>NZ_CP151981.1:0-3833489 GCF_038593285.1 Bacillus sp. FSL R5-0712 | reverse complement strand
AAGGCCTCTCCCCCCTCCTTTTCTTTTTAAAATGACCAGTATCAAACTGTTATAGAACACGAAAAAGAGCAAATGGTCATCACCATTCGTGCACATACATTGTTGAAAACAATTAATATAGTAGAAAAACGTCTTTTCGACAAATTACACAAGCTGTGGATAAACAATTCAACAGGCTGTGTAATAACTTTCCACAGGTTATCCACAAATTGTGGATAATATAAAAAGGCCAGATAAGTAATTAAGAGTTAAAACACAAATATAATATCAAAATAAACAAGATGGTGCAATGGGTGTCACAAACTTATCCACACACTTTACATCCTGTTGAAAAATAATTATCCACATAGGTTATTTGTGTGAAAAAAATGTCGATAATGGGTGTGGATAGTCTAAATATGCCGGAAAAATATCCACATTCTTGTTTTGAAGGTTTTTTAGGAGGAAAAAAAGAATAAAATGCTGGAAACTAAAAAAGAAGGTTTCTTCGTTTGATAACTTATGTTATGCTTATAAGGTTGATAATAAGAGTTTTATCATTGATATTGACAATCGATGGGTTACACAAATATAATGAGTTAGACTGTCTTAAACAGCTATTCCTCAGGGAGGTGTCATAAATGAAAAGAACGTTTCAACCAAATAACCGTAAGCGTAGTAAAGTTCATGGCTTCCGCAGCCGTATGAGTACTAAAAACGGACGTCTAGTTTTAAAGCGACGCCGCAGCAAAGGTAGAAAAAAATTATCAGCTTAGGCCACTGAATAATGTCAGTGGTCTTTTTTACATAAAATCGTAAATGAACTGTCAGTTTTTATCGGAGTGGAAGAAAACATGAAGAAGCGAAACAGGCTAAAAAAAAATGAAGAGTTTCAAAAGGTGTTCAAAAAAGGTCAATCAATGGCAAATCGCCAATTCGTTATTTACCAGCTGGATCAGCCAAATCAAGTTGAACTGCGTCTAGGATTGTCTGTCAGTAAGAAGATTGGTAATGCAGTGATTAGAAACCGAATTAAACGTCTGATTCGTCAGGTGTTTTTAGAGGAAGGCCATAAGTTAAAGCAAGAAAAAGACTACATTGTCATTGCACGAAAACCAGCGAGTGAATTGACCTTTGAAGAAACAAAGAAGTCTCTCCAACATTTATTTAGAAAATCCGCTGTTTATCAACAACAACCGAAAAAGTCTTCGTAATAGAAACTTTCGTTGAATCAATTTTTAAAAGCGCTTCCTTCATCTAGTGAATTAAAATGAAACCACCACTTTGCAAAGAAAAAATGTTACCATACTGATTAGGTGAGTCACTTTCTTAATCAATTCCAACTTAAATAAAGTTTGAAGTAATGGGAGGAATCTTGTTGAAAAGGCGATTATTACTAATATTTAGCTTGATTGGCGTATTGGTTTTATTGGCAGGATGTACACAGATCAATGAACCAATTACATCAGATAGTAAGGGATTCTGGAATTCTTATATTGTTTACCCGCTATCTCAATTAATCACGTACATGGCAAACTTAACTGGTGAAAACTATGGTGTAGCGATTATTATTGTGACACTGCTAATTCGCTTGCTTATTTTACCATTAATGATTAAACAGTTAAGAAGTACAAAAGCGATGCAAGCATTACAGCCTGAATTGAAAAAGCTTCGTGAAAAATATAGTTCTAAAGATCAAAAAACACAGCAGCAGCTTCAGCAGGAAACAATGGCCCTTTTTCAAAAAAATGGCGTCAATCCGTTAGCAGGCTGTTTCCCAATTTTAATTCAAATGCCAATCCTTATTGGTTTCTATCATGCAATTATGAGAACAGCAGAAATTAAAAAGCATACATTCTTATGGTTTGACTTAGGCAGCCCAGATCCATTGTTCCTATTACCGATTATTGCGGGTGTAGCTACTTTCATTCAGCAAAAGCTGATGATGGCTGGAAATCCTTCGGACAACCCTCAAATGGCTATCATGTTATGGGTGATGCCGATTATGATCGTTGTGTTTGCAATTAGTTTCCCAGCAGCACTTTCATTGTACTGGGTTGTAGGTAACATTTTCATGATCATTCAAACATTGGTGATTAAAACACCTCAAGTAAAAGTAGATACAAAAGAAAAAGCTGGCGGGAATAAAAAATGAAGGAAATAACTGCTGTCGGTCGCACAATCGAAGAAGCAGTAGATTCCGGACTTAAACAAATTCAGCTACTACAAGAAGAAGTAGAAATCACAATAGTAGATGAAGGAAATAAAGGGTTTTTAGGATTATTTGGTAAAAGACAAGCTGTGGTCAAGTTAGTAGAAAAGATGAATGCACTTAAATTAGCTACACAGTATTTAGATAAAATTGTTAAGTCTATTGATCCTAAAGCAAAGATTATTTCCAAACAGGAACCGAAAAAGATTTCTTTCCACATTGATGGAGATAAAACGTCATTAATGATTGGAAAAAGAGGCCAAACATTGTACTCTTTAGAAACGTTGGTACAGCTAGTGTTTAATCGTTATTCTGATCAGTATCATCATATAACAATTGATATTGGCGATTATAGGAAGAAACGACAAGAAGCACTTGAACAATATGCAGTCAAAACAGCAAATCGGGTTTTAAAAACGAAGAGAAAGGTTCATTTAGAACCAATGCCTTCGAATGAACGAAAAATTGTTCATGATGCGATTGCTGCATTCTCTAAAGAACTTGCAACGGCATCTGAAGATACAGGCAGCAAACGTCATGTTGTGGTGCTGTATAAAAAATAGCAGAAAGGCTAAGATTCAGCAAAGCTGGATTTTAGTCTTTTTTTATTGAAAAATTGCTTTTTATAGAGGATTCATCCTCTATTTCTAAAAAATGAGTGTGTGATATGGGTGCAAAACTCCAATTTAACAAGTAAGTATAGGGATCAGGGCGTTTAAATTTATTGGATTTAGGTGTAAGATGTGAAGACAAGTTTCAAACGTCGTTATTCACATGTGGATAAGTTAAGTGTTAAAATAGATAAGATGCAAAGCTGTGGATAATTAGATATGGGATACTTTCACTTCGCTTTCATTTATGGTATCTTTAAATTTTGGATTAAGCGTTTTTGATATAGAGATGGACAATGTCCATTTAATAGATAACAGACTGTTTATTAAGTAGAGAAAGAGGTGAATGAGTGATGGATACAATTGCAGCAATTTCTACACCGATGGGTGAAGGAGCAATTGCGATTATTCGTTTAAGCGGGCCTGATGCGGTACAGATTGCTGATCGGATGTATAAAGGTCCTAAGGAGAAAAAACTTGTATCGGTGGCTTCACATACGATTCATTATGGTCATATTGTGGACTCTAGCACTGAGCAAGTCATAGAAGAGGTCATGGTGTCAGTATTACGAGCACCAAAAACATTTACGAGAGAAGACGTTATTGAGATTAACTGCCATGGCGGAATTGTAACGGTCAATAAAGTACTGCAGCTTGCTTTAAGAGAAGGAGCAAGATTAGCGGAGCCAGGTGAGTTTACAAAACGAGCTTTCTTAAATGGAAGAATTGATCTTTCACAGGCTGAAGCGGTAATGGATTTGATTCGTGCAAAGACAGATCGTGCGATGAATGTAGCGATTACTCAAATGGAGGGACGACTCTCCGGTTTGATTAAACGACTTCGCGGTGAGATATTGGAAACTCTGGCTCATGTTGAAGTTAATATTGACTATCCTGAGTATGACGATGTTGAAGAAATGACGCATCGAGTTTTAGTTGAAAAGGCAACATCAGTGAAAAAGGAAATTGAGTCACTGCTAACGACTTCTCAGCAGGGGAAAATACTTCGCGAGGGCTTATCCACTGTCATTATTGGAAGACCGAATGTTGGGAAGTCTTCCTTGTTGAATAGTCTTGTACAGGAAACAAAAGCGATTGTAACAGATATTCCTGGAACAACGAGAGATGTCATTGAGGAGTATGTAAATGTTAGAGGTGTACCGCTTCGTTTAGTCGATACTGCGGGTATACGTGAGACGGAGGACATTGTTGAGCGTATAGGGGTTGAACGATCTAGACAGGTCTTAAAAGAAGCTGACCTGATTTTACTTGTGCTCAATTATAGCGAGGAATTGTCAGAAGAGGATATCAAACTATTTGAGGCCGTCTCAGGCATGGATATCATCGTGATCGTGAATAAGACAGATCTTGAGCCTAAGCTTGATATCGAAAAGGTCAAGCAGTTAGCGAAGGATCGTCCGGTGGTTACTACATCATTATTACAAGAAAAGGGGATTGATGAGCTCGAAATTGCGATTCAATCATTATTCTTCACGGGTTCAATTGAAAGTGGAGATTTAACGTATGTAAGTAACACAAGACATATTGCCCTTCTTCAGGCAGCAAAACAATCCATTGAGGATGCTCTTGAAGGAATTGAAATGGATGTACCGATCGACATAGTTCAAATAGATTTAACACGCTGCTGGGAACAGCTGGGTGAAATTATTGGGGATGCTGTTCATGAAAGCTTGATTGATCAGTTATTCTCTCAATTCTGTTTAGGAAAGTAAAGGGAGGAACATAAGAAATGGGTTATGAAGCTGGCAATTATGACGTAATCGTCGTGGGTGCCGGTCATGCTGGAGTTGAGGCTGCTCTTGCTTCTGCAAGACAGGGCGCCAAAACACTTGTATTGACTATCAACCTCGATATGGTTGCTTTTATGCCATGTAATCCGTCCGTAGGCGGCCCCGCAAAAGGGATTGTCGTCAGAGAAATTGATGCTCTAGGCGGAGAAATGGCGCGAAATATAGATAAGACGCATATTCAAATGCGAATGCTGAATACGGGGAAAGGACCTGCTGTCCGTGCGTTAAGAGCGCAAGCAGATAAGTTCCAATATCAGCATGAAATGAAAAAAACAATGGAAAATGAACCAAACCTGACAATGCTGCAAGGTATGGTAGATCATTTAATTGTAGAAGATAATGAATGTAAAGGTGTTGTTACTCAAACGGGGGCTAACTATCGTGCAAAGTCTGTTGTATTAACGACAGGGACTTTCTTAAAAGGCCGCATCATTTTAGGAGACTTATCGTATTCAAGCGGTCCAAATAACCAGCAGCCTTCCATTAAATTATCGGATCATTTAGCAGAACTAGGATTCGATTTGGTTCGCTTTAAAACAGGAACACCTCCTCGAGTGAATAGCCACTCGATTGACTATAGTAAAACAGAAATTCAACCAGGTGATGATGTCCCGCGGGCATTCTCCTATGAAACGGTTGAATATATTACTGACCAGCTGCCATGCTGGTTAACATACACGAGTTTAGAGACTCATCAAATTATTGATGAGAATCTTCACCGTTCTCCAATGTATTCAGGTATGATTAAAGGAACTGGCCCTAGATACTGCCCGTCCATTGAAGATAAAGTGGTTCGTTTCAATGATAAACCGAGACATCAAATTTTCTTAGAGCCAGAAGGTCGTAATACACAGGAAGTTTATGTTCAAGGATTGTCTACAAGTCTTCCGGAGGATGTACAGCAGCGCATGCTTTCAACCATCCCAGGACTCGAGAATGTTCAAATGATGAGAGCGGGTTATGCCATCGAGTATGATGCGATTGTGCCTACTCAGTTGTGGCCTACACTTGAGACGAAGAAAATTTCTGGATTATATACAGCCGGCCAAATTAATGGTACGTCTGGTTATGAGGAAGCAGCAGGTCAAGGGATTATGGCAGGTATTAATGCAGGAAGAAAAGCATTAGGTAAAGAAGAAGTCATTTTAAGCCGATCTGATGCATATATCGGTGTCCTCATCGATGACCTTGTCACAAAAGGAACAAATGAACCATACCGTCTCTTGACATCACGTGCTGAGTATCGTCTACTTCTACGTCATGACAATGCTGATTTAAGATTAACTGAACTTGGCTATCAAATTGGATTAATTTCTGAAGAAAGATTCCAAGCATTCCAGCAGAAAAAAGAAGCCATTGAAGCAGAGAAAAAACGTTTATATTCTGTCATCATTAAACCTACAGCAGAGACTCAAGAATTTATTCGTTCACTCGGTGGAAGTGAGTTGAAGGACGGCATTCGTGCAAGTGATTTAATGAAGCGTCCGGAAATGAATTATGAATCTGTTGTGAAATTAGCTCCTGCTGAAACACCGCTTCCTTCTGATGTGTGTGAGCAGGTAGAGATTCAAATTAAATACGAAGGTTATATTGAAAAGTCACTCCAGCAAGTTGAAAAACTGAAAAAGATGGAGAACAAAAAGATTCCTGATCGTATTGATTATGACGCCATCAAAGGGATTGCAACTGAAGCGAAACAAAAGCTGAAAGAAGTCCGACCGCTTTCTGTTGCACAGGCTTCTCGTATTTCAGGCGTTAACCCTGCTGATATTTCTATCCTTTTAGTATATTTAGAGCAGGGGCGTATTGCGAAGATAGCAGAATAGAAAGGATGTCGGCATGAACATTGAACAATTTACAGCAGCACTAGAGGAGAAAGGGATCACTCTTTCTCCTGTGCAGCTTGAACAATTTGAAACCTACTTCCGCATGCTTGTAGAATGGAACGAGAAAATGAATTTAACGTCCATTACTGAAAAGGAAGAAGTGTATTTAAAGCATTTTTATGATTCAATATCAGCAGCATTTTTTATTGATTTTCACAAAGTGACGACGATTTGTGATATTGGAGCTGGTGCTGGTTTTCCAAGCATTCCTCTTAAAATTTGTTTCCCTCATCTACATGTGACCATTGTTGATTCTCTTCAGAAACGAATTACGTTTCTCAATGAGTTAGCAAAAGGATTAAACTTACAAGATACTACTTTTTATCATGATCGTGCGGAAACGTTTGGACAACGTAAGGAAAAGCGTGAAAGCTATGATCTTGTCACTGCTAGAGCAGTTGCACGTTTATCCGTCTTGAGCGAACTATGTCTGCCTCTAGTGAAAAAAGAAGGATTGTTTGTTGCCTTAAAAGCATCTGCCGCTGATGAAGAAATGCAAGCAGGGAAAAAAGCTGTCACAGTTCTCGGAGGAGAGGTTGTTGAAAAGCATTCCTTTGTTCTTCCTTTAGAAGAAAGCGAACGGAACATCATTGTCATTGAAAAGAAAAAGCAAACACCAAAAAAATATCCTAGAAAACCAGGAACACCTAATAAATCACCAATAGAAGGTTGATCATGTAAAAGGTCGGTTTTTCTTCAATATTTATGATTTTACAGAAGGAAAAAACATGAGAAAATAGAATTATAAAAAGGTAGTTTTTAAAGGTGGTGTAGGTTCATGAAGCATTCACTCTCACGCTTCTTCGGGCTTGGAGACAAAGAACATCCTGAGCGTGAAACCGAAATAGAGGCAGAGATTGCTGAGCATGATACATTAAAGGAAGAGATACAGGAGCTCCCGGTCGACACAATTATGCCAAACCGTTTTCAGCCACGCACCATTTTTTCAGAAGAAAAGATACAAGAGCTGGCCACGACGATTCATACCCATGGCATTATCCAACCGATTGTTGTTAGACCAACAGAAGAAGAAGGAAAATATGAACTGATCGCCGGCGAAAGACGTTGGAGGGCGGTACAGACTCTTCAATGGGAGAAAATCCCCGCTATTATAAAAGATTTTACTGATACGGAAACGGCATCTGTGGCATTGATTGAAAATTTGCAAAGAGAAGAGCTGTCTTCTATTGAAGAGGCTCATGCTTATGCACGTCTTTTAGAGCTTCATGATTTAACACAAGAGGCGCTTGCTCAGCGTTTAGGCAAGGGACAATCAACTGTTGCAAACAAATTAAGACTTTTAAAGTTGCCTGAAGAGGTACAACAAGCCATTTTAGAGAAAAAAATCTCTGAAAGGCATGCACGTTCACTTGTGCCCCTAAAGCTTCCAGAATTACAAATCGCGCTATTGCAGGAAATCATCGAAAAGCAGTTGAATGTGAAACAGACTGAAGAGCGTGTAGTGAAGATGCTTGAACAAAAAACGGATCGCAAACCGAAGCCAAAACGTAAGGCGTTTAGTCGTGATACACGAATTGCGATGAATACCATTCGTCAGTCTCTCCACATGGTAGAAGACAGCGGACTTAAAATAAATACCGAGGAAGAAGAGTTTGAGGAATATATCCAATTAACGATTCGAATTCCTAAATAGAAAAAAGCTGATGAGCGCCTCTCGTCAGCTTTTTTTGTAAATCTTTTTATTATCATTTGTTATTTACTGTTTGCTTTTGCAAATGAAATGATAAAAACATGATGAAACAAAGCGGTATGTCTAAAGAAGTGACTGTACAGCATTCGCACCAAGAGGGAACGATCCCCTTGATGATTGCTGAAGCTGATCCAAGAACTATGACTTGTGGACAAACAATAACCCAGCCTTGTGAGCAAATGCCGTACAATTGAATTCAGACATCCAAAAAGATATATCAATATACTTTTTCGATGCGTTTTCATTCTTACTTTTATGTACGAAAAGGCACATTCACCGACGAATTTATAATAGGGAAACAAAAAAAGCAAACGTTTCATACTTTTTTTGATAGAATAGAAAGTATGAATGAATGAGAAACTTGTTAAGTTGAAAGTGGGTGACATCGTGGGAAAAATCATAGCGATTACCAACCAGAAGGGCGGCGTCGGGAAGACGACAACTTCTGTTAATTTGGGTGCGTGTTTAGCATACATAGGCAAACGAGTGTTGTTAGTTGATATTGATCCGCAGGGCAATGCCACGAGTGGTATTGGGATTGAGAAAGCCGACGTAGAAAAGTGTGTGTACGATATTTTAGTTGATGATGCAGATGTTCTTGATGTGATTAAGACGACAGAGGTCGAAAATCTTGATGTCATTCCTGCGACAATACAGCTTGCAGGGGCTGAAATAGAGCTTGTGCCTACAATCTCACGTGAAGTGAGGCTGAAGAGAGCACTTGAATCTGTTAAGCAGAATTATGATTATATGATTATTGACTGCCCGCCATCACTTGGACTGCTGACGATTAATGCGTTAACTGCATCCGATTCCGTTTTAATACCAGTTCAGTGCGAATATTATGCGCTTGAAGGATTGAGCCAATTGTTAAACACAGTTCGTCTCGTGCAGAAACATTTAAATACCGATCTTGCCATTGAAGGTGTCTTGCTGACAATGCTTGATGCCCGAACAAACCTTGGGATTCAGGTAATCGAAGAAGTGAAGAAGTACTTTAGAGATAAAGTCTATCAAACCGTCATTCCGAGAAATGTGAGGCTGAGTGAAGCGCCTAGTCATGGAAAGCCGATTATCTTGTATGATCCACGTTCAAGAGGTGCAGATGTCTATTTAGACTTAGCAAAGGAAGTGGATGCGAATGGCTAAAGGTCTTGGAAAGGGTATTAATGCACTATTTAACAATGTAGACTCAAATGAAGAAACGGTTGAAGAAATCAAATTAAAGGATTTGCGTCCGAATCCGTATCAACCAAGGAAAACGTTTGATGATGATGCATTGTCTGATCTGAAAGAATCGATTCAGCAGCACGGGGTTTTACAGCCGATCATTGTTCGTAAATCGATTAAAGGATATGACATAGTAGCAGGAGAACGCCGTTTCCGCGCAGCACAACAAGCTGGTCTGACAACAATTCCTGCAATCGTTCGAGAGTTTTCAGAAACACTGATGAGAGAAATTGCCCTCTTAGAAAACCTACAGCGTGAGGATCTATCTCCACTAGAGGAAGCGGAAGCATATGCTTCCTTGCTGGATCATCTAAGTGTGACGCAAGAGGAATTAGCGAAGCGATTAGGGAAAAGCAGACCGCATATTGCGAACCATCTCCGTCTGTTGACTTTACCGGATGACATCCAAAAGCTGATTGCAAATGGAACGTTATCAATGGGACATGGCCGCACATTGCTCAGCTTAAAGAACAAAAAGAAGCTGGCGCCTTTGGTAAAGAAAATCGTGGATGAGGGGTTAAACGTACGACAGGTTGAGAAACTTGTTCAGCAGTTAAACGAAAATGTTCCACGTGAAACAAAGAAAAAAGAAGCACCAAAGGATCGAGTGTTGAAAGAAAGAGAGTCTTTCTTACAAAACTACTTTGGTACTTCCGTGACGATCAAGAAACAGAAGAAAAAAGGGAAAATTGAGATTGAATTCCTCTCGAATGAAGATTTAGAAAGAATCCTTGAATTGCTTTCTACGAAGGAATCATCAGAGTGACCATCTTGATATGAGATGGTCTTTTTTATATTCTTCCAGTGATATTTTGAATAGGGGTGAAGAGAGACCGGCTTTTTTCTCTCGTCCAATCCATTTGGTCAATGTGAGATAGACTTTCAGAAAGTGTATTGGCCATAGACATGACAAGATGAAGACGTGTGTTTTGAAGGACGAAGTATTCCATGAAACCACTCACATTGACGATCCCATTAATATGAATATCTCCTACCTCTGGCAGCTCCTTTTGGACACCAGCTCCAGGCTTTAACGGACCATCTCCAATTTGGAAGGAACCGACACTTTTCACTCTTCCTAAACAGGCATCAACCGCTACAATAAACGGGTGTTTATGAGCTTGTTCAATTTCAGCGAGTTTTTCTTTTAAATTGACCGCATGCACTGGGTCAGAGAGTGTTCCATATACATGAAGCTTTTTCAAATCCAGACCTGAAAGCTTTGTACCAACAAGTGGACCTAGAGAGTCGCCAGTTGAGCGGTCTGTTCCAATACAGACGATGGCAACGGGTCTTTTTCCTGCTTTCTGAAGATGCGAGAATAAAATACTTTTAAGCTGTTGAATGGCGTTTGTATCCGTATGGGACACGTATTCTTTTACCCTATTTCTAAAAAAAAGACCGTTCTTGCTATTCATAGGTCTCACTTCCTTGTCATAGTAGTTAGTATCAGTATACGGAAACAAGCTTAATTCTATACCTATGAGGTGATGATTGTGTGGAAGGCTGGTTCAAGGTGGACGCTTTTAATTTTAGGAAGCTTAATAGGAGCGGGATATGCTTCCGGCCAGGAAATTTGGCAGTTTTTTGGCATTGATAGCGGACTAGCCATTCTACTGTTTACATTGATGTTTATGCTGTCTACCTATGTGGTGTTAAAAATCAGTTATGAGGTGCGTGCCGATCACTTTGTGCCAGTGCTGGAACGGCTTGTCGGTCCATGGCTGGCTAAGGTGTATGACGTTTTAATTGTCCTATATTTATTCACGACAACGACGGTCATGATTGCCGGCGGCGGGGTGACTCTTGAGATGTATCATGTGCCTTTTTGGATTGGCATCGGCGCGTTTTGTTTGTTTTCATTTATGATTTTTTTCTGGGATGTGAAAGGGCTTTTATCTGTGAATGCTTTCATTATACCAATTTTGGTGGCGGGGCTCATCTATGCGTTTGTTTTTTATTATATGAATCATGATCATATGTGGCGTATTGATTTTGGGCAGCAGTACAATTGGCCTGCCAGCATTGTCTTTGCTTCTTTGAATATATTATCTGTCGTGGCAGTGCTGTCTTCGGTTGGGAAAGAAATGAAGGGGCTTGGGGAAGCCAAGGTGGCGAGTATATTAAGCGGTCTTATTTTTGGTGTCATCTCGTATGTGTATAACGAAATACTGGTTGATATTTCTGGAAGCCTTTCATCAGAGGGAATTCCTTTGTTTACAGTATTAGAAGGGGCGCCGACTTCTTTGTTTGTGTTTATGACCGTTGTCCTTTGTCTAGCAATTTATACGACGACGGCAGCGGGTTTATTTGGATTATCAAGCCGGATGCTTTCTTTTGTACGAATGCCTCGCTGGCTGGTTGTATTGGTGATGCTTCTTTTGATGGCACCTTTAACATCTCTTGGATTTGCTGATTTGATTGCTTTCTTGTATCCAATTTATAGTTTGTTGAATCTTTATTTGCTCGTCTGTTTAATGCTGTATCCGATTTTAAGTAAAAAGATATTTTCTCGTCCTAAAAATTATATTGATAAAACAAAATAAGCACCTCTCTTTTTTAGAGCTGTGCTTATTTGATCTGAATTGAATCAATAGCTTCTTTGATATCATCATAGACAGGCATTTGCTTGAGACGCTGGAGACGATCCTCTAATTCTGAAATGGCCTGTCCCTTTAAATGCTGGGAAATGTGTTGTTTGACAATGGTCGTCTGGTTTATCATGTCTTCTGTTTTAGCCAATTGATACTCCAAGTGCACGCGAGTATTTGCTAATTCGTCGTGCAGCCGCATTTTGAGCAGCCGTTTTAGATCCTTTCGCTGTCCTTCTCTGCGCATGGCCTGAATGGCGGCCATTTCTTCTGGAGACTGTGTTTGTGTGTGTGGTGCCGATTGATTTTCGAATACAGACATGGAGCGGCGGGCACTCACATTTTGCAAGAAACGCTGGGCGTCACTAGGAGGCTTATTTTGATTGATCATGCGATGACTCCTTTCTTAATGAATACCCATTTGCATTGCAAGGCGTCTATCTGCCTTGGCGTAGTCATCACCCATTGTGTACATATGTCTTGAAAGAGCAGAAAGCTCTTGTTCGTAATCCCTCAGGGTGTACAAGGCATTCAGCTGTTTTTCGTGTGAATAAAAGGAGGAATGCGACTGTTCCATCCTCACTTCGTCTACCAGTGCTTCCACATCACTATGACTTAATAAATCATAGTGGCCAAAGCCTACGAGTCCTTTAAGCTCTTGTTTTACATGATGGACGGCGTCTTTTACACTTTCATCAATTCCATCGATTTTTTCAAATACAGTGTGCACTTCATGTTCAATAATGCTTTGCAGATCATAGGATGAATTTTTTAGTAAATGGGATTTTATGATAATTTCAAGTCCGCTTTGTGCATATGCACGTCCAGAATGAATTTCTTGCAGCAGCATGGCTGTAAAACTTGTATTATGATCAAGCTGTTCATCTAAAATACGGGCAGACCCATTTGGATGGAACGAATATCCATTTGCTTTGAATTCACCTGAAACGAGAGCTAAAAAAGCATTTGTATCAAAGGATTCGTTCCATTCTATATTCATAGATGCAAAAGCTGATTTTAAAAAGGTGTCAATTTCCCTTTTTTTGTATTTAACGGATTCTTGGACTGAGTCTTGCTGCCGTGGCGGTACGGTGTACTTGACTTGCCCAACTCCTTGATCATGACGATTGAGTAAACCGACGTAATGACTAGGCTGAATATATTCAGTCAACATGCGTTTATATTGACCTTGCTGCGCCTTTTGCTGAATCGAAGGCGATAGGCTGCTCCATATATTTGGGCTGTCAAAGGTAACGGCTTTTTTGACAGCTGGCTGTTCTGTTGCAATATAAGCACAAACAGCACCGGCAAGTGCTTGTCCAGTGAGGTGGATACCTGCATTCGGATGCTTCTGACAGACTTTCTCTATGTATTCCTTCCCTTTAAAAAAGACATGGTCTTGATTGCCGTCAAGGGACTTTCTTTCAATTGGATAGGCATAGTCTGTTTTGAGCAATGACTGTGCCACGTTGTGTACATCTTGCTTAGATGTCACCCTCGTTTGATGTGGCAGCGGACAGTGAAAAGCGACGATGAATTCATCTGATTGTTCCGGCTGCATCGTTAAACCATATAATTTTTGGTCGATCTTTAGAAAATCGTGGACAGTGAGTGTTTGCTGACCAATTTCTATCGTATGGTGCTGCTGGTAATTGTCGATATTTCCAGCATGATCGGATATGATTTTATATTCTTTATCAGTTAATCTATCCTTTCGATTGACCATCGTACCTGCTCCCTCACATAACATTTATGCAGATATCATAAATCAAAAAATATGGAAAAACCACCGCGTTCTACCAATAAAAACCTTTTGACCTACAGTGTTTGTGACAATATTGAAAAAAAACGGAGTTTAAGTAACTATTGGTCACAAATAAAATGATCTAAAAGAAGGGTTTTTTCTCTAAAAAAGAATAGGATGAACGATTGAAAGAGACTCTTTGTTTTGTGCATTGCCCTTCATCGCCGTTTTTTTGTACAATAGATTCAATGAAGTGAGCAAGGAGAGGTGAAGGCTGATGGCAGACAAAGCGTTTGGGTTACATGATGTTGTAGAAATGAAAAAGCCCCATCCATGTGGTGCCAATCGGTGGAAGGTCATTCGTTTGGGCATGGATATCCGTATTAAATGTGAAGGCTGCGGACACAGCGTGATGATCCCAAGAAGAGATTTTGAACGAAAAATGAAGAAAATTCTCGTCAAGCATGAGGAGCCAACTGCTTAAGTAGGCCTCATGCTTTTTTTATTAAATTTGTCTTTTCTACAGCAAAGCCAGGTGCATTATCTCGTTTTGAAGCATTGATTTATTCTTTTTAACGATGTTTCTTCTATTGAAAATGCATGATGGTTAGCTTGTCTTTTCATGTAAACCTACTTATAATTGCTCTAGGTTCATATTACGCAGTATAACGAGCACGTTTGATATAGAGGAGATGAAAGAATGGCTTTAACAGCTGGTATTGTTGGCTTACCTAACGTCGGGAAGTCAACGCTATTTAATGCAATTACACAGGCTGGAGCGGAGTCTGCTAACTATCCGTTTTGTACTATTGATCCAAACGTCGGAATTGTAGAAGTTCCTGACGAGCGTTTACAAAAGCTAACAGAATTGGTGCAGCCGAAAAAGACAGTTCCCACTGCTTTCGAATTCACTGATATTGCGGGTATTGTCAAAGGTGCATCTAAAGGTGAAGGTTTAGGGAATAAATTCCTTTCTCATATTCGACAAGTAGATGCGATTTGTCACGTGGTCAGAGCTTTTGCAGATGATAACATTACACACGTAGCTGGTAAGGTTGATCCTGTGGCAGATATTGAAACGATTAATCTCGAATTGATTTTGGCTGATTTAGAAACAGTTGAAAAGCGTTTAGCTCGTGTGAGTAAGCTTGCAAAACAAAAGGACAAGGAAGCAGTAGCTGAATTTGAGATTTTGTCGAAGCTAATGAACGCATTTGAAGCTGGGAAATCGGCAAGATCTGTAGAATTTACTGATGAGCAGCAAAAGCTTGTGAAACAGCTTCATTTACTCACATCTAAACCAGTCCTTTATGTAGCAAATGTGAGTGAGGATGAAGTAGCGGATCATGAGGGCAACGAATATGTGCAGCAAATCCGTGAGTTTGCTTCTGGTGAAAACGCTGAAGTTATCGTCGTTTGTGCGAAGATCGAGTCTGAAATTGCAGAGCTTGAAGGAGAAGAGAAGCAAATGTTCCTTGAAGAGCTTGGTATTAATGAGTCAGGGCTTGATCAGCTAATTAGAGCATCTTACTCTCTTCTAGGATTAGCTACGTATTTCACAGCAGGTGAGCAAGAGGTACGTGCTTGGACATTTAAAAAAGGAATGAAAGCGCCAGAATGTGCTGGAATCATTCACACAGACTTCGAGCGTGGATTTATTCGTGCTGAAACGGTTGCGTATGAGGATTTACTAGCTGGCGGAAGCATGTCTGCTGCTAAAGAAGCAGGAAAAGTTCGTCTAGAAGGTAAAGAATATGTAGTGAAAGATGGAGACGTCATTCATTTCCGTTTTAATGTATAGGTTCTTGTCATAGGCCAAGTAATTTGTTATAATATACAATTGTGAGTAATATAATTTATTGCTCCTTGCCCGTTTAGGGCCGCTTAGACCAAAAGGAGGTGCAATCAGATGAGAAAGTACGAAGTTATGTACATCATCCGCCCAACAGTTGACGATGAGGCTAAAAAAGCAGTTATCGAGCGTTTCAATAACGTGTTAACTTCTAACGGTGCGGAGATCACTGGAACAAAGGATTGGGGTAAACGTCGTCTTGCATACGAAATCAACGATTTCCGTGACGGTTTCTACCAAATCGTAAACGTTCAATCTGACGCTGCAGCAGTTCAAGAATTTGACCGCTTAGCTAAGATCAGTGACGATATCATTCGCCACATTGTTGTTAAAGAAGAAGTATAAATCATTGAAATATATATTTAAAGGTGGTCTTTCAATATGCTAAACCGTGTTGTATTGGTCGGAAGACTAACAAAAGACCCTGAGCTTCGCTACACGCCTAATGGTGCGGCTGTAGCCACGTTTACTCTAGCTGTGAATCGTACGTTTACGAATCAATCTGGAGAGCGTGAAGCCGATTTCATTAACTGTGTTACTTGGAGAAGACAAGCCGAGAACGTGGCTAATTTCTTGAAAAAAGGAAGTCTTGCCGGTGTAGACGGTCGTTTGCAGACAAGAAACTATGAAAATCAGCAAGGACAGCGTGTCTTCGTGACAGAGGTTCAAGCTGAAAGTGTTCAATTTCTTGAGCCTAAGAGCGGCGGTGCTGGTTCAGGTGGATACAGCGGCGGTGGCAATAGCGGAGGCCAGTATTATGGCGGTAGCCAAAACGATCAGAATCCATTTGGAAATGAACCAAGTCAAAATCCATATGGCAATCAAAACAACCAAAATCGTAATCAGGGAAATAGCTTTAATGATGACCCATTTGCGAACGATGGTAAACCGATTGACATCTCCGATGATGATTTGCCATTCTAATTGATCTGAAAAAATGACTAAAGGAAAGGTGTGAAAACAAATGGCAGGTGGACGCAGAGGCGGTCGTGCGAAACGTCGTAAAGTATGTTTCTTTACTTCTAACGGTATCACGCACATCGATTACAAAGATGTTGATCTTCTTAGAAAGTTTGTTTCTGAGCGTGGTAAAATTTTACCTCGTCGTGTAACAGGAACTAGCGCTAAGTATCAACGTAAATTGACTTTAGCGATCAAAAGATCACGTCAAATGGCATTACTTCCATACGTTACTGGTGAGTAAGTCGTTGACTTAAAAGCGGAGAGCCCCGAGCTCTTCGCTTTTTTTATTTTCCCCACTGTGAATCTCATCTATTTTTGCTAGAGTTGTTTTTGACACTCAACCGAAGGGAAGTATGTAAAAGTGACAGTTTATTCTATACAAATATGTGGTTGATCTGTCATATTGATAGTCTAGAAAATAATTGCAGTCAGGGCGTGGGAAGATGATTGAATTTAAAAAGGTATCGATGCAATTCTCTGATGAGCGCTATGCCGTTCAATCCGTTGATTTGGAGATTCAGAAAGGTGAGTTTTTTGTATTGATTGGACCTAGTGGCAGCGGGAAAACGACGACATTGAAAATGATCAATCGCCTCATTTCTTCTACAGAAGGTGAGATTTACATAAAGGGTCAAAAAATAAGTGATTATGATATGTATGAGCTGCGCTGGGATATCGGTTATGTTTTGCAGCAAATTGCGCTTTTTCCTCATATGACCATAGAAGAAAATATTGCTGTGGTGCCAGAGCTTAAACAATGGAGCCGGAATGAGACCAATCAGCGTGTCGATGAACTCATGTTGATGGTCGGGCTTGATCCTGCTATGTATCGGCATCGAAAGCCAGCAGAGCTCTCTGGTGGACAGCAGCAGCGTGTCGGTGTGGCACGTGCACTTGCAGCTGATCCTGAGATTGTCCTGATGGATGAACCTTTTAGTGCGTTAGATCCACTAACGAGGGAGAAATTGCAGGATGATCTGCTTGATTTGCAGCGCCGTATACAAAAAACCATTGTTTTTGTGACGCATGATATGCAGGAAGCTATGAAGCTGGGTGATCGGATTTGTGTGATGAATGAAGGAAAAGTAGTGCAGATCGGACGTCCTGAGGAGTTGGTTCAACATCCAGCCAATGCCTTTGTACAGGAGTTTGTTTCAGGGGCTGCCCGTCATGTGGGACATCAAGCTTTTGAGCTGGAAACCTTGGCACAACCGATAGCCCACGAAGCTCTTTTACCCTATGAGGCGGTCTCAGCAGATGCCCCGCTGGATGAAGTCTTGTCTCAATTGGCAAAGCACGAGGAATTGGCTGTTGAAAAGAATGGAGAGCGGATTGGACTAGTGAATCGTCAAGCAGTGATTCAGTATTTAGCTGATTCTCCTAAAGAGAGGGGCGAGTCACATGAATGATTGGACCCGTGTGTTATGGGAACGCAAAGAACAATTGGGACACGCCTTACTTGAGCATATTCAAATTTCTTTTATTGCTTTATTTTTAGCGATTTTGATTGCTATTCCATTAGGTATCTATTTAACGAGGGTTCCAAAGCTAGCGGAGTGGATCATCGGGGTGACGGCCGTCTTGCAAACGATTCCGTCGCTCGCACTTCTTGGCTTGTTGATTCCTCTTGTGGGGATTGGGCAAGTACCTGCGATTATTGCGCTTGTGGTCTATGCCCTACTCCCTATTTTAAGAAATACATATACAGGCATTCAGGAGGTTGATCCTTCTCTGAGAGAAGCGGCGCTTGCTATGGGGATGAATCATCGCAAACGGTTATTAAAGGTGGAGCTTCCTCTTGCCATGCCAGTCATCATGGCGGGTATCCGAACCGGGATGGTACTCATTGTGGGGACCGCCACCCTGGCAGCACTGATCGGGGCTGGGGGATTAGGAAGCTTAATCTTGCTGGGAATTGATCGAAATGATATGTCTCTCATTGTCATTGGCGCGATACCAGCTGCCTTACTCGCTCTACTATTTGATGTGGTGCTGCGTACTTTTGAGAAAATTTCCTTTAAAAAGACTGTGATCTCTGTGACTATTTTTGCTCTGATTGCAGGAGCAGTTGTCGCTGCCCCCTCGCTGTTTCAGCACGAAAAGAAAGAAATCACTATTGGCGGGAAGTTAGGATCAGAGCCTGAGATTTTGATCTCGATGTATAAGCTTTTAATTGAACAGGATACAGATATTCAAGTGAACCTGAAGCCCGGTCTTGGTAAGACGTCCTTTGTTTTCCAGGCTTTACACTCTGGTGATATCGATATTTATCCTGAGTTTACGGGTACAGCGATTTCTGAATTCCTCAAAGAAACAGCAAAAAGCACAGATAAAAGAAAAGTGTATGAGCAAGCGCGGCGTGGATTGGAATCGTCCTTTCAGCTTCGCCTTCTTGAGCCCATGGCATACAACAATACGTATGCTTTAGCCGTGCCGCAGTCACTGGCTGATCAATATGAAGTGTCCAACATTTCAGATCTAGGTAAGATCAAAAACCGCATAAAAGCTGGATTCACCTTAGAGTTTTCTGATCGTCAGGATGGGTATCGAGGCATTCAAAAAGCCTATCAATTTTCCTTTGACGATGTTGTGACGATGGAGCCGAAGCTACGGTATCGTGCGATTCAAAAAGGAGATATCAATTTAGTCGATGCGTATTCGACAGACAGTGAATTGAGACAATACAAATTAAAGGTGCTTCATGATGATCAGCATGTTTTCCCGCCATATCAAGGAGCACCGCTGCTCAGGCAGGAGACATTAACTGAATTCCCTGAGATTGAGACCTCTCTCAATAAGCTTGCGGGTCAAATCACAGACGAAGAGATGAGAGAAATGAATTATGAAGTCAATGTGAAGGGGAAGGATGCATTTCAGGTAGCGAAGGCCTATTTAAAAAAGAAAAAATTGCTGAAATAATCAAGGGAAAGCAGGGCTGTTTCATGCAAAACAGCTCTGCTTTTTTAAAAGAAAAACAAAAATCATTGACATTTACTTAAAAACATCATATCCTTAATTCGAGATAAATATATTTTTTTGATCTAATATCTCGAATTCGAGATAATATAAAGACGTCAGTAAAGACATAATGAATAGAGGCTTATTACTTCATGATTAGGAGGTCATTAGAAGTGAAAAAAACAGAAGGAATTCACCATATTACAGCTATTGTCGGTCATCCTCAGGAGAACGTTGATTTTTATGCAGGTGTTTTAGGACTTCGTCTCGTGAAGAAGACCGTGAATTTTGATGATCCGGGCACATACCATTTATATTTTGGAAATGAAGGCGGCTCTCCAGGGACCATTATTACGTTTTTCCCTTGGCCGGGGGCACAAAAAGGTCAAATTGGTGCAGGGCAAGTGGGCGTGACAACATATGTCGTACCGACAGGCGCTTTTTCTTTCTGGAAGGATCGTCTTGAGCAGTTTAATGTCTCTTATGAAATGGTTGAACGTTTTGGGGAAGCTTTTCTCTCATTTGAAGATCCACACGGCTTATTGATTGAGCTAGTAGAGCGTGCGGAAGGAAAGCAAAACGAGTGGACATTTAACGGTGTCACACCAGATGTAGCCATTAAAGGATTTGGCGGAGCTGTTTTATTAACTTCACAGCCGGAGCAAACAATGCAGCTGCTAGAGCAAACGATGGGACTTGAACGAGTCGGAGAAGAAGGAGACTATGTGAGATTCCGTTCGTTTGGTGAAATAGGCAATGTCATTGATGTGAACATCACACCTGTTCCACGAGGACGTATGGGTGTTGGAGTTGTGCACCATATTGCATGGAGAGCAACAAATGATCAGGATCAATTAGATTGGCAAAGACATATTGCACAAAGCGGGTATCAAGTGACACCTGTGCAAGATCGAAATTATTTTAATGCTATTTATTTTAGAGAGCTTGGCGGCATATTATTTGAGATTGCTACTGATCCTCCAGGGTTTGCACACGACGAATCAGTGGAAACAATGGGTGAAGCATTGAAACTGCCACCGCAATATGAGACGCAGCGCAGTCAGATTGAACAAATTGTACTGCCAATTGAAGTGAGAGAAGTTAAAGGGAAAGGAGATTCATGATGAAGCATCTTTTTCGAAAAGGAAAGAATGAACAAAGACCTGTCCTGTTATTACTGCATGGAACTGGCGGGACAGAAGAAGATTTATTGCCGCTTGCACAGATAGTAGATCCTGATGCATCTGTTCTTAGTGTGAGAGGGAATGTATTAGAAAACGGCATGCCGCGTTTTTTCAGACGTTTGGCAGAGGGTGTATTTGATGAGCAGGATTTGATTGAGCGTACAGAGGAACTATATACATTTATCGGCGAAGCAGCTGATGAATATGGGTTTGATCGTCACAATGTGGTGGCTATCGGATATTCCAATGGGGCAAACATTGCTGGAAGCTTGTTATTCCATTATGGGGATGCTTTAAAAGGAGCTATCCTGCATCATCCAATGGTTCCAAGACGCGGGGTTTCGTTGCCTTCATTAGCGGGGAAACAAGTCTTTATAGCAGCTGGTGAAAATGACCCAATGTGCCGTCCAGAGGAATCACAGGAGCTGGAGCAATTGCTCCAGGGTGCAGGCGCATCGGTTACACTTCATTGGGAAAATCGCGGACATCAGCTAACGAGAGAAGAAGTCGATGCTGCGGCTTTATGGTATCGTCGTCAATTTTAAATAAGGTGGGGAATACAGGTGGGATTTTTACAGAAGCTTTTTGGGCAAAACAAACAAAAGGAGCTGGAACAAATGGAAAACGTAAAATTAGCGATTATTTATTATAGTTCAACAGGTACAAACTATCAGATGGCGAAATGGGCTGAAGCTGGAGCAAAAGAAGCTGGCGCAGAGGTCAAAGTATTAAAGGTTGCTGAATTGGCACCAGAAGCAGTTGTCGCTTCAAATCCAGCATGGAAAGCACATTTAGACGAAACAAAGGATGTGCCAGAGGTTCAATTAAGTGATTTAGAGTGGGCAGATGCTATCATCTTTAGCATGCCGACACGTTTCGGTAACCTGCCAGCTCAAATGAAGCAGTTCTTAGATACAACAGGCGGCTTGTGGTTCCAAGGTAAATTGGCAAACAAAGCAGTCAGCGCGATGACTTCAGCTCAAAACGCAAATGGCGGACAGGAGCAGACGGTTCTCAGCCTATATACGACGATGTTCCACTGGGGAGCCATTATTGCCGCTCCTGGATACACAGATGATTCCTTATACGGTGCAGGGGGCAACCCTTATGGCGTAAGTGTCACTGTTGACCAAAATGGAAAAATCCAAGAGGATGCAGAAGCAGCTGTGAAACATCAGGCAAAACGTACAGTCAATGTGGCTGAATGGATCAAAAAAGGTCAAAACGCTTAATAGATGTATACAAAAAGAATGCAGCCTCGCCGCTGCATTCTTTTTTTCATTAATAAGGATCTGATGGTGTGCTGTTGTTGATGGCTTCGTCCACGGCTTGAGCAGCGCCTGTAGAGCCGATAGGTCCGCTTGACTGCTCTTGTTTAAAGGCTTTTAAGCCGTCAGCGACACGTTTTCCGTAATCAGGGTCTGCTTTTGTAAAGTTTTCAATCATTTGGTCTTGAATGTCCTTTTGACATGTCGCAAGAGTATTGACTAAGTTCTTAATCAGTTCCTCACGCTCCCAATCATTAAAACGGCGATACGTTTCTCCCGCTTGTCCAAAGTTGTTTGGGCGGTCAATGGCTTCTCGTTTGACTTCACCTTCTACAAAAGGCGTATGATCCTTTCCATCCTGTTTGGCTTCTTTTAATCCTCCGAGGATCGACGGCTCATAATTCACATGAGGGTTTTGGCCTTTGCCTTGATCGACATGGTATTCCATTTGCCCGTCTCGCTGATTGGTGGCGACATGCTTTTTCGGTGCATTGATCGGCAGCTGTAAATAGTTTGGCCCTACACGATATCGCTGCGTGTCAGAGTAGGAGAAGGTACGGCCTTGAAGCAATTTATCATCTGAGAAATCTAAACCGTCTACGAGTACGCCAGTCCCAAAGGCAACCTGCTCGACTTCTGCGAAATAGTTTTCTGGATTTTTGTTTAATACCATCCGTCCGATTGGTTTCCATGGATAGTCATCCTTGTACCAAAGCTTTGTAGGGTCTAGCGGGTCAAAGTCGAGGTGAGGGTGGGCATCATCTTCCATGATCTGTGCATATACCTCCCATTCAGGATAATCTCCTTGCTCAATCGCTTCATATAAATCCTGTGTGGCATGGTTAAAATTTTCTCCCTGGATCGCTTGCGCCTGTTCTTGGGTCAGGTTGCGAATGCCTTGTTTTGGTTCAAAATGATATTTAACCAGCACCGCTTTTCCTTCATGGTTGACCCATTTGTACGCATGGACACCTGAGCCTTGCATGTGCCGGTATGTAGCTGGGATGCCCCATGGTGAAAAGAGAAATGTCACCATATGCGTCGCCTCAGGTGATTGTGAGACAAAATCAAAAATACGCTCGCCGTCCTGACGATTGGTGACAGGATCCGGCTTAAAGGCATGAACCAAATCAGGGAACTTTAAAGCATCTCGAATAAAGAAAATTTTCAGGTTGTTCCCTACGAGATCCCAGTTGCCTTCCTCTGTATAAAATTTAATCGCAAACCCTCTCGGATCACGTAATGTTTCTGGCGAATGACCGCCGTGAATCACAGAAGAAAAACGAACGAAAACAGGCGTCTTTTTCCCTTTTTCCTGAAACAATTTTGCCCTCGTATAGGTGGAGATGGGCTCATCCCCGAATGTGCCGTAGGCTTCAAAGTAACCGTGAGCTCCGGCACCGCGTGCATGTACAACACGTTCAGGGATGCGTTCACGATCAAAATGACTGATTTTTTCTAGGAAATCGTAGTTTTCAAGCGTAGTGGGTCCTCTATTCCCGACAGTTCTCATATTTTGATTATCTGTTACGGGATGACCTTGCCGATTCGTTAAGGTTTCTTCTGACTCTGAAGATGATTTAAGCTGTTGATCTTCTTTCAATTAGGATCCCTCCTTTAATATCTCCCTAACAATATGGTCATGTTGCTCCCTATTTCATACAAGGATTGATATAATGATTGAAAACTTTCACGAGGAGCGAGCCTGATGATTCGATTACACTGCCTTCACGCCCATCCATCCAATCAGTCATATATAGAAGATGCGTTTGGTGATACAGATGTTGATTTGCATCACACGGTCGATTCATCATTTATAGAACGCGCGACACAAGATCCTGCATTTGATCAACACAAGCAGCAAACGTATGCTATCAACAGATTAAAACAGGAAATTGAAGCCGATCTCATTCTGCTCACGTGTACACAATACATTGCCGCTTTGGGTGATCAGCAGCAGCTCTTTAAACAACCGATTGTTCCGATCGATGAACCGTTATTTGAGCTGATTTGTGAGAAACAAAGGCCTATTCAACTGGTGTTTTCCAACCCAGATACAGTGGAAGGGACGATGCATCGGCTTGAATCATATGCCACAGAGCGGGGCAAACAGCTTGAAGTAGAAATGGTTGTGATGGAGGATGTCTTTCATCTCTGCCTAAACGGTGATATGCAAGCCTATGATGAACAAATCAAGGAGCAGCTGAGAAAATGTATGAAGCAAAAAGGGAGAGACATTTGTGTGATGCAGCTTTCGATGGTTCGTGCGGCAAAGCAGGTGGAGCGGGAGACAGGCGTTCCTATTATTCATCCGCTTTCTCCACTAAAACAGTTTGTCCATCAAACACTATCTGCTTGGAAAGAGTGAACCCATCTGGTTCGCTCTTTTTGTATAGGAACGTAAATGCGATGACATGTTAAAAAAATAACCGAGCGCAAACTATTTTCAAAAGGCGCGCGTCTATCCAATGTAAGAAATAACAGATGCGCATTTAAGATAAAGGAGCTCTTTGTAAAATGAAGAAACGAAAAATAGATGATCAATTTGCGGATTACGTCATGGAGCATAAACACAGTTTTTATCGGTTGTCCTATAGTTATGTCAAAAACCCAGAAGATGCTATGGATGTTGTTCAGGAGGCCATTCATAAAGCACTCAAATCTGTTCACCGATTAGAGGATGCGAGCAAGATGCATAGCTGGTTTTATAAGATCGTGGTGAACACTGCCCTAGACTTTTTACGAAAGAAGAAGCGGGTGCAGGTGACAGATGATGATACGCTTGAATTCTTATCACAGGGAGAATCAGATGTATACGAGGATCAAGACGTCAAACGGGCTATAGAGGATTTGCCTGAGATGTATCGAGTCATCATTATTTTGAGATTCTTTGAAGATTTAAAATTAGAGGACATCGCCCAGATTCTCGATGAAAATGAAAACACCATTAAAACAAGATTATATAAGGCGCTGCGGCTTTTAAAAGTAGAATTATCACAGGAGGAAATTTAAATGGATAAGTATTTGGAACATTTAAAAGATGAATATTTAGAAATCCCTATTCCACCGGAATATGATGCGATGGTTGAACGAACGTTAAAAAGAAAAAATAAAAAACCTCATTTTCAGCAATGGACCATCGGACTTGTTGCGGCTGCTGCTCTTTTTGTTACAACGGTTAATGTCAGTCCACAGGCAGCAAGAGCGATTTCAGAGGTGCCTGTCATTGGCGAGCTGGTGAAAGTCGTAACGTTTACAGAATTTAAAAAGAGCGATCAAGGAACGAATATTGATCTTAAAACACCACACGTTTCAGGACTTGGGGACGGAACATTACAAGACAGCCTGAATCAAAAATATTTAGCTGAAAACAAAAAGCTGTATCAAGATTTTGAAAAGGAAACAAAGGGTTATAAAAATGGTCATTTAAGTGTTGAGAGCGGTTATGAAGTGAGAACGAACAATGATCAAATCCTTTCACTAGGCCGATACAAGGTGACGACTCAGGCTTCTGCGGCAGAGGAAATGACATATGATACGGTTGATAAGAAAAACCATGTCCTCATTACATTACCAAGCCTGTTTAAAGATAATCGTTATATTGATGTGATTAGTGAAAATATTAAAGAACAAATGAAGAAACAGATGAAAGAGGATTCAGACAAAATATACTGGATTGGCAAGGAAGAAACAGATCCATTTAAGAAAATTAAGCCGGATCAAAACTTCTATATCAATTCAAAAGGAAAGCTTGTGATTTCCTTTAATGAATATGATGTGGCTCCTGGTTACATGGGTGTTGTTGAATTTACGATCCCAACAAGCGTGCTAAAGGATGTTCTCGTTAGTGATACGTACATTCATTAAAAAGAAGACAGACAAAAAAGACTGCTGAACAATTCAGCAGTCTTGTCGTGTTTTATTAAGAAAGTGCGTCTGTCAGTGCAGGTACGACTTGTTTCTTTCTTGATACAACACCTTTTAGTAAAGCTGTGTTGTTTTCAAGTGTGACGTTAAATGCTTTTTCTACTTTTGCTGCTTCTGCACCGAGTGCAAGAGCAAGGGAGTCATTTTCTAAAATATCTGTGATGACTAGAACAAATAGGTCAAGACCTTTTGCTGCAATGACTTCATTGATTTTCGCTTCAATGTCAGCCTGTCTTGCTGTCACTTCAGCGATATCTACTGTATTGACTTGTGCAATTTCCACCTTGCTTTTGCCTAGTGCGAATTCTTTTGCATCAAGTGTAATTAATTCTTGAACCGTTTTTTGGCTTAGATCAGCGCCTGCTTTCAGCATGTCTAGGCCGTAAACTTCTGGATCTACCCCTGCGATTTTTGCAAGCTCATGTGCAGCATCGATATCTTGCTGTGTGCATGTTGGGGATTTGAATAGTAAGGAATCAGAAATAATCGCAGATAAAAGCAAACCAGCGATTTCTTTTTCAATCGTCACTTGGTTTTCTTTATACATTTTGTTTAAGATCGTTGCTGTACAGCCTACAGGCTCTGCACGATAGTAAAGAGGTTCACTTGTTTCAAAGTTGGCAATACGGTGGTGGTCAATGACCTCAGTTACTTGTACTTGATCAATATCGCTTACACTTTGCTGGAATTCGTTATGATCGACAAGAATGACTTGCTTTGTTTCGTTTGCAGCCGTTTCAATGAAACGAGGTGCTTCTTGTTTAAAGAAATCTAATGCGTATTGTGTTTCTCCATTGATTTCTCCAAGTCTGACGGCTTCTGCCTGAACGCCGATTTTGTTTTTCAAATCAGCGTAAGCAATAGCAGAACAAATCGTGTCTGTGTCAGGATTTTTGTGTCCGAATACGAGTGTTTTTCCCATGTGAATTCTCCTTCTTACATTTATTGATGATGTTTCTATTCTAACAGCTTTTGACCTTGAATTCAGGGTTTATAGCTAAGAATAATCTAAAAAATTGTAACATGCTGTTTGAAAACTTGCATGTGCCATTCCATATCGGTGTTCCACGTGAAACGCTCCCAGGACAGCCTGTATTTTACTTGAGATTTACCGCTATGGTAAAATAAAGGTTGGGGCAAGACATGATGGAGCTGACATCATACGTATACATAGAAGTACACATTGAGCAAGATATAAACAAAAGGATTGGATAGAGGTGAAGGTGTGAAACAAACAAAAGCGTTAGTAGAGGGCGCAATCATGATGAGTATTTTCGCGGTCATGATGCTGTTTTATTTATATGTGCCGCTATTATCCATTATTTTCTTTCTAGCTGCTCCGATTCCGATCATCCTCTATACAATCAGACACGGCTTGAAAAAAGGAATTGCTGCTGGCGCTATTGGCATAGTGATCAGCTTTTTAATTGGGTCTATGGCTGGGCTCATGAGTGCACCTATCTTAATTGCCGTCGGATTAGGCATGGGTGTTTTCTACAGCAGAAGGCAGCCTGGGAATGCCATCATTACAGGTGCGCTGATTTATTTGTTCAGTATTCTCATCTCCTTTGTTATCAGTGTTCAGCTCTTTCAAATCGATATCATGAATATTGCGAAAGAGTCGATTGAGCAAATGATGCCGATGGTAGAGAGTGTTTTAAAGCAATCCGGGGCTTCTGAAAAGGACATAGCCAAACAGCTCAAACAGTTTAAAGAGATGCAGGATACGGCATTAAGTGCTTTACCTGTAGCGTTATTGATTTTGGTCACCCTGATGGCTTTCGTGAATCACTGGTTCGTGCAGCCTCTGCTCAAACGGTTTGTCAAAGACATGCCGTCCTTGAAGAAATTTAAGGATATGCGGCTGCCAAAAAGCATGGTATGGTATTATTTACTCACATTGCTTTTGATGCTGATTCAGACGGAAAAAGGCAGCTTTTTATGGCTCGTTCAAACGAGTGCGTTTCAAATTTTATTTATACTGGTGCTTATTCAGGGATTTTCTTTTCTCTTCTATTATTGCCACGAAAAAAACATCTCAAAAGCGGTACCCATTTTCGCTGTTGTGTTAACGGTTTTCTTTCCGCCGATCGGTGTGATTGTGCGAATTATAGGGATTGCTGACATAGGCTTTGATTTAAGAGAAAAAGTAAAAAACAAATAATTCACTCTGAATGTTGAGGAGTTGATATCAGTGCCAAGCTTCTATAGAAAACCTGTCATCAAGTATCCGATCTTCGCGTTAATTGTTCTTGCGGTGGTCACAGTCCTCCTCAACCTTTATTTCAATTGGATCATAGGAGCGGTTGGTCTTTTCGTCCTTGCAGGTGTGCTCTACTTCTTAAAGTGGGCAGATACGCAAGTGCAGAAAGAGATTGATTCATATATTTCAACATTATCCTATCGAGTCAAAAAGGTTGGAGAAGAAGCATTAATGGAGATGCCAATTGGTATTATGCTGTTTAATGATCAGTATTATATCGAATGGACCAATCCATTTCTCGCTTCATGCTTTCATGAAAGCACACTTGTCGGCAGATCCTTGTACGATACATTCGAGTCCATTGTGCCTCTTATTAAACAAGAGGTCGAGACCGAAAATGTGACGCTGAATGACCGGAAATTCAAAGTCATTATTAAACGGTCAGAGCGCCTTTTATATTTCTTTGATGTCACGGAACAGGTACAGATTGAACGACAGTACGAAAATGAACGAACGGTGTTATCTTATATCTTTTTAGACAACTACGACGATGTCACGCAGGGACTTGATGATCAAGTGCGCAGCGCGATTAATAGTGAAGTGACGTCTTTGCTCAACAATTGGGCACAAGAATACGGTATTTTCCTGAAGAGAATTTCGTCTGAACGATTTATGGCGGTTCTAAATGAGAGTATTTTAGCTGAGCTTGAAGCGTCGAAATTCTCCATTTTAGACGAGGTCCGTGAGAAAACAGGGGCACATAGTGCGACGCTCACTCTGAGTATCGGGATCGGTGCGTCCGTTCCTTCCTTGAAAGAGCTTGGAGCACTTGCGCAGTCGAGTCTTGACCTTGCCCTCGGACGAGGCGGGGATCAGGTCGCCATTAAACAGCCGAATGGAAAAGTGAAATTCTACGGTGGAAAAACGAATCCAATGGAGAAACGGACACGCGTACGCGCACGGGTCATTTCTCATGCTTTAAAAGAAATTGTATCTGAAAGCGGTAATGTCATGATCATGGGGCATAAGTTCCCAGACATGGACTCAATCGGTGCATCCATTGGGATTTTAAAGGTTGCCCAGGCCAATGGAAAAGAAGGTTATATTGTCATTGATGCCAACCAGATTGGCGACAGTGTTCAACGCTTAATTAGTGAAATTAAGAATTATGAAGAGCTTTGGTCACGTTTTATCACACCAGAGGAAGCAATGGAGCTTGCAAAGGATGACACATTGCTTGTGGTCGTGGATACACATAAACCGTCTCTCGTCATGGAGGAACGACTGCTGAATAAGATTGAAAACGTCGTGGTCATTGACCATCATAGACGCGGGGAGGAATTTATCCGTGATCCTTTACTTGTTTATATGGAGCCGTATGCTTCATCTACAGCAGAGCTTGTGACAGAGCTCTTAGAGTATCAGCCGAAGAAATTACGTATTAACATGATTGAGGCGACTGCGCTTCTGGCTGGGATCATTGTTGATACGAAGAGTTTCTCTCTGAGAACGGGGTCAAGAACGTTCGATGCAGCATCCTATCTTCGTGCAAAGGGAGCAGATCCTGTCCTTGTGCAAAAGTTCTTAAAAGAAACAGTCGATCATTACATCAAACGAGCAAAACTCATTCAGCATACAGAGCTGTATCAGAATCAGGTGGCCATTGCTTCGTTGCCATCTGACAGGTCGGAGTATTATGATCAAATTACGATTGCCCAGACAGCGGATTCCCTGTTGTCAATGAGTGAGGTAGAAGCGTCATTTGCTGTCGCTAGACGAGATGACGACACGGTATGCATTAGTGCTAGATCATTAGGGGATATCAACGTTCAAATTATTATGGAAGCATTAGACGGCGGCGGCCATTTGACTAACGCTGCTACCCAGATTTATGGTATAACCATTGAAGAAGCGGTAGGGAAGTTAAAGGCTGCCATAGACGAATATTTCGAAGGAGGGGTTCAAAGATGAAAGTCATCTTTCTAAAAGACGTAAAAGGCAAAGGGAAAAAAGGCGAAGTCAAGAATGTAGCTGACGGATACGCTCACAACTTTCTCATCAAACAAGGGTTAGCTGTTGAAGCAACTCCAACGAACCTAAGCGCTTTGGAAGGGCAGAAAAACAAAGAGAAAAAGAATGCCATCCAAGAGCTTGAACAAGCAAAACAATTAAAAGAAACACTTGAGGCGTTAACAGTGGAACTCACTGCAAAATCAGGTGAAGGCGGCCGTTTGTTTGGCTCAATTACAAGCAAACAAATCGCTGATAAATTGCAAAAAGATCATCAAATTAAACTCGATAAGCGCAAAATCGAGCTGAATGACGCCATCCGTGCGTTAGGTTATACAAATGTACCGGTAAAGCTTCATCCAGAGGTACAAGCAACGTTAAAGGTACATGTGACAGAGCAGGCATAAGCAGAAAAGAACCCGTCTCACGAGGAGGCGGGTTCTTTTTTATGAAGGATCTGAAATATAGACGCTGCGTCCGGCACGCATACCGGATAAAAACATGAAAAATAGGATGACAATAAAGATGATAATCGCGGGTGTCCATGTATGTGTGGAATCAAAAAGGATTCCAATCATGAACGGCCCAACAGCAGCTAATAAATAACCGAGAGACTGCGCCATTCCAGAGAGGGCAGCTGCTTGTTCCATATTGGTTGTTCGTAATCCGATGAATGTGAGGGCAAGACTGATACTGGCCCCTTGTCCAATGCCGATCAATAGAACAGAGATGACAAGAATAGGCGTTGATCCTCCGAGAAGAAGTCCAATCATGCCAAGTAAATACACAAGGACAAGGCCGGCGACAAGCGGTCTTTGCGTTTTTAATTTTTCTGCAAAAACGGGCGTTAAGAAGGTGGATGGCAGCCCAACAAACTGCATAATGGACAGCATCCAGCCAGCTGTCGACAGGTTCATTCCATGTGATGTTAAGATATCAGGAAACCATGCGATGCTGCTATAGAAAAGGAATGACTGCAACCCCATAAAAAAGGTCACCTGCCATGCAACACGTGAACGCCATATCGGCTGCTCTGTGAGCGAGATGCTTTTGACGGCCGCTGTATTCTGATGAAGAAGCTGCGGCACCCAAACCATCATGGCGAGAAGGGCAAGTCCAGCCCATACAAGGAATGATGTATTCCAGCCGCCAGGCATTGTATGACTGAGCGGAACACTGACACCTGATGCAAGTGCAGCAAAGACGGACATTGAAGTCGTATAAACACTTGTCATCAATCCAGCATGTGCAGGAAATTTATGCTTCACAAGCCCCGGTAAGAGCACATTACAGATCGCAATGCCAACGCCGACCAGTGCCGTTCCAATCATTAAGAAGGTGATGGTGCCAAATGAGCGAATCACAATCCCAAAGAGAAGGACAGCAAGTCCAAGCCAGAGGGTTCGTTCATTGCCAAGTCGTTTTCCGATTTTAGGTGCAATTGGAGAAAGCAATGCGAATGAAAGCAGTGGTAAAGTCGTGAGAAAACCCGCCAGTCCATTTGAAAGCTGCAAATCGGAGCGAATCGCGCCGATCACAGGGCCAACGGATGTAATGGCAGGCCGAAGATTAAATGCAATAAGCAGAATCCCAGCAATCAGCAGGATGGTTTGTCCAGTACTGCGAGGATGTAATGTTGATTTTTCTAGTTGTTGTTCCATGAATGTAAACTCCTTTATTTCTTTAAGAAGAACGATCTTTCTTCTGTTCAAGCTCCGCTAATTTAGCTAATAAGATATGCTGCGGCATATGCATAATTTGTTCTAACGGTACATTGAGTGATGCAGCAAGCTTTTGTGCGGTATCGGCTGAGATTTGTAAAGGTCTCATGCGCAAATCCCTCCTCTTTCAATCTATACGTTCCAATATATCATATCGGCTTTGTGCCATGCTGATAAAAAATTAGCGTTCTCTTTGATAAAACCACTTTAGAGCCGATAAGAAATTTTTTTGAAATTGTTTCAGATGATGGCCCTCCCCTTGTTTGATGTGATATTGCAGCTGCCTTTCTTGCATCCCTTTTTGTAATAAAAGATCATGCAGTTGTTTGTTGAATAAAGGCATGTGCTGTTGAGCAGATGTTTTTCCTTTCCCTTCTTCACTGCCTACAGACAAATAAATAAAGTGATCCACACACTGAATGCTTTGTTGTTTAGCAAACGGTAGAAAATCTTGATACCAAAATGACCCGGAGATCGATGCGATGTTTTTAAAAAGATCAGGGTGCATGAATAAAGTATAAATAGCAAACAGCCCGCCTAATGAAGCACCTACGTGGCTATGTTCATGACAGGTCTCTTGAACTGGATATTCTCTTTTGATATATGGGAGCAAGTCATTCGCTAAAAATGACACATACGTCTGTGCCTCGCCTTTAAAGTCAGGGAACCCAGATCGCAGTGATGACGCCTTCCATGGTGTATATTCGTCAAGTCGATTGAAGGGGTGTATGCCGACGATGATGATTGGCGAGATGGTTTTGGTTTCGATCATTCTTTCGATCTCTAGCAGGTGTGTTCTAAACAAAGAAGAGCCATCTTGTACAAAGACAGCTGGGACATCAATAGAGGTGTCCTGTGGAAGGTAAATATCAAGCTGACGCCCGTTAAGCTCGTCATATAGAAACGTTCCGTTCATGTGTATCCTCTCCTAACGGTTTTCAACTGCGTTGAAAAGAAGACAAAGGGCTAAACATTTTAGCCCTTTGTCAACCATCTGATCACGCATCTTTTTAATTGTTTTGATCTAACCATTTGACAGCCTTGTCAAGGAAGGTTGTTTTGCTTAGTGCTGTTCCTCCTTGAAGCATAGGGTCAACGGCATTTTCATTGATGTGCCCATTTTTCACAGCTTTTAGGCTTGTCCAAATTTTATTTTTCTCTAAGTCTTTCAATGCATTTGGATTCGATGAGTTTTCTTCTTTAGAGAACTGAACAAAAATATAGTCAGGATTGAGTTCTCCTAGGCGCTCCAATGAAATCAATGCCTGTGCTTTGGCTTTTTTGATATCACTTGGTACTTTAAATCCTAAATCCCCATATAAGGTAGAGTTGAAGTATACGTCTTCAGGGTACACGTACAAGTCGCCCTGTCTAATGCGTAAAATGACAGCTGTTTTGTTGCTGCTTTTGTCTTTCAGGGTTTCTTTCGCTTGTTTGAGATCTTTCTGATAATCAGAGATGATGTTTTTCGCTTCTTCACTTTTTCCAGTCAATTCACCGAGTAATAAAAGATTGCTTTCCCAGTCGGAAGAGACATGTGATACTGGGATCGTCGTTTGGACTTTATCTAGTTTTTTAATTGTTGCAGGCGGGAACTTTGTTGATCCAAGTATCACATCTGGTTTTAGTTTTAGGATTTTTTCTAGGTTCGGTTCTGTTTTTTCACCGATGCCTTCCGTTTTCGCTGTGATGTCTTTAAATAATTCAGGGAATGTGCCGCCTACAGTAGAAGCACCAATAGGCTCGATACCAAGTAATTTTGCATCTTCCATTGATTCAAGGCTTCCAGCAATGACAATTCGTTTCACTGGTGTTTTGAGTTTGTACGTTTGATCTAAGTAGTTGATATTCGTTTCTGTTGCTTCAGCTGACTTGCTTTTGGCTGTGTTTGAAGCAGGTTTATTTTCTGCAGCACCACAGCCTGCTGCGGTGACCGTCATGATACAAAGGATAAGCAATGCGAACCATTTTTTCATTTGTTTTCTCCTTTAACTGATAATTGTTCTCAATTAAAGATTGTATTAGGCTTTCGTCCTTTTATCCATAGACAAATCTCTGTCAAAGGATGGACTTTTTACGGAAAAAAAGATAAAAGGTCCTGAATGACCCGTTGATGACTGGCTGCTGTGTATTCACGCCAAGGGTCAGAAGTGAGCGGATAGACGGCTTGCTGCGTCACAGCCTTGAGATTTTGCCAAGACGCCTGCTGCTTTAACTTTTGATAAAAAGCAATGGTTTTTGGCTCCTTATGCAGGAATAGGAAGATGGCGTCTGGATCTAGCTGTTGTATAGAGCGAATGCTGATTTTTTTTTCTATTAGCTGGCCGTCATTCTGAAAAGCTGGCAGAAGGCCAATGTCTTGAAAAATTACTTCTGACATGGTGCGATTCACAGACAAATAAAGCTGATCTTGAAAGATACGAAGAGGCAGGACGGTTTTTGGTGGATGATCAAAAAGGCATGCCTTTTTCGCTTGAATGACGAGTTCCTCGTAATGAATCAACCATTCTTCTGCTTCGTTCGCTTCGTTTAGGAACGTAGCCGTTTGTCTAAATTGAGTGCGCCAATCCAATTGTGTGAATGGAACAAAGTGAACAGGACAGATGGTTTTTAACACTTGTTTTTCTTCCTCCGTCACATGATCATTGGCAATGATCAGCTCAGGTTTTGTTTCCTTTAATAGCTGTAAATTGGCTTCAGCGTGCTCGTTGATCCGATGTGCACTCAGGTGAATCGGAATTTCTTCTGCATGATGCTCAAAATCATGTGCTGTCCATTTAGGGTGAAGGGGAGCAGCATATGGGATGATATGAATGGGTGTGAGCTGGCCGAGTATGGAATGGCCATAGGCTGCAATTTTCCGCTGACGGCTTTTCATATAAGTAGAAGGGGTCATGCCCGTTTTTTTCTTAAAGATGCGGCTGAAGTAATACGGATCTTGATAGCCGATTTCAAGTGCAATGTCTTTGAGCTTTGCGTTGCCTTTTGCCATTAATTGTTTGGCTCTAGCCATCCTTTTCTTGGTGATATAATCAGTGACACTCACATCAAAATGCTTTTTAAATAGCTCACTGTAATGATTGGCGCTGATACCAGCCATATGAGATAGACTTGTCAGGCTGAGGGGTTCTTCGGAATGTTGATCGATATATTGTTTTGTTTTGAAAAGGGCATGTGCCGTGTCACAAATATCTTCTTTATGCAGTGTAAAAAGCTGCATAATAAGCTGCTGGAAAAGAGTTTGGCTTCTAAAAAAGCTAATGGATTCAGGTCTTTGCCATTCCTCTATCATATCGGACAATAAAGAATGAATATGTTCAATCGAGCTAATATCGATAAATTGCCATTTATTCAGTAAAGAACGGGCATGTTCCATTGATACTTCTCCTATTTTTTGATTTTGCAGCGTGTAGAGCTGAAAGCGAAAAAGGTAGAGCTCGTGTTTTTGATAAGGCTCTGTTTTCAACATAAATGTTTCCCCAGGCATGATCGTATAGAGAGTCAGATGTTTCAATCGCCATTTTTGATCGTTCAATGTGAGTAAACCGCTGCCGCTTATGCTGAAGAGGAGGCAGAATGTATCTGATAGCTGCTGCTCCGTATGTGGAAGCTCTGCATTATTTATTTTTTCAGTATCTGTTAATCGATAGATGAATTGTTCGGCATTTGCCAACGTACGTAATTGATTATTGTTTCCCATAAAACCACCTGATCTCTTTTTAGTTGATAAACATTCTCAATTAAATTGTAGCAGAAAGAGCTGAAAGATGGTGATGTTTATTCTGTCAAAAAAGCACCCTGATGGAGATCAGGGTGCGATGATTTATTCCGTTTTTCCATGAGCTAGCGCTGGTTCTTTTGTTAAACTTAATGGCCTCAAGTCCTGCCAGTGTGTCTGGATATAATCGATGCAGGCATTTCTAGTGTCTTCACCAAAGACCTTTTCCCATCCATCTGGCACTGGTGCAAATGATGGCCAAAGTGAATGCTGTCCTTGTTCATTGACCAGCACAAGAAATACACCGTCTTCACGATCAAAGGGATTTGTCATTTGTCATCTCTCCTTTATTCTTAGTGCTTTTGTTTGACCCGATGCAGTGCGTTGTCTAAGATGACACCAATTTCTGCTAGGGGTTTAGGCTGGCACATGTCTTTGTGCCGGCAATGAATGTCGTGCTGTTCAATTGTTCCGTTGATATAAGGTGCCCATGCTTCGGGATCAATTGGTGTGAACCAATCTGGGATAATGGTAGATCTAAAGAATAATATGTCCCCCTGATAAGTTTTTGGCTGATATTCTCCGAGCAATCGAACTGAATTCACATAGGTTTCTTTTAGATTTCTAATGGCATCTTCACTTAAGCTTGCTAGTGCACTGCCATCTTTTTTCAAAATGTCGACGGCACTTTTCATCGTGAGCGGTTCACCTGTTAAGGTATCTGGATCATAACCGCCGAGCGCAAGAAGAGCAATTAGTGCTTCTTCTTCATCAGGTGCTGCTTTAATCGGTAAGAAATGGTTTGGATAGGCATCCAGCATCGCAACGAGTGCGATTTCTTCACCTTGCTGCTGGAGCTGTGTAGCCATTGCCTGTACAACGTTTCCACCTAATGACCAGCCAAGAAGATGATAAGGGCCTTTTGGCTGAATCGTTTGGATGTGCTTGATGTAATCCGCAGCCATATCATCTAGTGTGTGCGGGTAGTCATCTTTTCTTGCGATTCCTCGTGCCTGTAATCCATAAATAGGGATGTCTTTCTCTAATGTATTCAAGAGACCTGCATAGCACCAGCTCAGACCACCTGCTGGGTGAACACAGAAAAGAGGATATCTTTCTCCATTTGTTCGCAGCGGGAGCAAGATGTCTAGTGCGTTTTCATCGCTTCCTGTTTCTAGTTTCTCTGCCAAACTTGCCACATTTGGTGCTTCAAACAATGTTCCAATGCTTAGTTTGACACCAAGTGCATCACGAATGCGGCTGATTAAACGAACTGCAAGCAGTGAATGCCCACCAATGTCAAAAAAGCGATCGTCAATGCTGATTTTAGGCAAATCAAGCACCTCTTCAAAGAGATGACATAGGATTTCCTCTTTCGGGTTTCTTGGGCCGCGGCCATCCGTTTGCTGTAAATGCAATTGAGGGGCTGGCAGTGATTTTTGATCAAGCTTCCCGTTTGCTGTAAGCGGCATGGCGTCAATCTGTACATATGCCGCGGGCACCATGTAATCAGGAAGACTGGCTGCTGCAAAATGACGAAGGGTCTCTGTATCGAAACGGTTTTCTTCAGTTGGGACGATATAGGCGACTAGGCGTTTGTCGCCAGGCTGATCCTCTCGCATCATGACGGCCACTTGTGCAACTGCATCGTGGCGTGCCAGAACGGCTTCGATTTCTCCAAGTTCAATGCGGAAGCCGCGTATTTTAATTTGATGATCAGCTCTGCCAATGTAATCAAGAGCCCCTTCTTCTGTCCAGCGCGCAAGGTCGCCTGTGCGATACATCCTTGTGCCAGGTGCGCCATAAGGATCGGCAGGGAATCGATCTGATGTCAGGTCAGGTCTGCCTAGATAACCTCTTGCAAGGCCAGCTCCAGCTACATACATTTCACCTGTCGTCCCAGGGGGAACAGGCTGTAGGTATTCATCTAGTACGTACACATGTAAATCAGGAATCGGTTCGCCTATTAAACTGCTGGAGTTCTTTGTGATCATATCTCGATTGAGTTCATTGTACGTAACGTGTACGGTAGTTTCTGTAATGCCGTACATGTTAATGAGCTTTGGCTTACAGTCTGAGTGACGGCTGTACCAATCTTCTAATCTGCTAAGCTCTAATGCTTCACCGCCAAAGATGACATAGCGGAGTGATAATGCTTGGCCTAGTGTTTGTTGTTCCTTGTCTATCTGCATGAGCTGATAGAAGGCAGAAGGTGTTTGATTAAGCACAGTCACACCTTCCTCGACTAGAAGCTGCAGCATCTCTTCTGGAGAGCGAGAGATGGTATGAGGTACAATGACAAGCCGGCCGCCATATAAAAGTGGTCCCCATATTTCCCATACTGAAAAGTCAAAGGCATAGGAATGGAACATTGTCCAAACATCTTCTTCATCAAATTGGAACCAATGTTCAGTAGATGTCAGAAGACGGATGACATTTTGGTGTGGGATGACCACTCCTTTTGGTTTCCCTGTAGAACCGGATGTATAAATAATATAGGCCGGATGCAGAGAAGATAGCGGCTCAATTCTGTCTATATCAGCCGGATTGTGATTTGGCATTGTCATCAATTGATCGCTCGTTTCCTTTTCGTCTAACAAAATCAAATCGCAGTCAGCTGGAAGATGCACTGCATCTGCTTTTGTTGTGATGCTGCAAACGGGTTTGGCATCTTGTATCATGTATGCCAGCCTGTCTGCTGGATAATCAGGATCAAGCGGAACATAGGCTGCACCTGCTTTATGAACGGCTAATAAGCTTACGAGCATATCGATTGATCTAGGCAGGGCAAGTGCAACGAACTGTTCTGGTCCAACGCCTCTTTGTATTAATAAATGAGCAAGACGATTGGCTTTGTTGTTTAACTCACCATAGGTCAGCTGCCTATTACCATACGTTACAGCCACTCGATCAGGGTATTGCTGCGCCGTTTTTTCAAATAAGGCCGGGAGACTATGTGCTTGATCTAACTGAGCGAATGTCTTTTTATCAGGGAGAAATGTTTGCTGTTCTTTATCTGATAAAATGTTCACTTGACCAATTGGCACATGTGGGCGCTCAGCTACCTCTGTTAAAAAGCGCTTCATTCTGTCAGCGATTGCTCGAATGGTGCTTTGTTTAAATACATCTGTACTGAATTCAAACAATCCTGTTAAACCTGCTGCTGACCCAGTTTCCGTTCTTTGTTCTGTTAATTCGATGGTCAGATCAAATTTAGCTGACCCTACTGGTTTCACGTAGAGGTCTGAATCAAGCTGTGTCAGCTTCATTTCCGCCTTCGGTGTATTTTGGAAGGCTAGCATGACCTGGAACAATGGATTTCTTGATCTGGACCGGGTTGGGTTTAGGATTTCGACTAGCCGTTCAAATGGCAGATCCTGATGCTCATAGGCTGCTAGGTCAATGTCTCGCACTCGCTTCAATAGCTCACTAAAGGTTGGATTACCAGCTGTATTTGTACGTAAAACTAGTGTGTTCACAAACAAGCCGACAATGTCGTCAAGTGCATCGTCATTCCGTCCAGCAATCGGACTGCCGATTGGGATATCTGAACCGGCCCCAAGGCGTGTCAGTAATGCTGCAAGTGATGCTTGAAGCACCATGAACAAACTCACCTGATGCTGCTTTGCAAGCTCAAGGAGGTTCTGATGTAAAGCGGGTTCAATCGTAAAGTCTATCGTCGCACCGTTGAAGCTTCCTTCCTGTGGACGCGGGAAGTCATAGGGAAGCTCAAGTTCTTCAGGCAGGTCTTGTAAGGCACCTTTCCAATAGCTGAGCTGCTTGGCAAATAGACTATCCGTCTCTTCTTCACTGCCCAACAGCTTCTGCTGCCAAATAGCATAGTCAGCATATTGAACAGGTTCTGCTGGCAAGGAGATGGATTTTCCTTGTATACGGGCTTCGTAAGCAGCAGCTAAGTCTCGTGTCAATGGTGCAAGTGACCAGCCGTCACCAGCGATGTGATGCAGCAATAGAAGCAGTACGGATCGGTTTGCATCAAGCGTGAATAATTCAGCTCGAAGTGCAGGTTCTTCTTCAATCTGAAAGCTATACCGAATGGCTTCGTTTAACTGATTCTCAATTTGTTGATCGCTTGAAGCTGTGACATGGAATTCAGGCTGAACACTTTTCGGGTGTAAAATGACCTGTCTTGGCATGCCATTCTTATTTGGAAAAATGGTTCTAAGTGTTTCATGTTTTTCAGTGATATCTGCCAAAGCACCAATGAGAGCTGTTTGATCTAGTGTACCTGTCAGTTGAATGACAAGTGGAATATTGTAAGTTGGACTTGGCCCTTCAAGGCAATGAAGGAACCAGAGCCGTTTTTGGGCAAAGGATAATGGAATTTCATCTGGTTTGTCTTCAACCTGAAGCGGCGGCCGAATGTCCTTCGCTTTGTCAATGTGCTGCGCAAGCTCAGCAACCCGAGGCGATTCAAAAATGGTACTCATGCTTAGGTCTGCACCGAGTGTATCGCGTATACGTCTAAGCAGGCGAGCGGCGAGTAAGGAATGTCCTCCTAAGTCAAAGAAACTATCATCTATGCCAATTTGAGATAGGCCAAGGGTTTCTGCAAATAAACTACATAACATGTCTTCTTGTGGTGTTCTAGGTGTACGCTCAGAACTGACTAAAGACATATTTGGTGCTGGTAATGCTTTGCGGTCGATTTTGCCGTTTGGTGTAAGTGGAAGTTCTGGCAACACGACAACAGCAGAGGGCACCATGTAGTCAGGAAGTAATGAAGCCGCAAACTGCCTGAGCTCTGAAGGGTGCAGAGAAGAGCCATCTGTCAGCACAACATACGCACAAAGAAGCTGCTGCCCAGGTTGATCCTCACGAACGATAACAGATGTATGCTTTATGGCTTGATGCTGCATCATCACGGTTTCGATTTCACCTAGTTCAATACGGAAGCCGCGGATTTTAATTTGATGATCGGCACGGCTGATATAATCAATTGAACCATCTTCACGCCATCTGGCTAAATCACCAGTACGATACATTCTCGTGCCTTTTGTGCCGAATGGATCAGCGACAAAACGTTCAGCCGTTAAATCATATCGTCCAAGATATCCTCTGGATACTCCTTCACCTGCAATATAAAGTTCACCAATTGATCCTGCTGGGACTGGGTTTAGTCCTTCATCTAAAATATAAATGCTCGTATTCCAAATGGGTTTACCGATCGCCGGCCCGCTATTCTCCCGGTGTGCTGTGACATTTTCCATCGTAGACCAGATCGTCGTTTCTGTAGGTCCGTACAAATTAGTAATGTCGCATTGAAGAGATTGCAATGTGTGCAAAAGGGAAGCAGGGAGTGGTTCTCCTCCAACAAGAACACGCATACCTGTTATCACGTCAGGGTACTCATCTGCCAACACATGCCACAACGTTGGTGTTGCCTGCATGATTGTGACATGATTAGAACGAATCATGTCTGACAGCTTTGCTGGTTCTTGTATGGTTTCTTTTTTTGCCAATAAAATAGCAGCCCCATGTAAAAGCGGAAGGAACATTTCCAGCCCAGAAATATCAAAGGCAATGGTCGTTACCGCTAAAAGCTGGTCTTTTTGATCTAATAAAAATGAATCTTGCATGGACAATATAAAGTTGATCACATTTCGTTTTGTTACAACAACACCCTTTGGTTTGCCTGTCGATCCTGATGTGTAGAGGATGTAGGCCGGGTGATGTGGAGAGCCATCGCTCCAAGTCGGATTGAGATGCGGACTGTCTGCTATCTCCTGATGGACAGTTGCATCATCCAGTTGAACGATGTGCGGATGGTCCAAACCGTCTGCTGTCTCTTTAATTGTGAGCAAGCACGCCGGTTTGGCATCTTCTAGCATATAGGCGACACGATCGTTAGGATAATCAGGATCTAGTGGCAGATATGCGGCTCCCGTTTTGACGACGGCTAATAGACTTACGACCATATTGATGGACCGAGGAAGAGCAATTGCGACAAATTGTTCTGGTCCAATGCCATGTTTTTTCAAATAATGAGCTAATTGATTAGCCCGCTGATTCAACTCTTCATAGGTCAAAGTAATTCCTTCAAACTGTAATGCTTTTGCTTGTGGTGTTTTGCTCACCTGTTTTTCAAATAGTTCCCGTAAAGATTCCTTTGGTAATTCTCGTTTTGTATCATTCCAGTGCTTGAGGATGTTCTCTTTCTCTTCAGACAAAAGAAGGTTGAATTGACTGATCGTCTGATCTTCCTCTAGTCCGGTTATTTCCTCCAGCAATTGCAGAAAACGCTGCTGATGAGCGTCAACTGCTTGCTCTTTGTAAACGGCAGGGTTTGCATCAAAGTCAATTTGAAATCCGTTCCCATCCGCGCGGTCGTATATGTTAATCGATATATCATCCACGGGTCCTGCTGAAAGGTTGTGTGCTTGCCCGAAGCTCTGATCGAACATGAGATCATAATCAAATGGCATGATATTGATCTGCGGGCCGAATAATCGCTGATTTCTTCCGATGAGTTTAAAGTCTCTCCGCATGTCCTCGTGACGATATCTTTGATGAGGGCGAATGGCTTTTAGTTCCTCAAATACTTGGCGAACAAGAGCTGAGAGTGTCATTTCTGGTTTGCATGTTAAACGAAATGGTACCAGGTTCATGACCATTCCGGGTGTTTGTAAGGCGCACGATCCAAGGCGCATCATCACAGGAAGCCCTAAAACAATATCATGTGCACCAGTCATACGATGCATATATAATGCGGATGCTGCAAGGATCATTTCATGCCACGTACCACCGAAGGCTTGAGCATTTCTTTTCATTTTGCTTACCTTTTCGGCATCGAAGCCAGCCGTTTTTCGAATAAAATGATCCGACGTTCTTGGGGCAAGCTCAGCAAGGCTGACAATTTCCGGTTGATCAGCGAAGCGATTTTTCCAAAACGCTTGATCAGCTTCATATCGATTGGACTGTTGATAGGTGAGCTCCTCTTGGACTACGTCATGTAAGGATCCAAATGTTTGAGGAGGCACAGGTCTCCCTTTCGATAGGGCTGAATAGACCTCAGCAACACGGCGTGCAATGAGCGAAAAGGCGAATCCATCAATGGCAATGTGATGAATGCGCTGATACCAGATAAATCGATCGTCAGCAAGCTGAAAAAGTACTTCACGGAATAATACATCTTTCTCTAAAGAGACTGGTGTTGAAAGATCTGCCTTCATCCATGCTTTAGCCGCATCAAGCGGCTGTTTTTCATTTTGTAAATTGACATATTGAAATGGGATTTCTTTCTTAGATGTCATCCATTGCTTTGGACCGTCAGTATCTTCAATGAAGCGCATATACAAGGAATCTGCTTCTAAGACAGTCTTTCTAATGGCGGCTTCAAAATGTATGGGATCAATAGGACCTTTAATATCTATATACTCAGCTGTATTGAAAATAGGATTAGCTGGATCAAGCTGCTGCGCGTACCAAATGCCTGATTGGGCACCGGTTAGTGGGAATAAATCGACTGACTGGATCGACAAGGGTCTATACCTCCTTTACAAGTAATCGATATTTGGGATAGATGGCTGCTTTTCTGGGAAAAGAAGAGTCCGCCAATGAGCGAGCGTTGGATTTGCTGCAAGCTCAACGAAATTGACTGTCGCTCCTTGCTGCCTCCACTTTTCCGCTAGGCTCATCATTCTAATAGAATCAAGCCCAAGGTAGACGAGATTCTCATCAAGTGGTATTTCATTAGGCTCAATTTGGAGATACTCAGCTACTTGGTGAACGATGGTCTCAAAGGATAAATCATCACTGTTTGTTTCTTGTCCTGTTAAACGACTGATGATTTGGTTTGTCGTTGTGGTGACTGCACATCGTTCAGCTGCATAGGTCATGGCCATTTTGTGATGTTTCAGTGAAAAGTCAGCGACGGCATCGGCGACAAAAAAGGTTTCAATATCGAGCATGAATGCTTCTGCGGCTGTCAGCATACAGCCAATATGTGCATATACGCCAGTAATGATCAGTTGATCACGCCCGCCTTCTTGAAGGATATCCAAAAAATTAGATTTCTTGAATGCGCTATAACGCCATTTTGTCAGCATTGTATCTGCTTCAGATGGAGCAAGCTGATCAATGATTTTTGTCAATGCTTCATCATCACCAAGTCCAGGTCCCCAAAAATCTGTTAATAAGGCACGATCCTTCGGGTCTTGGTCACCAGGCTGAGCTGTGTAGACGACTGGAATGCCAAGTTCATTGCATGTATTACGTAATTGTTCAATATGCTGAACTAACTCTGTGATCGGTGATGTATCTTGTTGAAATGCATTTAAAAAATATTGCTGCATGTCATGTATCAGCAGAACAGCACGTTTCGGATCAGGTATCCAGTTCACTTTATTTTTGGGTAAATCTTGTGTGCTTGGCATTGTATATGCAGGAATAGTAGGGATTGCCATGATTTTCACTCCTCATTTTTTATACGTTGGCAGTATGGGTTGCAGCTAATTCTCTTAATGCTTTTTTACTGACTTTGCCTACACCTGTTTGTGGGAACGCATCGATCCATTCAATGCGGTCAGGAATTTTATAGGCTGCGAGCCCGCGTTCTCTTAGAAATGATTTTAAGACGTGCGGTGCTGGTTTGTTGTTTCCTTTCGCAATAACAAAGGCACATGAGCGTTCGCCAAGAAATGGATCTGGCATAGACACCATGGCGGCATCATGAATGTCAGGATGCGCAAGTAAATGGTTTTCAACTTCTTCTGCGGCAACCTTTTCGCCGCCACGATTGATTTGATCCTTGTCTCTGCCTTCTACAACAACATTTCCTTCTTTGGTTAATCGCACGATGTCACCTGTTCTGTAAAAACCATCGGGTGTAAATGCTTTTTTGTTTTGTTCATCGGCTTTATAGTAGCCGCGAATCGTATAAGGCCCTCTTGTTAAAAGATGTCCAGCCACTTCATGCGGGACGGGCTTGTCCTCATCATCTACCACTAGTACCTCATCATATTCAGACATCGGGCGTCCTTGTGTATGAATTACGATATGTTCAGGATCATCTAATCTGGTATAGTTGACCAGACCTTCTGCCATGCCAAAAACTTGCTGTAACTTACATCCAAGGGCAGGCTTTACTCGTTTTGCTGCCTCAGCACTGAATTTAGCACCACCGACTTGTAAGACTTCAAGACTCGATAAGTCATCTGATCGATGAGGAGCGGCCTCTAGCCAAATCAATGCGATAGGTGGAACGACAGCGGTAATGGTCGCCCGTTCTTTTTCAATGAGTGGAAAGACGACATCAGGGCTTGATCCAGGTGCAAGAACGACTCTTCCGCCTGCGTATAACGTTCCAAGGACGCCAGGCGAGCTTAATGGATAGTTGTGCGCAACTGGAAGTGCAGCTAAATACACACTTTCTTGTGTGAGCTCGCACACCTCATTGCTTTTCCAAAGACTATAAATATAGTCATCATGCGTGCGAGGAATGAGCTTTGAAAGGCCTGTGCTGCCTCCAGATAACTGAAGAAATGCAATATCGCTTGCCTCTACATGAATTTGGGGATCAAGTGCTGGGTCCTTGCGCAGATCATCCAAGCCAAGGAATTCCTCAGTTTCCCCTGCAACAATGACATGAGGTAATGAGGGAAGCTTTTCTTTCACTTGACGTGCGAGTGATCGATAATCAAAGCCGCCATCAATATCTGGTATGACATATGCATCTGCTTCGGCAAACTCAATAAAATAAGTGATTTCGCTGCTTCTATGAGATGGCAGAGAGAAGACGGGTAAAGCACCGATTCGAAATAAAGCGAAAATGACTTCAAAAAAAGCAGGAATGTTAGGAAGCTGCACGACAACTCGACTTCCTTTCTGAATTCCAAGCTGATGAAAACCGGCAGCAAGACTGCTGACGCGCTGATCAAGTTCTTGGTAGCTCATGTGCGTATCAGCGTATGTAATGGCTGTTTTATTTCCTAACGATGCGGCGCGTTCACGAAGCATACCGCCAAAGGTTTCCCCACGCCAACAGCCGTTTTCACGGTAGCGTTTTGCAAATTCTTCTGGCCATGTAGGTGGTTGAACAAACATGTTTTTGTCATCTCCTATTTATTTTTATCACTGATGGATGCCCATCGCGTGAAGCATCGTGTTGAATTTTGCAGATGTTTCAGCTAGCTCTTCTTCTGCCTTTGATCCTTTGACCACTCCTGCACCAGCAAAGAGACGTAGAGAGTGACCCTCAGCTTCTGCACAACGAATAGTGACAATCCAATCACCATCACCATTTGTATCTGCCCAACCGATCATTCCTGTGAAAAATCCTCGATCGAAGGGTTCAATCGCTTGAATGGCTTCACGTGCATCTGCTGTAGGTGTGCCGCATACTGCGGGTGTTGGATGAAGGCTAAGTGCTATATCAATTGAGGACACATTGGGATCTGCTAATTCACCTTTTACGACAGTAGATAAGTGCCACATCGTTTCTGTTTGAATGACGGATGGTGATGCAGGCACATCTAGTGTATGACAGTATGGAGTAAGCGCTTTAGTGACAGCTTCAACAACCACTGCGTGCTCGTGTAAATCCTTCGCTGAGGTAAGGAGTTCATCGCGGCGGCGCTGGTCTTCTACTGGATCTGAACTGCGCGGCCGAGAACCAGCGAGTGGATTGGAAATCACAGATGAACCAGTTTTTGAAAGAAGCAGTTCAGGGCTTGCCCCAAGAAGTGTGCGCTTTTGGGAAGATGCCGGGTCAGCTATATTTGCAGCAAACGTATAGCCAGTCGTATTATGACGAGCCAGTCGTTCGAGTATTGTTTTCGTATGAATATCTCGAGTTGCTTTGAGATGGAGAGATCGAGAGAGTACGATTTTGCTAAGCTCCCCGTTCTCAATTTTAGCTAATCCTTCGTTCACACCATTCATGTAGACCTCTGGAGAGGGGACAGGTGTCACCTCATAGGATGGCGATGCCGCTTCTGACTCCTCATCACCTTGTTGAAATTCGAGTGGATCACTAAACTGTACTTGGACTGGTACATTTAAACGAACGGGCTGCGCCGGATCAAACGGGACAGCACCAGCAACAATCGGTGCTTGAATACCAGCTTGTTTGGCAGCGTCAAATACATGCGCTACCTTTGTGGATAGTTCATTTAGTTGATTGGTTTCAATATGCTGGAATATCCCTTCGGCAAGTATCGTGCGTTTAGGGGAAGCAAGGAAAAAAGCGCCTGGCTGATAGTCTTGAAGCAACTGTACTTTTTCTTCTGACGACAATAATGAATGTTTCATGAAAAGGCCTCCTTTTGAATGAAATGCTAGATTCCGAGTGTTGCGCCGCCATCAATCGTGAGATTCTGCATCGTAATATGACTGGATTGCTCAGATGCAAAGAAAATGACTGCATCAGCGATGTTTTGAGGATCAGCGATTTTTTGTAAAGGAATACCGGTTTTATACGTCTCTAATGAGCCTTTAATCACCTGATCTTCTCCTTGTTCATCAGCCCATAAAGCCCATTGCATAGGTGTTGCGGTAGAGCCGGGAGAGACGACGTTGCATCTGATCCCGTAGGCTGCCAGCTCTAATCCAAGTGTTTTTGTAAAGGAAGTAGCTGCTGCTTTTGAAGCGGCATAGGCAGCCATATTCATTCTAGGAATGGCACCTGCGTTAGAGCTGACAGTCACAATGACCCCTTCTGATCTTTTCATCATGTATTTGGAGACAACTTGAGATACGTAAAAGACACCGTGTGTGTTGACTGAGAAAGTTTGTTGCCAGTCATCTGCACTAAGCTGGTCAATAGAACTGATTCGAAGAATGCCTGCTACATTGACCAGTAAATAAATGGGTCCAAGCTGCTTTTCAATTTGATCGACAATGTGCTGAACAGAAGCTTGATCGGTGATGTCCCCTGGATAGGCAAAGGCACGTATGCCATCATCATTCATTTGCCTGACGGTGCTTTGCAGCTGCTTTTCATTTGCGTCAACTGCTGCAATAATCGCACCTTCCTCGGCTAGTCTTTTAGCGACTGCTTGTCCAATACCTTGTCCTGCGCCTGTAATAAGGGCAATTTTTTGAGATAGACCACTATGTTTCATGTGTTCACTGCCTTTCCTTCATGTCTGTGGTTGTGAAAGGATCATCATGATAGAGTGCAAAACGAAAAGCGTAATTCATTAGCACTGGTAAAACGGACGTATGTCCTTCTTCAGGGAACTCGTGATAGGCCGTATGCAAGCCATATGAAGATAAAGGCAGCATCCGATTTGCTAGTGCATGTGCATGATCATTCATTTGACATGGATGATGTTTTTCTAATTCACCTACACCTACAAGCAGCCTGGCATCCATAGACATCTGACGTATATGATTGGTGAATTGGTGTTCTTTTTCTAGAAATAAATCTTTGTTCCAGTGGATAGAAGGACTGCCCGCAATATATGTCTGATAAGCATCAGGGTGCTCAAATAGTGTGTGTAATACAAAAAGACCGCCAAGAGAGTGCCCAAACAGTGTTTGACGACTCTGGTTGATCGGAAAGCGCTGCTCGATATAAGGCTTTACAATCTTTTCTAAAAAAGAAAAGAACGCAGAGGCCCCGCCATATGTATGGTTGGAGAAGTCCTTTCTTTTGCCGCCAATGGAAGCGTCAGGGCCGGTTAGAGTGAGATCATAATGCCTGAGCGGATGATAGGGCGCTTCTGTCTGATAGCCAATTCCAACAATGATGGCAGGTACGACACCTGTTTTTTCAGGCCTTCTTGACTGTAAACGAAGTGCTTCGACCATTGTGCCAAAAAGTGAATTTCCATCAAGCACGTACATGACTGGAAAACCAGCCGCTGGAGGAGTTGTATTCGGTTTAAATATAAAAAGTCTGTAAGGGTGTGCTGTGATATCCAGCTGCTCCGTCCCAGGTATAAAAAAAGGACGGCTTTCTCTGAAAAGAGAATCCTCAGTACCCATTCCTTCAGGGCGTTTGGACATGTGTAAAATATCCCCTTCCTCAAATTGACTCTCATATGCTGATAAAAGCAGGCTTGCGGATATAGGATGAGTGTAGAGATTGAAGAATGGTCCCTTCAAATGAAAATGATTCTCAATTATCACGCAAGCAAATCAAATGATAATGGTTATCAATTATGAAGTCAAATGTTCATTAAGTGGTGTAATTGATAATTTGATCTAAATTTTCGGAAAATAAAGGACTAAATAACTACCAAATGAATGGAAATAGGGAATGCCGGACTGAGTCATTTAAAAAGAGGAGAAATGCCAAAAGACCTTGACCGTCACGGGATATTTACCATTTTCTTCTGTTTGATTCAGGAATATATATAGGTTTTTCTTCTTGAAATCATTTTGAGGAAAAATAAGTCTATAGACCTTCTTGTATTTTTAGGAAAAAAGAGGAGAATTTTTCGGAAAGCCGGTGAGCATATCTCACAACTTATTCAATCTCATGCGTAAATTCATATACAATTTTCTAAGGAAGACAAGATCGAAGGGAATGTAGGCAGAATGAAAACTCCATTAGGAAAGCTAAGGCTAAAACTGCTTGAACATCAGCTCAAACTGAAAAATACGTTTACAGTGGAAGAATATCATGAAATGAAGCAATCATTACATGATATACGGATGACATTTGCGGCCTATGAACAATGGGATTTATACCAGCGAGCCACCGATATGATCACCATCCTCCTCTTTCAACACGCCCTCAAGCAAAACCACCATTAACACTTTCACTTTTTATGAGCAGCGTATTTCTTATGAAAGCACGGTGCTGTTTTAAAGTTGGCCAAATATCAAGGCGGAAATGAAAAAAGTAAGGGATGCCCCCTTACTTTTTGATCAATCGGTTTACATGTCTAAACACCATTCAATTAGAATCCATCTGTGACATCATATTCGTAACGAATATCGGCTTTGACATTGCTCATAGTAGATCTCGCAGTAGCCTTTGCGTTGTACTTAAAGCTCCATTTTTGCGCGACTTTTAATTGATCATCCAGTGAAATACGATAGGACCCACTTGTTGCAGATGAAACAAGTGATGTGTACCAAATATTACTTTCACTAGCCATCAGTTTGTGTGTGACATTTCCTTGGTTAGGCGATTGGGTACTAGTCGTTGAAATCGATTTAACGACAGCACGTTTAGGAACTGTGGAATTATTAGTTAAATCCATTGTAATGACTGAAGAATCAACTCCTAAAAAATTTAAAGAAGAATTCCCCAAGTTAGTAGCAGTCCCCGTAAAATTGAATGTCCCATTTCCAGATTTGATACGATCTTGGATGGAGACAGTAAAATACATATTTCCCGTATATGTACCACGGGTCACTTTCACAAAATAAGTTTCTGAAGTTGAAGTAACTTCACCAGTGTTGGCAAAAATAAATGGCGTTATTGAATCAGGATTAATAACTTCGGACCCTGTCCTAGAGTTTTTCGAATTATACACTTCGATTTTCATCCCTGTATATTGCTTATTATACGAACTTCTTACATAAACCCTTTCACCTTTATTGATCGTGAACTGATAATACGCTTCATTTTCACCTTCAGGTAAGATTGTTGTATCTGAACGACTATTTTTCCAATATCCCATTGAGCTGGCTGTGTTAGGACTGTTATTCCCCGTGATAGCCGCTTCCGCTGAATGAGGTGCAAAAAAACTAGTAACAAGCACGAATACCAATGCAGGTAATAAAAAACGTTTGAAGATAGTATTTGTCATATTTTAACCCTCCTTGTAATAATTACTATATCGGATCAAAACTAACAAATTTTAACTGAAATGCCGATATATTTAATAATCACTAATTTTTTAAAAAAGGAGAATCAAAATGAATATTAATACGTCATACACGGCAGCTTCAAACAATCAGAACGGAATAGGCTCTAAAGACCAATCAACTATTAAAAGTACAAATGAGGTGATGACCGAATCTGATAGACGGATGAAAATATTAGATGAAAAATACGAAAAAATAAATGAACAAAATAAACGTTTCAATGATCCTCAAGACCATATATATAATAAGTATAGAAACCCTTACTCTTCTTATTTCAGAAGTGATCTAACAAAACCGGAAAGAGAAGCTGCTTACATTATGGAAATGAGTTGGGCAAGGAATAATAAAGGTGGACAATATGATTTTAATGATGCCATCTTCCGTAATGAAAAACGGTACGATCCTACGCAAGAAAGTGTAGAAAAGAAAATACTCAATCGTCAAAAAGTGAACGAACAATTACAAGATTTATTCTCTAAAAACGGTATAACCATTCCTAAAAACACAAATTTAACTTTTACCATTGATCCAAATAATTTCAAATTAGTGGTGAGTGGATCAACAGACGAATCGCTGATGAAACAAATAGAAGACTTATTAAATACAACCAACAATACAAGAGAATTATTTTTCCATATTATGAAAAGCAGAAATGATGATTCTACTCAATTCACACCGGATTCTCTGGCAAAGTTCCATCTTGTCAATCAAATCAAAACGGTCACAGGCTACAATTTAAAGGATTTAAGCATTGTAAATGGTCAATTTGTAACGGATAACGGAACGAATATTTTTGATCTATACAAAGAAGAACTTCTTAAAAATCCATACACAGCAGAAAATGCGCGCATTGCTGCTTCACATTACGGTGCGCAGCTATTCGATCTAGCCAAAAACGGGTTTGACTCCATTCCAGATTTGTTGTTATCTATTGGTTATCAAAACGGTTCTTTACAAGACATTGGGCAAAAAGTGAATTATGGGGTTAAGAAATCGATAGATTAACAAACCTTGAACGATGACAGATACAAAATCATTAGCGATAACGAAGGACTCTATAACAATTGTTGTTACAGAGTCTTTTCTATTGAAATGCGCTGGTTTGCACAAAATATCAACATGGTAATTTTGACTATAGTCGATGTTTTTCACTTTTTTATTGATGAAAATGTTAAAATGATGAGTAGCGTATTTTTTTATGAAAGGACGGTGCTTGGCATGACGGAACTTCTCGATGACCGGCTGCCGCCGCAAAATATAGAAGCCGAGCAGGCCGTATTAGGTGCTGTTTTTTTAGAACCATCTGCGCTAACGCTCGCTTCTGAGGTATTAATTCCAGAGGATTTCTATAGAATGTCGCATCAAAAGATTTACAATGCGATGCTTGTACTTGGCGATAGAGGAGAACCGGTCGATCTTGTCACGGTGACATCTGAGCTTGCCAATACAGATTTACTAGAAGAGGTAGGCGGGATTTCGTATTTAACCGATATTGCGAACTCTGTCCCAACTGCCGCAAACATTGAATACTATGCAAAAATTGTAGAAGAGAAATCCATTTTAAGACGTCTGATCCGTACGGCGACAACCATTGCACAAGATGGGTATACGCGTGAGGATGAAGTAGAGGACCTGCTGAGCGATGCCGAAAAGACCATTATGGAAGTGGCGCAGCGTAAAAACTCAGGAGCCTTTCAAAACATTAAGGACGTTCTTGTTCAAACATACGATAATATTGAACAGCTTCATAACCGTAAAGGCGATATCACAGGGATTCCAACAGGTTTCTCTGAGCTTGACCGGATGACAGCTGGATTCCAGCGAAATGATTTAATCATTGTAGCGGCTCGTCCATCAGTAGGGAAAACCGCCTTCGCATTGAACATTGCCCAAAATGTCGCGACCAAAACGGACGAAAGTGTTGCTATCTTTAGTTTAGAGATGGGTGCGGAGCAGCTCGTTATGCGTATGCTTTGTGCAGAGGGGAATATCAATGCACAAAACCTAAGAACCGGTAATCTGACAGAAGAAGACTGGGGCAAGCTGACAATGGCGATGGGCTCGCTGTCAAACAGCGGAATTTTCATTGACGATACACCTGGAATCAGAGTAAGTGAAATTCGTTCGAAATGCCGCCGATTGAAGCAAGAAAATGGTCTTGGCATGATCCTGATTGACTACTTGCAGCTCATTCAAGGAAGCGGGCGATCAAGCGATAACCGTCAGCAGGAGGTTTCTGAAATCTCTAGGGCATTAAAATCGCTGGCAAGGGAGCTTGAAGTTCCGGTTATTGCCTTGTCTCAGCTTTCCCGTGGGGTAGAGCAGCGTCAGGACAAACGTCCGATGATGTCTGATATTCGTGAATCAGGAAGTATCGAGCAGGATGCCGATATCGTGGCATTCCTTTATCGTGATGATTACTACGACAAAGAATCAGAGAATAAGAACATTATTGAAATCATTATTGCCAAACAGCGTAACGGTCCAGTTGGTACAGTATCACTGGCGTTCGTCAAAGAATATAACAAATTCGTCAACCTGGAAAGAAGATTTGATGATGCGGGTGTTCCGCCCGGTGCTTAAAGCCCAGCTCAAGAAGCTGGGCTTTTTTGATTAATCTACATCGAAAGAATGATTGAAAAAACAATCAAAATGAGGAGGAGAGAGAAAAAGAGAGCGCGTATACTAAAAGGAGAAAAGGAGTGAAGACTGATGAAATTTCAACAGTTTGAAGCCGCTCAATTACGTATCGCACGCCCAACCGTCAACATGAAAGAGGTTGTTTCTTTTTATGAAGAAGGCTTAGGGCTCAAACGAATAGGCTCATTTGATCAGCATGAAGGGTACGATGGTGTGATGCTAGGGCTGCCTCACCAGCATGTTCATTTAGAAATCACCAAACATGAAGAAGAAGACAGCCTGCCCGTCCCGCATCCAGAACAGCTGCTTGTTTTTTATATTCCAGATGCAGAGGAATTTCAGCAAATGAAAAAGAGATTGCTCTCATTTGGCGGACGGCAAGTCACCTCAACAAATCCATATTGGGAACGAGGAGGAGCAACCATTGAAGATCCAGATGGGTACCGAGTTGTCCTCATGAACACAGATGGAATCACCCCCGTTTAAAAAAAGACTCCCACGTCCGGGAGTCTTTTCTGTTATGAACGAGATGTCACACGCAGTTTCAGCTCTTTCAATCCATACATACTACTGCTTGTCATTGGAACGTAAGAGAGAAGCTCCAGCGCCTCATATCGTTCCATTAAGACCTTCATAGCAGTGCATGCTTCAAGACGAGCAAGCGGTGCGCCTAGACAGAAATGGATGCCGTGCCCGAAACCAATATGAGGGTTAGGATGGCGGTGTATATCAAATTCATGTGCGTTTGAAAAATGACGCTCATCCCGGTTGGCAGACGCAAGAAACACGATGACATTGTCCCCCTTTTTCAACATTTTTCCTCCGAGCACTGTGTCTTCTGTGACATAGCGGACGATCGTAGGAGCTGGTGCACGAAAACGGACTGCTTCCTCTACCGCTCGAGGAATAAGTTCAGGAGATTGAGCGAGTGCTTTATACGTACCTGGCTGTTCTAACAAGCTAAAGACCATATTGGAGATCAAATTAGTGGTTGTTTCATTGCCAGCTAAAAGAAGAAGATTACAGAATGGAATTAATTCATCCGCTGACAGCTTGTCTCCATTCTCCTCCGCTTGGATGAGGAGGGAAATCAAATCATCACCGAGGTTGTGACGTTTTCTTTCAATAGTGTCTGCAAAAAACGCCATCATGTCAGCTTCTCCTTGGTCCCGAATTTTCTGCCATTCAGCGACATCCTCCGTATCTTCACTTTTAGGCATACTGACGAGAATATCTGACCATTCTTTAAAGGATTGTTTATGCTCTGACGGCACACCTAAAAGCTCTGCGATCACGATGACTGGGAGTGGATACGAAATGTTTTGAACAAGGTCAATCTCTTGTTTTCCTTCTAATTCTGCCATGAGTTCTTCCATCAATTCTTGAATACGCGGCTCCCACGATTTCATGACTCGAGGTGTAAAGGCTTTGCTGACAATGGAGCGGATGCGAGTGTGATTGGGCGGGTCCATCATCACCATTGTTTTCATCAAGGAATGCTTCCGCCGGTCTTTAGGCGGCTGACTCGAAAAGGTATCTTTATCGATTGTCACACGCTTTGCTTCCTCGTAGGTGAATACACTCCACGTTTGGCTAGCTTCATCAAAATGAACAGGTGATGTCTGACGCATGTTGGCATACCAATCGAACGGGTGATACGGATCCTGCTTATGTTTCCCTCTTAATAACGCTTTTTGCACGGCATTTGGTGTTGTTGTTTCCACGATTATCACTCCTTATGGGTTGTCAGATGATTCCTTTTTTTCATTGTGTTAGATTAAAGTTAATTCATCAGCCTGGAGGATTCAACCAACAGAAAAACGAAATCTGTTGAAGAAAAGAGGAAGGGGAGAGCGGCTTGTGGCGGACTGCTACAGAGGGGATAAGCGCGCAACGGAATCAAAACAGCATTTAAGAAAAGCGTTATTTCAGTTATTAAGAGAAAAAGAGTGGGGCAAAATTTCTGTACAGGATTTGACGAAGAGGGCAGGCATCCACCGGACGACTTTTTATCAGCATTATGAGGATAAATTTGATCTTGCCCAGCAGGTGATGGCTGAGATGTTTGATGTGATGAAAGATGCTATTTTTGCTCCTGTATCGGAAGAAGATTGGCAAGAAGAGCATGCAGCATATGTGTATATTTTTCGATTTTATCAGCATTTGCAGGAACATGAAGAGGAGTATCAAATTCTCTTGAAAAGAGGCCGAGAGCTCAATATTCGTCAAACGGTTTGTGCTTTTTTTGAAGATAGCTTTTCTTTAGGGGCAGAGGAGGTCGCAGATAAAAAGGCTGCTCGGCATCTTGTTCCTCTCGACATGCAGAAGCAATTCGTCATGTCCGCTTATGCTGGCACGGCTGAATGGTGGCTGAGGACAGGAAGACCGTACTCACCTGATTTTATGGCAAGTTCAATGATTCAGCTGATTCAAAATCAATCAAAATAGGGACAAATCAAAATCGTTGTTTTTACTCAAAATCTCCCTTTTTAAGCACTGAAGAGACGATTAAAGCGCTTTTTCTCATATTTAAAACGAACAAAATTCAATTTCGAGATATTAATGTTCGGATTTCGCGTTGACTTTTTCGGTGTGCATTGATAAAATAAATGTGTTTGAAAGAGATAACGTTTTGAAAGGTTAACGGAGGTGCACGATATGTCTTCAGTAGTCGTAGTAGGTACGCAGTGGGGTGACGAAGGGAAAGGGAAAATTACCGATTTCCTTTCAGAAAATGCAGAGGTGATTGCCCGTTATCAAGGGGGAAACAATGCAGGTCACACGATCAAATTTGATGGAGTGACATACAAGCTACACCTCATTCCATCCGGTATTTTTTATAAAGAGAAAACTTGTGTCATCGGTAATGGAATGGTGGTTGATCCTAAAGCGTTGGTCACTGAGCTTGCGTATCTTCACGAACGGAATGTGAGTACAGATAACCTCAGAATCAGCAATAGAGCCCATGTTATTCTGCCTTACCATTTAAAATTGGACGAGGTAGAAGAGGAGCGGAAAGGGGCTAACAAGATCGGTACGACGAAAAAAGGAATCGGACCAGCTTATATGGATAAAGCTGCCCGCGTCGGTATCCGCGTCGCAGATCTATTAGATCGTGAAGTATTTGAAGAGAAGCTTGCACGCAATCTAGAAGAGAAAAATCGTCTTTTAGAGAAAATGTACGACACAGAAGGCTTCAAGATTGAAGATATTTTAGATGAGTATTATGAATATGGCCAGCAAGTGAAAAAATATGTCGTAGACACATCTGTTGTTTTGAATGATGCACTAGATGAAGGCCGCCGCGTGCTATTTGAAGGAGCACAAGGGGTCATGCTTGATATCGATCAAGGGACATACCCATTTGTGACGTCATCTAACCCAGTAGCTGGAGGCGTGACGATTGGTTCTGGTGTAGGACCAACAAAAATCCAACATGTAGTCGGCGTGTCAAAAGCGTACACAACACGTGTTGGAGATGGCCCATTCCCAACAGAACTCCATGATGAAATTGGCGATCAAATTCGTGAGGTTGGCCGTGAATACGGTACGACAACTGGACGCCCGCGCCGTGTCGGCTGGTTTGACAGCGTTGTTGTCCGTCATGCACGCCGTGTGAGCGGAATTACAGATTTATCTCTTAACTCAATTGATGTACTGACAGGGATTGAAAAATTGAAAATCTGTGTCGCTTATAAATTGAATGGAGAAATCACAGAGGAATTCCCAGCAAGCCTAAATGAATTAGCGAAATGTGAGCCTGTCTACGAAGAAATGCCAGGATGGACAGAGGATATTACAGGCGTAAAGAACTTAAGTGAACTGCCTGCAAATGCCCGTCATTATTTAGAGCGCATTTCACAATTAACAGGTATTCCACTTTCCATTTTCTCAGTCGGACCAGATCGTTCACAAACGAACGTTGTCCGCAGCGTGTACCGTCCATAAGAATAGATTGATGACGCACCAGTAAAATGTCACATTTTACTGGTGTTTTTTTTGTTTAAATATTTCTTAATTTCAGTAGAGCAGGCTTCCGGTCATTACCAAAATATGATAACTGTATAGGAGGGAAGGAGCGTTCTAGTGAAAGAAAGAATACGATTATTAGATATTTTAAGAGGTTTTGCCATACTAGGCACCTTGGGAACGAACGTCTGGTTTTTTGCGTATGCAGGAGATACCTTTGCGACAGATCAGATTGCGGATGAATATGAAAATGGCAGTTTTCTAGAAAGTCTTGTCTCCATGTTTGTTTATGGAAAAATGCTCTCGCTGCTCACGATCATGTTTGGTGTTGGATTGGAGCTGAAATACCAGCAGGCAAAAAGGAAGGACACGCCTTGGCCGGGTACTTATTTATGGATTCTTTTATTTTTATTTTTCGAAGGCTTTGTCCATTTTACACTTGTGATGGAATATGATGTGCTCATGAGCTATGCCGTTACGGGACTGCTTGTGGCTTACATTGTACGGGGAGGAAGCAGGCGCATCAAAAAGGGCATGGTGTTCTCAGGTGTGATTCATCTGCTCATGATGTCATGTCTGATGCTGTACTCCCTCTCTGAAATGGAGTCAGCGTCCGATGATCAAATCGGTGAACCGGCGCTGGAAGAGCAGCTGCCAGAGACATGGATCTCGCAGGTTCAAGAACGGTTACAATACTTCTACATGTACCGAGAAGAAGCGGTCTTTATTATTCCAATGAACACATTTCTGTTTTTATTAGGTGTGCGGATGATGAGAGCGGGTGTATTTTATGCAAATGAACGCGGACAATCTCTCCGGAAAATATTGTTCCGAATCGGACTGTGGATTGGTCTGCCGCTGAATGCACTAGTTTTCGTACCGAACGATCTAGTGGAATTTGTGGTGCGCTACGTCTTTTCACCATTCCTCTCTATTTTCTATATAGCTGTCATTGCGAAGCTCCTCGCACGCACGGAGTCATGGTTCATGTGGACTTGGTTTGAATATGTAGGGAAAATGGCGCTTAGCTGCTACATTCTGCAAAATGTCATCTGCTCCATTCTCTTTTATAGCTGGGGATTGGGTCTTGGCGGTCAAATCAATGCGCCCCTTATTGTATTGGCATGGCTGTTGATTTCACTTCTGCAAATCGCGATTTCAGCATGCTGCTTAAACGTCTGGGGAATCGGGCCAATGGAATATATCCGTTCACGGGCTCTTCGCAGGGTGACGATGAAACAAGCATCATAAAGGGGAGAGCACAATGTTTTTTAAAAAAATGACGAAAAGAGAACAAACGAATGCACATAAAGCAGCTGTGCAGGCATTTGTCTTTTATCTTCTGGCATTAGGAGGGCATGCGCTGTACATGTATTTCCAGGGTAATAAACCACCCGTCACTTTTGTCATTCTCATGGCGGGTCTCTTTGTTTTTTTCACCGCAGATTGGCTATATAATAAAAAGCGTTCATAAAAAAAGCCCTCATCATGAGGGCTTTTTCCTTACTTCAGGCTTTTATATTGGCCTTTTAAATTTTTACGGATGTACTGAATGATTTTGCGTAGTTCGTTGGCGTGCGGTCTGCCAAACGGACTTGTTTGTCTTTGCTGATAGAGCACTTGACCTTTTTCATTTAATAAGAAATAGGCGGGTTCACCGTGCACCCCGTGGTCTTCATATGGGGCTTCTTCCCCGTGATAGTGGACTTCATATGCTTTTAATGACGTGAGGTCATGGTCATACATGATCGGGAAGGATAGTTCCTCTTTATCCGCAAATGCCTTCAAGTCATCAGGGTTATCCGTGGAAATCGCCATCAAGTGAATATCCTTGTCCTGAAAATATGACTGCTGCTGTTCGAGCTCTTTTAATTCTTCTACACATACCGGACACCAAGATCCTCTAAAGAAAACGATCAGGTGCCAACTTTGATGCTCCTCTAAATGTTTGTCGAAATCAATGTGATCGCCCTGTATTGTTGGAAGTGAAAAGTTGGGCATTTTATCTCCTAATTTGAATGAACTCATACTGCTTCCTCCTTTTTCAATGACAATGTCACTTGTTTCATGTATAGCCATTTTTGAGCGACCTGAAACGTGTCTATGTGTTTGAGTAGGCAGAAGACATCCGAAAAACGCGTATCTAATGAAGGCGGTTGCAGAAGTGGGAGCTTTGATAGGAGATATTTAAATCCGACACTTTTTTTAAAAAAATGTCGAAAAACGTATTGCCATATGTAATTACTCTATGATATTATAAATCTCGTTGTTGCAAAGGTCTCTGAAACTTGTTAGGATGCGATGTTCCAGCTTTTTTAAAGCGATTGGTTTGGCGCAATACAGCTTCTTCAGATTCACTTTTCACAAACCGAGAGCCATTAGCTCAGTTGGTAGAGCATCTGACTTTTAATCAGAGGGTCGAAGGTTCGAGTCCTTCATGGCTCACCATGTATTGGCCCGTTGGTCAAGCGGTTAAGACACCGCCCTTTCACGGCGGTAACACGGGTTCGAATCCCGTACGGGTCATTGATTTACTTTAGCGTTAAGCTAATTTTTTCCTCACTTGCTTGAAGGAGCACCACGATTGCTTTTTCGGGCAAGTTACTGAGGTCCGGTAGTTCAGTTGGTTAGAATGCCTGCCTGTCACGCAGGAGGTCGCGGGTTCGAGTCCCGTCCGGACCGCCATTTATACATATTCATCTTTTTGATGATGGCTCGGTAGCTCAGTTGGTAGAGCAACGGACTGAAAATCCGTGTGTCGGCGGTTCGATTCCGTCCCGAGCCACTTCCAAACGCATCTGCAATCGCAGGTGCGTTTTTATTATGAAAAGAAGGCATAAAAAGGGAGAAGCCGGACCTAGGTAGGGCCCGGCTCCATAAGAAGAAGACGTTACATCTATATAGACGGCTGGTGATTGGAAAAGTTTCAATAAAAAAGGAAAAAGTCATCAATTTTTTCGGGCGGCGCCTTCCTATCCAGCGTTTACTAGAAAAGAAAGCCGTTATTATTTTTATCTTTGCCACGTAAAACGTTATAATAGACAGTGAGCCTTTTTTTCATAAACGGAAAAGGCGTAATGATACATGCAAAATGGAATGACATAGATGCTAAAAATGCAGGAGGAAATCACAATGGAAAAAAAGATACTTGTCGTAGATGATGAAAAACCGATTGCTGATATATTGGAATTTAATTTAAGGAAAGAGGGCTATGAGGTTCATTGTGCATATGATGGAAACGAAGCCCTTGAAATGGTAGAAGAAATCAAGCCGGACATTATTCTGCTCGACATTATGCTGCCGAATAAAGATGGTGTTGAAGTATGCCGTGAAGTGAGAAAGAAATATGACATGCCGATTATCATGCTGACAGCAAAAGACTCTGAAATTGATAAAGTCATCGGCCTTGAGCTTGGCGCAGATGATTATGTGACAAAGCCTTTCAGCACACGTGAGCTGCTTGCCCGTGTGAAAGCGAATTTGAGAAGACAAACCGCTGCTCCGCAGACGGAGGAAGAATCTGAATCAAATGATATTGAGGTTGGATCACTCGTTATTTATCCAGATGCGTATGTGGTGTCTAAGCGCGAGGAAACGATAGAATTAACGCACCGTGAGTTCGAACTGCTTCATTACTTAGCGAAACATATCGGACAAGTCATGACACGTGAGCACTTGCTGCAAACGGTATGGGGCTACGATTACTTCGGGGATGTCCGTACAGTAGACGTCACAGTCCGCCGTCTTCGTGAGAAGATTGAAGACAACCCTAGTCACCCGAGCTGGATCGTGACAAGACGAGGCGTCGGCTACTATTTAAGAAACCCAGAGCAGGACTAAGATTCTTATGAGTAAAGTAGGTTTTTTTCGCTCGATTCACTTCAAATTGACCTTGATTTACGTGCTGCTGATCATCGTTGCCATGCAGATCATTGGCGTGTACTTTGTGAAGCAGCTAGAGCAGTCCTTAATTAATTCATATGATAATTCCTTGAATCAGCGAATCTACTCGTTATCGTATTACTTAGAACAAGATTCATCGAAAAGCAAGGCAGAATTAAAAGAGGATGCTCAAAAGATATTGAACGATTTTAACAACAAAGATGAGTCTAATGAAATTTCTGAAGTCAGCTATATTGACGAAAGCAGAGAGGTCATTGCCTCTGTCAATAACGGCAGCCAAGAGATTGCCGGCAAGAAAATCACTGATCAAATCATTAGCCGTATTTTCGCGGTTGGCAAAGACTATGAGAAAAAATTCTATGACCCTGAATCAAATAAAAGGGTGCGTATTTCTGCGACAGCCGTGAAAAATGAGAACCAAGAGACCGTTGGCGTGATTTATGTTGTGTCTTCAATGGAAAGTGTGTTTAACCAAATGCGAACCATTAACACCATTTTAGCGACTGGGACATTGATTGCACTTGGGACGACTGCTCTACTTGGTATCTTCATCTTTAGAACGATTACTCATCCTATTTCAGATATGAGAAAGCAGGCGATTGAGCTTGCCAAAGGGAACTTCTCCAGAAAGGTCCGGAAGTATGGACATGACGAGATTGGCCAGCTTGCGACAACCTTTAACCATCTGACGAGAGAGCTGGAGGAAGCTCAGCTGATGACGGAGGGGGAGCGGAAAAAGCTTTCTTCTGTTATTGCCTATATGACGGACGGTGTCATCGCAACGAATCAAAATGGTGCAATTATTCTATTAAACAGCCCTGCATTAGAGCTGTTAAATGTTTCACGTGAAACAGCTTTAGAGATGCCGATCACGTCTTTGCTTGGCCTAGAGGAAACTCATACATTTGAAGATTTAGTCGAAAATCAAGATTCCATGCTGATCGAAATTGAGCGCGAAGATCAGCTGTCTGTATTACGTGTTAATTTCTCCGTCATTCAGAAAGAGCATGGGAAAATTGATGGCTTAATTGCGGTCATTTATGACGTCACAGAGCAGGAGAAAATTGATGCGGAACGCCGTGAATTCGTAGCGAACGTCTCGCATGAGCTGCGCACACCGCTGACGACGATGCGAAGCTATCTTGAGGCACTGGCTGAAGGTGCGATTGGTGATAAAGAGCTTGCGCCAAGATTTCTCAGTGTCACGCAAAATGAAACGGAGCGCATGATCCGGCTTGTCAATGACCTGCTGCAGCTGTCTAAGTTCGACAGCAAGGATTATCAATTCAATCGTGAGTGGACGAACTTTATCAGGTTTATCTCGCTCGTCATTGATCGTTTTGAAATGACGAAGGAGCAGCATGTCGATTTTATCCGCAACCTGCCGCAGCGTGAAGTATATGTAGAAATCGATCAAGATAAAATTACACAGGTGCTCGATAATATCATTTCCAATGCCATGAAATACTCACCAGAGGGTGGACATATCACGTTTACCGTTGATCTGGATGAAGAGAAAGGCCTTGTGTTATTCAGCGTCAAAGATGAAGGAATCGGTATTCCGAAAAAGGATATGGATAAAATCTTTGAACGTTTTTACCGGGTAGATAAAGCAAGAACAAGAAAGCTTGGCGGAACCGGCCTCGGTCTTGCGATTGCAAAAGAAATGGTTCAAGCTCATGGCGGAGATATTTGGGCTGACAGCATTGAAGGAAAAGGGACAACGGTGACCTTTACCCTTCCGTACAATGAAGAACAAGAGGATGATTGGGATGAAGCGTGAGACCTTTAAAACCATAATATTGACAATCCTAATTGCGATCAGTCTTGTATTTACGTGGAATATCTGGATGTTCCAGCCCGTCATGCAGGATCAGGCAGATACCGGCACAAAGGTCGTGGAAACGAAGAAGATTTCAAGCGACGAGCCTAGAAGTCTCATTGATGTCGTGAAGCCGCGCGAGATGTTCATCCATTCAAATGGAGAGCATTTTAAAGTGGATCAAAAGGAACTCTTTCAAAACTTTTGGAATGATGTGAGCCTTTGGGATGTCAAAGAGATTAATGATGTGTCAGATCAATATTCCGAGCAGAAATTTAAGAATTTCTTCTATGGACGCGAAGGACAAGGGAAGACATTGGATCTTGTGTTCAATGATCCGATTCCGATTGATATTTTCCAAGCGCTCTTTAAATGGCCGAACAAGTCCATTGAATACAACTCGTTTGATCGGATGATCGTGCCGTTCGCTCAGCAGGATAAGGCGAATAAAAAAGTATATTTGGTCTCATACAGCAAGGAGACGGTGCTTGAGCTGACAATTGAGTCCGCCAATTACCGTAATCTAATGAACAGTATCGCAGCGGCTCAAAACGAGATGCCGCGCTATGATCTTTATACATTCTCGACGAATTCTAAACGAGATTTCCTTCTTCCGAGAAAGCAAAAGCAGCTTGAAGCGAAGATGTTCTTTATCGAAACGATTAAGACAAACAAGTTCAAAGACGCTTTGTTTACGGACCCGAGCCTTGTCGGTGAGGAATCTAATTTAAACCGGACAGTGTACACAGATGGCACAAGCCGCCTTGAAGCCAATCAAAAAGACCACCGCATTCAATATCAGCACCGCAATATCAATTCCAGCACTGTTTTCCAAACGGGGGATTTGATTAAGCGAAGCGTGAAATATTTCAATGATACGGGAAGCTTTACTGATGACTATCAATATTTTGGTATCAACAGCAACCAACAGCTGTCCTTTAATATGTTTATGGACGGTCTGCCGATTGTGAACAGTACAAAGCATCCATTTGGGATGACCTCCCTTGAAGTTCAATGGGCGAATGATGACATTTTGAATTACAAGCGTCCAAACTATATTCTTGGCAATAAAGCGAGTCAAAGTGAACAGGTCAAGCTGATGAACGGGACAGAGCTGAAGGACTTGATCATCAAGCAGACGAAATATGATGATCTGGAGAAAATTGAACAGATTTTCCCTGCATATCAAGCTGCTTCAACTGCATCAGATCAAGATCAAGCGATGTTTGTCTGGCTGGAGCCTGTATGGTGCATGAAATATAACGGCAAAACCGTGATTCTATCGAATGATCTTTTGACAGAGGGGAGCGAGAATCATGGAGTGGAATAAGACCAAAACGATCTTTATCCTAGCTTTTCTCGTTCTCGATATCTTTCTAGGTTTTCAATACTTTGAAAAACGGTCAACCGATCATTTTGCGATTATCGAAAAAACGGATACGCTGGAAGAAATGAAGGCAGACGGGATCAAATATGGCAATCTATCAGATGAAGCGAAGATTGGATACCGCATTACAGCTGAAAAGAAGCAATATACGAAAAAGGATGTCGACGGATTAGCTGATCAAAAGGCGAAAAGCACATTCCCGAAAACAGAAAAAGATGATCCTGTCACGCTGCTTGAAATGACCTTCAACAAGCCAGTTGCCTTGCCGAAAAAGGATATTAAAACAGCGGCGACGAACCTTGTGAACCAGCGTTTGCTGGATGGGAAGAATTATAAGCTGTGGAATATAGATGAGGAGACAGGGAAAATCGTCTTTTTCCAAACGTATAAAGGGAAATACATCTTCCAAGAAGGCCTTGATGACACCGAAACCATCGGGCAAATCACCTTAAATCTCAATGATCAAAACGAAGTCGTCTCTTATCAGCAATCGATGGTGACATCGATTAATGAAGTGAGAAAAGAAACCCTTGTCCCAGCACTTGAAACAGTGAAGGACTTATATACGCAAAATATGTTGAGTCAAAACACGACCGTGAAAAAGGTAGAGCTTGGCTACTATACGCAATACCCAGGGGCAAGCACGCAAGTCATGGTTCCTGTATGGCGGGTGGAGCTTGAAGGCGTATCAGCAGGTTCAAAGAAAAAGACAGAGGAAGAATATTTGATCAATGCCATCGATGGCTCAACACTTGATCATATAGAGAAAGATGACAAATCTTCAATGGAGTGAGAGAACATGAGCTTGCAGTTCAGTGTACTAGCGAGCGGAAGTACGGGGAACGCTTTTTATTTAGAAACAGACGAGCATGCCTTTTTGGTGGATGCTGGTTTAAGCGGCAAACAGATGGTCGAGCTGCTTGGCCAAATCGACCGCAAGCCTGAGGACTTGGACGGCATTTTTGTGACACACGAGCACTCCGATCATATTAAAGGGCTTGGTGTCATGGCAAGAAAGTACAAGCTTCCTGTCTATGCAAATGCGAAAACATGGAAGGCGATGGAATCTCATATCGGAAAAATTGATACAGAGCAGAAATTCCATTTTGATATGGAGACCGTTCAATCCTTTGGCGGCCTTGATGTCGAGTCATTTGGCGTCTCACACGATGCGGCAGAGCCTATGTTTTACGTGTTCCATTATGGAGGGCGCAAACTTGCCCTTATGACGGATACAGGCTATGTGAGTGACCGCATGAAAGGCATTATTAAGTCAGCCAATACGTTTGTGTTTGAGAGCAATCATGATGTCGGGATGCTGCAAATGGGCCGATACCCATGGAGCATTAAGCGCAGAATTCTAAGCGATGTCGGACATGTATCAAATGAAGATGCTGCTCTTGCGATGACAGATGTCATTGGAGATGCCACCTCACGCATTTATTTGGCTCACTTGAGTCAAGACAACAACATGAAGGATTTAGCCCGTATGGCGGTCCAGCAGACGCTTGAAATGAAGGGCTTTGTTGTGGGGGATGGCTTTGATTTATTTGATACAGACCCGAAAAAAGCAACCCCGCTTTGCGCCGTATGATTTTTATAATCGTATGATTAAGATAAGAGCTTCTTACCAACACTATATACATCATCTATTCACTGAAAGGAAGGAAACATAGTGGATTATCGCGATGTAGAGTGGAAGCCGAGACGAAGCAGAAAAGGATATTTTCTTTCTGGTTTGATCGGTGTATTGGTAGGAGCTTTTTTAATGGGATTCTTTTTCCCCTATGTATCTGGACAGAGCGGCAGTCCCTTTGGATGGCAGCAGAACGGTGATGGACAAACATCTCAGGGCCCTTTAAAGACTGTGAATGTAAACGTCAATGATGCTGTCACGAAAGTCGTGTCTAATATGTCAGATACGGTAGTCGGCGTCATTAATATTCAAAAGTCGAGCTTTTGGGAGGAAGGCGGAGAAGCAGGCAGCGGGTCAGGTGTGATCTATAAGAAAAAGGGTGACACGTTTTATATTGTTACAAACCATCACGTCATCAAAGGCGCCAACCAGCTTGAAGTGAGCCTCCATGACGGGACAAGAATTAGTGCCAATCTTGTCGGCAGCGATCAGCTCATGGATTTAGCTGTTCTCACTGTCAAAAGTGATAAAATCAAGAAAACCGCAGCCTTCGGTAACTCAGATCATGTGAAGCCGGGTGAGCCAGTCATCGCCATTGGAAATCCATTAGGGCTTGAATTCGCAGGCTCTGTCACACAAGGAGTCATATCAGGCACAGAGCGTGCGATCCCTGTTGACTCAAATGGAGACGGACAGACGGATTGGAATGCAGAGGTACTGCAAACAGATGCCGCCATCAATCCTGGAAACAGCGGTGGTGCCTTGATCAATATGGACGGAAAGGTGATCGGCATCAACTCAATGAAGATTGCTGAATCAGAGGTAGAAGGAATCGGGCTGTCTATTCCAGCGAATCTGGTCATCCCTGTCATAGAGGATTTAGAGCGCTACGGAGAGGTAAAGCGTCCGTATCTTGGCGTCGGCATGAAATCATTAGCAGATATTGCGAGCTACCACTGGCAGGAAACGTTGAAACTGCCATCTAAGGTTACATCTGGGGTTGTTGTTATGAGTGTTGAGCCGTTATCTCCAGCAGGAAAAGCGGGACTAAAAGAGCTGGATGTCGTGACCTCCTTTGATGGCAAGAGTGTACAGAATATCGTGGATCTTCGTAAGTACTTATATCAAAGGAAGGTCGGCGACAAGGTAAAGGTGCAATTTTACCGAAGCGGGAAGAAAAAATCAGCAGAGATCAAACTTTCTCAAACCGACCGATATGGCGGCTAACCAGTTCCAGTAAGGGACTGGTTTTTTTTGCATGCTCATCATATGATAATGGAGAGGGGGCGGTACGATTGATTACACTACAACGGATGTCACAAACTGATTACGATGTATTGATGGAGAAAGCCATTCAGCGGTATGCGGAAGAAAAGGTACTCGCAGGAACATGGAAGAAGGAAGAATCACTTGCGAACGCAGAAGAACAATTTGACAGGCTTCTTCCAGAAGGACTTCAGACAGAGCATCATGAGCTGTGGAATTTCTTAAACGGAGATGAAGCGATTGGCTGGGTTTGGCTTTGTTATGACCCGAATCACCCGCAGCATGAAGGATTTATTTATAACTTTATTTTGTTTGAAGCTTATCGAGGAAAAGGTTTTGCAAAGCAGGCCATTGCTGCATTAGAGGAGCAGGCAAAGTCATTAGGTGTGCAAAAACTCTCGCTCCATGTCTTTGCTCACAATCAAATCGCCCGTTCGCTGTACGAGAAAACGGGATTTGCAGAAACCGGTATTTATATGAGTAAACCTTTATAAAAAAGAAGAAGTACCGTGCAGAAAGCGTACGGTACTTTTTTATGAGGACATCATGGCATCCTGAGCCGTGACTCTGTATAAATCAACTTTACACTTCACGAAAGCGCGAATGATCGCTGGAACTTGAGCTTCTGAACGAATTAACAATGAGGTCTCGTCATCACTGATCACAAGATCTGTTCCGACAGTTTGTAGGTACTGCGTGAGAACAGGTTTCACCTCATCATCAATCCATGCATGCTTGAAGGTTGCACGTATGTTTGAGGATGTGATGGTTTTCTCTTGAGGATGAGTATGTGGGGACACTAATTTTCCTTCAGAAATGAACGCCGTTTTGGTACAAATACTATTGGTGAACCTTGGGCGGTCAGCTGTTAAAAAGACGGTTTTCCCTTCATCCTTTAATGTTTCAATGACCCGCTGAATGTGGAAAATCGAATCTGCATCAATTTCGGCAAAAGGCTCGTCGAGTAAAATAAATTCCGGCTGATGGGCGATGGCCTGCGCCATTCCGAGCCTTTTCTTCATACCAGGTGTGAAGGCACCGACCTTCTCCTGATGATCATGATGTAAACCGACAAATTCGAGCAGTTCTTCATAATCACTCGTTCTCTGGCGTGTTCCGGTGATTTTTGATAAATAGGCAATATGCTCAAGAGCCGTAAGACCTTCATATAAATCCGTATATTCTGGCAGAACACCGATATGCTGTCTCACTTTTTTTAGCGAAGGCATATTCATCACTGTAAACGTACCAGAGGTAGGGCGGGAGATCCCGGTAATGATATTGAAAAACGTCGTCTTACCAGATCCCTTTGGTCCAATGAGTCCGAAGATATCGCCCTGATTGACATCAAGATTAATATGATCTATCGCGACTTTTGTACGATATTTTTTTGTGAGCCCTTTTGTATGAAGCATCTACACATCCCTCCTTTGAAACAGCAGTGCAGTTCCAATGAGTAAGATAACGGTCAATGCCGTGTTCATTAGGACGTAGGTCAGCGGTTCACTCCAACGCGCATAATAATAAGGCGTCATATATTGGAACCAATGAATCATTCGTTCTGAAGAAAGAACAGAAATCATACTGACGATTGGGAAAAGAAAGGAAAATAACATACCGACAAACATTGATTTCTGCGGTGTTGGAAAGAGCATGGACAAAAATAAAGCACATGAGATACCGACACTGATAAAGGTTAAGATTTTTAAGGCATCTGAGAACAGAAAACGGTGTGAAATCACCATATTCAGCACATATGTCGTCATAATACAGCTAAGCCAAAACAGCATCAGTCCTAGATATTTCCCGATGATAATGTTCAAACGGGTTGTTTTACTGACGAGAAAACGAATGGTTTTCAAATGAATTTCGCGGCTTAAAATATCATGAGACAACAAAAAAATAAGGAAGAAACCAAATAAAGAAATCACCAGTTCATTCCCAATAGAATAAGGATCCTTTGCCAGTTCCCATTTTTCCTGATGAGCAGCGATAAACGGAAGACTTGAAACAAAAGTAGATAAAATGAAAATAATAACAATTGTTAAAATAGATTTTGTGCTTTTGAAGAGCTGCTTAAACTCATTCATACAGATGGTCCACACACGCTGTACCTCCCTTCACCTTTATTATACCCCTAGAAAAGAAAGACACCATATCTCGCTCTTTAACATTTGTTTAAATTTCATAAAAAGAAGACTCTTCCAGCACCAGTTGACTCATTGTTAAAAATGTTCAGAAAAATATCTTGATTTATCAAAAAACATCATGTATGATAGCTTTAATTCAAGATAGTTATACAGGCAATGACGAGAGAAAGTACAATCATCAATTTTTTCACAGAGAGCTTCGGCAGCTGAAAAGAAGCAAAAATAATGATTCGAAAAATGGTCTCTGAGCCTCGTGCTGAACATATCTATGATATTAGTAGGTGACGACGAGAGTTGGTACTCGTTATCAAAACCACAGTATATGAGCCAGATTGGAGCTTTGTACTTGTAGAGGCTGTTTAGCGCGAGCAAACAGTAAATAAAGGTGGTACCACGAGACAAATACCTCGTCCTTATGATTCAAAGATAAGGATGGGGTATTTTTTATTGTCCACTTTTTTCATACAATTGTTCAAATGTTCCACGTGAAACACCACATCCATTTTTTCAAATGAAAGGGAGATTGACATGAGTGAACATGCATTGGTTTTACAATCAGATTTCGGCATTGATGATGGAGCTGTCAGTGCAATGTACGGAGTGGCAAATACGGTCAGCAGCAGCATCCGTATTTTTGATTTAACACACAATATTCCGCAGTATGACATTTGGGAGGCTTCTTATCGCTTGCTTCAAACCGTCACATACTGGCCGGAAGAGACGGTATTTGTTTCCGTCGTTGATCCGGGCGTTGGATCAGAGAGAAAAAGTCTTGTCGTCAAAACGACAAGCTCACACTATATCATTACCCCAGATAACGGGACACTCACGCACGTTGCCCAGGATATTGGCATTGTGGAAGCCCGTTATTTAGATGAAACCATTAACCGGCTGCCAAAGTCGGGAAAATCACATACATTCCATGGGAGAGATATTTACGCTTATACAGGGGCGAGAATTGCATCAGGTGTGATTTCTTTTGAAGAGGTTGGGCCAAAGGCGAATATTGATGATATTATCCATCTTCCAGTCGTTCAGGCCTATGCGGAAGAAGATGTGATCACAGGCACGATTGATATTTTAGATGTGAGATTTGGAAACCTATGGACAAACATTCATCACACGCTATTTGAACAGCTTTCAATTAATTACGGCGATGCAATAGAAGTTACCATTGCCAACGGGCCGAAAAATGTGTATAAAAATATCATGACCTATGGACGATCTTTTGCCGACTTAAAGGTAGGCGAACCACTCGTATATGTCAATTCACTCGACCATTTAGGCGTGGCGATCAATCAAGGGTCATTTGCAAAGGCTTATAACATCGGTACAGGCACAGGCTGGCGCCTTTCGATTCGCAAAGCTCCGCGCATTATATACGAATAAGAGGAGGATACATCATGGCAGGAAAACAACTTTCAACGAAAACTGTCGTTGCTATTGGAATTGGCGCAGCCGTCTTTGTGATTCTAGGACGATTCGTCTCCATTCCAACTGGTATTCCGAATACACAAATTGAAACCTCATACGCATTCCTTGCATTAATGGCCGTGCTATTTGGTCCTGTTGCAGGCGCACTGATTGGTTTTATTGGCCATCTCATTAAAGATGCGACCACATTTGGCCCTTGGTGGAGCTGGATTATTGTATCGGGTGTCGTTGGTTTATTGATCGGCTTTATTTCTAACCGTTTAAAAGTAGAAGAGGGAGACTTCGGCTGGAAGAAAATCACGCTCTTTAACGCCGTACAAGCAGGTGCACAGGCATTAGGCTGGTTTATCATTGCTCCTGTACTCGACATTGTGATCTATGCAGAACCTGCGAACAAAGTGTTTGTTCAAGGCATTGTGGCAGGGATTTCAAACATCATCACAGTTGGTGTACTAGGAACCATCATCATTGCAGCCTATGCGAAAACGAGAAGCAAAAGCGGCAGCCTATCGAAAGAAACATCATGAAGCAAGGTGGAACACATAAATGAAGAAACCGATGATTCAATTCGAACATTTCGGATTCAAGTATCGCAGTCAGGCAGAACCAACATTAAAGGATATCAACCTGACCATCTATGAGGGAGAAAAAGTTCTCATCGCAGGCCCGTCTGGATCGGGAAAAAGCACACTAGCCCATTGTATCAATGGGCTAGTTCCTGCGTCTTATAAAGGTTCTATGGAAGGAAATCTTCACATCGGCGGAAAAAATGCAGAGAAAGAGAACATTTTCTCCCTCTCACAGCTTGTCGGAACGGTGCTTCAGGACCCTGATGGACAATTCATCGGGTTGACCGTTGGAGAAGACATCGCATTTACACTTGAAAATGATCAAGTCATACGCGAAGAAATGAACACACGTGTGGAGGAAGCTGCCAGATTAACAGAGGTAGACGGCAAGCTGGCATCATCCGTGCATGAGCTGTCAGGCGGACAAAAACAACGTGTCGCCATTGCGGGCGTACTTGTCAATGATGTCGACATTTTACTGTTTGATGAACCACTTGCAAGCCTTGATCCCGCAACAGGCAAAGAAGTCATCGATCTTATTGACCGGCTGCAAAAACAAACGAAAAAAACCATTGTGATGGTTGAGCACCGATTAGAAGACGTCCTCTTCCGTCATGTGGACCGCATCATCGTTGTCAATGAAGGAACGATTGTAGCGGATATGACACCAGATGAATTGCTCGCCTCAAACGTGTTAGAAGCGGCGTATTTGCGTGAGCCTTTATATGTAAAAGCGATGAAATATGCAGGCATACCGGTCGCGCCAGGAGATCAGATCGCTGATTTACAGCGTCTCACCTTAGACGATGAGGAAAAAATGAAAATCGAGCAGTGGATGGAAGCGTCTGAGCCATCAGTCGAGCAGATTGCAGCACAGGATTTACTAGAAGTGCGTGAGCTGAGCTTTGACTATCCAACAAGACCAAATACGCTGAGCAACATCTCTTTTACCGTCAAAAAAGGAGAAATGATCAGCATCGCAGGAGCCAATGGTGCAGGCAAGACGACATTATCTAAGGTGCTTTGTGCATTTGAAAAGCCAACGAAAGGGTCAATTCTTTTAAATGGTGATGACATTACAGGAGATACGATCAAACAGCGGTCTGAACGAATCGGCGTCGTCATGCAAAACCCAAATCAAATGATTTCAAAACAAATGATCTTTGATGAGGTGGCACTTGGTCTCGTTTTAAGAGGCATAAAGGAAGAAGAGATCAAGGAACGGGTGGAGCGGGTCTTGAAAGTGTGCGGACTGTATCCATTTCGGAACTGGCCGGTCTCAGCACTCAGCTTTGGACAGAAAAAACGCGTCACCATCGCGTCTATACTTGTACTAGAGCCAGAAATACTCATCCTAGATGAACCAACCGCAGGACAGGATTTTAAACATTACACAGAGATGATGACGTTTTTAGAGCAATTAAATCAGCAGGGTGTCACGATTTTCATGATCACCCATGATATGCACTTGATGCTTGAATACACAACAAGAACCATTGTCATTTCAGATGGAGAAAAAATCGCAGATGATACACCAGCCAAAGTGCTGACAGATCAGCTGCTTGTCCAAAAGGCGAGCTTAAAGGAAACATCGCTGTATGAACTGGCGCTGAAAGCAGATTGGCCGAATCCAAATGAACTCGTAGATCGCTTCATTGAGGTTGACAGAAAGGAACGAATGACATGGCTGTAGACATGCTGTCTTATATCGATCGCCCGTCACCGATTCACCGGCTGACAGGTGCAACCAAACTCATTTGCTTTATCCTCTGGTCATCCGCAGCGATGCTCACGTATGATACAGGCGTTTTAGTGTTTATGCTAGTTGCTAGTATCGTGTTCTTTCAGCTATCAAACGTACGATTTCGTGATATTTCCTTCGTGGTGATTGTCCTGGCGATTTTCCTAGTGATCAATAACATCGCCATCTACATCTTTGCGCCCCAGCAAGGTGTCGCCATCTACGGAACGAAGCACGAGCTATTTCATATTGCCGGCTGGTACAATGTCACACTTGAACAGCTTTTCTATCAGTTGAACATTACGCTAAAATATGTGACCGTGATGCCAGCAGCGCTTTTATTTATTGTGACAACAAATCCAAGTGAATTCGCCTCATCTCTCAGCCGAATTGGGGTCAGCTACCGGATTTCGTATGCTGTAGCGATTGCTCTTCGTTATATTCCAGATATTCAGCGGGATTTTCGCATGATAGCGATTTCTCAGCAAGCAAGAGGCATTGATTTATCGAAGAATGAAAAGCTGGGAAAACGGATCAAAAATGCGCTGTCGATTGTGATGCCGTTGATTTTCTCCAGCTTGGAGCGGATTGAAACGATCAGCAATGCGATGGAGCTGCGAGGGTTTGGAAAGCATAAAAAGCGAACATGGTTTACGGCAAAAGACTTTCAAAAAGCAGATTATGTAGCGTTATTGTTTGTTGGTGTGGTGCTGATCGTGTCGCTAGTGATTACATTTGTTAGAGGAACGAGATTTTATAATCCATTTTTATAGAAAGAAGCCTTCACAGGAGTGGAGGCTTTTTTATTTGGTTTGTGGATAAAAGGTGTGGAAAATGGTAAAAGACTATTAACATGTGAATAAATCGGTTATATTGAACAATGAGCGAAACACTTGTGAATAACCAGAGAACTTATTGGAGGAATCAGAAACTTATGAACAAAACATATTATGCGTGTGCAGAACACATAGAAACCGTATTAGACATGTACATAGATGATCACGAAACGCCGCCAGAATTCAGAAAAATCGAACATACACACAGTTTATCCACAACCTGTGAATTGTGCGATGAACCTGCAATATATATAGTGGGGAACGAATGATCGGACACAAAATACACAAATTTTATCCACAATTGTTGATAACTTATATGAATAACTTGTTCTTAAGGTGGGGATGACCTGTGAATATATCAATTATCTCAGTAGGAAAATTAAAAGAGAAATATTTAAAGCAAGGCATAGCCGAATACACAAAACGATTACAGGCTTACGCAAAAATCGAGATCATTGAGCTCGCGGACGAAAAAGCACCCGAGAATCTCAGTGATCAAGACATGAAAATCATCAAAGACAAAGAAGGCGAACGCATCCTAAGCAAAATCAACCCAGACGCCCACGTCATCGCCCTCGCCATCGAAGGAAAAATGAAGAGTTCCGAAGAATTAGCCGATACAATAGATAAGCTAGCAACATACGGAAAAAGTAAGGTATGTTTCGTCATAGGTGGATCCCTCGGACTAAGTGATGCTGTCATGCAGCGCGCGAATGAGAAACTGTCGTTTTCGAGGATGACGTTTCCGCATCAGTTGATGAGGCTGGTGTTGGTGGAGCAGATTTATCGGGCGTTTCGGATTGTTCGGGGGGAGCCTTATCATAAGTGAGTTTTATATATAAATGATTTTTAAGAGTTTAAGAGAGTCTTTTTGTTCACTTATAAGTACATAATAAAGAAAAATTTGATGGGATTTTGCGTAAGTGGAATAGAAGAATGTAAAGGAGACCTTTAACACTACTTATCTTTAATTAACTTCGACAATTATAGCATTTTAATATAAAATATAAAGTTTGAGGGGTTATAAATGATTAAAGTAAGTGGAGGTTTATAACTTCAATATAGATTTATAAACAGACTGGAGTAGTGTTATGAAGAGTATTCCAATATATTCATTTTTTTCAGGTGCAGGATTTTTAGATTTGGGGTTCTCCTTTTCTGGTTTTGACATTACTTTTACAAATGAAATTTCAAAAGAAATATCAAGAATATATAATTCCGGAATGAGCTCATGTTTAGATAAAGAAGTGTCTATTACTAGCAATGAATCTATAGAAAATATTTCTGCTGAGGACATTAGAGAAATGGTTCAGATCAAGAATCATAATCAATTATGGGGGATTATTGGAGGGCCACCTTGTCCAGATTTCTCTGTAGGTGGAAAAAATAAGGGGCATCAAGGTGAAAATGGGAAATTAACGGAGACATTTGTAAATTTAATTTGTAATACTAGACCAAGCTTTTTTGTTATTGAAAATGTCAAAGGTCTTGTAAAAACTAAGAAACATAGGGAATTTTTTGATAGAATGATCTCTTTATTAGAGACTAATGGATATGCTATAGATTTTAAAATATTAAATTCCCTTGATCTAGGGGTGCCACAAGATAGAGAAAGAATATTCATACTGGGAGTAACAAATTCAATATATGAAAAAGTTTTTAAAGCCAATTTTTCTGGAGAACGAGGCTGGTTCTATTGGCCATATTATGAGAAATATCATAATTCAAAATACAGGTATAATTGGCCGACTACAAACGAATTTGGTATGAATGTTGAAAAGCCTAACTCGATTCCTCAGGAATTAATGGTAGGTACATACCTACTGGATAATGATTTGAGCAATATTCCAAACTCTAATGAATTTTTCAATCCAAAATCGTCAAAATTTAGTTTTATAGAAGAAGGAGACGATAAAAGAAAAAGCTTTAAAAGGTTACACAGATGGAGATATAGCCCTACTATTGCATATGGAAATAATGAAGTACATCTTCACCCCACCCTTGAGAGGAGATTATCAGTTCGAGAGGCACTTAGGTTACAAACAGTACCTGATAACTTTATAATAAATGAAGATATATCATTGACAGTAAAATTTAAGGCTATAGGAAATGGTGTACCAGTTAGAATGGCAAATTTGTTGGCAAGTAACCTAAATTACTTTTTAAAACAGTACTTGTATAGTTAGAGGTGGTATTATGACATCTGAAGAAAAAATAAAGTTTGACCTTGAAAATTTAGATGAGATCACTATTGTAAAAAAATATTTGTTTAATACAGATATTTGGTACTTCACTTGCCATTTGAATCTAAATCATAGTGAATTTATGAATAATCTTGATTTAATGAATGAAATAATCTCAAAAAATTTATCTATAAGCATGAAAAATATATTAATTGTTGGTAGTGGGAAAACTGGCTTTAGTTTTTCGCCACAAAAAGCATTAAGAAAGTTTGATAGTAATGAAGAAACCGAATCGGATATTGATATAGCAATAGTTTCTGAAAAATATTTTTTTGAATATTGGGATCTAGCAAGAGAAGAAATTAGTGTCAGATATTCCCATTACTACAAAGAAATATCATCAGGGATATTTAATGGATTTATATCTAAAAACACGTTAGAAAATATACCTTCAATAAGAAAGGTTTGGAATGAAAGAATAAGAGCAACAAAAAGGGAGTTAAAGGAAAAAGCAAAATTCCGTCATCCAATTAATTTTAGAATATATAGATCATGGGAAGATCTTGAAGAATATCATGTTAAAGGTATCAATAAATTGAAAAAGGCAATAATGGAGGAGGTAAGTAAATGATTTCAAAAAATTTTCATATTGTGAAGGTGAAAGATCTGTATGACAAATTTACAGCAGGGGTTCTTGTTGTAGATGAATCATATCAACGAAGAAAGGTTTGGAATGAGACTGATAAAATAAGATTAATAGAAACAATATTAATTGGATATATCGTACCTTCATTATATTTATGGGATGCTGAAACCAATCCAACTACTGGACAAACTATTACTCATATTGTTGATGGTCAACAAAGAGTAAATGCAATAGTAGAATTTATTGAAGGTGAATTTTCCTTACTTAAATCAAGTCTTACTCAGCCTGATATAACTGGGAGTTATGCAAATAAAAAATTTGATGAATTGACTAAAGAAGAAAAGGTTAATATTTGGTCTTACAATATACCTGTTGTTCAACTTTCAGAAGTAGATAATGTTGAAACTATAAAAAGTATATTTTACAGATTAAATTTAACTGATTATAATTTAAGAGCACAAGAGAAAAGACATAGTACATCTAACGGTTTATTCGCGGAATTAGCTATTGAACTTTCAGAAAATGAATTTTGGTCTAATAATAACTTATTCAATGCAGGAGATATTAAAAGAATGAAAGATATTGAATTTTGTGCTTCGTTAATATTACTCGCACGTGATGGTATTATAAACCAGACAACTCAAAGGCCTCTTAATAATGCTTATGATGACTATAAAGATGTTTATGAAGAAAGAGATACTGATAAAATCAGAATTTTATCATGGATTGACTCTCTTGATAAATTTATTAATGATAAGACTATAGGATTTATTCAAAAGAAATCACAACTATATACCATGTTTACAGTTATAGATCACTTTGAAAGGAATGAAATTGAAATATCCGATAATATTATATCGAATTTCACTGAATTTGTAAAAATGTATTTAGATTATAGAAATGAAGAAGTAGATAATAATGATACAATAAAAATTATACTAAATACGTATAAACTCGCAGTATCAGAAGGTATAAATAAATTGCAAAATAGAATGATTAGATTCAACATCATGAAAAAAGTTTTATTACAAGGGATAAGTAATATTGATATCAATGATATATAGTATAAACAGGTAATATAGCTAACTATTTATAAAATAAAATTCATGGTATAAAAAATATATAAATAATTCAATACAAGACTAATTCTATCGACTTACAACTTTCAATAATGGAAGATTCAATCAAAAAAAGAAGCAGTAAAACATCAAGCAAACCTGTGAAGCATTCCTATTTTTAAAAATCGTTTTATTCGTCTTTTTAGAAGGGAATATAGTTGAGAAGTGGTTGATTGGGTTAGTATAGAAAGGAGAACCCCTTGCTTACTTTGTAAATGGGTATTAAATAATCACTAAAAAAAGTCTCATTTGAGTGATTTCCCTCAAACGGGACTTTTTTGCATCACGGATTGTGACAGACTTATTTTTGGCATTGATAATAAAAACAACCCCAAGTAGGCCTTATCATAAGTTAGTGAGGGATGAGAAGGCTAAATTTAGCTGTACAAGCACCATCAAACATCTCCATTGCACCAGAATAGATATAACCACTCCGTAAAAAACCACGATTAAGCCTAAAGCGGAGAGAATAACATAGGAAAACAGAAACTTTTAAGGAATCTCAAACAACACATGTTGACATATCGTTATTTATCGATATAATGGTTTGTATGGAGCCAATAGAAGTTTTCAAAGCCTTATCCAATGAATCAAGACTGCTAATTTTACAATGGTTAAAGGAACCTGATCGTCATTTTACACCCCATGAAGGGATTGATATGAATACTACAGGGGTATGTGTTAGTCAAATAACAGATAAATTGAAAATGACGCAATCAACAGCATCTCAATACCTTTCAATTTTATTACGAGCTGGATTAATTACGACAGAGCGTATAGGTAAATACACGTATTATAAAAGAGATGAAAATGCCATAAAACAAATTGCTGAGATTCTAGAAAATAATATTTAATAAATGAACTGAATTCATACATCAGAATTCAGTTTCATTTATTAAATACAAATCGACTTATCGTAATATGTTTTTTTGTCCATACATATTAACAATTCTAGATATGTAAATGTATTATATATAAGGAGTGATCTACATTGTCAAACACTGTAAAGATTTACATTTTAGCTATTGTCAGTTTTTTAGTTGGTACATCAGAGTATATCATCTCTGGTATTTTGGATAATATTTCTGAATCATTAGGGATTACGATAGCTGCAGCCGGCCAGTTAATTACGATTTTTTCTCTTATGTATGCCATCTTCACCCCAGTATTAATGGCTTTAACATCGGGAATGAATAAACGCAAGTTAATGTTATTTTCACTTAGCGTTTTTATTCTAGGTAATATTCTTGCATTCGTCCTCCCTGGGTATCAATTATTTATTGTGTCAAGAATTATTATGGCTCTTGGAGCGGGGATGGTCGTAGTTACTGCATTAACAATTGCTGAAAAAATTGCACCAAAAGGTAAGCAAGGTACCGCTATTGCTACAGTAGTAATGGGATTTACAGCATCATTGATTATTGGAGTCCCACTGGGCAGAATGACTAGTGATTTCTTTGGTTGGAAGGCTGTATTTGGAGGAATAGCCTTACTCGGATTATTAGCTATAGTGATAATTTCTCTTACGATTCCAAAAATCCAAGGGGATAAACCTGTACCTCTAATTCAACAACTTGCTCTTTTTAAAAAACCAAAAGTAGTGTTGGGATTAGCCATCACCTTTTTCTGGCTCGGTGGTTATTCAATTGCCTATACCTATTTATCCCCTTACCTTTTAAATATATCAGGTGTAAGCAGCAAATTGCTGAGTGGAGTTCTCCTCGTATTCGGGGTTGCTAGTCTAGTTGGGTCAAAGTTTGGTGGGTTTAGTACCGATCGATGGGGTGTGAATTTTACTCTGATTAGTGGAATGACATTACATGTCATCATGCTCATATTGCTCTCACTAGTTACGCATTCTTATGTTGGAGTATTACTCATTTTAATATTATGGTCATTTGCTGCATGGTCTTCTGGCCCGACTCAACAATATCACCTAGCTACAATGGAGCCAGAATCATCAGGTATACTATTAGGTCTCAATCAGTCAATGATGCAATTGGCGATGGCTGCAGGTGCAGCTATTGGAGGTATCTTTGTAGAGAAAGTTTCTCTATCTTCCGTTACTTGGGCAGGTGCTTTAGGCGTTGCAATCGCGATCATTGTAACAATATTGGCTTCGCGTGCTACTTCGAGTAATGAAATTCGATATACTTAATCATATACAGCGGAACGATAAAAAATAATGACAGAAAGTGGGAAGCACCTTTGCACTCAATTAAAAAAATAGGTCAGAGTTTTTGGTACATCACACCAGTATCACTTACCGACCGCCCCATCCTAGGCATGGTCGCAGGCAATAACAAAACATTAATGATCGATGCCGGTAATTCAGAAGATCATGCGAACTATTTCATCCAAAGAACTTTAAAACAAGAGAACACCAAGCCCGATCTCGTTGTCCTCACGCATTGGCATTGGGATCATATTTTTGGTCTGCCTGCGCTGCCTGATTCGCTTTCGATTGCTTCTGCAAAGACCAGAAAGGAAATGGAGAAGCTTGTTCCGTTTTCGTGGTCAGATGAGGCGATTGATGAGCGGGTGAGGGAAGGAACGGAGATTGAGTTTTGTGCGAAGGCGATAAAAGAAGAATATCAGGATCATCGAGATATTCAGGTGGTTTTGCCGGATGTGACGTTTGACCAGCGGATGGAAATTGATCTTGGCGGGGTTACTTGTGTCGTGCAGCATGTTGGAGGCGATCATGCGGCAGATTCAGTGATCGTGTATGTGAAAGAAGAGAAAATTCTTTTTCTTGCTGATTGCATTTATCCGAAAATGTATGCCGAAAAAGTACATTACACGGTGAAAGAAATATTGCGTCTTTTAGATGAGTTAGAAGCTTTTGATGCCGATACGTATATTCCTTCACACCAAAGACCGTGGACAAAAGAGGAGTTTCGTCAGGAAACAGACAAGCTTCGGATGATAGCGAAATCCACTGATCTATGTGGTGGAGATAAGCAGAAAATCACGAAAGAATTTCAAAATTACGTGAACAGAGAACTGAAAGAAGATGAATTAGAAACCATTGATTACTTTGTAAATGGTTATTAAATACTCACTAAAAAAAGTCTCATTTGAGTGATTTCCCTCAAACGAGACTTTTTTGCATCACGTATTGTGACAGACTTATTTTTAGCATTGATCATAAAAACAATCCCCAAGTAGGCTTGAGTTTTCCTTATTAGGAGGTAAAAAACAGATGGACAAAATAAATGACCCATACGACACTTTTAAAACCAAAATATCCAAATATCCAATCGAACAAAATCATTGGCAAGCCTTCAAAGAAGGAACAACGATTAAACAATTAAAAGCAGGTACATGCATGATCAAGGCTGGCGATCCGGTGCAGCATGCTTATTTTTGCATAACGGGGCTCTTCCGTCTCTTCTATTTGTTACCGGATGGAAGGGAGTACAACGTGGCTTTTACGTTGGAAGATGATTTTGCTACTTCTTATGCAAGTATGATTAACGGGCAGCCTTCTCCTTATTCGATTGAAGCGATGGAGGATTCGATCGTGATTGAAATTCCGTATGATCTGCTTCAAATGTTGATGGATAGAAGTCATATGTGGGAGCGGTTTGTTCGGGTTAGTGTAGAAAGGCTGTATACGAGAAAGGAAGAGCGTGAGAGGGAACTGCTATATTTGCCCGCAATTGAGCGATATCAGGCGTTTTTATTGAAATATCCTGGGTTACATCAACGTATCGCTCAATATCATATTGCCTCATATATTGGCATTTCTCCGGTTTCGCTGAGCAGGCTGCTCCATCCTGCTGAACATTAACCTATGTTAATGCACATTCTCTAGATCTGACGTACAATCATCACATCATAGAAGAATCGGGGGTATGATGATGAAATATATGATGGTTGTTTTATTAGAGTTCTATCCATCTTGGCTTGCTTTACCACGAGAGGAGCGAAGAACCCATGCGGCTTCGCTGCGAGAGTTGATGCAGAAATATGAGGAACATGTGACGGTGCGCTTTTTTGATGCTGAAGCTCTTCCAGGTAAGGATTACACAGATTTTGTGATGTGTGAAACGGATGACCTTAAGTTTTATCATTTTATGTGGGAAGAGATTAGAGATTCTATTCCTTATACAAGAGGTTATCTAAAAATTAAAGAAGTCATCATGGGAATGGAAAATGCTTTTCAAACATATGAAAAGGAATCTCTGAAAATGAATCAGTAATCGAAAACCACCTGCTATCAGGTGGTTTTTTGTACATTCTTTTTTTTGGTATAATCAGAGGTAATGTTAGAACGGATAAATTTTTGAACTGAATCGGAGGTATATATGAAACAGCTTTACATGAAGCAGAAAGTATTTAGTCTGAGCGGCAGGTTTACGGTAAAGGATCAACAGGAGAACGATGTATATGTGGTCGAAGGCAGCTTTATGAAGATGCCTAAGACGTTTACCATTTTGAATACAGAACGAGATGAAATCGCTGTGATTACGAAGAAAATGTTTACCTTTTTACCGAAGTTTTTAGTAGAAGTTGGTGGTCAAGAGGTATTGACGATTAAAAAAGAGTTTACGTTCTTTAAAGCAAAATATTCAATTGATGCTGCTGGGATCGAAGTGCAAGGTAACTGGTGGGATATGAATTTCCAGGTGCTCCAGAACGGCGAAGTGATTGGTCAGGTGAAGAAGGAATGGTTTACTTGGGGTGACAGCTATAAGGTTGATATTTTGAAAGAAGAAATGGAGCCTGTGATGATTGCGCTCGTTGTTGCGATTGATTGTGTGAAAGCTGATGAAGCAGCGTCTAGGTCTTCGTCGTCGGCGACGACGAATTAGTAAGAGAATATCAATAAAGCCTCGAAGAGCTTAAAGTTCTTCGAGGTTTTTTATTTTATTGAATCTTATTATTCATAAATTATGAATTTTTTAGGTTATACTCTATTATTTAACTTTAATGTTATAATAATCAAATAAATTGATTAAGGAGTTTGAAAAATGAAGAAAAAGACGTTATTCATTATCGGTAGTAGTGCAGTTCTTTTACTTATTGTTATCTTTTTGGTGGCTGGACGTTCAACAAACCCAGCAGATTTGGCGAAAGAATTTAAGGAAAAAGTGGAAAATGGAGATGCAAATGGCTTAGTTAAATTAGTAAAGCGTCAAAAAGAGGAGATGTCATGGGACAAGAAGGATGCCGAAAGCATTATTAACTATCTAAAAAATGAAAATAAAGAATTTGAAAATCAAGTAGAGTTATTAGAGTATCAAGCAAAGTATTATAATTCAGACGGTAAGGATGGTACATTTACTGAGAGTCTATTTGGAAAAGCTTTTTTGTCTATGGGTCCATTTTTTATAGAAAAAGAGAAAGGTCTATTTGGGCGCGAGAAATATACACTTAAGGCAAGAGCTTATAAGGTAGAAATAGAAGCCATGAAAGGGGCAGAGCTCTCTTTTAATGGTGAGAAAATCAATTTAGAAAACAACCATTCTAAACTTCTGGGCTATTATGGACCAGGTGTGTATAAAGTAAAAGGAAAAAAGAAGTTTAACTATACAACAGTAAATGATGAGGAGGAAATCACACTTTTTGATGCTGATTCTTTTGAAAAAACAGTGAGTCTTAATTTTTCAGGCGATAATGTAAATGTTTCATCATCAATGCCTAATACTGAAATAGTGGTAAATGGAAAAGGAACTGGAGAGGAAATAGAAGAAGGTACTACGTTTGGTCCTGTAAAAGATGGGATAACCCTTCAAGGTAAAGCTGAATTTCCTTGGGGAGTGGGCAAGAGTAAAGAATACGAAATAAAAGTTGAGGAAGATACTGACTCATCTTCTTTTGGTGGATCAACGAATCAATATGATTTAACACCTAATCCAATTATTGATAAAACATTTAAAGAAAATATTAAACAAGTAATAAATGATTTTGCAAAACAGAGGGTTGAAGCTAAAAATTCAAAGGACGCAAATAAGTTAAAAAATGTGTCTGATAATCTTAAAAAAGATTATATAGAAGTGATTGCTGATTATGATTCAAATAATTATTATGAAGGAAAGGCACTAGGAACTAGAATTGATTTTTCTAAGGCAACCTATGAATTAGGAAGTGGCGGTTCACATTTGATACATATTCCAGTGGAGTTTCATGTTAAAGAAAGAGAAGTGCTTGAATATGTTGACAGTGAAAGCGAAGAAAGATTTTCAGAAGTTGAACTTACCTTGGAATATATTGAAGATAAAAAGACCTGGTTAATTAGCAGTGTTGAAGATGATTATTCAGCTGATGATGAATATATGACTAGCTCAGAAGTAGAAAAAACAAGTTTTTAGTTTGATCAAGGAAAAAATCATAAAATAATTATGATATTTTAAAGAGAGTCATTCTGTGATTATCTAATTGAAGAAGAGTGCTTCAAAGCACTCTTCTTCAGTTCTATTTAGAACAAATCACAATTCTTTCAAATACTAATGGAAGCTAAAAATGAAATTTATAGACGAAATAAACACAAAAGAGGTGAGCACACTGATCACATTCCAATACAAAGTATTTCTAACAGTCGTCGAATGCGGCAGTTTTACAAAAGCCGGGGAGAAGCTTGGGCTGACGCAGTCTGGGGTGAGTCATAATATTGCGAAGCTTGAGTCGGAATTAGGGATTGTACTGCTCCGGCGGAATCGAAATGGGCTTTCGTTAACGGACGCAGGTGAGCGGGTGATGCCGCATATTCGGCAAATCATGTATCATGCGGCATTGCTTGAGCAGGAGGCTGCGCTAATTCAAGGGATGGAAGTAGGGAGCATCAAGATTGGGACATTCCCTAGTTTTTCTTCAAATGTCCTTCCACGCCTTATTCATCGTTTTACGCAAAGCTATCCGCATATCAAGCTGGAGTTATATGAAGGTGGTTATGAGGAGATTGAGGAATGGATTGCTTCAGGGACGGTTGATGTTGGTTTTTTAACGCAGTCATCGAGGGAATTTGAGACCGTTCCACTTTTTCAGGATGAGTTGGTGGTGCTCATAGAAGAGAATCATCGCTTTCATACGAAGGAAGTGATTGAAGTTGACTCGTTACATGATGAAGCCTTTATCATGCCGAAAGCGGGCTGTGACATACTCGTTAAGAAACTGTTAAAAGAAAGAGGCGGCGTGAAGCCTCATGTTTTGTTTGAAATTGAAGACAACAATACGCTCATTTCTATGGTTCAAGAAGGATTAGGGGTCACAATCGTTCCAAAATTAGTTTTGCCGCCGTACATACCTCATACGAAAGTCATTCCACTGGAGACGAGCGTCTTTCGTGAGGTTAACCTGGCGCTCAAATCATTCAAAGCAGCTTCTCCATCGGCCAAGAGGTGGATCGAAACGGTCAAAAATCATTTTAAATAGAATCAGCTTGAACAGGAAGTCCCCATTCAAGCTGATGTTTTATAAAGTCAACACGCCGCGGATACTGATGACAGCTGCGCCTGCCACTTTGATCATCGGCTCTGATTCATTTGGAATGACTGTGATACGAAGCATGCCAGGTCTGCCGATGGCATCCCCTTGGGCAATGTTCAGGCGAGTGATTTCTTGCTGAGAAATGATACCCTCCAAATAAAGATATCCAGCCAACGCTCCGTTTGCTGCCCCCGTCACCGGATCTTCGGGTATCCCAATTCCAGGTGCAAAATCCCTTGTGTAAAGATCAACTTCTTTTGTGGTGTGAAATGTATAAAGGTGAGTCGTCGTGATATTCTGTTCTTTATTCATTTTCCCTAAAGCCGCTAAGTTCGGTGCTGCTTGATCAATGTCCTGTTGGTGCTTCATCGGAACAAGAAGATGCCAGTTACCGGTGTTTGCTAATTTGATAGGATAGGAAGGATCAAGGCGGTCACTGCTCACACCAAGCATGTCACTAAGCTCTTCTAAATCGATGACAAAATCCCGCGTCTTCGGTGTCACCTGCGTCATTTCCACATCAACGACTTTGCCGTTTTCTTCATTCCATACAACAGGAACATTGCCGATCTTTGTTTCTAACACAACCCCTGATCTCTCTTTAGCCAGTCTTAGCTCCGTCGCCAGAAGCCAAGTCAATCCAACAGTCGCATGCCCGCAGAAATTGACCTCTTCCGTCGGGGTGAAGTATTTGACACGATAATCGGCTTCCTGATCATGGGCAGGCAGCAAGAAGACGGATTCCGGTAAATTCAACTCCTTGGCGATGCTCTGCATGTCATCTTCTGTTAAAAATTCACCATCCAACACCACTCCAGCGGCATTTCCTCCAAATTTCTCAGTTGTAAACGCATCGACATGATACACTCTAATGTCTCTCATCTGACGAACCCTCCTATACACTCTTGTTACGTTAATCATAAGTTTGTTTGATGCATTCGTAAAATGAATCTTTTTGATGGTTTAGATCGGAAGTGTTCATGTAAGAGAAGGAGTTTCATTGTAAATGTTAAATTACTATTTTAGTGAGTCTTTAGTCATGAAAATATCTCTTGTATCTATATTAGAAAAAATATATAATATTTGTATATAAAAACACGAATAGGAAATAGAGGATATTTTTATAAATATAGTCCTGGGAATTAGTAGTTTTCCTATTTGTATTATGGTGTTGGATTTTCATTTACAAGAAAATACAAGTTTGTAGAGGGTGGAAAGAGAACAAAGGTTGATTGTTATCACAAGGCAGGAAAACTCCACTTCACCGTCACTGGGAAAGGCATGTCGGAAAGCAGTAAGACGTTGAAGGTGTTTAAAGCTGAAAAGTAGAGTATAATCTTATCATTTTAAAAAAATCGTCATTCATTTCTATGGTGACGATTTTATTTTTAATAGCCAAACGACATAAATTCCAATGATAGGAGAGTGTTTATATTGAAAAGAGTAAAGTGTTTTATCCTAATGGCTGTCATCCTTTGCAGCAGTATGTGGTCCGCGACTGTTCAGGCACAATCCGGATATTTCAACACGTATACAACGTATTCTGCAATGTCAGGTTCTGGGTTCTATACTTCTATGCAAGGGATGGCTGTAGATCGTAATAATAATATGATTTATGCTGCAAAAATAAATACGTCCAACCACTTGACGCAATTGTACGCGATTAAAATGAATGGCTCGTCAAGTAATAGAACTGTGAAGCTCCTTAAAAACTCTGACACCAACAGTACTAGCAATGACTTAGGACATGCCAATGACTTAGCTGTGAAAGCTCAAAAAGGTGATGATCAAGTTAGCTTATATGTAGCGCCTATGTCTGATGGTGTAAAGTATGTAAAAAAGATAGTGAAGTTAAGTGTGAACACGAAGAAAAATACGTACAAAGTGGCTAAATCTTATGTCCTTCCATACCAAGGGGCGAATTTATCAATTAGCGGTATCACATATTCTGTTGGAGCGGACAAGTTTATTGTAAGGTCTGGAAATCGCTTTTTTATTGGGAATTTTAATGACCAAAAAGGACAATTTGAATATGAGGTAACGTTTACATTAAATTATACGAAAGCGATTGTAAATCAATCAGTGGTGGATGTTTCTAAGTACATTCTTCAAGGTATTTCTTTCTACCAAGGAACATTATATGTACCATTATCTAAGCCAGACTCTAATGGCGGAGCTTCTAATGTGAGTGTCATTCTCACATACCCGTTAAATATCAATCAAATGCTGAAAGAGCAAAAGGAAACATCTGCAAAAGATTTTTCAAAAGAGTTGTTTACTAGAAAAGACCTTTCATTCCGAATTACGAGCAGTGCATTTACTCTTTTTGAAATAGAAGCTGTTGATTTCGATGACGGAACGTTATATTTTAATACCAATCGCGGGAAGAACGGCACACAAGAAGATATGATCGCAACGTTCAATGATTATAACTATTACAAGTGATAGGTTATTTGTAAAAAGCCCCTCAGCTTATGAGGGGCTTTTTCCATCCATCACCCATAATAATTATTCGCTTGAATAAAAAATTGGGATTGCATGTAGTTATATGTGATTTTCGAGAAGTCGAAGGGCTGGCCGTTTGTGAGATGAAAGACCGTCTCGACGCGGAGGGCGGGATCGTCTTGTTTGAGGCCGAGGTGCTTTGCTTCGGTTTCGTTTAGTTTGCCTACTTGTAAGTACATATCAGAGAAGCCGACTTTGAGTCCAAGCCCTTCACTGACGAATTTAAAAACAGAGTCGGCAGCAATTTCTGTGTTGAGATAAGGAATGATCGTTTTTCGGTAATAGGATTCTTCTAAACATAAGGTTTGTCCATTGATGTAACGAATTCGTTTTAGATAAAAAACATCCTCTGCTTGTTCAATGTTCAAATTAAGTGCAGCTTCTTCGGACGGCTTGATGGTATCTAGCATTAAAACCTCTGATGTCAGTTGAAATTCCTCTAAATCTTTTTTAAACCCTTGGTTGGATAAAAGGCTGATGTAGCCTTTGCGCCGGTGTCTTCGAACAAAGATGCCGCTGCCCCTCACTTGATAGATAATTCCTTTTTTTTCGAGTAATTCTAACGATTTGATAATGGTACTTTTGCTCACAGCAAATTGGCTCATGAGTGTTTCGAGTACAGGGAGCTTATCCCCTTGCTGCATCTCATGGGTGACAATATATTTTTCAATATCGCTCGCAATTTGTTGATACTTTAACATGGCTATTCCTCTTTGTTTTCACGATTTATTGTCTTTGTATTATAGCACATACCAAATTTCCTTTGATATGCTATTTGAAATTATATATGTATTGATAAATTGTACCGGTATAATTATAATGTACATATACTAGCAGTGATAAAGGGGGGGTTTATATGTCAAAAGTGAGGGATTATCAAAAGCTTGCAAAAGACATCTTAGAGGCAGTTGGCGGAGAAGAAAATGTGGTGAGTGCTGCAAGATGCGCCACGCGGCTGCGTTTGGTCTTGAAACGTTCGAATCCAAAGGCAAAGGAAGCAGTTAATGCAATGCCTGGCGTCATTACCGTGGTGGAAAACGGCGGTCAATTTCAGGTTGTCATCGGTCAGCATGTTGGTGAGGTATACGAGCATTTTTCCAGCCTTGTTCAGCTGCAGCCGTCTGATGATGAACAGGCAAATGAAAACAAGGGAACGGTGCTGAATCGTGTCATCGCGACTATGTCTGCTGTGTTTGCGCCATTTGTGTATATTTTGGCAGCAGCAGGTATTTTACAAGGTGCACTTATCCTCATTAATTTATTATTTCCAAGCTTCTCGAAAACGGGAACGTATGAAGTCTTTAGCTTTATTTCATGGGCGCCGTTTACGTTCTTGCCTATCTTTATCGCCATCACAGCTGCCAAGCATTTTAAAACGAATATGTATATCGCAGTAGCGTGTACAGCAGCGCTTGTCAGTCCAGCTTGGACGGAGATTGCTGGACGCGTGGCATCAGGGGAAGGCGTTACTTTTTTAGGCATAGCGTTATCTGAAACGGTTTATACGTCATCTGTTTTGCCGCCGCTATTCTTGGTATGGATCCTTTCATATGTAGAGAGATTTTTAAACAAACGTATTCACGAGGTGGTCAAACCGTTATTTGTCCCATTTATCTGTATGGTGGTCATGGTTCCGTTAACCATTCTATTAATTGGTCCACTTTCGACAGCGGGTGCAAACGGGATTGCAAACGGATACAATTTCTTAGCAGAACATGTCCCAGCTTTAGCAGGCGCCATTATCGGAGGTTTCTGGCAAGTGCTTGTCATTTTCGGTGTTCACTGGGGCATCACACCAATGGTGCTCGCCAACTTTGAACAATATGGACGTGACTCCTTCCAGGCATATCAAACCATCGCTGTTATCGCTCAGGTCGGCGCAGTGTTAGGGGTTATTTTAAAAGCAAGAAACCGCGAAACACGAAAAGTCGGGGTTTCAGCGGGAATTACAGGTCTCTTTGGAATTACTGAGCCTGCGATTTATGGGGTCACCTTGCGTTTCAAGAAACCATTTATTTTCGGATGTATATCTGGAGCGATCGGGGCCATTGCTGCCAGCTTCTTTACGCCTTATTACTTTGCGTATGCAGGGTTGCCTGGTCCACTGACGATTGTAAACGGAATTAGTTCAGATTATCCAACATCGATCATCGGCATATTGATTGGTGCCGCAATTGCGCTGATATTACCAGTTGTGCTCATTCAAATGTTTGGTTATGGGGAAGATACAGTGGAACAGACAGCCGGTGCAACGTCTGATAAAGATCAAGTTGGAGAAAAAATGAATGCTTCGATGAATAATGAAGAAACAATCCCTGCATCGCTTGCAGGGAAAGTGATCCCGTTATCTGAAGTGCCTGATGCCGTATTTAGCTCGGGGGCGATGGGCAAAGGGTTTGCGATTGAACCGACAGACAATAAGCTGTATGCACCGTTTGACGGCAGTGTCGTCATGCTTGCGCCGACAAAGCATGCAATTGGACTGCGTTCAGAATTCGGGGTGGAGTTACTTGTTCATGTAGGAATTGATACGGTTTCCCTAGATGGCTCAGCATTTACTCTTCATATCAAAGAAGGCAGCAAGGTGAAGAAGGGTGACTTGTTGATGACATTTGATCAAGAAGCCATTGCAAGCAAGGGATTAAAAACAATCACACCCGTCATCATCACTAATACACAAGCGTATGAAGATGTGATTATAGAAGAACAATCGACATGTCAGCCAACAGACGTCATGATCACAATTGTGAAATAGGAGGAATGAATAATGACATTACCAAAAGATTTTCTATGGGGCGGAGCATTAGCTGCACATCAATTTGAAGGTGGATGGAATGAAGCAGGAAAAGGCCCAAGTGTTGTAGATGTGATGACAGCAGGTGCTCACGGAGTACCGAGACAAATAACTGAGACGATAGAAGAAGGAACATTTTATCCGAATCATGAAGCGATTGATTTCTATCATCGTTATAAGGAAGATATCGCGATGTTTGCCGAAATGGGTTTGAAATGCTTACGTACATCGATCGGCTGGAGCCGGATTTTCCCTAAGGGAGATGAAGCGGAACCGAATGAAGCAGGTTTACAGTTCTATGATGATGTTTTTGATGAATTGCTCAAGCATGGCATCGAGCCTGTGATTACGCTGTCTCACTTTGAGATGCCGCTCCATTTAGCAAGAGAGTACGGCGGGTTCCGCAGCCGAAAAGTCGCTGAGTATTTCGCGAAATTCGCAGAAGTGTGCTTCAATCGATACAAAGACAAGGTCACATACTGGATGACATTTAATGAAATCAATAACAAAATGGATGTCAACAACCCACTATTCCTTTGGACAAATTCAGGGGTATCAGTCAAAGAAGGCGAAAATGCCAAAGAAGTCATGTATCAAGCAGGACACCATGAATTACTTGCAAGTGCATGGGCAGTAGCCAAAGGAAAAGAGATCAATCCTGATTTCCAAATTGGAGCGATGGTGTCTCACGTGCCAATCTATCCATATTCCTCAAATCCAGAGGATGTCATGCTGGCAGAGGAATATATGAGACAGCGCTATTTCTTCCCAGATGTACAGGTGCGCGGTTACTATCCGAGCTATGCATTAAAAGAATTCGAACGCGAAGGCTATCAAATTCCATTTGAAGAAGGCGATGAAGAAAGCTTAAGAAAAGGGAAAGTGGATTATCTAGGCTTTAGCTACTACATGTCGACAACGGTTAAAAGTGATACGGTGTCTGATCACAACGGAGACATTGTCAACGGAGCCCTGCCACATGGTGTAGATAACCCTTATATCAAATCAAGTGACTGGGGCTGGTCCATTGACCCGACAGGCTTAAGATATACATTGAATCGTTTTTACGATCGCTATCAAATCCCGTTATTCATCGTAGAGAATGGATTTGGTGCAATAGATCAAGTGGAAGAAGACGGTTCTATTCACGATCCAGAAAGAATTCAATATCTCGCTTCTCATATCGAAGCACTGAAAAAAGCGATTGAATACGACGGTGTGGACCTTATTGGCTACACACCTTGGGGTATCATTGATATCGTGTCATTCACAACAGGCGAAATGAAAAAGCGCTACGGCATGATCTACGTTGACCGCGACAACGAAGGAAACGGCTCAATGAAGCGCCTCAAAAAAGATTCGTTTACTTGGTATCAAAACGTCATCGCAACGAATGGTGAAGAAGTGTAATAAAGGAAAATAGAAGCCCGGACGAGCGTGGTATATGCTTGTTCGGGTTTTTCATTGTTTATGTTTTAATAGAGCCTGAATACAAAGGAAGAAGAGAGTAACGGAGACAAAATAGTTCATTGGATTGTGAAAGATCTTGATGTTCAAGGATATTTGAAGAAGAATCCAAAAGCCGAATATCACCATAACAGCAGGAATGATTTTTTTATACATAATGATTCTCCTTTCGAGAGTAGTTTGTTTTTAATTGGCATTGTCTCATATCATTGCAGAGATTGAAATGAGATAAAGATATTCATAGGTTCTATTATACAATTTGGTATAATTGATCTATAAAAGCGATAAATGGTAGATAAAGAATAGGAGTTGTTGAAATGAATCAAACTCTGCAAATGGGTGCCAATACCGTACTAAACTCTCCAAAGGGACAAGTATCCATCAGTTATGAAGTATCATCTGCAATTGATATTTCTTTAACAGCGTTTCTCTTAACAGAATCAGACCTAGTTCAAGGAGATAATGGCATTATTTTTTACAATCAGCCGGAGAGTGCCACGGGTGTCGCGACACTTTTACCAGCAGAGATATCAGGTCAGTTGAAAAGGCATCAATTGAATTTTGATATGAGCAAAGTGCCTGCCGGAATCACAAAGGTGGCGATTACACTAACAGAGGATCAAGGAATTGGTTTTTCTCCAGTGAAGAAACTGCAAGCAGAAATTCAAACAGGCGATGAGGTACTATACCTTACACCAGTAAGCTTTACAAATGAAAAGGGTATTGTCGTAGTAGAGCTATATATCAGAAATGGTGAAACGAAAGCACGATCCATCTGGCGTGGCTTCGATTCTGGATTGGAAGGGTTATGTAAGCTTTTTGGGGTAGAGGTTGAACCTGATGAACAGGATGTTTCTACACCTCCTCAAATGACTTCTGAAAAACTAATTGATGAGCCTGCTTCAATGAAGCCAGCTGCTAAAGAGAAAGTCGCTGCACCTATTAGCTTAGAGAAAGTTCAAGGTAAAATTAGTCTAGACAAAGGTCATAAACCGATCATCATTGAAAAAACGCCTGAGATTACAGCTACAGTATCCTGGGAGTCTGGAACCGATTATGATATTTATGCATTGGTCTATACGAAGTCAGGAAAACAAATAGATGTGGCCATGTTTGGCGCAAAAGGTGTTCCTGCTCTTAAAAGTTACGGAAACGGTGCTGTAGAGCATATGGGAGATGTCGGTAGAGACCGTGAATCGATGAAAACAGAAGTCATTAAATTACGGTTAAATGACGATATCCTTGCTATCGTTCCGGTTGTTTATTCTGCTCAATCAAATGGAACAGGTTCCTTTTATAGATATAGGGTATCTATGAGTATCGATAATCACCAAGGAACGTCTGTGACAATTCATGCCAAACATGCGAATGATAATGATCGGATTTATTCTTGTGTGCCGGGTATGCTTCAAAATACAAATGATGGTGTGATCATACGTCCGCTAGAGCTTTACAGCAAACCAAATTCCGAGCGCAGACCTAAATTAAAAATGAAGTCATCTAATGAAATTGATGTTTTGATGGATAAAGGACCGATCAATGATTATAAATAAAATGAATGTATGGCTGGACAAAACAAAGTGCATTGTCTAGCTTATTTTATTTGATCGTTGAATAGAGAGTCTATTCCATTTTTTATGTCATTTAGCCTATTTTTCCGTTTTAATGGTCACGGTAAAATAGACTTTATGATCAATAATGGAGGGAGTGACTTCTTCTGGGCAAGATACTTGATGCAAAAGCACTAACCAGTGCCATGGACACAAGGGCAAAACACTATCAGGAACTCCGCGAACAAATGGTAGATTTAAAAAAGGCATTACAAGGTGTGGCCAACCTCGGTGATGATTTCACTGGGAAAGGAGCCGATAACATTAAAAGCTTTTATAAAGAGCTCGCCGGAAATGTAGACATGTTTATCAGCTTAATCGATAAGCAAAAAGCCTTTCATGAAGGTGTTTCTGGGACACTGGATGATACGAGTTTTGGTGGCGATACCTTTATAGAAGAACACTTTTTAGACAACGCAGTACATATGGGCATCAAAAACGCCAAAAGCATTGTAAAGGATCAAAAAAAGGCACTCAAAACGATTTTTCAAGACATTGATGACCTCATTTCCCTAGAGGTATTTGATAGCCAAACCTTTGATGAAAAAATAGAAGATGCGGAAGATGAACGAAAAAAGACGGTCAAAGAACTAAGAGAGCTTGATCAAAATTTAAAAGATGAATATGCTTTGTCAGAGACGGAGCAGCAAGCTACAATGGCATTGTACGCTGAAATGATGAATGCGACAAATGACGGAAAAGCGATTTCGCCTATGAATTTTGACAAGAAAGCGTATCAAAATAGCGAAATCTACAAGGCAAAAAGCGATATTGAAAAGCAAACTGCTGAATATCTGAAAATCAAAAAAGAACAAGAAGAAGCCCGCAAGATCGCAAAGGAACAAGAAGCCCTCGCCAACCGCCCTTGGTATGAAAAAGCCCTAGATTATGGCGGAAATATTGTCAATGAACTAACAGGTGTGAACGATGCAAAACGTGCCGCAACAGGCGTCGATCCAATCACAGGGGAGGAACTCACCGCAGGCCAGCGAGTCGCTGCAGGAGGAATGGCTGCAGCAGGCTACATCCCTATCGTGGGTTGGGCAGGACGCATTTTCAAAGGCGGAAAGGCCGTCTATAAAACGACCCAAGCCACATCAGCAGCAGTTAGGGCAGTCGACATTTACAAGATATCACAAAAGTCTTTTGACGCCTTAAAAACATCTCAAAAAGGCTTATATGGCCTCACCGCCACCAACGGCTTCAGCGAAGCGATCACAGGCCGAGACATGTTTGGAAACAAGATCTCGAAAGAACAGCAGGAAGCGAGTATGAATGCGGCGCTTGGAATGCTTTTGCCGTTTGGAAGTAAGAGTTTAAAACAACTTCAAATTAAACATAAACCAAAAGAAATAATAACTAAAAAAGAAAATTATCAAAGATATGTGAAAGCTGAAAATGGGCAGCGTCCTCTTAACTTTTCACCTGAAGGAGCCAAAAGAAGAGGGGCTTATCGAGAATCTAAAAGGGCAAGTGGTATACCAGTAAGTGAACAACCCATAGAAGTTAGACCAGCAGTGGACAAAAGAGGTAACCCTATCCCTGGTAAGGATTATTTCTTTAAAGGTGATAAAGTGGTTAGAGATCATGCAGGAGGTCATTATTATCCAGACGACTTAAGTCAGAATAGAGATGCTCATTTTAATGATATTTATGGAAACCACTATGACTATGAAAAATAGTTATCATTGGAGGATTATAAATGAAAATAGAACTTGAATTCGAACAAGAAGTGACAAACTACTATAAGTGGTTAGATCAAAAAATAAATGAACTTAAACAGTTAAGTGTATATAGTATTAATGGATATTACTTTTTAGATGATGATGGGATCAAGACTTTTCAAAGTTATTGTCAAAATGAACTAATCGAAATTTTTAGCGATCAATTGACTAATTACCATTTTTATATCTTTCTGAGTAAGAAAGTAAGTGATGTGCATTCGCGAATAGAGGGATTCCGAAAAGTATGGAAATCTATTGATTCAGACATAAATACTTCAGGTTTTGAAAAGGGGCCAGAATTACTTTTAGATGAACATGAAAAACAGTTTTATGTCAGTATGGCCAAGGTTCCTCAACATGATTTAGATAAAGCATTGCGAATAATGGATCAGTATCAATCTAGTTTCATGATTGCCAGTAGAAGGGATTCTATGCTCTCAGAAGAATCTATAAAAGATTTGTTTTACTCAGGATTGGATAAGAATAGTCATGAAATAGATTATCAAGCGCTTTTTTTGAAGTATGGTTTGAATAGTGAAATTATCTTTAGATGGGGATCTGTTCTAAATGAGGCCGAATTGGCAATGATTTTAAATCAAGATCATACCCAGAAAATACGGGAGCGAATACAAAGCCATTCATAGTATCTTCAAAATGATCCGTAATATTTTAAACAATCCCCACATCGGGACTGATCCCCCATTTTTGAGAGACTGGGATCAAAACACCGTATGAAACAGCCAGTTGTCGAAACTCTTTCGGGGGACTGGTTGTTTAATTTCTATAGAATTCGAATAGTGGTATATGGATTTTATAAAATCGCTGAGTAGTGTTTGTCAGAAGGTGTTTGCTTTCCTTCAATTGAGAGAACATAAAATCCAAATACATGGAGAACACTATCGAGAGCATGAATTTGAAGCACTTGAAGTGAATGTGAATGAATTTTATTTTTGGCAGAATATGTCCGTTTTGGATTATCCATCGAGAGAACGGATTATTTTTATGAGCTAAGTATTTGAGGGCTGCGATGAACAGAATTGAGACATCATTTAAGGAGTGGAATGAACCACTCCTTTTTTCTATCGATGGTGTCATACGCTTGATCAATGAATTCCCTTCAAATTTAAGCAATTCACTATCTTTACCTTTCGCATTCGTATAAAATAAGAGCAGTGAAAAATTGAAGAAATGCTTGATACATGAAGGGCTGTAAGCTGTGAGCTGCATGACATGATGAGATGTATGAACGTGAAGGCTGCAAAGCTGTTCTTCCTCACATATGAGATCTTGTAAGCGTAACCATTATTTGTCACTTCATTGCGATGGTGTTGAGGGGTGTGTCAGGATGAGGAATCCGTATGTGAGAACGGCTTCTAGTCTGTATATTAATTATTTTTTATTGGGTATGGTCAATATTATTTTGGCTTCAAATATGCCATTTTTAATCAAACAATTAGATACCAATAGTGCGGGAATTAGTTATATGATTTCGGCGCTTGGCATTGGCAGGGTGCTCACGTATGGTTTATCAGGCGTACTGTCAGATCGTTTTGGGCGTAAGCCGGTCATTCTGGTTTCTGGTGTGCTGATGGCGGTGTTCCTCATCGGAATCCCATTGTCTCCGAATTATCAAATCGCGTTTGCGTTTGCGATTTTGGCAGGGGTCGCGAATTCGGCAATGGATGCAGGAACGTATCCTGCGTTAATGGAGGCGTTTCCGCAAAACTCGGGATCTGCGAATGTGATGGTGAAGGCCTTTATCTCCATTGGGGCAACCATATTGCCACTGGCGATTTTCTTTTTAGCAGAGCATGATTTGTTTTATGGAATGGCATTTTTTGTTCCTGCTCTGATCTATCTTGTGAATGTCTTGATGCTGTGGACCTTGCCATTTCCGAATCATCGCAAGGTGGAGCAAGTCCAGGTAACGGAGCATGACGGACTTCCGCGCTTCTCGACAGAGCCTACATTTTGGAGAGAAGGGATCGCGCTCATTGTGATCAGCTTTACGTCAAATGGACTGTATGCGCTGCCGCAAATTTGGCTTCCTACGTACGGTGAGGCCATCTTGGGGATGACATCGGGCAGTGCTGTGAAACTGCTCAGTTACTATAGCATGGGCGGGCTGCTGTCTGTCGTGATGCTCGCGTTTCTGCTGCGCCGTTTTGTCCGGCCGGTCAATGTACTGCTGATCTATCCAATCATTACACTTGTTTCCATTTGTGTGCTCTTGGTCGTGAAATCACCAGTTATAGGAACCGTCAATGCTTTTGTATTGGGATTTTCAACGGCAGGAGTTTTTCAGCTGACGTTAACTGTGATGGCTGAATTCTTCTGGAAAAACAAAGGGACGATGACTGGGATTATCTCTACAGCGGGCGGCGTGTCGGCTATCGTCATCCCGGTCGTAACAGGTTTAATTCAGAGTCACGCGTCCATTTTACAAATCTTTATGTTCGATGCAGTGGTGGCTGTTGCGGCCATTATCGGCGCACTGTATATCCTGTATCGATACCGCCAAGTCATGGCACATGATTAAAAAAAGACGACCTCCGCAGGAAGTCGTCTCAGCGTGTAGGCAAATCCTCGCATTCAGGGCTGCTAGACTTCGCTGAAAATAAAACAAAGGGCTAAAATGATCATCATTTTAGCCCTTTGTCTTTTTTATTTTAGAAACGGTCATTTTCAAAAAGAATTTGTTTTACTTGATCAACTGGCATATCATCACCAGTAAAGAGTTTGTAAGCAAGTGCACCTTGCCACAGCATCATTCCAAGACCGTTAATGGTTTTGGCGCCAGCTTCCTGTGCTTGTGCAAGAAGCTTTGTTTTTTGCGGGTTGTACACAACATCTGTCACGATCAAATCTTCACGAAGTACATCAAGTGTATCATCGATAATACTGAGCTGATCTAGTGGTTTCATGCCAAGGCTTGTCCCATTTGCTAGGATCGCACTTTCTGCTACTTCACGGCGGAATGCGTCTTTGTCTTCAAGTGGGAAAATGTTTGCTTTGACACCGAAGGATTTCATTTCGTTGTTGATGTAATTTACATTTTCTTCTGCTTGAACAAAGTATTGGTCATTACGAGCGAAAATGCTAATTTCACGAATGCCGGACTGTGCAAGCTGAATCGCAATCGGAGTTGCAGCGCCGCCAGAACCAACAAGTGTGACTTTCTTGCCGGCTAATTCAACGCCGTGTTCAATCAAGTTTCTCACATATCCAAGACCATCTGTGTTGTAGCCGATGAGCTTACCATCCTTGTTTACTACAGTGTTACTAGCACGTGTATATCTTGCAGAATCATCTAGTTCGTCTAAGTAATCCAGTACTTTCATTTTGTTCGGCATAGAGACGTTAAATCCAGCTGCACCCATTGCTTTCATACCGTTTACAGCTGCTTCTAGTTCATCATTCCCTACTTCAAATGCAAGGTAAGCATAGTTGATACCTGTTAGTGTATAGCCAAGGTTATGCATACGTGGTGAAAGGCTGTGCCCGATTGGTGTAGCAAGAAGACCGACTAATTTTGTTTTTCCATCAATATTTCGTTCATGTATGTTTGTCATGATTGACATCTCCTTTAATTATCTAAATAATTTTTTCATGCGTCCAAGAACAAAGACCGCTAGTAATACGCTAATAACCGCAATGATCATATCGAAAAATAACGTCATTTTAATATCGTACGAGCTGACCAATCCACTTGTAATGAGCGGCACGAGAATAAACGCTGAGCTTGCCGCAATGTTGACGTAGGATGAAGCTGTTGCTTTGTTTGTCGGGAACAATTTCATCATAATACTCATCGCCAGCTGGAAGATTCCCGCTGTAAATAGTCCTAAGAAGAAGGTGCTGACAATGACAATGCTGTACGTTTCGATTTGGAAAAGTGAAAGCATTGCAAGGAACGCCCCAATTGGATAAATGATCGCCACCATAATCGGTGAAATGAATTTATCTAAGACGATCGAAAGCAATAGAACAGATACCAGTGCACCAATACTAAAATAAGAAAGAAGCTGTGTGGCTTGTTCTGTGCCAAGTCCGATTAATTTCAACCCGAGCTGCGGAAGCCATGTCTGCCATACGACAAACAATGCAGTCGATGTGAATCCCATCAGTACAACAGCTAAGCCTTCGCCAAGCATTTTTGGTTCTTTCTTCAGCTGATCCTGTACTGGAAGAGCGTCTTGTGAAGAAACTTGCTTATGGTTCGGGAATGGCATAAAGATTAAGTAAATCCCTACGAGTAAATAAAGAAGCCCTAGTCCAAAGAACGCCCAGCCCCAGAAGATGTCATGTGCCACTAGGAATGCCAAGATAAATGGAAGAACAGTCGCCCCAATGGATACAGACGCTTTTACTAAAACAGAAGCTGAACTTGCTTTTTTAGGAAATGACTCTGACAAAGCAGGATAGGTTCCTGAATCAAGCAGTGAGTTGGCAATACCTGCTGAAATCGCAAAGATAAATGCCAGTGTATAACTTGTTGTCGTTGGAATACCGATTAAGAATAATAAGTAAAGAAAATTTCCTGTAATAATGACAGGCTTACGTCCCCAGCTGTCGGCTAACCGGCCTGAGAAAAAGAGCGCAATGAGTTTACCAATTCCGATCGCAGATACAAGCAAGCTGATTTTCGGAATATCTACATGGTAGCGTTCAGATAAGCTGTCCATGTTGGAAGCTACAATAATGTTGATCATGCCAAGCATGAAGTAATTTAAATACATGCCAAGTGACGATTTTATATAAGGATTTTTCATGTTCCCACTCCTATATTTGAAACCCCTTTAAGGTCAAATTCTTTGTATACCCTTTGTTATTGTTTCCTTCAAAATGAATAATATGAAGCCCATCACAACACCCCTTATGTGATTGATGAAAAAAATAATGAATATTCATCTGTTCTTCAATCAAGTACATCGTTCTACTAAAATGAAAAAATAATAACAGCCTTGATTAGGAAGTGAAACTTCATGATTTGATCAGAATCATAAAAAACCACTTTTAACTGTTTTTTGATAGAAATAATGATATGACGAAATAGGTATAACGATATACTAAAAGAAGCAACGAGATAAATATACTCCTGCATTTTAAATGTGTCAAGTTTATGACTTTGTGATTTAAAAAAAGAAAAATGAAACAAAGAAATAGTTGACTTGATCAATAAAAAAAGAGAATTGCTGCACACAATTCTCTTTTTCATCATGATGGGGAGGTTTCTCTAATATGAAGTTGGGGCTTTAAAATCAATCGCTGCAGCTCTTCATCCTGTTCGTTCATTTTATGATATAAAAGGTTCGCTGCTTTTACCCCGATGGATCGGGGGAAGGAGGATACAGTGGTGAGCGGCGGATGGTACATTTCCGCTTCAGGAACATTATCGAATCCAACGACATCGATATCTTCACCAGGCTGGATGCCCCGTGCTGACAGTGCTTGAATGACTCCAAAAGCGACTAAGTCACTAAAACAAAAAATAGCAGTAGGGGGCTCGGGCTGATCCATCACTTGGGCGAGTGCTTCTTTCCCGCCTTCGCGAGTAGGTACTATATCAATAATAAGCGACTCATCAATCGTCACATTTTCTTCGTCATGAGCTCTTTTGAAACCTTTCATCCGCTCAATCCAAGTCGAAGAGGTCTTAATGCCGCCTAAAAAAGCGATGCGGCGATGTCCCTTTTGAAGAAGGTGATGAACCGCCATCCAAGTACCTTGTTCATAATCAACGCCGACATAGTCACATTGCACGTCTGATAATTCACGATTTGCCAGTACTTTTGGGGTGCGAATTTGATTTAATTGTTTGACCGTTCGAGCAGAGCTTTTCGAAGCTGGGTTTAAAATAATCCCGCCCACTCGGTGCTCTACCATAGTGGAAATGAGCCGCTCCTGTTTATCGACACTGTCAAAGGTTGTACCAAGTAAAACAGTATAGCCCAGCGATTCAAGTGTGGTCTGTACGCCAATTAAAAACTCCGAAATAAAGGTGTTAGAAATATCCGTCACAATCACACCAACGATATTTGAGCTTTTTGACCGCATGTTGGCAGCAACGCGGTCGTATACGTATCCTAAGTCCTCCATGGATTGCAGTACTTTGTTTCGAGTGGCTTCAGAGATTCTAGGATTATTTCGAACAACGAGTGATGCCGTTGAAGTCGAGACACCGGCATGCTTGGCGACTTCCTGTAATGTAACACGCTGTTTGTTCATTTTTTTCATTTATCTTCACCAACTTCCATGGATTGCTTAACTTTGTTCATGATCAAGAGGGATTTCTCCATCAAACGAGCCGAACGTCTTTTGATTTATTATACATGAATCAGGGGGGATTGATGAAGTGAAGACATATGCGTACCGCCGTAAATCATAAAAGATTACCATTGACAGCTTTCTGAATGAGGCGTAAAATATGAAATTATTCAGAAATAGCAACATTTTAATTAAATAACGAAGGCTATGAATGCTGTGGGTCACACTATAGCAGGAGCAGCTTCTGGAGAGACCGCAAGTGTGTGCGGCGCCGAAGGGTTCACAATCTCAGGCAAAAGGACAGAAGAGTACGAAATATTGTATTTGTGGTGCATGGATGATGCCGTGTATGACTTTTCTCTATTTTGCTATTCTTTTATGACCGTGAGATTGGAGCGCATCCAATCTCTTTTTTTATGGACTTTTTTAAAGGGTTCATTATTTCAGTATAAGATCGTGTCGTAGGAGGGTGTTAGCATTGGCACAACAAGAATTAAAACGAGATTTATCAAACCGTCATGTGCAATTGATTGCCATTGGCGGAACCATTGGAACAGGGTTGTTTTTAGGATCTGGAAAAGCGATTCAATTGGCAGGTCCTTCAATCATTTTTGCTTATTTAATTGTCGGGATGGCTATCTTTTTTGTCATGAGGGCACTCGGAGAATTGCTTTTATCGAAGGCGGGCTATCAGTCATTAACCGATATTGCGGAGGACTATCTCGGCCCGTGGGCATCCTTTGTAACAGGGTGGACGTATTGGTTTTGCTGGATTATGACAGCGATGGCGGATGTCATTGCGGTCGGGGTGTACGTACAGTATTGGTTTGACATCCCGCAGTGGATTCCTGCCATCATTTGTTTGTTGATTTTACTAGGGTTGAATTTGTTAACGGTAAAGCTTTTCGGAGAAATGGAATTTTGGTTTGCACTCATTAAAGTAATTACGATTCTATTATTGATCGGGGTTGGAATGGTTCTTTTAATCATTGGTTTTCAAACAGATGCTGGACCGGTGACAGTAACGAATTTATGGTCTCATGGCGGGTTATTCCCGAATGGTGTCACAGGTTTCTTATTGTCATTCCAGATGGTGATTTTTGCGTATGTGGGAGTTGAACTGGTCGGTGTGTCCGCAGCAGAAACAGCCAATCCGCAAAAAAACATCCCTTCTGCGATTAATAAGATTCCATTAAGAATCCTATTTTTCTATGTGGGTGCGATCTTTGTTTTATTATGTATCAACCCATGGACTGAGCTCAGTGCATCAGAAAGTCCTTTTGTGAAAACCTTTGGACTCATTGGGATACCAGTAGCAGCAGGGCTCATCAACTTTGTCGTCCTGACATCTGCGGCATCAGCTTGTAATAGCGGCATGTTCTCGACGAGCCGCATTCTGTATAATCTCAGTCATCAAAAGCAGGGGCCAGCTTCCTTTGGACGTTTGAACAAGAATGCTGTCCCAAGTAATGCCCTGTTTGTTTCGACGATTGTGGTATCGGTTGGAGCTCTTTTAAGCAAGCTGATTCCCGAACAAGCCTTTGGTATTGTGACAACGATCAGTGCCATTTGTTTCATTTGGGTATGGAGTATTATTTTAATTTGTCATTTGAAATATAAAAAAACAAAGCCTGAACTGCATGCAGCATCTACCTTTAAAGCACCGTTCACACCTTTTGTGAATATATGTGTTTTGGTTCTCTTCGCTGCGATTCTAGTGATCATGCTGTTTGCAGATGCAACACGCCCCGCGCTCTTATTAACGCCGGTCTGGTTTGGTTTCTTACTATTGATCTATGCACGAAAGAAACGCTGCGCGTCATAATGAACGGAAAAAGCACAGCCTTTGCATGAGGCTGTGCTTTTGTTCATTTAACGATTTCTAATCTTTAGCACATAATTTGCATTCAAAATGATCAAAACAACCCCAATGACCATGATTGAGAACAGCTGAGAGTGATTGGCTCCAAGGGAATACACAATCAAAATAAACATGGCGCTGGTCAATAGGATATTCATCATTTGATACGTATGAAACAGTCCGCCAAGCATCACATGCTTTTCGCCTTCGTCCGAAATGGCGAGCAGCTTTTTACTGTAGTCTTTGTCAGATGGACTTGGCAGGTTCCGATTAGGGTAGACAAGCTTTAGAACAGATATCGATATATATGAACAGATAACGGTGACGATAAATAAAGCAGCATTGACGAGAATCAGCCAGAGTGGCTGCTCGGTGACGATCGCGATACCGATGGCAACAATGGAAAAAATGGTACTTACCGTATTGGCTAAAGTCAAATCAGTAAAGGTCCGATATTGTTTTACCTCCAGTTCATCCTCCTCATCTCCAGAGACCGAAAGAGATACTCTTTTTTTCATACGTGAAATCCCTGAAAAACAATAAATAATCAATAAAATCGTCAATCCACTGATGACAAGAGTCGCTTCAAATGCAACATCAAGAAGTGTCATCTCAAATTCAGCTGCCAGCAGACAGTAAGCGCCGAGAAAGCCAAGGAGAGCACCTAAGAGCATTTTGTATACAGTTTTCATGAAAGTTCATCCTCCTCGAATAGAAAAATACGTTCAATGGGTTCCTGAAAAATTCGTGAAAGCTTAACCGCGAGCAAGAGAGACGGCATTAACTCATCTCGTTCCATTAAGCTGATGGTCTGACGAGAGACCTTTGCACGCTTTGCCAGCTCAGTTTGGTTTAAACCATCACGCGCACGAAGCTCTTTTAACCGATTTTTCATTCTGTCACCTCAATTTTGCTTGAAATCTTTCCTTGATTGTAAAGCATTATATTCATTTTGACAAGTAAAGTTGTCAAAATGATAAAAATAATTGTCAGAAGGATCATCTTTATTCAAAAGGAGAACCATGATACGCTAAAGGAAAGAGAAACAGAAAACAGGTGATGTCCGTGTTCATTGATCAATTAAAAAATGACTTACATCAATCACAGCCGTTGTTCATTGGAGAAGAGACAGCGTTCAAAGCAGCAGTCCTTATCCCTTTGGTGCAAGTAAATGGAGAATGGCATATATTATTTGAGGTACGATCGCTCACCATGAGAAAACAGCCGGGGGATATTAGCTTTCCTGGGGGCAAGCTTGATGGCAGCGAAACTGCACAGGAAGCTGCACTGCGAGAAACACATGAAGAGCTGGGCATTCCGCCAGAATCGGTCGAGATCCTTGGACAGCTTAGTCCTTATATCGCTTCTCCATCCTTCGTGGTATACCCATATGTTGGTATCATTGATGAGCAAAAAGTGAAGCAATCCTTTAATCAAGAAGAAGTAGAGGAGACTTTTACCGTGCCTCTATCATGGCTCAGCCAATATGAGCCGTACTTACATCATGTATCCGTTCAGCCAACACCAGGAGAGGATTTCCCTTATGAAAAAATCATGCATGGTGAGAAGTACCGCTGGGGAAGCCGTTCGATTGAGGAATGGTTTTATGATTACGAAAACTACACCATATGGGGATTAACAGCCCGTATATTAAAGCATTTTGTGACCGTTGCAAAAAGAAATTCCTAGAGAATCGCTCTCTAGGAATTTGTTGTATTCAGACGTTCCTTCGCTGTTTGTTGTCCTTTACTTATTGAAATAGGGGATTTCGCTTGGCCCAGTCCGTAGGAAGGCATGTTCACGTAGATGGATTCATACGAGCCGGCTTGAATTTGGTACGTTTCATGATAAATTCCGACCGCGTCATTATTTCGTGCTCTTTGGTTAAATTCTTTCCAAGCAGCCAAATGCTTCTCCATCTTGGCATAGGCAAGGAGGTCATCGGTTGATTTCCAATATTGAATCATCGCTGTCGTGCGTAATCCGAAGTAATTCTCTGTCCCAAGAAACCCAAGCTCTTCTTGATGGGTATACAGCTCCTTGATCATGCCAGGCATCGCCATGAACACAGGCAGCCATTGATGAATGGCCCAGCGTTTGTTGATCCTCATTCCGATGATGAACACAACAATCGAATCAGAATTGTCCGTTGTAAATCTGCCAGCACGTATGTCTTTTTTCATTCATTTACCCTTCCTTCTTCATCGAATGGAATGTTTCCACGCACCAATCGATGCCTGCTTGAGCCACTCTTTTCCCATAATCTAAAGTAAACAGCCAATACTTCGCATCCGCTTCATCTGGATAAAGCTCTTGAATGTTTTGTTCAATTGACACATAAGTTTCATAACGAATACGGAGCTGCCGCTCATAATCCTGTAAAAGCACCAATTTTTTCTCAAACGAAAGATATTGACCGAAGAATAACTTTAATAACACCTCATTACGCTCTGTTGGTAACTGATCGAGCGGCTGCGCCAGCCACTCTCTTAACGTATCCAGTCCTTTTTCAGTCAAATGATATTCCCGCTTGTCTGATCGGCCAGAAGTAGCAGCAGGTGAAACTTCCGCAAGGCCTTCCTCGACTATTAACTTTAAAGCTGGATAAATTTGTCCATAACTGATTTTCCAAAAATGATGCAGGCTTCTATCAATTAATTGCTTCACTTCGTACCCTGACTTACAATCAGTCGTTAAAATACCTAAAATCGCATACGTCGTATCATTGTATTTTTTCATGTCAGCACACCTATCTAAAAGATATATCATTTAGATATATAATATGCGATATCCATTGGTGATACAAGAGGTTTTAGAAAAAATCCAATGAAGGAGGTGAAGAGATCGTTGATTTTGTTTATGTAAGAGATGCATCAATCATATATTGATAGAAAAAATAAACATCCGTAGATCAATGATCAGAGGAGGTATATATGAATAAATCGAAAATCTGGATCGTGGCAATTCTAACGGTACTAGTCATCGGTGCTGTCAGCTGGATAGCATATCAAGCAAATGTAAAAAAGAGTGTATTGAACCACTCTTACGCCTTTGTATATAAGACAAAGGATCAAGTGAACTGGTTCAAGGTAACGGAGAGAAAAGGGAAAGTCACAGGTTATCTGAATGAAACCATTTTGGAGGAAAATCCAAAAAGACATTTTGATCCTAATCTATTTATCAACAAATATAAATTAACTGGAAAAACTGTTGAAAACGGTTACGAATTTCAAGTGAAGCAAGGGAAAGAGACGGTCACATATAAAGTTCACCCTGCTGAAAAACACCTTTCTGTGAAAAAACAAGGTGAAAAACAAAGCATCACATACAAAGCAGTTGATCAAAATAAACTACGAGCTGTTCAAAAGGACATTCATGACCGATATGATGAACTGATGGATGACAGTGAGAATAGATTTTATGATTATGTAAGAAACTTCATCAAAAAAGTAACAGGTACTTACGGTTATCTGTACACGGCAGAGGATGGTTCATATCAGCTTTTTTTACAAGTAAAACGCATGCATATTGAGTCTGAATGGTCAGGATCTTTTCTGATGAGAACTGTTCCTGAAGATAGTACTGAAACTTATAAAGAAACGAAATATGAGGCCAGAGGTATTTCAGACGGGATAATGTTTGATTTGGTCACTTACCCAGGAATTGGAATTGAAAATGATTTTATTGTAGGTGAAACCGATCGAGACGCAACATCAATTAAGCTTCCTTTTAAATTGGCAGGCGGTACAATAGAGTTTAAAGCTGTCACGAAAGATGAATATCAGGAACAAACGGAAGCATTCAAAAAGCAGGCTGAAGAAAAGAAAAAATAGATGATGATAAACCAGATAAGTCATTTTAAACTTATCTGGTTTTTAGATGGAAGTAGTTTTTGGTGAGTGATAAAAGGATATTTATTGTATAAAAAAACAGGAAGGTTACTTCAACAATGAAAGAAGAGTAATTTGGGTATAAAGACCTTAATAATTTTTAGAAAAATAAATGTTGACGCTTTCATATAATCAATATATACTAAAAACAAATCCAATATGAATAAATTAGACATGTGACTGGTCATGCAGGCAGGATCTAAAAACGATGAATTTCTTTTATTTGTCGTTTTAGATCCTTTTTTTGTTGCCAAAATATAGGTCTCGTGTATGAGAAAAGGGGGAGAAGAAAAAATGAATTACACACAAGTTGCCAAAGACGTTTTACAGCATGTAGGCGGCAAAGAAAACATTGCGCACCTTGAACACTGTTCAACAAGGCTTCGCTTCACACTAATCGATCAGAAAAAAGCAGATGTACCAGCACTAGAAAAAACACCAGGTGTTATAGCTGTCAGAATGTCAGGACAATGCCAAGTAGTCATTGGGAATGATGTCATTGAAGTGTATCAAAAGGTAACTAGTTTAATAGGCAGCACCTCATCAAGCCAAGACGTGCCATCCAACCAGCCAAAAGAAAAAAGAAAAGCAGGCACAGTTCTGTTAGATTTCATTGTCGGTGTCTTCCAACCGCTTGTACCAGCTATCGCAGGCGGAGGAATTTTAAAATCATTTCTTCTCCTTTTCTCTTTATTAGGCTGGATGGATGCAAAGGGACAAACCTATCAAATACTGAACATGGTAGGTGATGCACCACTTTACTTTCTGCCTTTACTAGTTGCTGTAACGACGGCGAATAAACTAAAAGTAAATCCACTGGTCGCTCTATCAGCAGTCGGTGCGCTCCTTCTGCCGAACATGACGGCGATGCTTACAGAAGGTGCGCAATTACTTTCATTCGATGTAAAAAATATAGCTTATGCATATCAAGTGTTTCCGGCAATCCTTTCTGTATTGCTTTACGCGAAAATGGAAAAATTCTTTACACGGTTTTCACCAAAACCAATTCGGATTTTCTTCGTTCCGATGATGTCATTGGTCATTACTGTACCAGTTACGCTACTTCTGTTAGGACCGATTGGTTTTACAGCGGGGCAAGGCTTTTCATCTATTATTCTTGCGATGTTTAATACGGTAGGCTGGGTAGCTGTCGCAATTTTAGCAGCGGTCCTCCCATTCATGGTTGCTTCAGGCATGCACAAAGCAATGGTCCCTTATGCAGTCACAACGATGGGAACCCTTGGGAAAGAAGCACTTTATTTACCGGCATCACTTGCGCATAATATCGCGGAAAGTGGAGCGTGTTTTGCTGTGGCACTTCGAACAAAAGACAAGGTACTCAGATCAACAGCCATTTCGGCAGGAATATCAGCCTTTTTTGGCATCACAGAGCCGGCGCTGTATGGTGTGACACTGCAAAATAAGCGAGTCCTTGGAAGTGTTATGATGGGTTCGTTTGTTGGCGGGATTTTCATTGGTTTAGTTGGTATACAAGCCTTTGTGCTTGTTGGCCCTGGGTTAGCAAGCATGTCGATGTTTATATCAGATGAGCTCCCGCGAAATTTGATGTTTGCTATCATTGGAGCGGTCATTTCGTTTATTGTCGCCTTTATCGCTGCTTTTGTATTAGGTAAAGATCGAACTGTAGAAGAAAAGACAAAGGACCAAGCTGGGTTTGCTGAAAAAATTGGAGCAGGAGAAACATTCAAAAGCCCTGTGATTGGTCAAATGATCTCTCTATCTGAAGTGAAAGATGATATTTTCTCTTCAAAGGTCATGGGAGAAGGAATTGCCATTGTACCTTCAAAGGGAGCACTTTATGCACCAGTAGATGGAGAGGTAACCTTACTGTTCGAAACAAACCATGCACTTGGTATGAAGACGGACCATGGAGTTGAAGTATTATTCCACATCGGCATTGACACCGTTCAGTTGGAAGGACAGTATTTCCATCCAAAGGTGCAGGCTGGAGATCGTGTTCAAGCGGGTGATTTATTGATTGAATTTGACCTAGAAAAAATCATGGAAGCAGGGTATGATCCAGTAACTCTTGCTGTAGTCACAAATACAGATCAATATGATATTAAGGTACAGCCATTACAAGAGGTCAATCGTCAAGATACATTGATGGTTGTTACACAATTAGGAGGCTAATCATATGAAAAAAATCAAAGGTTTTCCAAAAGGATTTTTATGGGGCGGCGCCATTGCTGCTAACCAGGCAGAAGGCGCCTGGAATATAGATGGAAAGGGACCGTCTGTTGCAGATATTGCAATGTACCGTTCCAACTTGAGTGTAGAAGATTATGAAGGTCATCTTGCTGTTACCACTGAAAATATAGATCGTGCGATGAAAGATCCAGACGATAAAAAATACCCAAAGCGCAGAGGTGTTGATTTCTATCATCACTATAAAGAGGATTTGGCTCTCTTTGCTGAAATGGGATTTCAAACACTTCGCATTTCTATTGCATGGAGTCGTATCTTCCCTACTGGAGAAGAAGCGGAACCGAATGAAAAAGGGCTGCAATTTTATGATCGTGTATTTGCAGAAATGAAAAAACACAACATAGAACCGATCGTGACACTCTCTCATTATGAAATGCCATTAGCCCTTAGTGTGAAATATAACGGCTGGGTTGAAAGAAAAGTAATCGACCTCTTTGTGAAGTTCGCCAATGTTTGTTTCGAACGTTATAAAGATGATGTGAAATATTGGCTCACTTTTAATGAAATTGATAGTATTCACCGCCACTCTTTCATTACAGCGGGAATTATTCCTGATCGCTGTCCAGAAGGAAAAGTGGAAGAGACGGTGTACCAAGCACTTCATCATCAATTTATTGCATCTGCTCTTGTAACAGCAGATTGCCATCGTATCATCCCAGGCAGCCAAGTAGGATGTATGCTGACTAAATTGACAACGTATCCGCATACGTGCCACCCGAATGATGTGGAACAAGCTTTGAAACAAAACTTAGAAAACTATTTCTATGCAGATGTTCAGGTATTTGGCGAGTATCCACCGCTGATCAAGCGCATGCTTGAGAGAAAAGATATTCATATTCAAATGGAAGCAGATGATCTAACCATTTTAAAGGAAAACACAGTAGATTTTATCTCATTCAGCTACTATATGTCTTTAACGGAATCAGCCCAAGAAGGATTAGAAGAGACAGAAGGAAATACCATTCGTGGAGTCAAAAACCCTTATCTTCCTTCAACTGACTGGGGCTGGCAAATTGATCCGGTTGGTCTAAAAATTTCTTTGATCGAATTGTATGATCGCTATCAAAAACCTCTTATCATAGTCGAGAACGGCATGGGTGCAAAGGATGTAGTTGAAAATGATGGCTCAATCCATGATGACTATCGTATTAACTATTTTAAAGAGCATTTCCGTCAAATGAGAGAAGCCATTGAAGAAGGCGTCGATCTCTTTGGATATACGAGCTGGGGCTCGATTGATATTATTAGTGCAGGTACATCACAAATGTCAAAACGTTATGGCTTCATTCACGTAGATCAAGATGATGACGGGAACGGGACATTAAAACGATCTCGAAAAGACTCATTTTATTGGTACAAAAAAGTCATTGAGACGAATGGAGAATCGCTTGATTGAACACCACAATCATGAAAACAGGTGATGACGATGTTTAAAATCAAAAAAGTTTTAAACTCGAGTGTGGTCCTGGCTGAAGATCAGAACCAACAGGAGATGGTTTTGTTCGGCCGAGGAATTGGCTATGGACAGAAACCAGGTCAAATGATAGAAGAGAAAAAAGCGGACCAAGTCTTTATGTCAGTCGATAACATGAGAGCAAAAGAATTTCTTCAACTGTTAGATTCAATGCCTCAGGAGTTTATCGATTTAACTCAGCAAATCGTCAAATTTGCAGAAAAACGTTTAAATTCAAATTTAAATACAGGTGTTTATTTTACCTTAATGGATCATTTGAATTTTGCAGTGGAACGTCATAAAAAGAATATTAATATTACGAATCGCGTGTATTGGGAAATCAAAAATTACTATACAGAAGAATTTGAAGTAGGAAATTACGCACTTGAGTTAGTCAATGACACATTGGGCATACAATTACCAAAAGAAGAAGCTGCCAATATCGCCTTTCACTTAATTAATGCATTAGGTGAAGAGTCCGAGTCGAAAGATGGTATGAAATACGCCAAGATGATCGGAAGTATTGTCAATCTTGTGCGCTATACGTTGAATATGGAAATGGATCAAGAGAATATTCATTACAGTCGGTTCATTACACATGTGAAATTCTTTGTAGAGAGATTTTATGCTGATAAATTATTATCAGATCAGGAAAATGAGTTATTTGAACAAATTGCACATTTATATCCTCAAGCGATGGATGTTGCTTTTAAGATCAAAGACTATATTAAACAGGTGCATAGTATTGTCATTCCTAATGATGAGCTTACTTATCTTGCGGTACATATACACCGCCTCATATCTTATCAGCAACTAAAATAAATGTGGAACCACTTGCCTTGATGAGGCGAGTGGTTCTTTGTATGACCAATGTTTATATTAAGTTCCGATAGGTCGTTCTGTTGTACCAGGATTGCCATCATTTAATGAATTGAAAGCCCCTGTTTGTCCTAAAACAACGATGGTCAAAGTGATAATCAATAAACTCATTTTTTTCATTAGAATTCCCCCAGTCAATGATAGGATGTTTCATGCGATCAGCTTCCTTTAAAAAGAGATAGGCTTGATGAATGGCTCCCAGCTCTTCAAAGTGTTTTGCAGCTAATGCACTTAATTCACAGACTCCTTCAGCATCTTTTAATTTTTTAAGAATGCTGATTTCATCGAAACAGGCTTGAGTTTTTTGAGCCATATCTTCAGTGAAATATAGATGGTAAAGCAAATTCATTTTTGCTGTATAGATGGGGCATTTCTCTGATTCATGTTTTTGGTTCACCAATTCGAAGTAATAGAGAGCTTGTGTCCTTTCATCGATAGAAAGCAGCTCTTTCATTAACATGTACATGGAGTGATGAAAGTAACACGAAGAGAGATAGTCTTCATCACTAAGAGCCTTTTCTAGGGCATCAATACATTTTTTTGATTCGCCAGCTTCGGCGTACAAAATGCTGATATTATGATAAAGCTGTGATGTTAGAAAATGATCGTTGAGACTGTCTGCGATGTGTAATGCTTTTTTGTAGTAGTCTTCTGCTCTTATAAAGTCACCAATGTCCATATAATTAGCAGCGGCGATGACAAAGGCTGCAGCTAGTCTTCTCTCATATCCTTCATGACTTTTGAAAATATCAATAGCATTCTGAATATAGTGTAGAGAAATCAGGCTTTGACGAAGCAGCATATATAAGTTAGCGATTTTCGTATGAAATTCTGCTACTTCTATTTCATCAGGAATGTGTTGTAGTTTTTTCTCGGCAATTTTAAACAGTCCAATGGCTGATGCATAGTCTCTTTTATATGAAGCGTAAAGGGCTTTGTACAGGTAAAAATAGTATTCAATTAAGTCGTTTGTTTTAGAGGGGCAATCTGGCTCTGGCTGTTCCTTCAGTTTTGTACCTCTCCGTTCATATAACATGAGTTTATACTTGCCTTCTAGCAATGAGTAATAGGTCAAGACTTCCTGATTTTCTTCCATTTTTTGAAGTAATTCTTTTAATTCTGTATACATTGCTTTTGCACTGTGTACATCATGCTTGCGAATTGCAATTCTCCAATCATTTAAACGATTCCCCACCTGTTCAGCAGAAATGATAGCCATGGAAATTTCACCTCTTTAAGATCCTTTCACCTGTTTCATAAAAAACGATATCACAATTTTTGGTAAAATATAATCGTTTCTGTGAAGAGATTGACAAGAGGTAATAAAAAGGACCTAAGGTCATGTGATGTACGATATTGTAAGGGTGATTGCTTGTTAGCACAAATGAATAAAATCTCTTTTTGGAAATCTAAAAAAGGGATATATACAATGGATTTTGTGATAATGAACGAAAATATCACTCGTATATTTGGAATAAAGAAGTTTTAGCTATTTCAGAGGGAAAATGGAAGGTCGATCTAGGAAAGAAAATCATGTATGATGTTGCTAGATCATGAGATAAGAAACTGATAGATGCAGCCAAATGTAAGTATTAAACACAAACTCAGCCCTTTAGAAAGGATGTTGAAATGAAAAAAAGATTTCAAAGTTTAAATAGACAAATCACAGTCATTATCGCGACTCTGTTACTTGTTTTAGTGACTCTTTATATGTCAAAGAGATACTTTTATGGCAAAGAAATTGAGCTGTTGACAGAATCATGTCAACAAGCTGGCGGCAAAATCATCTTAGAAACAAATAGTTTGTCTATGGATTACTCCTTTGAGTGCCAAAAAAAGTAGAACAGGCAGTTTTCTGCCTGTTTGAACTCAGATTAAAAACCTAAATCTTGCAGCCATTGATTTAATCTCATTTCTCGGTTCTCGGCAGTTGAAAGGTCATATCTTCCTAATTGTAAACTGTCTGCAATTTCTCCGTCATTCATAAACATGATTTTTTCAGAACGAAGAGCCACCTTGGGGTCATGTGTGACAAGCAGCAGTGTTGCTCCTTCAGCGTGTACTCTTGAAAAAATATTCATCACTTCCTTCGTTGTACTGGAATTAAGAGCACCTGTTGGTTCATCAGCAAAAAGTATGTCTGGTTCATTCATGAGCGCTCGGCAGATAGCGGCTCTTTGAAGTTGTCCTCCTGATACTTCTGTCAAATATCTATTTGCCAAATGATCAATATCAAGTTTTTCCATTAAATATTGAGCTCGTTCATTCAATTTTTGTCTTGGCTTTTTCTTTGCTAAATAAGCTGCAGCAATGATGTTGTCAAATAGATTAAGATTTTTTAATAAATGGCTGTGCTGAAAGACAAACCCCATCTCTGTTAAGCGCAGAGCAGTTAACTGTTTGTCTGTCATTTCTGATAGTGATCGGCCTTTATATTTGATCTCTCCTGTTGAAGCTGTTTCTATGCCGCTAAGCTGATAAAGTAAGGATGTTTTCCCGCATCCAGAAGGTCCCATAATGGTCACGAATTCTCCACGCTTTATCGATAAATGAATATTCTTAAGAATCGTTTGTTTCTGTCCTTTTAATGAATCGATATGCAATGACAATCGCTTCGTTTCAATCAAGTGTTCCATGTGAAACATCTCCTTATAAAAGTGTTTGCCTTGTCGTTGGACTGGAAAAAAACGTCTTCAATAACCAGGTGGTCAAAGCTAAATTGACAATAACTAGTGTAACGGGGTACACAACTGACACCCATTGCGGTGACAGCCACTGAAGGCTCGACGCCCCTAATGATGCTCCACCTATACTCATCAAAGCAGGACCAATGGTATTGACTGCGATTGTTCCAATAAGGGCGCCAAAAGAGAGAACAACGATAAAACTCGTTATATATTGTGCTGTTATATCTGTTATAGAAAATCCAATTGTTCTTAGCATGTGGTTTCGGCTCGAATCTTTTGCCTTTAACATGTGCAGAAACATGAATAGCATTAAGCTGGCGGTTCCAAAGGCAGCTAATGCAGCAAAAAATGCAATGACTTTTACAATAGCTGCTGTGCTGCCGATCGTTTGATGAACGTATTCTTTCATATCTGTCACTTTTGCAGGAGATACCTTTTTTTCAAATATTGTCTTTTTCTCTGCAATATTTACTCCTGGCTTTAGTTGGATTTGAATGGTTTGCCAAAGAGCTGTTTGAGGAAATGGCTGTGATATTGCTTTTGCTGTTTTGCCCCCATTGGTTACGTCCTGATAAATACCTGTTACCGTTCTTTGGATTTCATGCCCATTATTCACGAGTGTGATTCTTTCTCCTATCTTTTTCTGAAGTGAATCTGCATTTAATACGGATAAGGCAATTTCTTCATTCTTTAAAGGCTGCCGCCCTTTTAAATAGGTGAGAGGAAATGCTGAGAGCTCACCTGTTTCTAAGTAGAGCGTTTCTAATGTGTTCTCCTTTGATTTCACCTGAAGAGAAGTAGTTTTATAGATGGCTGCTGTTTGTATGCTCTGATCTTGACGAATCATTGATTCTAGTTCGTTTGTATTTTTCGCTAGATGATTTCCTTGGCGTATATCCATTCGAAGGTCACTTTTACCAGAGCCAAGGTATGTGATGAAATCCGGTGATTGTAAGGTATGCCATAGCTGAATAGGCATGAGCATTAAAAATGTACAGAGTGCAATAATACAAGAAATCGTTGTGTACAACTTCTTTCGTGATATCAGGTCTTTTAAACCAAGCCAAATATTGATCGGTATGAACCTGCTTTTCTTAAGATGCATAGGTATTCTTTTCTTTTGACTCGGTGAATTGATAACGCCTTGAAGTGCTTGAGCAGCTGATATTTGACCAAACTTTCTTAGGACAGCATAGCTGCAAGAGATGACGATTATTGCCGTCGCAATAGAAACAAAAAGCGGGATTAACCAATGAGCAAAAGAAGGCTGATTCCCCATGTAACGGTGAATATTGGTTGTAAACATATCACCAAATATAAGTGTTAACACATATCCCGCTATACACCCTGCACAAGCAAGCGCGGCATACTTACCAACGTATAATTGCTTGATTCTTGTTAAAGAGATCCCAAGCACCTTCAGTATGCCAATTTCACGTTCATCCTCTTCTATTGAAGCCGTCATAGCAAGATGGAGTGAGAGAAGGGCTATACTGATGAGCAGCAGGCAAACAAGCAGGAGAATGGCAATGACCATTCCATCTGTCAATGCATTCAGCATACGCAGTAAAGGTAGTGTGACAGATGGACCTTGTTGTGGCAGTTGTGATGATTGATAGATTGCTTGAAAGGTATCTGTCTGAGCGGCATCATGTAGTAAAAATTCGATTAAGTACTCTTTTTGTTGAAACACTTGATTTATTGCATCCCAATCCTCGTTATGAAGAAGAAATCTTTTTGAACTGACAAGACTGGGGTTCATTTGTGCATCTCGCAAGAACGCTTTGATGCGAAAGATGAATTGATTAGCTCCTTTCTCAATCAGTAATGTTTCACCTATGTTAAGCCGATACTTTTGTTGAAAATAAATTGGGACAGCCACTTCACCTTTATTGACAGTAAGCTTTTCGTTTTGTTCATCTAGAAGAAAATCAAAGTTGCGATTTTGCTTCACAAATAAATGATCCATCACACCTGCTTTGGCAGGCTCATGTCCGAACCTGATGTTTGCATGTTCAATTGGTATCATTGGGACGATTTGATGGGCTTTTACCATGGATTGCTTGCTTGAAAATACTTCAATGTCTTTTTCATTTAGGTCGCCGTCATGCATTTGGACAAAGTCTGGCGCTTTGGCAGAATGGAGCAGGTTAGAAATGGAACCATTCAGCTGTACGATCATTTGAGCTGCACTTGCTGCGAGAAATGAAGTCATCATGATGCAAATGGTTAAGCCGATTGAAATGAGACGGTGTCGGGTTAAGTCTTTCTTTATAAACGCTAATCTCATGAGGCTGCTTCTCCTTCATGCTGAAGCATATTTTTTGTTAAGCAGGCTAGTGCAAACATGAAAGTACTGACGATGAGCACAGTCACATACATGGTGGCTGAAAACGTATTGAACAAAAATCCATACATCATTTGGCCAAGCGGAGCAGCACATTGAGAAACCATTGTCAGATTGGCCATCACTTTTCCTAATTGATGATTTGGTGTTTTCTTTTGAACATGTGAAATCACAACGATTGAGATCATAGTTAGCAGCATAGCAATTGGAAGACATCCTGCTAAAAAGAGAAAATAAGCTGGATAAGTACCAAATTGAAGAGCTGTTTTGGATGTTGAGAATGCCACAGGCAGCAAGATGACTGCGATGACAAGAAGCCAGCGATATAAAGTAGGAATGCGCCAATGCTTCGCTACAAGTCCAACTAGCAGAGCCCCTGCGATGACAGCGAACTCAAGCAAGCCCATGCCTATTCCATACATGATGTCACTGCTCTTCATTGTGACCCTTAAAATGATTGGACCCCCAACAATAAAAAATGGTGTAAGGATGAAATTTAACATTGCAGCAAGCAGCATGGCTCTTTTTAAAAATGGCTGGCTGCCAATATAAGAAAATCCTTGTTTCATATCTTTTATGAGCACTTTGCCCATAGACTCTGTCAGCGGACTAGGGGAGAAGGAAATGTTTAACCTTAAAAGCATGCAAGCTGATAGAAAAAATACGATGGCACTTGCACCGATGATGGATTGGCTTCCAATCATTCCGTATAAAACTCCTCCGATAATAGGTGCGAGAACACCTGAAAGTGCCTGAACGCCATTGACAATGCCGTTTGCTTGTTCTAATTGCTCTTGTTTCACTAGCTGTGGAATGCTGGACATGACAGCGGGAGCATAGAACGTACTCATCACGCCAAGCAGTATCATGACAGCTCCGATCATATAGAGTGAATCATTTCCCGAAAATAACCAAAAATAAAAGGCAAGAATCATCATGCCGGTGAGGACATCAAATAAAATCATTAAGTTCCTTCTGTTAAACCGGTCAGCGATTGCACCAGCTAACGGGGAGAGAAGGAGCGGGATATTGGATAAAGCGAAAAGTAAGGCATATAAATCAACTCGATGCGTCATATCCAATACGTGTAAAGATAGAACAAACCGAATGAGAGAAGATCCGAAAACGGAAATAATCTGCCCGAGAACGAGGTAGATAAAGTGGGATGACCCTCTTTTGGATAACAAAGACATGAATATCACTCTCCTTTTAGACCGACCGTCAGTCTATAATGTATGCAGGATTGGTATTGAAGTGACCAATCACTGATTATTTTCATCCAGCTCTCCAGATAATCGCTTCAGCAGGAATGAAAAGCTCCCCTTATCTGCATGCAATGAGGATTCGAGTATATCAATAAAAGCTAAAGCGCGTTGTATACTTTCTTCGGCTGTCCATTGAAAAAGGCCTTCATCAAATATGACCTGTGCAGAAGCAAGAAGAAATTCAACCGTCTCTTGCGGATACTTCGTTTTGAATGTCCCTTCCTCTACACCTTGCTGAATGACATCTGCCAACACGGGTGATAGTTCTTTAATGGCTTTGATTAAGCTTTTTTGATGCATTTCTGCATTAGAAGGCTGATGGAACTGATCGATCATGCCCTGTTTATGGCTTCCTTGCTGAGGTGATTGCGCCATGATGATACGAAATAGTTTGTCAACGACTGGAAGGTCTGGATCAGCTGCAATACGCTTTGCTACGATGATATCTTCTTTGATGATCCTGTCAATAATGGCATCCATTACTTCTTCTTTGGATGCAAAGTAGTAATAAAAGGTGCCTTTTGCAATGCCAACGGCTTTTAATATGTCAATAATCGTTGTTTTCTGATAGCCTTTGGTTGAAAAAAGCGCTTCGGCTGCGTTTAATATGTCATTTTTACGTTCCTCAGGATGTTTAACGGTTCTCATAAAGCCATCCTTTCTCTTAATTAGACTGTCGGTCGGTTCTTGATTTGATTAAACACTTTTCAGGGTGTCTTTGTCAATGGCTGTTTTTTAAACACTTTGCATTTATTGTTCAAAGACACTATGATACATTGAATGAAAAAAACCTTCAGGGGAGATGGCAAATGCAATTTTTGACCAGTGAATTGGCTCAAGAAATGGTTGAACGTACAATGCATATTTTACATAAAAACATCAATGTGATGAATGCAGATGGTGTCATTATTGGTTCTGGTGAACGAAACAGGATTGGCCAGAAACATGATGGTGCACGGCTTGTGCTGACAAGTGGGAACAGTGTGGAAATTGATCAGGAGACCTCTTTGCGCTTAGAAGGGGTGAAACCTGGGATTAACTTGCCTATCTGCTTCCATGAACAAGTAGTTGGTGTGATTGGGATTACTGGTGAACCAGAGGACATTCGGCATCATGCCGAGCTGGTGAAGATGGCAGCTGAACTGGTGTTAGAGCAATCTTTTCTGCTTGAGCGGGTTCAATGGCGTCATCGACTAGAAAGTGAAATTGTCAATCAGTTGGTTTCATATTCTGACGTTGGGGATCATCAGCTAAAAAATCGAGCTGCTTGGCTGGGGATGGATTTAGACAAGCGCCGAATGGCTATTGTTTTTCAGCCAGTTCCATCCTCAGAGGATGCTGTTCATAAATTGATGCATGCGATTCAATATGATAAGAATGCGGATGATTTACTTGGCATGACCTTTTGTCATGAATTGATTCTTTTAAGTCAGCCCATACCTGAACATCGAGTAAAGCAGGCTGCAGGTCATCTGCAAAAAACAATGCAAAGAGCAATAGGAGGCCAAGTGCTAGTGGGGATAGGGACTGTCGCTGACGACATCAGCCAGCTGCCAATTTCTTTTCAGCATGCGAGAGAAGCCCTGAGATTAGGGAAAGCTCTTGATCCGGAAGAAAGTATGTATTTCTTTGAGTCTTATCAGCTGGAAAGCGTATTCATGATGGCGGGTATTGCTGAAAAGAAAAGTCTATGGACTGACTTTTACAAGCCGCTGACACAAGAAGCAGAGCTCGCCCATACATTAAGGGTTTACATTGAAGAGGGCGGTGATTTGCAAAGAATTGTTGATCGTTTATTTATTCATCGGAATACATTGCGTTATCGTTTAGACAAAATTCAAGGATTGACCGGAAAAGACCCTCGTCATGTAAAACAGTTAATCGAGCTTTATATGGCGCAGCTAATGACTCAACTATATTGATTGTGCAAATGCACAATTCGGAAGAGTGGTCAGTTAAAAAAGTTCATCCAGATTCACAACACAATCCCTTAGGGTAAACGCTTACAATTGGAGAAAGATATTTTTAGGGGGATTGAGAATGGGTGGAGATGTGACGGTAAGTACTCTGGGAGCCATGGCGGCGCTTGTGGTCGCGATTGTTCTCATTCTAAAAAAAGTATCACCTGCTTATGGCATGCTGGCTGGTGCATTCATAGGCGGATTGGTTGGCGGGGTAGACATTGTTCAGACCGTCAACGTTATGATGGAAGGTGCTAAGGACATGATTCCGGCTGTCCTTAGAATTATGGCCGCAGGTGTACTGGCTGGTGTTCTCATTGAATCAGGTGCAGCGTTATCTATCGCTGAGGCCATCGTGAGAAGGCTTGGTGAGGCGAGGGCACTATTAGCACTCGCTCTTGCAACGATGATTTTAACAACAGTGGGCGTTTTTGTAGATGTTGCGGTTATTACAGTAGCGCCCATCGCACTTGCCATTGCCAAACGCGCAAAGCTCTCAAAAACGGGAATTCTCCTTGCTATGATTGGAGGCGGGAAGGCAGGGAATATCATGTCACCGAATCCGAATGCCATTGCCGCTTCAGACGCTTTTGGTGTACCTCTGACTTCAATGATGGCTGCTGGAATCATTCCAGCTGTGTTCGGGTTGGCTGTTACATATGTATTAGCTAAAAAGCTTGCAAACAAAGGGACGCCCGTTCTTGAAGAAGAAACTGGGCAAAGTAAAGTTCAAATACCTTCTTTTTTTCAAGCACTGGCTGGTCCGCTGGTTACCATTTTATTGTTGGCTTTAAGGCCGCTTTTTCAAATCAATATAGACCCAATGATCGCTTTACCGATTGGAGGGATTGTAGGTGCTCTTTTCATGAAAAAAGGGAAATTTCTCAATGATTATGCGATGTCGGGGCTTCATAAAATGTCAGGTGTCGCGATCATGTTATTAGGGACAGGTACATTAGCAGGAATCGTATCGAATTCTTCCTTAAAAGATGTGTTTATTCAGGCACTGGATGCATCGGGTTTACCTCCATATTTACTTGCGCCTACTTCCGGGATATTTATGTCAGCCGCGACCGCTTCGACAACAGCAGGAACGGCGGTAGCGAGTGGTGTGTTTAGCGGAACACTGATTGGGCTTGGTGTATCTGCTCTTTCAGGGGCAGCCATGATTCATGCTGGCGCAACAGTGCTTGACCATATGCCGCACGGGAGCTTTTTCCATGCAACAGCAGGAAGTGTTCAAATGGATATTAAAGATCGTTTGAAGCTCATGCCTTTTGAATCGTTAATCGGTTTGACGTTAACCGTTGTATCGACCTTTATTTTTGGCGTTTTCCAGCTGTTTGGCTGAGGACATGATAAGAAAAGAGGGGCTTTAGGATGAAAATTGTGATCGCACCAGATTCATTTAAAGAAAGTTTATCTGCTTATGAGACAGCATGTGCCATTGAACGAGGATTTCGTTCTATTTTGCCAAACGCAGAGTATATCAAACTGCCGATGGCAGATGGAGGAGAGGGGACCGTTCAATCGTTGGTTGATGCGACTGGCGGGCAAATTGTTCATCAAGTGGCCACGAGCCCGCTTGGTGAGCCAGTGGATGCCTTTTTTGGCATGTTAGGAGACGGTCAGACTGCTGTCATAGAGATGGCTGCAGCCTCTGGTTTACATCATGTACCGCGAGAAAAACGTAATCCATTATGGACCACATCCAGAGGAACTGGAGAATTAATACTTGCAGCGCTGGATAAAGGAGCGAAGCACGTGATCATTGGCCTTGGCGGAAGTGCAACAAATGATGGCGGTGTTGGGATGATGCAAGGATTAGGTGCAGATTTCCTTGATAAAACAGGACTTTCCCTGACGTCAGGCGGCGGGGTACTTCATCAGTTAGCTTCAATTGATTTATCTGGACTCGATCCAAGACTGCAATCCGTCCGTCTGGAGGCGGCTTGTGATGTGGATAATCCTTTAACGGGTGAGAGAGGAGCGTCTGCTGTTTTCGGTCCTCAAAAGGGAGCAGATGAAGAAATGGTTCAAGTGTTAGACAAGAATCTGGCTCATTTTGCACAAGTAGCTGAAAAGCAGTTCAATGTCTCCTTTGGAGATGCAGCAGGGGCAGGAGCGGCAGGAGGACTTGGTGCGAGTTTATTAGGCTTTTTAAAAGCTGATTTGCAAAGAGGAATCGATATTGTGCTGAAGGCTGTTCATTTTGATGACGTCATCAAGGAGGCAGACCTTGTCATTACGGGAGAAGGCCGAATTGACCGGCAGACCATTTATGGAAAAACCCCAATCGGCGTAGCCAAAGCAGCAAAGCAGTATAATCTGCCTGTGATTGGGATTGCAGGCTCTCTTGCAAACGACAGTGGAGTCGTACACGATCATGGAATTGATGCACTGTTTAGTATCGTTCCAGGTATTACCTCTCTGTCTGAGGCGATACGAGATGCGGCTCTTCATGTAGAAAGAACAGCTCGGAATATCGCGGCTGTGTTAGAAATTGGAATAAAAAAGTAAACGATGAAAAATGTTTCCTTTTCTATCACATTCCTTTCTATCGAAATGTGGTAAAATTGTTATAAATGATGTAGAAAGTTGGAGGAAACAAAAATGTCTAATCTACCGAATTGTCCTTCGTGCAGCTCACCTTATACTTACGAGGACGGCAGTCTGCTGGTTTGTCCTGAGTGTGCGCATGAATGGTCACTTGAACAAGAACAAGCGGCAGAGGAACAGCTTGTGGTCAAAGATGCGAATGGGAATCTGTTAAGTGATGGGGACACGGTCTCTGTCATTAAAGACCTAAAAGTAAAAGGTTCTTCATCCGTTTTGAAAATAGGAACGAAGGTCAAAGGCATTCGTTTAGTTGAAGGCGATCATAACATTGATTGTAAAATTCCTAGCTTCGGCGCAATGAAATTAAAATCAGAGTTTGTGAAGAAGATATAATGTATGAAAAGAGGCTGTAAGAGGCCTCTTTTCTTTATTTATAGGTGAAAGGAATAATCTCAAACAAAATTCCATACATATATACCTGTTGAAAAAGGTTCATTTTTTAAAAAATCAAGCCTCTTTTCACATAAAAATCCGCAGTTTTCTTAACCCTACCTTAAAAAAGGCAGATGATTCGCTAAATTTTGGCTAATCCCCTTCACAACTTTTGGGCATTGCTGTACCATATGGAAGTGTTCTTCTATTTTTGACGGATCATGGTGTTTATCAGGAAATAGAATGATAGATGATACTTAGACAAAGAAGGAGAGGTAACGTGACGAACGTTTTAGAACTGCATAATGTATCTAGACATATTAGCGGGAAAAAGATTGTTCAAGACTTGAGCTTTTCTGTCCAAGCGGGCGAAGTCTTTGGCTTCTTAGGACCTAATGGTGCAGGGAAAACAACAACCATTCGTATGATGGTCGGTCTTTCTCCCATTACATCTGGTGACATTCTGATTAATGGCCATAGTATTCAAACATCCTATCAGCATGCCATCCAACATGTCGGTGCGATTATTGAAAATCCAGAAATGTATAATCATTTAACGGCAAGACAAAATCTTGTTCACTTTGCCAGAATGAATGGGAAAGTGGATGAAGCGCGAATTGATGAGCTGTTAGAGCTAGTCAGCTTGCAGCATGTGAAGCATAAACGTGTGCGTACATTTTCATTAGGAATGAAACAGCGATTGGGCATTGCGCAGGCACTCATACATAGACCAAAACTGCTAATCTTAGATGAGCCGACCAATGGACTTGATCCTGAGGGGATTCGAATGATACGAGATTACTTGAGAAGGCTTGCGAAGGAAGAAGGGCTGGCTGTAATTGTTTCAAGTCACCTCATGTCAGAGATGGAATTGATGTGTGATCGCTTTGCAATTATCCAAACCGGAAAGCTGATTGCGATTGAGGATCAGCGTGCTGAGACGAAGCAGGATGATTTGGTTAATTATCGAATGAAGGTAGCAGCCGGGGAGCTTGAAGAAGCACAGAAGCTCATTGATGCATTTGAGGAAGGCGTCACTGTAAGAGAAGAGGAGCAGTACTTATTTTTCTCTATGCCAGAACAAAAAATGCCAGAATTAATCCGTCATTTGAGCAGCGCGTCTATTCATTTGTACGAGATCAAAATTGAAAAACAAACCTTAGAAGATAAGTTCTTAAGCTTAACAGGTAAAAAGGAGGCAGACGTATGATTCGCCTCATTCAAAACGAGTGGATGAAGATCAGTTTTCGTGTTGGTACTTGGATTATGGTTGGGCTTCTTGTTTTAGGTATGGTTGCCACGTTGATCTTTGTAGTGAAAACAAATGACAAAGATCAAGCTTCAGGTGATTGGAAAACCCAGCTAGAAATGATGAATAAGGAAAACAAGAAGGAGCTCAAAGAGACAGAGAATGGTTTCTTTAAAAGAGAGCTTGAAAAAGAGATCACTATTAATGATTATCGAATCAAGCATAACTTGCCGCCAGCTGATCAGTTTAGAGACAGTGTATGGGACTATGTGAAAACAAACGCCAATTTACTTCAGCTAGTCGGTGTGTTTGTGATCATTATTGCTTCCACCATTGTATCGGCTGAATACAAGCATGGTACAATTAAATTATTATTGATTCGTCCACCATCAAGGCTAAAGATCCTAATATCTAAATATATTACGGTGCAGCTGTATGCTCTTTTACTTGTTGTGGTGCTATTTATCTTGTCATTCATATTGGGTGCTATTTTCTTTGGACTTAACACTGATTATGTGAATTTGGTGTATCAAAATGGTGAAGTGATTGAACGTTCGCAGTTTGCAAATATGGTCTATTATTATCTTGCTCATTGTGCAATGTTTGTCGTTTTGGGAACCCTTTCGTTCGCCATTTCTACAGTATTTAGAAGTGAAGCTATCTCCATTGCCATTAGTGTTTTAGCGTATATTGTGGGTGGATCAGTCACAGGTATTTTAATGCTCTTCTTTGATTGGTCAAAATATCTGTTATTTGCAAACGATCCATCTCAATACTTTATGGAACAGGTTACTATTATCGATGGTATGTCTCTAGGATTCTCACTAACCGTCCTAGTCATCTATTGGGCTATTTTCTTAGCTATTGCCTTAATCGTTTTCCAAAAACGAGAAGTAAAAACAGGTTAATTTAATTTTTTAGGAGGTTTACACATGATTAAACGTAAAGGTGAAAAAATTATGGGGATTATTAGTATTGTCCTCAATGCCATTGGTGTCGGGTTTGGGGCATTAATCCTTTCTGTGGGTCCATCATTTTATGATGAAATCAATGAAGTGTTAAAAGAGGAAGGGGAAACATTGCCGATTGAAACGCTTCAGGCTTCGGTTCATGCGTTTGGTACTCAGTTCATGGTCGTTTCCGCCATTGCGGCTGTGCTGTCGATTGTAGGTGTGATTTTCTTGAAAACCGACCGTCGTGCCGTGCTTTCAGGTATTCTTTTCTTGGTTTCTGCTGTGACTCTTTTAATTGGAACAGTTGGCCTTGCATTCGCTCCAATGGTTCTATTGTTTATCATTGGATTAATGTCTCTTATTAGAAAGCCGAATTCAGACATTCACACAAGTGAATATCCTTCATAATGAAAGAAAAGACATGCGCATATCCGCGCATGTCTTTCTTTTTAAATGATGCCAATCAGCATCGCCACGAACAGAAGGATAATACTGAATCCCCACATCCAAAAGAAGGAGTAGCGGATGTGTTTCCCCATATCAACCCCTGCAAGACCTACAGCGAGCCAAACAGCGGGAGCAAGCGGGCTGACAAAGGTTCCGATGATGTTCCCAATCATCATCGCATATGCCGCAGAAGTGCCTGGTACGCCAACTTCAGATGTAATGGATTCAACAATTGGCAGAAGAGCGTAATAATAGGCGTCTGTACTTGTCAGCATATCAAGCGGCACTCCAAGCATCCCAACAATGATATGTAAAAATGGCAGCAAGAAGGCTGGTAAAATGTGAATACTGTCAACAGCAATGGCTTTCAGCATCCCTGTGCCTTCAAGAATTCCTAAAAATGACCCTGCGGAAAAAATCACAGCTGCCATCATCAGCGCACTAGGTGCGTGTGCCTTGATCCTTTCCATTTGCAGATTCACATTCGGGAAGTTAATTAATAGTGCGAGAGACAGGCCAATCATAAACATAAAACTAGCAGGCATCACGTTCAACACGAGAAGCACCACAACACACAAAAACAGAACAAGGTTCACCCAAATGAGATGGTAACGCTTTAAAGAGGCGTCTCCCGTTTCACTAATAGACTGAATGGCACGATCCCAATCTGCACCTTCTAGTTGAACCGCGGCTATTTCATTTGCAGCAATTTTCACCCGAATTCGCTTTTCTTCCCTCTTTCCTAAAATGAATGCCATTCCTAACACGAGTACAACGCCAATGAGCTGAATTGGAATGAGCGGCACCCAGAGTTCAGAGGGGTCCATATTCAGTACACTTGCTGCCCGTCCAGTCGGTCCAGCCCATGGAATCATATTGGTTAATCCAGCACTCGTCCCGATTAATAACAGCAGTAAATAAGGACTCATATGTAATTTTTTATAAAGCGGAAGCAGTGCAGGTACAGTTAATAAAAAGGTCGTAGCCCCTGCTCCGTCTAAGTGTGCGATAACCCCAATCAAAGCAGTTCCCATTGCAACTGTGACAACATTTCCTTTTGTCAGCTTGATCAAAGTCTTAATTACAGGTTCAAAGAACCCTGTATCTTGCAAAATACCAAAAAATAAAATGGCGAAGATAAACATGGTCGCCACCGGCAATACTTTGATAATCCCTTCCTCAAAGAAGGTTTGAATGTCATTGATCCCAAATCCCGCAATGAGCGCCCCTATTAAAGGCACCATGACCATGGCGACAATTGGACTTGCTTTCCCCCAAATCAGCAGCACAACAATCGTTAAAATAATCATCAATCCAACAAACGTTAACATAAGCCCCTCCCCCTACAAATAAAACGTTTACATTTGTCTATACTTTTCATCCAATGCATTCCCACAGGTGCATTGAAAAAAAAGGGTATCAAATTTATGAGTATTAAGCAACCGCTTTCATACCTATACAATGGTAAAAAAGGATGGAGGGACCAGTAGTGGCGCGGCATCAAATATTGTAAAAAAATTTAGATAAAAATAACGATTAAAGTTCACAGTAATTAATATGGGTATTTAGACTTATTAAATTAAAAAGCGCCCATTAAATGGACGCTTCTTTCAACGATTTTTCAAGATGAAATACTCGTAAGGATTAAGTTGAAGCTGCTCAGGCACTTGCTGTCCAGTCAGCATATTCTCATAGTTTGCCTCTGAATCTAGTGACATGTTCTGCTGCTCTTCTGTAAAATTCATCAAAAACACATAGTCCTGCGACCCGTCTGTTCGTTTTTGTACACTGACTCCTTCTGGAATTGCAGTGGATAGGACGGGCTGTATGCCAATACCTGCGATAAGGTCTTCGTAAAACTCATCATAAAAAGACTGCTCATTTTCTGAGGCCATATAGTATGCTTTCCCTTTTTCTAATGAACGGACAGTCAGGGCTGGCTGTCCTTCGTAGCAGCCATTTTCAAAATGCCCTAACACAGAGGCCGTTTCAGGATGTATAGATTCGCAATATTGTCCGACATGATAGGTGCGTCCATTCCCTGTGGTCATTAACACATGTTCATCAGGCATCAATGTGTTGATTTCCTCTGCCCAAATGCCAAGTACATGGCGGAGAGGGCCAGGAAAACCGCCGAGGAAACAGAGATCATTTTCGTCGACTATGCCGCTCCAGTAAGTCGCGATAAAAATGCCGCCCGCTTTGACAAAGGCTTCAATTTTTTCTGCAACGCCTGGTTTGATCATGTAGAGCATTGGCCCGATGAGCACACGATAGGATGAGAAATCCTTTTCCATCCCGACTATGTCAACAGAGATACCTTTTTTCCAAAAGCTTCGATAGTGAGTTTGACAAGCCTCTACATAGTGTTTGTTTGTATTATTTAAGCCTTGCGCATCATCAATGGCCCAGTGATTTTCCCAATCATAAATGATGGCGACCTCTGGCTGAACGGATGTGCCCGCAATTGGGTGCAGCTGCTCCAGTTGTTTCCCTAGATCAGCTACCTCTTGAAACACGCGCGTATGTTCATGACCAGAATGATCGACAACGGCACCGTGGAATTTCTCAGAGGCGCCTCGGCCTTGCCGCCACTGGAAATAAAGCACGGAGTCTGATCCGTGGGCAATTGCCTGCATGGCAGAAAGGTGTGCCATGCCTTTATGTTTGACCTTGTTCACTTCATGCCAGTTTACAAGGCTCGGCGTACTCTCCATGACGAGAAACGGCTGTCCGTCCTTTAAGGAACGATACAAATCATGTACAAAGGCAACGTTCGATGCTAATTCGGCCGTTGTTTCTCTGCCGCTGTGCCAAGCAGGATAGCTATCCCATGAGATCACATCGACCTCTTTTGCAAACTGATGATAATCCAGCCCAAGAAATGGACGCATATGCGGATAGTCGCCCATAAAGTTCGTGGTTACTGGGATATGAGGCGTCAATTCCCGCAGCGGCTTAATTTCATTTTGATAAAAATTGATCGTTTGTGCTGTGACAAAGCGCTTCCAATCCAGGTTCATGCCGTGAATCATGTGCTCCCCGTGTGGTGCGGGTGACTCGATTTGTGACCAATCACTATACGTGTGGCTCCAAAATCCCGTCCACCATGCTTGATTCAAAGCCTCAAGATCGTGGTTGTATTTGTCCTTCAAATAGTCTCGAAATGCTTCTTGGCACAGGTCGCAATGACACTCGCCGCCGTACTCATTCGAAATGTGCCACATGATCAGTGCTGGATGATCCTTGTAGCGTTCCGCAAGCAGCCGGTTGAGTGTATTCGTTTTTTCTCGATAAACCGGAGAGGTGAAGCAATGATTATGGCGCAGTCCATGTAAGTTACGCTGACGATTCGCTTCGACGCGCAATACTTCTGGATATGTTTGTGACAGCCAAGCAGGTCTTGCTCCGCTTGGCGTTGCGAGAATGGCGTGTGCCCCCTGTGCTGCCAAGCGGTCCATGATGTCATCCAGCCATGCAAAGTCATACTGACCCTCTGCTGGCTCTAGCTTACTCCATGCGAAAATGTTGATGGAGAATGTTTGACAGTGTGCAAGCTTCATTAATCGAAAATCTTCGTCTATGATCTCTGGCATATGGAGCCATTGATCTGGATTGTAATCGCCACCATGCAAAAAACCTTTCACATTTGGGTGAACGAGTGGGTAACGCTTTCCCATTTTGTCACGTCCTATCCTTTTAGTTACGGTGTCATTTGTTTAAATACATCAAGAGAAGGCAGTGCTTTTCCGTTGAAATCAAACATCGCTTGATTTTCCCACGCATTTCCGATAGTCCCGGTTGTTTGGATATAAGCGAGCCCGTATTGACTAGACCACGGAGCGCCTTTTGCTGGAATCCAAAGCGGCTCCCAATAAAAGAACCCCTTCCCGCGGTTGTTTTTTACTTGTGAAATTTTTTCGGATAGATCTCGTATAAAAGATGCCTGACCTTGAGGTGAGGCTGGATAGCCGGCAGTATTGACAGAGTCTTGGTTAAATGAGTTATCTAGGTTGTCACCGTTTGCTGTCGTAAAGCCGTAAGCAGTTTCTACCACGATGACATCTTTGTTATAGCGGGCACTAATATCATTCATATTGGACGTAAGACCGCTAAAGCCGCCGTCCCAATACGGGTAATAAGATAAACCGATCGTATCGAAGGAGACGCCTCGTTTTGTGATTTCATCAAACCACCAGCGGGATGCACCATTGTCTCCGCCATGTGCAAGATGAAGCATGATTTTGATGTTTGAATCGACAGAGCGGACGGCATTTGTACCAGCTTTTAGCAGAGCAGCGAGCCGGTCAAATTCACCACCGCCTTCACCCCAGCTTTTTCCGTTTGGCCACAGCATACCTGAGTTCAACTCATTCCCGACCTGAACCATATTCGGCAAGGCATTTTGCGCTTTCATCGCTTTGAGCACATCACCTGTGTAAGTGCCGACCGCTTTTTCTAAATCGCTTTGTGAGAGGGATGCCCACGCTTTCGGTTTGAATTGTTTACCGGGGTCAGTCCAGAAATCACTGTAGTGAAAATCAAGCAGCACTTTCATGTTTTGTGCTTTTGCACGTTTCGATAAAGCGATGGCTGTATTGAGATCATTTGTGCCGCCGTTATAGGCACGGCCTTGATTGTCATATGGATGGTTCCACAGTCTGATACGCACATAGTTGACACCTTTATCCTTTAATAGCTTGAGCGGATCAACCTGCTGTCCGTTCTGGTTGTAGTATTTGCCGCCGCTTTTCTCCACTTCTGCAAGCATCGAGATATCGGCTCCCTTGATGAAATCACCTTGCAGTCCATTGATCGGTTTCACAGAAATCGTATCGGCCCTTGCTTCAGGCAGAATACCTAATCCCATCAGAAAGAAAACGACAACAGTGACAAGCAACCATTTCTTCATCAAATCTCCCCTTATCCTTTTGTCCCGCCTTGTGTGAGACCGGACACAAATTGTTTTTGTAAAACAAGGAACAATAAAGCGACTGGAATCGCAATGAGTAAAGCCCCGGCTGCAAAGGTCGTGTAGCTTGCACCCATTTTGTCTGACACAAGATTGTACAGACCGATTGGGAGCGTATACATTTCGGGTGAGCGGACAATGACACTGGAAATGATGAAATCACCCAGCGGACCTGTAAATGAGTTGATTGCGACAACAGCTAAGATGGGCTTAGCGAGCGGCATAATAATTTGGATGAAAATCCGGAAATGCCCTGCGCCGTCCATTCTGGCTGATTCATCGAGATCCTTTGGAATCGCATCAAGATAGCCTTTCATTAAATACGTATTCATCGGAATTTGTCCACCTGCATAAATCAAAATCAGGGCAAGGTGGCTGTTAATGAGTCCAAGCATTTGAGCAAGAACAAAAATCGCTATCAGCGCTGAAAATTGAGGGATCATTTGCAGCAGCAAAAAGAGCATCAGCCCATTTTTCCGTCCTTTGAAGCGGAATCTGGAAAAGGCATAGCCTGTAAAACTGACAAGAACGAGCGTTAAAACCATTGTGGCAATACTGATCTTCATTGAGTTCCAATACCATTTTGCATAAAGTGCCCCCTGACCGAAGAACAGCTCGGTGAAGTGGCTGAACGTTGGATTCTTCGGAAACATGCTTGTACTCATGAGGCTGTTCCCAGGGTTAAAGGAAGCACCGATCGTCCAAAGCAGTGGATATAGAATACAAATGGAGGCAATGAAAAGGATAAAATAAGTGATGCTCAGGCGAATGAGCTTGTTTTGTTTTGATCCCATATCACATCATGTCCTCCTCTTTGAATGAATTCGTTCTCTTAAACTGCCAGAGTGCAATGGCGATGACAAAGATTGAAAGTAAGATCGTGACAGCTGCAGCGAGTGCATATTGAGAAGACTGCATCGTGAGTTTGTAAATCCAAGAAACCAAGATGTCCGTTCCCCCAGCAGTTGAGCCAGCGACAGGCGGTCCTCCGCCATTAAATAAGTAGATGATATTAAAGTTGTTAAAGTTAAACGTATATTGCGTGATTAATATAGGCGCAATGGAATAAAGGACAAGCGGTAGCGTGATGGACCGGAATTTCTGAAAGAAGTTTGCCCCATCAATGGTCGCAGCTTCGTATAGATCCTCTGGAATTGCTTGCAAAACACCGGTTGTCATAATGAAAACAAAAGGAAATCCAAGCCAAGTCTGCATCGCAATGAGGGCAATTTTGCTCCAAAATGGATCTGTCAGCCATGGTTTTGGATCAATTCCAATCGATGCAAAAAGTGTGTTGTTAATGGCTCCAAATGTATCGTTGAACAGTCCGGCAAACACCAAAATGGTCACAAAACCCGGAACAGCCCAAGGGAGAATCAAAATGGTTCTAAAAAAACGTTTTCCTTTTAAATCCTTCTGATTGAGCAGAACCGCTAGAAAGATGCCGACAGCACATTGAAGGGTCGAAGCAGCCAGCGTCCATACGACGGTCCAGCCAAGTACATCAATGAAAGTGTCTCTCCAAATATCAATTGAAAAGATATTTTGAAAGTTCTTGATCCCTACCCAATCGATCAGATTGGCAGGAGGCGAGTGGTATAAATCGTAGTTCGTAAAGGCAAGCGCAAAGCTGAACATAATAGGAAAGACAACAGAGAATAGAAGTAAAAAGAAAGCAGGAGTGCTCATTAAGTAAGGAAAGCCTTGGTCGATCAGCTGATGATATTGAGATCGGATAGAATGAAGCGGAATCCCTTGATCACGTTTCTTTCCGTTCATAAAAGCATCACGCATCATGAGTACGTAAAAGCCGATACCAAAACAAGCTGTTAACAGCGCAATAATCCCTTTTGCTAAAAGAAAAACAGAGTTGTCACGAGGCAGCATCGTACCAAGTGTGAACAGCCCCCAAAAGCCAATATTGAATAAATCATAAAATACGATGAAAAAAGAGACGCCGAACAGGAAAAAAAGTGCCCCTTTGCCGTACTGTTTGTTGTACATCTGCCCCATCCCGGGTATTAAGGAGAACATTAGCGCCCGTCTCCGGTGTGTCTTTGATTCCACTATGTGTGTGCGGTCTAGTTCAAGGTTACCCGTCACGTCTAACACCTACTTCATATGAAATTAGATCAAATACGGGCAGCTTGATAGACTTAAAGGCTACCCGTGTTTGATGATTATTTAGAGTGATTTGCTTTAATTTGAGAGTCGATTTGATTGACCGCATCATCAAATGCCTTTTTCACATCTGTCCGGCCTGTTGCAATGAGACCTAACGCGCTGTCAATCGGCTTCCACACCTCTGCCATTTCAGGGGTATTTGGTGTCAGTGTGGCATATTTCGTTTGTTTTGAAACAGCATCTGCATTGGCGTTTCCTGTGATGATTGGATCCTTCATCAGCTTTTTCACTGGTGGAATTTCCTCTGTTACTTCGAATCGCTTCTTCGAATTTTTTTCATTCGTGATAAATTCAACAAATTTCTCAGCAAGGTCTTTATTTTTAGAATAAGAGGAGACGTTGTAGCTCTTTACACCTAAGAATGAGCTCATATGCTTTCCATTAGGGAGTGTTGGCAGCTCTGTTACGCCATAGTCAATACCAGCTTCTTTATATGGACCAAATGACCATGGACCAGAAATGACAGCTGCGGCCTTTTTCTCTGTGAATAAGGAGTTGAGGACATTGATTCCTTGTTCACCAATGATGCCTTTCGGGAAAAGTCCTTCGCTAAAGAATGTTTGAATGTATTTTCCGCCTTCAACCGCGCCATCGTTGTTCAGGCCAATATCATTCACATCATAAGAGCCATCGCTTTTCTGTTTGAAAATATAGCCCCCTGATCCGCCTAACACACTTTGGGCATAGTAAATTTCATCCCATTTCGCAACAAAACCGTATTTTCCGTCTTTTGTCAGCTTTTTCGAAAGGTCATACCAGCCATCAAGTGTAGTTGGTGCCTTTTTGACAAGGTCTTTGTTATAGAAAAGCACTGTCGTTTCAACGGATTTAGGAAGGCCATACAGCTTGCCGTCTATCGTTTGTGATTGAATGGATTCGTCTGTAAAGGAATCGATCACTTTTTGATCAGGCTTGATTTCCTGTAACAGCCCCTCAGTGACGGCTGATCCAATTTGATCGTGAGGCATCGTGATGACGTCTGGGCCTGTCCCGGCTGCTCCATCAAGGCGGAGAGCTTCGATTTGGTCGGCATACGCTTTTTCGACCACTTTGATTTTCACATCGTTTTGTTTTTCAAATTCTTTTACAGCGTCTTGAATCCCATCAGACTTTTTGACATCCTCCCATACTAGCAAGGTCTTTGTACCTGTAGATGCTGGCTGTGTCCCGCTTGAATTGTCATCTCCTGGCCCGCATGCTGAAAGCAGAAGCACAGCAGTACCAACGACTGCTGATAATGTCGCCCATTTTCCCTTTTTCATTGGTAATCCCCTCTCGTTCTTTTTTCACAGATGATAAGAAAACGCTTTCTTAATGTGAGAATATCAACTTAAGTAAAAAAAGTAAACATATTTTATTAAATTTATTAAGTAAAATTTTTTACTCATGTAGAGAGAAAAGAAGCCCTCCACATTAGGAGGGACTTCCAGTTGATTATATGGTACTTTTCCGAAAAACAGGTTCTGAGGCAATCAGAACAGTCTTAGGCAATGTTCTGCCGTCCACAAGTCTTTCTAAAAGTAAATCGATCGCTGTCTCACAAAGTAATGACGTATGGATGTGATACGTGGTGAGCGGCGGCGATACATATTGAGACACATGAATATCGTTGATACTAAAGACGCTGACGCGGTTCGGCAGAGAAAATCCTCGCTCATTTAATGCTTGTAAGCAGCCGATGGCAAGAGGGTCACTAGCGACACAAAAAGCGGTGGGCAGATCATCACCAAGCTCGTCGATCGCCTTCATCATCAGCGAATATCCTTCATCTACTGAGAAATGGTGGCCGATATAGACCAATCGCTCATCAAGCATATGGCGGGCCAGCATGTATTCACGGAAAGTCGTTTCACGAATATCTGGAATGTGCACATTCGTATTCAGATCAAGGTCTGTGCCGCCAATGAATCCAATAGATGTGTGCTCTTTTTCGATAAAAGAATCGATGATCTTTTCAACAATTCGTTTCAGGTTCGGCTTTACAGAATCAAAACGGTCTTCATCTGGCGTCGTATCAATAAAGACAATATGCGGAGTGATCGCATATAATTGGTCAAGCTCTGACGTTTTAAAGCGGCCGATGGCAATGATTCCTTCTGTAGCAGAATCAATGGAATGTAGCCCATCAGACGGATTGTAAGCGGTGACATTTAAGCTCCGAGTATTGGTGAGTTCCTCAATGCCGAGTCGAATGGATTTAAAATAAATATCTTCAAGCTCTTCCTTTTCGGTCATCCAATAGAGAAAGGCGATTTTTTTTAATGAATGTTTGAATGTCTTCTTTTGGTAGGACAAAGCTTCTGCGGCGGCATATACTTTTTCGCGTGTTTGATCGGTGACAGATAGGTTGGGATCTTGGTTCAGTACGCGAGATACCGTTGCAATGGATAAGCCTGCTTTTTCTGCAATGTCCTTTATTTTAGCTGCCAAATCAGCACCTCCTATAGAAAATATCTCCTCTTAGTATAGAGTCTTTAAAAAAATTAGTAAATATTTTTATTAAATTGTTTTCGTTTAGGCGGTTCTTTACGTGCTGGAAAGGAATTAGTAAGATATATATAGGTAAGGTGTTGGATTAAGATTTCTGATAGGAGAGGGACCGATGTATTACGATGCACTGAAGACATTTGTGACAGTGGTGGAGGAGAAGAATTTTACAAAAGCAGCCCAAAAGCTGCGGATTTCTCAGCCAAGTGTCAGTCTTCATATTAAGAACTTGGAGCAGGAATTCCAGACCGTTCTGCTGAATCGTTCGCCAAAGCAATTAACCGTTACACCAACAGGAGATATGCTGTACCATCGATCAAAACAAATCATTCGTCTCTATGAACAGGCGAAGCAGGACATTTATGAGCATCACCACCTGGCAAGAGGAAAGCTGACCATCGGAGCGAGCTTCACAATTGGTGAGTATGTGCTGCCGCAAATATTGGCGGAGTTTCATCAGCTCTATCCGCATGTTGATATTGAGGTGGTCATTGATAATACAGAGGCGATCGCCAGACATGTCCGTTTATTCCATGTCGACATCGGTTTGATCGAGGGACAGACCAATGACAAAGAGCTTTCTGTAGAAACTTTTCTAGAGGACGAGCTTTATATTGTGGCGCCATTAGATCATCCTTTTGCCAAGAGAAAAGATGTCACTATTGATCAATTACAAAACGAAACATGGGTCACGAGAGAAGAGGGATCAGGGACAGGAGAATATTTACAGCATGTCCTGAAATCAAATGGACTGAAAGCGCGAACCTTTGTGACCTTTAGCAGCAATCAAGCGATTAAAGAAGCTGTGATCCATGGAATGGGTCTTTCTGTTTTATCTAAATATGTCCTCCAGCGAGGCAGCATTGGCGGTGAATTGGCTGTTATTTCTGTGAGAGGCATGGATTTCAAACGAAAGTTCTCCTATGTCGAGTCACCGATGACCGGGGGAAATAAAAATAAGGAATTGCTCGTTGAATTGTTAAGGAAAGAGAAAAAGGACGCTTCTCCTCAGTAGGAGAAACGTCTTTTTTTATAACCCTTTAATTTTGATTTCATCGACTGGAAGGAAAATCTCACCTGTATCTGTATATTTCATCGTGACCTGATCGCCTTCTTTTAAATAAATGACGAGAGGTTCTTTTTCAGATGACATAGTGTAGCTTTTTCCATCGTCTAGCAGGAAGGTGACGGTTGTATAATCACCGGTCTTTTCTTTGTAGACACGTTTGACCTTCCCTGCTGCTTCTTTCTTTTCCTGCTTAGAGGAACTGTTAACGGTACCGCCGCCTTTTTGAAGAGCTGTCTTATAGGCTCTCAGTGCTTCGTTTGGTGTAGAAGCGTACGCGGCGATTTCTGGATTGGCTGCAGAAACGATAAAGTAGTTTTGCAGGAATCCATTTGAATCGAGAACCGGTGTGAGCCAGCTGGCTTCCCCATAGAAATTATAGAGAATTGGCATGCGGCCTTTCCATTTCTTCTCGATGAATCGTTTCTCAATAATTTGCAGAGCGCCCTGAGAATCCATGTAGGATTCTTCAAGATTTCCAGTATAATAAGTCGCTTTTCCTGTCCGGGCATTGGTCAGGGCATATCCTAGCATGGAATCAACGCCCTCTTTCGGACTTGTGAAATCTGTGAAGTAATACATATCTCCTTTTGAATCAAATACAGGGCTCACATTGGCTTCCGTTCCTTCATCGGAAGGCAGCTTGACATCTGACTTTCCAAACATACTGTTCCAGAACCCGTGAATATAGTTTCCGAAATAGCTGTTTTGCAGACTGACCGCCTCTGGTGAAACAGCACCGTCGATAAAGGCAGGTACTTGATCTAGAGCATATTTCTTCGTCGCACCTGTTTTGGCATCAACAACGACCACACCGGAAGCTTTAAAGCCGTTTCGGGCAGAGATGAAATCGCCATACGTTTGAATGTAATAAGGCTTGCCGTCATCATTGATTTCCAGCTGTGTACCGCCGTAGAAAATTAAATCTGGGTACTGGAGACGGATATGCCGCTCAATTTCTTTGTTGAAATAGGAAGAAGGCGTATAGACCATCTCTGTTTTCACGAACTTTGGATTAGCAGAGGAGTCGGTCGCACTTAATGTAAAATAACCCGGCGTGCTGCCTGCACGAATCCATTTAAAGAAGTCCGAGAACTCCACTGGAGCGATGTATACATACTCACCGTTGACCTTCTGAATTTGCAAGCTGCCAAGCTCATAGTAGCTTGTGTTTGGCACCTGTCCGAACGATTTCTTCATTTTGTTCCGAGCAAATTGAGGCGGCACACTCGCAGGTGTTTCTTTTTCATCAAATGCTTTGATTTCTACTTTTTGCTCCATTTTGGAGACATCGAATTTCTCATTCGCATTGAATAGAAAAGCTGTCGCCATGTAAACACCGAGCAGCAATAGAATAAGAAACAGCACGCCTTTGATTTTACGCTCCAATCCCACTGACAAAAAGGCGCCTGCTGCTGTCACAACAAGTCCAATCAGCCATAGAGATGAAGGGTTACGGTCTAAATTGGTAATGTAATAGAAAACAAAAATACCGATCATGAACAGCAAAGCAAGGCCTGCAATCCACATGAGGGGCACCTGCTGTTCTGTTCCTTTCTTTCTAACGATCAACCTGAGCGGTGTGAGCAAAAGGGTCAAGACAAGACCGATCACAACCGAAAATAACAAAATATATCCCACAAACAGATCTCCTTTCAAATCAATCACTCTTTTAGTATATACGAGTGAGGCGGGGAAAAGATTCAGAAGAATCATACCAATTCAATTTTAAGAAAAAATGAGTTGAAAAGGGTCTTTTAATATTTCGGTAGGTTAAATGATATTGTCCTTGCGCTAGATGATTAGATTTTAGTGAATATTTTGTGGACGTTCCGAGGGGTATATTCTTTTTTATTCATTACTTTATGAATTTATATTGTAATAAATAAGATGTTAAAAGACAGAGATATCTTTTAAACAGTATAAAGATTCGTTTTAATTTTCTACAGAATGAAATAGTTATAATATTCCTAGTATGTTATATTGTGTTTTATATAGTTAATATCAGGAGGTAATTTAAATTGAAAAGACGTATCCCTTTTCTCATTATTTTTACTTTAATTGTATCGTTATTTTCACCGTCTGTAACATTCAATATTAATCGAGAGGCTTCTTCAAGAGACAAAAGAGTCCAAATTGGTTATAAAGAAGCCGATGCTGTATGGGGTCTTGTCATTCGGACTATTTTTGTAAACGGGGTTAAAGCAAGTAAACATTTGTATAAATCAATAAAATATGCCCCTAAATATCCTGCTGGTTTTAAAGCTGTTCAAAATGGGACTAAAAAAGTTACAGTAAATAATAAGAAGTTGTTATCTGAGTTAAAACAGATTGAAGGAGGGACTTGGAAAAAAGTATATAAAGATGGCTATAAAGACGGAAAAAAGGTTTCTGTACATTATTTTCAAAGTAAATCTGGTTTGGTGTATGATGTGAAAGTTAAAAAAGGTTGGAGTGTGAAATGATTTATGAATAAAATAGAACTAAGATATTCTTCACATGAAGATTTAGATAGGATTATTGTTATAAATATCATTGGTATAATCATATCGTTAAAAGAAGGTTTAATTACTATAGAAGAAGCGGAAAAGCTCATGTTCAGTCCTCGAACAATCGATGTTTTAAAGAAGAAAGGGATAAATGAAGAGCTGATAAATATACTTCATTTGGGAACAGAACTTGAAGATGTAGAAAGTTTAATACCACATGAATTAAGTGATAGTTTAGAAGAAATAAGGGTAAAATGCTTAAGGTTTCTGGAAAAAAATACAGAAAATGAAGTTGAAAATAATGTGGTAGATTGTTGAGCTAAAAGTGTATATTATAAAATTTTGAGTAAATTTTTTCGATTTATTGATCAAAACGATGAATTCATAAAAAAGAAGTCTGTGCAAACAGGCTTCTTTTTTATAAGATGGGAACATGAGGAAATGTATGCGCTCACATGATTAAGGAAGGAGTGAAGTCAATTGGCTTCTGTCAGTTTAAGTAGTATTGAAAAAATACGCGCAGCAAGCAGAGGATTGCCGCCAAAGCTGAAAGGAATTGCAGAACATATTACGAGTGAACCTGGCGACATTATTCATTTATCAATTGTTGAGCTTGCCAAAAAAACAGCGAGTTCAGAGGCAACGATTTTTCGTCTTTGTAAAAGGCTTGGATTTGAGGGCTTTCAAGATTTGAAGATTGCAATTGCCCAGGAAATAGATCAAACAAAGCCTGATTATGTAGATGAAGAAATGAGTCTTGATGATGATACGGCCGTTTTTATGCAAAAGGTTTTTCAGGCAAATATAACCGCATTAAAGGATAGCTTTCAATTGTTGAATCCAGAGGATGTAGAAAAAGCCATACAAATCATTCATGAAGCAAAGCGCTTAGAGTTTTATGGGAGTGGCGGGTCCGGACTCATTGCAACAGACGCTTTTCATAAATTTATGAGGACAGGCATTAACTGTATTGTTCACACCGATTCTCATTTTCAAGCGATGTCTGCCGGTCTTCTCGACCAGCACAGTACAGTGATCGGTATATCTCATTCTGGCCGTAATAAAGATTTACTCGATGCGATGAAAACAGCAAAGGAAAAAGGAGCGAAAACCATCGGTATTACAAGCTATCAGCGCTCTCCATTGAGCCAGCTTGCCGATGTCACGTTGTATACTTCTACGCAAGAAACGGCTTTTCGAACAGAAGCGATGTCTGCAAGACTTGCTCAGCTCACTGTCATTGACGTACTATACTTTGCCCTTGCACACTTAAGGCAGCAGGAAACTTTAACAAATTTAAAACAAATGAGAGAAACCATTTCACAAAAAAGGGTGTAATGGTTTCAAAAATAAATTTTTCTATTAGTGAAAAATGCTGTTGTGTTAGCGATTGTGAGCTTTTAAGTGAAAATAATTTTCTTTTCAGTCGTTGAATGTCGAAAAAATTATTCCTATAATGGGATTTAACAGGTATATCAAAACAATAAATATGATTTCAAATCAATGATTGGGCGTGATACAGATGAAGGGAAACCAGGCGGTAATTGGTTTGGATATTGGAACAACAAGTACAAAGGCGGTTCTGTTTGGACCACAGGGGAAAGTGATAGCAAAACATTCGGTTCCTTATGATCTCATTCAGCCCCAGCCAGCATGGGTTGAACAAGACCCTGAACATATATTAGAAGCTGTCATTGCAAGTGTAAGAGGTGCGTTGACGAAAGCAGCATTTGATACAAAACATCTCATAGGCGTCGGGATTAGTACAGCGATGCATTCCTTGATTGTGATGGATAAGCATGGCAAGGCGTTAACGAACAGTATCATTTGGGCAGATAACAGAAGTGCAGAACAAGCGAAGCGAATCACTTCAGACATGGACGGCTTCCAAGTGTATAAAAGAACCGGTACACCGATCCATCCAATGTCACCGCTTTCAAAAATACGGTGGATCAAGGAAATGGCACCTGATGTCTTCAAGAAGGCAGCGAAATTCATTTCCATCAAAGAATATATTATTTATCATTTCTTCGGTCAGTATGTCGTCGATTATTCAATCGCTTCAGCAACGGGACTGTTCCGTTTGGAAACGCTTCAATGGGATGAGCAGGCGCTGCGTATTGCTGGAATTGAGGCTGATCAATTGTCTGAACTTGTTCCCACGACGTATCAGCTGAGAGGGCTTCAGCCAGAGATCGCCCTGCGAATGGGCATTGCGGAAGATACACCATTTGTTGTTGGTGCGAATGATGGGGTTCTAGCGAACTTAGGTGTGGGAGCGATTGGAAAAGGTGAGGTGGCTGTCACGATTGGGACAAGCGGTGCAGTCCGTACGGTTGTGGATAAACCAATAACAGATGAACAGTCAAGAACGTTCTGCTATGCGTTGACTGATAAGCATTGGGTGGTTGGAGGACCGACGAATAATGGCGGGATCATGCTGAGATGGCTGAAGGATGAATTTGGATCCTCGGAGGTAGAGGTAGCAAAGCGTCTTGGAGTGGACCCTTACAACCTGATGATTGATATTGCGAAAAAAGTTCCAGCCGGCTCAGAGGGACTGCTGTTTCTGCCATTTTTAACAGGTGAGCGTGCACCTTATTGGAATCCAAATGCGAGAGGCACTTTCTTTGGGATCGGTCTTCAGCATAAGCGGGAGCATTTTATAAGAGCTGTGTTAGAAGGCGTCATTATGAGTGTGTTCTCAATCGGTGTTGCCTTAAGGGATTTAACCGGTTCAGCAAAGGATGTCAGGGCGTCGGGCGGATTTGCGCGATCTCCGCTGTGGCGGCAAATTTTAGCGGATACGATGGGCAGGGAAGTACTTGTCCCAGAAAGCTACGAAGCATCAGCACTTGGGGCGGCTGTGCTCGCACTTCATAGTTTAGGTTATATGGAAGAGATAGAAGAGGTTCAAGATTGGATTCGAATCTCTGCTCGTCATGAACCAAATATGGAGAACAATGAAACATACATAGAACTGTTTTACTTATATGAGCGTCTCTATGACAAACTCAAGGATGAATTTGATGTCATTAGTGCGCTTCAATTAAAACAAAATCATTAAACATCAGGGAAAAGGTGGGAGAGCATGCTTTTATTCATCGTGATTGCCGCAATTGTCCTTTTACTCATCCTCATAACAGTTGCTAAGTTGAATCCGTTTGTGAGTTTAATTATTACCTCTATGTTAGTCGGCTTTGCCACAGGGATGGACCTGCAGGAAATCATTCAATCCATCAAAACGGGTTTAGGAAATACGTTATCATTGCTGGCCATAGTTCTAGCGCTTGGAACCATGCTTGGGAAAATGATGGCTGAATCAGGTGGAGCTGAGCGGATCGCTCACACATTAATCGGCCGGTTTGGGACAAAAAATGTGCATTGGGCGATGATGTTTGTTGCCTTTATTGTAGGAATACCTGTCTTTTTCCAGGTCGGATTCGTTCTTCTCATTCCTTTATTGTTTACGATTGCGATTGAAACGGGCATCTCGCTCGTGACAATTGGGATTTCGCTCATTGCTGGCTTGTCTGTCGTTCACGGTCTTGTGCCGCCTCATCCAGCTGCTATGGCAGCTGTCGGCATCTATCATGCCAACGTGGGGAAAACCATTTTCTTTTCCATTATTGTCGGTTTGCCGACAGCTATTATTGCTGGGCCGCTGTATGGAAAGTGGATTGGAAAGCGGATTCATAAACCAGTTCCAGAGCTGCTGAGAAAGCAATTTACTGAACGCAATGAAGATCGAAAACTTCCCGGCTTTGCAAATACGATGTTTACGATTTTGGTGCCAGTGATTCTAATGCTTCTTGCCACACTGGCGGATATTATTTTACCAGAGGACAATATTTGGTATCAGGTATTTAAGTACATTGGAGATCCAATTACAGCACTGCTGATTGCAACGGTGTATTCTTTCTTCAGTCTTGGCTTTGTGCAAGGGATGAGCCGTGACCGGGTGCTTTCCTTTAGTAATGAGTGCTTAGGACCGATTGCTTCTATTCTGCTTGTCATTGGAGCAGGCGGGGCTTTCAATAATGTGCTCATCGATTCGGGTGTTGGTGATTATATTGCAGATTTAGCAAAACACTCGCCGATCTCACCAATTCTGCTTAGCTGGCTGATTGCTGCGGTTATTCGTGTGGCAACAGGATCTGCTACGGTCTCCATGATGACCGCAGCTGGTATTGTCGCACCGATTGCTGCATCTATGCCGGATGTGAGCAGAGAGCTTCTAGTGTTAGCTACAGGGGCGGGTTCATTGATTTTGTCTCACGTCAATGACTCTGGTTTTTGGCTGATCAAAGAGTATTTTGGGATGACCATTAAAGAAACGTTTTTGACATGGACGGCTATGGAGACGATCATTTCCGTTAGTGCCATTGCATTTATTATGATCATTAATATGTTTATATAGTGAAACGCAACAGCCTGATTCTACGGAATTGGGCTGTTTTTGCTTTTGGCAATACCACCTCTTTCAGATTGGGGTAAAATAAAGATATTGAGAAGCGGGAGGCGGACACGATCGAACCATTAAAACATGTTTATCATGAATTATTTATTGAAGAATTAGCGGAGAAACTTGTACAAGCGTCGACTGGGTTTGATGCTGGAGAATTCCAGCGGCTTGTGTTTCAAAAGGATTGGCAGCAGCTTGAGTTAAAAGGCAGAATGAGAAGAGTCACTGAATCGATGCATGCCTGTCTGCCTAAGGATTATGAGCAGGCAATTGAAGTGCTGCGTCAGACAGCCCCGCATTTTTCAGGACTTAGTGCGCTTGTATTTCCAGACTACGTCGAAACGTACGGTCTAGCACATTGGGATATCTCAATCAAGGCGCTCGAATTCTTTACGCCTTTTTCGACTTCTGAATTTGCCGTTCGGCCTTTTCTGATTCAGGATCAAGACAAAATGCTGGCGCAAATGCTTGTATGGTCACAGAATCAAAATGAGCATATTCGGCGGCTGGCGAGTGAAGGTTGCAGACCACGTTTGCCATGGGGATTAACTGTTCCTGCGCTTAAAAAGGACCCTTCGGTTACGCTGCCTATTTTAGAAAACTTGAAGTCAGACCCAGCGCGCTATGTGCAAAAAAGTGTAGCAAACCACTTAAATGACATTTCAGCGATTCGGCCTGATCTGATGAAGAAGACGGCTAAAAGCTGGTATGAAACGAATGAACATACGAACTGGATCATCAAACATGCATCTCGTACCTTACTAAAAAAAGGCGATCCAGATATCATGGCTTTGTTTGGCTATGGGGATGATCCATCTGTTCAAGTAACAGATTTGAAGGTAGTGCAAGACCCTATTCGTATTGGAGAGAAAATGACCTTTCAATTTACACTTCAGGCTGCTAAGCCACTAAAGCTGCGTGTAGAGTATGCCATAGACTATGTCAAAGCTCGGGGTACCCGCAATCAAAAGGTATTTAAAATCACAGAGTTTGAAACAAGTTCAGCGTTACATAGAGAATTTATCAGGTCTCAGTCCTTTCAAAATATGACGACGAGAAAGCACTATGAGGGAACCCATACTTTAACGATTATCATCAACGGCATTCCAAAAGCGTCGATTGATTTTGAGGTAACAGAAGATAGCAGCTCATAAAAAAACCCGCCATTTCGGCGGGTTTTGGCGTTTAAGCCTTCTTTTTCATTAAGAATGAAGCGATGATGGCAGCGACTAAGAAGCCGATACTGATAATGGAGCTAGGCAGGTTTTCTTGTCTGAATAGGAACAAAACAAAGCTCAAACTGAGTACAAGACCTGCAAATAAAGTTAGATACGGAAACAGCCACACTTTGAAATACGGCTCCTGTGGATATTTTGGACGCAGCTTCAGATGTGCCATACAAATACTGATCCAAATGAGTGAAACAGCAAAACCAGGAATAGCCAGCATGTAGCTGAAAATTTGGTCTGGATATAAGTAAGCAAAAAATGTTCCGATGAGAAGAAATAGAACGGTAACCCATAAACTTAAAATGGGTACGCCTCTTTTGTTGACCCGTGCCAGTTTTTTCGGACCGCCGTCTGATTTAGAAAGAGAATGAATCATTCTCGTCGTTCCATAAATTCCGGAATTCGCGGCAGATAGAACGGCTGTAATTAAGACGAAATTAATGAAGTGAGAGGCACCTTGCATACCAGCAGCAGAAAAGACTTGGACAAAAGGACTGTTATTTGGGTCAATTTGATTCCAAGGAATAAGGCCGCAGATGATCAAAATCGGCAATGTGTAAAATAAGATAATCCGCCACATCATACTTTTGACTACTCCAGGCAGAACCTTCTCCGCATCCTTTGTTTCAGTAATGGTCAGCCCAATCAATTCAGAGCCTCCGTAAGAGAAAATAACCACTAAAAGTGATGCAAAGATCGCACCCCATCCATTCGGGACGAAGTTTTGATAGTTGGTAAGCGCTGGTGTGCTTTGTTCGTTTGGAATGATCCCAAATAATAATGCTGCACCGAGAATAATAAAGACAATAATAACGAAAATCTTCATTCCAGCGAACCAAAACTCAATTTCACCAAAGTATTTTACATTATTTAAGTTAATTCCGATGACTAAGAGTGAGCAAAGTAAACAGAGTGACCATAACGGCACGTTCGGCAGCCAGTATTGAAGCAGACTTCCAGCTGCAATAATCTCAATGACACATACAGTGAGCCACATAAAACAGTAAACCCACCCGACGACAAATGAAAAACGTTGACCAAGCGCAATTTGTATAAGGTCGCGAAGATTATTTCCCGGATACACAATGGCCATTTCGGCTAATGCTGCCATTACAATGAGGAGCAGCAATCCGGCAAATACATAGGAAAAAATGACCCCAGGGCCTGCTAAACCAATTGTATCGGCACTTCCTTTAAAGATTCCTGTACCAATGACCCCGCCCATCGCAATCATGCGAATGTGACGCGGTGATAAAAGCTTTTTTAATTCTTGTTGCTCCTGATTCGCGCTCATGACGTTCTCCTTTTTTAAAAAATGCTTATGTTCCATTTTCTTTTTTCAAGACGTCAGTGTCAATATAAAAAAAGAGATTTTTCAGACAAAAATAGAGGTTGATTCTATCAAAACATATATTTATATCCATAATTAACTTATTTTATCCATATCCTAAAAATGAAACTTCAAATAAATGAACATTTGCCTTATTTATGACATAAACAATTTTCAGTTTTTGTCGATATATCATTTGTACTACTAAAGTCCTAATAAAGAATTGTTTATAACTGTAAAATATTTCAAGAACGTTAGAGTTGAAAGGAGTTATGAAAGATGTTTAAGAGGAAAGCAAATGATTCATCGGCTGAAATCCTTCTGAGTGAAAGCAGCCAATTAATAGAACGAATTGAAAAGGGAGACCTTTCAGCAAGATTAGATACTGCTGCATTTTCTTCTAGCCAAACAATAGAAGCAGTGGCGCAAATGAATGAAGCTTTGCAAAAGATGCAGGATGCCAATGAAAATATTCAAATGCGGATGGATTTAGTGACAAAAGCCATTCAAGTTGGCTTATGGGATATGGTCGTCATCGCTGGAGACCCGGTCAATCCAAAAAATGAATTCACATGGACGGATGAATTCCGAAAAATGCTCGGCTTTCAAAATGAGCACGATTTTCCAAACCTATTAGACAGTTGGGCATCTCGAATTCATCCGGATGAACAAGAATATACATTAGATGCATTTGCTTCGCATTTATTGGATCATTCAGGGCGTACGCCGTATGATATTGAATATCGCTTAAAGTTAAAAAACGGAGATTATCGCTGGTTCAAAGCAACTGGAACGACTGTTCGCGATCGGAATGGTGTCCCTCTTCGTGTGGCGGGAGCACTTTTTGATATTCATGATCAGAAATTGAAAGAAGAAGAGCTGCAAGCATTTGTCACAAGATATGACTTAATCAACCGTGCGCTTGTCGAAGCTCCTTGGGACATGGTGGTAGAGGCCGGCGATCCAGTCAATCCAAATAACGAATTCTGGTGGTCTCCGCAGTTCAGAACAACTCTTGGCTTTACAGACGAAAAAGATTTCCCGAATGTTCTGAGCAGCTGGAGCGACCGTCTGCATCCTGAGGATCAAGAAATGGCTTTACAAGCCTTTGCAGATCATTTAAATGACCACTCTGGACGCACACCGTTTGATATTGATTACAGATTGCAACGCAAAAATGGTGAGTACCGCTGGTATCATGCAGGTGGTGAAACCATCCGTGATGAAAAAGGTGTGCCTCTTCGTGTGGCAGGAACCATTCGTGACATCACGTTAGAAAAAAACAAAGAGAAAACAGCAGATGAAATGGCTTCACAAGTAGAACAGCTTTCAAGTTCTATTAGTGAGATGGTTTCGGGCATTAGCTCTGTGACAAATCAAGCACAGGAGCTGGCTGTCGCTCAAGAGCAGTCAACGTCTGCCGCACACTTAGCAAAAAATAGTGCAGATGAGACAAAAAATATTTCTGACTTAATCAAAGAAGTGGCAAACCAAACGAACCTGCTTGGTCTAAATGCTGCGATTGAAGCAGCTAGAGCTGGTGAACAAGGCCGCGGATTCTCTGTCGTTGCAGATGAAGTACGAAAGCTGGCGCTGCATAGTGCCAATGCAACGGAAAATATTGAATCTAGTTTAACGGATATGAAAACACAAATTGATGAAATTCTTGAAAATATCTCGAATATGACAGCTCTTACGCAAACTCAGGCTGCTTTAACAGAGCAAGTGAATGCTGCAGTCGATGAAGTGAATCACATGTCTCAGCGTCTTGTGGCGTATTCAAAGAGTATTTAATCGTCAAAAACCGCCCTCTCATAGAAGGCGGTTTTTTTCATTAAATTTGATCTGCTGGGAAAACAATACCTGCATCTTTTCTTGCGGCATCAAGAACTTTCATCACGGAGAGACTTTCATCAAGCCATGCATAGCACTGTTCATGATTTTTTGTTTCAATGATCTGCTGGAAGGCTTCTGCTTCATAAAACAGACGATTTGGATTCGTTTGTGCATTGAGTGAGATGACCCTGTCATCAACATGCAGCAGCACTTCCTCGCACCCATTCGCCCCATTTTTCACATGAATGAAGCCTTTTTCTCCTTGAATCAATGCAAAGTTCATGCTGCTTGTATCCTTACTGCCGACACTTGTCGCAATAAAATCACTGTAAGTGAACGTCAAAACACCAGATGTGTCAATACCGTTTGGATGGCGGTTTGCCTGATATCGGACTTGCTCTGGTGATCCAAAGAGGTTCATGATGAAATGGACATTATAGATATTAATATCCATCAGCGCTCCCCCAGAGAACTCAGGGTTAAAGACATTTGGCGTTTCGCCGGCTAGCAGCTGATTATATTTGCTTGAATATTGACTATAGTTGCATTGAACCAGTTTGATTTTACCTAATTGATGAAGGTGCTTTTTGATCAAATGATAGTTTGGCATATGAACGGTCGTAATGGCTTCAAATAGGAGAAGCTGCTTTTCCTTTGCGAGAGCGATTAAGGCTTCCAGCTCTTTCACATTAGAGGTGAAAGGCTTTTCGCATATCACATGTTTTCCGTGTTTCAATGCTTTCGTTGCATGCTCGCTATGTAAACGATTCGGTGATGCGATGTAAACGGCTTCTACGTGAGGATCTTCTAGCATAGCAGTTAGATCCGTATAAGTTGTCTGCACTCCAAATTTGTCTGCGAGCTTCTTTGCCGTTGCTTCCTTTCTTGAATAGACAGCGTGACAAGAAGCACCGTCGAGCTGTTCAATCGCTTGCAGGAAGCCTTCCACAATGATACCTGTTCCGATGGTTGCGATGTTCATTCTCAAAACCCCTTCCACTCGTTTAAGCTGACTCTAGTATAACCGATGTTTTCATTGAACGTGTACTGAGATACCTGAGCGAAGGTGTGCCAGTGACCAACACTGACACACCTTTGGCAGCCCTTACAATCAGCTGATATTTGCTAATGTTTGCTTTGTTAACAATTGAATAGCTGCCTTCTTTTTTTTTAACTCTTGAATAGAGTGCTGGATATCTTCGACTTTTTGCTCGAGCAGCTGTTCAGCTTCTGTTTTTGACTGTTTTTCGAAAAGTGATTTGATAATTTCACGAATTTCTTTAAGTGAGAAATCTAGCTTTCTCGCTTCGGTGATAAATGACAGCATGAGTACATATTTTTTATCATATAGACGATAGCCGTTATGTGCTCTCTGTGGTTCTGGGAGCACCCCCTCATTTTCGTAAAAACGAATGGTTTCAATATGTACTCCAGACATTTTTGACAATTTACCTCTCGTAAACGTAATCATTTCCTGCACCTCCTTTCTTTGCTATTCATCATACAATTAGATTTGCTCGTTTCAAAACATTCTATAGTGGTGGACAATTTTTCTATTTTACTTGTTTCAAATGGGTGATCAGCACGATGAATAGAATGCGTTATAATAGAGTAGACTCATGTGATATTTGTTACAGATAAGAACAAGTAGACAGCGTGAAGAAAAAACGATAGGCTAAAATAGGTAAATAGTAATGAAATAACCTGTCATCATCGTAATGGTGGCTCAAAATAGTGACAGCACGTTTTTGCTGAGAAAAGGGGACCAGTGAATGTATAAATTAGTCGCAATTGATATGGATGGTACGTTATTAAATGATCAACATATGGTGCCGGATGAAGTGTTTGAAGCCATTCAACAGGCTAAGGCAGAAGGGATTAAAATTGTTTTATGTACAGGCCGGCCAATTGGCGGGGTAAATCGCTATTTAGCTGATCTTCAGCTTGATCAAGAGGGAGATTATGTGATCGCCTATAATGGAGCGCTTGTTCAAAACAGCCATACAAATGAAGTGGTGTCAGAGCTGACATTATCCTATGATGACTTAACTTCGTTATATGAATTGAGCCGTCAGCTGGACACGCCGATGCATTATTTCGATTCAGCCAATTTATACACACCGAATCGCGATATTAGTGAATACACAGTGCTTGAATCCTACTTAACAAAACTCCCGCTGAAATATATGCCTGTTGAAGAGGCAGATTCATCGATGAGACTTCCAAAAATGATGTATATTGATCAGCCAGAACGTTTGGAAAAAACGATACAAGCCATTCCATCTGAAGTGAAGGAAAAGTATATGATGGTAAAAAGTACAGATTTCTTCCTTGAAATCCTGCATCCTGATGTGAGTAAGGGAAATGCCGTGAAGCTTCTAGCGAAGGAGCTGGGAATTCCTCGTGAAGAAGTCATGGCTATTGGGGATAACGGGAACGACGTCTCAATGCTAGAGTTTGCGGGCTGCGGCGTCGCTATGGGAAATGCCATTGATGATGTCAAAGCCGTAGCAGATGTTGTAACAAAATCTAATAATGAAGCCGGAGTAGCACATGTCCTGCATGAGCTGGTTTTAGGAAAATAAGAAAAGAGCGGTCTGCCAGTGCGGTAGCCGCTTTTTTTATATATTGGAGAAAAAGTAAACAAGCATACGTCTGCTGCTTAAATTCGTCTTTTGCAGCATCGCTTTCACATGATCATGAACGGTATGGGGTGAAATATATAACGTACTCGCAATTTCCTTTGTCGACTGGCCCTTTAATAAGCAGTCGAGGACGTTCATCTCTCTTTCTGTCAGCCTGTACGTTTTCGCTGCATAAGGAAGAATATCATTTGTTTGGGCTCGTTTGATGTGAATCATGATAGCCTCCTCCTGCCTGTCAGCCTGCGCCAATCGAAAGGCTTGAAGGGAAAGAAAGACCCCCGTAGGCATTCTTGTGATGCTTGCTGCTGTTTGATCGGTCCCGCCGTATAAAAGTTTAGCGCCTAATGCTCTGAACGGGCGGGGCATGACGGATTGGTCATGGATTTGTTCAAAGGCTTGAAATGTACGAAGCCAATGGAGCCCTGTCTCATTTCCATAAAGAAGCTTGTAATGAGTTGAAAGCATGAGAAATCCTTGCTGCTCCGCCGCATCATCATCTTCAGTGTCTCTTTTTTTGAAAAGCTCATCTCTCAGCTTGGCTGCAAGTGCCGGTGTTAGATCGATGACTGCTTGTATATCTCGCTTCTGAAAAGGTTCCTTGCCCTTTTGACGATAAAGGCTGGCGATACCCCAGCATTCTCCTTGAATCACAAGGGCTGCCCGCAATTCATCAGACCAACCGTTAGGTAACAAAATATGCTGATAGCGCTCGCTGTTCAAATATGCCCCGCTTTGGATGAGACTCGCAGCATGAATAGGGCCTTTGGCTAGAAACTCATGCTGATGCACGTCCCTTTTTAAAAATTCATTTTGAAAGAGCTGGTCATGAATTTCTTCAATCGGTTCATCAGTGTAGGAACCTGTCGAGAGGAGAGTGGCTGGATCGATGGTTGTGATACAGACGGCATCAAAATCAATGACAGCAGCAAGCTCGTCCCGTATGTGCTGCCTTATCTGCTGAAAATGAGTGGCTGGATTGACCACATGATCTCCTCCTCAAAAACCCCCACTTTTAGGGATCGTTTTTTCTGGTGCCTCTTTTTACAATAAAGACGTCATATCGTTAGTGTACAGGAAACGATGGAAAGCGGAAAGGAACTGGAGGAGAATCATATGAAAGGAAACCAGCATTGGCAAGACCCTGTTGCTGAATCATACGCAGCAACGATTTCACATAAAGTACCCGGCTATCACCTTTTGCATGAGTTATCAGTAGATGTATTAGAAACTGAAATAAAGGGAGCGGCCTCTCGTATTCTAACTGTCGGAGCGGGTGGGGGCGAAGAGATCATCAACATGCTTCAGAGAAAAGAAGACTGGCTCATCACAGGAGTCGATCCGTCTGCATCTATGCTGGATATGGCGAAACAGCGGGTTTCACAGCTCCATATGCAGGCGCGTGTCACCTGGTATGAGACCGCATTAAACAAGGTGTCTGCTGAAGCTGTTTACGATGCCGCAGTGAGCCTGCTCGTGATTCATTTTGTAGAAAATCGGCTGCCATTTTTACAGGAGATTGCCCGAAGGCTTCAACCAGGGGCCCCGTTTGTACTCGCATTTATACAAGGAGAGATGAATTCCAGCGCATTTCAGCAAGAGCTTCATATGCTGTCTCTTTTCATGAAGCGGCAAGGTCTAGGAAAAGAAGTGTTTTCGTCCTTTAATGACAGGGTGGGACGTGCAACATATCCTGTGCCTGAGGAGGAGATGAGAGGACATTTAATGGAGGCGGGGTTTCGAGACATCAGACCTTATTTTCAGGCAGGAATGATCAAAGGGCTTGTTTGCAAGCGAGGTCGTAGAGAGGCGGATGAGAGATGAGATCACAGGTGATGGTAATTGGCGGCTATGGACATGTCGGACAGCAAATATGTCTTCAGTTAAGTGAAGTGTATCCAGGGCAAATTGTTGCGGCGGGCAGGAGCTATGAGAAGGCCGAACAATTTTCACAGCAGACAAAAAGAAGGGTCCGTTCTTACAAACTAGATGTTAGTCAGCCATTACATTCTGACTGGATGGATGAAACAAAGCTGGTGATCATGTGTCTCGATCAAGATGACACGTCATTTGCTGAAACCGTTCTGCGGGCAGGCATTGATTATATTGATATTTCTGCAAAGGGGGCGTATATGGAGCAAATGGCACAGCTGGATCTGCAGCAAATCAGTGCAACGGCTTTGCTCAGTGTAGGTCTCGCGCCCGGTCTTACAAATTTATTAGCTGCAAAAGCGGCATCTATGCTTTCATCAGTGGATCAAATAGATATTGGGATTATGCTTGGGTTGGGGGATCAGCATGGAAAAGCCGCCATTGAATGGACGATTGATCATGTCCATACTGATTATGAACTTACTGAGCATGATCAGCGGAAAAGAGTGAAAAGCTTTACTGGAGGCAGACAGGTCAACTTTGGTGAACAGCTTGGAAAGCGGTATGCCTATCGATTCCCCTTCTCTGATCAACAGACATTGCCTTCCACACTTCGTGTGCCATCTGTGACGACAAGGCTTTGTTTTGATTCACGTCTCGCGACGGGTGCATTGGCCTTCACAAGGAGCCTTGGACTGACGTCGTTCCTTACACTGCCGAAGATGAAGGACAGAGCCATTTCAATGATTCAATCTTCTCAAGTGGGAACAGATCAATATGCAGTCAAAGTGGAAGCGGCAGGGACGGATGGGAAAAAGGTTCATCATGCAGCGCTTGGTATAAAAGGACACGACGAGTCTCAAGCAACAGCTCAAGTCGCCTGTGCTGCGGCCCTGCATTTATTGAGCAGGCGGTTTCAGCCAGGAATTTTTCATATTGAAGAATTATTTTCACTAACATTTGAGAACGTTTATTTTGCTTTGATGGATCAAATAACAAAGAAAGAGCAGGCATTAGCGATAAGAGCCAGCCTTTTGACAGCATAAAAGCAGCGTGCAGACAAACCCTCGCATTCGGTGTCAGGTCTGCGTGCCGGTGCTTACGAATGTCAAATTCGCTCCGCGCCGGTACTCGCCCTTCCTCGACTGCAAAGGTTTTCTATCACGCTGAAAAAAAGACTAGCATTCTGCTAGTCTTTTTATGATGACGTCGACACATCCCCTTTTTTCTTAATGCTTGCTGTGATGAGCTGTGTCAATGTGTCAGAACCTTTTTTTGAAAGGTGGACCCCATCGGACTGAAAATAGGATGGCTGTCCAGTAGCGGCTGAATGCCAATCGACTAAGGTGACGTTTTGATCTTGATCAGCCACTCGCTGAATGACCGCATTCACATCATTTTCCCATGACCTTGGAACCCTCGTATTCACTAGGAAAATATGTGCCTTTGAAAAGTTTTGAATGAATGCTTTCAGCGTGTCCTCAGTAAAATAACCATTTGTCCCAAGTTCAATGATAACAGCAGCATCAGATTGATTAAATGATTTGTATTGAGGGGCGATGCTGATGGCTTCGTTCATCTGTCTGCCAACTTTCCCATCGATGGTGATTTGTTTATATGCTTTTTCAAGATTCGGCGCAATGTCTAGCATGACAGAATCACCAATGGCAAGAACTTGGTGAAATTGTTTTTGATCAGCTGCTTTTTTCTCGTGCTTTTCTTTCTTTTTCTTCGCTTTTGATTCCGGTTCGGCTGTTTTTTTCGGTGCGGTCTTAATTTGCGTCACTTCCTTCACATGTGGGGAGGAAGTGGACGAGTTAGACATGCCAATGATAAATAAGATCAAAAGAGCTGCTGTGATTCCAAGGAACACCTTATTAGATGTAGACCACTGTTTGATTCCTTTTTTCCAAATAGACCAAGAGGAAAAATATTGTCTGAAACCATGCTGGCGGATCGGCTGTTCGATGAAGCGATAGGAAGCCTCAGCAACTAGTAAAATGGCGATGAGCTGCAATGTGACACGCGCTATGGAAGGCTGTCCAATTTCAATGACCGGTGTGGTTAGTACGATAATGGGATAATGCCACAGGTAAATACCATAAGACCGCTTACCAAGCCAGACGAGCGGCTGAAAGGACAGCCATTTTCCTATAAGACTAGCAGGGTGGCAGACGCACGCAATTAAGATGGCCGCATTCAGACAGAATAAAAGCATGCCGCCCTGATAGAGAAAGGCATCGAAATCGTCCACTGCATAAACACAAAGGAGGAAAATCGCAAACGAACCGAACCCGGCAATATGTAAAATACGTCTGCCAACAGGAAGTAATTTTTTGCTGGACAGTCTTTGCATAGGCCACACAAATGCCAGGCTGCATCCAATCAGGAGCGCAAATGCACGAGTATCTGTTCCATAATAAACCCTGCTTGGATCGGTATCTGGTGAATAAAGAATCGTCATCCATAAGGCAGAGACAAGTGCAAGTCCAAAGGTGATCATAGGCAGATGGGATCTGTTTTTTACCCATTTCAGCCCTGCAATCAACAGTACCGGCCAAATGATATAAAATTGCTCTTCTATTGCCAGAGACCACAAATTTTTCAGTGGAGATAGGGCATTGAAGCTATCAAAATATGAAAGTTGGTGAAAAATGTACCACCAGTTACTGACATAAAAAAAGGACGATATGGCATCGCCACGAATGGACAATAATGCGTTTGATCCAGCAATCGCGCACCAGCTGACGGTTATAAAAATCATGATGTAAGCGGCTGGAAGAAGCCTCCTGATCCGTCCCATCCAAAATGGCAAAAGCTCTTGATAGCCTAAATCCTGCTTATGTAACAAGATCGTTGTAATCAAGTAACCAGAAATGACAAAAAATAAATCAACGCCAAGAAACCCGCCGCTTGCGGGTCCGATATGTAAGTGATAAGCAATGACTGCCAATACAGCAACGGCTCTTAGTCCATCTAATCCTAAAATATAACGAAAACGATTTTCCTTGCTGTTCATGAAAATGAATCCCCCATCAATTGAAAAAGAACCTGTATTTAATAAAGGTTACTCATATATTGTATATATAATAGACGTTAACGCATAATATTTAGTTTGAATTTATTCAATAAATTTTTATTGTAAACCAGCATATATTAATATATAACATTTTTGGTTTTATATTGACTTAAAACCATAATATAGAATAATATATGAAAAAAAGGAGTGGTGTTGAATCAATAGTTTGATAAAAAGATTTTTGATAATATTAATAGTTCTTTTAATTTATTTTAAGTGTTTTGAATTGCACTCAAAAAATTTAAACTTCACTATTAATATTCATCAACAGATTCCATGGGGCACAAAGTTAACAAAAAAATATGTGGAAAATAATAGAGGAGGAGAAAGTGTACGAATAGCAATAATTGATAGTGGGATAGATGGGACACATCCTGATTTGGTAGGTAAAGTTAAAAAAGGACTAAACACAATTGGCACAGGAGGAGAACAAGAGGACAGTTTAGGGCACGGTACTGCTGTAGCTGGAATAATCACAGCTAATGATAATGAAATTGGACTTGTGGGTATAACGCAGAATGTAGAGTTATATCCTGTTAAAATTCTAGATTCAACAGGCAAGGGTTCAATAAAAAATTTTGTCAAAGCTGTTCAATGGTGTATTGATAATAAAATTGATGTTATCAATGCTAGTTTTGGATTAATGAAAGATGATCCAGCTGTTAAGAAGATTATAGACAAAGCAATACAAAAAAACATAATTATAGTAGCTGCTGTTGGTAATAAGTATGGAAGAAAAATGGATTACCCAGCTGCTTATGAGAATGTTTTTTCTGTAACCGCTGTGGATAAGCATAAGAAGGTAGCTGAATTTTCATCTAAAGGAAATTACGATTTTGCTGCTCCGGGTGTAGATATACCAGTTCTTAGGCCTCATAACAATTATGCAATTGAAAGTGGCACCTCTTTAGCGAGTGCCCATATTACAGGTGTAGTAAGCTTAATTTTACAGTACCGGGAACGTTTTAATATTAATTCTGAAGAAAGTTTAAACCAACAAATATATAAAATCTTAAAAAAATGGTATTGAAGATTATTTAAATAAAATTGTTTTTTAAAACAGGAAACTCGGAGGTATAGTTTAGGATGAATAAAATAAGTAAGTTAATCTCAATTGTTATATGTCTATCGCTGGTTATAACTTTGTTTTTCCAATTTCCAAATAAAACAGAGGCTGTTACCACAAAAGATTTTCATGTTTTAGAAGATAGCAATGAAAAATATGTAATTTCACAGGAGCAAGAGGGAGTAACTGGTATTCTAACTCTAAATAAAAAAACAGCAGAAATCAGTTATCAAACTGAAGAAATTGGTAGTGAAGGTGAAAAGGTTTCAAAGGATTATGAAGTTGACTTGCAGACACTTTTAAATGATAATTTAGATGTTACGTTTAAAGATACAAAAGATGATAAGAAATATGAAGTGAATTCTGAAGATATTCAAGCATCTTTTGCATTTGTTATTCCTATTGGTATTGCTATTGGGGCAGTTCTATTAGAACATTTATTAGCTTTGGGACTTGCAGTAACAGTAGTAGGTGTTACCTATATTGCTTATTCTGAATTTATAAAAAGGAAAGACAATAAACATAATCACTTTATTGCTTATCGAGACAAAGATAAACCTCATTTATTTATTGGAAAAGGTGTAAGTCGTGCAAACGCTGTAAAAAGATTAGCTCAGAAAAAAGATACATGGTCTACTTCCAAAAGCAATGCACAATCTATTGCTAAAGCAGCCAGTCCGATTGGAAAAGTAATAGGTGCGGAAATTGACAAAAAAGGAAAAAATAAACACTATCACTATCATCCAGTTTATAAATTAAAAGGTAAATATGAAAGAACTGGAGCACATGCTTTTTTTGGCGCTCCTAGATAAGAAGTCCAGATAGAGGAGGTTTTCGATGATTGTCCTTAATCGTCAACCAAAAAAGAAGGAATACAATGCGCTCATCGATTTATGTTGTGAAGTATGTGATGAGTTCCAATTAGTTTTTAGAAAAGATTTTGCTGATTTTGCTGATTATCGTGAAATTCTAGATAAACTTTCTCCATCTCTTAAAGAAATGAAGGAAGAGTCTGAATGGGCTACCACGATTCTAGGAGATGGTCAAACAGCATATGTTTATTATTATTATGCCAATGAACACACAAAAAATCTGTTGAAAGAACTTTCGAACTCTCTATACGGGTGGATTCACCCTAATTTACTGGAGGATTTATCATTCTTCAAAAATGGGAAAGAGTGGCTGGTTTCAAGCTCACATGAAGAGGAGAGCTATATTTTTCCTGAAAACGAAGAAGAAATTGAGAGTTTAAAACAAATCAAAGGCCTTAGATGGACTATACAAGAAGATGATGAATAAGTAATTTTAACGGCTTTTCCCTAGAAGGGAGAAGTCTTTTTTATTCTAACGAACTCTTTTATACTCAAAACCAAAATCCCTGTCATAATAAAAGTAGAAGGAAAGGGGATGTATTGAATGAAAACGATTGAAAATGATCAGTTATTGGTTCAGATTCATGAAAAAGGAGCGGAAGTCAGGGAGGTGCTTGACAAGGAAAGCGGGCGTCACTATATGTGGTCTGGTGATCCAGCTTATTGGGGCAGGGTGTCGCCTGTCTTGTTTCCGATTGTTGGGCGATTAATGAATGATCAATACAAGATTGACGATCAAACCTTTGAGCTCACACAGCATGGGTTTTTACGTGATGTCAATTTTGATTTATATGAAGAAACGGAGCATACGGTGACCTTTCAATATGAATCAAGAGGCCGGCACGTGAAGCAATACCCGTATGAATTTACAGCGCGAATTCGTTATGAACTATTGGAAAATGGACTGAAGATTTCCTGGGAAATTGATCATGACGGAGAGGATACGATGTATTTCTCCATTGGAGGACACCCAGCATTTCGTATTCCGCTTGTTGAAGGTGAGCAAACACCAGATTATTCACTCACATTGACACCTTCCACTGAACATCTCCCTGTGCAATATGAACTGCGGAATTCACTTGTCAGGGAGAAAGAAAAAGGCATTCAGCTTGAGCCGATCCAGCTTCGCCCAGAGCTTTTTCAGCATGATGCGATGATCTTTAGCCATATCAATCGAGTGTCTTTGACTTCTAGGGCAGGTCACGGAGTTGAGGTCGATCTCACTGGTTTTCCGTTCGTTGGCATTTGGTCGCCTTATGATCAAGAAAAAGGAACGATGGCTCCTTTTGTTTGTATTGAGCCGTGGTATGGCATCGCCGATAGGGAAGGGACGAATGGACAGTATAAAGAGAAGTTTGGCATTCAAACATTAGAAAAGAATGAGACCTTTCATGCCGCTTATACAATTTTCTTTAAATGAACATTTGTGCATGATGAGGTGAACGATTTGTTATGATAGAAGAAAAAAGGGGGCGTATGAATGGATCGAGAGAAACAACAGCTGAGTATTGAAGCGGCAAGGCTTTACTATTTGTCTGATTACAGCCAGCAGGAAATTGCCAAACAGCTCGACCTGTCGAGGCCGACTGTATCTCGGCTGCTTCAATATGCGAAAGAGAAGGGGTACGTCCAGATTACGGTGATGGATCCGTTTGAGGATTTAAATGAGCTTTCTTCACTGCTCAAGGAAAAATATGACCTGCTCGAAGCTCATGTGGTGTTTTCGCCAAAGGACGACTATCCAACCATCACCGATTATTTGAGCCGATTTGGTGCAGATTACTTGCAAGAGACAGTGAAAGACGGCGATATCGTTGGCGTGAGCTGGGGAACGACTATGTATCAAATTGCACAAAAGATGCAACCTAAACAGGTAAAAGGTGTAGAGGTTGTCCAGCTCAAGGGCGGAATCAGCCACTCTCATGTGAATACATATTCGGCGGAAACCATCCAGCTGTTTGCTGAGGCCTTTCAAACAGCACCGCGCTATTTGCCGCTTCCTGTTGTATTTGATAGTGCTGCTGTCAAGGAAATGGTGGAGCAGGACAGACATATTCAGCGAATTATTGAAATGGGCAAGCAGGCGAATATCGCTGTGTTTACTGTTGGAACGGTAAGAGATGAAGCACTTTTGTTTAGACTAGGTTATTTCCGTGAAGAAGAAAAAGTGCTCCTCAAGGAATCCAGTGTCGGAGACATTTGCTCACGTTTTTATGATCAAGATGGACGCATTTGCAGTGAAGCCATTAACAACCGCACAATTGGCGTGGAGCTAGATGATTTAAGGACAAAAGAACGATCCATTCTTGTCGCTGGCGGTCATCGAAAGGTGGCTTCTATACACGGTGCACTAAGAGGGAAATATGCCAATGTATTGATCATCGATCAGCACACAGCGAGGGCTCTTTTAAATGTCACAAAATAGATGAACAAAATTTCATAACCATGTTTACAATTGTTCATTCGTCATATATGATGAAAGTATCATAATTAAAAGGAAGTGTGAAGCATGACGATAGCAAAGCTCATTGATCATACAGCACTAAAACCAGATACAACTAGAGCTGCAATTATGCAGTTACTTGAAGAAGCAAAGACTCATCAATTTGCATCTGTTTGCGTAAACCCAACTTGGGTATCTCTAGCGTCGAAAGAACTAGCCGGAACAGGTGTTGATGTATGTACAGTCATCGGTTTCCCGTTAGGCGCAAACACAACAGCAGTGAAAGCATTCGAAACAAAGGATGCCATTGAAAACGGTGCAACAGAAGTGGACATGGTCATCAATGTTGCGGCATTGAAAGACGGCGAATATGATGTGGTTGAACAAGATATTCGTGCAGTTGTAGACGCAGCAAAAGGCAAAGCATTAGTGAAAGTCATTATTGAAACATGTTTACTTACTGATGAAGAAAAAGTCAAAGCTTGTGAGCTTTCAGTGAAAGCGGGCGCAGATTTTGTGAAAACATCGACTGGATTTAGTACGGGCGGTGCAACGGCTGAGGACATTGCATTAATGCGTAAAACAGTAGGACCTGACATCGGTGTGAAAGCATCAGGCGGCGTGAGAACAAAAGAAGACGTTGAGGCAATGACAGCTGCAGGTGCTACCCGTATTGGCGCAAGTGCAGGCGTTTCCATTATCAAAGGGGATCAATCAGCTCCTTCGAAAGACTATTAATTCATACGATCCTATGGTAGGATAACATTCATGACTCATAAATGATGAAAAAGTCATATGCGGAAGGAACTCACTTCTGGGAATTTCTTCCGCGTTTTGTTTGCGAAATAGGGTTTGTTCCATACAAGCGCATTAATGTAAACGAATTCATTCAAGGAGGAAAAACATGAAATACGTGATTGGTATCATCGGTTTGCTAGTGATTCTCGCCATTGCATGGCTGGCTAGTAATGGAAAAAAACGAGTGAAATTCCGTCCAGTAATTGTCATGATTGTACTGCAATTTATTTTAGGTTATATTCTGCTCAATACAGGTGTTGGAAACTTTCTAGTCGGAGGCTTTGCAAAAGGATTCCAAATGCTTCTAGGCTATGCCGGCGAAGGAATCAACTTTGTATTTGGCGGGTTAATGAATGATAATGCGTCCACTTTCTTCATCAATGTTTTACTGCCGATCGTCTTTATCTCGGCGTTAATCGGTATTCTGCAGCATTGGCGTATTCTTCCGCTTATCGTACGCGGAATCGGATATTTGCTTAGTAAAGTAAACGGTATGGGGAAACTAGAATCTTACAATGCAGTAGCGTCTGCGATTTTAGGTCAATCAGAAGTCTTTATTTCTATTAAGAAACAGCTTGGATTATTACCTCAGCAGCGTCTTTATACATTGTGTGCATCTGCAATGTCGACAGTATCGATGTCGATTGTTGGTGCGTACATGCAAATGATTAAGCCAGAGTACGTGGTTACAGCACTTGTGCTGAACCTATTTGGTGGATTTATTATCGCATCGATCATCAATCCATATGAAGTATCTAAGGACGAAGACATGCTTGAAGTCGTTGAGGAAGAAAGACAATCCTTCTTCGAAATGCTTGGCGAATACATTATGGATGGTTTCAAAGTAGCGATTGTTGTTGCTGCAATGTTGATTGGATTTGTTGCATTAATTGCGATGATTAACGGTATCTTTACAGCTGCCATCGGTGTTTCTTTCCAAGATGTACTTGGATACGTCTTTGCTCCATTTGCGTTCATTGTTGGTGTTCCTTGGAGCGAAGCGGTACAAGCAGGAAGCATTATGGCGACCAAAATGGTATCTAACGAATTTGTTGCAATGCAAATTCTATCCGGTGATGCTTTCCAATTCAGTGCTCGTACAGAAGCGATTATTTCTGTATTCCTTGTATCATTTGCGAACTTCTCTTCTATCGGCATCATTGCTGGAGCAGTTAAAGGCTTAAACGAAAAGCAAGGAAACGTAGTCGCACGCTTTGGATTAAAGCTGTTATTCGGTGCAACTCTTGTCAGCTTCTTAACAGCAGGCGTTGTCGGTTTGATTTACTAATTTAAAAAAAGGAATGGTGAAAACAATGAGAATGGTAGATATCATTGCGAAAAAACGTGACGGAAAAGAATTAACTTCAGAGGAAATTTCTTTCTTTGTCAAAGGTTATACGGACGGAACAATTCCTGACTACCAAGCAAGTGCCTTGGCTATGGCGATTTTCTTCCAAGATATGACGGATCAAGAACGTGCAGACTTAACACTCGCTATGGCGAACTCAGGAGATACAATTGACCTGTCTGCCATTGAAGGTATTAAAGTAGACAAGCACTCAACAGGCGGTGTAGGCGATACAACAACGCTTGTACTCGCTCCTCTTGTTGCGGCACTAGATGTACCTGTCGCGAAAATGTCAGGGCGCGGTCTTGGGCATACAGGCGGTACAGTGGACAAGCTTGAAGCGGTCAAAGGCTTCCACGTAGAAATTACAAAAGACGAATTCATCGAGCTCGTGAACCGTCATAAAGTAGCCGTTATTGGCCAATCAGGCAACCTGACACCAGCTGATAAAAAGCTGTATGCTCTTCGTGATGTAACAGGAACTGTTAACTCAATTCCGCTTATTGCAAGCTCCATTATGAGTAAGAAAATTGCTGCTGGTGCAGATGCGATTGTACTTGATGTGAAAACAGGCGCAGGTGCTTTCATGAAAACACCAGAAGACTCAGAAAAGCTTGCAAAAGCAATGGTTCGCATCGGAAACAACGTTGGCAGACAAACGATGGCGGTCATCTCTGACATGTCTCAGCCGCTAGGATTAGCGATTGGAAATTCCCTTGAAGTGAAAGAAGCGATTGACACACTCCGAGGCGAAGGTCCTGAAGACTTAAACGAGCTTGTGCTCACATTAGGAAGTCAAATGGTCGTTCTTGCGAAAAAAGCAGACACACTTGATGAAGCAAGAGAAAAGCTGATTGAAGTGATGAAAAACGGCAAAGCACTTGAGAAATTCAAGGAATTCTTAGAAAACCAAGGTGGAGACAGCTCAATTGTGGATCAGCCTGAAAAACTGCCGCAAGCACCTTACAAAATCGAAGTACCTGCAAAAGAATCAGGTGTCGTAGCTGAAATCGTCGCGGACGAAATCGGTGTTGCAGCGATGATCCTTGGAGCAGGACGCGCAACAAAAGAGGACGATATCGACCTATCTGTCGGCATCATGCTGAACAAAAAAGTGGGCGATCGTGTTGAAAAAGGAGATTCACTTGTGACTCTGCATGCGAATCGTGAAGATGTTGCAAATGTCATGGAGAAAATTTATGACAACATCCGCATTGCTGATCATGCCGATGCACCAACATTGATCCACACAGTCATTACTGAATAAAGAAAAAGGACAAAAGTGATTCGTCGCTTTTGTCTTTTTTTATGGTCATTTTAGGCTCGTCTTTTTCTATTGAAATAAAAAAATTCACTTTATGAAACAAACCTCTTGCAATCATCAAACAATGGGTGTATATTAATTGACGAGTCAATGATTGATATATCAAGTAATTGATTTCTGAATAGAAAAGAGGGGATGGCATTGACTGCATTTTGCTCTGAAGAGGCAGAGGTATTATATCGTTTGCAGTGCGTGAACCGTATGATGGGCGTGAAGTTCGAAGCATGCACGGGCATCAGCCAATCAAGACTTGAGTTGCTATCGCTGTTATTCCAAGCCGATGAAATCAGCCAATCAGATTTGCAGAAAAAAGTAAATATTGATAGTGCAGCTGTGACGCGTCACTTGAAACAGTTAGAAACAAAAGGAATGGTCACACGCAGAAGAAAACCAGAAGACAATCGAGTCACACTTGTCCGCTTAACAGACGAAGGCAGAACAAGAATCGAAGCTTCTAAAATAGAAAAAGAACGATTTATCTCAGAAATGCTTGAAAACGTAAGTGAAGAAGAACGAAGGCTTCTCACTGATGTGCTCATCCGTATACAACAAAACATCGAAAAGATTCAAACAACCTAAAGGAGTGTTACACATGGCTACAACATTAAAAACAAACGATTTTATGGAAATTATGAAAGGGCGCCGCTCTATTCGTAACTATGATCCATCTGTGAAAATCAGCAAAGAAGAAATGACAGAGATTTTAGAAGAAGCAACAACTGCACCATCATCAGTAAATGCACAGCCTTGGCGCTTCATGGTTATTGACAGCCCAGAAGGAAAAGAAAAGCTTGCACCACTTGCAAAATTCAACCAAACTCAAGTGTCAACATCAGCAGCTGTCATTGCAGTATTTGCAGATATGAAAAGCAATGAATACTTAGAAGAAATTTATTCAAAAGCAGTAGAGCATGGCTACATGCCGCAAGAAGTGAAAGAAAGACAAATTGCTGCATTAACTGCACACTTTGAGGTTCTTCCGGAGCAAGTGAACCGCGAAACCATCTTAATTGACGGTGGGATTGTGTCTATGCAGCTTATGCTTGCTGCACGTGCACACGGTTATGATACAAATCCAATTGGCGGATATGATAAAGAAGTCATCGCTGAAACATTTGGATGGGATAAAGAACGTTATGTACCAGTCATGCTGCTATCAATTGGGAAAGCAGCCGACGAAGGCTATGCATCTTACCGCTTACCGGTTGATCGTATTGCTGAGTGGAAATAATATCTTTTCAAAAGGAGACGATCAAATGATTATTATTCATGCAGGGATGACCATTCATCCAGAAAAAGAAAACGTATTTTTAGAAGAAATCAATGAGTTAATGAAAGCTTCACAGGCTGAAGAAGGCAATGTTTCCTACAAGCTGTTCAAGGATACAGAAAAGGAAAATACCTTTTTAATGGTAGAAGTGTGGAAAGATGACGCTGCGGTTCAGAGCCATAATGCAAGTGCTCATTTCCAGGCTTTCGTCGCGAAGGCAAAAGAATTCTTAGCCGCTCCACTTGACGTGGTTGCATTTCAAGGCCAGCAGCTTTCATAGAAAAACAACAAACACCCTAGGCGGTTAACGCCTAGGGTTCTTTTATTTTCGACAAATGGTTCCACCCCTTTCATTCACGTATTGTGCATTTTCCACAAAATTTCTGAAAATAAAATGTTTTTCGACTTAACTATATTGGAATATGCTAGAATTAGATATTATTTATTACCAAAATAGGGAGGAACCAATATGAAAAAAGGGAAATGGACGAAAATTGCACTAACCGCTGTCCTAAGTTTAGGCACATTGACAGCTTTCAGCACCCCTCTATCTGCCCACACCACAGAAAAATCAACATCCTCTGATGGCGGTCATTATTCAGGTATTCCATTTGACTCAAGTGTCGTGAATGAAGACCGTCTTGTCAAAGCCTTGAAAAAACAAGGAAAGATCAAAAAGAATGCCAATGAGGCAGAAACCCAAAAAGCATTAAAGAACTATCTAAAGAAAAAAGAAGAATCAGCAATGAAACAAAGTGCCAGCACCTTAACAGAAGAGCCTGAATTCCTGAAAGAATACAAACAAGAGGTACATAACAAACTTGCCAAAAAGAAAAAATTAAAGAAGCATAAAGGAAAAGAAAGCAATCAAGTAAAACCGGTCAAAAAGGAAAAGTATAAAGGTGACGTCCGCAATGATAAAGTATTGGTTTTATTAGTAGATTTTAAAGATTATAAGCATAATAGTATTAAAAAAGAAGAGACTGATATGTACTATGACAAGTACGATCAACAGCACTATCAAGATATGCTTTTCGGAAAAAATGGCTACATCGGTCCTGATGGGAAACGGAAAGTATCCATGAAGCAATACTATGAAAAGCAGTCCGGCGGGAGTTACACAGTCAGTGGAACAGTTGCAGGATGGTATACAGCGAAGCATGAAGCAGCTTATTACGGCGGGAACGTACCTGACGATTCAGGCAGTGACGGCAGACCGCGCGAATTGGTGAAAGAAGCACTCGAAGCAGCAGCAAAAGATCCGAATATTGATCTAAGCGAGTATGATCAATGGGACCGCTATGATATTGATGGCGACGGTGTTTATAACGAGCCAGACGGCATCATTGACCATCTGATGGTCGTTCACGCCGGCGTAGGTGAAGAAGCAGGCGGCGGACAACTTGGCGCTGATGCGATTTGGTCACACCGCTGGTCACTTGGTGATGTATTTGAAATTCCGGATACTGAATCGGAAGTTGGTCAAGGCGGGAAATTAGGCGCATTGGATTACACCATCGAGCCTGAGGATGGCGCAGCAGGTGTGTTCACACATGAATTCGGACATGATCTTGGTCTTCCTGACGAGTACGATACACAGTACACAGGCAGAGGAGAGCCCGTTTCTTACTGGTCGATCATGTCAAGCGGAAGCTGGGCAGGTAAAGTTCCTGGTACGGAACCAACAGGCTTTAGCCCATATGCGAAAGAAATGCTTCAAAATCTGCATGGAGGCAACTGGCTTTCTGGACAAACCATCGATGGTAAAACATTAAAGAAAAGCAAAACAGTATTAATTGATGAAGCAGCAACAAAAGGAACGAACCATGATGCCGTTCGAGTCGATTTACCAGATAAAGAGATTGTCGTTACGACACCTGCTCAAGGGAAATATTCGTATTTCAGCGGAACGGGTGACAATTTGAATGCAACCATGACGACAACAGGTATTGATTTGTCAAAAGGAAGCAAAGCAGAGCTGACATTTAAAGCATGGTACGATATTGAAGAAGATTATGATTATGCGTATGTCGAAGTGCGTGAAACAGGAACTGATCAATGGAAGACCATCGCGGGTAACATCACGAATGATCGAAATGAAGCAGGTGCAAACGAAGGCAATGGCATCGACGGAAAATCAGACGGCTGGGTAGATGCAGCCTTTGACCTGTCTGCTTATGCAGGGAAGAAAATCGACCTGCAATTCCGTTACACAACTGATGCAGGCTATTCACTTCCAGGCTTATTCGTAGATGACCTGAACATCACGGCAGATGGAACGAAAGTATGGTCAGATGATGCCGAGGACACGCCTACTTTTACCTTTAATGGATTCTCAAAATCTAATGGAAAACAATATGCAGCACAATACTATTTACTAGAGTGGCGCTCTTATGCTGATGTCGATAAAGGCTTAAAGCATATTAAACGCGGGGCAAGTCTGATGAGCTATAATAACGGATTGGTCGTGTGGTATGTCGATCAATCATACAGTGATAACTGGGTAGGAAAACATCCGGGGAACGGCTTCCTTGGCGTAGTAGATGCAGATCAGCAAGTATTAAAATGGAGTGACGGTTCCATTGCCGCAACAGGGTTCCAAGTACATGATGCAGCATTCTCTTTGAATCCAAGTACGAAGCTGAATATAGATTATACAGCAACAACGGGCTTAACTTTGCAAGATCGCTACATTCGCCCGGCTCGTACATTTAGTGATAAAAAGAACTATGTGAATCCAAACAACCCAGATGCAGGACGCGATGTACCGACATATGGGTTATCCTTTAAAGTCGTTGGACAAAGTAAGGATCGTTCTGTTGGAAAGGTGTTAATTTCGAAAAGTAACTAAATAGAAAGCCGGATTCTACCATTGAATCCGGCTTTTTGATATGTGAGAAAAGGATTGTGAGGGCACGATTGTTTTTTAAATCGAATGTCTGTTCTTTTTTATTTTGATATCCGAATGAAACCATTATATAATAGACACTGGAAGGTTTTTCTTTCAACCATGATTCTTTTTAGCTGTTAAAACAAAGGAAAGGATGAGCGTTACCAATGAGTTGTGTCACTGCCAAGCAATTAAAGGTGATTCGAGGGACGATGCAGACTTTTTGCAGCCATTTGGAGTATGCTGGCCACGGTAAGCTTCATATCAATACCATCATGGCTTTTATTAAAAAGGAATTCGGCGTGAGAAAAATGAAAGACATTCCACAAAGTCGCTTTACAGAAGCGCTAGAATTGATACAAGACTTTGATTTATACACGGACAAAATAGAGATTCGTGAACGTCTACCAGAAAGGAATTAACTAAATTGAATATTTTAGCAATGATTTTAGTAGGAATTGTCGCTTTAGAACACATTGTCATCATGTTATTAGAAATGTTTTTTATGGAATCAAAGATGGCGAAGCGGTCTTTTAAGCTGCCAGAACACTTGCAAAAAGATCCAAATGTCAAAGTGATGTTTGCCAATCAGGGGCTTTATAACGGGTTTTTAGCTGCAGGACTCATTTGGGGGCTCATTCTTGGATCGAATACCGTTGGATATATGATTCAGCTGTTTTTCATTCTTTGTGTGCTCATCGCAGCAGTATTTGGCGGTGTAACATCCAATAAATCAATTATCATCAAACAAGGAGTACCAGCACTGCTTGCACTCATTGCACTGATGCTGGCGATCTAATCTTAAATAAAGCCGCCCCTAGTGAGGGCGGCTTTTATCTTTTTCGAAGACCCATCAAACGAATAATGGATGTTAGACAAAGGGCTACGGCAACGGCCAAAATGATTTTTCCGTACATGACCCCCGTTAGGTTCATCAAAAAGACGGCCAATATAATACAGAGCGTGATGATGATCATCACAATCGAATAGGTTTTCATCTCTTTTCCACTCCTTTAAAAATCCCTCATGTGACGAGAGAACTGTCAATCTTTCCTCATATTATATCACTCAATGACAATTTTACATGAAATTCCCTACCAATAGAATGTGACATATTGATTAGATTTGGAGTCATACCATATTTTTTAGAAAATCGGGTATAACATAATAATCCGGCCTAAAGTCATATTGCTTGATATTTAATTGTGCGAAATATAAAATAGCCACAGGATAAATCGAAAGGATGATCAAGATGAGTAAGAAAGTGTTATTAGTATCGACAAGCAGCCCGGAAATGAATGGACATCCAACAGGTTTATGGCTAGAAGAGTTAGCAGAGCCATTTCATATTTTTAAAGAAAATGAACTAGAAGTACAAATTGTTTCTATTCAAGGTGGCACTGTACCAATTGACAAAAATTCAATTCCTGAAGGTGTCCCAGCGCAATATCAAGATGTATATGAATTACTTCAAGACACAAAGGCGCTTACAGATGTGAATCCCGCTGATTATGACGGAATTTTCTTTGCTGGAGGGCACGGGCCTATGATCGACTTTGCGTCTAATCAACTGGTAGCGGATGCGATCTTAGCGGTATCAGATAAAAATGGTGCGATCGGAGCCGTTTGTCATGGTGTTTCAGCATTCGTTGATGTGAAGGACCAAAATGGCAAATCATTTATCGAAGGCAAAAAAATCACAGGCTTCACAAACGAAGAAGAGGAAGCCGTTCAGCTGACATCAAAAGTTCCATTTTTATTGGAAACAAAACTTCGTGAGCAGGGGGCAGCGTTTGAAAAAGGAGATGCCTTTGCGCCATTTGCTGTTGTTGACGGACAAATCATCACTGGACAAAACCCGGGATCAAGTGCAGAAACAGCACGCTTGTTTGTCAAAACCATTGCATAAAACGATCAAAACCAGTCGTAACTCATGCGGCTGGTTTTTTTGTTATAAAAATGTCCCAAAAAAGACCAAAACAATAATGAGAATAATGGTAAAATAATCACAGGGTAAAAAACCCAAATGAGGAAAAAGGGGATGTTCCTGTGAGAGCATTTTATGTCAAAATCACCGCAGCTTTACTGTCTGTTTTACTCGTCGCAACAGGTTTGTTTTCACCAGCATTAAAAGCAGAAGAAGCACCGAAATCAGAAGGGAAAATATCACCACTGACGGAAAAAGCGATTCAGCAAGTCCAAGAGTCGTTTTTGAAGCAGGATGAAGGAACCGCTATTCAACAGAAGCAAGTGAAAAAATCATTTAAAGTGAATAAGAAGAAAGGAATTAATATCAAACGAAAAGCTGCTAAAGAAGGCAAAATGCGCACGTCTGCCGTTCGCTCCATTGATGGACTAGCTATTAATCAATCGGCTGTCTTAACAGAGGACGATCCAGTTGATTTATGGTTTTTAAGCACATCTTCACCTCAGGCACTCATCAGCCGAATTACCTCTTCAAACCCTGATTATTTTGTTCAATTATTTGTTGTTGATTATGAAACAGGACAAGCCTACCCGACAGATTTAATTCAACCGGCAGGCAGCCTGCTTGGATTGACCAATTTACCAGCAGGTGATTATGCATTCGGTATTACAAGCGGCGGAGAATTTGGAGACTCCTACACGATACAAGTGAATGCAAAAAACCCGCCCAATTTCACGGGGGCTGTATCCCTTTCGTCCACCTTGCAATATTTTGTAGCTGAGTATGCAAACGGTGATGTATTTGCAAATGGTACAAAAGTGTACAATAAGCAAACAAAGACCGCCGATTATAAATGGGAGCGTGTGTTTTACTTCTCATATGATGGAAAATATGAACAGAGAACTCATTCTGTTGACAGTGTAAAAGTGAAAAGTATTTCAGCACCAGTGTCGTACTCCGCTCCATATGCAAGTTCCTCTGAGGCCATTCTCGTCTACTTAGATGTGGAGACTTTATTTATGTATCATGAATCATCGTTTGCTAGCGGGCAGTACTACCATAGTAGCTTTGTTGATACACTCGGGAAGACAACACCAAGACGCTTAGATATTGATGATATGACAAATTACGGTGATCATATTTTAGCTGTAGATTTAAAAACAGGAAAGCCGATTGATTTCTTCAGTGTGCTGAATTTCTACTATGCTGCAGGGATCGAGAAGCTGCCAACAATCAGAACGTTGAATTAAGAAAGGCGGTTGACATCAAATCGCCACATGTGTAGAGTAAAGATAATTAAATGACAAAAGTCCACTAGGGGAGTCATGTATGACTGAGACAAGAGAAAATCTTGGACCCTTTGAACCTGATCTAGTTCGTACTAGCGGAGGGAAGTGGAGCTGGACCTTGTCTTATTCATGATTGAATCGATAAGAAGGCCGCTCCATTTGGGGTGGCTTTTTCATTTATTCAACTGAAGAAGAGGAGGCTTTTTTTATGACATTTTCTACGCAATTAAGGAAAGAAGCAGAACCGTTATTTGAAGCCATTTATCAGCATCCGTTCGTCAGAGGCCTGGCAGCAGGAAAGCTGGAAAAGGAACAAATCATTCATTACGTCAAACAAGATGCAGAATACTTACAAGCATTCATTAAAATTTATGCAGCAGCGCTCAGCAGATGTACAGACAGGGAGGATATTGCGTTTTTCCATCAGCAGATTGCGTTTGTACTAGATAGTGAGACGCACCCTCATCAAAACCTTTGCCGAGTGGCAGGGGTCGCATATGATGAGCTCCAAGGTGCTTCTTTGGCTCCGAGTGCTCACCACTATATTCATCACATGCTGCAAGTTGCGCAAGAAGGCACGCTTGGTGAAATCATCGCTGTCCTGCTTCCATGTCCTTGGACATATTGGGAGATAGGGAAACGAATGCTCACAGATGTGCAGCCAGACCCTTCACATCCGTTTTATGAGTGGATCACGTTTTATGGAGGATTAACTGATTCTGTTACAGGTGAGCTTTGCAAGCGGCTCGATCAGTTGGCGGAAGCAGCAAGTGAGAAGGAAAAGGAAAAAATGAAACAGCACTTTATCTTAAGCTGCCAGCTCGAGTACAAGTTTTGGGAAATGGCCTTCACTGTTGAAGAGTGGCCAGTTCAACTGGAGGTGCATTCATCATGACATGGAAGATGAAAGAAGTCGTCCTTGCGGTGATTTTATCCGTTGCGTGCGGTGTGATCTATTTAGGATGGTCCACGCTATACTTACCGATTACAGCACTTGTTGGCCCAGCAGGAGGCAACATCATGTTTGGAATATGGGTCATTGCAAGTCCAATCGTTGCATATATCATTCAAAAGCCGGGGGCTGCTCTGATTGCAGAAACAGCTGCCGCGGCTGTGGAATTATTGACAGGAAGCCACTTTGGACTTTCAGCTCTGCTAATTGGTGTATGCCAAGGACTCGGAGCAGAAATCGCCTTCGCTCTTTTTGGTTATAAACGATATCGCATGTGGACACTGATGCTCTCTGGTGCCTTTGCCGCTATCGGAGCGATGGCGTACAGTCTCGTGGCAAATGGCTTTGGTTATTACACGCCTCAAGTTTTACTTATGACCCTTGTGACTCAAATGATCAGTGGAATGATACTTGGCGGCTGCCTTGCGAAAGTGGTGGTAGACGCACTATCCAAAACAGGTGTACTGAATCAATATGCCATCATGAAAGAAAAACGAAACAAAGGTGAACAGCATGAATTCATTTCTCGCGTGCAATGAACTCTCTGTCCGTTTTTATGAACAGCCTAAGCCCGTTTTGCATCAAATCTCCCTTACGATTCAAAAAGGGGAAAAGGTGCTTATTTTAGGACCGAGCGGAAGCGGGAAATCTACGCTCATTTCGGTTCTGGCTGGAATCATTCCAGAGCATGTGGAAGCAGACATGCAGGGGGAAGTGGTGCTGCAAAGACATACAGGCGTCATGTTTCAAGATCCAGACTCTCAGTTTTGTATGCACCGCGTCAATGAAGAAATTGCCTTTAGCTTAGAGAACCGTTCCGTCCCTCGTGAAGAGATGGATGACATCATTCAGCAGCTCATGCAAAAAGTCCAACTGGATGTCGATCCGCATACAGAGATTCACACTTTATCTGGCGGCATGAAGCAGCGATTGGCACTTGCTTGTTTACTCGCATTACAGCCGGATGTTCTATTCTTTGATGAACCAACCGCACAGCTTGATCCGGCAGGTAGAATGGACATATTTCAACTGCTGCAGCAGCTTGCAGCCGATCAGCAGCAGACCATGATTTTTGTAGAGCATGTGCTTGACGGTGTCATCGAATGGATGGACCGGGTGATTTTATTAGATGATCAAGGCAGCATTTTAGCAGATGGAGCTCCAAAAGATGTGCTCACGGCATATGAGGAAGAAATGAAAGAGGCTGGAATTTGGCGGCCCAAATTATTTCCCGAGAAATGGTCCACGATCATTCAAGATCCATTTCATCCACTGAGTCAAACCTTTATGCAAACCTTTAAAGCACGAAAAGAGCAGCATGAAAAGGTGCCATCAATCGAACGAAAGACAATGATTCGTACAGAAAATCTTCAATTAAGCTACGGGAAAAAAAGGATTATGAGTGATCTCCAGCTTGATATCAAATCAGGGGATTGGGTGGCGATCATTGGGGAAAATGGAAGTGGAAAAAGCACACTTCTCAAACATTTGGTTCGTTTAGAGCCAACGAAAAAAGGCCACATTTTCTTAAAAGATACACTCCTAAAAAAGTGGTCAGACCGAGAACTATATGAAAAAGCAGGCTTTGTGTTTCAAAATCCGGAGCTTCAATTTATACAAGACACAGTATTCGATGAAATTGCCTTTGGCGGCAGACAGCGAAACTGGCCAGAATCAGTCGTACAAGAAAAAACGGTTCAGCTGCTGAAAGAGTTCGGTTTAGAGAAGCATGCAAAAGCACATCCCTTCACCTTAAGTTTAGGGCAAAAAAGAAGGTTAAGTGTTGCCACAATGCTCCTTTTTGATCAAGATGTATTGCTGTTAGATGAGCCGACTTTCGGGCAGGATGAAAAAACGGCGAAGGAATTGATGAGGCGTTTAAAACAGCGTCAGCGCCAAGGCACGACCATTGTGATGGTCACACATGATATGGAGCTTGTCGATGAGTGTGCCGATCAAGTGCTTCTGTTTCATCAAGGGAGGCATGTGTATGATGGCACCCCTTATGATTTATTTTCAAATCAAGAACTTGTCGATGCTTATCAGCTGAGAGCTCCTTTACATTATCGCTATGTGGCAGAAAGAAAGGACGTGCTGACGATTGCAAAGTAATCACTCCTTTCTTTCTACTGTGAATCCAGTCATGAAATTACTCGCTCATCTGCTTGCGATGTGCTGTCTCATGGCGATTTCTGACCCTAAAACTACCTTTATCATTTGGCTGTTTGCTCTCAGCATTGGAGTTGTTTTAGGTGGATGGAATATGAAGTATCTCGTTACAAGGCTTGTCCCTTATCTGCTCTTTTTTATTCTGGTGTTTTGGATGATGGCGGCCTTCGGCAAGGGGGATCATACCGTTTGGAAGTGGGCGTGGTTTCATATCACAGAGGAGAGTTTAAGAAATGGGCTTACCATCGCTTTTAGAATGCTGGGATTTGTGACATTTGGTCTCCTTTTTACGTCCACAACAGATTTGACGGCATTTATGATGAGTCTGATTCATCAATGCCGAATGTCCCCAAAATGGGCGTATGGCATGCTTGCCGGTTTCCGGTTTATTCCGTTATTTCAAAGTGAATTAAAACAAATGAAAGCTGCACACAAAATCAGAGGCTACAAGCAAAAAAACAGCTGGAAAGCCTTTATGCGTTATGCATTGCCCCTTTTTACGCAAGGCGTACGAAAATCAGAACGCTTAGCGATTGCAATGGAAGCCAGGGGCTTCACAGGGACGAGAGAGCGAACGTATTATCATATCATCAGCACCTCATGGATTGACTATATGTATCTTTTTCTCATCGGTATCAGTGTCTTCATGTGCATTTACTTTGTTTAAAAAACACCCACATTCTCTTGATAGAATGTGGGCTTTTTATATGTCTTAGGTCATTTGATTGATATTAGTACACATTACAGGCTGTAATAGATCATATAACGAACCGATAAAGAAGGTGTACTGAGAAAAAGAGAGGATGAACGTAAGCGAATGTCACAGAGAATTGATAACATAATAGACGCTTTACCAATCATTGGACTTGCTATGAGAGAGCAGCTAACCTTTTCTGTCTTAGGGAAAGAGAAGGTTCTTTATTATCAGCAGCATGGGAATATTGATTTAGGATTTAAAGCTGGTGATACAGTAGATGCTGGATTCCAAAACTTTGCCATGCTGAAAAATGGAAGAGAACCATCGTTTATCCAAATTCCGAAAGAAGTATACGGGATTCCAATGGATATCGTAGCCGTTCCAATTAAAGATGAATCAGGTCAAGTGGTTGCTGCCTTCTGTGTGGCATATGACCAAACAAATCAACAACGATTAGAGCACATCATGACGGAGAGCAACGAAGCTTCCGAAAAACTAGTCGCAATGGTACAACAGGTTGCCGCACATTCAGAGGAACTACAAGCGACAAGTGAACAAATTCTACAAAATACGAAAACCACTGTCGAAAATTCCTCTAAAATCAATCAAGTGTCCAATCTCATCAAAGGTATCTCTGATCAAACGAACTTACTTGGACTCAATGCATCAATAGAAGCTGCAAGAGTAGGGGAAGCAGGAGCAGGCTTTGGAGTGGTCGCAACAGAAGTGAGAAAGCTGTCAACTCATGCGAAACAGGCGACGACTGATATTGAAACAGCCCTAAAAGATGTGCAGGGGTCGATCAAAGGAATGGAAGAAGAAATTGCGCAAATTGTCGCTTCCTCTGAGCATCAAGCAGAGCTAGTAGGCACTTTTACGAAAATTATTGAAGGTCTTCACGAAACAAACGAAACGATGAAAGCATTAGCAAACGACTTAGTAAACTATCAAGTGAAATAAAAGAACGACAAAACCTCCAGCTGAATCGGAGGTTTTTTTATCATTTCAAGGTGAGAAACTTGTTAGGATTATGACCGTTTTATCGCTGACAGGCAGGATACACTTCTGTATGATAGAAAAAGAGAGACTAGTTTTGTCATTAGACCTATTCATAAGGAGGAAGATCATCGTGACACAATCAGCGAAGCTGAAAGAAATACTTGCACCCTACCGTCCGTTGTTAGATGAAACGGAAAAACCAATGATTCAATTGCAGATGAAACAAGGAAAAACTGGACCATACGACAGCAAAATAGCTAGTGATCCTTACTTCCCAAAAAACGACGAATATCCAGTTGACGGCGAAGGACATCCTATGAAACTTTTGGCACAAATTAATTTCGGCCAGCTACCCAAGCTGAAGGATTATCCAGAAACAGGACTTTTGCAAGTTTTTATTTCTGTGCATGATGATCTTTTTGGGATGAATATTGACCATAAAACAGAGCAAAAAGATTTTCGCATCAAATTTATTGAGGAACCTTTCTTGGCAGAAGAAGAGTTAATGACTGATTTTTCTTTTGTGAAAATTCCAGACGATTTTTATTTTCCTGTAACGAAGGAAGGCGCAATTACAGGTGAATTAGCAAGCGAAACGATCAGTGTAGGAGATTTCCGCTTTGAAAAAGTCACAGGAAAGAACAGCTGGGATCTATTCGAAGATGCAGATGGTGTTAATGGCGATGAAGCAGATGCCCTGCTGGATGAATTTTATGAAACAGCGAGTGGCTTTGGTCACAAATTGGGCGGGTATCCGGGGTTTACACAAGAAGATCCGCGTACCTATGTAGATCAAGAACATACCGTTCTGTTATTACAAATTGACTCAGATGATGAAGTAGATTTGATGTGGGGAGATTGCGGTATTGCCAACTTCTTTATCAAACCAGAAGACCTTAAACGAAAAAATTTCGAGAATGTCGTCTATAATTGGGATTGCTCCTGATTTTGTAAAAAACACACTTTAAACACTCTTTATAGAGTGTTTTTGTGTATGTTTTTAGACTTTTTTGCCCCTATTTCGTCATTTTTGAGAGGTAATATGTCATTCTTTCTAGTTGACCGGATCAAAAAAAAATGTAAAATCATCTTAAAGTCCTCTTTTTTGAAAATAATAATAACATGACATATCAATCAAAGATAAAATGCTCGAAAAAGCGGAATGTACTGGGGGGTATCAATTGATCATTTCTAAAGTAATCAATAATAATGTTGTCAGTGCGTATGATGACGAGCAGCATGAGCTGGTCATTATGGGCAGAGGGATCGCGTTTCAAAAGAAAAGCGGAGACCCGATTGACGAAGAACGAATCGAAAAAGTATTTTCTATTCAAAATAAAGATATATCAGAAAAATTCAAAACCCTGCTTTATGATATTCCAATCGAGTATATGCAAGTGTGTGAGGCGATTATTGAGCATGCGAGAACAACCCTTAACAAAAATTTAAATGACAGCATCTATGTGACGCTGACGGATCATATCACCTTCGCCATTGAACGTCATCAAAAAGGAATGGACATCAAAAATGCCTTGCTCTGGGAAATCAAACGGCTGTATAAAGATGAGTTCAGATGCGGTTTAGAAGCTATTCGGATCATTGAGGACAAGCTGAGCATCCATCTTCCTGAGGATGAAGCAGGCTTTATTGCCATGCATATTGTCAATGCAGAGCTCAATGAAGAAATGCCAAACGTGATTCAAATCACCAAACTCATTCAAGACATTTTAAACATCGTTAAGTATCACTTTCAAATTGATTTGGACGAAGAATCATTAAATTATTTCCGTTTTGTGACGCATTTGAAGTTTTTTGGTCAGCGTCTGTTTAACGAAACACAAATGGAAAATCAAAATGAGTTCCTGTATGAAGTGGTAAAAGAGAAAAACACCGCAGCTTTTCAATGCGCAGAAAAAATTAACGAGTATGTTCAAAAAGAATACAACCGAAGTCTCATAGAAGATGAAATGCTATATTTAACTTTGCATATAGACAGAGTAATAAAAAGAAAATAAATTCAAAAAGAAAGCGTTGACATCACAAAATTAACATGATAATTTATAACTATAAACTAAATAACCCACAATCTTTTAGGATTGTTACTGGTCAAGCAGGCAAAACCTAAATCATTGTCCCTATCTTTGATAAGGCGTGATTTAGGTTTTTTTATATCTAAAGACTTATAAAAATTAAATAACGATCAATCGCTATGAAGGATTGTTACTGGTTAAGCAGGCAAAACCTAAATATCGATTAATGTCTGAATCTCTATTTCTCGGACATTAATGGATGTTTAGGTTTTTTCTATATCAAGATGAAATCAACGATTGGAGGGTAACACAATGAACCACAAACAAACAGCAAAAGAAGTGCTAGAACTTGTCGGCGGTGAAAAGAATGTTAAACACGTCACGCATTGTATGACAAGACTTCGCTTCAACTTATACGATGAAAGCAAGGCAGATAAAGAGAAGCTGCAATCAACAGACGGCGTCATGGGCGTGAATCAAAGCGGAGGCCAATATCATGTCATTATCGGCAATGATGTCTCAAATGTCTATCAAGCGATGGTCGCTGATTCAGGTCTATCATCTGATGTAAAGTCAGGCGGTACAGAAGAAGCGTCAAAACAAAATGTGATATCAAAGCTTTTCGATTTTATCTCTGGTGTCTTCACACCGATTCTTCCAGCCATCGCTGGGGCCGGTATGATCAAAGGGATTTTGGCACTGATGCTCACATTCCAGTGGATATCAGATAAAAGCAGTACGTATGCGATTTTAACAGCCATCGGAGATGGAGCCTTTTACTTCTTACCGATTCTGCTTGCTGTAAGCGTAGCCAAAAAAATTGGCACAAATCAGTATATCGCGGCTGCCATTGCAGCAGCAGCACTGCACCCGCAGTTAACCGCTTTACTGGGCGCGGGAAATACAGAATTTCTAGGCTTGCCAGTGGTTGCCGTTGTGTACTCTTCATCGGTGATTCCAATTCTACTCACCATCTGGCTTGGTTCATATGTTGAAAGATTCGCAGAAAAATATAGTCCGAAATCATTAAAGATCATCCTTGTTCCAACAGTCACACTTCTAGTCGTTGTACCAGTTATGCTCATCGCGGTTGGACCGCTTGGCGGGATTATCGGAAGTGGCCTTTCAGGTGGAATTGATTTATTGTTCAAACATGCAGGTCTTTTGGCAGGACTCTTGATCGGCGGATTCATGTCACCATTGATCATTACGGGCATGCACTATGCACTGCTTCCAATCATGATCAACAACATTACGTTAAACGGTTTTGACTACATTCTTCCAATGATGTTTGTAGCGAATATGGCACAAGCAGGCGCAGCATTCGGTGTCTTCTTAAGATCAAAAAACAAAACATTCAAATCATTGGCGATGTCTACAAGTATCACAGCCTTAATGGGTATTACTGAACCTGCTATGTATGGTGTGAACATGCGATTGAAAAAACCGTTCCTTGCAGCCCTTATTGGTGCAGCAGCAGGCGGCGTGTTCATGTCAATCTTTAAAGTAAAATCATATGTGATATCTGGATCAGCAGGCCTTCCAGGTCTCCCAACATTCATTGGACCAACATTTGTCTACTCAATCATCGGTTTAGTCATCGGATTTGTTGTAGCAACGATCATGACACTTGTTCTAGGATTCAAAGATGTACCAGTGAAAGATGATACAAAAGCAGACAAACCAGAAGAAAAGAAAGATACAGCAGCACTTCAAAATGAAGTGGTACAAAGCCCGCTTGAAGGTCAACTAAAGCCACTCAATCAAGTAAATGATGCAACATTTTCTAATGAAATTATGGGTAAAGGTGCAGCCATTGTACCAACAGCTGGGCGTGTTGTAGCACCGTTCAACGGCAAGGTTGAAACCATTTTCCACACAAAACACGCCATTGGCTTGAAGAGTGAACAAGGTACAGAACTTCTCATTCATGTCGGGATTGACACGGTAAAACTTGGCGGAAAGTATTTCACAAGTCATGTGCAGTCAGGTGATCTGATTCAAGCAGGAGATGTACTCATTGATTTTGATATCGAGGGCATTCAGCAAGAAGGCTATGATGTCACCACACCTGTTATTGTCACCAACACAAACGATTTTGCACAAGTTGATGCGAAAACAGATGGAACGATTACAGTGAAAGAGACACTGCTTACAGTCAGTGTAGAAGAAAAAGAGGAGGGTATTCAACATGAACAAGTTAGAAAAAACATTTCCTAAAGGTTTCTTATGGGGCGGCGCTGTTGCAGCCAACCAAGTTGAAGGCGCATATAATCAAGATGGAAAAGGCTTATCGACAGCTGATGTATCACCAAATGGTATTATGCACCCATTCGATGAATCAATGAAAGACCTTAACTTATATCATGATGCAATCGATTTCTACCATCGCTATAAAGAAGATATTGCACTCTTTGCAGAAATGGGATTCAAGTGCTTCAGACTATCCATTTCTTGGCCGCGTATCTTCCCAAATGGCGACGATGCGGAACCGAATGAAGCAGGCCTCGCTTTTTATGAAAAAGTATTTGATGAACTGCATAAGCACGGAATTGAGCCAGTTGTCACCATCTCTCACTATGAAATGCCGCTCGCACTTGTGAAAAACTACGGCGGATGGAGAAACCGCAAGCTTGTGGATCTTTATGAAACATACGCTAAAACATTGTTCACTCGCTTTAAAGACAAAGTGAAATATTGGATGACATTCAATGAAATCAATGTCGTGTTACATGCGCCTTTCACTGGCGGCGGACTTGTATTTGAAGAGGGTGATGACGAGAAAAGCATTCAATATCAAGCAGCGCATCACCAATTTGTTGCAAGTGCTTTGGCTGTCAAAGCAGGACACGAAATCATTCCTGATGCGAAAATCGGCTGTATGATTGCAGCGATGACAACTTATCCGTACAGCTCAAGACCAGAAGATATGTTTGCTGCAATTGAGCAAGACCGTAAAACATTATTCTTCTCAGATGTACAGGCAAGAGGTTATTACCCAGGTTACATGAAACGTTATTTCCTTGAAAATGACATCAACATCGAGTTCCAAGAAGGGGACGAAGACATTTTAAGAAACCATACAGTGGACTATATTGGCTTCAGCTATTATATGAGCTTTGTGACAAGTACAGATCCAGAGATTCTTGGACAAGTGACTGGCGGTAACTTATTTGAAGGTGTGAAAAACCCTTATCTAGAAGCAAGTGATTGGGGCTGGCAAATTGATCCGAAAGGACTTCGTACAACACTGAATCAGCTGTATGACCGCTACCAAAAGCCATTGTTTATCGTAGAAAATGGATTGGGTGCTGTCGATCAAGTAGAAGAAGACGGATCAATTCAAGACGATTACCGAATTGATTACCTCAGAAGCCATTTGCTAGAGGCGAGAGAAGCGATCGCAGACGGAGTTGACCTGATCGGTTATACAAGCTGGGGCCCAATTGACCTTGTCAGCGCATCAACGGCGGAAATGAAAAAACGCTACGGCTTCATTTATGTTGACCGTGATAATGAAGGAAACGGTACATTAGATAGAAAGAAAAAGAAAAGCTTCGATTGGTATAAACAAGTGATTGCGACAAATGGTGAACATTTGGATGCATAAAAATAAAAAGACAAACCGCTCATACTGCGGTTTGTCTTTTTTTCGTCTTTGAGGGACTAAGAAGTCCACACTTGATCAGCAATCTCAATCACATGACGCAGCTTTTCCCATTGCTGCTCTTCTGTTAACAGGTTGCCTTCCTCTGTTGAGGCGAATCCGCATTGTGGGCTCAAACAGATTTGGTTAATGTCTACATATTGAGCCGCTTCCTCAATGCGTTTTTTAATCTGTTCAACTGGCTCAAGCTCTCCATATTTTGAAGTGACAAGGCCTAGTACGATTTGAAGGTTTGGGTTCTTCACATATCGAAGGGGCTCAAATCCGCCAGAACGATCGTCGTCAAACTCTAAAAAGAGACCATCAAGATCTAAGCCGGCAAAAATTGTTTCTGCCGCTGCTTCGTAACCACCTTCAGCTGCCCAAGTTGATTTAAAGTTACCGCGGCAAATGTGCATCGTAATCACTAAATCCTCTGGGCGGTCGGCAACAGCTTCATTGATTGTCTTCGCAAACGATTCACGAAGTTCATCTTCTTCACGGCCAAAGGCTTTGATTTGTTCATGGCCTTTTTCAGAAAAGAACACTGCCCATGCCGTATCATCCAGCTGCAAGTAGCGGCAGCCTGCATCATAAAAAGCACGGATTGCTTTCTTATATGCCTGTGCCACATCATGGTGGAATTCCTCTAAGCTGTCATACACCCCTTCTTCAAGTTTTCCACGGAAAAAGAGCATATTCGGACTTGGAATCGTCATTTTAGCCGTATGATCACCAGCGATGCTGTGAAGGAAACGATAATCCTCCAGCATTGGATGATCTGTAAAATCGATCTTGCCTGTTACCTTGATACCTCTAGCTTTTGTCGTTGTGTTATGGAATTGAATGCCTTGATCAGCTTCAAATCCTTCAACTCCATCGAGTCCTTCAAGAAAGTCAAAATGCCACCATGCACGTCTGAATTCACCATCTGTGACAACCTCTAACCCAATTTCTTTTTGCTTCTCTACAATACGTGTAATTTCTTCGTTTTCAATTTGTCGGAGCTGCTCTGCTGTCAGCGTACCGTCTGCTTTTTGCTTGCGTGCTTCCTTGATGCGCTCTGAACGAAGTAAGCTTCCTACTTGATCTGCGCGGAATGGCGGTTTCGTTGTTTTCTTTCCAATGGTTTGTACTTGTGTCATGCTGAATCCCTTCTTTCTTCAGGTTAAAAAATCAAATAAAAAAGCTCTTCCTTAGATAAGGAAGAGCATCATATACTGTGAGAACTCTGCCTTATCTTCAAACAAGCATTTGCTTGCTTAAGGAATTAGCACCATTCTGTTCCTAGGAACAGCGGTTGCCGGGTTTCACAGGGCCAGTCCCTCCACCACTCTTAATAAGGTTACCTTTTGATTCAATTTTCTTAATAAACACAATTATTCAACGTTTTCAGGGAAAAGTCAATGGTTTTTACAATTTAATTTCCTACATGAACAAATCAGCGACAAGAACACCAGCAAGTCCGACAAGTGAAAGCACGGTGACCATCAATGTCCACGTTTTAAAGGTTTGAGCCATTGATAGGTTAAAGTATTCTTTATAAATCCAGAAACCCGCATCATTCACATGAGAGAACGTAATACTGCCGGCACCTGTTGCGATCACCATTAATTCAGGGCTGACACCCGTCAGGCCAATCAGTGGTGCAGAAATGCCAGCCGCCGTGAGACCGGCGACAGTGGCTGATCCTAAAGAGACACGAAGGACAGCAGCAATGAGCCAAGTCAAAAGCAGGGGAGAAAGTGTGCTTCCTTGCATGATTCCAGCAATATATTGATCGACGCCGCTATCAATGAGCACTTGTTTAAAGGCGCCGCCGCCTGCAATAATTAATAGAATCATAGCAATAGAGCCGATAGAATCCGTGATGGACTTCATCACATCCTGCATGCTCTTTCCTCTTCCAAGCCCAAACGTGTAGATGGCAAGCAGCACTGAGATTAATAGTGCAATCGCCGGTTCGCCTAAAAACTCAGCGGTTGGCAGCAATGGGGAGGATGGGAAGAAAATTTCTAGAAATGCTCTGAATGTCATAAGTAATACAGGCAAAACAGCAGTGAAAATGCTAATGCCGAAGCTAGGCATTTCTTCTTCTGTGAATTCCTTTGGATTAAATAAGTTCTTTGGGATATGTGCGTGCAACTGATCTTTTTTAAATAGTTTCGTAAACAGAAGTCCGCCTACTAAAACAGCAGGAATCGCTAAAATAATCCCAACCAATAAGGTTTGTCCCATGTTTGCCTGAAAGACATTCGCAATGGCAGTCGGTCCTGGGTGAGGAGGGAGGAAGCCATGTGTGGTGATGAGTGCAGCGACGAGCGGCATACCCACATACAGCACAGGAAGTCTTGCAGCCTGAGCGATCGTAAAGACTAATGGAATTAAGATAATGAATCCGGTTTCATAAAATAGAGCAATTCCAATCACAAACCCAGTCAGCATCGTCGCCCATTGGATTTTTCCGATACCAAATCGATCAATAAGTGTCATCGCGATCCGCTGAGCTCCGCCAGAATCAGCCATCAATTTCCCAAGCATCGCTCCAAAACCGAGAACGAGTGCCAGATGTCCGAGCGTACTGCCAAGTCCTTTTTCGACGGAAGCGATCGCTTCTAGTGGTGTCATCCCTTCTAACACAGCAACAATTAAAGAGACAATAATCAAAGAAATGAAAGCGTTTAACTTAAAGACAACCATGAGTAACAGCAATAACAAAACGCCAAGTCCAATAAACACTAATGACATGATCTTTCCTCCTTTGTGGTGCATAAGGGGGTGCAAACACCCCCTATGCCTTATCCTTCAAGTATGTCTACAGCTTCTTTTAACGTATCCTTTGCCCCAACATTTCCCGGGAAAATCACATAAGACATGAAAGGGAATTTACTTTCTTCTCCTGTTTGCCAAACAGGGATCCCTGGTTTGATTTGACCTGCCACGGTTGCACGTTTCACGCTAAGTCCTCTTGTCCCAATATCGCTGGAGGTAATTCCACCTTTGGCAATAAGATACTTAGGACGAATGGTGAGACGCTGGACAATACTTGTCACAGCATCACTAATCTGTACAGAGAGCTTTAGTTCTTCCTCTTGGCGATCATCCCCAAGATCAAGCCGTTCTCTTCTTGTATAAACAGCCACAGATTGACCAGCTGCCAACAGTGTTTCAGTTTGCTGAATGACGCGGTCAATTTCTTCGCGAAAGGCATCAGGCTTTAACACGAGGTGGGTATTAAATTCAATAAAAGCCATCTCTTTATTTTGCTCAAGCGCTTTTAATTGTTCTGTTGTTTTTTTCACATGAGAACCGATCATAATGAGACCACCATGCGGGCTTTCTTCTTGTATCAAGGCATCTTTTGTTAGTAAGGCTTGATCCCCTATACCGCCAAGTACTTTTGTGAGCGCCGCCGCACTTCTGAACATCAGCTGCTGTCCTGCTTGAATGGCTTCAATGAGAGCGGTGACAAAGACTTTGACATCATCATAATCCACCGCGTTTACAACCACCTTTTTGAAATCCTTCACACTCATGAGCTGATGTTTGATTTGATCAATGCGTAAAGCCCGCAGATCAGCTAACGAAATGTAGGTCGTGTTCTCTTTTGTGAACATTCCTTCTGACTTTTCTTCAATCCATTCTCCAAGATGAGATGATTGAAAGCCGAATGTGCGGTCTCTTGCAAATTCTGTGTCACCAGCAGGAATTAATTCATGTCCTTCCTGTACGTAATGAATATTGTCGATCGTAAAGCGTCCACCTTCTTGGAAAAAAGGAAGAAGGATTTCACCATCGAAATGGCGGGAGCTTTGCTGTTCAATGGTCGTTTTGAGTACTTCAGTTTCAAGCGGAAAGTGCCCGCGAAGAGTAGAATCCCCTCTGCTGACAATGACGAAGTCCTGATTAAGCCGTTTAGCCACCTTTACAATGGTTGCAGCGATTGTTTCGTGCACAGCGGCAGTTTCTTTCTCTGTCATACTGCGAGAATTGGTCAAAATAAAGAACATGCGGCTATCTTCAAGAAAACCAGCTTCAATGCTTTCCTCTGACCAATCGGTGAAAACAGAGACGCCATGTACGGTTTGAATCCCTGTTGGATCATCGTCTAATACAATAACTTTATGCTGAAAGCTGCTCAGTGCTTGTTCGTATGCTGATTGAATGGCCTTTGAATCTGCTTTCGGAATGGCATTCAGTATGTCAGTGCTTTGTTTCATGACCATCTCATCCTTTCTTTACTTCGACATGAGCCATTTTTTCGTAATATTGAACGATGCCGCCATGATCAAGCCCGGATTTTCCGTCCGCTTTGAGGGCGTGGAAGATTTCAAGCAGCTGACTAGAAAGCGGAAGAGGAACACCGATATCGTGAGCAGTTTCCATGACATTGGTTAAATCCTTCAAGTTGATGTCGATGCGTCCGCCAGGTTCAAAATTTCGTTCTAAGATGAGAGGAACTTTTGCATCGAGCACGGCACTTCCTGCCAGTCCGCCGCGGATGGCTTCATACATCTTATCAATGGCAATGCCTGATTTAGCAGCTAGAACGAGCGCCTCGGACATGGCCGCAATATTTAAGTTGACGATGATTTGATTGGCAAGCTTCGCTGTTGTCCCGCTGCCATTTGCCCCAACTAATACGACTTCAGTGCCCATTGAAAGCAGGACATCCTTCACTTGCTCAAAGATGGATTCTTCGCCGCCAGCCATGATGGCAAGTGTTCCGTCTATTGCCTTCGGTTCTCCGCCGCTGACAGGTGCATCGATAAATTCCACCTGATGCTGTTTGGCAAGAGCAGCTAAAGCCCTGGAGGTGACAGGAGAAATTGAGCTCATATCTACGATGACAGTGCCAGGTGCAGCTGTCGTTAAAATGCCTTGATCACCTGAAACGACTGCCTCTACATGCTCTCCTTTAGGAAGCATTGTGATGATGATATCGCTTTCAGAAGCTGCCTCAGCTGCTGAAACAGCACCTTTTGCTCCGGCTTCTTGTAACGATCGAATCGCTTCCTCATTTAGGTCAAAAACTGTCAAAGCATGACCAGCTTTTAATAGATTGAGTGCCATAGGTTTTCCCATAATACCTAGTCCAATGAATCCAATCTTCTTTGTCACGTTGTCCGCCCCCTATATAGAAAACCCTTACAAAAAGCGCTTTCTTTTCATTGTGTTAGTATATATACTATCTTTTAAATTTAATAGTAGGAAATAAACTATTGTTCATTTAATGTACATGACGTGATAGGAACGTGTCAACGGAAAATATGAAAAAAGTCACAAAAAAAGACCGGAATCAGCTCCGGTCTTTTGTGTTTATGTTTTATTTTTAGCTACGGCTAATCGAGATCGTTTCACGTTTTCAATGGCATTTGATCCTAGCTCTAAAACAGCGGAGACGTATAGTACATCAATGATCACAAGCTGGTTGATACGGGAGATCATGGAGTCTGATCGATAGGTTGTCTCTCTTGAAGAACTAAGCAGATGAAAGTCAGACCGCTTTGCGAGCTCAGATTTCGGATAGCTGGTGATAGAAGCAACCTTTGCCCCTTTTTCTTTTGCAAACTGTACGGCGTCAAGAATTTCTCTGCTCTCTCCTGAATGGGAGATTGCGACGATAAAATCGTGTTCCGTGGCGTGTGTTGCAATCATATTCATCATATGCGGATCACTGCATAGGCTCACTTCAAAACCAAGCTGCAGGAACTTATGATAAGCATCCCCAGCAATAAAGCTGGACGCGCCTGCTCCAAAAAAGACGGTTTTATGTGCCTGTTTCATGTGTTCAATGAATTGTGTGACGGCATGATCTTCTAAAATATGCTTCATATCTTGTATAGAGTTTGTTGTTAACTCTATGACCTTATGTTTAATGTCAGCTACACTATCGGTTGCCTCGATCTCACCGTATATGGATTGAGGTGTATTGGTCGCGATATCCTGTGCGACATGGACACGAAACACTTGATACGATTCATAGCCAATTTTCCTTAGAAACCGAAAGATCGTCGTTTCACTTGTGCTGCATTCAGCAGCGAGTGCACTTATAGAATGAAGCACAACTTTCTGAGGGTTTTGTAAAATGTAATTGGCAATCTTTTTCTGGGTTGGGGACAAACTATGAAACGTTGTCCGAATGTGACTAAAAATATTCTCTTCTATGATAAACACCACACTTCATCTAGCATTCTACATTAAGCATACAGGAACTTATGAAAACGGTAAACAAACCCGATGTGGAAAAATGAAGAATAATATGGAAAAAATACTTCTTTTGGTTCTTTTGTCATGGTATACTCATTTGGTAATAGACAAAAATGGGGGTTTTTACTATGACAATGAAAAAAGGCCTAACGATCAGCCTGCTCATTTTCTCACTGATTGTTTCCTTGTTTGCACCAGTTGGATCTGCTGATGCCAAACAAGCAAAAAAAGCAAAAGTAAGCACACACTATTATAAGAAGAAAAAAACGTTCAAATATGCACAGGTGAAAAATCTAAGCAAGACGCATATGAAAACCATCAATCGTGATTTAAAAGAAGATATCGCCTTCTCTTATTCTACTTACTTGTACTTAAAGGACGAAGCGAAAAAGGAAGGCTACGGGAAGGTCACGTATGAGAGAACGTATAAAACGAAATTTAACAATGGTAAGAAACTGAGTATCTTAAACTATGATTACATGTATAACGGTGGAGCGCACGGAGACACAATGGTTTCCAGCATGAACTATGTGTTAACAAAGAAAAAAACAAAGCAGCTGTTCTTGACAGACGTTGTGAAAACAAAGAAAAAGCGTACGAAAGTAAGAGATTATATTTATAACTACACAAAGAAACATAAAAGCAAATTCTACGCGAACCTGAAAAAAAGCGACATTGAAATCAACTACAACACGCAGTATTACTTCACGAAAAAGGGAATTGCTGTTGTCTTCCAGCCATATGAAATTTCACCTTACTATGTTGGAATTCCTATGATTCAAGTGCCTGCGAAGGTATATAAATAAAAAGAAAAACGACCAGATTCAGTGGTCGTTTTTTGCTGTTTATTCAACAAAAAGAGCCCCCTCATGAGGCTCTTTTATTTGGATTTATACTTGTTTAGGTGCATCGTTTAGTGGGTGACGGCGTTTTCCGTTGTAGTGGCGGCGCATACGAAAGATTTCAAACTCCGAAAGCTCTGCGCTTTTTCTTTTTTGGGTGCGGTTATCTTTTTTGAAAGAGAATAGTAAGTAGCAGCAAAGTGAAGCGATAATCAATAAAATCATCATATGACATTCCTCCAATTCATCCTATTCTTTAAGTGTAGACAGGGTGAGTGATGTTTATAACTGAAAATAAGCAGCAGAGTTGGTTTAGTTCTTAAGGTTCATTCAATCTGCTATTTTAGGTCTAAAATACTGGTTGTTTTTAACTATTATATTTCCAGTTATTTCACTCGTCAAGAAGAATTTTTTCTGGGGTTGTCTCTATTAGTACGAATAAGTGTCATAAAAGTTTCAGAAAATTGTAAACTTTTATTAAAAAACCGTTCCCGAACAGGAACGGTTGTAAACATGTTTATGCTTTTTCTTCAAATAAACGGGCAATTTCAACGATAACCTCGGTTGCTTTCACCATGTTTTCAACGGAAATAAATTCATATTTACCGTGGAAGTTTTCCCCGCCAGTAAAGATGTTTGGCGTTGGGAGACCTTTATATGAAAGCTGGGAGCCGTCTGTGCCGCCGCGAATTGGTTCAATGACCGGTGTTACTGAGCGATTTTCCATGGCTTCATGAGCAATGTCCACAATATGTTTCACCGGCTCAATTTTTTCTCTCATATTATAATATTGATCCTGAATGCTGAGAGTGATGCTGTTTTCTCCGTATGTGGCTTTTAAGTCATTTGCTATTTTTTCAAACAGTGCCTTGCGATTGTTGAATTTCTCTTTATCAAAATCACGGATAATATATTGCAGCTCAGCCTCTTCTACTTCCCCTACAAATTTCGTCAGGTGGAAAAAGCCTTCGTAGCCTTCTGTATATTCTGGAGATTCTTCAGAAGGCAGTTTGTTGTGAAAGAGCATCCCAATTTTCGCAGCGCTGACCATTTTGTCCTTTGCTGTTCCTGGGTGGACGTTGTTTCCTTTAATGGATACTTTCGCGCCTGCTGCGTTGAAGCTTTCATATTGCAGCTCGCCAAGCGGTCCGCCGTCAATTGTGTACGCATAGGAAGCGCCAAAGGCATCAACATCAAACTTGTGCGGCCCTCTGCCAATCTCTTCATCTGGCGTAAAAGCGACGCGGATTTTTCCATGCTTGATTTCTGGGTGCTTGATGAGGTAATGCATTGCTGTCATAATTTCTGCGATACCAGCTTTGTTATCTGCACCAAGCAGGGTTGTGCCATCTGTTGTAATCAGCGTATGTCCTTGGTACTTTTGTAAATTTGGAAACTGTTGTGGAGATAAAACGATATGTAGATCTTCATTTAAGGTAATGTCGCCGCCTTGATAGTTCTCATGAAGCTGCGGTTTTACATTTTTGCCGGTGAAGTCAGTGGCTGTGTCGATATGAGCCAGGAAGCCAATGGTCGGCACGTCTTTGTCTGTGTTAGATGGGATTGTTCCCATGACATAGCCGTTTTCATCCATAGTCACTTCTTGAATCCCGATGGATTTCATCTCTTCAACAAGCTGTCTCGCCAGGTTCAATTGTCCTTCAGTAGATGGGCAGCTTTCCTTTTCTGCATCTGACTGCGTATCTACCTTCACATAACTTGTGAAACGCTGAATCATTTCCTCTTTCATCTATACGTCACTCCTTTTGTAGAATACGTCCATTTTATCACGTCTTGAATGCGCTTCATAACAAGAAAGGCTTTCTCTGGCAATTAGAGAGGAAAAAGGCCTACTTTCATTAGGTAATGTGCTGAATGGTTCTTTAGGGTGATTTTTTTGGGTGTCTTTTTATTTATAATGAGGACATATAAAATCATCCATTTGTACGTTAAATTGGGAGAAAGGGGTGCGAAAGTTGGATTCTAGTCAAACGCTGGCACTCGCTCAAAAGTTTCAGGAAGCGGCTGATGAGATTCGGCAGTCCAAGCAGCTGCTGGAAAATCGGCTGAAGGCAGTAGGATCAGGCTGGCAGGGAGAAGCAAGGGATAAATTTGATCAAAGCTTTGAAGAAACAACGGCACGCTACGATCAATTTGAAAAAGATTTGCTTGAAACAAGTCAGGAACTGCGGGATGCAGCGGTCAAAATTGAGGAGCGTAAAGCTGAAATTGCCAGAATGGAAGAGCTTGAGCGAAAGAGACGAGAAGAACGGAGAGAAAGAAACCGAGAAGGGAGATGATGTGATGGCACGTGACATTGTGGTTGATCCAGATCAGCTGACAGGGCTGGCGAATGATTTTGTAGGCGAGCTGTCAGCCATTGAAACGAAGCACCGCGATTTACATAGTGAACTGGACGGGCTGATTTTAGGCTGCGATCCTCGGTATAGAAGCTGTTTTTCTGGTGTCGGGGATGCATGGGGAGCAGGACAGGCATTAATCAGCAAATTGAGCAGTGATGATATTGCCATTCGTCATGCAACGGATAAAATGGTCGAAGCAGATGATATATTGCGGAAATTGTACAGTATCTATGATCAATATGGTACACTCACGAACTTAGCTGGTATCGTGATGATGCAGGCGAAATATTACGGGCTTGGGATGACGACTTTCATTAAAGAGAATGGCCGATATGCAGCGCAGCATTCAAAGCTGCTGCTTGATCTGACCAGCCGGGTAGAAGGAACGAGATTTGACCGGTTAGCAAGGATTTGGCTGAGTAAAAAAGAATTATTAAAACGATCGAACTGGCCGATGGCTGACTTGGTCCATAAGAAATTCACAAAATTTTATCCTGACGATACAGTTGCGTTCACAAACAGTGTTCGTGATTTTACAAAAGGAAGTATTAATTGGAAGGACACGGCTGCGATTAAGTCTGTTCTGAAAAATGGTGCAAGATTTGCGAAAGGAAATGCCATTATTGCAACAGTTGTCACTGGTGCAACAGAAACGGTTGGCTGTGGATTGAAAATTGCCGAGAACTATGCAGAATTCGGAGATCAACCCGAAGTTCTTAAGCGTGAAAATGCAAAGGCTGTTGGAAATGCAGTGAACAATACGGTCTTTATCGCTGGCGGTTCTGTCGCAGGTGCCGTTGTCGGCGGTGCTCTTGGCAGCTTTGCAGGTCCGATTGGAACCGTTGTTGGCGGCGCCATTGGTTCAGCAGTAGGTGGATTTATTGGAGAAAAAGTCGCCAAGCTGACATCCGGTTTTGCTGAACAGATGGCAGTGAAATTAAAGGACCCGATTCATGCAGTCGTGGATAAAGGGAAAAAAGCATTCGAACTGGCGGGTCAAGGTGTGAAAGCAGTGAATGATACCATTGATCAGGCAAATCAGGCGATACATAAAGGGATAGAAAAAACAAAAGAAACCGCAGATTCGCTCATAAAGGGTGCAGGCGATTTCTTTAAGGGTGCATTTTCTTTTGGATAAGGAGAGATCAAGTTGGATCAGCTAAGTCTAAGTATTGAGGAACTCATCTTTAGTTTTTACAGTGAAGGCTATTTTGAACAAGGCATGTCCTTAAAGGAGGCCTATTATCCTGAAGTAGAGGACGAGCGCCTTGGGTTTTTATTTGAAATTGCGTGCCGCTCTTTGCTTGCAAAAGGTGTACTGGAATTTCGAAACAGACAATACCGTTATAAAGCAGAATACCGCCATTTCATTCAGGCGATGAATGATGCCTCTCACACGATCAAGGCATCTAAATTTGGAGACACAGACGAAGAAGTCAGCACCTCTTTTCACACAACACAGGCCGGTGTATATGCGCATCATACGCTTTATGATCAACAAGTACATCAGATTCGCAAACTGGACGGCGATCAGCAGGCAGAGGAGCAAGTGACAGCCTTTTTCAACCTACAGATGAATGATCACCCTGAACCTGTCATCAGCCTGCAGGCAGAGGAATTTGAAATGCTGTTAGAGCAAGCAAGCGAAGCGAAAAATGAGTGGCCATCCTTTCTGAATAAAGCAGAGAATCAAGAGCTCGTGAAGGCATTTGTTTCTGATGTACAGACGAGAAAAGGAAAGATGGACTCCCTCATGAAGGTCGTCTATGACAAAAATAATACGCCGGAAGTGGAGTCCATGATATTTGTGATTCCAGGTGAGAACCAATCGTGGCTTGTATCAGGAATAAAAGAAAATGAATTTCGCATTGAGACGGCTCATCTAGACGGGTTACGTTCTATATTCTAATGGAGAAAAGGAGAATGACGCTTGAATCCAAGTGAAGTAATAGAAGTAAGGAGCAGACCTTTTTTAAGAGTATGGGCATTCTTAGCAACGGGCGGCTTCGGTATTATCGGTATTTGGTTATTTTCAGAAGCCCTTACATTTGAATCGAACTATACATTGTTTTTATTTTTAGGCGGACTATTAGGTATTGTCTATGGCTGGATCTCCTTTTTGATGATTTTGCCTGCTTTTACGAAGAGGGGAAATGTGATTTTTCGCATTCAGCGCGGAGAGAATGGCGCTGTGCTGCACCGGGAGCGAATGATTCCTTTTCAAGATATTCAATCAATTGACATGCGCAGGCATCGTTACAGTATAAGAGGATTTCTTTTCATGGATGTGCTCATTCGGAAAGTAGATGGGAAATTGATCAAAATTCCAGCGTACAGCATTTTAGATGAAGAAGTATTTGAACAGACCGTCAAACAGGAGATCTATCCATATTTACATCAGACAGCCCAAGAAAATTGGAGACAGCAGCATGGCCAAGGAGAAGAGAAGACCGACTAAGCTGTTTTTGTCAGAATTCTATAGGATGAGGCGCCACTTTTTCGAAGAAATCGTGTATGATGTCAGTAAAGACTGAACACTCGAAAGAGGCGATGAGAGATGGATAAAGAGATGGTAATCGACCTCGTCACAGAACAAATGGCACGGATTCGAAGAGAAAAGAATTATACGCAGGATCGTATGGCGGAGGTACTTGGTCTATCGAAACGGCATCTGCAGCAGGTTGAAAAAAACAGGCTGCGTCTCAACTGGACGCAATCCGCGGCCGTATGTGCATTATTCAGAGATAGTGACATTTTGAAAGGAACCCTAGGGGATGACCCGCTCGAGATTTTGGAAGTTGTGGCACATGATGAATTACATCTATCAGTAGAGCGTACGATTGGCGGCAAGGTTTGGTGGAGGACGTCTGTCAAAAAAGGCACGTTTCGCCTTCAGCAAAATGTACTTAGTCAGCATTACCGCATCTTAGATGAGGAGAATTATCGCTATTATAGTTCGTTTAATAAAGAAGAAGCGAAGCGGCGGCTAGAGGAATTAAGCCAGCTGTCTTCTCCATATTGAGATTGGAAAAGGAAAGAGAGGCACCTGTTTATAAGGTGCCTCTCTTTTCTGTGTTTATACTTTTAGAGTGTTTTTCGCCCGAATAAAGGCAACAAGCTGTTTGATTTCTTCATCATTTAGGGGAACGCCGTCTACATAAATGGTTCCTTCTTTTGCTTCCGTCAGTTCAATTTTGATATCAGAGATTTTGCGTTGTATCTCTGGCTCGTCCGTTCTACCAAGTAAAAAATCAATGGACGTATCATACAAATCAGCCAGCAGCTTCACTGCTTCAAGCGAAGGTCGTCGGTACCCAGATTCGTAACCGGCATAGGTGCTTTTGGCGATACCTAGGCGATCTGCCGTATGCTGGAGAGACCATTTTTTCTTTTTTCTAAGGGTGGTTAAACGATCGAGTATCATACATGAACGCTCCTTTATTTACAACAACAGTATATCATATTTTGACATAGAATGTACGCGTTATGCGTAACAATTTCTTGATTAATTCGCGTTATGTGACTATAATGGCAATGAAGGTACGCGTAAAGCGTATATTATAGAATAGCACAAGCTAGCTTATAATATGTGTGACAAACGAAGTAATTTTACGAAAGAGGTGGACCTGTTGAAGAAATTATTGCTTTTAACGACTGGTGGGACGATTGCATCTGTAGAGAGTGAAAATGGTTTAGCTCCAGGTGTTAAAGCTGAGGATCTTTTGAGCTATTTAAACGAAATTAATGCAGAATATACAATGGACACAAAGTCCCTAATGAGTATAGATAGTACAAATATGCAGCCTGAATACTGGGTTGATATCGCAACAGCCATTTATGAGAATTATGATCAGTATGACGGGTTTGTCGTTACTCACGGAACCGATACAATGGCCTATACATCAGCAGCGCTGTCTTATATGCTGCAAAACCCTGATAAGCCGATCGTGATTACAGGTTCACAAATTCCGATTACTTTTAAGAAAACAGATGCGAAGAAAAACATCACAGATGCCATTCGCTTTGCATGTGACGGTGTTGGCGGCGTGTATGTCGTGTTTGATGGCAGGGTCATCCAAGGAACACGTGCGATCAAACTAAGAACGAAAAGCTACGATGCATTTGAAAGCATTAACTACCCATATATTGCATCAATTGAAAACCATCAAATTGAATACAATAGCAAAGTAAAAAGAACACCAATGAAACCGCTTAAATTAGATGCATCCTTGAACACAGATGTGTGTCTGTTAAAATTGCACCCAGGCCTGAAGCCTGAGTTTTTAGATGCAGTCAAAAGCATGTACAAAGGCGTTGTCATTGAAAGCTACGGCAGCGGCGGAATTCCTTTCGAAGGAAGAAACCTTTTAGAAAAGATCAACGAATTGCTGGAAGAAGGCATTTCTGTTGTCATCACCACTCAGTGTCTGGAAGAAGGAGAAGACATGAGTGTGTATGAGGTAGGACGCAAGATCAATCAAGAATTGGTGGCACGTTCAAGAAATATGAATACAGAAGCTATCGTGCCGAAACTGATGTGGGCACTAGGCAAAACAACAGATCCAAGAGAAGTCAAAAAGATTATGGAAACACCAATCGCAGAAGATTTAGTGATTTAACTATTCTATAGAAAGCAGGTCATAAGAGATGGTTCAAGCAACTTATCGCTATGAGAAGGATTTTCTTGGTGAAAAAGAAATTCCAGCAGACGTGTATTATGGGGTTCAAACCCTTCGTGCAAAAGAGAATTTCCCGATTACAGGATATCGGATGCACGAGGAACTAATTAGAGCCTTTGCCATCGTGAAAAAAGCAGCAGCTCAAGCCAATATGGAAGTTGGACGTTTATATGAGGGAATTGGAAATGCCATCGTTCAAGCGTCTGATGAAGTCATTGAAGGCAAGCTGCACGAGTACTTTATTGTCGATCCAATTCAAGGCGGCGCAGGAACGTCCATGAATATGAATGCCAATGAAGTGATTGGAAACAGAGCACTAGAAATCATGGGACATCAAAAGGGTGAATACATCCATTTAAGCCCAAACACACATGTGAACATGTCGCAATCAACGAATGACTCATTCCCAACGGCGATCCACATTGCTGTGCTCAAGCAGTTAGACATTCTGCTTGAAACGATGCAAGTCATGCAGGACGTCTTTCAAAAGAAAGCGAAAGAATTCGATCATGTGATCAAAATGGGACGTACGCACCTTCAAGATGCTGTTCCCATCCGTTTGGGACAGGAATTTGAAGCTTACAGCCGTGTGCTGAGCCGTGATATTAAGCGGATCAACCAATCAAAGCAGCATTTATATGAAGTCAATATGGGTGCAACAGCTGTTGGGACAGGCTTAAACGCAGATCCTCGTTATATTGAGATCGTGGTGAAGAAGCTCGCTGATATATCTGGTCTTCCTCTTGTAGGCGCAGAGCATCTCGTGGATGCAACGCAAAATACAGATGCTTACACAGAAGTATCCGCCGCTTTAAAAGTATGCATGATGAACATGTCTAAGATTGCCAATGACCTTCGTTTAATGGCATCTGGTCCGCGCGCAGGTCTTGCTGAAATCGCATTGCCGGCCCGCCAGCCTGGATCATCCATCATGCCTGGGAAAGTCAATCCAGTCATGGCAGAGCTCATTAACCAAATCGCATTCCAAGTCATTGGGAACGACCACACGATCTGTCTTGCTTCTGAAGCAGGCCAGCTTGAGTTAAATGTGATGGAGCCTGTTCTGGTCTTTAACTTGCTTCAATCTATTAGTATAATGAATAACGGATTCCGCTCATTCACAGATCATTGCTTAGCGGACATTGAAGCAAATGAAATACGTTTGAAAGAATATGTAGAAAAAAGTGCAGGCGTGATCACTGCCGTGAACCCTCACTTAGGCTATGAAGCAGCCGCTAGAATTGCAAGAGAAGCCATTTTAACAGGACAATCGATCAGAGATCTTTGCTTGCAGTACGATGTTTTAACGGAAGAAGAACTTGATATTATCTTAAATCCATACGAGATGACAAAGCCTGGTATTGCGGGTGCAGAGCTCCTAGAGCGATAATAATATCAAAAATTTTATTTTATTAATATGTGGAATTGCCTGTGAAAAAGAGAAAAACAGGCAATTCACTTTCTTTCGAATTGACACACTTTTTTCACAATATTTTGAAAACGCTTAACGCACGCACAAAGGGAGGAAACACAATGAAATCACCACGTCTACCATCTATTTTAGAAGTCGTAGCTGTACTTGGCTTGTTTTTAGCGATTGTTTTATCATTTACTCTTTACTTCAAATTAGATATTCAGCTAGCATTGTTTATCTCATGGTTTATGGTTATTGCTTTAGGTATTCGATTGGGGCATTCATACAAAGATCTTCAAAATGCCATTACAAAAGGGATATCGAATGGTTTAGAGGCTGTTTTGATTTTAATTGCTGTAGGTGCACTTGTTGGAACATGGATTGCCGGCGGAGTGGTACCCACATTAATTTATTATGGACTGGAATTTATTCATCCTAATATTTTCTTACTAGCTACACTGATTATCTGTTCCATTATGTCTGTTGCTACAGGAACATCATGGGGGACAGTTGGAACCGCAGGTATTGCCATGATTGCGATTGGTGAAGGTTTGGGAATTCCATTACCTATCGTGGCTGGTGCTGTTTTATCTGGAGCTTATTTTGGCGATAAGTTATCTCCTTTATCTGATAGTACTGTGCTTGCTTCCTCACTTTCAAAAGTGGACGTGCTCGCACATGTTAGAGCAATGATGGTCTTATCCATACCTGCATTTGTCATAACTGCTATTATGTTTACAATTACCGGGTTTATGTATGGCGGAAAAAATATTGATCAAGGAAAAGTAGAGTTTTTGAAACAAGCACTGCAAGATACATTCACGATTAATATTTGGATGATCATTCCGGCGCTTATTGTTGTGCTATTACTTGTCTTGAAAAAGCCTTCAATGCCTGTTATTGCGATTGGTGCGCTTCTTGGCGCAGTTTGGGCAATGGCATTCCAAGGAATGAATCCAGCCGATGCACTTGGTACAGCTTATAATGGTTTCTCTATTAATTCAGATGTAGAATTCTTAAATACATTGTTAAACCGCGGTGGTATCGTTAATATGTTAGGGTCTCTAGTGGTGATTATCCTGGGACTTGGTTTCGGTGGAGTACTAGAATATTTAGGCGTATTAAAAGTCATCGTCGCGACATTTGAGAAAAAATTACATAATGCAGGGAATGTAACGCTGTCTACACTCGTTGTTGCGTTCTTCGCCAATATCTTTGGCTGTGCGATGTATGTATCGTTAATCCTTACACCAAAAATTATGGAAAAGAGCTACGATAAATTAAAGTTAGACAGACGAGTTTTATCCAGAAACTCTGAGGTCGGTGGTACGCTTACGTCTGGTATGGTTCCATGGTCAGATAACGGTATTTACATGGCAGGAATTCTCGGCGTATCGACATTCTCTTATTTACCATTTATGTGGTTGAGTTTTGTTGCCATTGGTCTTGCAATCATTTACGGATATACAGGTAAATTCATTTGGTACGTGAAAGATCAACAAGAAAGAGAAGAATCGGCCTCATAAGCCGTTTGCAAAAGCCGCTCCTGAACGGGGCGGCTTTGTTTGTCCTAGGACCGTGAGACTATATGTGACATATAGCAAACGAACAGGAGTTTAGACCTCCTATAAATGAGGTCGAAAGGGGTGGTGTGAAGCAGAATGAAAGCATATTTATCCCATAAAAAGGGCACAAATCCCTATTCAAACATGAGTCTTTGAACCTTATAATAACAATATTGGAAAAAGTGCTATTCACCTTGCGCTCGTTTAGAGAGACTCTAAGCAGCGTTTTTATTTTTTGACAGGAGGAGGAACCCATATGAGCTTATCGGATATGCTGTCTGCCCTTAACGGTGGCATTTCAAATAAAAAAGCAGAAATTGAAGAGAAAATCGCTCGGCTCAAAAAGGCGAAAAGCAAGGTTGAACGTGAACAAGATGCGGCAGAAACAGATTTAAAGCAAATCAAGCAGCCAAAGCTTGGGACCTCTTGGAAAGGTGAGCGAAGCCAGGATTTCAAAACAGACCGAAATGAAGCACATGATGCGCTGCAAACGATCGTGAACGATCAATACCCACGCTACGTGAGCCGTATCGAATTCAAAATCAGTACATTAGAAGCAGAACAAGCTGCTTTATCCTTTGCCAGTTCCTTAGCTGGAGACGCCGCACGTCTTGCTGAAAAAGGAGAAGACGCAGTAGAGGATGCAAAACGCTTGATCTCAAAAGCATGGAGCAGCTTGTAAACGAGTTTCATGCTGAACAAATCTGGAGGATATCACAATGGGACAAATTAAGTTAAACTACCAAACAGTCATGGATAAACTAGATGAAGTCTCCCAAGCCGTCGAAGCTTTAGCGATGAAAAAAGCAGCAGATAAAGCGGGTGAAAACAGCCTTGAATTTGTAACCAAGTGGACGGCACGTGAAGCAGAAGTGAGCGAAATGGTCTCAAGCTTTAAAGAAGCCTTAATTAAAAATGTTCAGGATACACGCTCTAACGTGAAAACATTAAAAGAACAAGACGAAGCGATTGCTGCAAAATAATCAGCACAATCGCTTTTATTTATGGGTACCATTGACATAATGTGATTGTGGTATTAAAGTCTCATATAAAATTCAGGGTGTAAGACCTTGTATTATTCCGTTTTATTTCCAAATGCGTCACTAAAAGGACACCTTTTCCCTATTTAAGCCTGAGGCTTTTCGCCTTATACTATACTTAATGAAAGCAGAACGATAGAAATGTCAGGATTGGAAAAATCAAGTGAGTCGATGGTTTCCAAAGGCGCTCACGCCGTGCTTTCGTATGAGGTCAGATAGAGGTGGATGACATGAGTTTATCCGAGATGCTGCACCATCTGCATATGGGAATTGAGAACAAACGTGCAGAATTTGACGAAATGATCTCTCGGTTAAAGACAGCCAAAAGTAATATTCGAACAGAACAAGATCTTGCCCAGTCAGATATCAAAGAAATTAAGAAGCCTGCACTAGATTCGTCATGGAAAGGCGAGAGAGGAACCGACTTTCATCGCCACCGGAAAGATGCTTACAGCGTGATGCACGACGTCGTCAACAATGAATATGAAAAATATATAACAGAGATTGATCAAAAAATCTTACACTTTGAATTGAAAAAAATGGAGCTGGCTGTTGCCAGTAATTTTGCAGGAAGAGCTCAGGACGTGATGGAAAAGGGCGAGGATTTTGCAAAGGATGTTAAACATTTGATTGAACGGGGCTGGAAAGCTCTTTAAAACCATAAACGAAACAGCCGTCTTATAAAAGGGCGGCTGTTTTTTTGTTTAGTCACATCCACCACCGCCGCTGTCGCCTGAATCACTCCCGCAGGAGGCTTCAGAAGCGTGATGGGTATACGAATCAGTATATGTGCTTGTCGTTGAGCTATGATGTGCTGAACGCTTAGCAGATGCACGTTTATCATTTGATGCGAACAAGCTGGCAATGATGGCTCCTAAAAAAGCTAATATGATAATGACAACAAACATAAAAGCATCCCTCCTCTAGTTTCATATTCATACGAATGAGCCATATCTAGGTTCCCGATTTGAAAGAAATACTGGGCAAAGAGTTCTATTTTCGTTTATGATGATAGGCAAAAGTAAATGCCAAGGGAGGAGAGCCCATGCTATCTCTACGTCAGGAGGAGCTTCTGAAACGATTGATGCAAGCGGAGCAGGAACTGACAAGTGAAGAAATTGCCCGTGTGATCGGAGTCACATCACGAACCATCCGCACAGATATGAAAGCGCTTAAAGTGATCTTAGAAGTACATGGTGCCGCACTGCATATTAAACGCGGGGCAGGGTATACATTGAGCGTTGAAGATTATGGAGCATTTCGTACATTTTTGAAAACCTCACTGAGAGAAAGGAATGAGAAAAAGGAACCGTCCATTCCCAATCAGCCTGAGGACCGTGTGGCTTATCTATTAAAAAGGCTGCTTCTATCAGAAGACTATATCAAATTAGAGGGATTGGCAGAGGAATTATTTGTGAGTGAATCTACAGTGAAAAATGATTTGAAAGCTGTCAGGCACTTGTTTTCATTGCATGGACTTTCTATATCGCACCGGCCTAAATATGGCCTTCGTCTGACAGGCGATGAAATGAAATTAAGATATTGTATGGCAGAGCATGTGTTTCAGCAGGAGCATGCGAATGCTGCACTGTTACCTGAAGAAACGTATCAATTGATTCAGGACATCGTGCGTTCACGTACAAAAGCTACCGGACTTCATCTATCAGAAATCGGTTTAAGTAATTTAGTGACCCACATTGCCATCGCATGCAAACGAATTGAAGAAAAAAAGCTGGTCAAGATGCCAGAAGCGGAATTGAAAGAAATTCAAGTGCAGCCAGTTTTTCAGGTAGCTCAACAAATGGCAGAAGATATTCGCCGCGTATTAGCGATTGATTTTCCGTTATCTGAAATGGCGTACATTGCGATTCACTTAATGGGAGCAAAGATGATGGCATATGGAGAGGCTGGCCATACGCTATTTCATCTGCTGGACGAAGACCATTTTCGTTTCACTCACCAATTGCTTGCTTATGTAGAGGAGCACATGTCACTTGATATTCAGTTTGATAAGGAGCTGATCGTTGGTTTAAGTCTTCATTTGCGTTCTGCCATTCATCGCTTTAGATACGATATGAACATCCGAAATCCTTATTTACCAGACATTAAAAGGCATTATCCCATTGCGTTTGAGGCGGGTGTTTATATGGGCAGATGGCTGAAGGAAAAAGAGGGTGTTGAGATTCCTGAGGATGAAATCGGATATTTGGCACTTCATATTGGGGCTGCAATCGAGCGGACAAAATCACAGCATGTAAGAAAGACATGTCTTATTGTGTGTGCGACGGGTGTCGCCAGCAGCCAGCTTCTTCTTCATAAACTCACGGCAGCTTTTAACGGAAGGCTGGAGATCGCTGGAACTGCAAGTGTCGGGGAACTTCCTTTGTATGATTTAAGAAGCATTGATTTTATTATTAGTACCATTCCGCTTCAGAATACATTGCCGGTGCCAGTCATTGATGTACATACGATTCTAAGTGACGATGATATTGTGCGGCTGAAACGATTTGTGCAGAATTCACAGGATACAGGAGTTTTGCGGTATGTGAGTCCGGCGCTGACATTTTTTCAGCAAGATCTCCAATCAAGGGAAGAGGTTCTTCAATTTTTTGTGAACGTGCTAAAGGAGCAGCATCGAATCCCAGAAGAGTTTGAACAATTATTGCTAGAAAGAGAGCAAGTATCACCCACATCTTTCGGTCATTTGGTTGCGATTCCTCATCCAATTAAACCGGCAACAGATGACACGTTTTGTGCGATCTGTACGTTGAAAAAGCCGGTGCTGTGGGGAGAAGATCGAGTACAAGTCGTATGCTTGTTAAGCATCCAGAAGACGTATCAAAAAGAATTACAGTCGCTTTATCAATTTCTTGTGCGGCTGACAGAACGGAAGGAAGTGGTGGAACAGCTCATCAAAGCCGCTTCATTTGAAGAACTGACAGCTGCGCTTCAAGTATTGGAGCATCCAAATGAAAAAACGCGGCACCCATTTCCGCATCTGTGAGGAAAAAGATTAGATGTTAATGAAAGCGCTTTTAAAATAACATCAAAAAGGAGGATGATCACGAGTTTTTGCAAAGGGGGAGACGGATCATGAGCTTCAAGGAGAAAGCGGCAGATGTCATGGGGCATGTGGCTTATCGCATCACCAACCAGAAATATATTATGGCGATTAAACAGGCATTTGTCACACTGATGCCGATCATCATTACAGGAGCTTTTGCTGTACTGGTGGCGAATATGATCATGAGCCCGGAGACAGGGCTTGCGCATTTTGAGATATTCAGGTTTTTAGCAGAGCTTCAGCCTATTATGAAGGCAATCAATTATGCCACGCTGAACTTTTTAACCATTGGGGCTGTGTTCCTCATTGGGATTGAGCTTGGGAAAATCAACGGTCACAAGTCTCTGTTCCCAGGATTGATGGCATTGATTTCATTTATATCTGTTATTCCAACGACACTTCTTCTTGAAGTCGATGGATCGATGCGTGAGGTTGTTGACGTGTTGGCAAGACAATTTTCTGATCCAAAAAGCTTATTTTTAGGGATGATCATTGCGATCGTATCTGTGGAGATTTTTTGTAAGCTGACCGAGGTGAAATGGCTGCAAATCAAGATGCCGGATTCGGTTCCGTCGAATGTGGCAACATCTTTTTCGTCACTTTTCCCATCGATCATTACAATTACAATCATTAGTTCATTCGGCTTTGCATTTCATCGTGTGACAGGCATTTATTTGCATGAAGCAGTGTATAACGTGGTGCAGCGTCCGTTAGAAAGTGTTGTACAGGGGCTGCCTGGGATTTTAACGTTGATGTTTGTGGCGCAATTTTTCTGGGTGATCGGCATCCATGGCAACCAGATGATTAAGCCGATCCGGGAGCCGCTCTTATTAGGATCGATTGCAGTGAATATGACAGCATTTCAAGAGGGGAAAGAAATCCCGAATATCATCACAATGCCGTTTTGGGATGTGTATATGAGCATCGGTGGTTCAGGTGTGACCATTGGTCTTTTGGTTGCGATTTTTATTGCTGGGAGAAGGGAAGAGATGCGAAGTATTGCCAAGCTCTCATCTGGACCCGGACTGTTCAACATCAATGAACCCGTTATTTTTGGATTACCTGTGATGCTAAACCCTGTGATGGCGATTCCATTTATCGTCACACCGCTTGTGACAGGTACGATTGGTTATATTGCGACGGCTACAGGATTCGCTGGAAAAGCGGTCGTGATGGTGCCGTGGACGACACCGCCGCTTGTGAATGCATGGCTTTCCACCGCTGGCAGTATGGGAGCTGTCATTACACAGCTTATCTGTATTGTGGTTGCTGTTTTCATCTATTTACCGTTTGTACTCTTGTCTAACCGCAAGCCAGAAGCGGCACCAGATTCAGAATAAATATTCAGACGAAGAAAAGGGAGGCGGCGACATGAACAGAATTGAGATTCCAAGTGATTTTATCCTAGGTGCTGCGGCTTCTGCTTGGCAGACCGAGGGATGGAAGGGAAAGCGGGCGCATCAGGACTCTTACATCGACTTATGGTATAAGGAAGGATATCACGTGTGGCACGAAGGCTATGGTCCTGCTGGTGCGACAAACTTTTACGAGCGCTACCCTGAAGATGTAGCCTTAATGAAAGAGATTGGGCTGACACATTACAGGACATCGATCAATTGGTCGAGGTTTCTCATAGATTACGAGAATGGGATAGTAGATGAGGCCTATGCTCGTTACATTGATGATCTGATCAATGAATTAATCGCAGCAGGTGTAGAACCAATGTTTTGCTTAGAGCACTATGAGCTTCCTGCCGTTTTGTTTGAGAAGTACGGCGGATGGTCATCAAAGCATGTCGTCGAGCTGTTTGTACTTTATGCAGAAAAGGTGTTTGAGCGCTACGGAGACCGGGTCAAGCATTGGTTTAGTTTTAATGAACCGATTGTTGTCCAGACACGTGTTTATCTAGATGCGATACGATATCCGTTTGAGCAAAATACGAAGAAATGGATGCAGTGGAACTATCATAAAGCTCTGGCAACAGCAAAAGTGGTGAAGCTGTTTCAGGAGATGGGGTTGAAGGAATCGGCAGGAGCCAAAATCGGTGTGATTCTCAATCCAGAAATGACGTATGCAAGATCGTCTGCCCCGCATGACCAAGAAGCGGCACGTATGTATGACTTGTTTTTTAATCGAGTGTTCTTAGATCCTTCCATCAAAGGGGAGTATCCAGAGGAACTGATCGATGTGTTGAAAAAGCATGATATTCTTTTCGACTCGACAGAGGAAGAGCTTCAGATCATCAAGAATCATACGGTGGATGTCGTTGGGCTTAACTTGTACTATCCGCATCGTGTCAAGGCACCGAGTAAGGCTTGGAACGAAGGAACACCTTTTCATCCATCCTATTATTACGATATGTTTGAGCTTCCAGGGAGAAAAATGAATCCTTTCAGAGGCTGGGAAATCTACCCGAAGATTGTCTATGATATGGGGATGAGAATAAAAGAAGAATACGGAAATATTGAGTGGTTTGTGGCCGAAAATGGCATGGGTGTCGAAAAGGAAGAACGGTTTAAAACAGAAGACGGTATCATTGATGATCAGTATCGCATTTCATTTATCAGCCAGCATTTGAAGCGGGCACTTCAAGCGAAAGCAGAAGGATCAAATTGCACAGGCTATATGCTTTGGGCATTTACAGACAATGTCTCACCGATGAATGCTTTTAAAAACCGCTACGGATTAGTCGAAATCCAGCTGGAGAATGAACGAAATCGTCAGCTGAAAGCATCTGCGTATTGGTATCAGACATTAATCAAAACTAGGGAACTGACAGTTGAAACAGAAGTCATTTATCAATAGGAGTGATGAGAAATGAAACGAATCATTCTCGCTTGTGCAGCAGGAATGTCAACGTCCATTGTGGTGTCCAAAATGAAGGCTGCCGCAGAAGCTAAAGGGCTGGATTACTATATTTATGCTATACCTGAAGGAGCCATTGCGGATGAACTAGAAGAGCATGGAGAGGATGTACAGGCGATTTTACTTGGACCGCAAGTTAGTTTTATGAAAAAAGCAGCTGAAAAAACGGCGGCACCCTATCAAATCCCTGTCGATGTCGTCAATGTGAGATTATACGGAACAGCAAACGGAGAAAAAATTCTAGAGCATGCACTGACACTAGCAAATGAATCTTGAATAATTGGAGGAGAAGCAGATGACGGTATTAGAGGAAATGCAGGGAGCAGCCTTTCAAATCATTGCCCATGCAGGCGAGGCAAGAAGTCATTATGTAGAAGCGATTCGTCTAGCAAGAGCTGATGATTTTGAAAAAGCGCAGCAGTTGATCGAAAAAGGGGAGGAAGCGTTTCGAAGCATCCACAACCTGCACTTGTCGCTGATTCAAAAAGAAGCGGCAGGTGAACAGCTTCCGTTTTCTTTACTGCTGATACACGCAGAAGATCAAATGCTCACAACAGAGACCATTCATCTGCTCGCCATCGAAATGATCGAAATGTGTAAAAAAATGAATACCCTGTCAAAATAGTTGTCAATGAATAACCAATTTCTGTTATAATCATTCGGTAGATAAAGAGAAAGCAGGATTGGTGAATGAAGAAAACATGTAGGCTGATGACGATTGGTTTTATGCTGCTGCTCATTTCGGGCTGTATGGGAATGAAGGAGCAGGCGGAAGGAAGCCAGCAAGTCGTCAAAGAGGAAAAGGGTCCATTACAAACAAAAGAGATTCAGCAGAAAAAAGAAACGGCAGTGATAGAGACAAAAGCCTGGATGAAGCAAAAGGAGCCGGTCGAGCTCCCGATTTTGATGTATCATAGTATCTCAAGCGGCAACTTGTTACGTGTGCCAAAGAGCGAATTTGCATCTCATATGAAATGGCTGAAGGACAATGACTATGTCACACTGTCGCCAGAAGAGGCGTACCGCGTTTTTACAACAAATTCGATGCCAAGTAAGAAGAGTGTCCTCATTACATTTGATGATGGATATACGGATAACTATACAAAGGCATTTCCAATTTTAAAGCAGTATGGAATGAAAGCAACGATTTTCATGATTGAGCAATCCATTGGCCGTCCAAATCACTTAACGGATGAGCAAATGGATGAGATGATGGCACATGGGATATCGATTGAGAGTCATACGATTCATCATTTAGAGCTCAATCGATTATCAAAGCAGCAGCAGGAAGAAGAGTTAAAAGGATCAAAGACATTCTTCGATCAGCGGTTTTCTCAGCGTACGAGAATGGTCAGCTATCCTGTCGGGCGCTATAATGAAGAGACGTTGAAGCTGGCGAAGGAAGCTGGATATCAAATGGCTGTCACCACTGAACCAGGACATGCGAAGAAGGAACAAGGCATGATGTCCTTGCACCGCGTCCGCATTTCACCGGGACTTTCACCAGAAAGCTTTGGCAGGCTGGTCGAAGGGAAGTAACGATCAATGTTTCACATGAAACATTTTACGACAAGTTTCACCAAAATGAATCACCGCCCATACACCTTGACATGATATGTCTTGGTTTCAACTGTTATTATAAGAGACACTTAGATAGACAGAACTTTCATTACCAGGGGAGTTCTGTTTTTTAAAATTGTCATTCAAACCCTACATCGTAAGAAACCCCTCAATGAAAGACTCAAAGTATCAAGCCCGCCAATGAAGTAACAATCAAATATTGCTCAGCAACGCAAAACTTAAGAAACCCTACATAGAAAAACCAATTGAGAAAAGAAAGGGAGAGGGAATATGTCAAACTTTTTTGGAATCGACCATGTTCAACTAGCTGCCCCAAAAGGCAGTGAAGAGAAAGCTCGTTTGTTTTTTGGTGAAATTTTAGGGATGAAAGAAATACCTAAGCCTAGTAATTTAGCTAAACGAGGAGGTGTCTGGTTCCAATGCGGTCATCATCAGCTTCATATTGGCATTCAGGAACATTTTCAAGCTGCAAAGAAAGCTCATCCAGCTTTTCTTGTAAAGAGCCTATCGGAATTAAAAGAGGTATTATTGAAGCATCAGATTAGTATAAAAGAAGATGAGCCATTGGAGGGAGCCAATCGGTTTTATGTAGAAGATCCTTTTGGGAATCGAATTGAGTTTTTAGAGAGAAGAGACTAGAAGACAAAAATAAGGCTGTCGAGATTTCCTCGACAGCCTACTTGTTATTGATAAACGGGATAGCCCGTTATTTTAATATCTTTTCCAAGTGGTTCCACGGTGAGTTGATCCAGTTCAATGGCATCACTCATGAGGCGTATGCCTTCGCCTCCGAAAAAGGAAGGGGAAAGTCGTCCGCCAATGAGCTTAGGCGCCATATAGATGACCAATTTATCTACAAGCTGCTGTTCTAAGAACGAGGCGTTAATCTGGCCGCCGCCTTCAATCATGAGAGAGGAGATATTTTTTTCTCCCAGCACTTGAAGCACTTCTTGCAGGGGCACCCGCGTGTCGCTGTCTGTCATGAAGACACGAACGCCAGCTTCTTCTAAGGCCGCTCGTTTTTCCTCATCGGCTTGCTTTGTTGTAAAAATCCATGTAGGTGCCATCTGATCGGTGACGATCTTTGCTGTCAGTGGTGTTGACAGCTTTGAGTCTAAGACAATTCGAATCGGATTGTTTCCATTTGGAATCCGCGCAGTTAATGAAGGGTCATCGTGAATGACGGTTTGAGCACCGACCAAAATCGCATCATTGATACTGCGGATATGGTGAGCATCATAACGGGATGTCTCAGATGTAATCCACTTGCTGTCAGACGTGGAAGAGGCGATTTTCCCATCTAAGGTAATGCCCGCTTTGAGCGTCACAAAAGGTGTTTTTTTCGTAATAAAGTGATTAAATACTTCATTCATCAAAATGGATTCCTGTTCAAGTACGCCCGTGATGACTTGGATACCCGCGTCTTGTAAAATGGCAATCCCGCGGCCAGCGACAAGCGGGTTTGGATCAAGTGCCGCCACGACAACGGTTTCGACGCCGGCTTTCACAAGCGCTTCCGCACAAGGGCCTGTACGTCCATGGTGGGAGCAAGGCTCAAGGGTCACATAAATCGTGGCTCCTTTTGCCTTGTCCCCGGCCATGTTAAGTGCATGAATTTCAGCATGCGGTTCACCGGCTTTCATATGAGCACCGACTCCAACAATTTCATTCTCTCGCACAATCACAGCCCCGACGAGCGGATTCGGAGATGTCTGACCTTTCATTGCCCATGCATTATCAAGGGCTAGCTTCATATATCGCTCATGATGTGGCAATCGTACGCACCTCTTGCTCCGCCTTCATGTGACCTGAGCGGTTGATTTTTGTCTGCAAGTATTTTTCGTTAAATTCAGAGACATCTCCCCAAAGCGGAATGCGTCCAGAAAGTGATAAACCTGCATGGCTGATCGCATCTGTCTTTTTCGGGTTATTGGTAATGAGTCTGACCGGCTTTGTACGAAGTGTTTGAAGAACGGCAATGGCTTCTTCGTATTGACGTGTGTCATCTTCAAAACCAAGTGCTTCGTTCGCTTCTACTGTATCGTAGCCGTTTTCTTGAAGAATATAAGCCATGGCTTTACTGAAAAGACCAATGCCGCGGCCTTCATGATTGGCTAAGTAAAACAGGGCTCCCGCTCCATTGTCCTCAATCATTCGCATAGACTGCTTCAATTGGAATCCACAGTCACAGCGCTTGCTTCCGAAAATATCGCCAGTGTGGCAAATGGAATGCATGCGGATAAGAGCTTCGTCAGCGTGCTCAAAATCCCCATATACAAGAACGCTTGACTGCTGATGATCAGCAAGCTGGCGGGACGAGAGGCTTTCAATTAAAGCTTCATCCGACAATGGCTCTTTTCCATCATCTTTTAACCATGAATACCAGTTAAACATGACGGTTCTGCCGTCTAAATTCACTGGGAGTTTAATGGGTCCAGTGATATATATATACCCGTCTTCTTGCTGTACTCGTTTGATTTTATCTTTTAATATGGCTGTTTTAAGCTCTGTGTGTTTGTCCATATTCTGCACCTTCTTTTTAGTCTGTTTCTTCAATCTGTAAACGAACGAGAACGCCAAATGGATCAACAAATTCGCTGCTTTTTCCTGTCGTGTTGACTTGAGTGCCTGCTTTTGTCAGGCGTTCGATGACGGATTGTCTGTCTGCTTCTTCTGGGAAAACCAGTGTATAGCTTCTAATTCCTGAGAAACGTGGATCAATGGCTCCTTTTCGTCCGCGTCCCCATGCATTAAAGGCAAGGTGGTGGTGGTATACACCAGCGGCGATAAATAGGCTTGCTGGTGGAGCCATTCGGATATGAAAACCGAGCGTATGGACATAAAAAGGATCTGCTTCTTCTGGGTTGAGATGGAAATGCAAGTGTCCCATCACTGTGCCCGCAGGGAGTCCTTCCCATGTGGTATCAGCGGCTTCCTGCAGGAGTCCATCTCCATCAAGCGGTGAATTTCCGCCACCTTTCAGTTCTCCATGCTCACCTACCCAAATGTCCTGAGGACGGTCCGCATAAATTTCTACGCCAATGCCGTCAGGATCACTTAAATAAATGGCTTCACTGAAAAAGTGATCGCTTGCTCCAATTAAAGGATAGCCTTTTTTGATCACATGTGCCAGCCATGTGCCCAGGTTTTTTCTGGTAGGTAATAAAACAGCAAAATGATAAAGTCCTGGCTCATGATCAGGCTTCTCTTTGAGCTGTGCATCTTCTTTTAACAAAAGAATCGGTTCCTTTGCATTGCTGCCAAGTGTCACCGTGGAATCTGTTTTTTCTAATATAGAAAATCCTAAAATGTCTGTATAAAAAGGTAAAGAACGATCAAAGCTGGACACATGTAATTCTGTCACACCCAGCCTTAGCTGCTCAATTGTCTTCAAGCTCGGTCATCTCCTTCATGATATATGCATCGGCATGTTCAAATGTTTTTGAAAATCTATAAAAAATAAATACCTTGTTACTTTTAGTAACTAAACTATATAATAGTTAGTGACTTATTTCAAGTAATTAATTATGTTATAATGAAAAAAAGAGAAAAAAGCAGGAGGGAGTAAGATATGGCACAAGTAGATGGCTGCCCAATTACAGATGCCATGGAGATTCTAGGCAAGAAATGGGTCATTCTCATCATCAATCAGCTTCTGACAGGGCCTAAGCGTTTTTGTCAGCTTGAAAATGAAATGAACATCAGCGGAAGATTACTATCAGAAAGGCTGAAGGATTTAGAAGCTGAGGGACTTGTTGAGAAAAAAGTATATCCCGACATTCCAGTGCGGATTGAATACGAATTAACGGTGCAAGGGAAGAAAATTGAACCGATTATTCGTGAAATGTATGCTTGGTCTTTAGAGCGTAAAAACAGCAAAATGGAGGAACATGTTCCTTCTTAATCCATTTCGATCAGTGTGTCTGATCGAAATTTTTTTGTGTGATTTTCCAGAAAACTAAGACAATAGTATGAAAAATGATATTGACAATTATTTCACCCATTATATAATATCAAGGAGAAGAGGGTTCTTTTCCCTGTAATGGAATGGAGGTTATGCCATGGTATTATGAATGGGACAGATTGCCTAAAACTCTTATCAATCCATCATTTAGAAGCAGACATCTTTGACTTTAGGAAGCAAAGATTTATTTTTTTAACTCAATTGATAATGATTATCATAATCATCTATAGGTGTGTTCCAGCACTTATGAAGGTTATTTTTTTTATTGTCTATTGAGAATAATTATCAATATCATTTAGGAGGGCTCATATGAAAGTCATTCGTTCAACATCACCCGTATTATTATTCCTTAGTTTTGTTCTATTATTTGCTCTAGCTCCTGTTAGCTCAGCCTCAGCAGCTGGCTTAGCAGATGGTCAATATTCAGCGCAATATGTGGTATGGAAGGCTGATAGCGATTCGACTTCAACAGCGAATACGTATTTCGAAAAACCAGCCAAGCTTGTCGTCAAGGATGGAAAAATCAAAGCGCAAGTCACGTTAACGAATAGCTCTTGGATCACAAGCTTTAAAACGTTCGATCAAGGTGTCTACAAAGATGCGAAGGTGATTAGTACAAATACAGCTGCGAATAAGAGGACAGTAGAATTCAATGTGAACAGCCTGACTGAGGTCGTACCAGCAAAAGTGAGTGTGACTGTACCGGCTATCGGATATACAGGCAATTACGACATTCGTCTCAAGTTTGATGCGGCATCTGTTCAATAAAAAGGGAGGAAATTCGCTTGATGAAAAAAAGAATGAGGCTGTCAGTCTTCATGGCGGTTTTTTTACTGGCACTTATGCTGCCTTTTTCAAACGCACAGGCTGCCGCATTAAAGGATGGTACATACTCCGTCAATTATACAGTGCTGAAAGCTGAAGGAAATGCGGTCTCAATGGCAAATGATTACTGGCTGAAGCCAGCAAAAGTGATAGTGAAAAATGGGAACCTGACAGTGCAAATGACGATTAAAAATAGCAGCTGGGTAACGGAATTTAAAGTACCAGGAAATGGCGGCTATGTCGATACAACCGTTCTCTCAACAAATAAAAAAGCCAATACAAGGCTAGTTCAGTTCCAGGCTCAAAGCTTGTCTAAACCAATCACGTCAAAAATTCATGTCACTGTGAAATCTGCTGATTATGATCATGATTACACCATTCAGCTGAAATTTGATGAAAGCAGCATCAAGTCACTTTCGTCTAACAGTGCAAAGCAATCAGCGGGTGCAGCAGAAAGTCAGCAGCCATCAAAAGAATCAACGAACAAAGCTGATTCATCCACAACGAAACAAGAAGAAAATCCTCAAACTGGTGATACAAGCCAAATAGGGTGGCTCCTTGTGCTTGTCTTATGTTCAGGCGGGTTTTTAGCAAGAAAGTGGATCATCAAGCATTAACGGAAGGAAGTGTCACCATTTGAAACGTCTTTTTCATCTAAAGGCAGCCATTCTGCTCGTTTTATTCAGTTTGTTGACTGCGTTTCAGATTCCTCAAGGAACAGCTCAAGCGGCATCATTTGTTGATGGTGAATACACAGTCGGATTCACCATTTTAAAAAACGGCAGCACAGAAGCGTCCATGATGGATACCTATACAGAAAAGCCAGCTAAGCTGATTGTGGAAAATGGCAAGAAAACAGCCTATGTCACACTGAAGCAAAGCAAAGAAATAACAGATTTCAAGGTCGAACAAAATGGTGCTCTCGTTACCACTGAAACGGTCAGTGAGGACGAAGCAGCCAATACACGCGTGATCAAATTTACTGTCGACGACTTATCAGCGAAATTAAACGGCTGGGTGAAAATTTACTGGGATTTAGGCGGCTTTATTTATGACGAAGCATATGACGTACAGCTTGCATTTGATCAAAGCAGCCTAACACTCGTTACGCCTGCAAAACCAGACGATAATGAAACAAAGCCAGATGACCAAAACAGTACAAAGCCAGATGGTAACGAAACAAAACCAGATGACCAAAACGGTACAAAACCAGACGATCAATCGACAACACCAGGCAATAACAATGGCACAAAACCAGATGATTCTGCGCAAAATCAATTAAAAGATGGCGTATATCGTATTAATTACAGTGTGCTAAAAGGGGATACGGATGAGGCATCTCGAATGAGTGATTACTTCTCACACCCTGCATCCTTAACTGTCAAAAATGGAAAGCAAACCATTTCCTTTACGGTGAAGGACCATAAGTCTGTCGCTTCTTTAAAAACAGAGAAAAACGGTTCTTATCAAGAAGCCAAAACAGTCAGCAAGGATGAAGCAAAGAATACAAGAGTGGTTTCATTTGATGTAGATGATTTGAAAAACGAGGTCAAAGGAAAAGTACACATTGTAGTAGCAGCCGCTAACTATGACCAAACCTACGATATTCGTTTTCAATTTGATTCAAAGAGTATCGCTCCAGTGAAGGACGGGCAGGTGGTAGAGGAAGAAAAACCAGCTGCACCAGAAACACCAAAACCAAACACACCAACAACAGAAACAAATAACGGCGGAGCAAATCAAGAGACGGCTCAGCTAAAAGATGGTGTATACAAGCTTCCTTTCTCAATGAAGAAAGCAGATAAGGATGAGCTTTCTCGCATGAACGATTACGTTGTGAGTCCTGCGACACTGGTTGTAAAAAATGGCCGCCATTTCGTTTCATATACAGTGAAGAACAGCTCAGCCATCACGTCATTCCAAGTAGGAACAGGCGGAAAGTTTGAAGAGACACTTGTCGCGAAAACAGATCAAAAAGCAGATACACGTGTCATTCAATATGAAGCAAAAAGTTTAAGTGGAGCTCAGGCTGCACGCGTAAAGATTGATATTCCAGCTGCAAACTACCATGAGCAGTACGATGTCAAACTTGTCTATAATACAAAAGGAATCGCTCCTGGTGAGGGAAGCGGAATTTCAACAGTCATTGGAGACGATGAGAGCATCGGCTTTGTCAAAAATCCAAATGATCACGATTCTCAAACAAATCAACTTGAGAATGCAGCACCTGAGGAAACGGGTGCGGAGCAGATGACATTTACGCCATCAGATGATCAAACCAAATCTGAGTCTGGACAGCTGAATCCGAAAACGGGAGATACCTCTCTTCTTTGGGTGTATATTCTTTTATTCGGCGCTTCGTTATTCGTACTCGTTAGAAAATATCAAACACGGACAAGATAGTTCGTTTTATTTTAAGTGAGATGCGCCTTTTACCTCGGCGCATCCACTCTCTTTTTTCGAAAGGGGGCTTCTGTTTTTGAAGTATCGAATATTATGTACCTTGATCGCTGCCTTCACCTTCAGTGTGTGCATGATCTTATCGGGCTGCTCACAGTCAGCTGAAAGCTCAGCAAAAGGCAAAAAAAGTGCTGAATCAAGTGAGCGCATTGTGGCAACGACTGTAGCTGCTGCGGAGATCATGGATGCTTTAGAGGTGGATCTTGTCGGGGTGCCAACAAGTCAAAAATCCTTGCCAGCTCGTTACAAAGGACTGCCGGAAGTCGGCAACCCAATGAGCCCGGACATGGAAATCATCCAATCACTTCAACCGACAGATGTCCTGTCTGTCACAACCCTTCAATATGATTTAGAGACACCCTTTCAGCAAGCAGGTGTCCCTGCTACATACTTAAATCTTGAGAGCATGTCCAACATGGAGAAGGCCATCACGAAGCTTGGGGATAAGTATGACAGGAAGAAGCAGGCTGAGCGCATTGTGTCTGCGTTTGAGCAAAAAAAGAAAGACATACAAGAGAAGACAAAAGGAAAACGCAAGCCGTCCGTTCTGATTTTGCTTGGTGTGCCAGGCAGTTATTTGGTGGCGACAGAAAATTCATATATTGGTGATCTTGTACGTATCGCAGGAGGAAAGAACATTGTGGAAGGCGAGAAAATGGAGTATTTGGAATCCAATACGGAGTATTTACAAAAAGCCAATCCAGATATCATTCTCCGAGCCGCACATGGGATGCCGGATGAAGTCGTCAAAATGTTTGATCAAGAATTTAAAACAAATGACATCTGGAAACATTTTAATGCGGTCAAACAAGACCGGGTGTATGACCTCGAAGAAAGCTTATTCGGGACAACAGGCAATTTAAAGGCAGCAGAGGCATTAGATGAATTGACTCGTATGTTGTATCCGTCATAAGTTTGCGAATCTTAATGATAAAAGGACGTTCAAGATGAAAAAAACAGGATTTTTATTTTTGATAGTCAGTCTCTTACTGGTCTGCGTGTTTATTTATTCAGCCATTACTGGGAGCATTCATGTGACCCCAATTGAATTATTAGAAGGGCTCATCACCGGTCAACATGCACAGGTAGAAATCATTAAAGATTTGAGAATCCCCCGCGTGCTCATCGCGATGTTTACAGGGGCCGCCTTATCTGTCTCCGGTGTACTGCTGCAGTCGGTCATGAGAAATCCGTTAGCTGATGCCGGCGTCATTGGGATTTCATCAGGAGCCAGCTTCTTTTCATTAATGGCGATTACAGCGCTTCCTCAATTTTATTTCTACTCACCTTTATTTTCGGTATTAGGCGGGGCGATTGCGTGTTTCCTCGTGTACGTTCTGTCTTGGAAGGGTGGTTTAAGCCCGATCCGCATGATCTTAGTTGGGATTGCCATCAATGCCATGTTTACTGGGATGGCTGAAGCTTTTGTGACCATTTGCAGCTATTTCAATATCACAATTAATCAGTCAGGACAGTCGAATCTCACGATGAAAACGTGGGGAGATGTCCGTTTAATCGGTGTTTATGGTGTCGTTGGCCTTGTCGTGGCACTTTTCTTCAGCAGATGGTGTAACCTGTTGGCTCTTCAAGACAAGACAGCGAAAAACTTAGGCTTGCGTGTGACCAGAATGCGCCTTTTGATTTCCATCACAGCCGTTTTACTTGCGGCAGTGACAGCAGCAGTAGCGGGCGTAATAGCCTTTGTCGGCTTGCTCATTCCGCACATTTCAAGAAGGCTTGTCGGCTCGGATCACCGAGTACTGATTCCATTTTCTGCGTTAAGCGGGGCTTTGCTTATTTTGACGGCTGATACGCTTGGCAGGACGCTTGTGGCGCCAAATGAGATTCCTGCTTCTACGATCATGGCCGTGATTGGCGGGCCGTTTCTGATCTTTTTATTAAGAAGGGGGGACCGTCTCCATGGACATTCGTGAGGTGTCATTCTCATATGACCAGCAGAAGGACATCGTTCAATCGGTCACAACACAGATTGAAAAGGGGAAAATCACAACCATTATCGGTCCAAATGGATCGGGAAAATCCACACTGCTTTCCTTAATGGCAAATAATCATTGTCCAAATAAAGGGCAGATTCACTTAGACGGGCAAGCGCTGAATGCGTTCAAGCCAAAGGAGCTGGCAAAAAAGCTGGCTGTCGTCCATCAGCAAAATGAAGCACCTCTTGATTTAACGATCGAACGGGTCGTGGCATTCGGCAGAACGCCGTACCAGACAATGCGCGGAGGAGACAAGGAAGAGGATGAGAGAGCGATAGAGTGGGCGCTGTCCAGTACAAAGCTAACGGACAAACGAAAGGTGCCGCTCGCCTCACTGTCAGGTGGAGAGCGGCAGCGTGTATGGATTGCGATGGCACTTGCGCAAAAAACACCGATCCTTTTCTTAGATGAACCGACAACTTATTTGGATATCTACTATCAATTTGACATTCTTGAGCTGATTCGTGAGCTGAATGCCAGGCATGGATTAACCATTGTCATGGTGCTCCACGATATGAATCAGGCTGTCCGCTACAGCGATATCATCATAGCGATGAAGGATGGACAGATTATCAGTGAAGGACAGCCAAACGATGTGTTAACAGAGGAAAACGTGCGGCACATTTATGATGTGTCCGTGACTATTAGACAGGATGCAGAAACAGGAATGTACATCGTGCCTGTTGGCATATAAGCTGGGCAAAAAGCAGGTGAGACAGTGTGAAACGAGGAAAAAAGCTCTGGCAGCGGATGCTGACGATTGTTTGTTTAGGCGTATTTATTTATAGCGGTACAGCTATCGGCTTCGAGCTTTTCGGTTATTATCAAAATCGCCAGGTGCTTGCAAAGGCCCAGACGATGTATGGACATGAAGAAATGAATGAAAAACGGGAGTCGGGAAATATCCGTTCGTCATTTGATGAGTTGCGGAAGGTGAATGAGGACATTGTCGGCTGGATCAATATGGAGGATACGATGATTCAGTATCCGATCGTTCAATCTCGCGATAATGCGTTCTACTTAACTCGTAATTATTTAAAAAACGACACCCGGGCAGGCAGTATCTTTATGGATTATCGTAATGATGTCCTGCATGAAAGCCCAAATACAGTGGTGTACGGCCATCGGATGAGGGATGGATCCATGTTTGCTGGACTCACAAACTATCTAAAAAAAGATTTCTTCCATGAGCACCGGACATTTCAGTACGATACGCTGTATCAAAGCTATGAAGCGGAGATTTTTGCCGTGTATGAAACGACGGTTGACTTCGATTATATTCAAACCGATTTTCAGGATCTTGGCGAATATGCCCATTACTTGCAAGCTGTGCGGAAGAAATCAATCTATCAAACGAAGACAGACGTGTCCACAGATGACCTCATCCTCACCTTATCGACCTGTGATCATGTACTTGCACCTAAAAACGGGCGTCTTGTGGTACAGGCAAAGCTAAAGAAAGTTTACTAGAAAAGGAGAGACAGACGGTTGAAATTTTCACATGTGATCTTGGCGGGACTCGTCTTGATGCTTCTCCTCGGCGGATGCAGTCAGGCAGCACCTGTAGAGAAAGAAAGCGTGGCAGGAGCGCTGAAGATAAAGGATTTTACCGGAAGAACGCTGTCATTTGATGAATCCCCTCAGCGTATCGTTGCCTTATCGACCGGGGACTTGAGCATTCTATATGCTTTAGGCGGTGAGGCGGTCGGCAGGCCAACTGCCGAGTTACCAGACAGCTTACAAAAGGCAAAGTCCGTACAAACGATTGGCACAACGCATCAATTTGATGTAGAGCTGATCACAAGCTTAAACCCTGATGTTGTGCTTGGAAATGAACAATTAAACAGCAAGGACATCTCTACAATAGAAGGAATTGGTTCACAGCTTCTTTTGACAAGCGCCAATTCAGTGAAGGACATCCAGCGCCAAATTTCGTTATTTGGGGAGTTGCTTGGGAAGCAGCAAAAGGCTAAAGCACTCAATGATCAAATTGTTGAGCGGAAAAAGCAGGTCAAGCAGCCTAAGAAAAAAGTAAAAACACTCGTTGTGTACGGTGCACCCGGCACATATATGGCGGCGCTTCCTCAATCCTTAAGCGGAGATTTACTGCATATCGCTGGGGGTGCAAACATTGCTGAGAATGAACCAGCACTCGAAAAATTCCCTCAATACGCCCAAATCAATGCAGAAATGGTGATCGAAGCCGATCCTGATCTCATTCTGCTCATGACACACAGCAATCCTGAAGATGTGAAAGCGGGCTTTATGAGTGAAATGAAACAGAATGCAGCATGGCACGACGTATCAGCTGTCAAAAATGGCCGCGTGGAGATTCTGCCTAGTGATTTATTCGGGACAAATCCAGGCGCAGACGTCATCAAGGCGATTGATGAACTAGAGAAGAGATTGAAGCGATTGTCATCATGAAGGTGAATGCAGAGTTAGATTTTCAAAAAAGACAGTCAAGACGAAGGTGGCTGATACCAGGACTGCTTCTTTCGCTAGGTGTGGGCATATGTCTAGGGCTTGCATTAGGTTCTGTTCAATTATCGCTGCCAGATTTGATCGCTGCTTTGACGGGATCAGGCCAGCCTGTCCATGAAAAAATCGTCATGGATTTACGCCTGCCGCGCGTTCTCATAGGCTTCATCGTCGGGGCCTGTCTCGCAGCATCAGGAGCGATTTTACAAGGAGTCGTCCGAAATCCACTCGCTGACCCTGGCATCATCGGAGTGACCGCCGGCGGTGGATTAGCTGCTGTACTCAGCATGATTGTGTTTCCACAATTCACGTATCTGCTTCCAGCGGCTGCCTTCCTTGGCGCTTTATTAGCGGCACTCGTTGTGTATATCCTGTCATTTGACCAAGGGGTTTCGCCACTGAAATTGATTCTGGCGGGAGTGGCAGTCAATGCCCTGCTTGGTGCGGTCATGAATGGGTTGATGGTGCTTTATAGTGAGCGTGTACAGGCTGTTCTGCCTTTTTTATCAGGAGGGTTAAATGGACGGAGCTGGCATCATCTGAGCTTTGTGTCACCCTATGCGCTTGCCGGTTTGTGTCTTTGTTTTTTTGCGATCAAGCCCGCAAATCTTCTTTTACTTGGTGATGAGTCAGCGCAGCTGCTTGGCCTTAGAGTCGAGCGAACCCGTTTTTTCTTAATTGCACTGGCGGCGCTTTTGGCGGGTGCAGCGGTAAGCGTGAGCGGTTTAATTGGATTTGTCGGTCTTGTCGTTCCTCATTTTATCCGCCTTTTAATTGGAGATGACTACCGGTACCTGCTTCCGATCTCAATGCTGGGCGGCGGCGTACTTGTGGTCTTTGCTGATACAGCAGCACGGGTATGGTTTACACCGGTTGAACTGCCTGTTGGTATTCTGCTTGCCTGTATTGGTGCACCTTTCTTCCTCTATTTATTAAAAAAGAAAGGGAGGGGTTAAGTTGGATGTGATTGCGATGGATGACGTGAGCCTCAGTCAAGGAGGCTTTCGGCTGTCGTCTATTTCAGCAGCTGTGCCTAAAGGGAGTGTAACAGGAATTATTGGACCGAATGGGTCAGGGAAGTCGACGTTTATTAAAGCGGCCGCACGCCTTACGTCGATCGAAAGCGGCATGATTTATATTCACAATATCCCGCAAAAAGAAATGACAGCACAGGAGATTGCACAGGAAATTGCCGTTCTGATGCAGACGAGAACTGCCATCCCATCGATGACAGTACGTGAGCTGGTTGCACTTGGACGCAGTCCGCATCGTTCGATCTGGAAAAAGAGCTCGCAGACAGATCAGGAAGCGATAGAGTGGGCGCTTGATGTGACCAATAGCCGCGTGAATGAAAACAGGATGCTGCATACATTGTCAGGCGGAGAAAGGCAGAAGGCGTATATTGCAATGGCACTGGCTCAGAAGACAGAGACGATTATTCTGGATGAGCCTACCACTTACTTAGATATTGCGCACCAGCTTGATTTACTAGAGCTGCTCAAACAGCTGAATGAAACGCATGGGATCACCATTTTAATGGTTCTTCATGACCTGCAGCAGGCAGCAAAATATTGTGACCGCCTGATTGCGATGAAGCGTGGTCAGGTTTACCAAATAGGGACACCAAACGAAGTATTAACAGAAAACTTTTTCAAAGAAGTCTTTGGGATTCAGGCAGAGGTTCACTTAGATGGAGAGCATCCGCTCATTATCCCAATCGCTTCGATCCAACAACAAAAGGGAGATGAATCAAACATGATCATTGTAAACAACCAGGTTAGAGTAGAAAAAGGCAGTGCAGACCACCTCGTCAAGCGTTTTAACAAGCAGGGACAAGTAGAATTCATGGAAGGATTTTTAGGCATGGAAGTCTGGGTCACACAGCAGACAACTGATTACGATGAAGTGACCATTCATACCCGCTGGAATCGAAAAGAAGATTTTGTGAACTGGACAAAATCTCAGGCATTTGGAGATGCACACGCTCACGGAAAAGCGAAACCTGAAGGGCTATTAAAAAACAAAATTACGTACTATGAAGTACAAGTGACAAGACCTGCTTTACAGAAAAAAGCTTAAAATAGAAACACAGCGCTGCGGCCCACATGCAGCGCTCTTTTTTTGCGGTTTTTTATTTTCCGTCACATATTGTTGACAAAGTATTCAAATAACTGACACAATACCATCCAATTTTTAGGTAAAATTTACTTTATTTTTGAAGCGTATGGGTGTAAAGTACAGGTATAAATAACTAACCGAATGAAAATCAAGAGTAAAATTTCACCGAGTGAACCATTTCAAATGGGCTTTTATTTGTGAAACATTGAACAAATAGTGAACATTTTGTGAAATGGTGAGCATGAATCGTTCGGCATGTGAAAGTAAGGGAGGATGTAAGGCTGTGAGTGAGCTGTTTTTAGCAAGATTTCAATTTGCTTCAACGACATTATTTCATTTTATTTTTGTTCCTATGTCAATAGGTTTGGTGTTTATCGTCGCATTGATGCAGACCCTTTATGTCGTCAAGAAAAAAGACATCTATAAAAAGATGGCGAAGTTTTGGGGTCACCTGTTCTTACTTAACTTTGCAGTAGGTGTGGTAACAGGGATTCTGCAGGAATTTCAGTTTGGGATGAACTGGTCAGATTATTCAAGGTTTGTCGGTGATGTCTTTGGTGCACCGCTTGCCATTGAAGCGCTTTTGGCCTTTTTCCTTGAATCTACATTTATTGGACTTTGGATATTCGGCTGGGATCGTCTGCCGAAGAAAATTCATTTATTGTGCATTTGGCTTGTTTCCCTTGGTACGATCTTTTCGGCGTTTTGGATTTTACTCGCCAACTCATTTATGCAGGAGCCAGTTGGATTTGCCATTAAAAATGGCCGTGCAGAAATGAATGATTTTGGCGCTCTTGTGACGAACCCGCAGCTTTGGGTTGAGTTCCCGCACGTTCTGTTTGGTGCACTGGCAACAGGAGCTTTCTTTATTGCAGGAGTTAGTGCCTATAAAATGATTAAAAAACAAGAAATCGCCTTTTTCAAAAAGTCATTCCAGATTGCGATGGTCCTCGCTTTAATTTCCGGCTTAGGTGTGGCGTTCTCTGGACATGATCAAGCGAAGCATTTAATGAAATCACAGCCAATGAAAATGGCAGCAAGTGAAGCCCTTTGGAAGGATAGTGGAGATCCAGCGGCTTGGACACTATTTGCCAACATTGACACAGATAAAAAAGAAAACTCTGCGGAGATCAATATTCCGTTTGCCTTAAGTTATTTGGCTTATTCGAAGTTCAGCGGAGACGTTCCAGGTATGCTGACACTTCAAAAAGAATATGAAGCCAAGTTTGGTCCCGGGGACTATATTCCGCCAGTGAAAACAACATTCTGGAGCTTTAGAATCATGGTCGGTGCAGGAATGCTGATGATTTTTGCTAGTATGATTGGCTTGTACTTAAGCTTTAGAAAGAAACTTGAAACAAACAAATGGTATTTACGCTTCATGGTATGGATGATTGCGTTCCCGTTTATTGCGAACTCAGCCGGCTGGATCATGACTGAGATCGGGCGTCAGCCGTGGACCGTCTTTGGCATGATGACGACGGCTCAATCGATTTCACCGAACGTATCGTATGGCATGCTGTTATTCTCAGTCATTAGCTTCACGGCGATGTATCTGATTCTTGCTATTGTGCTCGCTTACTTATTCATTCGAGAAATTAAAAAAGGTGCACATTCTGAAGAAGATACAGATCAAAAGGATGAAACGGACCTGTCTACAGATCCATTTGATGGAGGCGCATATCATGGCATATCTTAACGAGATTTGGTTTATTCTTGTCGCAGTATTGTTTGTTGGATTTTTCTTCTTAGAAGGATTTGATTTTGGTGTCGGGATGTCCATGCAGCTGCTTGGAAAGGACGCGCACGAGCGCCGCATTTTAATCAATACGATTGGTCCTTTCTGGGATGCGAATGAGGTCTGGCTGATTACAGCTGGCGGCGCTATTTTCGCTGCATTTCCTAACTGGTATGCCACGATGTTCAGCGGATACTATATTCCGTTTGCGGTTCTCCTCTTAGCGCTCATTGGGCGCGGGGTCGCCTTTGAATTCCGAGGGAAGGTTGAGAAAGCCTCTTGGATCAAGGTGTGGGACTGGGTCATCTTCTTTGGCAGTCTGCTTCCGCCATTTTTACTAGGTGTATTATTCACGAGTATTTTACGCGGGATGCCAATTGATCAAGACATGAACATGTACGCTGGTTTTACGGACTTTGTGAATCTTTATTCAGTGATCGGCGGGGTAGCTGTGACAGTTCTGTGCCTGCTGCATGGCTTGATTTTCGTCACACTTCGTACAGAGGGTGAATTAAGAGATCGTGCAAGAAAACTGGGCCAGCGTGTCCTGCTTATTGCACTCCCTGTTCTTGTTATTTTTGTCGGTGTGTCCATCATAGAAACAGACATTTATACCGTACGCCCGATCATCACCATTCCGTTAACTGTGCTGATTGTGGCTTGTTATATAGCTGCTCTTGTTTTGATGAGAAAAGAACGTGATGGCTGGACATTCTTATTCACAGGCGCAGGCATCATGGTGACGGTGTCCATGCTGTTCACTGCATTGTTCCCGCGCGTCATGATTAGTTCAATCAGCCATTCATTTGATCTCACGATTCAAAACGCTGCATCTGGATCTTATTCACTGACGGTCATGACGATTGTGGCCATTTCTTTGCTGCCCTTTGTGCTTGGGTATCAAATTTGGAGCTATTACGTCTTCCGTAAACGTGTAAGCGGTAAGGAGCCAATGACCTACTAATGGATAAACGTTTGCTTCAACTAAAAGGAATGAGAGGGCTTCTTGCCCTCTTAGGTATTGTGTCACTCATCCAAGGAGCAAGTATTATTTTCCAAGCACAGTGGCTGGCACATGCCATTACAACGCTGTTTGACGGGAAAAGCCTCTCGCAGGCAACGCCATATGTCCTGCTATTTCTTGCTGCCTTTCTTGTGCGGCACGGTCTCACCTTGATTCGGGAGAAGGTCATGTTTACGTACTCTTCCCGAATTGGAGCAGACGTCAGAAAGCAGCTGCTAGACCAACTTTTTCGATTAGGGCCTGCCTTCGCAAAGAAAAAAGGGACAGGAAAGCTTGTCACATTAGCAATGGAAGGAATTGCTCAATACCGTCAGTATTTACAGCTGTTTTTGCCGAAAATGGTGAACATGGCAGTGATTCCGGCAATGGTCCTTATCTATGTGTGGACATTAGATGAAACATCGGCCGTCATTTTAATTGTGACGCTGCCTATTTTAATTATTTTTATGATTTTGCTAGGCCTTGTTGCTCAGCGTAAAGCGGCCAAACAATGGAGATCGTATGAGAAATTATCCAATCATTTTACTGACTCTCTCCGCGGCCTTGAGACGCTTCGTTACTTAGGGATCAGCAAAAAGCACTCCCGTAATATTGCGGAGGTGTCAAAGCGATATCGAAAAGCGACCATGAGCACACTGAAGGTCGCCTTTCTATCATCGTTTGCACTCGATTTCTTTTCCATGCTATCAATTGCAACCGTCGCTGTTTTTCTTGGCTTGCGATTAATTGAAGGAGAGCTTCTCTTATTGCCGGCTTTGACGGCGCCAGAGTATTTCCTGCCGGTACGTGAAGTAGGAAATGATTATCATGCGACGTTAAATGGAAAAGAAGCGAATGAAGCTATGCAGGTCATTTTAGAAGAAAAGGGCTTTCGCACGCAGGAGACACAATCTGTGCAGCTGGACAAGTGGGATGCACAATCCGTGCTCACGCTGCAAGATGTTTGTGTCCAGCATGATGAACATGCCCCTTATTCCATTCAGGATGTAGATCTCACTGTCAAAGGGAAGAAAAAAATCGGCATTATTGGTGCCAGTGGTTCAGGGAAATCGACGTTAACCGATGTCCTTGGCGGCTTTGTTGAACCGTCTTCGGGTGAAATCACGCTAAACGGCCAGCCGCTTGTTCATTTACAGATGAAGGAATGGCAAAAGGAAGTTGTCTATATGCCGCAGCATCCCTATTTATTTCACATGACATTAAGAGAAAACATTCGTTTTTATGAACCGAATGCAACAGATGAAGAAGTGGAAAGAGCTGTGCATGAGGCTGGTTTAACTCAGCTTGTCACGCAGCTGCCAAATGGTCTGGATGAGGTCATTGGAGAACAGGGAAGAGGGCTAAGCGGCGGACAGGCGCAAAGAATTGCCCTTGCTCGAACTGTGCTGGGTCAGCGGTCGATTATACTGCTAGATGAACCAACGGCGCATCTCGATATTGAAACAGAGTACGAATTGAAGAAAACAATGCTTCCACTGTTTGAACATAAACTTGTGTTCTTAGCGACACACAGACTCCATTGGATGCCGGACATGGATGAAATCATTGTCATGGATCAAGGAACCGTCGCAGAAATGGGGACACATGAATCATTAATGCAAAGAAAAGGCGTGTATTATCAATTGGTACAGGAGCAAATGGGGGCGGTCACACATGATCAGTAAAGGCTGGTTTATACCTTATATCAAGGAGAATCGAAAGCTGTTTGCCTTGGTTTTATTTTTAGGAGCCATTGCGGTATTCTCTGCTTCTATGCTGATGTACACGTCGGGCTTTCTCATTTCAAAAGCCGCGACAAGACCTGAGAATATACTCATGGTCTACGTCCCAATCGTGGCTGTACGTACCTTTGGTATTTCGCGCTCTGCTGCCCGCTATGCAGAAAGGCTGGCGAGCCATCAGCTCATTTTGACAATGATTGAAAAAATGCGTGTGCGTCTGTACGACATGGCTGAACGAATTGCCAAACAGACAAAGCTGGGGACAGGTGAAATGCTTGGCCTCTTGTCAGATGATGTGGAGAGACTGCAGGATGCCTATTTAAAAACCATCTTTCCATCCATCGGTGCACTGCTTTTATATGCCGCATCCATTGGAGCACTTGGCCTTTTCTCATGGCCTTTTGCTGGACTGATGCTGCTTTATATGGCACTTCTCGTCTTCGTCTTCCCATACGTCACAGTGCTTGTGAACCGGGCAAGACAAATTCAAATGAAAAAAGGCAGAAATGAACTGTACAGCCATTTAACAGATGCAGTCATGGGCGTTAGTGACTGGCTGTTCAGCGGCAGGCAGAAAGATTTTGTTGATGGTTATGAACAAAAAGAAGCGCAGCTGTTAGCGCTTGAATCAGCAAAGCACCGGTTTATCCGCCTGCGCCAATTTTTTGCACAGCTCATCATTGGAGGAGCTGTCGTGCTTGTCGTGTATTGGAGCGGCTCGGTCGTTCAGTCAGGATCCATGTCCCACACCCTGATTGCAGCCTTTGTACTTGTGCTGTTTCCATTAACAGAAGCCTTTCTTCCGCTGTCAGATGCAGCAGGTGATATCCCTGTCTATCAGCATGCTGTCAGCAGATTACATCATTATGAAAAGCAGTCATATGAAGGAGAAACTGAGAGCGAGGCAGTGGATCAGTCAACCCTTTCTCACGATGAAGCGGTCTGTTTCAATCAGGTGTCCTTTCGGTATGACACGCATCAATATGTACTTCAAGACCTGTCCTTTTCTCTGAAGCAAGGGGAATCACTCGCACTATTAGGAAAAAGCGGTGCAGGCAAATCGACCATTTTAAAATTGTTAGAAGGGGCAGTCGTTCCAAATCAAGGAGCTGTCAGCATTCAAGGAAAACCGGTTCAAAGCATTCAAGAGAATGTGTCTGCCTATGTGTCTGTGCTCAATCAACAGCCTTATTTATTTGATACGTCTGTTTTAAACAATATCCGTTTAGGATCTCCAGAGGCGACAGAAGAGCAGGTAAAAGAAGCAGCTAGACAAGTGCAGCTGCATGATTACATCGAGTCTTTGCCAGAAGGTTATCACACAGGTGTTCAGGAGACAGGGGTTCGATTTTCAGGTGGAGAAAGACAGCGTATGGCATTAGCTCGGATTTTGCTGCAGGACACGCCGGTTGTTGTATTAGATGAACCGACCGTCGGGCTTGATCCACGGACAGAGCGTGAATTGCTTGAAACCATCTTCCGTGTGTTAAAAGGGAAAACAGTTATTTGGATAACCCATCATCTGACTGGCTGTGAGGCGTGTGACCGCATCATGTTTATTGAAGACGGACGCATTGAGATGCAGGGTCAGCATCAGGTTTTACTAAAAGAAAACAAGCGTTATCAAAAGTTGTATGAAATGGATCGTCCTTTTTCTACAATCTAAATGAAATGACAAAAACGTTCGGACAGGAAATCTCTGCCCGAACGTTTTGTGGTTTAAGGGTTTACTTTACCAACACCTGCATTTGAGATCACTTCTGATTTCACATTGTTCACGTTAAGCAAAGAGTAGTTATAAGGAGGGTTATACGTACCTGTTGAAGATGTTGGCAGACTGCCTGTGCTGTTAATATAAGAGTTGTTGATGACATGCCATGTTCCAACTTGACGGCTGTCCCAGCTTCCAATGGCATTATTGGTGTTTTCAAATACGTTGTGTTCTATTCTCATCTTTGCGCCCATACGTGAGTTAATCGCTGTTGCCAAGATGCCTTTATAATAGTTGTTATAGACATGGCCTTCCCCGAAGCGCATAGACGGTACACGAGAGTTCAGGTTTTCAAAACGGTTGTTGTGGAACGTAATTTTTCGATTATAGTTATCGTTATCGGAGCTGCCCATGAGCATTGTTTTCCAGCTGTCATGTACATAGTTCCACGAGAAGGTAATATAGTCAGAGTCATTTTTGACATCAAATAAACCATCGTAGTCATCCTTCCCAGAATTCAATGTGTTGTACAGTTCATTATGGTCGACCCATATGTTTTTAGAACCGCCTTCGATCCCGATTGCATCTTTGTCACCGATTTTGCTGTGGTGGATTTTCAAGTTGCGGATGATGATGTTATTGGCACGCCATACTTTAATGCCAATCCCATTAAATTCGCCGTTCGTCCCTTTACCGACGATCGAAACATTATTTGTATCTTTCACATCGATTTTATTGGCTGATGTATTAGAAGGGGTAATCGTCCCGTCTACTACAATTTTTAATTTTTCGTTTGTTCCTTTGTTTTTGAGGGCAGCCAATAATTCATTTCCAGTCTTGACTGTGACGGTTTTACCGCCCTCACCGCCTGTTGTGCCGCCATTTAATGTGGAGAAGCCTTGTTGATTAAAGTTGGCCATAATAGAAGGGCTTTCTGGGTATTTGGCTGCTGCCTTTGCCTCCCCGTTTGGTGCAAATAATGAAGTGACGAGACCAACAGCTAATACACCGGCTAACATTGGAACTTTTCTCTTCAAAGTCAACATCTCCATTCTTTATTTTGTTTTAATGAAAACGTTTCCAAAATAAGCTGTGATTCACCCAATCCTCCTTCCTTCACAAGCATCGCCTCATTTGGAATGTAGGAAGAGCATAGCATGCAAAAAGGTATCATCGGCTAAGGATAGGCGCAGCGTATTCCATGATTTTCTAGGAAGCTAAGCCAATGATTATTTCATTTTCATCTTCATGAGATAAGGACCATTGTCGATAGGTATGAGGATGACATCTTGATTATGGAGAGGAGGCTCTCCATTTCGTAGAAAATCAAGATGATTACGAACGCATCATTTTGTTAGAGAAGAAGGAATGCCATAATCATTACATAAGAAAAAATTGGATATAAAACGAGAATCATAGAGGATATGCTAAAAAATAAGGTTCATTTTAAACGATATTGTCATCCGTGTCGTCTCATGAGTAAGAGAAGAAAAGGAAGGAGGGGCGTGTTTGGAGCAGACAGAAGAGACATTATTGATTCAGCGGGCAAAACAGGGAGATGATGCCGCGTTTACAGCCCTTTATCGGCATCATTATTCCTTTCTTTACCGATATATGTTGAAGCTCACCCTTCAACAAGAGCTCGCAGAGGAAATCATGCAAGAAACGATGCTGAAAGCGTATATGAAACTTTCTTCATTTAGAGGAGATGCCTTATTTTCAACCTGGCTCATTTCGATTGCATCTAGGCAATTTTTAGATCACCAGAAGAAAAGAAAACGTGAACAAATGAGAGAAGGTAAAGCGAATCAGGAAGCCATACGCCGCTTTAAATGGGACGTTCAGCAAAAGGGGAACACATGGCATGACATGTGGGATGCTTTAAATGAATTAAAGGCTCAGGAGAGAGCCCCGATTATTCTCCACTATTATTATGGATTTACCTACCCAGAAATAGCTTTAATGCTCGGAATGAGAGAAGGCACTGTGAAATCGAGGGTCCATCATGGATTAAAGAAAATTCGAAAGGAGTGGGATTTATGAAGGAAGATCGTTTGACCGAACGTTTAAAAGAAGAGCTTAAGCAGCTAGACGAACAAATTGAAGTGGAAAAGCCAAGTGAGCTGGCTGTCATGATGATGCTGAAACAGGCGAAGGAACAAGAGAAAAGGCGTTTTAAACAAGAAGTGCTGGCATACATTCTGATCAGTTTGACCATTCTGGCACTCTTTGCAGCTGCCATTACCCATTTGCCTATCATCTTCATTGTTCTCCAAATAGTGAGCGTCCCCATCTGCTTTGTTGTTGGCTACAAGGAATATCAACATATCAAAGGAGGGTCTTCCTTATGAGTCAGACGGAAATGATCATCTTATTGTGCGTCTTGCCGTTATTGTTTGCACAGGGCTTTCTTTTATTTATGGATGCAAAGAAAAGAGGGCGTTACAAGTGGTTCTGGGGCATTGTCGGTCTCATTAACTTTCCATCGTCTTCTATTTTGTATTGGCTTTGTGTCGTGTTACCTGATCGAAAAAGAGGCGGGAAGCCCCGAAAAGATTGAGTGCATTCGATCAAACTTTTGACCCTTTTTTCGTTGGAAAACGAGCTAGAAATTCATCATGATTCATGTATTTGTCAAAGAAAACGGGACGAGAAAAATCCGCTTGTTCGTTTCTAGCACATTAGTCATTCCTTGAGCGCTTATTTTTAATGACAATCGCTGCGGCTGCTTGATCTATCTCAATTCGGCATCATTTTCATCTGTTATCAATATTGATCAGATTTTACAATTGGTGTTAAATTAGTCTCAATATGCGTTAGAAAATCTAACAATTAAATGTGTGAAGATATCTACAAGGAGGCAGATGCGACATGTTGACCTTAGATCGAGCAGCACAAACAGCACAAAGCTACATCCACCGTGTGTTAGAAGAGGTGGAAAAACGAAATCCCGGAGAAGAGGAATTCCAGCAAGCCGTAAAAGAAATTCTGGAATCACTCGTCCCAGTTTTTGCAAAGCATCCAGAGTATGAAAAACAAGGCATTTTAGAACGGCTCATTGAGCCTGAGCGGCTTGTGGTATTTCGAGTGCCATGGGTAGACGATGAGGGCAAAGTACAAGTCAATCGAGGATTTAGGGTTCAATTCAATAGTGCCATCGGTCCTTATAAAGGAGGCATTCGCTTTCATCCAACCGTTAATGCAAGCATTATCAAATTTTTAGGATTTGAACAAATCTTTAAAAATGCACTGACTGGTATGCCGATTGGCGGAGGGAAAGGCGGATCGGATTTTGACCCTAAAGGGAAGTCTGATGGGGAAATCATGCGTTTCGTTCAAAGCTTTATGAGTGAACTCGGCCGATATATTGGACCTGATCAAGATGTGCCAGCAGGTGATATTGGTGTAGGAGCACGCGAAATTGGCTATATGTTCGGACAGTACAAGAAAATGCGCGGTGCTTATGAAGCGGGTGTACTCACGGGGAAAAGCCCTGGATTCGGAGGCAGCTTAGCGAGAAAAGAGGCAACAGGCTACGGACTGGTGTACTTCATGGAGGAAATGCTGAAAGCACATGGGCTTCAATTTGAAGGACGTTCCGTTGTTGTGTCGGGCTCAGGAAATGTGTCTATTTATGCAATGGAAAAGGTAATCGAATTAGGCGGTAAGGTTGTGGCTTGCAGTGATTCAAGCGGAGCGATTTATGATCCTCAAGGAATTTCACTCGAGACCATCAAGCAGCTCAAGGAAGTCGAGAATCAGCGGATTGGGGCATACATAGACATACACCCGCATGCTGAATTAATTGAAGATTGCGAACAAATTTGGTCCGTTCCTTGTGATATTGCGCTGCCATGTGCAACACAAAATGAAATATCAGAGGCGCATGCACAGCAGCTTGTGGCAAATGGTGTCATCGCTGTAGGAGAGGGAGCCAATATGCCATCCACTCTTAAGGCGGTCAAAGTATTTGAAGAGAATCGTATTTTGTTTGCGCCAGCAAAAGCGGCCAATGCTGGAGGAGTAGGTGTATCAGCACTGGAAATGGCACAAAACAGTGCAAGAATATCTTGGACATTTGAAGAAGTAGATGCTCAGCTGAAACAAATGATGCAGTCTATTTATCGTCAGTGTACAGAGACAGCAGACGAATATGGACACTCAGGGAACATCATGGTTGGAGCAAATATTGCAGGATTTCGTAAAGTGGCAGATGCCATGATCGCACAAGGCGTGATTTAACTCCTGCTCTCCCGCACCTGTTTATTTCATGACAAGATGGGGAATCGTCCTTTAAGAATGACAATAAGGAGGCGCGGGAGAAATGAAAAAATGGCTGAAACAAATTGTCAAATGGGCACCTGTGATTTATCCATTGGTGAGAAAAATATATAAAGAGCGAAAAGCATCTAAACGTCGTAACGTATCAGCCGGATAATCCGGCTTTTTTTATGCAAACATACAGAGCCTGTGTTGTAAGAAAAAAATAATAGAATCGAATGATCTATTTTCTCCCTCTCTCCGTTAAGTACATAACAAACGGAAAGAGGAGGAAATAAAAGATGAACATGAAGAAAGCAATGTTAACCATTCCACTGAGCGCAGCATTATTATTCCCAGCGGCTCATATCGCAAGTGCACACGAAGGACATATGCATGGGGAGGCGAAGAAGACGTCTTCGTCACAAGAGGTGTCAAATAAAGCCACAGATCTTCGAGCAGCACTAGATCAGCTGTTTTCAGAGCATGCCTATTTAGCAGTGATCACGATGCAAAAAGGAATTGACGGCAGTAAAGACTTCAATCAAGCAGCGGCGGCTTTAAATGAAAACACGAATGACTTATCAGATGCAATTGCCTCTGTGTATGGAAAAAAAGCAGGCAAACAATTCAAGGACATTTGGTCAAGTCATATCGGCTACTTTGTTGACTATGTACAAGCCACAGCGAAAAAAGACGATGCAGGTAAAAAGAAAGCGATGAAGCAGCTTGATCAATATCGAATGAAACAAGCCGATATGCTCGATCAAGCAACAGACGGCAGACTGAAAGCAAGTGAGCTTGAAGAAGGCTTGAAGATGCATGTGAATGAACTGTTAAAAGCGTTTGACAGCTATACTGAAAAGGATTTTGATACGACCTATGAAACGGTTAGAAAATCCATTCATCATATGTTTGAGGTAGGAAAAGGCGTGTCATGGGCCATCACAGATCAATTTCCTGGGAAATTTGATCAAAAGTCAGTGGATACACCAGCAGCGGATCTTCGTGAAGATTTAAACTACTTGTTTTCAGAGCATTTGGCACTCGCGGTAGTTGCCATGCAAAAAGGAAATGATGGCAGCAAGGACTTTGAGCAGGCTGCAGCAGCTTTAAATGAAAACACAAATGATTTATCTGCTGCGATTGCATCTGTTTATGGTAAGGATGCAGGCAAACAATTCAAAGACATTTGGTCAAGCCATATCGGCTATTTAGTTGATTATGTCAAAGCGGATGCATCAGGGGATCAACAAGCAGAAGAAAAGGCTGTCAAAGATTTAGATGCGTATCGAATGAAGCAAGCGAAATTCCTAGATCAAGCGACAGATGGACGTTTAAAGGCAGCTGATCTTGAGGCTGGTTTGAAAACACATATTGATGAGCTGATCAAAACATATACGTCTTACCATAATGGCGAATATGATCAGCTTTATCCGACAGTGAGAGAGGCTTATGGTCATATGTTCATGGTTGGTCAGGATGTCGCAGCAGCGATTGTTGATCAGCATCCTGAGCTGTTCAAATCCAACATGCCTAATGAAATGCCGAAAACAGGCATGGGAGGCACAGCAGGTCCTTTAGGCATGTCCTATGAAGCATTTGCGGGAATGATCGCAAGTTTAATCCTAGCAGGCGGTGCAGCCGGTGCATTTTTCCTCATTCGCCGTAAGGCATCAAATTCTAACTCATAAAGACAGGTGGGAACGTGCATAATCGTGCCGTTCCTTTCTTCAAAAGGAGGCCGGCTTAGATGAAGAATTGGCTGCTCAGTATTCTTTCGCTTCTCATCATCACAGGCTGTTCATCACAGTCAATGAATGAATCGTCATCCTCAAAAAACATATCAGCTTCTAAGGAAATGACCACACATCAAGCTGAGAAAAAGAACCACTCACACGATACATTAAAAGACGAGCCGTCTGGTATTGTACCAGCAGAAATCGCCATTCCCGCGATTGATGTCAAAGCAAAAGTGGAGAAAACAGCTTTATCAAAGGATGGCAGTATGGGTGTCCCTCAGGAAACAGACAACACGGCTTGGTTTGAAGATGGTCCAAAGCCGGGAGATAAAGGGAATGCCGTCATGAACGGCCATGTAGATAATAAATGGGGTCCATCGGTTTTTTATCGATTAAAGGAGCTAAAAAAGGGAGACAAGGTGATCGTCACGTCTTCATCAGGAAAAAAGCGAACCTTTGAAGTCATAAAAGTAAGAGGCTATCCGCGTGAAGAGAAGCCTAATGCGTTTTTTGGATATGCCTTTACACGGAATCTCAATTTAATCACTTGTACAGGGACATTTGATCATGCAGCAGGTACGCATGAAAAAAGATTGGTTGTCTTTACCCAGCTGATTTCTTCATAAAGAAGGCGGGTACACGATGGTGTACGCCTTTTTTTCGTGGTTTTCGCAAGTATCTTTCAAAAAGATTCATAGGACATTAGATATGGTTAGTTGTATAAATAGGGGCATTTGTCATATATATGAGTTGGCAATTTTTATTTCTTTTCAGTAGAATATGAGTAATGAAGAGAACTGCAAGCGTATACAACCTGTCCAGACAAGGCAGATTCTCCACCCCTACATAAGGAGGCCGATCTGATGCTGAGTAAAAGACTGGCGCACATCTTAAGTCAGCTCATGGCAGCTGAGACCCCGCTCACAAGCGCTGCACTTTCTGCCAGTTTACAAGTGACAAGCCGCACCATTCGTACAGACATCAAAGAACTGAACGACCGCCTTGCCCCTTATCAAGCAGCTGTAACAGCTGTTAGAGGAGCCGGCTATGAGCTGTTGATCAACGATGAGAATGCCTTTCGCCGTTTTATGAAGGAGGAGGTCGAGCAGGAAGAGCCGCTTGCTGTGCTGCCAGAGGAGCGTGTTCGGTTTATTTTAAAAAGGCTTCTTTTGGCAGAATCCTATGTGAAGCTGGAGGATTTACAGGAGCAGCTGTTTATTAGTAAATCAACGATGAGCAACGATGTGAAATCGGTCAAACGTAAGCTGGAGCCCTTTGGTCTGAAGCTGGAAGCGAAGCCGGGCAAAGGCTGCCGAATCAAGGGATCAGAGATGAAAATCCGTTATTGTATGTCAGAATATTTATTCAATGAATGTCGTTCTTATCAAACGATGCTGAACACAGCTGTTACCATTTTGCCAAAGCATGAACTCGAATTGATTCAGAAAACAATGATCAATTATATCAATGAGGAAGGTATGAATCTATCAGACATTTGCATGAATAATTTAATCGTTCATGTCGCCATTGCCTGCAAACGAATTAGACACGGAAACTATGTATCTGTTCTTCCAGAGGAAATCAGCGAAATTCCCCGGGCAAAGGAATATAAGGTCGCTAAAAAAATGGTGGAGCGTCTTGAAGGGCTGCTGGATGTCTCATTTCCACAAGAGGAAATTGTCTATATCACCATTCATTTGCTAGGAACAGCCAAAATGGTACAGTCCTTTTCCTCGAGCGGTCAAAAACAAATAGTAGATGATGACACGAGCCGGCTTGTACAGCTCATGCTGAAGGCTATTGATCAAAAACTGCAGCTTGATTTAGCCGGTGATACGGAACTAATGATTGGATTGAGTCTGCACTTAAAGCCTGCCATCAACCGATGTAAATATGGAATGAACTTAAGAAATCCGATGCTTGATGAAATAAAAGCGGGGTATCCCCTTGCTTTTGAAGCGGGGATTATCGCCAGCAGGGTCCTTGAAGAAGAGGAAGGGCTGAGTATTCATGAGAATGAAATCGGATATATGGCGCTTCATTTTGGTGCGGCTTTAGAGCGGAGGAAAATGGAGATCCCGCCGAAGCGGTGTCTCATTGTCTGTGCGTCTGGTGCAGGGAGTGCAAGGCTGCTGCAGGATCGTTTGCGGTCACAATTTGGATCAAAGCTGACCATTTTAGGAACAGCAGAGCTATATTCGCTTCCGCATGTCTCTTTGCATGCCTTGGATTTGATTATTACAACGATCCCAATTCATATGGATTTACCGGTTCCAGTCATTCAAGTGAACACCATTTTGGGAGGCGGTGATTTTTTAAAAATTGAAGAAGCCCTGACGAGTGAAACAAGGGTGACATTGGCCTCTCAATATATGAAAAAGGAATTGGTTTTTACAAAACGCGCCTTTCAAACAAAGGAAGAGGTCATCACCTTTTTAACGCAAAAAGTCATCGATATGGGCTTAGCGCCAGCTGAACTCACACCATCTGTCATGGAAAGAGAAGAGGCTGCCCCTACCTCTTTCGGACATTATACAGCGATTCCGCACCCGATGACGCCGCTGACAGATGAGACGTTTTGGGCGATATGTACATTAGAAAAACCAATCATTTGGGGAGAGAAAAAGGTTCAATTTGTCTGCCTGCTTTGTGTCGAAAAAGAGAATGCCAAAGATTTAAAAGGCATGTACCGCCTGCTGGGGGAGCTTGTGCATAATGTGAAATTCATTCAGCATCTGATCGCCTGTGATACATTTGAAGACATGCTTGATATCATGTATAAAAAGGCTCCATCGTACAAGAACTAACTGTGTGATACTAACTTTTTCCGCTTCCTAAAGGAAAAAGTATGGGTGTTTATGAAAGCGGTTTCATAATATGATGAATGTGTAAAGAATAGCTTCACACTTTGAAAAGGGGGCGTTTACACATGAACATCTTATTGGTTTGCGCAGCAGGTATGTCTACAAGCTTACTTGTCACAAAAATGGAGAAAAGCGCACAAGAACAAGGAAAAGAATATCGTATTTGGGCAGTATCAGGAGATTCTGCGAAAAATCATATTGATCAAGCCGATGTGCTTTTATTAGGACCTCAGGTTCGATATTTATTACCGCAAATGAAAAAGCTCGGAGAAGAAAAAGGAATCCCAGTAGACGTGATTAATACTGTGCATTATGGCGTATGTAATGGCGCTGAGGTTTTAAAATCTGCTGAACAGTTAGTGAACGGATAAAGGGGGCGGAGGGGATGAATGGATTCAACCGATTTCTAGAAGAGAAGGTCATGCCGTTTGCAGGGAAGATTGCCGCTCAAAGACATTTACAAGCATTGCGTGACGGAATTGTTTTAACCATGCCTCTCATTATTGTCGGTTCACTGTTTCTCATTTTAGCCAACCTTCCGATCCCAGGATACAGCGATTTTATGGCAAGTATCTTCGGAGCAGAATGGGCCACGAAACTATCCTATCCTGTGAATGCAACCTTTGACATTATGGCACTTGTTGCGACCTTCGGGATTGCTTACAGGCTTGCTGAAAAGTATGCCGTTGATGCGCTATCATCAGGTGCGATCGCTGTTGCGGCTTTCCTTTTGGCTACACCATATCAAGTACCTTTCACACCTGAAGGCTCAACAGAAGCTATCCTAGTAGGCGGGGGAATTCCTGTCACACTGATGGGCAGTAAAGGTTTATTCGTTGCCATGATTATTGCCATGCTTTCAACCGAAATTTACCGCTTCATTGTACAGCGGAACATTGTGATCAAAATGCCTGATGGTGTACCGCCAGCAGTCAGTAAATCGTTTATTGCACTTATTCCAGGTTTTGTGGTCATCACCCTGATCTGGGTCGCTAGACTTGTGATTGAGATGACACCTTTTGAGAGTATTCATAATATCATCACGGTCTTAATTGGCACACCGCTATCGATTCTTGGTGGCAGCTTAGGCGGCAGTATCGTTGCGATGGGTGTGCAAATGCTCCTCTGGGCATGTGGTATTCACGGAGCAACCATTGTCGGCGGCGTCATGGGGCCAATTTGGCTTGGTGCAATGGATGAGAACCGTCTTGCATTCCAAGCAGGAGAAGTACTGCCGAATATTTTCACAGCGCAGTTCTTTGAAATCTTCATCAACGTCGGCGGAAGCGGCGCAACGCTTGCTTTGGTGCTGACCATGATCTTACGCGCCAGAAGTAAACAAATGAAACAGCTGGGCCGCCTTGCCATTGGGCCAGCCATCTTTAACATCAACGAACCGATCATTTTTGGAATGCCGATTGTCATGAACCCAATGCTCCTCATTCCGTTTATCCTTACGCCAATCATGATGATCATCACCACATATATCGGAATGAGCACAGGGCTTGTGGCAAAACCAGCCGGGATCGCTGTCCCATGGACCATGCCGCCAATCATTTCAGGCTATCTCGCCACAGGAGGCAAAATCTCTGGTGCTGTCATGCAGCTGATTAACCTTGCGCTGTCATTTGCTCTATACTACCCATTCTTTAGAATGTGGGATAAGCAGAAATTGAAAGAAGAAAGTGAGCTAGAAACAAAAGCATCAACTGATGAAAATGTCGTCAGCATGTAATAGAGGGAACAAGGGGGATGCGGCCGATGGAAATGGAACAAATTGTGTTTCAACTCATCCTGCACGGCGGAAATGGCAGAAGCTCCGCGATGGAGGCCATTACATGTGCAAAACAAGGAAACTTTGATGAGGCGAAGCAAAAATTGCAGGACGCACAAGACGCGTTAAATGAGGCGCATCACGCACAGACAGAGCTGATCCAAGGAGAAATCAGGGGCGAAAAGACGGAAATTAGCCTCTTAATGATTCATGCGCAGGATCATCTCATGAACGCAATGACCGTCAAGGAGCTAGCAGCGGAAATCATCGAACTCCATGAAAAAATGAAGCAACTCGGAGGTGTCAATTCATGAAAGAAGGAATCAAAATTGTCACAATAGGCGGTGGATCGAGCTATACGCCTGAGCTCGTCGAAGGGTTTATTAAACGATATCATGAATTACCTGTAAAGGAATTATGGCTTGTGGATATTGAAGCAGGTCAGGAAAAGTTAAACATCGTAGGCGCTCTGGCGAAACGTATGGTTGAAAAAGCGGGTCTGCCGATTGAGGTACACCTGACTCTTGACCGCCGGGAAGCCTTGAAGGATGCAGATTTTGTGACGACACAATTTCGTGTAGGACTGCTGGAAGCACGGGCAAAGGATGAGAGAATACCGCTTAAATACGGCGTCATCGGTCAGGAAACGAACGGACCAGGCGGTTTATTTAAAGGCCTTCGGACCATCCCAGTCATTCTAGACATTGTGAAGGATATGGAAGAGCTTTGCCCAGACGCATGGCTTGTGAACTTTACAAATCCAGCGGGCATGGTCACTGAAGCTGTTTTACGCTACACGAATCTAAAAAAAGTGGTCGGTCTATGCAATGTACCGATTGGGATCAAAATGGGGATTGCCAAAGCGCTTGATGCAGACGTTGAACGCATCGAGGTACAGTTTGCCGGTCTCAACCACATGGTCTATGGATTAGACGTATATTTAGACGGAGTCAGCATTATGGATCAAGTGCTTGATGAACTAGGAAATCCGAACAGCCAGTGGTCCATGAGAAACATTGAAGCGAAAAACTGGGAGCCTTCTTTTGTGAAAGGATTAGGGGTCATCCCATGTCCGTATCACCGCTATTACTATAAAACGAAAGATATGCTGGAAGAAGAGCAAAAGGCGGCTCAAGAGAAAGGAACACGAGCAGAGGTTGTACAGCAGGTCGAGCAGGAATTATTTGAGCTTTATAAAGATCCTGATTTGTCGATTAAACCACCGCAGCTCGAAAAAAGAGGCGGGGCCTATTACAGCGATGCGGCCTGTAACTTAATCAGCTCCATCTATAATGATAAGCACGACGTTCAACCAGTCAATACAGTGAACAGAGGGGCGATTGCCAGCATTCCGGCTGAATCAGCGGTTGAAGTAAACTGTATCATTACGAAGGATGGACCAAAACCAATCGCGATAGGTGATCTGCCTGTAGCTGTAAGAGGACTCGTTCAACAAATCAAATCATTCGAGCGTGTGGCAGCAGAAGCGGCTGTGACAGGAGATTACGAGACAGCTCTTGTGGCGATGACCATCAACCCGCTCGTCCCATCTGACGACATTGCAAAGCAAATTTTAGACGAAATGCTCGAAGCGCATCGTGAACATTTACCGCAATTCTTCAAATCCGTCAATGCTTAACACATAATGGCCCCTTCATGGGGTCATTTTTTATGATTGCCCCATATGGAAACTGGAGAAAGAAGTGTATGATTAGAAAAAACAGCATGTATGGCTTCAAAGAAAGGACTGTTGGAATATGGTTGCAATTGGTTTAATGTTTTACGGGTTTGTCGTACAGCCTGTCATGAGTTATGGTACAGTAATCTTGTTTTTGTATGGTCTTATTGCTTCATTTGTTGGCCTCATTCGGCATAAGGAATATGTGTGGATCTATGTTCTCCGCCTGCTCGTTTGTTTTACCATTCCGGTGACCAATCTGTTGATGTATTTTGCAACGATTGGAGGAGATGCAAGAAAATTTGATTTCCAGCCAATGCCGCTTGTTTATTATCTTGTCTTTATCCTGGAAATCATGATCATCTTTTTGCCAGAGATCTTTTTACTGATCGAAAAAAAGCGGAGCATCAAAAAGAAACAGTGGATATACACAGGGGCGATTGTTGGGGTGTCGGTCTTGTTTTGGTGCACGATTTGATGGGAAGCGGACGGGTCAACTAAGTCTATTCCGCCTTTTTTTCTGAAACTTCTTTCGTCTGACCTTCACAAAAGTAATGGAAAGAGCAAGGATAGAAATCCCAAGCGCCTTAAATAGAAACCGAGTGAGGAACGGTGAATCGTCGAAACCAGTGGCGACGATCATCGATCCGATGCAGATTCCAAAGAACGCTAGTAGATAAGTAAAAAACATACCATCACTCTCCTTATGTATGTGCATTTACCATTATAAGGGATAAAGGAGAGGTGAATAAACAAAAAAGAACCCTTCATGATTGAAAGGTTCTTTTATATGCTTATGCTTGCTTGACGACTGAGTCAACTTCAACTGTCCAGCCGAAGATGTCTGGCTGTGTCCCTTTTTGGATGCCAGTAATGGCTTCGTACAATTTCTTCGATACTTCGCCTGTTTGACCATTTTGGATCACATATGGCTGATCATGATAAATTAATTCTCCTACAGGAGAGATGACAGCTGCCGTTCCAGTCCCGAAAATTTCTTCAAGCTCGCCAGATTGATGTGCTTCAATTAACTCATCAATTGAAATTTTGCGCTCTGTTACTGGAATTCCCCAATGCTTTAACAGCTCAAGTACAGAGTTACGTGTGATGCCTTCTAAAATGCTGCCGTTCAATTCAGGCGTCACGATTTCTCCGTTGATTTTAAAGAAGATATTCATGCTGCCGACTTCTTCAATGTACTTTTTCTCGACCCCATCAAGCCAAAGAACTTGTGAAAATCCTTTCGTTTCAGCAACTTGCTGTGCCTTAAGGCTTGAGGCGTAGTTTCCAGCTGTTTTGGCATTTCCTGTTCCACCCTTAACGGCACGGACAAACTCATTTTCAACGGCAATTTTGACCGGATGAATGCCTTCTTTATAGTATGATCCCACTGGAGATAAGATAATGAGCAGCTTATACGTGCTAGACGGTGCAACGCCTAAATATGGCTCAGTGGAAATAATGAATGGACGAATATACAAGGAAGTGCCCTCTGCATCAGGTACCCAATCCTTATCAATACGAATGAGTTCATTTAAGCCCTCTAATACTGTTTCTGTATCAATTTGCGGAATACACAGGCGGTCATTGGATCTGTTTAAGCGTTCCATGTTTTTTTCCGGACGGAATAAGAGAATTTTTTGATCCTCAGAAACATAAGCCTTCAAGCCTTCAAAAACAGATTGACCATAATGGTAGACCATCGAAGCTGGGTCCATTGGAATGGCCTGATAAGGGATAATTCTTGGATCGTACCAGCCTTTATCAACTGAATAATCCATCACAAACATGTGATCTGTGAAGATTTTTCCGAATTCAAGTTGATCAGATTGAGGTTTTGGTTTTTTTGTTGAACTAAGTTCAACGCGGATGGGTTGTTTTGGCATTGTAAATCTCCTTGCTGTTTGATTATTTGAAAATTCTAATAATATGAAATAATTATGATTCTATTCTATACCTTCACAAAATATTAGCAATAGGTTTTCTGGAATTCAGACAAGAAAAATCTGTTAAAGCGCTTTCCTTCTCTCTGCTGTCAGTTTGACTTCTGTCACCCCTTTTTAAAAAAGAAATAAAATCCAAATGCATTATTAACTGATTAATCTGACAATTTAAAAACGAATGGTTTTCCTGTAAGATATTCTTTCAACCATACACCTTTTGACTAGTACATTGCAAGGGACATCGTCATATTTTAATCCTCTTTTTTTTAACCGATAAAGGAAGAAGAGAAGAGAAAGGAGCAATAACAAGATGAAACGAGCGATACCAGGTATTTTACTCATTTTATTCATGACCGTGATCAACTTTGGCTGTCAGGCGATGACAGATGAGGCTGGCGCTAAGCAAAGCACAGCCTATTACGTAGCGGTAAACGGAAGCGACAAAAACCCGGGAACAAAGCAAAAACCTTTCCGTACGCTGAAAAAAGCGGCAAGTATGGCGAAGGCTGGGGCAACCATTTACATGAGAGGCGGTACATACAAAGAAAAATTGATTGTCCGCCATTCAGGAACAAAGAAAGCGCCCGTTGTCTTTCAAGCTTACGGAAAAGAAAAACCTGTAATTAGCGGGGCTTCCCTTAAAGGAAATCAAGCCGATGGAGGACTTGTCACGATCGATCAAAAAAGCTACATCACCCTCAAAGGCCTGACTGTAGGACATCTTAAGACGAATCAAGAAGATTTGACACCAGTTGGTATTTTCATCAAAGGAAGCGGTAAAGGCGTCAAACTGCTTAATAACCGAGTGTATGACATTCAGACGAAACATAAAAATGGAAATGCACATGGAATTGCTGTCTATGGGACAAAAGCTCCTGCAGCGATTGAAGACATTGAAATTAAAGGAAATACCGTTGAAAAATTAAAGCTTGGCTTCAGTGAAGCGCTTGTGCTAAATGGAAACGTCAAAAAGTTCCGTGTGACACATAACACGGTCCGGCACACTGATAATATTGGCATTGATTTAATTGGTTTTGAGAACGTAGCACCCTCCAAAAAGTATGATCAAGTGAGAAATGGGGTCGTCTCTAGAAACAAAGTATATGAAATTACGAGTGCAGGAAACCCAGCCTATGGCAGCGACATCTCCGCTGGCGGAATTTATGTTGATGGCGGAAAAGACATTGTGATCGATCATAACATTTCACATCACAATGATCTGGGGATTGAAGTCACAAGCGAACATAAAGGAAAAATGGCAGACCGCATCCGCATCGAACACAATCAAGTATATTTAAACCGTTATACAGGCATTTCTATTGGCGGCTATGATAAGAAGCGGGGCGGTACAACCAATACGACGATTTCACATAATATTTTGTACAAAAATGACACAGCCGGCTTAGAAGGCGGTCAATTGCTGATGCAGTATCAAGCAGTGAACAATCGAATCACGAATAATATCATGTCAGCTAGTGCCTCGCATTACTTGGTCGTGAATCTTTATCAAGTGAACCAAAAGAATACCTTCCAGAAGAACGTTTATGATGACCGCAAAGGTGCGAAAGCATCACAGTGGGTTTGGCGCGGAAAATGGATGGAAGGCTACAAAACGTATCTCTCTAAAAGCGGTCAAGATAAAGGATCAGCACATCTCAACCCGCAATTTGTGAATGAGAAAAAATATGATTTCCGTCTGAAGAAATCATCACCTGCGAAGAAAATCATCGGAAGCTGATGTTATTTTAGAAATTTTCAAAAAAGTCATTGACATTGATGTGACATCACATTAAAGTAAAGAAGACATTTCAACGAAAATAAATTTCATAACGGATCTCTTATCAAGAGAGGCAGAGGGACTGGCCCTATGACGCCCAGCAACCGTTTCTATTTTAGAAATTGGTGCTAATTCCTGCAAAGCTGTTACAGCTTTGACAGATAAGAGAGGAAGACTTCCCGATACATGTTTCATGCAACGGTGATCAAGCCTCTCTTTCCAAGAGAGGCTTTTTTTCGTCTCTTTTTCGAATCAAATGCCTGTTTTACAGGCGTATTTCCACTTTTTTACCTAGTTTTCCGATGTGAAAAATAAAAACAACTTGAGGAGGAACAGCAATGAAGCGTAAGCATTTTACATCATTTCTTGTCTTATTAACGGCATTAACCGTCCTGTTAACAGGCTGCGGCACCGGATCAAGTGCAGGCTCAAAGGCAAATACGAACGAAAAGGTTTCCTTTGACAATGTACCGAAGCGATTTGCAAAGGGACAGGGGGCAAAAATTAAAGTCATCCGCAAAATTGGCGGAGACGATCATACAGCTCAATTTTTAGCTGGGACCAAGGCAGAAGGGGAAGCACTCGGCTTTACGGTGGATGTCTACACCGCAAATGGAGATACAGCGAAGTTCCATGATGCCATTTCTCAGGCGCTTGAAGAAAATTATGATGGCTTTATCATCTCTCACGGGGACGACGATGCGACAGTCGCTGATGTGAAAAAGATCACAGCGAAAGGCATTCCAGTTGTAGCATTTGATTCGAATCCTAAGCTGAAGGACATCAAAGGGGTCACAGTGACGTCTCAAGATGACGAACAATTAGCAAAAAAATCATTAGACGCGCTCGTGTCTGATTTCAAAGGAAAAGCAAATATTGCATACCTGTGGGTAGATGGATTCCCGCCAATGGTGAGACGAAATAAGGTCTATCAAGAAACGCTGAAACAACATTCAGGGATCAAGGAGCTTGACCGCTTTGGTATTGCCTCCTCTGATACGTCTGTTCAAACGCAAAATGCAGTAGCAGCCATGCTGAATAAATATCCAAAGGGCAAGCTGGACGCTATTTTTGCCACATGGGATGCCTTTGCCATTGGGGCAGCAAGAGCGTTAAAGGAAGCAGGGAGAACAGAAGTGAAGATTTATGGGATTGATGTGTCAAATGCGGATCTTCAAGAAATGACGGCGAAGGACAGTCCGTGGAAGTATACAGCAGCGGTTGATCCGAAGCTCATCGGTGCAGTCGACGTGAGGATTCTTGCGAAGAAAATAGCCGGTGAGAAAACACCAGCTTCCTATGACCTTGAGGCCTCTCTCATCTCGCAAAAGCAGCTTCAGCAAGCAGGAAAAGCCATTAACATGGTCAATCTTGCAGACGAAGTGAAGGGATTCGGTTCATCGACTGCTTTTGAGGAAGATTGGATGAAGACGCTGAAGAAGCATTATACAAAATAAGCGACTTGCACTCTCTTTTCATAGAGGGTGTTTCGTTTTTCAGATGATATCAAGAGAAGGAGGACACCTATGACAGCGCCGCTTGTTCGTATGAAAAATATTTCAATTGAATTCCCAGGGGTCAAAGCGTTAGATCAAGTGAATTTCACATTAAAAAAAGGGACGGTCCATGCACTGATTGGAGCAAATGGTGCTGGGAAGTCAACGTTAATGAAGGTTCTTTCTGGCGCTCATTCCCACTTCGACGGGACCATCCACATCAATGGCCAGGCGGCAACCATTCAAACTCCAAAGGATGCATCCTCATATGGTGTGCAGACGGTCCACCAAGAAGTGGATACGGCGCTTGTTCCCTACTTAAGTGTTGGTGAGAATATGATGATGCATGAGATTGAGAAAAAAACATTTGTCAGCTGGAAAGAGCTGCATCGCAAAGCGGCTCAGCTATTAAAAGAAATGGACATCGACATTTCCACAAAACGACTTGTCAGCGATCTGACCCTTGCCGAAAAACAGATGGTGCTCATTGCCAAGGCCGTTTCCATTAAATGCAGCATTTTAATCTTAGATGAACCAACGGCTCCGCTTAGTCATGCAGAAACAAGCAAATTATTCTCAATGATTGATCGGTTGAAACAGAATGGGACGGGGATCGTGTTTATTTCTCACCGTATGCCTGAAATTTTCACCATCTGTGATGAACTGACTGTGATGCGAAATGGAACGGATGTCGCAGCTCACCTTGTCAAAGACATAAATCCGCAGCAGGTCATTGAAGAAATGCTAGGTGCACCATTAGAGGAGCAATTCCCGTCTCGCAGGCCACTGAAAGATGCACCAATTGTGCTTGAAGTGAAAGAGCTAAACGATCAACATAAATTAAACAACATTCACTTTTATGTCAAAAAAGGAGAAATTCTCGGGATCGCAGGGCTTGTCGGTGCTGGTAAAACAGAATTGTGCAAAGCCCTTTTCGGTGCCTCAGAAAAAAAGACGGGGACCGTGCAGCTTCATGGTCAAACCATTCGCATCACATCGCCTCATCAAGCGGTGAGAGCTGGAATGGCTCTTGTGCCGGAAGAGCGGAGAAAAGAAGGGATTCTGACCGAAGAGAGCGTGGGGTGGAACTTAACGGCTGCAAGTCTTCACTCATTTTCACGGATATTCAGCTTCTTACATCGTTCGAAGGAAAAGCGGGAAGCAGGCGACATCGTCAAACGGCTTGGTGTCAAAACGCTGTCTCTTGAAGCAAAGGTGAAGCATCTATCTGGTGGAAATCAGCAGAAGGTTGCTATCGGAAAATGGCTGCTGGCTGAGGCAGATGTGTATCTCTTTGACGAACCAACCAAAGGTGTAGACGTTGGAGCGAAAAAAGATATTTTCACTTTGATTGCAGAGCTTGCCGCACGCGGAAAATCTGTCATTTATGCGTCGAGTGAGCTGTCAGAGATTGCAGGTATCGCAGACCGAGTATACGTGCTATATGATGGCAGCATTGCCCGGGAAATGACCGCACCGACGACTGAAGAGGAGCTTTTATATCATTCAACAGGAGGACAATCATGAGCGAACAACAAATTCCGGCCCCTGTGCAGCAAATCAAAAAACAGCGGCCATCCTTTCATCTGTTTGATTTCTTTTATCGATATGGCACAATCTTAACCATTGTCGTGTTGATTGTGGTATTTGCGGCATCGAATCCAGCGTTTTTGCAATCAGGAAATATCATCAATATTCTACGATCTATTTCGATAGTGACCATCATTGCGGTGGGCTTAACTATCTCATTGGCAGTAAACGGCTTTGATTTATCAGTTGGATCAGTCGCTACGCTATCAAATGCGATTGTCATTTCTATGTTCGTATGGTTCTCGCAAAACTCACTAATTGCAATCTTCTCTGCACTAGCGGCATCTATCATTGTTGGTTTGCTAAATGCATGGATGATCGTCAAAATGAAAATTCCAGATATGCTCATGACATTAGCCATGATGTTTATCATTCAAGGGCTGGCTCAAACGTATACGAAAGGGGCGACTATTTCTGAAAATATGGTGCTTCCCGATGGCACGTTCTCAACGGGGACGATTCCTGCCTTTTTCAGTAAAATTGGACAGGTGCCATATATCATTCTGATTATGGCTGCCATTGTACTATTTGCGCATGTTTTCATGTCCTACACAAAGCACGGCCGATTCATGTACATCATCGGTGGGAATAAGGAAGCGGCTCGATTGTCTGGCATACATGTGAACAAATACAAAATTGCGGCCTATCTGCTTTCTGCTTTATTTGCAGCGATCGGCGGTATCGTACTGGCTTCAAGGGTCATGACAGCAGAAATTAATGCGGGTGCACCATATTTAATGGATGGAGTAGCGGCTGCTTTTATCGGCTTTTCCGTCATGGGAGCAGGTAAGCCAAACGCATTTGGCACTTTTATCGGGGCGGTACTCATCGGTATTTTACAAAATGGGCTTGTGATGATGTCTGTCCCTTATTATGCAATGGATATTGTGAAAGGTTCTGTGCTGGCCCTTGCACTGGCGCTGACATATTACAAACAACGAGGCTAACTGCGTATTTTTTAAAACCATTCGAGTCTCCTCTCCGTCTAGTAAACGGAAAGCGGTGCAGCTGCCGTTTCCAAAAGGAGATGACAAAAAGAAAATGAATATGTCAGCAACTCATGTAGAAGATTTGAAAAATGTCATGGAAGACTGGAAAAATGAACTATTAGTATATAAATTTGCGTTAGATGAAATGGATACAAAGTTTTCAATTATCAGCCAGGAGTATAATTTAATCCATGGACACAACCCAATAGAGCATACAAAATCACGAATTAAATCCTTTGAAAGCATAGTGAATAAACTAGCAAGAAAAGGATGCGACATCACGACACAATGTGCCAAGGAGCATATCCATGATATCGCAGGTGTCCGCATCATCTGTTCTTTTATTCAAGATATCTATAACATTATGGATGTATTGAGGCAAAGAGAGGATTTAAAGATCCTTGAAGTGAAGGACTACATTCAACATCCGAAACCAAATGGCTACAGAAGCCTTCATTTAATTGTTGAGATACCTGTCTACTTAACAAATCGTGTGGAGCATGTGAAGGTTGAGATTCAGGTGCGGACCATTGCGATGGATTTTTGGGCGAGTCTGGAGCATAAAATCTATTATAAACTGCAAAACGATGTTCCTCATCAGCTGACTGATGAACTGAAGGAAGCCGCAGATATTGCCCATTACTTAGATGAAAAAATGCAGAATATTAAACGAGAAATTGATTAGCACATCAAAAAGCAGCTGTTTTGATCACAGCTGCTTTTTTTCATATTAAGGGTTGGTTCCACGGTCTCTCTTTTGAATAATATCTTGAGATTGTGCTGATTGACTGTCTTTTTGAATGGAAGTACCAACAGAAACACCTGTTATCAAGAGGGTTAAAATCGCACTTGTGATGAGCCATTTCTTCATCATACATCACTCCATTTTCTTAACAAGTTTTCAAGGACAACGCCTTGTTTCTAAAATAAGAGGATTCTTCATGAAGCCCAAGATCTGTTAAGTAAGCTGCTGCATCCTGACAAATAGCTTCAAGGTCAACAAGGAAATTCATTGATTCTAATTGATCGCAATAAGCCTTGATTTGCTCAATCATGTTGTCTGGCTGAATCATAAGTGTTTCTAAAATGGATAATTTAAGTGAAATGTTTCGTTGTTTTAAATTTTCTGCTTTTTGAAGTGAAAGCTGTACATAATAGTGGAACAAACCTGGCTTTTTCAGCTTAAATAGTGCTTTTGTGTAGGCGTACATGGCAAGTAAATAGCCGCCTGGAGAAGAAGTTTCGAATGATTCTATCATTAAAGCCTTTTCTAGGAGTGGCACAGCTTCACTGTATTCATTTCTTAGACTTTTAATAAAGGCTGCATTGCAATAGGCATGTCCAAGTAAATCTGGATCATCCATCTGTTCTAGTGAATGAATGACTTCTTCGAACAGCGATTCTGCTTCATCATATTTCGACTGATCCGCATAATTCAAAGCAAGCATCATTTGACAGCTGATTGATTTTTTCACATAACATGGATCTGCGTCGTAAATAGATGAAGCCATCTTTAAGTGGTGGATGGAGAGAAGCGTGGACCTAATATTATAGTAAAGACACCCTGTTTTATAATGAAATTCGGCTTTTTCAATGTCATCGTGCACGAGATCTAATTTATCCTCGGCCAATTTTAAATGGTGAAATGCCGTATCCTGATTGCCTCTGCGCATTTCATACATCCCTTTAAAGAAATAGAAATAATAGCTGAGCATATCATCCGTACGGATGGCATTTTCATCAACAAAAAGACTATGATCTAACGAAGCTGTATCTTCTATTAGATCTTTAAAACGGTACTCTAGCAGTTGATAGTAAAGTAAGACGTCTTGATTTTCTTCCATTCGATCAAACGCTTGAAGAATGTCTTCTTTTAACTGGATAGCACCTTGTATCTCTCTTTTTTTCATCATGACATACCAATCATTGAGCATATTCGCTACATCAACGGACGACAAAACACCTGCTTCTGCCAATTCATATCCTCCTTTCTTCATCTATCAGTAACCGTTCTTCTGAATCAACTTCCCATATTCCAGTATCTTCTTATATTTTAAGCTCTCTCGTGCAGTTTGTAAAACATGTTTTTTGATGTAAATTCAACCAGTAGTGAAAGAAATAGGGAGCCGGCGCTCTTTTTGTATACGCTTACATATTTTTAGGTAAAAAGAGGGTTTTGAAAAAAATATATTACAATATCAATAAAGAGAGGAAGCTAGTATTTGAGTTTGCCTTCGTATGCAAGGGAGAAACATCATTTATCAAGGCGCTGCCTCGTTTTTTGTGAGATTATCTTACATCATAATTGTGAATGACTCTTCTTTTAGAATAAAATGAGTTATTCGCAAAAAAGTAAAATTTAAAGAGACTATTGATCTAGAATTGTATAGATCTTTGGTATTGATAAAAAATATCACACACTATAGCTTTAGCGTGGTATAGTATTATTGTTATTGCGAATATTTAGACAAAACTGACAATGGGGGTCGTGTTTTATGAAAAAATCAATGTTATTGATCATGGGACTAATTGTTGTGCTTGTCATGGCAGCCTGTGGATCAAAATCAGGCAGTGGTTCGGGAGAAGACAAAGGCACATATAAAATTGGGATAGATACAACTTATCCGCCATTTGAATTTGAAAAGGGCGGTAAATATGAAGGGATAGACGTTGATTTAATTAATGCAATCGCGAAAGACCAAGGTTTCAAAGTGAAGCTTGAAGCTATGGACTTCTCAGGCATCATTCCAGCGATGCAGGCAGGACAGCTTGATGTTGGAATGGGCGGAATGAGTATTACAGATGAGCGTAAGAAGAAAGTAGATTTTTCAGATCCTTACTTCGACGCTGGACTGACAGTTGTTGTGAAAAAGGACAGCAGCATCAAATCTATTAATGATTTAAAGGGGAAAAAGCTAGCTGTTAAAAACGGGACGACTGGTGCAAAATTCGCATCTGATAACGCTGATAAATATGGGTATGAAGTCGTTCAATTTAATGACAGCCCATCTATGTTCCAGGAAGTATCAAACGGAAATGCAGATGCCTTAATTGAGGATTATCCTGTCATTACGTATGCGATCGCACAACAAGATTTAAAATTGAAAACAGTTGGAGACCGCTTGAATGGAGACCAGTATGGTATCTCTGTCATGAAGGGGAAAAACCAAGACCTATTGAAGAAGATCAATAAAGGCCTTGAGAACCTAAAGAAAAACGGTGAATATGACAAAATTATTGATAAATATTTGAAGTCATAACACAAGCGAGGCGCGCTCCGAGCGCGCTTTCTTTATGTGTCAGCCGTATGTGAATTAGGGAGGGAGAAACATGGATACTATTATTAATGCATTTCCGTATTTAATGGATGGTTTGCAAACCACTTTATATATCTTTGTTGTTGCCATCATTTTAGGGTTTATCATCGGTTTAATTGTGGCATTATTCCGTCTGTCACCATTTAAAATCTTAAATTTCATCGCACTCGTTTTTGTGAATGCCATTCGAGGTACACCATTTATCGTACAGCTATTCTTCATTTATTTTGGTTTAAATACACTTGAATTCATTTCACTTGATCGAGTGCCTGCAGGAATTATTACAGTAGCGATTAATGCAGGAGCTTATTTCTCAGAAATTATTCGTGCAGGGATTCAGTCTATTGATAAAGGACAAACAGAAGCTGCGCGCTCTTTAGGCTTTACAGGGGGGCAAAACATGCGCTTTATCGTCCTTCCGCAGGCATTCCGCCGCATGCTTCCAGCGATTACAAACCAAGCCATCATCAGCTTGAAGGATACATCTCTCTTATCTATTATCGGGATTGCCGATATTATGCAGCGAGGACAAGTTCAAGCATCGGCTACATTTGATCCATTGAATGTCTGGCTCATTGTCGGTGTCATTTATTTCGTGATCATTTATTTACTTTCTCTACTGGCTAGCTACGCAGAAAGGAGATTTGATATCAAATGAGTATGATTACGGTGAAAAACTTAAAGAAATCCTTTGGCGATCACGAAGTGTTAAAGGATATTAATGCAGTCATCGAGGAAAAGGAAGTAGTGTGTGTCATTGGTCCTTCTGGATCAGGGAAAAGCACGTTTCTAAGATGCCTCAATAAATTAGAAGATATCACGGCTGGAGAAGTCGTTGTCCACGGACACACGATTACAGACCCAAAAGTGAATATCAATAAAGTACGACAAGAAGTAGGCATGGTGTTTCAGCATTTTAATTTATTCCCTCATAAAACCGTTTTAGAAAATATCACGATTGCACCGATCAAGGTAAAAGGCATCGAGAAGAAGGCAGCAGTCGAAAAAGCGTTAGACTTGCTTGAAAAAGTCGGCTTAAAAGACAAAGCTCAAAGCTTTCCTAATCAATTATCTGGTGGACAAAAACAGCGTGTCGCCATTGCAAGAGCCTTGGCAATGGACCCGAAAGTACTATTATTCGATGAGCCAACATCGGCTCTTGATCCTGAGGTTGTGGGGGATGTATTAGCTGTAATGAAACAATTAGCTGTCGAAGGCATGACAATGATTGTGGTCACACATGAAATGGGCTTTGCAAGAGAAGTAGGAGATCGTGTCATCTTTATGGATGGCGGATATATTGTCGAGGAAGACAAACCGGAAGCTCTCTTTGGGAACCCGCAGCATGAGCGTACAAAATCATTTCTTAGTAAGGTGTTATAAAAAAGAGTAAGGGCATGTATATGCTCTTACTCTTTTCTTTATGAATAAGTGGAAGATAGATTTAGCTGCCCCATTTCCTAGGAAATATTAGCGCTGGAAGAATTCGATCCATTCTTGGTCTGGACCTCTGAAAAAGAAGTAGCAATATCCATTTGGTAATGTCGTGATTTCTTCATCAATTAATTCAATTTGCAGCTTTTGAATACGATTGAATTCAGCATGAATATTGTCTGTTGTGAAAGCGAGATGATGGACCTTCCCTTCAGATGGCAGGTCACTGCTGTAGCCTTGGATGAGTTCAATTTCCGTTTCGGTTTCATCTTTAAAACCGAGAAAGGCAAGCTCAATCACTCCATTTGTATGAGTGATGCGGTCCTTTAATTTCATGCCCACCACTTTTTCATAAAAATCAATCGACTGATCAATATTTGAAACCATAATACCTGTATGATCTAAGCGTAATGTCGTCAAACGAAGTGCCTCCTCTATGTCATGTTGATATTTTTCTCCTCATCTTATCATAATAGAAGTAACGTATACATTCATATGGTAGGATAGAGAGAGTCAATTTAGGATAAGGATGACACAAATGAAAAAAATCTCATTAAAACAAACATTTGCGGAACAAGTGAAAAAAGGATATCCGCTCATTTCCAAAGATGCAGTATCGCATGTGAACGGTGTACGGGAAGGCGAGCTCATTGAATGGGTAGATGAGCGGGGCGCTTTTTTAGGAAAAGGGTATTATGGTGTACAAAATAAAGGAATCGGCTGGGTACTAACCTTTGATGCGAACGAAAAAATAGATCAAGCTTTCTTTGTCTCTAGGCTTGAGCAGGCAGCGAAAAGCAGAACGCATTTATTTCGTGATGCACAGACGACTGCTTTCCGCGTCTTCAACGGAGAAGGTGATGGAATTGGCGGCGTCACAATTGATCATTATGACGGATTCTATCTCATCCAATGGTATAGCGAAGGAGTCTATACATTAAAGGAAGATGTATTGGCTGCACTTGAGCACGTATATCCAGACTATAAAGGCATTTATGAAAAGAAACGATTTGATACATCTGGACAGTACATAGAAGATGATGATTTTGTGAAGGGAGAGAAAGGTGAATTTCCTCTCATCGTGAAAGAAAACGGCATGAACGTGGCGGTTTACTTAAATGATGGCGCGATGACGGGTATTTTCCTTGATCAGCGTCATGTGAGAAAAGCGATCCGAGACCGTTATGCAAAAGGAAAGACTGTGCTCAATACGTTTTCTTACACAGGCGCTTTCTCAGTAGCAGCTGCGCTTGGCGGAGCGAGCCGTACGACAAGTGTGGATGTTGCAAACCGCAGCTTGAAAAAAACATCTGAGCAGTTTGAAGTCAATGGTATTGATGTGGACGGGCAGGATATCAAAGTCATGGATGTCTTTAAATATTTTCCGTTTGCAGCGAAAAAAGGCTGGACCTATGATCTCGTCATCTTAGACCCGCCTTCCTTTGCACGAACGAAAAAGCACACATTCAGTGCGGTGAAGGATTATAAGAAGCTATTAAAAGAAGCCATCCAAATTACAGCTGAGAACGGCGTCATTGTGGCATCAACGAATAGCAGTGCATTTGGCATGAAGAAATTTAAAGGGTTTATTGCTCAGGCTTTTAAAGAATCAGGGCAAACCTATCGGATACTTGAAGAATATACACTTCCTGAGGATTTCCGTACAACGAAGAATTATCCCGAAGGAAACTATTTAAAGGTTGTCTTCATACAAGCATAAGAAAAAGCCATTTCCGATAAGGAATGGCTTTTTTTATAAGGCAAACGACATAAGGATAGGTGCTGCACATAATGTAATAATGGCTGAAATAATCATCGATACACTTGAGATCGTCCCTGAGACGGAGCTCATTTCAAAGGCCTTCGATGTTCCTGCACCGTGTGCACCTGTTCCAAGCAGGACGCCCATGGCAATGTCATTATCGATGCGGAAATAACGGATCACCATTGGACCGATAATCGACCCAAACAGTGCGGTTAAAATGACAAACACGGCCGTAACGGACGGCATGCCGCCGATCATTTCTGACACACTCATTGCTACAGGTGTTGTAACCGATCTTGGGACAAGGCTCTCAATAAGGCCTGTGTCCAGATGAAACAACTTGGCGATAAATGCCGTTGATAAGATCGCAATAACAGAGCCGCAAGCCACATTCAAAATAATTTCTACTGCATGCTTCTTCAGGATATGAAAATACTTATATAAAGGAATGGCAAAAGCAACAGTCGCAGGCTGCAGCATATTTGTGAGCCATTTCCCGCCTTGATTATAAGCATCGTAAGGAATGTTGACGATTAACAGCAAGACGACAAGGACAAGCGGAGTCACAAGTAAGGGGGAGACATAGACCTTCGGATGCCGTTTGTACACCGCTTTTGATCCGAGATATAAAAGAACTGTTAAAATCAGAAATAGTCCGCCAACTAACATAGTTTTTTCCGCTCCTTTCGTTTCGCAATCATTTGCGTCATGATACCAGTTGAGAGCATGACCACAAACGTACTAATTAAGACGACAAGGACAATACTTGTGCCAGATTGAGAAAGCAGTTTTCCATAATCAATGACACCAACTGCTGATGGAATAAAGAAAAGCAGCAGTTCTCCGAGCAGCCATACGGCGCCAAGTTCTATCCATTTTAATTGAATGATCTTAAAATGAAGTAATAAGAAAATGACAAGAATGCCTAAGATCGTGCCCGGAATTCTTAAATGCAAAAAGGCCGCCAGCACATTCATGAATTTCGCAAAAATAAACAAGGCCATAATCTGAAGGGCAGCAATCAGCGGCGTTTTGAGCAATTTCACTTTCTGTTCACTCCTTTTTCTATATAAATTGTTCAGTGTTTCACAAAAACATGACAACGTTCCAAGTGATGAGCTTACTTTAAAGTGTACAGCACGTTCAGTTATAGGTAAAATACATATATCGAATAGTAATTATTCCTTTTGTCTATAGGGAGGATGAATCAGGTGGACATCAGACATTTAACATATTTCTTAGAAGTGGCAAGGTTCAAGAGCTTCACGAAAGCATCGCAGTCCCTTTACGTATCGCAGCCGACCATTTCCAAGATGGTCAAAAACCTGGAGGATGAGCTGGGGGTGCAGTTATTTTACCGTAATGGCCGGCAGGTTGAAATGACAGATGCTGGCCAAACCATGTATACACAGGCGAGTGAAATCGCACAGTCATTTCAGAATTTAACGAACGAATTAAATGATTTAATGAATGTGAAAAAAGGGCATATTCGAATCGGACTGCCGCCGATGATTGGGTCAAGTTTCTTCCCGAATGTCATGGGGGAATTCCGCCAGCAATATCCAGATGTCACATTTCAATTGGTTGAGCACGGCTCCATTAAAGTAGAGGAAGGGGTCGAGGATGGGTCGCTTGATATTGGTGTCATTGTTCTGCCTGCAAATGATAAAATTTTTCATACGTACACCATTATTAAAGAGAACATGAAGCTCGTGACGCATCCATCTCATCCGATGGCTGGTCGTGAGGAGGTACATTTAGCTGATTTAAGGGAAGAGTCTTTTATTTTCTTTAGAGAAGATTTTGTTCTGCACAGCCGGATTTTGAATGAATGTATGAATGCGGGATTCCGGCCAAATGTCATTTATGAAACGTCTCAGTGGGATTTCATTAGTGAAATGGTAGCTGAAAACTTAGGGATTGGACTTCTGCCAGAACGAATCTGCCGTGATCTTGATCCTGAAAAGGTAAAGGTCATTTCTCTAAACCCGTCGATCCCGTGGCATTTAGGTGTCATTTGGCGTAAAGACCGCTATTTGTCGTTTGCGGCAAGAGAATGGTTAAAGCATACGAAATCCTATGTGTGGGATGCAGAGTAAAAGGGAGGACGATACGGATGAAAACAAGCTGCGCGTCTCATTTATTGGAGAAGGTTCGAGAAAAAAATCCACTCGTTCATAATATCACCAATCAAGTCGTGACGAATTTTACAGCGAATGGACTGCTTGCTTTAGGTGCTTCGCCAGTCATGGCAAACGCCAAAGAAGAAGTGGCTGAAATGGCGCAATTAGCGGATGCACTTGTGCTTAATATTGGCACACTGACTAGAGAGACGGTGGAAGCTATGATACTCGCTGGACAAGCCGCCAATGAAAAAGGTGTACCTGTTTTGTTAGATCCTGTCGGCGTCGGTGCGACAACGTTTCGAGCGAATGCCGCTAAACAGCTGATAGAGAAAGTGAAAATGACCGTTGTCAGAGGAAATGCTGCTGAAGTGGCTCATTTACTTGGAGTGGATGGCTGGGAGTCAAAAGGTGTTGATGCGAAAGCGGCGAATGGAGATGTATCGGCATTAGCCAAACAAGCGTCCATTGCACTTCAGACAATAGTGGTAATCACAGGGAAAGTCGATGTGGTGTCAGATGGAGATGAGGTCCTGTCCATTCATAATGGACATGAATGGCTCACCAAGGTGACGGGAACCGGCTGTTTGCTGACGTCTGTCATTGGGGCATTTTGTGCAGTAGGTGAACAGCCGCTTCATGCGTCGGCCGCTGCATTGCTGTTTTATGGTGTCGCCGCTGAAAGGGCAGCTCTGAGCGCAAAGGATAAAGGACCGGGAACTTTTCAAATGGAATTGTTAAATGCATTATCACACACAACCGGCGAAGATGTGCTGACACTAGGGAAATTAGGGGGAGTTTCACATGACAAAGGCTGATCAACAGCTAATCAAACAGCAATTATCGGTTTATTTTATTATGGGCACAACGAATACAACGAGGCAGCCGCTTGATGTTGTGAAAGAGGCCATTCAAGGCGGAATCACCATGTTTCAATTTCGTGAAAAGGGTGAAAAAGCCTTGCAAGGTAAAGAGAAGAAACAATTGGCTCGTCAAATTCAAGCGCTTTGCCACGAAGCAAATGTTCCTTTTATTGTGAATGATGATGTACAGCTAGCGATTGATCTTGATGCAGATGGCGTTCATGTTGGACAGGAAGACACAAACGCAAAAGACGTCAGAGAAAGGATCGGGAATAAAATATTAGGCGTGTCGACGCATAACCTAAATGAAGTGAAACAAGCCATGAAGGACGGAGCAGATTATGTCGGGATGGGCCCAGTCTATCCAACGGAAACGAAAAAGGATACACGCAGTGTCCAGGGTGTGTCTTTGATCACTGAAGTCCGCCGTCATGCCCTTCAAATTCCGATTGTAGGTATCGGAGGGATCACATACAATAACGCTGCACCAGTGATACAAGCTGGGGCAGACGGTATAAGCATCATTAGTGCTATTAGCCAGAGCGCCGATCCAAAAAAAGCAGCAGAAGAGCTGAAATCAATTGTTGAAACAGAAAAAGCATCCCTTTAACCTGAAGGAGACATGGATTGGATCAATTCATGTCTTTTCTTATGTCTGGAAAAATAGACAGGAGAGAAACAATTGTGTACAATCACATTAGTTTTATTATTTTCGAAATGACAGGTAAATAAAGGAGAATGAACATGGAAGTGCTCGATACGTATTTTCGCCGATATGATGAAGCAGGAAAAGGGAAGAAGCAGCTGGATGAATTGCTGGCATTGTTTTCTGACGATGTCATGATTGTCTTAAATGGCGCCCAAAAGCCTGGAATTCAAGCGTTCACACAGTTTTTGAACACATTTTTCCACGTGCATGAAGACATTAAGCATATGTGGGATGGGTGGATGAAAAGAGAAGACGGAAAGTATGAAACAAACTGGGCCGTTTGCGGAAAGCTTTCGGATGGCCGTGTCTATACAGCAGAAGGAATTGATATCGCAGAGCTGGACGACCAAGGGAAGATCGTTTATTTAGAAAACGTTCCGAAAAACCCAGAGTTATTCCAGCGCTACTAAAAAGCCGGCTGAGCAGCCGGCTTTTCCTTATGAATCAGTATCCATATGCATGCCTGTATGTGCCTTTACTTGAATTTCTGTAAAGGTGTCTTCATCTGCTTTTTCAGAAGAGAATATCGTGCCTAAGTAGGCGGCAAGGAATCCGAGTGGAATCGAGATAATCCCAGGGTTCGACAGCGGGATGAGCGGCTCTCCTGTGAAGATGGCTGCTCCTGACGGGTCCCAGACGCTTGGGCTGAGCGAGACAATGATCAGTGCGCTCAGAAGGCCTGTTAAGCTTCCTGCGATGGCACCCGTAGAGTTAAATCGTTTCCAAAAAACAGTGAAGATAATCAAAGGTAAGTTCGCACTTGCCGCCACTGCGAAGGCAAGAGACACAAGAAAAGCGACGTTTAAGGACTGGGCAAATAATGCAAGAATGATAGAGAGGATCGCCACGCCGATTGAAGCAAAGCGCGCCGCCTTCACTTGCTCCCGCTCACTCGCTTTTCCTTTGCGGATAATCTGAGTATAAAAGTCATGGGCAAAAGCAGATGCGGCGGATAAAACAAGCCCAGTCACCACTGCCAATATGGTTGCAAAGGCGATAGCGGAAACAAAGGCAAATAATAAATCTCCTCCAAGGGCTTGTGCCAGAAGAGGTGCGGCCATATTCCCTGCTGCATCTGCTGCCGTGATCGCTTCTGTTCCAACAAAGGCAGCAGCGCCAAAGCCAAGGAAAACCGTCATTAAATAAAAGATCCCGATGATCCAAGTAGCAGAAAGAACCGATTTTCGCGCAGAAATCGCATCCTTTACTGTATAAAAACGGATCAAAATATGTGGCAAACCTGCTGTCCCAAGCACTAAGGCGAGGTTAAGAGACAGGGTTTCTAAAGGCACATCATATTTATTTCCCGGGTGAAGAAACGATTCGCCGAGCGGGGTTGCAGTTTTCATCTGTTCAAACATCTTCAGCAGACTAAAATCAAATTTTGCAAACACAAGCAGAGAAATAATTAAAGTCCCAAGCATGAGAAGCACAGCCTTTGTGATCTGTACCCAGCTGGTCGCAATCATGCCGCCAAACACGACATAAATGGTCATCAGGACACCTACGATTAGCACCGCGATCCAGTAATCAATGCCAAGAAGCAGCTTGATTAATGCACCTGCTCCAACGAGCTGTGCAATCATATAAAAAGTGGAAACTGTAATGGTATTAAAGGCGGCAACCCCTCGGATGGCAGGGCGTTTAAAACGTGCAGCGATCATATCGGCCATCGTATATTTTCCCAGATTTCGAAGCGGTTCAGCCACAACGTAAAGAACAACAAGATACGCTACTAGAAAACCAATGCTATAGAAAAAGCCGTCAAATCCGTTTAACGCGATCATTCCAGCAATCCCTAAAAATGATGCAGCAGACATATAGTCTCCAGCAATGGCAAGGCCGTTTTGAAACCCAGTCAGACCCCCGCCTGCTGTGTAAAAATCACTCGCATTGCTTGTTTTTTTCGCAGCAAAATATGTGATGACCAATGTGAGCCCTACGATCGCTACGAACAAAATAAAAGCGGTCATGCTCATTCGTCATCACCTCTTGATTCAGTTTTTAAAGCGCTTACATAATTGTCGAACTTAGCTGCTTTTTTCGCATAAAGTCCACATAAAACCCAGGTCATGACAAATTGTGTGAGGGCGAATAACCAAGCCCATGAGATCGCGCCAATTGCCGGCGTGTTCAAAAAGGTGAAGTAGGATGTAGCAACTGGAAGTGAAAAGTAAAAGAGAAAAAAGAAAATCGTCATCGGTACGATAAATCTGCGTTTTTCCTCAAGAAGTTTTCGAAAATCCTCTGAAGCGGCAACCTTCTTATAATGAACTTTTTTGTCTGCCATTGTTTCCTCCTTTGTACGAATTAGGGACAAGGTACTCCAATGCATATGAGACGATCTGGCTGTTTATGACAGTATATCATAAAAAAGGCACCCGAAAAGGGTGCTTTCTATCGATAATTTGCAAGAAATGTTTGTCTCGCTTTTTCATATGTTTCTGCGTCAAAATGATCTCCGCATTTATGAATACACCAAGGCTCTTCTTGTTTTGCAATCCCAACTTCATAGCCCTTCTGAGTGAATTCAAAGGACTGCGAGACATCATAAAAATGAAAGCCGTCAAAGAGGTCCTCACGCCACCTCACATCATATTGTGTTGCCATGAATAGACCATCAATGGCCGCAGCTTTGATATAATCTTGCGCTTCGGGCTGCTGACGGTCTCTTTCAAACGAAAGCAGCTGATAGGTGTCGTGACGATATTCAATGACTTTTCCCCTGCAATCAGAACTCTCCCACCAAATTCCATTGTCAGGCACGTTTTCTGCTCCAATCACGCCAACCATGCCAAGTGATGGATTTTGTAAAAAAAGCGGGATGAGTTCAAGCAGCATATGCTGTTTGACAATCAAGGTATCCTGATGAAGATAAATTTTAAACTGAGCTGGATGAGTGATGGCTTCATTGTATGCAGAGGTCATACTTGATGCATGTCTAATTGGTAAGACCTCCACATGGTATCCATGGGGAGCCGGAAGTGAAGCGAGCTGCCGGAAGCAAGCTTGAAACATCGATTCATCATTCACACATAAAACAAACAGAATCGTCGGATTACTCATGAAATGGAACCGCCTCGACCACATATTGATAGGCTGTAGCAGACTCGTGAAAATCAGAACGAATGCCGTGTTTCATGAGTAATTCATGTAGATCATTCAACACGCTTGCATAGGAAGGATGCTTTACGCGAATGGCCTCGAATTCGCGAATGCGAAAACCCGCTGAATGAAAGAGTGCATGTATTTCATGAAGGGTGAAGAAACGTAAATGTGTTTGATCCATTAACCCTGCATCTGTATAAGTAAATCTGCCGGCTAGTAATTCTAAAACCGTTGAAATGTGGCCGATATTTGGAATAGATGACAGGATGGCACCCTCTTTTTTAAGGAAGGGTTTCACCTTTTTTAAAACGGCCCAAGGGTCCAATAAATGCTCGAGGACGTCTCCGAAAATAATGCAGTCAAATTGTTCATGTTGATAAGGGAGAGCCATCTGTTCAATGTTTCCGCAGAGAACATGATCCAGCTCTTGTACCGCCTCTTTTGCTGCATCTTCAAATGACTCAATGCCATAAATGGTCCGGCCCTTTTGTTTCAGGACTTTTCCAAGCTTGCCTGTGCCGCATCCGATATCCAATAAAGACGTCCATTCCGCGCGAATACGGCTGACGATGACCGGGTTTACCCCATGATAATACTGATCCTTTTTTTGGTGATAATACGAAAGGGAATCTGAACTCACGCTCTACCCACCTTTCTGCTTTCTCGTTGTTTTCATGCTTAATATATGGGTGAGCAGCTTGGTTTTATAACGAGAGAAGGACAATTTTCATGAATGGCGGCTAAAAAGGGATCATATAAAGAACAGGAAATGGACTGTCCTCCTAATATAGAAAGACAGAACCCCATTGAGTGAAGGGATTGGTATGGAGAGGTGTTCAATTATTGTAGCGTATCGTCATGAAAGGATTTTCAAAAGGTCAATTGACAGGTCAGAACTTATAGCCAAAGCAGTCTGAAAGACAAAGGATAACGGCGTTGATTTACGGTTTGTTTATCATCTTCTGATCACCGTTGGATGTTAAAAAAGCTTGTATTTCTTCGATGCCTAGTCCAATTTTTTTCGCTTCCTGAATCAAATAAACCCACTCTTCGTCAACTCTTCTTTTCACTTGCGTATCCATAATATCCTCCAGTTCAATAAGACATATTCACTGCAACCAATGACTTGAACAAACCGTCTAGTAACTGTACGTGTGGTTGAAAACAGCGCAAAATAAATTTTTGTCGAAAAATGATGACATTTAACCTATTTTGTAAAATCTATCACCTACCACGTCCCTAAAAAAATGACTAAAAAACCCATAAATATTGAAATCTTACTTCTAATAATAAACAATTGTAAAGTCAGTTGAAAGATTATAAATTAAAATAATGATAAAGACCTAAAACATTTGACTCATATAAACCAATTGCGTTGACATTTGCCATCGAGTAGAACAAATTTCATCTTTGCAGGACATACATATTGTTCGTTTGGGAAGTTCTTCTCAAGATGGTATTCTAAAAGAAACAGAAACCACCAAGAAGGAATGAAGAAAGACATGTATAGCCTTTTTCAAAAGTATCAAGAAGTTGTCATGTATCTTGTGATGGGTGTGTGTACAACCATTGTCAATATCGTCAGCTTCTATTTATTCGTTGAGATGTTTTCCATGGATTACAAAACAGCTACGGTTGTTTCATGGGTATTTGCTGTTCTCTTTGCTTATATCACCAATAAGAAGTATGTCTTCAAGCAAAAGGCTCGTGACATAAAAAGCCTCATGCGTGAGCTTTCTTCATTTTTTAGTGTCCGTCTCATGTCTCTAGGTGTAGATCTGGGGCTGATGATTTTATTTGTGAGCCAAATGGCGCTCAATGAAACCGTCGCAAAAATTCTCGTCAACTTTGTGATTGTGGTGGTCAATTATGTCGCCAGTAAGTGGTTCGTCTTCAAGAAAACAAAAGAAGATGCGATTTAACACATAAAAAAAGATAGGTGATGTGAAATGAGCAGCAGGCCAGACGACTTATATGATGCCATATATCAACAAACAGAAAAGCAGCATGAACAAGTGCTGAGGCTAGTCAAAGAAATGACCGCACATCCAGAAGCGTTTTCGGAACAAGAAAAGGAAAAGATCAACCGAATGGACATTGCGCTTCAAACGGCAGCGGACATTTTAGAAAATTTAATGACCCCTGATACGCAAATGACCATTGTTTTAAGACAAGGGAGAATTCATGTTGACCTGTCAAAAGCGTAAAAGAAGCAGCCAATGATGCAGCGGCTGCTTTTTATTATGCATCGCTTGTTTCCCGCAGTTGCTTTGGAGACATGCCGATTTTCTTTCGAAAGACTTTATTCAAGTAATTCGCATTTCGGTAGCCGCACTGTATGGCGATTTCTTCAATCGAGTATTTCGTTGTTTTTAGTAATGTTTCCGCCTTTTCTAACCGGATATTGGTTAAGTAGTGAATAGGTGTGAAGCCAGTGGCCTTTTTGAATTCTCTCGTAAAATGACTTTTGGATAAACGTGCCGCAGCTGCCATATCGTCTGGGCCAATTTCCTCGTGAAAATGATGGCTGGCAAACAAGGCCGCTTGGACGATGGGCTCAGGCCATTTCTCCATTTGTCCCTCAAGCTTTGGCAAATATGAATACAGTTCCATGACAAATTGATAAGCAAGGCTAGACCCCTCAAATGGATTGGTAATCCGTCTTTCACTGGCTTCATCATAAATTTTCTTCAGCAGGCGGATCGGTTTGGAATGAGGATGAAAACGCATGACCTGCTTTCCTTGATCTATAAATTGGTCAAAGCAAAGATCACAGGCTTCCCCATAAAGCGTCAAATAGAGAAATTCCCAATGCTCACTGTCCTCTGGAAAATAATATTGATAGGCACTTGGACTTTTCACAAGAAAGGCCTGCCCCGGCAAGACTTTGAACCGCTTCTGTCCGATTTCAATCATGCCGTGTCCAGACAGTGTGAGCTGAAAGATGCACTTGCCCTGATCCTTCCGCTCCACGCCATTCCAGCTGTATAACGAAGATGATTGAACCTCCCAGCCAACAGACCATATTTGTGCCGGCAATGTAACATCAGAATGGTGAAAACGAAATGCAAATGCTTCCTTCTTCAAATTGGAAAACCTCCTTCACAGCAAAAAACAACCTTTTTCTATTTTGAATCATGGTACACCTCATATCACATCGTACCATTCACAGCAAAAAAAGGGTATTTTTTAACGATTTTTTTACCATTGAACATACGCAGTTCAGGCAACTAAAATAAGAGTATCAGAAGAGAAAAGGGGAATGGATATGATCGATATGTTACGCACGGCATTTCACCAGCAATTTGGGGATAGAGAAGAAGAACTTCGCTATTTTTTTGCCCCGGGAAGAGTGAACTTGATTGGTGAACATACAGATTACAATGGAGGTCATGTATTCCCTTGTGCGCTCACTCTCGGTACATATGCAGCATGTGCAAAGCGGTCAGATGGCCGCGTGAGAATGTATTCCTTGAACTTTGATGGCGATGGTGTGAAAGAATTCGACCTTTTTGAAATCGCTTACTTGGAGTCGGACGGCTGGGCAAATTATCCGAAGGGTGTGTTCCATCAGTTTATCGAAGCAGGGATGAAGATAGAAGAAGGCTTTGACATTGTATACGGCGGCAATATTCCCAATGGCGCAGGGCTGTCTTCCTCTGCCTCCATCGAACTTGTCACCGCTGTCTTTATCAATGAATGGCATTCATTCGGCGTTTCAAGTGCCCGTCTTGCCCTCCTTTCGCAGCGTGCAGAAAATGACTTTATTGGCGTCAATTGCGGCATCATGGATCAGTTTTCAATTGCTCTTGGAAAAGAAGATCACGCCATTTTGCTTAATTGCGATACCCTTGATTTTGAATACAGTCCGTTTCGGCAAGAGGGGCTGGCGCTTGTCATTGCCAATACAAACAAAAAGCGGACACTGGCAGACTCCAAATACAATGAACGCCGGTCAGAGTGTCAATCAGCTTTAAACGATTTACGAAAAGAAATCGATCTTGCCCACTTATGTGAGCTCACGGCAGATGAATTTGCCGAACATGCCCATTTGATTCAGGATGAAACATGCCGCAAACGTGCAAGACACGTAGTGACAGAAAACGAGCGGACCATAAAAGCGGTCAAATTTCTGAAAGATGATAAAATGGATGAAATAGGTGCGCTTATGAAGTCTTCTCATCTCTCTTTAAAGAATGATTATGAAGTGACTGGATTTGAACTAGATACACTTGCAGAAGCCGCTTGGCTCCATCCTGGAACGATTGGCTCTCGTATGACGGGTGCAGGTTTTGGCGGCTGCACGATCAGTATTGTGAAAGAAAAGCAGCTGGCATCATTTATAAAAGAAACGGGTGCGATTTATCAAGAGAAGACAGGCATTCAAGCCTCTTTTTACACAGCTGGAATTGGAGGCGGCGCAAGAGAACTCACGAAGGAGGAAGTGTAATGACAATTTTAGTGTGCGGGGGAGCAGGGTACATTGGCAGCCATGCGGTAGCTGCTCTTTTAGCGAAAGGCGAACAAGTGGTGGTAGTGGATAATTTGCAGACAGGCCACAAAGAAGCTGTTTTGGAGGGAGCTGTTTTAGAAGAGGGAGATTTACGAGATCAAGATTTTTTAAGACAGGTTTTCAAAACACATCAAATAGAAGCGGTGATGCACTTTGCCGCAGATTCACTTGTCGGCGAGAGTGTAACAGACCCGCTAAAGTACTATGACAACAACGTTGGAGGAGCGACAGCCTTACTTCAGGTGATGAATGAATTTGATGTGAAACACATCGTTTTCTCATCAACCGCTGCCACATATGGTGAACCAAAGCGAGTGCCGATCGTTGAAACGGATGAGACGAATCCAACCAATCCTTATGGAGAAACGAAACTAGCCATTGAAAAAATGCTGAAGTGGTCTGAGCAGGCATATGGAATGAAATACGTTGTGCTTCGCTACTTTAATGTAGCTGGCGCTCATATAGAAGGCCTTGTCGGAGAGGATCATCAGCCTGAGACACATCTCATTCCGATTATTCTGCAAGTGGCTTTAGGAAAACGAGATCAGATCATGATTTACGGTGATGATTATGAGACAGAGGATGGCACGTGTATTAGGGATTACATTCATGTCATGGATTTAGTAGACGCGCACATCTTAGCTGTTGATCGTCTGCGCGCTGGAAAAGAAAGTGCAACATATAACTTAGGGAATGGCACTGGTTTCTCCGTGAAGCAGGTAGTAGATGCTGTTAGAAACGTCACGGGGCATGCGATCCCAGCACAGGTGGCTGACAGACGTGCGGGGGATCCAGCAAAGCTGATAGCTTCTTCTGAAAAAGCGCTGCAAGAATTAGGGTGGACACCTCAATATGCTGACCTTCACACCATCATTCAAAGTGCGTGGGATTGGTTTCAGAAGCATCCAGACGGCTACCAGAGTAAATAACGCATAACAGGCAGGTAAGAGAGGGGACAGAGAGAATGGCGGTTGATATTTTTGAAAAACTGGAACAGCTGATTCAATACGGGATCAATCATGAGCTGATCACACGACTAGATATCGATTATACGAGAAATCGGCTGCTTGAGGTGCTTGGGCTGGATGAAGCTGAGCCAAGAACAGTCTCAGGGGAGGCGGAGCTTGAAGACATCTTAATGCCGATGCTTGATTGGGCAGCTGAGACTGGCCTTATCCCTGAGGGGACGGATACGTATCGCGATTTACTGGATGCGAAAATCATGGGATGCTTGGTGGCGCCTCCAAGTGTCATCTACGCAAAGTTTGAAGAGAAACGCCAGCATGAAGGGCCAGAGGCGGCTACAAGCTGGTTCTATGAAATGCAGCAGCACGCACACTATATTCATACAGGCAGAATCGCCAAAAATGTGCAGTGGTTTACACCAACAGATGATGGCGTGCTGGAGATCACAATTAATCTATCAAAGCCGGAAAAGGACCCAAAAGCAATCGCTGAAGCCAAAAAGCTTAGTCAAAAGCAATATCCTCTTTGTCTCCTTTGTAAAGAAAACGTTGGGTTTGGGGGGCGGATCAACCATCCAGCGAGACAGAATCACCGGATTATTCCTGTGACACTCACTGATGAATCTTGGTTTCTACAATTTTCACCTTATGTGTATTACAACGAGCACTGCATTGTGTTCAAAGGCGAACATGAGCCGATGAGCATCACCAAAAAGACGTTTGAACGACTGCTTTCTTTCATATATATATATCCGCACTATTTCATCGGATCGAACGCCGACCTTCCGATTGTCGGGGGCAGTATATTAAGTCATGACCATTTTCAGGGCGGTGCGCATGAATTTCCGATGGCGAAAGCGGAGGTGGAAGAGGTCTTTTCTCTGAATGCCTTTCCGAATGTGAGGGCTGGCATTGTGAAATGGCCGATGTCTGTCATCCGGCTTCGAAGCAGCGACCGGCAGACGCTTGCAGACGCCGCAGACTTTATCTTAAGCGAGTGGAAAATGTATTCAGATGAAGAAGTGGAGCTGCTGGCTCATACAGGAGAGACGCCGCATAATACCATTACACCAATTGCACGCCGCCATGGAGATGACTATGAATTAGATCTAGTGCTGCGTAATAATCGTACAAACGAGCGGCACCCGGATGGAATTTTCCACCCGCATGAAGAAGTCCATCATATTAAAAAAGAGAATATCGGATTAATTGAAGTGATGGGTCTTGCAGTTCTTCCTGGTAGATTAGCAGAGGAATTAAGCCAATTAAAAGAAGCACTGCTATCCAAAAAACCCCTTGAAGAAATCAAAGCCCGCCCTGCTATCACGAAACACGAAACATGGGCAAAGCGTCTGCTTGAAGAGAACACCTTTACAGAGGACAACACAGAAGCCATTTTACAAAAAGAAGTCGGCATGATTTTTTCTCGTATTCTCTCACAGGCGGGCGTGTTTAAAAGAACCGAGCAAGGGAAAACAGCTTTTAAACGTTTCATTCATACACTCATATAGGCAGGTGATTAGATGATTGAACAAGTAAGAACATTAATGGAAGAAAAACAGCTCGACGGTGTCTTGATTCAAAAGCGTAATAACTTCTCCTGGCTGACAGGAGGAAGAAGAAATCACATTGTGTTAAATACACCAGAGGGCGTGTGCAAGCTGCTTGTGTTAAAAGACGACATCGTCCTCATTGTGAATCAAATGGAAGAAAAGCGGATCATTGAAGAAGAGATGGCGTATATCGATCACCCATTTCAAGTGGTGACGATGGATTGGTTTGAGGATGATACGGCACACATTCAAACACTCACAAAAGACAAACGAATCGGGTCAGACATTCAAATGGGTGGATTTGAATGGGTCGAGCCGGATTTGTCGCAAGTCCGATCCATTCTTTCCACATCACAGCTCCGCCAATATGAAATGCTTTGTCATGAAACAGCGGTCATTGTAGAAAGTGTCTGTAAAGAAATCGTTCCAGGACAGACGGAGCACGAAATCGCTTCGCTTGCGGCTCAAAAAGCGATCGCGCAGGGAATGACGATAGAGGTACTGCTTGTGGCAACAGATGACCGAATTCATCAATACCGTCATCCAATTCCAACAGACAAAGCACTTCAAAAGCATGCACTTGTTGTCCTATGTGCTGAACGGCATGGACTCGTGGCGAATGTCACAAGGTCTGTTTACTTCGGTCAGCTTCCAAAGGAGCTTGAAGAGAACAAAGAGCGGCTTGCACGAATTGACACCGTCATGAATGCCGCCACGCGCCCTGGTAAGACATTGGGAGATGTATTGAAAGCAGGTATTGCTCAGTATGAAAAAGAGGGCTTCCCTGATAGCTGGAAAAAGCTTCATCAAGGGGGAAAAACGGGCTTTGTATCTAGAGAAATCATTGCAGTTCCTTCATCGAAGGAAGAAATTCAGCTGCACCAAGTGTTTACTTGGAATCCTTCATTGCCTGGATTGAAGTCAGAGGATACGATGGTCGTAGAGAAAGAGGGGAACCGCTTTTTAACCTATACAGGCAAGTGGACATACATTGACATTGAACATGAAGGGGACATCTATAGACGCCCTGATATTTTGGTAAGAGATGAATAACTGCAAAATGCCGGCGCTGAGCCGGTTTTTTGCTGGAAGTCATTAGTGAGATTCCACAAATTCATCATGATTACCAATTCTTACAGCGCATAGTCAGAGGATCGGTACTTTCTTTTCTTATCAACTTGCGTTAAAATAAGTAAGGTTTTTGTTAAATGTGGGGATACCTATTTTGAAATTGTTTACCTAGATAAAATTTCAGTAAGTTAAATTGAAATTTGACCAAACTTTTTTATTGTGGTAAACCTAAATTTGACAAAGTTCTTGATTGTTTGTCCTTTGCCTTCAACTCTCAACTTTTCAAAATCCTAGAAATTTATTGTGTGTGCAATAATATAAATTTATGTCGAATTTATGACATTTTAAAAGAAATCTGTTGAAAAATAAATGAACTTTTGAAAAAAGGGAAGCTAACTCTAACAGATTTTGATAGCATTACAAAGGGAAGAAAAGTTTTCGAAGGCAGATGGCTTTTCACAATTATTCAGCAATTTATACATTATTTAAGGAAGGATGGTGATCTTCTTGTTCAGAGTCATTAAACCTATGCTTTTATTAGCGATGCTCGTGAGCGTGTTTGTATTAGGAGGTTGCAGCAATATCGCTGTTTTAGACCCTAAAGGGCCAGTCGCAGCACAGCAAAAAGACTTAATCCTTTTATCTATCGGATTTATGCTCTTTATCGTTGGTGCGGTATTTGTTCTCTTTACCATCATTTTGGTTAAATACCGTGAGCGCAAGGACGTTGGAAACGCCTCTTATAATCCAGAAATTCACGGGAATACGCTTCTAGAAGTTATCTGGACAGTGATCCCAATATTAATCGTTGCTGCCCTTTCGATTCCAACTGTAAAAACAATTTACTCTTTGGAAGAGGCACCTCAAGCAACAAGCCATAAAGATCCACTTGTCGTTTATGCGACAGCTGTCGATTGGAAATGGATCTTCAGTTATCCAGAGGAAAATATTGAGACAGTGAACTACTTAAACATTCCAAAAGATCAGCCGGTTTTATTTAAAATCACTTCTGCTGATACAATGGCATCACTATGGATTCCTCAGCTAGGCGGGGAGAAGTACGCGATGGCTGGAATGGAAATGGAACAATATCTTCAAGCTGATGAAGTAGGCACATACCAAGGAAGAAACGCCAACTTCACAGGCCCGGGCTTTGCTCAGCAAAAATTCAAAGTCAATGCGATGACGCAGTCTGACTATGATAAATGGGTAAACAAAACGAAGAAAGAAGCACCAAAGTTAACGAAGAAAACGTATGACTACTTGATGCTTCCTGATGCTGCAGATGTGCAGACATTCTCATCAACACATTTATCCTTTGCGAAGCATGGAGAGGATTCTGAATATGCACTCCAAGCACGCAAACGTTTAGGTTATCAATCAGTTTCTCCGCATTCCAAGACAGATCCTTTCGAGAATGTGAAGAACTATAAAAGTAAACTAGAAAAAGAATAAACTGACTAAGGAAAGGAGGAGGCCGTTATGCATTTAAAATGGGATGAGTTTTTTGTAACTGGAGACCCATTAATTCTTGGTGCGCAAATTTCTATCGCTCTCACTTCCATTGCCATTGTGTTTGTTTTAACCTACTTTAAAAAGTGGAAATGGCTTTGGAAAGAATGGCTGACATCAGTTGATCATAAAAAGCTTGGAATCATGTATATCCTTGCTGCTGTGATTATGTTCTTCCGCGGTGGGGTAGACGGACTGATGATGCGCGCGCAGCTGGCGCTTCCTAATAATACATTTTTAGATTCAAACCACTATAATGAAATCTTTACAACGCATGGTACGATCATGATTCTATTCATGGCGATGCCATTTTTAATTGGTTTAATCAACGTCGTTGTTCCTCTTCAAATTGGTGCACGTGACGTTGCATTCCCTTATTTGAACAACCTTAGCTTCTGGACATTCATGGTCGGAGCAATGCTGTTCAACATTTCCTTCGTTATTGGAGGATCACCAAGTGCAGGCTGGACGAGTTACATGCCGCTCGCCGGAAATGATTTCTCACCAGGACCTGGACAGAACTACTACTTGCTCGGGCTCCAAATTGCAGGTATTGGTACACTTATGACAGGTATTAACTTCATGGTGACCATCTTAAAAATGCGTACAAAAGGTATGACACTTATGCGTATGCCAATGTTTACATGGACAACATTGATTACGTCTGTCATCATCGTTTTTGCATTCCCTGTACTAACAGTTGCTTTAGCACTTATGACATTTGATCGTTTATTCGGTTCTGCATTCTTTACACTCGAAGCAGGCGGTATGCCGATGCTTTGGGCGAACCTTTTCTGGATTTGGGGACATCCTGAGGTATATATTGTTATCCTGCCGGCTTTCGGTATTTTCTCAGAAATCTTTGCGACGTTCTCAAGAAAGCAGTTGTTTGGTTACAAAGCGATGGTTGTATCAATTGTGGCAATCTCTGTTCTTAGTTTCCTTGTGTGGGTTCACCACTTCTTTACAATGGGGAACAGTGCAGCGGTTAACTCATTCTTCTCGATCACAACAATGGCGATTTCTGTACCAACAGGTGTGAAAATCTTTAACTGGCTCTTTACGATGTATCGAGGCCGTATCAGCTTTACATCACCAATGCTTTGGGCACTTGGTTTCATCCCGAACTTCGTAATCGGTGGTGTAACTGGGGTTATGCTTGCGATGGCAGCTGCGGATTACCAGTACCATAACACGTACTTCCTTGTATCCCACTTCCACTATGTATTAATCGCAGGTACTGTATTTGCATGTTTTGCTGGTCTTGTTTTCTGGTATCCAAAAATGTTTGGTTACAAGTTAAACGAAAGAATCGGCAAATGGTTCTTCTGGGTATTTATGATCGGATTTAACATCTGTTTCTTCCCGCAGTACTTCTTAGGACTGCAAGGAATGCCAAGACGTATCTATACGTATGGACCAGAAGATGGCTGGACTGCACTAAACTTTATTTCAACAATTGGTGCATTTATGATGGGTATCGGATTCATCATCCTTTGCTACAACATTTACTACAGCTGGAGACACGCGAAACGTGAAGTGTCTGGAGACAGCTGGGGAGAAGGACGTACACTTGACTGGGCAACATCTTCTGCAATTCCGCCGCATTATAACTTTGCAGCACTTCCAGAAGTGACAACACCAGATGCATTCCATCATTGGAAGCAAAACAATGTGGACGTTCATCCTGAAAAAGAATTCAAGAAAATTCACATGCCGCATAATTCAGGCAGACCACTGATCATGTCTGCATTCTTTGGACTTGGTGCATTCGGTCTTGTATTTGAATGGTACTGGATTGGCGTTATTGGCTTAATTGGTGTATTCGCAACGATGATTTTACGTTCATTCGAATATGACAATGGCTACTATATTCCTGTTGAAGAAGTGATTGAAACAGAGAAAAAGAATAAGGAGGCGCAGAAGTAATGGGACATAATGATAGCAGCTATGCAAATGCACCGCTTGAATATCAGTCTGAAACTGGACGTTTAAACATCCTTGGTTTCTGGATATTCCTTGGCGCGGAAATCGTGTTGTTCTCAACACTTTTTGCGACCTACTTTGTTCTACATGGCAGAACAGCTGGCGGCGTTTTACCAGCTGAGCTGTTTGATATGAAGCTTGTATTGATCATGACATTCCTGCTATTGGTTAGTTCATTTACATGCGGGATTGCCGTTCATGAAATGCGCCGTGGAAGTACAAAAGGGGTTGTCATTTGGACGATTCTCACACTGCTTCTAGGAGCAGGCTTCGTTGGATTTGAGATTTTTGAGTTCTTCCATTATGTACATGAGGGTGCAAGCATCCATACAAGTGCGTACTGGTCTGCATTCTTTGTACTTTTAGGAACTCACGGACTACACGTATCGATCGGTATCTTCTGGATTACCGGGATCTTGTTCCAAATTAAAAAACGTGGATTAACTCCACAAACAGCAGCGAAGATTTTCATCTCAAGTCTATACTGGCATTTCCTTGATGTTGTATGGATTTTCATCTTCACAGCTGTTTACTTGATCGGATTAGGGGGGCTTTTGTGATATGGCTGGAAAAACACATTCCTCAGCAGAGCACGAACACTTCCCTTGGAAACACGTAGTTGGCTTCATTCTATCCATTGTGCTGACAATCTTAGCATTCTGGATTGCCATTGGAGCTGAAATTGGCAGTTCCGCAAAACTATGGATTATCTTTGGTTTTGCGTTCATTCAAGCATTCTTGCAGCTGTTCATGTTTATGCACATGACAGAGAGCGAGAACGGAACTGTTCAAGTCGGAAATACTTTGTTTGGTCTGTTCTGTGCGATTATCTTCGTCATCGGATCTGTTTGGATCTTTGCGGCTCACTACAGCCACGGAGAGAACAGTAAAGACGGTTATTCACCGTCTGCACCAAAGCAGTCTGAGCATTCAGAGAAATAATAAAAAACCACTCATCTCTTGAAGGTGAGTGGTTTTTATCATGATAGTGATAACGCTTCCAATAGTTGGGCGATATCTATCTGCTGCTGAATCTTTTGCGAATGAATGGAAGTCCGTAGATGAGGAACGCTGCAATATGAGCCAAAATCACGTTAATGGCAAAGAATGCGATCATGAAGGTATGTCCTGCTGGAGATAAACTGCTTGTCATGTAAAGACCGAAGAAAATCCACATAATCATAATGGGTGGAATAGAAGCTAATGCAATTTTTCTGTTTTCCAGCCATAAAAACAGGGGTGTAGCCGTTGCAATACATAGGTACGCAAAGAACATATCCATCGTATCCAACTCCTTTGTAAGTTGATGTTCAAATCAAATGAGAGGTCAGGATGCAATTGTGTCTGTTTTTAGGAGATATTGTGAACATTTTGTTACAGGTATTATACCACAATTGACTTTGAAGTAAACGCAATAATTGGAAAATGGGCCTTATTCCATACAAAATGGTTTTATTCCTCAATCCTCATTGCAGCTTATGCTAATCTGATGTTTACTTGTCTTCTTGCCACATAGGTCATTGAATTTTCCCCTTAAAATCTGTAAAATAATCTTTTTAAAGGACTTGAGATCGGTTGAATGAAAAGAGTGTAAAGGAATTTTTTCCTATTGTTAGGATGAAAAGTATTTCATTTTTTGAAAAATGAATGGAACCTTTCGGATGTATCTTCCGTCATATTTAAGGTGAGTTGATTTTGTGAAAATTTCAATCTAATATAAATAAGGGCTTTTATGTTTTGTAATAAGGGTGGTTAGTTCATGAACAAGCAGAATACATCTCCTTACTATCAAGGAGATTTGATTTTTATATTTTTAGCCTTCTTTGCCATCAGTGTCATTGCGATTTATGCTGCGGGTCAATTTGGGCAGTACGGATCTAATGCATGGACCAGACAGATTATTTACTACATGGTCGGAGTTATATGTATTGTAGCCATAAATTACTTTGATTTGGAGCAATTAGAGAAGCTGAGCTTATATATATTTATAGGCGGCATACTGCTGTTACTTTTTCTGAAAGTTGCTCCTGCACAAATCGGAGGTCATGATTTTGCTCCAATCAAAAATGGGGCGAAAAGCTGGTTTGTGTTACCTGGAATAGGGACATTTCAGCCTTCAGAGTTCATGAAAATTGGTTTGATTATGATGCTCGCATCTGTCATTGGAAAGTCTTCACCTAGAGGAAAACGGACATTAGAAGATGATATTTTCCTTCTATTAAAAATTGCCGGAGTGGCAGCTGTACCAGTTGGACTGATCTTCTTGCAGGATGCAGGGACGGCGGCGGTCTGTATGTTTATTGTTGTCGTGATGGTGTTTTTATCAGGGGTCAACTGGAAGCTGATCTCTCTCATCGGTTCAGTGGTTGTACTATTGGTTGCCGCTGTGTTAGCCGTCATCATTCTCTTCCCTGATTTTGCGAAAACAATCGGCATTCAACAGTACCAAATCAACCGGATTACCGCTTGGCTGCCTGATAGCTCTACGTCAGCTAACCAAGCACAGACGCAGGATGCATCTGGATCTGATAAATATCAAGTGGAGCAGGCGATTATGGCCATTGGTGCAGGTCAGATTTTTGGGAACGGCATTAAAAACTTAAAGGTCTATGTTCCTGAAGCACAAACGGATATGATTTTCTCCATTATAGGTGAAGCCTTTGGCTTTATCGGCTGTGCGTTTGTTGTGATCATGTTCTTCTTCTTGATCTACCGGCTGGTCGTACTGATTGACCGAATACATCCTTATAGCCGGTTCGCGTCATTTTTCTGCGTAGGATATACAGCGCTGATTGTGATCCATACGTTCCAGAACATTGGGATGAACATAGGCGTGATGCCGGTAACAGGGATTCCGCTCTTATTTATCAGCTTTGGAGGAAGCTCTGTCTTGTCCGTTCTCATTGGATTCGGGATCGCATATAACGCAAGTGTTCAATTAACGAAATATCAAAGTTATTTATTTAAATAAAACGGGTAAGGGCAGTCTAAGCATAGGCTGTCTTTTTTTATGCGAGTTTTAATTTTTGAAAAGCACTATGTCTTTGCCTTATGATAGAAGAAGTGAAGGAGGTCTTCGAATTGAACAAAACGATAGAAACCATATTAAATCATCGATCCATCCGTTCGTTTACAGACGAGCGTTTGACAGAAGAAGAGGTACTGACACTGATCAAAAGTGCACAGGCTGCTTCAACATCAAGCTATGTACAGGCGTATAGTATTATTGGTGTAACAGATCAGGAGAAGAAGGCCAAGCTTGCTGAACTGGCTGGGAATCAGCCTTACGTTGAGAAGAACGGGCATTTCTTTGTCTTCTGTGCAGACTTGAAACGCCATGATCATATTGCAAAAAAAGCAGGGAAGAATCATCAGGAGGCGCTTGAGAATACAGAAGCCTTTCTCATTAGCGTCATTGATGCGGCATTGGCTGCACAAAATGTCAGTGTTGCTGCAGAATCAATGGGACTTGGGATCTGCTATATTGGCGGACTGCGTAATCAGCTGAGAGAAGTCTCTGAAGTGCTTGAAACGCCATCTTATGTGCTGCCGTTATTCGGTCTAGCTGTTGGCCATCCATCCAGCCAGTCGTCACAAAAGGAACGATTGCCAGTTGAACTCATATATCATGAAAATTCATATCAGCAAGATGAAGCGCATGTGGATCGTTATTTAAAAGAATACGATGATCGTATTTCGGCATATTATGAAGAACGAACAAATGGCGAGAGAAAAGATACTTGGTCTGAGCAGATGCTGCGAGGCTTTAGTCAGCCAAAGCGTGCCTTCCTTGGAGAATTTGTGAAAGAAAAGGGCTTTAATCGAAAATAAATAAGAAATCCCCCTTTCCATTAAGAGAGGGGGATTTCTGTAAGAGGTGCAGCATGATGAAATTAAGTATACTGGATCAATCTCCTTTGATTGGAGACGCAACGCCTGCTGAAGCACTGAAGCAGACGGTTGAACTGGCGAAGCAGGCGGAAAAGTGGGGCTATCACCGTTTTTGGGTATCAGAGCATCATTTTTCAAACCGGCTTGCAGGATCGAGTCCAGAGGTGCTTCTCGGCCATTTATCAGCCGTTACGTCGCATATACGCATTGGCTCGGGCGGCGTTATGCTCCCGCACTACAGCGCCTATAAAGTAGCAGAGAACTTCAGGGTTCTCGAAGCGTTGGCTCCTGGTAGAATTGATCTTGGGATTGGACGTGCCCCTGGCGGTATGCCCATTTCATCTATTGCCCTTCATCATGGGGAGCGAAAGCGTTTAGGTGATCAATATCCTGAGCAAGTAGAAGAATTGAAGGTCTATTTACATGATCTAGCGGATGAATTTTACCCGCTGCCTCATTTGACTGCTTCTCCGAAGGTAGAGACTGCGCCGGAAGTATGGATGCTTGGTTCCTCAGGAGGGAGTGCAAGGCTTGCGGCGAAAGCGGGTGCAGGCTACACGTTTGCTCTTTTTATTAATGGTGAAGGCGGAGAAGACTCTGTGGCGCAATATATCAACCGGTTTGAACCTTCAGTATTCGGTGATGAACCGCGTGTTAGTCTGGCAGTTTTCGTTTTATGTGCCGAAACAGAGGAGCAGGCAGAAAAACTGGCTGTCAGCTTAGATTTATCTTTACTCGCCAATGAACAGGGTCTGAATCTTAGCCGTTTTCCTTCATATGAAGAAGCTCAGGGCTATTCCTACAGTCCATATGAACAAAAACGAGTGGCTGCCAATCGTCAAAGGATGGTCGTTGGAACACCAGAATCGGTTAAAAAGCAGCTAACCACACTCGCGAAGGCTTATCGAACAGATGAATTGATCGCAGTGACCATCACACATGACATGCAAGACCGGCTCACATCGTATCGTTTATTAAAAGAAGCCTTTGATGCATAACGTATGTATATTTATCGTCCACGCAGCCAATAAAAGGGGAAAAGAAGTATCATGGTGAGGAAGAAGGCGGCTGACACGAGCAGGCTGAGCGGGTAGATACAGGAAGTATAAACAGATAGCTCACATGCTTGATGAAAAGGACGAGGCTGCTTCGTATGTAAAAAGGTTAGAAAATAAACCAAGGTGATCGTTAGAAAAAAAGCAGTAAAAAAAGAAACGATCCATAGCCATATCAACATGAATTTCTCTTTCCTCCATATATGATCGAAAAGCCTTGAGGAGCTTATCCGCTCATACAAGGCTTTTCTTGTGCTTCACATTTATTCAGGGTAAATTTCGAAAGGTTCTTTCGTTTGAACGGTATCTGATTTTCCTTTCAAACTTGCATACGCAAGCATTGTATACTCACCAGATTCAAGCTTCTGTCCTTGATTGATCGTACCATTCCATTTTACGCGGTGCTCGCCTTTATCAACATGTTGATAAACACCAGCTTCACCTAAATACTCTCCATCTGTTGAGTAGACAAGGAATGCAAGATTCTCAGCGCCGCCAGGCAGGTAGCTGCTAATGACATAGCTTCCAGCACGATTGTCCGGCTCTACGGAAACAGAAGTGACGCGCGGATAATCAGGCTCTTTCACAATCAATAAAGTAGGGATTTCCGTGACCTTTCTGCCATTTTCGCGAATGGTGATGCTGCCTTGGTACGTCCCTTTTTTGGTTTTTCCGTAATTCACCTGTACTGCGGAAGTAAAGGATCCAGTGGAATTCCCTTTGACGGTGATTTTTTTCGTTCCGTTTGTACTAATGCCGCTGCCATTGAATTTGTAATCAATGGTATACGTTTTCGGTGCTTTTGAAAGGTTTTCTACCTTAAATTTCTTCGTTTTGATTTGAACGCCTTTTTCCTTTAAGAAAGTGCCGTAAGAATAGCTCGCATCAGAAACGATAGAAGACGCTTGAAGTGATTCCATGATTCGAACGCTGCCTGTTCCTTGTGTGTTATGAGGGAATGGGCTGCCATTTGCGTCAAACAGTTTTTCTGCTGTATTCATCAGCAATGCTTTGATTTGTTCAGTTGAGTACGATGGTTTTGCTTGTTTGATGATCGCTGCAACTCCTGCCACATGCGGAGATGCCATACTTGTTCCTTGCTTAGAACCATATCCGTAAGGCTGAGAAGGATCATGCGTTGGGATCGTACTCACAATGCTGACACCGGGTGCTGATAAATCAGGCTTAATCATCCACGTATCCACAACCGGTCCGCGGGATGAGAAGTCAGCGACTTGCTCACTAAGTTCTTTGACAAATTGAATGGAGAAAGCCGTTGTATCGTTTCCAGCCTCAATGGCTTTGATAAGCGCTGTTCCTTCAGCTTTTGACAGCTTAATTGTAGGAAGTGCGAGACCTGGTACGTCGACTGGAATCTCTCCATCGGTATTGTTATACATCACAACGCCGATTGCACCAGCGGCTTTTGCATTGTCGACTTTATCCACAAAAGCAATGGCACCACGTTCAATCACGGTCACCTTTCCTTTAACATCGATGTCTTCAAATGCCTTTTCGTCACCGATTCCTGCTTGGACGAGTGTGACTTGTTTTTGGTCAAGCGCTTTTAAATCACTCTCTTGGTAGTATCCCATGACTTTTGCAGTAGAATAATTCGGGAATTTCACATTGTAAAGGCTGTACGGAAGCTGAGTTGCCCCGACAGAAATGGCCTCTCTTGACGTGCCGGGAGAACCGACAGTCCAGTTATTAGGACCGCTGTTTCCATTCGAAGTAACAGCTACAACGCCTTCAGACATGGCCCAATCAAGTGCAATGCTCGTTGCATAATCAGGGTTATTGACACTGTTTCCAAGAGAGAGGTTCATGACATCTGCTCCGTCAGTAACAGCCCGGTCGATGCCTGCAAGAACGTTCTCAGTTGTTCCAGAGCCACCTGGTCCAAGTACACGGTATGCAAGAAGAGTGGCATCCTTTGCGACCCCTTTAATTTGTCCATTTGCCGCAATCGTTCCTGCAACGTGTGTGCCATGATCTGTGGATTCGCCTCTAGGATCTCCTTTAGGTGTCTCTTGCGGAGAATAATCATTATCAACAAAATCATAGCCTTTGTATAAACCGAAGTTTCCTTTTAAATCAGGGTGGGTATAGTCTACTCCAGTATCAATGACTGCGACTTTGACCCCTTTTCCAGAATAGCCGGCATCCCATGCTTTTGGTGCACCGATAAATGGAGCGCTCTTATCCATAAGCGGGGAGACATCTTCGTTTGGAAGCTGGATGCTTTCCTTTTTCACTTCATCGGTTTTATATGTAACATCCGGATAAACGGCTTTTACTCCATCAACTGCGAGCAGCTTCGGGATTTCGTTTGCAGGAAGTTTCATAGAGAAACCAGAGAAGACTTTTTCATATTCTTGACGAACACTCGCTTTATCTACCTCTTTGAGTGCTGCGTTCTTTACTTTTGTTCGAGATTTTTTGAGGGAGGCTTTTGTTTGTGCTTCGCCTTCTTGCTTGGCTTCAACTAAGGATTTTTCCTTTAATTCAACAATGACAGTGGTTTGTTTTCTCGAGTTGACATTGATTTCACCGAAGATTTCTGCTTTTTCTAGTTCCATCTTTTTGTTAGAGGGAGCAGCCGCCGCCTGTTGACCGGTAAAGAATGTGGATAAAATAAAAATAGTGGAGAACAATAGAACAGAAGAACGAGATATTACTTTTTTCATTAATTTTCCCCTTTCTAGCTGTGTTTTTAGGGAGATAGCCTTTCTTTTTGTGGATAAATAGGAAAGATTCACTGCCCGTTATTAAGTATTCAATACGTTGAAAACAATTCCTTTACTAAAATGGTCTTATTTTACATAGTTACAAAGAACTATTTTGTTTATAAAGTTGCACTTATTCACAAATGTCTGTTGATAACTCGATTATTCAGATGCATATATGGAAAATAAAAAATTTACATACACAAAATCTAGTGAAAGGGTGTTGATATGTGGATAAACCCTGTTGATAAGGTGTGCTTATCTTTGGGATAGCGTGTGTATAAAATTTTCAATGAAACATCCAGGCACATGATGATCTTCTGCACTTTTCAACAAAACTTCTGAAAACTAGTTGGTTTTTTCACCCAGATTGTGACAAACCTCTCTTTTTTCTCGGGATATGATAGGAGCAGTTGTTTTGCTAGAGCTGCTAGATTCTAAGAAAAGCGGAGGGATGTTCAGTGAAGAAATTAAAAAGCTGGTTGAGCGTATGGTTTGGTTTCATGATGAATGTGCTTGTGAACCCTGGTGTGATGATGAAGAATCAAGGGTTTCAGGCGGCCGCGGCGGATGCCGGATTCTTTCAAGTAGTGAAAGAGAGAGAGCTGGAGAAGCTGGCAGAAGAACATAAGAAGAAACGCAGGGCAGAGAAGCGGTTTACACAAAGTCTGATGATGCTTGAAGAGAAGACGATGCGAGAGGCGCGTGCTGGTCCGCTCTTACCTTTACAGAAAAAGTGAAACAGGGTAAAATCCCACTTAAGAAATGTTATCTGCTGGGAGAGGATACCCCTTGAAGATATATAAAATATTGAATAACAACGCAGTGGTTGTGAAGGAGGGCGATCAGGAGAAAATTGTGATGGGACCCGGAATTGCTTTTCAGAAGGGGAAAAATGACGTCGTTCCTCTTCAAAAAATAGAGAAAATCTTTGTTGTGCGTGAAGAAAATGAGAAATTCAAACAAATTCTTGCCACATTGCCAGAAGCGCATATTGAGGTGGCAGAGCATATCATCAGTTATGCAGAGGGGAAACTCATGATGCCGCTCAGTGATCACATTCACATATCACTGACTGATCATTTGTCCTTCGCCATTGAACGCCTTCAAAAAGGCATTGTGCTATATAATAAATTGCTTGGTGAGATCAAAGTCTTATATAAGCAGGAATATGAGATTGGAAAGTATGCCATTCGTTATGTAAAGGAGCGGCTTGGGGTTGAACTGCCGGACGATGAGGCAGGATATGTGGCACTTCATATTCATACGGCCAAAATGAATACGGAGTCCATGAAAAAGACCGTGAAATATACAACGATGATTAAAGAAATGATCGAGCATATTGAAAGCTATTTTCAGCATTCAATTGATGAGGATAGTATTTCCTATCAGCGGCTTGTGACACATTTGAGGTATGCATTAGGCAGGTTGGAATCGAATGAGGCATTTCAAATCATGGACGAAGACATGCTGATTTTTATCCAAACAAAGTATGATACGGCGTACCGGTGTGCACTTGGACTCGCTGATTTGTTAAAAGATGAATATGGACTTCATCTCCCTGAATCGGAGATCGGCTACATCACGCTGCATGTCCAGCGTCTGCAGGAAGCCGAATTGGTTTAAAATGATCGTGCCTGCATGCAGGCTTTTTTTATGCACACTACTCTTATTAGTGTATATGGGTCATTGGATTTGAAAAAAGAGGTTGACGCATGTCACAGTCTTATACTATGATGAAAGCGTCATCAAAAATTGATATCGCGGGATTGTGACTGTCAGGCAGGCAAGACCTAAAATTTGCGTAACGAGGGGACGTGTATGTCCTTTACTCGTTGGTGAATTTTAGGTCTTTTTTGCTTTAAAAAAGGAGGAGACATCATGGATTATCAAAAAACAGCTAAAGAATTAATGAAACTGTTAGGCGGCAAGGAAAATGTCATCAGTGCAACGCATTGTGCAACAAGACTCAGATTGGTGGTGAAAAATGAGGATTTGATTGACAAAGAGGCCATTGAAGAACTTGAAGGTGTGAAAGGGGCTTTCTCAAGTTCAGGGCAATTTCAGGTCATTTTAGGAACGGGATCTGTCAACAAAGTGTATGAACCATTTGCTCGTGAGACTGGTCTTGAGACAGGCGACGAGAATCAAAAGCCTGTCAGCCATGATGAAGCAGTGAAACAAAAAATGAATCCACTTGCGCGTTTTGCAAAGACGCTATCGAATATTTTTGTACCGATCATTCCAGCAATTGTGGCAAGCGGTTTGTTAATGGGTCTCTTAGGCATGATGAAAGCCTTCAAATGGGCTGATCCAAGCTCTGCGATCTTTCAAATGCTTGATATGTTCTCAAGTGCAGCCTTTATCATTTTACCGATTTTAATTGGGGTCAGTGCAGCGAAAGAGTTTGGCGGAAATCCGTATTTAGGGGCTGTCATTGGGGGAATTATGATTCACCCGAATCTGCTTAATCCGTGGGGATTGACGGAAGCAAAACCAGAGTATATGCATTTATTCAATGTTGATATTGCTCTTCTTGGTTACCAAGGGACGGTCATTCCAGTGTTATTGACCGTATATATCATGTGCCTTGTTGAGAAGAATTTAAGAAAAGTCGTTCCGAACAGTATTGATTTACTTGTGACCCCATTTGTGACCGTAATTGTCACTGGATTTGTGACGTTTATTGCAGTTGGACCGCTTGGAAGAATGCTTGGTACAGGAATTTCGAGTGCACTGACATTTATTTATGACCATGCAGGGTTCTTAGCAGGACTCATTTTCGGCGGTGCTTACTCTTTAATTGTGCTCACAGGGGTTCATCATAGCTTCCATGCGATTGAGGCAGGATTGCTGAATGATATTGGGCGTAACTATTTGCTGCCGATCTGGGCAATGTCCAATGTCGCGCAAGGCGGAGCAGGATTGGCTGTCTTTTTCTTAGCCAAGCGTGCAAAAACAAAAGAAATTGCCCTTCCTGCTGCCTTCTCTGCTTTTTTAGGAATTACCGAGCCTGTCATATTCGGTGTAAACCTTCGCTATCGTCAACCATTTATTGCGGCGATGATTGGAGGCGCATTGGGCGGGGCATTCGTCGTTTTCACGAAGGTAGCTGCCAATGCTTATGGTTTAACAGGCATTCCGATGATTGCGATTGCAGCACCATTCGGTATTCAGAATGTGGTCAATTATGTGATTGGTATGTTAATCGCTGTTGCTGTTTCATTTATTCTCACTATCATTTTTAAAGTAAAAGAAGTCGAAAAATAATCAAGGAGTGGTCACAGTCATGACAACAACTGACGCAGCACTTCGTCAAAAGATAGCAGACCGTATTCGAAACTATGAGCATTTGGTCAAAAAGGATGTGTACCGGCAGCATTTTCATTTGATGCCGCCAGTTGGTCTTTTAAATGATCCGAATGGGCTGATTCAGTGGAAAGGAATTTACCACGTCTTTTATCAGTGGCAGCCATTCAAAACGGGGCATGGTGCAAAATTCTGGGGGCATTATACATCGACAGATCTAGTCAATTGGCAGCACGAAGAAGCCGCTCTTGCCCCAAGTGATTGGTTTGATCAAAACGGCTGTTATTCTGGCAGTGCATTTATAGACGATGGGCAGATGCACGTGATGTACACTGGAAACGTTCGGGATGAACAAGGGAACCGTGAGACGTATCAATGTTTAGCTGTTTCGGAAGATGGTATTCACTTTGAGAAAAAAGGTGTCGTGGCAACGCTCCCTGAAGGGTTCACTGCCCATTTTCGAGATCCGAAGGTATGGAAGAGAAATGGCCGGTGGTACATGGTCCTTGGTGCACAAAGCTTAGACCTGAAAGGACACCTTGTCTTATTTACCTCTGATACGTTAGATAATTGGACGTTTCAAGGCACGATTGCAGGCAGCGGAAAAAATGGTTTAGACAATTTCGGCTATATGTGGGAATGTCCAGATCTGTTTGAATTAGACGGCCGGGATGTATTGATTGTGTCACCGCAAGGACTAGAGCCGGATGGCTTAAAATATCACAACACACATCAATCAGGCTATTTTGTTGGCACATTGGATGATCACTCGTATCAATATACACACGGAGCGTTTGAGGAACTGGACCGTGGCTTTGACTTCTATGCGCAGCAAACCTTTCTAGACGAATCAGGCAGACGACTTTTAATCGGGTGGATGGGGGTGCCTGATCAAGGAGAAGAGCATCATCCGACGATTTCTTATCAATGGATACACTGCCTCACGATCCCGAGAGAACTCCGTTTAGATGAGGACGGACATCTGATTCAAAAACCAGTAAGTGAACTTCAATCCATGCGGACCAATGAACAAGAGCATGTTTTTCATATTAAACGTTCTGTTCACTCCATCCCTGTAGAGGATATTACGAGCGCAGAGGTATTCATAGATCAAATTGACACACAAAAAGGGTTTGAATGCTGTATCCGTGCAGCAGCACGCATCATCTATGATAAAGAGGAAGGGAAGCTGACATTAGAGCGGGATCGATTTGAAGATCGATCAAAGGAAGTTCGTGAAGCACTTATAGAGGAATTACACGACCTTCATATCTTTATCGACTCATCGTCAATTGAGATTTTTGTAAACGGAGGCCGAGAAGTTTTTACTGCACGTTACTTTCCTTCCCCGGGAAATAAATCGATCTCCATCAGTGGAAGAAATGAAACAAAGCTGAAACTGAAGACTTGGCATTTACAAAGAGAAGCAGGTTTTTGATCTGCTAAACAAGTAGAGAAAATGTCTACGTCTGCTACGCCTTGGTTAATTCCAAAGACAAAAAGAAGCCACTCCTAGACATTGATGTTTCAAGAGAAGAATTAGAGGAAACAGGTTGTCATCACGAGAGAGTTATCAAGATGTTGGATCGAGTAGACAATAAGAAAATGTACCTGTGTGAAAAAGAGACTAATACGAATAGTCTCTTTTTTAATTTAAAAATTCACTCAAAATTAACATGTCAATTCATTACATATTAAATATCCTTAAAATTCTATTTATGTTTACGTAATCCATATTAACTAATATTATGGTAAATGTGGACCGCGCTAAAAAAGTAATTGGAGGTAGTAATACGAAAAAACGTAATGTTATTGTCACATCCTTGTTGTCAGCATCCGTGTTATTCACTGGGTTTGGATTGGGGGGAAATGCGCAAGCGAAAGAGGTATACCCTTCTATGAACACTGAAAGAGCCAAGCAAGAAATAGAAGAAATGAAAGCAGAGGGAATGACCTCTGAACAGATTAATGAGCTTTACGAGATGAGCAAAAAGGAATATGATTCTGTATCTACGGAAGCAAAAGCAGAAGCTATATTCGAAGAGTCGCAGAAAGATATCGATCAATACATCAAAGATGGAGTGATCGACGAGTATTTACCTAAGTACAATGAAGAGTAAGATAAGATGAATGTCAATGCAAAGTCCAAGACATTAGGAACTAAAGGAGATGTGTTGGTTAGCTACGACTTGGATTCAGGTAGTTCAGCGATTGGCTTTGGACATGCGGCTGTTGTGTCGAGAACTAAGACAAATACCGTAGAATCTTGGCACAAAAGTTGGAGTCCAATTAAACAGCATGGAGTTAGATTCTATAATAATACTTGGGGAAATAGAAAAAAGGTATATGGGCTGTGGGTGAAGAAGTCTAATAATACCAAATATGTAAATGCAGCTAAGTATGCAGAAAAACAAGCTAATCAAAAGAAGCCATACAATTTGAACTGGTTTGACAAGAAAACTACAAAAAAATTCTATTGCTCTCAATTAGCTTGGAGAGCTTGGAAAAATCAAGGTCACGATATCGACCATTATAAAAACGATTTAGTTGTGTCTCCAATGGAATTAGTAAACTCTAACAACACGAAGATTTTTTATCATAAAAAAAAGTAAGTTATTGAGCAGTCGGGGATTTTCCCCGATTGCTTTGCTTGTTTAAAATCGAAAGGAGATGATTGAATGAAATACTTTAAGTTATTTTTATTAGCTTGTGCCATAGCAGTTGTTTGTTCAGCATGTTCAAAGAAAGAAGAGGCTGTGGGAGACTCTTCTAAGGGAGAACTGAGCAATATGAAAGATAGTAAATTTGCTGTAATTCATTCAAAGATGATGGACAGAGGATGCGAGATAGTAAACTACAACGATACAGGGAGTAAGCTATCAAGCGTGTCATTAAAAGACTGCGTTGGATTTACTTCGTCTACTCAGAGTGATAATAATATGTACTTCTCATCTAATAGGTCTAATTATCATGTATTAATAGATAAGAATAATGGTGAGGTAAATCACCTACAAACAAAATCACTTTCAAAATCTACAGATGACGAGGGTGCATTCTTTATTAACTACTCTAATGGGTATGTATTACACGACATTAACGTTGGTTTTACAGAGAATGGCTTAGTAGGAGAATTAGTCTACTGGAAAGAAGATAGAGGCAATAAAAAACAGGTTGAACTTGAAGGATCGTTGACTTCAGCAGTATTTGAAGATGGGAAAATATATGCCGTTATTAATAATAATAACGATAGTGTTATAGCTTCTTCCATAGACTCAAAAAATCATAAAGAAAAACGAAAAGAGATAGACATGGCCTCGGTCTTCTTCCCTGACAACAATGAATCTTTGAAGTCATTAAACAATAAAGAATTGTTAGTTGCCGTAAATGATGCCGTTGATAGTAAGAAAAATTCTATGTTGGTTATACTTGACAAGAAAACTCTAGATACGAAAAGAAAGATTGTCATGGATAAAGGTTTCACTATCTACAAGATCAATGTAGACAAGGAGAGAGTTACGATAGTTTCCTATGAAGGAGAAGTCAAGACATTCAACAAAGACCTCAAAGAGATATCGTCTGAAAAAATTCCACTTCATTTTAAATCAGATGACGAACGTTTAGAAGAGGTCAAGATTTTAGGCGGCAAGATTTATGCATTGGTAAGAATGTTTGATAGAGATAAGGATGGAGTTATTGGCAGAATTATTGAATATAATATTGAAAGCAAAGACTCCAAAGAAATATCTCTAAAATCTGATAGAGATTGGGAAATGACAAGCATGGAAGTTATAAGATAGCTGTATAGGAGAGTGGAGTATATTAACTTACATTATCTTCAACCCATGGGTCTTGTGTTATTCACATTGCCGTTGTTGTATTTAACTTGGGGGGTTATTGGCTATTTAATTTTTAAGAAGGTTTATGTGGTTCTAATGATCACATTTATCACATCAACCATTTTCATATTTGCCTATACTGGTTTTGACATGTCAAATATGTATTGGGTAGGGATTGTGACTTTTATATGCATGTGTACCACTGTAATTACAAAAATTATTCGAGACGTGTATTATGGCTATAAAAGAGCATAGTAACCAGTCAAAGCTTGTGTTCACGAACATGAGCTTTATTTATTTTAACATTTGTATTAATTATTTTTTACATATTTTCTTTAAATTTCCCATCCAACTTGTAATAATGAAAATAAAGGGAAAATGATAGGGGGAGGTCTGTTTGGCAGAGAAAGTAGCAAGCCCACTTGTTGCTAAGATGATCGGTGATTGGAACGGCTTTATAAAGAAACAGGACATACTAAATGCAGAAAGTAAAAGAAAAGAGATTGTAATAGCCCGCAAAAATATGGAAGAAGACCAAAATGTCTTAATATACTTTAGCTTGATTGATGCCAGGTACAAAATGATGGTTCAGGAATAGAAAGAGGATAAACTCAATCGGAACTGTCGTTCATTTTTGCAAAAAATAAATGTTGCTTGTGAAAAAATGTTCGGATTATGGGAGGCTTTTTTTCATTAAAACACTTCATCATACTTACGTAAAAAATTTTAGAAAAACATGGATTTCTCTACAATCTAAGCAGATCAATGATCTGCTTTTTTCTAGTGAGATCAGCCTGTATCTTAGAGCCTATAGCGTGTATATACAAGGTTGGCCTAAAGCGGTTTGATGACGTTTTACATATATGATAACAGGTGGAATTATGGTATCATTTTAAAATATATACAGCTGAGGCTGACGTTTATCCAAATGCGGTAGGACAAAAAAAGGGGTTGTTTACTTGAATTCAAAACAGCAGCCGACGACTAGAAAACGCTTGGAGACAATGGCAGATCATGTTGAAGATAAACGTGAAGAATATAAAGAATTGCTCATTCAAGTTCAATCTATTCTCGGTGAACCTTCTTTAGAGCAGGAAGAAGTGAAAGAGAAGCTGTCAGATACGTATAAACAAATGAAAGAATATGCTTTATTTGTTGAATCCATTGAAGCCTTTATTCGAAAAATGGCGAAAGAGTCCGATCAGCAAAAATAGGCATTCATGTATGGATAAAAGAGTGTACCTGCGTGCGGGTACGCTTTTTTGTATTCTGACTGATTATTCGGAAATTTAAATGAAAGCGTTGACATTTATATTTTCATGATCAATAATAAATTCATCTGAGCATGTACAGGAGGAACGATATGAACCATACAACCAAGAAATGCCTGATCACCTTTATGATTGTCCTATTTTCTATGAGTTTTCTTTTTCCTTCCGTTTCTTCTGCCCGAAATCATACGTCGTATGCTGCATCAACTGCTTCAGTCCCGTCTGGTCAATATTATCGTTCACAAGAGGTAGCTCTGCATTCTCACTTTCAAAAAGCTTCTCTTTATTACACAACAGATGGCAGCCAGCCGACAACTCAAAGTCAGTTATACAAAAAGCCCATTCATATCGAAACTGATACGACTTTAAAAGTAAGCGTTTACAAGAAAAACCGCCGCCTTTCCACGTCTACGTACAATTATCGTTTTGTCACACGAGAGGACATTGCATCATCTTTTTTATCTTTCGAATACAAAGGAATGCCTTATCGGCTGTATATTCCAAAAAACCATAAAAGGGGTAAAGCCTATCCTCTCGTCCTATTCTTACATGGAGGCGGGGAGAGGGGAACAGACAATCAAAAGCAGTTACTTGCGAATGATGGTGCAGTTTTATGGGCTTCTCCTGAAGTCCAAAAGAAACATCCTTCGTACGTACTTGCACCTCAGGCGCGAAATGCTGTCGATGGAGGCTTTGCATTAACAAGAAATGTGCAAAATGAAATTGATCTGACGAACGTGTTTCAATTTTCACCAGATTTACACAAAGCTTATGATGTCCTTCAGCATGTGTTAACTTCTTATCAGATTGATCAGAAAAGAATTTATGCGACGGGTTTATCACAAGGTGGATTTGGCACGTACCAGTTGAACATCACATATCCTCGTTTGTTTGCAGCAATGATTCCTATTGCGGGGGGTGCAGATCCAAGCAAGGCAGGAATTTTAGCACACAAGCCAATATGGGCATTTCATGCAGAAGATGATTCCATTATCCCTATCAGCTATGCAAGAAATACCATTCAAGCTATTCAAAAAGCTGGCGGCCAGCCGCTTTATACGGAGTATGCAAGTAAGTATGGATATGACCATGCATCATGGACGCCTGCTTATGAGACGCCAGGCTTAACAGATTGGCTGTTTGCACAGAGACGAAGCTTTCGATAAACAAAAACCGATTCACCTCCTAACAAGGCGAATCGGTTTTTTCTGTTTTATTTGTCAAAACGATGAGCAGAATGCTTTGTTGGTCCAATGTATTCGTTTAGCTGGAAAGAGCCTTTAATGGCAGCCGTGATGAATTCTTTTGCTGCATAAATGGCTTCTTTCACGTCTGATCCATTCGCTAGTTCAGCTGTGACTGCTGCTGAGAATGTGCAGCCTGCGCCGTGTGTGTATTCTGTGTCGATTTTATCTGTTTCAAGGCGTTCGAAGGTTTGTCCATCATAAAGTAAATCGATGGCTTTGTCTTCGCTGAGCTTACCGCCTCCAGTGATAACCACATACTTTGCACCAAGTTCGTGAATGCGTTTTGCTGCTTCTTCCATTTGTTCGATCGTTTTAATCTCGCCGATTCCGCTTAATTGACCTGCTTCGAAAAGGTTAGGTGTGATAACGGTTGCGAGTGGCGTGAGCTTTTCACGCAGTGCTTCTGCGTGCTCTGGGTAAAGGACTTCGTTTGCACCCTTACAAACCATAACAGGATCAATGACGACATTTTTAAGGTCATATGTTTTGATGGTTTCAGCTGCAAGCTCGATCACGTCGACGGTAGGAAGCATACCCGTTTTCAGTGCATCTACACCAATGCCTTCTACAATGGTAGAGAGCTGCGCGCGAATTGTCGCCGTATCAATTGGAAACACCTGATGATCCCAATGATTATGTGGGTCCATTGCAACGACAACAGTTAAAGCTGTCATCCCGTAGACGTTTTTTTCTTGAAACGTTTTTAAATCTGCTTGGATACCTGCACCGCCGCTTGAATCCGAACCTGCGATGGTGAGTGCTTTATTCATAGACATAGTTGCTGAACCTCCAATGTGATGTGTAACAGTTATTGTTCTATCCCTTATTATAATCAGCTTTTCCGTTTATCACAATGAAACGGCATAAAAAAGCGTTCCTCTCTTCGGAACGCCTCTCTTTCTTACCTTTTACAAATCACCAATTTCCCTTTTTTCAGCTCGTCTAAAAGGGTTAAGGCTAACTCTTGATCGGCCCCAGTTGACATCATTTTGGCCATCAGTTCATCATCCCGGGTGCGAATGACATTGGCGACTTGATCCAAAATTCCTTGATCGACCGCTGTCATGCTTTTGGCGTCTGTATGCTCTGTTACGGTATCAGAGCGTTCTGGGTCGTAGGCAAAAACAAAAACAGCGTCCTTTGATGATCCCGATGAATGAATGTGGTCAATGGTCTGTTTTGCTTCTTTACTATTCTCCACCGTGATATATTCCATCATCATCACTCCTTTTCATCAAAAATTCCCATTTTCCCATCAAATCAAACCGCCTTTTATATCATGAGAAGAAAGTCAATTTATGTTTTAATGGAAAAAGACGAATCTATTAAAGGAGTAAGCTGCATATGAAGATTTCCTTATTAATTGTGACACATAACCGGCTCAGCGCACTGTGTGAGCTGCTTGAATCCATTACAAGACAAACCGTACAGCCTTTTGAAATTGTTGTCGTCAATGATGCAGGAGAGCGAGTCGACATCATTCAGGAACTTTACCCTGAGCTTCCGATCCGCTTGATTCATTTAGATGAGAATGTCCAGCATGTAAATGCCAGAAATGTGGGGGTGCGGGAGCTGACAGGCGACGTCATCATGCTGAGTGACGACGATGATTACTTCACACCTTGTCATATCGAACGCATGAGCAAGGCGCTGGAGGATGCCGATTTTGTCTTTTCTGATGCAGAAATTGTATCATTTGAAGAAAAAGGCGCGACCCGTTTTCCGCTGTCGAGACGTTTGTTTGCTTATACAGCAGATATTGAGGATATGCGTGTCTTTTCTACATATGTTCCTTCGGGCAGTATGTACAAGCGCTGTATACACGATGAGATTGGCTATTTTGATCCAGCGATGCATCATTATTGGGACTGGGACTTCTTTTTGCGTGTATCACAGCATGCCCGAGTGAAACGGGTGCCAGCTGCGAGCGTGATCTATGCGTTTTTTGACGGCGGTGGAAATCAGTCTAGTGATCTTGGTGAAACAAGGAAAAACTACTTAGATGATTTAAGTGAAAAGCATGAACTGGGCAATCTGCCGACAGCGAACTTTGCTATATTATTAGAAGAACCAGCGATGAAAAAAAGAGAATCAGAGAGTGAGATTGTGTGGGATGGAAAACCGATGATCTCCAGACTAGCGCAGCAAGTAGAAGGAGGAAAACCACAATGAAGCCATTTTTAAATGAGAGCTGGTGGGCTGTGATGAAAAGTGAATTTGAACAGCCGTATTATCAGGAATTACGTGAATGGATGAAGGAAGAATATCGCACGCAGACCGTTTTTCCAAAACCAGATGACGTGTATCGTGCTCTTCATTTGACGTCATATGAAAAAGTCAAAGTGGTGATTTTAGGACAAGACCCTTATCATGGCCCAGGGCAGGCACATGGATTAAGCTTTTCTGTTCAGCCGGGCGTCAAACACCCGCCATCTTTGAGAAATATTTTTCAGGAGCTAAAGGATGATCTTGGCTGTCCTGTTCCAAACCACGGCTCACTTGTCAGCTGGGCAGAGCAGGGTGTGCTGCTGTTAAACACTGTGCTGACTGTGAGAAAAGGCGAGGCGAATTCTCATAAAGGCAAGGGCTGGGAACGTGTGACAGACCGCGTGATTGATGTGCTGAATCAGCGTGAACAGCCCGTCGTTTTTGTGTTATGGGGAAGACATGCTCAAAACAAGAAAGAACGCATTGATCAAAACAAGCATTTCATCATTGAGTCACCTCATCCAAGTCCTTTTTCTGCAAGAAACGGCTTTTTTGGCAGCCGGCCGTTTTCAAAGGTAAACGCGTATTTAAAGCAAATGGGGATTGAAGAAATCAATTGGTGTATCAAGGATATTGAATGAAAATAGGACGAGGGGAGAGACCCTTCGTCCTGTTTATTTTAAAAATTTACGAACCAAGTCGAGTCCGTTTTTCGCATTTGGATAACGGAAGGAAAAATCGAAGCGATTGGTTTGCCGCAGGACGCTTTTTTCATGCGTAAAAGTAAAGAAGCTGTCCTTCCCGTGATATCGCCCCATGCCGCTTTCGCCGACGCCTCCGAATGGCAGGTAAGGTGTAGCGACATGCATAAGCGTGTCATTGATACATCCTCCGCCAAATGAGAGGTTGTCTAGAATATAGGTTTCTGTTTCTTTATTTGTTGTAAATAAGTAAAGCGCAAGCGGCTTTGGCCTTGCTTTGATCATATGAACTGTCTCATGCAGAGAATCAAAGGTCATGACAGGCAGAATCGGTCCGAAAATTTCCTCCTGCATGACGGGATCTTCCCATGTGATGTGGTCTAAAATGGTCGGAGCGATTTTGAGCTCCTGTTCATTGCGCTGTCCACCTGTGACGATCGTTCCATTTGAGAGAAATTGTGTAAGCCTGTCAAAATGACGCTGGCTGACATTTTTTCCAAAGTGCGGATGCGTTTCGGGATGTTCACCATAAAAGTCACGGATACAGGCCGTCATTTCTCGCAAAAGTTCCTCTTTGATGGATTCATGAACGAGCAAATAGTCTGGTGCAATGCAGGTTTGCCCTGCATTGGTGAATTTTCCAAAGGTGATCCGCTTCGCTGCTAATTTGATGTCGGCATCAGGCATGACGATGCTGGGACTTTTTCCGCCAAGCTCAAGTGTGACAGGGGTCAAATGTTTTGCGGCGGCTTCCATGACGACTTTGCCAACTGCCACACTTCCAGTAAAGAAGATATAATCAAAGGGCAGTTTCAGCAGTTCTGTACTGACTTCAACACCGCCCTCTACGACAGCCGCATGGTCTTCTTGAAATACACGTTTGATGATAGTGCTGATCACTTGTGAGACTGCCGGCGTCAGCTCAGACGGCTTTAAAATCACGGCATTTCCCGCAGAAATCGCACCGACTAATGGAGAAAGGGCCAATTGGAAAGGATAGTTCCAAGGAGCAATGATGAGCACACTTCCATAGGGTTCCTTGATGATCATGCTTTTTGATCCGATATGAGTCAGCGGTGTTTTCACGCGAGTTGGCTTCGCCCATTTGTGAAGGTGCTTGAGGGTATGATTGATTTCTTCATACACTATCCCGACCTCTGTTGTATAGGCTTCCTGTTCGGATTTATGTAAATCATGGGCTAAGGCCTGTAAAATATCCTTTTCATGCTGTTTAATTGCTGCTTTTAAGTCTTGAAGAATGCGGATGCGTTCTTGAACCGCCGGCTTCTGAAAGACTTTTTGTTTCTGAAATAGAGCAGTGAGCTTGTCCATTATTCAATCCTTTCATAGACGATGTTGTTTCTTTTATTATGTGTGAATGAAGATGACGGGTCAAATAAGAGAGTCGTGAGCGCACTGCTTTGAAAAAATGAACCCATTTGGTTTGTTCATTTGGTAAAATAATGTTGAAAAGAGATTTTTTTAGATTGGAGGGTCTACCCTTGAATATTCATATATCAAGCCTGCTTCAAAAAATGGAGGAAGCGGTTCAAAAAGCAAAACAAAGTGGGAATGATGAAGAGGTGAAACGTCAAGTGGCGGCCATTTCTTCACTATGTGATGTCATTCTCGACGCACCATCACAGGTGCAAATGCCGCAGTCGCCGGTCATTTCACCACCTTCATCGATACATACACCATCAGCACCATCTGTGTCTGCAGATCAAGCCATGCTGGAGAAACTCATGGGCACAAGTGGTGCGAAGAAATTTCAGCAAAATGATGAGGGTCAAAAAGAGAAGGACGGGAACGGCGACTCTATTTTTGATTTTTAATGGTCTTGTCACGACAAAGGGAAGGTGATCGGTTTGAAACTATTTTTGGGCGCCATTCAGTGGATGGCATTTTTTATCGCAGCTTCTATTGCCGTACCAATTGCGATTGCACAAGCATTTGAATTGAATCAAGTGCAATCGGCGGAGCTGATTCAAAGTACTTTCTTTTCACTTGGTCTTGTGGCAATGGTGCAGTGTTTATGCGGCCATATGCTGCCGATTAATGAAAGTCCAGCAGGGCTTTGGTGGGGTGTGTATACCCTTTATGCCGGCATGACAGGTACAATCTTTGCGACGTATCCTGAAACCCTGCAAGCATTACAAGGGGCTTTAATTTTTAGTGCTGTTTTCTTTTTTATTTTTAGTCTATTTAAAATCATCAATTGGCTCGCGTCTTTATTTACGCCAGTCGTCACAGGCATTTACCTGCTGCTGCTTGTTGTGCAGCTAAGTCAGCCAATTATGAAAGGGCTGATGGGCATCGGCTATCGGGGAAATCAAGTAGACGGGCTTGTCTTTTGCTTATCGATCTTGATTATTATCCTTACCTTCATGATCAGCCGCTCAAAATGGCATTATTTAAGACAGTTTTCTGTGTTATTCGCACTTGCAGGCGGATGGCTGTTATTCGCTCTACTCGGATTGGCGAAGCCGGTCCGAATTCCAGAACAAATCATCGAGTTTCCGAAGCTGTTTCCATTCGGTATGCCGGTCTTTGACAGTGGATTGCTTGTCACGTCCTTTTTTATAACGATTTTACTCATTGTGAACATGCTGGCAAGTATTCGAATTGTGGAAAGCTCAGTGAAGGCATTTGGTGAACTGCGTGAGCGGAAAAGAGCACGTCCTGCTGGTTTTGTCGCAGCATTTGGTCATTTATTAAGCGGGCTGATCGGGGCGATTGCGCCTGTACCTATTTCGGGGGCAGCCGGATTTATCCAGACAACCAAAATTCCTTCGAGAAAGCCTTTTTTCATAGGAAGTCTGCTTGTTGTTCTCATTAGTTTGTTTCCCCTGCTCATGAGCTTTTTCTCTGCATTGCCACCCCCTGTGGGGCTTGCTGTAAACTTTGTGGTCTTCTCTTCTATGATTGGGATTGCGATGTCGGAGTTTGATCAGTATGAGAAAGAAGAAATTCCGCGGATTCGCTTTGTTCTTGGGATTGCTGTTTTAGCGGGCGTAGGGGCGATGTTTGTGCCTCAGGGGGCCTTGAAAGGGATGCATCCTGTGCTCATTTCATTATTAAGCAACGGTCTTGTTCTAGGCACACTCATTGCGATCGTGGTCGACCAAGTCTTGTTACGAAAGAAAAAGAAATCCGACAATCTCGTGTCAACGTAAAGGGAAAGTTGAATGTCGCCCTTCACCCGCGCTATGATAAATATAATTGACGAGATAAGGAGAATGACGAATGAAACTATTTTTCATTTTAGGTGCCATTAACGCCATGCTTGCTGTTGGACTTGGAGCCTTCGGTGCGCACGGTCTAGAAGGGAAAATCCCTGAAAAATATATAGAAATATGGAATAAAGGTGTTCAATATCAGATGTTCCATGCGATAGGACTATTTATTGTCGCCTTTCTTGCAGATAAGCTGTCAGGTGTTTCCCTAGTTCCAACCGCTGGATGGGTGATGCTTGCAGGCATCCTTTTCTTCTCAGGAAGCCTTTATGTGCTGGCATTGACGCAGGTGAAGATTTTAGGTGCCATTACTCCTATTGGCGGAGTAGCATTTATCGCCTCTTGGATCATGCTTGTCATTGCAGCAGCAAAAAATTTATAAGCCAATAAACCGATGCTCTCATAGGGGCATCGGTTTTTTTCTTAACTCCAGTAAGGGGTATAGTTGGGCGGTGCTTGATAATATGGGACGTAGTGAGATGGAGGGACAGGATGCGTTTGAGACTCTTCCTCCCGGTGGCAAAATGGTCCGATAAACACACTTGGTTTCACAGGCTTTATCGCCTGCTTCCACTGTGTTTCGTTCATGCAATAAGTATGGGCCATGATGTGAGAAGGGGTGAGGGTGAGAAGGTCTGAGCCTAGGATCACTTCAGGTGTAGATGCGTTAAAAATGGCTAACAAATGAGTTCTGTCTTGGAGAGCGACTTCATAGTGCCACCAGCCTTGAGGCACGTTTGCCACCTGTCCAGGTGTGATGGTGTAGGTGTGCAGTTTTTTTGTAAATGGATTCAGCATCGATACGGCAGCAGAACCGGCTATACAATAAACAAGCTCTGCCGCATTTTGATGATAATGAGGCTCTACGACTTTGCTTTTACTCAAATATATATCCAGCAGGGACACTTGATCCAACGAGTTTAATTGTTTTTTTCCTAACACATTAATCAGGTTATGCTGATCGAATTTCACAAGGGGGCTTTGATTCAGATCGTATGAAAATTTGACATTTGGTGATGTATAATCCAGCTCAACAGTCATTGATGTCACCTCTAGGCTTTTGATAAAAACTACTAGGCATCTTATGAGCAGCGCTCTAGAGGTGTGACAAAAACCTAGACAAAAGAAAAAAGCAAGGGCACCTGAGTCCTTGCTTTTGCCATGCTTGACGTTATCTCGGAGAATATGTTGACATCGAATAAGGATAATCATATTGAATTTCTCCATCAAACGTAATGTAATCAAGATAGATTGTTAATAGTAAGTATCGTGTTCCTGTCTTATTATCACTAATGATAATGTGGTCACGCCCTGCAGCTTCTATGACGCCTCTAAAAATCTTCGAATTCCATTCCTTACTCGCCTCAAACGTCATATAAATCGTGGCTACCTTGCCGCGGTTCAATCGTAGAATATTTTCAATATAGGACTGCTCAATAGGCAGCTGTCCTGTGACATTCTGCTGATAAACCGGTCCAGAAGGAATTTGATAGGGCTGACCGCCGCCCTGCGTTCCTTGGCCTCCTTGTGAAGTACCGGTTGACGGCATTGGTGAAAACCCCTGCTGCATTTGACCCTGCGTTTGGGGAGGGACTGAATAACCCATCTGCTGCGCAGGATACGGATTTGCTCCATATTGTTGCTGGCGGAAATCTTGACCTTCGAAACCCGAACCTTGCCCAAATTGATTTTTCAATTTCATAACGTTCCTCCTCTTTCCTCATGGTGTTCTAAACAGAAGGCGCTAAAGCACCTGTTGTTTCCATAGCATTCTTTCTCTCTTTCACACTATGAGACAGGAGGGGAGAATATGTACATTGAACGAAAAAAAGGAACTGCTATGCAATTCCTCAGCGTGAAGACAATCCCTCGTATTCTATCGGTACTCGTCCTTTTTACATGATCCAGTTTATAGCGTGCTGAATATCAAATAAAAGTGTCATGATGAGAAAAAAAGCGGCGAGCGGTGTAATCACAATGATGAAGGCTTGCCATAATCTGAGCTTCATCACAGCGACAATGCCTAAAACAGCCATTCCCAATATCCACGTCTTTGCATATGCTTCCGTAAGAGGTAAAAGATCGAGATAATACCATACTTCATAATGCTGATCTAAATATGGTGAGATTTTAACAAACGTGTACGGACCAAGCATCGCAACAGTGAAAATCCAAGTAAGTGAAAATAAAGCAGAAGGGAAAAAGACCGTCAGTGTGCACGCTTTGAGTATATCTCGATACGCCGTTTGACAGCCGAAAAAGAGACGTCCTAACCACTTGATGATGAGGACACCGAAAAATAGAATCATATTGCCTGCCAAAATACCATATCCCGCTCCTTGTATCAGAATAAAAGGGAATGGAATATGATTGCCCATATACTCGCTAAAATACCCTTCGTAGATCCAGCCTGTACCGGCGATACTTGCAAGGAGCATCATCAGCCAAATGGGAATATTGGAATGTTGATATGAGCGAATAATCGTTTTTGTTGCGACGAAAATTTTAAAAAATCGAAAAAATCCTTTTACTTCCTCTTCTTGGGAGTGATCATTCTTCATAGCTTCCAATGTTCTTTACTCCTTTAATACACACAAATGATTACTTATATTACCAAAAAGTTCGCATTTTTCAAAGATAGATCAATAAAAAAATACAATTTTATAAAAAATAGGTCACTCTACAGTCTCTTTAAGAGGAGACACATATGATAAACATAGTTTGAAAGAGACCGAGGTGAAAACTTTGACAAAAGTAACTGTCATTATGACGAGCTATAACAAGGCGGCTTACGTCGGCAGATCGATTGAAGCGGTCCTGCAGCAGACGCTGTCAGACTTTGAACTTTTTATCATGGATGATGGATCAAACGAAAAAACCCTTGCTGCTATTGAACCGTTTCGCAAAGATCCCCGCGTTCATTTTATTAAAAGCGGTGTCAAAACGCTGGAAGAGAGAACAGCGAAAACTCGCTACGCCGTGCTGATTAATCAAGCATTAGAACTGGCAAAAGGGGAGTATATTTCCTATGCCACAGATGACAATGTCTACGCCCCGGACCGTTTAGAGAAGCTCACTCATTATCTAGATGCCCATCCAGGTAAAGATATTGTCTATTCTAGTTCTAAAGTGATCTATTTAAATAGCAAAAAAGAGCCAGTGAAGGAAACAGTTCGGCCGGCGCAAACAGTGCAATGGAATGCCCCCTGCGCCATAGATCATTGCTCGGTCGTGCATCGTACATCCATTTTATCAAAAATTCATGAGGAATTTGGGTCTTACTGGGACGAGAGTCCGCATTTTTACCGAATAGGGGATGCCCGTTTCTTTTTCCGCTTAAATCATTTTTATCCGTTCTATCCCTTTGATGAAATATTAGATACAAATTACATTACAGAACAGTCCATTCATTATCAGCTGGCAGAAGAAGAGAAAAGTGCCTTTATTCAAGCACTTCCCGAGCAGTCCACCTGCTGGGAGCTTCGCAGTATATTAAAACAAAGACATGGGAGGTGACCTGAAGTGTCGCACTATATTCATCATTATTGGCAGGTGTACTTTGAGTATGTGAATCTGATGAAGGATTTGTCCTACAAGCAAATTCCTCTTGGGTTGATCAGTAATTTTTATCAATATATTAGTCCTGAAGTGAGGGAACGCATGGAAGATGAAGCATTCGGTCAAGAACTGACAACCGCTTGTCCATTACCGGAAGAGATTCAGCCATTTTTTGATCAGCATAAACAGCAGATCAAGCGTGTGGCTTATCGTCCGGCGAATGGAAAGGTATTGCTTCACTTTGAACACCTGCGTTTTACGGAACAAAATTACACGCGGTTCCATCCAAACCAAACGGTGGTGCTCGCTCGCTGGAAGAAGGCGGATTATTACGGATTACCCGTGATCAGTAAGCCGGAATTAGCCGGAGAGGTTAATAAAGAAGCCCACGCTGAATATATTGAAAAAGCAAATGCTCTCCTTAAACCTTACGCTCACCACCCTGTCTTTGGCAATGTCTTTTTTAGAGAAAAATTGCGGAAGGACATTGTGCAATTTATTGATGTCATTGACCAGATAGAAATGCTATTTCAAATGCAGCCGATTGCAGCTGTTATTGTTGGAACGACAGAGGATGTCTACAGCCGCGTACTCGCTTTGCAAACAGTGAAACGCCAGCTTACGAGTATCTGTCTTCAGCACGGCGCGCTTATGGGAGACGAAGCCTTTTTACCGATTTTTACGACTTGTCATGGGGTGTTTGGAAAGTATGAAAAGGATTGGTATGTAGACAAAGGCTGTCAGCCGGAACAGGTGGAAATCACAGGTCATCCGAGGTTTGATTTGGTGAAGGAGCGAACGCCGCTTCAACAGGACCTCATTTTTCGTAAATTGAATTTCAGTCCGGCTAAAAAGACCGTGCTTGTGGCAACGCAGCCGTTTTCTGAAGCCTTTTATGGCGATGTTCTTAAAACGATCGCCAAACGGAAAGACATTCAGCTGATCATGAAGCCGCATCCTTGGGAAATTGCTCGAAATCGATTAAATGACTATGTGTCTATTGAACGAGCGGGAAATCATGTGAAATTGATTAAAAAAGAAATTGACCTGTATGACCTGCTGCCATATGTGGATATCGTGATTACGCTCACATCTACAGTTGGTCTTGAAGCGATGCTTTTTGAAAAGAGTGTGCTGATCGGGAAAATGACAGAAGGCAGAAGATACCCATATTACGAGTCGCTTGGCAGTTATCATATGGAAAACCCTGTTGAACTAGCTGAGAAAGCCATTCGTATTTTGTCGGATGAACAAGAGATGAAACTGGCAAAGCAGCAAGGAGCTCAGTTCATTAAACAACATTATCCGCATGCGCGATCTATCGATGTTCTGCTTTCTCTGCTCAAAACAAAAACTGGTGTGGATTTTCAGAGATGAAGATAGGGGTGTGCAAGCGATATGGGAAAAAAGAGAGCACAATTTCTTCCTTATGCTCTGCCTTTCATTGAGCAGGAGGAAATTGATGAAGTCATTGGAACATTAAAGTCCGGCTGGCTGTCAACTGGACCAAAAGTAAGACAGTTTGAAGAAGAATTTCAGCAGCTGACAGGTGCAAAACATGCGATCGCTGTCAATTCATGTACGGCTGCTTTATTTTTAGCCTTAAAGGCAAGAGGGATTGGGGCTGGGGATGAGGTGATTACAACCCCTCTGACATTCTGCGCAACAGCTAATACGATTATCCATACGGGGGCAGCGCCTGTATTTGTCGATATTGATCCAGCGACCCTCAACATAGATGCAGAGAAAATAGAAGCGGCCATTACACCACATACAAAAGCGATTGTTCCTGTTCACTTTGCCGGTCAATCGTGCGACATGGACCGAATTTTAGCGATTGCCAAAAAGTATGATCTATTTGTACTTGAAGATGCTGCCCACGCTCTTTACACAACGTACCACGGTCAGCCCGTTGGATCCATTGGTGATGCGACCGCTTTTAGCTTTTATGCAACGAAAAACCTAGCGACTGGTGAAGGCGGCATGCTGACAACAAATGATGATGCGCTTGCTGCTCGGATTAGAAGACTAGCGCTGCATGGGATGAGCAAGGGAGCGTGGAATCGTTATGGAGAAAAAGGAACGTGGTATTACGAGGTCGAGGAACCAGGCTATAAAATGAACATGTTTGACGTGCAGGCATCGTTAGGGCTTGTTCAGCTAAACCGTCTGGATGAGATGCAGGCACGGAGAGAACAGATTGCAAAAGCATACAATCAGGCTTTTCAAAAAGAAGCGGGTCTTATCCTGCCGCCTGTGCATCAAGATGGAAGACATGCATGGCATTTGTATGTACTGCAAGTGAATCCAAAAGAAGCATTCATCACGCGGGATGAACTGATTGATCAGCTGCAAAAGGAATATAAAATCGGCACGAGTGTTCACTTTATCCCTGTTCACTTGCATCCATACTATCAGGAAACATATCACTATTCACCAGAGGATTTCCCTGAGTCACTCGCATACTACAAGCAGACGCTCTCACTGCCGCTCTATCCAAGTATGACAGATGAAGATGTGCAGGATGTTATCACAGCGGTGTTGTCTATTTTAAAAGAACAGAGGGCATCATCATGAAGGTCGTTCATGCTGTAGATGATCAGGTGCTGGCTGCTTGGCTGGAGAAATACGGTCAACAAGCGGAACAAATGAACGGATTCAAGCAGTTTGCTCTTGTTAATGGCGCCCAGCTCAAAGCAGTCCTGTTATATGAATGGTCAAAATGGGAAAGCGGCATTTTTGATCAGCATATTTTTCATGTGAAGTTTGTGGAAGCGGAGTCAGCGTCTTCTTTTCAAGAATTGATGGAGCGTTTCATCAATTGGATGAGAACTGAAAAATGCGATTTTTTCTTTTTACGTCTTGAAGCGTCTGATCTTGTAAAAAACCGTATCGTTCAAAGACTGTCACATGTGTACTATGTGGGAGGTCTCACTCGTCTTGAGGCGCCGCCTGTTCATATGGAGCTTCCATCAACAGGTGAAGATGTGGTTATTAGTCTGCCGAATGAAAAGGATTACGATGAGGCGGTCTCACTTGCTCATCAGGCGTTTGGGAAAAGCCGGTACGCACTTGATCCTTTTTTAGATCAGAATGTCGTCCAGCATTTCTTTCAGGAATGGATGAGAAACAATTTACTCGGACGTGCAGATATCAATCTCGCGGCAAAGGTAAACGATGAAGTCATTGGTTTGATTCAAGGGGTGACAAAGGGCGATGAACTAGTGCTTGATTTATTGTCCATTAGACCGGATGCACAAGGAAAAGGGATCGGAAAAAAGCTCGTGATGGCGATAATAAAAGCCTCTTATGAGAGAGGGCATCGGTTTATGTCTGCCGGAACTCAGATGCATAACACAACCGCGATTCAGCTGTACGAAAAGCTGGGCTTTAGAACAAAAAATGCCTTCTTGTATTACCATGTGTGGCCGAAAAAAGGAGAGAGGTAAGATGGCGCATTTCTATATCGGAGATCGCAAAGTAGGGGATGGTGCGCCTGTCTTTATCATTGCAGAGGCAGGCATTAACCATGATGGAAAGCTGGATCAGGCGCTTGCTTTAATTGATGTGGCAAAAGAAGCAGGTGCCGATGCGGTGAAGTTTCAAATGTTTCAAGCTGATCGGATGTATCAAAAGGAACCGGGTTTGTACGAAACAGCCAAGGGGGAAGAGGTGTCTATTTTTTCTTTAGTGGAACAAATGGAGCTGCCGCCAGAATGGCTCCCGGTGTTATTGTCACGCTGCGCGGAAAAAGGGCTGATATTTTTAAGCACAGTGTGTGACGAAGAATCTGCGGATCTATTGAATCAAACCGATCCGCCGGCTTTCAAGCTGGCATCCTATGAAATCAATCATCTGCCTCTTATGCGTCACACGGCATCTTTTCAAAAGCCCATCATATTCTCAACAGCCGGGGCAACCATTTCGGATGTCCATGAAGCATACGAGGCGATTACAAGCGAGCAAAATCAGCAGGTCGCTATCATGCATTGCGTAGCAAAGTATCCAGCACCTAGAGCTTACACGAATCTGCGCGTGCTTCAAACTTTAGCTGCGGCATTTCCCGACGCAGTCATTGGCTTTTCTGATCATAGTGAGCATCCAACTGAAGCGCCTGTAGCTGCTGTGAAGCTTGGGGCGGCAATCATTGAAAAGCATTTTACAGTCGATAAAACGTTACCTGGGGCTGATCATTCCTTTGCGCTTGATCCTGAAGAATTGAAGGAAATGGTTCAGCATATTCGAGCGGCAGAAAAGCAGCGGAATTTAAAAGAAGCTGACATTCATTCAGTGCCAGAAGAGCTCCTTGGCAGTTCTTATAAAACGACAACAGCTATTGAAGGCAAGATTCGTGAATTTGCGTATCGAGGCATTTTTACGACAAAAGGCATTGCGAAGGGCGAGACATTGACCGCAGAAAATCTAGCTGTGTTACGTCCAGGACAAAAAAGCCAAGGTCTGCATCCAAGGTATATGGCGGTTTTACTTGGCGCAAAGGCTGTCAGAGATATCCCAGCCCATACAGGGGTTTCGTGGAAAGATGTACTCATGAAGGAGACGCCAAATGAACAATGATGTCCTTTTTGTCATACAGGCGAGAATGGGCTCAACAAGGCTGCCAAAAAAGGTAATGAAACCGATCGGCGGTATGGCGCTGATCGACCTGATTGTTGAACGGGTAAAGCAATCAGCTCATTACAATCACAAAACGCAGAACCTTATGATCGCCACAACAGTTGAGGCAGAAGATGATCTGCTGGCTCATTATTGTTTATCAAAGGGCTATAAAGTATTTCGTGGCAGTGAGACGGATGTACTGCAGCGATTTGCGCAGATTGTCCGTCATTTTGAACCGCAAACCATTGTGCGTTTAACGGGAGATAACCCATTTATAGATCCAGTCCTTTTGTCGAAAATGCTTGAAAAACATAGACAAGAGAAGGCTGATTACACGTATACGGCTGGAACGCCACTGGGTATTTCCGGGGAAATGATCGACGCACAGATTTTAAGTGAAATCGACAATTTTCCCCTTACGCAGCCAGAGCGTGAGCATGTCACGCTCTATATCAGAAAGCATCCTGAGCAATTTCACCTGCAATTATTCACACCGCCCAAAGAACTTGCATATCCTGCTTATCGATTCACGATTGATACAGAAGAAGATTATGTGTTTGCGACCCGTTTACTAGAGAAAGCTGGCGGCTCCATTGCTGTGCCTACGGCTGAACTCATCACCATTTGCGAACAAGACCCTGATATTGTTCGGTTGAATCAATTTGTGAAACAGAAGGATGCTGAATGAACAAGAAAATCATGATTGTTGTGTATGGTGGGTTTTTAAGAGGGATGGGGCATGTCGTCAGAATGAAACGGCTGGCAAATCAACTGCTTCAAGAAGGAAACGACATATCTTTCTATACAAATGAACAGATCTGTGTAGAAATGCTCTCAGGTCCAGATTGGCACGTTCATTTGGTGCAGGAGTCGAAGGCATTCCTTCAGATGGAGCAGGACATAAAAGAGCTGAATCCAGATCTTCTGCTGATTGATGTACTTGATTGTGACCTCCAATTTCTTCGATTGATCAAAGCGTCCTCCGGCTCTGCAAGGCTGGTTTTATTTGAAGAAATAAGAGCAGAAGCTTGTCAGCTTGCCGATGCTGTCGTGAACGGCATTTATGGCGGTCTGGACGAAAAGCACATGCAAGTAGATGGGACAGAATATTTTTATGGAACACCTTATTTATTGTTAGATCAAGAGATAAGCCGATTAAAAGACACATATGAGGTTCGAAAAGAATGCAAAAAGGTGGTCATCAGCCTTGGGGGCAGTGACCCATGCGGATTGTTATCAAAGGCTGTATCAGCACTCCTCGAAGCTGACCACTTACACATCTTAGCGGTTACAGGAAAAGCCTCCCGCATTGAAGAACAAATAGAGGCTGAGCATATTCAATTCATTCGTCATACAGATCAATTACTTGCACGCCTTTCGGAAGCTGATCTGGCAATAGTGGCTGGCGGGATGACGTTATACGAGGCAGTTTGTATCGGAGTGCCCAGTATTGTCCTTTCACAAGTCGATCACCAAGCAGTGACAGCCGCTCGTTTTGCACAAAAGGGAGCCTGCCGTCATCTTGGATTAGGTGAACTTGTGGATGAAAAAGATATACGATGTGCTGTGGAAAGGCTGTCCGGCAGCTATTTTCTCCGCAGGAGCATCCATCTCAATGGACGGACACTCATCGATGGAAAAGGAACTGAACGAGTGAAAAACATTCTTATACACCTCATGAATCATCACCAAAAAGAACATAAGGATGTGTAGATGTGAAGGGAGTTATTTTAGCAGGAGGAAAGGGATCACGACTGGCGCCTTTAACGAAGATTTTCAATAAACATTTATTGCCGGTTGGTCCATATCCAATGATTTATTGGTCATTGTTCAAATTGAAGGAAGCAGGGATTTTAGATGTGATGGTCATATCACAAGAAGAACAAATCCCGCTGTTTCAAAAGCTGCTTGAAAGCGATCAGGAACTGGGGATGAACATCGTATATCAGGTACAGCCTGAAGCGTCTGGGATATCAGACGGCTTATCCTATGCAAAGCCCTTTGTTAAAGGGGAGAAGTTTGTGCTGATGCTTGGTGATAATGTATTTGAGGATTCGCTAAACCCTTTTGTTGAAGCCTTTCAGCGGCAAGATAGAGGAGCCAAGGTTTTGTTGAAAGAAGTGGCAGATCCAAACCGGTTTGGCATTGCAGAAATTGATGCCACGCGCCAACGGATTTTATCAATAGAAGAAAAGCCGGAGTATCCGCGCTCATCTTACTGCGTCACGGGCATCTATTTTTATGATCAAGAAGTCTTTCAATATATTGAGAGAATCTTGCCGTCAGATCGAGGCGAATTAGAGATTACAGACGTGAACAATCTCTATATCTCAAATAGCCAGCTGACCTATGATATGTTAAAAGGGTGGTGGATTGATGCAGGAACACATGAATCTCTCCACGAAGCATCTGCGAAAATGTTTGAAACGATGAAGAAAAAAGAGGGATCCGAATGACGAAGTCTTATTTAATTACAGGTGGAGCGGGTTTTATCGGACTGAATTTTGTGAAGCTGCTGCTTCAGGATACAAATATCAGGCTCACCGTTTTTGATAAATTAACATATGCCAGTCATCCAGACGAGATGGATGAATTATTAAAGTTGTCTCATTTTCGGTTTATTCAGGGGGATATTACCCTTCAGCATGAGCTGGATCAAGCATTTGACGAAGTCTATGATGCAATCATTCATTTTGCGGCAGAATCGCATGTTGATCGCAGCATTGAATCGGCAGAGCCTTTTATTCAAACAAATGTCCTCGGAACGTATCGTATGCTTGAAGCAGTCTTAAAAGGAAAGGCGAAAAAGCTCATTCATATTTCAACAGATGAAGTATATGGAGATTTGGAGCCAGATGATCCTGCTTTCACAGAACAAACACCACTTTCACCGAATAATCCTTATTCAGCAAGCAAGGCGAGTTCAGACCTGCTTGTGAAATCCTATATCCACACTCACCAATTACCCGCGATGATTACACGATGCAGCAACAATTACGGACCGTATCAGCATGAGGAAAAATTAATACCGACCATTATTAGAAAAGCAGTCAATGGAGAGAAAATCCCGATTTATGGAGACGGCCGGCAAATTCGCGATTGGCTGTATGTAGAGGACCATGCGAGAGCTGTGAAGAAGGTGCTCGAAAACGGCACAGCCGGGCAGGTATACAATATTGGCGGCGGCAATGAGAAAACAAATCTCGATTTAACCAAAACGATTCTATCGCAGCTCGGAATCAGTCATGATCAAATTGCGTTTATTCAAGACCGAAAAGGACATGACAGACGGTATGCCATTGATGCCAGTAAGCTAAAAGGCGAGCTCGGCTGGACGCAGGAGACGTCATTTGAAGAAGGTATCGAAAAAACGATCAATTGGTATCGAACCAAATACGATCAGAGCGAAGAAGGGTGACGGATGAAAGTTTTAATCACCGGTGCAGGCGGCCAATTAGGGAAAGAATTGAGCAGACAGCTCAAAGAAAAAGACATGACCGTCATTGCCTTAACGAGGAACATGCTCAATATCACAGACCAGCAGGCAGTTAGACATGCGATGAGACACTATCAGCCTGATATTGTTGTCAGTGCAGCAGCCTATACATCTGTTGATCAATGTGAAACAGAAACCGAAAAGGCGTATCTTGTGAATGGCATTGGCGCCTACTATACAGCCCTGGAAGCAAAGCGCGCAGGCGCTGATGTGTTACATGTCAGTACAGATTATGTGTTTGACGGGCAGGCGGACACCCCTTACCAAGTCGATGCACAAGCAGATCCTCAAACCATTTATGGAAAGAGTAAAAAGCTTGGTGAGGAATTGATTCAGCTTGTGTCAGACGAAGTGAAAATCATTCGTACCTCGTGGCTCTACGGACATGAGGGGCATAACTTTGTGAATACCATTCTTCGGCTCGCTGAAACGAAGGATCATTTGCGCATTGTGAACGATCAAATAGGGTCTCCTACTTATACAAAGGATGCAGCCGAGGCCTTGATTCATTTGTTTGATCAGAAGGCAGGCGTGTACCATGTCAGTAATCGAGAAAGCTGTTCCTGGTTTGATTTTGCGTCAGAAATTGTGATGAAAAGCGGCCTGTCCGCTACAATTGAGCCGATTTCCACGGAAGAGTACGGCTTCCAAACGCCACGCCCAGCCTATTCTGTCTTAGATCTTCAAGCGATTGAAGCCACAGGCTGGCAGCCGAGGCATTGGAAGGATGCACTTCACGAATATTTGCAGAAAGAAGGGAGATGGCAACAGTATGATTGATGGTGTTCAAACAAAAAAACTCATGAAACATTGTGATGACCGCGGCTTTTTTGCAGAGCTCATTCGAGATGATGAGCCGATGCTGAAACGCTTTGGTCAGGCGTCATGGTCGAAAAGCTTTCCAGGCGTGATCAAAGCTTTTCATTATCATGAAAAACAAGACGACGTTTGGTTCTTCCCGGCAGGTCATGCACAGGTCGTGTTATACGATTTGCGTGAGGACTCTCCCACAAAGGGGCAAACCGATGTGTATTATATGGGGGAAGACAATCCGATGCTGCTTCTCATCCCAAAGGGTGTCGCGCATGGCTACCGTGTACTAGGTGAGACGCCGCTGCAAATTGTGTATTTCACAACAGAATCGTATGACCCGAAAAACCCAGATGAAAAGAGAATCGCCTGGAATGACGAAACGATCGGGTTTAATTGGGAAACGACATTTAAATAGAGAACGGGGGCCTTTCGCAGGAGAAAGGTCTTTTTTTGTTGAAATACATTCTATATGTGTCATTTTATGTATATGTACTAAGCTGATAAGAAAAGGGATGTGGATGAGTTTGTCTAAAAGAATTGCGTTTGTAACAGGAGCAAGTACAGGGATTGGAAAGGCCATCGCCATAAAGCTTGCCGCTCAAGACAATGTAAAGATCATCATCAATTCTAGAAATCAATCCTCACTAGAAGAAGCGCAGCAGCACATTGGGCGTATGGCAGAAACAAAGGAGCCGGTGGCTCTTTTCTGTGGGGACATGTCAGATGAAGGAGTGAGGGCTGAGGCTTTTACGAAAATAGAAAAAGAGTTTGGCAGACTGGATGTGTTGATTAATAACATTCCAGGGGGGAAGCCAGATACTTTTGATTCATGTGACAGCGAGCAGATGATGGCAGCATTTTCTCAAAAAGCCATTGCGTACATTGATATGATGAAGCGTGCGGCAGCGATGATGAAACGACATGAATATGGCCGGATCATTCAAATTGTCGGGAACCTATGGAAGGAGCCCGGTGACCAAATGTTTACGAACAGTATGATGAATGCAGCGATTATTAATGCTAGTAAAAATGCTGCCACACAGCTTGCACCTTCAGGGATCACAGTGAATTGTTTAAATCCGGGATTTATAGCTACAGATCGGTATGAACAATTTATCGGAAACATGATGCGTAAACAGGCATTATCGAGGGAAGAAGCTGTACAGGCTGTAGCGTCAGGAATTCCAATGAAAAGAGTGGGGTCAGCTAGTGAAATGGCTTCATTGGCCGCTTTTATCGCATCAGAGGAAGCCTCCTATCTTACAGGACAACAAATATCCGTCGATGGTGGTTCGATGAAAAGTATATGACATCAAAAAACCCGCTATATGCGGGTTTTTTGATTAAAGCGAATCGGAAGGATGCGAAGCCGGTCGATAAACAGGGCAAGCTGTTCAATTGGAGCAACCATTGAGATGCGGACATGACGGCTTCCATGTGCTCCAAACACACCCCCAGGCGTGACAACAACATCAGAATGTTCGAGTAAATAGTCTGCAAATGCATGAGAATGTTCAAAATCATCAGGGATGGGAGCCCATAAATAAAAGGCGCCAGCTGGACGTTCGATGGACCATCCTAGCTGCTTTTCGGCCTGACGGATGAAAAAGTGAATTCGTTCAAGGTAGACCTCTTTTAATGATTGTATGTGACAGTCATCGCTTTGCAAGGCGACGGTTGCGGCTTGTTGAAATCCGCCATACATACTGACAAACACATGATCTTGGAAGGCGTTAATGGATTGGATGATGTCCTCATTACCTACAGCAAAAGCGACTCTCCACCCTGCCATATTAAATGTTTTGGATAGAGAATATAATTCCACTCCTACGCTTTTCCCAAGAGGAGCGTTCAGAAAGCTTACTGGTTTTTGCTCATAATGAAATGAACCATAGGCAAAATCATGAATGACATGCAGTCCGTGAGCCGATGCAAAATCAGCAGCCTCTTCAAAAAATGCATCATTTGCCACAGCACCTGTTGGGTTATTCGGATAATTTAAGAAAAGAACCTTTGCCTTTTTAAGCACTTCCGGATCAATTGAAGAGAGATTTGGCAAATAGCCATTTTTCGATTCAAGTTTGATGCAGTAGGGCTTAGCGTCTGCCATCAAGATCCCAGAATGATATTCCGGGTATCCTGGATCGGGGATGAGGGCAACGTCCCCAGGGTCAAGCAGACACTGACTCATGACATAAAGGCCTGTTTTCCCTCCATTGAAAAGAGCCACTTCTTTCTGTGGGTCTATCTCAGTGCCGAACTCCTTTTTGTAGAAATCTGCAATGGCTTGCTTGAAAAAGTCGAAGCCTCTAAAAGGTGCATATTGCTGAAATTGCAAAGTGGCTGCTGCCTCTTGAAGGGCGCTTACGATATGTGCAGGAGTAGGAAGATCGGGATTTCCCTGACCAAGGTTTATGATGTTCGCTCCGTTTTGTGCTTTTTGCGCAATTTTCTCAAATACGGTTCCAAATTTCTGTTCTGGCAGCCGTTTAATCATGTTAGATGGTAAGATCTCCACCACGTTACCCTCTCTTTCTATCCCTTGACTAATTCATCCATTAAATGAATGGCAGCTTGCTTCTGTAAGTTGCGGATGGATGCGGCAACATCCTGTGAGGATGACCCTTTTAACTCAAGCGACACGATGCCGTTAAAGGCTTCAAATAAAGATAGATCGACAAAGGTGCCTTTGGACGGGACGGATTTATTGACGATCACAGTATCTCCAACTAAAGCATCCTGCGGAATATGGATATGATCAATGGTGATATGTGTGGCCTCTGCCGGTATGTGTCCGCTTTCTTTGAAATGCTGAGGGTATAAATGGCAGTCTGCTATATAATGCGTATGTCCAGAAAGCAGCTCTTTTGGCAGCGCCGCTTTTTTTCCATCGACTAATACATCGATCAGCAGCTTAGCCATATCCACCCCAAACACTTTTTTGATATTCGGAATCATATTCCAGCCAGCAAATCTAGCTGCGGATTCGATCAGTCCTGTTTCTCGATTTTTCATGAGCTTGATCTCTGTATGGGTCGCACAGTTTTCAAGGCCCAGCCCTTCATTTGCCTTCTTTGCTGCCTCAATGATGATTTGCTGGGCTTCATTGTCTAGGATCGAGGGAGTAATATGAGCCGTTTCTGTAAAACCGATTTGAGGGGTCTTGTCATGTATGACAAAAGGGATATATTCTCCCTCCACGACGAACCCTTCTACACTGACATAATCAGAATAGCCATCCTCTTGATACCAATCCTCGTAAGCACCCTCTAAATACGTTTCAGCGACAAATGGTGCTTCATATGTCACAGCGTTTGGGACGGGAATCGTTTGCAAGTAGGATTGTACGTTTAAAAAGAGATCATCACTGCCGGCTTTGTCATGAAAAAGGGTCACGCCAATGGAGCTTGCTAAATATGTAGGCTTTAAAATAAGCGGTGTCCCGATATGTTCAATGGCTTGCTGGAAATCAGCTAAAGTCGTGACAGGCTGAGTTTTCACCGCTTTGACACCAGCAGCGTTAAATGCAGCCCTCATTTGGCTTTTATCACGTGCCATTTCAGCTGCTTTTACCCCAGCGCCGCGCAGTCCCAGCCGCTCAGCTGCTTTTGCCATTGGTGCAATGAATAATTCATTATTGGTGGTGATGGCATCAGCTTTGAAAAAGGAAGCCACACGGACTAGGTCTTCCACCACCTCTTCCTCTGATTTCAGATAATCATCATGTGCCCAGTAAATAGAATCAGGGTGTTCAAAAGAAGGGTGTGTCTCAAAATAATCACGATCTTTGATGACGGCAATGGAGTATTTTTCGATTAGTTCAGCGTGACCCTTTGTAATGGCAAAGGGTCTCGGGATATAAGAAACGATATGATAAGATGCTGCCACGCTTTCATAAAACATATGGGGCGGGCATCCTCCTAAGTCAGCAATGACAAGTACGGTTTTTTTACTCAATGAAAGCACTCCTTTTTATCTAGCGGTGTATCCGCCATCTGCTGTGACAACACTTCCAGTCATATAGCTGGATAGATCAGAGGCGAGAAACAGCATCACGCCCGCAATTTCTTCGGGTTTTCCGAGACGAAGCAAGGGATTCACCTTTGCTTTTTCCTTTTTGACAACCTCAAGACTTTCTGAATGATTGTCTAAAAAGGATTTTTCATTTAATGGCGTATCAATGATGCCTGGGGCGATACAATTCACCCTGATTTGATGAGCGGCATAGTCGATCGCCATCGATTTGGTGAGCTGGATGACACCGCCCTTTGTTGCGTTGTATGCAGGAATGTCAGGCCAGCCAACGAGACCTCCGACAGATCCAGTATTAATAATACTTCCGCTTTTCTTTTCAAGCATATGGGGCAATGTATGCTTACTCATAAGAAATACACCAGTCAGGTTGACCTGTAGAATGTGGTTCCAATCCTCCAGAGTCATCTCGTGAATAGGTGAGACAATTTCGATGCCTGCATTGTTAATCAAAACATCAATTGTCCCGAATTGGCTCAGCACGGATTGAACGGTTTTTTGACAGTCAGACTCATTCGTAATATCTGTTTTGAAAAACGCAGCATGTTCATGAGGCAATGATTCAACGAGTTGTTTACCGCTATCTTCATTGATATCAGCCACTGCTACTTTTGCTCCGTGCTCAAGGAAAAGCTTGACGGCGGCAAGCCCAATCCCAGACGCACCTCCTGTAATCAGGACGACTTTTCCGGCAATGTTCATTTCTTCACCTTAGACGCTTTTGGCTTTAAGCGGTTATAGCGTGGAGGGAAGAAGAGATTAATAGACTTTGATGCTTCTGGCTTTGGATTAATGGCGCCGTGATCTTCTTTTGGATCACAGAAGTAGGTCGTGCCAAATTCCATCTTTTCTGTAAAGCCTTCAATCGTCATATCGTACCCACCGCTAATGCAAATCCCGATTTGTTCATTACGGTGCTTATGGAAAGGCATTTCCCCGCCATTTCCCGGAATGTTGGCAATCATAAGCTCCATCCAGTCCTCTACAAAAAAAGTCACTTCCATGCCAGGAAGTAAATCACGCGTTTTGAAAATGTCTAAGAAATAAGTAGGAGGAGCCGTATATTCTTCGCCATCTTTTAATCTCTTAATATCAATGGCGATCACTTCTTCATCTGTCAGATTCGATGCGCCGTGAGGAACGAATGGTGGTGCAATATAGGCTGATTCTAATGGGGTCAGCAATTGGGTCGATTGGCCGACCGTCATTTGAAGCTCGCCTTTTAATACGATGCCGATTTGTGCTTCTGGATGGTCATGAGGTTCGATGATCGTGTGAGGAGGGACGTGTGAAATTAACACTTCCGTATCGCCTCTGACAGTAGAATATTGGATGACACCATTATCCCATTCTCGTTTTTTCGTTTGAGGAAAATATAATTCTTGCACCTTTTGTTCAGTTGTCATGTTACATCTCTCCTTTTCCGAATATAGACCAGCTCATAGGAATGCTTTTAAATGTTCGAATGAAGGTGAGCCCGTATGTAGCTCTTGCCACCTCATTGGTTAAAGCGAAATCAAATTCTCCGTCTCTTACTTTTTGTGCGGCTGTACTTGTAGAATTGACAAGCTCAAATTCAGCATTTTGATGAATAAAATATTGAATCAAATTCACAGGTGCAGGATGAGAAACAATTTTTAAATGGTGAAGCATTTGTTCTTGAAAGGGGAAATCTGGTCTGACAGCCAACCCATACATGGGCGTGTCACATCTGAATATTTGTAAAAGCTGTAGGTCAGGTCTCATGTAGAAGTGTTTGATTCCTTCGTATGCGTGTGGAACGAGAGTGTATTGGAGTGCGTTAGAGAGAGTATGTTCAATGCAAGTTTCGAATGTGTCGTAAAGGGATAGTTTCGTATGGGTGCCGAGTGTAGTGGTGGAATGAGAGATGAAATGTTTTGCTGCATATTCACTGCTTGTCCCCTTAGGGCCTAATGTATTGACTGTAAACATCTTAGGTGAAACGATGGGCTCTTCTTTGAAATGAAAAACATCATTCTTTAAGATCATGTTTACCATCCAATCTTTTTCAAATTTTTACTAGATTATAAAAAATAAAATTGGCAATTGTCAACAAAATTTATAAAAAATGTATTTTATGATGATATTAAAAATTGATCTAAAAAACTGCACATATCAAGATGTGCAGTGAAATGAGCTCACGTTTCAAATGTATTTTTATGTTTCTGCTGTAAAGTTTTTTCGCGTTTATAGCTGACGAAGCTGATGAGAAAACCAACAAGCGTAATGAGTGCACATACAAGCCCTACCGTATGATAGCCGAAATGGACATAAACAGGTCCCATCAGAGCGGACCCAAGCATAACGGCAAGATTGGAAGCAAGGCTGTAAAAAGCCATCACTTTGCCTCGGTGGGTTTGAGAGCAGTCGCTCAGGACGGTGCTCAAAAGCGTGACGGATAAACTTTGCATGGCACCCCAAATAAATAAAGCGAAAATGAGCAATGTCCATGAGAACGGTGCATAAGGAAGTAAGGCAAGAACGAGCGTAATGCCGCCCAGCACAAAGAAAAGTGAGCGTGTTTTGCCAAACCAATCAGCTAATTTCCCGGTAAACATACTCATGGAAAAGCCAACGCCATAAGCCATGATCAGAAGTCCAGCTGTTGATTGACCCCCGGAAAACAGACTTTGCAGGTAAGCCCCTAAAAATGAGTACATGCCATAAAATCCAAGCATGTTACAAAATGTCACGGTCAAATAGGCAGGGACTCGGTCGATTTTTAAAGCCCCCCAGATAGAGCCTGATTTCTCCCTCGCTTGAGATGCCTTCGGATCAGCTGCTGCGTCTTGTTTTCGAGATTCAAGAATGACGAGCAGCAGGACAACGAGACTCATCATGGCGAAAATCCAAAATGTCCAGCGCCAGTTCAAACTTTGACCAATAAAGGCGCCAATGGGCACACCAAGAACAAGAGAAAGAGACCAGCTCGATACAATGAGTCCCATCACTTTGCCGCGATATTCATATGGAACCCGGTCGCCCACGAGAGCATAGGCTGTTGGCACAAATACACCAGTCGCCAGCCCAGAAATAGCACGGCCTGCAAAAAACACGGCCAAATTTGGGGCAGCAGCACACATCACAGTTCCAATCAAAAAGAAAGACAGCCCAATAATCAAACACAGCTCTCTTGAATACCGGTCCCCTAAAGGAACGAGCAGCGGAGCCCCAACCAGCACAGCTAACCCATAAATGCTGATGGAAAGAGCGAGAATATCAAGAGAGTGCTGAAAGGAGTTTGATAAATCAGGCAGCAGTGGTGAAATCACCAGCTCTTCCGATCCCGCCGCAAAAACGCCAAGTGTGAGTGCAATGGCAAGTGTGATGGGAAATGTTTTAGAAGCCTGGCTGTCTAAAGATTCTTTCATCAAGTGATCCCTCCATACTTGCTTTTTCATTCAATTCCGTTAAAATAAATTCTACCATTATTTAGTTTTATTTTACATTTCGCATCATAAGTATTATCATAAAATACTTTTCAAATGGAACGATTTTTGAATAGGAGAGGTACGAATGAAAATCACCGATGTAGATGTGCATATTTTAAATGAATTGAGAGAAGATGCCCGCTTATCCATGAGGGAATTGTCCAAACGAGTGAATTTATCAGCACCTGCGGTAGCAGAAAGAGTGCGTAAATTAGAGGATGCAGGGATTATCGAAGGGTATTCTGTTCAGGTCAATTATAAAAAATTAGGACTTCTGATTGACTGCCTGCTGGAAGTTACGGTGTTAAATGGAGAGTATCAGCGTTTTGTGACTTTTATGAATGAGCATCCACGCGCCTTTTTTGCTTATCGAGTGGCAGGGCAGTCTTGCTTTTTCATTAAGCTGTCAGTTTCTTCTCTTGAAGAAATTGAAGTCTTTATTCAAGAAGTGTCTGGATTTACAAAAACCGTCTCCCATATTGTCTTGTCAGAGCACTCTTTTTCCCATCCAATTCAGGAACGCTTGAAACAAATAGAAGAGCCAGAAATGACCGCGGTGAAATAAAAAAGGACCTGACTCAGGTCCTTTTTGTTTGTCTATCTGACTGATAGCTCATAATTGTAATGATAAGACCAATAAATGTCACAGCTGCAGCAAATAACGGAACAAGCTGTAAATGTGTGATTTCGATAGCAAGACCGCCAAGGGCTGCACCGCCGGCATTCCCAATATTAAAGGCAGAATGGCTGAGCGTTGATGCGAGTGTCGGTGCTTCATGTGCCATGTTCATCGTGCGGTATTGCAAGGTAGGAACAAGAATAAATGAAATGATTCCCCAAACAAAAATGGTCAGCACGGCAGGCACTTTGAATTCGGAAGTGACTGTAAACAATAACAGGACAGCAATGAGCAGGATCAGTGTCACCATAATACTTGGCATCAGCCTCCAGTCAGCAAGCTTTCCGCCAACTAAATTTCCGATAGTGACCCCAAGTCCAAATAGGACAAGGATGAGCGTCACCCCATTTTCCTGAAAGCCAGTGACTTGCAGCAAGATTGGGCTGATATACGTAAAGGCTGTAAATACACCAGCAAAACCAAAGATGGTCATTGCAAAGGAAACGAGTACTTGTGGTTTTTTCAAAACGGATACTTCATTTCGAATATCGAGTACTTCTTCTTTCGACTGATTTGGGACTAAGCTGATGATACCAATTAAGGAAATGAGCCCAATGACGGCAATGACTAGAAAAGACATACGCCAGCCGAATTGATTTCCGATAAAGGTACCGAACGGCACACCGAGTACATTGGCAACTGTCAGTCCTGTAAACATGAAGCTGATTGCGCTTGCGCTTTTCTCTTTAGGCACAAGCCGTGCAGCCATAATGGCTCCGACGCCAAAGAAGGTTCCATGAGCAAATGACGTTAAAATACGGGCGGCCATTAATAGACCATAAGAGGTCGAGACAGCGGCAGCAGCATTTCCCGCAACGAAAAGAATCATTAACAGAATGAGGAGACGTTTCCTCGACATTTTTCCAGTCGATAACGTTAAAATAGGTCCGCCAACTGCGACACCAAGTGCATATCCAGTAATCAGCTGTCCTGAAGCAGAAATTGATACATGAAGGTCGTTCGCGACATTTGGTAAAAGTCCCATGATGACAAATTCAGTCATGCCAATCGAAAACGCACCGAGCGTTAACGCAAAAATAGCGATGGGGAAGTTTTTCATGATGTGATCACCTTTCTAAACAAATACATAAAAAAGCTTCGGAGAGATCCGAAGCTTTAAGATTTTATCATACATGGAAATAAGACGCCAGCTGCTCGTTTGCTAATCGGTTTCCAACAAAGAAGGAACCAAATTCGCCGTAGCGTGCACTGACTTCATCAAAGCGCATTTCATAAACCAATTTTTTAAATTGAAGCACATCATCAGAGAAAAGTGTAACGCCCCACTCATAATCATCAAAACCAACAGAACCTGTAATAATCTGTTTTACTTTTCCAGCATAGCTTCGGCCAATTAAACCGTGGCTTCTCATAAGAGATTTACGCTCATCCATAGAAAGCATGTACCAGTTGTCATTGCCAGAACGTCTTTTATCCATTGGATAGAAGCACACGTATTGAGAAGAAGGAAGCTCTGGATATAAGCGAGCACGTACATGCGGGTTCTCGTAAGGATCTCCCCCATCGCCGCCTCCTGCTAAGTAGTTGCTGAGCTCAACAACTGAAACATAAGAATAAGCTGGAATCGTAAACTCTGCTAGTCGTGTCTTGTTGAATTCGAGTTCAATTTCACCTAGTTCTTCCATTGTCGGACGTAAAATCATGAGCATAATATCTGCTTTTTGGCCGACAATACTATAGATTGTTTGGCTTCCAGCTTTATCTTGCTCAGCTGTTTTCCATTTTTCCAATAGACCTGTGAATTCATGAATGATGGCTTGGCGCTCATCACTTGTCAGCAGCTTCCAAGCTGTCCAGTCGATTGTTCTAAAATCATGCAGCGCATACCAGCCATCTAGTGTTTGAGCTGCTTCATTTGTTGTATGTTGTTCGCTCATTTCTTTCACTCCTATTAACAGTTTTCCATCTGTTCCAACTATAACATAGTTTGTCCAAATGGAGATGTGATCAAAACTTGAACGAGAAAAACAGCTTTTCTCAAAATTGATTAAATTAGTTTGAAAAATAAGAATTTAATTTGTAAGCGCTATAATATAAGTTGGTAGTTTGAATTTAGGTAGAAGAAGAGTATGCTTAAAAGAGAACGCTTTTTTTGTAAAATCAAGGAGGGTATTGAAGTGGCAGATATTTTTTCAACAGTTCAGGAAAAGGTTGCAGGTAAAGGAGTAAAGATCGTTTTTCCTGAGGGAATGGACGAACGCATTCTAACAGCCGTTCAAAAACTAGCAGATGGCAAAGTATTGCAGCCAATTGTGGTAGGAAAAAAACAAGAAGTTGAAGCTAAAGCAAAAGAATTAGGTCTTACACTTGATGGTGTTGACGTGTATGATCCTCATACATATGAAGGTTTTGAAGAGCTTGTACAAGCTTTCGTTGAAAGACGTAAAGGCAAAGCAACAGAAGAGCAAGCAAGAAAAGCATTACTGGATGAAAACTACTTCGGTACAATGCTTGTGTATAAAGGTCTTGCAGACGGACTTGTGAGCGGTGCGGCACACTCAACTGCTGACACAGTGCGTCCAGCACTTCAAATCATTAAAACAAAAGAAGGCGTAAAGAAAACATCTGGCGTCTTCATCATGGCTCGCGGCGAAGAGCAATATGTGTTTGCTGATTGCGCAATCAACATTGCACCAGACAGCCAAGATCTAGCTGAAATTGCGATTGAAAGTGCAAACACAGCCAAAATGTTTGATATCGAGCCACGTGTGGCAATGCTTAGCTTCTCTACAAAAGGCTCAGCAAAATCAGACGAAACAGAAAAAGTATCTGAAGCAGTCCGCATTGCAAAAGAAAAGGCACCTGAGCTTGTACTTGATGGAGAATTCCAATTCGATGCAGCTTTCGTTCCTTCAGTAGCAGCGAAAAAAGCGCCAGATTCCGTCATCAAAGGCGACGCCAGCGTATTTGTTTTCCCTAGCCTCGAAGCTGGAAACATTGGCTACAAAATTGCACAGCGCTTAGGTAACTTTGAAGCTGTAGGTCCTATCCTTCAAGGTTTAAACCAGCCAGTAAACGATCTATCAAGAGGCTGTAATGCCGAAGACGTTTACAACCTTGCGCTTATCACAGCAGCTCAAGCACTATAATGATCTCGACAAAGGCAGCCAGTACGATAGATTCGTGCTGGCTGTTTTTTTGATGACAAATGTGTACAATATAGGGGGAAAAGAAAAAATTTTGATCGTAGATAAAGCCGATAGAATGGGCAGGTGCTATAATGGACGATTTAATACATAAGCTTCAGCATAAGGTCGCAGGATTAACCGAGGCACAAAGGAGAATTGCAGATTATATCGTGCAAAATCCAATGGAGGTTGCGTTTTTAACTGTAGATAAATTGGCGTCAAAAGTAGGGACGAGTACAGCGACCATCATGAGATTCTCTGCTGCTGTAGGGTATTCCGGTTTCTCAGAGCTTCAAAAAGAGCTTCAATCAAATATGAAGCATAAAGCTGCCCCTCAAACGAGACTTGAAGCGAACCTCAAGCATTCAAATAAAAGTAAGCTTTTGCATAATCATGTCGAGCTGCAATTTCAAAATATCCAGTACGCTTTAGACAATATCACAGAAGAAACCTTTCAGCATATTGTTGAAAAAATAGCCAGCTCTCGCCAGGTTCTGTGTACAAGTGTCCGAAGTGGAAGACCTGTTGGAGAGTATCTGTCATTTGGAATCAATCGGCTGTTGGGGAACTGTCAATATATTGATGCAGACAAAAGTGACTGGGTCGACGAACTCGTTCATTTTCAATCTGATGATTTCATTATAGCGGTCAGCTATCCTCGCTATGCAAAGCGTATAAAGGATTTGCTGGAGGCAGCGAAGTCATATGGGGTGGAAGTGCTTTTAATTACAGACAGCTACAGCTCTCCACTAACCAAGTATGCACAATATGTATTACCATGTTCCTCAGCAAGTGCGGGCTCTCATAACTCTGTCGTATCTGCTATCTTTATCGTAGATTACATTTTAAGTGCCTTAGCCATTAATGACCCTGAAAGGACAAAACCTCGTTTAGATCAAATCAATCATATGTTAACGAAAATGAGTTATCACACAACACATTAGTCGTGTGGTGACTCATTTTTTTTATTTTAAAATTTTCTGAAAGCGCTTTACTAAATAAAAATGAGATGGTATGATCTTATCACAAAAGTAATATATATTACTTTATATAAAATTAAATGTAATGAATATAACTCAAAGGGGATGATGGAAACAATGGGTACTGTTCAATTCGTGTCAAATGATCTAATAGATCGGGCAAAAAAACTGAGCTCGACCTTGCTGGCAGATGTGATGGGAAGCACCGGCGCGATGGATCATCAAATCAAACCAGTTGCAAGAGGCATGAATATAGTAGGTACAGCTTTTACCGTCAGCTTACGGCCAGGGGATAATTTATTTCTACATCAAGCGATCTACTCTGCGAAAGAAGGAGATGTACTGATTGTTGATGGAAAAGACCATAAGGGTCATGCATATTTAGGGGAATTGATGGCAGGTGTAGCAAAGGCTGCAGGAATAGAAGGAATCGTGATTGACGGGCTTGTTCGCGACAAACTCGCTTTAGAGGAACTGGCGTTTCCGATATACAGTAAGGGGTTTATGCCAAATGGACCTTTTAAAGATGGTCCTGGGGAATTAAATCAAATCATCTCTTGCGGCGGTGTCAAAGTAGCACCAGGTGACTTAGTCATTGCAGACGATGATGGAGTCGTCATCGTTCCAAAGGAGAAGGCGGAACATCTGCTGACACTAGCGGAAGAGAAACAAGCGTATGAAAATCAGAGATTAAAAACGATTCAACAGTATGTGGACGAAGGAAAGCAAGACATCAGTCTTTTAGCACCGGCATGGCTGGAAGGCAGAATGAAAAAATATCAGGGATAGGGGAGAATCGGTGATGAAGATAGGCTTTATTGGATATGGAGAAGCTGCATATGAGTTGTCAACGGGATTGAAAACAGAAGGATTAGATCAGTTTTATGCGTATGATGTACTTTTACAAAATGAGAAATTGTCTGGTGCGTTGAAGGAAAAAGCATCGCAGACAGGAGTTCAATTAACCAGCAGTATTAGTGAAGTCATTGAGAAATCTGATATTGTCATTGCTGCTGTGCCAGCAAATAAAACCTTAGAAGTGACCCAATCCGTATCGGGAAGTTTGAAAGAGAATCAATTATATGTAGATGTATCGGCATCAACACCAGACATCAAAAAACAAGTGGCAAATGAAATTGAAAAGCAAAAAGCTCTATTCGTAGATGCTGCCATGCTAGGGCCTCTTCCAGTCAACAAACACAAGGTTCCGATCACGGCAAGCGGAAGTGGAACTGACCAATTCATGAAAGTAATGAATGCTTATGGCATGAATATCACAAAAATCAGTGACCAGCCAGGAGATGCTTCGGCCTTGAAGCTGATCAGAAGCGTTTATATGAAGGGGATCGTTGGTCTCATGGTTGAATTTTTGGAAATTTCAAAAAAGTACAACGTGGAACATCAAGTGATTTCTTCACTTAGCGATACAATGGATAGCAAAAGTTTTGAAGAGACCATGAACCGTCTTGTGACAGGGAGTGCACTTCATGCGAAAAGACGAGCGATCGAGCTTCTTGGCTCGATTGAAATGCTGGATGAAGCAGAGGTTGATGCCAGTATGTCTCGGGCAGCACAACAGAAGCTAGAGAGATTAGCAGAGTTTCAATTCGTTGAACGGTTTGACGGGAAAAAGCCGGCCAGCTGGGAAGAAGTCATTGACGTGATGCAGCAGGGGCAATAAATTGTAAGCGTTTTATTTAACGAAGGGGAGGCGAAAAAACGATATGGGTTTTATTGCGTTGATTGTATTCATAGCTGTCATCATTATATGGAATGTCGTCGTGAAGCGGAATATGGGAGAAGCCATGCTATTAGGCTTTATTGCAACCACATTATTTGGCGGATTGGATGCATTAAGACTTTTCTGGGATGGATTAAAATTTGCATCCACATATGAGGTGCTCTATGCAGCTGTCGCATTTGTATTCATGGCTTATTTAATCGAAAAGCTGGAATTAATTCATGCACTCTTGCGAATCTTAAATTCGGTTGTAGGAAAACTTCCCGGTGGAGCGGCTTATATGAGTACGTTAGGTTCAGCAGTCTTAGGTGCACTTTCAGGTTCAAATTCTGCAAACACAGCGGCCACTGGCTCTATCACAGCCTCTTGGATGATTAAATCAGGCTGGAGCCGAACGCATACAGCGACCATTTTAGCAGGGAATGGCGGACTTGGGGCGGCACTGCCTCCGAACTCTTCAATGTTTATCATGCTGGGGTTTGCACCAATTGCAGCCCTTGTATCTGAGGGAGATTTATATATTGCCCTGTTAATAGGAGGACTGTATCAAGTTGTATACCGATTTATTCTTGTGTATATTCTGGTGAAAAAGAATAAAATTCAGGCCATGCCGCCAGATGATATTCTTCCTTTTAGGGAAGCTGTGAAACAAGGGTGGAAGTCGATCTTTATTTTTTTCGGTGCCTTGATTCCTATCATTGTCACGATAGGTCCACTGGCAAACTACTTGAAAAGTAATTCAAACATTGGACCAGAGGCTATGGATCAAATTTCTTTAATTACGTGGATTCCGATTCTCATGATGTTAATTAGTTTAACAATTGGAAGAAAAAAGGCGTCTGCACTAGATTGGTCTCAGTTTTTCAAGTCGGCTATTCCTAAGTTTACAACGATCGGTGCCTTGATGCTGTTTGCTGTTGCTGCTAGTCAGGTGCTTGCTGAATTAGGATTGGCAGAAGACTTGACGCAAATCACATCAGTACTTACCATTCCAAAATGGCTCATGGTGCTCATTGTGGGTATTCTTGTCACGCTGGTGGCTGGACCATTATCTTCTACAGCCACATTAACAGCTGTTGGACTTGTCTCATTTTCAGCTTTAGTCTCAGTCGGAGTGGATCCAGTTGTGGCTGTTGTCGCCATTCTTGCTTTTTCATCAACAGAAGGCGCTTCCCCGCCGGCATCAGGATCAATTTTCATTGCTTCTGGTCTTGCAGGAGCCAGACCGGAGAAAACGTTTATACCGCTGATTCTCTACTATATGCTGCCGATCGTAGGAATTGGCTGGCTCATCGGAATGGGAATACTTCCAGTATAGAAAGGAGAAACACATGAGAGCATTGATGGAATTTTTATTTAAAGTGCTGCTTGTCCTGTTCTTAACGTCAGGAGCCCTGTTGGTATTCGGTCAAATACTAGGGATTCTTTTGCAAAAGGGAGATATGATCATTGCAAGTACAAACCTATTCAAAAACCCAACATTGGTGTTAAGTGCCTTTTTCAGTCTTGTCGGTTTCTCTCTAAATTATATTCCTGAAAAGAAAGACACCTCATTTAGCGATCATCCATCTGCATCAGCAGGTGAATCGCTCAAATAAGCAATAAAAAGCTGGGTTCAGTAAATGAATCCAGCTTTTTTGCGCGCGAGAAATAGGTATTAAAACCCAATACGTACGATTCATTTTTTGGTAAATTCACTTTCAATCATATGCCTCTTGTGCTAGTAAATGGTAACATAACGGAGGACTATTTAAGGAATAGAGGTGTTTGACCATATCTGGAGCAATCATCGGATATAAAGCAGCCTTGTATTCATTAAAGGCAGATATATCTATCAAAAAAGAACAAATCATCGAACTCAATATGTGCCGAAAAGAAATCAAAGAGGCAAAATGGGCCCTGTCAGATGCCAGCAAAAAAATCACACATCCAGACCTGACATCACATACATGGTTTGGCCATTTGGCAGACACGTTTGATGACATTCGAAACGAAATGGCTTCCGCCAGTCAGGAAATAAAAGGTGTACAGCTAACCAATTTATTAAATCGAATCAATGAGAAAATCAGTGATTTAACATCCGATATCCATTCGTTAGAACATGAAATTCATTCGGTTGAAAGAAAAATAGAGAAAGAAAAGCAGCAACAACTGGAAGAAAAAAGAGGGTAGTCACATGACGAGAGAAATTAAAATAGATGCCAGTCAGGTCAAACAAGTATTACAGCATGCAAAGCAATCAGGCGCTCAAATGAATGCAGCCCTTCCAACCACCATCAAAGGGAGAAATCATCTCCTGACGGCAGACTCATTAGAAAAGATCAATCAGCAGCTGAACGAATTAAGTACATCCTATATAGGCATTCTTCAGAAACAGCTTGTACAAACAGAACAAGCGGTGAACACCATGATTGAAACGGACAAGGCGCTTGCTTCCAGCAGTAAAAGAAAATAAAGGAGAACGCAATGAAAACCCTTGACGCCTTTGCGCTAATAAACGGAATAGATCAAACGCTGAATGCGTTAAAGCAGCAGTCACAGCAAATCAGCTCCCTAGAAAAACAAATCAATCACATCATCTCACTCGATGGCGCACTAAAGGGAGAGGCGGGACAAGCCATCCGCGCCTTTTATACAGAATGCCATATTCCCTTCCTGCAATTCTTCCAGGTCGTCATTGAGGAATATAGCGCCGCATTGAAAAACACAAAGCAGGCTCTTAGCGCGCTAGAATCAAATGAGCACGGCTATATATCACAAGCATTTATCGAACATGATCTTGATCAAGGCTTAAAAAAAGCTGAACGAACAATTTCTGAAATTGTATCAGAGGTACACCATGCCATCGGCAGAGTTGGTCATATTGTTCATTTGCCAAATGTAGACGAATCAGTGTTTCAGCAGAACTATCAAAAGGCATGGCTTGAGACTTCAAGAACTATCGGTCTGCTTCATGCATTTGACAGGGAGCAGACAAGTGCTTTACATGAAACCAAAAGCTCTCTTCAAACAATGAAGCAATACATAGATATCTTAAGTACCATGTTCACCGGCCCAAAAATCGACATCACGAGCTATCAAAAGGGTTCTATTTTCAAAGATGGAAAAGAAGAGAAAATAAGCAGCACCATCAGTGGATTGAAAGATAAAATAGACAACCAAAAAGACAATCCATTGATGATCATGCTGAAGAAACTGAAAGAGAAACAACAGGCGAATGTGGAGACGGTTGTTCGGAATGAAATCTATAAAAACATCAGTAAACAAGTCACAGAAAACGATCCATCGCTTACGACATTGCAAAAGGAAGCTGTGAACGGGAAAAACAAGATTCATAGAGACATCAGGGTCATAAATGGTAAACTATTCAACGTAAAAGGCATTAAAAAGTTGAAAGAATTCGACATCGCAGATGAAGTCGTCACGGACCCGGCGGATATTGACTTTATTGGTGGAAGATACACCGTTTACGCCAATAAACAAATCATCCGAACGTATATCGCAAACGGCGAAATAAGAATAGAAGAAGTCGACAAAATTCCAGAAAGCCGCAGCCGTGGCAACGCTAAACGCATATTAGACGGTGAAGTCGTCTCAACCACTGAAAACATCATCTTAGAATACAGCGGCATCTACGACGGCTACCGAGCCGTTACTGGCAAAGACCCAGAAACCAGCCAAAATATCAGCAGCACAGACCAAGCTCTATCCGCCGCCTCTATCATCCCAATAACGAAAATAGTGAAGGTTGGGAAATATGTTTTTAGGTTGGATCAAGGGAAGAATGTGAAGAGGGTTAAAACACCTACTTACGGTAAACAATCCGTACCAAAAGGACCGTACCGTGAAGTAAATGGTTTCCCTGCAAAAGTAAAATCAGGAGCTCAAGAAAAACATATTCCAGAAACACCAAATTATAAGCAAGAAGTAGCAAATGGAAAAAAGAAAAGCATTTTTTACGGAGATAATAAAAAAGCACAAGAATTGCTGGATCAATATGCAGGGACAGGCAAAGAATTGGGTAAGAATAAAGAAAGAATAGACTTTGGCCAAGCAATAGGAAAATACTATAATATTGATACTGGAAAGTATGAAGAGACTACTAAGGGAATGATACATTATGGGAAAGATGGTGCTCACATCGTACCAGCGAGGCCTTAAAATGATGAATTGGAGGTAAAAAATGGGTTATGATTCTTTGATTGGAACATTAATAAAGTATGAAAAAAAAGATATGATTTTAGAATGGAATAGTGGATTGAAAATCTTGGGAAAACTAGATACAGTTTTTGAAACAAATAATATGTTAGATGAAGATGATATTCATTTTACAGAATATATTGCTGCTGCTTTCCAAGTAAATGATATTCTATCTCATCCTAATGAAAACAGTGGCAGTGTATACGATTGGTTAATTCAAGAGAAAAGCTCTTTAGTTGAGATATCTCTTTATGATGATCCACCAAATAAGATTTTGGTAGATGGTCAAATAGTATGGGAATTGGCAGATGAGTAACAATTGACAAGCGCTCGGTAAGAGGGCCTTTTTATTATTTATGAGTTAGCGAAATATGCTTCAAGTTGATCGTTGGCAAAATCGGTTTCTGTAGGTTCATAACTGGGGCAGTTTGGGCTGAAATATGGTAGCGCATGTGTATCATCAAAGCTCAATAAATATTATTAACAGTAAAGTATCATTGAATGATTTAAATAAAACCTTGAAAATAGGAGCGTTCAATGAACAAAAAACAACAACTAACGAAACAAATCCAAACAGTCATCAACATCCTAGAAAAAGAATATCCACAAGAAATCAATCAAGGTGTTCTCCAATTAATATACAAAAGATATAAAAATGCACAAAGGATCATTCAGAACAATGAAGATCTCCAAAAGATTTTGATCATTGGCGGGGTGAGAGCTTATTTGGATAGTTATAATGACTATCTAAACCCCTTTCTAGATGAATTACATAAAGCAGAGAGTTTGCTTAAAGAAATGCTGTCATAGATAGGACGGTTGTCTGTAGTACTGGAATCAAGTCTTGTATCGGGCAGCAAAACAGAGAAAGGAATGCATATGGAACATAAACAACACAAAAACAAAAAAACATCCAACTGGCTATTAAGTATCAGTGTTCTGATTGTTATAGGAACAGCTTTGCTGAGAGGAGTTTCTTACTCAGATGCTGATTATCGCGGTTTCCCTATTGATTGGCTAGTTCTGCACGGACATCATACTTTTGAATTTCTAGTGTGGGGTTTTATACTTGACGTGGTCATTTTCTATTTTCTTTTAAAAATGCTTCTTCGTTTGTATAAAAGGGTGATGAAAAAATCAGCAACTTAAAATAGAGGAGGCCTTAAAAATGATCAATTTACCCCAAATCCCACATCTGCACGTGAACAAACCAGCCAGTGACATACATATCAAAGAGGCAGAATCCCAGCTAAACATGCTGCTGCCCCATGTTTATAAGGAACTGCTGAAACATACAAATGGATGTTCCATTGGCGGTGAGGTGCTTCTATACGGCACTGAGGACATTGCGGAACGAAATGCAACATGGGAGGTTCAGCAATATGCAAGCGGATATGTAGCCATTGGCGACGATGGCGGCGGGCAAGTATTTCTCATGCGGCTTGCTGAAGAGGAGAAAAAGGTATGGATCGTGGATGCTGGTGTAATGGACCCTCAGCATGCGGAATTGGTCGCTGAAGACTTGTTGAGCTGGGTTAATGAGGGCTGTTTCATAGAAGTTTAGTCTATTAAGGAGATGATCGATTTGCCGTGGAATACATTGATCGCTGCATGCCTCGTGGTTGGGGTTCCTGTCGTTTTAATTGCAATTGTTTATTTCATCTCGAAAAGCAAGAACAAGAAAACCAAATCATCCAACTGAAACGCTCTGTGACGCCAAATGTCATAGAGCTTTTTTGCATTCTCCCCCCATTCATCCCATGGTATAATAAACACAGTTTATGAACGAGAGGATATGCAGGAGATGAAAAATGAACCTATTGAGTTACTGACACAGCCAAAATGGCGGATCATCGATCAGTCGAGTCTTGGTCTTTATGTGGACCCGAAGCAATCCTTTGCGATGGATGATACGCTTTGCGCGTCGGTGGGGAAGGGCCTTTCACCAGCGACAGCCCGTTCTTGGGTGCATCACAATACGATTGTGCTTGGGATTCAGGATACAAGACTTCCATTTCTCCAAGATGGCGTAAAGCTGCTTGAGGAAGAGGGATATCGAGTGATTGTGCGCAACTCAGGCGGTCTTGCTGTGGTGCTGGATGAAGGTGTACTGAATGTGTCTTTAATCTTTGCGGAACAAAAGAAGGGCATTGATATTGACCGCGGATATGATGCGATGGTGGAATTGATCCGCCGGATGCTGTCGATGTACGAGGTGGACATTGAAGCCTATGAAATAGTCGGCTCTTATTGTCCAGGCAGCTACGATTTAAGTATCAATGGAAAGAAATTTGCAGGCATTTCTCAGCGTAGATTACGCGGTGGGGTCGCTGTGCAAATTTATTTGTGTGCAGATGGAAGCGGGCGTGAACGTGCCGACTTGATCCGCCGTTTTTATGACGCCGCCTTAAAGGATAAACGGCAAGAAGTGAAGGCAGTATTTCCTGATATACAGCCGGATACGATGGCATCCTTATCAGAATTAATCGGTGAACCGATTGATTGTACGCTGCTCATGCGTTTATTACTAGAGGAGCTTCAAAAGCTTAGTGATCAGCTGACAGCATCAGGATTGAACGCAGAAGAACAGCTGGAATTTGAGAAGAACATGACGCGGATGATTGAGCGGAATGAAAAGGTGTTTTCGTAAATATCAGTCTTTTTATCTTGAAAAGAGTAGAGGTGAAGTGATGGAAACAAAGCTTGAAAAAGCCATTGAACTTCGAAAAAGTGGACATCTTCAAGAATCAAATGAATTGCTGTCTCATCTTGCAGAGGAGTATCCAGACGATGCCTCTATTCATTATCAATGTGCCTGGAGTTATGACCTGTTAGGAGAGGAAAGGCAAGCTGTCTTTTTTTATGAAAGGGCCATTGAGTTAGGATTGTCTTCAGAAGAACTAGAAGACGCTTTACTAGGGTTAGGAAGTACATACAGAACTTTAGGAGAATATGAAAAGTCAAAACAGATATTCCTAAAAGGGATGGAAACTTATCCGGACAACAAAGCCATTCAAACGTTCTATGCCATGACTTTGTATAATTTAAAGGAACATAGCAAAGCGATGGAAATATTACTGAACTGTTTAACTGAAACGACAAAAGATCCTGCTATTTTAAGTTATCGAAAAGCGATTGATTTTTATTCAAATCAATTAGATAGGTTATGGAAATAATAGTTGATTTGGCTGCTTGAATAGATTTGGAGGGGCAATGTGATGAAAAAATCCCCTCCTTTGTTATGGAATTTTATATGTGATAGTCATTTATGGCGTAAGAAAGAAGGTAAATTTGTTGTCATTATTCACCACGTATTACCCGCTGTTTATGCTTTGTGTTTTGTCTGTGTTGTATGTGATGTATCGTATTCAGCCGCTGGCCTCTACTGTTAAAAAAATCATCATTGTGCTCTGTGTGTTAACAAATGCTGCCTATATTTGCTGGCGTCTCTTCTTTACACTGCCGCATGAAGGTACATTTAATATGATAATGGGCATCTTGCTTGTTGCCTGTGAATGTATTGGATTTTTACAGCTGCTTGTGTTTTATACACTTGTTTGGAAGCCTTCAAATCGGAAACAAGTCACGATCAGTGATCTTGACAGGCTGCCAACAGTTGATATTTTCATAGCTACATATAATGAACCGATTGAAGTGCTGAAACGCACGGTTGCAGGCTGTTTGAATCTCTCTTATCCAAAAGACAGCGTCCATATTTATTTATGTGATGATGGCAAGAGGGAGTCTGTGGAGCAGCTTGCATCTGAGTTTGGCGTTCATTATCTGACAAGAACAGATAACAAGTTTGCTAAGGCGGGTAATTTAAACCATGCGATGTCTCAAACGAATGGGGAGCTGATTCTCACACTTGATGCTGATATGGTCCCCCTTCCTGCCTTTTTAGAAAAGACAGTGCCTTACTTTCATGATGGAGCGACTGCGTTTGTTCAAGTTCCACAGGCGTTTTATAACGAAGACCCTTTCCAATATAATATGTTCTCGAAAGATCGAATTCCAAATGAACAGGACTTCTTTATGCAAACCCTCCAGGCTGGTAAGGATCGGTTCAATGCGGTGATGTATGTCGGGAGTAATACTGTATTTAGAAGAACGGCCTTAGAGGAAATTGGCGGATTTGCTACTGGAGTGATTACAGAAGACATGGCGACCGGAATGCTTCTCCAAGGGAAGTTCAAATCTGTGTCTGTCGGAGAAGTATTAGCCGTCGGGCTCGCACCTGAAAGCTGGCTTGATTTGTTAAAGCAGAGAGACCGGTGGTCGAGAGGGAACATTCAGTGCGCCCGTAAGTTTAATCCATTGAAGGTGCGCGGCTTAACGCTTATGCAGCGAGTTCTTTATTTAGATGGCATTGTGTATTGGTTTAACGGTTTGTTTAAAATGATTTACATTCTTACACCGATTTTGTTTTTATTGTTTGGTATTCAAAGTTTCTGGGCCGATTTCCAGTCCATTTTTATGTTTTGGCTGCCGGCGTTCTTTAGTTCGTATTTAGCGTTTAAACTGGTGTCGAATCAAAAAAGAAGTATGTTTTGGAGTCATATTTACGAAAGCTCTATGGCATTCCACTTGGCTGGTGTAGCTTTAAGTGAGCTGTTTTTGAAGAAGAGGGTTGAATTCCTTGTCACGCCGAAGGGAATTCAAACGGACAAGAGACATTTTCATTTGAAAACGATGATTCCTCATTTGATCTTCTTGCTGCTCTCATTGCTTGTCCTTGTGAAAATAGGATACGATATGAAGGTAAATGGGACGATGAATGCTGATCTCACGTTGATTAATATTTTTTGGGTGCTTTATAACGGTGCAGGTCTATTTATGGCACTGATTGTGGCGTTTGACCGTCCGCGTTATCGAAAATCAGAGCGGTTTGTCATAGAAAAAGAGGGGCAGCTCTGTTCTGATCGTCAAGAAGAATCGATTGCTTGTTTTCTACTAGACATGAGTGATTCAGGTGCGCGTCTATCCATTCCATTGGATCAAGCTTCTTCTTTAAATCAAGGACAAATGCAATTGTACTTTTCAGAGGATCAAAGTGTGGCGTGTGATGTGGTTTGGAGCCATCCAGATGGAGACAAGCTGATGGTTGGTGTTGCTTTTACTGATACAGAAAAATCAGAGTACCTATCATTGATCCGTTTCTTATTCACACGAGAGCATGTATCGATAACGGATCGTGAGAAAAAATCCTATGCTGTTCGGACATTTCTCCGCTTTATAAGAGAAACGGAGAAAGTACCAAGGGCCTTGCGGCGCAAATGGGTGAGAAGACCGTTGCAAAGCGTGACAGGCACGCTGTCCTATGAGGGCCGGTTAGAAGAGAAGGTGCCGGTGAACATACATGATATTAGTGTATCTGGGTGTAAAATAGAGTCTGAAGAAGTCATTAAATTACATGAGAAAGTGCTGATCACCATTGACACAGAATCTCTGACAGATCAGCCGGCGATTGCAGTCTGGACATCACAAAAACGCGGCCGCACAATGGCCGGACTCAAGTTTGTTCAGCCTGAAATCAAGCAGATAGAAGAAAGAGAGGGAGTGGTTTCTTGAAGTCCAAAAACGGCGGTTACCTCTATTTACTATGGCTTCCTGTCATCATGGGAGCCGGCTACGGTATTTCGCTTTTAGTGCCATTTCTTCAGCCTGTCCTGACACTTGGCATTGCAGGTCTTTATATTTTTATGTTTGGTGATTTTCAGGTAAGGCAGGTCAGGTATATTTTTATGTTTGTGTTTTTGATCAATGTCCTTTTTAGTGTGATGCTATTTTTGGGCATTTAAAAAAGTGCTTCCCGAGGCGGGGAGCACTTTTTGTTATTCTGCCATTTTTTCGAGGTTGCCGTTCCGGTCCATTTTAAAGGTTGGTGCGGCACTATCGTCCTCTTCAAATAAAACTAGTTTTCTTGCACGGTTCATGATTTTGACGAGTGTTTCATAATCTTCTTGAATCGTGAGCTGATCCTTTTCAAGCTTCTTCACTTCAGCTTCTAGCTGCGAGACTTTATGAGAAAGCTCATTGTTTTCTCGTTTTAAGCGGCTGTTTTCCATACGTAAGGCAGTGGATTGCTGACCATCGCCTTCATAACGGCGTAAGAAATCAATGATATCGTCGATGGTTAATTCTTGATGCTGCCTAAATGGATTTGCTTCCGGCTTTTTCTCTGCGGTATTTGGGGCAGGAGCAGCCTGTGACAATAAATGTGATAAACTAGCTAACTCTTCATTGTAGCTTTGATCCACAAACTGAAGCTGTTCAGCCGTTTCAGCTGCTGGTGCAAATGTTTCTTCCTTTGCTGGCTCCAATTCCTGTGAGAATTCCTCTTGAGTCACCGTTTCTTCTACTTGCGGCTGATAAAGTAATCGTTTTTTCGCTGGCTGGCCATTGCCAAGTGCGCGCATCCGTTGTTTTCGCTGTTTTTTGGCAAGTGCCAACGCTTTTTCATATTGATGTCTGACGACAGCGTTCCATCTAAATCCGCATGCCGCTGAGGTGCGGTTCAGCTTGTCTCCAACTTCTTCAAACGCATTTAGCTGCGTGCTGCCCTCTCTGACGTGACGTAAGACGGTTTCTGCCAGGAGGAGATCATTTTCCTCTGACCAAGCATCTTGTCTTTGTTTTGACATGTGTTTAAACCCCCATATGATTTGATGGTATTAGATTAGCCAAGTTCAAGAAGGTTTATACAAGTTTGCTAAAAGGATAGTGGAAAATACTAGCTTTTATGTAAGCGGATGATGGGGGCGGCAAAGCATCTTGCAAGTCCAGGCGCTTCGATGTACAATGTTGGGTGGTATATTATTCACGATTGGCTGTCCAACTGTTTCATATAGAATGAAGTATCATCATTGAAAGGAAGCGTAAGACCATGGCTAATGAGTTTCGCGTATGTGACGATTGTGATGCGACGAACCTAAAGACGTTATTGCCTCGACTCAAATCGGTTGACCCTGATGCAAAAATTGAGATCGGCTGTCAATCCTATTGTGGTCCAGGACGAAAAAAGGCTTTTGCGTTTGTGAACAATCGCCCATTATCCGCACCAACAGAAGATGAATTACTCGAAAAGGTTCAAAAAAAAGTCAAATAAATGTCACTGAATGTGTTCAGTCGACCTAAAAAGAGGTCCGTCCCTGTCAGGTCGGGCTTTTTACGTCCGTGCAATCTTTGAGAACACATTCACCAGCAAATTCAAGGATGTTTTCGGGAAAAGTTACCCGATATAATAGAAACACGTCTTAAAAAAAGAGGGACGAAACGATGGCGTATCCAAAAGGGAAATTATCTGAGGAAAAGGTATTTAAAGATCCTGTACACCGTTATGTTCACGTAAGGGATGCATTAATATGGGATTTAATAGGAACAAGAGAGTTTCAGCGCCTGAGACGAATTAAACAGCTAGGAACTACTTATTTGACGTTTCATGGTGCAGAACATAGCCGATTCAATCATTCACTCGGTGTATACGAGATTGTGAGACGAATTGTGGATGATGTGTTTAAAGGGCGGCCTGAATGGGATGAAGGGGAGCGCGAGCTTGTACTTAGTGCAGCCTTGCTTCATGACCTCGGACATGGTCCATTTTCTCATTCCTTTGAAAAGGTCTTCCACTTAGACCATGAATCGTTTACAAGAGATATTATTTTAGGGCAGACGGAAGTCAATGAAGTGCTCCGCCGGGTGAGTGATGATTTTCCGAAGCATGTGGCTGAAGTCATTGCCAAAACGTATCAAAACAAACAGGTGGTCAGTTTGATCTCAAGTCAAATTGATGCCGACCGAATGGACTACTTGCAGCGTGATGCCTACTATACAGGCGTCAGCTACGGCCACTTTGATATGGAACGTATTTTACGTGTGATGCGCCCGAGAGAAGATCAGATTGTGATGAAGCAGAGCGGGATGCATGCGGTTGAAGATTATATTATGAGCCGCTATCAAATGTACTGGCAAGTCTATTTCCACCCAGTGACACGCAGTGCGGAAGTCATTTTAACGAAAATTCTTCACCGTGCAAAAGAGCTGCATGAAACTGGTTATATTTTCACACATGCCCCCGTTCACTTTTATTCAATCTTTGAGGGGAATGTCACCACAGAGGACTATATTAAGCTGGATGAATCCATTGTTTTATTTTATTTTCAGGCGTGGGAAGATGAAGAAGATCACGTGCTGGCTGATTTGTGCCGCCGTTTTATGAACCGTCGATTGTTCCAATATACAGAGTTTAATCCAAATGAAGAAATGACGAAATATTTCAAGCTGACCGCCTTGTTCAAGGAGGCCGGAATTGATCCTGACTATTATTTAGTGGTCGATTCTTCCTCTGACTTGCCCTATGACTTCTACAGACCAGGGGAGGAAGAAGAGAGGCTGCCGATCCACCTTTTGACGCAAAGCGGTCATATTAAAGAACTGTCGAGACAGTCAGATATTGTTGACGCCATTTCCGGTAAACGAAGAACCGATCATAAACTTTATTTCCCGATGGACTTAATTGTAGATATGTCGGAAAAAGCTGAAGAAAAGAAGGCGATCATGAAGCTGCTTGGTTTGGGATAAGGAAGTACTGAAAAAGGAGATGTCGGGAATTTGTTGAAAGAGCATGCAAAGTTGATGAAGGTATTCTCTGAATCAGGGGAAATCGTTGGTCGGAAGAAGCTGCAAAAGATGATTTACATAGCAAAAAAGCTAGATTTGCCTTTTTACGAGAAATACGATTTTCATTTTTATGGCCCCTATTCAGAGGAGTTGACGCTCAGAATTGAAGAGCTGTGCAACCTTGGATTCTTGGACGAAATGAAGGAAAAAAAGGGCGGATACTATCAATATCGCTATTCGCTGACGGACAATGGGAAAGAGTTTCTCGATCAGTGTGAAGTGGACATGCCTGACCTCAAAGCGCTGACGCAGCAGATGAACGAGCAATCATCCCGTTTCCTAGAGCTTGTCTCAACGATTTTATATTTTGATAACCTGCCAGAAGATGAGGTGAAGGAAAAGGTCTTCACCATTAAAAGCAAGCAGCGCTATACGGACGAAGAATTTGAGGCGGCCCTTGCTTATATTGATCAGTTGAAGGAATTGAACTAACGAGAAGAACCAGTGTGTGATGGCTCATGGCTAGAACAGACTGGTTTTTATTTTGCGCAGAAACAAGCCGACCGCATGGATCGACTTGTATTTTATGAATGGTGATAAGAGAATCTCGCTAAAAATTGTTTTGTACGTTCTTCTTTCGTCTGTTCAAAGACTTCTTCCGGCGTACCTGATTCGACAATGACCCCATCCTCCATGAAAATGACCCTATCGGCAATATCATAGGCAAAGTTCATCTCGTGGGTGACGATGATCATGGTGACACCGGTTTGGGCTACCTGTTTAATGACATCAAGCGTTTCTCCTACAAGTTCGGGATCTAATGCTGAGGTCGGTTCGTCGAACAAAATGACTTCTGGATTCAAAGCCAGTGCCCGTGCAATGCCGACGCGCTGCTGCTGTCCGCCAGATAATTGATGCGGATAGGCATCCTTTTTCTCTAGTAGTCCGACCTTTGTGAGTAATTGGAGAGCTGTGTCATAGGCTTGATCTTTCGGTTGTTTACGGGCAATGACTAAACCTTCCATGATGTTTTCAAGTGCTGTTTTATGAAGAAATAGATCGTATTGCTGAAAGACCATGGCGGTTTTTCTGCGAAGTGCGAGAATGTCTTTAGGCCTTGCTTGATTGAACTTGACGGTCGTGTGATCAATGCTGATTTCTCCTTGATCCGCACGCTCAAGAAAATTCAAGCATCGCAGAAAGGTTGATTTCCCAGAACCGCTCGGACCTAAAATGACGACCACTTCGCCTCTTTCTACCGTTAAATCAATTCCTCTCAGAATCTGGTTTTTACCGAACGCTTTATGCACCTGTTTGATATCAATCATGCCAATCGTCTCCTTTTGTTTTTGTGTCCATATTTCTCGTATAAGGCTGTAATGGCTTCGATAGAGGCACACAGTGCCCAGTAAATCAGAGCAACGGCGATGTAGGCTTCAAGATAACGATAGTTCACATTGGCTTTGATTAAAGCGCCGTTTAAAATATCGACCACAGACACCATAGAAACGAGAGAAGAGGCTTTGATTAAACTGATCAGCATGTTGTTCAAAAGTGGAAGGGCGATGGGAAAGACTTGCGGTATAATGACCCTTCGTAAGATCTGTTTGCTGGTAAAACCAACGGATAGAGCAGCATCGAATTGCCCCTTTGGAATAGATGCAAGAGAGCTTCGAAATATTTCAGATAACCCGCTTACGGCATATAAAGTAAGGGCGAAAATGGCAATCCATCGTCTGTCCAAATCACTGAAACGAATCTGAAGAGAAAGAGATGCAGCCAAACGATCCAGCGAATCAGAAAAAAGAAGATAAGATACGAGCAGAATGAGGACAACAGGAATTGCTTTAAAAATAGCCACAAACCATTTGAACAATGGAGACAATACAGGCACCTGATAAAAACGGATAAGGGCAATACCAAATCCAAAGACAGAGCCAAATAATAGCGGGAGAAAGCCTAATAGCAGCGTCGTTGGCAAATAATGAAGTGCGGCTAAAAAGGCCTGCAGCATAAAGGCAACATCAAAATCCACTCAGATCGCTCCTTTCTTATGATGTAGTAAAGTCTCCGCCCAATATTTTCTTAGACAATTCAGCGAGCTTGCCGTTATCGATCAGTTTTTGTAATGCTTGATCAATGTCTTTTTGAAGTTTTGTATTGTTTTTTTGATATAGATAATATGTTTTAGATACGTTTACAGGCTTTCCAGAGGTGACTAGATTGGCATTGAATTGTTTGTTTAGTTTGTTGACGTCATACTTTGTGAGCAATGCCGCATCGACTGTGCCATTTTGAAGGTTTTTGACGAGAATTTCGTTCCCGCCATCTCCGTAGACAATGTCAATTTTCCGATCATGCTTTTTGTTATATTGCTCTAGAAGATAAGCGAAATTACTTCCTGTAGAGGTGTGCACTTTGTGTCCAGCCAAATCGTCAAGGCTTTGAAAATCATGACCGGATGCTTTATCAACAACCACATAGCTTGTATAATCTGTGTAGCCAACTTTTCCAAATAGATATTTCTTCTGGCGCTCATCATTGATTTCATATTGATGGGCAGCGAGATCTACTTTACCAGCATCTAAAGCGGGCAGAATATTTTTAAATTCGAAGGATTCATATTTAAACTTATATTGTGGAAGCAGCTGATCCACTTCGTCTAATACAGCCTTCTCATAGCCTGTTAGTTGACCGTTTTCATCTAAGTAAACGAAAGGCTGATAAGCGTTCCCTGTGCCAACGATGATTTCTTTCGCATCTGGATCATTATTCGCTGCTTCTGCTTTGACTTCATTCGATTGTTCTGTATTTCCGCAGGCAGCAAGCAGCAATGAGCCAAGTGTAAGCAGACCGATGATGTAATGTTTTTTGAATCGTTTGTTATTTTTCATGTGAAATCCTCCTCGTTTTACTTCGCACGCTTTTCGACAGTGAAGGCCGTTTCGGGTCTTTTTAAGGAAACGAATGTCGTCTGACGCTGTTTTCTTGTTTTCGGTGTATTGATCCGTTTTTCCAATAGATCAAACGCTTTTTCCAGCAGCATACTTAACATAATAAAAATGACGGCAGCAATAAAGTATCCTTCTAATACGCGATAGTATAAAGCCCCTAATGTTTGGACCTTTCCTATAATATCCATCACGCCTAGTGTAAAGGCGAGGGAGGTGTTTTGTAATAAGTTCACAATGGCCACGCCGATATTCGGGAGCGCAATTCTTCCTGCTTGAGGAATGAGTGTTCTTCTATAAATCTGCCATTTCGTCAGCCCAATTGAGGCAGCCGCTTCATATTGAGATGCTGGGACACTTGATAAGGCTGATCGGAATATTTCTGAAAAGTAGGCAGCTGTATTGAGTCCATATGTAATATAAAGAAAGATCAATTTGTTCCACATGGAGATATCAAGGCCAATTGCTGCGAGCACACCTGGCAGACCATAAAAGACAATAAACATTTGAACCAGGATAGGCGTTCCGCGAATAAATGAGACATAGACTGCACTGAGTTGATGCAGAACAGGAATGCGCTCAATTCGAAAATAAGCAAGGATGAATCCAAGAAAGCTGCCAATCAAAGTGGCAAATAAAACAATCAGCAAGGTCGTTGGAAGGGCTGATAATACTTTAGGAAAAAGTGTGACTACATACTCCCATTTGAAAAACTCACCCACGTTGAATCACCTCCTATGTAGAAGTCGTTTCGACTTTTTCTTCTGTGGGTGGTGCCCCTAAAATGGCTGGATCAAAGCGTTCAGGGATAAGCACTTTATACATCAAAACACCTAAATCTCCATTTTCAGCCTCGCGTTCAATATATTTTGTATATCCTTTTCGTTCGTACATCTCTAAAAGCCAAGGGTGTTTCCGGCCAGAAGTGCCTAGTGTATAAGCAGGCGCTTTATATGTCTGCCGGAGCAAGGTGTTTTCTACATAATCGAGCAGCCTATTTCCAATCCCTTGACCGGCTAAATCAGGAGCTGTCGCAAACCACCAGACAAATGGATAGCCTGAGACCGGCTCAGTGCTCTCCCAAGGAAAACGTATGGTGATGGTGGATATGAGCCGTCCGTCTCGTTCTAATACAACGGCAGCGGACTGTGTGATGTTTTCTGTGACCATTTCAAGTGTAGCGTTCGTGGAGGGCCAATCGATGCCCATTTCACCAAGCGGTTTAAATGCACTGGACAGCAATTCTAAAAAAGCTGGCGCATCTTCTTCGGTAGCGATGCGAAAAATATCTCGACTCATGACAAACCTCCATTCAAAATGTAATGTCAGATTAACGCTTTTTTTAAAGTCTCGATATCTGGATTCAGCAATGCTTGATACACGTGGGGATCATGACTGATCTCAACTACAGGCACATAGCGGACACCGTATTTTGCTTCTAAAATGTTTCTGTAATCATCATGTTCTGTGACATCAATCGTTGAAAAAGGGATCTGCTGATCGTTGAAGTAGGATTGAATGTCCTTGCAATAACTGCATCCATTTTTGCTCCATAATATGATTTTTTGATTGTTTGACATTAGACGTTCACCTCTTGATTGTTTGGTTTTTGGTTTGTTTGTTCTTGATCAAGTGCTTCTTTTAATAAAGTGATAGACGTGATCCTTTCATCAATATTTACGATCGGCGACAGCACGATGAATTCATTGATATCGTATGACTTTGCCAGCTCAGTCAGCCTGTGATGAACGGTTTCTTTTGTGCCAGCGGTATAACCGGTTTTTTGTACGTGAATGTTGTACTGTTCCTTCTCCGTTTCTTTCACCAGTTTTTCTGCATCCTCTAACGATGTGACATTCAGCTTTCTTCCATCAGAAAAGGAGACCTTTACTGTTTCCTTTTGTTTGATATGTGAGAGTGCTTGCTCGGGATCATCGGCTACAGAAACGGTGATAGCAAGAAGGAATTGCTGGCGGGTGCCCGCTTTCTGATATGTTTGGAAGGCCTCTCTTGCTTCTTTTAATAAGGCTTCATCTCCATTAATAAAAAAGGCAAAGACAAAGGAGATACCAAGTTTTGCTGCAAATTCAGCGCTCTCTATACTTCCCCCTAAAAGGAACATGTCAGGTGATAAACGAGGGATGGGCTGAGCATTCAATTCATTTGTGTGTTCCGTCAGATAAGTTTTGAGATCCACTAATTTTTGAGAAAAATCCTTCCGTGACGCCTGATAATCTTCCTGAAGAGCTTGTGTCGATAGGTTAAGTCCTCCAGGCGCTTTCCCAACACCTAAATCGACTCTTCCAGGCGCTAATGATGCGAGGACGTGAAATGTTTCAGCCACTTTAAACGGGCTGTAATGCTGAAGCATGACACCGCCAGACCCAATTCGTATGTTGTTTGTTTTTGCTAAGAGATAGCCGGCAAGAGCTTCAGGGGAAGAACCTGCTACTTGAGGGTTATTGTGATGTTCAGACACCCAAAACCTGTGATAGCCAAGCTGATCCGCTGCTTCAGCCAATCTGACAGTATGCTGAATGCCCGTCTCTGCGTTCTCGTTTTCACCGACAAGGCTTTGATCAAGAATACTAAGGGTGAACGACATTGGCTGTTCCTCCTATCAGACTTTGATATTGAGATAATGCGAGGTTTAACCTGTTTGTGGCATCTGAATCAAGTAAGTAATCACCTGACTCCTGCTTTGTGACCTGTTGATCCACAACATACACGCCAGATTGCACAAACGTTGCACCAAGTTGATGAATAATCGGTTTAAGAGCATATTCAATGACGAGCAGGTGGCCGTAGGTTCCTCCTAAAACAAACGGAAGGACGGGTTTTCCTTGTAACGCTTTCTGTGGAAGTAAATCTAAAAACGTTTTTAAAATACCGGAAAATGACGCTTTGTAGACAGGCGTTAACACAATGACACCGTCACTCTCATTCACAAGTTCAATGGCCTTGACAACTTCTTCGTTTGAAAAGTCCGCACGTATTAGTGCGCTGCTAGGCAGCTGGTGAACTTGAATGATATGTACATCGATTCCATTGATCGTTAAATGCTGCTGAACATGATGCAAAACACCGGTTAATCGAGATTGGACGGAATGTCCGCCTGCTATAATCGTTACTTTCGTCAATTTGTCTCCTCCATTTCACATAATTCCTTCTAAACAACTTGGAATAGTTGATAATATAAATTATAATAAGGCAAACCAATTGAAAAGTATAATTAGTAATCATAAATACACGATTCAGTTATTTAAAATATAGAGAAAAGAGGGGTTTTATGGAGATTCGTGCGATCCGCACCTTTGCCACCATTGTGAAATATGGGAATTTTTTAAAAGCAGCAGAAGCACTGAATTATTCTCAGCCAACCATTACCTTGCACATCAAGCATTTAGAAGAGGAAATTGGAGAGAAGCTTCTAGAGAGAGGGAAGACCTTAAAGTTAACAGCTTCAGGACAGCTTTTTTATGAAAGAGCCAATTCTTTACTCAATGAATATGAGAAACTGACGAAAACGCTTCAAGATTTAGAAGTGGGCATTGCGGGATTCATTCGCATCGGTGTTTCTGAGCCTACTGCCAGTTTAGAATTCCCGGCGCTCCTTGCAGAATTCAAGGAAAGGTTTCCGAATGTAGAATTTTCGGTACAAGTAGCAGATGCGAATACCCTGAGTTCCTTGCTTTCGCATGATGAGATTGATTTTGCGATTTGCGGTGCACCAGAAGCTTCGATGGAAAATAGCTATAAGCCGCTTTTTCAAGATGATATTGTCCTGCTGGTTCCGTCCTCCCATCGATTGGCGGAAAAAGATGCAGTGGAGGTAACTGATTTAGAAAATGAGACTATACTATTCACACCTCACAATTGCCCCATCCGTATCCAAATTGAACAACAAATCGTCGATGTCATTGGGACAAATTACAAGAAATTAGAGATTACTAGCAGCATGTCCCATAAACACTATGTTCAGGCGGGCTTAGGAGTATCTCTGTTTACACGAACGGCTCATTCTTTTACACTCCCCGGTACGAAGGTATTAGAAATAAAGGGCATTCAAGTTTCCCCGCCAGTTGGTCTATTGAGGAAAACAAATGATACGCCTGGAAGAGCTGTGCTCCAGTTTATTGATCTCATTGAAAGTCGATTGCACCAGCACCAACCATCATAAAAAGAGGGGTTAGCCTTTATGCTAGCCCCTCTTTTAAATTTATTTTACTGTTTGTTTCAGAAACTGATTCTTCTTCATCGGCAGACCTAAGTTTTCGCGAAGGGTATGAGCTGGATAATTTGGGTCGTAATATCCTCTTTCGACTAATATCGGAATGACGTGCTCCGTCCATTCGGATAAACCGCTTGCTAAAATTGGAGCGCCAAAAATAAATCCATCTGCGGCGTCCTCTTCGATCCATTGAATTAATTTGTCAGCTACTTGTTCGTAAGTGCCGAAAAAAGCACTTTTTGGTGTGGTCACTTGTAAAGCGACTTCTCTTAAGGTCAGGTTTTGATCTTTGGCCATTTTCTTAATGGACTCTGTTGTGGATTGGAAGCTGTTTGACCCAGCGTCACCTATATCCGGAAAAGGTTCATCAAGCGGGAATTGACTGAAGTCCAAATGGTCAAAGAATCGGCCGAGATAATGCAGAGCTTCTTCAATAGAGACTAGATGTTTAATGGCTTCATATTTTTCTTCAGCTTCTTCGACTGTTTTTCCTGTAATCGGGTGGATGCCAGGGAATATTTTGATCTCGGATGGTTTTCGACCAAACGCTTCGGCTCTATTTTTCACGTCGCGGTAATAGGCTTTTGCCTTTTCAAGTGAATCGGCATTTGTAAATACAGCGTCTGCTTCTTTTGCGGCTAGATCTTTTCCTGCCTCTGAAGCGCCTGCTTGGAAAATCACGGGCTGCCCTTGTTCAGAGCGCTCAATATTTAAAGGACCTTTGACAGAAAAGTGTTTGCCATGATGGTTTAAGGTGTGCAATTTATCTCGGTCGAAGAAGACACCTGTTGATCGATCTCTTACAAAAGCATCTTCTTCCCATGAGCTCCAAAGCCCGTTCACTACATGTAAATACTCTTCTGCAATTTCATATCGAAGTGAGTGGCTAGGATGCGAACGGATGATGTGATTTTCAGCAGAGCCCTCTAATGGGGAAGTCACAACATTCCAGCCTGCCCGGCCTTTACTTAATTTGTCCAAGGAAGCAAATTGCCTGGCAATGGTAAAGGGCTCACTGTATGAAGTGGATACAGTACCCACAAGTCCAATCTGTTTCGTGACTGTGGCAAGTGCAGATAAGATGGTTAATGGTTCAAATCGGTTTAAGAAATGAGGAATCGAATGTTCATGAATATATAAGCCATCTGCCACAAAGACAAAACGGAAACCCGCTGATTCCGCTTTTTTGGTCATCTCTTGATAATAATCAATGTTAACACTTGCATCTGCTGGCACCGATTCATCCTTCCATGCATTCATGTGACCTCCTGGGCCATGTAACATTAATCCAAATTGTATGTGCTTTTTTCCAGACATGCCGATCGTCCCTTTCGTTTTTGAGGTAGCAATGTTTTATGTTCTTCATCATAAGGCAGAACCGCAGAGAAGTATAATTGGTATCAGTAAAGTGTGACTTTATCTTTTCTAATATCATTTTTTGTTTCTTTCAGATGTGACATTAGGTCCATGATATTATTTCTTAAAAACATGAGTGTTTACTAAGTAAATGACCCAGACCAAAAGCGCTATTTTTCGATGAAATGTGTGTCAAAATATCCGAAAAATTAGTGAAAATGACGTAATTCGACTTTCTTCCTGTGCATCTAATTCCCTGTTTTTGACTGAATAGAAGGAAAATGGTGAATTTTCAGTGAATATATAACCTTGTGAAAAACAAAGGAGGGATAGGAATGAAAAAGCGTTCAGTCTTTTTGTCATTTTTATTGGTAGGTAGTTTGTTACCGGGGGTAAGTTCAGCTTCAGCACCAGTAGCGAGTGCAGGTCATGGGCATGATCATGGTCATGCGCCGTTCGAAACCCATATTAGTGAGGGGTTGCCAAAAGCAAAGGATTTTAAAGATTTGAAGACAGCACCTCCAATTGAACGAGATGTGACAACAAAGGTATTAGATGAGTCTGGTAAGCAGGTAGGCTCAAGAACCTTTAAGGCCAATACAGGAGATTCAATTTCAACAAAGGCAAGCACAGGCAGTCAGAAGGTCACTGTTTATGCTGTCGCTGATGCGCAGTATCGTGCGAAATATAGTGACTGGCAAACACGGATTGTCAGCATCATCGAGCAAGCAGATGTCACGTTTAACCGTGATCATGATGTGGACTTTGTCGTACAAGCAGTAGGATCATGGACGTCTTCGGGTTCAAATGCAGAGCAAATTTTGTCTAACCTTGCGCGCAGCTTTGATGGCAGAGGATATGACTTTGTCACTGGATTTACAGCAAATCCAAACTTTGATGCTGGCGGAATCGCTTATGTTTACAATAGTGCACCAAGCGGAAGTGCATTCGCCGTTAACCTTGATCAAGGGACAGCGAACACTGCAAAAGCGGCTACGCATGAATACGGTCATAACTTTGGCTTACCGCACGACCCTCAAGGAAGCGGCATTGTCTGCCTAATGAATTATGATTATTCTTACACAGTCGATTTCTTCGATGCGGCTCATAAAAATCAAGTGAACCGTAATAAAGCTTGGTACAGATAAAATAAGAGACAAAAGGACAAACACATTGAGTGTTTGTCCTTTTTATATGCTTACAGATCGCTCATTCGTTTTCCTGCTACGGCATAGTGTTCTTTTTTCATTTCTTCAATAATAACAGAGACTTTTTCTGCACCTGCGCCTGTTGTTTCTACAACGGCATCAGTGACTTTCTCCACAAGAGCTCTTTTCTGCTCGTCTGTTCTTCCTTCAAGCATTTGAACGGTGACAATCGGCATGGCGAAAACCTCCTTTTTCCTTTAATGCTACGCTTCCCTTTAGTTTAAGGGACTTCTTATAGTATACTGAATGAAGTAAATCATTGTATAGAAAGAAAGAGGGATTCATGCCTTTGAACCAATTTCTTGTTTATCCATTAGAACTTATTCCATATGTCGCCATTACGCTTGTTGTTGCATTTACGATGCACGAGCTGGCGCATGCATATGTTGCGTACCGATTCGGAGACCCGACGGCTAAGAATCAAGGGAGACTGACGTTAAATCCACTGAAGCATCTCGATGTATTCGGGACGATTTTGATCTTTGTGGCCGGGTTTGGCTGGGCGAGACCTGTACCAGTGAATCGTTACCATTTTAAAAAACCGCGCTTAGCAGGGATTTGTGTCTCCATTGCTGGGCCATTAAGTAACTTGGTGCTGGCGTTTTTGGGCTTTTTTGTGTATGTGCTTCTTCAGAAATTTGGCGGGGAGTGGATTATGCGCTTTGAGCCGGGAGTCGATAATTTCTTTTTAATCTTTATTAACTTAAACGTCATCTTGTTCCTATTTAACTTATTACCACTTCCGCCGCTGGATGGGTATCGGATTATTGAGGACGTCGTCAGCCCCCGTATCCGGGCGAAAATGACGCAATTTGAACAATATGGGATCATTATTTTTCTCATATTCGTGATCACACCGCTGGGACAGTTTGTGTTTGGTCCATTGATCGGAATGCGGGATCAAATCATACACTGGTTTAATCTTATTTTGAAGCCGCTGCTTTAGGAGGTTTAATAAATGGAAGGTAAAAAGAAGAAACCAATTGGTTTTAACATCATTAAAAAAACAGATGCAACCGACGGACATGGAGGCTTTGGGGCAGGTGCCCTCAGCCTTGATAATATCTCGCCAGTCATTATTGATGTAGAGGAAAAGGAAGCTGTCATTGATATTGGTGCCATGCATGCAAGAAGTGCCGTCGAAAAAGGAATTAAATTTTTGAAAACAAAAGAAGAGGTGCCGAACGGAAAACCGTATTGGCTTGTATGGGTGACGATTGACCGCAGAGAAGAAGGGCCTTATTATGCAGGTGTGACGGCTTGTGAAATGACTGTTGACCGTTCGATCCGCCGCGGGTATAAGTCACTTCCAGAGCATGTGAATTTAATGGATAAATCGATGAAGCGAAAAATTGTCGTTAGTCATATGGATGACGTATCCAAAAAGGTGCTGGCTGATTTCTTAAAAGGTCATAATCAAGCGCTCTGGGACGCATCAACAGATGAATTAAAAGAAGGATTGGCTGTCCCTGAATAATTGTGAAATTTTTGTGAAGATTGGCGGATGGCTACCAATTCTCTCCGGTTTTTGAGTAAACTGGTGTTAAAGCTAGGACATGGAGAATCCCGAGATGCAGATCTCGGGGTTTTTCATGCCTTTTTTAACGTTTCAGCCACTTTTCCCACCATTTCTTTGGCTTTTGATCTTGAACTGGTTCCTGCTCAGAGGCTTTGTCCTCAGCACCATAGCAGACACCTGTCGGCTCCGTTCCTTCTATAAAATAGGTGAATACCTTTGATTCACATCCTGGACCTGCGAGGTCGCCGGTTTTTGGATTAATATATACCCCTTTGACACCGTCTGGCGGCATGAAGGAAGAGGCTGGCTGCTTCGAGAGAGCTGATTCCATAAAGGAAGCCCATATTTTTTTCGCATAGGCCGTTTCTTCGACTGAGTCAATGGTGCGGTCTTTATCATAGCCTGTCCATACACCTGTGACGAGCTGGGGAGAGAAGCCGATCATCCAGCTGTCGGCGCCTGTAGTCCCAGACTTTCCTCCGTATGTTCTTGTAAGGTCCTTTATAATGGTGCGGCCAGTGACACTTGTATAGCCGTTTAATTGATCATTGAACATGCCTGACATCATGTCGGTGGTGACAAATGCTGCTTTTTCATCGAGGATTTGTTCTCGTTTTTGTTTCTCTTCAAAAAGCACATTACCTTTTGCGTCGGTTACTTTCGTAATAAAGGTTGGTTTGACGCGTTTTCCGCCATTGACCAGCATGGCGTAAGCATTGGTCATTTCAATGGGTTTCACAGGAGACGTGCCCAGGGCAAGAGAGGGTACTTGATCTAGTTTCTCCTTGATTCCAAATGTCTTGCCTGCACGTACAAGCTGTTCCATTCCTAAAAATAGATGGGTCTTTACAGCGTAAATATTATCAGACAGTGCTAAAGCTTGAAGCATTGTAATGCCGTCATTGGCGTAATAGCCGTGATAATTGCTTGGTGAATAAGCGGCATCGCTGCCTTGATCATCTAATTCAAACACCGTTTCCTCACTGCGCATGACGGTTGCGGGTGTAAACCCGTTTTGCAAGGCAATGTAATAAAGAAGGGGTTTCATGGTTGAACCGGGCTGCCTTTTTGCTTGTGTCACCCGATTGAATGGACTTTTCTCATAATCCCTCCCGCCTATGAGGGCAAGTACATGCCCTGTTTGAGGATGGATGGCGGCAAAGCCGATTTGGATTTCTGATTTGGAATTCATCGTATTTTTTAACGTCTTTTCTGCGATTTTCTGTAATTCTGGATTGAGAGTCGTTTGGATATGAAGCCCATAGGTTTCAATCTGTTCCTCAGTTAACCCCAAACTTTGTTTCAACTCTCGAATCACATCGTCATAAAAATACGGGGCTTGCTTTGCTTGCAGCTGCTTCTTTTGCAAAGGGCGATAGGACAGCTTTTCTTTCGCAGCGTCATCGGCTGCTTTTTTCGTAATCATGCCATCCTCGTGCATTTGTCTCAAAATCATATTCTTTCTTGCGCCGGCTTTCTCCTCATTCACATAAGGGGAATAGAGAGAAGGCCCCTTTGGGATACCGGCAAGCAGGGCAGATTCAGCGAGGGTTAAGTTCTTTGCTTTTTTCCCGAAATACAGACGGGACGCTGCTTCCACACCGTACGCTCCGTGACCATAATAAATGGTGTTCAAGTATCCTTCTAAAATCTCATTTTTTGTATAGTTTTGTTCTAAACGAATCGTGTAAAAGGCTTCATTCCACTTCCGCTTCCACGTTTTATCATGATCTAAATACAGATTTCGTGCATATTGCTGGGTGATCGTGCTGGCACCTTGCACCTTAGCCATGGCACGAATATCGGCCACCGCAGCACCTGCCATCCGTTTCACATCAAAGCCATGATGCTCATAAAAGGTTTTATCTTCAACAGCGACAACTGCCTGTCTGATATGAGGAGACATCTCCTTTAATGGCACCCAATATCTCTTTTCTCCAAAGCTGGATTCTCCAAGCTTTGAGCCATCGGCTGCATAAATGGTTGTGGATTGGGGAACTTGAACAGAAGGGGCACCTTGCCATTTAGCTATTAATAGAATCGTCAAAAAGACGGTACCTGCAAATAGAAAAGCGAGCAAGCCGATAAAAAAACAGGCTCGAATCGTTTTCACGGTCATGCGGATTTTTTTATTACTCATGATTGTGTCCATGCAAAGCCCCCATTTTGACGGTTTTTTATCAGTATGGAACAAAGAAAACCGTTTTAAACAAGCGATTGCAGGAGCGCTTTAAAAAATGAAGAGAACTCATGCGGTTCTTTACAATTTGATATGAATCCACTATACTTTTTTCTTGGACAATCGATATAGTCAAAGCCGATAAAAGGCGCTAACAATAGATGTTTGTTTATTATTGGATGAGAGGAAGATGAACAATGAGCGAACTTTGGTATACAGAGAAGCAAACGAAGAATTTTGGTATTACATTGAAGGTGAACAAAACCCTTCACACAGAACAAACAGATTTTCAGCATTTAGAAATGGTGGAAACAGAAGAGTTTGGCAATATGCTGTTTTTAGACGGCATGGTGATGACGTCTGAGAAAGATGAGTTTGTATACCACGAAATGGTGGCACATGTTCCTCTTTTCACTCATCCAAACCCGGAAAATGTTCTTGTTGTAGGCGGAGGAGACGGCGGTGTCATTCGTGAGATCCTTAAACACCCAAGTGTGAAAAAAGCGACACTTGTTGATATTGACGGAAAGGTCATCGAGTACTCGAAGAAATTCCTTCCTTCTATTGCTGGGAAACTAGACGATCCTCGTGTAGATGTCAAAGTCGGAGACGGTTTTATGCACATTGCTGAAGCTGACAACGAGTATGATGTCATCATGGTTGACTCTACTGAGCCAGTTGGACCAGCTGTGAACCTGTTCTCTAAAGGATTTTACGCAGGAATCGCAAAAGCACTCAAAGAAGACGGTATTTTCGTTGCACAAACGGACAACCCTTGGTTCACACCTGAGCTGATTACAAATGTACAGCGTGATGTAAAAGAAATTTTCCCTATTACGAAGCTTTACACAGCGAATATTCCAACGTATCCAAGCGGTCTTTGGACATTCACCATCGGTTCTAAAAAATATGATCCACTTGCTGTAGAAGACAGCCGTTTCTTTGATATTGAGACGAAATATTACACAAAAGAATTGCACAAAGCGGCATTCGTTCTGCCGAAATTTGTGAGCGACTTAATCAAATAAATCAAGCGAAATGGACATGCGCAAATGACGATTTGCGCATTTTTTGAAGCGTAAAAGGAGGAATCTTGCATGAGATTCGACGAGGCTTATTCAGGAAAAGTGTTTATTGGAAGTCATCCGACATGGGAAGATGCAAAGGTCATTTTATACGGCATGCCGATGGACTGGACAGTCAGCTACCGCCCAGGTTCACGTTTCGGTCCGAACCGCATTCGTGAAGTATCGATCGGTTTAGAGGAATACAGCCCTTATTTAGATCGTGAGCTGCATGAGGTGCCATTCTTTGATGCGGGTGACATCCCACTTCCTTTTGGGAATGCACAAAAAAGCTTAGATTTAATTGAAGAGTATGTTGACAGCATTTTAGAAAAAGGGAAGTTTCCATTAGGAATGGGCGGCGAGCATCTTGTGTCTTGGCCGGTTTTCCGTGCAATGTATAAGAAATACCCTGATTTGGCCATCATCCATATGGACGCACATACGGATCTTCGTGAGGAATATGAGGGTGAGCCGCTTTCACATTCAACACCGATTCGTAAAGTTGCAGGACTGATTGGACCTGAAAATGTATTCTCTTTCGGCATCCGTTCTGGGATGAAAGAAGAATTTGAATGGGCAAAAGAAGCGGGGATGCACATTTCTAAATTTGAAGTACTGGAGCCATTGAAGCAAGTATTGCCAAAGCTAAAAGGGCGTCCAGTATATGTGACGATCGATATTGATGTACTTGACCCAGCTCATGCACCTGGTACAGGAACGGTAGATGCTGGCGGTATTACATCAAAAGAGCTGCTTGCATCCATTCATGCAATTGCAGGATCTGACGTCCAAGTCGTCGGGGCAGACCTTGTCGAGGTAGCACCTGTATATGATCACTCTGACCAAACAGCGAATACAGCGAGTAAGCTTTTACGCGAAATGCTGCTTGGATTTGTGAAATAATCAGTTGATAGAGGAGCTTGTCATCTCATGTGGACAAGCTCTTTTTTTTACATTGGTCAAAAAATAAAGGAGGGAGCTCATGTTTTCGTCAATATTGATGGTGTTCCTCGCTTTATGTGTGTTAGGGGCAGGCTTTCTCACATTGAAACGAGAGCTCGCAGCTGATCCGCCTGTTTTTGCTTCAAAGAAGGAAGCGAAGGTAGAGATGCTGGGGCTGTTTCACGATCGAGGCTTTTTCTATCTGACGGCCATTGCGTTATTCATGCAGTTATTTAAAAAGGATCAAATCGCACCATTTGATTTTTTTCAGGCATTTTTGGCAAGTTCAGGCATACAGGCTCTTTTTTACTTAATGAAAAGAAAAGACTTAGGTGTAAAGGCTGGACTTGTCGTAGTGGTCAGTTGTATTTTTCTTTTTTTCTAAAGGGATGTCTGAAGATGAAAAACGAAGTTTAATCGCCGTGAAGAAGAGAAATGATGGTATGATAGGCGATCGTGATTATGGTATACTATTTTAGTTAAACGGGTCTTAGCAAAGGAAGTGCAAAATGACACAAAACCAAATTTCAATTCATGTAAAGTCAGTGATGAAACCAGAGACGGAGCCGGCTGAAACGATCGAATTCCGCACGACTGGAACGTACCAAGAGAAGAATGACAAAACGTATCTCACTTATCATGAAGAACATGAAATGGGTCAAGTAAAAACCGTTGTGAAAATGAGTGAAAAAGAAATTTTTGTGATGAGATCAGGGGCTATTCAAATGAAGCAGCGCTTTCTCATTGGAGAAACGACCGTCACACATTACAAGATGCCATTCGGTACACTTCAGCTAGATGTGCACACACATGGTATTGATCTCGATGTGGACAAGGGGCTGCTGCACATTACGTACGATATGCTGACAGGAGAAGATCAAAAGCATTTACATACATTATCGATTTCGTATAAGGAGGATTTACGTTCATGAATATCGCAGAACAGGTCAAAGATGCGTTAAAAGAAGAAATCATAGCGGCAGTCGTCAAAGCAGGACTTGCCGATGAAAGCCAGGTGCCAGATGTCCTTTTAGAAGTGCCGAAAGACAAAACTCACGGTGATTACTCTACCAACATGGCGATGCAGCTTGCCCGCATTGCGAAAAAAGCACCTCGTCAAATCGCAGAGGACATCGTCAATGCGTTTGATAAAGGGAAAGCTTCCATTGAAAAACTGGATATCGCAGGTCCAGGATTCATTAACTTTTATATGAACAATCAGTATTTAACAAAGCTCATTCCAGCTGTTCTTGAGGCAAAAGAAGCTTATGGCGAAACGAATACAGGCGGCGGTCAAAAGGTGCAAGTCGAATTCGTCTCAGCCAACCCAACAGGTGACCTTCACCTTGGACATGCCCGCGGTGCAGCTGTAGGAGATTCCCTTTGCAACATCCTTGATAAAGCAGGGTTCGATGTGAGCCGTGAATACTATATCAACGATGCAGGAAATCAAATCAATAACCTCGCTTTATCTGTAGAAGTACGTTATTTTGAGGCACTCGGTCTTGAAAAAGAAATGCCTGAAGACGGCTACAGAGGAGAAGACATCAAAGGCATCGGACAAAAGCTTGCGGATGAATTTGGTGACCGTTTCGTTCATGAGCCGGAAGAAGAGCGGATGAAGTTCTTCCGTGAATACGGCTTGAAATACGAATTAGAAAAATTACGTGTAGACCTTGAGAATTTCCGTGTGCCATTTGATGTATGGTATTCAGAAACCTCTTTATATGAAAACGGAAAAATCGAACCAGCGCTGGAAACACTTCGTGAAAAAGGCTATGTCTTTGAAGAAGACGGCGCAACATGGCTCCGTTCAACTGATTTTGGCGATGACAAGGACCGTGTACTGATTAAAAAAGACGGCAGCTTCACTTACCTGCTTCCAGACATCGCATATCATAAAGACAAATTGGACAGAGGCTTTGACCAGCTCATTAACATTTGGGGAGCGGACCATCACGGCTATATTCCTCGGATGAAAGCGGCGATCCAAGCACTTGGATATCCAGCTGACAAGCTTGAAGTAGAAATCATTCAGCTTGTGCATCTTTACAAAAACGGCGAAAAGATGAAGATGAGTAAACGTACAGGAAAAGCCGTCACAATGCGTGATCTGATTGAAGAAGTCGGCTTAGATGCGACTCGTTATTTCTTTGCGATGAGAAGTGCGGCGACACATATGGACTTTGACCTAGACTTAGCGATTTCTACGTCTAACGAAAACCCTGTGTACTATGCACAATATGCGCATGCGAGAATTTGCAGCATGCTGCGTCAAGGTGAAGAAAAAGGCTATGAACCGAACCTTGAAAAAGCCGATTTCTCTCACATTCAATCGGAAAAAGAATACGATCTTCTGAAAATCATTGGCAGCTTCCCAGAAGTTGTAGCAGAAGCAGCTGAAAAGCGTATTCCACACCGCGTGACGAACTATATTTATGACCTTGCATCAGCCCTTCACAGCTTCTACAATGCCGAGAAGGTCATTGACGCAGAAAACGAAACAAAAACAACAGCACGTCTTTCACTCATGAAAGCAACACAAATTACGCTTGCTAATGCATTAAAACTAATTGGTGTATCGGCTCCGGAGAAGATGTAATGAAATGAAAGAAAGCCCCACTCTATTGAATGAGTGGGGCTTTTTCGTATAAAACCCCGCTATCCTCAAGAGATAGCGGGGTTTTGAAAATTAACCAAGCGTATTAATTATGTTAGAAATAGAATCAAATAATTGGCTAAGTACATCAGAGAACATATTTTTGCCTCCTCTCTTTTCTTTTTACATCTACTTAACGAAGGGAATGAAGGGTTGGATCACTTTTTCTAAAAAAACTTTAAAAAAGATGGTGGCATAGAAAAAAGCACCGCCTATTCGGGTGCTTTTTGGCCTTAAGTTATGAATGAATGCGCAGCTTCACGTCTCCATTTGTACACGCTAGCTGAACGTTTCCACCAATCGGGAAGGTGAAGACTGGCTGTGTATGTCCGATATCGACGTCGTAAATCACTGGGATGTGTTTGAGCATTGGATGCTTATCTAGGATGAATCTTAAATGTTCCTCTGTCATGTTGGATTTCTTCTGAAAGCGTCCGATGATCAACCCTTTGATTGATTGTGCATGCTGCAAGAGGGAGGTAAGGTCTCTGGCGAACATTTCAGGGAATACCAGATCATCATCCTCGACAAATAAGATCGCATCCTTTACATTCGGCATAAACGATGTCCCTTGCAGTAAGTTCAGTGTACAAAGGTTTCCGCCAAACAAGGTGCCTTCAGCTGTTCCTTCCTGATATATGTTCCATTTCGTCGGATGAAACTGCCTATTCGCTTGATCTAGATACCACGCGTCATCACTCCATTTTGTCGAAGGAATCACATCAAACGGTTCGCCGCCGTTCATCAAACAAGCTTGAAACATGGCGGTCTGCTCTTCCTGTCCCTGCTCCATTTGAAAGCTTGAGAAATGGGGGCCAGAATATGTCATCATATCACATTTCGCTGTAATGGCGTTTGCAAGTGCAGTGATGTCACTATAGCCGCAAAGGACTTTAGGATGCTGTCGGATCAAATCGTAATCAATATAAGGCAAAAGCTCATTGCAGTTAAAGCCTCCGATGGCTGTCAAAATACCATCAACCTCATCATCTTTGAACGCCTCATGCAGATCAGACAAGCGGTGTTCAATAGACGATGAGGAATGAATGTCACATTCAAACACATGCTGTCCAAAAGAGACAGTGAAGCCTAAAGACTCTAAACGTTTTTTCGCTTGAGAAATTCCTTCTTTTGATAAAATGCTGGCACTTCGGCTTGGGGCAATGACACGAATATGGCCGCCTTTTTTTAAAGGAGAGGGTGTATGCATAAACAAATCTTCCTTTCCATCACATATTTCTCCATTATATCGGATCAAATAGCTCAAGTCTGTAAAGGCTAGGAAAAAGGAATGGGTCGTGCGTTTCATACAAGCTGTGCAAAGGGTATGGAAGAGAAAAAGACAGAATGAGGGCGGAGAATGTGAAAAAGAGAAGACTGGAATTTTTATTTTTATATTTTATGATATTCGGGGCATATGTGGTGTATTGGTGGACTGTGCCGGCGTGGAGCGTTCAGCTGTACGCAGCGATTTATATCGCCATTATTTTATTTAGTATCATCTCACTCATGCTGGAGAACCGTACATCACAGCACACGCTGTTATGGATATATGTGCTCATTTTTTTCCCGATCATTGGCTATATGTTCTATCTGTTCTCAGGGCAGCTCTATGTAAAGGGTCATTTATTCAAATCAAAGAGAATGTATAACCGCGAGAAATTACGCAGAATCTCTGAGCTTGAGAGTAAGCCGAATGAGTCACGTTTAACCGATAATCAGCGTGCTTTTTTTCATTACACAGAAAAAGCAACAGGTATGCATGTGAACACAAATAGTGATATGGAGATTTTAAAGAATGGGGAGGAGACGTTCCCCAGAATTTTTGAAGAGTTAAAAAAGGCAAAATCGTTCATTCATATTGAATATTACATGTTCAAATCCGATTTCCTCGGCCACCGGATGATGGAGATTTTGATTGAAAAAGTGAAAGAAGGGGTAGAGGTCCGTTTCATATATGATGCGGCTGGCAGCATCCGCTTCTCGCGAAAAGATATTAAACGCTTGAAGCAGGCAGGGGTCAAGGTCGCTCCTTTTCTACCTTTAAAATATGGATTCTTTAATCAAAAATTCAATTTCCGAAATCACCGGAAAATCGTCATTATTGATGGAGAGACAGGGTTTGTCGGCGGGTTAAATGTCGGCAAGGAATACGTAGGACGGGATGAAAAGATTGGCTTTTGGCGTGATACGCATGCCATGTTAAAGGGTGAGGCTGTTCAGACCCTTCATTCCGTTTTTATGCTCGACTGGGAATACGTATCAGATGAAGTATTAATTGATGATCCGAAGTATCATACGCCGCATTCTGTGACAGGCGATGATGTCATTCAGGTTGTACCAACTGGACCTGATATGAAAGAAAGTATGAGTGATTTATATGATGCTCTCATTTCTAATGCGAAACAATTTGTCTGGATTGCCACACCTTACTTTGTACCAAACGAATCGATTCGCACTGCGCTCAAAATCGCTGCCACAAGAGGGGTGGATGTACGGGTGATGGTACCAGAGATCAATGACGGTTTTCTCACGCAATATGCCACACGATCCTATTTTTCTGAGCTTCTAAAAGAGGGCATCAAGGTGTATCACTATCAAAAAGGGTTTATGCATCAAAAGGTGATGATTGCTGATGGAGAACTAGCCTCTGTCGGCACCGCGAATGTCGATATGAGAAGCTTTCAGCTCAATTTTGAGGTCAATGTCTTTACAACTGCGAAAAAGCCAATTGAGCAATTGATGGCCCACTATGAGGAAGATATGAAGGAATGTGAGCAAATGGGTCCTGTACATTTTTATAAAAGAGGCTTAAAAGAGCGGTTGAAGGAATCATTTGCCCGGTTGTTTTCTGGCGTATTATGAGGATTTCCAGTCAATGAAATCATTTCCTGATCTAGTATTTTGAAGAGGATTCCTCTATAATTGAAAATGATTATCAATTATAGAGGAAATGAGGTTCTTTTACATATGCTAAAACGCTTTTTCGCTTATTACAGGCCCTATCGCGGTCTGTTCTTTTTAGATTTCTTTTGCGCTGTCGCAGTTGGATTAATGGAACTTGGTTTCCCGCTGATCGTGAACTACTTCATTGATACATTATTACCAACAGGGAATTGGACGGTCATTGCCTGGACCGCACTTGCTCTGTTTATCATTTATGCACTCAGCTCGGTTATGCAGTTTATTGTGTCGTACTGGGGGCACATGTTAGGTATCAATATTGAAACAGATATGAGGAAGAAGCTGTTTGATCATTTTCAGCGTCTCTCATTTAAGTTCTTTGATAACAACAAAACGGGTAAGCTTATGTCTCGGATGACAAATGACCTCATGTACATTGGTGAGGTGGCTCATCACGGACCTGAGGATTTGTTTATTGCGATTATGACGATTCTTGGCGCCTTTGCTGTCATGCTGATGATTAACTGGCAGCTTGCTATTTTAACCTTCTTGATCATGCCTGTCATCATCTGGCTCGCCCTTCATTTTAATAAGAAGATGACGCAGGCGATTACGCAGCTGAACAATGACATTGGAGACTTTCATGCAAGGGTTGAAAACAATATTGGCGGCATTCGTCTTGTTCAAGCCTTTGCCAACGAACATTTCGAGAAAAAGCGTTTTGCTGAAAACAACAACCGCTTTCGAAAAGCGAAGCTTCTTTCATATAAAATCATGTCGGTCAACGGCTCAATCAGTTACATTCTCACCCGTCTTGTGACACTGTTTGTCCTTCTGGCAGGGACATGGTTTGTTCTGCAAGGGCAATTAACGGCAGGTGGATTTATCGCGTTTGTTCTCATTACAAACGTCTTATTCAGACCGATTGATAAAATCAACACAGTGATTGAAATGTATCCGAAAGGAATTGCGGGCTTTAAAAGCTATGTCGATTTACTTGAAACAGAGCCAGATGTGAAGGATACAGAGGGAGCTCGTGATGTATTCGGGCTAAAAGGTGAAATTGAATATCGAAACGTGACATTTGGCTACGATGAGCACAGCCATGTGTTAAAGGATATCGATTTGAAGATCAAACAAGGAGAAACTGTTGCGTTTGTCGGTCCTTCAGGAGCCGGGAAATCGACGATTTGCAGTTTGCTGCCACGTTTTTATGATGTGGATAAAGGGGAGATTACGATTGATGGTGTGAGTACAAAATCGATGACCTTGTCTTCTTTAAGACAGCAGATCGGCATTGTGCAGCAGGATGTCTTTTTATTCTCAGGCACCATTCGAGAAAACATCGCGTACGGCAACCTAGAAGCCAGCGATGCAGAGATTTGGGAGGCTGTACGTCGTGCACATTTAGAGGAACTCGTTCAGCGTTTCCCGGAAGGATTAAATACGGTGATAGGCGAGCGCGGCGTCAAATTGTCAGGCGGTCAAAAGCAGCGCTTGTCAATTGCGCGGATGTTCCTAAAAAATCCTTCGATTCTTATTTTAGATGAAGCTACATCAGCACTTGATACAGAAACAGAAAAAGCTATACAGGATGCACTGAGCGAACTGGCTGTCGGCAGGACAACACTCGTCATTGCCCACCGCCTGGCAACAATTAAACACGCCGACCGTATCATCGTCGTGACAGAGGAAGGCATCCAAGAACAAGGCCGCCACCAAGAGCTCATCCAAATGGGCGGCGTGTACAGCAGACTGCATGAAGCGCAGTTTGGTCATTGATCAGCGCTAGACAAACCCTCGTATTCACCCGCAGTTCTGCGTGCCGGTGCTCACGAATGTCAATTCGCTCCGCTCCGGTACTCGCCCTTCCTAGGGCTGCAAAGGTTTTCTATCACGCTGAAAAGAAGACAAAGGGCTAAAATAAAAATCATTTTAGCCCTTTGTCAACAATCTGAGAGCTCTTTTGTTAAAGGGCTTTTTTTGTTAGGATAGAAAAAATGCGTGTAGGAAGGATCTGATGGAATGAAGGGGCTTCGGCGATTACAAAAGGGCGATAAGATCGGTATATTTTCACCTTCTAGTCCTGCATCAGCGACCTCGCCTCTTAGGTATGAGCGGGCGAAGAAGTGGCTTGAGCAAAAAGGATTCATTGTGGTTCCAGGATCATTAACAGGGAAAGAGGATTACTACCGTTCAGGTACAATTCAAGAACGAGCAGATGAGCTGAATGAGCTGATGGCTAGAGAGGACTTGGCGTGCATCATGTCAATGATTGGCGGGACGAATTCAAATAGTTTGCTGCCTTATCTTGATTTTGACCTGCTGAAACAACATCCGAAAATCATGATCGGTTATTCAGATGCGACAGCGATTCTACTAGCGGCGTACGAAAAAACGGGACTGCCTGTTTTCTACGGGCCTGCGCTTGTTCCTTCTTTTGGCGAGTTTGAACCGTTTGTTAATAATACATATCAGTCATTTGAGGACATCCTGATGTCCCAACAAACCATTCCTTATCAGATTGAAAAACCGCCTTTTTGGACAGATGAACGAATCAATTGGGAAGAAAAGACGCGTGACAAAAAACAGCGTCCGAATGATTGGCTGTGCGCCATAGAGGGACAGGCAGAAGGCAGATTGATCGGCGGAAACTTGAATGCGATGTACGGCATATGGGGAAGTGAATTCATGCCAGCGGTGAAAAACGGAGACATCCTTCTCATTGAAGATTGTATGAAAACCGCGTCGGTTGTAGAAAAGAACTTCTCTTTATTGAAAGTAAATGGAGTGTTTGAACGGGTATCAGGGATTCTTTTAGGAAAACATGAGCTGTTTGATGATGAAGGAACGGGCAAAGAACCTTACGAGATTTTACTTGAGGTGCTCGGAGAGACAAAAAGACCACTCATCGCTGATTTTGACTGTGCCCATACGCACCCAATGCTTACGATGCCAATCGGGGCACAAGTGAAAATGGATGCATCCTCCAAACAAGTTTGGTTAACAAAAGAGTGGATATAGCAAAAGAGCAGCCCGCGGCTGCTCTCCCAGCATGTAGACAAATCCTCGCATTCGGTGTCAGGCCTGCGTGCCGGTGCTCACGAATGTCAAATTCGCTCCGCGCCGGTACTCGTCCTTCCTAGGCTGCAAAGGTTTTCTATCACGCTGAAAAGAAGACAAATGGCTAAAATCAACATCATTTTAGCCATTTGTCAACCAATCTGAAAGAGCAGGCTGAGGCTGCTCTTCTTTATGAAACCGTCTCTTTTTCAAACGGCTGAAGGAGATCTTGCGCTTTTTTCCCCTCTACGACAATTAAGTAGTCAGACTCTAAATGAGTGAGCCTGAAGGTTTCAAGCTCTACGATGTTCTTAATGCTGCACATTGTTTTTTTAGAATACACATATATACGATGCTGAGCCTGCTGGCACTTTTCATAAAGAGAAATAAGCTTATGTAAATTCAACGCTTTCGCAGCGATTCGGATTGAATAGATTTGAGACATCTTCATATCCTCCTGTTAATTACTTTCTCACAATAGCTTTGTTACCCCCATTTGCACAAAGGTAAACCTTTCTTTATGATTTCCACTCAATGGTTCCTCCGCCCGTCCGCCGATTGCCCCTTATCGCAGACAGCTCTTCGACTAGACGGAGCAGAGCCTGATCCTTTAATTTTGCTTCAATCATGAAATCTACATCACGGCCATACGGTTTTAATGCTTGAAAAAGCGGTAAGACAAAATTCATATCTACTCCATCTGCATGACTGCGTATAGCTTTTTCTGATTTTGGTGAAGACAAATGGATTTTGGGCGGAATCCCAGTGTTTGTCCACGTGTCGAACATTCTTGGCAGGATGTCATCGAGTGCGGCATCGTCATCTTTATTTGCCACGTGATGATGGTAATCAAAAACAAACGGAATGTCATGCTTTTCACATACACCAAGCGTTTCGAGCGACGTATATGTTTTGTCATCGTTCTCAAGTGTCATTCTCGCTTTGATATGAGCTGGAAGCTGTTTGATATTTTCATCAAAGCGTTGAAGAGCCGATTCTTTATCGCCGTACGCCCCGCCTACATGAATGTTCATGTAGCCTTCCTTATCGAGCTTCATCGCCTCAAGCATCTGATAATGATACGTCATATCGATGACGGCATTTTCTGTAATGGAAGGTTTGGGGCTAGTAAACAAGGTGAATTGATTGGGGTGAAAACTGACCCGTAAGCCGTGCCGTTTCACCAGCTTGCCGATCTCAAGAAATTCTTTGTGAAAAGGTGTCACAAAGTCCCAGCGCACCTCTGGATGGGTCGCGAGCGGGACGATCGAGCTTGAAAAACGGTAAAGCGGGATATCATGAGCAATGGCGAAATAAAGCGTTCTTAATGTATTCACGAGATTGGCCTTCGTTGTTCGCAATAAAGCCTCTTTTCTTTCTCCCTTAGCGAGCTTGCTGTATCTTGCAAAGGTCAGCGACTTGGCAGGAGAAGCTTCCCACAAGGTGACGGCATTGGATACATAACCAAATCGATAACGCATAGGTCATCTCCTTTATAAAAAATACGAGAACATGGCGGCAACCCACTCAAGCGGCCGAGTGAAAAGCGGACGCTTTGACAATGTTTCTTCTGTCAGGATCTCAGAAACCTCCATATGCTCCCGAATCTTTTCTTCTACGTGTACAGTAAAAGCAGGATCATCAATGGCTACATCTACTTCTTCGTTTAAAAACAAGCTGCGTTTATCAAAATTCGCGGTACTAATCATACAGCGGCTGTGATCAATCAAAATGGCTTTAGAATGATAAAACCCTTTATAAAAACGATAAACAAGACATCCAGAGGCAATGAGGTCCTTCAAATAATGAAAGCCAGCCTCTTTGACAAGTGGATGATCCGCTTTCATTGGAATGATAATTTCAACTGTGACGCCCCGCTTTCGTGCATCAAGCAGCGCCTTCAGAAGAGGGGCTGATGGAATAAAATAAGGCGTACAGATGATGATCTGTTTCCTCGCCTGCTGAATATCTTGGAGAAATAAAGCTTCTAAAGAAAAGCCAGCAGTCGCGCGTGTTGTGCATTGTAATGTTCCCGGTTCCAATGCAGGGAAAACCTCATATTGCAGCTGATGAATGCCAGACGAACGGTACAAATCATTCAGAAACACATGCTGGAGATCTGCGACAACCTGTCCAGTCATCCGCAAATGATAATCCTTCCAAATGCCAAATCGGCCTTTCTTCCCAACATATTCATCACCTATATTAAATCCGCCAATATAGCCAATTTTCCCATCAATCACCGTAATTTTACGGTGATTTCTCATGTTTAGACGGTAAATCAAAAAAGGGAAACGAGGCTTATTTAAAAAGTAAAATTGAATGCCGCTTCTTTCTAGCATGTCAATCGCCTTTTGATCAAACGGATAAGAGCCTAATCGGTCGGTCAGCAAAAAGACGGATACTCCTTGCTCCGCTTTGGCTTTCAATGCTTGTAAGACCCTTTGACCAATCTTGTCGTTCTTTACAATAAAGAACATCATATGAATAGAAGAAGAGGCCTGCTGTATATCGGTAAGCAGCTGATCGAAAAATGGTTCGCCATCATGATAAAAGGCAGCATCGCCGCTTGTTTGGTCAAAAGACCGTTCAAATGCGTGAGTAGAAAAATATTTCCTTCCCATATAAAGGTCTAACATCACGAGCAAAACGATGGCAATGAGTACGAGTAGGATGATCAATGCGATCATGAAACTTCCTCCTTTTTTGCATATTTCAATAGTGTACCCAAACGCGTAAAAAATATTGACTGAATACTCATTCATTATTTATGATAGAGGTACAACATGGAAACGGAACAAAGTGGGTTTTGGGGAATGAAAGGGGGAGCAAGATGAATAGCCTTTTAATCATCAACTTGATCGCATTTGCGGCGGTGACCGCTTACGCAGTGTATTTGTTTGTTTATCTCATTCGAACACGAGCGGCGTATATTCGTCTTGGTAAAAAAGAAGAGTTTCAACAAGACATGAAGAAACGCTTAGAGCGTGTTTGGGTCAATGTATTTGGGCAAAAGAAGCTGTTAAAGGACAAGAAGAGCGGCATCATTCATGTGCTGTTTTTCTACGGATTTATCCTCGTACAGTTTGGAGCCCTTGATTTTATTCTGAAGGGGCTTATTCCAGACAGCGGGCTTCCTTTAGGTCCGGTGTACGGCGTCTTTACGTTTTTCCAAGAGGTGGTCACACTTCTCATTTTAGTGGCCGTTGTATGGGCTTTCCATAGAAGATACGTGGAGAAGCTTATCCGTTTAAAACGAGGCTTCAAATCAGGTCTAGTGCTTTTATTTATTGGCGGCTTAATGCTGACAGTCTTACTTGGGAACGGCATGAACATCATCTGGCATGGACACTCTCTATCACCAACTGAGCCAATCGCTTCTGGTATTGCTTTCTTGCTGGGCGGAATTTCACCTCTTGCGGCTGCGATTGTTTTTTATGCCGCATGGTGGGTGCATCTTCTTATTTTGCTGACATTCTTAGTATATGTTCCTCAGTCAAAGCACGCCCATCTAATTGCAGGGCCTGTGAACGTATTTGTCAGCAGATTAGACCCGCCAGGCAAGCTGCAAAAAATCGATTTTGAAGATGAGACACAAGAGACCTTCGGTGTGGGGAAAATTGAAGACTTCCGTCAGTCTCAGCTCATCGATCTTTACGCTTGTGTGGAATGCGGGCGCTGCACGAATATGTGCCCGGCAACAGGGACAGGGAAGATGCTGTCTCCGATGGATTTGATATTAAGGTTAAGAGATCATTTAACCAATAAAGGGGCCGCTATTACATCAAAGACACCTTGGGTCCCGCAGCTTGCCTTCAAGCAGACTACAGGAAACCAGCTGGCACTGCAGGCGAGAGGAGCAGGTGCGGAAGAGTCGGCTGCCAGCTCGATATATCATCCTTCTCTTATTGGAGAGGTCATTACAGAAGAAGAAATCTGGGCATGTACGACGTGCCGAAACTGTGAAGACCAATGCCCTGTCATGAATGAACACGTTGATAAGATTATTGATATGCGCAGATATCTTGTCTTGACTGAAGGAAAAATGGACGCAGATGCACAGCGTGCCATGACAAGCATTGAGCGCCAAGGGAACCCGTGGGGGCTGAACCGGAAAGAAAGAGAAAATTGGCGTGAACTGAGAGAAGATGTGCATGTGCCGACAGTGAAAGAGCTGAAAAAAACAGAGCAAACTTTTGATTATTTATTCTGGGTTGGTTCAATGGGGGCTTATGACAATCGAAGCCAAAAGATTGCGCTTGCCTTTGCGAAGCTCCTCAATGAAGCGGGGGTCACCTTTGCGATCCTAGGCAATAAAGAGAAGAACTCAGGTGATACACCAAGAAGACTCGGAAACGAATTTTTATTCCAAGAGCTTGCTGCAAAAAACATTGAAGAATTCCAGAAAAACGGCGTTACAAAGATCGTCACGATTGATCCACACGCCTACAACTTATTTAAAAATGAATATCCAGACTTCGGACTTGAGGCAGAAGTGTACCATCATACAGAATTACTGGCAGAGTTAGTGAAAGAAGGGAAAATAACACCTGTACATGAAGTAAACGAAGTGATTACCTTCCACGACTCTTGCTACCTAGGCAGATATAACGAAGTGTACGACCCGCCAAGAGACATTTTAAAAGCCATTCCTGGTGTGACGCTGAAAGAAATGGAGCGCAATCGTGAAACTGGTATGTGCTGCGGAGCAGGCGGGGGCTTAATGTGGATGGAAGAAGAGACGGGTACCCGGATTAACACTGCACGAACGGAGCAGGCGTTACAGGTACAGCCGTCCATCATCAGCTCAGGGTGTCCTTATTGCTTAACGATGCTGGGAGATGGGACGAAGGCGAAGGAAGTAGAGGAGCAGGTAGGCACATTTGATGTCGCCGAACTTCTTGAAAAATCAGTGTTTGGTGAGCCTGGAAAGCAGGTGTCGTAAACATGACAGGCCGATGAATAGGATGTTCATCGGCTTATCCATGGCGCTGCTTCATCAGCTGCCTAAATGATATGTAAGCGGTAACAAACGGGGAGGGGCATATATGAGTACGACGGTCATTGTATCTGGAGCAAGAACACCATTTGGAAAACTAGGCGGTGCTCTCAGTGGTTTGACTGCCGCAGAACTAGGCGGTATAGCGATCAAGGCTGCACTGGAAAGAGTTTCGGGTTCTCATGAAATAGATGAGGTCATCATGGGATGTGTGTTACAAGGAGGGCAAGGGCAGATTCCTTCAAGGCAAGCAGCAAGATATGCTGATCTTCCTTGGTCTGTTCCAACACAAACCATCAATAAAGTCTGTGCATCCGGAATGCGCAGTGTGACTGCAGCAGATCAAATCATTCGAGCCGGAGATGCTGAGGTCATCGCAGCGGGCGGTATGGAATCTATGTCTCACGCTCCTTATCTGCTAAAAAAAGCGCGATGGGGCTACAAAATGGGAGATGGTGCAGTACAAGATGCGATGATTTTAGATGGGTTAACCTGTTCGTTTACAGGCGTTCATATGGGTGAGTATGGAAGTATGGCTGCAATGGAGCTCGGCATCACGCGCGAAGAGCAGGATCTGTGGGCACTCAGAAGTCATGAACGGGCCATCGAAGCGCAAAAAAACGGCTTTTTTCAACATGAAATCACCCCCGTCACCGTCAAAATAAAAACGGGAGAACGGCTGATCACAGAAGATGAGTCTCCGCGGCGTGATACGTCATATGAACGGCTGTCAAAGCTCATGCCTGTTTTTGATCAGAAGGGGACCATCACCGCTGGAAATGCACCAGGTGTCAATGATGGTGCAAGTGCGCTCCTTTTAATGAAAGACACGTATGCTGCACGGCATGACGTAAAGCCAATGGCAGTCGTTCTCGGTCATGCTCAGATTGCTGTAGAGGCGAAGGATTTTCCGAAAACACCAGCCTTTGCTATCGAGAAGCTTTTAAAGAAAACAGGAAAGCGCCTAGAGGATATTGATTTGTTTGAAATCAATGAGGCCTTTTCAGCTGTGGCTTTGGCATGTGAAAAAATAACCGGGATCGACCGGCGGAAAATGAATATCAACGGGGGGGCTGTCGCAATCGGTCATCCGATTGGGGCAAGCGGAACACGCGTCATATTGACATTGATTCATGCATTAAGACAAAGAGGCGGAGGCCTTGGCATTGCGGCGATTTGCAGCGGAGGCGGTCAAGGAGACGCCATCATGATAAAGGTAGATGAAAAGGGAGGCGTTTATTGATGAGTATAGAAGAGACCGTTATGGTCGTTGGGGCTGGTCAAATGGGATCAGGCATTGCCCAAGTGTTTGCTCAGTCAGGCTATACAGTTCTGCTCCATGATGTATCAGAAAAGCAGATTCATCGAGCGATTTCCTCCATGACCAAACAACTGACGAAGCGGGCAGAAAAAGGAAAGCTGGCACATCAGGCAGTCCGAGATATTACGCAGCGGCTTGCCGTTTCCACAGATTTAAAAGACATGCAACAGGCTCATTTAGTCATAGAAGCCGCATCAGAACAAATGAGTGTGAAAAAACAAATCTTTGAAACACTTGATCAATTTGCAGAGGCTGAGGCCATATTTGCGACAAACACGTCTTCCTTGTCGATCACAGAATTAGCAGCTGTGACGAGCAGACCGGAGAAAGTGATTGGCATGCATTTTATGAATCCGGTTCCTGTCATGAAACTGGTTGAAGTCATTCGAGCACTGCAAACGAGTGATGACACATATCAAGTTGTTTATGAAACAGCGAAGACATTAAACAAAACCCCAATTGAAGTGGAAGACTTCCCGGGGTTTGTATCAAATCGCATATTGATGCCAATGATCAATGAAGCCATTTACACCCTGTATGAAGGCGTAGCAGATGCAGAAAGCATTGATGACGTGATGACACTTGGGATGAATCATCCAATGGGGCCGCTTCGTCTAGCTGATTTCATCGGACTGGATACATGTTTATTTATTATGAATACCCTTCACGAGGGACTTGGAGACAGCAAATATCGGCCTTGTCCTCTTTTGAAAAAATACGTGAATGCAGGCTGGCTGGGCAAAAAGACAAAGAGAGGTTTTTACACATACCACGACCACTCATAGGGGGAGTCAAGATGGATGTTTTGCTTACGGATAAACAGCGTCTCTGGAGAGAACAGACAGCAGAATTTGCACGCCAGCGTATATTCCCTGAAGTAGAAGCCATGGAACAAGGCCGGTTTCCAAACACCCTTTTAAGTGAAATGGGGCGGAAAGGCTATCTAGGAATTCCAATACCAGCTTCGTATCAAGGCTTAGGAGCAGATTTTACAACGTATATCATTGCAATCCATGAATTATCGAAAGTGAGTGCGACCATCGGTGTCATTGTGTCCGTTCATACATCTGTTGTGACGATGCCTATTTTGACTTTTGGAACGAAGGAACAAAAAGAAACTTATGTGCCGCCGCTTGCATCCGGGAAGAAGCTGGGCGCCTTTTGTCTGACTGAACCAAAGGCCGGATCAGATGCCTCCAGTATTCAGTTAAGAGCAGAGCGGAGGGGCGGCGATTATGTATTAAATGGGACGAAAATCTTTATCACAAGCGGCGGAGAAGCAGAACTGTATCTTGTCTTTGCGGTGACCGATCCAGCTTCTGCGAGAAAAAATATATCGGCGTTCATTGTCGAGAAAGATACGCCGGGATTTACGATTGGAAAAGATGAGAAAAAGATGGGACTGCACGGTTCAAAAACAGTCACGCTTCATTTTGATGGCGTGCGGATTCCAAAAGATCAGCTGCTCGGTGCAGAAGGAGAGGGCTTTCAAATTGCCATGTCCAGCCTAAATGCAGGGAGAATCGGAATTGCGGCTCAAAGCCTTGGCATTGCAGAAGCCGCTTTAACCGAGGCAGTGGTCTATTTAAAGAAGCATCCAGCAGGTCTTGAAACGACCATTCGGCTGGGCGATTTGGCGGCGAAGCTTGAGGCAGCCAAACTACTCGTCTATCAAGCGGCTTCTTTCAAAGAGGCAAATCGACCGGTCACAAAGGAAGCATCAATGGCAAAGCTATTTGCTTCAAAAACGGCGGTAGAGATCAGTACAGAAGCGATCCATTTGCTAGGCATGGATGGTTATACGAATCGCTATCAAGCAGAACGTTACTTTCGTGATGCGAAAATTTGTGAAATCTATGAAGGAACAAGTGAAATTCAAAGGCTGGTCATCTGTAAACAGCTAATATGAAACGAGGTGGCTCACGATGCAGTTCCAATTAAGTGATGAACATGAAATGATTCAAAAAATGGTGAGAGACTTTGCGAAAAATGAAGTGGAGCCAACAGCAGCAAAGCGAGACGACACAGAGACATATGATCCATCTATTTTTCGCAAAATGGCGGAGCTCGGTTTAACGGGTATCCCTTGGCCGGAAGACGTGGGCGGAATTGGCAGTGACTATTTAGCCTACGTCATAGCAGTTGAGGAGCTTTCAAGAGTGTGCGCCTCTACAGGTGTCACCCTGTCCGCTCATACATCTCTTGCTTCATGGCCAATCTATACATTCGGAACAAAGGAACAAAAAGAGACCTACTTAAAACCGCTTGCAGAAGGGCAGAAGATGGGAGCATACGCACTTACTGAGAGCGGTTCTGGTTCAGATGCTGGCGGAATGAAGACAACGGCCGTCAAGGCAGGCAGTGAATATGTCCTGAACGGGGCGAAAATCTTTATTACAAATGGAGGCATTGCAGATTATTATATTGTGTTTGCCGTAACAGACCAAGAAGCTTCATCTCGAAATACAACTGCTTTTATTGTAGAAAAAGAGACACCTGGTTTTTCCGTTGGCAAAAAGGAAAGCAAACTGGGCATACGTTCTTCGCCAACAACTGAAATTCGATTTGAAGATTGCCGAATTCATGAAAGGAACCGGCTCGGTCAAGAAGGAGAAGGGTTCAAGATAGCCATGATGACACTCGATGGCGGCAGAAACGGCATTGCTGCACAGGCGGTTGGGATTGCTCAAGGCGCTCTTGATGCGGCGGTTGATTATGCCAAGGAACGTAAACAATTTGGCAAACCAATCATTCAGCAGCAAGGGATCGCCTTTAAGCTGGCTGATATGGCAACAGCGATTGAAGCATCAAGGCTGCTTACTTATCAGGCGGCATGGCTTGAAACGAAAGGCCTAACGTATGGAAAGGAATCAGCCATGTCCAAGCTCTTTGCCGGTGATACAGCGATGAAGGTGACGACAGAAGCGGTTCAAATCTTCGGCGGGTACGGCTACACAAAGGATTACCCAGTCGAACGATACATGCGTGATGCGAAAATCACTCAAATTTATGAAGGAACTCAGGAAATCCAGCGTCTGGTCATCTCAAGGAAACTGCTAGATATGTAGAAAACAAGCAAAGACCGCCTGAACGTGAGGTGGTCTGTTTTCGTTCGTCATGCAGTTTTCAAATGTAAGCGCATTGTCAATGTTCATCCATAACATCATCGTGTTATGTTAAAATTAGGGAAAATATCAATATGGAGGTTATGATGATGAACTCAACATTTATGGGCATTTTGGCAATCGTCACGATGGTGATCTGGATCATGGTGTCCGCGGAGCTTTCGAAATCTCCAAAAAAGCAGGAAGAAAAAGAAAACAGCCGCAGAAAACTAATCGTACTCATGTCTGCTGGAATGTTATTCACGATTCCTATCGTTGTCTCACTCATTCAGAACATCCCATTTTAAAACAGACGAGAAAAAACGGAACGACAAAAAGCATGCCGTACACACTCTAGGTGCTCCCCGTGAGAAAAATCAAAAATTAACATCAATAAAGGTGGCATAAACTCCCCTAATTTGTTTATAATGAGAGGTATGGTTTGTCGTAAGAATAAGGTATAAATACTTATTATTTCACTGATAAATGGATACATACATGTAATAGAAAGGGAGTGTCTGACCTTGAGTTTGAAAGAATACTCACAGGAACAGCTCAAACAAATGTCTTTAGTTGAACTTGCTTATGAAATTTTCAGAGACAGCAAAACACCAATTACGTTTTCCGAGTTAATAGATGAAATTGTCCGTTTGCAAGGAATACAAAAATCCGATCTTGATGATCGACTTGCTCAATTTTATACAGACTTAAATATAGATGGCCGCTTTATTTCGTTAGGTGATCAGAGATGGGGACTTCGCAGCTGGTATCCAGTTGATCAAATCGAAGAAGAAGTTCAGCCAGCTGTGAAAACAAAAGCGAAAAAGAAAAAATCAAAAGCAGCTGTCGTTGAAGACGACTTCGATGAAATCGAAGAGGAAGAAGAAATCGACGAGCTTGAAGAAGACCTTGATCTTGTAGAAGACGACGATGATCTCGACCTAGACGATGATGAAGAAATCGAAGAAGATCTTGAAGACTTCGACGAAGATGATGATGATGATGATGACGGCTTAACGGAGATTGATGAAGACGATTTAGACGATGATGAGGAAGAGAAATAACCCTCTCAAACCGGTCCTCAAAACAGGACAAAACCGTCTTGACTTTCCTGAGCGAACTATGTAGTATGTATTTTGGGCTCTCTAAAAAAGAGTACGTAAAGATACGTTCATTTACGCTCCCTTTCATTTATTTGAAAGGGAGCTTTCTTATTTTTCAAGAGATTTAGGGATACACTCTAAAAAGGATGAAGCTGTGCATGTGTAGACATGCAAGGGTAAAAAAGAGAGGAGCATACGAAATGACAAAGTATATTTTTGTAACAGGAGGAGTTGTTTCCTCACTTGGAAAAGGAATCACGGCTGCATCGTTAGGCCGCCTTCTGAAAAATAGAGGGATGGATGTTACCATTCAAAAATTCGATCCATACATCAACGTAGACCCAGGGACAATGAGTCCATACCAGCACGGTGAGGTTTTTGTCACAGATGATGGTGCGGAAACAGACCTTGACTTAGGTCACTACGAGCGTTTCATTGATATTAACTTAAATAAGTACAGCAACGTCACAACTGGTAAAATCTATTCTACTGTTCTGAAGAAAGAGCGCCGCGGTGATTACTTAGGTGGAACAGTACAGGTCATTCCCCACATTACAAATGAAATCAAAGACCGCGTGTACCGTGCCGGAAAAGAAACGGGTGCAGATGTGGTCATTACAGAAATCGGCGGAACAGTAGGAGATATCGAATCCCTTCCATTCCTTGAAGCCATTCGTCAAATGAAGAGTGACATCGGCCGTGAAAACGTGATGTACATTCATTGTACCCTTGTTCCTTACATCCGTGCAGCGGGTGAATTGAAAACAAAACCAACACAGCATAGTGTAAAAGAACTTCGCAGTCTTGGTATTCAGCCAAACGTCATCGTGGTCAGAACGGAAATGCCAATGACGCAAGATATGAAGGACAAAATTGCGCTATTCTGTGATATTGATACAAAAGCTGTTATCGAATGTCAGGATGCAGACACGCTATACTCCATTCCGCTTGATTTACAAAAACAAGGGCTGGACAAGCTAGTATGTGAACATATGAAACTTGACTGCCAAGATGCGGACATGACAGAGTGGACAGCGCTTGTTGATAAAGTGCAAAACCTTTCGAAACAAGTCACAATTGGTCTTGTAGGGAAGTATGTTGAGCTGCAAGATGCTTATATTTCAGTCGTTGAATCACTTCGTCATGCTGGTTATGCGTTTGATGCAGATGTTCAAATTAAATGGATCAATGCAGAAGAAGTGACAGCAGAGAATATCGCTGATTTCGTACAAGATGTTGACGGTATTATTGTTCCTGGAGGCTTCGGAGACCGCGGAGTAGAAGGGAAAATCATTGCTACGCAATATGCCCGTGAAAACAAAGTGCCATTCTTCGGAATCTGCTTAGGAATGCAAGTGGCATCTATCGAATACGCGAGAAACGTATTAGGCCTTGAGGGAGCTCATTCAGCGGAAATTGATCCTGAAACAGCATTCCCAATCATTGACCTTCTTCCAGAACAGAAGGATGTAGATGATCTAGGCGGAACACTTCGTCTCGGTCTATACCCTTGTAAATTAAATGAAGACTCAAAAGCATTTGCTGCATACAATGACGAAGTGGTCTACGAACGCCACCGTCATCGCTACGAGTTTAATAACGAATACAGACAGCAAATGGAAGCAGCAGGCTTTGTCTTCTCAGGTACAAGTCCAGACGGACGTCTTGTTGAAATTATTGAGCTGAAGGATCACCCTTGGTTCCTTGCTTCTCAGTTCCACCCAGAATTTGTTTCAAGACCAACAAGACCACAGCCGTTATTTAGAGATTTCGTTGGTGCTTCACTCCAAGCATCTGAATCAAAATAAAACAAAAAACTGCCGAGAATATCACTTCTCGGCAGTTTTTTTATTCATATTCCTCAACGATTTCCTTCACAGTAAACGATAGAGCGTGGTAGACGTATAAGCAGGTCATTAAAGCAGGATAACCAAACCTTGTCCCATCTTCAGCGGGCACAAGCGGTTTCTTGAGCTGGAAATCAATGTGGACATCACAATGCTCTTCAATCGTGGACGGCTCCTTTTGTGCCGGTCCTACACCAACAACGGGTGTCCCTTGTTCGTGCAGTTCTTTGACAAGAGATTGAATTTCTGGATCTTCTGGGTCTGAATAAAATAGCAGCACCCTGTCACTTGGATGAAGTAAGCTGCGCTCCTTTTGATCGAGGGGCAGTACCTTCGCACCGGGAAATGGCTCCTTGCTTTCAGATGCCTCTAGGGCGACAGCAGCCAGTTCATTCTTTCCATGAAAATAAACGGCATGTCCACTGACCACAGCCTGTGCAAGAAGGCGTGCACCGTCCTCAATCGCTTCAGCCTGCTTTTCTCCAATACGTGAAAAAATACCTGATAACTGGGTCGTAAAAATTTTTAACAAGACTCATTTCCTCCTTCGGTCAGATCATTTTATAATAGAATATAAAGAGAATATTAGGAAAAATGCTCAGAAAATGTCGTAAAGTAAACTATTATAATTAAAGGAAATGTGAAAATCAAACAGAATTATTTAACAACAGCTCTTTTTATGGCGAAAAATGAAAGCAATGGGGTGTAACAGATGAATGAGAAAATTTTAATTGTCGATGATCAGTACGGTATTAGAATATTATTGAATGAAGTGTTTCATAAAGAAGGCTATCAAACCTTTCAAGCTGCCAATGGACTTCAGGCATTAGATATTGTGAAAAACCATAGACCGAACCTTGTCCTGCTTGATATGAAAATTCCCGGAATGGATGGTATCGAAATTTTAAAACGAATGAAATTAATTGATGAAGACATTCGTGTCATCATTATGACAGCCTATGGAGAATTAGATATGATCCAAGAATCCAAAGAACTCGGTGCATTGACGCACTTCGCTAAGCCTTTTGATATTGATGAAATCCGAGATGCTGTTAAAGAATACCTGCCGCTTGAAACAAATGGCTAGATGGAAATGATTGAATCGAGTCATTCTGTTGCCGATTTGTCGAATAATTGGTATTCTAGAAAAGAAGAAGAAAGCGATCTGACTTTGAAAGTTTACATATGGCGAGAAATTCTGGTCATGCTAGGGTGGAGAGCTTTTTTTAGCAAGCAAATTAGCTACATAGGGAGGATTTTTCATCATGCCTTTAGTTTCAATGACAGAAATGTTGAAAGACGCAAAGGAAAAAGGTTACGCTGTTGGACAGTTTAACTTAAATAACTTAGAATTCACGCAAGCGATTTTACAAGCTGCTGAAGAAGAGAAATCTCCTGTTATCTTAGGAGTATCTGAAGGAGCAGGACGCTACATGGGCGGCTTCAAAACAGTTGTCGCAATGGTTAAAGCGTTAATCGAAGAATATAATGTAACAGTTCCTGTTGCGATTCATTTAGATCACGGTTCAAGCTTTGAATCTTGTGCAAAAGCGATTCATGCAGGATTTACTTCTGTCATGATCGATGCTTCTCACCATCCATTCGATGAGAATGTGGAAACAACTGCGAAAGTCGTTGAACTTGCACATTTCCATGGTGTGTCTGTAGAAGCTGAACTTGGAACTGTTGGTGGGCAAGAAGATGACGTCATCGCTGAAGGCGTTATTTATGCTGATCCAAAAGAGTGCCAAGAGCTTGTAGAACGCACTGGTATTGACTGCCTTGCACCTGCATTAGGTTCAGTACATGGTCCATACAAAGGTGAACCAAACCTTGGTTTCGCTGAAATGGAAGAAATCGGTAAAACAACTGGTCTTCCACTTGTTCTTCACGGCGGAACAGGTATCCCAACTGCTGACATCAAGCGTGCAATTTCACTTGGTACAGCAAAAATCAATGTAAACACTGAAAACCAAATTGCTTCTGCGAAAGCAGTACGCGAAACACTTGCTGCAAAAACAGAAGAGTATGATCCACGTAAATATCTTGGACCAGCTCGTGACGCAATTAAAGCGACTGTTATCGGCAAAATGCGCGAATTTGGTTCTTCTAACCAAGCATAATTTGATGAGAACCGAAAGCCGCCTGAGTCACAGGCGGTTTTCTCCATATCTTGAGAAAGCGCAATCAAATTTACATTTCAGACAATTTATTGATAGGAGAGTGGCACAGTTATGTTATTTTTCGTAGATACAGCGAATATTGAAGACATCAAAGAGGCGCACGAGCTTGGCATTTTAGCAGGCGTCACAACAAACCCTAGTTTAGTAGCGAAAGAAAAGGACGTCTCATTCCACGACCGCCTTCGCGAAATCACTGACGTGGTATCAGGTTCTGTCAGTGCAGAAGTGATTTCCTTAAAAGCAGAGGAAATGATTGAAGAAGGAAAAGAGCTAGCTGCCATCGCACCGAATATCACGGTCAAAATTCCAATGACTACAGATGGCCTTAAAGCTGTCAAAGCATTAACAGACCTTGGAATTAAAACAAACGTCACATTGATTTTTAGTGCAAACCAGGCACTTCTAGCAGCTAGAGCTGGTGCGACGTATGTTTCTCCATTCCTTGGCCGCTTAGATGACATTGGCCAAAATGGTCTTGATCTCATCAGCGAAGTGAAAACTATTTTTGATGTTCATGGATTAGATACACAAATCATTGCTGCATCTATTCGTCATCCGCAGCATGTGACAGAAGCTGCGCTTAGAGGTGCTCATATCGGCACAATGCCGCTGAAAGTCATCAAGCAGCTGACGAAACACCCATTAACGGATGCAGGCATTGAGCAATTTTTAGCAGACTGGAATAAATAAATGATTGTGGCAGGCGGGATCGTCTCTCGTTTGCCGCAGTTTTCCTTATAAACGCTAAGAAATGTTTTGTGCAAAGAAGAGAACATCACAGCCTCGCAAAGCTTCGATTATTTTTCTTCCGACAAATTTCGTTTAACCTGTATTCTTTCTCTTGATATTGGCTAAATTTTGGACAAGACCTTTTAAAGCGCGACATCCACAAACAGTATAACTCCAACAGTGATCTTCTTTAAGAAGGGAGACAAATATGGAAAAGTTAAACATTGCCGGCGGTGATCCCTTGCGCGGGACCGTACATATTAGTGGTGCGAAAAATAGTGCTGTGGCACTGATTCCTGCCACGATTCTTGCTGATTCTCCAGTAACCATTGAAGGCCTTCCGCATATATCAGATATCGACACATTACGAGATCTGTTAGAAGAAATTGGCGGAAAGGTCACTTTTGAAAAAGGTGAAATGGTTGTGAATCCTGTTTCCATGATCAGTATGCCGCTTCCTAATGGAAAAGTGAAGAAACTGCGTGCATCCTATTATTTAATGGGCGCCATGCTGGGCAGATTTAAGCAGGCTGTCATCGGACTGCCAGGAGGATGCCATTTAGGACCTAGGCCGATCGATCAGCATATCAAAGGCTTTGAAGCACTTGGAGCCGAGGTGACAAACGAGCAGGGTGCGATTTATTTGCGTGCTGAAAAATTAGTCGGAGCCCGGATTTATCTTGATGTTGTCAGTGTAGGTGCGACGATCAACATCATGCTGGCAGCCGTACTGGCTGAAGGAAAAACCGTGATTGAAAATGCTGCAAAGGAACCCGAAATTATTGATGTAGCGACACTGCTTGCAAGCATGGGAGCCAAAATCAAAGGTGCGGGTACCGATGTCATTCGAATCGAAGGTGTAGAATCTCTTCATGGCTGTAAGCATTCAATCATCCCTGACCGCATCGAAGCAGGAACATTTTTAATAGCTGGTGCAGCGATGGGTGATGAAGTTGTACTTGATAATGTGATCCCAACTCATTTAGAATCAATTACGGCGAAACTTAGAGAAATGGGGTTCACCATTGAAACGAGCAACGATCAGATGCTGATCGTTGGCAGAAACGAAGGACTCAAGCCTGTCGATATCAAAACCCTTGTGTATCCGGGCTTTCCGACTGACCTTCAGCAGCCGATGACGGCGCTGTTAACAAAAGCAAAAGGCACGAGTGTGGTCACAGATACGATCTACTCAGCCCGCTTTAAGCACATTGACGAATTGCGTCGAATGGGTGCAAACATGAAGGTCGAAGGAAGATCTGCTATTATTACCGGACAAACACAGCTCCAAGGAGCAAAGGTTAAAGCAAGTGATCTGCGTGCAGGCGCTTGTCTTGTTGTCGCAGGGTTAATGGCAGACGGTGTGACCGAAATCACAGGGCTTGAACATATAGACAGAGGATATAGTTTGCTTGAGAAGAAGCTTGAAGGCTTGGGTGCAACCATCTGGCGTGAAAAGCTGAATGACCAAGAAATAGAAGAACTTCAAAATTCATAAGGCTTTGACTGTGAGAGGAGATTTGGACAAAAATGGAAAGAAGTTTATCGATGGAACTAGTACGGGTGACAGAAGCAGCTGCATTAAAATCTGCCCGTTGGATGGGAAGAGGATTAAAAGACGAAGCGGATGATGCTGCAACAAGTGCAATGCGTGATGTATTTGATACCATTCCGATGAAGGGAACAGTGGTCATTGGCGAAGGAGAAATGGACGAAGCACCAATGCTTTATATTGGGGAAAAGCTTGGGAACGGATATGGACCTCGCGTGGATGTCGCTGTTGATCCATTAGAAGGAACAAACATTGTGGCAAGCGGCGGCTGGAATGCCTTAGCTGTCATTGCAGTTGCAGATCATGGCAACCTGCTGAATGCACCTGATATGTACATGGATAAGATCGCAGTAGGTCCAGAAGCGGTAGGCTGCATCGACATTGAAGCGCCTGTCATTGATAATCTTCGCGCTGTTGCAAAAGCAAAAAACAAAGATATTGAAGATGTGGTTGCAACGATTTTAAACAGAGATCGACATGAGAAAATTATTGCTGAACTGAGAGAAGCAGGAGCAAGAATTAAACTGATCGACGATGGTGACGTTGCAGGAGCCATTAATACAGCATTTGATCACACAGGTGTTGATATTCTATTTGGTTCAGGCGGAGCGCCTGAGGGTGTCCTTTCTGCTGTTGCGTTAAAGGCACTTGGTGGTGAAATTCATGGTAAGCTTCTTCCTCAAAGTGAAGAAGAACTAAGACGCTGTGAGAAAATGGGGCTGGATGTTGGGAAAGTCCTCAGAATGGAAGATCTCGTAAAAGGAGATGACGCCATTTTTGCAGCGACAGGTGTAACGGACGGAGAATTACTTAAAGGTGTTCAATTCAAAGGCTCTGTTGGAACAACACATAGTGTTGTCATGCGTGCGAAATCAGGTACGGTTCGTTTCGTAGACGGCAGACACAGCTTAAAGAAAAAACCGAATCTTGTCATTCGTCCGTAATCTGAAAGCGGGTATTCATTACCCGCTTTTCATATAGGTGTCAAATGTATATCATTTTCTTTTAAAAGTTGAATATTCTCTGCAAATGAGGTAAAACTAAAGAGTGCTGCGAAATTTTCTGCGAATTTACTTCTTTTAAGCTTCAACAAGTTTAAATACTGCCGCATCATGACGATATACTCATTATCCTTCTCTATGTTGACAAAGCTCTATTTCACATTGTTCCTATCTTTCACGATAAAACGAGTGGGAGCGTTACCATCAGAGCGAGGTCATTCCAACAACAACGGAATTAAAAGCTAATCAAATACAATGGTCATGCATTTGTAAAGAAATACATTGACTAGAAAAGTGTGGTGTCCATATTGAAAGATGTATCGATTTCATCTTTGGAAAATATGAAATTAAAAGAGCTGTATGAGTTAGCAAAACGATACAAAATCTCTTATTACAGCAAACTAACAAAAAAAGAATTAATTTTTGCCATCTTAAAGGCGAACGCTGAGCAAGAGGATCTCTTATTTATGGAAGGGGTTCTTGAAATTATTCAGTCTGAGGGATTTGGTTTCTTAAGACCGATTAACTACTCCCCAAGTTCTGAAGACATTTATATTTCAGCTTCACAAATCAGACGCTTTGATTTACGAAATGGAGATAAAGTGTCTGGAAAGGTACGACCTCCAAAAGAGAATGAACGCTACTATGGCCTCCTTCATGTAGAAGCGGTAAATGGGGACGACCCAGAATCAGCAAAGGAACGTGTTCACTTTCCTGCACTCACACCGCTATTTCCTGACCGTCAAATGATTCTTGAAACACAGCCTAATCACCTGTCTACTAGAATTATGGACATGATGGCGCCAGTTGGATTTGGACAGCGTGGTTTAATCGTTGCACCGCCTAAGGCTGGGAAAACCATTTTGCTTAAAGAAATTGCCAACAGCATTTCTGAAAATCACCCAGAGGCAGAGCTGATTGTCCTTTTGATTGACGAACGCCCAGAAGAAGTAACAGATATCGAACGTTCTGTTGCAGGGGATGTTGTTAGTTCAACCTTTGACGAAGTACCGGAAAACCACATTAAAGTAGCAGAGCTTGTTTTAGAGCGTGCTATGCGTCTTGTTGAACATAAGAAAGATGTCATCATCTTAATGGACAGCATCACAAGGCTTGCTCGTGCATACAACCTTGTGATTCCGCCAAGCGGCCGAACGCTTTCAGGCGGTATTGATCCTGCGGCTTTCCATCGTCCAAAACGCTTCTTTGGTGCTGCGCGTAACATTGAAGAAGGCGGAAGCTTGACGATTTTAGCCACTGCACTTGTTGATACAGGATCACGTATGGATGACGTAATTTATGAAGAGTTTAAAGGAACTGGGAACATGGAGCTTCATTTGGACCGTTCTTTGGCCGAAAGAAGAATCTTCCCTGCGATCGACATTCGCCGTTCTGGTACGAGAAAAGAAGAACTGCTTGTGCCAAAAGAGCATCTTGATCGTTTATGGGCGATGAGAAAATCGATGTCAGATACACCTGACTTCGCTGAGAAGTTCATGCGCAAAATGAGAAAAACAAAGACAAACCAAGAATTTTTCGATATTTTAACGCAAGAATGGAAACAAGCCAATATGTCTGCATCAAGAAGATAGTTTCTCTGAAAAAATACATTTGCAATCATAGACTCACACTGTTATAATTTTATCATGTGCGTTTCAGAATTTATTTCTGAGATATTAACTCTGTTTCCGAATTGGATTCAGGGCGGAAGGAGATGACAGTAGATGAAAACAGGAATTCATCCTAACTACAAAAAAGCTACAGTCAAATGCGCTTGTGGAAATGAGTTTGAAACTGGATCAGTAAAAGAAGAGGTACGCATCGAGATTTGCTCTGAGTGCCATCCTTTCTATACAGGCCGTCAAAAATTCGCTTCTGCTGATGGACGTGTTGACCGCTTTAACAAAAAATACGGTCTTAAGTAATAATAGATACAATAAACAGGCAGGAATCCGTTCTTGCCTGTTTTTTTACGTGGATTGATGGAACTTTAAAACGGGGGAGAAGACCTTATGTATGTGATGAAACAAAGCGGTTGGCTTGAAGTCATCTGCGGCAGTATGTTTTCTGGAAAGTCGGAAGAATTGATTCGGAGAGCCAAAAGGGCCACCTTTGCCAAACAAGAAGTAAAAATATTCAAACCATCGATTGATAACCGATATAGTACAAGCTCAGTTGTGTCACATAACGGTTCATCATTAGATGGGATTGCAGTAGCCTCACCAAAAGACATAATAACGCACATATCAGAAAGAACCGATGTCATTGGCATTGATGAGGTGCAATTTTTTGATGAGACAATCATTGACATTGTCACTCAATTGGCTGACCAAGGCTATCGAGTCATTGTTGCAGGCCTGGATCAAGACTTCAGAGGAGAGCCATTTGGTGTTGTTCCGCATTTAATGGCATGTGCAGAGCTTGTAACAAAACTTCAAGCAGTTTGTTCGGTATGCGGCTCCCCAGCGAGTAGAACACAACGCTTGATCGACGGTAAACCCGCATCCTATGATGATCCTATTATTTTAGTAGGTGCGCAGGAATCATACGAAGCACGATGCAGACATCACCATGAAGTACCAAGACTTGATGTTGGTACAACACTTGACAAATAAAAAAATAGCAAATGCCGCTGTGTTTCGTTTTTCGAGATTTTGGCTGAACACCCATCATTTGTACTTAAATAAATTAAATAACACTACGATTAAATTATCTAATTTTCAACGCTTGCGTTTTGTCATAAGCAGGCATAAAATGACTAACTGTAGTGTAAAGCATTTAAACGAAAAGTTCGATTTCTTGTCATAATTTTTTTGATTAAGGATTTTTCTCCTTAATCGTTCTTTGGATTAATAGTTCACTTTATTTATATTTTAGAAAGAGGGTAGTTTTTGATGAACAACGTGAAGAAAACAAAAGAAGGGTACCTCGAAACCACTTTGACAGGTAAAGATGTATTATCGATTCCAACGTTGAACAAAGGCGTTGCTTTCTCTGAAGAAGAAAGACAAGAGCTTGGACTAGAAGGTTTACTTCCTCCAACGGTTCTAACTTTAGAACAGCAAGCGGAAAGAGCGTACAAGCAGTTTCTAGCTCAGCCGGATCGTCTTCGTCAAAACGTATACTTAAGTGATTTGCAAAACCGTAACGAAGTATTGTTCTACAAGCTTCTAACAGAAAAGCTTCGTGAAATGCTTCCAGTTGTGTACACACCAACTGTTGGTGAAGCGATTCAAGAATACAGCCATGAATACAGAAGACCTCATGGTGTCTATCTTTCAATCGACGACATTGACGGAATCGAGAAAGCATTTGAAAACTTGCACGCAACTGCTGGAGATATTGACCTCATCGTTGCAACTGACTCTGAGAGTATTCTTGGAATTGGTGACTGGGGTGTTGGTGGTATCAACATCGCAATCGGTAAATTAGCTGTTTACACGGCTGCAGCAGGTATTGATCCTAGCCGCGTGATTCCAGTTGTATTAGATGTTGGAACAAACAATGAAAAATTATTGAATGATCCATTATACATTGGGAACCATCATAAACGTGTACAAGGTGAAAAATACGAAGAATTCATTGATGCTTATGTGAAAGCAGCACTTAAATTCTTCCCGAAAGCATTGCTTCACTGGGAAGACCTTGGAAACAAAAATGCGCGTAACATCATGAAAAAATACAACGATAACATCTTAACCTTCAACGATGATATTCAAGGTACTGGTGCCATTACTTTAGCGGGTGTTCTTGCAGCTGTCAAGAAAACTGGTACTCAATTGAAAGATCACCGTGTTGTCATCTTCGGAGCTGGATCAGCTGGTATTGGAATCGCAGATCAAATGCGTGACACAATGGTTCTTGAAGGTCTAACAGAAGAAGAAGCAAACAATGCATTCTGGACATTAGACTACAGAGGATTGCTAACAGATCAATTTGAAGATGAAGTGCTTGATTTCCAAAAACCATACCTGCGTACTTCTGATGAAGTAGAAGGTTGGGCACGCGATGAAAAAGGGCAAATCTCATTTGCTGAAACTGTTCGTAGGGTGAAGCCGACCATCCTTATCGGTACATCAGGTCAAGGCGGCGCATTCACTGAAGAAATCATTAAAGAAATGGCAGCTCATACAGAGCGTCCAGTGATCATGCCAATGTCTAACCCAACACCGCTTGCTGAAGCTGTGCCAGAGGATCTATTCAAATGGACTGACGGCCGTGCGCTTGTTGCAACAGGAAGCCCGTTCGAAAACGTTGAGTATAACGGAATTGAACATGAAATCGGACAATCAAACAATGCGTTCGTTTTCCCTGGACTTGGTCTTGGTTCAATCGTAACAGAATCAAAAATCATCACAAAAGGCATGTTCGTTGCTTCTGCGAATGCAATTGCTGAAATGGTTGATCATGAGAAACCAGGTGCTGGTCTTCTTCCAAGTATTGATAAATTGCAAGAAGTGTCAATTCATGTAGCTGTTGAAGTAGCGAAAGCAGCAATTGAAGATGGTGTCGCAAGAAAAACGCCTGACAACATCGAACAAGCTGTGAAAGACGCAATGTGGATTCCTGAATATAAAAAAATTGTAAGAGCATAATAAAATGTGTAACGCGGCATTGCTTCGGGTAATCTAAGCAATGCCGCAATAAATAAGAAACATGTAAAGGATTTAAGGAGGAAGAGTAAGATGGACTTTTTAAATATTTTGATCCTCCTAGCACCGATTTTTTTCGTTATCGCGCTGGGTTGGTTCGCAGGGAACTTCGGCAGCTATGACGCTAAATCTGCAAAAGGTGTAAGTACACTTGTTACAAAGTATGCTTTACCAGCGCACTTTATCGCCAGTATTCTGTCAACACCAAAAGATAAATTCTATAGTCAAATTCCATTTTTCGTTGCATTGATTTTCGGAATCGTTGGTTTTTATATCATTATCCTTTTAGTTACGAAATTTGCTTTTAAATATGATTTAACAGATTCTTCTGTTTTCTCGTTAAACTCAGCACAACCGACCTTTGCATTTATGGGGATTCCGGTCTTGGGCAGTTTATTTGGAGCTCAAGAGGTTGCAATTCCGATTGCGATTACCGGAATAGTTGTAAATGCATTGCTTGATCCAATTGCTATTATTGTGTCAACTGTCGGTGAAAAAACAAAAGGAAAAGCCAAAGAAGGCGAAAGCTTCCTAAAAATGACGACAAAAGCAATTTTGCACGGTTTATCAGAGCCGCTTGCACTTGCACCGTTAGCCAGTATCATTCTTGTTCTTTTAGGATTTAAACTTCCTGCAATCGGACATGAAATGTTAGAGGAAATTGGCAGCGTCACATCAGGGGTTGCGTTATTCGCAGTCGGTGTCACTGTTGGTATTCGCAAAATTAAATTAAGCTTGCCAGCCTTCAGTATTGCATTGCTAAAAGTAGCTGTACAACCATTACTTATGTATTTTATTGCTGTTCTTATGGGTCTTTCGGCTGATGAAATTACAAAAGCTGTATTACTTGTAGCCTTCCCAGGTTCAGCTGTTGCAGCAATGATCGCAACACGATTTGAAAAACAAGAGGCGGAAACTGCATCCGCATTTGTGATCAGTGCCATCATGTCACTCATCACATTACCGATCATTATTGCACTTACCGTATAATATAGTAGAAAGGCTGCCAAACGAGGCAGCCTTTCTTAGCGAAATGAATGAAACAGAGGGAAGAGTACACGCTTTTTTTTGATGTCGGGGTGTGCGATTTCCTTTTTTTCTTCTACTTGTGACGGTTGTTTCAAGGCTGCGGCGAGGCGGTCAAATTTTGTGGATAAGTCTTCAATTTCTCTGCGGTGCTGAAGCAGCTGATACGATACACCTTCATCTGCTTTTTTAGCCAATTTCCGTTCAAGCTCTTGCAGGCGGTCTTCTACATCAGTGACGTGTAATTGCTGCTGAATAAGCTCTTTCACTTGCTTTTCTAATGCTTCAATCCGTTGTATGGAGACATCAGTTTCGGCAGCAGGTGCTGATTGACGAACGGTTTCCTTATGGATTGGCAGTTGAATGTCTTGGAGGATCACACCTTCACTCATTTGGTGTTTGACCTCTTTGAGCAGCTGTACGATATCTTCATGAAATTCATAATGTCCAAGTTCATTCCGGGCGACAGGGATGTTGAGCTGTTTGACCCAGCGCTGAATCGTTTTTGAAGAAACACCAATTTCCTTTGCAACCTCATTTGTATTCAAACCAAATGCCCTCCCTTTTTTCAATTACAAGTACCATTCTCTTTTAAGAGTTCCTGTTCCTTCACGTTAGACAAAACAAGTAACCAATCGCCAAAGATCGTGTTTTCTAGCGAAAAATTGCAGGAATTCAATTGTTTTGGAAATTTTTTTGACTGTCATACCCCGCTATACTATAATTAGACTGTTACGCACAAAACAGAGGTGAAGACCATGTTAGACCGTTTAAAATCAATTGAAGAACGCTATGAAAAGCTAAATGAATATTTAAGTGACCCTGAAGTGGTGAACGACCCTAAGAAGCTTCGTGAATATTCGAAAGAACAATCTGATATTCAAGAAACTGTTGAGGTATATAGACAATATCGTGCGGCATACGACCAGCTGAATGATGCAAAAGCAATGCTCGAAGAGAAGCTGGATGCCGAGATGCGCGACATGGTCAAAGAAGAAATTTCAGAGCTCACAGTAGAAACGGAACGTTTAGAAGACGAGCTGAAAATCTTGCTGATCCCGAAAGATCCGAATGACGATAAGAACGTTATTGTGGAGGTTCGTGGTGCAGCGGGTGGAGAAGAGGCTGCTCTTTTTGCAGGAAACCTTTACCGTATGTACAGCCGTTATGCTGAAATGCAAGGCTGGAAAACGGAAGTGATGGAAGCGAGTGTCACTGGCACAGGCGGTTATAAAGAAATCATCTTTATGATCAGCGGGAAAGGCGCATACTCCAAACTAAAGTTTGAAAATGGTGCACACCGCGTGCAGCGTGTTCCAGAAACAGAATCAGGCGGACGGATCCATACATCTACTGCGACAGTCGCTGTATTACCTGAGGCTGAGGAAGTTGAAATTGATATCCATGAAAAAGATATCCGTGTGGATACATTTGCATCAAGCGGACCTGGCGGACAAAGTGTCAATACGACCATGTCTGCTGTTCGATTAACTCACCTTCCAACAGGTGTTGTTGTGTCCTGTCAGGATGAGAAATCACAAATTAAAAACAAAGAAAAAGCCATGAAAGTACTTCGTGCGAGAATTTATGATAAATTCCAGCGAGAAGCACAGGCTGAATATGATCAAACACGTAAATCTGCGGTTGGAACAGGGGATCGTTCAGAGCGTATCCGTACGTACAACTTCCCGCAAAACCGTGTAACAGACCACCGCATCGGATTGACGATTCAAAAGCTTGATCAAATTTTAGAAGGAAAACTTGACGAGGTCATTGATGCACTAATTATGGAAGACCAAGCAAGAAAGCTTCAAGATGCAAAATAAAGAGCGAACAATCTTCGAAGCCCTTAAATGGGCTTCTTCTTTGTTAACGGAAGCTGGCAGAGACCAAAATGCAGCAGAACTCCTGTTGATGCATGTGCTCGGCTGGAGCAGAAGTGAGCTTCTTGCACGATTTCATGATGCGCTGCCTGAGGAGCAAGATCAACTGTTCAGCAAATTTGTGACACAGCATAAGGCGGGTGTTCCTGTTCAGCATTTAACGGGTATTGAATTCTTTTACGGACGTCCTTTCGAGGTGAACAAGCATGTTCTTATTCCTCGTCCTGAAACGGAAGAAGTTGTTCTGGCGGCGCTCAATTTGGTAGGTGACGTTTTCCCGCCCGGTCAGCCGCTCAAAGCAGTTGACGTTGGCACAGGAAGCGGAGCCATTGCGATTACGCTGGCTCTTGAAAAAAAATCACTATCTGTCACAGCAACTGATATCTCACAAGAAGCGCTTGCGGTAGCAAAACGCAATCAACAAGCGCTCGGTGCAGACGTTCATTTTTTACATGGAGATTTGCTTGAACCGGTTATAGCTCAAGGCATTAAAGTAGATGTATTTATTTCCAATCCACCTTATATTGCGGCGGAAGAAATGGACAGTCTGTCTGAGGTTGTGACGAAGCATGAGCCGGTGAATGCGCTGACGGACGGACGCGATGGCTTGTGGTTTTATCAGCGTCTCGTTCATGATCTTCCCAGCGTGCTGAGTGATCAAGCAGTTGTTGTCTTTGAAATTGGACATACGCAAGGTCAAGATGTCACAGCGCTACTTGAGCAGGCATTTCCTAAAGCGGATGTCTGCATCGTCAAAGATATTAACGGAAAAGATCGAGCTGTTTGCGCACACATTCAAAACGGAAAGTCCGGCTGAAGAAAGCCGGACTATTTTATTATGTAAAGATGAAACTTATGGTAAAAGAGAAACGTATATATAGAAGAATGAACATTCTGATCATGATTTTTTACATAAATTTGTTTTGAAGGAGCGAATGGTGTGAACAAAAGGTATGCGATGGTGTTGGTCATCGTCAGTGTACTATTGATTGTGAGTGCTTGTGGTAAACCGAGCTTTAAAAAAGAGGCAGCAGCATTTGGAGAAAGCTATAAAAAAGCACAATACACAGTGAATCGAACGGATGACCTATCTGACATGAAAGAGAAGCTGAAGGTTTATTTAACCGAACATGAATATCAAGAATATACACAAGACAGCATGTTCCCGAGCATATTAGAAGCGGCGAAGGATCAAGATTGTCAAATTAAGCTGAAAAAAATTATGTTTTCGCCTTCAGATGAAAGCGATGACAGAATTGAATTTAACTATGAAATGGTGATCCAATTTATCGATCAAAAAGGAAAAGTCAAAAAAGAAATCGAGAAAAAAGGAGCCATGACTGTCATCAAAACAGAATCTGGTTTAAAAATCAGCCGAGATTGGGATGGGAGACTATACCCTTCTGACTACCAATCCTCACTCAAAAGTCGTTCTTAATGAGAACGGCTTTTTTGTTTTGACTCATAATCTATTAAAAAATTCATATTGACTGTTTATGAAATGAGTTTCCTGGACACAATGTTTGTAGCGAAGAGAAAAAGTGGGGGGAACACACAATGTTGAAAAGTAAAACGATGATTTGTCTTTATATGTTTCTATTATTATGCGGTGCTTTTGCAAACCTTGGCAAGGAGGAGACAGCCGCTGCTTCTGCAAATCAGCCTGTTGTCATACCAGATGAAGCGATTCGATTACGCATTTTAGCAAATAGTGATCGTTCAGCGGATCAGGATGTGAAAAGAAGTATTCGTGACGAGGTCAATGCGAATATGACGGAGTGGGTCAAAGACCTCACATCCATTGAAGAAGCAAGACGTGTCATTCGATCAAAGCTGCCAGAAATCAATCGTATTGCTAAAGCGAAATTGAAGGAACAGCACATTGATCAATCCGTATCGGTCAGTTTTCAAAAAGCTTCATTTCCAACAAAGCTCTATGGAAATCTCGTCTATCCTGCTGGGAAATATGAAGCCATTTTAATTACGCTTGGAGAAGGAGACGGTGCCAACTGGTGGTGTGTGTTATTTCCGCCGCTCTGCTTTATCGATTTTTCAAACGGAGAAGCCATCGCCTCACCAGAAGGGGATGATGATAAACAAGTGACAGCGCAGCAAACGAAAGAGTCTGTTAATGAAGTGGTGAAAGAAGAGGAAGAAGAGACAGGTGAAGTGAAGTTCTTTTTGTTCGAATGGGTCTCTAGTCTTTTCTCTTAAAAAAGGTATAAATCGGTTTTTGCCTCATAGAGTTGAAGTAAGAGATCAAAAAGAGGTGAAAGCATGTATTATCAATTAAGAATAGCTACAGAAGAAGATGTCCCGGCGATCAATGCTTTTCTTGAAAAGGGACAAGCAAAAGGCGGAGTAACACTTGCGGAGCGAACGGCATTTGTAGTGATGGAAGATGCGGATGGTCAGCTGGCAGGCTGCTTAGGTCTTGAACAGCTCAATGAACAAGAGGGATTGCTGCGGTCTCTTGTCATATCAGATAAGCTCGGTCAGGGACACATTGTCTCTTTGTTCCAAAGTGTTCAAACGCTCGGTGAAAAAATGGGTGTGGATACTTTTTATGTCGTCGCAAACCATTCCTCTTCCCATGATTTTTTGGCATTAATGGGCTTTACGCCTTTAAAGGAAATTCCAGAAAGCATATGGAGCTCTGCACATGCGAAAGAGACATTGGGGAAAGAACAGGCTGTGGTCCTGCAAAAAAAAGGCAGTTAATCACAAAATGATGGACTTATACACATACTTATCCACTACAAAACAAGCGTTATCCACAAATTGTGGACAACGCTTGTTTTATTGATCATCATCTTTTATACTTTCAAAAGGATAATTGAGATATATCAACAGTTTTATCTTTTTTAAAAGGAGTTTGTAGGATGTTAAATACAAAAAGGTGGTCTGTGGATTTAGAAAAGGATTTATCCACATACTATCCACAAATTAAACAGGCGGCCGATCTGCTGCAGCAAAATGAAGTGGTTGCTTTCCCGACGGAGACCGTTTACGGACTCGGGGCAAATGCGAAAGAGACAGAAGCCGTTATGAAAATTTATGAAGCGAAAGGGCGTCCGAGTGATAATCCGTTGATTGTTCACATTGCGGAGGTTCAGCAGCTTCACGAATTTGCACAAATAGAAAGTGAAAAAGCGAAGGCGCTGATGGATGCCTTTTGGCCGGGCGCCTTAACCATCGTTCTTCCGTGTAAGCCAGGCACTTTATCAAAGCAGGTTACAGCAGGTTTATCCACAGTAGGTGTGAGAATGCCTGATCATCCCATTGCGCTTGAGCTCATCCGAGCAGCTGGTCTGCCAATTGCTGCACCAAGTGCCAATCGTTCGGGAAAACCTTCACCAACACAAGCTGATCATGTAGCGAGTGATCTCGAAGGAAGAATCGCTGGGATTGTGGATGGCGGTTCAACTGGAATTGGCGTTGAGTCAACGGTTGTATCCTGTGTCGGTGAGACCCCAGTGATTTTAAGACCAGGCGGAATTACAAAGGAAGCATTAGAAGAGGTCGTGGGGACGGTGAGTGTGGACCCAGGGCTGACAAAAAAGGACGAAGCGCCTGTATCGCCGGGAATGAAATACACACATTATGCACCTGAAGCCAAGATGTATATCTTTCATGGAAGTGATGAAGACATGCAGCGTCACATACAGAAATACAAAGCTGAAGGGCTAAAAGTCGGAGTGCTGACAACAGAAGAAAAGAAATCGCTGTTTGCGGCAGATGTTGTGTACAGCTGTGGATGGAGAGAAAAACCTGAAACGGTTGCTGCAAACCTTTATCGTGTACTGAGACAATTTGATGAAACAGATGTAGACTTGATCATTTCAGAAGCCTTTTCAGAAGAGGGAGTTGGTTCTGCCATTATGAACCGTCTGCAAAAAGCCGCAGGAGGGCGTACACTCCCTTCGTTCCAATAGTTCTAACCTTTCTTGGACAAACATAGGTTAAAGAAGAATGTGTGTCCAAGGGGGATTTACATGAACGAACTAGCTGGCGAATTGCTGACACTCAGCATTATGGCTTTTGCACTTGGGATGGATGCTTTTTCGGTTGGACTTGGTATGGGAATGATTCAGCTGAGGTTCCGCCAGATCATTTATATTGGACTTGTTATTGGGATATTTCATATGTTTATGCCGCTTTTTGGCATGCTGACAGGTCAGCTCTTATCTGGATGGCTCGGTCTTCTTGCCACCTATATTGGCGGGGCGCTGCTTTTGGTGCTGGGACTGCAAATGATTGTTGCTTCTATCCGCAAAGAGGATAAGCCCTTTATCGCACCTGTTGGGGCTGGTCTTGTTCTTTTTGCGACAAGTGTAAGCCTAGACAGCTTCTCCGTTGGTTTAAGCCTCGGGATTTATGGTTCACAGGTGTGGATGACTATATTATTGTTTGGTTTTTTTAGTATGCTCCTCACATGGCTCGGATTATTACTCGGTAAACAGGTTCGGTCATGGGTGGGTTCATATAGCGGCGCGCTTGGCGGAATCATTTTACTAGCCTTTGGTATCAAATTATTATTTCCGCTCTAGCCAGTCTCCTTACATAACATGTAGAATGAAATGCTATATAATAGAAGAAAAGGAGGGCGAAAGATGAAAATCTTATTTGTTTGTACGGGAAATACATGCAGAAGTCCAATGGCTCAAGCCCTTTTTGCTTCCATTGCAGATGAAAAAGGTTTAGAGGTCACTGTAAAATCAGCGGGCATTTTTGCCTCCGATGAAGGGAAGGCTTCTCCTCAAGCGATCGAAGCATTATTTGAGAAAAGCATTCCACTGAATCACTCATCATCAAAATTGACAGAGGATCTTCTGCGCGAAGCTCATTACGTCTTCACGATGACGATGCAGCATAAACAGTTGATTGCAGAGCAATATGCGCATGCAAAAGGCAAGGTCTTCACTTTAAAGGAATTTGCGACAGGAACAGAAGGCGATGTATCCGATCCGTTTGGAGGAAGTCTTTCTGTTTATCAGGAAACTCGAGATGAACTAGAAGCCTTACTGTATCAGCTCGCTGAGAAGCTGAAAAAAGATCATCATAATAGATAACCTGTAAAACCGTTGCCTCAACGGTTTTTCTGCTATTGTTTGCAAATCACTAGGTAGAGGTTAAAATATAACTGTGAATAAAGAATGAATGTAAGACATAACAGATCAACTCACCCTTAGGAGGAATTGCCCGATGAAAGTAGCCATTGCATCCGATCACGGCGGAACGAATATTCGTGAAGAAATCAAACAACTGATGGATGAATTGAAGATTGAATACATTGATATGGGTTGTGAATGCGGATCAGGTTCTGTAGACTACCCAGATTATGCTTTCCCTGTAGCCAATATGGTGGCAAACGGAGAAGTCGACCGCGGCATTTTAATTTGTGGGACAGGCATCGGCATGAGCATCTCAGCAAATAAAGTAAAAGGAATTCGCTGTGCATTGGCTCATGATACATTTAGTGCGAAAGCAACGAGAGAACATAATGATACGAACGTTCTTGCAATGGGAGAGCGAGTGATTGGACCAGGATTAGCACGTGAGATTGCGCACATTTGGCTGACGACAGAGTTTACAGCAGGACGCCATGCTGTGCGGATTGGCAAAATTGCTGATTACGAAGAAAAGCACCTATAAGGAGCGCTTAACATGAACATTGGTCAAGATTGGCTTGAAATGTTAAAAGAGTTTCATCAAACAGTTGAATTGCGTGCCGGGCAAATCTTAGTCATTGGCTGCAGTACGTCAGAAGTGGCTGGTGAGCATATTGGTACTGCAGGAAGTGAGCAAATTGCTGCCTCTATCTATCAAGAATTGGATCAGTTAAGACGAGAGACCGGGATTGAACTCGCCTTTCAATGCTGTGAACATCTAAATCGTGCCCTTGTTGTTGAAGAAGAAGTGGCTTTCCGTTTTAACCTGGAGATCGTAGCTGCAGTACCTGTCCGTAAAGCGGGTGGTTCGATGGCGGCTCATGCATATCAGCAAATGGAACATCCTGTATTAGTCGAATGCATTGAGGCACATGCTGGAATTGATATCGGCGATACGTTAATTGGGATGCACTTAAAGAGAGTCGCTGTACCTGTCCGCCTCAGTCGTCATCGATTAGGACATGCACATGTGACTTTTGCGAAAACGCGTCCGAAGCTGATTGGCGGAGAACGAGCCGTTTATACAAGATCATAGCTTCGATATATTTCTAATATAATGTTGAATGATGAAGACGCTTTACCACTTGAATATTCGGGTTTTCATAAAAAAGAAGTCGATTTTCCAAAAAAAACTTTTACATTTTACTCAAAAACCGTGTACAATGAGATGGTGAAAACATCGAATGGAAATAGATTGGAGAGGATTTCGCTGATGAAACATTTACCTGAGCAAGACGCACAAGTATTCAAAGCAATTCAACTAGAGCGGAAACGCCAGCAGGACAAAATCGAATTAATTGCATCAGAAAACTTCGTAAGCGAAGCAGTCATGGAAGCACAGGGCTCTGTATTAACAAACAAATACGCTGAGGGCTATCCTGGTAAACGCTACTATGGCGGCTGTGAACATGTAGACGTTGTGGAAGATATCGCACGTGACCGCGCAAAAGAAATTTTTGGCGCTGAGTATGTGAACGTACAGCCTCACTCAGGTGCTCAAGCGAACATGGCCGTATACTTTACAATTCTTGAGCATGGCGATACAGTACTTGGCATGAACTTATCACATGGCGGGCATTTAACACATGGAAGCCCTGTAAACTTTAGTGGTGTACAGTACAACTTTGTAGAATATGGTGTAGATAAAGAAACTCAGCATATCGACTATCAAGATGTACTTGAAAAAGCACGTGAACATAAGCCGAAACTCATCGTTGCGGGTGCAAGTGCATACCCACGCCAAATTGATTTCAAAAAGTTCCGTGAGATTGCTGATGAAGTCGGTGCTTACTTTATGGTCGACATGGCTCACATTGCTGGTCTTGTTGCAGCAGGTCTTCATCCAAATCCAGTTCCTTACGCAGATTTTGTGACAACAACAACTCACAAAACATTACGCGGACCTCGCGGCGGAATGATCCTATGCCGTGAAGAGTTTGGTAAAAAGATCGACAAATCGATCTTCCCTGGTATTCAAGGTGGCCCACTGATGCATGTCATCTCTGCAAAAGCTGTTTCTTTCGGTGAAGTATTGAACGGAGATTTCAAAACATATGCACAAAACGTCATTAATAATGCAAAACAACTAGCTGAAACACTTTTATCTGAAGATATTCAGCTTGTATCTGGCGGAACAGATAACCATCTTGTTCTCATCGACTTGCGTTCTCTTGGCATCACAGGAAAAATTGCAGAAAACGTTCTTGATGAAATCGGTATTACAGTGAACAAAAATGCAATTCCTTATGATCCAGAGAAACCATTTGTCACAAGCGGTGTACGTGTAGGTACAGCAGCAGTAACAAGCCGCGGTTTTGATCAAGAAGCGATGAAAGAAGTCGGTTCCATTATTGCACTTGCGCTAAAACATCATGAAGATGAAGCGAAATTAGAAGAGGCGAAAAAGCGTGTATCTGATCTTACGGCCCGTTTCCCTCTATATAACGAATTAGATTATTAAAAAACAGACCCATTTGCCTATTTTTGGCATGTGGGTTTTTTTTGTAGGATTTGCGAATCATATTGAAAGATGATGTCTTTTTATGTAGAATTGTAGGAAGTGTGCAAAGTTCACCGGAAGATGACAGAAAAGGAGTTGTAGCAAGCAATGGCAAAGGTTTATGTATTTGATCACCCGCTTATTCAGCACAAACTTACATATATTCGTGACGTTCATACAGGAACTAAAGAATTTAGAGAGCTAGTGGATGAAGTCGCAACATTAATGGCATTTGAAATCACAAGAGACTTACCGCTTGAAGAGGTAGATGTAGAAACACCTGTACAAGTAGCGAAATCAAACGTGATCTCAGGGAAGAAACTCGGGGTTGTGCCAATTTTAAGAGCAGGTCTTGGAATGGTAGACGGGATTTTGAAACTCATTCCAGCTGCTAAAGTGGGACATGTCGGTTTATACCGCGATCCGAAAACATTAAAGCCTGTTGAATATTATGTGAAGCTTCCATCAGATGTGGAAGAACGTGAATTTATCGTAGTAGACCCAATGCTTGCAACTGGCGGTTCAGCAGTCGAAGCGTTAAACAGCTTGAAAAAACGCGGTGCGAAAAACATTCGCTTTATGTGTCTGATTGCTGCCCCTGAAGGTGTAGAAGAAATGCAAAAGCATCATCCAGATGTTGATATCTACATTGCAGCATTAGATGAGAAACTAAACGAAAAAGGTTACATCATCCCAGGTCTTGGGGATGCTGGTGACCGTATGTACGGAACGAAATAAGAAAGTCTTAATAAAAGCCCACATGCAAACGTGCATGTGGGCTTTTTGAAATATATGACAAAGGATTGATACCGTTCTTAGAAAAATCAATGTATACTGAACATTGGCTGTTTTTTTCAATGAATGTCACATCTCTCCTAAAGTTTGATGAAATTGTGAACATTTTGTGTGCTCTATCACTATAGAAAAGTTTTTTAACTTTCAACCGATTGACACATCATAGACGCTATTGTATGCTAAACGAGGGTATTATGGTAAGGTTTTCATAGCCTATAGCACTCTACTAATCCTCATTGTGAACCCTTTAATAATCAGGGTTTGTATCAACGAATGAAGCAGCATCCCATAGATCTAAAGATTTCAAGTCTGATTGTGCAATTAGACCGATGGGTGATTGATTTTTTTCGAATAGGACGGCTTATCATCAGCGTCTTCTACGCAGTTTTCATCACCATTTATCACCTTTTTTACAATACTTTTCATCGGGAGTCAGATGAATGAACGATCCAAACGCGATTTTCCGCAGACAGAGTAAATACATGTTCTATCTATTGGCAATTTTTGTGTTTGGCTATGCCATGCCTGGTTTTAAACCATTGTTTCTTGGTTTCATTATCGGCACAATTTTTGCTTTCTTTAATTTATTCCTACTTATACGGAGAATGCACGCTTTTGATCGAGCGGTTAAAAAAGGAAAATCCATTCGTTCAATGGGAAGTACAGCCAGGTGGGCCAACGCGATTCTCGCAGTAGCGATTGCTTGGCGTTACCCTAATGAAGTTCATCTGGCAGGTGTTGTTATAGGATTAATGACAATATATCCTGTCATTATGATAGATTCCTTCATTCAACTTAAACGTTCTACTATGGAAGAGAGGTGAATACTCTTTGGGTCACAGTTCAAAAACTACAGAATTTTTAGGGTTAACGTTCAACTTATCCAATGTTCTCATGATTACGATTGCTAGTATCATCGTTCTTCTCATAGCGGTGCTGACTACTCGTGTTCTGTCTATTCGTCCGACTAAGGCGCAGAACTTCATGGAATGGATCGTTGATTTTGTTCGAAATATCATAGGTAGTTCGATGGACATGAAAACAGGAGCCCCATTTCTAGCGCTTGGCGTTACATTACTCATGTACATATTTGTTTCAAACATGCTTGGACTGCCGTTCTCGATTACGGTCGATCACAACTTGTGGTGGAAATCACCAACTGCTGATCCTGCAATCACAATGACACTAGCAATTATGGTCATGGGACTTACACACTTCTACGGTGTCAAGGCAAAAGGAGTCAAGGAATATACGAAAGACTACTTTAGACCAATTCCACTTTTAGTACCATTGAAACTTATTGAAGAATTTGCAAACACGCTAACACTTGGTTTGCGTCTTTACGGAAATATTTTCGCTGGAGAGATTCTTCTTGGGTTACTTGCAGGACTTGCGACCAATTTCTACACGCAAAATATTGCGCTTGGTATCGTTGGTACATTAGGTGCCATCGTGCCGATGATTGTATGGCAGGCATTCAGTTTGTTTGTCGGAACAATCCAGGCATTTATCTTCACCATGCTGACAATGGTGTACATTTCCCATAAAGTCAGCGACGAACACTAAAAAATTGAGAGTCCAAAAAGGACGTTATTTTAAAGGAGGAGCTTTTTAATGAATTTAATAGCAGCAGCAATTGCAATCGGTTTAGGAGCACTAGGAGCAGGTATTGGTAACGGTCTAATCGTATCTAAAACAGTTGAAGGAATCGCTCGTCAGCCAGAAGCTGGTAGAGAACTAAGAACACTTATGTTCATCGGGGTCGCTTTAGTTGAGGCACTTCCAATTATCGCTGTCGTTATCGCATTCTTGGCATTCTTTGGTTAATATGTGAGAAGCGTTCTAATATGAATTTTAATGGCGAAGATCAGATTAGTTCGAAACTTCGCCATTCCTTTATGTTTTGTTTCTTAACATATTATTTAAAGAAGGGAGTTGCCGTACTAAATGTCTCAGTTACCAGTGGTTTTAGGAGCAGGGGGCTTAAGTTTCAACGCCGGTGATATGTTATTCCAGCTTATCGCTATGCTCATCTTGCTTGCACTTTTAAAGAAATTTGCGCTTAAACCTTTATTAGGTATTATGAAGCAGCGTGAAGATTATATAGGAAATGAAATTTCAAGTGCTGAACAAAAGCACGTTCAAGCTGAAAAGCTTCTTGAAGAACAACGTGTCTTATTGAAAGAAGCACGCGAAGAATCACATACACTCATCGAAAATGCGAAAAAGATTGGTGAGAAACAAAAAGAAGAGATCATTCAAGCAGCACGTCAAGAATCAGAGCGCTTGAAAGAGTCTGCTAGAACTGAAATCGTGAAAGAAAAAGAACAAGCTGTGGCTGCACTGCGTGAGCAGGTTGCATCACTATCTGTGCTGATTGCATCTAAAGTGATTGAAAAAGAACTTGATGAGCAGGCACAAGAGAAATTGATTCAAGAGTACCTTAAAGAGGCAGGCGAAAGCCGATGAGCGTAACTATTGTCTCTAAGCGTTACGCTTCTGCTCTTTTTGACATCGTTCTTGCTTCTTCGGCAGTAGACGAAACTGAAAAAGAGCTGAATGAGATCAAAAAAGTTCTAAAGGCTGATCAAGAACTCAATGACTTCCTTGTTCATCCAAAGATTACAGCAGACAAAAAGAAACAGTTGATTGCTGAAGCTTTCAAAGGTGTTTCTACTTATGTATTGCACACAATGTATTTACTGATTGACCGCGGACGCACGAATATTTTCTCTGAAATGACGTCTGAGTTTGTGAAACTTGCAAACCGTACGAAACAAATAGACGATGCGGTCGTGTATTCAGTGAAACCGCTGAGCGGTGCTGAAATTCAATCTTTATCTGAAGTATTTGCCAAAAAAGCCGGAGTCACATCACTGCGTGTTGAAAATGTGATTGACAAGGATCTAATAGGCGGAGTGAAAATCCGTATCGGAAACCGCATTTATGACGGCAGTGTCAGCGGAAAGCTTTCCCGCATTGAACGTCAGCTTGCAGGCGAAAATCGTTAGAAGGGGTGAAACCTTAGTGAGTATCAAAGCTGAAGAGATTAGCGCGCTGATAAAGCAGCAAATCCAAAACTATCAATCAGAAATTGAAGTAAAAGATGTCGGTACAGTCATTCAAGTAGGGGACGGTATCGCGCGTGTACATGGCCTTGACAACATTATGGCAGGAGAGCTGGTTGAGTTCTCTAACGGTGTAATGGGTATGGCTCAAAACCTTGAGGAGTCTAACGTAGGTATCGTTATTTTAGGACCTTACAAAGATATCCGCGAAGGTGACGACGTAAAACGTACAGGTCGTATCATGGAGGTTCCAGTAGGTGAAGAGTTAATCGGACGTATTGTGAACCCGCTTGGTCAGCCTGTTGATGGACTAGGTCCAATCTTAACAAGCAAAACACGTCCAATCGAAAGTGAAGCACCTGGCGTTATGGATCGTAAATCTGTACATGAGCCGCTTCAAACAGGAATTAAAGCAATTGATGCCTTGATTCCAATCGGCCGCGGACAGCGTGAATTGATCATTGGTGACCGTCAAACAGGTAAAACATCTGTTGCAATCGATACAATTCTAAACCAAAAAGATCAAGACATGGTCTGTATTTATGTAGCTATCGGACAAAAAGAATCTACGGTTCGTGGTGTTGTTGAAACACTTCGTAAGCATGGTGCGCTTGACTACACAATCGTTGTCACAGCTTCTGCATCACAGCCGGCTCCACTTCTTTACCTTGCTCCTTATGCAGGTGTAACGATGGGTGAGGAATTCATGTATAACGGCAAGCACGTACTTGTTGTCTATGATGACCTTTCTAAACAAGCGGCAGCTTACCGTGAGCTTTCATTATTGCTTCGTCGTCCTCCAGGTCGTGAGGCATTCCCTGGTGATGTTTTCTATCTTCACTCTCGTTTATTAGAACGTGCAGCGAAGCTTAGTGACGAAAAGGGTGGCGGTTCTATCACAGCATTGCCTTTCGTAGAAACGCAGGCTGGCGATATCTCTGCATATATCCCAACAAACGTTATTTCCATCACAGATGGACAGATTTTCTTACAATCTGACCTCTTCTTCTCAGGCGTACGTCCAGCGGTAAACGCAGGATTGTCTGTATCCCGTGTAGGTGGTTCTGCACAAATCAAAGCGATGAAAAAGGTAGCAGGTACACTTCGTCTGGATCTTGCTTCTTATCGTGAGCTTGAAGCATTCGCTCAGTTTGGATCTGATCTAGACCAAGCCACTCAAGCGAAATTAAACCGTGGTGCAAGAACAGTGGAAGTCTTAAAACAAGACTTGAACAAACCGCTTAAAGTTGAAAAACAGGTAGCGATTCTTTACGCACTAACAAGAGGATACTTAGACGATGTAGCCATTGCTGATGTTAAACGTTTTGAAGCTGAGTTATTCTTGTACATTGAAGAAAACCATAAAGGCTTGTTTGACACAATCTCTCAAACAGGAAATATGCCTGCTGATGAAGAGTGGAAGACAGCAATCGAAGGCTTTAAACGTACGTTTGCACCAAGCAACTAATTAGTAATCTTTCCGAGAGAAAAAGATTCTCTTTTTCTCTCTTTTCACGTAAATGAACACGGATTCCTGAAAAAAGGTGGTGAAATCTTTGGCCTCATTACGCGATATAAAGTCAAGGATCACGTCAACGAAAAAATCGAGTCAGATCACAAAAGCGATGCAAATGGTATCAGCTGCGAAACTGAATCGTGCTGAAAACAATGCGAAGTCTTTTGTTCCTTACATGGAGAAAATCCAGGAAGTGGTTGCTGCAATCGCAACTGGAACAAGTGCTAAGCACCCAATGCTTCTTTCAAGACCTGTCAAAAAAACAGGGTATCTCGTTATTACATCTGATCGAGGGCTTGCAGGACCTTTTAACAGCTCGATTTTGCGTGCCGCTTACCAAACCATTCAATCTCGTCATCAATCCGCTGATGAATATGCGGTGATTGTTATTGGTAAAATCGGACGCGACTTCTTCAAAAAGCGTGGTATTCCAGTTATTTCTGAAGTAACAGGGCTTGGAGACGAAGTTGCGTTTGCTGATATTAAAGAATTAGCAAGCAGTACCGTTCAAATGTTCTCTGATGAAGCGTTTGATGAACTTTACATGTTCTACAACCACTTTGTCAGTGCGATTTCACAAGAAGTAACAGAGAAGAAATTATTGCCGCTAACGGACCTTTCGGCCGCAGCGACACCAAATAAACGTTCCGCATCTTATGAGTTTGAGCCTTCTGAAGAAGAGATTCTTGAAGTTCTCCTTCCTCAATATGCAGAGAGTTTGATTTTCGGTGCGCTTCTTGACAGCAAAGCAAGTGAACATGCTGCAAGAATGACAGCAATGAAGAGTGCAACAGACAACGCAAAAGAATTGATCGACAGCCTGACACTCTCTTACAACCGTGCTCGTCAAGCAGCGATTACACAAGAGATTACAGAAATTGTCGGCGGAGCAGCTGCCTTAGAATAGAAATAATTGTCAGGAGGGAATGCAATGAAAACAGGACGCATCAGTCAGATCATGGGACCAGTCGTAGACGTTCGTTTTGAAGACGGTCACTTGCCTGAGATTTATAATGCGATCAAAGTTTCGCATAAAGCGGAAAGCGAAAGTGAAGTTGATATCGACTTAACTTTAGAAGTAGCACTACATTTAGGTGACGATACAGTGAGAACCATCGCAATGGCATCAACAGACGGTGTGAAGCGCGGTATGGAAGCTGTAGACCTTGGAAAACCAATTTCAGTACCAGTTGGTAACGTAACACTTGGACGTGTATTCAACGTACTGGGAGATAACATTGACTTAGATGAGCCACTTGGTGTGGAAGCTCAAAGAGATCCAATCCACAGACAAGCGCCTTCTTTTGATCAACTTTCTACAGAAGTTGAAATTCTTGAAACAGGTATCAAAGTTGTTGACCTGCTTGCTCCTTACATCAAAGGTGGAAAGATCGGTCTATTCGGTGGAGCTGGTGTAGGTAAAACCGTTCTGATTCAAGAATTGATCAACAACATCGCACAAGAACACGGCGGTATTTCTGTATTCGCTGGTGTTGGAGAGCGTACACGTGAAGGAAACGACCTTTACTACGAAATGAAAGATTCTGGCGTTATCGAAAAAACAGCCATGGTCTTCGGTCAAATGAACGAGCCACCAGGTGCACGTATGCGTGTTGCCCTAACTGGTTTGACAATGGCAGAGCATTTCCGTGATGAACAAGGTCAAGACGTATTGTTCTTCATCGATAATATCTATCGCTTTACACAAGCAGGTTCTGAAGTATCAGCCCTTCTTGGACGTATGCCTTCAGCGGTAGGTTATCAGCCGACACTTGCAACAGAAATGGGTCAGCTGCAAGAGCGTATCACGTCTACAAACGTAGGATCGGTTACATCGATTCAAGCGATCTATGTACCTGCGGATGACTATACAGATCCAGCTCCTGCAACGACGTTCGCTCACCTTGATGCAACGACAAACCTTGAGCGTAAGCTGACTGAAATGGGTATTTACCCAGCGGTTGATCCTCTTGCTTCAACATCTCGTGCACTTGCACCTGAGATCGTTGGCGAAGAGCATTATGCGATTGCGCGTGAAGTGCAGCAAACATTGCAGCGTTATAAAGAGCTTCAAGATATTATTGCCATTTTAGGTATGGATGAATTATCTGAGGACGATAAGCTTGTGGTACACAGAGCGCGTCGTATTCAATTCTTCCTATCTCAAAACTTCCACGTAGCAGAGCAGTTCACTGGCCAAAAGGGTTCTTATGTGCCATTGAAAGAAACTGTTAAAGGCTTCAAGGAAATCTTGTCTGGTAAATACGATCACCTTCCAGAAGATGCATTCCGCCTAGTTGGACGCATTGAAGAAGTGATTGAAAAAGCCAAAGAGATGGGTGTAGAGGCCTAATCTGGTCCTTAGGAGGGTAAAAGCATGAAGACCGTTCAAGTCAATATCGTTACTCCCGACGGCCCAGTGTATCAAGCGGATGTGGAAATGGTCAGTGTAAGAGCAGAAAGCGGTGAGCTTGGTATTTTAGCTGGCCACGTTCCAATGGTTGCTCCGCTAAAAATCGGTGCAGTTCGCTTAAAACATAGTGGATCAACTGAATTGGTTGCAGTAAGTGGCGGATTTGTTGAAGTCCGCCCTGAACAAGTAACAATTCTGGCTCAGGCCGCTGAAACATCAGACAAAGTTGATGTCGATCGTGCTAAATCAGCGAAACAGCGTGCTGAAGAGCATTTGAACCACCCGAATGAAAGTGATGTACGCCGGGCGGAACTCGCATTAAAACGGGCGTTAAACCGTTTAAATGTAGCAGGGAAATAAAACAGAAAAACCTTCTTATCACAATGATAAGAAGGTTTTTTTTAGGATGACATGAGAGATTGATACATCGACACATAAGGATGAGATGCTTGCTTTTCTAGATATAAGTTCTCGCAAAATTGCGTACTGCAATGCCATGTTTTATTGTTTCTGCGTAAACCAAGCGTATATTTGTGCGGAGAGTCCATATAAGGCCGCACCACCCAGTCAGCATCTGAATGATGACGGATGACAACCTCTCCTAAATACACACTCATCATCGCTTCTAATGCATCTATTGGCATTTTCCACTCAGCGAACAGCTGCTTGGTCAATGCATCAAAGTATAGTGATTCTAACTGATACAGGCTTTCCTCAGAGTAATCCAAAGAAATGTTATGAAAATGACACAATTGTGCTAATTCTTCTAGCTGTGTCTGTCTATAATCAAAGTAGAAAGCAATGGCCTCCCATTCATGATCAAATGAGGGAACCAATTCTCCGTACAAATCAACAAAGTCAGGAAAAGAATCTTTCAATGTGTTCAGCTCCTTCCACACGCAGTATATCATCTCCTTGGCATCAGGATAAGAGGGGATTTACACTAAATGTAGCTCTTTTTTCCAAATGATTCATCTTTCCGATTTTCGAGGATATAATGAAAGGGAGTTTTCCTTTACAGAAATAAATAAAAGGAGGATTCAACTGTATGGAAGACGTAGGACAACAAGCAATCGTGGGCATTGTGATCCACCTATTTTTTATCGCGGTTACATGGTGGGCACTGCTTGCTGTAAATATTGATCCACTCATTAAAAAAGGGAAAATCGTTCAAGCAAGGCTGCTGATGATGCTCATTACCATTGCTATCGCATCTGCGGTCAGCAATTTCTTCCTTGATTACTTAAATTTCTCGAGACAAATTCCTTATATGTTCTAACATAAAAGGTTTGGTCACGGCCTTCTGCGGGAACGTAAAAGGAAGGGTCAAAAGGCTTGCCTTTTGTTGACTTTTCCACGTATGCATTGCCCTCCTTGCGGCAACACTTGTAGCAAGGGGGAATGACAAGTGAGAAAGTATTTGAAAGGTTGGCCATTATTTGCGTTTATTCTTTTTTTTGTTCTGATGATTCAAGGTGTTCGTGCGGAAGAATCTTCCCCGCTCGCTCAAATAGCAGAAGGTCTAAAAAACCAGCAAATCGAAGTCGATGGGTGGACCCTTCATGCCAAAACAAATGTAGATATTTCATCCGAACAATTTTCAAAAAAAGTGAAACGTTTGAAAGACGAACTACGACAGTATGAGTGGACCGAAAAAAAAGAACAACATGTCACCAAAGTCACAGGAATTTACAAAGATGAAAAAAATGATACAGAATCGAAAATTTTACTCGTGAAGACCGACACAAAATCAAATCAAAAGTCGTATTTATTATATGAGCAAAAAGGTGCTCGCCCACTGAATACCTGGGAGCATACATATGATCAGTTCGTACGTCATGCAAAAAGCATATTACAAGAGAAAATTGTAATTTTTACTTGTCTCGATGGTCATGTAAATGGTATGATGGATGTTGTTTTGCAAAAAAAAGCTGAAACGTTAGCAAATGAATTTCAAGCAAAACCAGTTGAGTATCTCGTTGAGTCTAATTTTGTGTCGCTTTCCGCTTACACAGATAAGTGGGAACAGTTCATTATGACTTCAAATGATAAAATGAATGTTCAAATTGCCATCAGAAGTTCGGAAATGAACGAAAATCATACGATTACGGTTGGCACACCAATCGTAACGACTGAATATTAATATAGAGAATTTGGGACGCGGAGGGGAAGACCTTGGAAAAAATCATCGTCCGCGGCGGTCAAAAGTTAAACGGCACAGTTAAAGTAGAAGGCGCAAAAAATGCCGTTTTACCAGTTATCGCTGCATCTTTGTTAGCAAGTACAGAAAAAAGCGTAATTTGTGATGTACCTACGCTCTCCGATGTATATACAATCAATGAAGTGTTACGTCATTTAGGAGCAGAAGTACATTTTGAAAATAACGAAGTATCAGTTGATGCATCTCATGCACTAGAAACTGAGGCTCCGTTTGAGTATGTCCGTAAAATGCGAGCATCCGTGCTTGTCATGGGACCACTTTTAGCAAGAACAGGTCATGCAAGAGTTGCATTACCTGGAGGCTGTGCGATTGGTTCAAGACCAATTGATCAGCATTTAAAAGGCTTTGAAGCAATGGGTGCTAAAATTCAAGTAGGTAATGGTTTCATCGAGGCTGAAGTAAAAGGCCGTTTAAAAGGTGCAAAAATCTATTTGGATTTCCCAAGTGTAGGGGCAACTGAAAACATCATCATGGCAGCAGCATTAGCTGAAGGAACGACGATTTTAGAAAACGTAGCAAAAGAACCTGAAATTGTTGATTTAGCAAACTACATCAATGCCATGGGCGGTAAGGTTCGCGGTGCTGGTACTGGTACAATCAAAATCGAAGGTGTGGAAACACTTCACGGTGCAAAACACAACATCATCCCTGACAGAATTGAAGCAGGTACTTTCATGGTGGCAGCAGCCATTACAGAAGGAAATGTTCTTGTAAAAGGCGCAGTGCCAGAGCACATGACATCACTTGTTGCAAAAATGGAAGAAATGGGTATTCAGATCATTGAAGAAGAAGAAGGTTTAAGAGTCATTGGACCATCTGAGCTCAAGCCAATCGATCTAAAAACAATGCCGCATCCTGGGTTCCCAACGGATATGCAATCTCAGATGATGGCGCTATTGCTTCGTGCGAACGGAACAAGCATGATCACAGAAACGGTGTTTGAAAACCGCTTTATGCATGCTGAAGAATTCCGCCGCATGAATGGCGATATTAAAATTGAGGGTCGCTCTGTCATTATCAATGGGCCGGTTCAACTTCAAGGTGCTGAAGTGGCAGCGACTGATTTAAGAGCAGGAGCAGCACTTGTACTTGCTGGATTAGTGGCAGAAGGTCATACACGTGTCACTGAGTTGAAGCATATTGACCGTGGTTATGTGAACTTCCACCAAAAGCTTGCAGCAATCGGTGCAGATATTGAAAGAGTAAACGATGAATCGGCAGATGTGACACAAGAACAAGTTGTATCAGATCTGAACGCGTAATCATGAAAGAAATCAGTGTGTCCATTGGGGCATGCTGATTTTTTATTAGAATCATAGAATGCCTCATTTCACGAAGCTTATCATTAGTGTATCCAACCATCTTAAATTTTATTCATACAGACGAACAGTAAAATCCATTCTAAGAACAGGCCCATACCTTTCATAAAAGACTTGTCCACTAAATGAAAGAAGCTGTCATATTAGCTTGTCCCTGCCCATAGGATAAAAGAGATTCAATGACAAATGGGGGCAGCCAAATATGAAACCAATGATATGGACAATCGCAGGAATATGCATCATTATTTTAATGATTCCAACATTACTTGTGTTGCCGACGTTCCAAGGGAAACCGGCGGCAAGCCAGCACGTAGCAGCAGAACCATCAGTTAAAAAAGAAGTGAAGGGTTCAGTCAAATTGAAGCAATCGCCCGTCGCTATCCCCGTCTATCGCTCAGCTCATCAGCAGGTAGAAAACATCCCCTTAGAAGAGTATGTGATCGGTGTCGTAGCATCTGAAATGCCAGCTGATTTTGAAATGGAAGCACTCAAGGCACAGGCGCTCGCAGCAAGAACGTATATCGTCAGACAAATGATCAGTGATAAGACTGTCAAATCACCTAAGGGCTCTCTTGTAGATGATACCCAAATGTTCCAAGTTTACAAAAACAAACAGGAACTCAAGAAAATTTGGGGGAAAGCGTACAATTGGAAATTAAAAAAGGTCACGGAAGCTGTCGCCAGCACACAAGGAAAAGTGCTGACTTATGACGAGAAACCAATTGATGCTTCATTCTTTTCAACAAGTAACGGAAAAACGGAAAATGCCGAAGCCTATTGGAAAAACGAAATCCCTTATTTGAAAAGTGTCTCAAGTAAATGGGACGAAAAATCGCCAAAATTTCAAAATAAGAAAACCATCTCAGTCAGTGAATTTCAGCAAAAATTAGGTGTGACGCTCACTCAGCAGGCTCAGGTCGGACAGATTGTAGAACGGACACCAGGAAACCAAGTAGCGAAAGCCGTGATCAACGGTAAAACACTGTCAGGCCGAGACATTCGGGAATCACTAGGCCTTCATTCAGCGGACTTCACATGGGAACGCCAAGGCCAGCAGATTGTCATTACAACAAAAGGATATGGTCATGGTGTAGGCATGAGTCAATATGGTGCACATTATATGGCGCAGTCAGGCAAGAAAGTAGATGCCATCGTGAAACATTATTATAAAGGAATTCAAATCGAATCAGCCGATCGTTTTCTCAACACGTATATGGCTAAAAAATAAATCAACAGTGCCTCAGAAATGAGGCATTTTTTTGTGTGTTCAAAGAGATTTGAACAGAATGTGTCAAATCGCGACTTAAGACGCAGGTCAGGAAAACTTAAACATTTACGTCCCGATAAGAACCGATGGCCGATACAAAGTCCCTCGAAAGACAGAGAAAACGAGAGGATAATGGGTGTGTTAGGTGAAAATATCTAGACATCTGACAGAATTTTAGTGATTTTGATGAAAGAGAAAAAGGGACCGAGTCCTATACCATTCCAAGACAGAATAATTTACGATTAAGGTGTTTCAATTAAATACATAAGGAGGAAGGAAAATTATGTTGAAAAAAGTATTCTCACTCGTAACCTTAGCTGTATTGACATTATCTATGTCAATCTCTTCACCAGTATTTGCAGAAGCATCTACAGTTAAAAAACATAACAAAGATGTAAGAGTGACAATCTTGCTTGATGCAAGCGGAAGTATGGCAAGAAAAGTAGAGGGAGAGCGCAAATTTGATCTCGCTAAACAAGAGGTATTTAAATTTGCTCAGTCACTTCCAAAAGACGCTAAAATTCGTATGAGCTTGTTTGGTTCTGAAGGAAACAACAAAAATTCAGGTAAAGCTCAATCATGTGAAGTCATTAGAGGCGTCTACGGCGTACAGCCTTATGAAAAAGACAGCTTTGAGAACTCTTTAAACGGACTTGGGCCAACTGGCTGGACACCGATTGCACGTGCACTTGAAAATGCAAAGCAAGCGGATGAGCAGCTTACTGAGGGAACAAAGCATATTGTGTACTTAATCACTGATGGTGAAGAAACTTGTGGCGGAGATCCAGTAAAAGTAGCAAAAGAATTGCATAACTCAAAAGGATCAACTGTTGTAAATGTGATCGGGTTAGACTTTAACGATGGCTATGAAGGTCAATTGAAGCAAGTAGCCAAAGCTGGTAAAGGCCATTACTACCAAGCAAGCACAGGTAAAGAAATGGGATCTATCTTTTCAGCAGAATCATTAAAACTACACGAATAACTTGCTGAACAAAAGGGAAACGATTGATTCATGCTTTCGTTTCTCTTTTTCTGTACAAAAGTAAAAAAGGGAGGTCTTTATTGATGAAAAGAAATATCGTATTAACCATTTTGGCTAGCCTTGTCCTGCTTCTTTCTTCACCAGCTCATGCTGTAACAAAACAGGAGCCGCCTGCTCATGTGGTGATATTACTCGATTTAAGCGGCAGCATGGCACAGTCAGTTGAAGGTGAAAAGAAAATTGAAATCGCCAAACGGTCTATTCAAAGCTTTGCGAGTATTTTATCAGAAGATACACAAGTTCTGCTTCGAGTGTTTGGTCATGAAGGAACCAATAAAAATGCAGGGAAAGCCGTTTCTTGTTCAAGCTCTGAAGCCGTTTACGGATTTGGATCATATGAGCCATCAACATTTCAACAAGCACTGAATGTGTATAAGCCAACTGGCTGGACACCACTTGCAAAAGCATTAACGGATACGAAACAAGATTTTGAAGATCACCAAGCTGAAGGGAAAAATATTGTCTATGTTGTCAGTGATGGTGAAGAAACTTGTGGTGGAAGCCCTTCACAAGCAGCAAAGGAATTACATGAAGACGGAATAGATACAATCGTCAATATCATTGGCTTCGATGTGAATGAAAAGGAAGCAAAAAGTCTTAAATCTGTTGCAAAAGCGGGTGGAGGACAATATCAACCGGCTGCAAATGCCGAAGAATTGAACCATATTCTTCAACAGGAAGCGAGCGCTTTTGGTCGGTAGAGAGTGAATGGCAGCTGGGGAAAACAACCCCAGCTGTTTTTAAGTTGACGATTAATTCAAAGTCGTTTCTAATTCATCAATTCGTTTCTCTACATAATGCTGATCCTTTCTTGCATGGAAGGTTTCGGCTTTTTCTAATATGGCAGCTGTATTATACTCGGGAATCTGTGAGTAGCTCTCATACACACCTTTAGGAATTAAAACGTTCCCTTCCGGCCAATAAACTGCGATATTGCCGCGTCTCAACTCTCCGAATTGAGCCACTCCTTGATAGGATCCATATTGATTAAAGAGAACCACTGGATCACCTTCTTGGACGTAAAGCTCTTTTGCATCTTCTTCATTCATTAGGATAGAATGACGTTTTCCACCGTTAAAGGCATCCTTTTCACTGTAGATCATGGAGTTGAATTGCTTTCCTCTTCTTGTCGTGATATTGAAATGTCCTTCGGTTTTTCGATATTGAGGCAGCTGGGCAGGAAGAAGATGTCCCTTGCCGTCTGGTGTTGGACACACGCCATCTTCACAAAGCCATGCGCCTCCCCATTGAAAAACGTCTCCCTTGTGACGTAAATGCTGGATGCCATCATAATTTCGGTTGGCGACCGCAATCTCACGACGAATGTCTTCAGCTGTTTCAAAATGTATCAGCTCGGCATCTTCTGGCCGGACTCTTTTCGCAAGATCAACATAAATCTCCCATTCCGCTCTGGCTTCCTCAATACGAGGTCCTTCAATTTCTGGACTGAAATATACCATGCGTTCCGTACTGGTTGATGTGCCGCCGCCTGGTTGTTCATACCTTGTCATAGCAGGCAGCACAATCACCGCCTCTTCAGCGTCTACCAGCGTAGAGGTATTCAAAATGATATCTTGGTGAACACGGAGTTCAAGTTCAGATAATGCTTTTTCGATCGCTTCCGGATTTGGCATCGTTTCTAAAAAGTTTCCGCCACTCGTAAACAGCATTTTGAGTTTTTGTGGATGGTCTTTTGGGAGAGCCATCTTCTCAAAGGATTGCCCAATCGTGTCACCATGCCATTTAGGAATGTCAAACCCCCATATACGTTCGATTCTTTCAATATTCTCTTCATCAAAATCACTACCCGGCAAAACGAATGGATCAGCACCCATTTCACCAGAACCTTGGACGCCGCTATGCCCCCGAATTGGCATGACACCACAATGTTTTCTGCCGATAAATCCGCGCAGCATGGCAAGGTTGGCAACCTGTGATATATTATCAGTTGCAAAGCGGTGCTGAGTAAGGCCCATACTCCAAATAAAAACGCCTGAATTAGCATTGGCAAGCAGTGTCGCAAATTCCTTCATTCTTTCTTTTGATAAACCTGATGATGCTTCTAGGTCCTCCCACTTCAATTGTGTGACATGCTTCCTTAAATCCTGGATGCCCGTTGTATGTTTTTGAATAAATTCGTGATCAAGAGCCGAATGGGGAGCATGCTGCTCCATGTCAAACCAATGCTTGATGACGCCGTTCATAAACGCAATATCTCCGCCTATATTGACTTGGTAAAAATCATCTGCAATTTTTGTACCGAATAAAGCACTCTCTGGAATAGAAGGAACCCAATACTTTTCCATAGCAGGCTCTTTATACGGATTGATGACGATAATTTTTGTTCCCTTCTTTTTAGCAGCGTACATATATTTAGTGGAAACAGGCTGATTGTTTGCTGCAACAGATCCCCAAAAAATTAATACATCCGTTCCAATCCAATCACTGTAATTACAGCTGGAAGCACCGATGCCAAGGGACCGTTTAAGAGCAGTTTTACTTGGTGAATGGCAAATGCGAGAAGCATTATCAATATGATTCGTCCCTATAAATCGAGCAGCCTTTGCAGCCGTATAATAAACTTCATTTGTAATTCCTCTGGCGGTTAAATAGAAAGCAAGCTGCCGTTTATCAATTGATTGGATTTTAGCTGCGATTTGATCTAGTGCATCATCCCAAGAAATACGTGTAAAGGCATTGTCACCTTTTTTTCGGATCAATGGATAAGGAATCCGCCCAAGCTTGCGAAGAGAGGTGCTGTCCATTTGCTTTAGCTGCTGAATATCTTCAAACCATTTTGGATCAATAGCTGGCATTGTGTTAAGACGAAGCACATTTAGTCTTGTGGTGCATATATGAGGTCCTGCGAGCGTTTGATCATACAGTCCTGAGACGCCAAGGGCACAGCCGTCACAAACACCCTGCGTTAAAATACGGTACGCGTAGGGAAGGTTATCTTTGTTCTCCCATGCCACTTTCATCGTATCTCGAATGTGTTTCGGTTTCACTTTGCCAAGCCCCATTGGTACAAAAGAGGCCCATAGCTTTGGTGAGGGTTTTTTATTGAGTTTAACAGGCCCCTTATGTTTTGTTTTCCCCATGAGATCATCACCCTCCTATTACTTTGTAAAGCGTTTTCATATCTAAAAATTACCTTTAGATTGTGATTCTGTCAAATTCAAATTAAGATCGGGCTGAGACAGAGGAAGCAGCAGATAGGTTTTTTTCTCTTAGCTGCTGAATATCCTTTCGAATGAGAAGTGATATGATAAAAGCAATGAAAAATAAGCCAGAGAACACCATAAGGCTTTGTGTGTAATTACCTGTTATATCTCGGATGAAGGATGAAAATAGTGGTCCTGCTAATCCCGCAGCGGCCCAAGCAGTCAAAATATAACCGTGAATGGCACCAAGCTGCTTTGTACCAAACAAATCCCCAATATAGGCTGGAATTGAAGCAAATCCTCCTCCATAGCACGTATAAATGATCGCCATAACGATTGAAAAGATGAGCGGTTCTTTTAAATAGGGGAGTAAAGGAAAAGCAATGAGCTGGATACTGAAAAAAATCGTATACGTATTCGGTCTTCCTATATAATCTGAAAACGATGCCCAGCCAATGCGTCCTAAACCATTAAAAGCACCTAAAATGCCCACAAGAGTAGCTGCAGCACCTGCAGTGAACCCAACACTTTCTTGGGCAAGAGGTGACGCTACTGAAATAATAGCGATTCCGCATGTGATATTAATAAAAAGCATAAGCCACAAATAATAAAAACGTCTTGTTTTGATCGCTTCATTTGCTGTAAGCTGTGATAAATCTTGAGGGATTTTTCTTTTCTTTGTTTTGAATACGTCAAATTGTTTGACGTCATCAGGCGTTGGTGGTGATAAATAAAGAGATGAGATCACCATGATAATAAAATAGGAGATTCCAAGAATATAAAAAGTATTTGCGATATTCACTTTTTCAATGAGATATTGAATAATTGGGCTGCAAATAAGAGAAGCAAACCCAAACCCCATAATGGCTAAGCCGGTTGCAAGACCTCTTCGATCCGGAAACCATTTGACTAGAGTTGATACAGGTGCAATGTAGCCTACCCCTAAACCAATTCCAGCGAGTACACCATAAAATAAATAGAGGAGAGGCAGTGAGGACATGTGGACAGCGAATCCTGAACCAGTCATTCCGATGCCGAAGAAAATAGCTGAGAAGAGCCCCGATGCCCTTGGACCATACCTTTCAACGAAATGTCCCATAAAAGCAGCAGATAAACCTAAAAATAAAATAGCAATACTGAATGTGAGACTTATTTCTGTTAATGACCACTGAAAGGCTTCATGTAAAGGATTCGTAAAAACACTCCAAGCATAAACAGACCCAATAGATAAATGAATTCCTACAGCACTTGCTGCGATGAGCCAGCGATTTTTCGATTTGTTCATTTTGTTCCCCCCATATAAAGCAATCAAGAAGTTTGATAAGATAGAAATATGTTACATTTTTATGACTTTTTAAAATAATATCACAATTTGATTGGATCATATAACTAAATTTGCATTGAAAGGAAGATCATACAATGAATTCATCTGTTAAAAAGAAACGAGTCATACACCAATACCGTGAAGGCCAGTTTACCTGCAAAACTGATGAAATTGTAGAAGAATATCCTTTAACTGTGATGGTGAATGGAGAAGAATTTGTGACACTTGTTTGTTCCCCAGAGCACCTGAAAGAATTGGTTATCGGCTTTTTGGCTTCAGAAGGGGTCATTCGATTTGAAAATGAGATTAAAAGGTTTACAATAGATGAAAGTATGGGTTTTGCCTATGTTGATTTAGTTCACTCAAGTGGATTTGATTCATCAGATTTTACAAAACGAGTGATTGGTTCATGCTGCGGGAAAGGAAGACACTTTTATTTCCTTCAAGATGTGAAGACGGCAAAAACGGCCATTGATCGAATCAGTATTTCTGCTGATACCTGTATGCATCTCATGAAGTGTTTGCAAGAAGAAAGCCAATTATTTCAACATACTGGTGGAGTGCATAATGCTGGTCTGTGTGACACAGAGAAGCTATTCATCACTAGAACTGATATAGGAAGACATAATGCTTTAGATAAAATTTATGGATATTGTTTACTTCAGCGAATTCCACTTAGAGATAAAATCCTTGTTTTCAGCGGCCGGATATCGTCAGAAGTTCTATTGAAGGCAGCAAAACTAGGAGTGTCTATCGTCATTTCAAAATCAGCACCTACTGAGCTGGCGCTTAAAATGGCAGAAGAATTAAATATTACGACAGTTGGATTCGTCAGAGGGAAATCCTTTAACATTTACACGCATCCTCAGCGTATTACAGAATAGGAGGCAAAGTATGGTCAGTATTTTAGATAAAAGACATCGACCATTGCGCGATTTAAGAATATCAGTAACTGATCGTTGTAACTTTAGATGTACGTACTGTATGCCTGCTGAAATTTTTGGACCGGATTATCCTTTCTTGAAAAAAGAAGAACTGCTTAGTTTCGAAGAAATAGAACGACTTGCTACCCTTTTTGTAAAGAACCTAGGTGTGGTAAAAATACGCATCACGGGCGGAGAACCTTTAATGCGGAAGGATCTGCCTGTCTTAATAGAAAAGCTCGCAAACATTCCAGGGATTGAAGACATTGCGATGACAACCAATGGAACGCTTTTACCTTTATATGCTGATCAGTTGAAGAGAGCTGGTCTTAATAGAGTCACCATTAGTTTAGATTCATTAAATCCCGACCGTTTTAAGCAAATGAACGGAAGGCATATTTCTATCCAAAAAGTGTTTGATGGTATTGAGGCTGCAAAAAAGGCTGGACTTGCTATCAAGATTAATATGGTTGTTCAAAAAGGTGTGAATGATCAGGATGTCTTACCAATGGCAGCTTACTTCAAAAAAGAAGGACACGTTCTCAGATTTATTGAATTTATGGATGTCGGTAATACGAATAAATGGAATCTAGAACATGTCATGACAAAGAAAGAAATAATTGAATTAATTGATTCAACATATCCTATCAAACCAGAACCTCCTCAATATACAGGTGAAGTAGCCAAACGATTTTTTTACAAAGATGGTTCAGGAGAGATAGGCATTATTTCTTCCGTTTCAGATGCTTTTTGTGGAACATGTAACAGAGCAAGGCTGTCTGCACGGGGGGAATTATTTACATGTCTGTTTGCATCATCGGGTTTTGATCTGAAACAGATGATTCGTACGACAAAAGATAATGAAGAATTAACGAACAGGTTAAAGGAATTATGGTCGAATAGACATGACCAATATTCAGCCGAGAGAGAGCAGAAAAAAGATCAGAAAAAGGTTGAGATGTCATACATCGGTGGGTAATGACAATAAAGTATCATGATCATGTATTTTTGAAAAGAAGAGAAAATGTCATAATCGTGGTTGAAAATCCTTTTTTGAAAACAGGTCTTTTTATCTTATGAACTCAGTCACTATAAAAAACCAGCAGAATTTCTGCTGGTTTTTAAATTGCTATTTTGCACCTCAAAAAGATTGAGATAAGATTGGAAAATAGATTTTCCCTCATTGTGTGCGGCTTTACTTTTACGAGTGCTGTGATAAGATCAAATCATTCTTTACCAGCTCGATTTTTTCACTCCAGGGATATGACCCTTATAGGCAAGCTCACGAAAAGCAATCCTAGACATTTTGAATTTTCGTAAATAACCTCTGGGACGGCCCGTTAATTCACAGCGGTTTTTTAAGCGGGTAGGGGAAGAGTCTCTAGGTAATTTTCGTAAAGCTTCATAGTCACCTTTTTCTTTTAACTCTTTCCTTAATTCTGCATATTTCAATACAAGGTGCTGTCGTTTTTTTTCTTTAGCAATCTTAGATTTCTTTGCCAATTAAAACCCTCCTGGCCTAATTTTGTATTTTCCATTGAAAGGGGTCCTCAAATGTAGTCCAATCTTGATCAAATTCCTCAGGTGTGAGCAAGCATTGATCAAGAGTACGAATGATTTCTGCTTTAGGCAAATCTACACCGATAAACACAAGTTTTGTATGGCGATCACCAAACTCTGCGTCCCACTCATCTAGAAGCTCTGGTTCCTGATTTAATAACCGTGCTTTTTCTTGTTCAGGCAAAGCAGCAATCCAGTATGCAATTGGTTCAATCGCAACAGATTTCCCAGCTTGTGAAATTAAAATGGTTAAATCATGATGTGTGGCAAGCCAAGTAAAACCTTTCGCACGAACGATCTGCTCAGGCATTTGATCTAACCAAGCATTCAGTCTGCCGGTATGAAAAGGGAGTCTTCTTTCGTAAACAAAAGATGAAATTTGGTATTCCTCTGTTTCCGGTGTATGCTGACCATGTCCTGCGTTGATTTCTTTGATCCACCCAGCAGAGGCACTTGATTTTTCAAAGTCGAATAAACCAGTATTCAAAATGTCATCTGGCTGTACTATACCTTTTGAGGTTTTGATGATGGATGCTTCTGGTTGTAGTTTGTTCAGCACATGCTCAAGTCGATCTAATTCAGAGGGAGATACTAGATCACATTTATTGATAATAAGCACGTCACAAAATTCAATTTGATCAATGAGTAAATCGGAAATTTCTCGCTCGTCGTCATCGGAAACCGCTTCTTTACGATCTAATAAACTCTCTCCTGACTGGAAATCAGTCCAGAAACGATTTGCATCTACTACTGTGACCATCGTATCTAGACGGCAAAAGCGGGTCAAATCTATACCCATTTCTTCATCAATATAAGAAAACGTTTGAGCGACGGGAATTGGTTCACTAATTCCGGTTGATTCAATGACAATATAATCAATATTACCCGCTTTACAAAGGCGTTCTACTTCGATTAACAAGTCTTCTCTCAAAGTGCAGCAAATACAGCCGTTAGATAATTCAACGAGTTTCTCATCTGAACGAGAAAGCTCGCCGCCTTGTTTGACTAGTTCTGCATCAATATTAATTTCGCTCATGTCATTGACGATCACAGCCACTTTTAATCCTTTGCGATTTTGAAGAACATGATTTAATATCGTTGTTTTTCCTGCTCCTAAAAAGCCGCTTAATACTGTAACAGGTATACGCTTATTCATTTGTTTTTGTCCTTTTTGAAAACGATCATTTTGTTTTCCGCCTCACTTAAAAAGTAATCATTACGATTTGTAATCTAAAAAATTTATTTTGTTTCTCTATGAAGGGTATATTTCTTTAATCGAGGAGAATATTTTTTTAACTCCAATCGGTCAGGATTCGTTCTTTTATTTTTTGTTGTGATGTAGTTTCTGTCACCTGTTTCAGTACAGGCCAACGTAATATTCACGCGCATAAGTAATAGGATCCTCCCTTAATTCGTAATAGTTACGATTTGTATTTTAAAATGATCAAGACTGAATGTCAAGCATAGGAGAATGATCCAAGTCAAATGATAAAAACAAAAGGGGTATCGAATGACTATTGATACCCCTCTCCATTAATAAAAGTCACCGAGTTCTTGTTCGTAATCACCTTCATACTGCTGGACATCATAAGGAATTTCTTGAAGGAAGGCTAACCCGCCTAGTATAAGTATCAAAACGATAGCAATGAATGAAAGAATAACTGCGGCAATACTTGAAATGGCAAACAGTGTTTGCATTTTCATCATCTTAGCGTACTGTTCTAATAATTCTTCGTAAGAAGTATCTGGAGCCTGAATCAAGTGTTCAGCTGCTTTTACAGATTTTTGTACATGAATTCCCATCATAATGAGGAAGACGCCAAGGGCTGCAGGAAGAACAAGCCAAAAACCAATAAGAATAGCCAGACCGCCTGAAATATAGAGAAAGATACTACCAACCTTTCCCCACTTTACGATTGAATGAAGAGATTGAATGATTTTCTCAGTTTGTTGCAATGGTGTTCACTCCTTTATGTATTCACTCTTTATCATACTTGAGTAAGTAGTGCTTTAGGAAGAGTGAATGTTGTTTAATTAAAATGTTTCTATCTTCACTTCATTATTTACAGATAAATAAATTATTTTCAAATAAGAAAAAAGTAACATTTACTATAAAAATTATCAACAAATTATGTCATAAATAAGATTGGTAGTAATAAATAATTAGTAAATTTATCAAAATATGTTGTTAGTTGTCTAGTAATTGGTTATTATTGTGTTGTGTTACCATAAAAATTGGAAGGTGGAATTCATATGTTAGATCGTTTCTTAAACAAGATGACCAATGTTCAACCTGCAGCTGCAAGATGTATTTTGCAAAAATTAGTCACTTCATGTAAATCAGCACCGACTTGTTTCCTTCAAGGTGTTGGAACTTTCCGTTACTACGTGGATCGTGACACAGGTGAGATTTGTACTAGTCAAGAACGCGTTAGATGTGGCTGCTAAATCTAAGGATCATATTTAATAGGATGTGAACGCATGAGCATATCTTCAATTTCATTCTTAACAAATGCTATGCAGACGTCAAATAGACGTCAAGCGGGTCAAACATCAAATTCTTTTTTAACCCAAGCGGCTCAAATTGTTCAAGGTGACCATTCTCCAGAAGAGAGAAAGGCATTATTTCAACAACTTACTCTAGTTCAGCAAGGAAAAGATTTAGAACTTCATGTTTCTAAATTAAAGGAACTAGAGAAAGAGGCTCAAAAAGAGACGTCTTCTTCGTCTGTTACTGTGAATGAGCATGGTGACCAAGTAGACATTTCAAATGAGGCTCGGAGTGAGTTTGAACAAGCTGAGGAACAGGCTTCAGGTGAAGCGAGTGAAGCTGCTGCAGGAGAAAAAGATCAAGATGTTCAGTCAGATCCACAATAAAAAAATGAGGCATGTGTTTGATAGTCTTCACATGCCTCATTTATCTTTATTTTGCAGATATCCTTGAATAAAGACCATCCGGAAAAGGTGCTGCGTATGAGATGATTTCATCTTCTACCATAATGTAATAAGGAAATTCTTCAATTTGGAATGCGTCTATCATTTGCTCGTCCACAGGGATAATTCGCATGTTGGTTTTATTATCACGATATAATTCTTGATCCTCTTTTTGCCCATTCTTTAGCAAAATACTAAATGAAACGTCCAATTTACGCTGCTTTTTCGTTTCTAGGAATTGTTCAAGTGATGGGATGCAATGCGGACATGATGTATCAGTGAAAATAAGTAGCTGCTGCTTGTTGTTGGTTTGCAGTAAATCATTCACTGGAATAGGTGATGGTTTTTCAAGCAGCGGATGCACAAGTTTTTGTCCAACATGCTGTATCGGTAAGATGATCAGTTCCATTTGTTGTTTTAAATAGATGATGACTCCGATCGTTAATAATAGGCTGCAAAGAATAAGAGTGAGCTGTAAAAGTAGGATTGAATTCATCGTATATCGTCCTCTCAGAGTAAAGTTACGCAAAGCTATCATAATATAAATATCAAAAATATGTCAATTATACTAAATGGTGTAAGGTGGAGCGTTTGATGAGTACAGTGAACCATTGTTTATATGCAATCTCCTATACTTGGAAAAGAAGCCGATCGTATCTTCTTTTAACCTTGTTGATCCAAGTGATCGTTGGTTTTATGCCTTTGGCTAGTGTCTGGATTATTCAAACTTTGATTAATGAAATTATTTTATTCATGACGTCTTCAGGAGACATTCGAAAGGTTTTGTGGTTATTTGGGCTGCAAATGGTCATTGTGGTTTTAGGATATGGGCTTCAATTCATTCTTCAGCTTAGCCAGCAGAAAGCGACAAATTTGATTGGTCTGCATTTGAAGGGTGAATTGCTTCAAAAGGCGATCAGGCTGCCGTTTATTACATTTGAACACCCGTCTTTTTACAATGAAAGTCAACGTGTGATGAACAGTCATCAGCATGTTCTGAGCATGGTTAGAAGTATCTTTACCATCATGAGCGCATTGATTACTGTTGTATCACTTCTTATCTATATGATCGGTATCCATTGGGGCTTGGCGGTCATTCTAATCGTGTTTACCCTGCCTGTCTTGTGGATTGAGCTTTTCTTTGGAGGAGCGCGTTATCAATTAAACCGTATGTTAACAGCCAATGACAGAAGAGAAATGTATGTGTCCGATCTTGTCGCACAACGGGATTCATTGAAGGAAATCCGTTTATATGGAATCGGGAATTATCTTCTTCAGAAATGGAAAGATCATTATGTAAAAAGTGCAGATGAAAAATATAAACTGCTTAAGCGGCAAGTCCGCTGGGAGATGGCGGGCGGATTGCTTATGACATTTGCCTATGTATGCTGCGGTCTTTTTATTGTCTTTCTTATTTTTCAAAAAAAATTAGCTGCCGGGACATTTGTCGCTGTGCTGCAAGCGGTGCAAAACATCCAAAGTGGTTTTCAAGACTTAACAAGAGAGTGTTCTAGTTTATATGAAACAAGTCTTTATGTTGATGAAATGAGAGCTTTTCAAAAGAGAGAAGAAGAAATTCATGAGCAGACAGAAGAAGGAGCATCGCTTCGAAAAATCGAGTGTATTCAGTCCATTACACTTGAAAATCTCTCTTTTACTTATCCGAATATGAAAACACCTGCCATTGAGCATATACATTTTCATATCAATAAAGGGGAACGTATTGCATTGGTGGGAGATAACGGATCAGGTAAAACCACCTTGATCAAATGTTTGACCGGTTTATATGATCCAGATCAGCCGAACATGCAAAAAGTCAACGGTGAGTCCATTTCTACTATTCATAAAAAGTCATATCATGCGAGAATGGCTGTTCTTTTTCAAGATTTTATGAAGTACGAGTTCACTGTGAAAGAAAACATCGGGTTTGGCCGTATTGATCATATGGACGAGGGAGAGCGGATGATCTCAGCTGCACGGCAAGCAGGCATAGAGAAAAGAATTCATCAAATGGAAGAAATGTATGATGCGCAGCTTGGCCGATTTTTTGAAGAAGGCCATGAACTGTCTGGCGGACAATGGCAAAAGCTCGCGATGGCTAGAACCTTCTTTAGAGAGAGTGATTTTATCATTTTAGATGAACCAACTTCTGCTCTTGATCCACTATCGGAAATTTCACTCATTCGAAAGCTATTCGATCACACGCAGGATCAGGGTGTCTTGTTTATCACACATCGAATGGGAGCAGCCCGTTTAGCAGACCGTATAATCGTAATGAAAGATGGTGCTTTCGTTGAAGAGGGGAACCATGATGAACTGATGGTGTTAAATGGAGAGTACAAAAGGCTTTACGAGGCACAATCTCAATTATTCCAACAAAAGGAGATGGCGTAAGGTGAGTGTCTTTTATTACATAGGTGTCTATTTATTAGGTATCATTTTTGCTGGTGCTTGGCTTGATAAAGTAAAAAAACAGACGGCACATATGCAGCAGATGAATGCTTATCGGCTGCTGCCTTCTTCTTTCACGGGACCCATGTTTTATTTGTTTTTAACTGCAGAATTGGTTTGTACTGTTTTTTTATTCGTATGGCATATGACTCTTGTACCTGCGATTGGTCTTACAGCACTTTTAAGTATTTATACTGGAGCGGTGACCTTCAATTTATTGAGAGGACATCGTGATATTTCTTGCGGCTGTGGTGGACTGCTTGATAATGAACGCCTTCACTGGGGAATTGTGATTCGCAATGTGTCGATGCTGGCTCTTGTGATCGGATTGTTTTATGTGCATCCCTATGCAGAAACCATTCCATGGCAATATAACATCATTTGTTTTCTCATTGCCGTGGCTGTCTCTTTCATAATAGCGGTGGGTCAAGAAGTCTTAATGTTTAAAAGAAAATGGATCAATCAATTTGAATTATTTATAGAAGGAGACGATGTGAAATGACAGATATTCTATTGATTATTGTGTTATTCATTGTCATTGCTCAGCTGGCTGTGATATTTTTGCTCGCTCGTTTTATCGGAAAATTTATAAATAAGATCAAAACCCTTGATGGAATTGAATTAAAGGAAGCGGATGTGGGGGATCCTGCACCGTTATTTCGAAGCTATTCCCATTTAGGCGAGAAGGTCATTTTGAAGGAATATGTTCAAAGCGGGAGTGCTGTGATGCTGTTCTTTGTGAACTCTACTTGTATGACGTGCAAAAGCATTTTAGCAGACTTGCAGCAGCAAATCGCTGTTGATGATACTCAATTCATTTTTATTAATGGGGATGAACAGGCGGATGATACGCAGATCCTTGAATTGCTGCCGTCCCAGGCTGTGTATACTCGTTCTTCACAAATCATGGAGCTATACGGGGTAACGGTTGTTCCACAAGCGATTCTCATTGATGAACATGGTATCATTCTGCAAAGAAAATCTCTTCAAAATGCGAAACAGTTTGAACAGCTGTTACATGCGTCATAAAAAGCGTCTCTTTTTCAGGGAGACGCTTGTTTTATAATTCTTTTCCTAGGATATCTAAATCGTATCTGCTGCCGTCCATTTCTGCGATACGTGGCAGGTGGCCCCATGTCTCAAAGCCGTGCTTTTTAAATAGTCGAATGCTAGCTTCGTTGTGCCCGAAAATAAAGGCAAGTAACGTTCGAATGCCTAATGAGGGTGCTAAATCAATGGCTTCTTGCAAGAAAAGTGATCCTAAGCCTTTTCCTCGATATTCTTGGTTTAAATAGATACTCATTTCAACGGTCCCGTTGTATGCAGGTCTTCCGTAAAAGGTTTCAAAGCTGAGCCAGCCGTAGATATTTCCATCCTCATCTGTTTTCACATAGAGAGGTCTTTTCTCGGAATGATTCAAAAACCATTGCCGGCGGTCCTCGACAGAAACTGGTTCTGTATCTGCGGTCACTTCTCTTGAAGCAATGGTTGAATTGTAGATATCAACGATCGCTTTGAGGTCATCTTCTGTTGCTATACGGTTGAAAGTTTTCACAATTAAGTCTCCCATCTTTTTTTCATTTATCATACATATTATTGATGCGATTGCGCAAAATAAAAAGAAAAATGATTTCGTGTGTATATATTTTTTGAAAAGTGTTCAGAATGTTGCTGAGGTGATGAAAAATGAGAGAGGAAGAAAAGAAACGTACTTCCAAAATCACAAAAGTTCAGCAATTTTTCCGTAAGCGCTGGGTATTCCCTGCTATTTACTTGGTCAGCGCAGCGGTCGTGTTAACAGCCGTTCTTTGGTATCAAGCTGTATCAAAAGATGTGAAAGACCAACTATCTGATGGAAATCAAACAGGGCAAGAACAGCGCGATGATGCCGTTGAAGTTGGAAAGCCAATTGAAAATGTCGCAATGCCGGTCCAGAATTCTGATAATGTTTCTGTCGTGAAAAAGTTCTATGAAGCAGATGCTGACCAAAAAGAAAAAGAAGCAGCACTTGTAAACTATAATAACACCTATACCTTGAGCAAAGGTATTGATCTTGCAGATAAAGATGGCAAAGTGTTTGATGTCACAGCTGCTCTTAGTGGAACAGTGGTTCAAGCGAAAAAAGATCCAGTTCTTGGTCACGTTGTTGAAATTGAACATGAAGATGGATTATCGACTGTTTATCAATCGTTGTCACATGTGAGTGTCAAAGAAGGCGATGAAGTCAAGCAGAATGATGTCATTGGTGCTTCTGGTAAAAATCTATATGGTGCTGAAAGCGGCAACCATGTGCATTTTGAAATTCGTATGGAAGGTTTAGCGCTTAATCCGCTTAGCTTCATTGACAAGCCTGTTTCTACAATTGAAAAAGCAGCGCAAGAAGTGACGGAACAAGCAAAAGAACCTGCTCAGCCAAAGACTGAGGAAAAAACGAAAGAACCTGCTGCTGAAGATAAAGCCAAAGAGCCAGCTGGAGAAAAATCTGAAGAAAAGTCTGATGAGAAGGGTAAATCCTCTGATCAAGAAAAGTCTTCTGATTCCTCTAAAGACAGCAGTCAGTCAGAAGAAACAAAACAATCTTAATGTCTTACAAGGTCCTCTGTGTATATGAATATGCAGAGGTTTTTTCTGCTTAAAAAGATCCTCCGCCACTCGGCGGAGGATACACTATAGGGCGGCAGGTCCTTCTTCACCTGTCCGGATGTTGATTGTATTCGCTACCTCATATATAAAAATTTTCCCATCCCCTGGTTCGCCTGTACGAAGTACCTTTTGAGCTGTTTCAACGACCTGTTCGACAGGTACTTTGCTTAGGACGATTTCGATCTTTAATCGTTCGTACACGTTGCTTTCCTTTTTGACGCCGCGGTATAGCTCTGTATGTCCCTTTTGTAAGCCGCAGCCGTGTACATTTGAAAAGGTAATCGAGGTGACACCAATCTTTCCAAGCTCCACCTTTAATGTTTCAAAATTAGCTGGACGTGTGACAATCTCCACTTTATACATTTTGCTCATAGAGACACCCCTTTTTCTTTAATCTTGATAAGCTTTTTCACCGTGCATGGTTAAATCAAGACCCACTGATTCTTCTTCTTCGGTTGCACGAATTTTGAAGAAGACATTGACCACTTTGATGATCACGTATGTCACAACGGCAACAAAAGCGTACGTGGCGACAATCGCGATCACTTGCTTCCAAAGTAAGCTGGGATCTCCGTAAAATAAACCATTGGCTCCGCCGTCATTGACAGAAGTTGTGGCGAAAAGTCCTGTTGCAATTCCTCCCCAAGTACCGCCAATTCCGTGAAGGCCGAATGCATCTAGTGCGTCATCATAGCCAAATTTGGCTTTGAGTGAAAAGACTCCCCAGAAACAGACGATCCCGCCAATGATTCCTATTATAATAGAAGCAAACGGTGTAACAAAACCTGCGGCAGGTGTAATGGCGACAAGACCTGCGATGGCTCCAGAGATCGCGCCGAGCATGGTCGGTTTTTTGTTGATCATCCACTCTACTAGCAGCCAGCCGATGATTCCTGCAGCAGCAGCTGTATTGGTGTTAATAAAGGCAAACATGGCCACGCTGTCTAATGTAAGAGCACTACCCACGTTAAAACCAAACCAGCCAAACCAGATGACTGCTCCGCCAAGAAGGGTGTAGATCAAGTTATGCGGAGAAGAGCTTGCCGCTTCTTTACGCTTCCCGAGCACAATCGCCACGACAAGACCCGCAACACCGGATGAGATGTGAACCACGTTTCCGCCTGCGAAGTCAAGTGCACCCATCTCGCCAATCCAACCGCCGCCCCATACCCAGTGTGCGACTGGAGCGTATACAAATGTGACCCAAAGGAGTGTAAATACAACGACTGCTGAGTAGCGGATTCGTTCAGCAAAGGCCCCTGAGATGATGGCTGTTGTTAAGACGGCAAAGGTCATTTGAAACATCATGAACAATGAATGTGGAATGGTCTCACTATAGGAACCAGGCTCAAAACCTACGCCTTTCAGGCCCACCCAGTCTAATCCTCCGATCCATGCATTGCCTGGTGCAAAAGCTAAGGAATAACCGAATACGATCCATACGATTGAAACGATCGCTAGTGACGTTAAGCTGTGCATGGTTGTGCTTAACACGTTTTTACTTCTCACGAGTCCTCCGTAGAATAAAGCTAAACCCGGTGTCATTAACCACACGAGTAGTGCGCAGAAGAACATAAATACTGTATCACCCATTTGCATGCTGCATTCCCCCGAATCATTCAGAATTATTGTTTTCTTAATTCTTCATTATAGAGAGAAAAGTCATATATAACATATACATGTAAGTTTATCTGACATGGTTTTTTGGTTAAGTTCAATATAAATGGATGAAAAGTTCGTAAAAAATGAGCAAAAACGTAAGTTAAGCACTAAAAATGAAGGGCGTTTGACCTATAAAATGGAGCTGAGAAACAGTTTTGTACGTTCCTCCCTAGGAGAGTCAAACAATTCCGAAGGGACGCCTTTTTCGACGATGCGGCCTTCGTGCATGTAGACGACACGATCGGCAACTTCTTTCGCAAAGCCCATTTCATGTGTGACAATGACCATGGTCATGCCTTCTTTTGCGAGGCTTTTCATCGTTTGCAGCACTTCGCCTACAAGCTCTGGATCAAGGGCAGATGTAGGTTCGTCAAATAACATGACATCAGGCTTCATGGCGAGAGATCTGGCTATGGCTACACGCTGTTTTTGGCCGCCTGATAGTTTAGAAGGATATACGTTGGCTTTATCCGCAAGTCCGACTTTTTCTAGCAAGGCGCTGGCTTCAGCGCTGGCTTGTGCTTTCTTTGTTTTTTTCACCATAACAGGCGCTTCGATGATATTTTCAAGAACAGTTTTGTGCGGAAAAAGATTAAAATGCTGAAACACCATTCCTATTTTTTGTCTCATTTCGTTTAATTGATCGCGCTTTGGATGAACAGGACTGCCATCAATGATAATATCTCCATCATTTTTTATTTCTAAAAAGTTCATACAGCGGAGCAAGGTGCTTTTTCCAGAACCGCTTGCGCCAATTAAGACGACCACATCATTTTCATAAACAGTGAGATCGATATCTTTTAAAACATGAAGCTCTCCAAAGTATTTATTGAGTTTTTCAACACGAATGATTTCCTTTGATTCTGTCATGCTTCTCCTCCTATTGGTCACTGGCTGATAGTTTCTTCTCAAAGGTTTGGACAGCGAATGTTAACAGCAGGACAAGAACTAAGTAATAGACGGCGACAACAAGTAAATACGTCATATTATCAAAACTGTTGGAGCCTTGCGTGGTGGCGACGTTAAATAGTTCATTGACACTGATAAAGGCGGCGAGTGATGAATCTTTTAAGCCGATAATGAACTGGTTGCCAAGAGGGGGGAGGGCACGCCGCATCGCTTGCGGGAGAATGATGCGCCTCATTGTTAAAAAACGACCCATGCCAAGAGAGCGTCCTGCCTCTTTTTGCCCCTGATCGATGGATTGGATAGCACCTCTAAATATTTCGGCTATATAGGCCCCATTATGAAAGGCGAGCGCAATGGAAGCAGCCCAGAAGTCGGGTATATTCAATTCTGTGAGGCCGAAGTATAGGATGAAAATTTGAACAATCAGTGGTGTTCCGCGTACAAGAAAGATATAGGCATTGGCGATATAACCGAAAACGGCTATGCGGGATATTTTCAATAAAGCAAAGAAAAGCCCGATGAACATACCGATGAAGATGCTGATCACCGTCAGCTGTAAGGTGATCAGCATTCCTTCTAAGAAAATACCTCTAGAATCAATCAGCGTCTGAAAAAAGTGTGATAGGGTAGGCAAAACAATCATCTCCATTTGAAGAAAGTGCGCCTATAAAAAGGGCGCACAATCGTGGTTTTAATCTTGTTTGACCGTGATGTCTTCATCAAAGTACTTTTCGCTAATTTGTTTTAATGTTCCGTCTTTTTTTAGTGCGTCAATCGCATCGTTGATCTCTTTTATGAGCTGTTCATTTTCTTTTGATACAGCAATTGCCTGCTCACTTTGTCCGAGTCTTTCTTGCGCTGTGATGTTCAATTTTTTCTTCATCGCTTCTGCACCTGTGGCGAAATCTGTTACGACTGCATCGTGTTTTCCGTTGGCCAGTGCTTCTAAGGCGACGACATCACTATCATAATATTTTGGTTCTTGCCCGCTATGTTCCTTAGCAATATCAGCGTAGGACGATCCTTTGGATACAGCAATTTCTTTGTCTTTTAAGTCATTAGCATGCTGAATGTCTGACCCGGGTCTTGTGAAAATTTGCGGTCCAGAGTAGTAATAGGGCTTAGAAAAAAGGACGTGTTTTTTTCGTTCCTCATTGATGGTATGACTTGCAACTGCCGCATCAAATTTACCTGCTTTCACGCCTTCGACGATGCCTGCGAATTTATATTTTTTCTGTATAGGTTCGAGACCTAGTTTGTCACTAATCGCATTGCCTACATCGATATCAAAGCCGGACATCTGATTTCCATCCATGTAACTAAACGGATGAAATTCACCTGATGCTGCAAAAATAAATTTTCCATCCTCCAAAATTGGCGACCCTTTCGCTGTAGAATTACGTTTATCTCCGTTCCCATTTGTTTCATTTGAACCACACGAAGACAGAAGTAATACTGCAACCGAGAAAAGGGCTGGGACCCAAAACCGTCTTTTTTTAATAATAAGCTTCTCCTCCTTTTCAGCCGTTCTCCATATAAGGAGAAAGTAGGCTTTTCAATATGTGTAGCATCTTACCATTTGTTCCTCATATTCTCAATTTTATATGTGTTATTCCAACAATCGTCCTTTTTAGAATGTATGTCTTGCTTTTCTAAGAGAGAACTTGAATTGATTAGGGTAAAAAAGGGAAATGAATCTCATAATAACGAAAGGGTTGCAAAAAGGAGGTCAGTGTATGAACAAGTGGAGAGACAATCGAAAAGTTTTTTTAACCGCTATTGCCTTTGGAACGATGTTGAATCCGCTGAATTCATCAATGATTTCTTTGGCCTTGCATCAAATTCAGCATGAATTCGGTTTGTCTTTTACGACCGTATCTTGGCTTATTTCTTCTTTTTATTTAGCCAGTGCAGTAACGCAGCCAGTGAGCGGCCGGATTGGGGATCATGTGATGAGCCGGAGAACCTTATTTTTATTCGGTCTCGTTCTTGTCGCAGTCTCAGCCATTTGCGCGCCGTTTGCCCCAACGTTTGCGGTGCTGATTGTGATCCGTTTGTTGCAGGCGATTGGAAGCAGTGCCATTTATCCTTCTGGGGTTGGACTTATTCGGGATCATATTCAAGAAAAACAGGCTTCGGCGTTAGCGGTATTATCCATTTTTGCTTCAGCGATGACGGCGCTTGGACCGACGCTTGGCGGATTTCTGATGACCATTGGCGGCTGGCCGGCTATCTTTTTAGTGAATCTGCCGTTTATTTTGATCAGTTTCTTTCTTGGTCTATTGTTGTTTCCGAAGGAGCAGAAAAAGAGAAAGCTGCGCATAGGCGAAACTGTGCGAACACTCGATTTGCCAGGGATGCTTCTTTTTACCGTCTGCATTGTTCTCCTGCTTTCATTTTTATTATCACTGGGTGATGGCATTCAATATGTTCAAGGCATTCTTTGTCTCCTGAGTGCAGGCGCTTTTATCTGGTGGGAGTATCAGGTGGATGAACCGTTTATTCAAATACGGATGTTCAGAGAAGAGCAGCGGCTGTCACTTGTGTATGTGCAATTTATCATTTTAAATATCTTTTTCTATTGTCTCTTTTTTGGTTTGCCGAGTTATTTTCAGGATGAGTTAGGCTGGCGTGTGGAGATGACGGGTCTTTTTATGCTGTGTATGTCAGGGGTGAGCATTATTGTGTCGCCGCTGACAGGAAAGTGGGTGGATCGCGGGGATGAACGCCATCCAGTTTTAGCGAGTGCTGTATTGATGCTGGCTGGAGCGTCTGCTATGACTTTCTTTTTTATTCCTGCGCCATTATGGGGAAAAGGATTGGTTCTGGCGCTGCTTGGGCTCAGTTATGGGATTGGGAATGTTGCGCTTCAAGCTGCGATGCTCAAGGAAAGTCCTCAGCAAATGATTGGCACGTCCTCTGGACTTTTTCAAACATGCCGCTACCTTGGTTCTATTCTATCGTCTGCTGTGCTTGGTATGCTGTTTGGGGATGAAATTGCTGGTGCTCATTTTGCGCAATTAGGCTGGACGTTGATCATCATTTCTCTTATTGGCATTGGCGTCAGTCTTTATTTTTCAAATATGGTTAGAGGGAGACAGCCAATAAAAAAAGCGGCGCGATAAGTGAGAGAAGAATCTTCATCACGTTATCGCAAGGCCGCTTAAGAGTTGGACAGGTCTGAGCCCTGATCCTTTGTCTTCCTTCTGAAAATTTTCCCTACAATTGTCTCGTAAAATGTCACGATGCGATCAATTGGAGAGTCAAAGAACTTCCATAATTTATTCATGATAAAGACAACCACAATCGATACGACCAAGCTGCCTAAAACATCAAATGGATAATGATGACCGACCCAGATGCGGGAGAATCCTGTAAGTAATCCAAAGACGAGCAATATGTTGCCGAGCTTTTTATTACGGGATCGAATGGCTAGTGAAAGAGCCAATGCACCTGTTGTATGGTCACTTGGGAAGGAAGCGTCTGCTGAATGCGGGATGAGTGTGTCGACTTTATGCGCCACAAACGGCCGCTCTTCATAATGAAACAATGTAATGGCAAAGTTGACGATAAGTGCTGCAATGCCTGTTACACCGGAAAAGAAGACATGCTTCTTAAATTTGTGATTCCCTAAAAACCAGCAAATCAATAAGACAAGGGCGTACACAAGAATGGCCTTTTTCGTAATAAAGATCATGGCCTGATCTAAAAACTCAGAATGGTGAGCCATCCCGTGTATGACTTTAAACAATTCGTAATTCAAAACATCACCTATACTTTCGCTTAATGCTAACTATTTTTCAACAAAGCTTGTATGCTCTATTTGGAATATCCTATATATTAGCATGTTTCCGGCGAAGTTTAAAATAGTACCCTTTTATTCTGAAAGGGAGACCTTTTGTGCTTTTGATTCTTGGGGTTTTCGTTCGCTCCAATAAAAAACGCCCATACTCAGTAAGACTACAATACCCGCAATGAGGTACACATTTGAAAAGTCTGTGAAGCTGACAAGAAGTCCAAAGACAAATGAGCCAGCCGCAATGCCTGTATCATACAGAGTAAAGAAAGTAGCCGTCGCATATCCCGTACGGTGAGCTGGTGAGTGCTGAATTGCAAGTGTTTGTAAACATGGCACGAGCGAACCGTAGCCAAGTCCAATCACAGCGCCTGATAGAAGAAGCATTGTGGCTGAATGTGTCGCTGTCAGCATCCATAAACCAATGGCAAAAAGGGCAATCGAAGGATAGATCACAACGTGAGCTCCAACCCGGTCAAAAAGTCTGCCTGTAAATGGACGTGATCCAAGCATTGCAGCCGCAAACACAATAAAGAAATAACTGCTTGCACCCATCAAATGGAGTGAATTGGCATAAACTGAAATAAATGAAATAATCGGCGAATAACAGAAGGAAATAATAATGCCGACGGCCGCTGTTTTTAATGCGCCTTTTTCAAACAGGTGAGAAAACGTGAATCGGAAGACGATGCTTCCACCGTTTTCAGGCTCTGGCTGTCTAATCAGCATCGTAAAAGCAGCTCCGATCGTCACGATAATGGAAAAGAGAAGAAATAAGGAATGAAATCCTATTTTTCCTACTTGATTCAGTGCGATAAACGGACCGATGACAACAGCGAGGTTCATGGACATCACAAAGTATCCGAGTCCTTCCCCGCGTTTATGTTTCGGGATCATATCAGCCGCAATGGCACTGGCAACTGTCGTCAAAATACTAAAAAAGATCCCTTGTACGAAACGCAGCACAAGGAGCGTTTGGAATTGATCAATCGGAATGTATAAATAAGTGAGTAAGGCAAAGGCTGTAGAAGAGAAAATCGCCATCCGTTTTTTGCCGAATTTTTCAATAATGGCGCCAGAAAACGGTCTTGTCACAATAGCAGATAATAAGAAGACCGTCACAAGGAGACCGCCCTGTGATTCTGTTCCATTTAGTTCATCCATTGTGTAAATGGGCAGTAATGTCAAAAGGGCATAAAAAGAGGTGAACGTAAATAAATTCACCAGGACAATCATGATAAAGTCTTTTGTCCATATGCGTTCGTTCATGATGTATGTCACTTCCTATTCAGTAGATAATTTGTGTAAAAGTGTATGGAGGAGTTGTTTTTCTTCGTAGGTAAAATCTGAAAGACATTCTTCTTCAAATTGTTCCATCGTGCGTTTGATTTCTTCAAATCGGGCTTTTGCATCATCTGTCATCACGATCAGATTCTCACGTTTGTCTTTGCCTTGTACACGTTTCACCCAGCCGTTTGCTTCTAAGCGGGTGACGGTTCTGGTAATGGTCGGTGCTTCGACGTTTAAATATGTCCAGATGTCTTTTTGGGTTTTTGGGCCGAATGTATCCAAACAAAAAAGCACAGTCCACTGGGACATGTACAAGTCATAAGCAGCAAGCGCTTCGTTCGCCTTTTTAGACAGCAGCCGCGCGCCTTGATGTATTTGATGTAAACACTCTCTATTTAACGTATCCATATGCTCACCTTTTTTAAATATTTAGCTAGGTAAATAAATTCACCTTTTCTATTTTACGTGCTGAATCCTTTCTTGTAAAGTAGAAATTTTCGCGCCCCGAAATGATTTTTTGTTTTGCCTTTTCTGATAAATCCCTTGTCCCATCTTCATTTTTAGCATATTCCCTATTCAATGCTAATACACTGTTACAAACCTGACAAAGAGAGTGTTTGAGGTGAGGGATCGTGTTTGGCATTTACTACCTAATGGATGAGAAATTACGACGAACAAGCGCCGCTGAAAATGGATAATCTTCATACGGATCTCATTTCACACTTCTCACATCCATTTTAGGGAGGTCGAGTGGTGTGCACGATTACATCAAAGAGCGAACAATCAAGATAGGAAAGTATATCGTGGAGACAAAGAAAACCGTTCGTGTTATTGCGAAAGAATTTGGAGTCTCTAAAAGTACTGTACACAAGGATCTAACAGAAAGACTGCCAGAAATTAATCCAGATCTGGCTAATGAAGTAAAGGAGATACTGGATTATCATAAATCAATCCGCCACTTGCGAGGAGGAGAAGCCACCAAGTTAAAGTATAAAAAAGAAGAAATTTTAGAAGGCGAACCTGTGAAACAGTAAGCTTAGTTCTTTGTTCATAAACATAATATATATATCTTCCTCATATCGGTAGTTTCTAACCACAAATTTTGTAAAGACTTTTGTAAAGAAATATCTTTTTTTCTGCAAATTATGATAGAATATATAATTAGGGCAGAATGTGGTATTTGCTATGGAAACAGATTTTCAAGGAGGATATATATAGATGTTTGCTAGGGATATTGGAATTGATCTTGGTACTGCCAATGTACTGATTCATGTCAAAGGAAAAGGAATTGTGTTAAATGAACCATCTGTGGTAGCTCTTGACAAAAACAGCGGGAAAGTTTTGGCTGTTGGAGAAGAGGCTAGACGTATGGTTGGACGTACACCTGGGAATATTGTTGCGATTCGTCCATTAAAAGACGGCGTAATCGCTGATTTTGAAGTAACTGAAGCGATGCTCAAGCATTTTATTAACAAATTAAATGTGAAAGGGCTGTTCTCTAAGCCGCGTATGCTCATCTGCTGCCCGACAAATATTACATCTGTTGAGCAGAAGGCGATCAAAGAAGCTGCTGAAAAAAGCGGTGGTAAGCATGTATTTCTTGAAGAAGAGCCAAAAGTAGCAGCGATTGGTGCTGGTATGGATATTTTTCAGCCAAGTGGAAACATGGTCGTAGATATTGGAGGCGGAACGACAGATATCGCTGTCATCTCAATGGGTGACATTGTAACCGCCTCTTCTATTAAAATGGCTGGAGACAAATTTGATCTGGAAATTCTAAACTACATTAAAAAAGAGTACAAGCTGTTGATCGGTGAGCGCACGGCTGAGGATATTAAGATCCAAGTTGCAACGGTATTCCCAGACGCACGTCACGAAGAGATTTCGATTCGTGGACGAGACATGGTGACAGGATTACCAAGAACGATTACCGTCACAAGCAAAGAAGTAGAAGAAGCATTGCGTGAATCCGTATCTGCGATTGTTCAGGCTGCGAAGCAAGTTCTTGAGAGAACACCGCCTGAATTATCAGCTGATATTATCGATCGCGGCGTCATCATTACAGGTGGCGGAGCTCTTCTAAACGGGCTTGATCAATTGCTTGCAGAAGAGCTGAAAGTACCAGTTTTCGTTGCTGAAAATCCAATGGACTGTGTAGCAGTTGGTACGGGCGTGATGCTTGATAATATGGACAAGCTGCCAAAGCGTAAACTCAGCTAATGATTTCCCTCATTCTTTTTAGAAAGAATGGGGGATTTTTATTAAAGAACCCTGCTAATCAGCCGATATATTTCATAGAAGATTGTGTTTAGGTCATGTGAAAGAATTTGAATGAGGTGAGCACGTGTTAAAAGGACTATACACCGCAACATCTGCCATGATCGCTCAAGAGCGGCGGACAGAAATGCTTTCAAATAATATCGCAAATGCGAATACCCCAGGCTATAAAGCGGATGAAGGGGCAATGCGTGCATTTCCAGAAATGCTGCTGAGCCGAATGGAATCAGGACGTTTCCAAACATCTTCAGGCAAAGGCTTTAGTGTTCCACTGCAATCGCCGATTGGTGGAATCAATACTGGGACATATATGCAGGAATTAATCCCTCAATTTACACAGGGAACTTTAAAAACAACAGATCAAACAACAGATGTAGCACTAGTTGAAAATAATGTGCCGACCAATCCGGAGACCAATCAGAAATCAGCGCTATTTTATGCGGTCAACACACCAGAAGGCGTTCGTTATACGAAAAGCAGCTCTATTACATTGAACGCACAAAAGCAGCTGACGATTAATGGACGCGCTCTTCTTTCCGTGACGGGTCAGCCGATTACGGTTCAGAGTGAGAACTTCAAAGTGAATGCAGATGGTACTGTGTCTGAAAATGGCCAAAATCTTGGTCAAATCGATGTGCGTGTTGCGATGGATACAAGAAACCTAGCGCGTGAAGGAAATGATTTATACCGTACAGCTGATAACCAGCCCCTGCCAAGTGCAGTCAATAACGGTCAAATATCCTATACGTTAAGCCAAGGCGTATCGGAGCTGTCGAACGTGGATGTGACGAAATCATATACAGATATGACAACGGCTTACCGAGCATTTGAAACAAACCAAAAAGTGGTTCAGGCGTATGATAAAAGCTTAGAAAAAGCAGTGAATGAAATTGGCAGAGTGTACTAATCAAGAAATGAAAAAGAAAGGAGGAAAATTATGCTTAGAACGATGATAAATGCAGCTGTATCGATGAATGAAGTGCAAAAGCAGCTTGACATCATCAGCAACAACATCGCGAACAGTGAAACAACAGGATACCGTGCGAAAAACACCCGTTTCTCAGAGCTGATCAGACAGCAGTTTAATCAGGTAGATGAAAAAAATGAGCAGGTGGCAAACAGTCGTCTGACACCTGCTGGGTTAAGGCTTGGTACGGGGACAATGGTCAATGCGTCCATTAACTCGCTGCAAGGCTCGATTAAAGAAACAGGACGTGATCTTGATGTTGCATTCGGAGCGCCGTCGCAGTATTTACAGGTCAACGCCGGCGGTAATATCCGTTATACAAGAGATGGTTCACTTTACTTACAGCCGGGCAATAACCGTAACCAAGTGCAGCTTGTCACGAGCGAAGGCTATCCGATTCTTGATGAAAACGGAAATGCAATCGTCTTAAATGCGAATTTCCGTGATATTTCAATCGATAAAAATGGACGGCTTACGGCGATTTCAAGAGATAATCAACCGAATCAGCAAGTGAATCTAGGCGTTGTACAAGTCAATAATTCTTCAGCACTTGCCTCTGAAGGAGATAATTTGTTCTCAGTCGACGGAACCTATCAAGATGCATTAACAGCACTAAATGGAGCAAACCGAGAGGCGATTCAGCTCCAGCAAGGTGCACTGGAAACGTCAAATGTGGACATGTCGAAAGAATTAACAGACCTCATGACAACACAGCGTTCCTATCAGATGAACTCAAGAACGATCACGATGGGCGATCAAATGCTGGGATTAATTAATACAATTCGATAATCAGCAGGCTGGTATCAGCCTCTCATGATAAAAAAGGCGGCTCGCTCAAAGTCGCCCTTTTTTTTATAAAAATCTGAGACATCAGCAAGCAGATCCTCAAGATCAATCCAGGCTTCTTTTCGTTCAAGACATGTGACGAGTGTGGCGATCTGCTCATCTGCCTTTGGCGTTTGGCTGTAGAGAAGAGATAAGATTTGAAACTTCATTCTTAATATATCAAACTGGGAAGCAACGGCTTCTTTCAGTCCTTTTTGAATATATTTCATCCCTTCATCGGTTAAATTTTCTTTAAAACAGGAACGCACAGTTTCGTATAGGCACGATACATAGGAGTGTGCTGACTTTCGGTATGCTGGAAGACGAAGCGCTTTTTTGAAGTATTCTAGCGCTTCCTTATGACGGTTTTGTCTTGACTGAATAAAGCCAGCATCATAATAAACGATACCGAGCAGCTCTTGATCATCAATCTTTTTCACATAATCAATAATTTCAATGAAAATATCTTCTGCTTCCTTATATTTTTTTTGGTCGCTATAGTTAAGAGCGAGCACAATTTTACACCGATAGATGCTATGGATATCTCCGTGCTTTGCAAAAATATCCATGGCTTTTTGAACATGACGAATCGATAACAACGAGTAACGGTTGTTATAATAAACACCGCTTGTACGGAAATGGAACTCTGCTTCCTCCAGCTCATCGTCAAGTAATGGCAGTCGTTCCTCTGCCTTTTCGAGATAATGAATCGCATCATTTTGATCACTTTTTAAAGATTCATATAATCCGAGAAAGAAATAAAAATAATATTGCAGTTCTTCGTTCATATCATCTTTGTGAGGCAGCAGTTCATGTTTGAGTTTTTCTAAGTCCTCTGTCTGATTCATCCAGAGCTGATGACGGAAAAGCATCAGCTGATAATGGAAATAGAGTTCCTGTTTTTTTGATAATTTGCGTTTATATTTTAGCAGTGTTTTTTTGATTTCTTCAGCCTTCGAAAAATGTCGATGCTTTAGCATTGTATACCAGGAATGGAGAAGTTTTTTTATGGATTTATCGCTCATAAAATTCATTTTTACCCTCTTATTCAATCAATGTTGTAATATATATTACCATATTTGTGAAAAAACAATGAGTGTAGTGTGGATTATATTTGATGACAATTGGTAATGGTATATTCTATTTTTTACCATATGCATAAGGCGAATATTGAAAAATGCCAGCATTCATAATATACTTCTATAGGAATCAAATGAAGATCAGCGATATAGAAAAGAAGGAGAGATCAAGATATGCTTGATGCTCAGCAAATTCAAGACATTATTCCACACCGTTATCCATTCTTATTGGTCGACCGTATTTTAGAGGTTGAGGGAGAAAAAAGAGCGGTTGGAATTAAAAATGTTACAGTGAATGAAGAATTTTTTAATGGCCATTTCCCTGGTTATCCAGTCATGCCTGGTGTGCTTATAGTAGAAGCACTCGCACAGGTTTTTGGTGTGATTATGTTAGGCAAGGAAGAAAACAAAGGAAAGATTGGTTTGTTTGCAGGGATTGACGGATGCCGCTTCAAAAGACAGGTCAAGCCTGGTGACCAACTTCGTTTAGAGGTTGAAGTGACGCGCCTCCGCGGGCCGGTTGCAAAAGGAAAAGCAGTAGCGACAGTAGATGGCGAAGTTGCATGTGAAGCAGAACTGACATTTTCTATCGGTCCTAAAGTATCATGATTTTCCTGGCGGTTCATTAAGCATGAATCGCTTTTTTATTTAGAAACGTTCAGTTAGAACGGATAAGGACTTGCAATTTTGACAAAAAAACGTCATATTAGACAAAAAAAGATGAAGGTGATAAAGGATGCTGAAAGAATTTAGAGAGTTTGCCGTCAAGGGCAATGTCATTGACTTGGCTGTAGGTGTCATCATTGGGGGAGCATTTGGCAAAATTGTCACTTCTCTTGTGAATGATTTAATCATGCCGCTTGTCGGTATTATTATTGGAGGACATGATTTTAGCGGTTTATCCATTAAAATCGGAGCTGCTCAAATTTTATATGGGAACTTTATTCAAACAGTGGTTGATTTCTTAATTATCTCGTTTTCCATTTTTATCTTTATTCGTTATTTGAATAAGTTAAAACGGAAAAAGGTTGAGGAAGAAGAGGTTGTGGAAACGCCGGATCAAACGGAAGTTCTGCTAACTGAAATTAGAGATTTATTGAAAAATCAAAGCCAGTCTAAAGATGTGCAATAGAAAAAGAGCGGCTGATCCCGCTCTCAGCGTGTAGACAAACCCTTGCATTCGGTGTCAGGTCTGCGCTCCGGTACTCACGAATGTTAAATTCGCTCCGTTCCAGTGCTCGCCCTTCCTAGACTTCAAAGGTTTTCAAACACGCTGAAAAGAAGACAAAGGGCTAAAATCAAGTTCATTTTAGCCCTTTGTCAACAATCTAAGAGCGGCTGATCCCGCTCTTTTTTATGTGTTTTGTTTAAAAGCATCCAGTAGTTTTTCTCCTGACAGCCCCTCTTTGACGAGGTCTTTTAATACTTCTTCAGTTTCTGTTCTGTAACGATTTGTAATCATTTTACCATCGAGTAATACAGAAATGTTTTCTTCTAAGGCAACGATGTTTTTGACTTGGACAGATAGATGAACAGGGCGGTTGTTTTCTTTAGTGATCGTTACAAGAATCTTCACTTCTGTGTGCTGCTGAAAGAGTACCTCAAACACCTGTCTATGTTTCTTTGGAATGAGTGCCTCAATCATCCAGTGATTTTCACCGTCTTCTTTATTAATGATTAAACCGTCACGAAGGGGAATGCTGGACATTTTATCTTGCTGTGGATCAAGTTCAATCTTTAAATCAATCAGCCTAAAGGTTTTCATATTTATCACCTCACAAGCGTTCATTATTCGTAAGTATTATTATAGCATACAACATCTGTATAAATGAAACCGCTGCCTGCTTAGAACTAGCTGCACATGAGTGAAAGGAGATGTTTTATGGAGTCCTATCAATTGAGAAACATTCATATTGGCGACGACAAGGCAAAGAGTGATATACGTGTTTATTCGTGGGGAGACATTCTTTCATTTTGTGATGTGTATATGGAAGAAGGAGAGTCACTCACGTTTCAATATGTCACCGAGGATCAAATGGACTGTTTTGAGTTTCAGCTGTCGATTCATGATGGCCGGCTTTGTTTTTATTGGTTTGCGTGGGACGGATCTGATTATATTCACATGCCTTCTAGTAATTGGATTCATTCAGATATTTTTTATCAATTTATGAAAAATAAGTATTTCATCAAACAAAACAAGATGATGTTTTATACGCAAGCCGTAAAAAACAGAAATTAATGAGGATATAGAGAATTTGAAGACCTATTTTGCTATTTTCCTGTTTTGTCACATACGGCCTTTCTCCGTAGACTAGGGGTAGCTGAAAGGAAAGGAGGCAAGTCCCAAATCAAAAGGTAACGTCTATCATCTGACAGCCCCCCTCTAGCTAAAGCTGATAGATGCTGCCTTGTTCATATGAACACTGCGTAATATAGAACCAATGCTTCTTTGTATAGGTCATGTGTCCCCTTGTGAATCCCCTATGTGTGTATCCGGTCATATTTGCGTGGCCGGATACCCTTTTATTCACTGTTTAACCGATCAGCTCTTGCAAATAGTGGATACTCATTTCATAATGATGATGGATTTTGTTAACGGTATGTCGGTTGAAAATAAAGACAAAAAGGAGAGAACGATGACAAACATTCAATTAATCGCAACGGATTTAGATGGAACTTTATTGAACAGTGAACACAAAGTGAGTCAGGAAAACGAGCAGGCATTAAAGGAAGCAGCTGCGAATGGAATTGAGGTTGTCGTGTCAACAGGGAGAGCGTATTTTGATGTGAGGTCTATTTTTGACCAGCTTGGTATGAATACATGGGTGATTAGTGCCAATGGAGCTGTGATTCATGATCCAACTGGACAAGTGTACCATTCAGCTGCTTTACAAGCAGAAAAGGCTAAACACATATTGTCATGGCTTGAAGAACGTGATTATTATTATGAAGTCTTTACAAACGAAGCCATTTTCACACCAAATCGCGGCAGAGAGCTTCTTGCGATTGAAATGGACCGTTTAAAAAGTGCAAATCCAGAAACGGATCAAAATGTTTTAAAACAAGCGGCAGAAGTTCAATACAGCCAGTCGGGTTTTTCTTATATTGATACATATAAAGAATTGTTTCGTGAGGATCGAAAGCTTTCATTTTACAACATCTTAGGTTTTTCTTTTTTTCAAGATAGATTGAAAGCCGGATGGGATATGTTTGGTAATGATTCAGATTTAACATTGGTCAGTTCGGCTGATCATAACTTTGAAATTGGTTCAAAGGACGCGTCTAAAGGGCAGGCATTAACAAGGCTGGCAGAAAGACTAGGTATTCCTTTAAGTAGGGCAGCGGCTGTAGGAGACAGTTTAAATGATGAATCAATGCTTCGAGCTGCTGGTGTTGGGGTTGCAATGGGGAATGCGAGACAGGATATAAAAGAAATCGCTGATCACGTGACGTTATCAAATGATGAACACGGAGTCGCGCATATGATCCGGCACCTTTTGAAATAGATGAATCAGATGTCGTGGTATAAATCACATAGGATGAAGCGCATTCTACAAAAGAGGAATTCAGAACCACTTCTATTTACACATGATGTGGAACATCATATAATTTAATTATGAATATAACCCGCTTGTAAGGAAAATAAGGAGAGTAAACGAATGGCGCTGGAATCTTATAAGTCCGAAAATCTGCATTTAATCAAGGAAGCCTTGGACTATACTCAGGTTGGCCTGACGGTGACGGACCCGTCTTTACCTGATAATCCTTTAATATATGTGAACAAGGGCTTTTTAGATATGACAGGCTATCAAGAAACCGAAGTATTGGGGAGGAATTGTCGTTTCCTTCAGGGAGATGAAACTGAACAAATCGCTCTCAAGCAAATTAGAACAGCCATTGAGAACAAAGAGGCTGTCACGGTTCAGCTGAAAAATTATAAAAAATCTGGACAAATGTTTTGGAACGAGTTAAGTGTCGCTCCTCTTTGGATTGACGAAAAGGAAGGAAAACGTCTTTATTTCGTTGGTCTGCAAAAGGATGTCACGAAAGAGAAGGAACAGCAGGAGCTTCTTGAGCAATCAATTGATGAAGTGCTGAATATTTCTGTCCCAATCGTTCCGGTGAAAGATGGTATCTCTGTGTTACCGATCATTGGTACGTTAACAGCGCCTAGATTTGATAAGATCATTTCAACGGTCTCCACCTATATCTCTCAATCCAAGGATGATTATTTTATTGTCGATCTGTCCGGATTATTAGAAGTGGATTCATTTGTGGCAGATGCGATCTTTAAGCTGAACGATTTGATTTTAATGACAGGTACTGAACTCATTGTGACAGGAATTAAACCGAATCTTGCAATGAAAATGGGAGAAATGAGAGAGGACTTCCGTGAATTAAATACGTATATGAATGTGAAATCTGCATTGAAAAAATTAAACATTTAGCATACGTTTATATGAAATGAAAAAAGAGGACTTTTCATTAAGTTTGAGAAAAGTCCTCTTTTTGCTGTGATTAAGATGATTGAGCGGCGGCACTTAAGGTAAATAAATCTTCTAGTTCGTTTGTCGATAGCTCTGTAATCCAGCTTTCACTTTGGATAATTTGATCATTTAATGTTTGTTTTGTTTCGAGCATTTGATCGATTTTTTCCTCGATTGTGCCCGTTGTGATCATCTTATGGACGTGAACAAATCGTTTTTGTCCAATCCGATAAGCTCGGTCTGTCGCTTGATTCTCCACAGCAGGATTCCACCATCTATCGTAGTGAATGACATGATTTGCGGCGGTTAGGTTGAGTCCTGTTCCTCCTGCTTTTAAAGAGAGAATTAAGATGTTGAATTCTTTCTTCTGGAAGCGGTCCACCATTTTGTCCCGCTCCTGTTTTGAGAGGCTGCCATTTAAAAATTGGACCGGTTCTCCAAACATCTTTTCTGCCAGTTGCTTGATCATGTTGCCCATTTCAATATACTGCGTAAATATGAGGCAGCTTTCTCCTTGCTCATGTATCGCTTTTAACAGCTCTGCGAGTTTATCCATTTTTAACGAGCGTTTCAGCAGTTTCACATCTGTTCCGCTCTCTTTTAAATAGAGCGCAGGGTGATCGCAAATCTGTTTGAGTCTGCCAAGCATACTTAAAATAATGGCTTTTCGCTGCATCCCTGTTAATGATGCCATGTGTTCAAATGTATCCTTCACGAGCTGTTCATATAAAGACGCCTGCTCAGCTGAGAGCGGAATGAATTCTTTTTCTTCGAGTTTTTCAGGCAGGTTTAGGGCAACCTCTTCATCTTGTTTTGTTCGTCTTAATAAAAATGGTTTGATCAGCTGCTGGAGCTGTTCAATTCTTTTTTCTTCACGGTCTTTTTCAATCGGAAGGACGAACTTTTTATGGAAGCTGGTCAGGCTGCCGAGATATCCTTTGTTGACGAAGTCGAATATGGACCAAAGCTCTGTCAAACGGTTTTCCATTGGTGTCCCGCTGAGGGCAATGTGATGTTGTCCTTTGAGCTGTCTAATCGCTCTCGATTGTTTCGTATGGGCGTTCTTGATGTTTTGGGCTTCGTCTAAGCAAATGGTATTCCACTTTGCTGCCGTTAATTCATCACGATCAGAATGTGAGAGTCCATAAGACGTTAGAACAATATCTGTTGACTCGTATGCTTTTGTGAAGTCCTCTCCCTGTGGACGCGATGGGCCATAATGCAGGGCAACCTTCAAATGTGGTGCGAATGTTTCGAGCTCTCGCTGCCAGTTTCCTAAAACAGAGGTCGGCGCAATGATGAGAGATGGAGCGGCATTTTGCTCCTGCTCCTTCAAATACGTGAAATACGCGATCATTTGAATCGTTTTTCCAAGTCCCATATCATCTGCTAAACAAGCCCCAAATCCATGAGATCTTAAAAATAAAAGCCAATTCACGCCATGCTGCTGATACGGACGCAGTGTGCCTTTGAAGGACTCACTCATTTCGTAAGAAGGCAGCTCGTGCGAATCATTTAATGAGTGGACAAGCCCTCTTAATTGCGATGAAAGTTCAAATTGAATATGGGCAAATGCTGAACTGTCTAGTAGTTCTGGAATCGATTCAGAGGAAGCTTCTTGATCTGCCAGTTCGCGTGACAAAATATCAGACATGTGAAGCCCTTCATTTTCGGCACGCTCCATCCACTTTTTCATTTGCTGAATGAAGGTCGGGTCTATTTTGATCCATTGTCCTCGAATGTTGACAAGGCGCCGTTTGCTTTGGACAAGCTCGTTGAACTCATCTTCTGTCAGTTCAATGCCGTTTGTAGCAAAGCGCCAATTAAAGTCCATTAATGCGTCCATTCCGACATGCGATTCGCCTCGCGGTGTAGAAGAAATCCTTGCTTTTAACATCATCGTGCTGTCTTTAACAATTTGCCACCATGATGGGAGCAGAATCTCAATGCCCATATTGACAAGTGTTTCACTTGCTTCAGATAGGAAGAGCCATGCTTCTTCTTCTGACATAAGTGTGGTGCCAGATGTGAAAGAAAGCCAAGGGACGATTTGACTGAATCGTTCCAGCTCTCTTGAAATTTTATCTTGATACGGATGCCAAGACCTTTTCAATGAACGAATGCCTTCAAAAAAGTGAAGGTCGCTGTTTTTCTTATCACGTAAAAACAATTCGATTTTCCAATCATCACCGTCAAAATCAGGCTCGTTTAAGCGCAAGCCGACAGTGAACGGCGTCTCGTCATCAATCCAGCCAATCGTCTCCAGGAAATCCTGCTCATCTAAAAAATGTCCTTGGAAGGATGAGAGCGCAGGCGATTGTGCAGTCATACGGTTCCATTTGTGCTGCAAGGCATCATCATACTGAATGTAATCCTGTACAGCAAAGGAGAACCAATCAGCCGTATAGCCATCTAATAGGCCTTCTTTGTCTTTAAATCGAAGTTCGCCTTTTGTCCACGCCTCGTAATCGGGAACGTAATCTTCGTCCTCGATGAATTCGTAAATGGTGGAGGCTGTCTTCATCAGTGGTTCCGTTTCATCCGTTAATGTCACATGACTAAACGTATTAAATGAATTTTTTCCTAGCAATTCAACGGTCATCCAAGGGCTTAACAGAAAGGCAGGAGTGCCAATAAAGCTGACATCTTCTAAAAATGTTCCGTAGAAAGAAGATTCGTGCCATTGGAAAAGCTGCCTCTTCATTTCATTAAGCGGAACAGGGTGTCCGTCCTCTGCTTGCGCTGAAATGGTGAAAGAGAAATCTTCAGTTTGTTCTGCATGAATGACAATTTGTTTATGGCGTGTCATCAATCAATTTTCCTTTCTTCATTTCCTCTTGGAACGCACGCAGCCGTTTTGTTGAATCTTGCAGCTGCTTTACATACCTTTCCCAGATCGCGGTTTTTTTCGTTTTATGATAAAGCGTGCGCAGTTTTTTCAGCATCTTCACAGACTCTCGATAAGCACTTCGATTCTTTTGATCGAGAAGCAGTGAGATTTCACGGTGGTACGATGGAATGAGGGCTTCTGGCTCCTCTTTTGCAATCTGTTTGATCAAATCCTTCTCCAGTTCACTAATGGAGAAACCAACAAGGCTGTGAATCTCAATCCATTCCGCATAACGCTGCTGTGCATACAAGAGCTGACTGTATTCTGTAAACGCATAGGGCATACAGATTTGGAGATAACGTTCATATAAATGATGATCCTTCGTCTGCTTAAAGTATGCATCTAAATAAAAGAAGAAATCACTGACAGCTCCCCGCAGTTCTCTGTAGGAAAGGTCGAGCTGGCAATATTCCTCTAATATATAGGTGATTTCATGATACCAGAGCTTGAGCCGCTTCCAGTCCTTTCGGTTTGTGAGATCCTTCAGCCAATTGAGCACATTTGGCAGCATATCCGCATTGAGCAGCTGTAATTGCTGAAAGAGGCTGTCGTCTTCTTTCAGTAAATAATCCATGTGCATCAGCCCGATGATACGTTCAACCGTTTGTTCTTTCTTCTGGGCGTTCTTTAGTAATTCTGTTTCTTTTTTGACCCATTTCCCTCTATTTAATATGGTGCCCCAAATCTCCATAAAGACCGCTACTCGTTCATGCTGGAAAGGTCCATTGATTTGAAGAAGTGTGCGAACGGCAGTTGGTGTGTTTTCAAGAAACGGATCGAGGGAAAAGGAAAGGGCGTATGTCTTCAAATGATCCACTGAATCGAAAATGGTGTTCATGAGCTGTTCTACATAGGGATTCATGGAATAAAAGTCTTTTTCGGCATCAAGCCGGCCGAGGTCGACGAGTTCATGAAGCCTCAGCCATACATCGATCGACGTATGAATCGCATACAAGCTCTTGAATTCAGGTGAAGCAGGTGCGTGTTTTTTTAGGATCGATAAATAGCCGTAATATAAATGCTGCGGTGTTTGCTGGTGCTTCGGTGTCCGTTTCAGCCAGAGGTTAAATTCCTCTTGGAAAAAAGTCAGCCAGCTTTGGAGTGATTGTTCGTCTGGGCGCTTCACTTGGAAGTGCTGGCGAATCAGTTCTTTGCTGCGCTGTAATTCATCCTTCTCTGACCAATTTTCTGTAAATCCGGTCACACTCTCTACTTGAGCGTATAGCGAAAAGAAGACAGCGAGAATGTGTTTGCAAAGTCCATCTGCTGGACATGAACAGCTGCTTCTCACTGGAAACAGCACATGAAGGTGGACCTTTGCTGCCACGACGTCATGTACATAAGCTGACCATTCGGTATCAGACTCTTGCTTGAGCCGATATACGCTGTCCTGTCTATAAGTAATCAATGCTTTTTTGATGAGTTGTTTGTTTTCATCTGTTGCAGGAAGAAGTTCTTTGATCTGTTCGGCTGTTTGTTTGATTTCTTCTTCGTTGATGTTGTGCTGAAGCATTTGATCCGCTCCTAACCAAGTAAAAGATTCCAATTCTTTTATTATAGCTCAATGGGGATTTATAAAAAAGTTTTTCATGAAAATGGTCATAAATTTCAAAAGCTGTCGAATGATGTAATAGAGTATTGCATAAACCAACCTTACAGCATATAATAATGAAATTAGTGGAATCGAAAGGATACAGACATGGATAATAAGGGTTTAAATCAAGAAGAATTTTTAAAGATTTTGATGTACGCTCATGATATTGGTGAAAATTCAAATGATGTCACAACAAAAGAAATGCTTGAAAATCTGATTGCTCATATTCGAAATGGTCTTGTTTCATAAAAGTAACCCCCTGCTAGTGATGGCAGGGGGTTTTTGTATGCTTTTAAGAATGGAATGAAAGCTCCCGGCATACGATGTCATTACAAGCATAAGGAGTATGGGGAGCTGATGGTGTCATGAATATTGCAATTGCAGGCTGTGGGTATGTGGGGCTTGTGACAGGTGTGTGTTTAGCGGAGGCAGGTCATGATGTGGCGTGTATTGATATTGACCGCCGAAAGGTCATGCAGCTGAAACAGGGAACCCCCCCAATGTATGAGCCCGGGTTAAAAGAGTTATTGAAACGCAACCTTGAGCAGGGACGAATTCATTTTCACATAAATGGAGCGGAAGTCTACCCGCGGGCTGATGTGTTAATGATTGCAGTCGGCACCCCGCAGCAGGCAGATGGCCAAGCTGACTTACAGTATGTGTTTCAGGCTGCAAAAGAGATGGGCTTAAAAGCAAAGTCAGGGGCGATTCTTGTGGTGAAAAGTACGGTGCCTGTCGGAACGGGTGATCAAATCGATCAATTGATCCATCAAGAATTAGGACGGAAGGAACCATTAGCGATTGCATCTAACCCAGAATTTTTACGGGAAGGCTCTGCCATTTCAGATACATTGAGGGCGGATCGGCTAGTGATTGGAGCTGAAACAAAAGCCGTATTAGACAAGTTAGAGGACATGTATGCTGATTTCCACCTTCCGTTGGTGAAAACAGACCGTAAAAGTGCTGAAATGATCAAGTACGCATCAAATGCATTTCTTGCGACAAAAATCAGCTTTATGAATGAGATTGCCTCCATTTGTGAAAAAACAGGGGCTGATGTTGAATGGGTGGCGCAGGGAATGGGGCTTGATCAGCGGATCGGTTCTTCCTTTCTCAGAGCGGGCATTGGCTATGGAGGTTCTTGTTTTCCAAAGGATACAAATGCCCTTGTCCAAATTGCAGGGCATGTGTCCCATGATTTTGAGCTGTTAAAGGCTGTCATCAAAGTAAATAATGAGCAGCGAGCAGGTTTTATCCGCAATATTCAGGAGCGGCTGGGGGCAGCTCTTGAAGGGAAGCGAATTGCGCTTCTTGGTCTGTCCTTTAAACCGAATACAGATGATATGAGGGAGGCGCCATCTATTCCGATCGCTCATGAGCTCCATCAATTAGGTGCGGAGCTTGTGGCATATGATCCTGTTGCTGCCCGGCATGCAGCTCGCGAGCTGCCGGATCAAGTCTTATTTGCTCAAACGATTGAGGAAGCGATCAAGGATGCCGATGCGGTCTGTCTATTAACAGAGTGGGCGGATATTCAGTCGTTTCCACTCGCTTCCTATAAGAAATGGATGAAGCGGCCGCTTATTTTCGATGGAAGAAACTGTCATACACTTGAAGCGGCAGAACAAGCGGGGGTCGAGTATCATTCGATTGGGCGCAGATCAGTTTCTCCAATTTATATGTAAAAGAAAACCGATAACAGTGAATGTTATCGGTTTTTATGAATGCGGCAGAATGAATCCGCCATATAAAAATGCAGCCACAATCAGAAAAGCAGGGTGCAGCTTGAATTTGGTCATCAAGAAAAAGGAGATCGCAGCAATGGCGAGCGATTGTGTCCAGCCGATGGCTTTCACTGCATCTCCGCCGATTTCCCATGTTAATAAAAGCATCATCATCGCAATGACAGGCTGAACGGATAAGGTCATGCCTTTTACGACGGGAGATTGACGAAAGCGGTTAATGAGCTTGAGCAATAAAATCAGCCCAACAGCGGACGGCAGGACAGTTGCAAGCAGTGCCACGATAAAGCCTGGCCAGCCCATGACGTCATAGCCGACATATGCTGCAATCTTCGTAGCGATTGGCCCCGGCAGTGCATTGGCTAAAGCCAGCATATTGGAGAATCCTTCGTTCGTCATCCAATGAAAATGATTGACGATTTCTTCATAATTGAGCGGGATGGATGCAGGGCCACCGCCATATCCTAATAGATTGGATAAAAAGAATGCCCAGAATAAAAAGAGAATCAGCATCATGAAGACACTCCTTTCTCTTTATTTGGCCGATTCCAGCGATTTTTCAGTTTAAAATGAAAGGCGCCATAAAGTAAAAAGATCATGACAATAATTCCTGGATGAATGGACAGCACTTGCAGCCCAATAAAGGCAAGAAGAAATAGAACGATCCCGAAGATCATGCCGAAGCCTTTCAGCGCTTTTTGTCCAAACTCATATGCCATGATACCTAACAGAACAGCAATGACAGGGGTCACAGCGCCAATCATATTTTGAATGATTTGTGAGGAGCTTAAAACGCTGACAAGTGTAACAAGGGCTACCATGGCGAGACATGTTGGTAAAATATGAGCAGCTGTGGCGACAATTGCGCCAGATACGCCCTTTAATCGATAGCCGAGGTATGCTGACATTTTCGTTGCGATTGGGCCTGGTAATGCATTGGCGATGGCGAGTGTTTCTCCGAATTCGTCATCGTTGATCCATTGGTATTTCACCACCGCTTCATGGCGAATAAGCGGTATGACGGAAGGGCCTCCGCCAAAACCGAGAATACCGGTTCGCACCATAGCGATAATGAGTTCGATATATGATTGCAAGTGGTTCAACTCCTGTCTACAATTTCATGCCCATGCGGCTTTTGTATCGTTTAATGAGCATTTGGCAGTCCACACTGACAACGCCTTCTAGCGGGTATAGCTTTTTTGTCAGGAAAGTCTCCATTTCCTGTTCATGTTGAAAAATGCCATGCATATGCAGCTTGCTTGGTCCTGTCATGTGGTAAAGGCTTGTGACAGCCGTTTCCTTTTCAAGCTGAAGGGCTACCGCTTCTAAAAATTTCGGCTCTACCTCTACATTAAAGAAGACAGAGACATGAATGCCGACCTTCGCGGGGTTAATTACAGCGGTGAATCGTTCAATGACCCCTGCTTCAACGAGCTGCTGAATGCGGGCTTGTACGGCAACACGTGACAGACCGACCTGTTTGCCGAGATCTGTATAAGACATGCGCCCGTCCTCGTGTAATAGGGATAAAATTTGTTTATCTCTTTCGTCTAATGTTAGGTTTGGAATGCTATAGTCTTTTGACACCGTATAACCACCTTTCTTCTGTTGATATTCTATCATATTTTATTACGAATAGAATGGATAATTTATCATTTGCTATCGAAACGAAAACATTGTATGCAAGAAATTATCTTTATGCATAAAAAAACACCCCGGAATCATCGGGGTGTCTTCATTTATTGATCCGGGCTGCTTTCTGCACTGGCAATTTGCTGTGCAAGATCAGCACGATCAATGTCTGCTTGGAAGAATTCCTGCGTATTTGGCAGGTGTAAATTCATATGGCGTTTTTGAGAAATGCGGATGGTGACTTGATCAACGGTGTAATCAAATACGTGTCCGCCAACACTTCGATCTTCATCAATAAAATGAAGATGATATCCACTCACCGCAATGCCATGTGCATACTGCGGTGTACGGAAGCCTGCGATCGTACCTTGAATATCCTCGAAGTCGAAAATAGGCTGAGACTTGACTGCTTCTACCATTGGAACGTAAGGTTTTTCCTGTTTTTCAACCGTACGTGTTTGAACCTTTTTGAATGATCCATCAATGCGGACCGCATAAAAGATATTTTTACTTGGTAAAATGCGATCGATTTCTTCTTCAAGTTCTTTGGACGTCATAGGTGCATCAATTCGATGAACGATATCTGTTTCAAAGAATGCTAGAGAGCAGAATGGTGAATAATCTTGATTGGTGACCGGTGTCGCTGTTCCGTCCGAGCGCAGCCGGTAGAATGCGCCGTCAAAGCCGATCAGTTCTCCATCTAATTGATTGAATGTACCGATGCCAAAATCACCGTGTTCAGGAATATGTGCGAGGGAGAAATCTCCATCATATACGGCTTCCAGCAGGGAGGTCATTGTCGATACTTGATAGACCTCTTGCTGTTTGTCATGCTGTCTTGTGTCATTCTGTTGATTCATTGGGTGCATCATACCCATAACCGCTCACTCCTTTAATGTAATGTATCGAAGTCTTATCTAACGTTCATTGCATGTTTTTTGCGAAAGACTTCTGGCCATTTTTGACTGGCGAGGTCAGGGTTGTCTTGATAGTCAATCGGAATATCAATAATCACGGGTCCTTCTATGTTTATACCCTTTTGAAGGACGGTTGAAAGCTCCTCAGGTGAGTTGACCCTTAGTCCAGTTGCTCCAAAGCTTTCCGCATATTTCACTAAATCGATCTGCCCGAATTCAACGCAGGATGTACGCTCATATTTCATTTCCTGCTGGAACGCGACCATGTCGTATGTGCTGTCGTTCCAAACAAGGTGAACGAGGTTTGTTTTCTTTCGGACTGCTGTTTCTAGCTCCATTGCGGAGAAGAGAAAACCGCCATCACCTGAGACCGAGATAATCTTTTCATCTGGATTCATGATAGAGGCCGCAATTGCCCATGGTAATGCGACGCCTAATGTTTGCATGCCGTTACTCACCAGGAATGAGTTCGGTTCATAGACGCGGAAGTGACGGGACATCCAAATCGCGTGAGATCCGATATCACACGTGACCTTCGTGTCATCAGGAATCAGACGTCTCAATGTATGAATGACATCCAGAGGGTGAGATCGATGACTTTCTCTTTCTGGTGTCTTTTCGATGTCGCTTAATAGTTCCTGTAATTCAGTGACGAATTCTATGTTCTCTTTGCTTAGAGAAAGGGGGACACTGTCATGCGTTAGATGTTTGACGGTTTCAGAAATATTGCCTACAAGCTCAAGCGCTGGCTCATAAAAATGGTCAATATCTGCCTGCATGTCATCAACATGGATGATCTGACGCTGCTGCGGCTGAAGATTCCAATGCTTCGGATCATATTCAATTGGATCAAAGCCAATGGTCAAAAGGACATCTGCATGTTCAATGAGAAGATCACCCGGCTGATTACGGAATAAGCCGATTCTGCCTACATATTGAGACTCGAGCTCTCTTGAGAGAACGCCGGCTCCTTGATACGTTTCAACAAATGGGATACCAAGTGTTTTTAATAATGCTCTTGTGGCATTTGCAGCAGCTGGACGACTAGCTTTCATTCCCACAATCGCAATAGGTAAGTGTGCATTTTGAATTTTGGCGATAGCCGAACTGATGAGAGCATCTGGTGCAGGACCTAATTCTGGAGAAGGGTGAGCAGACACTGGTGTTTGTGTGGTGTGTTCTGTCACGACATCTTGTGGAAAGCTGATAAATGCTGCTCCAGCCTGCCCTTTTTGTGCCGCGCGAAAAGCATTCGTTAATGCTTCTGGTATATTATGAACGTCTTGTACTTCAACGCTATATTTTGTGACTGGTTTGAATAATGCCGCATTGTCGAGTGATTGATGTGTTCGTTTCAGACGATCTGCACGATTGACGTTTCCGGCGATTGCGACAACAGGATCACCTTCTGTATTGGCTGTTAATAGACCTGTTGCTAAATTAGATGCACCAGGACCTGATGTGACGAGACAAACACCTGGTTTGCCGGTTAAACGTCCGACAGCAGCTGCCATAAAGGCTGCATTTTGTTCGTGTCTGCATAGGACAAGCTCTGGACCTCTGTCTTTTAATACATCAAATACAGCGTCAATTTTTGCACCTGGAATCGCAAAAACATGGGTCACACCTTGAGCAATCAGCGTATCAACAATCAACTCTGCTCCTCGTCTTGTTAGGGGTTGTGCTTGAGATTTCATTTACCCCGCACTCCTTTCGGCAAGTAAAATTTTTTATGAAAATATATTTTCATGATATGATTTACTATACATTTCATAAAATAAATTTTCCAATATATGTTTAACGTGGTTTTGATATGTTTCACGAATAAGTGTGTGAGGAGTGAAAGGATGGAACTGAGACATTTGCAGTATTTTGTCACAGTAGCGGAGGAGCTGCATTTTGGCAGAGCAGCCGCGCGGTTGAATATGACACAGCCTCCACTTAGTCAGCAAATTAAGCAGTTTGAGGAAGAATTGGGTTTTCCTTTATTTCACCGGTCGAAGAGGGTGGTGGAGCTAACAGCAGCTGGAAAGGTCTTTTTACATGAGGTTCGGGGAGTGCTGCAGCAGCTTGATAAAGCCGTTGATCATGCCCGTCATACAGCAAGAGGAGAGCTGGGGAAAATCATCATAGGTTTTGTTGGAACGGCGACGTATGATATTCTGCCGCCCGTTGTACGTGAATTCAGGGAGCTGTATCCCTCTGTCAGTATTGAGCTGCAGCAGCTTTCTGTTCCGCAGCAGCTAGAGGCACTTTTAAATGGTGAGATTGATATCGGTTTTTTACATCCTACACCGCCGCATGAAGAACTAGTCAGTCGTTTGATGAAGCAAAGTGAATGTATTTTTGCGATTCCAAAAAATCATCGATTGGCTAATAAAGAGACGGTCGCGATTGAAGATATCCGTCATGAACCGATTATTTCTTTATCACAGGAATCATGGCCGTCTCTTTATCAGCACTTTGTCCTGCTATGTGAAAAGTACGGGTTTTCTCCAAATATCGTGCAGGAAGCGGCGGAATATCAAATGATCATTGGCCTCGTCACAGCAGGGATCGGTATTGCAGTGATTCCAAAATCAGCCCGGCGTTTATTTAATCTGGATGTTGTATATCGGGCCATTGAGGATGAACAGCTTCTGGCGGAATGGACGATTTCCTATAGACGTGAAAATCATAATCCTGCTTTATTTCATCTGGTCCACCATATCCTGCATCGCACCGAGCTGGAATAAGAGGTATAGAGAAAGGGTTATGGTATGATGTCGTTACATGAAAAGGAGGCGTACTTGAATTGATTACATTGCAAATGGATCAGCTGTCACGAAAAGAGGCATATAAATTATTATCTGGTTCTATCGTTCCAAGACCGATAGCGTTTATTACAAGTCTGTCTAAAGAAGATGTTGTCAATGCCGCACCATTTAGTTTCTTTAATGTCATCAGCGGACACCCGCCGCTCATTGCGGTTTCTATCGGACGACGTGATGGTCAGATGAAAGATACTGCGCAGCATATCATTGACAGGGAAGAGTTTGTCGTCCATGTGAGTGATGAAGACATGATAGAAGATATTAATGAAACAGCTGCTACATTGCCTCGGGAAGAGAGTGAGCTGGATCGCACCGGACTTCATCAAGTAGAGAGTAATGTCATTTCAGTGCCGGGAATCAAGGAAGCGCGCATTCGTTTTGAATGTCAGCTGGAAAAACATCTGACCTTTCAAAATGATGAAGGGGAGATCACAGTTGATCATATCATTGGCCGGGTTGTATGTGCACATTTAGATGAGGGTGTTTATGATGCAGAAAAAGGCTATGTTTCTACTAATGAACTGAAACCAGTTGCTCGCCTAGCAGGTAATGATTATGCCCATTTAGGCACGTCATTTGTGCTGAAAAGACCACAGTAATAGGAAAACCCCCGAGGGAAATCGGGGGTTTTCTGTTTATTTCTTCTGTTCTAGTTTGAGTGGAGCTGCGATGTTCTTTTGTACCTTTTTCCCTTTTAATACGTCGTTTGCAGCACCGACTGCCAGTTGACCGATCAGCTCAGGCTGCTGCGCGACTGTTGCAGAGAGCTTTCCTGCTTTGATTGAGCTGAGTGCATCTTCGTTTCCATCAAAGCCAACGACAAGAATGTCTTTCCCAGAGCTTTGAATCGCTTCTAGTGCGCCAAGTGCCATTTCATCATTGTGGGCAAAAACGGCTTTGATGTCAGGGTTTCCTTGAAGGAGGTTTTCCATGACATTCAGTCCTTTTGTCCGGTCGAAGTCGGCAGCTTGTTTTGCTGTCACTTTTAGATCTTTATCCGCTATTTGATGGAATCCTTTTCCACGCTCACGTGTAGCGGAAGCGCCTGGTACGCCTTCTAATTCAGCGACTTTTGCTCCTTTGCCAACCTTGTCGATGATAAATTTAGCTGCCATTTCACCGCCTTTGACGTTATCTGAGGCGACAAGTGCTTCTACTTTTCCACTTTCGGCTGAGCGGTCTAATGTGATGACAGGTATATCTGAAGCGTTTGCTGATTCGACAGCGGTTGATATGGCAGATGAATCCGCTGGGTTGATGAGCAATGCGTCGACGCCTTGCTGAATAAGGTCTTCAACATCACTTGTTTGTTTAGCTGAATCATTTTGTGCATCTGCAATCACGACTTCAATGCCTAGCTTTTTCGCTTCTTTTGTCACACCGTTTTTCAGAGAAACGAAGAATGGGTTATTTAACGTCGAGATCGACAGCCCAATTTTGATGTCCTTTTTCTTGCCATCCTTTGATGACTTGGCCCACTCCGGCGGTTCAAGTGAGCAGGCAGAAAGCATGAACAATGAAAGAGTCAGGATGAGAATAAGATGTTTTTTCATAGCGGCTGCCTCCTTAAGCAGATTTCTTTCTGTCTAATAGGACTGCAATCAAGATGACAATCCCTTTCACAACAGATTGATAGAATGATGAAACGCCAAGTAAGTTCATACCATTGTTCAGGACACCGATAATGAGCACCCCGATGAGTGTGCCGACAATTCGTCCTCTTCCGCCGGACAGGCTTGTCCCGCCAAGTACGACGGCAGCAATGGCATCAAGCTCATAGGACGTACCAGCTGTTGGCTGCGCTGAATTTAGGCGAGATGTTAAGATCGCACCTGCTAAGGCAGACATGAAGCCTGCTAATGAATAGATCATAATTTTCACGCGTGGTACTTTGATTCCTGAGATGAGAGCCGCTTTTTCATTCCCGCCGATGGCATATGTTCTTCTGCCGAAAGGTGTTTTATGAAGCAGCACCCAAAGTACGATAAAGGTGAGAAGCATCGTAATCGCTGGAACAGGAATGCCTAAGAAATATCCGCGGCCGAATAACTGAAAGGCATAGTTAGAGCCAAGCCCAGTAATCGGGTTTCCGTCTGTATAAACGAGTGTCAAACCTCTGAAAATTGTCATTGTGGCAAGCGTTGCGATAAATGGAGCCATCTTGCCTTTTGTGATTAAAAGACCGTTGATCATCCCAAGAACGGCACCGATGATACAGCCGACGATAATGGCTAAAATCGGATCCATGCCAGAAACGATAAAGCCGGCAGTCAGGGCACTGGACAGTGCAAGAATAGCACCGACTGATAAATCAATACCTCCAGTTAAAATAACAAACGTCATGCCAAAGGCAATGAGGGCATTAATGGAGATTTGTCTCAGTAAGTTTAAGATGTTTAATGGCTCTAAAAAGGCTGGGTTTAAAATAGAAACAATGGCGACAAGGATGATGAGTCCTAAGAATGGCCCAAGCTTTTGCATGATGTGATCAAATCGTCCATTTGAAGTAAGTGGTTTCATGTTACTTCCCTCCTGTAGCTAGTGTCATAATTCGTTCCTGCGTTGCTTCTGCTTTGTCTAATTCTCCGCTGATGGTTCCTTCATGAATGACGAGCACCCGGTCGCTCATCCCGAGTATCTCTGGGAGCTCAGAGGAGACCATTAAAATGGCAACGCCTCGATCGGTCAGCTCATTCATTAACTGATAGATTTCTCGTTTCGCTCCGACGTCGACTCCTCGTGTCGGTTCATCTAAAATCAAGACCTTCGGCTGTATGCCGATCCATTTGGCAATGACGACTTTTTGCTGATTTCCCCCAGACAAGCTTCGGGCAGAGATGTCAGAGGAAGCCGTTTTAATCGTCAGTCGTTTGATGAGAAGGTCGACAAAATCCTGTTCTGTTTTCTTATCAATCAATCCCTTTGGAGAGAAGCTTTTTAAGTTTGGCAGACCGATGTTTTCACGGATGGATGCATCAAGCATCAATCCTTCATCCTTGCGATCCTCTGTGATAAAGCCGATGCCGAGCTTGACGGCATCACTTGGTTTTTTAATAACAGCCTTTTTTCCATGAACCCATATTTCTCCTTGATCAAGAGGGTCAAGGCCAAACAGCGACCGTATCATTTCAGTCCGGCCAGCACCCATTAAGCCTGCAACACCGACGATTTCTCCAGCTTTAACTGAGAAGCTGATATCTTGAAATTGTCCTTTTCTCGTTGCTTGTTTCACCTCAAGGACAATGTCTCCTGTAGAAGGCGTTCGCTCAGGATATCGATCTGTCAATTCACGGCCGACCATTTTTTTGACGACTTCATGGAAATTCGTTTCAGGTATGGCTTTCGTATCGACCGTTTTCCCATCACGCATGATCGTAATCCGGTCACAGATGGCAAAGATTTCCTCCATACGGTGAGAAATATAGACTATGGAAACGCCTTCTTTTTTGAGAGATTCAATGACCTGGAAGAGCTTCTCGATTTCCCGTTCCGTAAGAGCTGCTGTCGGCTCATCCATGATGATGACCTTTGCATCGGTCATTAATGCTTTTGCAATCTCAATCATCTGTTTTTGTCCAACAGAACAGCTGCCTGCCTCTTGTTCAAGTGAGAGATTCACAGACAAACGGTCCAGCTGCGTTTGGGCGAGGGTCTTCATTTTCTTAGTATCTAGCAGTCCGAGTTTCGTATAGATTTCTTTCCCGATGAATAGATTCTCCAAGACGGTCATATCCGGCCATATGTTGAGCTCCTGATGAATGAAGGCGATGCCGTGCTGCTCCGCTTCCTTCGGATTTTTGAAAGCGGTTTCTTTTCCGTCGATTTGTATCGTTCCTTTATCTAAAGAATAAAGACCTGTAAGCAGATTCATTAAAGTTGATTTTCCCGCACCATTTTCACCCATGAGTGCGTGGACTTCACCTGTGACGAGGTCAAAGGAGACCCCGGAGAGAACGGTGTTTTTTCCAAAAGCCTTATGGATGTTATGCATCTCTATGTTCATATCTGGCTCCTCCTTTTAAAAGATGACACCGGCATGAAGAATGCAGTTTGCGTATGGGGTGGCTTCACCCGTTCGAATGACTGCTTTTGCCTGTTTGGTCATGTCTTTGAACGTCTCGTGGTCTACTTCATGTAACGGTTTTGAGAGCGCTTTCTTAAGAAATAAATGATCTCGTTCATTGGCTTCTTTGATTTCACTAGCTACAGTGATGTTTTCAACGGCCATTTCCTGAAGAAGGAGGGAGGTGACCTCCTGAAAGGATGGTGTGCCGATTGATAACGCCAGGTCGATTTTGACTGGACCTTCTGGGATAGGGAGACCACAGTCTGCGATAACGATTGTATCTGTGTGGCCAAGGTCAGCAAGCACCTTGGCGATATGGCTGTTTAGGATGCCGTTTTTTTTCATTTCTTTTTCTCCAATTCTTCTCTTGTTGGCATGCCGCCTTGTGCGCCAAACTTTGTGACGGACATTGATGCTGCAAGGTTGGCAAAGGCAAGTGCGTCATAGAGGGATTTGCCTTCTGTTAGAGCGACAGCCAACGCTCCGTTAAAGGTATCGCCAGCTCCTGTTGTATCGACTGCTTCGACAGGAACGCCTGGAACCAACACGTCTTTCGTTCCATCAAAGTATCGAACCCCATTTTTACCTTCTGTGACTAGTAATTTGTTGGGGTATTGACGCAAGACATCTTCAATTGGCAGACCATCAAACATCAGAACAGCTTCATGTTCATTCGGTGTAATGTAAGCAGCCTGATCTAAAACCTGCTTCGATACTTTACGGGCTGGTGCAGGGTTTAAAATGACAGGGATTTCTTTTTCACTGCAAATGGCGCAGACCGCTTCGACCGTTTCTTCAGGTATTTCCTGCTGGATGAGAACCATCCCAATATCATCAATTGTAGAAAGAGCAGTACTTACATAGTCAGGAGTAACCTCGTCATTTGCCCCTTTGACCACTACAATGCTGTTATCACCTTCTGCTAAAATGATATGAGCTGTGCCGCTCTCCATTTCGGTAACCGGTTTCATATATGAGGTACGGACACCTTGTGCTTGTAAATTGCTGAGAATATCATGGCCATAAGCGTCATCACCAACTCGGCCGACCATATATACATCTGCACCGAGTCTGGCGCTTGCGACTGCCTGATTGGCACCTTTCCCGCCTGGGACCGTTTTAAACGATTCGCCTAAAACCGTTTCACCGGCATTTGGCCGTTTATCTGAAGTGACGACTAAATCCATTGAACAGCTTCCTACTACAACAATATGACTCATTGTGAATCCACCTTTCTTGTGGTCTCTCGTTCAATAAAAGAGACGGGCATTTGAATAACTGGTTGATCTATCGGTTGTTTCTGAATCGCTTTGATTAACAGCTGTGCCGCTTCTTTTCCCATCTCATAGGCGGGCTGCCTTATGGTCGATAAGGAAGGGAAGAGCAGCTCACTTTGCGGAATATCATCAAATCCAATGATTTGAACGTCTCCTGGAATCGCTTTTCCGATTCGAAGCGCTTCATGGATGACCGCTGTTGCGACGATATCATTGCTGGCAATGATCCCATCTGTTTCTGGGTACAGCTGGAAAAGGGCCTTGGCACTTTTTCGGGCTTCTTGAAAGGAAAAGGAGGCATTAGACATCACATGAAAGTCGACACCTGTTTCCGTGAGAACATCGAGTGCGCCTTTGAATCGCTGCCGCGCTGTTTGCAGATGGGCAGGTCCTTTTAACAGTGTGATCTGCCGGCTGCCGCGTCTGATTAATTCCATTGCCGCCATTTTCCCGCCAGCTGCAGCATCTGCAAAAACAGAAGGTGCATGTGGAACTGTTCGATCTAAAAACACAACAGGCAGATCATCATCATTGTATATATCTGACTCAGGTTCATTTGTGACCGCGATGACACCGACCACTTGATTTTGTTTAAAGGTTTGCAAGTATGCCATTTCTTTCTCTCGATCTTCATCACTGTTTCCGAATAATAACCGAAAACCGTGCGCATGAATCTCATCCTCAACGCCTCTAGCAAGCTGAGGAAAGAAGGGGTTTGTGATATCAGGCAAGATTAAGCCGATTAAGCGTGATTCTCTTTTGAAAAGGGATCTAGCCACTTCATTGGGAAAGTAGTTCAACTCCTGCATCGCTTGCGTCACGCGGGTTTTCGTATCTGAATGAACATATCCAGTATCATTGAGCACGCGTGAAACAGTGGCAACAGACACTTGTGCAGCTTTTGCGACATCTTTAATTGTAGCCAATGGAGAGCCTCCCTTCATGAATGTGTAACCGTTTACACACATAGATTATCACGAAAGCATCGAAATGACAATCTAAAAAAAATAAAAAAAGAAAAGAAAGAAGGCTTCTTCCTTTTCTTAACTAATAATACCTGTTTGTGTAATGTTCACTTTCACTTTTGGAATGATTTTCACCTTCGGATAATCGGTGACCCAGTTCATTTTCATATATTCATCATAGTGTTTTACCCTATATTTTCTGCCAAGGCTTAGGACGTCAGAATTTGCTTCTTGCAGGGCCGCAATGACTCTTTCGGCATCTTTAGTCAAAATAGCTGACAGCCTTTTATTTAGCATTTTAATTTTCTTGTCTGTATCTAAATTATCTTTCGGATATTCAATAACAGAGGTATTGAATTCAAACTCAAGAGAGAAGGTTACGTTTCGATGATCAGGATTGACGATTTTAATGTCTCTTTTTGTATCGGTAACTTGAATGCTGATGTAATTGTTCTCTTTTGATTTCATATCACTTCTTACTTTTTTTGTGAAGTTTGCATAACTGCCCATTTTTCCATCCATGATGGTGAGCAGAATGGCATCTTGCGCATAAAGTTCTCCTTTCATTTTCTCATTATCAAATAAGGCGACCCCCCTTACACTCGTTAACTTTTTTGATTTATCGTAGTAGAGTAATGGCAGTGTGAAATCCTCGCCGGTTTGCAGCATTTTGGACCGGATATTTTGAATGTTCTTAGGTGCAACTTGTGAGGAGCGTGATGCAGAAGTGATCAGGTTGTTTAAATAGTCGCTCACAATGAGTTTTTCCTTGAGCAGAGAATTGATTAAGTCCACACAACTCCCGCCTTGCACCACTGCCAAGTTTGCGAGCAAAGGGCTTTTGGGATCGCGATAAAACATATCTAAGTAAGGGAGCAGCCGGTTTTGGGCAAATTCATCACCGATCAGCAGGACCCTCATTTTAGACATATCAATTTTTTGGTCTACACTCCGGCTAAAGTTGCTTCTTGCTTTTCTTAAAGTAGGCGCATCGGTTGTGAGAACAGTGGTTAAATAGCTGCCTGAATTCCCTTGCTGCATACTTTGAGACTGCTGCACCTTTCGATAGGTAATCGAATATCTCGCATTGTCATCCTCTCCTTGATCAACAGCTGAAGTTAATACGAGAGAGATGTCTTTTAATAGGTTTTGATCCCAGCAGCCAGGCATGAAAATGAGGGAAACACACATAAGCAGTGTCAATATGTACCTATGATGCATGTGATTTCACCTTCTTTTTGCGGTGTTTGATAAAGATGATAACGGCCATCATGATCGGAAGTGTGTATATAAATGAATATTGTGCAGCGGTGGTAAAGTCATTGAAGCGCTGAATTTTAAAGTTATCAGTTGAAAGAAAACAGCTTGCAGCATAAATCAAAATGGCAAAATAGTAGACATATTTTTTGTGATTTTTTTTCTTCAGCATACTGGACACACCATTTGCACAAAAGTACAGATAATTACTCAGTGTGGCTAAAATGACAAAGACCCAAAAGCTTAGGAAAATTAAATCTGTCCGCTCAATGACACCGAATGTAATGGTTTTTAATAGATACAAAACAGGATTCGGGATGACATCAAGCTCAGCCGGGCTGAAAAACATAAAACAAATTAATGTAATAAATAGGTAGTAAAGCGTCGTGCATATATTTGAAATGGTCATCACTTTATATCGTTGCTTAATGGTGCCCTTCATCAGTGGAGAGATGATCAAAATCATCTCGAATCCATTCATTGACAGTACCACGTCCTTCAATCCAAGCTGAAATTGAGAGATATCCGTTTGAAAAAAAGGCAGGAGGTAATCAATATTGGTTCCTTTCAATGAATAGAACATCAATAGAGAGAGCATGAGCAAAAAGGGAGTTAAGATAAAATTAAACCTGACAATGGCTGTAATTTGCTCCTTTGCGATATAGACAATGCATATCATCAGTAATAGGTTAATCACCCAGTTTGGTGTGAGCGGGAGCACCCATATGCCAAGAATCCTTGTGAATATAGAAAGGACAACAATGCAAACCGAAGCAAAGTATACCGTATAGAGCACGACCAAGGTGCGTCCAATCCATTTTCCAAAGACCTCAATCAGCGCTTGGAAAAATGACGTTTCTGGATATTTGTAGATGATATAAAGAAAAATGGTATTGATGATCTGGATAAAAAAACACGCGACAATTATTGCCATCCAGCCATCGTGTCCCATGTCTTTCATCAGCAAGTGGGGGAGCGCTAAAATACCAACACCAATTTGAGATTGGATGATAAAAAAAACAGCTTGAGGTGGAGATATTTTATTTTTCATTTTTCTTTTTCCACCCTCTCAGTTGTTCAATTTGTTTGTTCTTTTGCGGATTTAAATAAACAGGGCGGTTTTTGTACATCCACATTGGGAGTCGAACCACCGTATCTTTTAAGTCCTGCCAGTTAAATGGAGCAACAGGTGATAAATATGGCACCCCTAGTGATTCTAGGCGGCATAAATTCATGAGCATAATGGCGAGTCCAAATGAAATGCCAATAAATCCAAACATCGATGCCATAAACATGAGCGGGAAACGAAGCATCCTGATGGTGGACGTCATTTCAAACGACGGAAGTACAAATGAAGCTACAGCCGTCACAGCGACTACAATCACTTGGACATTCGAAATAAGTCCTGCTTGTACAACCGCATCCCCAATAACCAAACCTCCTACGATGCCAATGGTCTGCCCGATCGGTTTAGGCAGACGCACCCCAGCCTCACGTATAAGTTCAATTGTGATCTCCATCAGCATAGCCTCAATCAATGGAGGGAAGGGAATGCCAATAATAGAGTTTTTCATCGTAATAGCTAGTTCATCTGGGACAACCTCATAATGAAACGCAATAACAGCAATATAAAAAGATGGCAATATGACTGCGATGATGCAGGCAAGATAACGAAGAATACGAATAAACGTAGCAGGAATCCAGCGGCTGTTATAATCATCCGGCGACTGAAAAAAACTAAAGAACGTGATAGGCAGAATGATGGCCATTGGACTGCCATCCATGAGTACGACTATTCTGCCTTCAAGAATCGCAGATCTTACCTTGTCCGGACGTTCTGTATCAATCAGCTGCGGGAAAATAGAATATGAATCTTCCTCAATTGCCTCAACGATAGAGCCGGGACTTATCAGTGTGTCTACTTTAATAGAAGAAATCCGTCTGTTGACTTCTTCGACCTTTTCTTGATTGGCAATATCAGATATATAAACCGTTGCAAGCCTTGTTTCCGATTTTGTACCGACCTTATGATATTGAATGGCGAGCTTCCGATCATTTAAATGCGAACGCAGTAAGTAGATATTGGTATCAAGACTTTCAACAAACCCGTCATGTGCACCCGCGATAATACTTTCAGAAGACGGTTCAGTAATAGAGCGCAGCGGCGGCTGTCCGACAGCAAACAGCTTGATTTGCGAGGAGTTTTCATCAAGAAAGGCAATACTTCCCGCAATAATACTGTCTGTGATCAGCGTCAAGTCGCCTGTTTCAAGTGTGCTAAGAGACTTTATATAATTCTGCTTTCCAGGAGAGCCTAACAAGTTACCGATAATGAAATCATTTAATTTGCCTTCATCTATTCTTGTTTTAATAAAGAACAGCACAGATTTTGTTTCATTCACCATTAACTCTCGGTATTCAAAATCGCCGCTTTGCTGAAATGTTTTTTTTAGGATACGGATTTTTTCCTCGAAGCTGCCTGATAAAAAATGCAGGCGTGTCTGCTCATTGGTGTTTGGCATCTTTAGCCTCCTCTCACAGATTTTTTACCCATAGTGTAAGCGGAGAAGCGGATTTTATTCGTCTTCATTGGGGAAAGCATGACATAAGCTGACAACTTTCAACTAAATTCACATTAAAAATGTTAAGAAATGATGAATCTTGATAAAAACAAATGAATAATGTTTCATTGTTTAGGTCATAAGGTGCGAATATCGTAAAGAGAAGGTACACCGAAATGATCAAATATTTACATCTTATCCCAATTTTTCGTGACCTAAAAATAAGCATATGACTTGATTTTTTTAGAGGTGACCTTTGTCATAGGTCAACACATAGCAATCTGACCAATGAGGATGACTTTCTAACCTGTTCGTTCAAAAATATAAAATATTCTAAAACACGCACTATTCATTTAAAGCGCTGATATGACTGATGTTATAGAGAAGAGCGGGCTTTAAAACATTGATTCAAAATACATCTTAATAATTGTCAAAAAATTTAGGGAGAAAAGGACAAAAGATTTTCGGATCATTGATGGTAACGCTTTCTCATGAATTCAGCAGAAATTCAGATTGATTTTTGTCCGCCTTTTGGCCTTTTCATTTAAAGGATGGGTAGGCAAAAAAGCCTTCTGATTAGAGGAATTTGGCATACGAGGAAGTGAAAGATTATGTTACATAATACCGATTGTGATTTTATGCTGAACAGATATACTGTTGATTGAATTTACATATCACACTCATAAAAAAAGGAGATGTAGATAGCGATGTGGTTAATCGTTATAGCCTGTGTCATCATGTTAGGGATTGGCTTTATTGAAAAGAAGCGTCATCAGAAAAATATCGATGCCCTGCCGGTGCGCGTCAATATTAATGGTATTCGCGGAAAGTCTACCGTCACAAGATTGACAACCGGTATCTTAATGGAGGCAGGTTATAAAACTGTCGGTAAAACAACGGGAACGGATGCAAGAATGATTTATTGGGATACGCCAGAGGAGAAACCGATTAAAAGGAAACCGCAAGGACCGAATATCGGAGAGCAGAAAGAAGTTATGAGAGAAACAGTTGAAAGAGGAGCAAATGCCATCGTCAGTGAATGTATGGCGGTAAATCCAGATTACCAAATTATCTTTCAGGAAGAGCTGCTTCAAGCAAATATTGGCGTGATCGTAAACGTTCTTGAAGACCATATGGACGTTATGGGACCGACACTTGATGAAATAGCAGAAGCCTTTACAGCGACAATTCCTTACAATGGACACTTGGTTATTACGGATAGTGAATATACAGATTTCTTTAAAGAGATTGCGAAAAAACGCAACACAGAAGTCATTGTTGCGGATAATTCCAAGATTTCTGATGAGTTTTTGCGGAAATTTGAGTACATGGTTTTCCCAGATAATGCTTCACTGGCACTTGGGGTTGCCCAAGCTTTAGGGATTGATGAAGATACGGCATTCAGAGGAATGTTAAATGCGCCGCCTGATCCAGGAGCGATGAGAATTCTCCCATTAATGGACGCGAAAACACCTGGACACTTTGTAAATGGATTTGCGGCAAATGACGCAGCATCTACATTGAACATTTGGAAGCGTGTGAAAGAAATTGGATATCCAACAGATGAACCGATTATTATTATGAACTGTCGTGCAGATCGGGTAGATAGAACGATCCAGTTTGCGGAGGATGTACTTCCATATATTGAAGCAAGTGATCTTGTCTTAATTGGTGAAACAACTGATCCAATTGTGAAGGCATATGAGGAAGGGAAAATTCCGGCTGACCACTTACACAACCTTGAATATCAATCTACAGAAGAAATTATGAATATGCTTGAGAAAAAGCTTCATAATCGAGTGGTTTATGGAGTCGGCAATATCCATGGTGCCGCTGAACCGTTAATCGAAAAAATTCAAGAATACAAAATTAAGCAGCTTGTCAGCTAGGAGGAAATATAGAAAATGTTCGGATCAGATCTTTATATCTCGTTAATTTTAGGTGTTCTACTTAGTTTAATCTTTGCAGAAAAAACAGGAATCGTACCAGCTGGACTTGTTGTCCCGGGTTATCTGGCGCTCGTATTTAACCAGCCAGTCTTCATTTTAATCGTCTTATCTGTCAGCTTGCTTACGTATGTGATCGTTCGCTTTGGCTTATCAAAATTCATGATTTTATACGGACGCAGAAAGTTTGCTGCGATGCTGATTACAGGAATTGCCTTAAAGCTGATATTTGATTTCTTCTATCCAGTGGTCCCATTTGAAATAGCAGAATTCCGCGGAATCGGAATCATCGTCCCTGGATTGATTGCAAATACGATTCAAAAGCAAGGTCTTACGATTACCCTTGGAAGCACGTTACTTCTAAGTGGTGCAACATTTGCCATCATGTATGTTTACTATCTATTTTAAGATAAGGTGTGTCCAATGATGAATAAAAAATTGAGCTTTCAGGAAAAGCTGCTGAAAATCACAAAGAATCAAAAGAAAAAGACGAATAAACACGTACTCATTGCTTTACCGATCGTCATTGCTTGTACATTTCTATTTACGTTTATCGGGAAAGCACAAGTGCCAACTGTACAAAAGAATCCAGAAAACATCCTGACCGCTTCGTTTGTCGGTGACATTATGTTTGGAAGAAATGTAGAGAAAGTAACAGAACGCTATGGAAAAGAGCATCTCTTTCGTTATGCCAAGCCATATTTTGATGTGTCAGATTATGTGACAGGTAACTTTGAGCATCCTGTCGCATCAGATAAGGAACAGGCAGCCCAAAAGAATATTCATTTAAAAACAGATGAAGATTCTGTCCAAGCGTTGAAGGATTTAAATTTTTCTGTCTTAAACTTTGCGAATAACCATGCGGCAGACTATGGTGAAAAAGGGCTGAACAACACGATCAATGCCTTTGAACAAAATGGCATGGATTATACAGGTGCAGGCCGTAACCTCCAAGATGCGAAGCAGAACATTTCGTACAAAGAAGTAAATGGTGTCAAAATTGCTACACTTGGTTTTACAGATGTGTATGGGAAAGATTTCAAAGCAACGAATCGCCAGGCGGGTATTCTGCCAGCCGATCCATCTATCTTTATTCCGATGATTTCGCAGGCTGCTGAAAAGGCAGATCTCGTCGTTGTTCATGCTCACTGGGGACAGGAGTACAACAATGAAGTAAACGACAGACAAAGAGAATTGGCAAGAGCGATGTCTAAGGCCGGAGCTGATATCATTATCGGTGCCCACCCGCACGTCCTTGAACCAATGGAAGTCTATAACGGAACAGCGATTTTCTATAGCCTAGGCAACTTTATTTTTGACCAAGGCTGGTCAAGAACACGTGATTCTGCACTTGTTCAGTATCATCTGAATGAAGATGGAAAAGCGACATTTGAAGTTGTCCCAATGTACATCAAAGAAGCAACACCTGCTCCAGTAAAAGCAGGATCTCTAGAATCAAAAGCCATTATCCGTATGCTGACCAATGGAACGAATGCGGATTGGAAAGAAAAAGACGGACACATTTTCTTTGAAGTAGATCACGCTGATAAAGTTAAAAACTTAAAAGAAAACGGAGGGAAAGAGAAGAAATGAAATTCCTAAAAGCAAGCTGGCCGTTTGTTGCGTTAATTTTAGTCTTTGTCTTTATGTCTGCTTTTAAATTTAGTGACAGTCTGACAGATCACGAAAAACAAAAGATTTCGGTTGAAATGCAGAAAATTGAACAGCAAAAGCAGTCAAAAGCGGAAGCAGGTAAATAACCTAAAAAGGATAAAGGGCACGCACATCGCGTGCTCTTTTTTTTGTCGAAAAAGGGTGTAAAATGAAAGGTGTCATGCCGAAACTATAGAAGATTGGAGGGAAAGGATCATGAAATGGAAAGGAATATTGATAGGAGGGTGTGCGCTTGTAGGGCTGATGTTCATGTCTCAATCAGCGGTATCTGCTCAAACACCATCTCTTTTGGAGCAAGCGGAAAAGCTGATTGGAACACCTTATCATAAAGGAGGAACCGATCCAAAAACGGGCTTTGATGCATCTGGGTTTATTCAATATGTGTACAAGACATCCGAAACATTTGATTTGCCACGGAAGGTAATCGACCAATATCAGATTGGAAAAAAGGTATCATGGGATAAAGCGCAGCCCGGTGACCTTGTGTATTTCCGAAGCCTTGAAGAAACAAAGGATATCCCAACACATGTGGCGTTGTACGCGGGGAACAATCAGGTCATCCACATCACGCTTAGTCAAGGTGTGGTGAAAACGGATGTCAGCAAAAGCAAATATTGGACAGACCGATTTTATGCGGTCAAACGCCTGCCCGGCACGCAAGAAATTTCTGATGATCCTCTTGTGAAAGATGCGCTGACCTATTTAGGAATTCCTTATGAATTTGGAGGAGCAGATCCAAAGACTGGATTCGACTGCTCAGGATTTTTACAGTATTTATTTGAAAAATCGCTTGGGATTTATTTACCTCGAAGTGCTGAACAGCAGTGGATCGTTGGAGAAAAAGTGGCATTAGACGATATCCGCCCTGGGGATTTTGTCTTTTTTAGCAACACATATAAGCCCGGAATTTCTCATGTAGGTATGTATATTGGAGGCGACCGCTTTATTCATGCGAGCCGTTCTGAAAGTGTGACAATTTCTTATTTGTCTGAATCGTATTGGCGCGAAAAATGGACAGGTGCGAAACGGTTAACAGATCTGGAGCTTGCGAAAGAGGACCCTATCGTATCAAAAGCCGCTACGTATATTGGTGAAGTCCCTTATGTCAAAGGCGGTACGAACCCAAAGGAAGGATTTGATACAGCAGGATTCACGCAGTACGTGTATCAAAAAGTGCTTGGCATTGAGCTGCCCCGCTATGCATCAGGTCAAGTTAAAGCAGGTACATCTGTGAAACGTTCTGAACTTCAGCCGGGAGATCTTGTCTTCTTCAGCGGAACATCATTGATGCCGGCGATATATGCAGGATCCAATCAAGTCATTCATGTGACTGTCTCAAACGGTGTTGTCTTAACCAATATGAAAACAAGTACGTACTGGAAGGACAAATATGAAACGGCTGTTAGAATCAAAAAATAAAGAAAAAGCCCGATCAATACTTGTATCGGACTTCTGGACTTCTCTCTAGGCGCTGATCAGACAAGCGTCTTTTTTTCATGGAATTGATTTTGTAAAAGAAGATCAATAAAATAAGCGACACCGTCTTCATGATTTCCTTTTGTGATGAAGGTGCTCTTTTCTTTAATGACATCAACAGCATTCCCCATTGCAATGCGGTGGCCTGCTTCTTCAAACATAGAAAGGTCGTTTGGGCTGTCACCAATTGCATAAATATGTGAGCGGTCTACACCATAATGGGCTGCGAGCTTTTTCAGGGCATGTCCTTTTCCAGACTCTTTTGGCAGCACCTCAATAATATGTTTTCCAGACGAGGTCAATGAAAGCTCGGGCATGTCTGCCAGAAGATTTCGTGCTTCGTTCAGTTTGTTCATATCAAAAGAGAAGCAGAGTAATTTATAGGTCGGTTCGTTCGACTCAAAAATCTCACGGATATCATCTACTGGTTTGATGCCAAATTGTTTAAATTGCGTCATGGCTCCTTCCCATAGATCAGCGAGATCCTCATTTGGGTTTGCACTTTTGATCAGATCAAATTCTGCTTTCAGCTTCTCTTTTCCATCAAAAGGAGAGAGGAGAGCATCATCTGTATAGACTTCAAAGTAAATGTTTCGTTCCACTAATGCCTTTGCAGCCCGCTTGCCTGCTTCTTGATCCAGTGTGATTCGGCTGAAGAGCTCGTATCCTTCTGTATGGACAGTCCCGCCGTTTGCCGCAATAATGGGGATGTCCAAATCGCCAAGCAGCTCCTTGACATCAAAAGTTGCCCGCCCTGTACAGATCGTCACAATATATCCAGCTTCCTTCGCACGAATCAATGCCTCTCGGTTTTGAGCGGATATTTCACTTTTTGTATTTAAGAGTGTACCGTCTAAATCAATCGCAATCATTTTTTTCATCGCTGTCAAATCCTCCTTCATTCATGCAATAGCCTCTTCAAAGTATGTACGATTTCCTTCATTCTCATAAAAAAAGGATGGTTGATTCCTCACTATCAAGGCTAAACAAAAATGAGTGAATGATCAAGGAAATAAGAAAAAGCGCCCCAAAGGGACGCTTTTATTTATGATAATTCAAGCTGCTTCTTCAATTCTGTTTTTACTTCGTTCAGCTGGTTTTGATCCAATTGGAAATAATAAATGCCGTTTGGCTGGTAATCAGATCCTTTAAGCTGAATGGTATCAACCGATTTCAATGAAGTCAGAAGCGGGAAAAGACCGACTAACTCTTTCATAGAAAGAGTGGTTGACACATTATCACCGAGTGTATCAATGATATTGTCGTATGACGGAATAGATGTTAATGATTTTGATTTATCAAAAATGGCTTTTAATACTTCCATTTGTCGCTGTCCACGCATTAAGTCACTATCTGCTTTTCTCGTTCTCACATATGCGAGCGCTTGATCACCATCTAGTGTATGAGTTCCAGTTTGAAGCACAACCTTGCCTTTTGTATCCTTTTTAATCTGTTTCACAAGATACTCATCCTTGATGTTAATAGGAACACCGTTTAATTCGTTGACGATTTCTTTAAACGCTACGAAATTACTTTGGATGACAAAATCGACCGGAATATCTAGTAAATCTTCGACTGTGCTCACTGTTAAATCTGCACCGCCAAATGCGTGTGCGTGAGTAATTTTATCAAAACCGTGGCCTGGAATATTAACGTATGAGTCCCTAGGAATGCTTAATAATTTAACGGTTTTATTTGTGCGGTTAATGGTTGCCAAAACCATTGCGTCACTTCGTGCTTGTTTCACTGTTTCGCCCGGTCTGCTGTCAATTCCAAGCAGCAAGACAGAAAAGCTGTCTTTTCCTGGATCGAATGCTTCAATTCGTTTCACAGATTGTGCGCCGCGATCAAGAGATACTTGAGCCTTTTTGGCAGCATTTGTTATTTTGTAGTAGGCATAGCCTGTGACTGAAGCAGTTGTCAGTAAAAGAATACTAATGATAAAAAGAGTGACTTTCACCCATGGTTTTAAACGCTTTTTTCCTTTGCGTTTACTTCGTGATTGATCCATATATTTTAAACCCTCGCTATGATTTTATAGTAAAGATGTCCTTCTTTATGCTTACAAACTAAAACAAATATACCTTAAAACGGGATATAGTGCGACATTTTTTTCACTAACGCTTAATTGACGTTTTCTTCTCGTAAAAAGTTTCAAAGATACACAAATGAAATATATTTGTCATAAAACATCGAAATGTTTGAAATGACAGGAAGTGAGGAAAATGACTTTTCATAAGAGTACAGAGACAAAAGTGGGGTTATGTATATGAAAAATCGGAATGGATGGCTTTATTTCTTCGGCGCCCTTGGCGGTGCTTTATATGGCTATGATACAGGTGTCATCTCTGGCGCCATCTTATTTATGAAAGAGGATTTAGGTTTAAATGCGTTTACAGAGGGGCTTGTCGTCAGCTCGATTTTAATCGGGGCGATGCTCGGTTCCTCTCTTTCTGGAAAGCTGACAGACCAATTTGGGCGGAAAAAAGCCATCATCGCCGCAGCTATTTTGTTTATTATCGGCGGATTTGGTACAGCTCTTGCACCGAATACAGAAGTGATGGTCTTATTCCGAATTGTGCTAGGGCTCGCTGTCGGGTGCTCGACAACGATTGTTCCATTATATTTATCTGAACTTGCGCCAAAGGAATCACGAGGGGCACTGTCCTCTTTAAACCAGCTCATGATCACATTTGGTATTCTTCTTGCCTATATTGTGAACTACGCTTTAGCGGATGCAGAGGCATGGCGCTTGATGCTTGGAATTGCGGTTGTTCCTTCTGTTCTATTATTATTCGGGATTTTGTTTATGCCGGAAAGTCCCCGCTGGCTGTTTGTGCACGGACAGGCTGACCGTGCGAAGGAGATATTATCGAAACTCAGAAAAAGTCAGCAAGAAGTGGAAGAAGAAATTTCAGATATTCAAAAGGCGGAAAGTGAAGAGAAAGGCGGTTTTAAGGAATTATTTGAGCCGTGGGTACGCCCAGCATTGATTGCCGGTGTCGGCCTAGCCTTTCTGCAGCAGTTTATCGGTACAAATACGATCATTTACTATGCGCCAAAAACATTCACAAGTGTTGGTTTTGGGAATTCAGCAGCGATTTTAGGAACTGTTGGAATTGGTGCAGTGAATGTCATTATGACGTTTGTTGCCATTAAAATCATTGACCGTGTAGGGCGTAAAGCGCTGCTCCTATTTGGGAATGCAGGAATGGTCCTTAGTTTAATTGTCCTGTCAGTGGTCAACCGATTTTTTGAAGGGTCGACAGCTGCAGGATGGACAACCGTTATTTGTTTAGGTCTCTTTATCGTCATCTTTGCTGTCAGCTGGGGGCCAGTCGTTTGGGTGATGCTCCCAGAGCTGTTCCCAGTACACGTCAGGGGAATCGGTACAGGTGTCTCCACCTTCCTTCTTCATACAGGAAATTTAATCATCTCGCTGACATTTCCAGCTTTATTAAGCGCGATTGGTATCAGTAATCTTTTCCTCATCTATGCGGTCATTGGCGTAGGCGCCTTCTTATTTGTGAAATACTTGGTGACCGAAACGAAGGGAAAAAGTCTTGAAGAAATCGAAGAAGATTTAAAAAAGAGAAATCGTGCCGTCGCAAGTGGCGAAGGAAAAACGGTATGAACAATGGCCAGCTGGCGTGTGCAGCTGGCTTTTCTATGTTAAACAAACGTTTAATCAAGAAAGGACATTCCCTCATCTTCTGAACGTGCTGCCTATCACATACATATGGAACAGGCGGGAGAAAGGTGGAAATGAGATGAAAGGGAAAACAAGCATTGTCATGCTGACGTACAATGAACTGCATTTGACGAAAAAATGTATCGATAGCATGAAACAGCATACGGATAGCGACCAATATGAACTCATCATTGTCGATAATGCGTCAACTGACGGCACGAAGGAATATGTAAGAGAGCTGGATGATGTGATTTTCATTGATAATGAAGAGAATGAAGGTTTTGCAAAGGGATGTAATCAAGGAGCAAAAAAAGCTTCAGGAGACAGCATTCTCTTTTTAAATAATGACACGATCGTGACGGAAAATTGGCTGCCTCCATTAAAAGAGGCGTTATTTGCATCAGAACGGATTGGGATGGTGGGGCCCGTCTCTAATTATGTGAGCGGCCCTCAGATGGTCCAGCCGTCGTATACAGATGTGAAGGAGCTCCCAGCCTTTGCTAAAGAGTATACGTCTAAGAGAAAAGGTCAGAGAACTTATGTGCACCGGCTTGTAGGGTTTTGCTTGCTCGTGAAAAGAAAGCTGATCGAGGATGTGGGGTTATTTGATGAGCGGTTTGTATATGGATCATTTGAGGATGACGATCTATGTTTGCGGTCATTACTAAAAGGATATCAGCTGCAAATTGTGCATGATTCCTTTGTGCATCATCATGGCCATGCTACCTTCAATGCCAATCAAGAAACGAACATCTCTACACTGTTTACTGAGAATAGACTTCGATTTTTAGATAAGTGGGGCATAGATCTAAATTTGATCACCCCTCATCCGTATTTTGCGGAATTACTCCCTGAGGACGCTGCTCGCGTGCTGGATGTTGGGTGCGGCGCAGGGGCTACCGGGCTTGAACTAATGAAACGTCAGTCTGTACACATGTACGGGGTAGAGGCGGATACGTTAAAAGCAGCGGTCGCAAAGGCGTATTATGAAGAAGTCATCGAGGCAAATGCAGATGAATACCCATGGTCAGAGAAAGAGGCCTTTTTTGATGCGGTCATTTTTTCAGATGTTTTAGAGCATGTGTCAGATCCTTGGCACATCATTGAGCAAGCCCACGCATCTTTAAAGCCAGGCGGTGTCATCATTTGCTGTTTGCCTAACATGATGCATGCAGAGGTACTTCTTCCTTTGATGACAGGGGATTTTACGTATCAAGATGTAGGAATTTTAGACCGAACCCATATACGGTTCTTCACACCAAACACGATGCGTGCGCTTTTTCCAGACCCATTGTTTGAACGCGTGATCGAGCAGCCGATCAATGTACAGATTGATCAAAACGTCCAATTGTTTTTTGACGAGGTGGCGAGGATAGGAGCATCACTTGGCTTTCAAACAAAAGAGTTGTCTGATCAAGTGACGCTATACCAGCTTCTAATCGTTGTACGTAAAAAAGGCGGTTCCTCATCGGGATAACCGCCTTTTGGTATTACCATTTGAAGCTTTTTGTTGCGCCTTCTGCGCCAAAGTTCAAGATGCTCACTTTGATGTCATACGTTATGTCTGCTTCTTGAAATAGTTTGTCCCATTCATCTCGATGCTGATCCCAATATTCAGGATACTTAATACGAAACTGCCGGCTTAAAAAAATAGGATCAACACCTACTTCATGTTGCATATGACTGACCGTTTTTTGTATGCGCTCTTTAATTTTACGAGAAAAAACCTTCTCAAATCGTTTGATGTACTGTTCATCGTATGAGTTTTCAGGGGGATATTGATCTTCTGACAATTTTCCATTTGTTTGTACGCTAATTTTAAAGGAAACCTTTCCATCTTTCAGATAGGGCTCGACCTTCGTTTTAGCTTTTTTTATTTCATACGTTATCGGGTAACCTTTGTAGGTGGCAGGTACAACTCCGCCTGAGATCCGATTCGTTACCCAGTTTAAATATTGGACATCCTTTGAAGAGATGAAACCGATCAGCTTTCTTGTTTTTCCGTGAATGATACCTGCCCCATCATAAATAAGTTCACCGTCTACCGCATCTACACTTTGCACAAGGAAGCTAACGCCCATCTGAAAGTAATCAGACGCCCGGCCAATACGTGTTGGCAGTGCGATTTTTCCGTTAAAGCTTCGGTTTTTGGATGTTTCGAAGATATGTTCAACCGGAACCTTTTGCTGTGATTTCAATTTTTGGTTGATGACTTTTGACGCATCTCCTCGTGACACGAGGAGATAGCTGCTGCGCCGAACCTCATCATCTCGAATAAAATGATTAAGTGTTCCTTGAATATCGTGATGCTCCGCTTGATTTCTGCCAAACAAGAAGATTTTCAGGTGATCACTATAGATCGGCGGGTCCTTCAAGGCGACATTACTGACAGCCTCAAGCACATTTTTTCCCCTCGAGACGACATTCACATAGCCGGGAGAATCGGCTTCTTGTGTTCCACCCGTTTTCGGTACAAGGTTTTGGTAGGTCAGCTTAACTTCATTCTCTTCTTCCTCATCTATGCCAACACCGCGTACAAACGATAGTTTTTCAATATCCTTTAAGTCCCAGCAGCCTGCTGATAAAAGGATAAGGCAGCAGGAAAAAAAGAATAACAGTATACGCCTTCTTTTCATGCAGAACGACCTCCCCATTTTTTGCGTATCATCAGCAGGATAGCAGTAATAAAAGGAATGGCTAAAACCGCGAACAATGCGTAGCCGAGTAAAGTAGAATAGTAAAAGACTTCATTAATATTTTTAGGGAAAAGTGAGAGTGCTGATGTAATCAAAAATAGCAGCCATAACAGTCTCGTTAAATTGGTTGTTTTAAAAACGGTGAAACAGCCTTTAATCGCAAACTGGAAAAAGCCCAGCATACAAATGAACTGCTGACACGTCCAGATCGTCAGTAAGAAAATATCAAATCGTTCGATAAACACCCCTTCAATTTCAAGCGCTTGAATGAGGGACACGGTTGGCCAGGTGAGAGATTTCGTTTCACCCACGGTCATGGAGCCAATCACTATAAAGAGTGTGAGGGAGTACACGAGAGACGTAATGCCAACGCCGATGGCAGCTGCCCATTTTGCCTTCGACCATTTGTCTTTATAAATGAGTGGCACGATAAACAAAATCACTTCAAAGCCTGTAAATTGAATAAAGGTTTGAGAGAACAGCTTACTAAAATCTTTAAAACCATGCGCCATCACAGGACGCAAATAATCAAAATCAAATATTTTCAAACAAAACAGCATGAGCGCTATGTAAATGACCATGGTGATTGGATAAATATAGGTCACCATTTTGACAACTGGAAAGATACCGCTTTTCAAATGATAGATCGCCACAAGTAGAAAAATCATTACAATCACTGCCATGGGAGTCGATTGCAGCAGGAAAAACTGGACCACTTCGCCAAGAACACGTGCCTCAAAGCCGACAATGCCTAGTAAATAGGCGACCAGCATTAAATTAAAGATCGTCCCGAAGAATGCCCCTGCTCCTTTTGTATTTGACTCAAAAATGGTGTCTGGTGCATTTTTTTCGGCAATCCACCCCAACAAAAAAGCAACGAAAGCAAAGATGACGCCCTGTATTAATACAATGATCCAGCCATCAGGGTATCCTGAATTGGCAGAACTGCGTGGAATGGTTAAAATTCCAGCGCCTATCATTGTAGAGCTGCAGAGGATGGTGACTTGTAACAATGATAGCCTTTCAGGTCTGTACATCGTTTAATCTCCTTGTCTTTTGAGATTTTTTATTTTTGCTGTTTTTGGTCTGGATTTAAATAGCCCGATTGGTAAACGAACGTACGTATCCTTTAGATCTGAAAACGGTGAAGACAACACTGGTGTGAAATAGTCAAAACCAAAGGTCTTTAATTGCATCAAGTGACAAAGCACAAATAAATAACACATGATTAAGCCGTATAATCCAAACAATGCTGAACTAAAAATCGCCATAAACCGCAAAATACGCAGTGGGAAACTAAAGTCATATGACGGCGCCGTGAAGTCAGCCAATGCAGTCAGTGACACAATAATCACCATTAAGGCACTGACGATATTAGCTTGGACAGCTGCCTGACCAATAATTACGCCGCCAATGAGCCCAATTGTCTGTCCGATGGCTCTTGGAAGCCGTAGTCCAGCTTCACGCAGCAGCTCTATCGTAAAAGACATGAGAATGGCTTCGACAACAGGAGGGAAGGGAACATTCTGCCTGCTGCCTGCGATGGTGAGTGCCATTCTTGTCGGTAATAAACCGGGATGATAAGAGACAAGTGCAATGTAAAGCCCGGGTAAAAAAATCGTGAGGAGCACGGCAATATAACGAAGTAAACGCAAAAGAGTCGCGCTTGTCCACCTCTGATAATAATCTTCCGGAGATTGCATTAAAGCTGTAAGTGTCATAGGTAAAATAAGGGCAAAAGGAGTCCCATCGAGCAAAATGGAGACTTTTCCTTCAAGCACAGATGCAATCACCCGGTCAGGACGTTCTGTGTTTTGAATTTGTGGAAAAATGGAGATGTGACTGTCCTCAATCAACTGTTCAATATAGCCGGTTTCAGGGATGTCATCCATTTTGATTTCGGTCATGCGTGATAGAACATCTTCTACTAGTTTAGGATCAGCAATATCGCGAACATACACAAGAGCAGCGGATTTTTTATTGCGAGTACCGATACTCACCTTTTGAATCACAAGATTTGGGTCGTTTGCCCGTTCACGGAGTAAAGCCGTGTTTTTTTCAAGATTCTCAATAAATCCGATCCGTGGTCCTCTCACTAGAACTTCAGATTGCGGCTCTTCTACTTCCCTAAATTGAAAAAGATTTGTATGGAGCGCAAGCGCTTGAGCCGCTCCATCTACAAATAAAATAGCCTTGCCGCTATATAACTGCTCGATGGCAAGGTTCATATCATCCAGCACATCATTTTGAATGCCAAAGAACGTTTTTGAAAGGGAGGAAAGTGTAGTAGAACCAACCTCAGTGATGTCGAGTTCCTTTTGCATTGGTGAAATGATTTGCTTAGAAAGCATCTCAAATTCTGTGAGTCCTTCAACGTACACGAGACATGCAGAAATAGTGGAAGGACCAAATGAAAAAGAGTGGAACACGATATCATCACTTCTTCCGGCAAAGCTTTTGACACGCTTAATGACGGACGCTATATCTTGTTCAATACGACTTTTCATAATACCTCACCCTCATCACATGTTTTTTATAGAGTGACTCGGAAGGTGGAGAATTATACAAATAGAAAAAAGAGAATCCTGGATAGGAATTCTCTCGTTTGTTTATCTTGCAAGCCATCCGCCATCAACAGCTAAAATGTGGCCGTTCATATAATCAGAAGCTGGTGAGCTAAGGAAAACAGCAGCACCGGCTAGATCCTCAGGCTTTCCCCAGCGCCCGGCGGGAATTCGTTTCAGAATCTCTTCATTTCGATTTTCATCGTCACGAATGGCTTGTGTGTTATTAGTCGCAATATACCCAGGCGCAATCGCATTCACTTGAATATGCTGGCTTGCCCATTCGTTGGCAAAAGCTTTCGTCAGCCCAGCGACAGCATGCTTACTTGCTGTATAAGCAGGGACAAAGACGCCGCCTTGAAACGATAGAAGGGAGGCGATATTAACGATTTTCCCTTGCCCATTTTTCAGCATCTGCTGTCCAACCTTTTGCGTGAGGAAAAAGAGACTGTTGATATTCACATCCATGACCGTATGCCAATCTTCCTCTGAATAGTGAGCCGCCTGCTCTCTTTTAATGGTTCCAGCATTATTGATTAAAATATCAATCGTATGCTTCTTTAATATGGCATCGACAGCCTGCTTTGCAGACTGAGGATTAGAAAAATCAACCTGAACCGCATGAAATGATCGGCCTGCCTGTTCGACAAGTGTCTTTGTTTCTTCAAGCGGTGTGTGATGGTACGTACCGATGATATCTGCACCTGATTTGGCAAGCGCGACGGCAATGCCTTGCCCAATGCCGGTTCCAGGACCTGTCACAAGGGCTGTTTTTCCTTCAAGGGAAAAGAGGGACGCTGCATATGAAGTTGTCATCATCCTCGTTACCTCAGCTGATCCATTGGGACAAAGTCCATATCTTTGAACGTATAGTTTTCGCCCGCCATTGCCCAAATAAATGAATAATTCGCTGTTCCTGAGCCTGAATGAATGGACCAGGCAGGTGAAATGACTGCTTCCTCATTTGCCACCACAAGATGTCTCGTTTCAGATGGCTCCCCCATAAAATGAAAGACCCGTGCATCCTCTTCGATATCAAGATATAAGTACACTTCCATCCGGCGATCATGAATATGAGCGGGCATCGTGTTCCATGTGTTATTGGTTTCAAGCTGAGTGATGCCCATCATGAGCTGACAGCTTTGGATGCCGTCTGCATGGATGACTTGATACAGGTTTCGTACGTTGGAAGCAGCTGCTTCCCCTAAGTGGTTTGGTGTTAATTCAGCGATGGCTGCTTTTTGCGTAGGGTACGCCCTGTGAGCCGTGGCTGATACTAAATAGAACTTGGCCTGCTCGCCTGATGAACTAGTAAACTGTACATCTTCGTGACCAAGGCCAATATATAAGAAATCTTTATGCTCCAGCACAAAGGCCTCACCATCAACAGTGACCGTTCCTTGTCCGCCGACATTCACAATCCCGATTTCTCGTCTTTCAAGAAAATACTCCGTCCGTAAAAAGTCTCCGGCATCTAGTGTGATTGGCTCAGCTGCCGGCATCGCTCCGCCAATCACCACGCGGTCTTCATGCGAGTAATAGAGCTTTAATTCACCACTGACAAACAGCGTAGGAATATGAAAATGACGACGAAGTTCCTCTGTAGTAAAACGTTTGACCTGCTCAGGATGTACAGCATAACGATTTTCCATTTGGATAAGCCTCCCTTTCCATCTGAAACAAATATTGATATTTTATTTGGTATCGGTTTCAAGGAAAATTTTAGAGGAAAAAGAGAGCGTCGTCAACCGTTATTTTGAAATCGCTTTCTTTTCCTCTGATTAAACGAATTTTTTCTATCATCATGCAAAAAAATCTTCTGAAATGCGTTCAATTATGATATGCTCTTTTTGAGTTTATTTGAAATCGGTTTCGAACCAAATGAGAAGATCAATTGTGGGAGTTTTTTTGAATGAAAGAGAAAAAGCAAACGAAAGTCACCATTAATGAAGTTGCAGCTTATGCAGGGGTCTCAAAATCAACTGTATCAAGATATATCAATGGCAGAACAAATGAAATTTCTTCAGAAAAGGTAAAAAAAATCAAGAAAGCCATTGAAGAACTCCATTATCGTCCGAGTCAGCTTGCTCAAGGATTGAAGGTCAGAAAAAGCAAGGTCATTGGGTTTATTGTAGCCGACATTACGAATCCATTCTCTGTGGCAACACTTCGCGGGGTCGAAGAGATTTGTGATGAAAATGGATACAGCATCATGGTGTGCAACACAGATAATCGTCCAGAAAAAGAACGGGAAATGCTCCTAAAGCTGAATGCACATTATATTGAAGGGCTCATCATCAATACGACAGGACAGAACAATGACATTCTGGAGGATTTTAAGAAAAACGGTGTACCGATTGTTCTTGTGGACCGGAAGCTGCCTGAACTGAAAGTCGACACAGTGACCACGAACAACCGTGATATCACCATCCGTTTGCTTCAAAAAATGTATGAGAAAGGCTATGATCACATCGCTTTCTTTACTGAGCCTGTCGATGGAATCAGCCCTCGTGAAGAACGAAAGGAAGCATATGAACAGACAGCTTTGAGTAAACATAAGAAGCCGATCATTGCAGAAATTGATTTAAAGCAAAAGGAACAAATGCGTGAAGAGATTGTCCGTTTTTTACAATCAAACGAACAGAAAAAAGCGATTTTAGCCGGTAATGGATTACTCATGCTGAAGCTGATTAGTGAACTTGTAGAGCTTGGGGTGAAGATACCTAAAGAGATAGGCATTGCAGGGTTTGATGATACAGAATGGTATAAGCTGATTGGACCTGGAATCACAACGGTTGCCCAGCCATCTCATGAAATGGGGAAAGCAGCCATGCAAAAAATCAAGTCGCGGCTAGAAGGGGATGAAAGTGCGCCCCAAACGATTCAGCTTGATGGAGAAATCATTGTGAGGAAATCTTTATAAATGATAGGCAGAGAAGAGTATACATACGTGCATGCTCTCTCTTTTTCAACCGATTTGAAACCGGTACCAAGAAAGGGGAGAAATGAGTGAAAGCGTTGGATGCGGTCACATTTGGGGAATCAATGGCGATGTTTTATGCAAAAGAAGTTGGAGAGCTTCATCAAGTGCATACATTTCAAAAGGCGCTTGCTGGTGCAGAGAGTAACGTGGCTGTCGGCTTGGCGAGGCTGGGCTTTCATGTGGGATGGGTGAGCAAAGTCGGAGCAGATTCACTTGGCACATTTATTTTAGAAGAGCTTCAAAAAGAAGGGGTCGATACAAGTGCAGTGCTCCGTTCAAATGATGGGTCTCAAACGGGAATCTTACTTAAATCAAAAGTGACGGAAGGAGACCCTGACGTCACGTATTATCGGAAAGGCTCTGCTGCGAGCAAAATGAGTCCAAGCGACTTTCCCGCCGCCTATTTTAAACAGGCAGGCCATCTTCATATGACTGGTATTCCGCCTGCCCTATCCAGTGAAATGAGAGCGTTTTCTTTTCATGCTCTTCAAGAAATGAAGGAAGCGGGCAAAACCATTTCATTTGATCCAAACCTAAGGCTTCAGCTATGGAAAGAGGAGAAAGATATGATTCAGACGGTGAATCATATCGCCTCACAATCGGATTGGTTTTTTCCAGGGCTTGCAGAAGGGCAAAGGCTCACAGGTTATCACGAGCCAGAAGAGATTGCAGATGTTTATTTGCAAAAAGGTGTCAAGCTAGTGGTCATTAAGCTAGGGGCAGAAGGTGCCTTTTATAAAAGTGCAGCCGGTCAGGGAATTGTGAATGGGTTTTATGTGCAGGATGTCGTAGACACAGTTGGAGCTGGTGATGGATTTGCAGTGGGGGTCATCAGCGGCTTGCTTGACGGCTTATCACATGAAAAATCCGTGACAAGAGGCAATGCGGTCGGGGCACTTGCAGTGATGTCTCCTGGCGATAAGGACGGACTGCCTACCCGGGAGGAGCTTCAGGCTTTTATGAAAGAAGCCAAACGATATCAAAGGCGGGAGTACATGAAAGGGGATGAGAGATATGGGAAAGTCAGCAAGTTTGAGCGTTAAAAAGCAGCTCGCGTCTTGTAAATTGATCGCAGTTGTGAGAGCGGGTAGTGAAGCAGAAGGTATTGAAATGATTGAGCGTTTAAAGAAAAAAGGAGTTCGTGCCATTGAAGTGACGTATACCACGCCAAATGCTGAACGCATCATCGCATCCTTTCAGGAGGAGCAGGACCTCATAGTAGGAGCGGGAACAATTACGACGCTGGAGCAGGCGCAATCAGCCATTGAGGCAGGTTCGCAGTTTATCGTTAGTCCAGGATACCTTCCTATGATTGGAGAACATCTTTCATTTTACGACACACTCTATGTACCAGGGGTTCTCACCCCGAGTGAAATCATGCAGGCAAAAGCAGATGGCTATTGCTTGCTCAAGCTTTTTCCGAGCGGCTCTTTCGGTTTATCCTATATGAAAAACTTACAAGGTCCATTTCCAGAAATTGAATTTATCCCTACGGGCGGCATTCATCCAGCTGATGTTCCAAAGTGGCTCAAAGCAGGCGCGGTGGCTGTTGGTGTCGGAAGTCAGCTTGAAAGCAGTACAGCAGAGGAATTACAAGCCGTTCTTTCTTCATAAATACTTGTCAAACGAACAAACAACTGGCTCGTTGATGCCGGTTGTTTGTTCGTTTATCTGACATAACAGCAGGTAAACATTTAACTCTTCACGTACAATGATCATGAAGGAGTGATTGAATGTACATTCTACAAGATGAACTCACGGATGGACGAATTGACCAGCTGATTACCGCACATATAGAAGAGATGAAGGAGCATTCGCCGCCAGAAAGCATTCATGCCCTTCCATTAACTGATTTAAAAAAGCAAGATGTCACCGTGTGGAGTGTGCGAGATGGAGAGGAGCTTCTTGGCTGCGGAGCGTTAAGGCAACTGTCAAGTGAACATGGGGAAATCAAATCGATGAGAACCGCAGCCCTCCATATGCGAAAAGGTGTAGCGAGATATATGCTGAATCATCTTCTCCAAGAGGCAAAACGGCGCGGCTACACACGTGTCAGCTTAGAGACAGGCGCAATGGCTTTCTTTGAACCAGCAAGAAAACTATATGAGAGCGCTGGGTTTCAGTATTGTCCGCCTTTTGGTACATATCAAGAAGATCCAAACAGTTTATTTATGACAAAGGAATTATAGAGGTCGAGAGAGTATGCTTATAAGCAGCTCTTTTTTTTATGCGGAAATAGTGGAAAGGAGGAGGACTCGGTGAAATTATCTAAGTGGATTGGAATGAGCGCATTTCTCACATTTTGTGTGGTATCTGTCATCTTCTTAACGTTATTAGGTCAAGATTTATTTAAAATTGAAAGCGCTTCCGATAAAGCGGAGTCAACGTATCAATATCATTTTGTCCTTGTACCGGAGGAACTTGATAATGAATATTGGCAGCTTGTACAAAAGGGAGCTGCGGATGCGGCAGACGTTCATCACGTGTATCTAGAATATTTGGGCCCAAAGCAAGCGGATGTAGACGATCATCTGAAAACTATTGATATGGCAATCGCTGGACATGTTGACGGCATTATGACACAGGGACTTGATGCGAAAAAATACAAACCGCTTTTTCAGAAGGCGAGGGAAAAAGGAATTGATGTTGTCACCGTCGATACAGATGCAGAGGGGAGCAAGCGACAAGTGTATGTAGGGACGGACAATTACTATTCAGGCTTTATCGCAGGACAGGCACTCATCGCAGATACAAAAGGTGAACAGTATGTAGGAATTGTCACAGGCAGGCTGGATGCCATTCATCAAAAGCTGCGTGTCAAAGGCTTTCGAGATGCAGTCTCTGCTGAAAAACGCATTCATATTGCTGGAATAGAAGAATCAGCCATTACGAAGTCAGGCGCCTCAGGTGCGGCTTATAAACTATTAAACGATCATGCGAAGCTCACCGCATTTTATGGTACAAGTGCGTTAGATGGTGCAGGCATCATTCAAGCAATCGCACAGTATCGATCATCCACTGATTTTTATGTGCTTGCATTTGACACATTGCCTGATACGATTCAGGCGCTTGATGATGGGACAATTGATGCTGTGGTCGTGCAGCATCCTTATGAAATGGGCTATCAAGCGGTTGAATCGCTTGTTCGTTTGCAGAAAGGTGAAAAAGAAGAACCGCTTCAGTACACGGGAACGAGTGTGATCCGGCGCGGGGATCTGCCTCTTCAGCAAACAGACAGAAAGCAGGGGATGCAGCCATGAGAAGGATTCGAAGTAAGCTGTTATTGGCATTTTTAATCCTTGTGCTTCTTGGCAACGTAGCCGCTTTTTTTGTCTACTGGAGCAGTTCAAAAATCACATCAGAATATAGCCGGAGCTTTCGTTCTTTTCTCCTGCTCAATGATATCTCGACAGAGGCGAAAACGATGTATGAAAAGGTCAATGCCTATGCCATTGAAAAGGATCGGAAGTTTGCCAAAGAATATCTTACGTCAAAGCAGAAAATGAAATCATACGATCAAGCGCTGCGAAAGGATGCCGGGCTTCATGCGGCGATTCCTTCTATTGAAAAATATCAATATATGATGCGGACGCTCATCAATGAAAGTGATGCGACCATGACGCATGTAAAAGAAGGGAAAATCGAAGAATATGCTGCAAGTGTGAAGGAAGTGAGAACCGTCTCCTCCTATATACAAGAGCAGACGATGACCCTGCTTGATGATGAATTATCTGAATACCAAGTACTCTATCAATCTCTTCAAAAAAGGCATCATACCTATGCGCTCTTTACCTTGTGCCTGTTTACGTTATCAATCGGGGTCGCCTTATGGATGGCTTATATGATTGCTGGCGGGATATCAAGACCCATTGTTCATCTGTCCCGAAGCGTAAAAGAAGTATCAGAAGGAAATTTTGATGGAGCGAATTTGCATGTCACCTCAAAGGATGAAATTTCTGTTTTAAATGAAGCCTTTCAGCGAATGCGGCAAGAGATGAAAATGATGATTGAAGAGATCAAACAAAAGGCAGCATTGGATCAAAAAATCAAAGACATGAAGCTAAAAACGCTGCAAAACCAAATGAACCCGCATTTTTTATTTAACACATTAAACATCGTTTCACGTATGGCTTACTTAGAATCAGCAGAAGCCACATCGAGGTTGATTCAATCCGTTTCCACGCTGATGCGGTATTCGCTGTCTGCTCTTAGTACATCCGTTACATTGGAACAAGAAGTGAAAGTGGTGAAAGAATATTTTCATATACAAGAAACGAGATTTGCCGATCGAATTACGTGCAAAATGTCCATCGATGAATCGTGTTTATCTGTGCATATCCCAAGTCTTACCTTACAGCCGCTTGTTGAAAATGCCTTTATTCATGGCGTCGAGCCAAAGGAGGAAGAGGGACTTGTCGAGCTCTCGATCTATCAAGAAGGCGGCTATGTGATGATTCGGATTCGGGACAATGGGATGGGCATCAATGAACAGGAGAAAAGAAGATTGCTGTCAGAAAAAGAAGAGGAAGATCCGAACATACTGAGTAAAGGCCACTCGACAGGAATCGGTCTTCGAAATGTAATGTCAAGACTGCGCTTGTTTTACGGGGTGCAAGATGCCCTTCAAATTGATTCAAAGCCAAACGAAGGCACCACCATACAATTGGCTATTCCGATGAAGGAGGGACCGGCATGCTGAACGTGCTGATTGTCGATGATGAAAAAATAGAACGGCTAGCGATGAGGAAGTTCTTAACCGAATGGCTTCCAGAGTGTCATATAGCAGGAGAAGCGGAAAATGGAAAGAAGGCGGTTGAATTCGTGCGATCTGAGTCCATTCATCTTGTGCTCATGGATATTCAGATGCCTGGCATGGATGGACTGACAGCGATCAAACAGATCAAAGCAATCAGTCCTCATACAAAATTCATTATGCTGACAGCCTACGATACATTCGATTATGCCAAGCAAGCGATGCAGGAAGGGGTGAAACAATACCTCGTCAAACCAGCTGACAAAGATGAAACCATCGCAGCCATTCGATTTGTAGCAGCAGAGATTCAGCAGGAGGCGACTCTGCGGCAGGCGGCAGCGGCCGATCAGCAGTCAAAGTGGCTTGAAGCGCATGTCATGAACGGTCAATCCTATACATCCATGGAGTTTCAACAACTATTCTCCGAATATGAAGCAGGTCTTATCATTGCTGTTCAGCGGACAGAAGGAGACCAGCTGTTGATCGATTTACAGAAATCTGCACGATTTCATACGGTGCCTATTCAGATGGGGGGAGAACTGTTTACATGCCTCATTTATAGTCAGCAGGGACCAGGTCAGCTAAAGGCAGAGGTGCTGCAAGCCATTCGAGCTGCCATGACAAACGGTCAGCCTTCACCTGTCGTTGGCATAGGGCACCCAGTCTCAAACCCGCTTCATCTTCAGAAAAGTGCAGCAGAGGCGAAGCTTTCCTATTATCAGCGAAAAAAGAGTGGCGGCGTTGTTCGTTATGGCTTTTACCAAACAGAGGTGAAGCCCGGTCCATTGATTCATCTGCCGGAGCTTGCAGACAGCATGATGCAGGCGCTCGAGGAAGGAAGAAGAGAGGATGCGCTGGCTTTATTTGATGCCTTTCAATTAGAGGGGGCGACGATTTCGCAGGTAAAAGAACTGCTGATTCTCTTCAAATCACGACTCCGTACAGACCTATCGATATTGACAATCAGCACCGCAGCTGAATGCCGCCAGTGCTGTGAACACCTATTTGATGTGTATGAAGCGAGAACCCAGACCATCAATGACATCGAGCGGGCAAAACGTTACATCAAAACATATTATTGTGAACAGATCACGCTTGAGCAAACGGCGGCTTATGTTGATTTAAGTCCCACCTATTTCACAAAACGATTTAAAGACGAGACGGGTCTGACATTTAAAGAGTATGTGACAGCCTGCCGGCTGGATAAGATCAAAAAGCTCCTCAAAGACAGCACGCTTAGCTTAAAAGAAATTACCTTTCAGGCAGGATATACAGATCCTAATTACGTCAGCCGTGTGTTTAAGAAGATGGTCGGCTGTTCACCGAAGGAATATCGAAAACGGGCCGTAAAAAAATGAAGAATTTCATAAAAAAGTGAAGAAGTTTGCCTGAAAAAAAGCAAGGATCTTCCATTATACTTATTTTGATAACGCTTACAAAATGGGGATAGGGGGATCAATTATGAAGTTTAAATTAGGCTTTACACTGCTGGCACTCTGTATGCTTATCGTCACTGCCTGCAGCTCATCGACGAACTCAGAGGCAAAAAAAGAAGGCGGAGCGGAAAAACTCGAAATTTTCTCTTGGTGGACAGGAGCAGGTGAGGAAGACGGGCTGAAGGCACTCATCCAATTGTTTGAAGAGAAGAATAAAGACATTCCAATTGAAAATGCAGCCGTCGCAGGTGGTGCTGGTACGAATGCAAAGGCTGTCCTGACTAGCCGTATGCAGGGAAATGATCCGCCTGCTACGTTTCAAGTGCATGGCGGGGCGGAGCTGAATGAGAGCTGGGTCGCGGCAGGCAAAATGGAGCCTCTGGATGATTTATATGAAAAAGAAGGCTGGAAAGACAAATTTCCAGAATCACTGATTGACCTTGTCAGCAAAGATGGGAAAATCTATTCCGTGCCAGTGAACATTCACAGGGGCAATGTGCTTTGGTATAACAAGAAGGTATTTGATGATGCAGGCTTAGAGCCGCCAACGACATTTGATGAATTTTTCAAAACAGCAGATGCATTAAAGAAAAAAGGAATCACACCACTTGCACTTGGAGATAAGGAGCCTTGGGCAGCGACTCATTTGTTTGAAAGTGTCTTGCTGGGTGTATTAGGTGCAGATGGTTATCAAAAACTTTGGGCTGGCGACATGAAAATGGATGACCCGAAAGTGAAGGAAGCGGCAGACATCTTTGGACGTATGCTCGAATACGTCAATGACGATCACAGTTCACGTAACTGGCAGGATGCCTCACAGCTCGTGGCAAAAGGAGAAGCGGCAATGAATGTCATGGGCGACTGGGCGAAGGGGTACTTTGTGAATGATCTTGATTTGAAGGTGAATCAAGACTTTGGATACGCGGCGACTCCTGGAACGGAAGGAAGCTTTATGGTGATCACCGATACATTTGGACTGCCAAAGGGTGTGAAACAGCCAGAAAACGTGAAGAAATTCTTATCCGTTTTAGGATCTGTGGAAGGACAGGATGCGTTTAATCCGCTAAAAGGATCGATTCCAGCACGTGTGGATGCAGATGTATCAAAATATGATGAATACGGAAAATCGGCGATGAAGGCATTTAAAGAGTCAAAACTGGCGCCGTCTCTTGCTCATGGCTCAGCTGCTGAAGAAGGGTTTGTGACAAAAGCAAATCAAGCCGTCAATATCTTCGTGACACAAAAAGACAGCAGTCAGTTTGTTTCATCTTTAAAAGATGCAATGAAATAAAGACGAAGGAGGCGGCGGCTAGGCACCGCCTCTTTTTTAAAAAGGAGTGCAGTTTCATGCGCATAGACACATCGCCGATGACAAAAACACCTGTGCCCAAAGTCAAACGTATGCGGAAAAAATGGAATGGAGACCAGCTGCTGGCGCTGCTCTTTTTAGCCCCGTCAGCGGTTTTATTATTCATCTTTGTTTACGGTTTTATTGGCTGGACAGGATATGTGTCATTATCAAACTGGACCACACTTGTTCCTGATTTCTCTTTCGCAGGTCTTCGCAATTATGTCATGCTGTTTCAAGATTTCCGCTTTCAATCAGATCTTCGAAACACGGTCTTTTTCACTTTATTTTTTATTGGAGCGGTCATTGTCTCTGGTCTCGCACTTGCGATTTTACTAGACCAGAAGATCAAGGGGGAATCTCTTTTTCGGAATTTATTCTTCTTTCCGATGGCCCTTTCCTTCGTTGTGACAGGAGTCGTCTGGCAATGGATTTTAAACCCGTCAACTGGGGTGAATTTATTTTTGAAAACGCTCGGTATCCAGCCTAAATGGTACACGGATACGAACATATTGGCCGGATTTGTCTGGGGGAAAATTGAGTTTGGTGTACCTGCGGCCATGATTGCTGTTGTCATTGCAGCTGTTTGGCAAATGACAGGTTTCTCTCTGGCGATGTATTTGGCGGGTCTAAGAGGAATTCCAGAGGAAGTAAGAGAGGCTGCTAGAATGGATGGTGCAACGGAGTGGCAGATTTACTGGAAAATCATTTTCCCTCTTTTAAAACCGATTACTGCAAGTGTTGTTATCATCATGGCTCACATTTCTTTAAAGATCTTCGATTTGATTTACTCGATGACAGGGCCGGGTGCGAACTTTGTCACGGATGTTCCGGGCGTGTATATGTTTGAAATGACCTTTAGAGGAAACCATTATGCAGGCGGTGCCGCCATTGCGGTTGTCATGCTGATCTCTGTTGCGGTCTTTATCGTGCCATATCTCCTGTCGAGCCGGAAGGGGGCTTCATCATGACAGCCAGATGGTTTGTCCGTCCAGTTCTTTATGCTTTATTGATTTTGTGCAGTCTCTTTTTTCTGATGCCTGTTTATGTCATGCTCGTCACAAGCTTGAAGCCATTAGGTGAAGTCACCCTTGAGCGAATGTGGTCACTGCCATCTACTATCGATTTTTCAAGCTATCAAATCGCGTTTGAAAAGCTGGCGCCCAATTTAATGAATTCTCTTTATCTTGTCATTCCTGCTACTTTACTGTCAGCTGTATTAGGTGCAATGAATGGCTATGTCCTATCAAAATGGCGTTTCAAAGGATCAGAAGTCGTCTTTACGCTGATGCTGTTTGGGATGTTTATTCCATATCAAAGTATCCTGATCCCGCTCATTCAATTTTTGCGTGAAGTCGGATTGTATAATTCAATTCCAGGGCTTGTGCTTGTCCATGTCGTATACGGACTTCCGATCACAACACTCATGTTTCGAAATTTCTATTTGAGCATCCCAGATGAAATGATTGAATCGGCGAAAATGGATGGTGCAGGGTTTATCGGGATTTTCAGACATATGATTCTTCCGCTTTCGATCACAGGATTTGTTGTGGTGGCCATTTGGCAGTTCACAAATGTGTGGAATGAATTCTTATTTGCGGTCACAATGACCACTGCGGAGCATCAGCCGGTGATGGTTGCCTTGCAAAATCTATCAGGCAGTCAAATTGTGCAATGGAACGTCCAAATGGCAGGAGCGATATTGGCTGCGCTGCCGACACTACTCGTCTATATTCTTCTTGGAAAATACTTTGTCAAAGGGCTTCTCGCAGGCTCTGTCAAAGGGTAAAATATTTTTTGTGTTATCGTTTTCATTCGGTGTACTGAAAGGATTGACTTCTCTTTAGATAGCGTCATAATAAAAGTTGAGACTTACTAGTTTTCATCAAGCTAGGTAAGGATTATCAAAGGGTAGCAAAGGGAGGAGTCATCCTGAATGAAGCAGTCACCAATTTTTTTACTGCCTGAATTGAAGGAGAGAATATGGGGAGGTACAGCCTTAAGGGATCAATTTGGCTATGATATTCCTTCTGATCAAACGGGAGAATGCTGGGCAATTTCTGCTCATCCAAACGGACCAAGTGTCGTGCAAGACGGTCCATATAAAGGGAAAACGCTGATCGAACTTTGGGACAATCATAGAGAATTGTTCGGGGGGATAGAAGGCGACCGCTTCCCGCTGTTAACTAAAATATTAGATGCAAACCAAGACTTGTCCGTTCAAGTTCATCCAGATGATGATTATGCGGAAAGACATGAAAATGGCGAGCTTGGAAAAACAGAGTGCTGGTATATCATTGACTGCAAAGAAGGAGCAGAAATGATCTATGGGCACAATGCAAGAACAAGAACTGAGCTAGTCACCATGATGAATAGTGGAGATTGGGAAGGTCTTTTGCGGCGGGTGAAGATTAAGCCTGGTGATTTTTATTATGTGCCAAGCGGTACCATCCATGCGCTTTGCGAAGGAACGCTTGTCCTTGAAACGCAGCAAAGCTCAGATACAACCTATCGCGTATATGATTATGAACGAAAAGACCAGGATGGCAACGAACGTGAACTTCATTTTGCGCAAGCGATTGATGTCACAACAGTTCCTCATGTAGACGGGTATGCAGATGAATCAGTTGAAACACGCCGGGGAGTGACCATTCGTACATTTGTCGAAGCAGAATATTTCTCTGTGTATAAATGGGAAATTGATCAAAAAGTAGAGCTTACGCAGGATTATCCGTTTTTGCTATGCAGTGTGATTCATGGAGAAGGGTCTTTAGAGCATGACGGACACACATATCCACTGCCAAAGGGCGCTCATTTTATTCTGCCGGCTGAAACAGGAAGCTTCTCAATTGAAGGATCTTGTGAACTGATTGTGTCGCATATATAAGGAAAAGAGGACTTCGAGAGGGTCCTCTATTTTTCTATTGCATAAATGACTTGAAAGAGTACTTGTTTTTGTCGATAAAGAGATTAGTAGACTATTATGCAAAGTTAAGAGAGGGACAGGGAACGTGAAAAAAACCATCAAGATTATGTTACTCGCAGCTGCCTTTGGTATGACATTACACACGGGTAAAGAAGCGCAAGCAGCCTCCTATGTCGATCAATCCATTTATACGATGAACACCTCAAAGGTATTTACAACAGAAGCAGAAGTGAAAAAAGCAGTGGAAACACTAAAGAAAGACAAAAAGTGGACAGCCACTTATCAAACCTCAGGAACTACGTCGACCTATCAGCTCACTGCTTCAGGATATGAGTCGCAAGCAGCAGCGAATGCAAGTGCAGCTGCATTAAAAAAAGAAGTGGGCATGAGTGGTACGGTGTCTCCAGTAGGTGACCGCCTTCCTTTACAAAAGGTCGTATCTGACCCAGTCAATGATGAAAGTCAGGCGAAAAAGCTCTCACTTGAGCTAACAAAAACATCAGGGCTCAATAGCTCCTATGAAGTCATCAATCAAAGCAAACCTTCTTATCAGGTCATATCAGGAACCATTGATTCTGAAACGAAAGTGAAAAATATTCAAACTGAGCTGCAAAAGCAGGCAGGTGTCACCAGTACATACCAAACCGAAACGAAAGCTGGCACTGTGTATCAGCTGATTTCAAGCGGTATTGTTGGACAAAGTAAGGCGAATACCATTCTGCAAGGCTTTCAAAAGGCATCCGGCTTAACAGCAGTGCTTCAAACGGTGACAGCGGGTAAGCCGTATTACATCGTCACATCCGCTGCACAAGCGAACCAGTCGAAAGCACAGACGCTCCTTACCCAGCTGCAAAAAGAAGCAAAGATCAGCGGGAAGATTCAAAAGACTGGTGCCTTAAAAAATGTCTACAGCTTGGAATCAGGCTATTTTAAAGACAACAAACAAGCAGCTTCAGCTGCAGCTCAGATTAAGAAACAAACCGGTGCTGCAGGTGCTGTCCAGCGAGTGGGAAAAACAAAAAATTATATCGTGAAGCTCAATCAATTGAACGATACAGCTTACGGCAAAACGGTAGCCTTTTTCAAGAAAAAGAAATGGCGCTACACGTCCAAAAAGATTTCTTCCACACAGCCATATCAAGTCGTGACGGGAAACCTTTTAGGAGATGACGAGGCGAAAAAAGCAGCGGCTTTCTTCCAAAAGAAAAAAGTATCTGCGACAACGAAAAAAACAGGCAAGGTATCAGACAGCACGTATCGACTCGTCGTCAATCAAGCAGTGGACCAAGCGAAAGTGAATAAAGGTGCCGCCTACTTAAAAACGCAGAAGCTGACAAGCAGCATCAAGACAAGTAAGGGACAAGCTGTCAGCAAAACGTATAGTCTCAAGACAACGCCTGTATATGAACAAAGTAAAGTGAAGCAGGCTCAAGAGATCATCAAGAAAAATGGCATTGCCAGCAGTACAAAAACGCTGACAGAAGCGGTCAAGCAATACCGTATCACGACAGAGCCGACAGTGAATCAGACAAAACTGAATCAAGCACTCAGCTATTTGACGAAACAAAAAATGAAGGCCGCTGCTCAAAAAACAGGCGCAGCCGATTATGCTCAATATCAGATCAAAACAGGTGTCATCTCCACCGCTGCACTGCGTGACCAAGGCTTGGCATTTTTCAAAAAACGGAATGAAACCGCTGCGTATACAACAACAACGAAACCAACTTACAAAATCAACATTACGCAGCAATTTACAGGGTTACCAACTGTAAATGAAGCCATTGCATTTGTGAAAAGCCAATATGGCTGGACCGCCACAGCCGTAAAAATTAAAAATGGCCCAATGGTCATGCAAACGAACTACAACCTTACTGTCAATGAGATGGTCAACAAACAAATGAAGGTATCACCACAGACAGATGGTGCGGCCTATGTTTATGCACCATATGTAGACCAAGCCACATCGACAGTGAATACGGATGGCTTAAATGTCCGTTCTACACCTGATTCTAGCTCTGCAAGCAACATTGTGGCACAGCTCAATAAAGGAGCAAAAGTGAAACAGCTTGGGAAAGAAGGGAACTGGATCAGGATCAACCTCGGCTGGAGAAATGCAAGTGCAGCAGAGGTGCAAAAATATGTAGATCCAGCTAATATTGCCGAAGGCACGCAATCTTATTTTCAATTTCTGAAACTCTCTGAAGCTGCGAATCTCAATCCAGCAGAGGTCAATTCAAAGATTTTAGCAGGAAAAGGGATTCTTGCGGGTAAAGGACAAGCCTTTATTACAGCAGCAAAAACGTATCATATCAACGAAATTTATCTTATTTCTCATGCGCTGCTTGAAACGGGTAACGGAAGTTCCATTTTAGCGAATGGTACATTGTATAATGGAAAGAAAGTTTATAACATGTATGGCATTGGCGCATATGACAGCAATCCAAATTATCTTGGTGCAAAGTATGCGTATGAACAACAATGGTTCACGCCAGAGGCGGCCATTATTGGCGGAGCAAAATTCATTGGCAACAGCTATATCAATAATGCCACATACAAGCAAGATACAATTTATAAAATGCGCTGGTCGGCTGCAGCGACTCATCAATATGCAACAGATATTGGCTGGGCTTCTAAGCAAGTCACTCGCATGTATAGTTTGTATAACCTGCTTGATGACTATACGCTGTATTATGATATCCCGGTGTATAACAAATAAAAAAACGTCCGTGCTTCCTAATGAGAAGCCGGACGTTTTTTGTGTAAGAGCAGCTGCTGTTCAATAAATGAGAGGAGCTGCTGACTGGATTGTCCCTTTGAATATTGGTTCCATTCCTCAGCAAAGGTTTTGATTCGTTCTTTATTGGTTGATCCGTTTAGGCGCAAAAGCTCCTGCAAGAGTATGTCTTGAGTGACGCAAGCCTTACCAGGAATGATATTTTCATACCGATCGACTAAGCCGCGTTTCTCTCGATAAGTGTCTAAGTCATAAGTGAAGAACAACACAGGCTTTTCGAGCAGTGCATATTCAAACACAATGGACGAATAATCTGTCACCAGGACATCACAAGCACAAAGCAATGGATAGAGCGGCTGATCGGACACATCAAATATCCATTCACCGTCTGTTTCTGCTTTCGCCAAATGTTTGACCGCAGGATGAAGCTTGACGAGCAGAATATAATCGCCATTCAGCTCAGTTTGCAACTGCTCTTTTGAAAAAGGCAGCAGAAGACCGTCCATTGCAAAGTCTCGATAAGTTGGTGTATAGAGCAGGATCTTTTTCCCTTTTGGGATATCATTTAGCTTCAAGGAAGGCTGGTGCTGTTCGTAGTACACATCCGTCAGTGGTACACCAGTTGGTAAAAAGCAATCATCTTTGACCCCAAACGAGGTCTTGAAAATCTCACGCATGTGATCTGAGCCTGTCACAATGTAATCGAAAGACGCATAGACACGTTTGAAGCGTTCGATGTCACGGGGACTTCGTTCAGAATTTGAAGCATCTTCGAGCCCGAATTTTTTCAAAGCCCCATTGGCATGCCATACTTGAATACAGGTGGTAGAAGGCCGTTTTCTGAGCACACTCGTCATGAGAAAATAATTATCTGTCACGACAACCTTGCTTTTAAACATCGTATACAGACATTGAATGAGATGGAGAGGATTTTTTTCATGAAAATAGCGAAATGACAGATGAGGCTCGTCCTTTTCTATCGCAGAAGCATGCTTCGTATAGAGGACAGTAAGCTTCATTGTCATGTTCGCCTGTTGTTGATAAGTATGAATGAGAGCAGCCGCATTCTCTTGGAATGAAACAAGCAGCGTCACCTGGTTTTCACGAGGCTTCACGCCGCTCATCAGCCATCCAATGAAAGAAATAAAAGCTGCGTAACATGAAATCATCATTGAGCGTATATTCATCATTTTTCAGTCTCTCACAGCTGCTTCGTCTGATCCTTTACTTGCTCAGGATAGTAACGTTTTTTTCCTTTGCTTTCTTTTAATACGGCAAAAGCGTACTTAGGAATATTGAGCATTCGTTTCCATCTCCATGGATTCACAATCAATCTGTACAGCCATTCTGTATTTGTCTTAATCATCCAGCGTGGTGCACGCTTCACCGTTCCGCTAAATACATCAAAGCTTCCGCCTAAACCGATGCAAACAGCCTGCGGGAATAAATGGCGGTATTCGTAAATAAAGTTCTCTTGGTTTGGATAACCTAATGCAACAAACACCATATCAGGTTTCGAGCGCGCGATTTGCTTCGCTACGAAACGTTTATCTGCTTGATAGCCGTCACAGCTTCCGGCAAGGACCACATTTGGATATTCCGTATCAATTCGCTGTTTCACTGCCTCAAGCACTTCTTTTTTCGCACCATATAAAAAGATTCTTTTAGACTGCTTGTTTGCTAGATCAAGCATAGACATGAAGACATCAAAGCCGGCAATTCTAGACTTAAGCGGACTTTGGGTCATGCGGGACATCAATACGACGCCTACGCCATCCGGCAGTACATAATCCGCAGATGAGACGACTTGATGGTACGCATGATCCTTCATGACGGCATAGCCTATCTCTGGATTGACAGTCGCAATCATGGCGCCTCTTCTCTGAGAAATATGATGCTGGTTCATATAGCTGATAAATTCATCTAAGTCGCCGTTTACATAAGAAAGGTTAGAGACCACTTCTGTTTGCATTGTTTAGACCTCCTTTTTAACTTGTTATCTATGAACGTTCATTGTAAATTCATTCTTCGCCTACTCATCATTTTATCACAGATGCTCCATGAAATATTAACAATAACTTTACAAACCTTTAAATTTCATGACATTTTCATCATTTCATCTGGACGATCCTTTGTGAAACATTGATTCTTCGGACTTTTCCTCCTGCGCCCAATAAATTGGAAATAGTTTGTCTTTACATCCGCTTAACGTTTGGTGGGCGCTGTGATATAATGAGGTTCCGAAGAGCGAATCGAATATCACAGAATTACGGATAAATTACTGCACGAATGCAGTCGAATAAGGATTGAAGAAAGGAGTTTATGTTTGCAATGAAGAAAGTTATTACTTACGGTACATTTGATTTATTACACTGGGGGCACATTAAGCTGCTAGAACGTGCAAAGCAGCTCGGAGATTACTTAGTGGTGGCCATCTCTACAGACGAGTTTAATTTACAAAAATCAAAAAAAGCTTATCACAGCTACGAGCATAGAAAGCTGATTCTTGAAACCATTCGTTATGTAGACGAAGTCATTCCAGAAAACAGCTGGGATCAAAAAGTCCGTGACGTGCAAGAGCATGATATCGATGTGTTTGTCATGGGAGATGACTGGGAAGGTAAATTCGATTTCTTAAAAGAACATTGCGAAGTCGTATACTTGAAGAGAACAGAAGGCATCTCGACAACACAAATTAAGGAAGAAATTGCGGGACTTTAATAGATCGAAAAAAAGTACTTCTTATCTTTTGGTGAGAAGTACTTTTTCATGTAAAATACAATGAGCAAGTCATCATTATTTTTAAGGAGAGCTTCCTTTGTTTCAAAATTGGATGAAGAAAAAAGTTGAAGACACATTGGATCAATCTGAACAACATGAAACGATGGCATCAATGGACGTGCCTGATATGGACTATTACTTTATTGTGGGTGATGTGCCAAAACAGGATGAGAGCTTAACGAAGTCTTTAAAGACAAGGATTAAGCCTTTGGCTGATCAACATAAACGTACTGCAATTTTAACTTTAAATTACGATGCAAATGTGAAGGAACGTATTCACAGCTTGGAGGAGACATTTCCTAGCCAAGTGGACATCTTGAATGTATTTGAACACTACATCTTACCGGAAAGCGGAAGTAAAAGACGTTACTCAGAATTTATTGCTGGTGAATCGTCACATCAGATCAATGAAGCTATTTTTCCAGAAGATACGTCCGCGATTCAAGTGACGAGATATGAATTGCCTTCTTCTCCCATTTGTTATATTGATCAATATAATGAAATCCAGCAATTAGTGAAGAGGGAAGAATACAATTGGCAGGGCATTTTGTGCAGAGTACAAAGCTTTGTTCCACATACAGGTGCTCTATACTTAGAGGAATTAATCAATGACGAAGGCAGCATCTATATGGAGATCATTTATCCTGGTGATGCAAAAAAGAATCCAGTTCGGCATATTAATTGGTATAAAAAAACAGGAATTCAAACATTTACAAAGAAGACGGATATTAAACAATTATGGCTATCCAGCATTCAATCACAAAATGACCGTTTGAAACTGATGATCACAGAGGATCGTGATCAGGACCGCCACCTGTTTAAAATCGATCAGCCTGAAACAACCTATTACGCTGCATTTGTGCATCACGCACATTATGAAGAAGACCTGCATCAAGTCAATTCTCAATATGGAGAATTATTTAAACAAATAAGAAAACAGCAAGTGGATGCTGTCTTTTTTGGGGATACTAAACATAAAGAAGATGTCGAAAAACTATTGGGGGAACAAGCCTATTTTTATCTTGTTCCTTCTGACGAAGAGACTGTTTGGAATACGGCGATTCATCATATGCTCGAAAATCGTGAGCATAAAGATGAACTGAGAGGGATCGTTGACAGCATGAAATGGGTCTTGCGTGATCTAAGCTCTGAGCATCATGTTCTTCACCTTCAACTCCAGTTAAAAGGTGAAATGAGTCATGCGGATCATGTGCAAATTGATTTCGCAGGATATGATCGAGTGAATGGAGCTGAAATCATCTCTCAAACAATCGATGAGAACCATCAAGTCAGCTTCCCAATCGGCCATTTTCAAACAAAGAAAAACATTGAAATCAACCAAACGAAATTTGTGGATTTTTACATTCGTTTTAAAACAGAAGAACTTCAAGAGGTTTTGCAGCGTCTAGAAATAGAAGGTGAGCTGCTTACGAATAAACCATCGTCCATCGATGGATGGTCATATCAAACGAAACAAGGCAACTATTCTTGGAAAGTGAAATAGTGATATAACATAACGGTAAGATTTCTGAACAGAGGAGATTAACGATTAATGATTGAAGAGGGAATTCATAAGAAGAGTGTCGTTGAAGGGTTAAAAAATCATCATGAGAAACTAGAAATGCTGATTCGCATCAACGATGACATGCCATTAACAGATAGAGAATTTTATTTGTTTATGAGGGAGAGAGTTTCGAAACAAGAACTTTTCCTTCCGCTTGTTCATCAAGAAGAGAATCTATTCAAATTGGTATTGAATGAAGCATCGCTGCCGCTTGCGTTAGAGCAAGGCCAGACATATAACTTGTATGTCACGGACTATTTGAGCACAAACAAAGAAGAGGATGAGGACGAGCTTGAGGACTCAGCTTATGATTCTGATTCCGAAGAAGAGGAAGAAGAAGTAAAAGAAGCGGATATCAATACAGATATTGAATCTGAAGAGAAAACGTCAAACTATAAACGCCGTTTAAAAATGGAAATAGAAAAGCCTGAGCTGACCTTTTTAGAAAATAAAGACGCCATGCTGTGTATCATTCCATACCGTACAGACAAAGGGAATGCTTCTTTGAAAATCAAGCGTGAGCTAAAGGTTGTGAAATTCAATCATATCGAGCTCAACAAAGGATGTATGTTAGCTTTGTCTGGTTATGCAGGCGTTCTAAGTGCAGAACATCCGTATGAGATCAAAGAAGCAAAGCTTCTATTGAAGAAAAATGGTGAAGAACCAATTGAACATCGCTTTCCGGTTAATATTACCCATATAAAAGACGAAGTGATCGAATACCGTGATGATCAACATGTACCACAGCTTTATCAATTTTTAGCAGAAGTCCCTTTAGAGGAATTGACCTATTCATTAAACAAACGCTTTGTATATCGCTTCTATCTTGAATTTATCTGCGATGTAAACGGAGTAGAGGAAACATTAACAACCACTTCTTTAGTGCTTGGAGACCGCTCGAACAAACTCAAAGGACTTGTTCAAATTCATAAACGAAACGATGTACCGATTCGATATGAAGTGTACCGAAAGAAAAAAAGACAAACGCTTGGCATCCGTATTAATGATTACACAATGAAAACACGTGCCAAGTATTACGTCAAAAGCAAGTGGAAGAAATTCAAAAAGAAGATCAGTAAAATCAAAAAAGTCCGTAACCGTCTTGTGACAAGAACGTTTAAAACGACCTTTAAACTGGCGAGTAAGCTGTCTGTGAAAAAGAAAACGGTTGTTTTTGAAAGTTTTAACGGAAAACAATTCAGTTGTAACCCGCGTGGGATTTATGAGTATATGAAAGAACATCACCCTGAATATACGCTGATCTGGAGCGTTAAAAAGGGTCATGAAGCACCGTTTAAGGAAAAAGGCATCTACTATATCAATCGTCTGTCATTAAAATGGATCTTTGCGATGGCAAGAGCCGAGTATTGGGTCGTAAACAGCCGTTTGCCGCTATGGGTTCCAAAGCCAGATCACACAACATACTTGCAGACTTGGCACGGTACGCCGTTAAAACGGCTGGCAATGGACATGGACGAGGTGCATATGCCTGGAACAAACACGAAGAAATACAAAAAGAATTTCACAAAAGAAGCATCGAATTGGGATTATCTCATTTCTCCAAATGCCTACTCGACTGAAATCTTTACACGTGCGTTCCAATTCCAAAAGACCATGATTGAGTCAGGATATCCGAGAAATGACTTCCTTCACAATCAAAACAATGAAGAAACGATGAGAGCACTGAAACAAAAAATGAACCTGCCGCTCGATAAAAAATTGATCTTATACGCACCGACATGGAGAGACGACCAATTTTATAAAAAAGGGCAGTACAAATTTGATTTAGACCTTGATCTGCATGAACTCAGAGCTGCAATCGGAGATGAATATATCATCATTCTGCGTATGCACTATCTAGTTGCTGAAAACTTTGATTTAGGGCCGTATGAAGGCTTTGCCTATGACTTCTCTCATTACGAAGACATTAGAGACCTTTATATGATTTCAGATCTGCTCATCACAGATTACTCATCGGTGTTCTTTGATTATGCAAACCTCAAACGTCCGATGCTGTTCTATGTGCCAGACATTGAAACATATCGTGACAAGCTCAGAGGCTTCTACTTCGACTTTGAACAAGAAGCACCTGGACCACTTGTGAAAGAGACAGCAAGTGTCATTGACTGTGTGAGAGAAACAGAACAGCCAGACTTTACACTACCAGCTTCATTTGCACCGTTTTATGAGAAATTCTGTTACTTAGAGACTGGAGAATCTTCGAAGCGGGTCGTTGAAGTAGTGTTTGATAAAAAACATAATGCTTAAAATTCTTGCATTATTGTATGAACAAGATTTTGATCAAGAGACAAACACCTTTAAGTTGATTTCACTTAAAGGTGTTTTTTATCTCGATTAGTAAACAAAAAAAGCCAGTCGATTGTCTCGGACTGGCATCTTCAAAAAATAAATATTTAATTAGAAAAGTTTCTTTTGTGTATGTTTCTTTTTAGATGTCTTTTAATTGTCTTAAGAGCTTTGAGCGTTTTTCGAGATTTACTTTTTAACACTTTTACTTTTTTAACACTGATTGTGAAAATATAGTTACGGACTAGTGTTTGAATGGTCGCTATTTTTATATTTTGAAGAGTTTCTTTAGAAACTCTTGTTAAGGAAGCAATGATTGAGAAATCATCATCTTTTAAAGAAGATATTTCATTGAAAATTCTTTCGCAGTTTTTGTTATCAGTATACGTTAGAATTAAATCTCTTCTTTCTTCAACAAATAATTTTTCCCGGAAACCATTATGAATCGTATGAATAATCTCATTAACTAAGCTTGTTTGATCTTCTACAATTTCACCTAGGAAAGTTTCTTCCTTACTTCTTAAAATACCCTTATTGAAAAATTCTTCAAAATCAAAATGATAATATATAACTGGTTTTTTCATAAAACTGACATCAAATGACACACTAGAATAATCGGTAATAAGGAGAGAGGCTCTCATTAATAATTCTTGAACGTTTACTTCACCCAATTCTAAAATAGACACTACATCACTCTTATATTTGTTGAAATAAGAAATATATGGCTGCATTCGATAATGTGGATAAAATAAGAGTTTCACTCTATGTTTTTTTAATTCTTGAAGCAGTTTTTCATCTTTTAGAATCGAAATATACTTCTCGTAATAATCCGATTTTAAGAAAGTTTCTTCTGTATTGAGCCATTCTCTCCATGTTGGCATGATTAAAATCTCTCTATCACCATTATGATCTGTTGTCTTAGAATTAGCTAAATGATCAAATCTTGATAAGCCAGTCACCTTAACCTCTGATTCTTTGTAACCAAAATGATCCATCATCATTTTCTTTTCATAAACCGAGCTGACACAAACTATATGAAAAGGATATTGATAGAAAAATCGATGATATTCGGCTGATTTTCTTCCCATTACACCGTGTTGAAGAAAGATTCTTTTTGCTTTCTTCGTATGTTGATATTGTGGTATTTTAAATGGAAGGAAATATTCTAGATCATGAGAACCGATAAAGTGTGTAGCTTGCAGTGTTTTTTCAATATGTTCAGCTGAGCCAATGATCAGAACGTTTCCAAGATGTTCGATATTTCGAATATCTTTACTTCCTTCTTCGATAGCATAATAAACTTTCTTATCAGGATGCTTTTCTCTGCAATATTTGAAAAAGTGATAACCAGTATCTTGAGCAGTATCTGGTCTTTCTCCTATAATCCAAACTTCTTCTCTGCTTTCACTAATTTGATCCTCTGAAATAGAAGATTTAAAGGGAAGCACTTCTAGTTTCAAATTTCCCTTAGGTGTCGTTGACGAAAAATTAAAAATCTTATTATTATCGTTGCCTTTATATTTGATAATAGAAAGGTACTTGTCTTTCTTATAAGTATATTTAACAAACCCTAGACGTCTATTAAATGAAAATTTTTCTGTATCGAATCTTATAAAGAAATCCCAAACTCCTTTTTCTTCAGGAAGTGTGGATGTATCAAATAACACTTTGAACCCACAGTACGTATAGTCTTTCTTGTCCCGTTTATAATGATAAGCAAAAGTTAAGTCTCTTTTATTTTGTACGGGAATGGTTATTTCTTTTAAAGATGCGCGTTCTTTTAGGACTAATGAACGCTTAACAGAATCTGAATGAGGCATTTCTAAGCCTCTTAAGATAGCAGCGCCTTCAACTTTTAAGTAGTGGCCGCGTATTTTTTTGACTTGATAGAGATTTCTTACGGTTCTAGCTTTCCTAACTGTAAAACTCAAGTTTTGACTTGCAGTTCGGTGTAGTCCTACTTCAAAAGGCACTTTCTCAAATATATTCAGAACGTTATTCTCATCAAAAGTCAAAGGGGTATTTGTGACCTTGGCGAAAATAGTCTTCTCGCTTTTCTTATTTGTTAACAAAAAGAGCCAGTCAGATTGTTTCTGACTTCCTTCTTGTAAGGCTTCGATGATGCGTTTAAAAGGTATCTTTAAAATAAAATCTTCATCATTTATACGTTTAATTCTAGTTAACACAGTACTCTCTGTGTCTTTGTTATTTATCATATGAATTTCAGAAACATGATGATCTATTAATGCTAATTGTTCACTTGCTATAGATATTTTTGCAGTCATCGTTTGATTTTGAATATAGCTCTCTTTAAAAGAAACGAGTAGACTCTCTTGTTTGACATCTAATATCAAGCCACTATTTTTCTTTTTAAATTGACATTGAAAGAGATGATCAGCAGTCTTAAATGAATTTGTAGAAACCAATTTTTTTCTGTCTTTTATAAACGATCCTAGTAACTTACCCTCTACTTCTTCATAAAAATGCATTTGCCAGATACCCTCATATAAATTATGAAGGCCAAGTGAACTTAAATCTGCGTGTGCAGACCAAATTCCATCTTCTGAAATTGAATCAACAGGAAATAATATTTTATCCTTTGAAGGTACTCTATGAAGTGAAATAAAGAATTTCCTTTGATCTAATGGAGCATCAATGTCTAAAATGTTTGAAACACCATTTATTGTGAGAGTATAATTTTCAAGCATGAAATCAATCATATTGGTTTTGTATAAGTTTGTTCTTTTTTTAGCATTTAAAATTTCGAATGTTATTTTTGTTTGTAAGTTTTCATTGCTTGTTCTTTTAATTAATACAGCCAATTCTCTATGCAGAATCTTTCTTTGCCATTTGTGATGAACGGCATATTGCAGCGGAGTGAGTATTCCACCTTGATCTGCTACGAAGATACTGAAAGAAGAACCTTTTAGAGGGAGAATGTCTTTAGCACGTATTTCTGCTACGTAAAAACCATCTTTATTCTGCTGTAGAGGAAAATCAAATGATTGATTATCACGAATGAAATTTATTGTTTTTAGGTCTTTTTTATCATATGAATGTATGAACAAAGATAAGATAGAGTTACTAGTTAAAATACTTTCTAAAGAAACCATAGTCTCTCTCCTTAAAATCTAGTTAATAATCTACTTTTAATTAGTAAAAATAATACTGAATAACTATAATATGGATATTCAATTAATATGCTCTGATTATATAGTCAAGATAGTTTAACATACATTATTCTGAAATGTAAATATCATCCCAAATTTGCTTATAACCTATGATCAAGCAAATAATTCCTATACTTATGAAGGATAGCATCTTTGTTTTGTCTTTAAAGTGAAAAAATAAACAACATCTGTTACAATTATGAGCGGTGCTTTTAATTTTGGTGCTCAAAACTTTTGTTAAGGAAGATAACAATGAACGCAATGTTGACGATACTAAAGGAGCAAATCAGCTCATTTCCGCTGATTATGCGACTTGCTGTTTATGAAACAAAATCAAAATATCAGATGAATTATTTAGGTGTTTTATGGCAGTTTTTAAATCCATTGATTCAAATGCTGGCTTACTGGTTTGTTTTTGGTATGGGCATTCGCGGAGGACAGCCAATTGTCATTGGCGGTGTGGAGATTCCATTTATCATCTGGATGCTTGCCGGATTAATCCCGTGGTTTTTCATTAGTCCGACCATTCTTGATGGATCAAACAGTGTGTTTAAACGCATTAATATGGTATCGAAGATGAATTTTCCGATTAGTGCGCTGCCGTCTGTGGTGATTATGTCCAACTTGTTCAGCTACTTTGTCATGATGGGTGTCTATCTGATTGTGCTGATTTCCTATGGCATCTATCCTGACGCACATTGGCTGCAATATATATACTATCTTATTTGTATGATCGCGTTTATGTTTTCGTTTAGTTTGTTTAATTCCACGATTAGCGTACTCGTGAGAGACTATCAATTTCTTTTACAATCTGTGACACGATTACTTTTCTTTTTGCTGCCGATTTTTTGGAATATCTCAGAGAAGCTCACTGGAGACAAAGCGTGGATTGGGGACATATTAAAATTGAATCCTCTTTTCTACATTATTGATGGTTTTAGAAATAGTTTGTTAAAGGGAGAATGGTTCTTCCATGATGTCAAATACACACTTTATTTTTGGCTGATCACGCTTCTTCTTTTAACAGTCGGTTCATTGCTTCATATGAAATTTAGGGATAAATTTGTCGATTTTCTTTAAAAAGTAAGGAGATTATACGATGAAACTAAAGGTTTCGTTTCGAAACGTATCCAAGCAATACGTCCTATATAAAAAGCAGTCAGATAAGATTAAAGGGCTGTTTTTTCCTAATAAAAATGAAAAAGGTTTTTTTGCTGTTCGTGATGTGTCCTTTGATGTATATGAAGGCGAGACAATTGGTTTTGTAGGAATTAACGGATCGGGGAAATCGACAATGTCGAACCTTCTAGCGAAAATCATTCCACCGACAAGTGGTGAAATTGATATGGACGGCCAGCCTTCGTTAATTGCCATTGCAGCAGGGCTGAACAACCAGTTAAGCGGAAAAGACAACATTCGTTTAAAGTGCTTAATGATGGGACTAACGAATAAAGAGATAGACGAGCTTTATGAAAAAATCGTAGAGTTTGCGGATATTGGCGACTTTATTGACCAGCCGGTTAAGAGCTATTCAAGTGGAATGAAATCACGTCTTGGCTTTGCCATTTCAGCGCATATCGATCCAGATATCCTGATTATTGATGAAGCACTGTCTGTTGGAGACCAAACCTTCTATCAAAAATGTGTGGACCGCATTACAGAATTCAAGGAACAAGGAAAGACGATCTTTTTTGTCAGTCACTCTATTAGCCAAATCCAAAAAATCTGTGATCGGGTGGCTTGGATGCATTATGGTGAGCTTCGTATGTTTGATGATACGAAAAAGGTCGTGAAGGAATATAAGGAGTTTGTTGAGTGGTTTAACAAGCTTTCCAAGAAAGAAAAACAAAAATACCAAATGGAACATAAAGAAGGTAGAAAAGGCGTACAAAAGACGGAAAAGGTGTCTCGTTATCAAGAGAACGGAAAACGCCGCTCATTGTTCGGACCTGCATTTCAAGTGACAGTTTTAGCGGTCTTAACGATATTGCTAGCCTTATCGATGTTTTCAGATCGCCCGCTTCGTACATTGGCGACATTTGGTGCAATCCCATCAGATAAGACAGAAGCGCCTCAGTCGAAAAGCCCGCAGACCAAAGGAGCGCCTGATATGAAAAAGGTGGATCAACAGGCGATTGTCACGGCTGATCCCCTCAAGGTTTACAAAGACCAAGCCATGAAAAAAAAGGCCGATGTCACTTTGACATTTGGACAAGAAGTACAGGCTGTGGCTGAAAATAAACAAACCGTTCAAATTAAAACTGCGTCAGAAACGTATTTTGTTAAACCTGCTGCGCTTCAAAATGCAGAGAATTTAAAGTCATTATCCATTGGACCAGGACAGTTTAATTCCTATGTATCGCCTGCATCGGCAGGTTCGTATGAGTATTTACTTTCTTTCCTTGGAAAAGAAGAATCTGTGCTGAAACAGAGAATGCAAACGCTGAGTTCAGTGAAAAATGATCAAGGAGATACGATTGAGCGATTGACCACAGAGAAAACCGACTATGTCATTCAAAATGGTCAGGCAAACACGATTATGTTTCGCGACATTATGCCAATTTCTCCTTCTACACTTGGGCTGACAGAACAAAATGTCTGGATGAATGAGAAACGAACAAAGTTCGCAGTGAAGGGCGAAAACAACCTGTTTGTCATTGATAATGAACAGCATACACTGACTATTTCAGTCATTAAATAAAAAAGCTGCCGATGATGGCAGCTTTTTTTAATTCACTTCTTCTTTTTCGAGAAGCTGTTTCATAAATGGAATGAGTTTCTTTTTCAATTCTTCATCCTGAAGAGCAAACTCAAGCGTCGTTTCGATGAAGCCTTGCTTCTCGCCGACATCGTATCGTTTCCCTTCGAAATCATAGGCAAATACGCGCTGAATGTCATTCAGCTTTTGAATGGCATCTGTTAGCTGAATTTCTCCGCCTGCACCAATTTCTTGCTGATCGAGGTACATAAAGATCTCTGGCGTGAAAATGTAGCGCCCTAAGATGGCTAGGTTCGATGGTGCTGTTCCTTGCGGCGGCTTTTCAACAAAGTTTTTGACTTGATAGCGGCGTCCTTCTTGTGTAAGAGGGTCGATAATCCCGTAGCGATGCGTATCGCTGTCCGCTACTTGCTGAACCCCGATGACAGATGAAAGGGTTTTTTCGTATTCATCCATCAGCTGGCGAAGCCCAGGCGTTTCGGCTTGAACAATGTCATCACCTAATAAAACAGCAAAAGGCTCATCACCGATAAAGTTGCGTGCGCACCAAACGGCGTGTCCAAGTCCTTTCGGCTCTTTTTGACGTATGTAATGAATGTCAGCAATGTTAGAGGACTTTCTCACTTTTTCTAAAAGCTCGCTCTTTCCCTTTTCCTCAAGATTGCGCTCCAGCTCTGGTGCAAAATCAAAATGATCCTCAATGGCTCTTTTTCCTTTTCCAGTGACGATAATAATGTCTTCGATTCCTGATTCTACAGCTTCTTCAATAATATATTGAATGGTTGGTTTATCAACGATTGGGAGCATTTCTTTAGGCATTGCTTTTGTTGCAGGGAGGAAACGTGTCCCAAGACCTGCAGCTGGTATAATGGCTTTACGTACTTTTTTCAATGAACTTTGCACCTTCCTTACATATAAAAAAAATGATTTGGCTTCATTTTTCATCTTTCATAAAGTGTAACTTACAAATGATAGAAATGACAAATGATTTACGATAAATGCATGATCTGATTCATTATCTATTGTAAAGAGTTTGTGTAAATTTTTATGTTGAAAAGAGTAAAGGAGATGTAAAAATTGAAAATAGAATGATTAGGATTCGTTCCTATTCTTTTGTATAATACACTTATGATAAATGAGAAGGAAAGAGGCATCGACTATTGAAAACATTACATGTAATGACTGTATTCGGGACGAGGCCTGAAGCGATTAAAATGGCACCCCTTGTCCTTGAACTGAAAAAACATCCGCAAATCAAATCCTCAGTCACTGTGACTGCACAGCATCGGCAAATGCTTGATCAAGTGTTGAAAGCCTTTAACATTCGTCCGGATCATGATTTAAATATTATGAAAGAACGCCAGACATTATCCGAAATCACATCAAATGCACTCTTGAAACTAGATCAACTATTCCAAGAGGAAAAACCTGATATTGTCCTTGTTCATGGAGACACCACTACAACCTTTGCAGGAAGCTTGGCCGCATTCTACCACCAAATTTCGGTTGGTCACGTTGAAGCGGGTTTAAGAACACACAATAAATACTCGCCGTTCCCTGAAGAATTGAACCGACAAATGACAGGCACTATTGCTGATATTCATTTTGCTCCTACAAATGAGGCAAAGCAGAATCTTTTAATTGAAAATAAAAAAGAAGAGACGATTTGTGTGACGGGGAATACTGCGATTGATGCGTTACAAACAACGGTTACAGAACAGTATGAGCACCCTATTTTAGAGAAAATAGGCACAGATAAAATGATCTTGTTAACGGCTCATCGCAGGGAGAATCTCGGCCAGCCGATGAAAAACATGTTTAGAGCGATTAGACGTATTGTAGAAGAGTTTGAAGATGTTCAGGTTGTATATCCTGTACATTTAAACCCTGCTGTTCGTGATGCGGCTCAAACAGAATTCAGTGATCTTGATCGTGTGCACTTAATTGAGCCGCTTGAAGTCGTTGATTTCCATAACTTCGCTGCTGCCTCACACTTTATATTAACGGATTCTGGCGGTGTCCAAGAGGAGGCGCCTTCTCTTGGGAAGCCAGTATTAGTTCTGCGAGATACAACAGAACGCCCTGAAGGTGTGAAAGCTGGTACGCTGAAGCTCGCGGGTACAGATGAAGAGACCATTTACAACATGGCAAAACAGCTGTTAGTCGATCAGAAAGAGTACGACAACATGTCGAAGGCGTCTAATCCATATGGTGATGGACAAGCGTCAAAACGAATTGTCGAAGAGCTTCTCCATCGTTTTGGATTAAGTGAAGAAAAACCAGTTCCATTTCAATCATAAAAAAGAAGACTACATTTCTGTAGTCTTCTTTTTTACTGCTCCAAACTTTCCTTCAATTCCTTCTTCACATTCGCAAGGCTGCTGTCATCAAGCTGGTAGTAATAAATGTTATTGATACGTGTGCCTGATCCTTTCAACTCGTGCTGCTTCACATGCTGTCTTGCATCACGATAATCATTCATCATCGTCCACATATCATCAAATGACATGTTTGTCTTCATATTATTTTCTACGACTTTGAACATATCGCCGAATTTCGTAATAGATGAAATGTTGGCACCTTTTGCAATGATGCCTTCAATGACCTGACGCTGTCTTTGCTGACGTCCGAAGTCACCTTTTGGATCTTGCTTTCTCATTCTCGTATAGGCAAGGGCTTGATCCCCATTCAGGTTAATTTCTCCTGTACCAAATGAATGGCCGTCATAACTAAATGCAAACGTGCTATTTACTGTAATACCGCCAAGTGTATCAACAATATCTTTGAAGCTTTCCATGTTCACTTTGACAAAGTAATCAACAGGTACATCAAGCAGTTCCTCTACAGTATCTGCTGCCATTTGTGTACCGCCGAATGCATAGGAGTGGTTGATTTTATCCATTGTGCCTTTTCCGACAATCTTCGTATACGTATCACGCGGGATGCTCACCATCTCGGTCGTTTTCGTTTTTGGATTTACTGTCATGTATATTAATGTATCTGCACGGCCTCGATCATTTTTTCGTTCATCGACACCCATGACTAAAATAGAAATCGGGTCTTTCTTACTTAAATCGACATCTTTGTCACGCTTATCTGACTTCTTTAAATTCTCCTGAATGCCTGCAACGGTCGATGCTGCTGTGTTCCAAAGATGATATGCGTATCCGCCAGTTGCTAATACGAATAAGCCAATAATCGATAAAACAATCCAAAGAACCTTTTTCTTCTTTCTTTTTCTTTCAGCTCTCATAATGTCCCTCACCTTTTCTATGATTCTTCCATGATTATAGGTTTACGAATCTTGATAAACAAGTTATTTTTTTACTCTGAACCTAGATATAGACGTTGTAACAAAAAAAAGGTTTCAAAAAACCTTAAATTTACCTTAAAATAATAACTTATAAGACGATACAAAGACATGAGGTGAAAAAAATGAAGAAAATCGTCGTTTTACCGTTCTTAATACTGCTACTAGGTATCGTGCTCACAGCATGTGGAACGGCTGAGCAGTCCTCAGGAGAAAACAAGACAAGCAGTTCAACTCCTCAGGTACTGGAAGAGAAAGCTGAATTTATTGGAATGGCTGATGCACATACAGTCGAAGTGAAAAAAGTGAATACGACCCTAAGCTATGAATTTACGGATAATTTTAAAGATGTGTTAAATGAATTTAAACCAGGAGACACAGTAGAAATCTCTTACTTTATTAATGACAGTGGTCAAAAGGAAATCCAGAAGATTGAAAAACAGAAGTAAAAAAGATGGGCGGGATGAACAAAATTGAAGAAAACAGGCGTTACACTAATCGTTCTCATGATACTGACTCTACTAGTTGCACCCTTTCAGTCTGCCATGGCAAGCTCGGCAATTTCAGTGAAATTGTCTAATTATATCGGAAACAAAACAAGCATGGATATCTCAACAACTGGGGAATACAAGCTATCAGGATCAAATGTTGCTGTGACAAAAAGATATGACGGCAAAAATAGATACGAAGTAGCCAACAGCATCGCATCTGCTGGCTGGAAAAATCCATCAACTGTTGTCATTGTCAGTCGTGATGCATTTGATCATGCAATTTCTGTATCACCGTTAGCATACAAACTGGGCGCACCTATTTTGTATACGAATATTGAAAAACTGACGAAAACAACAGAAAACCAGCTGAAGAAAATGAAGCCGGATAATATTCTGATTGTCGGAAATACGAAAAGCATTTCAACAGCTGCTGAGAAGTCTATTAAAAAGTATGGCAAAGTCAGACGTATTAGTGGAAAAGATAAGTTTGAAATCTCCCAAAAAATCGCTAAAGAAATGGGTAACTATAAGCAAGCTGTCGTTGTCGGCGGGAACTCATTTATGAATGGGATTGCCATTGCATCCTACGCATCGAGAAAGGGATACCCTATCCTGTTAACAAAAAAAGATTCCATTCCGTCTTATAGAATGCCAAGTAAAGTGATCATCATCGGCAGTACGAAAAGTACTGGACAAAAAGTTGAAAATCAAATCAAAAAAACCTCACAGGTGACAAGAATCAGCGGTGCCAATCGCTATGAATTATCTGTGAATATTATAAAGAAATTAAATATTAATGCAGATAAAGTTTATTTGGCAAAAGCCTCTAGCTATATTTATGCGATGCCGCTGTCTCAATTGGCTGCAAAATCTAACAGTACGGTTGTGTATGTAAAGCCCGATTCTGTCACAGCGTCTTTAAAAGCACTGCTGAAGGAAAAAGGTACATATGCTTATCATCTTGCTGGCAGCACAAGTGCAATTAAAGATAGCTTGAAAAACTCATTAGCCAAACAAGTCTATCTGAAAAAAAATCAAAACTACCAATTGAATATTTCTAACGGAAAAATTTCATTAAAAGGCATAAAGACGTATAACACAGTAAGAGTTGTTCCTGAGAAATATTCAACAAAAAATGTCCTTCAAATTGCAGGAAAGCCGTATTTAGGCAGCGTAAACTTTGCAATTGAATCAGGGTATATCAGGCCGACTCTCGAAAATATTCCATTTGAAGACTATTTAAAAGGTGTAGTGCCAAATGAAATGCCTGCAAGCTGGAATGTTGAAGCGTTAAAAGCACAGGCGGTTGCTGCTAGAACGTATTCGGTGAAAAGTATTGGAAAAGTCGTCCCTGATACAACAGCCTTCCAAGTATATGGAGGATATAACTGGTATACAAATTCGACAAAAGCTGTCGATGCCACAAAAGGAAAGGTTCTGAAATATAACAATCAGCTCATTTCAGCAACCTATTACTCTAGCAATGGCGGTTATACAGAGGCAAGTGAAGAAGTATGGGGAAATGCACTGCCATACTTAGTGGCCAAAAAGGATCCAAAAGATCCAGTCAATCCATGGACACTGAAACTCTCTAAAAAACAACTAGGCACGACATGGACTGCTAGCACAGCAGCTTCTCAATGGTCTAAAACAAAAGAGACAAATGCAGCTGACCTTGCCGGCCTGAAATCATGGCTGCTCAAAAACAAAGAAACTGCTGCATCTGATATGAAAATCGCATCGATCTCAAGCCTGACGTTCTCAGGGAAAACAAAAGGCCAGCGTGCGAAGACGGTATCGATCAAACTGACATACCATCTGAAAAACAAAACAGGCACATATTCGGTAAACAAAAGCACAACGGCAAGTATGAAGATGACCGAGTTTCGATCAGTCATGGGCGCAACAAAGGTGAAAAGCACGTTTGCGTCAGTCAAAAACAACACAAATGACTTCACGATTTCAGGAAAAGGATATGGCCACGGCATTGGTATGAGCCAATACGGAGCCAAAGCGAGAGCTGAATCTGGAAACTCATATTCTTCCATACTCTCGTTCTACTATCCAGGTACAAAACTAACAAACTATTAAAGGGTAAAAGGAGGACATAGAAGATGCGCTCAATGATGAAAACAGCCATCCTCAGCCTCATCGCCATTTTCGTTATCGTTCCAACAGCATTGGCAGACAATTCAGTCTCAAGAATTGATGGCGGGAGCAGATATGCTGTAGCGGCAAACGTAGCGAAAAAAGGATGGGGAACTGCAAGTACAGTCGTTTTAGTAGGGAAAACTGCGTATGCAGATGCAACAGCAGGAATTCCACTTGCATATCAAAAAAATGGACCAGTTCTTTACACAAACAGTAAAAGTCTTTCGGGTGATACAAAGAAAGCCTTAACTTCATTAAAAACAAAGACGGTGATCGTTTTAGGCAGCACATCAAGTGTGTCAAATAACGTGGTCAACCAAGTGAAGAAAATGGGCATCTCCACACAGCGTATTTCAGGAAAAAACCGATATGAGCTATCTGCCAATATCGCGAAAAAAATGAAAAAGCCAGCAGGCGTCGTTGTCGTTGAGGGTTCTTTCTATGCACATGGGATTGCGATTGCACCTGTAGCAGCTCAAAAAGGATTCCCAATTCTATATACAGATAAAAAGGGACTTCGTTCTGAAATCGCTTCTGTTGCAAAAGCAAGCAATGTGAAACAAACCATTGTAGTCGGCGGAGAGAATTACGTCACAAAAGCCGCTTATAACCAATTGAAATCTCCAACACGAATCAAAGGCTCGACTCGTTATGATGTCGCGGCCAATATTGTGAAAAAGTACAATATGAGCGTCAATAATACCTATGTAGGAAGAGGATTTGGTTATGCCACTTCATCTTCTGCTGCAGGCATTGCAGCGAAGCAAAACAAAGCATTGCTTCTAACGAATGAAAAGACGCTGCCAAAAGTAACAAGATCAACAGTGAGCAGCAAGAAAATCACCAAATTTACTGTCGTAGGCAGTACAAATACAGTGACACCAACTGTTGTGAACCAGCTGAAAAACCCGGCTGTTGGGAAAAAAGTATTCATTGATCCAGGTCATGGTGCGCATGATTCAGGAGCTGTAGGATACGGATTATATGAAAAGAATTTGAATTTAGATGTAGCAAAGCGTTTAAATACGAAATTAAACAACGCTGGTGCACTTGTGACCATGTCAAGAACATCAGACACATTTGATAGTCTTCAAACACGAGTGAGCAAAGGTGCGTCAGCAAATGCAGATATCTTTATCAGTGTCCATGCGAACTCAAACGATAACAGCAGTGCAAACGGAACAGAAACGTATTATGACAAAACCTATGCGGCTGCAAACAGCCTGAAGCTGGCGCAAAACATCCAGCCTAAAATGGTCAGTGCACTAGGTACAAGAGACCGTGGTGTGAAAACAGCTGGCTTCTACGTCATTAAATATTCTAAGATGCCGAGCGTTCTTTTAGAAACTGGTTTTGTTTCCAGTCCAGTTGATTCAAACATCTTGAAATCTGCTACGTATAAAGATCGATTAGCGTCAGGTATTTCAAGCGGTGTGTCAGGTTATTTTAGATAAGAAAACACAAACCTGAGGGATGCCTCAGATACTCCTCTTAGGCTGCTCGAGAACGTACTCGGCAGCCTTTTTTCAAAAGTTCATGAAGTTCCTGGGTGAAGGGTTCAAACCGAGGAGGTTGACTTCATGCGTGTTGATATCAAATGTATGTTACTGATTGCTATTTCACTATGTTTATATACACCATCCGTTTTTGCCCAGCACACTGTATCGAGGATAGAAGGAAGCAATCGGTATGAGGTGGCGGTAAATGCCGCGAAAAGGGGCTGGCAGGAAGCGCCTGCCGTTGTTCTTGTGGGCGGTGATGCTTATGCAGATGCCCTGAGTGCTGTGCCTTATGCATACCAGCAAGGGGCCCCAGTCCTCTTAACGAATGCTGGCAGTCTTTCGGATGCTGCAAAGACAGGGTTGCAGCAGCTGAAAACGAAGCGTGTAACAATTCTTGGCGGGACTGCGAGTATTTCTGAAAAAGTCGTGAAGCAGTTAAAAGCGATGAATCTATCCGTATCCCGTATTCAAGGAAAGAACCGCTATGAATTGGCGGCAAATGTGGCGAAGCACATGAAGAGTGCTAGTGCGGCTGTCGTCGTGAATGGTTCTGCTTATACTGATGCTGTCGCGATTGCTCCATACGCTGCCGAACAAGGCTATCCCATTTTATTAACAGATGCGAAAGGGCTGCGAGAGGAAACAGCCAATCTATTAAAAAATAAAGCGGTCAAGCGGACCATTGTGATCGGCGGAGAAGCAAGTGTCAATAAAACGGCTTTTCAAAAGCTTCCATCACCAGTCAGAATAAGCGGAGCCAATCGGTATGAGGTGGCTGCCCAAATTGCTAAAACGTATCCAATGAAGACAAGCCAAACATTTATAAGTTATGGGTATGCCTATGCAGATGCAGCCGCTGCGGCAAGTATAGCAGCGAAACAGGGCCAAACCCTTCTTCTCACAGACGCTCAAACGGTGCCGGATGCTATCAGAAAAGTCATCGGAGCCAAACAGATGTCAGCTTTTTCTGTGGTAGGCGGAACATCAACCGTTCAAACGAATGTCATCACGCAGTTGAAAAATGCGGTGTTAGGCGAAACAATTTTTATTGATCCAGGTCATGGTGCGCAGGATGCGGGAGCGATAGGGAATGGGCTGCTTGAAAAGAACATCAATTTAGAAGTAGCATTAAAGCTGCGGTCAAGGCTTCACCAAGCAGGTGCCCTTATTGTCATGTCGAGAACTTCTGATACATTTGACTCCTTGCAGACACGTGTCAGTAAAGGAGCGCAGGCCAATGCTGATATTTTCATCAGTATCCACGCCAACGCAAATGATAACAGCGGGAGACGTATTATGATACGACATATGCGGCTGCTCATAGTGTCAAGCTGGCACAACAGGTTCAGCCTCGAATGGTCAGTGCCCTTGGAACAAAAGATCGCGGAGTGAAAACAGCAGGGTTCTACGTCATCAAATATTCTAGAATGCCGAGTATTTTGCTAGAAACCGGCTTTGTAACAAGTCCAATCGATGCGAGTATTTTAAAATCTACCACTGCAAAGGATCGGCTGGCTTCTGGAATTACAACTGGTGTGTCCAATTACTTTGACGCAAAATGAACCGATAAAAGAAGTGTCAAGTTAAAAATACATTTCATTTTTGGTTATGTTTGTTATAATTGAAACATAGAAGGTGAATGGTTTACACATAAATCTTCAAACGACAGCAAACCGACAAATCATGAAGAGGTGACGATTTTGAAAAAATTAATCACAATGCCGTTTCTAGTATTGCTTCTAGGTGTATTGCTCACAGCGTGCGGCACAACAAATCAATCAAGCGATAACAAAAAGGATGACAGCAAAAAAGAAACAACCGAAGCAGCCGATCAAAACAAAGATAAGGCTGCGGACAAAAAATCAGAAGATCAATCATCAAAAAATGAAAAATCAGATGATCAAAGTAAAGAAACAGCTGCTCAAACAGAAGAGCCAGCAAGTCAATCTGATGAAGAGGCAAAAGACAGCTCAAGCAAAGAAATTACAAAAGAAGAACCTGCTAAAGACCAATCAAAAGCTGACTCTAAAGGTGACTCTAAAACAAAGAAAGAATCAACGACTAATAAGAAAAATGAAGTCACCAAAGAAGGCACATATGTCGGTTTGGCTGATGGACATACAATTGCTGTCAACATTGATGGAAAAGAAGTAGCTATTCAATTCGGAAATACATTTTCTAAACAAGTGAACAGCTTAAAAGAAGAATCAAAAGTAAAAGTAACCTATACAAAAGATGCAAACGGAACACTTCGATTAAAAACGATCGAATCTGTAAAAGCAAAATAAAGAAAAGACCCGGAGACCCGCAGAATTGCGGGTCTTTTTTACGTTCAAAAGGGCATAACTTGATATAAGTGCACATTCTTAACACAGTTTTACAAGACTTAACAGCGCATTTACATTTGCTTAATGTTGCTCTGCTAAACTGACTTTCATAGAACATCTCTTTACACAACAACTACTTTGAATGGTGAGGTGCAGGTCAGTGAGTGCAGAGAAAGCGATGAATCTTTACAGAGAATATGAAGTGAGACGAAATCACTCTTTTGCCTTAACAGAACATATGGTTCGTTATTTATTTGCAAAACGTTTCATAGATTTAATGTTCTCGTTCATCGGATTGATGTTGAGTACGCCAATCATTTTGCTGTTTGCTCTTTTGATTAAGCTGGAAACACCAGGGCCAGCCTTTTATATGCAGGAAAGGGTCGGGAAAGACGGTGTTTACTTTAAATTATGGAAGCTCAGATCGATGAGAATTGACGCAGAAAGCGGAGGAGCGAAATGGGCGCAAAAAAATGACCCGCGTATCACCAAAGTGGGGGCATTCATCCGTAAAACAAGAATTGATGAACTTCCGCAATTTATCAACGTGTTAAAAGGAGAAATGAGTATCGTAGGTCCTCGTCCAGAAAGACCGATGTTTACCGCAGAATTTAATCGGACGATTCCAGGCTTCACAAAAAGGTTGGCGGTAAAGCCGGGGCTGACAGGTCTTGCTCAAGTAAATGGCGGATATGAAATGAGTCCAAGTGAAAAATTAACACATGACTTACAGTATATTCAAAACTTGACATTTTCTCTCGACACGAAGATTATGGTAAAAACGTTAAAAGTCATCATGACTGGTGACGGAGCCAGATAAGTAAAGTAGGGAAGAGAAATGGCAAGTATGAAAAAAAGCATGCTAGGCGGGGCAAAATGGACAAGCTTGTCCGCATTGATCATCACCATCATCCAAATTGCACAGTTCGCCTTTTTAGGGAACGTGATGTCACTCAAGGAGTTTGGACTCGTTGGCATGATCACAACTGTCACAATATTTACGCAGATTTTACTAGATCTAGGAATTGGGGCAGCAATCATTCAAAAGGAACAAACGACAGAACGTCAATTATCTACATTATATTGGATCAACCTGCTCACAGGGATTATCTTGTTTTGTCTGCTCATCCTGCTAAGCCCAATGATAGCCGCTTTTTATAACCGGCCAGAGCTAGAGGGTCTGCTCAAGCTATTATCGATCATGTTTCTGATCGCACCGATTGGCCAGCAGTACCAGTATATGATGCAAAAAGACTTAGCCTTTAAAACATTAAGCACCATTGAAGCCATTGCGACCATCATATCGCTGCTCGTTTTACTCGTTTTCGCCTTCTTCATGAATCCGATTGTCGCCTATGTCATTTCTCAAGTGCTGCTGCAATCAGGAAAAGGTCTCATGTATGCAGCGGCTTATTGGAAGAAGTGGCGTCCAGCACCTGTTTTTGCATTAGGAGAAGTAAAGGAATTTTTCTCATTCGGTGCATTCCAGCTCGCATCCAGACTGGTTAACCGAGCAGGATCAAACATCGACATGATTTTAATCGGCCGGTTTCTTGGAGCGGAAGCGTTAGGTATTTACAGCTTGGCGTATCAAATTGTAACAATACCCGTGCTGAAGATAAATCCGATTGTGACGAGAGTGGCTTTCCCGGTTTTCGCAAAAAGTCAGCGGGATCACTCCATGCTGCGAGAGGGCTTCCTAAGTATGACGAATATGCTCGCATTGGTTAGTTTTCCATTATTAATCGGCCTTGCTGCCGTATCAGATAGCTTTATAGAAGTCGTGTTTGGAGAGAAATGGCTAGTAGCGGTCCCGGTTTTAAATATATTGTGCATTGTTGGCCTTCTGCGTGTGCTGATGAATCCAAACGGTTCAATCCTTCTTGCAAAAGGGAGAGCGGACTTAGCCTTTTATTGGGATACGGGGATGCTTATCGTGTATGGCTGCGCATTATATGCAGGTGTCACTACAGGCAGTCTGCTCACAGTAGCTTGGATCTACTCAGGTGTCAGTCTGCTCAACTTTATTGTCGGCAGATGGCTTATGGCATATGTCATTCAGCTTGATATGAAGGTGTATTTAAAATCACTTGGAAGGCCTGCTGTCATGACGCTGCTCATGGCGGTCTGTGCGGTAGTTTTACATCAAGGGATGAAGCTGACATCAGCAGATATTTCACTTCAATTACTACTGACTGTTTGTGTCAGTGCTGCATTGTATGGCTTGCTGCTCATCAAAATGTATCCGCAGGCTGCAGGCAAATTATTGAGAAGAGGTCGTTCGTCATGAAGGTACTATGGCTGACAAGTGTATATCCTAGTGAAAAACATCCGAGTGAAGGCGTATTTCATGAAACGCAAGTACAGGAGCTGCTCAAACAAGGAATAGAAGTGACTGTCATTTGTCCTAATCCAGTGAATCCGCCGGTTTTACGGATGCTCAAGGCATCCTATCGGCAGAAAAGGGATCTGCCTGAACAGGAAGTGCGGAACGGAGTGAAGGTTTACAGACCGTCTTATCCAGCGCTCCCTGGACAGCTGAAATGGGCGCAGCCGAGTAAACGAATAGCGGCTTCCGTTCTCAGAGCAATGCAGCGTCATCAGCTGTCACCAGATTTTATCCATGCGCACTTTGCCATGCCGTCTGGCGGAGCGGCGGCTGTTATTCAGAAAGAAACGAAAATCCCTTATCTTCTGACCTTGCACGGCAGTGATGTGAACGTATATCCGAACTATAGCAAAGGGGCGAAGGCAGCCTTTGAAACGGCGGTGAGGCAGGCATCTGCTGTTCTGACAGTGAGTGAAGAGCTGGCTAAAAAGACAAATGAGATGACGAAGGTAGAAGCAAAATGTCTTCCGCTTGGTATTCCGCTCCAATCATTTTCCAGAACGGAAGAAGGTCAAGAAGGCATCAGAAAGCACTTAGGTTTACCGCTTCAAGATAAGCTCGTTGTTTTCGTCGGGCGTTTAGTGAAAGAGAAGGGTTTGCTTGAATTAGCTGATGCTGTCAGCAGCATGGATGGAGTGAAAGCAGTCTTTGTTGGAAAAGGCCCCCTTGCAAAGGAACTCAAGGAACGGGCGGGGGCATCTATTATACTCCCAGGGCAGGTGCCGAATGAGCAGGTGAGAGACTACTTAATGGCAGCTGATCTGTTTGCACTCCCTTCCTACAGTGAAGGAATGCCAACCGTCGTTCTAGAAGCGCTCGCTTTAAAAGTACCTGTCATTGCAACACGGGTTGGTGGTCTCCCATCCTTATTTTCAACCTATCAACACCTGCTCGTTGAACCGCGTTCGACGCGTCAGCTGAAAGAGGCGATTCACGCCTGTCTTTATGAAAACAGATGGAATGAAGAAGTGAAGAACGATCTTTATGAAATGGTTCATACAGAATATTCATCAGAACATAATGCGAAACATCTCATTCAGCAATATGAGAAGGTGCTCAATCAATCAACATCCATCGTTTAAACAAGATGAAATGTGCAAAGAATGATAGATAGATAAACAGCTTGGAACGGACAATATGCTTTTACTGAGAGGATGAAAAATGTTGAAGAAAATTGCTGTGATTGGAACAGGTTATGTCGGGTTAGTATCGGGTACTTGTTTTGCTGATATCGGAAATCGTGTCATCTGCTGTGACATCGATGAATCAAAAATCAACAGCTTAAAAAGTGGTGTCGTTCCCATTTATGAACCAGGTTTAAAAGAATTGATTGAAAAGAATACAGAAGAAGGAAGACTGTTTTTTACAACGAATATTCCTGCTGCTATTAGGGAATCAGAGATTATCTATATTGCCGTAGGGACACCGATGACACCACAGGGGGAAGCAGATTTAACATATGTGAAGGCTGTCGCTCAAACGATCGGTGAACACATGAATGGCTATAAAATCATCGTCAATAAAAGCACAGTGCCCGTTGGAACAGGCCGTCTCGTTCAAGCCATTGTGGAAAAGGCATCGCGCAGTAAATATCCTTTTGATGTCGTATCCAATCCAGAGTTTCTCCGAGAAGGCTCAGCGATTCAAGATACGATGAATATGGAGCGGGCGGTCATTGGTTCGACTAGCACTCATGCCTCTAGCATCATCAAAAGACTGCATGATCCGTTTCAAACAGAGGTTGTAGAGACCAACTTAGAAAGTGCAGAAATGATTAAGTATGCTGCAAATGCCATGCTTGCCACAAAAATCTCATTTATTAATGACATTGCAAATATTTGCGAAAGGGTAGGCGCTGACGTTGAAAAAGTCAGTGAAGGAGTTGGGTTAGACAGCCGAATCGGGCATAAATTTTTAAAAGCAGGCATTGGATTTGGAGGTTCTTGTTTCCCGAAAGACACGATGGCTCTTCTCAAAATTGCCGAAACATCTGGGTACCGGTTCAAGCTGATCGAATCTGTCATTGAAACGAACAACAACCAAAGAGCCCACCTGGTCAGCAAATTGATGAGTGTGTTCGGTGATATTAAAGGAAAAACCATTTCTGTCTTAGGCCTTGCCTTTAAACCGAATACGAATGATATGCGTTCAGCGCCTGCACTAGATATTATCCCAATGCTGAGAGAGCTGGGGGCTTTTGTGAAAGCCTATGATCCGATTGCTTATGTAGAAGCTGAACGTGAGCTTGGTCCGCAGGCGGTTTTCAGCAACGACCTGTACGAAACAGTAAAAGATACAGATGCCTGTCTCATCCTAACAGAATGGGATGACGTACAGAAGATGGATAAAGATCAGATCAAGCAGCTGCTTCGTTCGCCGATTGTAATTGATGGAAGGAATTTGTTTGATCCAGCAGAAATGAAAGAGAGAGGATTTATTTACCAGTCTATCGGCCGCCCAAGTGTATGGGAAGCAGAATTGGTATCGAAGGCACAATAACAGGGGGAGCTTGGATGAAGAAAGTATTGGTTACTGGGGGAAGCGGATTTATTGGATCACATACGGTAGAGGCTTTACTAGAAAAAGGCTATGAGCCCATCGTTCTTGATAACTTTTCAACGGGATCTCGAGAAAATATTGCCCATCTTTCCGTGCAATGCATGGAGGCAGATGTCACAAAGCCAGCGACGATTGATCTGATTAAACAAATCGCACCGGATTATATCATTCATCTTGCAGCACAAGTAAGTGTAGCCGTTTCCGTTCAGGATTTCGTATATGACGAAGAGGTCAATATCAAAGGATCTCTGCACGTCATGAAAGCTGCGGCTGAAGCAGGAGTGGAAAAAGTCATCTTTGCCTCATCGGCAGCTGTCTATGGAGACCCGGTGTATTTGCCAGTAGACACCGCTCACCGGCTGAAGCCTGGTTCACCTTATGGCTTAGCAAAACTGACAGTAGAGCGGTATTTAGAAATGGCAAAATCACTCTATGATGTGGACTATTGTATTCTCAGGTACAGCAATGTATATGGTCCGCGCCAAGATGCACTTGGCGAAGGCGGTGTTGTCTCTATTTTCTCTGATAAGTTTGCAAAGGATGAGGCTCCTTTTATCTTTGGAGATGGGGAACAAACAAGAGACTTTATCTATGTGGGTGATCTAGCGGCAGCAAATGTTGCAGCTTTAACAGCCCAATCAAACGTTTGTTTAAATATTTCGTGTGGTGATTCCATCACTGTGAATGAACTGTTTCAAACGATGAAACGGGTAACGAGATCACAGCTTGAACCGATTTACAAGCCGCAGCGTGCAGGAGATATCGTGCATAGTACATTGGCAAATGAGGAAACGAAACAAGTCTTAGCATGGGAGCCTGTTGTGAGTTTACAGGAAGGTTTGGCTCGTACCATTTCCTACTATAAACAGGAAGTCAAGGCTTAATCCCTCAAATCGGATGGGTTGCTTAGGAGGAAAATGGGTATGAGTGTGAAACAAACAGCATGGCAAATCATGATCGGATGTATATTATTTGCAGCAGGGCTAGGACTTGTACAATTGGCGTCTGCGCAGCCCGCCGGGTTAAAAAAGATCGTCGCCATTCCGGTCCTGCTTTTAGTCCTGACGGCTTTCCTCGTGTTAATGAAGCTATACATGAATGGTGAGCAAGTGTTCATGTCAGCCATATATCTTTTAATTGCATTGACCTTTCTCAACAACGCTTTCTTTTCAATTAGTGCCGGGTTCTTTAGTCTTTTTCTCTACCGTATCATGCTCATTGCCGCCTTTGCTTTATTCATATGGCGGATGAGAGATAAGGGGACGTACATATCGCAGTGGCAGCAGATTCGTGTAAAAGGCATTCTTGGTTTTTTCGCTGCATGGTTTCTTTACGGGCTCATCTCACTGCTGTGGGCTCATTCGGTGACAGATGGTCTTAAATATATGTCCCTGCTTGCTATGGGGATGGGTTTTGTCTTTCTAGTGGTCATGTACATTCAGCGAATGGATCAAGTGGTCACCTTTTATAGCATTTGGCTTGTCATGACTGTATTTGTCATGGGGATAGGGTTTTATAATCACTTTACTTTGAACCATTTACCAAATACTTCATTGTATCTTGGGCCGGCGTATAAACAGCACTATCCTACAGCTGTCTTTTTTAACCAAAATGACTTTGCAACGTTTTTATCGATTAGCTTTTTCTTGTATTTAGCGTGTATGCGGCAAATGAAAAATGGTTATATCAAAGCATTTGGATTATTTGGCGCCATCGCAGCACTGTATCTCATTTTGTTAACAGAATCCCGCGCGAGCCTGCTTGGCATTTTTGCAGGAGTGGCCATCTATGTGTGGCTTCTCATGCCGCGCTTTCTCAAAAAGTGGTCACTCATCGCAGCAGGCGGACTTGGTGTTATCTGTATCGCTGTTTTTTCAGCCAAGATTTATTCAGTCTTTTATGACTTGTTTCTCGCTTCTCAGGTCGCGCATTCTTTTAGTGAACCACTCCCATCCAACATTGCGAGAGCGAATTTGATCAAAAATGCATGGCATTTCTTTACGGATTCATACGGGTTTGGTGTCGGAGCGGGGAATGTGTCTTACTACTTAGCCCACTTTTCGATCTTTGATACAGATCAAGTCGTTGAAGTGCACAATTGGCTGCTGGAAGTGATGACAAACTTTGGATTTGCGGTCATGCTTGGCTATATCTCCGTCTACGCTTATCTCATGTTCACGCTGTATAAACAATACCAATGGGCTGACACAAGATCAGCAAAAATGATCATTGAAGGTTTGTTTGCTGCCATGCTGAGCTTTCTCGTTTCAAGTATCAGTCCTAGTTCTGTCTCGAATTTATATTTCCACTGGGTCTTTTTAGGACTCGTGATCGCAGCGGTGAATATGTTGAAAAACAAACAGCGCTTGGTAAACCGGGTGTGATGCTGCGCTGGTATGGCTACACTAGTGAAAAAGCAAATACGTCAATGTTGGGAGAATGAACATGTCTGGTTTCATATCTAGAATAGGGAAGCGAATCAAAAAGTATATCGTATGGCTTGTGCTGCTGCCTGTCGTATTAGGCGCTTTTGGATTCTTTTTTGCCAAAGGAACTATGCAGCAGTCTAGTTACACAGCTGCCGTTACCCTCACACTTGGTAAATATGATGACGGAGTGTATAACAATATCGCAGAAGTGACATCTCTATTAAAAAGCGATGCATTTTTGAATGAAGCACTCAGTGATGTGAAAGAAGAAGAGAGGCAGGATGTGAAAAACCGCCTCATCCTCACCAATCAATCAGATGCACAATTACAGCTGTCTTTCACAGATGCTGATAAGGATCATGCTTTAGCTGTCGTGAAGCAGGTGTCGGATACATTTCTGAAGCAAGACAAAGCATTATTTACAAAAAGGCAGCAGGTGATTGAAAGTAGACTATCTGCTTTAGAAGACGAATCTGTCAGCAATGATTCCAAAGTCGATAAAGAACGATTTTTATATGAATTGGAGTCTACAAAGCTTGGAATGAAGCAGGCGAAGATTGTTGATCCTGCCCAAGTTCTTGATGAAGGCAATAAAGGCATGTCAGCGAAAAAGCGGGCACTGCTTGGACTTGTCATTGGCTTTAGCATCTCGCTCATGTTTGTGGTCTTACCCGAAGTGTTCAAAGAATCTTAATGATGAACTGGAGATGAGTCTTAGGTGAACAATCAACCGTTAGTATCAATCATTACACCGGCCTATAATGCGGAACGTTATTTAACGGATACAGTTCATTCCGTCCTTGCCCAAACCTATTCTAATTGGGAACTGATCATCGCAGATGATTGTTCAACAGATGGAACAAGGAAGCTGCTTGGGGACTTAAGTGAAGCAGACGACAGAATCAACGTCATTTATTTAGAGCAAAATGGGGGAGCCGCCATCGCCAGAAACGCAGCCATCAAACAGGCAAAAGGCCGCTTCATCGCTTTTTTAGACAGTGATGATAAGTGGAAAGAGACGAAGCTCGAAAAGCAGGTAGACTTCATGCTGACAAACGATTATGCCTTTACATTCACGGCATATGACATCATTGCAGAAAATGGAGAGCCTTTAGAAAAAACTGTCACTGCACCAGCAAGATTAACTTATGATGAAGCTTTGAAAAATACCATTATCGGCTGTTTAACGGTGATGCTTGATGTAGAGAAGATAGGACATGTAGAAATGCCGAACATCCGCACAAGACAGGATTTAGCTACGTGGCTGTCCATATTAAAAAGAGGATTTACAGCCTATGGAATGAGTGAACCGCTCAGTGAATACCGCATCGTTGGAAACTCGATCTCTAGTAACAAGTGGAAAGCAGCGAAAAAAACGTGGTTCGTCTACAGAGAAATTGAGCAGCTTCATTTTGTCAAAGCATCTTGGTGTTTTATGCACTATGCGACAAATGCTGTGAAGAAGCGCTTATAAACAGAAGGGAAAAAAGGTGATAAAGGTGAAAGCAGACTCGATCATACATGTTATCGTAGCGACGGGAGAATGGGGACAGGACGGCTTGAGGTACAGACGGCATCGACTGGCGGAATTTCTAGCATCTGATCCAGAAACGAAAGAGGTCATCTGGGTATGCCCATCTGCATCCCGTCATACAGCTCCCTTTCAGCCCATAACCGATCGAATGAAGCAATTGACCATTCCTGATGTGCTCAAGAGCAAATTTTTCCGCTTTGGCCGATATCAAGACATGTTCTATATTCATAAATTGTCCCCTCTTCTTGAGCATTTGCGGCAGGAGGAAAAGAAGGGAAGCGCTGTTTGCTTATGGTATACGTTTCCGGGCTTTCCGCTCTTATCTTCTTTATTTGAATGGAAACATATTGTCTATGACTGCAGTGACCTGTGGGGAGAGCCGATAAGCGGCAAAAATAATTTGCTTTCTTATATGAGGCAGCGTGTCATTGTGAAAGCAGAAAATCGAATCATCAAATACGCACACAGCATTACATGCTCTTCTCAATACTTACACGATCAAATCAAAAAGCGTCTTATGGGCGAACCAAAAGATGTGTTTACAGTGGAAAATGGCGTTGAGTACGATGTGTTTGCAAAAAGCAATCTTCCATGTAAGGAGGATGTGCTGCAAGGTAGAGAAGGAACTGTTCTTGGTTTTATTGGAGGCATCAAGCCGAAGCTCGATTTTGACATGATAGCAGAAGCTGCCCGTATGCAGCCTGATTGGACATTTTTATTTGTCGGTCCGGATGGAACAAATGGTGATCCATCTTTTCAGCATGCACTTAAACTGCCGAATGTGATTTGGACAGGTGCTGTTGCACCAGAAGAAGTGCCTGCGTATATGAAGCTGATTGATGTAGGCATGATGCCATACAAACAATCTCCTTACAATCAAGCCGTGTTTCCGCTCAAGCTATATGAATTTTTAGCCGCAGGAATACCGGTTGTTGGTTTAAATCTTCCGTCAACGGAAAGGCTAAAAGAGAATGATGTGTATGAATATTTAGAAGGCGAGGATCCTTCGCTCTTCGTAGAAGCCTGCCAAAAAGTGATCAGCAAAAAAGACGACATGACCTATAGACATCTAAGACAAAGCCGAGCGAAGAAAAAAGATTGGCACGCGCTGTTCACAAATATGGTGGAACTAACGAATATTAAAGAAAACGCATAATTCATCAGGGATTGTGCGTTTTTATTTGTTTCTTCTTCACAGGGGGAGCTTGTGATCATCCTCTATTCAATTGTATAATGGAAAGAGCGGCCAATATACAAAATACAGATTTCAATTTAGAAGGAGACTGACCTATGGATTACGAACGCGCCTTATTAGCGTTTTTTGTCTCTCTGGCTACAGTTTTAATTGTGACACCAATCGTCAAAAAGTTTGCAATTAAGATTGGTGCAGTGGACCAGCCGAATAAACGAAAAGTTCATGATAAAGTAATGCCTCGAATGGGCGGTTTGGCAATTTTTATTGGGGTAGCGGCTGGAGCATTAGCAGGCGGGCTGTTTCTACATAATAAAATTACAGCAATTTCAGTTGGTGCCGTACTTATCGTCATTCTAGGTATATTTGATGATAAATATAATTTAAGTGCAAGATTTAAATTTCTCGTCCAAGTTCTTGTTGCTTGCCTGATTGTAAGCACGGGCTTAAAAATGGACTTTTTCTCTGTTCCTTTCTTAACAGATCGAATTGAGTTAGGCTGGATGGCATATCCCCTAACCGTGTTATGGATTGTCGGAATCACAAATGCCATTAATTTAATTGACGGCCTTGATGGACTGGCTGCCGGTATTTCTGTCATCGGTTTATCGACCATTGCCGTGATGGCATTTTCAGCTGACAAAATTTTGATTCTTTCTTTATCACTTGTTGTCATTGGCAGTACCATCGGCTTTCTCTTTTACAACTTTCATCCAGCGAAGATTTTTATGGGTGACACCGGTTCGCTTTTTTTAGGCTACATGATTTCGGTGTTGTCACTATTAGGGCTGTACAAAAGTGTCACTTTGTTTAGTGTAGTTGTCCCAGTGATCATCTTAGGTGTCCCAATTTTCGATACCACCTTTGCCATCATTAGACGAATATTAAACAAACAGCCGATCTCAGCACCTGACAAGTCTCATATTCATCATAGACTGATGGCCTTTGGCTTGTCACATCGCATGGCTGTCATCGTGATTTATATGATTGGCTTAGTCTTTAGCTTAAGTGCGATTTTGCTGACAAGCGCCACCATTTGGTTATCACTGATTATTATCTTTTTACTGGTCATGTTCATGCAGGTGATTGCAGAAGTCACAGGCTTGGTGAATGAAGAGTTTAAACCATTTACGAAATTTTATAAACGAATGGTCAAAAGACAATAAAAAACAGCCCGTTCCTAGGAACTGGGCTGTTTTTATTATTGTCCAGGTGTGCTGGTCGATGAGTTAGTTGTATCAGTTGACCCTGTTTCACCAGAAGACGGATTGGTTTGTGAATCTGTTTCAGTTGAAGATTCAGTAGGAAGCTTTAAATGCGTCCGTAATTCATTTTGCACGTTAGCTAAATTGGTCGGATCTGGCTCAAAGTAATACGTGCGATTTGGCCCTAAATAAAGGTCTGATCCCTTAATAGAAAGAGTTTCTGTGTCGTCTCCTTTAAATCCGCTGTAGATTTGCTGAAGCGCAAGACCTTCTGTGATACGGAAATTGGTCGTAATGTGATCACTGACTTCTTTAGCAATGTTATCGACGTTCGCAATGTTATTTGGCTTCGCCATTTGATCAATCATTGCACGTAAAATTTGTTTCTGACGATCGTTACGTCCGAAATCACCGCGTGGATCTTGTTTTCTCATCCGTGCGTAAGCAAGTGCTTCTTCCCCGTTTAAATGCATATTGCCTTTTTTAAAGTAAATCTTTTTCGATTTTTTAACATCACTTTTTTCATTGAAGTCAAATGGAACATCGATATCAATTCCGCCGACTTCATCAATGACATCCTTGAATCCGTCAAAATCAACGGTTGCATACTTATCAATCGGAATATGCAAGAATTGTTCGACAGTTTCAATCGTTTCATCTTTACCGCCTTTAGCAAATGCTGCATTGATCTTTTCTTTACTTCCTGTTGTATCACTTGCAAGCTGTACGCGTGTGTCACGAGGAATACTAACCATTTTCATCGTTTTGTCTTGAGGGTTAATCGTTGCGACAATGAGTGAATCTGAACGCCCATGATCACCCTTTGTGGCATAATCCTCAATTCCGACAAATAATACAGAGAAAGGTTTTTTCTTAATATCAATGACAGCATCACGAAGATTCGATTTCTCTCCACGGTTTAGTTCATCATATGTTTTGTCAGCAGCTTGAAGAGTATTGACGATTTTATATACTGCGAATCCGCCCATGCAGATGATAAGTAGCAAAAATAAGACCAGAATACGTTTGATAATTCTCTTCTTCTTACTCTTTTTCTTTCGTACACGCACTTTTACTCGTTGTGCCATTCATCTGTCTCCTTTATCGGACCAATGTCCTTTTCTAAATAAATCAATTCGCCTTCTTTTGTAACACTCTTTCCATTTGTCAGCTCAGTCATCCACTCAATGAACTGCTCTGTTTGTGTTTCTTCGACATATGTCTCAAAAATAACATCTTCTGCATAATGGATTTCTTTTAGCTGAAAAGATGAGGCTCTAAGCTCATTCTCTACCTTTCCAAGCCATGTATAATCTATTGTTGTGTGCATTGTACGCATTAAACAGCGCTCTACCATTCCAACATGGTTGATAGCTTCTGATACAGATTTTCCGTAGGCACGAATCAATCCACCGGCACCTAGCTTGATACCGCCGAAATAACGAGTGACCACAACGACTGTATCTTTCAGCTTCCGTTTTTTTAGCACTTCAAGCATTGGCACACCTGCTGTACCGCTTGGTTCACCATCATCATTCGCTTTTTGAATCAGGTCATGTTCACCAATGAGATAGGCTGAACAATTATGTGTGGCATTCCAATGTTGTTTTTTAATGGATTGTATAAATGCTTGTGCTTCTTCTTCTGAGACAGCACGCTGTATATGACAAATAAAACGTGATTTTTCAATGACGATCTCATGCTCGCCACGACTTTTTACTGTAAGATAGCGATTCAGCAAAAGACATACCCTCCTGACAAGCAAATTGTAAGACTAGTGAAAATTTGCATTGGTTTTAGAATTTTACAGCGTATTTTGTTATGATGATAGGAGCGGAAAAAGGGTCGTCATAAAAACTTCAAGATTTATACGCATTCTTTCATTATAATTCGACATAAAATGCAGATCAATGACATTTATAATAAAAAAAGATGACATCACTGTTACGGGAGGGAAAAGCCATGACAACACCCAAAATGGATCCGAAATTATTGGATTCAATCATCATGAAAATGCTAAGTACAGTTGATGGCAGCAAGGACGAAGTATTTAGAATAGGCGAACAGTCCCGTCAACAATATGAAAGCCTAGTAGAAGAGCTGAAGCAAATCAAACAGCAAGTAAACGAAGTAATTGATTTTGGGGATAAGCTGGAAGTCCATACAAGACATGCTAGAAACCGCTTATCTGAGGTCAGCAGAAACTTCAACAAATTCAGCGAAGAAGAAATACGTGAGGCCTACGAAAAAGCACATAACTTGCAAGTGGAACTCACCATGATTCAGCAGCGCGAGAAGCAGCTGAGAGAAAGAAGAGACGATCTGGAAAGAAGATTATTAAGCTTACAAGACGTTATTGAACGTTCTGAAACGCTTGTGAGTCAGATTACAGTTGTTCTCAACTATCTCAACCAGGATTTACGCCAGGTTGGCGTTTTACTTGAAGATGCTCAGGCAAAACAAGATTTTGGGCTGAGAATTATTGAAGCCCAAGAAGAAGAACGCAAAAGAGTGTCTCGGGAAATTCATGACGGCCCTGCTCAAATGCTGGCAAACGTGATGATGCGTTCCGAATTAATTGAACGGATTTTTAGAGACCGCGGTACAGAAGAAGGCTTTAAAGAAATTAGAAGTCTCAGACAGAATGTGCGAAATGCACTGTACGAAGTGAGAAGAATCATTTATGATTTAAGACCGATGGCTTTAGATGATTTGGGTCTGATTCCAACACTGAGAAAATACTTAAACACAATTGAAGAATATGATGGAAAAACCAAAATTACGTTCCAATGCCTAGGTGATACAGAAAACGAAAGAATTGCTTCTCAATTTGAAGTAGCACTGTTTAGACTAGCCCAAGAAGCTGTCACAAATTCATTAAAACATTCTGAAGCTGAAGAAATCTCTGTCAAAGTAGAAGTAACGAAAGACTTTGTGACCTTAATTATTAAAGACGATGGAAAAGGCTTTGATATGAAAGATGTGAAAACAAACAAAAACAAATCCTTCGGTTTACTTGGCATGAAAGAACGCGTAGACTTACTGGAAGGTAAAATGACCATAGACTCAAAAATAGGTCTAGGGACATTCATCATGATTCGCGTGCCACTAACATTGCAAAATAAAATTGTAAAATAGAGTCAAAAGACATATTGACCATAAAGTTCAGGTGTAGAACAATAAACATGGGGAGGCGTAGCTTGTGACTAAAGTAAATATTGTAATTATTGATGACCACCAATTATTCCGTGAAGGTGTCAAACGGATTTTAGATTTTGAACCTACTTTTGAAGTAGTTGCAGAAGGAGACGACGGTGACGAAGCTGCACGTATCGTAGAACACTATCATCCGGATGTTGTCATTATGGACATTAATATGCCGAATGTAAATGGTGTTGAGGCTACAAAGCAGCTTGTTGAGCTTTATCCCGAATCAAAAGTCATTATTCTATCTATTCATGACGATGAAAACTATGTAACACATGCATTGAAAACAGGGGCGAGAGGCTACCTGCTAAAAGAAATGGATGCAGACACACTCATCGAAGCAGTGAAAGTTGTAGCTGACGGAGGCTCTTATTTACATCCGAAAGTCACTCATAATTTAGTAAATGAATTCCGACGCTTGGCAACTAGCGGCGTTTCAGCACATCCACAGCATGAGGTATATCCTGAAATTCGCAGACCACTTCATATCTTAACTAGACGTGAATGTGAAGTTCTTCAAATGTTAGCTGACGGAAAGAGCAACAGAGGAATCGGTGAATCGCTCTTTATTAGTGAGAAAACAGTTAAAAACCACGTGAGTAACATTTTGCAAAAAATGAATGTAAACGATCGTACACAAGCTGTTGTTGTAGCTATTAAAAACGGCTGGGTAGAAATGAGATAATGTTCCGGACAAGTACTCCTTTTTCGCCTGTTTTTATTCTCTCACATTTTAGGTGGAGGGAAATGATAGACAGGGTAAGGAGTCTTTTTCGGATATAGCGGGCTTGCCTATTGATTAGGCAGGCTTTTTTGATTACTATTATAAATCTAATGAAAAAATGATCATTCTTTTAAAATAAAAAAGAGTAACTTAACGAATAAGGAAGGTATTTAAGAATGAAAATAGCCGTTGTAACAGACAGTACTGCTTATCTACCACAAGAGCTGCGTGATAAACATAATATTCATATGATCCCCCTTAACGTCATCTTTGGCAGTGAATCATACCGTGAAGAAATAGAAATGGACTGGAAGACATATTATGAAGAAATCAAAAAACACAAAGATCTTCCAACAACCTCTCAGCCTGCTTTCGGTGAATTAATAGCCTTATATGAAAAACTAAGTGAAACATACGACGCCGTGATTAGTATCCACCTTTCAAGTGGAATTAGTGGAACGTATAATAGTGCGGTCTCAGCGAATGATCTAGTTGACGGGATTGATATTTACCCGTTTGATACAGAAACAAGCTGTATGGCACAAGGTTTTTATGTGTTAGAAGCTGCTGAAAAAATCCAAGAAGGTGCTTCTTTAGAAGAAGTGTTAGCACATCTAAATTACCTGAAAGAAAGTCAGCGGGCGTATTTTATGGTAGACGATTTAACTCATTTGCAAAGAGGCGGCAGATTAAATGGTGCTCAGGCTTTTATTGGAAGCCTCTTAAAGGTAAAGCCTATTTTGCATTTTGACAACAAGCTAATTGTTCCTTTTGAGAAGATCCGCACACGTAAAAAAGCCATTTCACGTATTTTTGAATTATTTGATGAAGATGCATCACGTGGTGTTCCGATGAGAGCAACACTGATACATGGTAATAGAGAAGAAGAAGCAGAAGAATTAATTGCGTACTTATCAGAAAAATATCCTCATGTTGAATTTTATAAAAGCTACTTTGGTGCCGTAATCGGCACCCATCTAGGTGAAGGCTCTTTAGCCCTTGGCTGGGTGATTAGATAATTCCTAAAAAACCTCTTTTCTTATGGAAAAGGGGTTTTGTTTTTCTATTTTACCTGTTGGACGAAATGTCATGTCTTTGCGCATAATAGCCAAACATCAATTGAAAGGTGTTTGGTAATGTTGAATATGGACAAAGCAATGGAACTAATGCGGCAGCTGCATTCACGCCATCTGCTCACCGTTGAAACAAAGTGCCCACAGTCCAATTTAGATTGGCTGGAGGAGAAGGGCTTAGTCAATCGGTCTCCAGCCATTGAGAGGAAAGTAAATGGTTTTACATGCTGCCGGTGCGGTGTATCACACAAGCGGTATTTCGCTCATTCTCCATGTGAAGTGTGTCAAAAGGATTGTGTGTACTGTAGATCATGCATCATGATGGGAAAAGTAGCAGAATGTGGGTTTCTTTATGAATGGACAGGTCCACAAATGGTAGAAACATGTCGAGCCGAATTAACATGGCAGGGAGAGCTGTCTAAAGGACAAAAAAGAGCGTCAGAAAGAATGATTGAAGCTATTAAAAACAAATTTGATCTACTTGTTTGGGCGGTTTGCGGAGCAGGGAAAACGGAAGTACTTTTTCACGGAATCGAATATGCGTTAAATCAAGGAATGAATGTCTGTATTGCGACACCTAGAACAGATGTAGTGCTTGAACTCGAACCACGGCTTAGAAAAGCATTTCAAGGGGTGACAATTACCGTACTTTACGGAGGTAGTTCTCAAAGGTTTCAAATAACACCGCTTGTGATCACCACAACCCACCAGCTGATGAGATACAAAAATGCTTTTGATGTGCTCATTGTAGATGAAGTCGATGCCTTCCCTTATTCAATGGATGAGCGTCTCCAATTTGCTGTTCTAAAGGCGATGAGAAAGAACAGAGGGGTCAGGATTTATTTAAGTGCGACACCCTCTAAAAAAATGACGAGAGAGGTTTCTCGTGGAAAACTGGAAGCGATAAAAATTCCTTTGCGTTTTCACGAGCAACCATTACCCGTACCGACCTTTCATTGGATCGGTCATTGGAAAAAGAAATTAAAAAAGAACCAGCTGCCCCCTAAAGTGATGAATTGGATGCAGAGACATATTGCAAATAAGAGAAGAATATTACTTTTTGTTCCTTCAATTGCTACCATGAAGAAGGTAACGAAGATTCTTCGAGAACAATCCTTGAACGTGGAGGGGGTATCTGCCGATGATCCGGATAGAAAACAAAAGGTTCAGCACTTTAGAGATTACGTATACGATGTACTAGTTACAACCACTATTCTAGAAAGAGGCGTAACGATTCCGAATGTTCAAGTGGGGGTACTAGGTTCGGAATCTACTATTTTTACAGAGAGTGCACTTGTTCAGATTTCTGGGCGGGTAGGCAGACACCCGGATTATTGTACAGGAGATGTTTTCCTTTTTCATTTTGGTTTAACGAGAAGTATGAAACAAGCAAAGAAGCATATCGCAAAAATGAATGATACGGCTGCAAAAGAGTTTTCTGAAAAACAGTGTGGGTTCAACTAAATCATGGTACATTATATTCACAATACACAAATGGCAGGAGAGACAAATATGCTACTCAATGCAAAAGAAATACTACTCAAGGAAATTCTCAATCAATATCTCAACCAATTAAACATGATTTGTCATTGTGAAAAGTGTATGGAAGATGTATTAGCGATTTCACTGAATCAAGTGAAACCACAATATATAACAGATATCGATAAAATATCTTACAGTAAATCTGAGATGGTGGATAAACAGAAGAATACTGCGATGCTGGTCATTCTGACAGAAGCAGCTTCCAAGGTCTCTGCATTTCCAAGATGTGAAAATCGTCTGCTGCTGAACAAGGAAACCAATTGATTTGCCAAATTTGCGAGGGACATTTTGTGCCTGCTTTTACATGGAAATCATTCCTACTATTAAATGATGATCGCCTTTGTGTAGCATGTAAGAATCACTTAGTAAAGATTGAGCGTCCTATTTGTCCAACATGCGGAAGGGAGCAGTCAAATGACCAATTGTGCCAGGACTGTAACAGATGGAATGAACGCTCTGATTCTATTAAAATCCTTGTGAAAAATAGGTCAGTTTATACTTACAACGAGTTGATGAAAGATGTCCTTGCCCGCTTTAAATTTCGGGGTGATACGGCTTTAGCTGAGCTGTTTAAAAAAGATGTACAAGCAGCATTTAAACATTCCTTCTGCATAAAAGACCCATTGCTGATACCGATTCCTTTAAGTCATGAAAGACTAAAAGAAAGAGGATTTAATCAGTCCGTGATAATCGCTTCTTTGCTAGATAAGCCAATATTGCAGCCACTCGTGAAAATACATCAAAGTAAGCAGTCTAAAAAAAAGAAAAATGAACGCCTAGATCAAAAAGGATTGTTTCAAATAAAGCAAACAGATGCGATTGTTCAAAGGGATATTATATTAGTTGATGATATCTATACAACGGGAGCAACCATCTATGATGCGGCAAGAATTTTGAAAGACGCAGGTGCTAAAAGTGTTTCTTCTTTTACGTTGATACGTAGTTAAAAATCATGATAATTAACCGATAATAAGAAAAGAAAATAACGTAAGGGGTTTTGGTTATGAATCAATTGGCAAACTGTCCACAATGTAATCAGCTATTTTTAAAAACCACCATCCAAACGGTTTGTAACAAATGCTTTGAAGAAGAAGAACGTTCTTTTGATATCGTATATAAATTCTTGAGAAAACAAAGTAATAGACAATCAACCATCGCTGAAATAGTAGAAGCAACAGAAGTTGATGAAGAATTAATCTTGAAATTTATTCGTTTGAAAAGACTGCAAATTAGTCAATTTCCAAATATTAATTATCCTTGTGAAAGATGTGGCAAAGCGATCAGGAAAAACAAGCTATGCAGCCAATGTGAACAGGATATTCATTCGCAAATCAGCCAAATGAACCAAGAAGAGGAGCGTAAAAGGGAGATTGAATCTAGGAAAAAAGACACCTATTATGCCATTAATCCTAAAAACGACTGATTCCCTAAACTAAGTTGCAGTTTGGTCGATAAAATGGATAGAATCAAGACAGACTGTAACGGAAAGCGAGAGGAATCCCGTGAAAATTAATCGATATGGAACACAACCAGTAAATCCTTACAAGAAAACATATGAGAAACAAACGTTGCAATCGAATCAAGCTAAATCAACTGATAAAGTCGAAATTTCTAAAAAGGCAATCGAAATGCAAAAGGTGCCGAATATTATGAGAGAACGCCAAGATAAAATTGACCAAATTAAAAAAAGCATTGAAGCCGGAACATATCAAGTAGATACAAAAGGCATTGCAGATAAAATGCTGAATTTCTATAAACAACAATAACAAAAGGGAGCAGCGTGAATGTCAGTTAAAATAATTATTGAAGAACTGCATCGTCTCTATGGATTGCATGAACAGCTTTTAAAGTTGTCTAAGGATAAAACAGAAATGCTGAAAAGCAATGAGATTGATGCTCTTTCAGAGGTCCTGAATTTAGAGCAAAAGTATATTCAGGCCATTTCTCAATTAGAAGAAAAACGAATTGAAGCGACCGTTCAATTTTTACAAAGTGATCAATCACCAACCATCACTGCATGTATCGAAAAGGCTGAAGGTACAGATCAAGAAGAGCTCATTTCATTATATGAGAAACTAAATGACATCATGGTGGAACTAAAAGATGTAAATGAACTGAACAAGCAGCTTATTCAGCAGTCACTTCAATTTATTTCACTGACATTCGATCTCGTTAACCCTAATAAAGAAAATATGAATTACGGACAAAATGGTCTTGAGAGTTCAAAGCCTAAACAGCAAAGGGCTTTGTTTGATTCAAAGGCGTAAACAAGGAGGATACCAATGGGTTCTACATTCATGGGACTAGAAACGGCAAAAAGAGGAATCACAGCCCAGCGTGCAGGGCTTTATGTCACATCAAACAACGTCTCCAATGCAAATACGGAGGGCTACTCAAGACAAAGAGTGACCTTTAAAGCAGAAAATCCTTATCCAGTCATTTCGGTTTATGACGGCAAGACGTATGGCCAAATGGGGACTGGCGTACAAGTTGGAACGGTTGAAAGAATTCGAGACAGCTTTTTAGATCTACAATACAGAGATCATAATAATAACTTATCTTACTACTCAACGAAGTCAGATGCCCTTTCACAGATGGAAGGGGTTATGAATGATTTGACGGATGAAGGCTTGAACAGAGCTTTTGATAACCTATGGAAATCATTACAGGTCTTATCGGAATCAAAGAATGCTGATACGGCTTCTGCACGTACAGTTGTTAAAACAAGTGCACAGGCTTTAGTAGACCAATTCCGTCTGCTCAATTCCTCTTTAACAACGATACAAAAGAATTTGAAAACCGAACTCGATTCAACGGCCAAAGATGTAAACACTCTTTTATCTCAAATAGATGAAGTGAACAAACAGATTGCAGCAGTTGAGCCAAATGGATATCTTCCAAATGATCTTTATGATACACGTGATACTTTGGTCGATCAATTATCCTCACTTGTTGATATTAAGGTCAGTTACAATCCACCTGGCGGTAATGCGCTCAAAATTGCTGAAGGAACTGTCAACATCGACATTATCGGTGCAAATGGACAATCAGCTGGAAACATTTTGAATGGTATTACGAACGAAAAGTCTGAACTGCAAATCTCTTATGATAATACAACGGGACTTGTTAACTCACTTCAATTCGGAACAACAACCATTGCAGCGGATCAATTACAAGTGAATGGTAAAGTAAAAGCACTTGTTGAGGCTTATGGCTACATGTCAAACGGTGCTGAAAAAGGCATGTATCCAGATATGCTTGCAGAGCTGGATGAAGTAGCAAAAGTATTCATGGATACATTTAACGATGTACATAAGCAGGGGTACACGTTAAATGGTGCAAGTGGACAAGACTTTTTTGATATCGAAAATAACAATGAGTTGAATAAAGGTTTGGCAGCTCGTATTAAAGTGAGCGATGTCATTTTAGCATCAACAGATAATATTGCTGCATCTCTCAATCAAACACAAGGTGACGGTTCGAATGCTACGAAATTAGCTAATATACAAGACTTAAAGTTGCCAATCGGCGGCAATACAACGACAATTCAGGATTATTACCAAAATGTTATTGCTGAGATGGGGGTACAAGGGAAAAAGAACATGACGCTTGAAAGCAGTTCAGCTGCTCTTGTCAATTCAGCCAATGAACGTAGAATGTCGACTAGCGCTGTCTCCATTGATGAAGAAATGACGAATATGATCCAATTCCAGCATGCATATAATGCGGCTGCGAGAATTATGACATTACAAGATGAAGTATTGGATAAGGTCATAAACGGCATGGGTGTCGTAGGAAGGTAGGGATAACGGATGCGAGTCACACAAGGTATGATTTCTCAAAACTCACTTCGAAATATTAGTAAAAGTTATGAAAAACTTTCTAAAATTAATGAACAGGCACAAACAGGCAAACGCTTTACGAAAACGTCTGATGATCCTGTTGCAGCCGTAAAAAGCCTTCAATATAGTACTGCCTTGTTTCGAAATGAACAATATAAAAATAACTTAAATGAAGCACAAAACTGGATTGATACATCTGAAACAAGTGTCACTGAAATCATTGATATTATGTCAAATATACGAGATAAAGTGCTTGATGCGGCAAATGGAACAAAGCAGCCCGAAGATTTAGCAGCTATCGGAGTGGAAATTGGCCAGATGAAGAATCAAATCATTGATGCAATGAACACTCAAATGCTAGGTAAGTTCGTATTTAATGGGACAAATACAAATGTTAAACCAGTTGTTGAGAATGCAGACGGAACGTATACATTTAACTTCGAAAATTATACAGATGCGAATGCTGTTCAAGCGAATATTTCTGATGGTATCACTTTAAATGTAAACTCAAATCCAATCTCAGCGTTTGGCGGACAGGCTAACGGTCAAAATGTCATTGAAATGCTGACTGATTTAGAAAACTCATTGAAAAATGGAACGTTTGCGAATTCTGATGATGCACTAGGAAGTATCGATCAGTTCAAAGAAGTGATGAGTGCTGAGCGATCCGATCTAGGAGCGCGTTCGAATCGTGTTGACTTAGTAGGCAGTCGTTTGACTTCACAATACCAAGTACTGAAAAATGCTAAATCAGATAATGAAGATGTTGAAAGTGAAAAGGCAATTCTTGATCTTCTTCAACAAGAGACAGTGAATAGAGCTGCTTTAGCGACAACAGCTAAAGTCATTCAGCCATCCCTTGTAGATTTCTTAAGATAATAAAAAGCATCCGATGGGTGCTTTTTTGCATCATGGAGGTGAACATATGCAAATCCCTAGATTGTTAATGCAGCAAACCTATGCAAAGCTTCAAATGTCGACAACTCCTTCTCGGCAAGAAGTAGAGCAGCCACAAGCTGATCTTGAGATTCAGCAGCCACGAGCTGTAATGAATATCAAAAGGACACCGTCGAAATTAACCATTGATCAAACCGAGGCGTTTGCCGATATGGACATCAAGTCAATTTTTAGACGTTCTGAGGAATGGGCAGCTGAGGGGAAGCGTGCTGTTGGAGAAGGAATGGGTCGCAGAGCGGAAGAAGGAAGTGAACTCATCAAGATCGAGAATGGTGGGAATGCGATTGCTGAGTTTGCCAAAATCAATGGCAGTCCCCCAGCAAAACAATTTACCATTGGTGTGATACCTTCATTCTTTAGTGTGAAAATTCACTATCAGCCTTCTGAGCTTCAAATTGATGTGGAGCCGCAAAAAGCTATCATAGAGGCCACACCTCATAAACCAATCGTTAACTACCAGCCAGGTAAGGTCAATATTGATATGTTACAATATCCAGAATTAAAAATAGAAGTTGACGAAACGGGCCAAAATGGTGATAAGGTATAGTTAAGAAAAACGAAAAAGGTCGTGAATTATGATCATTCAAACAAAATACCATGGTGAAGTGACAATCAAAGAGGAGCAAATCATTCACTTCTCTAACGGGATACCAGGATTTCTGGATCAAAAACAGTTTGTCATTTTGCCTTTATCAGAAGAGTCTCCATTTTTAGTTCTTCAATCATTAAATAACTCGGCATTAGGTTTTATCGTCAGTAGCCCGTTTTTATTCTTCAATCAATACGAATTTGATTTAGACGAAACGGTTGTAGACATTCTGGAAGTAGAAGATGCCAATGATGTGGAAGTAATGGTTATTTTAACAATGGAATCTTCTATTGAAAAAACAACAGCCAATTTAAGAGCGCCTATTATTGTGAACCGGAAAAACATGAAAGCCAAGCAGGTGATTTTGCATGATTCAGCCTATCATACAAAACATTTGTTAGAGGTGGCATCCTCATGTTAGTGCTGTCTCGTAAATTAAACCAGTCGATTCAAATAGGCGATGATATTGAAGTCAAGATTATTTCAATCGAAGGCGATCAAGTGAAAGTCGGGATTGAGGCTCCTAAGCACATCGATATTCACAGGAAAGAAGTGTACCTGTCTATTCAAGAAGAGAACAATCGTGCAGCGAGTTTATCCTTAGATCTTCTCTCTCAATTATCCTCACAAAAAAAGTGAGGATTTTTTTATCGCATTCAGCTGTCCTTCTCCGTGTGAAAGCGTTTCGATACAAATGTTCATGATCTATAGGAAACTTTAACAAATCGGTCCATCTATATTTAATTTACAAATTCAAAGCCGATATAAAAGATAGATTAAAGCACAGGAGCTGAATAACTATGTCTGTTGGTAAGTTGACATCATTAGAGCCAATTATCGATGCATTTCAAACCCGTGTTTCTAATAACCAGAATGACAATGTAAACTCTGACTCACAAGCAAATGGCAGGACTGTTTCAAAAGAAGAAATTGAAAAAACGCTTCAAGGCGCAAACAAGCTGATTGAACCTACTCAATTTCATCTTCAATTCGAATTACATGAAAAACTCAATGAATATTATGTCAAAGTCGTAGATAACCAAACAGAAGAAGTGATTAGAGAAATTCCTTCCAAGGAATGGCTTGATTTCTATGCAGCAATGACAGAAATTGTCGGTCTATTTGTAGATAAAAGAATGTAAATGAAGGGAGAACATAAATAATGGTCAATCGTATTACTGGATTTTCAAATGTGTTCGATATTGATGAAATCGTATCAAAGCTGATGAAAACGGAGCAGGCACCACTTGATACAATGACGCGTCAGAAACAAACACTTGAATGGCAAAGAGACAGCTATCGCGAGGTTAACTCGAAAATTAAAGAATTAGATGATTTGATCAACAGTTTAAACTTAACGCGTCCAAGTACATATGGCGCCAAAAAGGTGACAAGCTCTAATGAATCTGCTGTCACAGCAACTGGATCAACAAATGCGACCTCTGGCTCTATTCATGTCACTCAACTAGCGACAGCTTCTGTCTTCAAATCCTCTGGTACATCTGGATTTACACCAGCAAATGGCACGTTTACGTTTGAAGTGACGACACCAGATTCAACAAAACCGAAAATGGTGACGATCAATACCTCTGATTCCGATACAATCGATGACATCGTGAAAAAGCTAAACAACGCTCAATTAGGTGTGACGGCTTACAAAGGCCAAATCTCTGATGGCACTAACTACGTGGATACAATTGCTCTTACTTCTCGGACAACGGGTGAAGGCGTCAGTATTAAAGCAGCTGATGGCAATTCGGCTTCATTTTTAACGCAATTAGGCTTCCAAGTAGATGGAGATAACAAATTAGTTGCGACTACTCAAGGACAGAAGGCGCAATACGAGATTAATGGTCTGAAAATGGAAAATAACAACAATACATTCACACAGGCTGATATTACGTACGAGCTTAAAGCAACAACGGATCAGCCCGTCAGCTTAAACGTTTCAACAGATGTGGATGCAATCTATGATAAAATTAAGCAATTTGTTGATAAATACAATGAGCTTGTTGAACAGATTAATGGTAAAGTCAATGAAAAGAAAAACAGAGACTATCATCCATTAACGGCTGAAGAGAAAAAAGCGATGTCTGAAAAAGAAATAGAGCTATGGGAAACGACCGCGAAGTCTGGCTTGCTGAGAAGTGATTCCATTTTACGATCTGGTGCCTCTAAAATAAGAAGTGATTTGTATGCTAATATTACGACAAGTGATGGGAATAAAATTCAACTCACACAAATCGGTATTTCGACATCATCCAGCTATAAAGATGGCGGAAAGCTTGAATTTATTAAGGATAGTAATGGAGTAGAGAAATTAAAGAAAGCCATTGAAGAAGACCCGGAGAAGGTCAGACAAATGTTTATATCGGGTAGTTTAAATGTGGATTCAAAGGATAAAGACAAAGCGCAGCAGCAATATCAAGAACAAGGAATTATCTATCGTGTCAAAAATTCCTTATCAGACTTTTCGAAGAGCATTCAAAAAAAGGCTGGCAGCACCACTATGGAATTAAAGGAATACGGACTTGGTAAGGACCTTGACTCTTTGACAAAACGAATGAGTACATTCCAAGATCGTTTAAAAATGGTGGAAGCCCGTTACTATACGAAGTTTAACGCCATGGATAGTGCAATTCAAAAGCTAAACAACCAATCTGGCTACCTTTCTCAACTGCTTGGACAATAATTGGAGGTTTATAACATATGGCAATACAGAACCCTTATGCCGCCTATCAGAAAAATTCTATTGAGACCGCAACACCTGCCGAGTTGACGCTTATGCTTTATGAAGGCTGCTTAAAGTTCATCAGAATAGCGAAGTATGCCATTCAAAAAGAGGATGCAGAAACGAGAAACTTGAACCTAAAAAAGGCTCAAAACATCATTCAAGAATTAAATGTCACCTTAAATCGTTCCTATGACGTATCAAAGAGTATGGCAAGTATGTATGATTACATTTATCGCAGACTGATAGAAGCCAATCTTCAAAATGACGAAGAGATATTGAATGAAGTAGAAGAGTATGTAACTGATTTCCGTGATGCGTGGAAGGAAGTCATTCAAACCGATCGTAAAGGCCGTCACCACTCTATCGGGGGTTCTCTATGAGTATTGTGGACCAGCTGCATGATCAAACATTAAAAATGGCAGCCGAAATAGCGGAAAATCCGCAAAGTGAGACACTGGTTGAAGACTTTGATGCCTTTTTAATTGAGAGAGACGAATTAATGAGAGATATACAGCATGAATTGACGGATCAAGAAAAAGAGAAAATCCGAGAAATCATCCAAACAGATCAACAGATGGCGCAACAATTAACGGTTATCCAAAATGGGATAAAAGCAGATATTCAAGCCATTCAAAAAAAGAAAACAAAACAGCTGAATTATCAAAATCCATACCAGCCCATAACGAGTGACGGCGTATACTACGATAAACGGAAATAAATAGGTGAGACCTGTGGCGTATCGTTCAAATGACTATATTTTATTAACCACATATTATGAACTTCTATACACGATAGAAGAGAGTCTAAACTATTTAGATGAAATTGAGAAGGATTTTGACAAAACAGAAGGGGATCGGATCTTTAATGATCTGATCCATGCCTTCTTTCATTTAGACACAACACACCCTCTTCTGCTTTCAATTATTGAAAATGAACACTTTGCCAAAACGATTCGTTCGTTTGATCAAATATTTTTAAGTTTTGATATACTAGCTTTCTATACATTCCCTTCAAATCACTTCCAATCATTCCTGAAAACATACTTTATACCTGAATATAGAAAGTGGATGGATGAAATACATGCCTGTATGAGGCCGTATGTCATTCATTAATTTTTGTCCAATTCAGACCATTCGGAGGAAATTATGAGACTAAAAAATCAATTTTTATTTGGGCTTATTGTCATATGTGTATTGTTTGTCAGTATGTTAGGATTCTCAAGCTTTCTCTATTACAAAACAGATCAATCTTATAAAGCGCTATTAAGCAAGGAAGTGAAGCTTTATCAGACCTCGCTGGAATTAGAAGCGCTTCTTCAAAAGCAGGAAGCACAGATTAAAACATATGTCGTCGTACAAGATGCTGAAAATTTGCAGAAAATTGAGCAAACATATGAAGATATTAATAAGAAAACAGCAGAAGCTTCGAAAATGAGTACGGACAAACAAGTAAAAAATCTATTAGATCAAATCTCAGAAAAAAATTATCTCTACTACACCTCAACAAATCGATTATTTAATTCATTAAATATGCAAAATCAAAAAGAATTCAACACCCGCCTCAGTCAAGAATTACAACCTATCGAACAAGAAATACATACCTTTACAAAAGAGTTCGCTCAAAATCAGCTAAAACAACGTGATCAAAAAATCAATCAGCTCAATCAAGATAGTAATCAATTATTGCTTACACTCATTTTGGTCAGTGCAGCGATTATTGTTGGCCTTTTGGTGATTGGGATCAGATTTGTTCATCGCATGACAAAACCAATTGTTTCTGTCACAAATGCCGCAAAAAGGATGGCAGATGGTGATCTAACCCTTGAAGAGATTGAAGTGACCTCTAAAAATGAGATTGGTCAACTCGGCACAGCCTTTAATCAAATGACGGCTCATTTGCGTCAGCTTATTTTGCAGGTGCAAAGCGGATCAAGACAGCTTGCTGATTCTGCTGCTCAATTTGAGGAAACCATCAGTCAAACGTTATCGGCTAGTGAGCAGACATCTAGCTCGATTGAACAGGTCAGTGAAGCTTCACGTGAACAATCAGATGCGGTCGGAAAAGTAGCATCCGCCATTCAGGAAGTGTCGACTGGCATGCAAAATGCAGCTGTACACACATCCGATGTTTCGGGTCACTCAATTTCAGTGACTGAAAAGGCTGAAGAGGGCGCGGCCCTTATTCAACAGTTTGTGAAACAAATGAGTTCTATAAAAGAGTCTGTGAATGAACACCATTCTACAATGACCCATGTGCAAGCGCAGTTTACAGGCATTCAAGATCTGTTAGGTCATATCCATGCCATTGCTGACCAGACGAATTTGCTTGCTTTAAACGCAGCTATAGAAGCAGCAAGGGCAGGAGAGCATGGAAGAGGCTTTGCAGTTGTAGCAGATGAAGTGAGAAAACTGGCAGAAGAATCTAGTCAGCTGACAGATCAAATTAGTCAATTACTCGAAAACGTGAACAAAGATACAGAAAAGTCATCACAATCGATGACGAAGGTCGAGCGGGATGTAGCAAAGGGTGTAAAAGTATCACAATTATCTGAACAGAGCTTCCATGAAATCTTGGAATCTATTCGTGATATTTCAATGAAAGCAGAAGAGCTGTCAGCCACTGCAGAACAAATTTCTGCTAGTACAGAGGAAATTTCTCAAACAGTTGGTGTCATTGAAGAAGGTGCGAAACGAAACTCAGAAGAAACAGAGTACATGTCTGCTGCTGTTGAAGAATCATTAGCCGCCAATGAAGAGATGAAAGCCGCTGCGGAGGATTTAAAATCCTTATCTCAATCGCTGAAAACATCGATTTCATCTTTTACCATTTAATGTGCGCTGGTCTTTTTCAAGAATCAGCCGAATATATATTCATCACCTATCAAGCAACAGTTGAAGCACCGCAAAATTCGACAAATTTCAATAAATATTCACATTTTTTTTACGTTTGAGCAGGAGAAAAGGAGGGAAAAGTAGAAATAGGTTTACATATCCTTAATTTTAAAGGAGGCGTTCTTTACATGAATTACAATGTCAGAGGAGAAAACATCGACGTAACACCTGCACTAAGAGATCATGTCGAGAAAAAAATTGGAAAGCTGGAGCGTTATTTTGAGACAGATGTAGATGCTTCAGTCAACGTGAACTTGAAGTTTTACAACGATCAAGAATCTAAAGTTGAGGTTACCATTCCAATGACTGATCTAGCACTTCGAGCTGAGGTGCATAATGAGGATATGTACAATGCAGTAGACCTAGCAGCCAGTAAATTAGAACGTCAAATTAGAAAGCACAAAACAAAAGTAAACCGTAAATTCCGCGAGCAAGGTGCCAAAAAGCACTTATTTGCTGGAGGAAATGGTACGGCTGAAGTAGCAGTTCAAGATGACGAAGAGATTGATGAAACAGAAATCGTCAGACAAAAACGTTTCAACTTAAAGCCGATGGATAGTGAAGAGGCCATTCTCCAAATGAACATGTTAGGTCATAGTTTCTTCGTTTTCACAAATGCTGAGACAAATTTGACCAATGTGGTTTATCGCCGAAATGACGGTAAATATGGACTCATTGAGCCAAACGCTTAAATATCAGTTGATGCTGATTTAAAAACAACCTAAATAAAGTAAACCCGTTCCCTTCATTAGGGGCGGGTTTTTTGTGCGAAATTATGGCAAATTCTTTGGAAATGAAAGAAGGTATGGTATGATAAATGCAGGTAAATATGGACCTGTCAAACTTTTGGACATGCCGAAAAATTGCATGAAATAGAGGAGCGTTATTATATGCTTGGAATCTTAAACAAAGTGTTTGATCCTACGAAACGTACGATCAGCCGATATGAAAAAAAGGCAAATGAAATCGAAGCTCTCGCTCAAGATTTTGAAAAATTATCTGACGAGGCTTTACGAAATAAAACGATTGAATTTAAAGAAAAACTTGAAAAAGGACAATCCGTGGATGACCTGCTGGTTGAAGCATTTGCAACGGTTCGCGAGGCATCCCGCCGCGTAACAGGAATGTTCCCGTTTAAGGTGCAGCTCATGGGGGGCATCGCGCTTCACGAAGGTAACATCGCTGAAATGAAAACAGGTGAAGGTAAAACATTGACATCAACAATGCCTGTTTATTTAAATGCTCTTTCTGGAAAAGGCGTCCACATCGTGACAGTCAACGAATATTTGGCAAGCCGTGATGCGCAGGAAATGGGCAAAATTTTTGAGTTTCTTGGTTTAACAGTCGGCTTAAACTTAAACAGCTTAGACAAAGATGAAAAAAGAGAAGCGTACGCCGCTGATATCACGTATTCAACAAACAATGAACTCGGCTTTGACTATTTACGAGATAACATGGTGCTTTACAAAGAGCAAATGGTTCAGAGACCGCTTCATTATGCCGTGATCGATGAGGTTGACTCCATTTTAATTGATGAAGCGAGAACACCTCTTATTATTTCAGGACAAGCTGCGAAATCAACAAAGCTTTATGTACAAGCCAATGCATTTGTCCGCACATTAAAAATCGAAGATGATTTCACGTATGATATTAAAACAAAAAGTGTGCAGCTGACTGAAAGCGGAATGACGAAGGCGGAAAAAGCATTCGGCATTGAGAACCTGTTTGATGTCAAACATGTCGCGCTGAACCATCACATCGCTCAGGCACTGAAGGCACATGTTGCGATGCAAAAAGACGTGGATTATGTGGTAGAAGAAGGCCAAGTAGTCATCGTTGACTCCTTCACAGGACGTTTAATGAAAGGACGCCGTTATAGTGAAGGTCTGCATCAAGCCATCGAGGCAAAAGAAGGTCTTGAAGTGCAGAACGAAAGCATGACACTGGCAACAATTACGTTCCAGAACTACTTCCGTATGTATGAAAAATTATCTGGTATGACTGGTACAGCAAAAACGGAAGAAGAAGAATTCCGTAACATTTACAACATGCAGGTTGTGTCAATCCCGACCAACCAACCAGTGGTTCGTGATGACAGACCTGATTTAATTTACCGCACAATGGATGGTAAATTTAAAGCAGTGGCTGAGGATGTTGCGCAGCGCTATATGACAGGGCAGCCAGTTCTTGTCGGAACAGTAGCAGTTGAGACATCTGAGCTTATTTCTAAGCTGCTTAAAAATAAAGGCATTCCTCATCAAGTGTTAAACGCAAAAAACCATGAGCGTGAAGCACAAATTATTGAAGAGGCTGGTCAAAAAGGTGCTGTGACCATTGCAACAAACATGGCAGGACGTGGTACAGACATCAAGCTTGGCGAAGGTGTAAAAGAACTTGGTGGTCTGGCTGTTATCGGGACAGAGCGTCATGAATCCCGTCGTATTGATAACCAGCTTCGCGGACGTTCTGGACGTCAAGGAGACCCAGGGATTACCCAATTCTATCTCTCCATGGAAGATGAATTGATGCGCCGATTTGGTGCAGAGCGGACGATGGCGATGCTTGACCGCTTTGGCATGGATGACTCTACACCAATCCAAAGTAAAATGGTGTCTAAAGCCGTTGAATCATCTCAAAAACGTGTAGAGGGGAACAACTTTGATTCCCGTAAGCAGCTTCTGCAATACGACGATGTGCTTCGTCAACAGCGTGAAGTAATCTACAAACAGCGTTTTGAAGTCATCGATTCTGACAACTTAAAATCAATTGTCATCAATATGATCCAATCTTCAATTGAGCGTGCTGTGGGATCTTATACGCCAAAAGAAGAGCTGCCTGAAGAATGGAAACTAGATGGTCTTGTTGAATTAATCAACACGAACTATTTAGACGAAGGTGCCATTACAGTCAAAGATATCTTCGGTAAAGAAGCAGATGAAATCACAAGCTTCATCATGGATCGTATTAAAGAAAAATACGATGCAAAAGAAGAAACATTTGGCGAAGAACAAATGCGTGAATTTGAAAAAGTCATCGTTCTTCGAGCGGTGGATTCGAAGTGGATGGACCATATCGATGCAATGGATCAGCTGCGTCAAGGTATTCATTTACGTGCGTACGCACAAACGAATCCGCTTCGTGAATACCAAATGGAAGGATTTGCGATGTTTGAGCATATGGTTGCTTCAATTGAAGATGACGTGGCCAAGTATGTCTTGAAATCAGAAATCCAAAACAACCTAGAACGTGAAGAAGTGGTTCAAGGTCAAACAACGGCTCATCAGCCGCAAGAGGGCGATGAGGAGAAGACAGTGAAGAAGAAGCCGGTACGTAAAGTCGTAGACATTGGACGAAACTCCCCATGTCACTGCGGAAGCGGCAAGAAATATAAAAATTGTCATGGGAAGACAGAATAAGTAATGGAAAGAGGTGAAAACCTCTTTCTATTCATGTCAGCCCCCATACATCTATGAGGTGAAGGATATGGAATTAGTAGAAATTAGACAAGAGCTTGAAAATATGGCTAGCAGGCTAGCTGATTTTAGGGGGTCTCTTTGACTTAGAAACAAAAGAGGCCAAAATCGCAGATCTTGAAGCGACGATGTCAGAGGCTGATTTTTGGAATGATCAGCAAAAGGCTCAAGGCGTTATCAATGAAGCCAATGCACTGAAGGATTCTGTGAATTCCTACCATGAGCTCAGTGAATCACATGAAGAGCTGCAAATGACGCATGACTTATTAAAGGAAGATTATGACGAGGAGCTTCATGCAGAGCTTGAAAAAGAGCTGAAGAACTTAACGAAGCAGTTTAACGAATTTGAGCTGCAGCTTCTCTTAAGCGAACCTTATGATAAAAACAATGCCATTCTGGAGCTTCACCCAGGTGCAGGCGGAACTGAATCACAGGACTGGGGTTCTATGCTTCTGCGAATGTATACTCGCTGGGCAGAGCGCAGAGGCTTTAAGGTCGAAACGCTTGATTACCTTCCAGGTGATGAGGCAGGAATTAAGTCTGTGACTTTGCTCATCAAAGGGCATAACGCGTACGGTTACTTAAAAGCTGAAAAAGGTGTCCATCGTTTGGTTCGTATTTCTCCTTTTGATTCTTCTGGCCGCAGACATACATCCTTCGTTTCCTGTGATGTCATGCCGGAATTCAATGAAGAAATTGATATTGATATTCGGACAGAGGATATCAAGGTAGATACGTATCGTGCAAGCGGTGCAGGCGGGCAGCACGTGAATACGACGGACTCTGCCGTTCGTATCACACATATTCCAACGAATGTCGTCGTGACGTGCCAAACAGAAAGATCACAAATTAAAAACAGAGAACGTGCGATGAAAATGCTGAAATCGAAACTTTATCAAAAACGGATCGAAGAACAGCAGGCAGAATTGGATGAAATCAGAGGAGAGCAGAAAGAAATTGGCTGGGGAAGCCAGATTCGCTCTTATGTATTCCACCCTTATTCTCTTGTGAAAGACCATCGAACCAATACGGAGATGGGAAATGTTCAAGCGGTGATGGATGGAGATTTAGATTCATTTATCGATGCATACCTGCGTTCGAAATTATCATAAAAACTCGGCTTCTTGCCGGGTTTTTTTAATTGTGAGAAAATATAATGAATATAAAGGAATACATACGACATACTGATTCTATATCCTTTGTATGATGAAATTAGCAAATAAAGGGGGAAATATTTTGGGATTAACACCATTGCAAGAAACGTGGGATTTAGATACCTTTTTTAAAGGAGGCAGTTCTTCACCAGAATTTAAGACATACCTGCAAAATATTCAGCAGCTATTAGATGAATTACGACAAAAGGTGAATGCCTTTTCAAAAGAAGATACACACATTGAAAGCAAATTAACGTCTGTCCTTGACACGTATGAAACTACATATAAAAAATTATCTCAAGCAGGTTCATTTGTAACCTGCCTCCAAGCTCAAAATACGAAGGATATGAAAGCAGGCAGCCTTCGAGGTACGATTGCCAAGCTGGAAGCTGATTTAGGAACCATCCTTGCACTGTTTGATCAAGCGCTTGCTGCTATCCCAGCAAACAAGTGGGAAGAACTGATGAATTCAACAGCCTTTTCAGATGTCCGCTACATATTAAATGAGCGGAGAGACCGTGTGAAGGATCAATTACCTGTTGAACAAGAAACGCTGATTCAAAAGCTGGCTGTAGATGGGTACCATGCGTGGGATGAGCTTTATTCCAGCTTAGTGAATAAAATTACCATTCCGTTTGAACAGCATGGAGAAACACAGATGATCTCTGTAGGCCAAGCAGAAAATGCGATGGATGATTCAGATCGTGAAGTCAGAAAGGCCGTTTACCACAATCTAGAGCATGCATGGACGCAGGATGAACATTTATTTGCTAGTACGCTCAATCACCTTGCTGGTTTTCGTTTGCAAGTGTATGAAGCAAGAGGCTGGGAGCACATTTTAAAAGAGCCGCTAGAAATTTGCCGTATGAAACAAGAAACCCTTGATGCCATGTGGTCTGTGATTGATGAACATAAGCAGCCATTCATTGATTATTTACACCGAAAAGCTGACATGCTTGGAGTGGATAAGCTGAGCTGGTTCGATGTTGGGGCTCCTATCGGGAGTGAGACCAAAATCTATCCTTATCAAGAAGCAGCTGCTTTTATTGTGAAACATTTCGCTGGATTTGGAGAAGAGCTCGCTGCTTTTACAGAAAAAGCCTTTAATGAACGCTGGGTAGAAGCTGAGGACCGTCCAAACAAACGGGTAGGCGGCTTTTGTACAAATTTCCCTGACAGCGGAGAATCACGTATTTTTATGACTTTCTCAGGAAGTCCATCCAATGTGGCGACACTAGCGCATGAACTTGGTCATTCGTTCCATCAGGAAGTGATGCAGGATGTTCGCATTCTGAATCGCAAATACGCAATGAATGTAGCTGAAACAGCGTCCACCTTCGCAGAAATGATTGTAGCTGATGCTTCATTAAAAGAAGCGGCAAATGAAGAGGAGCGGCTCAGCCTGTTAGAGGATAAGCTGCAGCGCAGTGTAGCTTTCTTCATGAACATTCAATCTCGTTTCTTATTTGAACAGCGCTTTTATGAAGAGCGTAAACAAGGAGAAGTGCCGGCTGATCGGTTGAATGAATTGATGGTCGAAGCACAGAAGGAAGCGTTCGGTGACTCATTAGATGAATACCATCCACATTTCTGGGCGTCTAAGCTGCATTTTCATATCACGAATGTTCCATTTTATAATTTCCCATACACCTTTGGATACATGTTCTCGTTAGGAATTTATGCAAAAGCATTGCAGGCTGGTACATCTTTTGAAGAGAAATACATTGCATTATTAAAGGATACTGCTTCAATGACAGTAGAAGATTTAGCCAAAAAGCATCTAGGCGTTGACCTTACCCAAAAAGCATTTTGGGAAGAAGCCATTCGTTTGGCTGTAGCAGATGCTGAAGAATTTTTAGAAGTGACAAAAAAATAATAATGAAAAGCTCCCATTACGGGAGCTTTCAGACTGTTGACAAAGGGCTAAAATGATCTTTATTTTAGCTCTTTGTCTTCTTTTTTTCAGCGTGATAGAAAACCTTTGAAGTCTAGGAAGGACGAGCATTGGCGCGGAGCGAATCGAACATTCGTGAGCACCAACGCGCAGGACTGACAAAGAATGCGAGGGTTTGTCTACACGCTGAAGCTCCCATTACGGGAGCTTTTTTGCTGGCTTAAGCCAGTCAAGCATTGTCTGAATGAGATCATTTTGCTGCGACAGGGCTGGAATGTCCGCAGGGTGATCCCCTTTTTGTTTGCCATACATGCCAAATTGCGCATGATTCCCGCCTTTTATTTCATGATAAACGGTTTGAGACGGCAGATTTGCTTTCGATTTCTTGATTTTCTCTTGTGTTGCCAGCCCATCCTTTTCACCTGAAATAGAAAGGACTTTCAATGAAGATTGTTTCAGATCATCTGATGCTGGATAAGATGCTAGGAAAAAGAGTCCATCGAACTTGCTCTGATTTTTTTCTGCAAACATAGCGGCAGCTGCCCCGCCAAGTGAATGTCCGCCAATATACCAGTGTTTGATTGTTTGGTGATCTTTGATAATGTCCTGCGCTTTGTTTGGATTGAAAATCGCAAAGGAAAATGGCATGTCAGGGATAAAGACAGAGTAGCCTTTTTTCATCAGCGTATCCCCGATATAGGCATACGCAAGTGGTTCCACCTTTGCCCCAGGATAGAGAATGATGCCAGTATCACTTTTTGGTGCTTTAAATGTATAAACATTGTTTTTATGTTCCACTTGCTCAATGTTCACCTGTTTTTTTAATGCTTCTGATGGTCCATATGTAAAGCGGCTCCATGTATAGAAAGCACCAAAAGCTAAGATGATCAGTGCAAGTAATGTCATACCTGTTATCTTCAGTATTTTCTTCATCGCATGCCCCTTCTTTCTCATGTACATATTAAATATACCATCATTTACTCCTATGCCAACCGGCAAGTGCGCTGATCCGTCTGTGTGATAAAGTATTAATCCATTAGCACTGCATTTGGCTGTTATTTACAATCGTTTTAAGAGGGCTTAAAATAGGTGTGCATTCAGAAGTAACGGAGGAAGAAAGACATGAAGCAGGAACATACACAATTTTGGATCGAAGTGAAAAACTATTTGTTCATTTTAATCGGATCAGCCATCGTGGCGATTGGATTTAATACGTTATTATTACCAAATCAGATTGCAGCAGGCGGTGTGAGCGGCATTAGTACCATTATGCAGTCATTCGGCTTTGAAGCGGCTTATGTGCAATGGGGGCTCAATATTCCCCTGTTTATCGCTGGCTTTTATTTATTAGGCGGTACATTTGGAGTGAAAACACTCGTCGGCTCGATTTTTTTACCTTTCATGGTGTTTGTCACAAGACATATTGCACCTGTCACACATGAAGCACTGCTGGCGGCTATTTTTGGCGGTGTGGTCATTGGGATCGGAATAGGGCTCGTGTTCCTTGGGAATGGATCAACGGGTGGAACGGCACTCGCTGCCAAAATCATCAATAAGTACACAGGACTCACGCTAGGCACCTGTCTAGCGATGATGGATGGCTTGATTGTTCTGGCTGCGATGACGGTCTTTGGAATTGAAGAGGGGCTATACGCTGTCATTGGTGTGTTTATTTCTAGTAAAACGATTGATGTGGTACAGGCTGGCTTCAGTCATTCAAAAATGGCAATGATCATTACAGGGCATGAAGATGAGGTCAGACAGGCGGTTTTTGATCAAATTGACCGTGGTGTGACGAAGATCTCAGCAGTCGGAGGATATACCGATCATGACCGCCCAATTTTGATGTGTGTCGTTGGGCAGTCACAATTCACAAAGTTGAAACAAGTGGTGAAAGCAATCGATGCATCAGCATTTGTCATCGTGATGGATGCAAAAGAGGTGCTTGGTGAGGGTTTTAAAAGGGCATAAACAAGGATATAATAGCGTTGACCAAATGATTGTAAGGGAGGGAAATAGATGAAAAAAAGCGGATTAACGATGCTGTTTGCAGCGATGCTTCTTGTTCTCGCGGCTTGTGGAGGAAATTCAAGCAGCAGTGACAAAGAAGGCAGCAAAAGTGCTTCATCTGTGAGCAGTGGTGAGGAGATCTATCAGCAAAACTGTATTGGCTGTCATGGGAAAGACCTATCTGGCGGAGGCGGACCAAGCCTGAAAGAAGTAGGGAAGAAATATAATGAAAGCCAGATCGCAGATATTGCGCAAAATGGTAAAGGCTCTATGCCAAGCGGTATGGTAGATGAGAAGCAAGCAAAAGAAGTAGCAAAATGGCTTGCAGAGAAAAAATAAAACCTTTGTCTAATCGACAAGGTTTTTTTGTTTTTTTATATGTAGAAAAAGACTTTTAGATAGTATGAAAACGCATTATATTAAATTTTATTTAAAAAATAAGGGTATAAAGGCACGTTTTTCGGTTTTGATTGTTCTATTTACCTTTTATTTATAAGTTTTGAAATATAAATGTAATACCATTGCGTCGATTCATGACGTATAATTGGAGTTGTTGAAAATGAGACGATTCAATTTTTTCATCTTTTTGGATGAAAAGGACATAAATTGTTAGTAAGTATCGAAGGGTATGTGCGTGACCATACATAACGTTTTTTGACGAGAAGTGTCAAAACATCATGATAAGCTGTTAGTCAGCGAATAAGAAAAGATTAGGTGATTACATGATTCAAATGAAGGAAGTCTACAAGATCTATCCTAATGGCGTAAAGGCAATCAATGGAATCAATGTCTCTATCCATCCAGGAGAGTTTGTGTATGTTGTTGGTCCAAGTGGTGCTGGTAAATCCACTTTCATCAAAATGATGTATCGTGAAGAGAAGCCAACCAAAGGGCAAATCTTAATTAATAACAAAGATTTAGGATCAATGAAGGAAAAAGAAATTCCTTACGTAAGAAGAGAAATTGGCGTAGTATTCCAAGATTTCAAGCTTCTTCCAACTCTTACTGTGTTTGAGAACGTAGCATTTGCTCTTGAAGTGATTGGTGAACAGCCTCATATCATTAAGAAAAAAGTGCTTGATGTTCTCGATCTGGTTCAGCTAAAGCACAGAGCGCGTCAATTTCCTGACCAGCTGTCCGGCGGTGAACAGCAGCGTGTGTCTATTGCCCGCTCGATTGTCAATAGCCCTGAGGTCGTCATTGCAGATGAGCCGACAGGAAACCTTGATCCAGACACTTCTTGGGAAATCATGAAGACGCTCGAAGAGATTAATAACCGCGGAACAACAGTGGTTATGGCGACACACAACAAAGAAATTGTAAACACCATGAAGAAACGCGTCATCGCAATCGAAGATGGAATGATTGTGCGTGACGAAGCAAGAGGGGAGTACGGAATTTATGATTAAAACTCTCTCGCGGCATTTACGTGAGAGCTTCCGTTCACTTGGAAGAAACACGTGGATGACATTTGCATCAATTAGTGCGGTTACTGTCACATTGATTTTAGTTGGGGTTTTCCTTGTGATTATGCTCAACTTGAATAACATGGCATCGAACGCTGAAAAAGAAGTAGAAGTAAAAGTATTAATCGAATTAACGGCGAATCAAAAGCAGCAGGATGAATTAAAAGCAGAAATTGAAAAGATTCCTGAAATCAGTGATGTGAAGTACTCATCTAAGGATGACGAACTGAAAGCACTGATTAAAAGCTTTGGAGAAAATGGACAATCCATGGGACTTGTTGATCAAGAAAATCCATTAAACGATGCGTTTATTGTGAAAACAACAGATCCTCACGATACACCAAAAGTAGCGAAGAAATTAGAAAAACTAAAGGGTACATATAAAGTAACCTATGGAAAAGAAGAGGTCAGCCGACTCTTTAATGTAGTCGGAGTAGCGCGTAATGTCGGTATTGTGCTCATTATTGGGCTGTTATTTACAGCTATGTTCTTAATCTCCAATACGATCAAAATTACGATTTTTGCTAGACGTAAAGAAATTGAGATTATGAAGCTGGTAGGTGCAACGAACTGGTTTATCCGCTGGCCATTCTTCATTGAAGGATTATTGCTTGGTGTATTTGGCTCCATTATACCTATTGCTCTATTGCTTGGCACGTATCAATATGCAGTGGGCTGGGTCGCACCGAGAGTACAAGGCTCATTTATTTCAATGCTTCCATACAACCCGTTTGTCTATCAAGTATCACTGATCCTGCTAGTGATCGGTGCAATCATTGGGGTATGGGGAAGCTTAACGTCTATCCGTAAATTCTTAAAAGTATAAATATATTTTGATGGCAGCATTCGAGATTTCTATAGAAGATGTGACCGGTTGATCCGATTCATCCGGTCGGCTCTTCATGTCGACAGTTGTCATGGGAGGGGAATATCGTTTTGAAAAGAAAGCTGATGATGGCTGGAATGGCAGCGTTTATTGGAACAACGTGGCTATACATTCCAGGGAACGAGAATCGTGCATTCGCATACGAAGACCTAGATCAAAAACGTCAACAAATCGAAGAGAAAACATCGAAGACTGAATCAAGCTTGAAGAAGAAGAAATCAGAGCTGGCAAAGCTTGAAAAGAAAGAATCAAAGCTCAAGAAAGAAATTGAACAAATTGACCAAAAGGTAAGTACTGCAACTGAAAAAGTCGCTGAAAAAGAGAAAGAAGTTAAAAAAACGAAGCAAGAGATCAAGAAGCTAAAAAAAGACATTCAAGTCATCAATGAGCGAATTGAAAAAAGAAAAGCCATTTTCAAAGACCGAATTCGTTCAATGCAAAAAAGCGGCGGTACGATCAACTATTTAGATGTGCTGCTAGGTGCTCGCAGCTTTAGTGATTTTGTCGGTCGTGTTGGGGCTGTCACAACGATTGTCGAAGCAGACAAAGACATGATTACAGAACATGAAAATGATTTAAAGCTGGTGGAGCAAAAAGAAGCAGAGCTAAATAATCAGCTAAGCGGACTTGAAACATCTTTGAAAGAGCTAGAAGCACTGAAAAAAGATTTATCTAAGAAGCACAAAGAAAAAGAACACATTTTAGGTGATGTGACAGATAAAAAAAATCATGCACATGATGAACTAGGCAAGCTTGAGAATGAACAAGAAATCCTAGCGAATCAAAAAGCGGCAGTGAAATCTGAGGAAGCACACCGACAAAAGGAAGAAGCGAAGAAAGCAAAACAAGCAGCTGAAAAAAATGCACCTGCACCTCACAGCGGCGGCTCAGATCAAGTATCTGATACACCAGCAAGCAGCTCAGGCTTTATTAAACCAGCTGCAGGGCGTTTCTCATCTGGTTTTGGCGGGCGTTCTGGCGGAAACCACTTCGGATTAGATATTGCAGCAAAGGGCACAGTTCCTGTCTATGCAGCAGCATCTGGAACCGTCACAAACTCAAGCTACTCATCGAGCTATGGAAATGTTGTGTTCATTACGCACAATATCAATGGACAGACATATCAAACTGTATACGCCCACCTGTCTACAAGAAGTGTGTCAACAGGACAGAGAGTTGAACAAGGACAATTCCTTGGCTATATGGGAAATACTGGCCAATCGCATGGTCAGCATCTTCATTTTGAAATTCATAAAGGATTATGGAATGGCGCAAAATCAAATGCAGTCAATCCAGCGCAATATATCCGCTAATCAAAAAGCCGATAACATGATGTTATCGGCTTTTTTGGTCTAAATAGAATTAAAACAGCAGCAGTAATCCGGCAATAATAGGTGTTAACAGAACAGCTGATTTCAATAAGAGCTTCGGTGCAAGGCGTGTAAATTTCGCGCCGATAAATGCGCCTAATACGGTTCCAATTAATATCTGGATCAGCAAGATAAAATCAACATAACCCTCTGAAATATATCCAATTCCACCGCCGATGGAAATCGGAATAATGACAAGCATGGTCGTGCCAACGGCTTGCCTAATCGACAGCTTCAGTAAAATCAAAAGCCCTACTTGAATGAATGGGGCAGACCCGATACCAAACATGCCTGACAGCATCCCAGATACAAGGCCTAAAATAATGCCTCTTGTCATCAGCTGGCGTGAAGAAAGCGGCTGCTGTTCAGCCTCTTCATTAAGAACAAATAGTTTGATCATCATAAAAACAGCGGATAAAAAAAGCATTCCTGCTGTTAAATAGTGCAGACTCTCTTCTGGAATAAAAGGAGCAACCTTAGCCCCAGCAAAAGAAGCGATACAAGCAAGAGCCCCGACAATCAAACCAGATTTCAGCTGAATATTTCCTTCCCGGTAGTGGCTGTATGCACCTGATAGTGTCGTAAATGCCATGGCGGCTAATGACGTCCCGAGTGCTGTATGGATAGGGATATCAAAAATTAACGTTAGCAATGCGATGACAAATCCTGCCCCGCCTGCTCCTACAAAACCTAATAAAATTCCTAATAAAAGCATCGTCAAGATAATATACATAGCGAAGACTCCTTCTCAATCATAACAAAATAAAAATTACACCTAATAAAATGATTCGTCAAGCCTTCACGGGAGAATGTCTTTACATGAAATCCCTTCTTCTGGCATATAATAACTCAGGTCATCAGGAAGAGTTGAAGAAGGAGGCCAAATATGAAAAAACAAATCGCATCTATTATGGCAAGTGTCGTTCTCTTAATAAGTGCAGGTGTGATGACGCATAAAGAGGGAACTCATGCGGAGTCACCGCAAGCAGCCGCTGCAATGGCTGGACAAGCTCAATCAAGTGATAAGGCGAAAGAGAATGGGATGGAAAAGATTGAGAAAGCCTATGACCTTATTTCAAATGAATATGTAGAGGAAGTGGATCGGCAAAAGCTGCTTGAAGGCGCGATCCAAGGAATGCTTTCGACGTTAAACGATCCGTATTCAGTATACATGGACAAGCAGACCGCAAAGCAATTTTCTGATTCGCTTGATTCTTCCTTTGAGGGAATTGGGGCAGAAGTGGGGATGGATGAAGGAAAGATCATTATCGTCTCCGCCTTTAAAAAATCCCCTGCGGCAAAAGCAGGTCTAAAGCCAAAAGATGAGGTCATCAGCATTGACGGTGCACCGATGAAAGAAAAAAGCTTAAACGATGCTGTACTGAAAATAAGAGGAAAAAAAGGAACGTCTGTCGCCTTAACAATCAAACGAAACGGGATTGAAAAAGAGCTGACGTTCCATATCAAACGAGAAGAAATCCCGCTTGAAACAGTGACTTCCACTGTAAAAGAGGTCAATGGTCATAAAACAGGCTATATTGCGATCTCCAGCTTCTCTGAAGATACGGCGAAGGATTTCACGTCAAGCCTGAAACAGCTCGAGAAAAAGGGCATAGAAGGCCTTGTACTGGATGTGAGAGGAAACCCTGGCGGCTATCTGCAAAGTGTGGAAGATATTTTGAAACATTTTATTACGAAGGATCAGCCCTATATTCAAATCGCAGAACGGAATGGCGACCGGAAACGATATTTTTCAAAACTAAAAGAACAAAAGCCTTACCCAGTCAACGTCTTAATTGATAAAGGCAGTGCTTCCGCTTCGGAAATACTTGCTGGAGCCATGAAAGAAGCTGGAAAGTATGAAGTTGTCGGTGATGTCTCCTTTGGAAAAGGAACTGTGCAGCAGGCGGTTCCGATGGGAGATGGAAGTAATATTAAATTAACGCTGTATAAATGGCTCACGCCAAAAGGCAATTGGATTCACAAAAAAGGCGTCGTACCGACAATTGCGATTCATCAGCCGGATTACTTTACCGCAGGTCCGCTTCAGCTGAAAGAACCCCTTCAGCTTGATATGAACAATGAAGAAGTGAGACAAGCGCAGACGCTGTTAAAGGGATTGTCATTTGACCCTGGCAGAGTAGATGGATACTTTGATGAAGAAACAAAAAAGGCCGTACTTGCCTTCCAAAGCACATACAATCTCGATAAATCAGGTGTCATTGATTTGAAAACAGCGGAAATGATGAACAAAATGGTGGATGAAGTGAAATCATACGAAAAAAATGACCTTCAATTACAGACTGCACTAAAAGCACTATATCTTAAAAAATAAAGAGGCGAATAAAAGCCTCTTTTTTTTGGTTCATAAGTGTCATGAACATGTAATAATTTATGATTAAAAATAAATTATATCGAGAAATATATTCATTTATTTTACAAAAAACATAACATTCCTTCAATTTTACCCGATAACATATGTATATAAGAGACTTTCTGTTGATTTAAACATGTCATGAAAATGAAACTTTTGAAAGTTGTATGTTACATAAATAATTCTTACAATAAAAAGTAGCACTCATTTTAAATATTTTATTTTTTGCGGATATTCAGCTTGAGCATTAAGCTGTACCGAGGTTTGCGCTTTTCTTAAAAGAACTAGTAAATGGGGGTACACAATTGAAAAGGGCAAGTATTGTGAGAGAGAAAAAATATTACGAGTTGGTAGAGGAACTTAAGAGTCGTACGAAAGATGTGACGTTTTCCGCTACAAAGGCATTAAGTCTGCTCATGCTGTTAAGCAGGTACTTGGTCAATTACACAACGGTAGAATCAGTCGACGAAATCGATGAAGACTGTGCTGAGATATACTTCAATTATTTAATGGATAATCATAAGAGACTTGGTATAAACTTAACCGACATCAAGAGGTCGATGCAGCTGCTCGGCGGCATACTAGATGTAGATGTCAATCACTACTTAAAAGATTTTTCACTGTCGAATGTCACACTTTGGATGAATCAGGAGAAATAAACCTGATGTCAAGCATCGATTTATTTGATAGAATAAGAGAAAATGCTTGACTTGGGCGGTGAACGATAATGAGCTCGGAGTGGATGGGAGCCGGATTAAAAGCGGTCGGTCTGTTTTTAATCCATCCTCTTTTTTATTTCATGATATTAATCAGCCTATTGCATGGCTACATCCGCGTAAAGCGGGAGAGAAAAGCGTTTCAAACAAGAATAGAAGATGTATACGATGAACTTAAATTTACATATTCAAAGGGATGGATTCTAGGGATTTGCCTATCCGTTATTTCAGTAGGCTTAGGGATTGCCCTCCCCCCTGGATTCATCGTGCTGATTGCAGCGATGACCATCGTTTTCTCTTTATTCTTTAAGGCGAGTGCGCTTTCGTCTGCATACACACTCGGTTTCAGTTTTATTGCGGCACTTGGACTGATGCATTTCCAAGTGAGTCATTCTTGGCTGCCGCAGCTCTCAATCATGAATGCATCAGCCGTTGTCATTCTGTTAGGACTTCTATTAATGACCGAGGGGATTCTAGCCTATCGAACGGCGCATTTACGTACATCGCCTGCTATGGTGATGAGTGCGAGAGGACTTTTAATTGGTCAGCAGCGGGCAAACCGTCTGTGGCTTTTACCGCTTGTTTTGCTGATGCCGGCAGGTGAATTCACTTCTTCTCTGCCATGGTGGCCGGTGCTTCAAGTGCATGATCAAAGCTTTTCATTTATTTTGATTCCATATATCATCGGATTCGGTCAGAGAATTCAAGGCTCACTGCCAATTGTTAGTATTCAAATTACAGCGCGGCGTATTCTCATGCTCGGACTCGCTGTCGCCTTATTAGGTGCTGCAAGTATTTGGTTTGAACCGATTGCTTGGGGAGCTGTATTGATTGCGGTGATAGGAAGAGCCTTTCTCTCATGGAAGCAGAGGGTCAATGACAATGCTGCCCCGTTCTACTTCTCTAAGCGTAATCAAGGGCTGATGGTGCTGGGAATTATTCCAAATACACCAGCGGCTGATTTAAAGCTTGAGATCGGAGAAGTCATCACAAAAGTGAATGGAATTGAAGTCAAAACCGTTTCGGAATTTTATGAAGCCCTTCAAACCAATCGTGCTCTAACAAAGCTCGAGATTATTGGCTTAAATGGTCAGACAAGATTTGAGAAACGTGCTTCTTACGAAGGGGAGCATCATCAGCTTGGCATCCTGTTTGTGAAGGATGATCCACAGCAAGAACCAACGGCAATTTCATCTTAAAAAAAGCTGCTAGAGATGGCAGCTTTTTTCTTTTGGGCGCGCTTCTTTCCCGTAGGATTCGCCCCATTCACGCATGGCGAAGATGATAGGCTTTAATGTATTTCCGAGAGAAGTGAGGGAATATTCGACACGAGGGGGGACCTCCTCGTAGACTTCTCTATGGACAACGCCGTCTTGTTCAAGCTCACGCAATTGCAGTGTGAGGACACGCTGAGAAATTCTTGGCAGCAGCCGGCGCAATTCATTGTAGCGTTTTGGTCCGCAAGTCAAATGATAAAGGATCACTCCTTTCCATTTCCCTCCGATGACACTTGTCGTCACTGAAACAGGACAGCCATGATTGACAATACTGACTGGATTGGATGGTGCGCTCATCTTAACACGCCTTTCTAAGACAAATTTGGTGATACACGAACAAGATGGTAACTAACGAACAAAAATGTGCGTACTTGAATCACTCGAAGCTTTTCTTATACCATAGAGATATCACATCACACATTCGGGCTGTTGTTTTTTTATCATAACAATTTCTATATGGGAATGGAAAGAAATTGGATTGATGAAACTAACGCCCTAATTGGTTAATAGAAAGGATGAATACAATGCGAGACAAAGAGCAATTAAAAAAAGAAATCATTGAGGCGTATGAGTTCCGCCATGCGACAAAAGAGTTTGATCCAACGAAAAAAATACCAGAGGATGATTTTGCATTTATTTTAGAAACAGGAAGACTTTCCCCAAGCTCTGTAGGGTTTGAGCCTTGGAAGTTCCTCGTTGTTCAAAATGAAGCATTTAGAGAAAAATTAAAAGAGTATACATGGGGAGCGCAAAAGCAGCTTCCTACTGCCAGCCATTTTGTGATCATCTTGGCAAGAACAGACGCCCGTTATGATTCAGCATATGCAGAATATATCAACAAGCAAATCAAAGGAATGTCAGACGAAACGTTCGAGATGGTGAAGGGACGCTACCAAGAATTCCAAGAGAATGATCTTCATTTGTTAGAAAATGAACGTACGCTCTTTGATTGGGCTTCAAAACAAACGTATATTGCCCTTGGAAACATGATGACAGCCGCTGCACAAATTGGCATTGATTCATGCCCGGTCGAGGGATTCAGCTACGATGAGATTCATCGCATTCTAGATGAAGAAGGGCTGCTTGAGGATGGTCAGTATGATATTTCTGTCATGGCAGCCTTTGGTTATCGTGTGACTGAGCCGAAGCGCGGCAAAACGCGCCGTCCGATGGATGAAGTCGCTGTTTGGATTCGTTAAAAGAGAATGTCTGAAAAAGGATGTTGACAATTGCGTGGTTAGTCAGTATATTTAAAAAATAAAATCTTTGATGAATATACAAATTGACTATAAACGCTTTGACTTGAGAATAGTAGATGAACATCCGTTTTTTTTAGAGAGCTGCGGGTTGGTGCAACGCAGTAAAACGAATCATTGAACTCGCTCAAAGAGCGGTAAGACTGAATGAATAGTAAGTCTTTACGTGTGACCTCCGTTAACGGGTTTTAAGTTGGATTTAGCTATGGCTGAATCAATTAGAGTGGTAACGCGGTTGCAAGGTCAGTCGTCTCTTCAAGGAGATGACTGGCCTTTTTATATGCTTTTATCCTATATTTGTCTGAAGGTTCAAATTTAAAGGAGCTATAGAAAATGGAAAAGGAACATGTGCAGTTAAAACGAACAATGACGTCAAGGCATATTATGATGCTCGCACTTGGCGGTGCAATTGGTGCTGGTCTGTTTAAAGGAAGCAGCTCTGCTATTGATATCGCAGGTCCTGCTGTCATTTTGGCATATATGATTGGTGGTCTTATTTTATTATTTATTATGCAAGGACTTGCCGAAATGACGGTTGCACGACCTGGCGCAAGAACATTCCGTGATTTAATTGAACCGGTGTTAGGCAAATATCCGGCTTATTTCTTAGACTGGATATACTGGAAAATGTGGGTGTTGAACATTGCAGCAGAAGCAATCGTATCTGCGATCTTTATTCAGTACTGGTTCCCACAAGTGCCGATTTGGATACTTGTGTTAATCATTTCACTTGTTGTGACATTGATCAATGTTTGTTCTGTTAAAATGTTTGCTGAGACGGAGTACTGGTTAGCTTCTATTAAAATTGCTGTCATTCTTTTATTTATTATCATTGGGTTAACCATGTTGTTTGTCTCATTTGGTCAGCATGCAGCACCGGGATTATCCAACTTAACCGGCCACGGAGGATTTTTCCCGAATGGAACAGGCGGCTTAATTGCGGCCATGCTTGTTGTGGTGTATTCATATGGCGGGACTGAAATGATCGGGGTCACATTAGCAGAAACAAAAAACCCTGAAAAAGTCATCCCAAAGGCCATCCAAAGTACATTTGTACGAATCATCGGTTTCTATGTACTGCCGTTCTTCATCATCGTCAGCTTGATTCCTTGGAATCAAGTAAACAATGAGCAAGTGAGTCCATTCGTCACCGTGTTTGCAACAATTGGCGTGCCATACGCGAGTGACATCATGAACGGTATCATTTTACTAGCGATCTTGTCTTCTATGAACTCTGGGCTGTACGCATCCTCAAGGGTACTTTATACGCAAGCGATGGATGGACGTATATGGAAGGGCTTCTCAAAGCTATCAAAACAGCAGGTGCCTGTTAGAGCGATCCTAGTGTGTACATCTACATTGTATGCCGCTGTATTGATTTCTCTTTTTGTAGGAAGTCAAACCTTTAATTATTTAATGGGATCTTTAAGCTATACGGTCTTATTCATCTGGTTTATTATTGCTGTCGGGCATTTAAAATCTCGAAGTGTAGCAGAACCAGGAGGATATCGCGTGAAGCTGTATCCTTTCACAACATGGTTTTCTGTGATTGCGATCATTGCCATTTTCATCGGCGTTGTGTCAACAACTCCAATTATCCAAACGATGGTCACAATGGGCATTTATTTGATAATTACTCTTTCTTTCTTCATCAACAAAAAGCGGTTTGACACAGCCGCTTAATATAAAAAGCGTGCGGGACCTTTAAAGAGGTCTCACACGCTTTTTTAATGCTGTTTGTATTGCTTGAAATGAACAGGGGGTTGAACAGGCTGTGGCTTTGACTGAAGCCCGTAGCTCTCTCTTACGATGTAAAGTGGTCGATCTTTTGCCTCGTCGTAGATTCGGCCGATGTATTCTCCAATCATTCCCAGCATAAAGAGGATGATGCCGCTAAAGAACAGCTGTATGACAATTAATGAACTCCATCCTGTAATGGTGCTGTTTGTAAAAAGCTTTAAGTAAAGTACAAGAAACATTGAAATGAATCCGATAGCGGAAAGGGCAATTCCTGCTATACTCGCTAGCTTCAAAGGTTTATAGGAAAAGGAAGTGATTCCATCCATCGAGAGCTTGAGCATCTTTTTGAGCGGGTATTTTGTTTCTCCTGCTAGACGTTCATCTCGAACGTACTCTACTGCAATTTGTTTGAAACCTACCCAGCTGACTAGGCCGCGAACAAATGGATTTTTTTCTCGTATTTTTCTCATTTCATGGCACACTCTACGATCCATTAACCTGAAGTCACCGGTGTCGATTGGGATATCTACTTCGGTGATTTGACGTAAAACGCGATAGAAAAGGGAAGCGGTTTGCTTTTTGAAAAAAGTTTCGCCTTTTCGTTTGGTGCGCACGGCGTATACGACTTCATAGCCTTCTTTCCATTTTGCGATCATCTCTAATATCAATTCAGGCGGATCTTGTAGGTCTGCATCTATCACGATGACCGCTTCTCCCTTTGCATAATCCATCCCAGCTGTAATGGCAATTTGGTGTCCGAAGTTACGTGAGAAATCAATGAGTCTTACATTCGGATCGTTTTGGGAATACCCTTTAATTAGTTCAGCTGTTCGATCCATACTACCGTCATTGACGAAGAGAAGTTCGTATGCTTCTCCTGTCGAATCCATGACTGTTTTCAGTCGCTGATAGGATTCATGGATCACAAGTTCTTCATTATAGACTGGGACTACAATAGAATATCGTATGTTCTTTTCCATCAGTCATCCTTCCTCCCTTTTAATAGATGAATTAATCAACGGATAGTTCATAAAGAGTGCCGCTCTCCATTCCGCCCATTCTTCCATTTGACTGATCATTTTGTTCTGATTGTTGGCTGTCTGTTTGCTGGTTCGTTTTGGATGTAGAGCTGTTCTGCCATTTAGAAGCAGATACTTCTTTGCCATTTTTTTGAATCCAAGTGAGAATGTCAGAGCTGCCGCCTCTCATACCAGAAAGATAGAAGTACTTGATTTTGCCGTCTTTGACGAGCTGTTTGAATTCACTAAGCGTGAGAATGTTATCAGATCCACTAAATCCACCTAATGCCATAACAGCTTTTCCTGTTTTAATAATGTAAGGTGAAGCAGTGGTTGCATCTGTTGTCCCGAATAGGAATTCTTCTCCCGTATTGTTTTTCTCAAGATAGCTGATTAGCTTTTCATTGACTTGTGAACTCATGCTGCCACTTGAAGTTGCAAGCTGAGGACCAGCCTCTGGAAGCATACTGTTTCCCCCATAAAGAAGAGGTGTGCTTGCCCAGTATAGTGGTGCAATCAGCATGCCAAGGATGGCAATGAGAGACACGAATTGTTTTAGTTTTTCTTTTCCTTTTACCAAAAGCAGAGAAAGGATTGTTCCAACACCAATGATACCGACTGCAATGCTTAGTCCAAGACCGATCGTGCTTGTAAAAGTGGATAGAATAAAGATTTCAAATGCGGTTGTGACGAATATCGCAAATGGAAGCAGCCATTTTTTAAAGCCAGTTCCTGTTTGAAATAATTGTGTCATAGAAACCCATCCGGCTCCTGCTAATACAGCAATTGGCGGTGCCAGCATGATCAAATAATAATGATGGAAAAATCCTGCTACACTGAAAAATGCAGCAACAGGAATAAGCCATGCTGACCAAAATAGTGTTTCTTTTTGTTTTGTATTGAGACGTCTTCTTTCAAAGGCAGTCGAGAAGAAGATACCAATCGCACCGAATATCGCAAATGGAAGCAGCCAGCTGATTTGATCGGACAGTTCAGATTGGAACAGACGTAACGGTCCCTTGGTTCCTGTACCAAACATGCCGGAGCCATTTCCCATTTTTCCGCCCCCGCCATTTGGCGGTCCATCACCATTACCGCCTGAAGGCATATCAGGTGGTGTTGTGCCGTTTGCATTGCTTGGTGGTCCTTGCGTTGAAGGCTGTTTCTGACTGGATGATTGGTTTGAATTGTCTGAGTTGTTTTGATTTCCATTAGATGGCGGCTGAGGCATGGTGAATGAATCATTGTCATTTTGCTGATCACCCTGCTGTGAAGGCGGCTGTCCCTCACCCTGATTTGTGCCGCCTCCCCCGCCAGACTGTTGACCAGTCAACCGCTGAAGACCGTTGTAACCAAAGGCTAATTCTAGTGCTGAGTTCGATTGACTAGATCCCATATAAGGACGATTGTCTTTGGAAGTGAGATCAACCGCTATAGACCAGGAAACAGATACACCTAAAAGAACAATCATTGAAATCATCAGTGATAACAATTTTTTCTTCCATGTCGTTCGGTAGGCAATGATGTAAAAAAGAATGAGTGCTGGTACGATCATATAGGCTTGCAGCATTTTTGTATTAAAGCCGACGCCAATCATCGCAAACGAAGCAATCGCCCAAAGCACCTTTTGCTGTTTTACAGCCTTGAACATCATTCCTGTTGCTAGTAAAAGTATAAAGACAAGTAAGCTGTCAATATTATTTGTGCGAGATACAGCAACCGCAATAGGTGTACACGCCATGATAAGTGCCGCTAATCTCGCCGCTGCTTGACCAAAAGTTGGTTTGACAAGACGGTAGATCAGATAAACAGATCCAATGCCTGCTAAAGCTTGAGGCAAGATGACGCTCCATCCATGCAGACCAAAAATTTTGGCACTGATCGTTTGCAGCCAGAAGGTGAGCGGGGGTTTATCCACCGTGACATATCCTGCTGGATCAAATGAAGCAAAGAAGAAATTATGCCAGCTTTGCATCATACTTGTGACAGCCGCAGTATAATACGCATTCACCGTGTCATCTTCCCAAATGTTATAAATGTTTAAGATGGCAGATAAGATCAATATGAAAAATAAATAAATATCAAATTTCTGAAAACGTCTGATCAAAAGCAAGTCACTCCTTTTTTTCACTTGAAAAAAGTGTAACAAGCAAATATGAATAAAATGTTAATAAAAAAAGACCATTTTTTTATTTTTTAGAAATAAAAACAGCTCTTGGTGAAAAGAGCTGTTCAAGTTGTAGAAAATCATATGGTTGCTGAATTTATTGATAAAATAGTAATTCCAAATGATATTTTAAAATATGTGAGTAGCTATAGTGTAGGTGAGCTCTCATTGAATGGAGCATTGGGAAGTTGAATGATGGCTGTCGTACCAAAGCCAGGTTCAGATTGAATGTCGAATGTTCCATGATGTTTTTTAATGATTTGATAGACAATGGCTAGTCCAAGGCCAGAGCCGCCATCCTTTCTTGTTCGTGCTTTATTTACACGATAAAATCGCTCAGAAACATGTGGGAGATCTTCTTTTGGAATACCGCTGCCTTCGTCGGTCACTTTCAATTCAGCAACACCTTGGTGAACTTGTAATTCAATCGATATTGATTTTCCAGATGGTGTGTAATGAATGGCATTGTCCAGTAAATTACGTATCACTTGTTGGAGACGGTCGCTATCACCATAAACAATACAATCCTCTTCAAGCGTTTGTTTGAAAGTAATGCTTTTTTTGTCAGCGATGAATGCCATTTGATCAAGAACATCGTGAATGAGCTGTGCAAAAACGATTGGCTCCATCGTAAGTGGATAGGAGTCACCTTCTAACTGTGCAAGATCTAAAAGATCGTGTACAAGCCGGCTTAAACGTGTGGCCTCATCTTGGATGATTTGCATTCCTTTTTTTTGATCAATAATCCCTTCTTCAATTCCTTCTGCATAGCCTTTCATATAACTTAAAGGCGTTCTAAGTTCGTGAGAGACATTCGCAAGAAATTCCCTGCGGTGCTGTTCAACTTTTTCGAGGGTTGAAGACAGTTTATTAAAGGAGCGGCTGAGCTGGTTTAACTCATCTCCTTTTTTGGTTACGGCCATTCGTTTTGAGAAATCACCAGATTCCATTTCCATTGCAATTTCTTTCATTTTATTAATTGTCTGCACTACTTTATTGGAGCTCTTATATCCAATCACGAATATCAGGAGCAGAATCATTAAGGTGGATATGCCAAGCGTCAATCTAATTTGGACAAAGGGTTCATATACATCTGATAAGGGCATGGAGAGGAAAATAGTTCCCGATAGATCATCATTGCTTGAGAAAACAGGGATGGCGATGCCAAGAATATCTTGGTGAAACTTTGGGTGTTCTCTAATTAACACGACGGTTTCACCTTGAAGGAGCTTTTGGCGTTCTTTGAACGTAATGAGATTATCATTTGTGTCCGTATCAAAAGGAAGTCCACTTGAAAGCTCCATTGGATCATCTGTAAAAATAATGCTTGCCTGACTTGAGTCATTTGCCCATTTCATTCTGTCGGTAAAATACTTGTCTTTCCCATGTGTGTGATAGATTTCTGCCAGCTTCTTACCTTGCAAACTTAAGGAATCGATCTGTTTATCAATATATAAATGCTGGTATAAGTAAAAGGTAAGGGCAAGCGCTGAGGCTGCAACGATTCCGATCACTGCAAGGATTAAGAAGAGTACTTTCTTTTTAATCGATAATGGCTTCATTCTGCCTCCTCAAACTTATAGCCGACACCCCAAACGGTTTTAATATATCGTTCTGCTTCCTTTAATTTCAGTCGCAGCGTTTTGATATGTGTATCGACAGTTCTTAAAGAGCCGCTCGTTGAATGTGATTCCCACAATTTTTGATAAAGGTGTTCTCGTGAAAACACTTGTCCTTGGTTGAGCAAAAGAAACATGAGTAAATCAAATTCTCTTCTTGTTAAATTAACGGGCTGTTGATGGAGGTAAACTTGTCTGCCATCTTGATCAATCTCCATGTCACCAATCTGTATTCGGCTGCGCTTTAGCGAAAGACCTCTAATTCGTCTCAGAGTGGTTTCGATTCTTGCTGCAAGCTCACGCAGACTGAAAGGCTTCATGATATAGTCATCCGCTCCAATTTCAAGTCCTCTAATTCGGTCCTCCTCATAACTCCTCGCTGTTAAAAATAAAATCGGTATTTGAGATGTTTGTCGAATACGCTGACAGACTTCAAATCCATCCATGTCAGGCATCATGATATCTAATACAACAAGGTCAACAGATTCCTTTTCAAGCTGATGCAAGGCATCTTTTCCATTATTCGCAGAGATAATGTGAAAGCCATGTCTCTTTAAAAAAGACCCGATTAACTCAAGCATATCAAGCTCATCATCTACGATTAAAATACGCATTTGTTCCTTCATTTCTTTTCCTCCAACACGATAGCATAAGGTCCTGATGGGACATTCAGTTGATTTTTCATGATAAGTGAGTGTTTATCGATGATGGATACTGAGTTGTCATCCAAGTTACTCACATAAATTGATGTCTTATCAGCAGTGATATAATTCGGATTTTGACCAGTTTCAACAGAAGCAAGCTGTTTATTTGTTTTGGTATCTACTTTGTATAGCGTATGATCTCCATGACATAGTACATATAAAGTAGAAGAATTTTTCTCTGGAAAAAATGCAACAGGCATAACGCCTAGCTTTATTTCTCGCTGTTTTTTTCCAGTTTTAGGGTCATAAGCAAAAATACTCTTATTTAAGGTGCCTTGTTTACCGTGGCCGCCGATCCAAATGAACTGTCCATCAAAATGAATTCCAGAAGGCCGTTCAAGTACAGAAAACGTACGTATATTTTTTTCCTTTTCAATATCTATGACGGAGACAGTATGACTTTCTGCATTTAAAACAAATAAAATACCTGATGAAGAAAGAGTCATAGAAGAAGGTAATTTTCCAGTTTTCACAGTCGATTTTATTTTTTTGCGCTCCGTATCAATAAAATAAACGACATTTTTCTGTGAGTTGGCAGCGATTAATGTATGAGAAGCTGCATCATATGTAAGGGAAGTCAGTCCTTTATCCACATTCATATAATCTGTTGCTGTGCCGTGTTTTAGATTAATTTCGATAAGGGATTCTCCCTCTTTACTTGTAGCGATGATGACGTCTTTATTGATTTGAATAAGATCAGTGAGTGGGTGTTTTAAATCCACAGAAGAGAGCATTTTATTTTTTTGTATATCAACTATTGAAAAGGAGGCTTTTTTTAATTGAGAGATGACAGCGATGGATTGAGAGCTGCCTGGCGGCGTAAATTGCTGTTCTTTTCCACAGCCTGTCAGGAATAAAAGTAGAGCTGATAAACAGATCAAAACATATTTCACACGTTCCATTCTTCCGCTCCTTTGCGTTCTCTATTTTCAAAATCATACCACAAAAATTGTGAAAAAAAATTGAAGTTATCCATGCTGAAAGAATGAAAAAAAGCTTTTAGGTAAGTGAGGGAGACCATTTGTACCTGAAGTTCCTTTTTTGTCTGGACATATGCCATTTTTTCTTCTTTAAAAGATGATTTTCAGGATTTGATGGATGCACTCGCTATAGTTTACAGTGATACAAATGATGAAAACTCCCCGCTCTAACTAAACATAGAGCAAGGGAGTCATTAGGCGGAATGTTCAGATGATGGGGAGGTTGATTTGGTTTTTACACGTTGAGATAAAAGGAAACCAAGAATGCCTGCACCCATTAATACAATAAATAAAGATTGAAAACCACTCATGATCCCAATCAATGTAGACGAAATGATACTGCCAAAATATCGAAAGGTAGAGAAAATACCAGATGCTGAACCAGATAAGCTTTGATCAACAGACGTTAAAGAAGCCATCTGCATACTGGTCATTCCAATACCTGATGAAATTCCACCTGCGACAAGTGTCACTATAAGCAGTGGTAAGGTAGGGAACTGACTGAGTGTGATTAACATGATGCCTGATAAAGTCAGACAGAGAAATGAAAAGCCAATCATTTTTTTCGCGCCTTTTTTCGGATGGAGTCTTGCCCCTAACAAGCCGCTAATAGACATGCAAAGAGAAAATACTGATAGAATAATACCGCTTTGTGTATGAGAAAGTGCAAGTTGTTGTTCCATAAACAGCGGCATAATTAGAAGAATGGCATACATCACAAAATTACTTAGCATGATCGACAGGTTTGCGTTTGTAAATGAACTGTTTTTAAAAAGCGACAAATCGATGATCGGATTCTTTACTTTTCGTACATGTTTAAAGAATAAAGGAATGACGATCAACGCTAGAATTCCATAGATCAAGTATTCATTTAGCAATTGGCTTTTAGTGCATAGAATGAGTGTGGCAATCCCGATGGTTAAGTATAGTGAACCAGTGATGTCTACATTTGCTTGTAAGCGTGTATGCTTTGTTTTTGGAATGAGTAATACGCCGGTAACAAGTGTAAGGAACAAGAATGGGATATTGACAAAGAATATAGAATGCCAATCAAAACTCTGAATAAGAATCGAACCAATAAAAGGTCCAAGTGCGGCACCAATACCGGCTCCAAACCCAAAATACCCCATTGTTTTAGACAGTTTTTCGGGGGATACTGTTGCACGAATCAATGCAATGCTATTCGGTGTTAAAATAGCACCGCCAGCTGCTTGAATGGAACGAAAAGTGATGAGAAAAGCTAGATTTGGAGCTAAAGCACATCCAATTGAGCCAATTAAAAAGAGCATGACCCCAATTAAATACATTCGCCTGTGTCCGTATATATCTCCTAACTTACCAGCGATAGGCTGAGTGACTGCCATGACAATAAGATAAATTGTGACAACCCAAGTGATGTTTGCAAGGGATTGATCATAATAAGTTGATATGGATGATAGAGCGACAGCGATCATCGTTGAATTGACTGGAACTAGTATAGCTCCAAGCAACAAAGAATAGATGACGAAACTCTCTTTTTTTAACCTCAATGTGTATACCACCTTTTGTAAAAAAGAAGAATTCCACCCTTTAAGCGGGAGAAATTCCTCTCATGAAAATGTGTGTGCATGTTTCAATAAAATCTTCTTTTTGTGTGAGAACGAGTTGAAAATCTTGCTCTAGCTGCTGAATGAAAAATCCGAAATACGTACTAATGAAAATGTCTGCATAAATGTCTTCATTTCCTTTTAATACATGATGCTGGGCACCCATCTTTTTGAAATATTGTATGAGCATTTCTCTCAATTCTTGAGGATAAATCTTTTCGTGACTGGTTAAATCCTTATACATAGCCGGTTCTCGCATACTGATATAAATAAATTCTTTTTTGGAAGTCAAATCTTCAAGGAAATAGGTACCGAGAAACTTCAAATCGGTGTATAAATCGCCTTTGAATTCTGCTTCTAGGGTTTTTGTCGGTGTTGATTTCATTTTCATAATGGCAGCAATCACGCCGCGTTTGTTTTTAAAGTTGCGAAAAATAGTTGCTTCACTCACATTCGCTTTTGTCGCTATTTCTTTGGTTGTTGTTTTTTGATAGCCTTTTTCAGTTAATAAATCCATTGTTGCGCGAATGATTCGTTGATTTGTAGATTTTAACAAGCATACTCACCTCAGGTTATGAATGTGTTTGCAACAAAGTAAGTATACCGATAAAACCTATGACCGCCAATATCATCCAAAATGATAAGTTTATGCACGCGAATGCTGTTTTAATATCTGAATGCGTCCATTGCTGCCATCTACTGTCACAAGGTCACCGGATTGAAGTGTTTCAGTTGCTATTCTAGTACCTAAGACAGCTGGCATCATATACTCTCTTGCGATAATAGCTGAATGAGATAAAATGCCTCCAGCATCGGTGATGACTGCTTTCGCATCTCTAAATAAGCTCGTCCATAAAGGTGTGGTCGTTTTACAAACTAAAATATCATCCTTTTGAAATTGTGAGAATTCGTCAGCACATGTAATGACTTTTACTCTTCCAGAAACAATACCGCTGGATGCGCCAATTCCATGGATCACATCGTGTGTGTTGTTTTCATTTTCTCTTAATGAACCAAGCATTCTTTCTACTTGCTGCAGTTCCGCTTCAGTTGGTGTACCAATGTAAGCCGGTGGTTGAATATCTTCATTTTCCTTCATTTCTATCTTTCTTTGCTGGATAACCGAATCAAATGAGATAGACGTTGTGAGCGCTTTTTGTACCTCTTCATCGTAGAGATACCAAAGATCTTCTTGATGAGGAATGGCTCCTTTTTGTACAAGAAGTTCACCTATTTTTAATAGATATACCCGGGCCTTTGCATCTAACATGGCATCAATATAGAAGTGGTGGTCATCTCGGATATTCGCTGCTCGAAGGGCAAATTGATACAGTGTCTCAAATTTTGTTTTAAACGATTCATCCTTCACTTGACTCATAAAATGTTTATATGTCTCTTGTCTTTTGATCACTGCTTTTGCAAATTCTTCATCAAAATCACAATGGCAATGGATGTTATTTCTGATGATATCTAATATAAACTCCGGGTTTTCTGCCCAAGTCTCATCTGTAAGGTCATGACTTTTAACAGATCGCCAGCCGTAAACTTGGAGAAAATCCTCCAATTTCGAAATGAAATGCCTTCCTTTTTCCGAGTGATTGAGTGCATGTAACAGCTCCGAGTTCTTTTCATGTTGAATAAATGCTTGATGAAGTTCTGGATCTTGAAGGACATCCTTTGCGATATCAGATAGCACCTTGTCTGTTTCAAGAGATTTGTTCATCACGCCTATCATCATTTCGTGCAGCAAGACGACTTGGGTTTGATCACCAGTATACGTTACAAGCATGTCTTCAATGATGGCTGATAGAATGACTTGTGGTATGACGATATCAAAATGATCATCATATGCTTGAATATAAAAATCCTTTAATTCTTCAAAGCCAATGATGGCTTTTTCAATGGTCATAGGTTCATTCATTTGGCGATCGAGTTTTTCGTAAAATGGAAAGAAATTTTTCTCTAGAATCTCATACATCCGTTCACTTAAATGCGGAAATAACTCAAATATGCTTTCATCAAAAACGGGTGCAGCTCCTTCTTGCGCTTCTGGCAGATCCGGTGCTGAGTATAGGTGGCCTCTGTAAAGCTTAATATCTTTGATGTTCATATCAGGTACTTGATACTTTTCTCCATTTTTCTTCATCCCGCTTTTTAAGGCTGGTATGATCAGGCTTGAGAAAAGAGGGCTCGTTGGACCAGGCATATGATCATCCATTGAAATCCAGAAATCCTGCAGCTCTTCTGGCTTCATTTGAAAAGAAGCACCTGCTGTTTCATTTACTGCTTTTGGAAGAGCTGTAGTAATCGGCCTTGCTTGAAGTAGATAAAACGACCCATCTGCAATTCCAAATTCGATATCGACTCCATGTCCGTAAAGTTCTTCTACTTGTTTCGTGATTTGTGTGATTTCCTTCAATTGATCATCGTTCAGGCAAAACTGACCAGCCATTTCCTCCGATACTGGCTCCTCGATGACACCCTCTTGCAAAGGAACAATTTGTAGCTCTTTCGCCCCAAGTGTTTTTTCAATCGAAAAGTTCTCTTTATCTACAATAAACGTGTCTGGTGTCACAAGGCCGGAGACAATTGCTTCTCCCAATCCGTAGCTTGCGGTCAGCATCATTTCATTTGTTTTCCCCGATACGGGATTCTCACTAAAGATGACACCGGAGACGTCAGAATGGATCAATCCTTGAACGACAACGGCCATGAGCGGCATCTCTTCCTCATTTTCATTCATCTCTTCCTTATATTCTGTGACTCTCGCTGCAAAATAAGAAGACCAGCATTCTTTGACTGCCTGTAAAAACTCTTCATTTGTTTTGATATTTAAATAAGTCTCGTACTGTCCTGCAAATGAGGCGCCTTCGAGATCTTCAGCAACAGAAGAGGACCTGACTGCAACTGAGGGGTAAGTCTTCCGCAAGGATTGAAAGGACGAAAGCAGCTCTGCTTCCATTTGTAAAGGAAACGATGCTTCTTTGATTTTTTGAGAAAGGTTTTGTTCTGCTGGCTGCAGATTGTGATATGAAAGAAAGCTTGCAAAGCTGTTGGTTTTGATAATAAATCCATCTGGGACTGGCAGGCCGTGATTGTTTAATTTGATTAAATTCAGGCCTTTTGCCCCTGCGAGTGATGCGGATTCTTCAGCCGCATGAAATAAAACTGAATACATGGGAATGCCCCCTTATCCAAATAGCCAATAGTTTGTATGTCTCTCTATTTTTTAAAATGATAGTGCGCACTATCATTTTAATCATAGGATTGATTGGATGTTATTGTCAAAGACGGAAAGACCTATCTTTACAAAGGGGACAATCTCACTAATTTCCTTCTATTTCTAAAACAAAAGTCTCCGAACATGGAGAAAAAAGGCGAAATTGAAAACTGTGAATTGTTCAATATGCCAATCTTTACTATAATCAAGGAAGTAGACCATGAAGAGGGAGGGTTTTTGTGATTACAAAAGCCATATTTGCACTAGTTTTTCCTTTCTTGCTCGTTATTTTATTTTCAAAGGTTACTTATAATCATTATGTGGGCATTGCGTTAACAGCAGCGCTTTTATTTGCTTCGTACATGAAAGGCTATACAGAAACCTACTTTATTGTGGGATTAGATATTATTTCTTTAGTAGCTGGGGCTTTGTTTATGGCTAAGAAAGAAATCGAAAAGAGAGAAAAAGCTGAAAAACATCAATGATGTTATCTCAATGCTGAAAATTGACATGTTTTAAACAAGAGCTGTGCTTACGATTTCTAGTAAGCACAGCTTTCTTTTTCTGCTCATCGAATATCTCACTCCAAAATGTTCCATACTGAAAGGAAGGTTTTCTTAAGAGGGTTATTTGCCATGGGAGAGAGGGTATGACTGTATTGGAAATAAAAATCAAGTAAGAGCCGAACTTTAGTTCGTATTTTTGTGTTCTTTTATGATAATATATTCATTAGATAGATTTCGTAACGAAACGGAGGCTTTGATGTGAGTGACCGCTTTGAATTAGTTTCTAACTATCAGCCCCAAGGAGATCAGCCAAAGGCGATTGAAAAGCTTGTTGAGGGGATCCATCAGGGGAAACAGCATCAAACGCTGTTAGGTGCTACAGGTACGGGAAAGACCTTTACTGTCTCCAACCTGATCAAAGAAGTGAACAAACCGACACTTGTCATTGCGCATAATAAGACACTTGCCGGTCAGTTATACAGCGAATTCAAGGAATTTTTTCCGAATAACGCTGTTGAATATTTTGTGAGTTACTATGATTATTATCAGCCAGAGGCATATGTGCCTCAGACCGATACATTTATTGAGAAGGATGCCAGCATCAATGATGAGATTGATAAGCTGAGACACTCGGCTACGTCCTCGTTATTTGAGAGAAGGGATGTCATCATCATTGCCAGTGTGTCCTGTATTTATGGCTTAGGTTCGCCAGAGGAATACAGAGAGCTTGTGCTGTCTTTGCGTACTGAAATGGAGATTGAACGCAATCAGCTTCTTCGTAAGCTGGTGGATATTCAGTATTCTCGTAATGATATAGATTTTCAGCGCGGAACCTTCCGAGTCAGAGGAGACGTTGTTGAGATTTTTCCCGCTTCACGAGATGAGCATTGTATCAGAGTGGAGTTTTTCGGTGATGAAATTGAACGTATTCGTGAAGTGGATGCGCTGACTGGAGAAATACTTGGTGATCGAGATCATGTGGCGATTTTCCCAGCATCTCACTTCGTCACAAGAGAAGAAAAAATGGAAAAAGCCATTATCAATATTGAACAAGAGCTAGAAGAACAGCTTGAAAAGCTTCGCGAAAATGGAAAATTGCTTGAAGCGCAGCGCCTTGAGCAGCGGACAAGATATGACCTTGAGATGATGAGAGAGATGGGCTTTTGTTCAGGAATTGAGAACTATTCAAGACATCTGACCTTGCGTCCGCCTGGTTCAACACCTTACACACTGCTTGATTATTTCCCAGATGATTTTATGATTGTTGTCGATGAGTCGCATGTGACGATTCCGCAAATCCGCGCCATGTACAACGGGGACCAAGCTAGAAAGCAAGTGTTGGTTGATCACGGATTCCGCCTGCCATCAGCACTTGATAACAGACCGCTCACCTTTGATGAGTTTGAAAAGCATATCAATCATATTGTGCATGTATCAGCAACGCCTGGTCCGTATGAGCTTGAGAAAACACCAGAGGTTGTGGAACAAATTATCCGTCCAACAGGATTACTTGATCCAATCATTGAAGTCCGTCCGATTGAAGGACAAATTGATGACTTAATTGGAGAAATTCATGCACGAGTTGAGAAAAATGAGCGTGTGCTCGTGACCACACTGACGAAGAAAATGTCTGAGGATCTCACAGATTACTTAAAAGAAATCGGAATCAAGGTGAATTACCTGCATTCCGAGATTAAGACCCTTGAGCGGATTGAGATTATCCGTGATCTGCGTCTCGGTAAATATGATGTGCTTGTTGGAATCAACCTTCTTCGTGAAGGACTGGATATTCCAGAAGTGTCGCTTGTGGCCATTTTAGATGCGGATAAAGAAGGCTTTTTACGCTCTGAAAGATCCCTCATCCAGACGATTGGCCGTGCAGCGAGAAATGCAGAAGGCCGGGTCATTATGTATGCAGACAATATGACGAAATCGATGGACATTGCGATTCAAGAAACGAAGCGAAGACGAGAACAGCAAGAAGCATATAACGAGAAATTCGGGATTACACCGCAAACGATCCATAAGAAAATTCGAGATGTCATTAAGGCAACAAAGATACATGAGGATTCAGAAGAATACGAAACAAAAGCAGCACCAAAACTTTCAAAAATGAGCAAAAAAGAACGAGAAAAAGTGATCGAAAAAGTCGAGATGGAAATGAAAGATGCAGCAAAAGCGCTTGATTTTGAAAAAGCAGCAGAATTAAGAGATCTATTGCTAGAGCTAAAAGCGGAAGGATGATTGCCTGATGGCTATGGAACGAATAGAGGTGAAAGGTGCTAGAGCCCACAACCTTAAAAATATTGATGTGAATATCCCGCGTGACCAGCTAGTGGTCATTACGGGGTTATCTGGTTCAGGAAAGTCGTCGCTTGCCTTTGATACGATTTATGCAGAAGGTCAGCGCAGGTACGTTGAATCTCTTTCAGCGTATGCACGCCAATTTCTTGGGCAGATGGATAAACCGGATGTAGATGCCATTGAAGGTCTTTCTCCGGCGATTAGTATTGACCAGAAAACGACGAGCCGAAACCCTAGATCAACAGTTGGTACTGTCACTGAAATTTATGATTACTTGCGTCTCTTGTATGCTCGAGTCGGAAAACCTATTTGTCCTATACATGGAATTGAAATTACGTCACAAACGATTGAGCAGATGACAGATCGTATTTTAGAGTATCCTGAAAGAACGAAATTACAAGTGCTTGCGCCAGTTGTATCCGGCCGCAAAGGAACACATGTGAAAGTGCTTGATCAAATTCGGAAGCAGGGCTATGTACGAGTGAGAGTCGATGGAGAGATGGAGGATCTTTCAGAAGATATCGAGCTTGAAAAGAACAAGAAGCATTCCATTGAAGTAGTCATTGATCGAATTGTCGTGAAGGAAGGCGTTGCTGCTCGGCTGTCTGACTCCCTTGAAACGGCGCTGCGGCTGGGCGAAGGCCGAGTGATGATTGATGTGATTGGACAAGAAGAGCTGTTATTCAGCGAACATCATGCTTGTCCGCATTGCGGGTTCTCTATTGGTGAACTTGAGCCGAGAATGTTTTCATTTAATAGTCCTTTTGGTGCCTGCCCGAGCTGTGATGGGCTCGGTTCAAAACTGGAAGTCGACCCTGAGCTTGTCATTCCTAATAAGGATCTGACTTTACGGCAGCATGCCATTGCACCATGGGAGCCGCAAAGCTCGCAATACTATCCGCAGCTTCTTGAGGCTGTTTGTACACATTATGGCATCGACATGGACATTCCAGTGAAAGATATCCCATCGCATTTATTCGATAAAATTTTATATGGAAGCGGATCTGAACGGATTTATTTTAAATATGAAAATGATTTTGGTCAGGTACGTGAAAATGAAATTGAGTTTGAAGGCGTTCTTCGTAATATTGAACGGCGTTATAAGGAAACAAGCTCAGATTATATTCGTGAGCAAATGGAAAAATATATGGCCAATCAGCCATGTCCAACATGTAAAGGGTATCGTCTGAGAAAAGAAACGCTGGCGGTTCTCATCAATGGCAAGCATATCGGAGAAATCACCGATATGTCTGTCTCTGATGCCCTTGATTTCTATGAAAAAATCGAGTTGTCTGAGAAAGATTTGCAGATTGCCCAGCTCATTTTACGTGAAATAAAAGAGCGTTTGTCCTTCTTAAATAATGTGGGCTTAGATTATCTGAATTTGAGCCGGTCCGCTGGCACACTATCAGGCGGAGAGGCGCAGCGGATTCGCCTGGCAACTCAAATCGGCTCAAGGCTGACAGGTGTTCTTTATATATTAGATGAACCATCCATTGGTCTGCATCAGCGCGATAATGACCGGTTGATTGGGACGTTGAAAAATATGCGTGACATCGGGAACACACTGATTGTCGTGGAGCATGATGAAGATACCATGCTAGCCGCTGATTATTTAATAGATATTGGACCTGGAGCAGGAGTTCATGGAGGAGAAGTGATTTCAGCTGGAACGCCAGAAGAAGTCATGAAGGATCCGAAATCCTTAACAGGCCAATATTTATCAGGTGAGAAATTTATTCCGCTGCCAATTGAGAGAAGAAAGCCTGACGGCCGCTATATTGAGATAAAAGGTGCAAAAGAAAACAACCTGAAAAACGTGAATGCGAAGTTCCCTCTGGGCGTCTTTACAGCTGTGACCGGAGTATCCGGCTCAGGAAAAAGTACGCTTGTGAATGAAATTCTATTAAAATCACTTTCACAAAAATTGCACAGAGCGAAGGCGAAGCCAGGGCAGCACAAAGAAATCAAAGGAATGGATCATTTGGATAAGGTCATTGATATTGATCAATCTCCAATTGGCCGTACACCAAGATCCAACCCTGCCACGTATACAGGTGTCTTTGATGATGTGCGGGATGTGTTTGCACAAACAAACGAAGCAAAGGTACGAGGCTATAAAAAAGGCAGATTCAGCTTTAACGTCAAAGGCGGCCGCTGTGAGGCGTGCCGCGGGGATGGCATCATTAAAATTGAAATGCACTTTTTGCCAGATGTGTATGTGCCTTGTGAAGTGTGTCACGGGAAACGTTATAACCGCGAAACACTCGAGGTCACATATAAAGGGAAAAACATTGCTGACGTGCTTGAAATGACTGTGGAGGACGCACTCCAATTTTTCGAGAATATCCCGAAAATAAAGCGGAAGCTTCAAACGATTTATGATGTGGGGCTAGGATACATTACACTTGGACAGCCTGCAACGACATTGTCCGGAGGAGAGGCGCAGCGCGTGAAATTGGCATCTGAGCTTCACCGCCGTTCAAACGGAAGGTCCCTTTATATTTTGGACGAGCCGACAACAGGACTGCATGTGGATGATATTGCCCGTTTATTAAAAGTGCTTCAGCGTTTGGTTGAAAACGGAGATACGGTGTTGGTCATTGAGCACAACCTTGATATTATCAAGGCTGCTGATTATCTCGTTGATCTCGGACCAGAAGGTGGTGCAGGCGGCGGAACGATCATTGCCTCTGGCACTCCTGAGCACATTGCAAAAGAAGAAGCATCTTACACAGGAAAATACTTGAAGCCTATTTTAGAGCGTGACCGTAAACGCATGAAACAGTTGGTTAAAGAAACGGAAAGTGTGACTTCTTCATAAAGAAAACCCCTCGATAAGAGGGGGTCAGCGTGTAGACAAACCCTCGCATTCTTTGTCAGTTCTGCGCTCCGGTGCTCACGAATGTTTCAATTCGCTCCGCTCCGGTACTCGTCCTTCCTAGGGCTGCAAAGGTTTTCTATCACGCTGAAAAGAAGACAAAGGGCTAAAATCAAGATCATTTTAGCCCTTTGTCAACAGTCTGAAACCCCTCAATAAGAGGGGTTTTTCTTTTATTGCACATCTTCCTTCGGCATTAAATTACTGAGGTGCGTTAAATCCTTTAAAATATGGGTGCTGCTGCTGTCGAGCAGTACCTTTAAATAACGGATATCACCATACTTTGGATGAGACGGATGAATGGTCTCAAGCTCCTTGATCATATCGCTGTTCATGCTTTTCTGTTTTTGTATAAGGTCTAAAAGCGTTTGAGCCGTTTGTTTTGTATTATGATGATCTGTCAAAATAATTACCCCCTATATTGATAATCACCATCTTTTCAACATATTTTAAAGGGTAATCTGTGAAGAATCTACTCTTAGGTGCAAAAAGAAATAATTTGTGTCTAAGGTCATATGTAAATCGAATGATTTTGAAACTTTTTATACGCAATAAACGTATGAGTTAGAAAGGAATTTTCGTTATGAAGGAGCGAATATATATGAATAGAGATCAGTCGATTATTGCTTCTATTTGTTATTTTAGTGTATTATTTATGCCGTTTATCGTACCGATCGTGGCGTTTTTTGTAGTAGATCAAAAGGAAACGAAGCGGCACGCATTGCGGGCATTATGGTCACATCTTTTGCCGGTCGCAGCGTGCATTCTGTTGATTTTTGGGTCTATCCCATTTTTATTGACGACACAGGCAGGTGACTCGCTCATTCTAGTCATGATGGTGTTCATCTTGTCTTTTTTAGTAGTCATTGGCTTTTTGATCTCTGTCATTTGGAATATCATTCAAGGTATTAAAGTACTTCAATCCATCAAATCTTAGGAGGGCTTTGTATGAATGAAAAAGAACGAATTTTAAAATTAGTAGAAGACGGAGTATTATCAGCAAAAGAAGCAATTACGCTGCTGGAAAAACTAGAAGAAGGTCAGTCAGTCTCATTAGAAAAGTCTACGGCTGATCACACCTTTCATGAAGAAAAAGCTGGAGCAGAGAGCAAAGGAAACGGCACCGAAAATCTTGGGGCAAAGCTGTTTGGCTGGTTAGACTCTGCGGTGAAAAAGGTAAAAGACGTGGATCTTGATTTGAACTTTGGACAGTCCGTTGATGTTGAGCACATTTTTCAGTTCAAGGACGCATCGCTTTCCCATTTAGATATTCAATTGGCGAACGGCAGCCTCAACGTGATGCCTTGGGACGATCGAGATATTCGAGCAGAGTGTCATGCAAAAATTTACCGTGCAGAGGATGGAGAGCAGGCAAGACAGCAATTTCTCAATCAATTGGACTGCGGGCTTGAAGGAGATAAATTTTTTATTCGAACCGAAAAGAAGACGATGAAAGTCAATGTTACATTATACGTACCGCGTATCCAATACGATAAGATCAAGGTCAAGCTGTTTAATGGACCGATTCGCGGGGAAAAGCTAAAGACAAAAGAACTTGCCGCGAAAACGACAAATGGTGTTGTCTCGTTTGCTTCGTTACAAGCAGAAAAAGTCGGAATAGAAACAGCAAACGGACAAATCAAACTGGCAGATCACGAGTGTGGTATGATTGAAGTAGAAACCATCAATGGGCTCATAGACCTGCGCGGGAAAAGTGAATCAATTGATGCTCAAAGCTTTAATGGAAATATTGCTGTTCAGCTGTCAGATGAAAAGTGCCGTTCCATCTATGCGAAAACGACAACAGGCAGTGTGGACGTTCAGATTCCGCGTGCATGTGCAGTGACCGCTGAGCTGAAAAGCAATCTTGGGTCTATCTCTCACGATTTACTTGATGCAGAGATGATTAAAGAAAAAAATGAAACATTACAAAAAGAGAAAATGATCAAAGCAAATCAACAAGCGGTGCACAGTATATCCATTTTTGCAGAAACAAAAACAGGCTCAATACAAGTAAAGCACCAATCAGACAAGGAGTGATTCTACATGAAGAAGCTTTATCGTTCAGCAACGGATAAAAAAATAGCGGGTGTTGTTGGTGGACTTGCGGAATATTTAAGTGTGGATGCATCCCTGCTTCGCATTTTAACCGTCATCATCGGATTTTTGACAGCATTTATGCCGATCTTCCTGATCTACTTCATCTGGTATTTTGTTGTTCCGGAAGAAGGCACTAAATAAATGCTTAGATGGATCGTCAGTATTTTAGTAAATGCATTACTTTTAATCGTCATTGCTGGATATTTTGATTCGGGCATTCTGCCTGGGCTCGGGAGCGTGTATATTGAAGGTTTTGGCGCAGCCATTGTGGCAAGTATCATTTTGTCCTTGCTCAATATTTTAGTGAAGCCGTTTTTGATCATTTTAACGCTTCCAGTGACCGTTCTTTCACTAGGATTGTTCTTATTTGTCATCAATGCGATTACACTCATGATGACATCGAGCTTTATGGGAGATAGCTTTAACATTGATGGATTCGGAACGGCCATTTGGATGGCTGTCATTTTATCCATTTTCCATCTGTTGATACAAAAAGGAATTGTAGAGCCGTTAGCGAAAAAAAGCTAACGGTTTTTTTGTGCAAATTTGCATCGTTTCTCCGTTCCATCTGACATAAAAACGACCTTCAGGAGACACAATATCCGAAGGGAGGCGGTGCAAGATGGTGAACGTGAGCAGACAAATCATGCTTTTATGTTTTTTTATCATTCTTTTTTGTTTCAGTCAGCCTGCTTCAGCAGGCCCTTTTCTTCAAACAGAAGTGAATGTACCGGACAAGCCTTTTTCGCCTTTTATCTTTGACCAATTTCATGTGGACGTCCGCCCGGTTCTAGGAAAAAGCCATGATCTACAGTTTCGTGCGTCCATTAGTGACCAAGAACAGATTTTGTCTGCGAACTTGTATTATAAACAAAGTGATGAACTGGGGTACCGCTTGATTCCAATGGAACGGCTGCCAGGGATGAAGCCAGAATTCACAGCGAAAATTCCGCCAGATCAATTATGGAATCCAACCGTTCGTTACTATACAGAGTTCCTTACGCAAAAATCAGTAATCAAAACGGCAGAGAAATCGGTTCATTTAAATGGATTTGAAGAAGATCTTTCACATATTCCGGATTTATTCATCACAGAAATTGTCGTCAATTCAAAAAACCGAAAAGGCAAAGATGCTTTTGAGTTTATCGAAGTGTATAACACGACACATGCGCCTATCTCTCTTAAACATTATCAGCTCCGCTACCGCAATCCTGCACAGGGCATTGAAATGGATGATGTATATTCCTTTCACACAAATCCAGTCACCATTTCACCTGGAAAACCTTATGTATTCTGGCTGAGAAAAAAAGGGCAGGAGCATTTAACGACAGCGGACTTTAATGCCATGTACAAAAGCCAATTAAAAGAGGGCGAGCATCTATCTATTATCGAGAGCAAAGGGCTGTCCAACTCTAAATCTCGTCTTGTTTCGATCACAACAAATATAGGTGAAGAAATTTCTTCTGCCGCTTTTCGTTTGAAGCCATCATGGTTTAGCGAGCATAAATCCTTGCTGTTTAAGTATCCAATGGATGGTACGACGCAGACGAAGCTGATTTCGAAAATTGAGGAAGAACCCACTCCAGGTAAAGTACTAAAAGCACAAATTCCATCTGAGAAAAAGGAAATTTCTCAAGATATCCATAAACCTGTGATTGAAGATATGACGGTAAGGAAGCCGGTGAAACCAACTGAAAGTGTAGAGATTAAGGCAGATGTCCAAGATGATCAGGCTGTAAAAACCGTCAAGCTGCGCTATCGAACGAATCGAAAAGATCCGTTCAAGGAAATCCTGCTGCAAAAAGACCATAATGACCGGTTATTTCATCATATTATTTATTCACCTGAGTTGATTGGGAAAGAACAATTGGAATATCAGCTTGAAGCGTCAGACGGCGAAAATGAAGCCAAGACGTTGAAAAAAACGATTGATGTGGAGCAGGTCAGCAAAGCCCACGGTCTACGATTCAATGTAGAAGAGGGAGATACGGTATCAGGTTTATTTTCATTAAAGGCAACGTCTGATCAGAAAAAAAGCATCGAATTGCGGATAGATGGAAAACGGAATCAGCAAGTATCCTCTGCCCTTGAAGCAGATCCATATATCGCATTTGATGTCAAAGGAACAAATTTATATTTTAAAAATGGTGTATCTATAGGTAGGCGTTTACTTTCTATTTTTGATGATTCGACAAAAGTGTACCGTACCTATACAATGCCAATACCCGAAGAAGAGATAAAAAAGGCAGGTCTCCAAACGATCTCTTTTCACGCTGGCACAAAGTCTTCTCCGGTGGACCGGCTGCCTGGAGAGAATCATGATGATTTTGAATTGAAAAACGTCAGGATGATCTTATCAAATGGAACACAAATTCCGCCAATCAATGCAAAGCCGCTAAAAGAATGGAGAATGGGAGACAGCGGGAACGCAAAAAAGGTGAGAACGTTTCAATTTGAAATTCCAAAAGAGGCGTATGTCTCAACCTATATAAAGTGGGACACAAAAAGGCTGAAAGAAGGGCCGCACCTGATTGAGGCCAAAACCTCAGACGAGCACGCTTCAGTACGTGTGAAAGTTGATAACACTGGGCCGAGAATAAAGACGAACGTACAAGCAAAGGATCAATATAAAGGCGCCTTTACATTAAAAGCAAAAGTAACGGATCGCTGGAGTGACATAGAGGAGTTGAAGGCATATGTAGATGGCAAACCAGTTTCTTTGCCATATCAGACGTCCTCTAGTGAATTAAAGCCTGGGAAGCACACGTTTACGATCAAAGCAAAAGACGCAGCTGGCAACATGTCGACGTTAAAAAAAGAGTTCAAGACGGTACATGAGCATCCTGAAACACCAGAGCGGGTGGCAGATAAGACAAAAATGAAATCATCAAAACAAACTGTGCTAACCAAGGATCCAACGAATGATAAGTTAGATTACTCTTTTTATCGTGCCTATCAATATACATCGCTGCATCCTTCAATGAAGATTTTTAAGTATGCAGCAGAGACAGAACCGCCTAAGAGTTATCTCCAAAAAGGAGAAATGATTTTTTCTGATCAAGAAAGGAACCGCATTGCATTTGTTGATGGGAAGTCTGTTGAAACGAAGGATTTACAGCGTTTTCCTTATCATCGTTTTCAAATTAAGGTTCATCATGGTGTACGTGAAAAGGATGTCGTCGAAGCTGTATGGAAAGGGAGTTCATTGTCAGGGAGAAAGGTGACAATGTACGCGTGGAATCACCAGCAGGAAAAGTGGGATAAAATCACTCATCACTTTGCCAAGGATCAAAAGGAATTTTACCTGAAAGGGCTGCTGTCAGTGAGACAGTACATGAAGAATCAAACGTTTGATTTGCTAGTACAGGATGAAATCAGCAAATCGCAAAAGCCATATAAGATGGTATGGATGTCTGACACTCAATATTATGCAAAGAGCTATCCTCATATCTTTAAACAAATGGTTGAATGGATCAGAGATCAAAGAGAAAAATTAAACATTCAATATGTGTTCCATACAGGCGATATTGTAGATGATTCAAAGGATAAGCAATGGCACCGTGCTGATACATTTATGCGTGTATTGGATCAGAATCACATTCCTTATGGGGTTTTAGCAGGAAATCATGATGTTAGACACAAGGACGGTTTATATGCGGAATACGGGAAATATTTCGGGAAAAAACGCTTTGCTGATAAGCCTTACTATGGTGAATCCTATCGTAACAATAAAGGTCATTATGATCTCATCTCTGCCGGTGGCAATGATTATATGATGGTGTACATGGGCTGGGGGATTAAGCAAGATGAAATTGATTGGTTAAACCGTGTAATTTCTGAGCATCCAGATCGTATCGTCATTTTAAATTTCCATGAGTATTTGTTAGTGAGCGGCAACCGAAGCCCGATTGGCGACCTCATCTTCCATCAAGTGGTGAAACGCCATCCTAATATTGTGGCCGTATTTAGCGGCCATTACCATGGAGCAAGCAGGAAAGTAGATGAGCTTGATGATGACCATGATGGAAAAGTCGACAGGAAAGTATATCAAATACTCGCCGATTATCAGTCAGGACCTGAAGGTGGTCAAGGGTTTATGAGGGTCATAACAGCCGATCAAGAAAAAAATCAACTTCATTTTACGACATACTCTCCTTACTTGAATCAAGAGCATTTTTATGATCCTAAAACGTATGGAGATCAGGATGAATTTTCAATCGATGTAGATTTGAAACCGAAAATGAAATCTGTCAAAACCAATTATTTTGAACTCAATGTGTATACGAATGTTCTTCTAGGAGAAGCGCGCGGCGTAAAAAGCGGCAAAAAAGCAAGCTTTGAGTGGAAGGGCTTAAAGCCAAATGAAGATTATTATTGGTACACTGTAGCAAAAGATCGTTTTCAAGGAAAAGCCATTTCACCAATATGGAAAATTCATACAAAAAATGATGACGAAACAAAATTTCTTAGGAAATAAAAAAACAGTGCTCCGTGTCAGGGGCACTGTTTATCTTTCCATTGTATGAATGAGCTTGTAACGATCCCCTCTATAAACGGAAACAACATACTCAAATGGAATGTCTTGTTGAAAAAAAGTCGTTCTTGTTATGGACAGCACAGGATCGCTTGCTGAAATAGACAGCAAGTGTGCTTCTTCCTTTGAGGCAACATTGGCTTCAAGCTCCTGTTTGGCATGAGCAATGACATGTCCAGTGTGAGTTTCTATATATTCATATAAAGAGCCCGTTAAATGTTCCTTTGTTAAATCTCCGGCAAATCTTTCAGGTATATAGCTCGTTTCAATCGCCATCGGTTCATCATTTGCAAGGCGTATTCGTTTTAGTTCAAATACAGCATCACTATTTGACAGGTGTAAGACTGGCAGCAAGTGCTCTGGACATGCGGTTTTTTTAAAGTCAATCAGCTGGCTTGATGCTTTGAGCCCTCGCTGGCGCATATCCTCTGAAAAGCTTGTTAAGCCTTGAAGCGGCTGTTCAAATTTTTTTCGGCTTACAAAGGTGCCTTTTCCTTTTTGTCGATACAAATATCCTTCGTTCACAAGATTCGATAAGGCTTGTCTGACAGTCATTCGACTAATACCAAAGCGTTCGGCATATTCTCTTTCAGAAGGAATGAGTGTATCAGGTGCTAATGTTCCATCCTCAATCTGTTTTTTCAGGTTCTCCATAATCTGATGGTACATCGGAATAGGTGACTGCTTATCAATAAACATGTGAAAATCCTCTCGTTTTTAGCGTAGTGATCCAGCTTCTCGATCAATCAAGACCGTTACATCTTCATGAAGTTTCAGTGCAGACGCTGGGAAGTCCGGATGAATTTCTGCCTGTTCTAAATATTGTATCACTTTCGCTTTTGATTTTCCCGAAGCAAGAAGGAGAATCTTTTTACTTGAAAGAATGCTCGCGATTCCCATTGTGATGGCATGTGTAGGTACCTCATCAATAGAAGAAAAGTATCTTGCGTTAGCCTGTCTCGTGTTTTCATCTAACTGCACGACATGAGTCTTTGAGTTGAAAGGGGTACCTGGTTCATTAAAACCGATATGCCCATTTTGACCGATTCCAAGGAGCTGAAGATCGATGCCGCCTACATCCTCAATGAGCTGGTCATATCTTAAGCATTCCTTTTCTAAATGAGCTGCATTGCCATTTGGAAGAAAATACTGATCGTGAGGGAGATCAATATGGTCAAATAAATGACGTTTCATGTAGGTCATATAACTATTTTCGTGTTCTGGATCAAGTCCTGCATATTCATCTAAATTGATTGTTTTTGTTTGCTTGAAAGACAATTGATGCGCTTGATGAAGTTGAATTAACTCTTTGTAAGTTTCAATAGGTGTACCGCCCGTTGCTAGGCCGAGTACGGCATCAGGTTTAGCAGCTATTGTCCTTGCAATAATGGCAGCTGCTTCTTTTCCTAATTGATCTTTGCTTTCAAATTCGATGATGTTCATTAGTGGTTGGCCTCCTTTTTTTCAAAGACGATTTGTCCACGGCAGATCGTCATCATCAGTTCACCAGATTCATCCCAAATCACCAGATCTGCTAGTTTTCCAACTTCGATGGAACCGAGCTGTTGATCAAGTCCCAGCTGAGCGGCCGCATTGGTTGAGGTCATCTTCGCAATCTCTGTCCAATCACAATCAGTGAGCTGTTTCATCCGTCTGACGCCATCTTTCATTCGCAAAATCGATCCTGCAAGTGTACCATCGTCCAGCAATGCTTTTTCGCCGCTGACTGTGACCGTCTGACCGCCAAATTCATACGTTCCATTCCCAAGCCCTTTTGCACGCATCGAGTCTGTGATCATGATTAAACGATCACTTCCTTTTGCCAAATACGCAAGCTTGATGGAAAGAGGATGGGAGTGAATCCCATCTGTGATCAGCTCAGTATGAAGATTCTCGTTCGTAAGAGCAGCACCTACAGCGTTCGGTTCACGGTGCTGAAACGAACTTATTGCGTTATAAAGGTGCGTTACATGGCGTGCACCATGCTTAGCTGCTAAATTGATCATGTCATGATGGGCATTCGTATGTCCAATAGAAGGGATAATGTTCTTTTCCTGTAATAGAGAAAGAAATGCAAAATCTGTGTCTTCCTCAGGTGCAAACGTGACAATTCGAATGAGCTGATCAGAAGCATCCAGCCATTTTTTAAAAAGCGGAATATCAGGCTGTTTAATCCATTGAACAGGCTGTGCTCCTGCCTTATCTTTAGAAATAAATGGACCTTCGAGGTGGATTCCTATACATTGTGCCTGATTTCCTGCTTGTGCTTCATTACTTTGTTTCCACTGAGCGACATTTTTAAGTGCATGCTCAATTTCATGATGGTTTTGTGTGATGGTTGTCGCTAAAAAACTTGTCGTTCCTTCTGACGGTAGGTTGTCAGCGAGTGTATTCATCGCTTCTGCCGTCGCATCCATCATGTCTGCACCATATCCGCCATGGATGTGAATATCAATCATTCCAGGGAGTAAATAAAAGTTTTCCCGGGAAATATATACTTTTTCATAATTTCCTGTCGGTGGTGATGTTGAAATATAGTCAATCTTGCCATCGCGTAAACCGACAAAACCGTTTTCAATGACCTTTGTCTTTGTCACAATATGAATGTTGGAGAGCAATAAAGAACCGCTCATGTTTGAGCCCCCTTATTCGTTATCTTTCATTTAAGTTTACTCTTTTTAAGTATAGTTGTCTATACCAGTTAGGGCGGTGAAACAGGAACAGGATAAAATACTGTTTTGGGTTCATCATTGAAAGTGATAAAATAGAGCTGTATTTCTGAATCGCCTGTGATAAAAGGAGGAAGAAGCGTGCCGAAAGTTCGTACGAAGGACATAATGGAACAATTTCATCTTGAACTGGTAAGTGGGGAAGAAGGGATTAATCGTCCCATTACAATCAGTGATCTTTCCAGGCCAGGTATTGAAATGGCTGGTTATTTTACATATTATCCAAAAGAAAGAGTTCAACTTTTAGGGAAAACAGAGCTTTCTTTTTTTGAACAGCTCCCAGAACGCGAACGAAAGCAGAGAATGATGTCTCTTTGTACAGATATTACCCCTGCCATTATTTTGTCACGAGATCGTGATGTCCCGAAGGAATTAATCGAAGCATCAAATGAAAATGGCGTGCCTGTTTTACGATCTAGTCTAAAAACGACAAGACTTTCGAGTCGATTGACCAACTTTTTAGAAAGTAAGCTTGCACCAACGACTGCCATTCATGGGGTGCTCGTAGATGTATATGGTGTAGGTGTATTATTAATTGGGAAAAGCGGAGTAGGGAAAAGTGAAACAGCCTTAGAATTAGTGAAGAGGGGACATCGGCTGGTTGCAGACGATTGCGTGGAAATCCGTCAAGAGGATCAGGATACGTTAGTCGGGAGCGCACCTGAGCTGATTGAACATCTTTTAGAAATCCGCGGGTTAGGCATTATTAATGTGATGACCTTATTTGGAGCAGGCGCTGTCAGAAGCTATAAGAGAATTACGATTGTAATGAACCTTGAGCTTTGGGAACAAGGCAAACAGTATGATCGTTTAGGACTTGAAGAAGAGAAAATGCGCATCATCGATACAGATGTGCCGAAGCTGACGATCCCTGTGCGGCCAGGACGAAACTTAGCGGTCATCATTGAGGTGGCTGCGATGAACTTCAGGCTGAAACGTATGGGACATAATGCAGCAGAACAATTTACAAGTAAACTTGCTGATGTCATTGAAGACAATGGCCAGGATGAATAGGAGTTGACTATATGAACGAAGCAATTCAGCCAATTGATCCGATTGCTTTTCACCTCGGACCTATTTCGGTTCATTGGTATGGTGTGATTATTGGGGTCGGGGCCTTGCTTGGACTTTGGCTCGCCTTGAGAGAATGTGAAAAAAGAGGAATCAATAAAGATCTGTTTATTGACTTAATCTTATTTGCCATTCCAATAGCGATTATTTGTGCCCGAATTTATTATGTATCCTTCGAATGGGATTACTATCAGCAGCACCCAAACGAAATCATTAAGATTTGGAATGGTGGAATTGCGATTCACGGCGGGCTGATCGGTGCCGTGCTGACAGCCATCATTTTTACAAAAGTGAGAAAGGTATCCTTTTGGAAAATAGCTGACGTCGCAGCACCTAGTATTTTACTAGGGCAGGCAATTGGACGCTGGGGGAACTTTATTAACCAAGAAGCACACGGTGAGGCGGTTTCAAGAACCTTTTTAGAAAATTTGCATCTGCCTGAGTTTATCATTAATCAAATGTATATTGATGGTACCTATTATCACCCGACGTTCTTATACGAATCATTATGGAATCTTGTTGGTGTTGTCATCTTGATTTTATTACGCAGAACTTCGCTGCGCAGAGGCGAAATCTTCTTGTCTTATTTAATTTGGTATTCAATCGGCCGTTTCTTCATTGAAGGGATGAGAACAGACAGCTTAATGCTGACAGAGCATCTTCGAATCGCACAGATGATTTCGATTGCGATATTCGCAGTGGCTGTTCTACTGATTTTCTTTAGAAGAATGAAAGGATACGCATCGATTCCGTATAAAGAGAACAACTCATCGAATTAAGCAGGGGGGATCAGAAGAAGATGGGAGAGACATGGAAAAACGGCTTGAAAGCAGGGCTGTCGACAACTTGGACACTTGGTAAAGTCATCTTTCCAGTGACCATTCTCGTCAGTATCTTGCAGCATACGCCTGTCATGGATTGGATCATCCGATTCATTCAGCCATTTATGGGACTGTTTGGTCTTTCGGGGGAAGCGGCTATTCCGCTTGTATTAGGAAATATGCTGAATTTGTATGCGGGGATTGCTGCCATTTTGACATTAGAGCTTCCTGTGAAGGAAGTGTTTATTTTGGCAGTGATGCTGTCCTTTTGCCATAACTTGATCATCGAATCAACAGTGGCAGCAAAGGTTGGACTGAGAGTATCTGTGATTTTGCTGGTCAGAATCAGTCTTGCTGTTATTTCTGCTATTGTCATTCATCTCGTTTGGCAGGGAGGCGAGGAGCCGGCGCAATATGGACTTTTGAGTGCAGCTCAGGCGGCTGATGTGCCTTCCAGCTGGTACATGATCGTCCTTCTTGCTTTACAAAAAGCAGTACTCGGTGTGCTGCAGCTTGCCTGTATCGTTATCCCGCTCATGATCATCATTCAATTCATGAGAGATTTAGGGTGGCTCCATACACTGTCTAAGTGGCTGTCACCTTTTACTAGAATGCTTGGAATGAAAGAAAATACGTCTATGACGATGGTGGCTGGATTAACGATTGGTCTCGCTTATGGAGCCGGTGTGATGATGAAGGCAGTGGAAGAGGACGGTGTGAGTAAAAAGGACTTAACCCTTGCTTTTATTTTCCTTGTTGCCTGCCATGCGGTGGTCGAAGATACGCTGGTTTTTATTCCACTTGGTATTCCGGTATGGCCGCTTCTTGTGATCCGCCTGATTTCTGCAATTTTATTGACAGCTGCCATTAGCTATATTTGGCGGAAGCGGGAACATGCAGCTGTTAGAAAGGAAGCCATATGAACGAATCAACGATCAACACAGTGCTATTTGATTTAGATGGCACATTAATCAATACAAATGAATTAATTATTGCTTCATTTCAGCATACGCTGGACCATTATTATCCTGGTCAGTACAGCCGTGAGGATATTCTTCATTTCATTGGTCCGTCCTTGTTTGATACATTTTCTGCGATGGACCCTGATTTGACAGATGACATGATTCAGATGTACCGCACGTTTAATCATAAGCAGCATGATCTGCTTGTGACTGAATATGAGACCGTTATCGACACATTGAAAGTCCTGCAGGATCGAGGATTTAAGCTCGGTATTGTCACAACGAAGATACGGGATACGGTTTTAATGGGATTGAAGCTGACCGGTTTAGAGCCGTTCTTTGAGGTCATTGTGACGCTCGATGATGTCCAAAATGAGAAGCCGCATCCGGAGCCTGTTCAGCTGGCATTATCAAAGCTCGGCAGTGATCCGCATGAAGCGGTGATGGTCGGTGATAATTATCACGACATTTTGTCTGGTCAAGCGGCAGGGACAAAGACGGCAGGTGTTGCTTGGTCGATTAAGGGAGAAGAGGCCCTTTTAAAGCATCGCCCTGATTTCATGCTGAAGAAAATGAGTGATCTCCTGGCGATTGTTGGAGCTGATTAAGTTGAGAAAAACAGATCGTTATCCTGTAAAAGGGGTCAATTCGCTGCGGCAAGTCTATCGGACAGTTCCCTTTTTCAAAGTGGTGAAAAATTTCATTTTTATTCAAATGGCAAGGTACACGCCTTTTATGGGAATGAAAAATTGGATTTACCGAACCTTTCTTCGTATGAAGGTCGGCGAGGATACGGCGTTCGCCTTAATGGTGATGGTTGATCTGATGTTTCCTGAGAAAATCACTGTCGGTCGAAATAGTGTGATCGGCTATAACACAACCATCTTGTCCCATGAGTATTTGATTAAAGAGTACCGACTTGGGGAAGTCTATATTGGTGATGAAGTCTTAATTGGAGCTAATTCAACTATTTTACCTGGTGTGACCATTGGGGATGGAGCGATCGTATCGGCTGGTACACTTGTTCATAAGGATGTCCCAGCAGGCTCATTTGTTGGAGGTAATCCAATGCGCATGATTTATACGAAAGAAGAAATGGAAGCACGTCAATCTACGTCTGCTGAGTAGCTCGGCAGACTTTTTTGTTGACAATGTGACATGGTGTAACTATAATGATTACAACAGAGGTGAGAAAACATGAAAATCAGCAGCAGATTTACTGTCGCTGTCCATATTCTGGCCTTGCTATCACTTGAAAAAGGATCATTACAGACATCGGAGGATATCGCGGGAAGTGTGAATACAAACCCAGTGGTCATCCGCCGCATTATGAGTAAATTAAAAAAAGCAGGTCTAATCTCAACGAGTCTTGGCAAAGGTGGTTCTCAGCTGAACCGCAGTGAAGACGACATCACACTGCTCGATGTGTATAAAGCGGTTGAAGTCGTGGATGAGGGAGAATTGTTTCAAATTCATGAAAGCCCAAATCCTGACTGTCCGATCGGTGCAAATATTCAAGCGGTGCTTGAATTAATTTTATGCCGCGCTCAAAGTGCGATGGAGCAAGTGCTTGCTGAGATCAAATTAAGTGAACTAACGCATGTGCTAATCAAAAAAATTGGATGATCAATTCAATTTTTTTTACCTCTGTTGTAACCGTATTAGTTACACCTTTCTTTATCAACATAAAATCATATTGCAGGAGGAGTTAACATGAAAATTGGAATTATTGGCGCAACAGGTAAAGCAGGACAAGAAATTGTGAAAGAGGCTCGATCAAGAGGACATGAAGTAACGGCAATCGTCCGTGATGCACAAAAGGTGACAGATTCATCTCTATCTGTTCTTGAGAAGGATGTGTTTCACTTGCAAGCAGAAGACATCAAAGGCTTTGATGTGATTGTAAATGCATTTGGCGCACCTGCTGGAAAAGAGCATCTTCACGTAGAAGCTGGGAAAAAGCTGATCGATATTTTAAAAGAGGCACCTGAGACTCGTTTGATCGTTGTGGGCGGAGCAGGAAGTCTATTTGTAGATGAGGCGAAAACAACAAGACTAGTGGACACACCAGAGTTTCCTAAAGAATATGCTGCTACGGCTTCACAGCAAGGAGAAAACCTAAAAGATCTTCAACAGACAGAGGGATTAAAATGGACCTTCCTCAGCCCAGCTGCATTCTTTAATCCAGCTGGCAAACGTACAGGTTCTTACGTGAAAGGGAAAGACCATCTGATTGTCAATTCTAAAGGTGACAGCTATGTGAGCTATGCTGACTACGCCATTGCGCTCGTTGATGAGGTGGAGCAGGCAGCCCATGTTGGAGAACGTTTTACCGTTGTATCTGAAGCTGAATAAGCAGTTTCATGGCCGCCTAAAAACGATAAATAGGGAGTCTAACGTATGAATGAGCAAGAATTGTCTTTCATCTATGTATGGGATGCGTATTGTGGCTGGTGTTATGGATTTTCAAACAGTATCCGCACTTTGCATGAAAATCATCCGGAGATATCATTAACACTTGTGTCGGGTGGTTTATTTGTAGGAGAAAGAAGTCTTCCAATAAAGGATTATCCACACATTCCAGAAGCAAATCAGCGTATTAGTCAGCTGACTGGTGCCGAGTTTGGTGAACGTTATCAGAAGCTGTTAGCAAACGGAACGTTTCTTTTAGACTCTGAGGCTGCGGCCATTGGTTTTTCTGCATTAAGATCCATCGCACCTGAGCACGCATTGTACTTGGCTTCATCGATGCAAAAGGCTTTTTATCAAGACGGAAAAAGCCTGAGTGATGAAGAAACGTATCGGGAGATCGCTTTGGCGCATCATCTTGATCCTGACGCAGTCATAGAACGCATGAAAACAAAAGAAGCGATGAATGATGCGTATGCCGACTTTGCGAAGGTTCATCAACTTCATGTGAACGGCTATCCTACACTTTTATTAAAAAGAGGGGATGAATACTTCAGCCTGGGCGGAGGTGCGATGACAGCTGAAAAGCTTGAAGACCGCCTGAAGGAATTACTAGGAAAATGAAGCAATAAAAACAACCTCTACGTGAATAGAGGTTGTTTTTTTACGCTTTAATGATAATCGCCTGACTGCCCATCTGTTCCCAAGAATCTTCAAATTGATCACGGTCGACTTTTTGATTCTTTTCTCCATAGGGGTTATTCAAGTAGACATGCTCCTTGTCATAGCCTGTGATGACCACGCTATGCATATTAAAGCTTACATCTATTTTGCCATTTGGTGTATTCCATGTTTCGATGTTATCTGTTTTGTCAAAGGTGGATGTCGTAATCACCCAGACAGGATAGCCTTTTTCAAGGGATTGATAGATGGCCTTTTTAACAGGCTTTCCGGTTAAGTCGACTACTTGATCGCCCGCGTATTTTTTCGCAAGCTGATAAATCGGTTCGTGGTAAACCCCAAGACCCGGTCCATTCTCCATATCGCCTACAAACCCGTCATGAGGGTCTCCTTTTAAGCCATTTTCATAATTGAGCGGAACGCGTTTGATTTCATTTGCCAATGTGTTTTTCGTTACTTGCTCATAGCCGCTGTAATGAAGCAGCATCGCTAAGCTCGTGACTTCGCATCCGTTATAAAGCCTTGGCGCATCCATTTGATTGTAGAGAATGACGTCCATGGCTTTTTTGCTTCCTTTTAATGAATGATGTGTGGTTTCTGCTTTTTTCGTTGAACGAGTTTCTTCAGCCGCAAGTGCTGTATCGTTTTCTTTTGCTGCTTTTTGCGGCGAAGCTGTTTTCTTGACTTGATCGATTTGTGAAACGTATATAAAGCCGAAATAAACAAGACATGCGCACAACAAAGTTAAGATGAATGTCTGGATGAACTTCACTGTTAATCTCCTGTGTTATTCAATATTTTTAAGTATTATAGCACGTTCCTTCATCGAACATACAGAAAAGGCACAGGTGTCACTTGAATGTAATAATTCCAGAATATGTTGATGAAAATAGGGAGAAATAAAAATGATTGATTTAATCACTTTATTTTGTTAGCATATTATCATATTAGCGAACTAAAGGATTCGGAATTTTTTGTTTTAATGTGTTGGAGGTGCGGAAGAAACATGTTTATGTTTGAGAAACCATATGGAATGCGGGATTCATTACCTGGATTGTATGAGACGAAAAAAAAAGTGAGGCATTCCTTAACAGAGGTCATGACTGGTTGGGGTTTCCGTTTGATGGAGACACCAACGCTTGAATTTTACGATACAGTCGGTGTTCAATCGGCGATTACTGATACACAGCTTTTTAAGCTTCTTGATCAAAACGGGCAAACTCTAGTGCTGAGACCTGATATGACAGGTCCGATTGCAAGGGTGGCGGCTTCTAAGCTTCATGAACAGGCGTATCCGCTTCGTGTTGGGTATGCAGCCAATGTGTTCCGCGCCCAGGAAAGAGAAGGCGGAAGGCCGTCAGAATTTGAGCAGGTCGGAATTGAATTGATTGGTGATGGTTCGATTAGTGCAGATGCTGAAGTCATCGCGCTTGCCGTATTTGCCTTAAAAAATGCCGGGCTAAGGTCCTTCAAAATCGCGATCGGGCATGTCGCTTTAGCAGAAACGTTATTTGTTGATGTACTCGGAAATACAGAGCGTGCAAACGTCCTTCGCCGCTTCTTATATGAAAAGAATTATGTGGGATACCGTCAGCATGTGAAACAATTACCGCTTTCCTCCATCGATAAAACGAGGCTGTTACAGCTTTTAGAGTTAAGAGGCGGCCAAGAGGTTATAGAGCGGGCAGAGGAAATCGTCGTTTCACAAGAAGGAAAAGAGGTGCTCGCACAGTTAAAGTCGCTTTGGGAGACACTTGAAGATTACGGCTGTACAGAATATATCCGTTTAGATTTAAGCATGGTGAGTCATATGAGCTATTATACGGGTATTTTGTTTGAAGTATTTGCAGATCATGTTGGGTCGGTCATCGGAAGCGGCGGGAGATATGATCAATTGCTTGCTCACTTTGATGCACCTGCACCAGCTACAGGGTTCGGACTTCGACTAGACCGTCTTCTTGAAGCGCTCGATGCAAAAGAAATCATTGAGCCGCAGGAGGCTGTGATTTTTAGTAAAGAACAAAGACTGGAAGCCTTTGCTTTTGCAGAAAAGGAGCGGTCAAAAGGGAAAAAGATCGTCCTGCAAGACTTAGCGGGGATTGAAAATATTGACGCGATGACCAAGGCATTTGAACAGGTGACTTATTTTATCGGCGCTAGAAAGGAAGAGCGGAATGGGTAAAGTGTTGACGATGGCGATGCCAAAGGGCCGGATATTTGAAGAAGCAGCAGGGCTGTTAAGACAGGCGGGGTACCAGCTGCCAGAGGAATTCGAGGATTCAAGAAAATTAATCATTGATGTACCAGAAGAAAACCTCCGCTTTATTTTAGCCAAGCCAATGGATGTGACCACCTACGTAGAGCACGGCGTGGCGGATGTTGGCATTGCAGGGAAGGATGTCATGCTCGAAGAAGCTCGTGATGTGTACGAAGTGCTCGATTTAAACATCAGTAAATGTCATTTAGCTGTTGCTGGCTTGCCAGGAGCGAGCTGGGGTGGTGTCGCACCGCGTGTGGCAACAAAGTACCCAAATGTCGCATCGTCCTATTTTAGAGAGCAAGGGGAGCAGGTGGAGATCATTAAGCTGAATGGTTCCATAGAATTAGCACCGCTCATTGGGCTTGCCGATCGCATTGTAGATATTGTCTCTACAGGTCAAACACTAAAAGAAAATGGACTTGTGGAAACGGAACATATTTGTGATATCACGTCACGTTTTATTGTCAATCCTGTGAGCTATAGGATGAAGGATACGGTGATCGATGAAATGGCGCAGCGTCTTGCAAGAATCATTGGAGAAGGGGAGGAATCATCATGAACATCACCTATCTACAAGAAGGTGAGACAGATACTCTCTCACTCAAACGGTCCTTAGATACAGGAACAGAAGAGCAGCGTCAGGCTGTTCAGCGCATTATACAAGAAGTGAGAACAAATGGTGATGAAGCTGTACGGTCTTTTACAAAGCAATTTGACGGTGTGTTGATTGAAGATCCACTTGTCACAGAGGATGAAATGGCAAAAGCCTGCGACCGCTTGGATAAAGAGATGGTTCAGATTATTCAAACGGCTATCAAGCATATTCGCACATACCACGAGCGCCAGCTGACATCCTCTTGGTTTTATCACCAAAAGGACGGCTCAATGCTTGGACAAAAGGTAACACCGCTTGATGCAGTAGGTGTGTATGTCCCCGGCGGAACAGCTGCTTATCCATCATCTGTATTAATGAATGTGATTCCTGCGCTAGTCGCTGGCGTTGAACGAATCGTACTTGTGACACCCCCTGGGAAAGATGGCCGTCTCTCAGACGCTGTACTGGCTGCGGCGAAGGAGCTTGGTATTTCAGAAATGTATAAAATGGGCGGAGCACAGGCGGTTGCTGCACTTGCCTATGGAACGGAAAGCATCAAGCCTGTTGATAAAATCACAGGTCCAGGCAACATTTATGTCGCGCTGGCAAAGAGGGAAGTATTTGGTCAGGTAGACATTGATATGATCGCAGGTCCAAGTGAAATTGCAGTTCTAGCAGACGAAACAGCAGTCGCACATGAGGTAGCGGCGGATTTACTTTCACAGGCAGAGCATGATGCGCTGGCATCTAGTATTTTGGTAACACCGTCTAAGACACTTGCTGAAAGCGTGCAGGCTGAAGTAAGAAAGCAGCTTGATACTTTGCCGAGAAAATCAATCGCAGCAAAATCTATACAAGATCATGGCCGTATTTACGTGACAGAATCAATCGATCGTGCAGTAGACGTCATCAATCAATTAGCACCAGAGCACTTAGAGGTGCTGACAGCATACCCAGAATCACTTCTTGGTCAAATCAAGCATGCTGGGGCAATTTTCTTGGGACGCTATAGTCCAGAGCCGGTGGGCGATTATTTTGCAGGGCCGAATCATGTGCTGCCAACAAACGGAACAGCTCGATTCTCCAGTCCGCTTGGTGTGACTGATTTTCAAAAGAAAACGAGCATTATTTCATATAGTCAAGAAGCCTTTGAAACACACCGGGAAAGCATTGCGGCTTTTGCCAGATTAGAAGGGCTTGAAGCACATGCAAGGTCGATTGAAGCGAGAAAGCGGGAGGAATCGTAATGAGACAGGCGAAAACAGCGAGAAAAACAAATGAAACGAACATTTCATTAACGCTAGAAATTGATGGAGAAGGAAAAGCGGATATTCAAACAGATGTCCCTTTCATGACGCACATGCTTGATTTATTTACGAAGCATGGACACTTTAATTTGACCGTCGATGCGAAAGGAGATACGGATGTTGATGATCACCACACAACAGAAGATATCGGCATTGTACTTGGGCAAATGTTTAAGGAAGCGTTAGGCGATAAAAAAGGGATTAAGCGGTATGGCTCCAGCTTTGTTCCGATGGATGAAACACTTGCCCAGGTCGTGGTCGACTTAAGTAACCGTCCTCATTTGGAAATGAGAGCGGCTTTTCCGAGTCAAAAGGTTGGTACCTTTGATACAGAGCTAGTACATGAGTTTCTGTGGAAATTTGCACTTGAAGCCCGGATCAACCTTCATGTCATTGTTCACTACGGAACCAATACACACCATATGATTGAAGCCATTTTTAAAGCGATGGCACGTGCCTTAGATGAAGCAACAACCATTGATCCACGTGTGAAAGGAATTCCTTCAACAAAGGGGATGCTCTAATGATCGGAGTTATTGATTACGGAATGGGAAATTTGTTCAGCGTATCAAAAGCACTGGAACGAGCAGGTGCCCGCTATATCGTCTCCTCTGATGTGGAGGAGCTGAAAAAAGCAGATGCTTATATATTGCCCGGAGTAGGTTCGTTTCGTGATGCAATGGAGCTGTTAAAAGAGACTGGACTTGAGGCGTTTATTCACCAAGTCGTGCAGGAAGGAAAGCTGTTATTCGGCATTTGCCTTGGCATGCAGCTGTTATTTGAAGAAAGTGAAGAGGCAGGCCTCACAAAAGGATTGGGGCTGTTAAAAGGGCGTGTCGTTCTTTTAAAGGACCGTGATCAGGACGGGCAAAGGCTGAAGGTACCTCATATGGGATGGAATGAGCTCACATTTCATCAGCCCTCCCCATTATTTGACGGTGTACCAGAAGGATTTGCGTACTTTGTTCACTCGTATTATGTGAGCGATATGAATCCAGATGAGCAATTAGCAAGCGCGGACTATGGTGTTCAAGTACCAGCTGTTGTTGGCAAGGGAAATGTGCTTGGAGCACAGTTTCACCCTGAAAAAAGCAGTACAACGGGAATGGCGCTGCTCAAACAATTTATTCAATTAGCAAACGAACAGAGGGTGAGCAAATGAGTGAGTTTACATTATATCCAGCGATTGATATGAGAAATGGCAAATGTGTACGTCTTGTGCAAGGAGATTATGATCAAGAAACCATTTATGGAGATTCACCGCTCGACATGGCCGCGCAATTTGCGAAGGATGGAGCAGCATGGATTCATCTTGTGGATCTAGATGGTGCAAAAGCAGGGAAACGTGTCAATCATGAGCATGTGCTGGCGATTGCTTCTTCTTTAGATGTGAAGGTACAAATCGGCGGCGGTATTCGGACAGAAGAAGACGTTGCCTTTTATTTAAAGAGCGGCGTAGATAGAGTGATTCTCGGCAGCTCAGCTGTATCTAACCCAGCCTTTGTGAAAAAAATGCTGGCGCAATATGGAGAGAAAATCGCAATTGGGATTGATGCGCGAAACGGCTTTGTATCGACTGAAGGATGGCTTGAAACGTCTAAAGTGAAGGCAGAGGAACTCGGCAGGGAATTGGCAAAGGAAGGCGCAGAGGTCTTTATTTTCACCGATATTCAAATGGATGGCATGCTGTCTGGTCCCAATGTAGAAAGCACGGTTCGCTTAGCAGAAGCAACCGGCAAACAAGTGATTGCTTCAGGTGGTGTCAGCGCAGTAGCTGATCTTCAAAAGCTGTCAGCGCAAAAACAGTCTGGTGTGTCTGGTGCGATCGTTGGAAAGGCACTTTACACAAACCAGTTTACTTTAGCAGAAGCATTTGAAGGGCTTGACCGTATATGATGACAAAACGAATCATCCCATGTCTTGATGTGAAGGAAGGTCGTGTTGTCAAAGGGGTGCAATTCCTTGGCTTAAAAGATGCTGGTGATCCGGTTGAATTGGCGCAGATCTATGATGAAGAAGGGGCGGATGAACTCGTCTTTCTTGATATATCTGCTTCTCATGAAGGCCGGAAAACGATGGTGGATGTAGTCAAACAAGTCGCGTCTACGCTTGCGATACCATTTACAGTGGGAGGCGGGATTAACCACCTTGATGACATGAAGCGTATATTAAGAGCGGGTGCAGACAAAGTATCTGTCAACACAGCAGCTGTGTTAAGACCGGAACTGATTTCAGAAGGTGCTGACTTTTTTGGCTCCCAGTGTATCGTTGTTGCAATTGATGCAAAATACGATGAAGAGAAAAAAGCATACATGGTCTATACACACGGAGGACGCCGTCAAACAGATTTAGAGGTCAGCGACTGGGCGAAGGAAGCTGTGCAGAGAGGGGCAGGAGAGATTTTGCTGACAAGTATGGATGCTGATGGTGAAAAGACAGGCTTTGATCATCGATTGACAAAGCTTGTATCAGAGGCGGTCAATGTGCCAGTGATCGCTTCTGGCGGCGCTGGCAATGCTCAGCATATGCTCGAGGCCTTTACAAAAGGAGAAGCTGATGCAGCATTAGCAGCATCTATTTTCCATTATAAAGAAACCTCCATTCAAGAGGTGAAGACATATTTGAGAGAATACGGGGTGAAGGTCAGATGAAACAGGCAAATGAATTAACCTTTAATGAAGCAGGCCTGATTCCTGCGATTGTACAGGATGCTCAAAGTAAGGAAGTATTGACGCTTGCATATATGAATCAAGAATCCTATGAAAAAACGCTGGAGACCGGTGAAACATGGTTTTATAGCCGGTCGAGAAACGAGCTTTGGCACAAAGGCGCCACCTCTGGACATACCCAGCAAGTGATTTCTATTCGATATGACTGTGACAAGGACGCTCTGCTTGTCCTTGTCGCGCCAAGCGGCCCAGCCTGCCATACTGGCAGCTATAGCTGTTTTTCGGAAGAAGGCGTGAAACGCCTGAGCGAAGAGCAGGAACGTTTTGCAATATTAAATGAACTTGAACAGGTCATTGCAAAGCGTCAGGCGGAAATGCCAGAAGGGGCTTATACAACCTATCTATTTGAAAAAGGGGTCGATAAAATCCTGAAAAAGGTAGGGGAAGAGGCGTCTGAGGTGATCATTGCAGCGAAAAATCGGGATCAAGAAGAATTGAAATGGGAAACTGCCGACCTCCTCTATCATCTTCTTGTATTATTACGCGAACAGCAATTGCCGCTTGATGATGTATTAAAGGTATTAAAAAAACGTCATCAAGGTGAATGAAAAGCCGGGGGATATCCCAGGCTTTTTATTTTTAAATGAAAAACAAATCCTTCCTTTCCTTTTGTTCTATGTGACGACTGGTGAAGTATGTTATACTACACACGGTACACTGTTCGAAATGGAGGGTATCGGTGAGTAAATACACTTCTCAAAATAATCACACACAAGTCGTCCAGCTATTTCAAGATGGGCATTACTTTTTTCATAAAGGTCTTAAAGCATATAGAGAAAGAAATCTGTCTAGGGCAAGTAAGCTGATACAGCGGGCCATCGTACTTGAGCCTGAAAATGTAGAAATGCTGTCACAGCTTGCCATTATTTATACTGAAATGGGTCATTACCAGCAATCAAACGAACTGCTTGATTTCATCCTTGAACACATCGATGAAAACATGTCTGAGTGCCACTATTTTAAAGCCAATAATTATGCGAATCTCGGACTGTTTCAAGAGGCATATAAATCAGCTACTGCTTATGCCGCGCTGGAAGAGAACGGGGAATTTGCGGATGAAAATGACGACCTTCTTGACCTGCTCGACATGAGCGACGAAGAGGACGAAGATTTTCCTTATGATCAGGATGACCTGATTGTGAAGCAGGATCAAGCAAACCATTTGCTAGAAAGCGGCAGACTCGATGAAGCCATTGAGATGCTGGAGCAGATGATTGTTGAGTATCCAGAATTTTGGTCGGCGTATAATAATCTCGCTTTGGCCTATTTTTATTCTGGCCGAATCCATCAGGCGAAAGAAATGTTGAACCGGGTCCTTCATGAAAATCCCGGTAATCTGCATGCCCTTTGCAACCAGCTAGTCTTCTACCATTATGAAAAAGAAGAAGAAAAGGTCAATGTGTTAGCAAAGCAATTAACGCACGTGTATCCAATACTAAGTGAACAGCGTTATAAGCTTGGTGCAACATTTGCCCTTGTGGGAGAATTTGAATGGGCCTTTAAATGGCTTTATTCTTTGTACAAAACAGGTTTTCAAGGAGATAGTACATTTTTATACTGGCTTGCAAGCGCAGCCTATCATACAGGCCACAAGACGCTCGCCCAAACGGTTTGGGATAAGATGGTCGAAGAAGATATCGATGCAGATGAAATCAAGCCGTGGCAGGATAAACCTGAGGTGACTGAGCCAATGGTCTCGATTGAGGAACGGCTGACTGCGTACTATGTCAGTAAACAAAAAGGGGAACGTGACGTTCTGCAGTCTGTCCTTGATGCACGCGCAGCGAAAACGGCCTTTGAACAGCAATTCATAGAACTGCTTTTATATGAAGATGAAATGAAAGAAAAGTCTTTTTCAGAAGATGCAGTTTTTGCAAAACAGGCGGCATCTAGTCTGGAGGAAGCGGTTCAGCCTGACAGCCATATGCCTTATTTTTGGTTATTCCATATTATTCAGCAGGCACGTGCTTCTGGTATTGATAAGAAAAATGCACCTGCCTGGGCAGCAGCATCTTATTATCTATGGATGAATGAACAAGAAGCAGCTGTCAGCAAAAAAGATGTTGCGTCCGCTTTTCAGATCAGTGTTCAAACACTGTCTAAATACGAACGCGAGATCTGTACGTTAATCGATTAAATAGGTAAATAGATTCAGAACATCCGAGCATGGCCGAAAAGGTCATGCTTTTTTCTTGGATAAAAAGGTGGGATTTGCAAGGAATTGGCGAAGTATGACAATCACGACATGTTTTTGAAACATAAATGTAATAAAAATATTAGCTCATTTTGTCGATGTCTCATGTATAATGAAACTCGTGGATTAAAATAAAGATAGATATTTAAATATTTTACTATACATAATGAAACACCTAGTGATAGAAACAATCTGGTCAACAACTGACTGAACAATCAGGAAGAAAGACATAGAGAGCACAGATTGATCGCAGAGAATTTGCTGCTTTCTAATGTCGCTTGGGAAATTGTCAAAGGAGGAACTATTCGTGAAAAAGTTTATTACTTTCGGTTTAGCTTCGGTGATCGGAGCGAGCGGTTTATTTATTCCATTTACGCATGAAGCAAACGCACAGAACTTTGAACAAAAGAAACAAGAACTAGACAGCAAGCAATCTGAGGTAAACAAGAATCTTCAAAAGAAAAAAGAAGAGCTTTCAAAGCTTGAAGCAAAACAAGAGGCACTTGCTCAAAAGCTTAAAGATATTGATGAGAAAGCTTTAAAAACAAGTGATCAAATCGAAGAAAAACAAAAAGAAAATGAAAAAACAAAAAAAGAAATCAAAGCACTGAAAAAAGAAATTGCTGATACAGAAAAACGTATTGAAGAAAGAAACGAGTTCTTGAAAAAGCGTGTACGTGCCCTTCAAGAGAGCGGCGGTTCTACGAAATACATAGATGTATTACTAGGAGCAAAAAGCTTTAGCGATTTCATCAGCCGTGCAGGTGCAGTATCTACACTGATCAACGCAGACAGTGAAATCATTAAAGAGCAGGAAAAAGACAAAGCAGAACTTCAAAAGTCTGAAAACGAATTAAACACAAAGCTTGAAAATGTGCAAAACACACTTGCAAAGCTTGAAACGCTTCAATCAGACTTGAATAAACAGCTTGATGAAAAAGACAAGCTATTCAAGCAAGTGAAAAAGCAAAAAGGAAGTGCTTTTTCTGAAATCAGCGAGTTAAACAGTGAGGCTAACAGCATTGCATCTGAAAAAGACGCAACAATCGCTGCACAAAAACAAGCTGAAAAAGAAGCAAGAGAAGCAGCTCAAAAAGCAAAAGAAGAAAAAGCGCAAAGACAACAGCAGCAGCGTCAAGCTAGTGTCCAAGCGGAAGACAACAGCTCAAATAACGATAGCAGCCCGTCTTCAAGTAATAGTGGATCACCTTCTAATGACAACAATAACAGCAACAGCAGTGCACCAAGCAAGAAGCCATCTTCTGGCGGTGGATCACCTGTCAGCAGTAACGTAGGCGGAATTGAAGGTGCAATCAGCACAGGTTCTACGATTGTTGGACAATCTCCATATAAATGGGGCGGCGGCAGATCACAAGCCGATATTGACGCACGTCGTTTTGACTGTTCTTCATTCGTTCGCTGGGCATTTGCATCAGCAGGCATCAACCTTGGACCAGTTGGCGGTACAACAACAGATACGCTTGTAGGTAAAGGAAGAGCTGTAAGTGCATCTGACATGAAACGCGGAGACCTTGTGTTCTTTGATACGTATAAAGTAAATGGACACGTTGGTATTTACTTAGGAAACGGTTCATTCTTGAACGATAACAGCTCTCGCGGTGTTTCAGTTGACTCAATGAACAACGTATACTGGAAAAAAGCTTTCAATGGCGTTGTAAGAAGAGTCGTTGAATAAATCATTACTTTTTATATAACCGTAAACAGGCTTCCTTAAACAGCAGTTTAAGGAAGCTTTTTCTTTTTTTGAAGATATGAGCAAATGATTCGCTTATTCCCCGCAGATTTAATAGGATATGGGTAAGGAATAAAAGCTAAGAGTGGAAATGATGCTATCTGTCATGAATGGAAGCATCACCCAAGGGCATTCTAATAAGAAATGCGAGCAGCAATTGAAGAGGGAGTGACAGTTGTGTCAGAAGAAAAAATCTACGATACGATCATCATTGGAGCGGGTCCTGCCGGAATGACAGCCGCTGTTTATACATCACGGGGAAATCTTTCAACATTAATGATTGAAAGAGGAATTCCAGGCGGACAAATGGCGAATACGGAAGATGTCGAGAACTATCCTGGCTTTGAAAGTATTTTAGGGCCGGAACTTTCAAATAAAATGTTTGAGCATGCGAAGAAATTCGGTGCAGAGTATGCATATGGCGATATTAAAGAAATCGTGAACGGTGAAGAATATAAAATCGTTAAAGCCGGCTCAAAAGAATATAAAGGACGCTCTGTCATTATCGCGGCAGGGGCTGAATACAAAAAAATCGGTGCACCAGGTGAAAAAGAACTTGGCGGCCGCGGCGTATCATATTGTGCAGTATGTGACGGGGCTTTCTTTAAAAACAAAGAGCTTGTCGTCATCGGCGGCGGTGATTCTGCGGTAGAAGAGGGTGTGTATCTCACACGCTTCGCTTCTAAAGTAACGATTATCCATAGACGCGATAAACTTCGTGCACAAAGCATTTTACAAGCACGTGCCTTTGATAATGAAAAAATTGACTTCAAGTGGAACAAAACCGTCAAACAGATCAATGAAGAAAACGGGAAAGTCGGCAGTGTGACATTGGTTGATACGGTGACTGGTGAAGAAGAAGACTTTAAAACAGACGGTGCCTTTATCTATATCGGCATGCTGCCACTGTCTAAACCATTTGAAAATCTCGGCATTACAAATAAAGAAGGCTACATCGAGACAAACGAAAGAATGGAAACAAGAGTGGAAGGTATTTTTGCCGCTGGTGACATTCGAGAAAAAACACTTCGTCAAATTGTGACAGCAACAGGTGACGGAAGTATTGCAGCACAAAGCGCACAGCATTATGTAGAAGAGCTTGCTGAAAAACTCAAAGCAACGAAATAAAAGGCTGTCGTAAATCCTTAATATAGCGTCATGGGCTTTTAACTGGAATGTAACACGGGTGAAATAATTTTCCGTTATGATGAAACTAGTAATTGACCCCCTTTTATAAGGAATACATGTTTGGCACGGATGTGAATGAATCCGTGTCCTTTTTTTTGCCTAAAATCAGAAATTCACGAGATGTTCACAAATGACGCATGGAGAACCGTTAGATGCTGTAAAATAAAGAGTAGAGAAATTGCCCGTTACACGATTCAAACGAAAACCGGTCTGTTTTCGGGGAAGAACGGGCATGTTCATTGTGGGAGTCAGGTTGAACCTGTATAATAAGTTAAAGACATAAAAGAGTAGGTGACAGCTGATGCAACGAGTAACGAATTGTGTGCTGCATCACGAAGATCAAGTTCTCTTGCTGCAAAAGCCAAGACGGGGCTGGTGGGTAGCACCGGGCGGCAAAATGGAAAGCGGAGAATCGGTCAAGGATTCAGTCGTTCGAGAATATAGAGAAGAAACAGGTATTTATATTTTAAATCCGCAGCTGAAAGGTGTTTTTACCTTTATCATAAAAGAAGGCGATCAAATCGTTCAAGAGTGGATGATGTTCACCTTTATGGCAGATTCATTTACCGGAAAAAACGTAACAGAGTCAGAGGAAGGTATTTTAAAGTGGCATGACGTAAAGGATGTGCCTCATTTGCCGATGGCCCCAGGAGATTCCCATATTCTTGATTTCATGCTTAAAGGAAAAGGACTTCTGCACGGCACTTTTACGTATACACCCGATTTTGAGCTGATTGCTTATCGGTTAGATCCTCAGGGAGAATAATACATGAACCGTTTTCATAAAGAAGGAGAGGAAGCAGGCATGAATACACACAAACAAGAAGATATTCAGCTTGTGATTATTACAGGAATGTCAGGTGCGGGGAAAACCGTCGCCATTCAAAGCTTTGAAGATTTAGGCTACTTTTGTGTTGATAACCTGCCGCCATCACTTTTACCGAAGTTCCTAGAGCTCATGAAGGAATCGAATTCCAAGATGAGCAAGGTCGCTCTTGTGATGGATTTACGCGGACGCGAATTTTTTGACAGCTTAATTGCCGCGTTAGATGAAATGAGTGATCTTGACTGGATCACGCCAAGGATTCTATTTTTAGATGCAAATGATAAGGTACTTGTCTCAAGATACAAAGAAACGAGACGTTCGCATCCCCTTGCGACAACAGGTTTGCCGCTTGAAGGAATTGCAATGGAGCGCGAGCTGTTAGAGGAGTTAAAAGGCCGGTCTCAAATGATTTTTGATACATCGGATTTAAAACCAAAACAGCTGCGAGAAAAAATTGTCACGCACTTTGCCACGAATCAAGGGCAGGTGTTTACAGTAAACGTGATGTCCTTTGGCTTTAAATACGGTCTGCCGATTGATGCTGATCTTGTCTTTGACGTGAGATTCCTGCCGAATCCTTACTATATTGAGAGCATGCGTCCACAGACTGGAAACGATGAAGAAGTGCGCTCCTATGTGATGAAATGGACTGAAACACAAAAATTCACAGAGAAATTAATCGATCTCCTCAGCTTTATGCTTCCGTCCTATAAACGAGAAGGAAAAAGCCAGCTTGTGATTGCCATCGGCTGTACAGGCGGACAGCATCGATCTGTGACACTGGCCAACTATTTATCGGAGTATTTTAAAAACGATTACTATACACATGTCACTCACCGGGACATTGAAAAGAGAAGCAGAAAATAGATGACGACACTACCAAAGGTGGTCATTCTTGGCGGCGGCACTGGCTTATCTGTTTTGCTCAGAGGGCTTAAAACGAAGCCGGTGGACATTACCGCTATAGTAACGGTTGCTGACGACGGAGGCAGCTCAGGCAGACTGCGGCATGATTTGAATATTCCCCCTCCAGGTGATATTCGAAATGTCCTTGCGGCTCTCTCTGATGTTGAACCGCTTGTAGAAGATTTATTTCAGCACCGTTTTAACAAAGGGAATGACTTAACAGGCCACTCACTCGGCAACCTCATTCTTGCGGCCATGACAAATATAACCGGTGATTTTTTTCATGCCGTCACTGAAATGAGCAAGGTTTTAAATGTGAGAGGAAAAGTATTGCCAGCAGCGAACTCAAGTGTTGTTCTTCATGCGGAATTAGAAAATGGGCAAATGGTGACAGGAGAATCGAAAATTCCTACCTATGGTAAGCGAATTAAACGAGTGTTCCTCACACCCGATACGATTGAACCGCTGCCAGAATCCATTCAAGTCATTCGTGAGGCGGATTTAATCGTCATTGGGCCTGGCAGCCTGTATACGAGTATTTTGCCAAACTTGCTTGTCCCGCATATTGGAGAAGAAGTGATTCGCTCTAAGGCGAAAAAAGTGTATATATGCAATGTCATGACGCAGCCGGGGGAAACGCTTTCCTACAGTGCAGCTGATCATGTGCAGGCATTAAATGATCATATGGATCGTCCATTTATCGATACGATTTTTGTGAACAATAAAGAAATTCCAGAAGAAATCAAAGCAAAATATGCAGAAGAACAGGCACAGCCTGTCCAATTCGACACAGATGCACTAAAAGCAATGGGACTAGAAGTGATTCCTGGAGAAATCATTACATATGACCAGCATGTCATTCGTCATGACACGCTGAAAGTAGCCTCGCTGCTTGTCGATCTGCTGCAACAGAAAAAATAGGAATGGGGGTGGCAAGGATGTCATTTGCATCCGAAACAAAAAAAGAGCTGACTAATCTGGACGTGAAGGACTGCTGCACAAAAGCAGAGCTTTCTGCCCTCATCCGTATGAACGGTTCATTATCTTTCTCTAATCGAAAATTGATTTTAGATATACAGACAGAGAACGCAGCCATTGCAAGACGGATTTATACGCTGCTCAAAAAGAAATACGATGTGACAGTCGAACTGCTCGTCCGTAAAAAAATGAGATTGAAAAAGAATAACGTGTATATTGTCAGACTGGTAGAACGAGCGAAAACCATTTTAGAGGATTTAAAAATATTAGGTGAGCAATTTGTATTTGAGCGCAATATTTCAGAAGAACTTGTGAAGAAAAGATGCTGCAAGCGCTCCTATATGAGAGGTGCTTTTTTAGCAGGCGGTTCTGTGAATAACCCAGAAACGTCCTCCTATCACCTTGAGATTTTTTCACTATATAAAGAACATAATGATGCCCTTTGTGAGCTGATGAATCAATTTCATCTCAATAGTAAAACACTTGAGCGCAAAAAAGGGTACATTACGTACATGAAGGAAGCAGAAAAAATCACGGAATTCTTAAGCGTTGTGGGTGCTCATAACTCACTGCTTCGCTTTGAAGATGTGCGGATCGTCCGAGATATGCGGAACTCCGTCAACCGGCTCGTCAATTGTGAAACAGCAAACTTGAATAAAACGATAGGTGCATCACTGCGTCAGGTCGAGAACATTCAATTCATTGATGAAAAAATTGGGCTTGATGCCCTGCCGGAAAAGCTTCGTGAAATTGCCAAACTGCGAGTCGACTATCAAGAGGTCACGCTGAAGGAACTTGGAGAAATGGTGGAAAGCGGCAAGATCAGCAAGTCAGGGATTAACCACCGTTTAAGAAAGCTAGATCAAATCGCAGAACAATTACGAAACGGACAAGCTGTTACACTCAAATAGGAGAATGAAAAAGGGAGGCAGATCATATGGTGGAAAAAACGGTCACCATCCAGCTGAAAACAGGCTTGCAGGCACGTCCAGCTGCTTTGTTCGTACAAGAAGCCAATCGCTTTGGTGCTGATATTTTTCTAGAGAAAGATGGGAAAAAAGTCAATGCGAAAAGCATTATGGGTCTCATGAGTCTTGCGATCAGCTCTGGGGTTACTGTCACACTGATTGCAGATGGTGCAGATGAACAAGAAGCCATTGAGGCGTTAACAGATTTTATCAATCAAGAAAACTGAGTCTCTTCAAAGGCTCAGTTTTTTTAGGAGGGAATGTCATGATTCAATCAGCTTTTTTACAGAAGGTCGGATATGAAGGCCAGTCCATCACCTTTAAAGACTTGCCTGTATTATTAAAAAAAATGGCCTATACCTTTCCATTCGAAAATAGATCTGTTTTGAACAAACAATCCTACGCTTTGAATCAAGAAGGATTGAAGCAGCATCTTCTTGAAGAAAACAGAGGAGGTCTTTGTTACGATCTCAATCCTCTCTTATACTATGTGTTAAAAGAGGCAGGGCTCTCTGTACAGCTTCTTCAAGGCACAGTGTATAACAAAGAAGCGGATACGTGGGCAATTGATGGCACGCACGTAGCCATCATGTTGAAGCATCACAACGAACGCTTCCTCATTGATGCGGGATTTGGTGTGAATTTACCTCTTCAGCCTGTGCCTTTTACAGGAGATTGGGTGGAAGGAGCGTCAATGAGGTTTCGCGTCAAAGCTGAGGAAACCGAAAAAGGGACACATCTGTTCCAATTAGATAAGGGAGATGGCGCTGAAACAGGCTATGCTTTCACATTGAACGAGGTGGACGAGTCTGTATTAGCCCAAATGAGACACGAGATTTATGAAAATGAATCCTCTCCATTTAACAAAAGACCGCTTGCGTCAAAGCTCACGCCAACAGGACGTGTGATCGTTACTGAGGATCATGTCACCACACATGAACACGAAGAAGTGTCGAAAAAGCCGCTGCCGCTTCCTTTTGAGGATTACGTAAAAAAGCTTATACCGTAAACCACCATAAGAAAAGACAGCCCCAGATCAAATAGGGCTGTCTTTTTTATTGATTATCGAATACGTGTGAAAGTCGCATAATGGTCTGTTGTTTTGTAAATGAGCCAGTCGCTTGAATACACAAGACGGTCTGCATTGCGGAAGCCTGAAACGTAGTTGATGTCTGCCTCACGCCATGTTCGGCCGCTTGCTGAAGGAAGACGTCCCTCCCGGTTTGAGAAAATATCTCCACCAATGCTTTTACCTGGCGCCACCTCTGCTAGATTTCCCTTAGATGCCACCCATCCGAGAGCACTTGCTTGTGATTTCGTAATGTAGTTATCAGGCAGTCGTTTGTAGCGAATTAAATAATCTGCTACACCATCAAACGTATTAATGACGGCAAGGGTGCGCACATCTGGCGTGAGCTGAATAGAAGCAGTTTCAGTTGTGGCTGTTGGTGTAAGAGGTGTTTCTGCATGAGCTTGCTGCGGGACAAATCCAGAAAACAGAATAGCAGCGATCAGAGCGAACATAGTAAAAACCGAACTCAATCTTTTCATCTTCATCCTCCTATTAAGGAAATCGGATGCCGTCCACTTGATGCTTGTCTAGCTCATATTATAGCACCCGAACATGAAGGAAATGTAAAGAATCAGGATCTTTGCTAAAATGAGTCTTTTCTCCTGATGTCTACTGAAGAAATAAATAAAAAGACGCAGTTTCTGCGTCTTTTCAGTTCAAGATGAAGCAAGCTCCTTCACAACATCAACAGGCGCCTTCCCATCTATTCCATGAATCACATTATGAATGGCTCGTTTCAGCATGAGATCCCTTGTTGTTTCAGTAGCGGAACCGATGTGAGGAGCTAGGGTGACATTGTTCATCTCTTTGAAAGGATGATCCTCTTGAAGCGGTTCCTGCTCATACACATCAAGACCAGCACCTTTGATCCATCCCTCCTGAAGTGCTTGAATGAGGCTTTTTTCATCCACTGTTTTCCCGCGGGAAATGTTTACAAATAAAGCCGTTTGCTTCATTAACTTCAATTCTCGTTCCCCAATCATATGATATGTTTCCTCGGTCAGCGGTGTAATCAACACGATGATATCAGCTTGTTTTAAAAGATCATCAAGTGCACAATAGACAGCGCCATACGCCGATTCAGCCTTTTCATTCCGGCTTCGGTTATGATAAAGAACGTTCATATCAAAACCATGTGCTGCCCGTTTGGCCACTTGTTCTCCGATACGTCCCATGCCAATAATACCGAGCGTTTGGTGATGGACGTCGATGCCAAAGATCTCTTCTTCCTGTACGAATTTCGTCCATTTTCCTTCACGGATAAAACGGTCAAGCTCGGCGATTCTTCGTGCAGAGGAGAGAATGAGCGAAAAGGCAAGGTCAGCCACGGTATGATCGAGCGTATAAGGAGTATGCGTACCAATCACGCCTCTTTGCCTCATCGCTTCTATATCAAAATTGTCATAGCCGACAGAGTTATTGCTCACCACCTTGAGTTTTGGTGCGTGATCTAACAGCTCTTGATCGATTTTTGTTCCAGACGTTAAAAGACCATCAGCGTGCTGCAGCTTCTCAAACAACATGTCTCTTGGAATAGGGTCTTTGGATTGCCAAACCTCGTATGTACAATGTTCCTTTAGCATTTCCTCAAAAGAGGCAGGCAAGGGTTTGGCGACAAAAATGTGTGGTGTCACAGTCAATTCGCTCCTTTCACTTGGTCATCTTACTCCTTTTATTATAAAGCAACGATTTCGGCAGAACACGTTTGAATGTTAGCAGCTCAATATTTAATATACTGAAATAACGGTAAAGAAAGACGTTTTCTTAGTGAAAAAGTAGATTCTTATGCCATCTGATGCATTTTTTATCTATATAAAAATAAGCTGATAGTAGATGAGACATGTGAAATTGCAAAAATTTACGAGAGATTATCTGACAAACTGGAAAATAGATCGAGACTTTTTGATAGAAAATTTATTATATTTGAAATGTATTAAACGGGATGATCATTTTCTACTAAACCATTTTATTGTCTTTTGGTGTGATGAGAACAATAGATTGAAAACAAACCCGCGAAGCCGTTGGGATGCAGCGTAAAATAGAGAAAATGATGATATTTCTTCTCATCGTTTTCTCATTTTTTTCTTTTTTTTCTATCATTTTTCTTCTCTATTCTTGAGAACACAAGAAAGAAAAGGAGGACAGACACGAGCTTACGTTACTTAAAAAAAGATGGGAGATGGCAAAATGGAGTCAAAATTAGAACAGATTCTTCAGCACAATTCAGAGTTTGTGAATGAGAGACATTATGAGCCTTACAAAGCGGGTAAATTTCCTGAGAAAAAACTGGTTATTTTAACGTGCATGGATACCCGTCTTTTGGAATTATTGCCGCAATCTATGGGTCTGCGCAATGGGGATGCAAAAATCATTAAGAATGCAGGCGCCATCGTGACACATCCGTTCGGCAGTGTGATGCGGAGTATCCTGCTAGCTATCTATGAACTAAAGGCAGAGGAAGTATGCATTGTAGGGCATCATGAATGCGGAATGGCAGGTCTTGCGGCGGACCCTTTACTTGAAAAGGCGAAAGCACGCGGAATCGAAGAGAAATGCTTAAGCATTGTGAAAAACTCAGGAGTTGATTTAAAGGGCTGGCTGACAGGCTTTGATTCAGTTGAAGAAAGCGTGGCCCAAAGTGTGAAATTAGTGAAAGAGCATCCACTGATGCCAAGTGATGTGGCAGTTCATGGACTGGTGATTCACCCAGCGACAGGAAAGCTGGATGTCGTAGTGAAAGACAAACAAATTGACCCACAGTATACCTAAATCATCTACACATACTTGAAGGAGGCCAACACATACCATGCGTTTTTATGGAAGATTTGAAGGGTACAATTCATCAAAGTTTAGACGCGATTTAATCGCTGGGCTTGTCGTGGGCGTTGTGGCAATTCCTTTAGGCATGGCATTTGCCATTGCATCTGGTGTCGGACCAGAATATGGATTATACACAGTCATCGTTGCCGGCATTTTGATTTCATTGTTTGGTGGTTCAAAGTATCAGATCGGCGGGCCGACCGGGGCGTTTGTTCCAATTTTATTCGGGATCGTCAGCCAGTACGGTATTGAAAACTTGCTCATTGCCGGTTTTATGGCAGGCTGTATGCTTGTATTATTCGGAATATTCAAACTAGGAAAGCTCATGAAATTTATTCCTCGTCCGGTTATCATCGGTTTTACTGCTGGCATTGCTGTCATTATTTTTTCAGGACAGATTGCCAACTTCCTCGGATTAAAGGGTGTTGAAAAACATGAAAGCTTTTTCCTCAATATGAGAGAAATCGTGGTCCATCTTGGTACCACAAACAGTCTCGCCATTATCACAGCCGTCATCGGGCTCATCGTGATTTTGGCGGCACAAAAATACATTCCCAAAATACCTGGTGCTCTATTAGGTTTATTGGCTTCTACGTTTCTAGCCGTTCTCTTTTTTCAAGGACAAGTTGAAACGATTGGCTCTGCATATGGTGAAATCCCTCGTCAGCTGCCAACCTTCGCTTTTCCTGAATTGACGATTGAAAAAATGATATACCTCCTGCCTCCAGCAATTGTCATTGCGCTTTTAGGCGGCGTGGAATCGATTTTGTCCGCAATGGTCGCTGATAATATGAAAGGCTCTAAGCATGACAGCAATAAAGAGCTTGTGGGGCAAGGAATTGCCAATATGGCGGCACCGCTTTTCGGAGGAATTCCAGCGACGGGAGCTATTGCCCGAACGGCCACGAACATAAAAAATGGCGGGGCAAGTCCGATTTCTGGTGTGGTGCATGGCGTTGTCGTCTTGCTGATCTTAATGGTATTTGCGCCGTATGCGTCGATGATTCCACTTGCTGCTATGGCACCGATTTTAATGTTTGTTGCTTGGAATATGAGTGAGAGAAAAGAGTTTATCAATATTTTGAAAGTGAAAAATGCTGATTCGCTTGTACTGGTCGTGACTTTCCTGCTCACAGTGATCGGTGATTTGATTATTGGCGTCACTGCTGGTCTCATTTTAGCGTTTATCGCCTTTATCAAAAAAATGAGCCAGACGACCAATATCCATACAAATGTCGCCGTTCCTCAAATGGAAACAGCAGCTGCTTTAGAAAAACAGACAGAGGAGAAAGGGATCAGTATGTATTCCATTGAAGGGCCGCTCTTTTTCGGCACAACAGATTCATTAGAAAATTCGATATTGGATCATGTTCAAACAAAACCGAAAACGCTCATTCTGCTTATGAATAAAGTCAATTACATGGACACATCGGCAGAAGCGGTTCTCATGAATATCTCCAATCGGTTAAAGCATCATAATGGAAAGCTGATGATCGTTGGACTTCAATCACAGCCTAAGGAGCTTTTGCATCGAACGGGACTATTCCATCATATCGGAAAACAGCATTTCTTTGAACGAACGGATGACATTTCACCACAGCATCTTTAAGGCGTAAAAAACACGTGACAGCTTGGTCACGTGTTTTTTACTGGCTCTTTTTCTCCAGAAAAACGCTTTGTGAGTTTTTGTTGATGAGCGCTGAAGACCTCTTCTACTGTGACATCATATTGATCCGCTAAAATGAGGAGATTTGCTAAAACATCTCCCATTTCTTCAATGAGTTCTTTCTTCAGCTCAGATGATTCCTGTCTCTGCTCATCAGGCCGGTCTCGTCCGATTTCTATTGCTCTAACAGCTCGAGCGAGTTCTCCCGTTTCTTCCATTAAGAAGCCTAACCGGATAAACGGTCCATATTCTGTCCAATTTCTCGTTTGATAAAAATTTTTGATCCACTTCTCCATCTCAGTTGTTTGCATTCTCTCTATACAGCTCCTTATATGGTGTTCACTCTTTTGATTTTACACTATATATAGAAGAAACGGCTGTTTCTTTACAAATCATTATAGTAGAATGAGTGGGTGAAGAAATCATAGAGAGAGATGGGGCTGTTTTGATGAAAACGATTTGTGTGTTTGCTGGTTCGAATCCAGGTGTAAATGATGTCTATAAACAAAAGGCTGTAGAGCTGGGTGCTTATATGGCGAAGCAGGGCATTCGTCTTGTTTACGGCGGATCGCGTATTGGGTTAATGGGCGCAATTGCCGATGAGGTCATGAGACATGGCGGGCAAGTGATCGGGGTCATGCCTAAGGGACTTTTTAGAGGAGAAGTCGTGCATCAAGAGCTGACAGAGCTAATTGAGGTAACAGGCATGCATGAACGAAAAGCAAAAATGAGCGAGCTGGCCGATGGGTTTATTGCGATGCCAGGCGGCTTTGGTACATATGAAGAATTATTTGAGGTGCTGTGCTGGGCACAAATCGGCATCCATCAAAAGCCGATTGGATTGTATCAAGTAAATGATTACTTCAACCCGCTCATAGACATGGTGAAATTTAGTATACAAGAAGGTTTTTCGAATGAATCACACCTTCAATTGTTACATGCTTCGAGTGAACCGGAGGAATTAATCACGCAGATGACTTCTTATCAAACACCGTCTCTTCAGCAGAAATGGACGGAGCTGTCTTAAAGTATATGTCAATGACAAAAAACCGTCTGTTCAAGGAACAGACGGTTTGTGTTGTGATCATTATTTTTGGTCTTCTGTATTACGGGTCAAGACTTTGTCAATGAGTCCGTATTGAAGTGCTTCTTCCGCTGTTTTGAAGTTGTCACGATCTGTATCGCGCTCAATGACTTCAATTGGCTGACCAGTACGTTCAGCAAGTACTTGGTTCAGTTTATCGCGTAAAGAAAGGATTCGTTTTGCCGCAATTTCAATTTCTGTTGCTTGACCTTGGGCACCACCGAGTGGTTGGTGAATCATGACTTCACTGTTTGGAAGAGCATAACGCTTACCTTTTTCTCCAGCAGCAAGCAGGAACGCACCCATAGATGCAGCCATACCAATGCAAATAGTTGATACCTTTGGTTTAATAAATTGCATCGTATCGTAAATGGCCATACCAGCTGTGATTGAACCGCCAGGGCTGTTAATGTAGATAGAAATATCTTTTTCTGGATCTTCAGCTTCTAAGAAAAGCAACTGTGACACGATGGAGTTGGCAACATTGTCATCGATCGCAGAACCAAGCATGATAATACGGTCTTTTAAAAGACGAGAATAAATGTCGTAAGCTCTTTCCCCACGATTTGTTTGCTCAATGACTGTAGGTATTAAATTCATAATGTTCCTCCTTCACCTTTTAGGTAAGTATGTAATTCAATGATACATTTTTGGTCAATAAAGGTCAAACAAAACGCTGACCTAAATTCAAATACCCCTATCCATTTTCCCCAAAATCATTCCACTTCAAACCATCATATTAGTGTATGAATACAAAGTAAGAAAATACATCATCATGACGAATGATTAATCATTGCTTTCTTGCAGCATTTCCCTTATAATTTGATTTGCTGACGTTCAAAAAACATATCGTGCGCTCGTAGCTCAGTTGGATAGAGCGGTGGTTTCCGGTACCACGTCTGCCGGGGGTTCGAATCCCTCCGAGCGCGTATCTGACCTTGCTTACGATGTTAAAGGTCTGTCATGAACCCCTCTTCATATGGAGAGGGGTTTTTTGTGTTCATTCGGGTTTATCGTTCACTAGGGTGAGGGAAGTGAAAAAATGATCTGGTTGCAAGCCAGCAACATCTATCCGAATATAATAAAATAACCCCCATTCTTAACATAAGAGTGGGGGTTATTGCTATAAAGGAGTTATCTGCCTTTCTGGCCTTTCCTGTAAATAGCCGCAGGTATAATTGTAAGGAGAACAATGATAAATCCAATCACGGATACAGTATTTTTTATTGTATTGTCATTCACAGTGAAGTTTGTCACGATCATTGCCGCTAGACAAAGAATGATAATTAAATAACTGTATTTCTCCAAGACTTTCATAAAATATCCCTCCAATATGAAGCTGAAAATAATATTATGACTAATTATACAAAAATATTGGATGTTTGCTCGTGAGAAGGCGTTATGTTCATGTCCCTCCATGAAATACTGGACGTAAGACTCATTTCTTCCCTTTTCAGGCGTATTTGTTGAGCCAGTTCGCTGTATATGATTAACATGGAAGGGAATTGACAATGAGGAGGAATTTCTTGTGGCGAAGATTTTATTGATTACGTTTCCAGCTGAAGGACATGTGAACCCTATGTTAGGAATGATCAAAGCATGGGCGGATCGAGGCGATGAAGTGCATGCGGTCACAACTGTACATTATGAGGAACGGATCAAACGCTTAGGCGCTCACGTACATATACATCCAGACTATATTCGGACATTACATGTGGAAGAAGGAAATTTAGATTCTATGCAGCCGTTCTTTCATGCCATGCTGCAAACATCCTATGATATTTTAGAGGTGGTGGAAACACTTTCCGAGAAGCATTCATTTGATTTGGTTTACTTTGATATGTTTGGGGCAGGGGAGCTTGTGCGAGATTATTTGCACATTCCGAGCATCGGGTCCAACCCATCTTTTGTGCTGCAAGAGGCGCATTTTGATACACCGCTATACAGAAAGGATGAGAAAGCCGATCATCTGTTAGAAAAAATACAAGAGCGTTTTGGCGTTCAGCCAACGCGTTTGATGCAATTTATGAAAAACCGTGGAGAACTCAATATCGTCTATACAAGTGAATATTTCCAGCCTTCTGTTGATTCATTAAACGATTCGTTTGTTTTCATTGGACCGAGCTTTCTAAAAAGAGCCGACCAGCATGATTTCCCGCTGGAAGCACTTGAGCAAGAAAAAGTCGTTTTTATTTCCATGGGCACCGTTCTTGGGGATACAGAAGCATTTTTTAATATGTGTATAGATGCTTTCGAAGACTTTGACGGAAAAGTGATTATCGCAACAGGTGAAAAAGTAAATCGTTCTCTCTTAAAAGAGGCGCCTGCTCATTTTCTGATTGAGCCTTATGTGCCGCAGCTTGAAGTGCTCGAACTGACAGATGTATTTGTAACGCACGGCGGGATGAATAGTGTCAATGAAGGGATTCATTACCACGTTCCGATGGTCGTCATTCCAGTCGATAAAGATCAGCCGATGGTGGCACAAAGACTGACCGAATTATCTGCTGCCTGTACACTTGATAAAGATCAGCTGACACCAAAGCAGCTAAGAGAAACTGTTGAGAAGGTTTTAGGCAGTGACACGTACCGTGCGGGGATTGAGAAAATTGAAGAAAGCTTCCAAGCAGCAGGTGGAACAGAAAAAGCATTAAAGGTGATCGACCAATTTATACAAGCGAAACAGACTCAATCATGAGTCTGTTTTTTTTATGAAAAGACGTTGTATTTCCCATTTCTGTATGCTAATATTCAATTCGTAATCATTTCGATTAATAATCGTAATGATTACGATAATGTTGAATTGGGGGAAGTACATATGAGTGATCAACCTGTTTACATAAAGAAGAAATATGAGAAAAGGCATCCCTACGTGACATACACCTTGATGCTGTTTTCAGTGATGGCTTGTTTTTTATTGGCCTCATGCTCTGAAAACAAAGCATCCTCCAGCAATGATAGAGAAGAAGATGAGCTCGTGTATGCAAGTACAAAAGATATCAGGGACATCAATCCTCATCTATACGGTGGAGAGATGGCTGCTCAAAATATGGTGTTTGAATCGCTTGTCGTCAATACAGAGAAGGGCGTTCAGCCTGCCTTAGCGAAAAGCTGGGACATATCAAAGGATGGAAGGACCTATACCTTTCATCTTCGAAAAGGTGTGACTTTTTCAGATGGTGAGCCTTTTAATGCAAAGGCAGTGAAATTGAATATTGATGCTGTCGTCAAAAATATTGAAAAGAACGCTTGGCTTAATCTCGTATCTGAAATCAAATCCACAAAGGCGCTAGATGACGATACATTTGTTCTCACGTTGAAAGAGCCTTATTATCCTACGTTAGAAGAGCTGGGCTTAACACGCCCCTTCCGTTTTATTTCTCCAAAAAGCTTCATTGATGGAACGACTGCAAAAGGAGTTAAAAGCTATGCAGGTACAGGTCCTTATGTGCTAAAGGAACATAAGAAAAATCAATATGCCGTTTTTGAAATGAATGATCACTATTGGGGGCAAAAGCCGAAAATTTCAACTGTGAAATGGAAAGTCATGCCGGATCACCAAACCATCTTACTTGCGCTTCAAAAAGGAGAGATTGATCTTTTATTTGGAGCAGATGGTGACATGATTGATGGAGACTCATTCCAGGCTTTAAAAGAAGCAGGGCAATATGGTGTCACCGTGAGCCCTCCTGTTGGTTCAAGATCGATTGTGATTAATTCAAACCAGCCAATCACAAAAGATCCGAAAATAAGAGAAGCTTTTCAATACGCCATTCAAAAGGACATGATCACTGAAGGCATTTTAAATGGAACGGAAAAGGTGGCACACACATTGCTTGCTCCTTCTGTCCCATACGCAGATATTCCACTGAAAAAGAAAACTTATCAAAAGAAGAAAGCAGAGGAAATATTGGATGAGGCAGGCTGGAGGATGAAAGAAGACGGGTATCGCTATCAAAATGGCAAACTGCTGAGTGTGGCTATTTACTATAATTCCGATAATGCAGGGGAAAGAACGATCAGTGAATCGATTCAACAAGATTTCAAGCAGGTGGGGATCAAGCTGGATATTAGAGGAGAAGAAAAACAGGCATTCTTAGATCGCCAAAAAACAGGAAAGTTCGATCTGATGTACTCGCTGTCTTGGGGGCTTCCTTATGATCCACAAACTTATGTCTCTTCATTCCGTGTAGCATCCCATGCTGATTATCAAGCTCAATTAGGACTGAAAAAGAAAAAGTGGCTGGACGAGACGATTACGGAAGTATTAGTAGAACCAGATGAGCAAAAGCGGAAACAAATGTATCAAGAAATATTGACGTATATCCATGATGAAAATGTTTACCTCCCAATCTCTTATTCTGTGACAAAGGCTGTTTATAATAAGCGCCTGAAAGGCGTAGGTTTTCATGTGTCTCAGTATGAAATCCCATTTGACCGTATGTATTTTGCGTCATAAAACGGAGGCAGAGACATGACTCGCTATCTCTTAAAACGAATACTGATGCTTTTTCCGCTTATGATCTTTATCACCTTCTTTGCTTTTGTACTGCTGACGATGCGGGCAAGTGATCCAGCAGAGGTCGCTTTGCGGGTGAATCAAGTCACTCCAACAGAAGAAATGATTGAATCGATGCGGCAGGAGTTAGGCTTAGACCAGCCATTTTTCATCCGCTATGCCACATGGCTTAAAAATGGATTAACAGGTGATTTTGGCAGGAGCTATGTCACTCAGGAGCCCGTTTTTGATCTTATCATGGAGGCGCTGCCTGCGACATTGCAGCTTGCAGGAGCAGCGCTCTTTTTTATCATAGTGCTCAGTTTATTGTTCGGGGTGATCTGTGCATATGCTGCTCACACTTGGGTGGACCGTTTATTGAGAGCCTTTGTGTTTATCGCCGCTTCAATGCCTAGTTTTTGGCTGGGGATTTTGTTGATTTGGCTTTTTTCTGTCAAATTCAATTGGGTTAATACGAGTGGAATGGAAGGGTTCAAATCGATTCTTCTTCCAGCTGTCACATTATCATTAGGCTACTTATCGACCTATGTGAGACTCATACGTAATCAAATTCTAAAATTTCAGCACGAGCCCTTTGTTTTTTATGCAAGAGCACGTGGTTTAAAGGAACGAACTGTTCAACTGAAAGTCATGAGGCATGCCCTGCAATTAGCGGTAACAGCACTTGGCATGTCTATTCCAAAGCTCATTGCGGGAACTGTCATTATTGAGAACCTTTTTGCTTGGCCAGGGGTTGGCCGGTTGTGTATAACTGCTATTTTCCATGCTGACTTCCCTATTATTCAAGCCTATTTGTTTGTGATGGGGTTCCTGTTTGTTATGTGCAATCTCATCGCTGATATGCTGCAAATGACCATGAATCCGCAATTGCGAAAGGAGGTATGACAACAATGATAGGGTGGCATCAATTAAGAAAAGACCGTATGGCGATTCTTTCAATCTGGCTGTTAGCGCTTGTCGCATTAGCTGGACTGTTTGCTCCAATGTTAGCACCACATGACCCAACAAATACGAACATTCTTCAAAAATATGCCGGTATCAGTCTTACTTACCCACTCGGAACGGATCATCTAGGGAGATGTGTATTATCGAGGCTTTTATATGGCATTCGGACAACAATGCTTGCAGCTATGCTGACGATGTGTATCACGATGCTCATTGGCAGCGCACTTGGACTCATGGCAGGCTTCTTTCGAGGAAAGGTGGATGGGGTTTTGATGAGGCTGTGTGATGTCATGCTGTCCTTTCCAGCAGAGGTGATGATTCTTGCGGTTGTGGGAATACTCGGACCTGGACTATTCAATATTATTTTGGCCAATGTCCTAGCGAAATGGGCCTGGTATACAAGAATGATTCGTTCGTCTGTCCTTCAATATGCGAATGAACCTTCTGTTCAATTTGCAAAGGTGACTGGCGGCAAACCCTTTTACATATTGAGGAGACATCTATTTCCTCGCATCTCAGGAGAAATTGCTGTTTTTGCGACACTTGATGCGGGCTGGGTGATCTTAAATATATCAGCACTGTCTTTTCTTGGATTAGGTGTGAGTGCACCTACACCAGAATGGGGCATGATGCTCAATGAGGCGAAGAATGTCATGGTGACACATCCAGCCCATATGCTTGCGCCTGGACTTGCCATCTTGTTTGTGGTCATGGCATTGAGCTTTTTAGGAGACAGCCTTCAGCATGCCGCGAATCCTGCCATGCATCATACCAGAAAGAAAGGGGTGAGGCCATTTGCCTTTAATCGACGTAAAAAATCTGTCCGTACATGATCCACAGCAGCAAAAGAATATAGTGACGAATATCACATTTTCTTTACATCAACAACGCTGTTTAGCCGTCATTGGAGAAAGTGGCAGTGGAAAATCAACTGTCGCCAAAGCGTTAATTGATCTTGTCGCCCCTTCGCTAGAAGTGGAAGGAACGATTATTTTTGACGGCAAAACATTAACAAATCAAGAAGCGCACCAATGGCGGGGGAAACGAATAGGTTTCATCTCACAGGATGTCATGAATGCATTCAATCCTATCGAAACGATAGGTCATCAAATGGTGGAAACATTTCAGCAGCATTTGGGCTTACGAGGGAAAGAAGGGAAAGCACATGCTATGGCTGGGCTTACACGTGTTCATTTAAAAAATCCATATGATTTGATGAAAAAATATCCGTATGAACTGTCTGGAGGAATGCTTCAGCGTGTGATGATTGGCATCACGATGATGCTTTCTCCAGACATGATCATTGCAGACGAGCCAACTGCATCGCTTGATGCCTTTAATCGGCGTGAAGTCATCAGACAATTACACAGTCTAAAGGAAGAAACGGGTGTTACCTTAATCGTCATAACGCATGATCTAGGCGTCGTTCAGGAAATCGCTGATGAATTGATGGTTATGCACCAAGGAGTAATGCTTGAGCATGGGTCAGCCAAGGAATTGTTCACATCACCCGAGCATCCCCAAACAAAGCAATTACTTGAGACGAGGCTTCGATTATCTGCCCCTGCTGAAGCACTGCGGCAGCAGAAGAGAGTGGAGGCGTTTCCATGTTGATCACAGCTTTCGATCTAGTCAAACACGGTGAGAAGAAAGGTCTTTTTTCAAAACAAAAGAAACCAAAAGACCGCATATCAAATGTTTCGTTTCAAATCGAAAAAGGACAATGTGCCGGATTAGTCGGTGAGAGCGGCAGTGGCAAAAGTACATTGGCACGTATCCTGCTCGGTTTAGAAAAAATAGATGGAGGCGAGGTACAAATTGATGGTATGACAGCTGACAAATGGCGGAGGGTGAATCGGGGGAAAATGAGTGTTGTCTTTCAAGATTATCTATCTTCTGTTCATCCCTCCTTTACGGTGAAAGAGATCATAGCAGAACCGATGCGTTTGTTAAAGCAGAATCAGAATATGGATCAGAAGGTTTTGTCATTACTTGAGCAAGTCAGACTGCCCTCGTCTGTGCTGAATCAATATGCTCATCAGCTAAGCGGCGGTCAGCTCCAGCGAGTGTGCATCGCACGAGCTATATCAACGCACCCAGCCATTCTTATACTAGATGAAGTCTTGAGTTCACTGGATGTCTCTGTTCAAGTACAAATATTGGATCTGCTTATGACATTAAAACAAGAGCTAGACATGACCATGCTTCTCATTACTCATGATGTAGAAGCAGCGGTGTATCTATGTGACCACCTTCTATTTTTACATGAAGGAAGCCTAGTGGAAGAATGCAAAAAGGACGAACTGTTTGAAGTGTCCCATCCATTTACACTCCAGTTAATCGACTCACTTATGCCATTTCAGCTTGACAAAAAATAACCAATCTTTTATCGTATACGTAACAAACGACGGAAGGGTGACCCAATGCAATGAAGTACTAATCCTATGACCTGTAAGCAAAATGAACGAACGAAGGCAGTGAGCAAACGATCAGTTTGCCATGTTTGCTGCGTTTTCATTTTTTAGCTTCGGAATAGGATGGTACAGCTTGGGAATCAAAGAATGAGGTGCTTGATACGTGGGATGTGTGCGTTCAAATTGGAACGGCACACCATACTGGATCAATCCGCTTATTTTTGTACACCATTTTGCCTCCTATTCTGAGAATGGGAGGCTTTTTCATGTCTCCTGATACGAAAGGAGAGGATTGGATGTTATTAAAAGCCAATCAGTTAAAGGTATTTCGAAAAGATCGCTTGTTATTTGATATTGAGGAGCTCGCCATCCATCAAGGTGATCGCATTGGTCTTGTAGGGACAAATGGCAGCGGAAAAACGACTTTATTGCATGTGCTGGCAGGACAGGAAACACCAGACAGCGGCACGGTTGTAGCCACAGCGGTCTGTACGCTGCTTCCTCAATTGAAACAAGGAGACGGCAGACAGAGTGGCGGTGAAATGACCCAGACTTATATTGAAAGAGCATTAAGCCGGCCGTCTGCCCTTTTATTAGCAGATGAACCGACCACTCATTTGGATACAGAGCATATTGAGTGGCTGGAAGATAAGCTGCGTCATTATCAAGGAGCTCTCATTGTTGTTTCACATGATCGTGCTTTTTTAGATGCAATATGTACGGAGATTTGGGAGCTGGATCATGGGAAGCTTCATCATTACAAAGGCAATTACACACATTTTGCACAGCAAAAAGAGCTGGCACATCGTCAGCAGGTGGAAGCGTATGAAGCCTATACACAAAAGAAAAAACAGTTAGAGCATGCACTGGAAAAGAAAAAGAAAAAGGCGGACAAAGCGACAAAGCCCTCCCAAAAGGTGAAATCCTCAGGACCTAAAATTGCAAAGCCCTACTATGCAAATAAGCAAAAAAAACTGCAAAAAACAGCCAAATCCATTGAAACAAGGATGGAGAAATTAGAAAAGGTTGAGAAGGTAAAGGACATTCAGCCCATTCACATGACTCAGCATACGATGAAGGAAACAGCAAGCCGTACCATTTTGAGAGTAGAAAATGTAGATGGCAAGGCGGGAGATAAAGTGCTTTGGAGGCAGGCGAATGTGGAAGTGAGGGGCGGAGACAAGGTTGCCATTATCGGAAAGAACGGGAGCGGCAAAACGACATTTCTCCGTATGTTAGTGAATGGACATCCCGGCGTTACTCGCTCAGAGGCTGTCAAGCTAGCCTATTTTCGTCAGGATCTGTCAGGACTGAAGGTAGATGAATCGATTTTACAAAATGCGCTGAAAGAGGCGGTTCAAGATGAGACAGTGGTTCGAACGGTTTTGGCGAGACTAGGATTTAGAGGGGATGATGTGCACAAGCCTGTTGAGGTATTAAGCGGGGGAGAACGGGTGAAGACGATGCTTGCGTCCTTACTCGTCAGTGATGCCAATGTTCTCATGCTGGATGAACCGACGAACTTTTTAGATCTGGCGGCAGTTGAAGCACTTGAAGGTCTATTGAAGGATTACCCAGGTACCGTTGTGTTTGTTTCCCACGATCGCAGGCTGATTGAAGAGGTTGCCACTCGTATTTTCCATATTCATGAGGAACGTATTGAAGGATTTGACGGCACATATGAAGCCTATAAACAAAAGGAAGAAAAACCAGCTGTGACAAATAGAGAAGAGGAGCTTCTGTTAATTGATATGCAGCTGTCTGAAGTGCTCAGCCGTTTAAGCATTGAGCCCTCGCAAGAGCTTGAAGAGACATTTCAAGCATTATTGAAACAAAAAAAGTCTTTGGAGTCATAAAAGAAAACCCCTGTTTACTCTACAGGGGTTTCAGCGTGTAGACAAACCCTCGCATTCGTTGTCAGTCCTGCGTGCCGGTGCTCACGAATGTACAATTCGCTCCGCTCCGGTACTCGTCCTTCCTAGGGCTGCAAAGGTTTTCCATCACGCTGAAAAGAAGACAAAGAGCTAAAATCAAGATCATTTTAGCCCTTTGTCAACAATCTAAAACCCCTGTTTATTCTACAGGGGTTTGTTCATGTCGTTCTTTTTTTAATTGTTCAAGTTCACTCACTGTGACGAGCTGGTAGCCTTGTTTGGTGAGTTCGTGGATGATCTTTACGGCTGCTTGGGCTGAGCTTTCATAAATATCGTGCATTAACACTGTTCTGCCATCGGCTGCATGTGAGAGAACGCGGTTTGTGATTTGCTGGCTGTTGCGGATTTTCCAATCCTCTGGATCAACATCCCACAAAGTGACCTTCATCCCAATTGCATGATTGATATCTTGATTTGTACCGCCATATGGCGGTCTAAAGTGCGTAGGTGTATATCCGCTCGCTTTCTCAATCAGCTGCTGGGTGTCCTTCACTTGTATCACCGCTTCATCTAAAGGCAGTCTTGTTAATAAAGGGTGATTGTAGGAATGGTTTCCGATCTCATTCCCGCCTTTTAAAATATCGGCAAGCATTCCAGGGTAATATTGCACCCTGCTGCCTAATACGAAAAAGGTAGCATGTCCTTTATTTGCCTTCAGCGCATCTAAAATTTTTGAGGTTGTCGCTGGATTCGGTCCATCATCAAATGTGAGTGCGATGGCTTTTTTATTCGGGTCAAGCTTTGATTTTTGCGGCAGCTTAACGGCTTTTCTTTTTGGATTCGGTTCTTTCATTTCATTTTTATTTTTCAGTTTATCCATATATTCTGGCTTTAATATGTCCTTCAGCAATGTCTTTTTGATCGCGAGTGTTTGCGGACCAAGATCCTCTGCGGCTACTTGAGATGCAGGGAAATAAAATTCTACATATTTGTCTTTCAAGGCAAATTGACTGAAGTTTTGAGCATCAGGGGCTGTTCCTTTCTGAAGGAGAGGCTGATCCTTAGATAAGGTTTTATCCTTTCGAAGTTCCGTATATGTAATATAGGATAATTTCTTTAAATAATTGGTTTTAGGCAGAAATAGATCTTTTGTGTCAAGAAAGGTTTTTTTCTGAAAATCAAAGTTAATCGTGAGATGATTGGTGGTTCCATTTTGCTGGCCGGTATACGTATAGGTCGTAAAACGAATGGCAGCAGACTGCTTTGCATAATGCACCATTTCATAATCAATATTCAGTTCATAGCGTTTATGTTCATCGATATCCTTTGCTTCACTGAATGTTTTTTTGAAATGCTCTAATGCCGAATTGGCATAGCTTTGAATCTTATCATCTAGCTCTTTTTGATGAAAAAGAGGATAGTTGACTGCATATCTCATAAATTTCCCGTCATTTACGAGAGTGACAATTTCTACGTTTTTATAGTTCGTATCCTGCTTTACATTTTTCTTCTCTGTACCGCTTGCTTGTTGATTTTGAAAGAAAGCAACTGCTCCAATGACGACTGCAAGCGCAAATAGGACGATACTCCATTTTCCCTTTACTGACACAACTTTCAAATCTCCTCTCATGACGGGTCATTCTTTATTAGTTTGACATCTGTTTGTAATATTTTTATAACATTTGACTTACTTTTGTAATTTTAGGGGATATTCATGCGAAATGTCAACTATTTTCCTATTAAACTATGAGAAAAAATGATAGGCCGTTCTGAGCGGCAAAAAGAAATCTCCTTTCTCTGCTCCGCACATACCTTCATTAATTAAAAAATAGGGTGTACATTGATTTTTTAGAGGCTGGCGGCTATAATTTTGTTGATTATGATTCTCATTTTCAAACTGACTTTTAATAAAGAAAAGGATGACACCGATTTTGCAGGATAAGCGAAAACCTCAACAAAAACGATCATCACATATTCTGTTCTTTTTGATATTTTTTCTCGCCGTCATTGGTTTAGCGGCTGCCATGTTTTTTGCTGTGTCATACGGTGCAAAAACATTGTCTCTGCAAACGGTGTGGACAGCTGTATTTGACTACCAGTCAAATGTGACAGAGCAGCAGATCATCCATGAATTAAGACTCCCTCGTGTTTTAGGGGCAGCTCTAGTGGGAGCGGCGTTTGCCGTAGCGGGTGCTCTTATGCAGGGCATCACAAGAAATCCACTGGCAGATGCGGGGATTTTGGGTATTAATGGCGGTGCGATGTTTGTGGTCGCTCTCTGTTTTGCTTTTTTCCCAGGAATGCCTTATTCGGCACTGATGTTTTTTTCCTTTATTGGTGCTGTGCTCAGTACGCTGCTGATCTTTGCGATTGGGGCGGCTGGCGGCGTATTGACACCGCTGCGTCTCACTGTAGCAGGAGCGGTTGTAGCCGCATTACTTCATGCGCTCAGCTCTGGGATCGCGATTTATTTTGACCTGAGTCAGGATTTGGCTTTTTGGTATGCAGGCGGGGTAGCTGGTGTGAAATGGCCGCAGCTGATGATTCTTGCCCCGGTCATTCTGATTGTGATCGTATGGGCAATGCTATTAGGTCGGTCACTTTCCTTACTATCGCTCGGTGAGGATACAGCGGCAAATTTAGGGGTGAAAACACGGCAAGTGCGAATACTAGGAATGACTGCTGCTGTGTTATTAGCAGGGGTTTCTGTTTCAGCAGTCGGATCGATTGGGTTTGTCGGTCTTGTCATCCCTCATATTGCACGAAAGCTTGTTGGTGTAGACTATCGTTTCGTCATTCCGATGTCAGCGATACTAGGCGCAATGCTGCTTGTCTTTGCAGACCTTGCCAGCCGTACAGTCAATCCGCCAAGAGAGCTTGCCATTGGCGTGATGGTGGCACTTGTTGGTGTTCCTTTCTTCTTATACATTGCCAGAAAAGAAGGGAGGAACCTGTCATGAGAGAGAAACAGCGTGCTCTTGTCGTGACACTCGTTTTGCTTTGCCTGAGTGCGGCTGTTGTGCTGTATAGTTTAAATACCGGTACGCTGAAACTAAGCCCTGTCATGGTCGTCAAGACGTTATTTGGCTTTGGAGATTTCCAAAGTGAAACGGTGCTGTTTGACTATCGTCTGCCTCGAATTGTGGTGACGATGTTAGCTGGTATTGGTCTTGGCATTGCTGGCGGCATTTTGCAGAGCTTATCCCGTAACCCGCTGGCCGATCCTGGGATTATTGGATTGAATGCAGGGGCAGCCTTTGGCTTAATTGTGTTTGTGACATATTTTCACGCACTTGAAGGCAATCCGTCTCTTCTTATTCCACTCTTTACGTTTGGAGGCGGACTGCTTGCGGCAGCGGTCATCGTGCTTCTTGCATATGACCGGCATGAAGGGCTTGTTCCTATCCGGCTGATCTTAGTTGGCATTGCGGTTGCTGCGGGATTTAGTGCACTCACCTTATATTTGTCATTGAAGCTGGATGAAGATACATACACGTTTGCTTCAAGGTGGCTTGTGGGCAATGTATGGGGGAGAGACTGGATTCATGTGCTGGCGCTTCTGCCTTGGATTGTATGCCTTGTGCCGCTTACGCTGATGCAGACGAACACGCTCAATGCATTGACATTAGGAGATGCTGTCGCCTCAAGTGTAGGTGTACGTGTCCAGCGTAAACGTCTTCTCCTCTTGACCTTAGCGGTAGGCCTCGCGAGTGCAAGTGTTTCAATGACAGGTGGTATTGGCTTTATTGGTCTCGTCGCCCCGCATTTGGCTAGGAGGCTTGTCGGTTCACTGCATCAGTATTTTTTACCAGTTAGTGCGCTGCTTGGCTTGTTGATTTTAGTCAGTGCCGATACAATCGGACGTTCCATCTTTGCTCCAAATGCCATACCGGCGGGTGTGGTCGTGGCCTTTATCGGTGCCCCGTATTTTCTCTATTTATTAACTAAAACGAAATAAATATGAAAGAGGAACTCATCATGAAAAAACTACTAGTATTTGGATTAACGCTCTGTTTCTTGCTGCTTGCCGCTTGCGGACAACAGGAAACAAAGAATACAACAAATGAAAAGACCAATGGCACACCAAAGATTGCTTCCTTGTCTATTCATTTAACAAATGACTTGTTAGCACTCGGTATCAAACCGGCGGGCTCTGTTGTAGGAGGAGACTTAAAAGATTTCCTTCCACATGCGAAAAAGCAGCTGAGTCAGACGAAGAAGCTCGGCATTGCATCTGATCCAGATATGGAATCACTGCTTGCGTTACAACCAGATGTCATTTATGTTGATGAAGAATTAGCCGGACAAGACTTATCGAAATATAAGAAGATCGCCAAAACAGAAGTGTTTAATTTAAATGATGGCACATGGCGGGATCATTTGAAAAAAATCGCCAAACACGTCAATAAAGAAAAAGAAGCGGATCAATATATTAAGAATTACAATCAAGAAGCAAAAGAGGTCAAATCGCTCATCAAGAAAAAGATTGGAAACGGAAAAGTCATGGCGATCCGTGTGACAGCAAAGGAGCTTCGCGTATTTAGCATGAAGCGCCCAATGGGTCCTATTTTATACGAGGATTTAGGCCTGACACCTGTCGATGGTGTGAAAAAGCTGGACAGCAAGCGCCCGTTTGAAGTGATTTCTCAAGAGGTTCTTCCTGATTATGATGCTGATGCGATCTTTGTCGTTGTCAACCGTGATGATAAAGCGCAGCAGGCATTCAAGCAATTAGAAAAGACTCCGATTTGGAAAGGTCTAAAAGCAGTGAAGAAAAACCAAGTCTATCCGATTGCCGATCAGCCGTGGCTCGATTACTCAGCTCTAGGCAATAAAATGGCATTGGATGAAGCAAAAGAGATGTTTTCTAAATAAATAGCAAATGAAATCAGGCATCATTCCGCATATAGGAATGATGTCTCTTTTTTTGATTCGTTCTTCTATTCATTCGGCTGATGCATACATATGAGAGAGAACGAGCAATACCGCCCGTGAGAAGAGGAAAGGGAGGGGTTACAGTTGGAGGTTCAAAAAATTAGTGCAGGTACGATTGCAAGGCTTGTGCTGCTTTTACTGGCGCTTGTTAATAGTGCGCTAACTGCTGCGGGAAAAAGCCCAATTCCTATTGATGAAGAAGGCGTTCAACAATTCATCACACTGGCCTTTCTGGGAATTACATCACTATGGGCCTATTGGAAAAACAATGATATAACGAAAAAAGCACGAACAAAAAAAGAAGAATAACAGAAAAAAGAGCCTTTCATGAATCAAAGGCTCTTTCAGCGTGCAGACAAACCCTCGCATTCGCCCGCAGGTCTGCGCTCCGGTGCTCACGAATGTTTCAATTCGCTCCGCTCCGGTACTCGCCCTTCCTAGGGCTGCAAAGGTTTTCTATCACGCTGAAAAGAAGACAAAGGGCTAAAATAAAAATCATTTTAGCCCTTTGTCAACAGTCTGAAAGAGCCTTTCATGAATCAAAGGCTCTTTTTCATCGAAGCGTCAAACGCCTCTCCCCGCAATCATTCTTCCTGAAAGGCTTACGCCCGGCGTTCTCCCATGTTGTTGAGGAAAGCTTTTACTTCCTCAATGCTTAAGCCAATTGCCTTTGCTTCACTCATTAGACGCTTCCACTCTGTGATATTTGAATCGGTCAGCTTTCTATGGGTGACATGTAACGACTTCTCTTCCTGCTCCTTTCGGTACGTTTGGAGCAGCTGATAGAGCTCTTCTTTAGGCATGCCTGATTGGACGGCACTTACGATATGCTCCCGCCATTCGTGTTCACCACCCTCAGCGTAATGAAACATCATCGTCTCTGCATCAAACAGCTCTTGTAAATCAATCTCTAGTGAAGAAGATACCTTTTTTAAGAACTGGACAGATGGATTTCTGTGGACACCACGCTCAATTTTGCTCAAATATGACTTAGAGACATGAGCATCCTCAGCCAGCTGCTGAATCGAGTATCCTTTTCTCTTTCGGTAAATGCGTATCACCTTGCCTATCATTCGATCAATGATCTCCCTTCTCACCGGCGAATAGTTCTGCGACCTTTTCGTTCATTATAAGAAATAAATTGTTCTTTATAAAATTCAAAAACGTAAGAATCAGGAAGTAAACAAAAGAAAACGAACGATTTCGTTCTTTAAAAAGAACTATAAGACCTATTATGACATTTTTCTTTGCGGGTATTATCTTTTATAATCCAATCATTAACAAAAAGAAACCATATATAACCTTTTTATGATGAAATCGGGAGGTATCTATGAATGAGAATATAGGTTTTAAGCAGCTGTTTTCTGTCATTAAAGAGAAAATGGCCCTTCTGATCCTGATTGTCCTGATCGTAACGGGCATTTCAGCCTATTATCAGTTCTATGTCTCGACTCCTGTATATCAGGCAACCACTCAAATTCTTGTTCATAAACGCAGCAATGACGCACAAGCAGATTTAAACGATATTCAGATGAACCTTCAATATACACGTACCTTTCAAGTTTTATTAAAAAGCCCAATCGTCATTGAAAAAGTAAAAGAAACACTCCATCTCACAGAATCAGCAGAAGGACTAAAACACAAAATTGCCACAAGTACAGAAAATGAGTCTGAGGTCATCAATATTTCTGTACAAGATGAGGATCGCGCGAAGGCAGTCGCCATTGCGAATACCGCAACAGAGGTGCTGCAAGAAGAAATCAAAAAAACAATGAATATGGATCGCATTAATGTTTTGTCTGAAGCCAAGCTGTCCAACACGATTCTGATGAATTCAAGGAAGTTCGTTCATATCGTTCTGGCACTAGGCGCCTCTTTATTAGGGGGCATGACACTCATTTTCTTAATGAATTTACTCGATGATACTGTAAAACGAACACATCAAATAAGAGAAGAGATCGGATTGCCGTCGCTTGGCAGTGTCTATCAGATGCAGGCAGACAGGAGGGCCAAAAAAGACAAGCAGTCCGTCATAACGGGAGGACAGAACATTGATCTTTAAGAGGAAGAAAAGAGAAAAGAGAGATTTATCCTGTATTTCTGTATTAAATCCTCACTCTGTCATTGCGGAACAATTCCGTACGATCCGAACAAACATCGAATTCACATCGATCCAAACAAGGCTGAAATCGATATTAGTGACCTCCTCCTTACCGAAGGAAGGGAAATCATTTACGGCTGCAAACTTAGCAGCTGTTTTTGCACAGCAGAACAAGCGGGTGCTGCTCATGGATGCTGATTTGCGAAAGCCGGCCGTCCATGAATATTTTGACTTGAGTCATCATACCGGTTTGACGAATGTGCTATTAAATAATTGCAGCTTGGAAGAAGCCATTTTACCGACACCGATTGAGCATTTAGAGCTGCTTCCGAGCGGAACCATTCCGCCGAATCCAGCTGAGCTGCTCTCCTCTTCTGTAATGAAGCAGTTATTTTATGAGATTGAACAGCAATATGACATGGTGATTGTTGATTCCACGCCGCTTCTGCCAGTTGCAGATGCAAAGATCTTGGCGAACCGGACGGATGGGAGCATTCTCGTTGTCTTAAGCGGCAAAACAAAGATTGCTGCTGTGAAGAAATCAAAAGAAGTATTAGAAGGAACAACAAGTAAACTGCTTGGAGCTATGCTAAATGGCAAGAAAGAGAAAAAGGGAAGGCTGTATATGTATTAAAAAGATTGATAGGTGATGTCTCCTAATCTTTAACAATGGAGGCACTCGATCCTGCTGTGGGCATAACCGTGCCTTAGATGCTCGTCATCAGTAGTGGGATGTGAGGACGGGTTTGATGCCCATGTTACGTAAGAATAGTGATGCTTTAAAAAGGGGGAGGAGCGTTGACTTACGCCCAAAGATTATCAATCATCGTAGCACTAGATTCATATCTCATCTTAGTTTCCGTCTTTTTTGGTTTTCAATTTGTCCAAGAGGCGGCTTTAACCGTTTATACATTTGAAATGCTCGCCATTTCTTCACTCAGTCTGCTCATTGGGCACCATATATTTGCCTGCATGTTTCATGTGTACAAGCAAGTATGGGCTTATACAGGAGTAAGAGAGTTATTTTCTTTAATGAAGACCTTTGTGTGTTCTTTTTTATTTTCGATGACGATGCTGTACCTTTTCGTGCAGACATGGCCATTTCGGTTTTTATTCATCGTGTGGCTTTTTCATATCTTATTCATCGGTGCCTCTCGTATGGCTTCTAGGTTATTTCATGACGGGGCCAAACGGCTTCAGGCAGAAAAAGAGCGGGCATTAATTATTGGTGCCGGATCAGCGGGAACCATGCTCGTTCGTCAGCTTCAGCAATCGAGTGATGTACATATTGAGCCAGTCGCCTTCATCGATGATGACAAGACGAAACATCGGCTTGAAATTATGGGTCTGCCTGTTATAGGAGGAAAAGAACAAATTCAAACAGCTGTCGTGATGATGGATATTCAGAAGATCATCATCGCCATTCCGTCCAAAAGCAGCCACACCTTAAAAGGGCTGTATAAGGAATGTGTCGCGACCGGAGTCAAAACACAGATCATGCCGGAAATGGAGCAGATTTTAAAAGGAACCCATGCACTGAATCAATTACGGGATGTACAGCCAGAGGATTTACTAGGGAGAGAACCAATTCAATTAGATACGAGCCGTCTATCTGCTCATTTAAAGGGAAAAACAATCATGGTCACAGGGGCAGGCGGATCAATTGGATCAGAAATCTGCCGTCAAATTTGTGTGTTTGCTCCTCAAGCGATTGTACTTGTGGGACATGGAGAATTTAGCATTCATTCTATTTTACTAGAGCTGAAAGAATTATATGGAGGCAGCATCAGACTCTATCCACAAATTGCGGATATTCAAGATAAACAGAAAATGAGTGAAATCGTTGGTCAATTTCAGCCGGATATGATTTATCATGCTGCGGCACATAAGCATGTCCCGCTCATGGAGATCAGTCCGAAAGAAGCTGTGAAAAACAATATTATCGGGACAAAAAATGTCGCAGAAGCCGCACACGAGCACGGCATTGAAACATTCGTCCTCATCTCATCTGACAAAGCGGTCAACCCTGCCAATGTGATGGGAGCCACAAAGCGGTTTGCTGAAATGCTGATCATGCAAATGGGGGCAAGCAGCGAAACAAAATTTGTCGCTGTACGATTTGGAAATGTGCTCGGAAGCAGAGGGAGCGTCATCCCTATTTTTAAGAAACAAATCGAGCAAGGCGGGCCGGTGACGGTCACACACCCAGCCATGACAAGATATTTTATGACCATCCCAGAAGCATCAAGGCTTGTGATTCAGGCAGGTGCACTGGCAGAAGGAAGACAGATTTTTGTTTTAGATATGGGGGAGCCAGTGAAAATCGTGGACCTCGCAGAAAACCTCATTCACCTCTCAGGCTACACCACAGACCAGATTCCAATCACTTTCACAGGCATTCGTCCTGGAGAGAAAATGTACGAGGAATTACTCAACCAGCATGAAAAAGCACAGGAGCAAATCTTCCCGAAAATTCACATCGGCCATGCGCTGGATGGTGACCCATATGTGCTGAACCGTTTTATCCATGAATTTGACATGATGAGTGAAGAGCAGATGAGACAAGCATTATTTGCTGCCATTGAGTCGCATGATATGTTGTCCGATCAGATGACACGAGAGGAGGAAGCGCTTGCCAATGAAGAAAAAAGTCTTGTTTTGCGCAACGGTTGATTATCACTTTAAGGCCTTTCATCTTCCGTATTTCCGGTGGTTTCAGGAACAAGGATGGGAAGTGCATACAGCGGCAAACGGCCAGCTGGAGCTGCCCTATGTGAATCAAGCTCACTTGATTCCGATTCAGCGGTCTCCTTTTCATGTACGCAACCGGCTTGCGTATGTAGAACTGAAGAAGCTGTTAGCGAAAGAGCACTATGATTTCATCCATTGCCACACACCAATGGGAAGTGTCATTGGCAGGCTCGCAGCCAAAGGTACGCGCAAAAAAGGAACGAAGGTTCTTTACACGGCACATGGCTTTCACTTTTGGCAGGGGGCGCCGCTTCAAAACTGGCTGCTCTATTATCCAATAGAGAGATTTCTCGCCCGCTATACAGACGCTCTGATCACCATTAATGGAGAAGATTTTAAAAGAGCCGGCCGTCTATCAAAAGAGCGGACATCTGTTTATTATGTGCCCGGTATGGGTGTGGATATGAAGCGGTTCGCACCTGTCGATGAAAAAGAGAAGCAGAGCCTTCGCGCAGCCTATGGTTTTTCCTCGGAAGATTTTATGGTGCTGTGTGCTGGTGAATTAAATACGAATAAAAATCAAGGGATGCTCATCAAAGCATGTGCACAGCTGTCTAGGAAAATACCAAATATAAAGATCGTGTTTGCCGGGGAAGGGACAATGAGGCCGAACTATGAAAAGCTTACCCGCCAGCTCCATCTTGAAAATCATGTCCACTTTGCTGGGTTTTGCAAACAAATGGAGGAATGGATGCATATGAGCGATGTATGTGTTTCCACCAGCTTGAGAGAAGGGCTCGGCATGAACCTGCTTGAAGCGATGTCGGCAGAAAAACCTGTGGTTGCAACGGAGAATAGAGGACATTGTGAGCTTGTTAAACATGGCGTCAATGGTTTTTTAGTTAAACCGCAAGATGTGAATAGTTTAGCTGATTACTTGCAGCAGCTCTACGACAAAAAAGATCAGCTGCCTCTCATGGGAAAAGCGGGACGTTCTATGGCTCATGCATTTGCACAGGAGCAGACGGTCAGGGCAATGGAAGAAATTTATACAATTTATATGGATCAAGCAGAGAAGGTGATACAGCATGCATAAACCAAAGGTGTCTATGATCATGGGCGTCTACAATTGCCAAGAGACAGTAGAAGAAAGCATTGAATCTATTCTTCATCAAACATATGAAAACTGGGAGCTCATCATATGTGATGACGCATCAACAGATGGCACTTATGAGAAAGTGCTGTCTTATACAAAACGACATCCTGAAAGAATTCGCCTGATCCGTAATCAACAAAATCAAAGACTCGCTGCCAGTCTCAATCGCTGTCTGGCTGAAGCGAGGGGAGAATTGATTGCAAGGCAGGATGGCGACGATCTATCAGTGCCTGTTCGTTTAGAAAAACAGGTTCATTTCCTCGATACATATCCTGAATATGATGTGGTCGGTACGGCAATGACGGTTTTTGATGAAACGGGAACAAAGGGTGTGCGGGCACTTGTTTCAGAGCCTGATCGGAAGGTGTTGGCAAGAGGGACTCCTTTTTGTCATGGGACCATTATGATGAGGGCTTCTGCTTACAAGGCTTTACAAGGCTATCGTTCTGTAAAAACAACAAGGCGGATGGAAGATATCGATCTTTGGATCCGCTTTTTTGCTGCTGGGAGGAAAGGCTTTAATTTACAAGAGCCGTTATATCTGGTGAGAGAGGATGAAGCGGCCTTTCAGCGGCGAAAGTTTCGATATTCGATGGATAATGCCTGGCTCGTTTTGAAAGCATGCTGGCTATTAAAGCTGTCGCCGCTTGACTATTTATTTGCTCTAAAGCCGGTGGTCCGTGCCTGCTTGTCACCGAAGATCATGAAGCTTTATCATCGCCGGAAGCTGTCGGCGTCTATGCTGAAGAGGAGGGCGGTTCAAGATGAGTGAGCCAAAGCGCGTGCTTCATATTGTGGGCGGAATGAACCGCGGCGGAGCTGAAACGATGATTATGAACATCTATCGTGCACTCGACAGGAATGTCCTTCAATTTGATTTCATTACTCACCGGCAGGACGTCTGTGATTATGATGAGGAAATTCGCCGGCTTGGGGGACGCATCTTTTACGTCCCAAGTATTGGGGCGTCCTCTCCGGTTGCTTTTGTGAAAACATTGACCAAGACAATTAGGCAAACAGGGCCCTATCAGGCAGTGCATGCACATACGGATTTTCAGACGGGTTTTTCCGCACTTGCTGCCAAACTAGCGGGTGTAAAGGTGCGCATTTGCCATTCACATAATACAGCGTGGAAGCAGTCGCCAAACTGGCTGGATCATATGATGCTCAAAGGATTTCGCCAGCTGATCTTTGCATTCTCTACACAGCTTGTTGCATGCGGAGAGGATGCCGGTGTCTTTTTATTTGGACAGAAAAAAATGCAGAACGGGCAAGTTGAGGTGCTTCCAAATGGGATAGACTTATCTCTTTTTTTTCAGCCTGATCCAGACGAAAAGGCAGAGATGAAAAAGCAGCTCCATCTTCGCGAAAAAAACATGGTCATCGGTCATATTGGGCGGTTCCATGAGCAAAAAAATCATGTTTTTTTTATGGAGCTGGCACAGACCTTAAAGAAGCAAGGGGTTTCATTTCAGCTTGTCCTCGTAGGAGATGGACCGCTGAAGCAAGTAGTCGAATCGTATGCAGAGAAGGCAGACTTGATGGAGGACATTGTCTTTACAGGCGTCGTATCAGACGTTCCACAATATATGAAAGCATTTGATGTATTTGTGATGCCTTCCTTGTTTGAAGGTCTTCCGCTTGTATTAGTGGAAGCACAGGCGTCTGGTCTGCCTTGTGTGATTTCAGATCATATTACAGAGGAAGTAGATTTAGGCTGCGGGCTTGTGAAAAGGATGTCCCTGCGAGATTCCGCGCATGAATGGATGCAGGCGGTGCTTGAAGCATATCATGCAGAACCTCCTCTTCAAGAGATGATTACCTCTCAGCTTGAACAAAGAGGATTTGATGTGAAACAGAATATTACACGTGTGATGAATCTATATGGACTGTAAGGAAGGAAGGGCAGATGGCGGTTTATTTGGTGAACATGATCATGGTCTATTTATGGTCGAGCTTTGCCGCATTTTACGGCAGGCGTGATGATACCATTCAAAGCGGATGGCGGCCTAATAAGCTTCTGGTGTTTTTTCCGTTTCTGTTTCTTTGTATCGTAGCTGGTATTCGGTATAAAGTAGGAACCGATTTTGTCACATATGGCCAGATGTATGAGTTCTCCATCAACTACGAAAAGCCTTGGCATATATTCGGCTTCGGTGTGGATAAGGCCGCAACGGATCCGGGGTTTACGTTTATTTTATGGATGCTTAATCAACTGTCTCATGATCCGCAAATCATGTATATCTCAGTCGGAGCCATTACTTATTTTTTTATCATCAAGACGCTTATTCAATATGGCCGTCCATTTGAGCTGAGTATGCTGCTTTTTCTTGGGACCTTTCATTATTATGCGTCATTTAATGGGATGCGCCAGTATATGGTGGCAGCGATTCTTTTTTATGCCATCCGGTTGGTGATCAATGGACAGTGGAAATTGTATTTTCCGCTCGTCCTTGTATGTTCATTGTTTCATTCATCCGCTCTCATCATGATTCCTGTGTATTTTATTGTGAGAACAAAGGCTTGGTCTTGGATGATGCTGGTTTTATGCCTGGTGTTCTTAGGCTTAACCGCTCTTTATGACCGTTTTGTCTCGGTGTTTGTCGTGATGCTGCAAGGCAGTTCATATGGTCATTACGAGGAATGGCTCACAACGAATACGAATGGAATGAATGTGACAAAAATCGGTGTCTTGATTTTGCCACTTCTGCTTGCTTTCTTTTATCGAAAACGACTTCGTGAGCTGACGCCTGAGAGTGATTACATTGTGAATTTTTGTTTGCTTGGTTTCTTGTTTGGCATCCTTGCAACGAAGGATGTCATTTATGCAAGATTTCATATTTATTTTGGCTTGTATCAGCTCATTTTACTGCCATATTTCACACGCATTTTTGATCAGCGGTCTAATGTGTTTATGTATGTAGGGATTGCTGTTTGCTATATTCTGTACAGCATCATGCTGATGCCGTTCGATTCCTCGGTTTTGCCGTATAGAACGATATTTAATAAGTAGATTTGAAGAAAGGTGGGGCATGTTGTAATGCCAGCTATCAGTCTATTGGTCGCAGTTTACAATACGAGTCAATATGTGGAGCAATGTCTTCAATCAATTGCAGATCAAAGCTTTTCCGATATAGAAGTCATTCTTATCAATGATGGATCGACCGACCGCAGCGGTGAATGGCTTGAAGCATTTGCTGAGCGTGATGAGCGTTTCCGGGTAATCCATCAATCCAATCAAGGGTTAGGCGCTGTGAGAAACCGGGGCATCGAGGAAGCGAAAGGGACGTATCTCGCCTTTGTGGATTCAGATGATATTCTCGCTCCTCATTACTGTGAAGCTATGTATGAAAAAGCCGAAATGACCGGGGCAGATCTTGTTGTGAGCGAGTATTGGATTCAATTTGAACAGTCAAAGCGAACGATAGCAACGACGCTGTTAGACAAGCGCTCAGCAGAAAAAACGGATGTAATCAAAGCGTTATTACACGGAGACTTGACTGGATTCTCATGGAATAAGCTGTATCGGCGTGCCTTTATGGAAAAACACCACATTCGATTTCCGCTGCGGGGTGAGCTTGAGAACATTGAAGATCAATATGTGACGCTGCGCTGTTTTTCTTTAGCACGCAGTATCGCTTTTGTTCATGAGCCTCTTTATTATTACAGGGTTCATCTGTCATCTATTGTACAGCGATATCAGAAGCAGTATTTTCATCATGGACTGACCTTTTATCATGCACAGCGCTCTTTTTTAAAAGAGCATGATGACATCTCTCTGTATGAGAAGGCATTAGACTTTTTTATCGTCAATCATACGCTTCATTGTATGCTCAACGAATGGAAGAGCCAAAATGATCTCTCTATTCAGGAAAAGCTTGATCACATGCGTGAAATGGTCACACATGATGCTTTTCAGCATGCCGTCAAACAAGTGGAACCATCGAAGCTCACAGTACGAAAGCGAATGATTTTATTTCTTGCGAAGTGCCGATTGGTTTATCCGCTTTCTGCCGCGGCTTCTAGCTATCAAAAATGGATCGAATATCAGACAAGGAAATAGGGGTGATGGGATTGACAGTGCAGCAATTGAAGGCAAAAACCGCAGAGTGGCTGCTCTTAAAGGTCAAATATCCGCTTGAGTATAGATTGAGCCGCCAAAGGCTGCCAGAGCTGAGTCATCAGAAGAAAATCATTCTCACGCTGCTGCCGGGCCATGATAATTTAGGGGATCATGCGATTGCCTATGCGAGTTATTGTTTTTTAAAGAAACACTTTCCAGCCTATAACATCATAGAAGTGGACATGAAAGAGATCTACCGCCTTGCCCGTCCACTAAAGCGCAGCCGGCATCCAGAAGACATCGTCTGTATGATCGGTGGGGGCAATATGGGGGATTTATACCGGTACGAAGAATGGACGAGACAATTTATCATCAAGACCTTCGAGTCCTATCCCATGATCCAGCTGCCTGCTACTGTACATTTTACAGAAACAAAGAGAGGGAAACGAGAGGAACGCCGCGCCATTCACACGTATAGTCAGCATCCAAGACTGCTCCTCATGGCAAGAGATCAAACAACCTATGAATGGATGAAGCAGCATTTTCCTGATCAAGATGTGTGGAAACAGCCTGATATGGTGCTGTCATTAGACGAATCATCAAAGGATGAAACACGTAAAGGGGTTCTGCTTTGTCTGCGTGAGGATCAAGAAGCATATCTCACAAAGGAGGAGCGCCAGCAGCTGCAGCAGCATATCCAAGAGACATATGATCAAGTCGGTTTGATCACAACGACAATTGGCAAACGAGTCGATCGAACAACTCGCTTAGAGGAGTTAACGTCTTTGTGGACGGAGTTAAAACAAGCGCAAGTCGTCGTGACAGATCGTCTGCATGGTATGATCTTTTGTGCGATCACTCATACACCGTGTGTTGTCCTTAGATCTTTTGATCATAAGGTGATGGAGGGTTTTGAGTGGGTGGCTCATCTTCCGTTTATGACCCTTTTAAAAGAACCAAATGAGGCCGCTGTGAAAGAGGCCGTTCATCAGCTGATGAAAACAAGCGGTCAAAAGGGAGAGGAAGCTGGATGAGGGCTCTTAAACGCTGCGTGAAAGCACAATGAATCGAGCGTTTCTTTATAATGCCAGTGCGAACTTAATCACGTTTGTCCTGATGATGCTTATGTCTGTTTGTTTAACACCTTATATTGTTCATACGCTTGGAGTGGAAGCATTCGGCTTAATCCATCTGACGCAAAATATGATCAACTATTTATCGGTCATTACGGCTTCGTTAAGTGCGGTTGTTGTGCGATTTTTTTCTGTGGCGGCTCATAAAGGAGAGATGGAGAAGGCGCAGCGCTATCTCGCTTCCTATTTCGTCAGTTCGTTTTTACTATCTATTAGTCTCTTTTTGCTTTGTCTTTTCGTGTCTCATCAGCTGGTTGAATGGCTTCATGTACCTGTTCATCTCGCAAAAGACACACAGACCGCCTTTATTTTAGGGGGTCTTTTATTTATGCTCAATTTCGTCATGTCTGGCATTGGGGCTGCACCGTTTTATGCGAATAAGCTCTATGTATCAAGTATTGGACAGGCGATTCAAATGTTTTTGAGGGCGCTGATGATTGTCATCCTGTTTACATGGACGACACCAGCCATTTGGCATATCCCGCTTGCGGCCGTCATAGGAAGCTTAGCGGCTATGGGAATCGGTATCTATTATTTTAAGAAACTCATCCCTTGGTTTTCATTTAAGTGGCGGCACGTCTCATTATCGTCTAGTCTCACACTTGTTCGATCAGGGATCTGGCATTCATTTGAGCAAATGGGGATTTTGTTGTTTTTACAAATTGATTTATTGATGACCAACTTGCTCATTGGAGCGGAAGCAACGGGCCAATATGCGGCAATTTTACAGTTTCCATTATTATTACGCACACTGGCAGGGACACTGGCCGTTGTGTTTGCACCAACGATCACGAAATTTTATTCGAATCAGGACAAAGAGGGACTCATTCAATATGCTGCAAACGCCATTAAGTGGAGCGGCTTATTTGTTGCGTTCCCAGCCGCACTTCTAGGAGGTCTCGCTGGTCCACTCATGCTTTTATGGCTTGGGCCTGCTTTTGAGGAGCTGAAATGGCTTCTCATGATTCATGCGGCTTATTTATGTTTGACCTTGATGTTTTTACCGCTCACATATGTGCCGACCGTGTTTAATCGATTGAAAGTTCCTGCAGTTGTCACCCTTATATTAGGTGTATCTAATGTGCTTTTTGCCTATGGATTGACTCATATGCTGCAGCTTGGTTTATATGGCATTGCATCAGCGGGGGCAATGGTTTTATTGATTAAAAATATTGTGTTTCTGCCATTTTATACGGCCAGGATCACGAATCAGAAACGCACTATCTTTTACAAGCATACACTGGTTCCACTTGCTGGAGGGCTATTTATTTGGGGCATCTGTGCGGGGATTCAGGCGGTATATAACGTGACTTCATGGTGGGAGCTGTTTTGTATTGGAGGGCTTTGTTTCATTCTCTATATGGGCTACTTGTATGTGTTTGCAGGAACGAAACGAGAGCGGATGCAGCTGATGCGTAAGGTAAAACATGCGGTCTCCCGCTAATATGAAAAGGAGATGCAATGATGAAAAGAATGATAGATGTGATGGTGGCATTGACGCTGCTCATCGCAGGCAGTCTTCTTTTACTTCTCATCTATGGACTGATTAGATGGAAAATTGGAACGCCTGTGGTGTTTCGGCAGAAGCGGCCTGGTCTGTATGGCCGGCCTTTTATGCTATATAAATTTCGGACGATGACAGATGAACGAGACGAACATGGGGTGCTGCTGCCAGATCATTTGCGATTAACAAAAACCGGTGCCTTGATTCGAAAGCTTAGTCTTGATGAATTGCCGCAGCTAGTCAATGTACTCAAAGGAGAGCTTAGTCTTGTCGGGCCAAGACCGCTTTTAATGGAGTATTTGCCTATGTATACAGAAGAACAAGCAAGGCGTCATCTTGTGAAGCCCGGCATAACAGGATGGGCACAGGTGAACGGCCGGAACACGCTTTCTTGGGAGGAGAAATTCACCTATGACCTTTGGTATGTCGAGCATCAATCGTTTTGGCTCGATATGAAAATTTTATGGATGACCTTGCTGAAAGTCATGAAAACAGAGGGGGTGCAGCAGCCGGATCATGCCACAGCTGAAAAATTTAAAGGAACCAATATGTAAGAAGCAAACCATTGGTTTAATTGGGGCCGGAGGACATAGCAAAGTCATTCAAGATCTCATTTTTGCACATGCCGATTACTCATTATGTGCGGTGTTAGATGATCAATTTGAAGAGACGGTCACTCAAAGCGGGATTTTGTATGGACCGATCTCCATGAGTGAGCAGCTGAAAGAGACAATGCCTCATATGAAATGGCTGATTGCGATCGGACAAAATGAGATCAGACAGCTCATGAAGGAACGCCTTTCATTTGAAGACACAGCATATGCCACATTGATTCACCCAGAGGCGGTCATGAGTCCGTCAGCTGTCATTGGAGGGGGGACTGTTGTGATGGCAAGGGCAGTTATTCAAGCAGATGCAGCCATCGGTGAGCATACGATTGTAAATACAGGGTCTATCGCCGAGCATGACTGTATACTCGAATCGTTTGTGCACCTGTCACCAGGCGCGGTGCTGACTGGCGGTGTATCCGTGCGGGAAGGTGCCCATGTTGGGGCTGGTGCCGTGGTGACACCGGGTATAACGATTGGAAGCTGGTCCGTCATTGGTGCTGGAGCAGCAGTGACAAGAGATATACATGATCAGAAGGTCGCTGTAGGAATTCCTGCAATAGAAATCAAAGATCGGAGAGAAGGTGGGAAGTGATGAAAGAAAGGAAGCGAATTTACTTATCTCCTCCGCATATGAGCGGAAAAGAGTCTTTCAAAATAGAGGAAGCTTTTAAGAGCAACTGGATTGCGCCGCTTGGACCGCTTGTGAATGAATTTGAACAGGCGGTGGCGGACTATGCAGGAGTGAAGACAGGAGCGGCTTTATCCTCAGGAACAGCAGCGATTCACCTTGCTTTAAAGCTGATAGGTTTGCAAAAAGGAGACATTGTCTTTTGTTCCACCCTCACGTTTGTTGCAACGGCAAATCCGATTTTATATGAACAAGCGGAGCCCGTTTTTATTGATTCTGAAAGGGAGACATGGAATATGTGCCCGCTTGCTTTAGAGAAAGCCTTGCTTGAATCAAAACGTCTTGGGAAAAAACCTCGCGCGGTCATCGTTGTCCATTTATATGGGCAAAGCGCAAAAATGGACGAGATCATGGCTCTGTGTGAAGCATATGATGTACCAGTCATTGAGGATGCGGCTGAATCGTTAGGTGCGCTTTATAAAGGAAGAAAAAGCGGCTCAATGGGCAGGTTCGGTATCTATTCTTTTAATGGAAATAAAATCATTACAACATCAGGGGGCGGAATGCTTGTGAGTGATGATGAAGCTGCGATTGAACGATGCCGCTTTCTTGCTTCACAGGCCAGAGAAAAAGCGATGCACTATGAGCATCAAGAGATGGGATACAACTATCGCATGAGCAACCTCTTAGCAGGAGTCGGGATTGCTCAAATGGAAGTGCTGGACGAGCGTGTTGAACAAAAGCGCCGCATTTTTCAGCGTTATCAGGACGCTTTATCAGAAGCAGAGGGACTTCATTTGATGCCAGAATATCAAGAAACGAAATCCAACCGCTGGCTGACGGCATTGACCATTGATCGTGACACACAATTGTCTCCAGTAGATATCATTGGTGCTTTAGAAAAAGAACAAATCGAAGCAAGGCATGTATGGAAGCCGCTGCACCAGCAGCCGCTCTTTCGTCATTGCCCTTTTTATACTGCGGAAAAAGGCACTCCTGTATCTGAGCTGTTATTTGAGCGGGGGCTTTGTCTTCCGTCTGGAACGAGCATGACAGATGCAGATCAGGAACGTATCATCCATATACTCCATGACATGCTGCGAGAAAAAACATTTACCTCTTCACAGGCTGCTCATTCGTAAGCAGCCTGTCTCTCTTTCTATCAAATTCCTCAATTTATGGAATAAATCGGAATAAGTATTGTCATTTCGTTTCAAATATGATATTGACAACGGCTTCCTTCCTCCTTAAAATGAAAATGATTATCAGCATCAATTAGGAGGAGCAACTTATGTCTATTTGGAGAAATTTTCCGAAAATTAAAATAAATTCAGTATTACCATTCCTGCTTATTTTCTTTTTACTAGTAGGATGCTCTCAAACAAACAATGGAGCAGAAGGCAATAATGATCATCCTGATATGATCACAATGGCGTGGCCAAGAGATATTGGTGAAATGAATCCACACGTATACAACCCATCACAATTATTTGCGCAATCAATGATTTATGAGCCATTGGTCAGCTATCAAAAGAATGGTAAGCTGAAACCTGAATTAGCGAAATCATGGGATGTTTCAAAGGATGGCAAGGTGTATACGTTCCATTTAAGAGACGGAGTGACTTTCTCAGACGGCTCTGAATTTAATGCGGACATTGTCAAAAAGAACTTCGATACAATTTTAAAAAATAAAGATTTACATAGCTGGTTAGGTGTCATTAAGAAAATCAAAAAGACAGAAGCCGTTGATAAAAAGACATTTAAACTCACTTTAACAGCACCATACTATCCAACTGTGCAAGAATTAGCCGTTGTTCGTCCAGTTCGTTTCTTAGGTGAAGCAGGTTTCCCTAAAAACGGAGATACGTCAAAAGGAATTGAAAAACCAGTGGGGACAGGCCCTTGGGTTTTAAAAACATATAAGAAAGATGATTATGCCATTTTCGAACGAAACGATCATTATTGGGGAGAAAAACCAAAGGTAAAAGAAATCAAGGTAAAGGTCATCCCAGATGTGGAAACGAGAGTCATGGCATTTGAAAAAGGTGATGTGGATTTACTTTACGGAGAAGGAACCATTAGCCTTGATTCCTACAAACAGCTGGAAGCAAGCGGTAAGTATGAAACGAAAATGTCAGAGCCTGTTGCAACGAGACAGCTTGTTATGAACACAAAAGTGGATCAGCTGTCAGATGAGAAAGTGCGTCATGCCCTTCAATATGCCTTCAATAAAAAATCAATGGTAGAAGGGGTCACCTCAGGTTTAGAGGAAGAAGCAGATCACATCCTGCCGACTAATATGCCGTATACGTCACACATTCAAGTGAAGTCTTTCAAATATGATGTGGACAAAGCCAAAGCATTGCTGGATGAAGCGGGCTGGACACTTCCAAAAGGAAAATCCGTTCGTGAAAAAGATGGGAAAAAGCTTGAGTTTAGTATGATGTATGACTCAGCGGAATCAATTCAAAAAGCGATGGCGGAAACGCTGCAAGCAGAATGGGCAGCCGTTGGTGTCGGCGTCAAGCTTGAGGGTGTGGATTTGGCCACACAGGTTCAACGCTTTAAAGCCAATAAGTTTGATATGAACTTCTTTAGCAACTACGGAGCGCCGTATGATCCGCATACATTTATGAACGTTCTTTCATCAGATGGTTTTGGATTCAAAGAAGCCATTTCAGCCTATCCAAATAAGGAAAAACTGATCAAAGAAATGACGGAAATTCCATCCACAACAAATGAAAAGAAACGCAAAGCACTGTATTCGTCTGTCTTATCCTCTTTACAGGATCAAGGGGCAATTGTGCCAATCTCTTATTTTAAAAAGACAGCCGTTTATCAAAAAGCTGTGAAGGACTTTGAATTCCCTGCAAATCGTGATGAACATCCTTTCACAGGCATGAAGCTGAAGTAACAGAAAGAAGGTAAGGAAATGGGCCGCTATATCGTCAAACGAGTGCTATCAATTATTCCTGTATTTTTATTAGCCACACTGCTCACAACTGGTATGATTCACCTCTCGCCAGTTGACCCGGCAGAGGCATATTTAGCAGCGGCTCATATCCAGCCTACGGATGAAATATTAGCGCAAAAACGAAGTGAATTCGGCTTAGATGAGCCGTTTTATATGCAGTATCTTCATACCATTGAAAAAGTCATTCACCTTGATTTCGGCCGGTCGTATATGTCCAATCAGCCTGTCGTTGATGAGGTGATTTATCGAATCCCGGCGACAATTCAATTGGCGCTTACCAGTCTGCTGATCGCTATTTGTGTCAGCATTCCGCTCGGCTTTTTCAGCGGCATGAGGAAAAATGGTGCCGTGGATCATGTGAGCCGGCTCATTTCTTTCTTAGGAGCATCTATCCCGACGTTTGTCTTGGGGTATTTGCTCATCTTCTTTTTTTCAGTGAAACTTGACCTCTTACCAGTTGAAGGGATTGGAACATGGGAGCATCTCATTCTGCCCTCGATCACACTTGCAGTCCCTTTAATTGCTACGTATACAAGGCTGTTACGGTCAAGTGTGAGTGAGGCGCTTCAAGAGCCTTTCGTTCAATATGCGAGAATCAGAGGTTTGAAGGAACAATCGATCATGTTCAAGCATGTGTTCAGAATTGCGATATCGCCGATGCTGACCGGACTAGGGGTGAACCTTGGCAAGCTGTTAACCGGAACCATTATTGTAGAGGCCGTTTTCTCATGGCCAGGGTTTGGCCGCTTTTTTATTGAAGCGATCTTTAACAGAGATCTGCCTGTCATTCAATTTTATGTCCTCATGTCGGCATGTATTTTTATCTTGAGCAGCTTGATCGTTGACTTAGTTCAGCTGATCATAGACCCCCGTATTTCTAGAAAGGAAGGCCGCCAGCAATGATGACAAAAGTAAAACATCTCTTCGTTCATCAAAAGATGATCTCGATCTGCGCTTTGCTGCTCGGTCTCCTGCTCATTGTCACAATATGTGCACCATGGATCGCTCCACATGATCCGGCTGCTGTCAATCTAGCAATGAAGCTAAAGGGATCTTCGTGGGAGTATCCTCTTGGAACAGATCAATTAGGACGATGCAATTTATCTCGTATTTTATATGGTGCGCGTGTTTCGCTCGGCTGTGCGTTATTAATCTTTCTTTCTTCGTTATTCATTGGATTAATTGTCGGCCTCTTTTCAGGATACAAAGGCGGCTGGATCGATCATGTTTTGATGAGAATCTGTGACGGCGTCATGGCATTTCCCAACCTGGTGCTGATTCTTGGATTAGTCGGCATCTTCGGTCCGGGACTTCCTCAAGTCGTACTTGCCTTGATGCTTGTGCAATGGGTATATTATGCCCGCGTCTTCCGAGGAATGGTGCTCAGTTTAAAAGAACAGAACTTTATTGCAGCTGCAAAAATCAGTGGGACCTCGCATTGGAACATTATGAGAAAGCATATGATTCCCAATGTCCTGCCGCCATTAGCAGTCATTGGAACACTTGAAATGGGATGGGCGATTATGGACATTTCTGCGATGTCTTTCCTCGGATTAGGGGTTCAGCCTCCTATGCCTGAATGGGGAGCGATGATTCATGAAGGGAAATCTTACATTCAAACGAATCCTCAGTTAATGCTGTACCCAGGTCTTGTGATCATGGCTGTGGTGGTTCTGTTTAATTTACTAGGAGAAGCCCTTTCAGAGAAATATGGCATCAAACGCCGTGTGTAAAGGAATGATCAATGTGCAAGAGTCCATTTTACAAGTAGAGAACCTGCATGTGCAGACGATAACTCCTCAAGGGACAACCCCTCTTATTCAAGAAGTCTCGTTTGAAGTAGGGCACGGTCAAATCCTTGGATTAATTGGTGAGAGCGGCTGCGGAAAAACAGTGACAAGTATGTCGATCTTGCATATGCTTGATCGAAAAACAACGGAAGTCACTGGCAGTATCACATTACAGGGACGAGAATTGATCGGTATAAGTGAAAAGGATATGCGTTCCATTCGGGGCAAAGACATCTCGTATATTATGCAAAATCCAATGAACAGCTTTACGCCGGTATGGACAATCGGCCATCAGCTGGTTGAAACGATCCGCCGGCATACGGCTGTCAGTAAAAGTCAGGCACGATCACAGGCAATAGATGCGTTAGCGCAAATGAATCTGCCGCAGCCAGACCAGCTGTTCAATAAGTATCCTTTTGAATTAAGCGGAGGGATGCTGCAGCGTGTCATGATCGCCATGGCTGCCTGTATGCACCCGCCCCTCATCATTGCAGATGAGCCGACAACTGCATTAGATGTACACAATCAGAAACGGGTGCTTCAGCATTTGAACCAAATTCGTCATGACTATGGAACGGCCATTTTACTCATTACCCACGATCTTGGTGTCATTGCTGAAATGGCAGATCAAGTTGTCGTCATGAAACAAGGAGAAATTGTTGAAAAGGCAGGAGTTCTTGAGATTTTTGAACAACCAAAACATGATTATACAAAAAAACTATTAGCAGCTCGTCCATCGATTCCAGCTGTTTGCCCGATTTGAGGTGAGAAGGCCCTTGCATTTATTAGAAGTGAAAGCAGTCAGTCATGCATACACGAACCGGTCGTTTCTAATGAGAAAAAAAGGAGCAGCCCCTGTCCTGAAAAGCGTCGATTTAACTATTGAAGAAGGCACCTGCCTTGGGCTGCTAGGGCAAAGCGGCGCAGGGAAAAGTACACTTGGCCGCATCATACTTGGTCTAGAGAAGCCAAGAGCTGGACAGGTTCTTTTCGAAGGTCAGGATGTCTATCGTGCAGATCAGCAAACACGTAAGCATTTTCGCCGGCATGTGCAAGCGGTGTTTCAGGATTCCTATTCGGCGGTAAATCCAAGGTGGACAGTCGAACAAATTTTATCTGAGCCGCTTGAAAACTACGAATCCATGAGCCGGAAGGAACGTAAAAATGTATTGATTCACTGGCTGGAAAGAGTCGGGCTCGGTGAAAAGGATTTGTGTAAATATCCACACCAATTCAGCGGCGGCCAGCTGCAAAGGATCAACATCGCTAGAGCTTTATTGCTCCAGCCAAAGCTCATTGTGCTTGATGAATCTGTCAGCAGCTTAGACATGGTGACGCAGGCTGTCATTTTAGATTTATTAGTAGAATTAAAGAAGGAGCTCGGTGTGGCTTACTTATTTATTACACATGATATAACAGCAGCCTATCACTTATGTGATCAATTGGCGATTCTTGATCAAGGAGAGCTAGCTGCCCAATTTCAATCAAAGGATGACTTCTTTTCATCAGAAGAGGAAGCGGTGCGGAAAATGAGAGATGCAATGCTCGCAGACCATCCTTTGTCACGAACGATTGGCAGACCGGTTCGGTAAAACTTCATTTTATCAATGCCTCAGCGTGCAGCCAAAGCGTCGCATTCGGTAAAAAGCAAAGAGCGAAAGCCCCTTTGCAGGCAATCTGCGCCTCTTTTAGAAAGAGGCTATTTTTCATGAAAGGCAGGTGGCATCGTGAACCATCGAGCGTATTTAGCTTTGGCCATTCCTTTAACAATTTCAACGATGACCACTCCATTACTGGGAGCTGTTGATACAGCGGTTGTCGGTCAGCTGGCAAATCCCGCTTATATTGGAGGCGTTGCGGTCGGCAGTCTCATTTTCAGTACATTATATTGGCTGTTTGGTTTTTTGCGGGTAAGTACATCTGCTTTTGCCGCCCAGGCAAACGGTGCACAGAATGAGGAGCAGGGCGTTCTTGCTTTTCTAAGACCTTTTTTTGTCGCCATCATTGTCGGACTTTGTTTTATTGCCCTGCAATGGCCGATCATTCAATCTGCTTTTCTAGTGATCTCTCCTGATGCTGATGTCCGTCAATTTGCCGCAGACTATTTTCATATTCGCATTTGGGGAGCGCCATTTACTTTAATGAATTATGTTATATTGGGCTGGCTGATGGGGATGGCTAAAATGAAAGAAGCTCTTTCATTACAAATCTTGATCAATGTCATGAATATGGCGCTCGCATTTCTGCTTGCTCATGTGTTTTCGTTTGCAGTCAAAGGGGTAGCGGCGGCGACATTGATATCTGAACTAACCGCTTTTGTGTTAGGGGCATGGATCATTCTGAAGCATTCGTCAAACGGATTCAAGATGCCTTCCATCAAGAAAATCATGGATACTCAGGCAGTGAAGAAAATGTTTCATGTGAATAAAGATTTGTTCATTAGGACGATCTGTCTGCTAGTGGTCATCAATATGTTTACGGCAAAAGGTGCTTCTTTTGGTACAGAGCTGCTGGCAGCCAATGCCATCTTATTTCAAATTCACTACATCATGGCTTATTTGTTCGATGGTTTTGCCAATGCGTCCAGCATCCTTGTTGGCAGGTCAGTTGGTGCAAATGACCGCACCCTTTATGAAAAAACCTTAACCCTTTCGAGGCAGTGGGCACTTGTGATGGCATGTGTCATTGCGGCGGTTTATTTTTTATTAAAAGAGCCGATATTGAGCTTGTTTACAAATCTCCCTCAGCTGCTAGATGTGACATTACACTATGCAGACTGGCTTGTTCTTTATCCATTTGCAGCTTGTTTCGGATTGGTCATTTACGGCGTATTTACAGGTGCAACAGAAATTGCCCCTGTTAGAAATTCGATGCTGTTTGCGATGATTTTGTTTATCGTCGTTCAAACCGCAGTCACGCCCATTTGGCACAATCATGGCCTATGGTTTGCCTTTATCATCTATACTGTAGGGCGGTCTGGCTTTTTAATGATGTATAAATCGAGGCTGGATCAGAAGCTTTTTGCATATGATAAACACCCTTTGCCATCTTGACAAAAGGGTGTTCTTTTTCGTTCATTCGCTTTCTTTTTTCACCTTTTGATAGGCTTCATCAAGATACTGAATTCGCTTCAATACAACCGCATTTTTGGTCAGCTGGTCTTGAACAAGCGTTGACACCACTGAGCGGTAATAGGCATTCATCGCATGAACCTTGTCTTCATTTTGGTTCATGGCGATGTGCTGCTTCAAGTTGTCGACAAAGTATGGAACGGAAAAAAGTTCAGACATAGAAATCACTCCTATTTCGTATATACGGTCCGTCAATCTTCATGTAAAATGATGAGAGGGAGGGGAGACAATGAGCCTTAAACTGCAACAAGAACAGGTATTAAAGCAGGTGCTCACACAAGAACTTAGGCAGGCCATTACGCTGCTGCAGCTGAATTGCGCAGAGCTCGGCGAGTATCTTGACCAGTTAGCGCTTGAGAACCCTCTGATTGAGCGGAAAGACACGGACAGCTATCAACCAGTTTATCATAAAAAATCACAAGATCGAATGACAGAGCCGTATCGAACGCATCAAAAAGAAAGCCTGCAAATGTTTTTAAAAAGACAGGCGATTGATTTGAATTTAAGTGAAAAGAATCAAAGAATCTTTCACTTTATGATTGACTCCATTGATTCCAATGGCTATCTAAATGAACCGATTGACGCAATGGCAGCTGTCTTAGAGGTGCCAGCTGAAGAAGTAGAAGCTGTCCTTCATCAGCTGCAATCGCTGGAGCCTGCCGGGATTGGCGCAAGATCATTGCAGGAATGCATCCTCCTTCAGCTGAGAAGGAAAAAGAAGCGCTGGTATGAAGCCGAGCTGATCATCGAAGAGCATTTCTTTCTTTTTGCCAGGAAGGCTTGGAAGGAAATTGCGGCCAAAACAGGTGTTTCAATGAAAACACTCCAGGCGGTACAAGATGAAGTGTCTCAGCTTGAACCAAGACCAGGCCTTCATTTCTCATTTGATGAAGAGCATGTGTATATAGAGCCTGATGTGACAATTACTGTGGTGCAGGATCACATCACATTTGAGCTGAATCAGCGCGCTTTTCCAGACGTAGAAATGAATGAAGGCTACTTCGCCATGATTCAAGACCAAAAGCGGCATGAAGCATATGCGTATTTAAAGGAAAAAGAGCAGCAGTACAATTGGCTTGTCCAAGCGCTGAAGCAAAGAAAGCAAACGATGACTCATGTCGTTCGTGAGATTATCTCACATCAGACCGATTTTTTTCTAACAGGGAAACATAAAATGAAACCGCTTACGATGAAGCGGATTGCAGATATACTGCAAGTCCATGAGTCAACAGTCAGCCGGACTGTAAAAGGGAAAATGGTGCAAACCCCTTATGGTCTTATGGAAATGAAACAATTTTTCCAAGCGAAATTAGAAGGGCATTCGCTAGAAGAGGCGTCCAGCTACACAGTCAAAACGCACATTGCAGAGCTCATCCAAACGGAAAATAAGAAAAAACCGTATTCAGATCAGCAAATCATGACACTGCTTCAGCAAACCTTTGGCATCCGCGCGTCGCGCAGAACCATTGCAAAATATCGTGAACAAATGAATCTTCCGTCCTCTACGCTGCGGAAGCGATACGATTAAAAAGAAGTACTTGCCAGAACATGGCACGTGCTTCTTTTTTGTTGAAAGCAAGGCAGCTCGAAGATTTCTTGAAAATTAAAGAGGGGAGACGTGTGATCGGAAATTTTGGGGTAAAGTATAAGATAGGGCATGAGCCGATAGGGATAGACAACAGTGATGAGGTGAGACCAATTGAAATATAAACAAATTAAAACAAAAAAAATATATGAAGAAATTGCGGATGCATTAATTGAATCCATTCGTACAGGTGAGCTTCTTCCAGGGGAAAAATTAGATTCGGTTCAAGCGCTTTCAGAAAGCTTTCAAGTCAGCCGTTCCGCTGTAAGAGAGGCACTGTCTGCTCTCAAAGCGATCGGATTAATAGAGATGAAGCAAGGGGAAGGCACATATGTGAAGCAGTTTGATCCTGAGCAGCTCACATTTAGCCTGTCTCCTGCATTTTTGATGAAGCAGCATGATGTCACACAGCTCCTTGAATTAAGAACCATAATTGAGACGGGTGCTGTTAAAAAGGCAGCGCTCATGCGAACGGACGATGACCTTCATCAGCTGCGTGAGGCACTCGAACAAATGAAACTCGCAGAAGCACATAAAGAAACTGGTGAAGAGGCAGACCTCGCATTCCATCTCGCTTTAGCCAAAGCCTCAAAGAATGATTTATTAAAAGCGTTAATGAATCAGGTCTCCACCTTGCTGGTAGAAACGATGCGGGAGACGAGAAAAGTCGTCTTATTTTCAAGAAAAGCCTCCATTCGGCAGCTTTACAAAGAACATGAACACATTTACAAAGCCGTCATGGCAAGACAGCCAGAAGAAGCAGAAAGAGCGATGCTCACGCATTTAAAAAATGTAGAAAAACTGCTGAGTGATGTGAGTCAAGAACCGGCAGGACAGTCAGAACCACAGTAAGCTGTGCCGAATGAGGGCACAGCTCTATTATTAACGAGAAATATGCAGTTTTTTCATGCGATATTGCAGACTTTGCCTGCTCATGCCCAATAACTTTGCAGTCTGTGAAATATTATCGTCCATTTTTTCTAAGTAATGGACGATGTATTGTTTTTCGAATCGTTCCATTTGGGTTTGAAAATCAGTCGTATGTTCTGGGCTTGTATAAATAAACGTGTCAGCTGCGGTATGCTGCAAAGGGTTCGTCTGTAATTGCGCTGCAGGACGGCCTTCCCTATGTTTAAATCTAAAATGATATGGAAGGTGATGCATGCATAAGTAATCCTCATCCATCATCATATTCATCCCCGCTTCAATCACATGCTCCAGTTCTCGTACATTACCCGGCCAATCATACGCTTGAAAAAGGGCTAGTACCTCTTCATCAGCCGCCTTCACCTTCATTTGAAACAGCTCATTATATTTTTGAATAAAATGACTGACAAATGTAGGAATGTCTTCTTTTCGTTCAGAAAGCGGCGGAATAAATAGGGTGACAATACCCAGCCGGTAAAATAAATCCTTGCGCATGCGTCCGCCTGCGATTGCATCTACAGGATCCTCATTCATATTGGCAATGACTCTTACATCAACAGCGATTTCTTTTGTGCTGCCAAGCCTTCTCACACGTTTCTCCTGTAATACACGCAGCAGTTTTGCTTGAAGACCAGGATTTAATGAGTTGATCTCATCAAGCAGCAGTGTACCTCCCTGCGCCTGTTCAAATAAGCCGGGCTGATCAGTTGCGCCTGTAAAAGCCCCTTTTTGTGTACCAAAGAGCAGACTTTCAATGAGATTATCAGGCAGTGCCGCGCAATTTTGGGTAATAAATGGTCCAGATGATCGGCTGCTGCCGTTATGAATACTTTGCGCAAATAGTTCTTTTCCTGTCCCTGTTTCTCCAACAATGAGCACATAGGAAGAGGTGCGTGTCGCTCGTTTTGCATGCTCAATCACCTCTAAAAACGCAGGGCTTTGTCCAATAATGGAATCAAAGGTAAAGCGCGTGCTTCCTTTTTTCTTCATATTGTGATGAATCAACCGTTCCAGCTTCGTCACATCATTCGAAATTTCAACCGCTCCTTGGATAAGGCCGTCTCGAACGAGCGGGTATGTATGATTAATCGTTGTGATTTCTTTTCCATTGTAATTATGATACGTCTGCTTTGCATGAACGGTTTGTTTCCCGGTACGCAGCGCTTGGACAAGCGTACTGTGCATTTCGTCTTGGAAGACGAAGAGGTCTAATACATTTTTATGGAGAACATCAGAGCGTTTCAAAGACTCAATCTCCATCATTTTTTTATTATAAACAACAGTATTGCCATTCTCGTCAATTGCATGAACCCCGACATCTATTAAATCAAGCATTTGTTTATACAGATCAATCTCATTTTCCAGCTTTGCAGTATACTGATCTTCTTTCATTGAAGCACCTCCAGACGTTACCTCTATTTTAACATGAAAAATTTTGCGGTTCCCTCTAAAAAATTTGGCAGATGCAAAGATATTTTGCATAAAGAATCAGATCAATCACCGCTACAATGCGGGCAGAAAGTTGGCACGATCCTTGCATATCATATGTGTGTAGATAAAAGAGGGTAGCTTATAGAAGGAGGAATAGACGATGACACAGACAAATGAATTGATTCAACAAACCGAACAATACGGTGCGGCAAACTATCATCCGCTGCCAATTGTGATTTCAGAGGCTGAAGGAGTTTGGGTGACAGACCCTGAAGGCAATCGATATATGGATATGCTGAGTGCGTATTCCGCGGTGAACCAAGGCCATCGCCATCCCCGCATTATTGAGGCGCTCAAAAAACAGGCAGACCGTGTGACACTGACTTCAAGAGCTTTTCACAATGATCAGCTTGGCCCTTGGTATGAGAAAATTTGTCAAATGACGAATAAAGAGATGGCACTCCCGATGAATACTGGCGCTGAGGCTGTAGAAACAGCTGTAAAAGCAGCAAGACGCTGGGGCTATGACGTCAAGGGAATCGAAGACAATCGCGCAGAAATCATTGCGTGCGTCGGTAACTTCCATGGCAGAACGATGACAGCTGTTTCCCTTTCTTCTGAAGCAGAATATCAAAGAGGTTTCGGTCCAATGCTTCCAGGCATTAAACTGATTCCTTACGGAGATATTGAAGCGTTACGTGAAGCCATCACACCACAAACAGCGGCTTTTCTGATCGAACCTATTCAAGGAGAAGCGGGAATTGTCATGCCGCCAGAAGGCTTCTTGAAGGAAGCGAAAGCGCTTTGTGAAAAAGAACATGTGCTGTTCATTGCGGATGAAATTCAGGTCGGATTAGCGCGAACAGGTAAGATGTTTGCATGTGACTGGGAAGACATTGAGCCAGATATGCTGATTCTTGGAAAAGCTTTAGGCGGCGGTGTATTCCCAATCTCGTGTGTGGTCGCAAACCGCGATATATTAGGTGTGTTTAACCCTGGATCTCATGGCTCTACCTTCGGCGGAAATCCTCTTGCGTGTGCGGTGTCGCTGGCTGCACTGGATGTCTTAATCGACGAAAACCTTGCAGCGCGTTCTTTGGAGCTTGGCGAATACTTAAAAGACAAACTCACGCGCATTCAAAGTCCTGTCATCAAGGAAGTGCGGGGCCGCGGATTATTTATCGGCATGGAGCTGACAGAGGCAGCGAGACCTTATTGTGAGAAGCTAAAACAAGCAGGGCTGTTATGTAAGGAAACTCATGAGACCGTCATCCGCTTTGCACCGCCTCTCACGATATCTAAAGAAGATTTAGACTGGGCGATTGGTCATATTGAAGCATTATTTCAAGCATAAATGTCAAAGGGGGAGAAACCTTCACTTTCTCCCTTTCTCTTTCAACGAACAGCGAATTTTGTCAAAGGATGATGAATAGAAGAGTGAAAGTGGGGAAGCGGATTTGAACCAAGAACAGCATAATGAACTAGAACGTTCCATGAAAAGCAGGCATCTCTTTATGATTGCCTTAGGCGGCGTCATTGGTACTGGTCTTTTCCTTGGGTCAGGACTCATTATCCATCAGGCTGGACCCGGGGGAGCCATTCTATCCTTTATCATTGGCGGATTGTTAATGTATTTGGTGATGCTCTGTCTTGGAGAATTAGCGGTGGCGATGCCTACAGCGGGTTCCTTTCAGGAGTATGCAACCAAATATATAGGTCCGTCCACAGGCTTTATGATCGGCTGGCTTTATTGGTTTAGCTGGGCATGTACAATAGGACTGGAGTTTACGTCAGCAGGAATTTTGCTCCAAAGGTGGTTCCCAGATATCCCTGTTTGGCTTTGGTGTCTTGCATTTAGCGTGATTTTATTTGCCGTGAATGCCATCTCAGCTCGCAGCTTTGCTGAAACCGAGTTTTGGTTTTCAGCCATTAAGGTCGCTGCCATCCTATTATTTATTATCATTGGAATTGGCGCAATTTTCGGAATGATTCATCTGAAAGATGGAGAACCAGCCCCTCTATTTCGTCATTTGACGGATCATGGCGGACTATTTCCTAACGGCGTTTTTGCTATTTTATTAACCATGGTCACGGTCAATTTCTCCTTCCAAGGAACAGAACTTGTAGGGATTGCAGCAGGAGAGAGTGAAAGCCCTGAAAAAACATTGCCTCGTTCTATACGAAATATTATTTGGAGAACGATGGTCTTTTTCGTTTTATCCATTGCGGTTCTGGCCGCGCTTCTTCCGTGGCAGACAGCAGGCACTGTCGACAGCCCGTTTGTCGTCGTGCTGGACAAGGTCGGTATACCATATGCGGCAGATATCATGAATTTTATCATCATCACAGCCGTATTATCTGTAGCAAACTCTGGATTATATGCATCATCACGTATGCTTTGGTCGCTGTCGAAAGACGGGAAAGGACCTGAATTTACGAAAAAGCTGTCCAAGCGTAAAATTCCGATCAATGCACTATTGGTGACAATGGTCGTATCTGCACTATCCCTGCTGACAAGTGTTGTGGCTCCAAAAACGGTGTATGTGTGGCTCATTTCTATTTCTGGTATGGTTCTTGTTGTGGTATGGATGTCTATTTGCTTGTCTCAGTATTTCTTTAGAAAACAATTCCTAAAGGCGGGCGGAGATGTAAAGGATCTCGTCTTCCGAACACCGCTCTATCCATTTGTTCCACTAGCAGGCTTTATCGCATTTGGCATTGTCCTCATCAGCTTATTTTTTATCGAGGATCAGCGGATCGGTCTTTATTGCGGAATCCCGTTCATGGCTGCCTGCTACATTATTTATTATCTCAAAATCAAACCGAAGGAAGAGGCCAAACAGTTTGGAACCATCACAAAAACATAAGCAGGTCCTGAAAAAAATGTGCATGCTCATATCACCAGCATGCACATTTTCCATCGTGAATACATTCTATATAAAAGAAAATAAATATTTTGAAAAGAAATATCATCGCAAGAACCTTGATGACAAGCAGGCTATCGGTGAAAATGTGTCTATTTTTTGTCTAAATGTGTTTGTAAGAGTTGAAAATGCAAGATTATCCTGTTAAAATAATTAAAGAAAGCAGGGATTGATTTTTTTTGGCTGTGGCGGGACGTTTTTTGTCACAGTGGGACGTTTTTAGTCCAACGTGAAAAGGAAGGGTCGTTAGCCATGAATCGTTTATTGGAAGCTCAAAAAAAATTATTGCCAGATCTTCTCATTGTTATGCAAAAACGCTACGACATTTTGCAGTACATCAGATTAGCTGAACCGATTGGCCGCAGAAGTCTTGCGACAAGTCTTGGTCTCAGTGAGCGCATCTTACGTGCTGAAGTTCAGTTTTTAAAAGAACAAAATCTGCTGGATGTGAAAACGAGCGGTATGATGCTGACGAGTGAGGGTCACGCTTTGCTTGAAATGCTTGAAGGAATGATGAAGGACGTTTTAGGTTTAACCTTTTTGGAAAATACATTAAAGAGAAAGTTAGGCCTGGAAGAAGTCATGATCGTTTCTGGAGACAGTGACGAATCCCCGTGGGTGAAGCAAGAAATGGGAAGAGCTGCTGTCCAATGCATGAAAAAAAGGTTTACTGGAAATAATATCGTCGCCGTCACTGGCGGAACGACGATGGAAGCCGTTGCCGAAATGATGACCCCTGATGCCAAAAACCGCGATACGATGTTTGTCCCTGCGAGAGGCGGTCTTGGGGAGAATGTAAAAAATCAGGCAAACACCATTTGTGCCCACATGGCTGAAAAAGCTTCCGGTACTTACAAACTGCTGTTTGTTCCAGGGCAGCTGTCAGAAGGTGCTTACTCTTCCATTATTGAAGAGCCGTCCGTCAAAGAAGTGCTTCAAACGATTAAATCGTCCACGATGCTTATTCATGGTATTGGTGAAGCAAAGACAATGGCGATGAGACGAAATACACCAGCTGAAGATTTAAAAAAGATTGATGAGCATGACGCAGTGACAGAGGCCTTTGGCTATTACTTTAATCGTGATGGTGAGGTCGTACACAAAGTGCACTCCGTCGGCATGCAGCTAGATGATCTAGAAAGCATTCCACACATCATTGCTGTTGCAGGTGGATCATCAAAGGCGGGGGCGATTGAAGCTTATTTCAAAAAACCGCGCCGAACGGTTCTCGTCACAGACGAAGGAGCCGCAAAAGAGTTATTAAGGGAGTCAATTGATCCCTCAATATAAAACATTGTGACCTATAAAAGGAGGAAACATCATGGCAGTAAAAGTCGGTATTAACGGATTTGGACGTATTGGACGTAACGTATTTCGTGCAGCATTAAATAATCCTGAAGTTGAGGTAGTAGCGGTTAACGATCTAACAGATGCTAACATGCTTGCACACCTTTTACAATATGACTCTGTTCACGGAAAACTAGATGCAGAGGTTTCTGTAGACGGTACAAACTTAGTAGTGAACGGTAAAACAATCGAAGTATCAGCTGAGCGTGACCCTGCGAAATTAAGCTGGGGTAAACAAGGCGTAGAAATCGTTGTTGAATCTACTGGATTCTTCACAAAACGTGCAGACGCTGCGAAACACTTAGAAGCTGGCGCTAAAAAAGTCATCATCTCTGCTCCTGCTAACGAAGAAGATATCACAATCGTTATGGGTGTAAACGAAGACAAATACGATGCAGCTAGCCACGATGTCATCTCTAATGCATCTTGTACGACAAACTGCTTAGCTCCATTTGCAAAAGTACTTAACGATAAATTTGGTATCAAACGCGGTATGATGACAACTGTTCACTCATACACAAATGACCAGCAAATTCTTGATCTTCCGCACAAAGACTACCGTCGTGCTCGTGCAGCTGCGGAAAACATCATCCCAACTTCTACAGGTGCTGCGAAAGCTGTTTCACTTGTATTGCCTGAACTTAAAGGTAAATTAAACGGTGGCGCTATGCGTGTTCCAACACCTAACGTTTCTTTAGTTGACCTTGTTGCTGAATTAAACCAAGATGTAACAGCTGAAGACGTAAATGCAGCACTTAAAGAAGCAGCTGAAGGAGAACTTAAAGGAATCCTTGGCTACAGCGAAGAGCCGTTAGTATCTGGTGACTACAATGGTAATCCAAACTCTTCAACAATCGATGCTCTTTCTACAATGGTAATGGAAGGCAGCATGGTGAAAGTAATCTCTTGGTACGATAACGAGAGCGGATATTCTCACCGCGTTGTTGACCTTGCAGCTTACATTGCAAAACAAGGTCTTTAATTTCTCACACTGAAGGAACTCACTTGGTTCTTTCCTAGAGACACGATATAATGAAGACGGACAAGGGAAGGGGAAGCATCCCTTTCCCTTTTTCTCTGTTTTTATCCGTTCTGCACGATTTCTCGTTTTGATGAGGGCAAAATGGGAAAAGGATAAAGAGAGTCTTGTCCAATGCGTAAGGAAACCAGAATAAAGGAGGATCTCCTGACGAGCATGAATAAGAAATCAGTAAAAGACATTGACGTAAAAGGTAAAGTTGTGTTCTGCCGCGTAGATTTTAACGTTCCGATGAAGGACGGAGAAGTGACGGATGATACTCGTATCCGCGCAGCATTACCAACAATTGAGTATTTAACAGGACAAGGCGCAAAGGTACTGCTAGCTAGTCATTTGGGTCGTCCGAAGGGTCAAGTTACTGAAGAACTGCGTCTGACACCTGTGGCAAAACGTCTGCAAGAGCTTTTTGGAAAAGAAGTGAAAAAAGCAGATGAAGCTTACGGCGACAACGTGAAAAAGCAAATCTCTGACTTAAAAGAAGGAGATGTGCTAGTGCTTGAAAACGTTCGTTTCTATCCTGGTGAAGAAAAGAACGATCCTGAATTATCAAAAGCATTTGCTGATTTAGCCGATGTGTATGTCAATGATGCGTTCGGTGCTGCACACCGTGCACATGCATCGACAGCTGGTATTGCAGCTTATCTTCCGGCTGTTTCAGGCTTCCTCATGCAAAAAGAGCTTGAGGTTCTAGGGAAAGCCATTTCAAATCCTGATCGCCCATTTACAGCGATTATCGGCGGCGCAAAGGTAAAGGATAAAATCGGTGTAATTGAAAGTCTTCTTGATAAAGTGGACAACCTCATCATCGGCGGCGGACTTGCTTACACATTTGTGAAAGCACTTGGCCACGAGGTAGGGAAATCTCTATTAGAAGAAGACAAAGTCGATTTAGCGAAATCCTTTATGGACCGTGCAAAAGAAAAAGGCGTGAACTTCCTGATTCCAACAGATGTTCTGGTAGCCGACGACTTTTCAAATGATGCAAATACAAGCATTGTGCCAATCTCTGAAATTCCAAGTGATCTAGAAGCACTTGATATTGGAACAGAGACAAGAGAAAAGTATGCTGACGTTATTAAAAACAGCAAACTTGTTGTCTGGAACGGACCAATGGGTGTATTTGAAATCGATGCATTCGCTAAAGGAACAAAAGCTATCGCAGAAGCACTGGCAGAAGCAAAAGATACATATTCTGTCATTGGTGGTGGAGATTCAGCAGCAGCTGTTGAGAAATTTGGTCTTGCCGATCAGATGAGCCATATTTCTACAGGCGGCGGCGCTTCACTTGAATTTATGGAAGGCAAAGAACTTCCTGGTGTTACTGCATTAAACGATAAATAAGACCAAAACTGCTATAAGGAAGTGTCAATCATGAGAAAACCAATTATAGCTGGGAACTGGAAAATGAACAAAACACTTGGCGAAGCAGTCAGCTTCGTTGAAGAAGTCAAGTCATCTATTCCATCTCCTGACAAAGTGGAATCCATTGTCTGTGCGCCAGCTCTTTTCCTCGAAAAGCTAAACAGCCTATCAAACGGAACAGACCTTAAAATTGGTGCACAAAACATGCACTTTGAAGAAAATGGTGCATTCACTGGTGAAATCAGCCCTGCTGCTTTAAAAGATTTAGGCATCGGCTATTCAGTGATTGGGCATTCAGAGCGCCGTGAATTCTTTGCTGAAACAGATGAAACAGTGAACAAAAAAGCACATGCTGCATTCAAGCATGGCATCGTTCCAATCATTTGTGTAGGTGAAACGCTTGAAGAGCGTGAAGCTGGCAAAACAAATGAACTTGTCGCTGATCAAGTGAAGAAAGCACTAGCTGGTTTAACGAAGCAGCAAGTTGCTGAATCTGTGATTGCATATGAGCCAATCTGGGCTATCGGTACAGGAAAATCTTCTACAGCGAAAGATGCAAACGACGTTTGCGCACACATCCGCCAAACCGTTGCAAGCGAATTTGGTCAAGAAGCGGCAGACAGCCTTCGCATTCAATATGGCGGAAGCGTGAAGCCGGCAAATATTAAAGAATATATGGCAGAATCCGATATTGACGGTGCTTTGGTAGGCGGCGCAAGCTTAGAACCTCAGTCTTTCGTTCAATTATTGGAGGAAGGTCAATATGAGTAAGAAACCAGCTGCATTAATCATCTTAGACGGGTTCGGTTTAAGAGGCGAAACAGTCGGTAACGCTGTCGCACAAGCAAAAAAGCCGAACTTTGACCGCTACTGGAACGAATTTCCGCATCAAACCTTAACGGCTTCAGGTGAGGCAGTAGGTCTACCGGAAGGTCAAATGGGGAACTCTGAAGTTGGGCATTTGAACATCGGTGCAGGACGCATTGTGTATCAAAGCTTAACAAGGGTGAATGTTGCCATTCGTGAAGGGGAATTTGAGAAAAACGAAACGTTCCTAGATGCAATGACGTATGCAAAAGAGAATGACAAGGCGCTTCATTTATTTGGACTCTTGTCAGACGGCGGTGTGCACAGTCACATCCAGCATCTTTTTGCCCTGCTGAAGCTGGCGAAAAAAGAAGGCTTAACAAAGGTATACATTCATGGCTTCTTGGACGGACGTGATGTTGGTCAGAAGACAGCCAAAGTGTACTTAAAACAGCTGGAAGAACAAATCAAAGAAATCGGTGTCGGTGAAGTGGCAACACTTTCAGGACGCTATTATTCAATGGACCGTGACAAACGCTGGGATCGTGTGGAGAAAGCGTACCGCGCGATGGCATATGGTGAAGGGCCAAGTTATCAAAACATCTATGATGTCGTTGATGACTCCTATGAAAATGGAATCTACGATGAATTCGTTATTCCATCTGTCATTACGAGAGAAAATGGTGAGCCGGTTGCCAAAGTAAACGACGGCGACTCTGTGATTTTCTATAACTTCCGTCCAGACCGTGCCATCCAAATCTCGAACACTTTCACAAATGCAGATTTCCGCTCGTTTGACCGCGGAGAAGCTCATCCGAAGAATTTACACTTCGTCTGCTTCACACACTTCAGTGAAACGGTTGATGGCTATGTTGCCTTCAAACCAGTGAATTTGGATAACACAGTAGGAGAAGTACTTTCTCAAAACGGATTGAAACAGCTGCGGATTGCTGAAACAGAGAAATATCCTCATGTCACGTTCTTTATGAGCGGTGGACGTGAAGAAGAATTTCCTGGTGAAGACCGCATCTTAATCAATTCACCAGATGTAGCAACCTATGACCTCAAGCCAGAAATGAGTGCTTACGAGGTAAAGGATGCACTTGTTGCAGACATCAATGCTGACAAGCATGATGCGATCATTCTGAACTTTGCTAACCCGGATATGGTTGGTCATTCAGGTATGCTCGAGCCAACAATCAAAGCCATTGAAGCAGTAGATGAGTGCTTAGGAGCTGTAGTCGACGCAATCCTGGCAAAAGGCGGACATGCCATCATCACGGCAGACCACGGTAACGCAGACGTGCTGATTACCGAAGAAGGAAAGCCGCATACTGCACATACAACGAATCCTGTACCAGTCATCGTGACGAAAAAAGGTGCGACGCTTAGAGAAGGCGGCATTTTAGCTGATCTATCTCCAACGCTTTTAGACTTACTTGGTCTTGAAAAACCAAAAGAGATGACAGGAACATCATTAATTCAGAAATAAAAAAATTGATTCAAAAGGAGAGAAATAACGATGCCATACATTGTTGACGTATATGCACGCGAAGTATTAGACTCTCGCGGTAACCCAACAGTTGAAGTAGAAGTTTACACAGAATCTGGCGGCTTTGGCCGTGCGCTTGTTCCAAGTGGTGCTTCTACTGGTGAATATGAAGCAGTAGAACTACGTGACGGAGACAAAGACCGTTACCTTGGAAAAGGTGTTCTGACAGCTGTAAACAACGTAAACGAAATCATTGCACCAGAGCTTTTAGGCTTTGATGTAACAGAACAAGTAGCGATTGACAAAATGTTAATCGAACTTGACGGAACAGAAAACAAAGGGAAATTAGGCGCAAACGCAATCCTTGGCGTATCTATCGCTGTAGCACGTGCGGCTGCTGATTTCTTACAAATTCCACTTTATCAATACCTTGGTGGATTCAACTCCAAAACGCTTCCAGTACCAATGATGAACATCGTCAACGGCGGAGAGCATGCGGATAATAACGTAGACATTCAAGAATTCATGATTATGCCTGTAGGTGCTCCAAACTTCCGTGAAGCACTTCGCATGGGCGCTCAAATCTTCCATAGCCTGAAATCTGTATTAAGCGCAAAAGGCTTAAACACAGCTGTAGGTGACGAAGGTGGATTCGCTCCAAACCTTGGTTCTAACGAAGAAGCACTTCAAACAATCGTTGAAGCGATCGAAAAAGCTGGCTTCAAACCAGGTGAAGAAGTGAAACTTGCAATGGATGCTGCATCTTCTGAGTTCTACAACAAAGAAGACGGTAAATATCATTTATCAGGCGAAGGTGTTGTGAAAACATCTGCTGAAATGGTTGACTGGTATGAAGATATGGTATCGAAATACCCAATCATCTCTATCGAAGACGGCCTTGATGAAAACGACTGGGAAGGTCACAAACTATTAACTGAGCGCCTTGGCAGCAAGGTTCAGCTAGTAGGAGATGACTTGTTCGTAACGAACACGAAGAAGCTTTCTGAAGGAATCAAAAACGGCGTTGGTAACTCAATCCTAATCAAAGTAAACCAAATCGGTACATTAACTGAAACATTTGATGCAATCGAAATGGCAAAACGTGCAGGATACACAGCTGTTATCTCTCACCGTTCTGGTGAAACTGAAGACAGCACGATTGCAGACATCGCTGTTGCAACAAACGCTGGACAAATCAAAACAGGTGCTCCGTCTCGTACGGACCGTGTGGCGAAATACAACCAATTACTTCGCATCGAAGATCAATTGGCTGAAACAGCACAATATCACGGCATTGCAACATTCTATAACTTGAATAAATAATGTCAGCTATGCGCTGCGTTCCGCTCTTTCATGAGAGCGGGGCGCAGCGTTTTTTTGTGTTAAGCGAAATCCTCTGGCTAATTCATTTGACTTATCCTATTTCTGTAAAAAATCCTCCTTCAGTTAGAGAAGAAGGCAAAATCCCCTCCATTTATAAGCACTAAATCATGAAAAATCGACTAAAAATATGATCTGAAATGAACTTATGCTTTCTGTAAGGGGGTGGTATCATTTTACATATATTAGGGGGTGATGAGATGCTGAATCCTTTTAGCCTTCGTTTTCCAGTAGGTGTATATATGTATGTTCTTCACCTATTGGCGGCATATGATGAAAGGAAGCAACGAATTCTAACTTCTAAGAATGTACAGAAAAACGCATTTTGGATTTATGTCCTTGCCGCTATATTGGGCATTATTTCACTTGGAGCATTGATTTGGGCATGCAAGACCTTTGGACGAGGCTCCAAATTTTTAGGTGAGTTCAAATTATTAGGCATGTACGTTAAAATCCAGTGCGGTTTTTAACAGGGATGAGAACAGATGCAAGGGCATCTGTTCTATCTGAAACAAACGGAGGGATATGATGCTGACATTACGATTAAAAGAAAAAACATTTAGCCGCACCTTCTCTCTCCGCAATATTCAAATGAATGTCGAGAAAGGGCAGATGCTGCTGCTTTTGGGGCATAATGGTGCGGGAAAGACGACGATAATCCAATCCATGTTTGGGCTGACGCCATTTAAAGGATGCGTCACTTTACATGGTAAACAGCTGAACCTTCAATCCTCAGAACATATCTCCTTGTTGAAAAAACATGTGTCCTATATTCCTGACGAGCATTCGTTGTTCGATTATTTATCACCGAGGGAATACTTTCAATTACTTCAGCTGCCAAATGAGCAAGATGTCACACGGGAAGAGACGTTCATTGATCTGTTTGAGCTGGGTTCGTATATGGATCAGCCTATCGCTCAGCTGTCTCATGGCAATCAAAAGAAAACGCAGATCATTTCACAGCTCCTCAGGCCATGTGATTATTATGTGTTCGATGAGCCAACGAACGGTCTTGATCCAGATATGATGATCATCTTAAAAAAGGTGCTTATGAAGCTGAGAGATCAAGGCGCTGGCATTCTCATTTCAACCCATCATTTGAGCTTTGGTGATACGCTTTATGACCATCTCATGATCTTAAGAAATGGGGACGTCAAGCTGGATATGTCCCGCCAAGAAACGACTCAGACATTTCCTCATCAGGCACTTGAAGAGATTTATAAAGAAATGAATCGAGATTACTATATGCAGGTGGAGAGGTTACTCAATGATTTGGACACGACACGTTCTTCATAAAATAGAATGGGGGATGCTGACAACGAAAGGAAAGCAGCTCGCAAAAAAGTACCCTATACAGCTTCTAGCAGCCGCGGTTTTTTTCTTGCTCATGTACGCGATATACGTCGTTATCAGTCTGCGCTTTTTCATGCAGGCGGGAGAAAGTGAGCCGGCTGCTCTATATCTCCAATTGATGAAAATGACGCTTTTACTTTTAGGCGCAGGTATTGTGTTATCCCGCAATAAATTAAAGCGTCAGGAATATCAATTCTACTTTTTGAATAGTGCGATACAAAGTGTGCCATTTGTCCTTTGTGTGTATTTCTTTCCAGTGCTCTTTTGTTTCCTTATGGTTGGACTGCTTTTTTTGCCGATTGTTTTAGGCCTTTTGATCAGCGGTCAGGCACTATCTCTGTATTGGATAACGGCTGTATGCATAACTTGCTGTGTACTGGCGCTGCTTGCACTTGCTTCTTGGATGGTGATGCGGATTGCTGTGAGCCGTTTCGTATCAAAAACAAAAGAGCATTTGCTGCTGCAAACGCTCGGCTTTGCGGTGCTGAATCTATTGGTGTTTCTCCTTTTGAAAAAAGCAATGGAAATGATCCGAGTATGGCCATTAGTCTATCTCATATTTCTCGTGATCCTTCTAAGCGCTGGCTGGCTATGGCTGAAGGGGTTAGCGGCTTCTTATGTCCATCAGATGTTTTTGCAGCTGAAAACAGAGGTAAAGTCGTTTTCTTACAAGAAAATCAGAACGCAATCTTCCTTTCTGACGCACCTGCGGCAGGAATTGGTCTATTTCAGCCGGTCAGCTGTTTTTAAAGAACAGGGCATTTTGTTTTTATTTCTCGTTTGTTTGACTGCGGGGCTGCCTATTGTTTTTACACCTGTAGAAACCGGCTGGATGTATGCTTTTATTGTGCAGTATGCATTAAAGGAAATATTGATCATGCTTCCACTGATGATTGGCAGAGAATATCATATGAATCAAAGGGCCATCTTTATGTTAAATACATCAAAGGGTGCTTATTTATTGTCGAGAATTTTATTTTATTACGCTATTAATTTGTTGATATATTTTGTGTTTATTGGGTTTGCATCTATGGTGATAGGTATTGAAAGTGAAGGTCATGGCCTCGCAAGTTTGTCCATTTTGTTGATCACTGCCATGGCGGCCTGTACAGGGTTTATCGTGAAGATCAGTGAGTTTAATAAACTGTTTGTCATCGTGATGATGATTGCTGTATTCAGCTTTATCGATATGCTTTTATTGAAGTGGTTTTCATCAGATGTGTATCTTCTCGCCACCGCCTATTTGTTAGGTTCACTTGCATTTTATAGCTGTATATATACGGTCATGTTAAAGAGGCCTGTCTTGCGATGATAGAACTTGTGTGTAGTTTCCTAGCGGTTGTGATGATACATGAACTCGGTCATATGCTGATGATCATGTTGTGTAACAAGATCGAAAAAAGGCCGCTCTTTGATTTTGTGATCACGATTGATTGGAAGCATGTGGCGGTCGTCCATGAGAAATTTGTCCGGCCGAGCTTCAATATGATAGTGGCACTTGCAGGCCCGCTCTTTCCAGTGCTTTGTTCGCTTGTGCTTTTTATGATATGGAAGCATCCTGTTAGTCATCAGCTGCTGTTTTTTTCTTTACTGAATACGGTGATGCTGCATCCAGCTTGCCCTGACGGAAAAAATATCACAGCCAGTTTAAAAGAGATGAAGGAGAGAAAGAGATGATCAAAGTATTTCATTCGTTTTCCAGCGGTATAACACTTGCGATGCTGTATGTATTTGCTGTGTTTATGACCCCTGTTTTTTTACTGCTGCTAGAGGTCAATCATGTTGAATCAAGCCCAACATTGTTTGGCATGCCATTTTATATCATGAAAATTGAAGAGTATCAATTCAGCTCAGAGGCGACGCTCTTTGGATGTATGGTCTGCTTTTTAGCTGGCGCCGTGCTTTATTTCTTCATTCAATATGTGAAGCATGTGGTAAAAAAACGCAGAACATAAAAAAGCAGACGGACGGAACAAAACATCAGTCTGCTTGCAAAGTGAGTGACAGCCGTACCATATCCATACACTGAATGCCATTTTCAAAAATCGGTTCATCATAATGCTTAAGAAAGAAATCGTGGTCAATAGATATCATGCGGAAGCCGCATTTCTGATAAAGTGCGAGCTGCTGAATGCTCGAGTTGCCTGTGCCGATTTCAACCGTGTGAAAACCTGCGGCTTTCGCTTCAGCAATGGCATGGCGGATCAGCTGCTTCCCAATTCCTTTTCCTTGCCATGATTCCTTCACGGCGACATTGATGATTTCGACTGTCTGCTGAGACAGAGATAAAAGCACATAGACACCAATCACGTCCTGTTCATGATACGCGACATAACAAGAGCCGGATTGCACATAAGTAAGAACCTTTTCCTTGGAAGGATCAGCTAAGAGTAAAAGATCCATTGGGACAGATTGATCACCTGACAATGGCCGAATGTGTATCATATTTTTTCATCCTTTCTATTCTTTAATATATCCTTGTTTCACACCCCAATCATATTGATCCTGTACCCATTGTGAGGGCGGATTGTGGGTGACATTTGGGTCTTTTTTGACAGTTGGTTGCCTTGCAGCCTGTGCGCTCTGTTTATTTGCTTGAGCAGTGGCTTTCGCTGCTGTCAGCTCTTTTTGAAGCTGGTCAATTTTTGACTCAAGTATTTTACGCTGCTTGACTTCTTTTTGATAGGCTTTCTTTTCGTTTTTGAGCTTTTTGGTGATGGTAGACAGTTTCTTTTTTTGTTTTTCGTTTTCATGCTTCATATCCGCTTGATCTGATGTTAACTTCGAAAGCTGCTCATCGTTCGTTTTGCTTTCTTGCTGATATTTTTCCTCAGCTGCTTTGATGGTCTGCTGCTGCCAAACCATCCAGCCGGCTGCTCCTAAAACCGCAACAGATAGAAGGATAATGGTGATCGTTTTCTTCATGTGTCATTCCCCTTTCTATAAAACCTTTATTATCATCGGTTAAATATAGACAGGTTTTAACATCACAAGGGAATATTCACATCAGATTGGCAGACACTATGAAAAAAGGAGGGTGTCTGTTGATTTCCTTTATGATTCATGTCGTGGTCTCATTATTTGCTGTATCAAACCCTATTGGAAACGTGCCTCTTTTCATCACTTTAACAGAGGGATATACAGAGAAAGAACGCTCCCAGACAGCCAAAAAAGCCATTGTGGTCTCTTTCATTATTCTGGTTGCCTTTCTATTGGCTGGGAGGCTCATTTTCAAATTGTTTGGTATCGATATTCATGCACTCCGTATCGCCGGAGGTATTTTTATTTTTGGTATCGCTTACAATTTACTGAATGCAAAGGAGTCACATGTCCAAAATCCTCATTCTGAGGAAAAGGCAGAAAGTATAGAAAAGGCGGATGTTTCCGTTACGCCGCTGGCGATTCCGATCATCGCTGGTCCCGGTACAATCGCTACAGTGATGAGTTTAACCCCGGGAAGTCAAGGGATGCTTCACATGTTTACGATTTTAATCGGCATTGTCATCGTTCTGGCAATGACCTTTTATGCCTTTCATTATTCAAGTTTCATTATGCGGAAAATGGGGAAAACAGAGATGAATGTCGTGACGCGGTTAATGGGATTAATTCTTGCTGTAGTGGCAGTTGAAATGATCGGTGCAGGCTTAAAAGGGATGTTTCCAATGTTTATGCAATAAGTGTATATAAAAAAGCTGTTTTTTTCTACAATGATGTAAAATAAAACAGCTTTTTTTAAGGTTTCGGCACATGCTTAAACACTTCTTCACTTTCAAAGAATTCAATTAAGCGGCTAATCCAATCATAGTAATCAAGACTTTCCTTGATTTCTGAAAGAAGCAGATTGATTTTATCCTCTGTCTCTTCTGGCAGGTCGTCCTGTTCAAGCAGCTCCAGCAATTCCTTGCACGTTTTCTTATGTGCCTTGCGGTTTTTGCTGACAACTCGGGACCAATTGGCTGCAAACAAGGAAATAAACGTTTGGTATTGATCTTGCTCAACGTCATATAGATCTTTACGTATTCCTTTTTCATAAACCTTTTCCGCAATATTCAAATCAAGCATTTCTCGAACGACTTGACTCATTCTCGTTTTGCTCATGCCTGTCGCCTCTGATAGCTCTCCAAGCGTCATTGGTTTACGGTTCATGTGAATGATACCAAGCACTCTACCCACTGTAGAAGAAAGACCAAAGGCATTCATGTTCTCGGCAGCTTTTTCAATATAATGATCCTGTGCTTTTTGAATGGCACCTAACGCTTGCTTGTCCACTCCCCGATTCATCCCTTCACGACTGACAATTTGTAACACAATATATCATATACCTGTTTGTTGATGAAAACAATAAATATTGAGTATTTGCTCGTAATTTGGAGGAAAAAGGAGAGATCTCTATCTAGCAGGCCGTTAACTGAAAATTTTAAATAAATGTTATGCAATACAAACACATCATAAACTTTTTATTTTATAAAGTTTGCACTATAATAAATAAGGTGTAAATTTTCTGAAAATATTGATCCGACTAATGGAGGTGTCTCATTTGCTGAAACTAGAGAATGTATCTAAGACGTATAAAGGCGGAAAAAAAGCTGTCAAAAATATTGATTTAGAAATAGCAAAAGGAGAATTTATTTGTTTTATTGGACCGAGTGGCTGTGGTAAGACAACAACCATGAAGATGATTAACCGACTCATCGAACCTTCCTCAGGAAAAATCTTTATCGAGGGAGAAAACATTATGAAAAAAGATCCAGTTCAATTAAGAAGAGAAATTGGCTATGTGATTCAGCAAATTGGACTGTTCCCCCATATGACCATCGCACAAAACATTTCACTTGTTCCGAAGCTGTTAAAATGGCCGGAAGAAAAACGAAAAGAACGGGCACGTGAACTGCTGAAGCTTGTCGACATGGGACCGGAATATTTAGAGCGCTATCCTCATGAACTCAGCGGAGGACAGCAGCAGCGCATCGGTGTTCTTCGCGCACTAGCAGCGGAACCCCCTCTGATCCTCATGGATGAACCGTTTGGCGCACTTGATCCAATCACACGAGATTCATTGCAGGAAGAATTTAAGAAACTGCAAAAAACATTAAATAAAACCATCGTATTCGTCACACATGACATGGACGAAGCTATTAAACTAGCTGATCGAATTGTGATTTTAAAAGATGGAGAGATTGTCCAAGTAGGAACGCCTGACGATATTCTGCGGAATCCAGCCAATGAATTCGTAGAAGAATTCATCGGCAAAGAACGTCTGCTTCAATCAAATCCTAATATGGAACGTGTAGAACAAATGATGAACACGTCACCAGTCACCGTTACAGTTGAAAAAACATTAACAGATGCCATCTACATCATGAGAGAAAAGCGGGTCGATTCCTTGCTTGTAGTAGATGAACATCATGTGCTAAAAGGCTATATCGATATTGAAACAATCGATGCGAACCGCAGAAAAGCAGCTTTCGTTGGTGATATTTTAAATACAGAGTTCTATACCGTACAAGAAGGCGCACTTCTAAGAGACACTGTCCGGAAAATCTTAATACGCGGCATTAAATATGTACCGGTTGTGGATGCAGAAGGGCACTTAAAAGGCATTGTGACACGTGCAAGTCTTGTAGATGTTGTGTACGACTCCATTTGGGGAGACGATACGCCGGCGGCTGTCACTGAAATGAAGTAAGGGAGGTGTACACATGGATCAAATCATCGACTTTCTAGAGAAAAATGGTGGGGAACTCCTCACAAAAATGTGGGAGCATTTATATATTTCCTTAATTGCTGTTGTGCTTGGTATTATCGTTGCCGTTCCTTTAGGTGTGGTCCTCACACGAATGAAGCGAGGCGCAGGTTTTATCATCGGTATCGTGAATATCTTTCAAACACTCCCTAGTTTAGCGATTCTTGCCTTTTTTATTCCTATTTTGGGGGTTGGGAAAATACCTGCAATCGTTGCTCTCTTTTTCTATTCGGTTTTACCTATTTTAAGAAATACGTATGCCGGGGTTCAAGGTGTGAACAAAAACTTGCTTGAATCCGGTAAAGGAATCGGGATGACAACATGGGAACAAATTCGTCTTGTTGAACTCCCGCTTGCTGTACCGGTCATTATGGCAGGTGTCAGAACGTCAACGATATATTTGATTGGCTGGACAACACTTGCAGCCTTTATCGGTGGAGGCGGTCTAGGTGACTACATTTTAATTGGACTTCAGCTGTATCAGCCGGAATTTATTATTGCGGGTGCGATACCAGTCACAATTTTAGCAGTCATCATCGACCTATCATTAATGAAGCTGGAGAAAAAAGTAACACCAGAAGGCTTAAAAGGATTGAAGGAAGTTTCATAAGGAGTTGGCTTATGTGAAGAATCGAAAAACAAAATGGATCAGTGCACTGCTTGCCGGATGCTTGCTATTGATAAGCGGCTGTTCACTTCCTGGACTAGCCGGCTCCTCAGGGGGCACGCTGCGAATTGGAGCACAAAACTTTACCGAATCAGAAATTATGGCCTATATGGTTGGCGATATGATCGAACATTACACAGATAAAAAGACGACTATTGTGAAAAACCTAGGCTCCAACACTGTGCAGCAGAAAGCAATGGAAAACGGAGATGTCGACATTTCTGCGACAAGATATTCAGGCACGGATTTAACAAGCACGCTTGGAATGGATGCGGAAAAAGACCCGGAGCGTGCCATGGAGATCGTCCAAAAAGAATTTAAAAAGCGCTATGATTACAAATGGTTTGATTCTTATGGATTTGATAATACGTATGCCTTTGCTGTGACGCAGAAGATGGCGAAGGAAAATAAGTTAGAAAAGGTCTCTGATTTGAAAAAGAATGCGAACAATTACCGATTTGGTGTCGATAATATTTGGCTCAAAAAGAAAGGCGACGGCTATGACGGGTTCGTGAAAACATACGGAATCAAATTTGGCAGCACGTATCCGATGCAGATTGGTTTAGTCTATGATGCTCTAAAGAATGAAAAAATGGATATTGTGCTTGCCTATTCAACAGATGGACGAATCAAGGCCTATAACCTTAAAATCTTAAAAGATGATAAACGGTTCTTCCCGCCGTATGATGCATCACCAGTAGTCCCGGAGAAAGTCTTAAAAGAAAATCCAGGGCTTGATAAGGTGATCAACAGGCTGATCGGAAAAATTGATACAGAACAAATGCAAGAGCTGAACTATCAAGTCGACGGGGAGCTTCAAGAACCAGCAACCGTTGCGAAGAATTTCCTGAAAAAACACAATTACTTTGAGTAAGATGGGGAGGTGTCACGGCTGATGGACACACTGCAGCAATTATGGACGTATTATCAGCAGAACGGGTCATATGTGTTAGAAGAATTTTATCGGCATTTTCTCATGTCGGCGTATGGGGTGTTGTTTGCGGCAATTGTCGGGATTCCAGTAGGCATCTTTGTGGCGCATTACCGCAAGCTGAGCAATTGGATCTTCGCCGTTACCAACGTCATTCAAACGATACCGGCATTAGCGATGCTTTCCGTATTGATGCTTGTATTAGGACTTGGCGCAAATACAGTCATCCTATCACTCTTTCTGTATTCGCTTCTGCCGATCATCAGAAACACGTATACGGGCATTGTCAGCATTGAACATGCTTATTTAGAATCAGGTAAAGCGATGGGCATGACGAAATGGCAAGTGCTGAGAATGGTTGAATTACCGCTTGCTTTATCAGTCATTATGGCTGGTTTAAGAACCGCACTGGTCATTGCCATCGGTATTACAGCGATTGGAACATTTGTGGGCGCGGGAGGACTTGGTGATATCATCATCAGAGGATCAAACGCCACAAACGGAACAGCTATCATTTTAGCAGGTGCGATTCCAACTGCACTCATGGCTATTATGGCTGACCTTGTCATGGGCTGGCTCGAACGCTATTTAAGCCCGACAAACAAGAAAAAGGAAAGAAAAGCGTTAGCTGAAAAAAACATCACATCTGCTTAAGCGATTGAAAAGACAAAACCTCCCTTACATCTGTAAGGGAGGTTGTTTTATGATGATCAGGCGGTTCGCATGCTGGTATTTTATGATTCAAGCGTGATCCAGTCAGAGGACCACTTCGCAATTTCCTCAAAAACGGGTGCAAGTGAACACCCCATATCTGTTAAAGAATACTCAATGCGCACGGGTGTTTCAGCAAAAACCTCCCGTTTTACAATACCTGCTGCCTCCAGCTCTTTTAATCTCTCAGATAAAACTCTTCCACTTAAATTTGTCAGAGCCGCCTCAATTTCACTAAAGCGCTGCTGACCTGAGAGAAGCTGAAAAACAATCAGTGCCACCCAGCGTTTACTCAATAACTCAACTGCTTTTTCAAACCGCGGGCACATATCAGATTGATTCATCTTTCTTCACTCCAATCTGAACCCATTATACCGTAAATCTGTCATAAATCGGCGCAAAAAGCTTAAACATTTATGAGGACGAACGGCTGTTTAACATAAATAACAAATAGCGGTTGAGGTCCTCTATTTCTTTTTTCGAAAGGGTTGACCATATGTCACCATCAAATATTTCGAGATCATCAAGTTCATATTGCGCTGCGGCTTCCTTTATTTTGGAAAAAGAAAGATCATCTTCCTCGTGCTGATGGACAGAAGAGGCCTCCTCAATATAGCCCGCAGCCCGCATCATGTCTTCATAAGGTACCTTTAACGCACCAGCTAGCTTTTTAATCGTAGGAGGTTTCGGAATGCCGCGTTTCCCGTTTTCGATACGAGATATACCGGCAGCGCTGACCTCAGAATACATCGCTAATTGGTTCACCGACAGCTTCTTTTCCTCACGTAATGCTCTTAAATATGCACCAAAGTTCATCAACGCAAAACCTCACATGGTTATAGATTCGATATGTCTATTTTACTTGATTTGTTGACTATTGGCAATAAGCACACCATGAAAATATTGACATTAGTTAATGGTGGATGTACATTAGGTTTATGCCCCGCTATTTGTTCGCCTTTTTTTGGTCGATGAGCGTGAGAAAGTATTCATTCAGCTGGCTGATGTCTTGTGCGGAGAGCCTTTCCCATTTGTTTCCGTCAAAAATGGGGAGATGTTCTACATCCTTTTGAAGCGCCGTTTGATAGATTTTTAACATGGACTCATATTTCGGTTTCATTTCATGAACTTGTTCCTGTTCAATATGACCGGCAAGCAGCATTAAATCCTCATAGGGCACCTTCAAGGCGTGTGCTAATTTTTTTATGGTTAAAGGCTTTGGCACACCGCGCTTTCCATTTTCAATACGAGAAATTCCAGCAGCGCTTACACCTGAATACATGGCAAGCTGATTGACCGACATTTTTCTATTTTCTCTTAAAATGCGTAATTGTTCACCAAAGTGATTCATGACATCGAACCTCACATTTCAGTATATGACTTATTTTAGTATGATCATTGACCAAAGGAAATAGCAGAGGGGTAAAAGTGTTGACATAAGTTAATGAATCTGCTTGATGTGAGAGTCTTACATGTTGTACATAATGATTCCATAGGAGGTTGTAATGATGGTCGAAAAGATTCAGATCAGGCGGGCTTTTGTCATGCAGTATATGATCGAGAACGATATGTCGTTAAATCAGCTCGCTGATGAAATTGGTATCTCTCCTGCCACACTTAGCAGGGTATTAAATGGTCACCGAAAACCAGGACAGCTTGTCATTGGCAAAATGATTCATTACTTTGATAAAAAATTTGAAGATCTATTTTACTATGAAGATATTGACAAAAGTCAATAAATGATATCATCATCAAGGAGGAAATGTCATTGAAAAGGACTGGGATGGTCAGACACATTGATTCTCTCGGCAGAATTGTTCTGCCCTCAGAAATGCGCAAGGTACTCAATATTAAAGAAGAGCAGCTGTTAGAAATTTTCATTGAAGATCAAACCATTATGCTGAAAAAATATGATGCAGATAAGAGCTGCCTGTTAACGGGACAAGTGACGAAGTACAACAAAAGCTATGGAAATGGGAACGTGATGCTGAGTCCTGAAGGAGCTGAACGTTTGTTAGTAGAATTAAAACAGCTATTGAAGGAAGAAGCAACTCATTAAAATGTGTTTTTAACCGAAAAATTGCATATAAAAATGCTGCAGCCAGCACTTTGGAACGAAATTGTATCAAAATAACGAATCAAGTCGACAATATATAGGAAATCTTTATTTTGATGTTTCGTGACATGCACCTTGTTTTCATGTAAAATAAAGTTATGTGTACCAGTTTGTCTGGAGGTGTTTTCATGCACGCATTTGTTATCACATTACTCGTAATTGTCAGTATCGCACTTATCATCGTTGTATTACTACAATCAAGTAAAAGTGCTGGACTGTCAGGCGCTATTTCAGGTGGAGCCGAGCAGCTTTTCGGTAAGCAAAAAGCGAGAGGCCTTGACTTGATTCTTCACCGATTAACGGTTATTTTGTCAGTGCTTTTCTTCATCTTAACACTTGCATTGGCATATTTAGGCGTGTAAAGCGCGAGTAACAGAAGGTCTGATCTTTTTTCAGACCTTTTTTTATTATCAGCACTCTTTTGTGTTTGTTTCATACATACAAGTGGAAAATATAAACCATATCAGAAGGAAAGGAAGTCACATCATGAAAGTTGTTACACCAAAACCATTTACGTTTAAAGGTGGAGAAAAGGCGGTGCTTCTTCTTCACGGTTTTACTGGGAATACAGCCGATGTTCGAATGCTTGGCCGTTATTTGAACGAAAGAGGATATACATGCCATGCACCTCAATATAAAGGACACGGTGTGCCGCCAGAAGAGCTTGTCCATACAGGCCCGGCTGACTGGTGGAAAGATGTAGAAGAAGGCTATCAATTCTTAAAAGATGAGGGCTATGAGGAGATTGCAGTTTGCGGACTATCCCTCGGAGGAGTTTTTTCATTGAAATTAGGTTACACTGTACCTGTAAAGGGAATTGTACCTATGTGTGCACCTATGTACATAAAAAGTGAAGAAGTCATGTACCAGGGTGTACTAGATTATGCCCGTAACTATAAGAAATTTGAGGGTAAGTCAGAGGACCAAATTGAACAAGAAATGGAAGCGTTCAAGAAAACACCAATGGATACACTGAGGAGCCTGCAAGAACTGATTGCAGATGTCAGAAACAATGTCGACATGATCTATTCACCTACTTTTGTTGTGCAGGCACGTCACGATCATATGATTAATACAGACAGTGCAAATATCATTTATAACGAAGTAGAGACAGATGATAAGCATTTGAAATGGTATGAAGAATCAGGCCATGTCATCACGCTTGATAAAGAGCGGGAGAAGGTTCATCAGGATGTCTATGCATTCTTAGAATCACTTGATTGGTCAATTTAAATATATAGGGGGTTAGAGTGTGCAAAAAGAAGAATTTATGGATGAATTACTCGCTTTTATGAAAGAAGAAGCATATAAACCGTTAACTGTTCAAGAGCTGGAAGTCATGATGGAGATTACCAATCCTGATGATTATAAAGAGCTCGTCAAAGCACTTGTGACGCTGGAGGATCAAGGACTCATCGTTCGCACGCGCAGCGACCGTTACGGTGTACCAGAAAAAATGAATTTGGTAAAAGGAAAGCTGTCTGCTCATGCAAAAGGATTTGCATTTGTAACGCCTGAAGAGTTTGGACAGGATGATATTTTCATTCCGCCAAATGAGTTAGGCACAGCGATGAATGGCGATACCGTCATGGTGCGTGTCAGCCACAAATCAAACGGCACGAAAAAAGAAGGAACGGTCATCCGCATTCTGGAGCGTAATACTCAGACGGTTGTCGGTACCTATACAGAAACGAAAAGCTTTGGCTTTGTCATTCCTGATGATAAAAAAATCACAAACGATATCTTCATTCCGAAATCCGCTAAAAACGGTGCGGTCGAAGGTCATAAAGTCGTTGTGACGCTGACAAGCTACCCTGAAGGAAGAATGAGTGCAGAGGGTGAAGTGACTGAAATCCTCGGTCATAAAAATGACCCTGGCATTGATATTTTGTCGATCATTCATAAACACGGTCTGCCAGGTGAGTTCCCAGAAGAAGCACTTCAGCAGGCAGTAGACACACCGGAAACAATTGATGAAAAAGACCTTGAAGGCAGACGCGACTTGCGCAATGAAACGATTGTGACGATTGACGGTGCAGATGCAAAGGACTTAGATGATGCCGTAACCGTGCAAAAGCTGGATGATGGCAAATATAAGCTTGGCGTGCACATTGCAGACGTTTCTCATTATGTCACAGAGAATTCTCCGATTGATCAGGAAGCTTATGAACGTGGAACGAGTGTCTATCTCGTCGACCGCGTCATTCCGATGATTCCGCATCGTTTGTCAAACGGTATTTGTTCATTAAATCCAAAGGTCGATCGTCTCACCCTGTCTTGTGAAATGGTTATTGATCGTAACGGGAAAGTCGTCAAACATGAGATTTTCCAAAGTGTGATCAAAACGACAGAGAGAATGACCTATTCCGATGTGAATAAGATTTTAGTCGACCAAGATGAAGAGCTTCTAAACAAATATGAGCCGCTAGTGCCGATGTTCCAAGAGATGGAGAAGCTTGCAGAGATTCTTCGTGACAAACGAATGGAGCGCGGAGCTGTAGACTTTGACTTCAAGGAAGCAAAAGTACTTGTAGATGATGAAGGCGCTGCGAAAGATGTTGTCATTCGTGAGCGTTCCGTTGCAGAGAAATTAATTGAAGAATTCATGCTTGTTGCAAACGAAACGGTTGCAGAGCATTTCCACTGGATGAATGTTCCGTTCATTTACCGAATTCACGAAGAACCAAATCCTGAGAAACTTCAGCGCTTTTTAGAGTTCGTGACGACGTTTGGTTACATTGTGAAAGGGACGTCAACGAACATTCACCCGCGCGCACTTCAAAGTGTCCTCGATGCTGTCAGGGATCAACCAGAAGAAGTCGTCATTCAAACTGTGATGCTTCGCTCTATGAAACAGGCGAAGTATGATCCAGAAAGCATTGGCCATTTTGGATTATCAACGGAATTCTATACACACTTCACATCACCGATCCGCCGTTACCCGGATTTAATCGTGCATAGATTGATTAGAACCTATTTGATTCAGAAAAAGACAGATGAAGCGACCTTAGAAAAGTGGGGCCAGCTGCTGCCTGAAATCGCAGATCATGCATCTACAATGGAGCGCCGCTCAGTCGATGCAGAGCGTGAAACAGATGACCTGAAAAAGGCAGAGTTTATGCTAGATAAAATCGGTGAAGAGTTTGATGGCATGATTAGTTCCGTGACGAACTTCGGACTATTCGTTGAACTGCCGAATACGATAGAAGGTCTTGTCCATGTCAGCTACATGACTGACGACTACTATCGCTTTGATGAACAGCACTTTGCCATGATCGGTGAACGTACAGGGAATGTCTACCGTATCGGTGATGAAATCACTGTCAAAGTCGTGAATGTCAATAAAGATGAGCACTCAATTGATTTTGAAATCGTCGGTATGAAGGGCACTCGCCGTAAATCACCAAAAGATTTCAAGTTCAAAAAACGAACAGATCCACCAGCGAAAAAAGGCCGTGGAGGTCAAAAAGCCTCTGGGGAAAAAGGCAAAGAGGATAAAAGCGGAAGTGACTGGTTCACAAGCCGTAAAAAGAAGAAAAAGAAAAAACGCGTATTTGAAAACGCACCGAAACAAAAACGAAAAAAGAAAAAGTAACGTGCCAAAAAGCAAATAGGGCATCACGCTCTATTTGCTTTTTGACCACATGGCGTCAGCATTGTCGAAAGCTGGATTGTTTGATAAAATAATCCGTACGATTTGGACCGTGTTTGTGTCAAAAGGAGGGTGTACGCCAATGCCAAAGGGAGAGGGAAAGGTTGTTTCCCAAAACAAAAAAGCAAATCATGATTACTTTATAGAAGAAACGTATGAAGCTGGTCTTGTGTTGCAAGGAACTGAAATCAAATCGATTCGTGCTGGAAAAGTGAATTTAAAAGATTCCTTTGCCAAAATCGAGCGAGGAGAAGTGTTCCTTCACAACATGCATGTGAGCCCATACGAGCAGGGGAACCGTTATAACCATGATCCGCTGAGAACGAGAAAGCTGCTTCTTCATCGCAAGCAAATCAGCAAATTGATTGGTGCGACGAAGGAAGAAGGCTACTCACTTGTGCCTCTGAAACTCTATTTGAAAAATGGCTTTGCCAAAGTGCTGATTGGAATCGGAAAAGGGAAGAAGAAATACGATAAACGTGAAGACTTGAAGAAAAAAGATGCAAAACGTGAAATCGAACGTGCCTTCCGCGATCGTCAAAAGCAATTCTAGCCTGATGCTGATGGCTTGCTGAGAGCGGAAGCATTATGCTACAATGTCTTATGTAGTAAACAATCAGCGCTGTTTTGACAGAAACCACCAGTTGTTTCGAGCAGTGAGATTGTTATAATAGTTATATACGGAAGCAGTGAAGCTGAACTTCCATCCCGTATATCCCTTTTACAAGGGGACGTTACGGATTCGACAGGGATGGTTCGAGCTTAGGCTGCGAGCCGAGAGGCGATCTCGTTAACACGCACTTAAATGTAACTGGCAAAACTAAAAGTTTTAACCAAAACTTAGCACTAGCTGCCTAATAAGCGCAGCGAGCTCTTCCTGACATCGCCTATGTGTCTGTGAGGAGCCCAATGAAGTAGGCTACGCTTACGTTTCCGTCTGAGGACGTAAGAAGAGATCCATCAGACTAGCTCTCCAAGCGCCCGTCAGCAGGCATGAGGATGAGTGAACACAAAATATGTTGACTACGCTCGTAGACGCTTAAGTAATCGATGTCTCTGGACGTGGGTTCGACTCCCACCGTCTCCATCAAAACTTTTAGAATGCAGTCGCATCAAGGGTTTTAAAGCCCTTGATGCGGGTCTGGCAACATTTTGGCAACATTTTAAAAAACTTCTTCTTTCATAAAAGCTACAACTTCCTTTTGTGTGGAAGGGTATATATGGCTATAATTGTTTAGTGTTTCTGAGAACTCCTCCATTTTTTGGAGGTTTTTTTGTGTTAATTCAGTTACTTCAAGTACACCTATCTATCATCCGTATTTTTGGAAAATCAAAAAACAAGTAGAGAAAGGAGGGATAGATCTATCTTGTGTAATGCTTCTTATTACTTATTTTTACATAAATGTTGAAAGGCAAAAAAGGAAATTTGAGATAATAAATTGAAATTACCTTGGATATACATGAAAAGTAGATGTGTAGAATGTTTGATGTTTCTCTAATTTGGGAGGTGAACTATAATGAATGGTATAGATATATTAGAGAACGCTTCAAAACTTGGTCAATTAATTCTTTTCTTCTCTGGATACGCTCTTTATTGGAAACTAGTCAAAACAAAAAAAGAGCGCCCTCTCACAAAGTACGAAAATTTCCTTAAATTTTTTGTAATGTTGGGCATGGTCATTTATTTTCTATCGTTTTTATGTTTAAACTTGTGGGCGTAATATGTCGATTTATGTATGATTGTGTCTAATGGGTTTAACTCTCTCTTAAAAACCTTTATTTTACATAAATGTATGATAAAGTAATTTTAAGTTAAAAAAAGAGGGAGTTAATATGAAAAGATTGGTTTTTTTAATGTTAGCATTAGTTCTGGCTGTGACTGCCTTTGTTCCAGCTGCTGCTGCAAAGACACAAAGCACAAAGGGATTAGAAGGTTTGACAGAAGAGCAAATTGAGAAGTCTTTAAAAGAAATTGAATACATCTTCACAAAGATTATCATTTCTGATAAAGAAAAAGGCTACACCATTAATGAAGAAGAGCTTGCAAAATCACATTATACAAATGCAGAGAAAAATGGCATGATCGCTTTCGCAAAATTAATGAATCAAGAAGCGACTACGAAAAGTAACACGGTAACTCGCTGTGTCGAGGATGCAGTTGGTATCGCTAAAGGTACTTTAAAGCATCTGCAAAAAGCAATAGATAAGGGAGATTGGATGACAGTGGCAGTTTACTTAGGCGGTATGGGCCTTGCAATTAAGCCGAGCGTGTTATTCGTATTCATGCTATTTTGTGGTGCGCCAGTAGCCAAAATTGCTCCTGCTCAATATGAATAAGAGTAATATGTAAAATTGGCCGTCCACCTGGGCGGCTTTTTTACATTACTTGAACTTTCACTCATGCTTCTCTTTATCCCATTCTATTTCATTTCTAGACATCAGGTTTTTAACAGCCTTACGGATCGCGAGTTCATCTTTACCCGTTTTCTTTTTAAGGTCATCCATCGAAGGGTTGTTGCGAAATCGGCTCATATTATAAATGCTTCGGTATAACTTCCTTTCAAGATCCGTCACGTCATACCCTCCTACAAAAAGAATGTACGTTCGATTATAAATGTTAATAAAAAACCCTTCAACTTGAAGGGTCATTTTAAAGAAGATACTTTATCAGTAATTTTCATTTGTTCTCCAGAACGTTCATACGAGAATTTAGCCACTGTTTCATCTTCATCTATATAAGGAACTTTCCAAAATACAGCTATTTGATTGACTGTATCATTATCTTTGCCAATGTTTGCAGCTAAGTCATCACTATACATTTCAACCATGTTATAAGCGGTTTTACTTGTGTTCAACGCGTCAAATGACAAGTAAACAAGAGCTATTAATTTATTATTCTCATTTGAACCCATATCTTCGTTAATTTCAATTTTTTCAATCGATGTGGTTTTATAGTTCTCTTCGATAATTGTTTTGATTTCTATTTTTGCATCATCTTTTACCATATCTAACTCATCTTCTTCACTGTTATCTTCAACTTCTTCTGAGGTATAATCTTCATTTTTCTCTTCCTCTGCATCTGTATCTTTAGGCATGTTTATTTTTAAATTTATTTCAGCAGTAGCTTTTAGTTCTGAGTCACCGCTAATCTGTGAACCACTGAGGTTAGATCCATTATCTCCAAAAAGTTCTTGAACAACTTCAGTTTGTTCAAGAACCGGTAGTGTTTCGACATATATAATATATTTCCCATCATCAAATACTGTGTCACCTTCATTAAAGAATTTATACTCGAAAGATCCATCCTTTTGAACAGCTGTATTAACTATGGAGTTTTTATGGGAATTTTTTTGTTCAAGACGAATCCTTAGTTTCGTATCTTTAGGTAAGTTGCTTTTCCCGCTAAGGATAATAATTTTATTGTTTGTGATTTCTTTATCCAAAGTGATCTTTACGTTTAATTTTTTTTTAGTTTCAATGCTTTCTTCTTTTTTACTGGAGTTACTTGTGGATGTGTTTTCTGCTTTGCCACAAGCAGATAAGAATAAGGCACATAAAATCATAAAGAGAAAAGTTTTAAGGTAATTCAATATTAACCCTCCGTATCAAATAATTTCCATAAAAGTTTATCATATTAACAGGGGATAATGTTAAAGTGAGGGTTTTGTGGCATCATTCTGGCATTAAAAGTTTAAAAACGCTCAACTAATAATAAACAAAACATTGAATAGTAAACGTATCTAATGAATATTACAAACATACGAACCCCATCTAATAGACTCCCACCGTCTCCATCAAAACTTTTAGATTCCAGTCACATCAAGGGTTTTAAAGCCCTTGATGCGGGTCTGGCAACATGAAATATTTAGATTAAATAAAAGAAGACGCTATTGATAGCGTTTTTTTTATGCTTTTTTAATTTTTTAACAGAAAAGCCAAATGGGGATTTTTTTACTAATAATTTGAATGAATAGCTAAATATAACCATCTTTTAACCGATGAAATGTAGGGATGTTACACCATATATTAGTGGGTGAATTTATTAAACTTAAAGCCTGAAAATAACAGCAGGAATGCAGAAGGAGTTTATCTCAGTGAACAAAGTAAAGACTAAATCACTATTCGCCACGATGATTATGCTTGCCGTGCTGATGGTATTCGGTACAGCGTGCAGCAATCAAAAGGCAGAAAAAGAATACGCCGAGTGGTATGAGAATTACAGAAGTGATATTGAAGACACAATGTTTGCGTTTGCTAAAAAGATGGTGGCAATTGATGCAGGTAATGATGAATGGCTTGGATCTGTCGAGAAGTCACTTTTTGATGTACAAAAAGTCATTGATGAGGGTAATGAAAAGAAAAACGTTCCTGGTGCTTATAAAAAAGCACATGAGTATTTGCTAAAAGCAAACAAAGGATATCAATATGCCGTAGAAGAAACACCGAAAGCACTTGAAAATCTTGATCTTGAATCACTGGATAACATTTCGAAAAGACTCGACAAAGCATACGATCAAACAGCCAAAGCCGATGACGAAGTAGAAAAAGTCTCAAAGGATAAGGAGTAATTCACACATGAAGACAAACAAAAGGACAATGCTTTCAATATTTCTTCTAGTATTTACATTGATGCTGAGCACAGCATGCGGTAAAAATGAAGTAGCAAACGGTTCATCGTCAAATAAAACGCCGGTAAAACAAGAAAAAATTGAAAAGATGACCGATAAAGAATATGCTGCATGGTATAAGGGGTATTTAAAACGTTTTGAAGATAGAATTATGCCTTTCTTTTTTTCATTAGTTCCAATGGATGATGTTTATGATAAAGAATGGGCTAGTGAACTTGAGAAGAAAATTGATAGTCTGCGAGAATTACTTAACGAAGCCAAAGAAAATGAAAACAAAGTTCCAGATACGTATAAAAAGGTAAATAGTTACTTAGTGAAAACAGATGACAACTTAGAGCCGATTTTCAAAGATATTTTAAAGGTTGCCAAGCAAGATAAGGTAGACGGTGATGATTTGAATTTCATAGATTCTAGGATGAAGAAAGCATTAGAAGAGATGGTTCTTGCAAAAGCAGAGGTTAGTAAAATTGAAGATGAGAAAGCTAAAAATACAACAAAAGATAATTCAAAACCTTGATTTAGAAAAATAATGCTGGAACCTTTTAAAGGATATAAACCGAACTTGGTTCACAGCAGAAAAAGAGATGTCAGATCTGGCATCTCTTTTCTTATGTACGGTTTCTCAAAGAAGACACCAACCGAACAAACAAAGGAAAAACGACAACCACCGCAATCATCATCAAAAATCCATCCGGCATAAGTTTTACAAACGTTGTCTGAATCACATAAACCGCAATCAGCAGCAAGTAACTGATCAAAAATAACAATCCAGAACTTCTCTTTTTAAACGGTTTTTCTAAAAGAATCAGCATAAACAGCCCCGTCATAATCATCCAAAAAGTCATATTCCTTTCGAGTCTCCTCTCCATTCATCCCCACATTGTACAGATATTTCTCCGAACGCAACATACTTCTCCCTCAAATTAAGCAAAAAGTAGTGAAAATATAAGGAATCACGAACCGATGACGCCTGAAATTTTACAAAAAACCTCCAACCAATTCAAAATCACATCTTCCCATTTGAGACGTCCTCATATATAGTAAGATTAGACTAGTTCTAAATAACTGAAATTGGGGCGTTTACATGGATTCGATTGTTTTACATTTTATTGTGATCATGAGTGTTTCTGGCATTCTGTCCGTGATATTATCAATCATTGCTCATGCAAACCGCCATCGATATATTGGCTGTCAATTGTTTATGTACATGTCTGGAGCAACTGCGATTTATATCTTTGGGCATACGTTTGAATTATTGGCTCGTACTCCTGGAGAAATCATGTTCTGGGTTTGTTTTCAATACATAGGTCTTCCGTTTATCGCACCGCTCAGTCTGCTGATTGTGCTGCAATTTACGGGGTTCCATCAATATTTAACAAAGCGCCGCGTGCTTCTCATCTTATTGATTCCAACTCTCACAACCATTATGGTGTTCACCAACTCTTTACATTCACTCTTTTATCGAAGCATCACGATGAATCCAGTAGATGGGTTTTTATTGGCTGATTTTACGATTGGCTATTGGTATATCATTCATGGCGTTTATACGTTTGGCTGTTCGATGCTTGCTATCTTTATGCTGTTTTGGTTTTTACGTGTCACAAAAAAAGAATATTTAAAGCAGATTCTGATACTGTTAGTGGGAATGTCATTACCAATTTTGACTTCTTTTATTTATTTATTAGGTGTTACACCCCTACATATTGATCCGGTTCCTGTGGTGATGTTTATCACCAATGCACTCTATTTATGGGCAATTATGTCGTTTCAGCTCTTTAAGCTGTCTCCTATTGCAATGGAGCGTGTGTTTGAGCATATGTCTGAAGGGGTTCTGATTTTAGATCGATATCGGACACTCATTGATTACAATCCCGCTGCTGCATCGATCATTCCAGCACTTGCGAATAAAAAGGGAATTGGCTATAAAATCGACGATATTTTCTCAGCAATCATCAAAGATTCAACGTTCATTCAATGGCTGCGCTCTCCGCAGGATCATTCGCAATATGATTTAATGTGGAAAAAGGAAAAAGACCAGTCCTGCTATTATCATCTGACCGCTTCGTCTCTATTTAATAGAAGAGGAGAGATCGAAGGCAGGCAAATCGTGATCAGTGATGTAACAGAGCAGCGTTTGCTGCAGGAAGAGCTGGAGCGTCGTGCGTATATCGATGGTTTGACGAATATTTTCAATCGTTCTTCTTTCATCGAACGAACGCAGATGATCTTGGAAGAGGATGCACAGGATACGGCTGTTATGCTGTTTGATATTGATTTTTTTAAACAAATCAATGACACACACGGACATCATATTGGGGATGAAGCGCTGCGTCATGTTGTCTCTATTTGTCAGGAGCATTTACAAATGGATGATTTATTTGGACGATATGGGGGAGAAGAGTTTGCCATTTGTCTGCCTCATCAGTCATTTAAAGAGGCATGTCATATCGCGGAAAAAATAAGACATTCGTTTGAAGCAAGTTTCTTTACGAATGATGAGGAAAAAGTGCGAGTGACAGCGAGCTTTGGAATTGCTCACACAGCCAATGATCCTTGTGTATTAGAGACACTTCTATTTGAAGCGGATCAGGCCTTGTATATGTCAAAACGCCAAGGACGGAACCGGATTTATGCATCCACTGGTAAGGGCCATGTGCTGTATCAAGAGCAGGATCTTCTGAATTGACTGTTGTCCTGACATTCGATATGATAAACATAACATTTGAACGGTTTCCTAAAGGGGAGTAGCTTTTACGGTTTGGTCGTCATTACAGAAACATCCGTTGTTTCTCGGCTATTCCGGCATGAACAATGTTAGCCAGACCTTTGCCTATCACACATGAGGCAAAGGTCTGGCTATTTTTAAGGTCTTTTTGCATCTGTGTGATAGAGAAGCGGAACAAATGATGCTTTTAATCCTACAGATGAAAGGATGATCGATCTTGAAAAAATATGTGATGGCTTTCCTATTTTTCGGAACGCTTGTATTAAGCGGGTGCTCCAGCTTGCTTGATCAGGTCAACGATACAACGACATATGTCACTGAGGCAAATGACTATGTGACAGACATTCAGCAATTTACAGAGGATTTTCCAAAACTCGCTGAAGAAGCTGTGCAAAATGCCGCCAAAAAAGCAGAATTAACGCAGCAGCTTGAATCATTGAAGGCAGACATTCAAGATTTTAATGAAGTCACAGCGCCAAAAATGGCAGAAGACCTGCATGCGCAAATCATTGAAAAAAATAAAGTGCTGTCAGAGGAAATCCAAACGTATTTACAGCAATTGAAAGCAGGCGATATCGATGCTGCCGCCATACTGGAGGATCAGCAGGGATTGATGAAACAGCTTCAGCAATCCGTCAATCTTTTGCAGGATATCGAACAATTAACAAATTAGGACAAACACAGCTTTATATGCGGTGCTCAGCATATCTTTGCCTTTTCCGGTGGAGATATGCTTTAATTTAGGTACAAACAAGTCATAATGGAAAAAAGGTGATCACATGACAGAACATGAAGAAAGACATATGGCTTCGCCTAGAGCCGAAAAGGAAAAGGACCAATTGATCAATCGCTTAAAACGAGTGGAAGGACAAGTGCGCGGGATTCAGCAAATGATTGAAAACGATCGTTACTGTATAGATGTTGTGAATCAAATTTCCGCAGTCAATGCGGCTTTGAAAAAAGTCAGTCTTCATTTGATGGAAAAGCATACACACCATTGTGTTGCAGATGCTATCAAGAGCGGCAATGGGGATGAAGCCATTGAAGAGTTAATGACGGTCTTTACGAAACTGACAAAATCGTAGCATTTATGTTTACATTAATACCCTACTAGGGTATAGTAAATTGTAGAAAATGATTGATGGAGGCGATGAGAAATGGAACAAGCAACACTTCAAGTGCAGGGCATGTCTTGCGGACATTGCGTGAAAGCAGTCGAAGGAAATGTAGGAGAATTAGCAGGTGTTGAATCTGTGAAAGTCCATTTAGACAAAGGACAGGTGGAGGTTTCATTTCACCCGGATCAAGTCACGTTACACCGTATCTCCGATGTGATTGAGGAACAGGGATATGATGTCATATAAATAAGTATACGTGCTGCAAAACAGCACGTTTCAGCGTGTAGACAAACCCTCGCATTCGTTGTCAGGTCTGTGCGCTGGTGCTCACGAATGTCAAATTCGTTCCGCTCCAGTGCTCGTCCTTCCTAGACTTCAAAGGTTTTCTATCACGCTGATAAAGAAGGAAGACAAAGGGTTAAAATAAAGATCATTTTAACCCTTTGTCACAATCTGATACGTGCTGCAAAACAGCACGTATTTTTTTCAAAATATAATACCCCCATGGAGTATGTGGAGAGGTGAGATCAATGAAAAAGGAAATTGATTTTCAAATTACGGGGATGACCTGTGCTGCCTGTGCAGGCCGCATCGAAAAGGGATTGAATAGGCTGGAAGGTGTGGAGGATGCCAGTGTGAATTTGGCGCTTGAAACTTCTCATATCATTTATGAAACAGAGCAGCTAACACCAGATGATTTGAAGCGAAAAGTTCAATCTCTTGGCTATGATGTGGTGATGGAGCAAGCAGAATTTGATATAGAGGGAATGACCTGTGCAGCTTGTGCAAACCGCATCGAGAAAAAAATTAACCGAATGGATGGTGTCGATCACGGGTCTGTAAATTTTGCCCTTGAGACACTTCAGGTCACATATCATCCGGGCCAAACGTCTGCAAATGACATAAAAGATGCGGTGCAGTCTATTGGGTATTCTTTAATAGAACCAGATGCAGATCAAGCGGAGGAAGGAAAAAAAGATCACCGGCAAGCTGCAATAGAAAAGCAAACGGCACGCTTTTTATTCTCGATGATTTTATCACTGCCGCTTCTTTGGGCAATGGTCAGCCATTTTTCTTTTACGTCCTTTATTTGGCTGCCAGAAGCGTTTATGAATCCATGGGTACAGCTGGCGTTAGCAGCGCCGGTGCAGTTCATTGTCGGCTGGCCCTTTTATGTAGGTGCGTATAAGGCTTTAAGAAATAAAAGTGCCAATATGGATGTTCTTGTCGCACTTGGGACATCTGCCGCGTTTTTCTATAGTTTATATGAAAGCATTCAGTCAGCGATTAGAGGCACACATGAGGCAGCCCTCTATTATGAAACAAGTGCTGTCCTCATTACGTTGATCGTGCTCGGAAAATTAATGGAAGCAAGAGCAAAAGGAAGATCATCAGAAGCGATTCAAAAGCTGATGGGCTTACAGGCGAAAGAAGCGGTTATCGAGCGAGATGGCAAGCAGATGACTGTGCCTATTTCTGACGTGAAAGTGAATGATCTTGTGTTTGTCAAACCCGGGGAAAAAGTGCCGGTAGATGGAGAAATCATAGAGGGGACAACCGCAATAGATGAGTCCATGATTACAGGAGAAAGTCTGCCTGTTGATAAAACAGCAGGAGATATGGTCATTGGGGCAACGATCAATAAAAATGGATTCATCAAAATAAAAGCGACTAAAGTCGGGAAAGAGACCGCTCTTTCACAGATTATCCGAGTCGTAGAACAAGCGCAGGGCTCAAAGGCACCGATTCAAAGATTGGCAGATCAAATATCAGGGATATTTGTTCCTATTGTTGTAGGAATTGCTGTGCTCACATTCCTCATATGGTTTTTCTTTGTTGATCCAGGAAATGTGACGTCAGCACTTGAAACCTTTATAGCCGTCATTGTCATCGCATGTCCGTGTGCGCTCGGCCTTGCGACACCAACCTCTATTATGGCTGGCAGCGGCCGTGCGGCTGAATCAGGCATTCTGTTTAAAGGCGGAGAGCATTTAGAAGTGACTCAATCACTCGACACGGTGGTGTTAGATAAAACAGGGACTGTGACAAAAGGAGAGCCTAGTCTGACAGATGTACTGGCATATGCCAACTGGACAGAAGATACGCTGCTGCAGCTAGCAGGCTCGGCAGAACAGCAGTCGGAACACCCGCTTGCCCGGGCGATCACAGACGGTATGAAGGAACGAGGTCTTGAAGCGGTCGAGGTTGAAGCGTTCCAAGCAGATCCAGGTCATGGAATTGAAGCAAAGGCAGCAGGACACAAGCTTTTGATTGGAACGCGTAAGCTATTACAGAAACATCATATCCAATATGAGCAAATTGAAGCTTCTGTCACAACGCTGGAGGAGCAAGGGAAAACGGCTATGCTTGTTGCGATTGACGGTGAAGTCGCCGGCATTGTCGCGGTTGCAGATACAATCAAATCATCCTCTCCACAAGCCATCGCTCGTCTAAAAGAGCAGGGGATTCACGTTGTGATGATGACAGGTGATAATAAACTAACAGCAGAGGCGATTGCGAAACAGGCGGGCATTGATCATGTCATTGCTGAAGTGCTGCCTGAAGAAAAAGCGGCTCATATTGCAGCGCTTCAGAAACAAGGAAAAAAAGTCGCCATGGTCGGAGACGGTATCAATGATGCCCCAGCTCTTGCAACAGCGAATATTGGGATGGCTGTGGGAACAGGGACAGACGTTGCTATGGAAGCAGCAGATATTACGCTCATGACAGGAGATCTCCATGCCATTGCAGATGCGCTGGAATTTAGTAAAAAAACAATGAGAAACATTAAACAAAACCTATTTTGGGCGCTTGCCTATAACTGTATCGGGATACCGATCGCTGCATTTGGTTTTCTTGCGCCATGGCTTGCAGGAGCAGCAATGGCCTTTAGTTCCGTGTCCGTTGTGCTGAATGCGCTCAGATTGCAGCGATTGAAGCCAATTAGAGAGGGAGTGGCAGAATGAAGCTGAATGTCAAATGGATTTGGACCGTTAGTGCATTGTTCTACGTTGCTCTTGTGCTGATTGGATATACGATTTATGATGAATTTTTTCAAAATCAACATACACCAAGTGAACAGATGCAAAATCATTAAGACTTCGCCAAAAGCGAAGTCCCAGCATGTAGACAAACCCTCGCATTCTTTGTCAGGTCTGTGCGCCAGTGCTCACGAATGTCTATTCGCTCCGCGCTGGTGCTCGACCTTCCTCGACTTCAAAGGTTTTCTATCACGCTGAAAAGAAGACAACGTGTTAAAACAAAATCATTTTAACACGTTGTCTATATATTCTAAGACTTCGCCAAAAGCGAAGTCTTTTTTTTACAATATTGTGGAAAAACCCACCTTTTTAAAGATTTTTCATAAAAAATTCACTTCTTTTTGTTCCTTTTTGTCGTTTTTTGTAGGTTCGTCGTTAAGATGCGATTAAGCAACAAAGAAAGCGTTATCAAAAAAAGGGGGTTCACGTATGAAAAAGTTAGGGTTAGCTTCTCAAATACTCATTGCACTTGTTCTGGGTGTTGTCGTGGGAGCGCTGTTTTATCAAAATGAAACCGTTATTAATGTGTTAACGCCGATTGGCGATATATTCATCCATTTAATTAAAATGATCGTTCTTCCAATTGTTATTGCTGCATTGATTGTAGCAGTTGCAGGTGTTGGAGATATGAAAACGATCGGAAGACTCGGCGGAAAAACCATTCTTTACTTCGAGATTGTGACAACGATTGCATTAGCAGTTGGACTGCTTGCAGCAAACTTGTTCCATCCTGGTACAGGAATTGATATGAGCAACATGGAGAAAGGTGATATCTCTAAATATGAAGAGACATCTAAGGCTTCTTCTGAAAAAGCGACTTTCTCTGAAACGTTGGTGCATCTTGTACCGACAAACGTTTTCCAATCCATTGCAGAAGGTGATCTATTACCAACCATCTTCTTTACAGTCTTATTCGGATTAGGAATTGCCGCAGTTGGAGACAAAGGAAAACCAGTATTAGGATTCTTTGAAGGTATACTCGAAGCCATGTTCTGGGTGACCAATAAAGTGATGAAGTTTGCACCATTTGGTGTATTCGCGCTCATCAGTGTGACGGTGATCAAATTCGGGGTCGGAGCGCTTCTCCCGCTAGGCAAACTGGTACTTGTCGTTTACGGTACAATGGCATTCTTCGTCATTGTTGTACTTGGCATTATTGCGAAAATGGCTGGAACAAGTGTCTTTACACTATTTAAAGTATTAAAAGAAGAAATCATTCTTGCATTCTCAACAGCAAGTTCAGAAGCTGTACTGCCTAGATTAATGGACAAAATGGAGAAGTTCGGCTGCCCGAAAGCGATCACGTCGTTCGTTATTCCAACAGGCTACACCTTTAACTTAGATGGAAGTGCCATCTATCAATCCATTGCTGCGATATTTGTTGCACAAATGTACGGCATGCCTCTTTCCATCTATGAGCAAATTACGTTACTATTAATTTTAATGCTGACATCTAAAGGAATGGCTGGTGTACCAGGTGCATCGATCGTTGTTGTCATCACAACTCTTGGTGCTATGGGACTGCCGCTTGAAGGACTTGCCTTCATCGTTGGGATCGACCGACTTCTTGACATGGTTCGTACAACAGTGAACGTATTTGGTAACTCACTTGCAGCCATTGTCATGTCTAAGTGGGAAAAAGTATTTGATCAAGAGAAATCGAAGAAGTATATTGAGGAATTAAAACAACAAACAAAAGCAGCGTAAAAAAGGAGATCTTTTCAAATGACGAAGCTACAGGACAAGCAAGTTCGAATCGAACGTGACTTTCTAGGTGAAAAGGAAGTAGACACTCAAGCATATTATGGAATTCAAACATTACGTGCAGTGGAGAACTTTCCAATTACAGGCTACCGTATTCATGAGGAACTCATCAAAGCATTAGGGATTGTCAAAAAGGCAGCCGCACTTGCAAATATGGATACACAGCGACTATATTCTGGTCTTGGAGAAAAAATTGTTCAAGCCGCAGATGAGGTCATCGAAGGAAAATGGAACAATCAATTTATTGTCGATCCAATTCAAGGCGGGGCTGGCACTTCAATGAATATGAATGCCAATGAAGTCATTGCAAACAGAGCGCTTGAACTACTAGGAAAGGAAAAAGGCGCTTATACTGAGCTAAGTCCAAACACGCATGTGAACATGTCGCAGTCAACAAACGACGTTTTCCCAACAGCGATTCATATTTCAACATTGAATATGATTGAAAAACTACTTTATACGATGGAAAACATGCATCAAGTCATGACCGAAAAAGCGCAGGAATTCGATCATGTCATCAAAATGGGACGCACGCATCTTCAGGACGCTGTTCCAATCAGACTTGGACAAGAGTTTAGTGCGTATGCAAAAGTTCTTGCTCGTGATATTAAACGTATCAAGCAGTCTAGACAGCATTTATATGAAGTCAATATGGGTGCAACAGCAGTCGGAACTGGATTGAATGCAGATCCTAAATATATTCGCCAAGTAGTTGGCTACCTATCTGACATTAGCGGATTACCGTTAGTTGGCGCTGAAGACTTAGTCGATGCAACGCAAAATACGGATGCTTATACAGAAGTATCGGCTGCACTTAAAGTATGTATGATGAACATGTCCAAAATGGCGAACGATATTCGTCTGATGGCTTCAGGTCCAAGAGCAGGTTTTGGTGAGCTGCACCTGCCGCCGAGACAGCCAGGTTCATCCATCATGCCAGGGAAAGTCAACCCAGTTATGCCTGAGGTCATGAACCAAGTGGCATTCCAAGTCATAGGGAATGATCACACAATCTGTCTTGCATCAGAGGCTGGCCAGCTTGAACTAAACGTTATGGAACCAGTGTTAGTGTTCAACCTGCTTCAATCTCTCAGCATGATGAAAAATGTATTCGAGTCCTTCGTGGACAACTGCTTGCGTGACTTAAAAGCAGATGAATCTAGATTAAAAGAATATGTAGAAAAGAGTGCCGGTGTCATGACGGCGGTGAACCCGCACATTGGTTATGAAGCGGCTGCACGAATTGCAAGAGAAGCCATCCTTACAGGCGCATCTGTACGTGAGCTTTGTCTGCAAAATGATGTGTTAACAGAGGAAGAGCTTGATGTCATCTTAAATCCTTTTGAAATGACAAAACCAGGTATTGCTGGTGCATCACTTTTAGAAAAGGATCGTTTAGAAGATTAAGCGGCATCATGAGAAGCGCACACCGGCAAAGTTCCGGTGTGCGCTTTTTCATGGAGGTTTGTTTTTCTTTAGCTCACATAGTATACTATCGTCAATTATTAGGGATGTGACTGCGTTTGAATCTACTGAAAAAATGGCTGAATACAGAGCCTTATTTAATTGTGCTGCTCATTGTACTGACGCCGATTGGCGGAGAGTTTAAATTTTATCCGTTTGAGGACAGCTTTCGGGTCAGCTTTGGAACCGTTGTCTTTTTCTTTATCCTGCTACAAATGAAAAGATTTCCGGCATGGGCAAGCGGCATCATCGCTGGGATATCTGTTTTTGTGTTTCGCGTGCTGCTTGATACAGCTGTGACAGGGCATCTTCCGCTTGAAGAGGCAGTTTCATTAAGATTTCCTTCCCTGCTTTATTATGTTGTCTATGGCACACTCTTTTATTTATTGAAGGTCAGACGTTTCCGCGATCAGCCATGGCTGATTGGAGCAACAGGCATCGTCATGGAGCTGTGCGCAAGCGTTGTTGAAATCATCGCACTTCGAGGCACGATGGATGAAATTTTAACGGTGAGGACGCTGTTCCAATTATTTGTTTTGGCGATATTCAGAAGCTTTTTCGTGTTGGCTTGTTATACAATGATTCGCTTATATGAAGAGCAGGCGAGAGAGCGTCAGATGAAAAAGGAAAAGGAACATCTGCTGATGCTTCTGTCTAACCTTTACACAGAATCTACATATTTTCATAAAACACTCGCACATGCTGAGCATATTACGGCTACATCCTATCAATTGTATCAATCCCTTCACCACGCAAAGGATGCGGAATCATTGGATTTGAAAAAGCTCGGTAAAACCGCCTTGCAGATTGCAGGAGAGGTGCATGAAATCAAAAAGGATAACCAGCGGATTTTTTCTGCCTTATCAAAGCTGATTCATGAGGAAAACTTCCAGGCTTATGAGAGTCCTTCTCATATCGCTGGGCTTGTTATTCGCATTCATGAAAATTATGCAGAATCTCTTAAAAAAAACATCGTCTTTCATTATGATGAAGATGGAAAGCATCCCGCCTATCATGTGTATACCATTCTATCTTTGTTAAATAACATCGTATCCAACGCTGTGGAAGCCATTCCTGTAGAAGGAGAGGTGTCACTTTCTATTTCACAGAAAGAAAACCACGTGATTTTTCAAATCAGCGACAACGGGCCTGGCATAAAAGAACGTAATCATCATGTGATTTTTAAACCGGGCTTCACTTTAAAATACGATCAGGCTGGGAATCCATCGAGCGGTATCGGGCTTGCCTATGTAAAGGATACAGCGGAGAAGCTTGGCGGAAGTGTTGAGATGGAGAGTATCCCAAATGAACAAACGATTTTCACATTAACGATACCAGTAGATCAAGTCAGTAGAAAAGAGGGGATTGGGAGATGAGATTTTTTATTGTTGATGATGATGAAGCCGTTCGTTCTTCGCTGGCTCAGCTCATTGAAGATGAAGAGCTTGGCATTGTGGCCGGGGAAGCAGAGGATGGCGCAGAGTTAACAGCCAGCTACTTAAATGATTTGCACATTGATATCTTATGTATTGATCTATTGATGCCGGAAAGGGACGGGCTTGAAACGATTCGAGCGATCAAGGATGAGTTTCATGGGAAATACTTAATGCTGTCACAGGTTGAAACAAAGGAATTAATCGGACAGGCGTATACGCTTGGCGTCGAATATTATGTGACAAAGCCGATCAATCGTGTAGAGGTCTTAAGTGTCCTCCATCTCATGATTGAACGTCTTCATTTAGAGCATTCAATTGAAAATATTCAGCACTCACTTAAATCGGTCATGCAATTTCAGCAGCGCGGTCAGACGAAAACGAAGCAGCGGGGGAAAAGTCTTGCAGAGGCGGGGCAGTTTTTGCTGGCGGAGCTTGGTATTGTTGGTGAGAAGGGGTCTAAAGATTTATTAGATATGATTCTGTTTACAGACCAGTATTTAGCGCTGCATGCTGATCAGCATGATTCCTTTCCTTCTTTAAAAATCATTTTCACTGGGATTACGGAGGATAAGTTAAGTGAGCCCTACACATCGGCAGACATCGCAAGAGAAGCAAAGGCAGCCGAACAGCGGGTAAGACGTGCGATCAACCAATCATTAAAGCACATCGCATCACTTGGGCTAACCGATTTTTCTCATCCAACGTTTGAAAATTACGCATCTAAATTTTTCGATTTCACCATCGTACGAAAGAAAATGAGTGAATTGACGAAAGAGATGAGCGGAAGAGAAGAACACACCCGTATCAATGTGAAGAAATTTGTGCAGGTGCTTTACTACGAAGCGAAACGTATTTTTATGGAAGATTAAAAAAAGACATGCTCTCCAATTAAGGAGACATGTCTTTTTTTGTGATGGATTGCAGGTGCATCTGCAGTACAGAGCGTATGAGCTGAGGCGGTATACGTTCGGGCTGCACGATTCCATTCAATGCAAGCCCATTGATGACCGCATAAAGCCGCTCAGTTTCTAATAAAAGATCAATATCAGTTAACAGCAGCCCATCCTCTTTCAATTTCATTAAACAATATTGGACCGTTTGGAAAAGCTCGTCATACATCTTTGCATTGAGCGGCTGTAGATCTGGTTCAGTCAGCGCCTTAACTGTAAAAGCCTGCCACACCTCCATTTCAAATTTTCGTTCTTCATCAAGTGGAAGAAGCTGCTCCAATAAAGTGAGGACATTTTCCTCCGTTGAACCGTTTAATGAAAGCCCTGTAATCCGCTCCTTGACTCTTTCCTGAATTAAATTCATAGAGAAGAGAAATAACTCTTGCTGTGTGGAAAAATAATGACGCATAGAGCCGGCTGAAATTCCAGCTTCGACTGCTATTTTTCGTACAGAAGCGTTTTCCAATCCCTCTTGTTTAATCACTCTCATTGCAGCTTGAGCGACCTTTTGTTTTTGTTTATGGTGATCGACGATTTTTGGCATACATTGATTTTAGCATAGCTGTTGTTTTTTTAACACAGATGTGTTATTTTTTATTTAATACAATCGTATTAAAAAGGATGTGGAGAAATTGGTCGGGTTATTGATTGTGGCATGTGAAATTGGTTTTTGGCTGTTTATTCTAATGGGCTTAACGCTTCGTTATGTGTTTAAACAGAAAAAGTGGGGTGCTTTTTTTCTTGTCTGTACGCCAGTTTTAGATCTCATCCTTCTTGCGGCTACTTATATAGATTTAAGGCAAGGGGCTGTGGCGAGTGTCATCCACGGGCTTGCGGCTGTTTATATTGGTGTGAGCCTTGCCTTCGGACATCAAATGGTGAAATGGGCAGATGCTAGGTTTGCCTATCGATTTGCAGGAGGCCCTAAGCCAAAGGGAAAACCAAAGTACGGGAAAGAGCGGTCTGTGTATGAAATGGTCGGCTGGGCGCGGCATTTCATTTCTTATGTTATTGGAGCGGGGCTGTTATATGGATTAACCTATCTCATCCAAGCACCAGAGCGGACGGAAGCGCTGATACAGCTTGTCAATACATGGGGGATGATCTTAACGATTGATTTCATCATTAGCATCAGCTACGTCATTTGGCCGAAAAAGCATCCAGAAAATATAACAGGCTGATAAAAAAGACAGGCGGATTCACTCCGCCTGTCTTTTCTTATGATGACAGCCCTTTGTAAATGGTGTCGATATTCCATTTCATCATCTTATAGTAGCTGTCTCCATCTTCCCCTTCTTTTCCAATAGAGTCAGTGAAGACTTTTCCTTTGATCGGAACCCCGGTTTCCTCAGAGAGGCTTTCAAGGCTGCGTTTATCAACACTTGTTTCAAGAAAGAGTGCAGGAACTTGATGATCTTTGACAAAATGAATAATGCGCTTCATTTGTCCTGGTGTTCCTTCACTTTCTGTGTTGATCTCCCAAATATAGCCGGCTTTCAATCCATACGCCTCTGCAAAATATTTGAATGCCCCTTCACTTGTGACAAGGAGCTTTTTATCTTTTGGCAGCTGATCAAACTTGTCTTTTGCTTCATCGTGAAGAGCTTGAAGCTTTTTGATATAGGCTTCTGCATTTTTTTCGTAATCCTCTTTATGTTCAGGGTCCGCTTGAATAAGCGCATCTCGGGCATTTTGGGCATAAAGGATCCCGTTCTCAACATTCAGCCATGCGTGAGGGTCCTGCTGGCTTTCAAGGCCTTTTGAGGACAAATGCTTCACTTTGACGCCTTTACTCAGCTCGGCTACAGGTGCATCATCCCCGTCCTTGCCGCTCGATTCAAGCAGCTTTTGAAACCAGCCGTTCCCTGTTTCAAGGTTCAAGCCATTATATAGAACAAGGTCTGCATCCGTCGTATACTGAACATCCTTTGGCAGTGGGTCAAATTCGTGCGGATCTGTACCAATGGGAACAATGCTGTGAATAGAGACATGCTGCCCGCCTACTTCCTTCACAATGTCATAAAGAATAGAGTAGGTCGTGACAACTTTTAATGTGCCGTCATCTTTACCGGAATTACTTTGCTTGGTCGAACAGCCTGCGATGATCATAAGGGCAATGAATACTGCGGTCAAACGGATAGCAAATACCTTCTTCATATATGTCCTCCTTTTACATAGACGCTTCCTTTTTTAAGTGCGTTCGTTTTCGTTTAGATTTTAATGATCTCCATAGAATGCCTTGCTTTGGTGAAAAGATAAAGGCACTGCCGAATAAAATAGTCGCGACCAGCACGATGGAAGCGCCAGATGACAAGTTATACGTAAAACTAAGCCCAAGACCTACGACAGCAGAAACAGCACCGAAAAAAGCAGATAAATAAATCATGATCCAGAGCCGGTCCGTTAAGAGATAAGCGGTGGCTGCCGGTGTGATCAGCATGGCAACGACAAGAATAATCCCAACGGTTTGCAGTGATGCAACGGTCACAAGGGTCAATAAGGTCATGAGAAAATAATGAATCATACGATTCGGCAAACCGTAAACCGAAGAAATCACCGGATCAAATGAACTAATGAGCAGTTCCTTGTAGAAAACAATGACGGCTAGCAAAATAAAAATACCGATTCCCAGTGTAATCCACATATCAGATGATCGAACAGCTAGAACGTTTCCAAATAGAATATGATATAGATCACTTGAACTTTTCAAAAATGTGATCAAAATAATTCCGATTGAGAAAAAGGCTGTAAAGACAATGCCGATGGCAGAATCATTTTTTATGCGGCTGTTTTGACTCACATAACCGATCCCAATCGCTGTTAACACGCCAGTTAAAACAGCCCCGAAGAAAAAGTTAATTCCAAGCATATAAGAGATGGCGACCCCTGGCAGTACGGCGTGAGAAATGGCGTCTCCCATCAGGGCCATGCCGCGTAAAATGATAAAGCAGCCGATAACGCCGCAAATGATGCCTACCATGACGGATGTAAATAGCGCTTTTTGTAAAAAAGCATATTCAAAGAGTCCGGTTAAAAATTCCATTACACGTCTCCTCCTGCTGATTTTAAGAATGGCAGCTGTGTTTCATATGCTTCCAGCATGATCTCTGGGCGAAGGATGTCGTGTACAGGCCCTGCTTTGATGAGTTTTTTATTTAACAGAACAAGATGGCTGAAATAATCATCTGCCTTACTCAAATCATGATGGACAACCAAAATGGTTTTCCCTTCATCTCGTAATTCCTTCAAAATGCGAACCATCGTTTCTTCACTTGCCATATCGATCCCGACAAACGGTTCATCCAAACAGAAGAGCTGTGCGTTTTGCGCAAGTGCCCTTGCAAGGAAGACACGCTGCTGCTGCCCGCCGGATAACTCGCCGATTTGTCTTTTGGCAAAGTCCTTCATTCCGACTTTTTCTAAACAGTGGTACGCATATGCCCGGTCTTCTTTTTTTGGACGTTTGATTAGTCCGAGCTTCGGATATGTTCCAAGTAGTACGGTATCCAGTACATGAATCGGAAACGTCCAATCTAAATCATTTCTCTGCGGTACATAGGCGATCTGTTTTCTGACTTGTTTAAAGGGCTGTTCAAAAAAACGAATATCCCCTTGGTCTTTTTCAATGAGATCCAAACATGCCTTGAGTAACGTCGATTTACCAGCACCATTTGGACCGATGATTCCTGTCATTGTACCTTCCTGTATGGAAAGAGAGACATTCTCTAATGCATCCTGTCCGTGATATGAGACATGAAGACGGTCGATTGTTAAAGCATTTGACATCTCTTGCGGCCCCTTTCAATCATCATTGCACTTCCTAAAAATATATGCATAAATTAAATAATTTTGACTAAAGGATGAAATGATTCTCTAATGCTAATTTGTTTCCTTAGGGAAACTTTTATTTTATTCTAAGCGTCTGTCCTTCTTTTGTAAAGAGAAAAACTGCAAACGATCGTTTTTATGTTATGCGGGGGGCGGGGGACATGAGCTTGGTTTATTGAAAATCCGTGTGACAGAATTGGACACAAAAAACCAATTATTTCTTCAGAAATGATTGACAGAAGACAAGAACTCCTCATATAATAAAGGTAATCCAATATATGAATATATGCTCATATATAAAGTTTTTGATTTTTAATAGGTTTCATCGATCCAGGGAACGTTACTTATCATATAGAAAAAAGGTGAGAACATGAAAAAAATGAAGGATGAATACGTATTAAGCGGTCTTGATTGTGGAAACTGTGCACGTAAAATTGAAACAGGTGTCAGCAAAATGGATGGCGTTGAAGCTTGTTCCGTTAATTTTGCGACAGGGACATTGACTGTCACACATGCAGATAAGCAAGAAACGATGTCAAAACGTATTGAAAAAACGGTTCAGTCCATCGAACCTCATGTGAGTGTTTCACCAAAAGAAGAAGGACATCACCACGATCACGATCATGGGACAAAAAATTTAAAAGCGATTGTGCTGAAATTAATTGGCGGTGCAGTCATTGGAACAGCAGCTTATTTTATACCAGAAGATGGCTTACTGAAATTTATCATGTTTTTCGCAGCGTATTTACTAGTCGGCGGCGATGTGGTTTTTAAAGCGCTGAAAAATATCGTGCGCGGCCAAGTATTTGATGAAAACTTCTTAATGACCATTGCAACAGCTGGCGCTTTTGTCATTCAGCAATATCCAGAGGCACTGGCAGTGATGCTGTTTTACCAAATTGGAGAGCTGTTCCAAGGAGCAGCAGTGAATCGTTCAAGACGATCCATTAGTGAACTAATGAATATTCGCCCTGAATATGCGAATCTCAAAGTAGGAAATGAAACGAAAAAAGTGAAGCCGGAAGAAGTAAAAGTCGGTGACCGTATCGTCGTAAAACCGGGCGAAAAAATTCCACTTGATGGTCTCGTCATTGAAGGCTTTTCACTCGTGGATACCTCTGCATTAACAGGGGAGTCTGTGCCGCGGGATGTAGAAGCAGGGAAAGAAGTTCTTGCAGGATTTGTGAATCAAAACGGTATTCTGGAAATTGAAGTGCAAAAAGGGCTAAGCGAATCGGCAGTGACGAAAATTTTAGATTTGGTTGAAAATGCGAGCAGCCGAAAAGCACAGACAGAAAACTTTATCACAAAGTTTGCAAAATACTATACACCGGCTGTCGTTGTATTGGCATTGCTGCTTGCCTTTGTGCCGCCGCTTCTCATTCCATCAGCTCAATTGTCTGACTGGGTTTACCGGGCACTCGTTTTCCTTGTGATTTCTTGTCCTTGTGCGCTTGTTGTGTCCATCCCATTAGGGTTCTTCGGGGGAATTGGGGCAGCTTCTAAACGAGGCATCCTTGTAAAAGGCAGTAACTATCTAGAAGCACTAAACTCTGTGAGCTATGCTGTATTTGATAAGACGGGCACACTCACAAAAGGGAACTTTACAGTGACCAATATCGTGACAACGAGCGATAAGTGGTCAGAAGAAGAGCTGCTTTCTTTTGCAGCTTTAGCAGAAGCCCACTCCTCACATCCGATTGCTGAATCAATTAAAGCGGCATATGGTTCGCCGCTTGATGAAAGCAAGATCGAAGCATATGAAGATATTGCGGGACATGGAATTAAAGCAACCATCAGTGGTTCCCAAGTGTTAGCGGGTAATCATCGCTTGATGGAACGAGAAGGCATTTCATATGAAAAAGAAAAACGAAGCGGAACGGTTGTGTACATGGCCATTAACGGTGAGTTTGCCGGATCGATCTTGATTGCAGATGAATTAAAGGATGATGCAATTGAAGCCGTCTCAGCTCTAAAAGCATCTGGCATTCAAACAGTCATGCTGACTGGTGATGCCAAGCAAGTTGGAACAGCGGTCGCCCAGCAAATTGGCATTGATGAAGTACATGCCGAATTATTACCGCAGGATAAAGTAACGAAATTAGAAGAAATTGATCAGAAAAAAGCGCCTCAAGAAAAATTATTATTTGTTGGGGACGGCATTAATGATACACCGGTATTAGCAAGAGCAGACATAGGAATTGCGATGGGCGGACTTGGTTCAGATGCAGCGGTAGAAGCGGCTGATATCGTCATTATGACAGACCAGCCGTCAAAAGTAGCAGAAGCCATCGCTGTCGCTAAACGAACAAGAAGAATTGTATGGCAGAACATTGCATTTGCTCTTGGGGTTAAAGGGGTTTTCCTATTACTCGGAGCATTTGGTATTGCGACCATGTGGGAAGCTGTCTTCTCGGATGTCGGTGTGACTGTACTCGCTGTTTTAAATGCCATGAGGGTAATGAAATAAAATTGTTAGGAAAAATTCATGAATACCATCTTTCATAATGAATCCCCTCTTGTTAAAATAGAAGAAGTTGGATAATGGCATTATTCTAAGCTATTATCCTTTTTCTTTTGAAGGAATGAAAAAGATAAGGTAGGTGCTTATGTGAGTAAAAAAAATAATCAATCATCATCCATTAAATTTGCTGTCATTTTAACCATTATCGCAGCTCTTCTCATCGGATTATTCGTCGTCATTGGAAATAACAACAGCAAAGAAGCACAAACGGTTGACAGTAAGCCTTCTATTAAAGGACAGCCTGTCATGGGAGATAAAAACGCAGCCGTACAAATTGTCGAGTTTGGGGATTATAAATGTCCATCATGTAAATCATTTGAAACAGACATTTTCCCAAAACTGAAAGCGGACTACATAGATAAAGGCGATGTATCATTTTCGTTTATTAACTTGCCACTTCCTGTTCATGGAGATGGCGCAGTGCTGGCAGCACTAGCTTCTGAAGAAGTGTGGAAAGAAGATCCGAAAAACTTTTGGGCATTTCATGAAGCTGTCTATCAAGCACAGCCAGATAGTGAAGCAGAATGGGTCACGCCTGCTAAGCTGACAGAGCTAGCGAAAAAGACAACAAAAATAGATACGGACAAGCTTAAAGATAACCTATCAAAGAAAACATATCAGCCGCAGCTGAACACAGACGATCAGCTTGTGAACCAATATAAAGTGAATGCAACACCAACTCTTTTCATTAACAATAAACAAGTCGAAAACTTTTATGACTATGATGAAATCAAAGAATTAATTGATCAAGAGCTCAAAGGGAAAAAATCATGAAGAATAAGCTTGTTTACTTATACAGTGCTTGGATCGTTTCTATCGTTGCGACGATGAGCAGCCTGTATTTAAGTGAAGTAAAGAAGTTTATCCCATGCGATATGTGCTGGTTTCAGCGCATTTTCATGTACCCGCTCGTGCTTTTACTTGGAATTGCGACATTCAGAGGCGATGTGAAAGTGAAATATTACGTTCTGCCTTTGGCTGTGATTGGCGCTTGTTTTTCTATCTATCATTATATGGAACAAAAGATACCTGGCTTTGCATCGATTCGCCCTTGCTTGAGCGGTATTCCTTGTTCCGTTGATTATTTGAACTGGTTTGGTTTTATCACCATTCCACTACTAGCCCTTATTGCATTTATTCTCATCATCATTAGTATGCTGCTGTTAAATGCAAAAGAAGATTGAAAGAGATAGCCTGCTTATAAGTGGGCTATTTTTTATTTTTGCAAAAAGATAAAATTTAAAGAAAATTTGTATTGCTTTTCACCTGTGTCAGATATACATTAAGGGAGTAGTGTTAGATGATCAGATAAAGGTAAGGAGATAAGCGGAAAATGGCATGGGAAGTCTTAAGTATCATTGGCATTGTCGCATTCGCTATTAGTGGTGCGATTGTGGCAATGGAGGAAGAGTACGATATTCTTGGTGTGTACATTTTAGGGATTGTGACAGCATTTGGCGGTGGAGCGATTCGGAATCTATTAATTGGTCTGCCGGTGTCTGCTTTATGGTCACAGGGCAAAATGTTTACGATTGCCCTTGTATCCATTACGATTGTGTTTCTTTTTCCAAAGCTTTTGCTCAAGCACTGGAGCACATGGGGGAATTTCTCGGATGCGATCGGTTTAGCAGCGTTTGCGATTCAAGGCGCATTATTTGCTGTGCAAAGAGAACTCCCGCTCAGTGCAGTTATTGTGGCAGCTATTTTGACTGGAAGCGGCGGCGGAATTGTGCGTGATTTATTAGCAGGACGAAAGCCGCTTGTGCTAAAAGCAGAGATCTACGCCGTATGGGCAGCCCTTGGCGGCTTATTCGTCGGACTCGGCTTAGCGCAAGGAGAGCTTGCTTTATATCTGCTGTTTGTCATCCTCGTCGTATGCAGAGTTTGTTCCTACTTATTCAAATGGCGCCTTCCCGCCAGATCTTATTTTTTAAATAAAGGGTAAAACGAAAAAAGGGCGATTCCGCTCTTTTTTTTGTGTTTAATAAGAGCTGAATATCAGCAGATGATGGAGTTTTCGTGTAAAATAAAAGCAGGGTCTTTTGTTCATCATTTGAACAATACATATGATGAAAATTTTGTCAGCTGGCTGAATATCTAGATTCAGCCTTTTTTTGCCTAGATGGATTGTTATGTGTTGGTTTCACTTTTTGCGGAATACTAAAAAAGCACTTCTGAGCGGACGGATGGATGAAATGAACACATCTTTGCATGTAAGCAAAAATTGACGAAAAATATACATAGGAGGGACATGTACTAGTGGAGATTTTTTTGGCAGTGCTTGTACTACTGGCACTCATTGCAGTATCTAATATTATCAATCGTTTTGTCCCCTTTATTCCCGTTCCGTTAATTCAAGTGGGCTTAGGAATATTGGTGGCAGCTTTTCCTTCAGGTTTACATATTTCTTTAAATCCTGAACTCTTCTTCGTTCTATTTATTGCGCCGCTGTTATTTAATGACGGGAAGCGTACCCCAAGGGACGAGCTATGGAAATTAAGAGCACCGATTCTTCTTTTAGCGCTTGGGTTAGTGTTTGCGACCGTCATTGTAGCGGGATATACCATTCATTGGATGATTCCAAGCATACCGCTTCCAGCCGCATTTGCGCTTGCAGCAATTTTATCACCGACAGATGTGGTGGCAGTAAGTGCTTTATCCAGCCGTGTGAATATGCCAAAGGGCATCATGAGATTGCTGGAAGGCGAAGGGCTGATGAACGATGCATCAGGACTTGTCGCCTTTAAATTTGCCATTGCCGCAACGGTGACGGGAGCATTTTCAATTGCTCAGGCATCCTTTAGTTTTGTACTGATTGCAGCAGGCGGGTTATTGACTGGATTTATTCTATCCTTTTTTATCATTCGTTTTCGCTATTTTCTCCGCCGTTTAGGAATGGACGATGTCACAATGCATATCATCCTGCAAATCCTTACACCATTTGTGATTTATTTAGCAGCGGAAGAAATCGGTGTATCTGGAATTTTAGCCGTTGTGGCTGGCGGTGTGACACATGCCATTGAGCAAGACCGAATGGAAGCGAATTTAGCCAAACTGCAAATTGCTTCATCAAACACATGGAATATTATTTTATTTATTTTAAACGGACTTGTTTTCGTTTTACTTGGATTGCAGATTCCGGATGTCTCTACAGTCATTTTCCAAGATGAATCCTTTAACAACATGCAGGTGATTGGCTACATCTTAATTATTACGCTATGTCTCATGGTGCTGCGGTTCTTATGGGTATGGCTGTTCTGGGCAGGAAAATGGAGCGCAACAAAAAAGCAAAATGTGAAAAAGCCGAAGTTTCGCGCCTCGATGCTCATGACATTCTCTGGTGTCCGCGGGGCTGTGACATTAGCCGGTGCCTTCTCTATCCCATTTACGCTTGCGGACGGATCACCATTTCCAGAGCGGCATTTGATTATCTTCCTCGCAGCAGGCGTCATCTTATGTACACTCATTTTAGCCAGTGTGTTACTGCCTCTTTTATCTGAGAAAAAAGACAAACAAGTCGACGTGGACTTGGATACAAAGATTCAGCATGCGAAACGGAAGCTGCTGAGAAGCGCGATTAAAACGTTAAAAGAAGGGATGAATGAGGACAACAGGGAAGTATCCCTTGCACTCATCAATGATTACCGAATGAAGCTGAGAAATATCCAGCGTGAACCATACCAATTCGGGATGAGAAAACAAGAGCGAAAAATCAGACTGCACGGAATCAAAGCAGAACAGATGAAACTTCAACAATTAATTGATGAAGAGAAAATTGACAAGGAAGAAGCCTATGAGCTGCAAGAGAGATTTCATGAGCTGGAAATGCTGTATTCAAACTCCTTCAAAATCCGTTTTTCAAAGGTGAAGTTTCTCCGCTTGCTTCAATGGCTGCAATTATGGCGGCCGAATCAGCACATTTCAAGCGGTATTTTAGAAAAAGAGGACGCGTACAAACAAATCCGTAAGAAAACGGCTGAGGCTGCGGTAGACTCGATCAAACAGCATATGACAGATGAAAACCAGCAAACGTGCCACCAAGTGATTGGTTTTTACAACCAAGTGATTTACCGCTGTGAACACGGTCCAAGCTTCTTCCAGCAAAAAGACCGTTCATTTGACCGAAAGAAAAAAGAGCTTAACTTCCAAGCTGTACAGTCGATTCGAAATGAAATTCAAACCTTATATGAAGATGGTGAGATCAACCGTGATATTGCCCATCATTTAAGGGAGTATATCAATGACATGGAAGCTGTTCTGCTCACCAATACGTGATGTTGTCATCTTCTCCCCCATGTTTTATGATGAAGAAAGAGAACGAGCAGGGGGAGATTAATGATGGCCTATTATGGAGCGATTGAAGCTGGGGGTACAAAATTTTGTTGTGCAATCGGCAATGAGCATGGAGACATCTTGGAGGAAATGACGATTCCGACAGAGCACCCAGAGAAAACAATACAGCAGCTTATTCCATTTTTTAAGCAGCATGACATTGCAGCATTAGGGGTTGGCTCCTTTGGACCCATTTGTGTTCAAAAGGATGATCCTTCATACGGTTATATTATGAACACGCCGAAAGTGGAGTGGAAGCATTATCCGTTCATTCCTGAGCTTGAGAAGCAATTAGGTGTCCCAGTATCCTTTACAACAGATGTCAATGCCGCAGCACTAGGTGAATTAACAAAAGGGGCAGCCAAAGGGCTAAGCAGCTGTTTGTATATCACGGTCGGTACAGGCATTGGTGCGGGTGCTGTTGTGAAAAATGAGCTTCTACACGGCCATTCACATCCTGAGATGGGACATATCCTTATCAGACAGGATGAATCAGATCCGTTTGCAGGTGTCTGTCCGGCACATGGAAATTGCTTAGAAGGGCTGGCAGCTGGACCAGCGATTGAGAAAAGGTGGGGAAAACCCGCCAAAGAGCTTACGCAGGAAGAAGCGGTTTGGGCACTTGAAGCGGATTATTTAGCGCAGGCGCTTATGCAGTACTCACTCATTTTAAGCCCAGAGCGCATCATCATGGGCGGAGGCGTCATGAAGCAAAAGCAGCTATTCCCACTCATTCGAGAGAAGCTGGCTGCTTATGTCAATGATTATGTGGATCTGCCGCCGCTTGATACATACATTGTCTCCCCCGGGCTTGAGGACAAGGCTGGCATGACAGGTGCGCTGCTCTTAGCCAACGAAGCCAAGAGAAACGCCTGATAATAGAGTTTTGAAGCACAACATGAGATAATGAAAGAGATGGAATCTATAAAAAAGGTGGTTGTTAAAATGGTCAAAAGCTTGAATGATACCGTAACATTGAATAACGGAGTCGAAATGCCTTGGTTTGGTTTAGGTGTATTCAAAGTGGAGGACGGCAATCAAGTGGTAGATGCCGTAAAAGCAGCCATACGAAACGGATATCGCAGCATTGATACGGCAGCTGTTTATAAAAATGAGACAGGCGTAGGAAAAGCGATTAAAGAATCTGGCGTGAAACGAGAAGACTTATTTATCACATCTAAAGTATGGAACACAGATCAAGGTTATGAAAAAGCGCTTGAAGCGTTTGACGCAAGCTTAAACCGATTAGGTCTTGATTACTTAGACCTCTATTTGATTCATTGGCCTGGACCAAATGCAGATACATTTAAAGACACATGGCGCGCACTTGAGAAGCTTTATAAAGATGGGAAAGTCAGAGCCATTGGAGTCAGCAACTTCTACATTCAGCATTTAGAAGAGCTGTTAAAAGATGCTGAGGTTGTTCCAGCTGTGAACCAAGTGGAATTTCATCCGAAACTGACACTTGTTGAACTGCGTCAATATGCAAAGGAAAAAGGCATTCAGATTGAGGCATGGTCTCCGCTGATGCAAGGGAAGCTATTAGATCATGACGTATTGAAAGACATTGCTGCACGCTACAACAAATCTGTTGCTCAAGTCATCTTGCGCTGGGATCTGCAAAGCGGTGTCGTGACAATTCCAAAATCAATCAATGAAGAACGCATTAAACAAAATGCAGACATCTTTGACTTCGAGCTTTCCAAAGAAGACATGGAAAAAATCGATGCATTAAACAATAACGAACGCGTCGGCTCAAATCCAGAGACGATGACGGTTGGGTTTGAATAAATAATAAAATCCTCTTTCTTATATGAGAAAGAGGATTTTTTACGTACTGCTTCGGCGCACAGCCAAGAGCATGATAAAAGATAGGATCACAATACAAATCGTCCAAGCCCAAGCAAGCTCCATTCGTCCAGAATCAATTGCCACATAGATAGCGGTTGGGAGTGTTTGGGTTTTTCCTGGGATGTTGCCGGCAAACATTAAGGTCGCCCCGAATTCTCCAAGGGCTCTAGCAAAGCTGAGGACGCTGCCTGACAATAGAGAAGGCAGGGCAAGTGGTACTGTAATATAGGCAAAGACTTGGAATGAATGAGCACCATCTACTTTTGCAGCCCCTTCAATATCTGACTCAATCGTAGAAAATCCAGCTTTTGCAGATTGATACATAAGCGGGAATGCCACAACCGTCGATGCAATAACTGCCGCCCACCATGTAAAAATGACCGGCTGGTGGAAGATCCATTCAATCACGTCTCCGATCAAGCTATGCCTTCCGAATATGACGAGCAATAAAAACCCTACAACTGTTGGCGGAAGGACAAGCGGCATCATCAAAAGCGTTTCTACGATCATTTTCCCCTTAAATGAAGTTCGCGCCATCCAATAGCCAATCATTGTACCAAAAACTGTTGCCAGCAGCCCGCTCACAACGGCAACTTGCACGGACAGCCAGATGGGAGAAAGGAATTCTTCAGTGAGCATGGGCATTATGTCACTTGAAAGCCGTACTTTTTAAAAATGGATTTGGCTGCTTTTGATTGTAGAAATTGAAAAAAGGACTTGGCTTCCTCTAAATGTTCTGTCCCTTTTACGATCCCTACTGGGTAAATGATCGGGGAATGCATGTCCTGATTGGCTTCAGCTGCAATCTTTACTTTTTTGGAAACGAGGGCATCTGTCTTATACACAACACCTGCTTCCACATTTCCTGTTTCTACGTAGCTTAAAACCTGCCGCACATCCTTGCCGTACACAGTGTTCTTTTTCACTTGATCCCAGATGTTCAGCTTTGTGAAAATCTCTTTGCCGTATGTACCAGCAGGAACGGATTCAGGTGTGCCAAGAGCAACCTTTCCTTTTATGTGCTGGACGTCTTGAAAGCTTTTAATAGAGGAAGAGTGATCTTTTGGCACAATGAGTACAAGCTCATTTTGGATAGCATCCTTGATAAAATGTTGATCGATGTCTCCAGATTTCACAAGCTCATCAAAGGGCGCTTCAGCTGCTGAGAAAAAGAGATCGGCCTTTGCCCCTTGCGCAATTTGCTGCTTCAATGCGCCGGATGACCCGAAATTATTTGTTAATGTCACATTCGGATGCTCATCATTATAAGTAGATTCAATTTCCTTTAGTGCATCCTGAAGACTTGCCGCAGCTGAAATGACAAGCTCAGTTTTTTTGGTTGTATCCGATGACTTCATCTCTGTTTGACACCCGCTCAGGAGCAAACAGATGGCGATGAAGGCGAAGAACGCATACTTCATGTTCACACCTCTTATTATTCAATATCATCTGTATCCTTTATTATAAGCAAACTTATTTGACCATTCATAGGCTTTCAGTAAAAAGAGAAAAGAAAAGCCGCCAGAAGGCGACTTTTAATGCTGATAAAAACGGAGCAAATTCCCATTGATCACTTTGTCTGATAAGGAAAGCTCTTTATTGGCTTTTTCGATATAAGGCTGACACACCTCATCCTGTTCAACAGGCTCTTTTGTTTTTTGATCATAGCAGGTGTTCTTTGTATAGAGATAATCATCTGTAATAAAGTTTCCGTTTCTCAAAACAGCAAAAGGCGTCCGTTCGTTTGAAAATAAGTCATTGCCAAATTGAATGGCATCCTTCGTTTCAATACCGAGTAAGTGCAGGAGTGTCGGCTTCACGTCGATTTGCCCAGCTGTTTCAGAAATTGTCTGCGGTGCTTGATCTGTGACTCCCGGAATGTAAATCAAAAAGGGAACCCGTTGCAATTTAACAGCATCAAACGGTGTGATTTCATCTTTATTGAGCAGCTCTGCCATTGCCTGATGATGTGCCTCGGAGATGCCATAGTGATCCCCCATGAGAACAAACATTGTATTGTCATACAGTCCTTCTTCTTTCATACGTTCAAAAAATGTCTTTATGGCTTCATCCTGATAGCGGACGGTCGTCACATAGCGGTTTAAAATGGCGCTGGACGAATCATATTCATCAATCAATTGATCGTTTGGATCGATTTCAAATGGAAAGTGATTGGTCAAGGTAATGAACGTGCTGTAATAAGGTGCCTTCAACTTTTTTAAATAATCAATGGATTGGTCAAAGAAGTCGATATCCTTTAAGCCCCAGCCAGTTGAATTCTGTTCATTGACTTGATACGAATCGACATCATAAAAGCGGTCAATCCCAAACGATTCATACATCACATCACGATTCCAAAACGTTTTATTATTCGCATGAAATTGGACGGATTGATAGTTCTTTTTTTTCAACTGCTTGTATAACGTGTCGTATTCGTTGTCACTCGCTGTGAAAAAGACAGCGCCGCTGCTAGATGGATAGAGGGAATTTGCGACAATAAACTCTGAATCCGACGTCTTTCCTTGCTCAGTCTGCTGATAAAATTCATCAAAATAAAAACTCTTTTTAGCGAGTTGATTTAAAAAGGGGGTAATGTATTGTCCATTCACCTTTTGATCAACGACAAATTGCTGGGTTGATTCGAGTGAAATGAACACAACGTTCTTGCCTTTAGCAAGTCCAAAGTACTCTTCGTTTGGTGCACTGTAATCAGCCTTTGTGTAGTTAGCTACGGTTGAAAGTGTATCTTCATCTGCAAAGGCTTTTTGTCCAATTCGCGCTGTTTGGGCAGCACCGTCATACAGGTGGAACTGGAACAACCCAAGGTTTCGTACAATCACTTCTCGATCATAAGAGCTTGTCAGAAAACGAGGGTGATCCATCATGGCTGAACTGACATGAAACAATAGAAAGCTGCAGCACACGGCATAATATGTTTTGATCGTCTTGAAGGAGGCTTTTGGTGCTAAAGGTTTACGCTTTAACAGCCATGCCAGTACCACGAAATCAATGAGCATCAGTAAAAACAGCGGGTGGAACAATTCTGTCATACTGCTGCCCATATCCCCCATGTTTTTCGCTTGGAATAATACAGGGATCGTAATGAAATCAATATAAAATCCATAAAAGATCGTATTCGCTATGAGAATCGCCGTCAAAATAAAATTTGCGGTCAATAAAAAAATCTTTTGCTTCTTTTCATTTAAAAAAAGAGCAATCCCAAACAAAGGGAGCAAAAAGCTAAGTGGATTGATCAAAAGCAGCCATTCATGAAACAGATTGGCCGTTCTTATGTGAAATCCGAATTGATATATGATGTATGTTTTCATCCACATGAAGAGGATGGAATACACTAAAAACCAGTGATTTTTGAAGAACGCTTTCATTTATGTAGCTCCTCATCATTCTGTATTCAGCTGCAAGGCAAAAACACTTATCTTAAACCTACTAAAAAAATGAGGAATGATCAATTCATATCCTGTGTTTTTCGGAAAAACTCTTTTTAATTCATTAGAATGGGATGGATATGCCGCAGATGACGGCGATGTAATAGCAGGTAACGACGGTAAGAGCAGCTAGTACGACTTGTTCTCCTGTGCTGCCTGTTTTGACATAGAAGGGAAGACGCACTTTAATGGAAGCTGGAAATAAAAATTTAATCCCGTTCACTGTTCCTGCATCTAGGATGAGATGACTTGCCATCCCGACTAGTAAACCGATACTTAGGCTGTCATTTGGAATGTATGTTGTCGCTAGAAAATAAATGATCAGCAAAAATAATAAACTGTGTGTAAACGTGCGATGACCGAAGACACTGCTGATCAGTGCCGAGAGCAGCGGGAATTTTCTGCCGATTTTACTTTTTGTATGGCAAAGATCAGGGATCAGGGCACCAACTGATCCAGCAGCAGCCATCGTCACTGGGTCTAATCCATAATAGTAGGCAACGGCTGTAGAGGCGGCAACTCCGCCCATGATGTGAGTTTTTCCTGTCATGATGCGTACTCCTGTTCTATCTTTAGTTCAAGTACTCACTATATCAAGGGTGGATTTATTCAGCAAGGCTTATTTCTAAAGAAAAAGAGGCCAAAATGGTTGGCTGAATGGAAAAACATTCTATAATAAGGGAGAAGTCATGTTGATACTAACGATAAGGATGCGATTCGGATGGGTAATGCAGACATTTTAAAAGAAATTGTTCTTGTACATTATGAAGTCAGCCGTAAATTAAACCGCAAGTTACTTGAGTTAGAGAAAGACATCACGCCCCCGCAGATATATGCTCTTTCTATTTTGATACAAGGCAAAGTATCACATGCCGAAGAGCTGAAGCAAAGACTCTCTTTAAACCCTGGTGCAGCCTCTATTGCACTCAATAAATTATGTGAGCAGGGTTATATTCAAAGAGAACGGGACAAGGACGATTCATCACTTGTTCGTTTAGAAGTCACGGAAAAAGGGATGGCGATTTATGAAAAGCATACACGTCTTTTCGGAAAAGTGATTCAGCATATGATGTCAGACTTCACAAAGGATGATTTAAAAACCTTTCTGTCGTACTTGCAAAAAATGAGACAGACCTTTCATGATGATTGAGCCTCTTCCCTTGTATAATGCTGAGCGCTGTAGCGCAAATTAAACAGGCAACCGCATTTTATGAAAAGGGAGGAAACAGCGATGTCATTTTTCCAAAAGGATAAAAAGGCGAAAAGTGAGAAAAACCATCAGCAGGTAGATCAGCTGTTAGAAGAAGCAAGTAAAGAGCTAGCAGGCGATCCGCTTCAGGAAGCTGTACAAAAGAAGAAAAACAACCAACAATAAGCAGGTAAAGGGCAGAGAAATCGTTCTCTGCCTTTTTTCTATGTTTTTCCCTTTGACAGATGTGAGAATGTTTGATAACCTTCGTGTAGTAAAAATGAATAGAAATCCTCACGCTATGTCTCAGTGAGGTAGAGGTTGCGCGGATGATGAGTCACTCATAGGAGAGATGGAATCGTAGATCATGAGAAAAAAGGCATCAGCGCCGAAGTGTAAAGAGAGCTCCAACTTTCTTTATGCTGGGTCTGCATTGAATAAATGCAGGACTGCCACGTCTTTGAAGCGTGGAGGGCTATCCGGAGATCAAGGTGTATGTTTTGAAAAGCATGGACTTTTGTTCAGGCTTTTTTTTATGTTCTGAGTAACAAAAATAAGGGTATGCTGTGAATAAGTAATCCATGATGAACATAAAGAATGCAAGTCATTGCTTCACAAATATATCAATGAAGATACTGCCGGGTCTGGTCCAAAGTGAATAAAACGGAGGTACGGAAATGGAACAGACAAAAAAATGGGGTTTTTGGTTATTGACGGCTTTTGTCGTCGGAAATATGGTAGGTTCAGGCATCTTTATGCTGCCAAGTACGCTTGCCCAGCACGCCAGTCCTTTAGGTGTGACGATGGCATGGCTTGTCACAGGCGGCGGTGTGCTGATGATTGCGCTTGTATTTGGGCATTTGTCCATTCATAAGCCGCAGCTGACGGCTGGACCACAAAGTTATGCAAGGGCGCTTTTTAAAGATCCGAAAAAAGGGAAAGCGGCCGGTTTTACAATGGTTTGGGGATATTGGGTGGCAAGCTGGATTAGTAATGTCGCAATTATTACAAGCCTTGCTGGTTATTTAACGACTTTTTTCCCTATTCTCACCGTAAAGACTGAAGTTTTTACCTTTGGAAAAGAAGCGGTCACACTTGGCCAGCTCATGACGTTTATCGTATGTACCCTTCTTCTATGGGGAACACATACCATTTTAATCACTAGCTTAAGTGCTGCAAGTAAATTGAATTTTATTACGACCTTTTCGAAGGTGCTTGGATTCGTCCTTTTTATTGTGGCGGGATTATTTGCATTTCAAACGGCATTATTTGAACATTATTACTTCCCAGTTGAAACAGGCGGAGAAGGAGTGCTCGGACTTGGTGGCCAAATTCATCATGCGGCTATTTCCACACTATGGGCATTTATTGGAATTGAATCAGCTGTCATTTTATCAGGAAGAGCATCCTCACAGCGTGATGTGAAACGTGCGACGATTACAGGTCTTTTAATCGCACTTTCGATCTACATGATTATCACATTGATTACAATGGGCGTTCTGCCGCATGATCAATTGCAAGGCTCTGACAAACCATTCGTGGATGTGCTTCAGCTTATTATTGGGCCAGCTGGCGGAATTGTCATGGCATTGCTGGCGATTATTTGTTTGTTTGGTTCGATGCTTGGCTGGATTTTACTTGGTTCAGAAGTACCGTATCAAGCAGCAAAGGCTGGTGATTTTCCAGCAGTATTTGCAAAAACAAACAAAAAAGGAAGCCCTGCTTTCGCTTTGACTGTTACAAATATTATGTCACAACTGTTTATCTTCTCTGTGATGTCACGTACGATTAATGAAGCTTTTACCTTTTTGACCACATCAGCGACACTTGCGTATCTTATTCCGTATATTGTGTCTTCCATCTACAGCTTTAAGGTCATCATGCAAGGTGACACATATGAGCTTCAAAAAGGAAATCGAACAAGAGACGGTATCATTGCACTTGTTGCGATGGGATATTCAGCTTGGGTCATTATTTCAGGAACAGCCGACTTGAAAACTTTTGGTCTTGGAATCGGTCTATTCTTAGTGGGTATTTTGCTTTATCCACTTATGTCAAAAGGATTTGCCAAAGAAACGGTATAGGATTAGGATAAGGAAGACGTTTCTCCATTTCTGGAGAAACGTTTTTTTATGATGCAGATGTCAATCGGTCCACAATGAACTCTAGCTGACCTTCTAGTGACACTGGGTCATTAAAGAAGTAACCGACGGGATCTATTTCAAATACACGTTTATTTTTGACGGCAGGAAGTGATGTCCAAATGCTGCTTTGATACACTTGGTCATCATTACTTTTTGAGCCGCTCCATGGACCTGTGAAAATATAGTCGCCTGCGAATTCTGGCAGCTTCTCAAGAGAAATGTTTGCATAGCCGACACCGCTGTCGATCGCTTCTTTTTTGACGGCCTTCGGTGCTTTTAATTTCAGCTCGTCATAAATGATTTCGCCCCCGCGGCCAAAGGTGTTTCCAAAAATATAAATACCTTTATCAAATGGCGATACGATCGAAACCGTTTTGCTGCCGACCGCTTTTGTTACCCTTGGTTTCACCTCAGCAATTTTGGTATCCCATTTCGTGATCCATTCTGTTGCTTTTTTTGGTGTACCTGTCATTTTACCGAATTCTTTTAGCTGGTCTTTGAAGGAATATAGGTTGTATTTAACCGCTACAGTTGGGGCGATTTTTTTGTATTGATCAAACTTCTCGTCTTCTCCCCATGCAATAATCATATCTGGCTTCAAAGCGGCTATCTTTTCGACTGATGGGGTCCTTCCGAGATTTTCCACTCCATCTGTTTTCCCTTTATAAAAAGGGTTTTTAAAGATGGGTGATGTTGTAGCAACCGGCGTCTTGCCGAGCGTGACGAGGTCCCCGTAATAGCTTTCTGCAAGAAGCACTATTCGTTTCGGATTTTTCGGTAGCTTCACTTCACCTTTTGCATCCTGATAGGTGATCATGTCATTCTTTTTCGCTGCAGATTGTTTATTTGAAGTGCTGCCGCAAGCGGCTGTAAAGATCATAAGGATGGATAAAGAAATCAAAAGAAATCCAGTTCGTTTTTTCACAAAAGTTCTCTCCTATTCACTTTCCTTTGATAATGATTCTCATTTTCAATTTTATCGTAACATGGTAGGAACAAAAATGCATCGGCTAATTTAGAACCAAAAGAAAAATGATGAAATTCTCACAGTTTTTTGCCGAAAATAAAGAAATTTATCAGAACAGTGATTTCAAAAAGAAAAGAAAGTGATATACTAGACTTCGAGATTGATAATCATTATCACTAATACAGAATAGATATGAACGGAAAGGAAGAGACTGGTTTTGGGCTCACAATCGAATAAACAGCTGCCAGCCAGCGATGATACGATCGATATTGTCACGAAGCCTTTTGGAACAGCAGCTGTTATCATCATAGGAATGATCGCTTTAGCATTTGGTCTTTTTTTATCAGTATCATTAGGAGCGGCAAACATTCATCTACAGACTGTATGGGAAGCCGTTTTTCATTTTGATCCACATCAAACTTCACATCAAATTATTCGGGAATTGAGGCTGCCGCGTACAGTTGGAGCTGCCCTCGTCGGTGCCTTTTTAGCCGTATCAGGTGCCATTATGCAAGGAATGACAAGAAACGCGCTTGCGTCACCTGAGATTATGGGTGTGACAAATGGCTCCGCATTTGCGATTGCCATTGCATTAGCATTTTTCCCTGGCCAATCTTCTTTTACATTAATTCTTTGGTCATTTGTTGGAGCCGCACTCGGTGCCTCTATTGTATTTGGTGTCGGTACTATGTCAAAAGGGGGGCTGACTCCTGTAAAGCTCGCACTAGCTGGTACAGCGGTTGGAGCACTTTTGAGCTCCATCTCCTCAGCCATTGCCATCCGTTTTGACGTCGCTCAAGATATGAGCTTTTGGTATGCTGGCGGAGTGGCAGGTGTGAATTGGAGTAACATTCATATCATCATTCCAGTTGCCATTGCAGGACTAATCATTGCAATGATCCTTGCCCGTTCGATCACGGTTTTGAGCTTAGGTGAAGAACTGGCGAAAGGACTTGGACAATATACAAAAACGGTCAAGGTGCTTGGTATATTGGTTGTTATTCTTTTAACGGGTGCTGCCGTGTCGGTAGCAGGCTCTATTGGTTTTATTGGGCTTGTGATCCCTCATGTCACTCGATTCTTGGTTGGAGTGGACTACCGCTGGATTATCCCATGCTCTGCTATTTTAGGAGCCACTTTGTTAATTTATGCAGACATTGCTGCAAGGCTGGTCAACGCTCCGTTTGAAACGCCAGTCGGTGCCATTACTGCGATTATAGGCGTTCCTTTCTTCTTATACTTAGCTAGACGTGAAAGGAGCGGGATTTAAATGGAAATGGTGCAGCAAGCAAAGAAAAAGAAATATCAACGAACGATGCTCATGATCTTTTTCGCGATCGTAGCTGTGTTTCTCATTAGTTTAAATACCGGAGAAATTCGAATCTCTCCGCTGGATACATTGAAAACACTTTTTGGATTCGGAAGTGAAATGGATGAACTCGTATTATTCGAGTTCAGGCTTCCAAGAATGGTCATCGCTTTACTTGTCGGCGCTTCTATCGCTGTATCAGGAGCGATTTGGCAAGGTGTTTCTCAAAATGGTTTAGCTGACCCGGGTATTCTCGGTGTCAATGCCGGTGCTGGTTTTGCCGTTGTGCTATTTATCTTTGCATTTCAAGGCACGATGACAAATTTAGGTGATTTTACGATTTTTGTACTGCCGCTTTTCGCGTTCGTAGGTGCAGGCTTTGCTGCATTTCTCATCTATGTGTTAGCGTGGAAAAAAGGCATCACACCTGTTCGATTGATTTTAACTGGTATTGGTGTGAATGCTGCGTTTTCAGCAGCAATTGTGGTCATCCAGTTGAAAATGAGCCCAAATGATTTTAACCAAGCCATCGTGTGGTTATCTGGAAGCATTTATGGCTCGAGCTGGACGTACGTCTTATCTGTTCTGCCATGGATGCTGATTTTCCTTATATTAGCGCTTGTCAGATCACGCTACTTAAACATTATGAATTTAGGTGATCAGCTGTCCTATGGATTGGGCATTTCTGTTCATAAAGAAAGAAGCCTTCTCATGCTGATTGCCGTTGCATTAGCAGGTGCGAGTGTTGCTGTTGCAGGAAGTATCTCTTTCCTAGGATTAGCCGCACCGCACTTAGCTAGAAAGCTTGTTGGGCCAAAGCATCAAGGAATGATACCGGCCTCCGCGCTGATTGGCGCGCTGTTATTATTACTGGCAGATACAATTGGCCGCGTCATCCTTGCACCATCAGAAGTGCCAGTTGGCCTTGTCGTTTCTGCTTTAGGCGCACCTTACTTCATTTACTTATTGATGAAATCGAACTAATGAGGAAGGAGAGACAACATATGAAATCACTCGAAACAGAAAAGCTTTGTATCGGTTATCAAGACCGTTTGATTGTAGAAGATTTGAATGTCAGTATCCCAAAAGGCAAGGTGACAACACTGATTGGACCGAATGGCTGCGGGAAATCAACCATTTTAAAAACGATGTCTCGTATAATGAAATCCAATCGAGGAGCTGTTTACTTAAATGGCAAGGCTATCCACGAGACGCCGACAAAAGAAATTTCAAAACAAATGGCGATCTTACCGCAAACGCCCGAAGCACCAAGTGGATTGACAGTGTATGAGCTCGTGTCATATGGACGTTTCCCGCATCAAAATGGGTTTGGCCGCTTATCAAATGAAGATAAACGAATCATTAGGTGGGCACTTGAGGAAACGGGAATGATTGCTTTTCATGATCGGCCAATTGAAGCACTTTCCGGTGGACAGCGTCAGCGTGTATGGATTGCGATGGCACTTGCCCAAGAAACAGAGCTGCTCCTATTAGATGAACCTACGACGTATTTGGATCTTGCACATCAGCTCGAGATTCTTCAGCTGTTAGAACGCTTAAATAGGGAGCAGGGCCGAACTGTGTTGATGGTCATCCATGATTTGAATCATGCGGCGCGTTTTTCACATTACATGATTGCCCTCAATCAAGGGAAAGTCATAAAAGATGGTACGCCTCATGAGGTCATGACCAAAGATGTACTCAGTCGGGTATTCCATATTGATGCAGAAATTGTGCTTGATCCTAGAACGAATAAGCCGATCTGTTTAACATATGACTTAATGAATCATGAACGAAAGCTAGAAGCTGTGAATGGATAATAGATGTATAGGAACCCGGTGCAGCTGCCGGGTTTTTTTGTATGTTTAAAACTTCCTAGTCCTGCCATTTTCTCCAGTTGATATTTTTTCGCTTTTATGCAGAAAAGAGGTACTTTTTTACTTTAGACAATGGTAATATACGGTTAGAGATCATGCTAGAAAGGAAAGAGATGCGTGGAAACAGCAAAAATATTGATTGCAGATGACGAAGAAGCAATTGTGAAAATGGTTGAACGCGTATTAAAAAAAGAAGGATTCAAGCATATTTATAAAGCCTACCATGCAGATGAAGCATTAGATATTGTCAAAAACGAGGACATCCACCTCTTACTTCTAGATGTAATGATGCCCGGTAAGTCTGGCTTTGACGTTCTGCCTGAAATCAGAAAGTTAACGAAAGTGCCTATTTTCTATTTAACTGCAAGAACGTCTGATGTCGATAAACTGACGGGCTTTGCACAGGGGGCAGATGATTACATCACGAAGCCATTTAACCCGCTTGAGCTAGTGGCTAGAATTAAGGCTCACCTAAACCGAACATATATCTCCTTACAGGAGGAGCAAGAAGACACTCAAAGCCAATATCATTATGCCCATTTCTCCTATCATCCTCATGCAGCCGAATTGAAAGTAAGAGGAGAGGTGACGGCATGCTCTGCTCAGCTTCTTTCTTTGCTGAAGTACTTTTGTGACCATCCGAATGTGGTACTCTCAAAAGATCAAATCTATGAGAAAGTATGGGGCGTCCCATCATATGGTGATAACAACACTGTCATGGTTCATATTCGAAAGCTGAGAGAAAAGATTGAATTAGATCCGAGTCAGCCAGAATATATTGTGACGATCCGTGGTATGGGATATAAATTTATACCGCACCCTGCAAAGGTCCTTCAATAATTTATGAATTTACGAGCAAAACTTTTCTTTCACTTTGTCGGACAAATGTTTATTGTGATTGCCATTCTGACGATCGGCAATACGTTCTCTGAGAACTTATATTTAAATAAATACTATGAGAACATGACCGAAACTGGTTTAACAAAAGCTGATGGAGATACACTCATGAGCTGGCTTTATTTTAACGAGGATGGAAAAATGGAAGCCGACGATCAGCTCAAGCAAGCAGTAAAAAAAAGAGACGGCTGGCTGCAAGTGATTGATTCAAAGAAGAATACCGTTTATAGCTATCACCGCCCTAAATCAATTCCAACGTCTTATCAAAAGGATGAAATGATCAAGATCTTTGAAAAAAGACAATTTAAAGATTACAAGATGTACTTCTGGCCAATTGAGATTGATCAAGAAAGTTTTACTGTGTTATATGGGTTCAAAACGAACAGCACAAAGGTAGCCAATTATCTGAAACAGCACGAGAAAAATTTGGCTGCATTATCTCAATATTCGGTTGAAACGAAAGAATTCTTGAAGAGAATGAATGGATCGGTTCATTTGTTCAATGACGAAGGAAAATATTTAAAAGGCATTCGAGCCAACACCGATTTGAAACATAACGTAACAGATGTTGAACTGCTCAAGTATCAATCGAAGCCTTGGGAGTTTAGAAGTGATCTGTCTTATATGAAAGTGAATAAAAACCTGTATATTATTGTTTCGGTACCAAATAAAGTATACAGCCCGGACGAGCTTTACGATAAAGAGAGAGACGCTTTAAATCAATATACAACCATCTTAATTGCAGGTCTTGCACTCACTATTATTATTGTCATGACATTATGGTATTCGTATCGTTATGGGCTGCCAATTTATCACATTATTCGCTGGCTGATTTTCTTATCAAAAAATAAATTGCAGGAACCAACAAATAGAAAGGGAATTCCAGTCAGTAAAAATAAAAAAGGCCGTATTAAGCGGGAATACCGATTATTTGAGGATATCCTAAAAACAATGGAGCAGCTCACACTTACATTAAAAGAGAATGAAGAAAACCGTAGAAAAATTCAAACCACAAGGGAAGAATGGATTGCAGGATTGTCTCATGATTTGAAAACGCCTCTAAGTACGATTTACGGCTATGGACTCATGCTTGAATCCGATCAATATCAATGGTCCAAAGAAGAAGTCATGGAAATGGGACAGGTGATTCGTGAGAAATCAGAATACATGTCGACACTGATTGAGGATTTAAACCTCACGTACCGATTGAAGAATGGTGCCCTGCCTATTAATCGGAAACCGGTTGAACTCAGTGAATTTTTAACTTCCATTATGGACGAGTTTTCAAGAAGCTCTTCATCTGAAGATTATCCATCCTCCTTTGAAGATCAAACAGATGGTGTCATATTTGAGATCGATAAAGCATGGTTCAGACGAGTGATTGAGAACCTGCTGGCGAATGCAGTGAAGCATAACGAAAAAGGCACACATATTACAGCTGTTTTATCTGAAACAAATGAAGAAGTTCGAATCGAAATGAAAGACAATGGCCGCGGAATGGCACAGGAAACGGTGGATCACCTATTTAACCGCTATTACAGAGGGACAAATACAAACGATCCAACGAACGGAACTGGTCTCGGGCTTGCGATAGCAAAAGAGCTCGTCTTGCTGCATGACGGTGACATTCAAGTTGAAAGTGAACTAGGCATTGGAACAACTATTGCGATTATCCTAAAAAAATCATCACCTGTAAAATAGCCAAAAAACGATTTTCTTTTCTAAAGGAGATCGTTTTTTCCTGTTTTAGGATTGAAATCAATTTTGTAAACGATTACAATAAAATTGTTAACGTGAACAAATCGATTTTATCTATAAGAGAGATGGGGGAGTTTGATGAAAGCCTTTTTAGATGAGCATTTTTTACTCAACAGTCAAACGGCGGAAAAGCTATACCATGAGTTTGCAAAGGACCTTCCAATTATAGATTACCATTGTCATTTAAGCCCCAAAGAAATCTATGAGAATAAAACCTTCCATAATATCACCGAAGCATGGCTTTACGGAGATCATTACAAATGGCGTGCCATGAGAGCAAATGGCATACCCGAATCGCACGTCACAGGGGATGCCTCAGACTATGAGAAATTTCTGGCGTGGGCGAAGACCGTTCCCATGACCATTGGAAACCCGCTCTATCACTGGACTCATTTAGAGCTGAGACGATATTTTGGAGTTGAAGAACTTTTAAACGAAAAAACCGCACACATCATCTGGCAAAAAGTAAATGAAAAGCTGCAAGGAGAGGGTTTTGGTGCAAGAGACTTTATTGTGAAATCGAACGTTGAAACAGTCGTGACAACAGATGATCCAATCGATTCGCTTTGCTATCATCAAAAACTGCGGGAAGAAGGATTCACTGTGCAAGTACTGCCCGGATTTCGGCCTGACAAGGCACTAGATATAACGAATCACCTATTTACAGTGTATGTTCACGAACTGGCAGAGGCTTCATCTACTTCAATACAATCCTATCAAGATTTTTTGACAGCTCTCCTCGCAAGAATTGATTTTTTCCATGAACAAGGCTGCTTGATCTCAGATCATGCTATTAACGAAATGACGTTTGAAGAAACGACGGAAGAAGAAGTGGAAGCCATCTTTCATAAAAGAATGTCTGGGCATTCATTGACAGAAAAAGAGAAGATCAAATTTAAAACACAAACATTCATTCAGCTAGGTCAGGCTTACTATGAGCGGGGCTGGGCAATGCAGCTGCATATCAATGCGCTTAGGAACAACAATACGAAAATGTTTGAGCGGCTTGGACCAGATACAGGGTATGATGCGATGAATGATGAAGACATTGCCAAGCCGCTTTGCAGAATATTAGACCGTTTAGAACAAGAACAGGCACTGCCAAAAACCATTCTCTATTCCTTAAATCCTCGGGACAATGTTGTGATTTCAACATTGGCTGGAAGCTTTCAAGACGGGACGACACCTGGGAAGATCCAGCACGGCACAGCTTGGTGGTTTAATGATACGAAACAAGGGATGACAGAGCAGATGATGGCTCTATCCAGTATTGGACTGATCAGCCGTTTCATTGGGATGCTGACAGATTCACGAAGCTTTTTGTCGTATACAAGGCATGAATATTTTCGAAGACTGCTATGCGATATCATCGGAGATTGGGTAGAAAAAGGAGAAGCCCCTTATGATCTTGAACTGTTAGGGGGAATCGTGAAAGGAATCAGCTATGAAAATGCCAGGCAGTATTTTCAATTTGACCGGGCAAAGCAGCTCCAGCATCCAAACTGAATGACATGAAGAAAATGAAAGCGGTTTTATGATAAGATGGTAAAAAATCATAAAAGGCGGAATAGCATGACAGTCACAATTAAAGACATAGCAAAATTGGCAAACGTCTCTCATACCACGGTATCAAGGGCTTTGAATAACAGTCCTTTTATTAAAGAGAAGACAAAACAAAAGATTTTGTCGATTGCAAAACAGCTGAATTATTCACCGAATGTCCATGCGAGAGGCCTAGTATCACAAAAATCATTCACAATTGGTCTGTTTTTTACGAGTTTAACTGAAGGCACATCTTCAAGCTTCTTTGTGGATGCGTTAAAAGGTGTCAATAGCGTCATGACAGAGTATTATAATCTCTTTGTAAGAGGAATTGACGACTTTCACGATTACACAACCATTCATAAACAGCGCTACGATGGCATTTTGCTCATGAGTCAAAGCGAACAAGATGAAGCATTTATCCATCATGTGAAGAAACAGGGCATTCCCATCATTGTGCTGAATCGCCGTGTAGAAAGTCATGAGGTCATGAATATATTAGCAGATGATAGTCAAGGAGCTTACCAGGCTGCACACCATTTCATTCAGCAAGGTCATGAACAAATCGCCATCATTGAAGGGAAAGAAGGCTTTAAATCAACTCAAGAAAGAAAAGCTGGTTTCCTGCAAGCGCTAATTGATCACCAAATACCTATGAAGAAAGAATATATGATGAAAGGCGATTATCATATGAAAAGCGGCTATGAATCAATGGAATCGCTGCTGGCCCTTGATGAACCGCCAACAGCGCTCTTTTGCTCAAACGATGACATGGCGATTGGTGCAATGAATGCATTATTTGCAAAAGGCAAAACGTGTCCAGGTGATATTTCTATTATTGGTTTTGATGATATTGCTTTTTCGTCCTATACTACACCTGCATTGACAACGGTGAAAAAACCGATTGAAAAAATGTGTGCACTTGGAGCAGAAGCTATCCTTTCAGTAATAAACGGTGAAGAGCAAGAAGAGGATCATATGGAAAAAGTGTATGTCCACACAGAGCTGATGATCAGAGATTCAGTCAAAAAGGTGCCGTAATCAGCACCTTCTTAGAAAAATGTTCACGTGTGCATATTTCTTGGAGAGGGGAATCCATTTGAAACGATTATCAAAAGCCATATACCCGGCGGCTGAGTATCCGGAAACGATTTTGCAGATTGGCGAAGGAAATTTTATGCGAGGATTTATCAATTGGCACATCCAAAAGCTGAACGACTGCACAGATTTTAAAGGAAGAGCGGTTGTTGTTCCTCCACGAAAAGGATCGGTAGCAGCCTTAAATGAACAAGATGGCTTGTACACATTATGTATTCAGGGATATCATGACCAGCAAGAAATGAATGAACGTATGATCATCCAATCGATTAGCAGAGGAATTAGTACGTATACGGATTACGAGGAGTTTTTACACGTAGCGGAAAACCCGAATCTTCGCTTTGTCTTCTCAAACACGACAGAGGCAGGACTTGTGTTTAGAAAAGAAGATCGTTTGGAGGATCGGCCGCAAGCCAGTTTTCCAGGAAAGCTGACATCGTTCTTGTATCACCGGTTTAAAGCATTTGCTGGAGATGAGCAGAAAGGACTGATCATTCTGCCTTGTGAATTGGTTGAACAAAATGGTGATCGATTGAAGGAATACGTGATCAGTATGGCAGCTGAGTGGGAACTGCCACCTGCGTTTATTACATGGATTAAGAAAGCCAACACGTTTTGTAATACACTTGTGGACCGGATTGTCCCTGGATTCTCTAAGGAAGCGGCTGAAATTGTACAAAAGGAGGAAGGGTATATCGACGAATTGCTTGTCACGGCAGAATATTATCATCTTTTTGTCATTGAAGCGCCTGCCTTTGTACAAAAGGAGCTCCCCTTTCAAGAAGCAGGATTAAATGTACTTTTTGTAGAGGATATTGCGCCTTATCGTATGAGCAAGGTACGAATTTTAAATGGTGCACATACAGCGATGGTGCCGATTGCCTATTCATGCGGTTTAGAAACTGTAAAAGAATCTGTGGATGATGAGCATGTTGGTCCGTTCGTCCGGCGTATGCTGGAGGAGGAAGTACTTCCAGGGCTTGAACTCCCTGAAGATGAGCTTCTTCTTTATACACAATCCGTTTGGGATCGTTTTTGCAATCCATTTGTAAAGCATCAATTGCTGGATATTGCACTAAATGGGGTATCCAAATTCCGAACCCGTAATCTTCCGTCATTGCTTGATTATGTTGAACGAAAGAAACAGCTGCCAATGAAACTTGTGTTTTCACTTAGCAGTCTCATTTATTTCTACAGAGCACATGCAGGAAGGGTCAAGGATGATGAAACTGTGCTAACGCTCATGAAGGAAGCATGGGAAGAGGAAAACCATTCTAATGAAGGAGTTGCAGCGAAAATTCTTTCATGCGAGTCATTATGGGGCAGAGATTTAACAGATATAAATGGATTGAGTCAAGCTGTAGCTGATCAGCTTAGCCTCATACAGACGCATGGGATGAGAGCAGCTGTTCATCGAATGATGCTTCATCAATATGAAAGTCAGGGGGAGAAAGCATGAAAGACTTTATTGTCATCCACCCTTCAGATAATGTCGGTATTGCTTTAAAAGGACTTGAGCAAGGGGAGGAGCTGCAGCATCAAGGACATACGATTATCTTAAAAGAGACCGTCGCCAAAGGTCATAAGTTTGCATTGGCTGAAATCAAGCAAAGAGAGAATATTATCAAATATGGCTATCCCATTGGTCATGCAGTGACTGCCATTTCTGCTGGAGAATGGGTGCATACGCATAATATCAAAACCAATCTATCTGGCAAGCTAGAATACGAATACCAGCCTTCATTATCAGAAAACCCCTATGAAAAAACGAATCTTACATTTAAAGGATATAAACGAAAAAATGGAGGAAGCGGAATCCGCAATGAGCTTTGGATTGTTCCTACCGTTGGATGCGTAAATGGTATCGCCGATCAAATGATCCAAATATTCACCGCTGAAATGGGTGGAAACATCCATCCTTTTGAAACAGCCCTCGTATTAAAGCACAATTATGGATGCTCACAGCTTGGGGACGATCATGAAAATACCAAAATCATTTTACAAAATGCGGTGAAGCACCCTAACGCTGGAGGAGTACTCGTTCTTGGACTTGGCTGTGAAAACAATGACATTGAGGATTTTCAGTCCACTTTAGGTGAATATGACCGTACGAGAGTGAAATTTTTAAGAAGCCAAGAAGTAGGAGATGAGATAGAAACGGGAGTCGCTTTACTCAAGGAAATTTATGATGCGGCGAAACAAGATCATCGTGAAGACATTCCGTTATCTGAGCTGAAAATTGGCTTGAAGTGCGGAGGATCAGATGGATTCTCTGGTATTACCGCAAATCCGCTTTTAGGCAGACTGTCCGATTTTATTGTTGCTCAAGGCGGCACGACAGTGTTAACAGAAGTGCCAGAAATGTTTGGTGCTGAAACGATTTTAATGGAGAGAGCGGAATCAGAAAAGACTTTCGACAATATTGTGCAAATGATCAATGACTTTAAACAATACTTCATGGATCATCGACAGCCGGTATATGAAAATCCTTCCCCGGGAAATAAAGCAGGTGGAATTTCGACATTAGAGGATAAATCTCTTGGCTGTACACAAAAAGCAGGTACTTCTGAAATTAAAGATGTATTGAAATATGGAGAGCTGCTGAAACAAAAGGGATTGAACCTATTAAGTGCACCTGGTAATGATTTGGTTGCTTCATCTGCACTTGCTGCTTCCGGTTGTCAAATGGTCCTGTTTACAACAGGCCGGGGTACACCATTTGGTACGTTTGTGCCAACAATGAAGATCTCAACAAACACAGCCTTATATGAAACAAAAAAGCACTGGATTGACTTTAATGCTGGAGAACTGCTTGAAGATGTACCAGAAGATATTGTATTAGAAAAATTCATTTCAACTGTCATTGATGTGGCGAGCGGGAAGCTGTTAAATCATGAAAAAAACAATTTTAGAGAGCTGGCTATTTTCAAAACAGGTGTCACACTTTAAGTCGACTGGGGGATGAGTACGTGTCTAAAAAACGGGATTTGATGTATATCACAGCAGGAACGGTACTAACTGGAGTTGGAATTGCTCGTTTAGCAAAGCAAGGGAAGAAAGATAAAAAAGTAAACGGAATTGATCAAGTGCTAAAGCAGATAAAAGCACCGCAGTTCCCAGATCGTGAATTGAATGTGGTGCATTATGGAGCAGATGCGGAAGGGCAAGAGCTTTCAACAAATGCTATTCAGTCTGCCATTGATGATGCGCACCGGTTGAAAGGGGGGCGGGTGCTGATCCCAGCAGGGAGATTTATGACAGGTGCTTTAGAATTGAAAAGCAATGTAGAACTTCATCTTCATGAGAAAGCCTATGTGACATTCAGCCAAGACCCAAAGGATTACTTGCCTCTTGTACTGACAAGATATGAAGGGGTTGAACTTTATAATTATTCACCTCTCATTTATGCACACCATGCAGAAAATATCGCTATTACGGGAGCCGGAACGCTTGATGGCAGAGGGGATGAGCATCATTGGTGGCCTTGGAAGTATGGGACAAATGGCCAGCCCTCTCAGGATCGGGATCGCCAGCTTTTGTTTGAAATGGCGGAAAAGAGAATACCGGTAGAAGAAAGGGTATTTGGAGAAGGTCATTATTTAAGGTCAAGCTTTATTCAGCCATACCAATGTCAGCATGTGCTAATCGAAGGAGTGACAGTGAAGGATTCACCGATGTGGCAAATTCATCCTGTGTTAAGTGATAACGTCATCGTCCGCGGCGTTAAAATCATTGGGCATGGACCAAACACAGATGGTGTCAATCCGGAGTCTTGCCGGAATGTACTCATTGAAGATTGTTATTTTGATAACGGAGATGATTGTATTGCCATCAAATCGGGCAGAAACGAGGATGGACGGAGAATAGGGATTCCATCTGAAAACATTGTCATTCGTAGAAATGAGATGCGGGATGGACACGGCGGTGTGACGATCGGGAGCGAGATTTCTGGTGGGGTAAAGTATGTTTATGCAGAAGATAATGTAATGGACAGTCCGAACCTTGACCGGGCACTGCGTATTAAAACCAACTCTGTCAGAGGCGGTACCATTGAACATATTTATTTTAAAAACAATACAGTGAAAAGTCTAAAGCATGAAGTGGTCTGTATCGACATGATGTATGAGGAAGGAGATGCTGGTCCGCACCGTCCTGTAGTACGTCATATTGAAGTAGAAGGACTCAAAAGCAGCGGCGGACGATATGGTGTGAAAATAGCCGCATACGCACATTCTCCTGTGACACATTTTAAAATGAAAGATTGTGTCATAGATGATGTGGCGTATCCCTTATCTTTAGAGCATGCCGTTTCTCCTGCTTTTCAGAAAGTCGTCATCAATGGAGAACAAATCAATTCATTGAAGAGTGAAAAACAGTCTTTTTAGAGGCTGTTTTTTTGTTTTAGGGACAGAAAAGACGCTTTTAGAAATCACATATACAACCTATCTGCACTGTAGTATAATATTCCCGAAATTAGAAAAGAATTGACGAAAGAGATTTCGTTAAGTAGTACATAAACAGGGGGTTCACTCATGAAAAAGTTAACAGCTATTTGGATATCGTTATTGCTTGTGATGGGTGTTTTAGCAGGATGTGCAGGCGCTGAGACAGATCACAAAGCAAAAGGGTCACAAAATAAAGAAACGGCCACTGCGGCTTTTCCAGTATCAATAAAAGATGCAGCTGGCAAAACAGTTGAAATTAAAGAACAGCCTAAACGAATTGTTTCGTTAATTCCAAGTAATACGGAAGTTGCTTATGCACTCGGTCTTGGAGATAAAATGGTTGGACGATCAGACTTTGACAATTATCCAAAGGAAGTCGAAAAGGTAGAGAAGATTGGCGGACTTGAATTCAATGTCGAGAAGGTCATTTCCTTAAAGCCAGATCTTGTCTTAGCACATGCATCTCAGATGGGATCAAAAGATGGATTTAAACAGCTTGAAGATGCGGGGATCCAAGTGTTGACTGTAAATGATGCAACGTCCTTTAAGGATGTGTACAAATCAATCAATATGATCGGTGAAGCAGCTGGCGTGAAAGAAGCATCAACAAAGCTTGTAGACGAAATGAAAACAAAGCTGAATGACATCAAGAAACAAGCAGAGGGGATTTCGAAAGATAAGCAAAAAACAGTCTTTGTCGAAGTGTCAGGTGCACCTGAAATCTATACAACTGGTAAAAATACATTTATGGATGAAATGCTTTCTGTTATTCATGCCAAAAATGCTGCTGGCGATCAAACTGGCTGGGTGCAAATGACGGAAGAATCGATCATCAAGCGAAATCCTGATGTCATCGTGACAATTGATGGTTCCAGCTTAGCTGACTTGAAAAAAAGAGACGGCTGGAATGCAATGAAAGCAGTGAAAGAAAAACAAGTCTTTCAATTGAATACGGATCTCGCATCAAGACCGGGACCGCGATTGGTTGAAGGAGTCGAGGCTCTTGCGAAAAACGTCTATCCTGATACGTTCAAATAAATTGACCATCGCATATACACTAAGTGTTTTACTTCTTGTGATGAGCATTGGAATGGGAATCTCCTTTGGAAGCTTAGGGATTCCCATTCCTTCTATTCTTCGTATATTTGTTCATGAACTATTCGGCGTGCAGTTTGGAACCATTGATTCTATCGATCGCAATATTATGATGAACATTCGGCTGCCAAGGGTCATATTAGCGGCATTAGTCGGAGCAGCACTTGCGTTATCTGGTGCAGCTTTTCAAGGTTTATTAAAAAATCCTCTTGCTGACCCTTATACGCTGGGGGTATCTCAAGGGGCATCAGTTGGAGCCGTAGCGACCCTGTTTTTCAGCTTGCAGCTCCCGCTTTTTGGTAGTTTCACACTGCCATTATTCAGTATGACAACAGCGCTTGTGACCCTCTGTCTCGTTCTCTTTTTTGCGCGTCTTGTTCATCGGGGGATGAGCATTTCTTCTTTAATTTTGACAGGAGTAATTTTCAGCTCTTTTTTGGGTGCGCTCATTTCATTGATGATTGCTTTAACAGGTGATGATCTAAAAGAGATCATTCATTGGCTGCTTGGCAGTGTGTCCATGAGGGGCTGGCGTTATATTGTGCTTTTTCTTCCTTTCTTTCTTATTGGAACCTTTGCGTTAATGTTGATGGGGCGGGATTTGAATGTAATGACGTATGGCGAGGAGAAGGCAAAGTTATTAGGTGTACATGTGAAAAGGAGCAAATATATTGTGCTGCTGGCGGGCTCGATCCTGACTGGAAGTGCAGTTGCGGTATCAGGGACGATCGGTTTTGTAGGACTTGTGATTCCGCATTTTATCCGCCTCTTAACTATCACGGACCATCGGCATCTGCTGCCTTTGTCTATGTTGAACGGTGCTTCCTTTCTTGTGTTAGCAGATGTGTTATCCCGTACCATCATCGAGCCGACTGAATTACCGATTGGCATCATTACTGCGTTAATTGGTGCACCTGTATTTGGCATCATCCTCATTCGTAAATATAGAGGGGGGACGCACATATGATTCAAGTGAAAGAAATCAGAGGTGGATATGGAGAGAAAGAGGTCATTCGTGGCATTAATCTTGAAGTAAAGCAAGGAGAATTTCTCGGTATACTCGGTCCAAACGGAAGCGGTAAGACGACCCTTCTTAAAATGATGGCAGGGATTTTAGCACCTATGAGCGGTGAAGTACGTCTCGGCGGTCACCTTATTCAATCCTATCAGCCAAAGGCGCTTGCGCAAAAGATGGCAGTTCTGCCGCAGAAAACGGACCAAGCTTTTTCATTTACGGTGGAAGAAACCGTCCAATTTGGTCGTTATCCATATCAAAAAGGGTGGCTGCAATCTGTCACGCAAGAAGATGTGCAGGTCGTCAGCAAAGTCATGGAACAAACGGGTGTTGCACAGTTTAAGAATCAATCCATCCATGAGTTAAGCGGAGGAGAACAGCAGCGAGTGTATTTAGCACAGGCATTGGCGCAGCAGCCTGAATATTTATTGCTGGATGAACCAACGAGTTTCCTTGATTTAGCCTATCAAAAAGATTTGCTTGATTTAATTAAAGAAGAAACTGCTTCCTCTAGGTTAACGGTCATTGGCGTATTCCATGATGTGAACATCGCCAGTTTATATTGTGATCGGCTGCTGCTGCTTCATGAAGGAAAGACTGACATGTTAGGAATGCCGCATCACGTCTTGACCACTGAACGAATCAACCGTGTGTATGAAACAAATGTGACACCGCTCCAGCATCCATTTAGGGCAAACCCTCAGCTGATGGTTGAGCCTGCAGCCCCTTCTAAAGCATCAATTGTAAACATAGCGGATGGTTGGAGGACATATGGTTCAGAAGGAATGACGTTTTCCATTAATCAGCCTCTTCGCATCCTTTCCTCACATAAGAAAAACGGCGGGTTCTTTTGGAAAAGGTCTATTGGAACGGGGACGAAGACGCTTCATGAGCAGCTAGAGTCAGATGAAGATATGCTGTTTTTTGAGCAAGCAAACAGATTAGCACAATTTGCCGCAGAAGACGCTGAAGACGCTGAAGACGATATGATCCTTTACGGCATGCTTCAGCAGGAAGCGTTGACCATTTGGCTTATCCTAAAACGATCTTTAGCAGATGGCGCAGCTGTTCAGCTCATGGGGCAGCTTATGCACATCATGAAGCAAGAAACAAGTTATCCGATCCATCATCTGTGCATCGCTGCACCAAATACGCAAGAAACGGAAGATGCTGACCATTTACACGAAAGATTAGGACAAAAGGTACAAAGGCTTCTTCAAACGTTGAATATCATTCAAAAGTGAATGTACAATTATATTTAGGTTAGTTGAGTAAAACAGTTGAAATAAAAGGACTACACATATCTAAAATGTGTAGTCCTGACAATAGTTCTTAATCTTTGCTTTAAATAAGAAAAAAAGCTGCCACAATGACAGCCAGTTCTAATTTTATATCTAAGACGGTCGAATTCTAATTAGATGAAATGCCCTTTCCGCCTTGTGTTATTAAAGTATTGATTCTTTCCATACCAGTAATAATTGGTTTCGCACGACTTATTAATGTTTGGGTAGCTTCAAGACCTAGAGACGCTTGATGGGCATCTTCATTTGCCCACACTTCATAAACATAAACAGAACTTGGTTCATTCTCGGAAATATTCACAAGATATATTTCACATTCATCCAAATTCTTCATTGATTCTGCTGCTTCTAACAGAATATCAACCATTTTTTCTTTTTCGCCTCCTTTTACCAAAAACTTGTTAAATAAACTGAATTTACCCATACCATCCTCCTTCATTTTGTCTTAATCATATTTTAGGCATTAAAAACTATATCTTCAATCGCTATTTTATAATGAAATAAAAAGGGTGGTAAGTTGAATGTCATTCAAAAGTGAACCAAAATGGTTCACTTTTTTTGTTGAAAACATCAACAGCTATATAAGAAAAGGGCGGATTATAGTGAAAAATCAAAAAAAGTGTTGCTAATTTAATCGAAATTCTTTTATAATAAATAACATGAAAGCGCTTAATTTATAATGTGTTTAAAAATGCAACATGCAAGAAAGGGAGGATCATTTGAACATTCAAGGAATTATACCAGCTATTTTGACACCGCTTACTGAGAAAGAACATTTTCATCCCGAAGTGGCAACGCAATTAGTGAATCGTTTGATCGACTCAGGTGTACACGGCATCTTTGCTTTAGGCACAAATGGAGAGTTTCATCTGTTTTCAGAGGAAGAAAAGCTTCAAATTGCTGAAACTGTCGTGAATGCTGTTGGCAGACGAGTACCGGTATTCATTGGAGCAGGTGAAAATAGTACGGAGGCAACCATCAGGCTGTCAAATAAACTGGCAGATCTAGGGGTAGATGTTCTGTCTATCATTACACCTTATTTTGTTGCACCAACCCAAGAAGAGCTGTATGAGCACTTTCGCCACATATCTGAGAATGTGAATATTCCGATTCTGCTTTATAACATTCCATCTAGAACAGGAGTGTCGCTAGCACCAGAGACGGTTGCGCGGCTCAGTGCACTGCCGAATGTGCTAGGTATTAAAGACAGCAGTGGAAACATTGAAAATATCAAGGCATATTTGGATGTCACAAAAGATGAAGATTTTGTTGTCCTTGCAGGTACGGACTCACTCATTTTAGATACCTTGAAACTCGGCGGAGCAGGGGCGGTCGCAGCAACTGCAAATGTACTGCCTGAAACTGTCGTTGGACTCTATGAATCTTTTCAAAAAGGGAAGCTTGACGAAAGTGAGCACTTCCAGAAGCAGCTGCAGCCATTAAGAGCAACATTCGGTTTAGGGACATTACCAGCACCTTTGAAAAAGGCAGCAGAGCTTTATGGAATTCCGGTTGGCCCGCCCAGAAGCCCTGTAAAAGAGCTGTCAGGTGAGGCATTGGAAGCTGTGGCACAAATGGTTGAAGACTATCGCAAACAAGGAAAAGCGGCAAAGGAGTAGTGAAGAGATGACGATCACGCATTATCACTTTCAGACGGCATCACACATTGTATCTGGCGCAGGTTCTTTAGACCTTCTTGGGGAGAAATTAGATAGTTTAGGGCTTAGCGGACTCACATCCATTTTTATATTAACGCAGCCATCTATCGTATCACTTGGTTATGCAGATCACATCAAAAGAGAACTTGCGAAAAAGGGGATAGCAAGTGAGATAAGTACAGAAATCAAACCTGAACCAACAGAAGAAAATATCGAGGGCGTATTCCACACCTTTTTAAAAGGAGAGCATGACGCCATTATTGGCATTGGTGGCGGGAGTGTCCTTGATGCTGCAAAAATTCTAGCTGTTCTTAAGACAAACAATCAGCCGATTTCTGCTCTCGTTGGCACAAACCTTGTGGAAAAAAGGGGAGTGCCGACGATTCTAATTCCGACAACCTCTGGTACGGGATCTGAGGTGACACCAAATGCAATTGTGACTTTTCCAGAAAAGGAACTGAAAATTGGAATGGTTAGTCAGCATCTTTTGCCAGACCTTGTCATCTTAGATCCTGCACTTACTCTCAACTTGCCGAAATCTATTACCGCAGCTACAGGTATGGATGCTTTTACGCATGCGCTTGAATCTTATATTTCAAATAAAGCCAATCCATTCAGTGACATGTTTGCCTTGGAATCGATGCGGCTGATTTCAGGTAGTATTCAGGAAGCGTATCATCACGGGGATCATATGAAGGCAAGAGAAAATATGCTTATTGGTGCTATGTATGGGGGAATGGCGCTTACAAGTGCCGGAACTGCGGCTGTTCACGCCATGGCTTATCCATTAGGGGGGAAATACAAGATTTCTCATGGTGTTGCTAATTCCATGCTGCTTCCGCATGTCACTGCTTTTAATGCAGATCATATCATTGATCGGCTTGAACATGTGGCAAGAGTAATAGGACTAGCGGGAGCTCACACAAAGCAGGATCTTGCAGAGCGTGTGATTCATCAAATTGAAGAATGGACAGCGGATTTACACATTCCACAGCAGCTCAAAGCTTTTGGCGTGTCGAAGGAGGATGTACCGGCACTTGCTCAAGCAGCTTCAGAGGTGAAGAGATTAATGGACAACAATCCAAAGCCAATGTCTGTTTCCGAAATTGAACAGGTATACATGAAACTGCTTGACGCTTAATGCTTCATTGGATGGGACATGAGAAGTTGCTTCACACGGCTTGCACACAAAGGGGGATTTTAAATGAATGTCTTAAGCAGTTCTGTCATCACATTTATTTTGATCGTCATTATTCTCTATATACTATTTACGACTTGGCTGACGATGCGTTTCCGCAGTAAATCCAATTCAGAATTTAACAATGCTGCTAAGTCACTTCCAGCCATTGTAGTCGGTATTTTGCTCATGAGTGAATTCATTGGAACGAAATCCACTGTTGGAACTGCAGAATCTGCCTTTACGCATGGGCTTTCTGCTTCATGGTCTATTGTGACCGTCGCTATCGCCTTTTTTATCTTTTCCTTTTTCTTAGTAGGCAAGTTTTATCGAACAGGGCAGTACACCATTTCAGGTATTATCGATCAGAAGTTTGGGAAATCAACGAAGCTAGTTGTTTCTGTTATTATGATTGCTGCATTACTGCTTGTGAATCTAGGAAACTATTTAAGTGGGTCAGCTGCTATTGCATCCATTTTAGGGCTTCCTTTAATGACCTGTGCGATCATTACGGCCGTTGTGAGTACATTTTATTTTACATTCGGAGGAATGAAAGGGGTAGCATGGGTCACGATCCTTCATTCGATCGTGAAGTATGCGGGGATTTTAATTACACTAGGGGTAGCCCTTTATTTAACAAAAGGCTTTGAACCGATGAAACAAACGATGCCTGATCATTTCTTTACATGGGACGGGACAATTGGATGGGGGACAATTGGAGCTTGGTTTATAGGAAACATGGGAGCCATCTTTGCTACGCAGTTTATTATTCAAGCAATCACCTCGTCGAAAAGTGAGCGTGAGGCAAAGAAATCGACACTTTATGCAGCTCTGCTTTGTTTGCCGCTCGCCGTTGCGATTGGTGTGATCGGTGTAGCTGCACATTATTTGTATCCAGACATTGATCCTATTTATGCCTTCCCTGTCTTTTTACAGCATATGAATCCAATTTTGAGTGCCATTGTGGCAACATCGCTTGTGGCATCCATTTTTGTCGGTGTGTCGACGGTCGCGCTTGCGACGACAACCTTAATTATCGATGATTTTTATGTGCCGAAAATGAATCCAACACCAGAGCAGAGAATGAAAATCACGAGGTATGTGGCTGTACTCGTTGGAATTGTGCCTCTTGTCGGAGTGGCACTTGCGCCGGAGCTGCTGTCCCTTTCCTTTTTTACAAGGGCGCTTCGAACATCGATCGCCGTTGTAGCAGCAATGGGCTTTTACTTGCCATACTTTAATTCAAATAGAGGGGCGACCATTGGCCTTGCTGCTTCAGGTGTTACAACGACGGTTTGGTATTTACTCGATAATCCGTTCGGAATCGATAATATGTATATTGCCATTATCATTCCTTTCCTTGTGCTGGTAATCGATCGACTTATCAGTCCGCCTGCTAAAAAGGATCAATCATTGAAAGGAGAATTGTCATGACAAATGAAGAGACTATGATGAAAATAGATGGAATTTTGCGACAAAATGAACAAGATACAGAGAGAAAAGAAGCCTTTCTGCCAACAGACTGTGTGCAAAATCATGCGGCCAATCTACTTGAGCTGGATAATGGAGATGTATTATGTGTTTGGTTTGGCGGAACGCAGGAGGGAATACCTGATATCTCAATCTATATGTCGAGACTCAAACGGGGAAGTAACAAGTGGACAGAGGCAGTGAAGTTATCTAACGATCCTGCACGCTCTGAACAAAATCCAGTTCTGTTTCAAGAGGGAAATGGCAGACTATGGCTGCTGTATACCGCGCAGCTATCTGGGAATCAAGATACCGCCATCGTGAGATACCGGCTATCAGAGGATAGAGGTGAGACATGGGGTGAGATTGATACTTTGTTTGAACAGCCGGGTACGTTTATACGGCAGCCGATTGTTGTACTGGATAATCAAGATTGGCTGCTGCCCGTCTTCTATTGTAAGACCATTCCAGGCGTCAAATGGACAGGGAACCGGGATGTCAGTGCTGTGAAAATTTCATCCGACCAAGGAAAGACATGGGATGAGGTCATTGTACCAAACAGCACGGGCTGTGTTCATATGAATATTGGAAAGTGTGCAGACGGGTCCCTCATAGCCCTCTTTAGAAGCCGGTTTGCTGATTCGATTTATATCAGCCGTTCCGTCGATCATGGACGGACATGGTCTGAGCCAAAGGCGACGGAGCTGCCCAATAATAATTCATCCATTCAATTTACAGTGCTCCAAAATGGGCATCTTGCCCTAGTCTATAATCATATCAATGCGGATGAGCAAACAGAAAGAAGAGCTTCTTTATACGATGAAATTGAGGATGAAGGTGATACGCGCACGGCGGTTGATACAGAAGCACGTCCAGCGTTTTGGGGAACACCGCGTGCACCAATGACTTTGGCGCTCTCTGAGGATAATGGTAATACATGGCCTATCAGACGTAACCTTGAAGTGGGTGATGGATATGCGATGACAAACAATTCAAAGGATAAACTAAATCGAGAGTATTCTTATCCATCCATCACGGAAGGAAAAGACGGGAAGCTGCATATTGCGTTTACGTATTATCGGCAGGCGATCAAATATGTGTGTGTGACAGAAGAATGGGTCAATCGCACTTCTTAAATGCAAGAGGGCCCTGCTTCTGGTGAATTGTAACCCTCATTTGCTTCATTTATAATTGATGTTTGGAGGGTTGTCCCCATTTTCTATCGGCTGGACTCCCTCAAGGTATGTCTCATGATGAAGAGATAAAAAATGGGGGTCCTTTTCATGAATATCAAAGTGTTAGGTGTTGCGCCGTATAAAGGGTTGGGAGATGTGTTAATCGACCTTGCCAAAGAAGAAAAAAATATCACATTCCAGCTTGTAGTCGGAGATCTTCGGTCTGGTGTTGCTCTCGCAGAACAAGCAGAAGCTCAAGGGATGGATATCATTATGAGCCGGGGCGGAACAGCTGCGCTCATTCAAAAACATGTGAACATCCCAGTAGTGGATATCCCTGTGTCAGGGTACGACTTGCTTCGTGCCTTAACGCTGATAAAAGATTATCAAGGTAAAAAAGCGGTCGTGGGTTTTGAAAATATCACTCAAGGTGTCCGCACCATTGGGGAATTATACGGGATTAAAATTGATATTTACACAGTGCAGCAAGAGGAAGAGGTATGGGATCTCTTAAAACAATTACAAGATCAAGGGACACAGGTTGTGCTTGGAGATGTCATTACAGATAAAGCGGCTAAAGAGCTGGGAATGCAGAGTATGCTCATTACATCAGGTCGTGAATCGGTCAAAGAAGCATTTCATCAAGCAAAACAAATGTATCGTTTATATAAAGAGGCGACAGCTGAACAGCGTCTTTTTCGTGAAATGATTGATCAAGAGCCAAAAGGCATGCTGATCGTCGATCCACACAACAAACTTCATTTTATGAATCAACAAATGAAACAATGGACAGAAAAAGGATTATTTGCACCGTCTACTTCTCATGCCGATGTGATTACATGGTGTCCAGCACTTGAACCGGCACTAAAGGCGATTCGAGAAGGGAAACAAAATGGTTATTCTCAAATATCTCATCAGCAGCAAGTGTGGCATGTCAAAGGAAGCATGCTATCGAAAGGCGAGTTGCTTGTCACGATTGAAAGGCCTTCGGCTGTGATGAATCAAGAAGGTCATCGTATTTGGACGCTTGCGTCGCCTATTCATTCAGAACATCCATTTGCTCTTTTTACAGAACAGAGCCCGAAAATGAAAGATGTGATCAAAAGGGCAAAAGCGTTTAGCCAAACGGAGCGCTCGATTTGCCTGTATGGTGAACAAGGAACTGGTAAATCAAGCCTTGCATTTGCCATCCATCAAATGAGCGAGAGGAAAGATGAGAGCTTTACGACGGTACATTGCAGACGTTTGATAGAACCGGAAGATTTAAAATCAATCCCTCTGCATCAAAAAGGGACGATGTTTCTAAAGGATATTGAGAGCGTTCCAATGGATATACAGCAGCTCATTGCCGAGCAGATGCATCATCATCAGAATATTCGCTGGATGGCTGCGTCTCAAGTGGATTTGTTCAAATTGATGCAATCTGGAGCGTTTTGTGAGGAATTATATACAGGCTTACAGGAGCTCACGATTCATGTCCCTCCGTTATCTGAACGGCCAGAAGATATTGAGGACATGAGCAGGTTATTTATTGCGGAACTAAATTCTCTTTACGGGACGCAGGTGGTTGGGCTGTCAGCAGATGTGATTGAAGCCTTTCAACACCAGAAATTCAGAGAAAATGTCAGGCAGTTCAAGCGGATCATTGAGGAGCTTGTGCTGACGACAAAAAGTGGATATATCACGTTGAATAAGGCAAAGGCAGCAATTGATCAGCTTGTTTTTGAAAATGAAGAAAAGCAGCTGTCCAGCTATTTGAATGGAACGCTTGATGAGATTGAAAGACGGATTATCAAAACGGTGCTGGAAGAAGAAAATATGAATCAATCAAAGGCGGCAAAGCGGTTGAATATCAACCGTACGACGCTATGGAGAAAGCTAAAGGAATAATATGTAATGAGGCCGAGGTGTCTAAATGACAAACGATCTATTAAAAAAAGGAGCGAAACTAGAGCAAAAGGTAATCATTGTGGCGGATGATTTGACAGGTGCCAACGATACAGGTGTTCAATTTGTCAAAGCGGGCTTCACAGCCTCTGTCCTGTTTCAGCCGTCATTTGAAGGTATTGACAGGTATAAAGAGGATGTGCTGATAGTGGATACCGATTCACGAAGTATGTCTTCAGAGAACGCCTACCATGAGGTCAGCCAAATGGTGCAGCCATTTCTCCAAGATGAATCGCACCTTTTCTTAAAAAAAATAGATTCAACATTAAGAGGCAATATAGGAATTGAACTGCAAGCACTAATGGATATTGGCCCATTTGATGCGGCGGTTATCGCACCTGCCTACCCAGATGCACAAAGAGCAACCAATGATGGCATACATTATGTGGAAGGAGTGCCTGTTCATCTGTCAGAGGCAGCAAAGGATCCGAAAACACCAGTTTTGACATCCAGCATATCAGATTTAATTGAGGAGCAGACGAACGTCAGACCAAAAAACCTTTCTCAACAAACAATCGGCGAAGAGCTCAAAGGAATGAATGATGAGGTATCATCGTTATTGAAGCATGGTCACCAATGGTTTGTGTGTGATGCAGAAACAAGTGATGATTTAGGGCGGATTGTGGAAGTGTTTATGAAGATGGATAAAAGAATACTATGGGTCGGTTCAGCGGGACTAGCTGGTGCATTATCGGCATATGTCGCTAAACATAGAAATACTTCTCGCCTTAAAAAACAGAGACCTGTCCTCATCGTATCTGGAAGTGCCTCTCAAAAAACAAATGAGCAGTTTGCTTATTTAAGAGAAACTCACGATTGTTTTGAGATAAAAGTGAACCCGCTGAATGTATTAAACGGCCGTGAAGCATGGGAACGAAAATCAGTTCTCGATCAACTGCGTAAGCGTCAGAACGAAGATATTCTCCTTTACACAGATGCACGGCCAGAGATGGTTGAAAAGATGATGGTTTACGGAGAAAAGAAAGGGCTGTCAAGACAAGAGGTTGGAAGTGCTTTGTCCGTCTTTCTTGGAATGATCACAAAAGACATTGTCACATTATCAGGAATGAGACGACTTTTCCTAACTGGCGGAGATACAGCGCGGGCGATTTGCCAAGAGCTTGGAGCAGGAGGTATTCGGCTGCTGAAAGAAATTGAACCTGGCATCCCGCTCGGTCAGCTTGTTGATACGAATTTATATGCGGTTACGAAAGCAGGAGCTTACGGTCAAAAAAATTCAGTACTCCACGCGGTAGAAGTGCTGAAAAAGATAGAGGGGGAAGTCGAATGTCAAAACCAATCATTGCTGTAACGATGGGAGATGCGGCTGGTGTTGGTCCTGAAATTATTTTAAAAGCTTTTCAGCAAACGCGTTTACATGAAGAAGCCATTCTATTTGTGATCGGAGATACCAGTATATTAAATAGGGCAAAAGACTTTGTGAATACAGATGTGGAGATTGTAAGTATCAAAGAACCAGAGGAAGCGGAGCAGGTGAAAGCCGGAGCAGTTCCGTGCTTAGACCTTAAGCTCTTAACGAACGAGATTCCAATTGGGGACATATCAAAAGAAGCAGGAAATGCTGCTTTCCGATATCTTGAAAAAGCCATTAGTCTTGCAAATGACCGTAGAATTGACGGCATTTGCACAGCGCCGCTAAACAAAGAAGCACTTCATAAGGCAGGTCATATGTATCCAGGACATACAGAAATTTTAGCTGACCTGACAGGTACAGAAGATTATGCGATGATGCTGGCGGCCCCTAACTTAAAGGTAGTTCATGTCACCACACATATTGGATTAATGGATGCCATTTTAAAGATTAATCCTGAGCGTGTATACACGACGATTAAGCTGGCACATGATACACTCGTCCGTTCTGGGATCTCTGCTCCTAAAATTGCTGTATGCGGGATTAACCCGCACGCTGGGGAGAATGGGTTGTTTGGGAACGGAGAAGAAGAGGAGAAGATCATCCCAGCGGTTGAACTAGCGCAGGAAGAAGGGATTCAAGTATTTGGGCCGCTGCCTGCTGATACCTTGTTCTTTAGGGCAGTAAGAGGTGACTTTGATATCGTTGTGGCGATGTATCATGATCAAGGGCACGGACCGATTAAGGTGCTTGGCTTAGAGTCGGGTGTAAACATTACAGTTGGGTTGCCGATTATCCGTACAAGTGTCGATCATGGGACAGCATTTGATATCGCAGGAACAGGAAAAGCTGATTCTGCGAGCATGGAAGAAGCTATTAGACAGGCCATCATGCTTTCTGGTACGAGAGAAAATCAATATGAAAAGAAAAAGAGCCTTTAAGAGAGGCTCTTTTTTTCTAGTTCATATACGTTCCGCCATTCATATTGATGGTTTCTCCTGTGATAAAATCCGACTGGTCAGAAGCTAAAAATGTCACAACATTTGCGACTTGTTCTGGTGTTCCAATCGTTTTCAAAGGAATTCTATCTAAAACCGAACGCCGGTATTCATCGCTCCACTGTTTGCTCATGTCTGTTTCAATTGGACCAGGGCAGACAGCATTCACATGAATGTGGTGTTCTGCTAATTCTTTGGCAAGATGCATGGTTAAATAATTGATGCCTGCCTTTGATGCACCGTATGCAGGTGATGCATTGTGATGAGGGGTTTTGCCAGTTGTAGAACTCATATTAATAATCTTTCCGCCTTGTTGTTTGATCATGTCAGGAATGACCGCTTGGCACATGAGGAACGTGCCGGTCAAATTAATATCAATCAATCGTTTCCACTCATCAAGGGATGTCTCGACTGTTGATTTTCGTAAATTGATCCCAGCATTGTTGACCAGCAGATCAATCTGTCCAAAATGTGTTTTCGCTTGCTCCACGAGTGAAGAGGCTGTCTCTGGTAAACTAGCATCACCAGCTACATAAACGGCTCGTTTCTCTTTTTTATTCAGTGAGGAGCAAACCTCTTGCAGCAGCATGTCGTTCGTTCCATTGAGAACGACGCGCACTCCTTCGCAGGCAAGTGCCTCTGCAATGGCGCGGCCAATTCCTCTGCTTGCACCTGTAATGATTGCTACTTTATTTTGTAAACTCACGTACATCCCACCCCATCTCTCATAATTAAAAAGCGCTTTCATTCATTATAAAACGGGATGTTTCATCATTCAACATATATAAGAGGGTTGGAGTGATTTTCAGTAAAAGTGTTTCATAATAAAACAAATACATCTTTTTAACTTCAGGTTATACTAAAAGGACAAAGCAGTAGAAAAGAGGGAAAACCGTTGAAACTTTATACGAAAACCGGGGATCAGGGCCAAACAGGCTTGATTGGCGGAAGAGCCGATAAAGATGATGTGAGAGTAGAGGCGTATGGTACGTTAGATGAGGCGAATAGCTTTATTGGACTCGCGCATGCAAAATTACGGCAGCATGGCGAATTGTTTCCGGACCTTTTGTCAGAGCTGATCGTTATACAGCATGAGCTGTTTGACTGCGGGGGTGATTTGGCAGCAGTCAAACCACGTAAAGAAGGCAAATTAACAGAAGCCTCTGTGACAGTCCTTGAGGAAAGAATGGATGTCTATGTAGAAGAGGCTGAGCCGCTTACTAAGTTTATTTTACCGGGTGGTCAGGAAGGCGCTGCTCTCTTACATGTAGCGCGGACAGTCGTCAGAAGAGCCGAGAGGCATATTGTGACGCTTGCAAAACAGGAGGAGATTCCAGCCGTTGCTCTCTCATACGTAAACCGTCTATCCGATTATTTATTTGCAGCCGCTCGAATTGTGAATTATCGGCTTGGTGAAGCTGATGTTGAATATGAACGAAGTGCCGATGTGTTTCGTTCTAAATAAGGAAAGCACTCTTCATAGAAGAGTGCTTTTTTATTAGGTTCTGCTTCTTAGTCTGAGCATTGTTACGACTCTAGTCGCAATCAAAGATCAATCTGTGACACGTTTTGCCGGCTTTCTTTTTTGACTATAGTTAAAGCAAGGAGCAAGAAAGGAGGCATGAAGATGAAAATAACAAGTAAAACCATTATCGGTTCAATTTTATTGTTTGTCGGTTTATCCATCTTCTTTGGTGGTTCATTAGGTGGGCTGATCCCGGTTTTGATTGGTGCAGGGCTCATCTATGTAGGTGTTAAAAAATACGAAAAAAGCAGTACAACCTTAGGTGTCATTCTAGCAGTCATTGGTGTACTGATCGTCGTGCAATTTCTGCCGTTTATACTCGGCATCGCATTTGCAGGGGTACTTCTTTATTTTGGCTGGTCGATGATCAATGGTGAATCTACCGAAAAATCATCAAGCAGAGCCTATATGGAGCCAAACACGGCACCTAATACGGAAGAACCGATTCATACGTCTTTTGATCAAGAATGGGAAGACTTTTTAAAGAAAAAATAAAGGGAGGAATATCAAATGGTATTAAGAAGAGTAAGAGATATGTTTGTTGCAACTGTCAATGAAGGTTTAGATAAATTGGAGAATCCGCGTGTCATGCTGAATCAATACGTTCGTGATATGGAGGATGATGTTGCGAAAGCGAAACATGCCATCATCAAACAGCAAACGATTCAGCAAGGCTTCCTGCGAAAAGCAGAAGAGACGGAAGCATTTGCTGAAAAGCGAAAGAAACAGGCCGAGCTGGCATATCATGCGGGAGAAGAGGAGCTTGCACGAAAAGCGCTCACAGAAATGAAGTATTTTGAAGAAAAGCACAACGAATATCAGGAAGCCTACCAGCAATCTGTGAAACAATTGAAAGAGCTGAAAGAGCAATTGCAGCACTTAGAAACGAAGCTGCGTGATATAAAAGACAAGAAGCAGGCACTGATTGCAAGAGCCAATGCCGCACAGGCAAAGCAGCATATGAATGATTCCATCAATAAAGTAGACAGTGAGAGTGCATATAAAGAGTTTCTTCGAATGGAGAACCGTATTGAAGAAATGGAAACAAAAGCAGGCAGCTATGCACAATTTGCAGATCAAGGGGCATATGCTCATTTAGACTACGCCGATGAGGTTGAAAGAGAATGGCAGAAGCTGAAGCTTGAGAAAAAGCCTGAACAGCAGCAAGCAAACGTATAGAGGTCAAATCGGAAGAAAAGCAGGCTTTTTCTTCCGATATTTGATTTCTTTCTGTTTCGCTTTTCCTTATAATGAAAAGGTCAGAAGATAAAGGGATGGTATAAATGAAGCGATTAATCGGTCTAATTTGTATACTTGTAGGTATCTTTTTAATGATTGGCATGCTTTTCAAAAATGAAAATCTCTTTCATTTAAGTTTTTCCCGTGAAAAACCAGTGACAACAGCTTCAGCGAAAAAAGAGGAGATTGATCAATTAGATATTTCTCTTTCTGGGTTTCGCGTGAAGGTAAAACCTGAAAATCGTTCTGATATCTCGGTGACTGCTGTCAATGGAAAAGGGAAAATGTATGCGGAGCAAACAGGCGGTACGTTCAAAATTCGTGCTGAAAATAAAAGCTTCTTGTTTTTTACTCAATTTGAAAAAGGAGAGCTTTTAGTTAAAATTCCAACAGATTATCATAAAAATGTGAAGATTACGGGTGGAAGCGGCGTCAGTGAGATTGATGGAGAAGGAAAGCTGTCCCTTCAAGATGTGATACTCAAATCAACGAGCGGAAACCTCACAGCTGAGAATTTCTCAGCAAAAAATGTAGAAATCAAAGCTACCTCTGGCAGACTGGCAGTGTCGCACATTGATGCGAAGGATAGTGATATTGGGGCAACTTCAGGGCGTGCCGATATTAATGATGTCAAAGGCGAGCTGCAATTGGGCATGACAAGCGGCCGATTGACAGCAAGTTTTGATACAATTGAGTCACCTGTCTCCTTTCATATGACATCAGGGAGTGCGAAATTTAATTTGCCAGATGACGGAGATTTCAACGTTCAGGTGAAAAAAACAAGTGGAAGCGTCGATCACTCGTATGACTTTGATCAAGTGGATAGTGAAGGTCGAGGCTTTACAGGTACGCGGGGAAAAGGGACACATGTAGTCGATATTGAAATGACAAGTGGTAACCTCAAACTGCGGTAATGAATGAAAGAAAGGAAGGAGGCGAGTCAACTGCGTTTTACAAGGAATCAAATTTTAGGCATCATTGTTGTGATATTTGGTATTAATTTATTTCTCAAAATTATTGGGATCGGAGCAGATTTGTTTTGGCCTGTGTTTTTTGCGCTGGCGGGTTATTGGCTGCACTCACGATCCAAACGTTGGCTCGGTTCAGTTTCCTATATTTTTGCCGGCTTTCTCTTCTTAAAATTTCTGCTCAATATTACATTTAGTTTAACAGGTTACCTATTTGCGGCCTTTTTGATTTATGCCGGCTACCGCTTATTGAAAAATAAACCTGTTTTTGATGTCGATAAAAAGGAAACATCAGACGAAGGGAAGCCTTCACTGAAAGTCAATCTTGAAAAAAAGAGCGATCAGAAGAAAACAAAAAGCCAGACAAAGCCGCGCAAAGAGCATGACTTTTTTATTGGTGAAGTCAGGCTGATGAAAAAGCCGTTTCAATTAAGTGATTTGACGATTTCAGGTTTTATTGGCGATGTTAAAATCGATTTATCAAAGGCGATCATCGCAGAAGAAGAGAGTACGATCGTGATTAGCGGGCTGATCGGAGATGTGGATATTTACGTACCGCAGGATATTGAAGTATGTGTGAGTGCTTCCGCCGCGATTGGTGATATGAAAATCATAGATGAAAAAAGAAGCGGGTTTGGCAGTAAAGTGTACGTGATGACCAACGATTACGATGAGAGCAAACGAAAAGTGAAAATCTCCATCTCTCTGCTGATCGGAGATGTGGATGTGAGATACTTATGAGGAAATTGCATTTAGGTCTCCAGTGGCAATCTGTTCGTCTTGGCGTCGGTATCTCGCTCGGTGTTGTGACGATGACGACACTGCCGATGTTTTTTTATTATCAGCTTGATCCGATGATCCTGCTTTCTACCCGCTGGTTTGGCATACCGTTTTTTTGTATTTTACTCATCGTTAGTCTTGCGATTGGGATTTCTGCCGGGAGTGTATTTGGCTATCAGCATAAGAAACGCCTCGATCAGCTTGTTGAGTCGATTTTGAAATTTGAAAATGGAAACTTTGCATATAGACTGCCGTCTCTTGGCGACGATGAAATTGGCTTAGCCGCCGATCAATTAAATGAAATGGCGAAGCGGGTCGAAGGGCAAGTAGCCTCTTTGCAAAAGCTTTCAAATGAACGGGCTGAATGGCAGGTTCAAATGAAGAAATCGGTCGTCTCAGAAGAGCGGCAGCGGCTTGCACGAGAGCTCCATGATGCGGTCAGTCAGCAGTTATTTGCGATTTCAATGATGACTTCAGCTATTCTTGAAGGCATGAAGGAAAAGGACGAAAAGATATTAAAGCAAATGCAGCTTGTCGAACGAATGGCTGGCGATGCACAAAATGAGATGCGTGCTCTTCTGCTTCACCTAAGACCGATCACGCTAGAAGGAAAAGACCTGAAAAAAGGCTTAATTGAGCTGCTAAATGAATTCCAAGCAAAGCAGCCGATTGATATTGATTGGGAAATCGAAGATGATGTTCCGTTATCTAAAGGAGTAGAGGACCACCTCTTCCGAATTGTGCAAGAAGCCCTGTCTAATGTATTTAGGCATGCAAAGGCGACAAAGGTAACTGTGCGCCTGCTCATAAGAAACCGGCAAGTGCAGCTAAAGATTATTGATAATGGTATCGGCTTTCAAACAGATCATGTGAAGACAGCCTCCTACGGACTTGAATCGATTCGAGAGAGAACAAGTGAAGTAGGCGGTGTCGCAGAGATTATGTCATTTGAGGGAAAAGGCACACAAATTGATGTGAAGGTCCCCATTTTTGATGAAGGAAAAGGAGAGAACGTTCGATGATTCGAGTGCTTTTAATCGACGATCACGAAATGGTGAGAATGGGTCTTGCGGCCTTTTTAGAGGCGCAGGCTGATATTGAAGTCATTGGTGAAGCGTCAGATGGACAAAAAGGTGTAGAGCTAGCCGTTGAGTTAAAGCCAGATGTGATTTTAATGGATCTTGTCATGGAAGGGATGGATGGCATCGAAGCAACGAAAAGAATTTGTCAGGAAATTGAAGATGCCAAAATCATCGTTCTGACGAGCTTTATTGACGATGATAAAGTCTATCCGGTGATTGAGGCGGGTGCTTTAAGCTATTTATTAAAAACATCCAAGGCAGGAGAAATTGCTGATGCCATCAGATCAGCAAGTATCGGTGAACCAAGACTTGAATCGAAAGTGGCTGGAAAGGTCATGAATAAACTCCGTCATTCATCAAATGGGTCCATCCTTCACGATTCATTAACAGCAAGAGAAATGGAGATCTTGAAGCTGATTGCGGATGGGAAATCGAATAAGGTCATTGCCGAGGAATTATTTATTACAATTAAGACGGTGAAGACCCATATTACCAATATTCTTTCCAAACTTGATGTGGAAGATCGAACGCAAGCGGCTGTGTATGCGCACCGTCATAAGCTGATTCAATAAAAAACAGCTTTCAGGTGAAAGCTGCTAGAACATGCGTAAAATTAGTCCTTCTGTCCTGTGATCGGACGTTCGGATAGTTGATGGAGCTCAGGAACTGGAAAAGCCTCCTGCTCCTTGGCCGATTTTTCTTCCAGGGTTTTCTTCATTTCGGATAAAAGCTTTACGCTCTCCTTTGCTGCTGCCGCTTTTTTTTCCTGCAAATCAATGATCTGTGAAAGTCCGACGAATAAACCGCCTCCCAACAGAAGGAGCGCAGGGGTTTGTCCATAATAAACCACGATCAAAAATGTGCTTGAAAAGCTGTCGGCTTCAATGAAGAAATCTTCTTTTGATTGCGTGAATACAACGATTAACAGAAGTATCCCTAGAATCAAAAATAGAATGCCGGCCGAAAGTAAAGCTCGTTTCATGATTGACACCCTTTTTTTCTTACCATTTTAACACACTCTATAAAGATTGTGTTGCGCCCTTAGTCCCGAAGTCACGGATTTTCACATTTGCCTTGTAACGAATGTCCGATTCACTAAAAATTTCATCCCAATGCTTCGCTTCTTTTCGAAAGTCCTTCGGATACGCAATACTCGCTTTTTGAGAAAACCCGCAAATATCTGCTTTGATCTCATGCTGTAATTCTCCAATGAAATCTTTTACGTTTTTCTCTATTCGACGCTCCACGACACCTTCAATCTCTTGGAGATACTTTTCATTAAATGCATTTTCCCGCTCATTCCAATCCTCAGACAACCTTCCTTCAAGCGCCACTGACACATTAAATTGATATTTTCCGCTCGCTGTTTTATTCGTTTCAATGTTGTGTTTCAGTTTAAAAATCTCAAACGAATAGATGCTGTGATCATATTCAAATTCAATCACTCCGCCTTTTCCGTCCCCAGTCAACAGGTTGTATGACTGCACGGCTAACGGAGAGATGCTGGTGAGAAATCGTCTGTTCTTAATAATAGAGGCTCCGTCGAGTATTAATTTCCCTTGATCCACACCGACTTTCGGAACAGCAAAAGATACGTTGTTTTGCATAGCAGAAGAAATATCTCCTAATGAAACGGGCTTGAACATACGTATGGTCGACTTTGTATTCGCAGAAAGATCATATAATGTAGAAGAAGCTGGCTGACCAGCGTCATTGATTTTCAGCAAGTCCCCAGGCTTTTCTGAGGTCATAAAGACGAGGCTTCCTCTCCTCGTTTCATTGTCGCGAATGAATTGATTAATGACGAGGTCGAAATTATTCTCATTGATGAGTTCCTCAGAAAATAAATACACCCTCAGCTGCTGGGCGAAAATCCGGTGACTTTTGAGCGTCGTTGTTCGGAATATTTGATGTACGGAATCACCACTAGTTTCTATAATCTTTGTTGGGTCTTTTACGCTGGATTCTTGTTCAATTTTTTGAGGAACAAGGACTTGCATTGATATTTTAAGCTTATGACCGTCATCTCCTTTATCTAAGCCATAACCAATCGCCATGTTGAGTTCCTCAATATTGGTACTATCCCAGCATCCACTTAATAGAAAAAGGGTCATTAATGCAAAAACCGCTTTCTTTTTCATGCCGCTTTCCGCCTCCTTTTAAAAAACACGATGATAAATAAGAGAAACGGGAGAATGCCGAATAAAAGGAAAAATAAATTGTTCACATAGGTTAAATAATCACGCACTGTATCAACATCCTTTGGGAAAACGGCGGCAAAGTAGATGACAATTCCCATCAACGTGAGTACGACTTTTTTGGGTAATTTTGTTAGTTTGGATACCCCCATTGCAGCAAAAAACGTATATCCTACAAAGCTCGTATAAAGCTGAACAAGCCAAACGATAAGCAAAAAAGATTCAATCCGCTCAATAAAGATCCCCTGTATATCGAACGATTGAAATAAAGCAATCGTCGGCCAAGTCAACGTCGCAGTTTCTTTCACAGTGAACGCACCAACGACAAGAATATAGGTGAATATATAAATGATCGCAGGAATCAAAAAGCCGATTGCGCCATAAGCAAAGGTGTGTTTTTGCGTGTTCATATAGACAGGCATAAACAGCATCATTTCAATGCCGACAAACGAAATGGCTGATGCATTAAAGGATTTGAAGACAGGTGAGAAGCCCTCGCCTAAAACAGGCCGGAGGTTATCTAACTTAAACTCTTGAACACTGAGTCCGTAAGCAATAAATAAGATAATCAGGGTGACAATGAGGAAAAAAGGGCACAGTCTGGCAAAATCACCAATCCCGCCGACGACAAGATAAAGACCGACCAAAATAAAGCTGATCATTGTCACCGCTACAGGAGTGTTTTGAAGCAAAAAGAACTTCACCATTTCCGACATAGCCCGCACTTCATAGCTGGCAACGCCGAGAAAATAAATAATAATGAGCAGGTTAGCAAGGGCACCGATCCACTTGCCAAGCCCCTCGTTCGTATAATCATAGTAAGAGGAGAAGGGGACTTTTTTCATCATAAGGACATTCGCAAAAATAAATACAATGTAAATGCCACTCATGAGTAAGAGCGCAATCCAGCCGTCAGGTGTAGCTGCAGCCTGAGCCATTGCTCTTGGCAGAATCATCATACTTGCACCTAATGTTGTATTGGCAATGATGGCACTTGCCTGATAGCTGGTGATCGACTCTTTATGATTGACCATATCGTTCTCCTTTCTTTTGATTTTTTAAAGGCAATCGAATGATGGAATTGTCTTCGTTTTTATAGCTGAACACAAAATCTGGTGAGAAATAAGGCGTCCCAAAACTTTTTTGCCGTGTTAAATGAGTAAGGAGAACGAGCATGAACAGCACAATCCCATATAAACCAAAGGTAGCTGCTGTAAACATGGACACAAACCGGAGCACGCGGAACGACATGCCCATCCCATATTGCGGGACAGTGAATGATGCGAGGGCAATCACACTGACGATAATCACCATGATCGAGCTCACAATATGAGCCTGAACGGCCGCCTGCCCGATGACAACTCCGCCTACAAGTCCAATCGTTTGCCCGAGCGGATTTGGCAGCCTTAAACCTGCTTCCCGCAGCAGCTCAATCGTTATCTCCATGATTAGTGCCTCCACAATAGGCGGAAAGGGGACATTTTCTCTAGTGCTTGAGATTGAAATAGCAAGAGTTGTTGGTAAAAGCCCTTGATGGAAGGACACAAGCGCAATATAAATGGCTGATAAAAATAATGTCAGAAAAATAGAGGTAAACCGCAGCATCCGAATGAGAGAGGCAGCGATCCACCTTTCATAATAATCATCGGGTGATTGCATAATCGTCGCGAGAGAAGCAGGTACAATTAACACAAAAGGTGAATGGTCAACAAAAATGGCGACACGTCCATTATTTAAAGCAGATGCCACTTTATCCGGACGTTCTGTGTTTTGTATTTGCGGGAAAGGAGAGTACACATTGTCCTCAATCAGTTCCTCAAGAACACCGGAATCTTGTATATCATCAATAGTGACTTGCTTGAGCCGTTTTTTCACTTCTTTTAAAACAGATGATTGAGCCATACCGTCAATGTACATGATGGTCACTTTGGTGTACTTTTTTTGACCAATCTTCATGTCGACGGTTTTAAGATCGGGGTTTTTCAAGCGCTGTCTTACAAGAGCTAAGTTCGTATCTAAATCTTCAATAAAGCCAATTTTCGGTCCTCTCACAACTGTTTCAGAGGTAGCATCCCCTATACTGCGTTTCTTTGTTCCATGCGTTTCTAAAATATACGCATGCTGAAATCCGTTAATCAGAACAACACAATGCCCATCAAAAATCGCATCGACCAATTCCTCGGTGGTCTTCACCGAACGGGTGGTCATCATCGATAAATTGGATTCCAGCTTCTCTTTTGTGAGTGACGTATGATCTTGGAGAAGCAGCTTTAAAAAGGTTTGAATCTCCATCTTTTCGTTCATTTCTTTTATGTATAAATAGTAAACCACCTGTCCGTGAGGCAGCGTTTTTTTCTCATGGACCAAATCGTCCATTTCCTTTAATTGTGGAAGGAGGACGGAGAGATTATCGTATAAGTGCTCTTTTAATGGAGTTTGATTCATTCGGATCACCCGCCTCAAATCTTTTTCTTAGCATTACCTGCTTGAAAAAACAATATTCTGTGTTACATTATTTTGTGGTAAAAGAAAGAATGAGGGTTTTGGAGGAAACAAGATGGCACAAATTCGTTTAGCAGGAACAAAAGAGGAGATCGACCGTATTCTACAGTCGTTTGACAAGCATTATGAGGTGACATATACATCAAAGGATTACGGAAAAACGAACCCAAAATACAAATATTCGAAGGATGTTCGCGTTTATATTGAACTAAAATTAAAATAAAGATAAAATTTTAATTGAAAACGCTTAAAGGATTTTCGTTTTTTGTATAGAATAGAGTTGAGTGATGAGAAGCTATGGAGGGATACATAATGACGGAATTTAGAATCGAAAAAGACACAATGGGCGAAATCAAAGTGCCGAAGGACAAGTTCTGGGGTGCACAAACACAACGAAGCAAAGAAAATTTCAAAATCGGTTCTGAGAAAATGCCAAAGGAAGTTGTGAATGCGTTTGCAATTTTGAAACGTAGCACAGCGATTGCGAACGAACGTCTTGGCAACCTTGAAAGCGAAAAAGCAGAAGCTATTGCTGCTGTATGTGATGACATCATCAGCGGAAAGTATGACGAGCATTTCCCGCTTGTTGTTTGGCAGACAGGCAGTGGAACACAAAGTAACATGAACATGAACGAAGTCGTTGCAAACAGAGCAACTGCTTACTTGAAAGATAAAAATAGCGAGTTCAGCATTCATCCGAATGATGACGTTAACCGCAGCCAAAGCTCAAATGATACATTCCCAACGGCTATGCACGTGGCAGCTGTTTTAGCTGTGTACAAAAAATTATTGCCTGCTATTGACCAGTTAAGAACAACTCTTGATGAGAAAGCAAAAGCGTATCAAGAGATTGTGAAAATCGGCCGTACGCACCTGCAGGATGCAACACCGCTGACAGTTGGCCAAGAGATTAGCGGCTGGGTATACATGCTGGACCGTTCAAAAGAAATGATTCTAGAATCAACTGAAAAAATGAGAGAATTGGCCATTGGCGGAACGGCTGTTGGTACAGGCATTAACGCACATCCTGAGTTCGGTCAATATGTTGCTGAGGAAATCAGCCAGCTGACAGGTCAAACATTTAATTCTTCACCAAACAAATTCCATGCGCTGACAAGCCATGATGAAATTACGTATGCACACGGTGCTTTAAAAGCACTTGCAGCTGATTTAATGAAAATTGCCAATGATGTGAGATGGCTTGCAAGTGGTCCTCGCTGCGGAATTGGTGAATTGATCATTCCTGAAAATGAGCCTGGAAGCTCCATTATGCCAGGAAAAGTCAACCCAACCCAAAGTGAAGCTTTAACCATGATTGCAGCACAAATCATGGGGAATGATGCCACAATCGGTTTTGCGGCAAGCCAAGGAAACTTTGAGCTGAACGTATTTAAGCCAGTCATCATTTATAACTTCCTGCAATCAGTTGAACTGCTTGCTGACGGCATGAACTCATTCCATGACAAGTGTGCAGTTGGAATCGAACCAAACCTTGAAACGATTGAGAAAAACTTAAACAATTCATTGATGCTTGTGACGGCACTAAACCCGCACATTGGATATGAAAATGCAGCGAAAATTGCGAAGCTTGCGCACAAAGAAGGATTAACACTAAAAGAAGCAGCACTTCAATTAGAGCTGTTAACAGAAGAGCAGTTCGAGCAATTTGTGAAACCAGAGGAAATGGTGACACCGAAAGCAAAATAAGAAACCAGGGGCGGCTGCCCCTGGTTTTTATGTGGGAAGATATTTGAGGTGAATACTTGTGAGAACATTAAAGACAAGGTTTATTAGATGGTTGCGGACACGTGATGTTGAATTCTTTCAAGTAATGTCCCAAGATACGGAGGAGTCAGCTTTTTTGTTATACATTGATCAAAGACGGCCTGAGGGTGGGAATCATATTGATATATTTTTGATTTCTCATTTTGAGCTGTCAGAAGAGTCGTATGAAGATGTTCTAAGTTTCAATAATGATATGCTTGGCTTTAAACCAACCTGTTCGTATTGTATGGACACACTGTCGATAGAGGAAGAATTTGAATTTGATTTTCCTTGTGACATGCTTGCTGTTCAAAGATATGTAGATGACTTACTAAATAGAGTTCAAGCCAGCAAACTTCCTGAACTGACACATAAGGATTTTGATTTTTTATCACAACAATAAACCCAGGGAATCCCCTGGGTTTTACAAATGATCCTCTTTCAAAATGCGCAAAAGAGATTCGGAGTTGGTTTGAAGCGGTGCATATAATTTCAATTGGTACAGCATGCCTTTCACGATGACTTGTCTTGGTTTTTGTTTGTTTAATTCATTTTCCAGAATGCCAAGTGCTTCAAATAATTCAGGCTCGTCTTTCACTTCATAGTGTGCTTCAGCCATCTCTCTTAATTCCTGTAAAAGAGATTCTGTGAGCGGATCGAATGACCTTTCATAAATCGGACCAAACCAATCGCTCGCTTGATCTACAGAAATGAGAGGAAGATCATTTCGCTTCATCATACCGCCCATCAAATCATCGATACGGTGAATCATGGTTGTGGCAAGCTCTTCTGCTTCCAGCTGAAAATCATATAAAATCGCAAGCTCGAAATAAACGTGGCTCATGCCCTCAATCGTCAAACATAAATCAGCCATATAAGGAATGGCAGCGTCTCCATACACTTGTTTAATATTATCGATATGAAGCTGAATCGTCGCAAGCCTAATTTGTTTTGCGAGCTGCTGCGTTTCTTGAGTCATAGGAAGCGCTCGATCGCTCAGCTGCATTTTAATAAAATCCTTTTGCTGCAAAATATTATCGTAATAGACAGTGAGCTGTTTGCGGTAGGCTTCTTTTGGTGTGCCGCCCTCTGTTTGAACCTCATGAATCCGGGTAAATACCTTATCGTAATAGTAATGAAGGATCGAAATGAGCAATGCTTCCTTTGATTTAAAATAAAGATAAAAAGCACCCTTTGACATGTGGCATTCATCCGCAATTTCCTGAACAGACGTTGTGTTGTAGCCTTTGCTGGCAAATAATTTCATGCCAGCCTCAATGATCATTTTTTCTTTCTTTTTCAATATGAATGTCATCCTTTCTTACCGAGAGACAAATGTCTTAGGAAACGTGCGCAAAGAGATGTGACTTATTGGTCATAAACGACGAAAGTTTTCAAAAATTAATCAGATTGTAACTTGTTTTTTACAGTGTAATTCTTTATATTATAAAGTAAGGTGACCAACTGGTCAAAATATGTGAAAGGATGATGTTCCATGAGAGAAATCGATGATATGATTAGACGCTTGCGAACAAAAGGGATTCAAGTAGAAAAAGTCAAAATGCCGAAAGAGACAACCATTGAAAAGAAATGGATGTATCAAGCTGGCAAAAAGATCAAAGCCACATACCGTGATTTCAATGGGTATTCATTCATTTAAAAAAGACTGCGGTCAAAAACCTACAGTCTCTTCTTAGGAACCATGATTGTATAACGTACACCTAGATCATCATTTTCAATAGATATGGACGCTTGATGCATTGAAAGAATTCTTTTGACAATGCTTAATCCAATACCGAATTCGCCCTTTTTTCCCTTACTAAAAGGTTCGTATAGGTTGGACAGCATATGTTCTTCAATTGGAGGACCGTCATTACGAATGATAATGCGGATTTGATCCTCTTCTTGTTTCATCTGAATATCAATCTTACTTTTTGCGTAGCGAAGTTGATTTTCTAGTACATTCTCAAATAATTTGCTCCATTGTTCTGGATCGCCTTCAAGAGCAGCCTCATCATCTAAGTCCACGTTCCACTGCAATTCATTTTTCGACCAGCGTATTCGGTCGACCACTTCCAGCATCGTATTACTGAGTAGGAAGGAAGAATGTGCGGGATGTTGTTTAGATAAATAATCAAGCTTTGTTAAGTACAGCAGATCCTTGATTTTCTTCTCAAGCTTTTCCGCTTCACCTTCAATGACTTCCACCGTTTGTTCAAGATCTCCTTTAGGAAAAATACCATCTTTAATGGACTGCGTGTAGCCGCGGATGACCATGACAGGTGTTTTTAAGTCATGTGAAATATTCTGCAAAAGTGTCCGTTCTGTTTCATCTTTTTGAATGAGTTTTTTTCTCATTTCTTCAATGGTATGACCAAGTTTGCCAATTTCATCTTGCCGGTCAACGATGACAGGATCGTCCCAGTCCTCTTGTGCAATGCGTTTGACGTGCTTTTCAAACGCAACGATTGGTCGGGATAGATAGCGGGCAAGCCAAATCGATGGAATCCAGCTTAGTAAAATAACAGTGCCTAAGATAAAGATCAGCTGTTTAAACAGCGTAAAGGACAGGTCATCTCGATAAGAGTCTGGTGCATAGGACAGAAGAATATATTGTGTATTGCCTGATGATACTTTTTTGATGACAAAAAAGATATGCTGGCCGTTCACCTCTTCAGAATACCGTTTCGTTGCGCTTTTTTGTTTTTTCACAAACGATTGGATTTTCTCAATAAAAGCATGCGGAAAAAACTGCGCCATTTGATCTAATTCATCTGACGGGATCAAAATGTGCTGCACGGAGCGGTTTTCCGGTGTCGACTTTGGCGAGCCGTCTCGGTTCAATGGATATTCTGTCAGCACTTGCTGTTCATTTTCGATATTTTTATAAATTTCATTTGTAAAGAAGTCACGTAATGTATTGGAAAATAGAATAATCAGGACAATGGAAATGGTGAGCAAAATGCCAGAGATCACAGCCCAAATTTGAAAAGCGAGCGGTTTGTTCTTCATCCTTTCAGCATCCTATAGCCAAATCCATAGATGGTCTCGACCTTTAAGTCGGGCATTTTTTTACGCAGCCGTCTAACAAGGTCATCCACCACACGATCTGTCCCGAAGTAATCGTGTCCCCAAATCTTGACGAGGATATCTTCACGAGAAAAAGCATGTCCCTGGTGATGTGTAAATAAAAGCAGCAAGTCAAATTCCTTAGAAGTTAAGTTAATGAGCTGCCCCTCTTCATAGACCTCTCTTACATCCTCATGAATGACATAAGAAGAAACTGAAGTGACGCTTTGCTGCTGCGGGGTATCGCTGTTTTTATACATAAGCTCCAGCAGCTTTTGAACCCGAATGATCAGCTCACGAGGAAGAAACGGCTTTGCAATATAATCACTGCTTCCCAGCTCTAAACCGAGGACACGGTCGATATCTGCATCACGTGCTGAAATGAAAATGACCGGTACGTCAGGTGATGCGGCTTTAATTTCTTTTATGAGGGTATAGCCGTCTGTATCAGGCAGCATGATATCTAAAATCCATAGATGCGGCGGCTTGTTTATGGCCTCGCGTGCCGCTTCTCCGGTTAAAAAAGAGGAGACATTCCAATCTTCACTCTCTAAATATTTGGTTAACAGTTCATTTAAATTTTGTTCATCTTCAACTAAATAAATGGTGTACGACAAAGTCTTCCACATCCTCTCAACGTCATTATAACGGGATACGAAGGCGGCATGTCAACAATCACACGCTTTTTTCACAATTTCACATATTCTTCTCATCATTATCCCATAATGTTTGATTATGATAAGGTCAAGGGAAAAAAGGGCATAGACAAAAGGCGGATGAATAGGTGCTTTTCATCAATGTGCGCACCTTGCTTTTTTTCTATGAATAAGTATTATATAATTTGACATATTGCCATAAAGTATTTTTCAATGATCTTTCCATTAAGAGGACCTGAGTCCTATCTAGACATATGAATGAAACATGATGTAAAGGAGTGCAAGCGATGGATTTCCGAAGAGAAGATGAAGAGAATAAGATGAATCATCCAGAAAATCAAGACAATGAAATGAATCATCAAAAAGATACCCATCAAGAGAATGAGAAACAAATAGACGCACCAGAAAAAGAGAAGGAACTCGTTTTTCACCAGCATGAAAATGAAGCATCTGCCTCGCAGGAGAGTGTGACAAAGCATTCTCCTCAAATGGTGGATGACCGTGCGTCGAAAAAAGAGAAAAAGCGGAAGGCGGCATGGCTCAGCCCAATTCTTGGAGGAATTATTGGCGGGGGTCTTGTACTTGGCATTACACCGCTTTTGCCGCAGTCACAGGATACAGCTGCCAACACGCAAACGCAGACCGCATCAAGCGAGCCGGCAGCCTCAGATAATTTCTCGACAAAACAAATCACAAATGCCACAAATGTGGCTGATATGGTAGAAGATTTAGAGCCCACTATTGTTGGGGTCTCAAACTATCAATCTACACAAAACTCGTTTGGCTTGAGCGGTGATCAAACAGAAGCTGAAGCTGGAACAGGCTCTGGTGTCATCTTCAAAAAAGATGGAAAAAAAGCGTACATTATTACAAATAACCACGTTGTCGAAGGGGCCAATAAAATCAAGGTCACCCTTTATGATGGAAAAACAAAAGACGCAAAGCTTGTCGGCAGTGATGTCATGACCGACTTAGCCGTTGTTGAAATGAACGCAGACGGCATTGATAAAGTGGCAAGCTTTGGTGATTCTTCTAAGCTTCGTGCTGGAGATAAAGTCATTGCCATTGGGAATCCGCTCGGTGCACAGTTCTCAGGTACTGTGACAGAAGGAATCATTAGTGGTCTTGATCGTACCGTAGAAGCAAATACGTCATCTGGTACGGTGGAGATGAATGTACTGCAAACAGATGCAGCGATTAACCCAGGAAACAGCGGGGGGCCACTGATCAATACAGATGGTCAAGTCATTGGCATTAACAGCTTGAAAATCAGCGAAAGCGGTGTGGAATCACTCGGATTTGCGATCCCAAGTAACGATGTCAAACCGATTGTAGATGAGCTGTTGAAAAATGGAAAAGTCGAACGTCCATACCTTGGCGTACAAATGATTGACCTTGAGCAAGTGCCTGAGACGTATCAGGAAAATACGCTCGGCTTATTTGATAAACAAATCGGCAAAGGCATTTACGTAAAGGATGTTTCAAAAGGTTCACCTGCTCAAAAAGCAGGCCTGAAATCTGGAGATGTCATCATTAAGTTCAAAGGAAAAGACGTAGTGAACAGCTCTCAGCTGAAAGAAATTCTTTACAAAGAAACAAAAGTCGGCGATAAAACTACAATGACTGTCATCCGTGAAGGAAAGAATAAAAATCTAGATATTACCCTTGGACAGTCAGATAGCGAATAAATGAAAAAACAGGTGGATGTCAACATGTCCACCTGTTTTTTTGTGCTTATTTTTTTGAAAGTGTACGTAGTATGATCTGTTCCCACATGTTCCACGGCAGAAGCTGCTTTGCTGTGAATGAAAGTCGTACACCTTTTCCAACAAGATATCTCAGCCGTTTCAGCCGTCTCTTTTCTGCTAAACGTACAACAAGCTCTGCTACTTCACGAGGATCTCCATAGTTGGATTTCTGGGCATCAATATGGGCCATCATCTTTTGATAGAGTTTTGTGTATTTCGATCCTTCTGCTGGCTGAATCATTTGTTCGTTCATGGAAGTGTTCCAAATATTCGTCTGGAAAGAGCCCGGCTCGATCAAGGCCGCCTGTATACCGAACGAAGCCAGTTCAATCCGCAAGCTTTCTGTATAGCCTTCCAACGCAAACTTAGATGATACATATGGAGAAAGTGCAGGCATTCCCATTAATCCGCTGATACTGCTCATATTGAAAATCTTTGCACCACTCGTCATAAACGGCAGCACGGCTTGGGTCATTTCCATCACACCGAAGACATTCACTTCAAATTGCTGGCGGTATGTATCGACAGGAACCTCCTCCGCAAAACCAGCAAAGGCTGTTCCCGCATTGTTCACAAGCAGTGTAATGGGTGCATAAGCATGAAGCTTCTTCTGAAATGCTTGAATCGACTGCGTATCGGTCACATCTAACGCTTCAATATGTATCATGCCAGATAAAGAGGCTTCCTCGATTTCTTCAGCGAGCTTTTTGGCATTGGTTTCCTGTCTGACGCCGGCAATCACTGTATAGCCCCGCTTGGCGAGACACATCGTGATGAGCTTGCCAAAGCCGCTATTGGCACCAGTTACAATGGCTGTTCTTTTCATCATCCGGTCCTCCTTTTTGTTTCAATTTATCATAGTGGGCTGTTTTATTGAATAACAAAAAGGAGCCTGGAGAAGAATAAAAAGCGATGCTGTGAAATAGGAGGAAACACATGATGTGTTGGAAGAAGGCGGGACGAATAGGAGTGCTGCTCTTTATGCTGTCCGGCTGTCAATCAGTTGAACCGTTACAACAAACACATGAAGCAGAAGCAGAAAGTCTGTCAGCTGTTCAAATGAAGGAACTGCCATTTCAGCATGTGCATCTGCTTGTCCAATATGGACAGAAAAACGAATTATACGAAGCGACCTACCGTCAGGCAAGAGGCAAAGAGGAAGCAATCATTCGTGACCATATGAATGGAGCCCGCTATGAAGGAGAAGAAGCTTTGCGCGAGATGAAGATGAAGCTGAATGATATGTCGATTCCTAGTGCAAAGATCAATGAAGCGTATGTAAATGAACTATTAACTGCTTTTAATTTAGATGATGATTATCAGCGGATTCAGATCGATTTAAAGCTCGAGGATGGGACCAAACGTACATTCCAAAGGAAGAAATAAACGAGACTTTCTCATTTTTTAATTGAAAATGATTTTCAAGATCACTTAAATCTGATACACTAAATTGAGATAAGTGATCTTTTACGTCTGTACATAGACGATATTTCATATAAAAATTTGGATGAGAAAAGGAGCGTTTGAGCGGAATGAGTGCCATTTCTACTGAAGGTTTAAGCTTAGGCTACGGAGAAACAATGATCATCGATGAACTAAATGTATCAATCCCTAAGGGTGAAATCACAGTATTTATTGGCAGTAATGGATGTGGTAAATCCACGCTACTGCGCTCTTTGGCTCGACTCATGAAGCCAATGGGTGGTTCTGTCCTGCTTGAAGGTCATTCCATTGCAAAATTACCAACAAAAGAAGTAGCGAAACAGCTCGCCATTCTTCCACAAGGACCAGAAGCGCCAGAAGGATTAACCGTGCATCAGTTAGTGAAGCAAGGCAGATATCCTTATCAAAATTGGCTGAAGCAGTGGTCGAAGCAAGATGAAGAAGCTGTGAACCGCGCATTGAAGTCAACAAAGATGGAAGATCTTGCTGATCGGACCGTTGATTCATTATCAGGTGGACAAAGGCAGCGTGCATGGATTGCGATGACGCTGGCCCAAGAGACCGATATTATTTTGTTAGATGAGCCGACGACATATTTAGATATGACGCATCAAATCGAAATTTTGGACCTTCTGTTTGATTTAAATGAGAAAGAGCAGCGCACGATAGTGATGGTTCTTCATGATCTCAATCTCGCATGCAGATATGCTCATCATCTTGTCGCGATTAAAGACAAGTCAATCTATGCAGAAGGCAGACCAGAAACCGTAATTAATTGTGATCTCGTGAAAAATGTCTTTGATATGAATTGCCAAGTGACAACAGATCCTTTATTTGGAACACCATTATGTATTCCGCACGGTAGAGGACGCTGTATTGTGCAGCAAGCGCAAGCTGAAACGTTTCTTGCTGCAAGATAATCGTATGTCAAAAGCCTGACATCTGTGTCTCACAGAGTCAGGCTTTTTTCTGAAAAAGGAGCGGAATATCAATGGGAAATGAATTAGATGAAAAGCTGGAAGGCTTGCTTGATAAATATACAGAGCTGCTGCTCGGTGAATCAACAGACGAGCTGAAACAAGATGTGAAACAATGGGTGATCTACTCCCATATCGCAAAAAGCATGCCGCCGCTAGCAAAGCATTTCAATGAAACGTATCCAGAAGCAAAAGAAGAAATCAAACACACGATTCAACGAATCAAACAGTTGAACGAAGCTCACCGCGCCAATAAAGACCGTTAAAAAAACTGCCAGCAGCGTGTAGACAAACCCTCGCATTCTTTGTCAGTCCTGTGCGCTGGTGCTCACGAATGTTCAATTCGCTCCGCAAAAGTAGCCGTTCTTCCTAGACTGCAAAGGTTTTCTATCACGCTGAAAAGAAGACAAAGGGCTAAAATAAAAATCATTTTAGCCCTTTATCAACAATTGACTGCCAGCTCTAGACTGGCAGTTTTTTTCTTATGACATTTGTGATGAACCGTACGGAGATTGATCTGTCAGTGTTTGCTGGAATTTCTGGTGTGCCTGCTGGAGCTTTTGCTGATCAGCGGCTTCAACAGAATACCAGCCATATCGGAACATGACATCATATAAATGTCTTTGTGTTTTCTGTGTTTCCAGTGCAATTCGCTGAATATCCTGATAAAGAGATTCATGACTGAATTCATTGAGCGCTGTGTTGTATCCACTTGTCATATATTTTTCAGTCGACAAGAGATCTGTGACAAAATCACGATCGTTCATGTTGGTTGTTGTGGGAACCGGAGTTTGTGGATTCCCGATTTTTTGTTGGTTTTGCTGTTCCATGTTTTTTCCTCCTATTGCATAAAGCCAGTAGACTGGCCTTGCCCTGAGCTGCCTAAATGCTGAAGAATTTGTGTGTAATGCTGATGATGCATTTGCCCAACTTGATTTAATTCTTGTTTCAATGTTTGGTCCTGGCAATGCTCGGCCATAAAATGAGCCTTTTTCATGGCGATCAAGTTCCAGTTGAGCATATCCTCTAAGTACAAGGAATCCTTCACTGAAATGACTTCTGGGGGCATATTCATTTGCTGATTGTTCAACTTGTGTTCCTCCTTACGAATTTGTTTCCTTACTGATTCTTTTTATATTGCTGATTTTGACTGGTTTTTTTCCCGCCTAGGTCTGCTTCCTGTGATGGACCTGCGTTTCCTTTTACACTTGCAGCACTAACGCCTGCTTTCGATGGGTTTTTCTTCAAACGAGACATGTGGACATCACCTCCATTCTTACAATTCCCTCTCATCTTTAATTCATACGCCGCAAAATAAGGCACACGAGAATGTGTAAATTTTTGAAATCTGCTATTGAACTGTTTCGGAAAATCTTTTAAGATAAAGAAAGAGGCATTGCTTTTTTTTGGACAAAAAATGAATGACTGTTCATTCAAAATGTTTAGGGGGATATTTATGGGCAAACATATTCGCAAGGCGGCTGTCATTGGTTCAGGTGTCATGGGCTCAGGCATTGCTGCACATTTAGCCAATATTGGGATACCAGTTACACTGCTAGATATTGTGCCAAATGAACTGACAAAGGAAGAAACGGCGAAAAAGCGGACGCTTGATCACCCTAGTGTTCGGAATCGATTAAGTCAAGAAGCGATGAAAAAATTGTTAAAGCAAAAGCCAGCACCTCTTACTTCAGCAAAAAACCTATCATACATCACACCGGGAAATCTCACAGACCACCTTTCCTTATTACACGATGCTGACTGGATCATTGAAGTCGTCACTGAAAAGCTCAGCATCAAAAAGCACGTATTCTCTCTCATCGACGAACACCGCAAAGAAGGAAGCATCGTATCAAGCAATACATCCGGTATTTCAGTTGAAAAAATGGCAGAAGGCCGATCAGATGATTTTAAACGCCATTTTTTAGGCACACATTTTTTTAACCCAGCTCGTTATTTAAAGCTCTTAGAAATCATTCCTATTCAAGAAACCGATCCAGAAGTACTGTCATTTATGAAAACATTTGGCGAGGATGTACTCGGCAAAGGTGTGGTTGAAGCAAAGGACACGCCGAACTTTATTGCAAACCGCATTGGCACTTATGGACTTCTTGTCACAGTGCGTGAAATGCTTGAGAACAAATACACGATCGGAGAAGTGGATTCTGTCACAGGACCTCTCATTGGAAGACCGAAAAGTGCGACCTTCCGTACACTGGATGTAGTGGGACTCGACACGTTTTCTCATGTGGCACGAAACGTATATGAACAGGTAGAAGGAAAGGAAAAAGAGATTTTCCAGCTGCCTGAGTTTATTGAAAGAATGCTCGAAAAAGGATGGATTGGCAGCAAGGCAGGCCAAGGTTTTTATCAAAAAAATGGGAAGGTCATTTTAGAGCTTGACCCAGTGACGCTCACATATGGTGAACGCACAAAGCTAAAAGATCCAGGCATTGAAATGGCGAAACAGCAAAAGGGTGCAAAAGCAAAGTTGAAAGCGCTTATTTATCAGGATGGCCGTGCAGGGCAACTACTTTGGAATATGACAGCGCCCGTACTTCTTTATTCAGCTCATCTAAAAGGTGAAATTGCGGATGATATTCAGTCTATCGATAACGCCATGAAATGGGGATTCGGCTGGCAGCACGGCCCATTTGAGCTGTGGGATGCAATAGGTGTCAAAAAAGCCGCCGAACGCATGGAAGCAGAAGGCCGCAGTATTCCAGCATGGGTGCAAGACATGCTGTCAAAAGGACACGAGACATTCTATCAAGAGAATGCTGATGGAGAGCGAGCGTTTTATCATAACGGGGCTTATGAACAGGAAAAAGGAAACGACAAACATATATCTTTAGCTAGATTGAAAAAGAAACACGACGTCATCTTCAAAAATTCTGGTGCGAGCCTGATCGATATTGGTGATGATGTCGCCTTGCTCGAATTTCACTCTAAAAGCAATGCCATTGGACTAGATGTCATTGATATGATCAATCGCGCTGTTGATGAGACGGAAAAGAATTATAAAGGGCTTGTCATCGGAAACCAAGGGAAGAACTTCTGTGTTGGCGCAAACCTTGCCCTGATTTTAATGGAAGCACAGGACGACAATTTCTTTGAAATTGACTTTGTGATCAGACGCTTCCAGCAGGCAATGATGAAGGTGAAATATAGCAATCGCCCAGTCGTAGCCGCCCCATTTGGGATGACATTAGGAGGCGGAACAGAAGTTTGTCTGCCGGCAGCAGCTATTCAGGCGTCCAGCGAAACTTACATGGGACTTGTGGAAGCGGGAGTTGGACTGATTCCAGGAGGCGGCGGAAACAAAGAGTTATATCTTCGTCACCTGCAAGGATCAGCGAAGCCGTCGCAGACGGCTATACAGGATGCCACGCTGAAAACATTTGAAACAATTGCAATGGCAAAAGTATCGACTTCAGCTGAGGATGCGCGGGATATGAACATGCTCCGCGTGAGTGACGGGATCAGTATGAACGGCGATCACCTGATCTATGATGCAAAACAACTGGTGCTCTCTCTTGATGAAGCCGGTTATCGTGCGCCGCTCAAGCAAAAGGTGCCGGTCATGGGAGAAACAGGCTATGCAGCAATGATTTTGGCTGCTGAAAATATGAGACTGTCAGGATACATTTCAGAACATGACATGACCATTGTAAAAAAATTAGCTCATGTCATTTCCGGCGGGAAACTGCCATTTGGAACAGAGGTAGAGGAGCAATACTTATTAGAGCTTGAAAGAGAAGCCTTTTTAAGTCTTGTAGGAGAAGTGAAATCACAGGCACGTATGCAGCACATGCTCGTCAAAGGAAAACCTTTACGTAACTAAGGGGGAGTCAAAATGAGAGAAGCAGTCATTGTCGCTGGCGCAAGAACACCAGTAGGGAAGGCGAAAAAAGGATCGTTAAAACATGTCCGGCCTGATGATATGGGCGCATTATGTGTAAAAGAAACGTTAAAGCGTGCCGGTGAATACGACGGTCAAATAGATGATTTGATCATTGGCTGTGCAACGCCAGAAGCAGAGCAGGGGTTAAATGTGGCGCGGAATATTGGGGCATTAGCGGGATTGCCTTATACGGTACCTGCCATCACCATAAACCGTTACTGCTCGTCTGGTCTTCAATCTATCGCTTATGCGGGTGAACGTATTATGCTCGGGCAGGCAGACACGATTTTAGCCGGAGGAGTCGAATCGATGTCGCAGGTGCCGATGATGGGGCATTCCATTCGTCCAAATGCTCTCTTGGCAGAGCAAGCACCTGAATACTACATGAGCATGGGGCACACGGCAGAGCAAGTGGCGCAAAAGTATCAGGTCACACGTCAAGATCAGGACGCCTTTGCGGTGAGGAGTCATCAAAAGGCAGCAAAGGCACTTCAAGAAGGGAAATTTTCAGATGAAATTGTGCCTGTTGATGTAACAGAGCGACGGGTAGGTGAGCAATATCAATTAGAAGAGCATCAATTCACGTTCTCACAGGATGAAGGTGTGAGAGCAGGCACAACGGAGGAGATTCTTTCCACATTGCGTCCAGCCTTCTCAACAAAAGGCACGGTGACCGCAGGGAACTCGTCTCAAACAAGTGACGGGGCTGCGTGTGTGATGATGATGGACCGCGAGAAAGCATCCTCACTTTCTCTTCAGCCGCTCGCTAAATTCAGAGCATTTGCTGTTGGCGGTGTACCGCCTGAAGTGATGGGGATCGGTCCGGTTGAAGCCATTCCGCGTGCGCTGAAAATCGCTGGACTCGAGCTGAAGGATATTGGACTGTTTGAATTAAACGAAGCGTTTGCCTCGCAGGCAATTCAAGTCATTCGTCATTTAGGAATTGATGAGGAAAAGGTGAATGTCAATGGCGGGGCAATTGCGCTCGGACATCCGCTCGGCTGTACAGGAACGAAACTAACGCTGTCACTTATTCATGAAATGAAACGGCGAAACGAGCAATTTGGCATTGTCACAATGTGTATCGGCGGGGGCATGGGAGCAGCAGGCATTTTTGAATTGATCTAAAGGGGGAAATCAGGATGAAAGCATTGGAAGATGTAAAAAAGGGTGGAAGCTTTTTAATTGATGAGACGAATTATGAGCATATTTTTACACCGGAGGATTTCTCTGATGAACATCAAATGATTGGAAAAACAACAGAGGATTATATTTTACAAGATGTGGTTCCGCATATTGATCAAATTGAAAACCATGAGTTCGAGCATTCGGTCAGGCTTCTCAAAAAAGCTGGTGAGCTTGGGCTGCTTGGAGCTGATGTGCCTGAGGAATTCGGCGGGCTTGGATTAGATAAAATCAGTTCAGCTATCATTACTGAAAAATTCGCTAGAGCAGGAAGTTTCTCACTTTCCTATGGTGCTCATGTCGGTATTGGTTCTCTGCCGATTGTGCTCTTCGGGAATCAAGCGCAAAAGGAAGCGTACCTGCCTGGACTCGCCTCTGGTGAAACCATTGCGGCGTACGCACTCACTGAGCCGGGATCAGGTTCTGACGCTCTTGGAGCAAAAACAACGGCAGTTCTGAATGAAGCAGGTACCCATTATGTCCTCAATGGAGAAAAGCAGTGGATCACAAACTCCGCATTTGCCGATGTCTTTGTTGTGTATGCGAAGATTGATGGTGAACACTTCTCTGCTTTTATTGTCGAAAAGGATTTTCCAGGTGTCAAAACGGGGCCTGAAGAGAAAAAGATGGGTATTAAAGGATCATCGACAAGAACATTGATTCTTGAAGATGCCCAAGTACCGAAGGAGAATTTGCTCGGTGAAGCTGGCAGAGGTCATGTGATTGCGTTTAACATTTTGAATATTGGGCGCTATAAGCTGGCAGTCGGCACAATCGGTGCATCAAAGCGCGTCATTCAATTGTCGGCAGAATATGCGAACCAGCGTAAGCAGTTCAAAACACCAATTTCTCGATTCAGCTTAATTGGTGAAAAAGCAGCCAATATGTCAGCAAAGCTCTATGCGATGGAAAGTGCTGTTTACCGTACGGTTGGATTATTTGAACAGCGGATGGGGCTCTTAAGTGATGAAGAGCAAAAAGACGGCAAACAAATTGCCCAATCCATTGCGGAATATGCGATTGAATGTTCTCTCTGTAAAGTGCTTGGCTCTGAAACGTTAGATTATATTGTGGATGAAGGCGTGCAGATTCACGGCGGATATGGATTCATGCAAGAATACGAGGTCGAAAGAGCCTATCGCGACTCACGAATTAACCGGATTTTTGAAGGGACAAACGAAATCAACCGTTTGCTTGTACCAGGTACATTCTTGAAGAAAGCGATGAAAGGAGAGCTTCCGCTGCTTCAAAAAGCGCAAACCTTACAGGAAGAGCTAATGATGATGATGCCGGAAGAGCCAGGCGATCAGCCGCTCGATCAAGAAAAATATTTGCTCGCCCATGCGAAAAAGATCGCCTTAATGGTGGCTGGTATGGCAGCCATGAAATACGGGAAAGCCTTAGACAAAGAGCAAGAAATTCTTGTGAACATAGCCGATATCGTCAATGAAATTTTTGCTGCTGAATCAGCGATTCTGCGTACAGAAAAGGCAATCGCTGCAACGGGGGCAGAAAAGAATGAACAAAAGCTTGCTTACACACAAATTTTCACGCAGGAGGCTTTCTTAAAGATTGAAGCCCATGCAAAAGAATCCTTGATTGCGATGGAGGAAGGAGATTCACTCCGCATGAGCCTGTCAGCCCTTCGCAAGCTGACACGATTTACGCCGATCAATGTCATCGCCAAAAAGCGCGAAGTGGCAAAACGAATCTTTGAAGCAGAGAAATATATCGTATAAGGATGGCTTAAAAGGTGCGGATATCACTCCGCACCTTTCAGCGTGCAGACAAACCCTCGCATTCGGTGTCAGTTCTGCGCTCCGGTGCTCGTCCTTTCTAGACTGCAAAGGTTTTCTATCACGCTGAAAAGAAGACAAAGGGCTAAAATTAAGATCATTTTAGCCCTTTGTCAACAATCTGAAAGGTGCGGATATTACTCCGCACCTTTTTGTAAGCATACATTTAGGTTTTTAAAATATTTTGTGATAAAATGTTGTCACAATTTGCAGGAGGTGAAAATGGTGGCTTTAGATTTTTACGAATACCCATCTTGCGGTACATGCCGAAAAGCAAAAAAGTGGCTGGAAGCACACAATAAAGACATCAACAGCATACATATCGTCGAAGAGACGCCTGATAAAGAAACAATAAAAGCCCTTTACGAAAAAAGCGGTTTAGAGCTGAAGAAATTCTTTAATACAAGCGGACAAAAATACCGGGAGCTGCAGCTGAAAGATCAACTTCCTGCAATGTCAGAGGACGAGCAGCTAGAATTACTCGCGTCTAACGGAATGCTGATTAAGCGTCCGATTACAACAGACGGAAAACGAGTCACGGTAGGATTTAATGAAGATACATTTAAAAGCGTCTGGAAATGATGTAACTTTCATTCAGATTGTGGTATCTTCAATATAGATTGTAAGAAAAGACTGGAGGGGTATTGAATGAGCACACCAAAAGATTTACGTTATTCAGAAGAACATGAATGGGTCAAAGTAGAAGGAGATAAGGTGCGTATCGGTATTACGCATTTTGCTCAATCTGAGCTGGGCGATATCGTGTTCGTTGAGCTTCCTGAAGTAGGAGACAAAATCACAGCGGACGAGCCTTTCGGAAGTGTAGAATCAGTGAAAACCGTTTCTGAACTTTATGCACCGATCAATGGCACAATCGTTGAAGTGAACGATGAGCTGGATGACAGCCCAGAATTCGTCAACGACTCTCCATACGAAAAAGCATGGATGATCGTGGTAGAACCAGCTGATGCTTCTGAAATTGAGAACTTAATGACGGCTGAGCAATACGAAGAAATGACAAAAGAAGATTAATTCATGAGAAATTGGACACTCTACCTTTATGGGGGGTGTCCAATTTGTCTTTTCAAAAAGAACACGTGGATATAACAGAGCATGTCACTGGACGATTCAAAGAAAGCGGCATGGTGCTTTATCATCAAAATGAAGAGATTGGCACGATGATTAGTGAAAACCAATATGAGCTGAAATCGGGATATTCCTATGATCAAAATCGTTTTTATCGTTTAACGGATACATTAACCGATGGGACAGAAAAATATGTTGACTGTGACGATGAAAATGGCTGGTGCTAATCACAGATGAGACTGCAGTGAACAGAAGCTGCAGTCTTTTTGATGACGAGGCGCTCAATCTTTACAACCTGAATGAAAGATTGTAATCTAAGGAAGAAGTGAATCAACGTCAAAAGGGCCGGGTGATCGTGATGAATGTCGAGATAGAAAAGGTCATCATTGTAGAAGGTAAAACAGACAAACAAAAGCTAAAAGAAGTCATAAGTGAACCTGTTACCATCATTTGCACCAATGGCACGATCAGTACATCGAAGTTGGATCAGCTTGTGGACGATTTAGTGGGGAAAGACGTTTACATATTAGCTGACAGTGACGATGCAGGCGACAAACTGCGGAAGCAATTTCGAAAAGAATTCCCTGAAGCACTTCATCTTTTTGTCGACAGAACGTACCGCGAAGTGGCCGCTTCACCGTCAGCCCACATTGCATCTATCCTATTAGCTGCAAACATTGATGTTCATTCGAAATATTTATGAGGGTGGACGTATATGAAAGAGATTGAAGAACACGAATTCAAGGAGATAGAGGACGATTTATTTCTTTTATACTTATATACACCGTTTTGCGGAACATGCCAGCTGGCAAAGAAAATGCTGGCAGTTGTAGACGCCATGCAGCCGGATGTACCATTTTACGAAAACAATTTAAACTATTCACCAGGCTTTGCGAAAGCATTTGAAATTGAGAGTGTTCCTTGCTTTCTCCTGTTTAAAAAAGGTGAATTGGTGCAAAAAGGCTATGCCTTTCACTCAGTTCCATATCTTCATGAAATGATTGAAACCGCTAAATAAAGCGGTTTTTTGTCATATTTCAAGAAATTCATTTGAAAATTTGTCGAGTTATTTATAAAGGACAAGCCGATGTTTGTAGAGAAATGTTATGTATAACCAAATGACAGGGAGGTTATACATGTGGAAAATGTGAAAGCCCATGGTAACACAGGGCAGCGTTTATTATTAAAGCCGCTGCTCTCATCATCATCCTTGAAGATTACATTTGAGGCGGAAACTGACTCTTGTACATTGATTGTGGATGAACGTGGTGAAGTGAAGAAACTACCTGCAATTGAGTTATCGGATCTCATCTTTTATGGTGAGAGGAAAGAAATTCTTCAATTATTAGATGGAGATATGTCCTTACAGCAGTTAATCAGCAGAGGACAAGTCAAAGTGAAAGGGTCATTCCGTGCGCTCCTTAGACTAGAGGCAGTGCTTTGGCTGACGAACGGTTTTTTTCGAAAAATGATAACGTAGTTGTTTACTTGGAAATTAGCGATTTACAGCGTTGACATATCTCGGGTAGCATGATATTCTACGTTAGTAAAAACATGAACATCACATAAAACAACATATTTTCTCTTATTAAGAGAGGTGGAGGGACGTGCCCTATGAAACCCGGCAACCGTCAGCATAGCTGAAATTGGTGCCAATTCACTCAAAGCCGCAGCGCTTTGAAAGATGAGAGAAAGGCGTAATTGACATAAAAGGCCTTTCTGCTTGCGTTGCAGTTAGGTCTTTTTTACTGACCTGGCGCCAGGCTAGAGTCATGACAGAAAGAAGAATAAATAACGTATGTGATGGAAACCTATAGATTCAGCAAGAAAGCAGGTGATCAGACTGTGATCCATTTACAGAATGTATCAAAAACGTACCATTCAAAAAGCGGAAATGTTGATGCCGTGAAAGACGTCAACTTGGATATTGATAAAGGTGAAATATTCGGAATTATCGGGTATAGCGGTGCAGGGAAAAGCTCGCTTATTCGCCTATTAAACGGTCTGGAGCTGCCAACAGAAGGAATTGTTGAAGTGGCAGGCAACCGGATCAATGAAGTATCAAATGCGAAACTTCGGAAAGCAAGACAAGAAATCAGCATGATCTTCCAGCACTTTAACTTGCTTTGGTCAAGAACGGTGAGACAAAACATTATGTTCCCGCTTGAGATCGCAGGTGTACCGACATCGAAACGGAGAGAGCGTGCGAATGAACTGATTAAATTGGTCGGTTTAGAAGGAAAAGAAAATGCATACCCGTCTCAGCTGAGCGGCGGGCAAAAACAGCGTGTAGGCATTGCGAGAGCATTAGCGAATGATCCAAAGGTTCTTCTATGTGACGAGGCGACATCTGCGCTAGATCCGCAAACGACCGATTCGATCCTTGAACTTTTGGCGGATATCAATAAAAGGTTAGGGCTCACGATTGTGCTCATTACACATGAAATGCACGTCATTCGCAAAATTTGTCATCGCGTCGCGGTCATGGAAAATGGACGCATTGTCGAAGAAGGCGAAGTATTACGCGTCTTCAGACAACCGAAGGAAGAAATGACGAAACGATTTGTGAAACAGCTTGCAGAACCAGAGGAAGCGAAAGAAACAATCGAGCACGTCTTAGAACGAGTAAAAGAAGGTCAGGTCGTACGGTTGTCCTTTATTGGAGACTCTGCCGAGCAGCCGCTGATCACTGAAATCATTCGATCCTTCAATGTCGATGTGAATATCCTTCAAGGGAAGATTTCTCAAACGCAGGAAGGCGCGTTTGGAACACTCTTTATCCACATTAATGGAGAAGAGACTGAGGTAGAAAAAGCCATCGCCTATATCCAAAGCAAACAGGTTGAAATCGAGGTGATGACACATGTTTGAGAAATGGTTTCCGAACGTTGATTTAGACGTCATCTGGAGTGCAACAGGTGAAACGGTGTATATGACACTGATTTCATTGGCATTTGCCTTTGCCATTGGTATTATCCTTGGACTATTACTCTTTCTAACGAGTAAAGGCGGTCTTTGGGAAAATAAACCGATTAACACCGTCATTGGGGCAGTCGTCAATATTTTCAGATCGATTCCTTTTATCATTCTAATCATTCTATTATTAGGATTTACAAAACTCATTATGGGCACGATTCTTGGCCCAAATGCAGCACTCCCTGCCCTTGTCATAGGGTCAGCTCCATTCTATGCACGTCTTGTCGAAATTGCACTGCGTGAGGTAGATAAAGGAGTCATTGAAGCAGCACGATCAATGGGAGCAAAAACGTCGACAATCATTTTCAAAGTATTGCTGCCAGAATCATTGCCAGCCCTTATTTCAGGTATTACCGTAACAGCGATTGCTCTAATTGGCTCTACTGCGATTGCAGGTGCAATTGGAGCAGGCGGACTTGGTGACCTCGCCTATGTGGAAGGATACCAATCTGGTAATACAGATGTCACACTTGTAGCTACTGTGTTTATTCTGATCATCGTCTTTATTATTCAAATAATCGGTGATTTGATTACAAATAAAATTGATAAACGTTAAGGGAGGATTTATTGATGAAGAAATTGATTTTAAGTGCACTATTTCTAGCATTTGCAGGTATTTTAGCTGCGTGCGGTTCATCTAATAACGCAAGTGAAAGCAAAACCATTACGGTTGCCGCTTCAAAAACGCCGCATGCCGAAATTCTTGAAGAAGCAAAACCACTTCTAAAAGAAAAAGGCTACGATTTAAAAGTGAAAGTGCTTAGCGATTATAAAATGTACAACAAAGCGTTAGCTGAAAAAGAAGTGGATGCGAACTTTTTCCAACATATCCCTTACTTAAACGAAGAAAATAAATCAAACAAAGATTATAACCTAGTGAGTGCTGGTGCGGTTCACCTTGAGCCTTTCGGTATCTACTCTAAGAAATACAAATCCGTAAAAGATATTCCAAACGGCGGCACAATCATCATGACAAACAACGTAGCTGAGCAAGGCCGTATGCTTGCCCTGCTGCAAAATGCTGGTGTCATCAAGCTTGATCCAAAGGTTGATACAATTAACGCAACAGTAAAGAACATTAAAGAAAACCCAAAGAATCTAAAATTCAAAAAAATCGCGCCTGAATTAACTGCGAAAGCTTATGAAAACAGTGAAGGCGATGCTGTATTTATCAACGTCAACTATGCGATCCAAAATAAATTGAATCCGAAAAAAGATTCAATCGAACTTGAGCAAACAAAGAACAACCCATATGCAAACATCGTTGCGGTTCGCAAAGGTGACGAAAAATCAGATAAGATCAAGGCATTAATGGAAGTTCTTCACTCTGATAAAATCAAAGAATTCATCGACAAAAAATATGACGGTGCAGTATTGCCTGTATCTGAGTAACAACATTTCAACCTCGCTTCTACCAAAGCGAGGTTTTTTGTGTATTTTTTCAAATCTCGCTCATAATAAAAACGTACAAAAGACCTGAAGGGATGGAATCAAGATGAATGAACAGCATATGAGCGGATCCATGCAGCAATCACTGACTGATTATAAAACCGCAATGGGTGAATTCCAGAAGAAAATGCCGGTGTTTGGAAAGAAATTCAATGAATTTACGGAGCAGTGCTTCCAAAGCGATTCATTAACGCAAAAGGAAAAACAAATGATTGCCCTCGGTATCAGTATTCATGCGCAGGATGAATACTGCATGATTTATCATACAAAAGGAGCGCTCGATCAAGGGGCGACAGAAGAGAATTTGCTGGAGGTTGTCAGCGTGGCGGCAGCTTTTGGCGGCGGGGCAGCACTAAGCCAAGGAATCACTGTCGTTCAGCAATGTATTGATGAATTTGGAGGACAGACGCATTAAGGGAAGCAAAACACGGTATTTTTCCATCTCAGGGAGTTGAACGCTTCTCATCCGATTGTGTGAGAAAATATGCCAGCATAAGGTGTCATATCCCTTTTGAGTGAAGCCGCATACGTTTGCTACAATAAAGCTACACTCAAGGAAGGGAATGGTTTATTATTTGTTCGGACCATAGTACACTGGGATTGGATTATACCGCCGAGATGGAAAAGGCCATGCATCAAGCTCATGGCATGAGCTATGCAGAGTACGAAAGAGACCATGACTTAAGGATGAAAGTGGAATATAAACGAGAGCAGTCCTATCGAGATGAGAAAAGACAGCTCGCAAAAATGAATATACGAGGCTAATAATAGCTGAGGGGCGGGGAGAACAGTTTCCCGCCCTTTCTTTATGAAAACAGTCTTTTCGACATAAATCCTTTTATCTACCTGCTTTTTTTGTTAGAATTTTGAGAGCATCCTCTCACGCTTATCGTGAATGTGTTGTATTCAGTTTTAATTTGTTATAAAATTAGAATGAGAATAAATTGAGAATAATGATTATTTTGGAGGTATCGATATATGACTGCTTCGACATTAACAATTAAGGACTTGCACGTTGAGATTGAAGGGAAAGAAATCTTAAAGGGTGTAAACCTCGAGATAAAAGGTGGAGAATTCCACGCAGTAATGGGACCAAACGGAACAGGTAAATCTACTTTATCTGCTGCCATTATGGGTCACCCAAAATATGAAGTAACAAAAGGCAGCATCTTGCTTGATGGCGAAGATGTCCTTGAAATGGAAGTAGATGAGCGCGCTCAAGCTGGTCTTTTCCTTGCGATGCAATACCCATCTGAAATCAGCGGTGTTACAAATGCTGACTTCCTTCGTTCTGCAATTAACGCACGCAGAGAAGAAGGCGATGAAATCTCTCTTATGAAATTCATCCGCAAAATGGACGAAAACATGGAGTTCCTTGAAATGGACCCAGATATGGCACAGCGCTACCTAAACGAAGGTTTCTCAGGCGGGGAGAAAAAACGCAACGAAATTCTTCAATTAATGATGATTGAACCAAAGATCGCCATCCTTGACGAAATCGATTCTGGTCTTGATATCGATGCCTTGAAAGTTGTTTCTAAAGGAATTAACAAAATGCGCGGCGAAAGCTTCGGCTGCTTAATGATCACTCACTATCAGCGTCTGCTGAACTACATCACACCAGATCACGTTCATGTCATGATGCAAGGTCGTATCGTGAAATCTGGCGGACCAGAACTCGCGCAGCGTCTAGAAGCAGAAGGCTATGACTGGATTAAAAAAGAGTTAGGAATTGAAGACGAAACTGTTGGTCAAGAAGCGTAAGCGTTAGGAGGATTATTGATGACATTAGAAACGAAATTATCAGTAGATCAAGATTATGTCAAAAGCTTCTCCGAGAAGCATCAGGAACCGGCATGGATGAGCTCCCTTCGCTTACAGGCTCTTGAAAAAGCAGAAGACCTCCCAATGCCAAAGCCTGACAAAACGAATATTTCAAAATGGAATTTAACGAATTTCAAACAGCATACAGTCGAAAGTGCGCCATTTGGATCATTAGAAGAGCTTCCAGAAGAAGTGAAATCTCTGATTGATTTAGAGGACACAGATAAGACAGTTTACATTCAGCGTGATCAAACGCCGGCCTATTTGTCTCTTTCAGCTGAAGCGAAAGACAAAGGTGTGATCTTCACTGATCTTCATACAGCGATTCGTGAGCATGGAGATTTAGTGAAACAATACTTCATGACAGATGCAGTGAAAGTGGATGAGCATAAACTAACAGCTTTACATGCTGCTTTAGTGAATGGCGGAGCTTTCCTCTATGTACCGAAAAACGTAGAGCTTGAAGCACCAATTCAAGCTGTTTATCTTCATGAAAATGATGAAACGACTTTGTTCAACCATGTCATCGTCGTAGCAGACGATCATAGTGCTGTGACATATGTAGAAAACTACATCAGTACAGCAAAACCGGAAGAAGCGATCTTCAATATCGTTTCTGAAGTGTTCACAGGCGCTAACGCCCGCGTCACATACGGTGCTGTAGATAACCTTGCAGAAGGAGTCACAGTATATGTAAACAGACGCGGTATGGCAAATGGCCGTGACAGTAAAATCGAATGGGCGCTTGGCCTGATGAATGATGGAGACGTCGTATCTGAAAACATCACAAAACTGATGGGCGACGGTACATTCGGTGATACGAAATCAGTTGTTGTCGGCCGAGGAAACCAAACAGAAAACTTCACAACAAGCATCATCCACTTCGGTAAAAACTCTGAAGGGTATATCTTGAAGCATGGTGTGATGAAGGATCAAGCATCCTCTATCTTTAACGGAATTGGTAAAATCGAGCATGGCGCAACAAAGTCAAATGCAGAGCAGGAATCACGTGTCCTCATGCTGAGTGAGAAAGCACGCGGTGACGCAAACCCAATTCTTTTAATTGATGAAGATGATGTGACAGCAGGGCACGCCGCTTCTGTTGGACGTGTTGATCCAATTCAATTGTACTACCTCATGAGCCGCGGGATTTCCAAAGAAGATGCAGAAAGACTTGTGATTTATGGCTTCTTAAATCCAGTTGTGAAAGAACTGCCGATTGAAGGAGTTAAAAAGCAGCTGATTTCTGTGATTGAAAGGAAAGTAAAATAATGAATATCAAAGACGTTCGTGAGCAATTTCCAATCCTTCATCAGCAAGTGAACGGACATGATTTGGTGTATTTGGACAGTGCAGCGACTTCTCAAAAACCAAGAGTGGTCATTGATGCAATGAATGAGTATTACCGGTCTTACAACTCGAACGTCCACCGGGGTGTTCATACCCTTGGCACAAGAGCAACGGACGCATACGAGGGTGCGAGAGAGAAAGTTCGTGCATTCATCCGTGCTTCATCTGTCCAGGAGATTATTTTTACTAGAGGTACAACAACTGCACTAAACACAGTGGCGATCAGCTATGCTAGAGCCAACCTCAAAGAAGGCGATGAGATTGTCATTACGCATATGGAGCATCATGCGAATATCATCCCTTGGCAGCAAGCAGCAAAAGCAACTGGCGCCACATTGAAATACATTCCGTTACAGGAAGACGGCACGCTATCGCTTGAAGATGTGAAGCAAACGATCACACATCAAACGAAAATTGTCGCAGTCACACATGTCTCAAACGTATTAGGAACCATCAACCCGATTAAAGAGATCGCCAAAATTGCCCACGATCATGGGGCAATCATTGTCGTCGACGGTGCGCAAAGCACCCCGCACATGCAAATTGATGTTCAGGATCTAGATTGTGACTTTTTCGCATTCTCTGGGCATAAAATGTGTGGACCGACTGGCATCGGTGTGCTTTACGGGAAGAAGGACCTTTTGAATAATATGGAGCCTGCTGAGTTTGGCGGTGAAATGATCGACTTTGTGGATCTATATGATTCTACATGGAAAGAGCTGCCGTGGAAATTTGAAGCGGGAACACCGATTATTGCTGGAGCAGTTGGACTAGGAAAAGCAATTGACTTCTTAAATGACATTGGTATGGAGGAAGTCAGCCGTTACGAGCATCAGCTTGCGACTTACGCGCTTGAGCGCTTTAAAGAGCTTGACGGTGCGACTGTTTATGGACCGCAGCACCGAGCTGGGCTTGTGACGTTTAACTTAGACGACGTCCATCCGCATGATGCGTCAACTGTTCTGGATACGGAAGGTGTCGCCATTCGTGCTGGACACCACTGTGCACAGCCGCTCATGAAATGGCTTGGTGTATCAGCGACTGCAAGAGCAAGCTTTTATCTGTATAATACAGAAGAAGAGATTGATCTACTCATTGCAGCGCTCCGTAAGACAAAGGAGTATTTTACGAATGTCTTTTAATGTAAACTTAGATACACTGTACAGACAAGTGATTATGGATCATTATAAAAATCCGAGAAACAAAGGTGTACTAAACGACAGCATTGTCGTCGATATGAACAACCCAACGTGTGGTGACCGCATTCGTCTTACGATGAAAATCGAAGACGAAAAAGTCACGGATGCGAAATTTGAAGGAGAAGGATGCTCGATTTCGATGGCATCTGCCTCTATGATGACGCAGGCGATTAAAGGGAAAGATATTGAAACAGCTTTGAAAATGTCTCAGATTTTCTCCGATATGATGCTAGGAAAAGAATACGACGATTCCATTGATCTTGGTGACATTGAGGCGCTGCAGGGAGTGGCAAAATTCCCTGCCCGCATCAAATGTGCAACATTATCCTGGAAGGCGCTTGAAAAAGGCGCATCTGCCGAAGATAACGGCAAATCATAAGATTGGAGTGAAAATGGATGGCTAAAAAAATGCCAGATGTTGGTGAATATAAATACGGCTTTTCTGATAAAGACGTTTCCATTTTCCGTTCAGAGCGCGGACTGACAAAAGAGATCGTTGAAGAAATTTCTCGTATGAAAGAAGAGCCTCAGTGGATGCTCGACTTCCGTTTGAAATCTCTTGAGCACTTTTACAACATGCCGATGCCACAATGGGGCGGAGATTTAAATGCATTAAACTTTGATGAAATTACGTACTACGTAAAGCCATCAGAGCGCTCTGAGCGTTCTTGGGATGAAGTACCAGAAGAAATCAAACAAACCTTTGATAAGCTTGGTATCCCAGAAGCAGAGCAAAAATATTTAGCTGGTGTATCTGCTCAGTATGAATCTGAAGTTGTGTATCACAACATGAAGCAAGACCTTGAAGATCTAGGAATTGTGTTTAAAGATACAGACAGCGCATTAAAAGAGAACGAAGACATCTTCCGTGAGCACTGGGCAAAAGTCATTCCTCCGACTGACAACAAATTTGCTGCGCTTAACTCGGCTGTATGGTCTGGTGGTTCATTTATCTACGTACCAAAAGGCGTAAAAGTAGATACTCCACTTCAAGCATACTTCCGTATCAACTCTGAAAACATGGGTCAGTTCGAACGTACACTGATCATCGTTGACGAAGGCGCACATGTGCATTACGTAGAAGGCTGTACAGCTCCAGTTTACACAACAAACTCACTTCACAGTGCGGTTGTTGAAATCATCGTCAAAAAAGGCGGCTACTGCCGTTATACAACGATTCAAAACTGGGCAAACAACGTCTTCAACCTTGTGACAAAACGTACAGTATGTGAAGAGAATGCAACAATGGAATGGATTGATGGAAACATCGGTTCTAAGCTGACAATGAAATACCCAGCGGTCATCCTAAAAGGTGAAGGCGCTCGTGGTATGACATTAAGTATTGCCCTAGCAGGTAAAGGTCAGCACCAAGATGCAGGTGCGAAGATGATTCACCTTGCACCAAACACATCTTCAACAATCGTATCGAAATCGATTTCCAAACAAGGCGGTAAAGTAACATACCGCGGAATCGTTCACTTCGGACGCAAAGCAGAGGGTGCACGCTCAAACATCGAGTGTGATACACTCATCATGGATAACAAATCAACATCTGATACGATCCCTTACAATGAAATCTTAAACGACAACATTTCATTAGAGCACGAAGCAAAAGTATCAAAAGTATCAGAAGAGCAGCTATTCTACTTGATGAGCCGCGGAATTTCTGAAGAAGAAGCAACAGAAATGATCGTCATGGGCTTCATCGAGCCATTCACAAAAGAACTGCCAATGGAATACGCCGTTGAAATGAACCGCTTGATTAAATTCGAGATGGAAGGTTCTATTGGTTAATAAAAAACATTGATACACAACGCTTTTTGAAGGCATTTAATTTCGAGTGATACCACTTGTTAATTAAGCCTTCATGGCGTTGTGTTTTTTTATGTGAATGTGGAGAAGTATACAGTGTTCATCATCCTCAACAAAGGTGGCTCTTACTCACATTCATGATGAAACGACAGATGTATTTAATTCGTGAAGCCAGGTCCACCCCTCCAACATCACCATCATTAAAGCCATCATATTTTTCTGTGGAATTAACTTTTTTCTAAACGAACATAAATACTTGCAACATTCAAATTAGTACTGTATAGTTCTAATTATGACAAAGGTAAAATTAATGAATCAAAAACGTGTACTTGAAGTAGCTGCAACATTATTTTTGGAAAAAGGGTTTGCTTATACAAGTATGGACGAATTAGTTCGTGTAAGCAAAGTGTCAAAGTCTAATGTGTATTATCACTTTTCTAATAAGGAGGAATTATTAGAAGGGGTCGTTGATTATTGGATTGACATGTATCAAGCTTCAATAGACGACGTAATTTCTCAGACCCAATTTTCAGTTGAAGATCGTATCCAAATGTTTTTAAAGCAATTATCACAAGGCGTTCAGTCGAGAGAGTATAAGGGCGGCTGTCCATTTATTACTCTTTATATTCAAAGTCCTGCACAGGCCACGCAAATAAAAGAAAAAATAGGTCTTTTTTTCACTGGATTACAAAAGAAAGTTTCTCTATTACTGAAACAAGGTGTAGAGAACGGGGAATTCAGGGATACGATTCAGATTGATGAGGTGGCATCACTTTTTATTACAAATCTTGAAGGAGCGTTATTTATTTCAGAAACATTGAAGAATGCCACGGTCATCACAAAAACAGCAGATCATTTATTTAACTTGCTTCGATAAAGAAGCATTTTTTTTACATCAAATTAGTACTGAATAGTACTACTAAAAAGGAGATTTTATATGAAAACAGTATTTTTAACAGGTGGAACAGGCTTTATTGGAAAGCAATTAGTTGAAGAACTAGTGAAAGAGGATGTGAACATTCTTCTTTTAGTGAGGTCGAAAAGTAAAGCGACACGCATTTTTCAAGAAAGAGGTATTTTAAAAGAATCAGTGATGCACTTTATTGAAGGTGATTTGACGAAAATAGAGTTAGGTCTAAGTGCTGAGGATAAGGAGAGGGTAATGAAAACGGATGTGATGATTCATGCAGGAGGCCCCATGGATATTCAAGCGACCAGTAAAGAGGCAGCTTCTGTCTTTTTAAATGGCGCCAAATATATTGGTGAATTAGCTAAAAATATTCATCAATTGAAGGGCTTGCAGCATTTTATTCATGTTGTCGGTTATATGAGTCCCTTTGATGATGAAAATAGCAAGATTGCAATTGATGTGTTTAAAGAAGGAAATGATTACCTGAAAATAAAGAATCCTTACGAGAGAACAAAATTTTTAGCAGATCTTTATATCCGTCAACAAGCATCAGCTGTCGGTTATCCGCTGTCTGTCATTAATCCGCCAACTGTGGTCGGCAGTAGTAAAACAGGGAGTACAGAACAGATAGCAGGATTAGGTTTGCTTGTAACAAGTATGCGAAGAGGGCTTATGCCAGTGATTCCTGGAGGTAAAGGATATAGGCTGCCACTGATTTCAAACGATGAGTTTGCGAAGTTTATTGTGCAGGTTTTCAGGATGGAGCAGCCGGCTATTCAAACATATACACTTGTTGAAGACAAAGAGCATGATCAGAACATTGCTGAATTATTAAGTGTGATGTCGGAAAGTATGAATATGAGGGCACCAAAAATCTCTGTCCCAATGCCGTTTATGAAAGCAATGATGAAAAGTGGAGTAAGTAAAATAACAAACATTCCTTCTGATGGACTCAATTTTATGACAAAACGAACATTTTCAAATGCTTCAGTGAAAAAAATGATGGGGGAAGATTGGTTTAAGAAGACGAGTGTCATGCACTTTTTCCCTGCTGTAGTAGCTGATCTGGATTATCGCATGATGGATCAACATGGTGAGCACCATCATGTATTTGAACGAACATTATGCGATAACAATACCGTTTACCAATTACAAGGCGAGGGGAAACCATTTATTTTATTACATGGTTTATTGAGTGATGGAGAGGATTTATTTCCTTTAGCACAAGAGCTTCATGAAAAAACGGGTCAACCTGTATGGATCTTGGATCTTCCAGGTTTGGGACGTTCCCCATTTAAACGAGAGAAACATCTTCTAGATATCTATTTGAATGTAGTGAAAAAGTTATTGGAGAAAGCGGCTCATGGTGCACATCTAATCGGCCATTCATTCGGTGCGTTTATTCTATTGAAAGCATTGGGACAAGGGTACATAGATAAGAAATATTCAATCACTTTACTTCAGCTGCCTGTTGCTAAAAAAAATGCTAAATCGCTAAATGTTCCACAATGGATGAACAAATGGTCATTAAAATTAGCAACTCCTAATATGATAGAGCGTTATTTATTAAGTAATGGTTTATTTAAAAGGACGGAGAACATCCCTGAACGTTATATTGAAAAAATCAGAAACAGCTTTACTTCTCCTAGAATTTTAAATACGACGGTTCAGCTTAACCAGTTACTATTGAAAAACGATCACGGTGATTTCAATGAAGCAACAAAGCATAATCTTCATATGATTTGGGGGGAGTATGACAGAGGCTATTCACCTCCATCGCATCTTGGTAAAGTTGATGTTGTTCCATACGGCCATCATTATCCTCTTAGCCATCCGAGTGAAACGGCAGCTTTGGTTATAAAAAATAGTCTTACTAGCAGTTGAGAATGTGGGATAAATAAAGTATGTCGTAATTGAAATGAAATCGCAGTGCTTGTGATCCCGCCGATGCACACCAACTGAAAGATTTTATAGCACCCTAAAACGAAAAAGGTGATTTTTATTAAAAAAAGCACGATTTTTCGTTTTGGGTCTTTTTGATTAAATAGAAATTAATTAGGTGCATAAAACTCCTCTAAGGTTTTCGTCATATCATCAGATGCAGATTGTAAGATCGCATCTTGTTCTAAAATCGCTGTTCCTTGTGCTCGGACAATATGAAATTGATGAAATCCCATCAAGTTTTGAAATATTTCTTTTAGGTAATGATGTGAAAATTCCAGAGGTGTATATCGATCGTTATTTGTGAAAATTGAGCCGCTTGCTTGAAGTAAAAGTACACGATAATCGTCAGTCATCAGACCAACAGAACCATTTTCTGTATATTTGAACGTTTCTCTCGCAATAAAGATATTATCTATATAATCTTTCATTCGTGAAGTCACATTGAAGTTATGAACAGGTGACACGATCACAATTCGATGATGTGCTTTGAATTGAGCCAATAAAGCAGATGAAGCAGCGGCGATTTTTTCCTCGGCAGCCGTTAATGCTTGTTTGGATGCTTGCTTATCCCAAATCCCTAGCAGCTGTTCTTTTTCGATACGAGGAATTTCAGTTCCATATAAATGTAAAATGGTTGGTTCCTCATGAGGAAACCTTTCTTTAAATTGTGTTAAAAATAGTGTTTGCAGTTTGTTTGAATAACTTTCTCGATGAGTGAAATCTGGGTGCGCGTTAATGATTAATGTTTGCATGTACATGCTCCTTTTCTTTTGATAAGCTGAGTATAAATGATAAAGGTGACAAAAGAAGGCACCTTTTTAAGAGGGAAAACAAATGAAAAAATCAGAACGATTAAACCAAGAACTTATTTTTTTAAGCGATAAACACTCTTTTCAGTTAAAGGACTTACAATCCGAATTTGGCATTTCTAAAAGGACGGCTTTAAGAGATATAGAAGAGCTAGAGTCAATGGGCTTAGCTTTTTACGTTGAATCTGGCAGACACGGAGGATATCGACTCGTGAATCAATCTCCATTGGTTCCTATTTATTTCAATATAGAAGAAGTCCAAGCTATTTTTTTCGCTCTTAAAGCTCTTGACCTGGTGTCAGCAACACCATTTAAAAAATCTTACTCACAAATTCGGCAAAAGTTGTTTGCCACAATGTCTGATGAGAGAAAACAAATGATTACGGAGACTTTGGATGTGATTCATTACTATAATGTCGCTCCAGTTAGTGAACAAAATCATTTGGAATTGATTTTACAGGCGATGATGAAAGATCAAATCGTGAAGATGACGTACACTCAATATGAAAATAAATGGATCAGGCTGCAATTTCTTGAGTTATTTTATCGAAATGGGATTTGGTTCACCAAAGCATATGATGTTCAAAATAAAAAGTGGGGCATCTATAGATGTGACTTTATGAAGGACTTGATCATTGAAGAAGAAGGCAGAGGCACCTATACGAAGGAAGAATTAAAAGCAATGCAACTCGAGTACGAAAAAACTTATCATGATATCTCATTTAAATGTCGATTAACGGAACAAGGAAAAGAAAAGTTTTTGAAGCATCATTACCCAAATATGAGATTGGAGATCATTGATCAGATTCCTTATATTATGGGTGGATACAACCAAGAAGAATTATCGTATATGACTCACTATTTGATGTCATTTGGGAAACATGTGAAAATTGAATACCCAGAGGAATTGAAAGAAAGTTATTTGAATCAATTACGAGAAGTGATTGACAAGTATTGAACCAAAAAAAATTAATATACTACATAAAAAGGCGAACCACTAAAGTTCGCCTTTTTCTCACTCTATTTAACTACTATGATGTCAGTTACTTCGCCACATCCATTGTGTTTGTTTTCGGTTGATCATCAACCTTCCCATATGTCAGCTGCCGCCAAATAAATTCCATCGGTCCATACTTAAACCGCTTTAACCATAATGTACTAAAGAGCACGAGGAAGACATAAACCCCGAGTCCAATCATGAACGTGCCAGCAGGCTGAAGATGATCGGCAAGTCCGGCTCCGTATTTCAGAAATAGCATTGTGCCAATGATCGAGTGTAGCAAATAACAGGTCAGTGACATGCGTCCGACTTTGGTAAAGACCATCAAAGCACCTCGCAGCTGAGGGACGTGAAAAAACAGCATCGCAAGTGTACTCATATAGAACATACTGCCTGTTAATCCGCCGTTTTGTTCAAGGGCAGAGGCAATGTTCACCCACAGTGTATTTTCAAAAGGATTGACCGCTGCTATGATCGTACTGCCTTGGGTGATGAGAAAAGCGATGGCAAAAATGATCCAAATGCGATTCCAAATCGTTTTTTTCGCCTCCATGTTTTTGAAAAACTCCATTTTCACAAAATACACACCAAGTAAAAACATGAAAAACATAGAATAGACGGTGGAAAAAGAACTTGAAGCCATTGTCACCATATCTGTCCACCGATCACCAATAGATGCTAAATAAGTCAGACTGTTGTGGCTGATTAATTCAAAATCAGCAAAGTCCGGCTTGCCTGATGATCCTGAACTGACGGTATTGAGCAGCATCGTGAAAATAGGTGTGAGCAATTGAATCACAAAAAGTGTGATGAGCCAGTATAGGATGGTTTTGGCTGTGCGTTTGTAAAAGAAAAGCAATAAAAAGCCAGCGACTGCATAATAGGCCAAAATGTCACCAATCCAAACAAAAGTTAAATGCAGAAGGCCAAATCCTAAGAGAATGGTTAATCTGCGGGCAAACAGTTTGTTGGGACTATCCACCTTCTGAGCAGCTCGATCCATAAAAATCATAAAACCAACGCCGAATAGGAAGGAGAACAACGTAATGAATTTCCCTGAGGCAAACCAATTCACCACATTGTGAAAGACATCATTTGACTGCATGTCAAATCCCTTGGCCGAATCCACGATCAAAAAGTAATTGACTAGAATAATCCCCATTAAGGCGAACCCTCGTACAATGTCCAAGAAATGAACCCGTTCCCGCAGACTCATCGGTTGTCCGTGTGCTACTTTGTTTGCATTCATATCCATGCTCCTTTTCTTGTTATGATAATGTGATTCGGATCAATTCATCGATCCTTACAATGAATCAATATACGGCCCAATTCTTAACAATTTATGAAGATCCAATTTTTTGAAAATAAATGTGACAAATTGATGGCAGATGGCCAAATTCATAAACTGTTAAGGTTTATGCTGTATCTTTTCACATAGCTAGATGATATATAGTAAAGACATAAAAGAAAGAGCAACACATTACATGAGGTGAGAGACATGACCCATCGAATATTAGTCGTAGAAGATGATCAGGATATTGGTGACCTTCTGCAGGAATCCCTTTCACGTGCAGGATATGAGGTGCTAAGAGCGATGAATGGCGAGCAAGCATTGAAGTTTGTGGACGATTCGCTCGATTTGGTGATTTTGGATGTGATGATGCCGGGGCTCTCAGGCATCGAAACGTGCCAGCAGATAAGAGCCTCTTCTAATGTTCCGATTCTATTTCTAACAGCCAAATCAAGTACATTCGATAAAACCGAAGGCTTACTTGCCGGCGGGGATGATTATATGACAAAACCTTTTTCACAAGAGGAGCTTCATGCTAGAGTGATTGCACAATTACGCAGGTATACTGTCTATCAGGAAAAGAAGGAACAGGAAGAGACCTTTCTTGTTGGGGGCAAACTGAAGGTAAGTGAAGAATTTAATGAAGTATGGAAAGAAAACCAGCAAATTAAGCTGTCTGATCTAGAATATCGGATGTTAAAACTGCTTATGAGCAGGCGAAACAAAATCTTTTCAGCCCAAAATATTTATGAAAGCGTGTGGGGACAGCCTTATTTCTATTGTTCCAACAATACGGTGATGGTGCATATTCGAAAGCTGCGTGCCAAAATTGAGGATGATCCTGCGCGTCCTGTATATATCAAAACTGAATGGGGAAGAGGATATCGATTTGGCACATCCACATCGTAAATATACACTGGCCAAAAAGCTTGCACTGCTGATTTTGGCGGCTGCAATTGTGAGTGGTATTGTCTTTTTGACGCTGCAAAAGATCACCAATGATTTGATCGATGGATATTTGAGTTCAGACGAGTATTACGATCAGGAGTCAGCCAAGTACATTCAAAAATTCAGCCGCTATGTGTCTGAGAATGAGCTGTCTTCAACGGATCGAAAAGCGTTTGGCGAGTGGGTGAAAAAAGAGAATTACATTAATTTGACTATCTTCAAGGATGAGGTGCTGCAATATGACTCCATCTATTCGGCTGCGGATGAATCGGTGTACGGAAAAGAAAGGATGACTCAGTACGCTGAGCAACATTCGTATCCGGTTCAGTTTAGCGACGGTAAAGGCCGCGTCATGGTGGACGGGTTCTATTCATCTCGCTACCACGATCTAGCCTTTACACTCGAGCTGCTCGGAGCAACGCTTATTTTTCTCCTCATGGTTCTTCTCGGGATTCGCAAAAGTCTGCGCTACCTGCAAACGATTCACCAAGAGATACATATTCTTGAAGGCGGAGAGCTGGACTATGAGATGACGGTGAAAGGGCATGACGAATTAGCGATGATTGCCAAAAGTATTGAGGATCTTCGTAAAGCTTTTTTGGACAAGCTTCAAGCCATTGATGAGCTGCAAGAAGAGAGCCGCAGCTTGGTCACCGAAATGTCCCATGATATGAGGACACCGCTGACATCGCTGATGATGAATTTGGAGTTTGCGAAAAAAGAGGAGGCTGGAGCGGATACCCGTAAGGATCAATATATAGCAAGTGCTTATGAAAAAGCACTGCAATTGAAAAATCTATCTGATAATCTGTTCGCCTATTTTCTACTTGATAAAGAACATGAACCTGAGCTTGAGACAGTTGCAGTCAAAGAGGTCATTTACGATCTCTTATCAGATCAGGTGGCGATTTTGCAGCAAGAGACATTTAAGGTTCATCTTTTAGGAGAGCTGCCAGACAGCTATATCAATGTGAATGTCGAGGAGCTTGGCCGAGTGTTTGATAATCTGATGTCGAACATACTGAAATACGCTGACCCGAAAAAAGATATCAATCTCACGTTTCTATCCGACCAAGAAATCTTTGAGATCCATATCAGCAATGCGATAAACGAGACAAATGACACCCAGGAAAGCACTGGACTTGGTGAACGAAGCATAAAACGAATGATGTCCCGCATGCACGGGCAGTTTGAAAGGATGGAAAAGAACGGCGTTTACTACATCGTGCTGCGATTCTGGCACATCAAAATATAGGTAGCAAATGAATAACATGGAATGGAGAGACAATCTAATGAAACGATTCAACAACTTCCAAAAGGTACCGGATCTCTTGCAAGGCCTTCTGAATATTTGTCTATTCTTTCTGGCCATTGCTTTAAGCGTCCTCTTAATTAGTGAAACTTGGTATATTGTCCAATTCGTCTACAAGAATTTGCTCAGCAAAGAAGACAGTTATTATGAAATGCTTGGAGAGCTGCTGATCTTCTTTATGTACTTTGAGTTTATTGCCTTAATTATTAAGTACTTTAAATCAAACTTTCATTTTCCACTTCGCTATTTTATTTATATTGGCATCACAGCCGTTATTCGTTTGATTATCATCGATCATAAGGAGGCTGTATCGACGTTCTGGTGGGCGTTGACTATCTTAGCCATGACGGTTGCACTCTTTATCGCTAGTAAACGACATGCGGTTCAGGAGCATGAAGAAGTGAAGTGAGGGAAGAAGACGAACGATGACCGTTCGTCTATTTTTTTATATGTTGATTAATGAAACGCCTTGTGACGTACCTGTAACAAGTGCCTTTATGTGTGATGAAAAACAACATGTTCCTGGCTTATTTACTTTCTGGCATTTACACATATACAATTTTCATAGTGTTTGTTCAGCTAAGGAATTGGAGGAAGAACATGATTAAATTAATTATTACGGATTTAGACGGCACTTTTTTAAATCGCCAAGGATCATTTGATCAAGCTTTATTTCAGAAAATAAAAGCATTAATGGAAGAGAAAAATGTAGCGTTCGCTCCTTGTACGGGAAAGCAGTGTGAACGAGTGGAGGCATTGTTTGGTGAGCATGCAAAGGATTTTTGGATTTTAGGGGATAGCGCAACGCGGATTAAAAAGAATGGACAATTTGTTTATGAATCTTTAATAAAAAATGATCTGGGTTTATCGATCATCCATAAGCTGGAGGAGATAAGTAAAGTGCAGACGATCATTGCATGTACGAAAGATGGTGCAGTGGTCAATGAGCATTTATCTGAGAGTGAAATGAGATTTGTGACGGGCTCTTATACAAATGTCCTCAAGGTTTCAAACTTTGCAGACATACAAGATGACTTTGTGAAAATCACCGTTCATGATCCTGAGGCAAATTGCGTACAGACGAGAGAAATGTTAAGTGAATTCTTTGAACAAGTATATGTTGTCGCTTCAGAAGATACGTGGATTGACATTTCCAATATTGGTGTTCATAAAGGAACCACCGTGAAGCAGCTGCAGAACATTTTGGGGGTAACAGAAGAGGAAACGATGGTATTTGGTGATGGACGTAATGATCTAGAACTGATGGAATCCGCTCAATACAGCTTTGCTGTAAGAAATGCCGTCCAAGAGGTAAAAGATGCTGCGCATTTTATTACGCTCTCAAATGAAGAGAGCGGGGTCATGCATACGATTCAAAAAATCCTAAGCTTGCAGCCTTAACCGCTCTCTGCCAAGAAGACGAACTTGCCCAGTTCGCGAGATGAACACTCAGTCGTTATCTGTCTATTAATGAATGGTTTAGGATCAGAAAGACAATGGATTGGCGTGCAACTAAAAAGGAGTATATGAGTAGCAATAAAGAAACAGTTGTTTATTCATGAATAACTGTTTTTTTTTATTGAGTGACCTATCTTGGTCCAAAAAAAGAGAAGTTGATGGCTACTTTTTTATTGCACCTGAATTCGGCTATCAATCAGACACTGCAAAGGCCAGATTAAATTCCTTTTACGACCGTTCAAGTATGGAAAATTCGTTCTGTCTGCCATGACAAAAGGAAAGCTGATGGGGTATTCTGAAGCCGTACGTTTTCATTATTCAGCATGGGCAGTCGAGCAGGATCCACTTTTATTGACAGCCATCACCGTCAATTTATTACTTGCCTTGACCCCGTCTGCACCTAAAAAACAACTTGCAAAGATAGATCAGCCATATGCGATGTTAGTAGGCAACGAGGATGAACTATTTGATATTGAAAAATTCCCTGCCTATCAAGCTGCCGCATGAAGAGATCAAGCAGCAATCAGTCTATCAAGTGCTGGGTGGCCATACCCATTTGTCAGTTTTACTAGAAGCAGGAAAACAGATTGGCAGGACCATCCAGATGTGGAATCCTTCTATTTAGTATGAACAATTAGTCAATACTCTCCCATTTAATTAAAAATTTACATTGACACCATCCTTTTCTATGATAAAATCATAATGTGATAATGAGAATCGTTATCAAACGATATGACTACATATAGAATGGATAGGTGAGGTACATGTTCAAGAAATCTTTTTGGTCGCTATTAGTTGTGCTCTCCATCGTTTTACTTGCAGCTTGCGGCAGCAACAGCAGTAACGGCAAGTCAGATAGTAAAGAGAAAACAAGAACCGTTGAAAGCGCTATCGGTTCAACTGAAATTAAAGGATCGCCTAAACGTGTGGTGACACTGTACCAAGGAGCAACGGATGCAGCAGTCGCTATGGGCATTAAACCAGTAGGTGTTGTTGAATCATGGCTTGAAGCACCTACGTATAAATATTTAAGAAATGACTTAAAGGATGTTAAAATTGTTGGGCAGGAAACACAGCCAAACTTAGAGGAAATTGAAAAGCTCAAGCCTGATTTGATCATTGCATCGAAAATCCGTCACGAGCAAATTTTTGATCAGCTGAAAGAAATCGCTCCAACTGTTGCAACTGAAACTGTGTTCACATTTAAAGATACAGTGAAGTTGATGGGTGAAGCGTTAAACCAGGAAGACAAATCAAAAGAATTGCTGACGAAGTGGGATGACCGCGTCGCTGATTTCAAAGAAAAAGCGAAAAAAGACATCAAAAACTGGCCAATGAGTGTATCTGTGGTGAACTTCCGTGCAGATCATGCTAGAATCTATCAAACTGGTTTCGCAGGATCCATTTTAACAGAGCTAGGCTTTGAAGGACCTAAGAATGTCAAAGATAAAAAGCAAGACATCATTACACTGACAGACAAAGAGAGCATTCCGCAAATGGATGCAGATGTGATCTATTACTTTATGGATGAAAAGGATAAAGCGGTTGAAAAAGCATATAAAGAGTGGACGAGTCATCCTTTATGGAAGCAGCTTGACGCAGTGAAAGCAAAACAAGTGCATAAAGTTGATGAAATCACTTGGAACATGGGCGGAGGTATTATCGCTGCAAACATGATGCTTGATGATATTTACGATCGTTTAGGAATTGATAAATAAGTCTTAAAAGAGGAGAAAATGTGAATATACCATTTTCTCCTTTTTTCCATAACAGATTGAAAGCGGGAATCAGATGAGAAGTTTAATAAAAAAGGATTCAAGCAAGGCACTGCTTTTTGCTGGATTCATTGTGTTGATGTTGGTCTTTTTTATGCTCAGTATTTCCCTTGGGCAAACCTCAATTTCCCTCAAAGCCACCATCCATGCTTTTCTTCAATTTGATGAATCGGATCCAAACAGTGTCATTGTCATGACATCCAGATTATCAAGAGCTTTAATTGCAACGGTCGTTGGCTCAAGCCTGGCGATTTCAGGTGCACTCATGCAGGCATTGACAAGAAATCCGCTTGCGGCGCCTGATTTATTAGGAATTAATGCAGGTGGACTATTTTTTATCGTGATTTCGATTGTTTTCTTTTCAACAGAGTCGTTAACAAGCTATATGTGGACAGCCTTTCTAGGCGCAGCGATTGCAGGGATGCTCGTTTTTCTATTAGGTTCTATTGGAAGAGATGGATTGACGCCGGTCAAAATAGTCCTTGCAGGTGCGGCGATATCTGCACTGTTTGCGTCTTTTACACAAGGTCTTTTAATCGTGAATGAACAGTCGATTCAAAGCATTTTGTTCTGGATGGCTGGGTCAGTGTCTGGAAGAAGCATTGATATGTTAATCCCTGTTTTGCCTTATATTTTAGGTGCGACTGTAGTGGCGCTGCTTCTTGGACGTTCTATTAATGTTCTTTTGTCGGGAGATGATATTGCCAAAGGACTTGGCCAGCGTACACTGCTGCTGAAAATCACGATGGGTGTCCTCGTTGTCTTTTTAGCAGGTGGTTCCGTCGCTGTTGCTGGTTCAATTGGTTTTGTTGGTTTTCTTGTGCCGCATATTGTGAAAAAGCTCGTCGGGCCTGACCACCGCTGGGTACTGCCGTATTGTGCCGTTGTGGGGGCGTCGCTTTTACTTGCCGCGGATCTGGCGGCTCGTTTTCTGATCATGCCGCAGGAAGTGCCGATTGGTGTCATGACGGCGGTAGCAGGAGCGCCTCTATTTGTTTATCTCGTGCGCAAGGGGTTGAAGACAGGTGGCTAAAACATATACAGTGCGTTCTAAAGGCGGGCGCATTTCATTTCAATTTTCAAAGCGGACGTTTTTGATTTTACTTGTATTGACGGCCATTGCCTTTGGCTTATTTATTCTCAGTCTCAGTATGGGAAGCCGGTTCATTCAGCCGGTCGATGTGCTGCTTCATTTAATCGGTCAGGGAGAGGGGAATTCCTTTGTGTTAAATACACTGAGGATTCCACGAACGCTGCTGGCTGTTTTAGTTGGATCTGCACTTGCGGTATCAGGGCTTATTTTGCAAGGGTTGATCCGCAACCCGCTGGCATCACCTGATATCATTGGAATTACAAGTGGTGCTTCGTTTGGTGCGATTATGTTCATCGTTTTTTGGATGGGCACTGTGCCTATTGCTTATCAATCCTTATGGGCGATTGCAGGTGCTTTTGCGGTATCGAGTCTGATCTATTTGCTTTCATGGAAAAAAGGGGTCAAGCCGATCACACTTGTTCTAATGGGAATTGGGATTTCTGCCATTATGAAGGCATGTGTGACGTTTACGCTTGTTCTTAGTGATACGATGACAACGACCAAGTCTTACATCTGGCTGACGGGGAGCTTATATGGTTCTACGATGAAAGACGTCACTGCGATGCTTCCTTGGGTGATGATCATTTTACCGATTGTCATGGTGTTAGCAAGAACGATGAATGTAAAAGAACTTGGCGATGATCTTGCAACAGGTCTCGGGGTAAAAGTGCAGGCGAAACGATTATTCTTTCTCCTGATGAGTGTGACATTGGCTGGTGTTGCAGTCGCATTTGCAGGCGGCATTGAATTTGTTGGACTCATGGCGCCGCACGTTGCACGGATGATCATTGGACGTTCATTCATAGCGCTTGTCCCAGCATCTGCGCTAGTTGGAAGTATTCTCGTGATGCTGGCTGATCTTGTGGCTAGAACCGCATTTCTACCGTTAGATGTTCCAGCAGGTGTATTTACGGCAGCTATTGGTGCACCGTTCTTTATTTATTTGTTATATCAACAGCGTAATCGATAAACAGAAGATGGGGGTTTTGATATGAGGCCAGAGTGGGTTGAGAGAGAATTACTTGATTTCGGGGTACACATCATAAATGAACCTATGACATCTGATCGCACACTTGCTGCGCTTTTTTCAGAAGCAGCCGTCATACGTTTATTAGAAGCTGAAAAGGAAGCGATGCATGCACCGAATCTTGCGGTAGCAGCTTCTATGTTTTCAAAGCGGTACGCCTACTTAGCCGTCAGTTCCTCTTTATACTTGATGACGCTGTATGACGGTGTCTATCAGTTTCCACCAGCAGCATGTGCATTTAGAGAGGATCGAAAAATTGAAATAGATGAGGCGTCGTGTTCGTTTGTTCCACTAGAAGGAGAGCGGCATGAATGGAGAGAGAAGGTCGTGCGTGCGCTGTTTACGGAGTGTGTCACGCCTCTTTTAGACGTGCTGAACCGCACATCGAAACTCTCTTATCGTATTTTATGGGAAAATGTAGCGGTTCGAATCAACTCTCTTTATCGAAGCATGATGCGGGAAGCGGAAGAGCCTGCGGTGAAGCAGCGCGTGCGGGAGGATTATCTGTATCTGAAGCAGGCGGCTGGAGATGTTTTTGGAGCTCAGCAAAATCCATTTCAGCACAGCCTAAACCTAGACGACAGTTTACTTGAAACATCCAACCGGAAGACCTGCTGTATGTATTATAAGCTAGAGAAAAAATCGGAGAGTCTCGATTATTGTCTTGTTTGTCCGCTTGAAAAAAAGAAAGGCACTGCTTGCTCGTAGCAGTGCCCTTTTTTTATTCCCAAATCTCACTTGCCCATTCAGGGTGATCAATAAAAGGGTTGCGATTGTGCTGATACGTTTGATATATGATCTCATTGCGGTTCCGTTCGATTTGATCGACTGGGTCCTGCTTGTGCCATTTGAGAAGTACAGACATTTTGCCGTGAAGAGGAGAGCTTCCATTATTTACTTTGTCGTTCAATTCTAAATCTGGAAAGCGGTCATCTCCTTCGTAGCGAACCGCCATATAAAAGAGCATTCTTGCAACATCTCCTTTGACCCTGCTGTGAGGTTCGAATGAGTCGCTGTCGTAGAAATTGCCCGGCGCTCCTTTGTATTCATTACCACCCATGTCAAAATCTAAATTTCCGCGTGTGCTGTTCGTTTGCACATCTGCCGCACGAAGGTGGTGGAGATCTGTCCCAGGCCCTTGGCTTGTCCCGAAATTTCCGTGAGACTTGGCCCAGACATGCTCCCGGTTCCACTGGCCCACATTTCCGCCATTCGACTGCTTTGAACGGGAGACACCACTATAAAGCAGCAGCACATTGTTTGGGTTATTGGGGTCTTCATCTGTTTTCTTTAAGGCATCCCACACCTGGCTGTAGGATAGCTGCGTGTGATCATCGATGATATCGTGTAAAGCCTTCTTAAGAGCGGGTCCTGATTTGCCAGAAGCAGATTGGTAATAGGAATCGATTTGACTTGTGGCGGCAGTTTGCGTTTGTTGTGCAGATGTTTCGTTTTGAAGCTGTAACGGGGAAAAGGTGATCGTTTGACTAGGTTCATTCAGATTGAAACCTTGAGCGTTTGCAGCTGGAGGCAGCGGGGCGGCGAATGTGCCGAATATCATGATTCCGGCGGCCACAGTTCCAAATAAAGTTCTTTTCATTCGATTTCCTCCTTGATAGGGAATGTATTCTCTTTATTTCTATCATATTGTCATGAAGAAATAAATGGATTTCTCGTAAATTTTATGTAATGAGTTCGTAGGAAAAGAGATTGCTATTTTAAGAGCATTCCTGTATAAGTGGGCTTATAAGGATGGACAGCAAGGGAGAGGATGGATAAAGTGAAAGAACTGCAAACACCTTCGAGAACGATAATGACACCGGGGCCCGTAGAAGTAGATCCGAGAGTGCTCCGTGTGATGAGCACCCCTATTCTCGGTCAATTTGATCCAGCATTTACAAACATAATGAACGAAACAATGACCTTATTGCGGTCACTTTTTCAAACAGAAAACAAATGGGCTTATCCAATTGACGGTACGTCCCGTTCAGGGCTTGAAGCTGTGCTCGCCAGTGTGATTGAGCCGGGAGATTCGATGCTTGTGCCTGTCTTTGGACGCTTCGGTCACTTGCTCATTGAAATAGGGCAGCGCTACGGTGCTGAGGTACATACTATGGAATGTGAATGGGGGACGGTTTTTGATCCTGCCGACATCATCCAAGAAATAAAGCAGGTCAAGCCTAAAATCGTTGCCATGGTTCATGGTGAAACATCCACCGGACGATTGCAGCCGCTCAAGCAAATCGGTGAAGCATGCCGGGCTCTTGATGCGCTGTTCATTGTAGACGCTGTGGCAACCATTGGCGGTGTCGAGGTAAAAGTGGACGAATGGAAAATAGATGCGGCGATTGGCGGCACGCAGAAATGTTTATCTGTTCCATCAGGCATGTCACCTATTACGTATAATGACCGAGTCGCAGCTGTCATTGAATCGAGAAAGAAAGTAGAAAAAGGCATTGCGACACAGGATGAATTACAAAAACAAATTGACATTTCTCCAATCAAAAGCAATTATTTTGATTTAAGCCAGCTTCAGGATTATTGGAGCCCAAGACGATTAAATCATCATACAGAAGCGACAACGATGCTCTATGCACTGCGAGAAGGGGTTCGTCTTGTGCTGGAAGAAGGGCTGTCTGAACGTTTTCAAAGACACGCGTATCATGAAAAAGCCTTGATGAAAGGTCTTGAAGCGATGGGGCTTGAATTGTTTGGTGATCCAGATTGTAAAATGCCGGTTGTGACCTGTGTTGTCATTCCAAAGGGTATTGACGGAGAAGCGGTCCGTTTCGACCTGCTTCATCATTTTGGAATTGAGATTGCAAGCTCCTTTGGTCCGCTTGCCGGCCGTATATGGAGAATTGGGACAATGGGCTACAGCTGCCGAAAGGAAAATGTGCTGTTTGTGTTAGCGGGGCTGGAAGCGATTCTCATCAAACACGGTGCATCTATCCATTGCGGAGCAGGGCTTCAGGCGGCTCTTTCTATCTATGAACAAGCTGAATAACGAGCTCCAACATACTCGCCATTGGCGGGTATTTTTTATTTGGAAAAGAACACTAATTTTTGAAAAACTAGACTTATAGATGAGGTTATCGCTATACTGGAGAAGTTCTTATCATTTTGTCATCATTTTCATTTATTTGAAGAAAGAGGTTTTTGTATGAAGAAGATGGGAAGATTGTACATTTTGATGCTCAATATTTTTATTGCCATGCTTGGCTTTGGCCTCATTGTACCTGTTATGCCGAGTTATATCGAAGCGTTTGGTGCAACAGGAAAAACACTTGGTTTTCTTGTCGCTGCAACAGGTTTAACACAATTTGCGTTATCGCCGGTTGCCGGGGCACTGACCGATCGATTTGGACGAAGAAAATTGATCATTGCCGGGATTGCGGGTTTTACGATTGCTCAGTTTATTTTTGCTTTTGCTGATCAGCTTTGGATGCTGTTCGTGTCTCGATTTTTAGGCGGTGCTGCCGGAGCTTTGCTTATGCCGGCCATGTTTGCATACATTGCTGATATCACAAGTGAAAAGGACCGAGGGAAAGGAATGGGTCTATTCAGTGCAGCGATGACACTAGGTTTTGTCATTGGGCCGGGCGTAGGCGGCTATTTGGTTGAGTACGGGATCGCATTTCCATTTCTGATTGCCGGTTCCTTTGCTGCTCTTTCTACTTTGTTATCCATCCTCTTCTTACCTGAAACATTAACAAAGGAAAAACAGGAAGAGGCGCGGCTCAACAAGGATATTCATTTCAATCCTTTTGTACAAATGATCGAGGCTCTAAGGACATCTTACGGCTTTTTGTTTATATTGGCCTTTGTCCTCAATTTCGGAATCATTCATTTTGAATCGATTTTCGGCTTATATGTAGACCAAAAACACGGATTTTCACCGAAGGATATTGCGTTTGTGATTACGGTTGCGGGTCTTGCCGGGGTGCTTGTTCAAGGGGCGTTAGTGAATGCCTGTGTGAAACGATTTGGAGAGATGAGAGTCGTCCGTTATGCGCTGTTAGGTGCGGCTTTCATGCTGATCGTCTGCCGTTTTGCGCCGTCCTTTTGGTTGATTTTTACGGGTTCGATTTTATTTTTATCGGCTACGTCATTTGTCCGACCAGCCCTCAATACATTGCTGTCCAAGATGGCAGGCAATCAGCAAGGGGTAGCAGGCGGTCTCAATACATCCTTTATGAGCCTTGCCAATATCGTCGGACCGAGTCTTGCGGGTATATTATTTGATGTAAATATTGAGTATCCTTTTATGTTTGGAACACTGGTGCTTTGCGTAAGCTTCGCTGCATCCATCGTGTGGGGGAAAAAAGTGCAGCATGCTTCGGCAGCTTCTTAAATTTTGCTGATAAAAAACCGATCAGGACGAATTGATCGGTTTTTTTATGATGGGCATCATCTCTCATATTTCACGACAGGAGATTTTTCTTTATGAAGCGCACGAATCATCGCTTCATCTACGTGTAAATGCTCTTTCACTAATTGAGGCGGGGTTAAGGCCATCCACTGATTCAACGAAATATCTGCAAACCGGTCACTTTTAAAAATCTCTAAAAACCAAAGGCTCGTTTGGCCGATATTTTGGATGTAATGTCCCATACCAAAAGGAACATATCCAACATCACCTGCTCTGTAATTAAAGGTGCGGGCAGTACCTCCTGCTCCAAAGACCGTCATTTTAGCTGTACCTGTTAAATAGTATTGCCACTCATCATTATTAGGGTGCCAGTGCATTTCTCTCATGCCGCCAGGTTTTACTTCAACAAGTGCAGCCGCAATCGTTTTTGAAATTGGGAAATTCCGTGAATCGACAATTCGGACGGTTCCGCCAGATGTCGTTATCGGGTTTTGACGAAGGAGCTGGTGCGTAAATGGTGGCTTAATGCTCCCGTATGGATCAGATACCATTTGGCTTTCTAAGGATGACGGCGGCGAGCCTTGAAACATATAGCGCTGCTTATTCGGAATATGGTCAAACAATTTCCTCGGAACACCAAAATTGGCGGAGAGAATCTCTTTCGGTGTATGGGCAAACCAGTCTGTGATCGTGAATGTATCAAATTCAGAAAAATCGCCATCATCAAATACAAGAAGGAACTCACAACCATCCTCAAGTCCTTGAATAGAGTGCGGGATACCAGGTGGAAAATACCACAAATCGCCTTCTTCTAGATCAGCAATCATATTTCGCCCTTCGGCATCTACAGATGTGATGCGGGCTTTGCCTAAAATCATATACGCCCATTCCGCCTGCTTATGCCAATGAAGCTCACGAACACCTCCGCGTGTGAGCCGCATGTTGACACCTGCAATCGTGGTTGAAACAGGCAGTTCCCGCTTTGTAATTTCCCTAGACCAGCCGCCGTGATTCAAATGCATGTGTGTATCAGAAAATGAAAATTTTAAATTTGGGATGGTCCCGGCATCGGTTTTAGGGGGAACGAGCATATCTGGGTTCTCTATATCTCGAAGGACATCGCGCGGTCCTAAGTCGGTGGCACCCGCGCCGTCCTTTCGAATGGGCTGCGGGATGTGACGGAGCTCATCATCCATTTGTCATCCCTCCTTGAGTCTCATTTTTCTCCTCCAAACTATATGAGGTTTCAGAAGAAAAAATTCAATCAGGATGGGATGAGAGAAACATTTGAATACGGAAGGCTAAGCGCAGCCGCAATGTTGCGTCAGAATCTTTTAAGCTGATTCGAAGCAATTCTTCACACTTCTCGAGGCGATAAATGACCGTGTTGCGATGAATGGACAATCGTTTGGCTGTTTCTGAAATGTGGCAATGGGTTTCTAAATAGACAGATAAGGTGTGAAGAAGGCTTTGATCGACTTGTGATGATTCAGATAACGGGTGAAGGTGCAGCTGGTGAAACGTGATCATATCCTTTCTTGGAATGAGCTTTAGTAAATCTGGCACATCCTTTGCTTGATAAAATTGAATATATTCAGTCCGCGATGAGAGATGTCCGGTTTGAAGAGCCTCTAATGCTTCATTGTAGCCTTCAGACAGATGGGAGATATGGCAGCCCGTCAAGCTCACCCCAAAAGAAATAGTATGATTCACTTGCAGTTTAACAAGCATCTGCAACTGTTTTAAAAAAGAGCTGAGCCTGTCGCTAACCTCCGGCCAACTGCCAGTCTCCTCCATCAATACAACCCCCATATCACCTTTTAAAAACAGAAAGGCAGGAAATGGGCAGCTTGGAAGTGCACTTTCGAGCAGATCAGCCACTTGATCCAAAACCATTCGCTGCTTCATAAAACATGTGGTATCACTGCGCTCGTCAAGCTGACAGATCATACATAGATAGCGGCATTCGGCGTTTAATCCAAACGCCTGAGCGAAATGTAAGGAATCTTGCTGGGAAGACGATGCCCTCTCTATCCATTTGCGAAAGCCCTCATTTCTAGCACGCTTGGCCGTTTGCAGGGCGGCATATTGTCTCATGCGTGCAATCAACATTTCGTTTACTGCTTTTGCAATGATCCCATGAAAAGTTTTATTCTGCGGGTGAATGAAAGAAAGGATGACCAGATAATCACATGTTTGTTCGTTTAGATCAATTGGAAAGATGGAAAAGGTTTGTTTTGCATGTATCGTTGAAAAAGAATGAGTTGTCCTGCTTTGAAAAAAGGGGAGAATGTGCATCCATTCTGAGCTTGTGATCATGGGGTGCGAGGTATAGAGAATACGTCCATGCTGGTTAAACAAATAGATGGGCTTGTGAATCTTTTTGGCCATTTTTTGTAAAATTTCAAACTGGTTATCGTCTATGTTCATATCCACTCAATCTCCTTTATTGGTGAAGATGAATAAAAAAATGGACAATCACTGTCAGCATCTCTGATATGCATTTTATGTTATCAGCTAAAATCATTTTAGATAGAAAGTTGTCAATTAATATAACAAACAAACAGAGCGCCAGGACAAAATCACGTGCCGCCAGTCATCTTCATTCAGAATTACGAGCAAATATGATATGTTGTAGACAGAAGAATTTCTTTCAGAAAATATGGGTATCACAAGAAACAAAGGCTTCGAATGAGGAAGCCGTCTATACATGAGAGTGGCAAGAGGTGAGAAACATGATTTATATCGGATTAACTGGCTGGGGAGATCATGACAGTCTTTATCCGCCGAGAATCGGCAGCGCGCAAAAGCTGTTTCACTACGCGTCAACGTTTCCGATTGTGGAACTGGATGCCAGCTTTTATGCGGTTCAGCCTGAGCGTAATCATGAAAAGTGGATAAAGGATACGCCAGATGACTTTCAATTTGTTGTGAAAGCATATCAAGGAATGACAGGACATCAAAGGGGCGAGATTCCGTTTGCTTCAAAGGAAGAAATGTTTGATGCATTTATTCTTTCGCTGACTCCGCTTATTCGTGAAGGGAAACTAGCCATGGTGCTCTTTCAATTTCCACCTTGGTTTGATTGCAAAAAAGAGCACGTCCACTATTTAAGATGGTGTAAGGAGAAGATGGGGGACATTCCATGTGCCCTCGAATTCCGAAACCGTACATGGTTTTCAGATGAATTTTATGAGCAGACTTTGTCCTTTATGGAAAAGGAAGGATGGATTCATTCCGTCTGTGATGAACCGCAAGTCGGAGAAGGCTCCATTCCGCCGGTCATACAAGCTACACACCGTGATAAAACATTGGTCCGATTTCATGGAAGGAATAAACAGGGCTGGCTTCACCCGGCAGACCATGAGAATTGGCGTGAAGTGAGATACTTATATTTATATAATGAAGCTGAATTAAAAGAGTGGAAAAAGAATCTCGACATCCTGCATCAGCAATCGAAAGATGTCTATGTCGTGTTTAATAATAACTCCGGCGGAGATGCAGCAGCAAATGGCCAGCAGATGATTGATTTGCTGGATATCACCTATTCAAACCTGTCTCCGAAGCAGTTAGATTTATTTAGTTAACCGAGAGCTGACTGAAGCTTTCAACCTGAATGAGACGGTTAGTGACAACTTGAGGGAGAGATCAACATGCTGCAGAAGCTATGGTTATATCATACAAACGACTTGCACAGCCACTTTGAGAACTGGCCAAAAATTGCAGCTTATATTGAAGAAAAGCGTCAAGTTCACGATCAGATGCTCTTGTTTGATATTGGCGACCATATGGATCGAGTGAACCTCGTATCCGAAGCGGATTATGGAAAGGTAAACGTCAAGCTCCTCAATCAGCTTGGCTATGATGGAGTCACCATCGGGAATAATGAAGGCATTACGCTTCCCCATGATCAGCTGGATCACTTGTATGAGAATGCACAATTTCCAGTGGTGCTGTCTAATTTATTTGAGAAAGGCAAAAGGCCATCATGGGCAAAGCCCTATCATATGATCACAATGGAAAACGGACTGAAGCTCTGTCTCTTAGGCGTGACCATTGCGTATACACCTGTATATGAAAAGCTGGGCTGGAACATTACTGATCCGTTTGACAGCATACAGGACATGCTGCAGGAAGTGAAGGGACAGGCAGATGTCATTGTGCTTTTATCTCATCTCGGTATCATCCATGATCGAGAGGTCGCCCGTGATTTCCCTGAAATCGACATCATCCTAGGTTCACACACGCATCATCTGTTAGAAGAAGGTGAAATGGACAATGGTGTGCTGCTTGCATGCGCTGAAAAGTACGGGCATTATATTGGCTGCGTTGAGCTGACGATCGATACAGCGCGCAAAGAGCTGATAGAGAAAAAAGCGACAGTACAGTCAGTGGATCAGCTCATTAGTGAATCAGATGAAGCCATCACCACCTTGCAGCAGGCAGAAAGAAGAGCGAAAGCACTCATGCAGGAAAAAGTGACAACGATTGAGTCGAAGCTAGAAACGAAGTGGTTCGACGATTCTCCGCTTCCGCAGCTCTTAACAGATGCCATTAAAGATTGGTGCGGAGCAGATATTGGCATGATGAATGCAGGTATGGTGCTTGATTCATTAGAGGCAGGGATCGTCACAAGAGAAGAAATCCACCGGATATGTCCGCATCCCATTAATCCCATTCGGGTGACGCTTACCGGTCAACAGCTTATCGAAACGGTTCAGCGGGGCTGTGAAGAAAAAATGGAACAGCTGCGCATCAAGGGCTTCGGCTTTAGAGGTGAGCTGATGGGGAAAATGCTATATAGCGGCCTCAGCTATACATTAGAAGAAGGCGAGGCCACACGGGTGAAGGATGTCTTTGTACATGGTCAATTGATCAAAAAAGACGCCTCCTATACTGTTGGCACAGTCGATATGTATACATTAGGCTCTCTTTTTCCTCATATCCGTGATCACGAACACATTGAATATTTTATGCCTGAATTTTTACGTGATGTTCTGACATGGCGCTTGAAGGAAGCAACATGAAATCCGCTTCAGCCTAACAACACGCGTCCTCTTTTCACATAGATTGTGATGAGAGGAGTGAAGGGATTTGGTGAATTTAACACCTATTACAATTGATGGCCATTCCTTTACAGCGGTCACCGTCAAGCTGCCGAAGACAAATTTCATGGCAGTAACAAATGAACATGGGTATATCATGTGCGGTGCACTGGATGTCGGGCTCTTGAATGAAAAGCTTGCAGATAGAGGAATTATTGCAGGAAGAGCAGTTGGTGTAAGAACCATTGAGCAATTGCTCGATGCTCCTTTAGAATCTGTGACATACGCCGCAGAAGCGCTGGGCATCTCAGCTGGAACAATTGGAAGAGATGCATTATTAAAAATGGTGAAATAAAATAGAGAGATGATTCCTATCCCCCCGCCTGTCTGCATACACATGTAATGGAGAAGGGGGGATTTTTTATTGAGAATGAACCGCCGTTATCGCCCCTACAAGAAGGGCCCTTTGCCATTTCGTTACGTCATGCTGCTTGCGATCTTATTCTTTGTGCTCTCAACCGTAATTAGTTTATTTTTTATCAACCGATCCATTAAACCTACCCTTATTCACATTGCTGAACTAGAAACAGAGCGCATCGCCAATCACCTCATACAATATTCAGTTCAAGACTTTGCAGATGATCAGGAGAATATGAAGGATATGGTGGTCATGAATACAAGTGAGAACGGAAAAGTGACGACCATCGATTTTAATGCGCAAGCAACATCGAAAGCAATGGCTGACCTCTCGCGTCATCTTCAAAAAAATTTAGAGGACATTGAAAAGGGGAACTTTCAAAAAGAGGCAAAAGAAGCATTAAAGGATCAAACAGATGGACATGACGGCATTATATATAACATTCCGCTTGGGCAAGCGTCCGGAAATGCACTCATTGCCAACCTCGGACCCAAAGTGCCTGTACGCTTTAGTGTGATTGGTGATCCGCATACGGACGTTGAAAAAAACATTAAGCCTTATGGCATCAACAATGCCTTGATTGATATTAGTGTTCTGATCGAGGTCAAGGTAAGAGTCATTATCCCATTTGCTTCTGAAACAATCGTAGTGAAAAACTCTGTTCCTGTCTCCATACAAGCCGTTCAAGGAGACGTGCCAGATTATTATAATGGCAGCGGAACAAACTCAGGTGCTCCATCAATTGTTCTTCCAGAAAAAAAGAAGAAAAAGGAATAACAGCCCAACAATGATTGGGCTGTTATTTACTTTCGTTTCCGTTCAGCTCTTTCCCACGCCCTCAAATGAGGATATGGATCAAATGACCATTCCGTTCTGCCGTTGTCTTTGTACATGCCATAGTGAAGATGCGGCGGAAACTTTCCTGCAGTGCCTGGAGGACCGTAACCGGAGCTTCCGACAGATCCAATCACCTGGCCAGGTTCAACAATTTGACCTGTCTTGAGTCCTTTCGCAAAGCCATTTAAGTGAGCAAAGTAATGATAATGATTATGAATATCTCGAATGCCTATCCGCCAGCCGCCAAAGCGGTTCCAGCCTTTCATTTCAATTACGCCATACGATGTCGCACGAACGGGAAGTCCATAATGGGCAAATAAATCGGTTCCCTCATGAATTCTCCTTCCTCCAAACCCTCTCGCATCTCCCCATGTACTCCGGTAGCTGTAGTCAGCTCCAACCGGAAGAGGAAAAGCATGCTTTCCAAGATCAAGGTGGCCGTAGTGCTTATATAGCTTCATAAAAGATGAAATGATTCCAACGGTTTGATCACGTCCATAATAGTCCCATAAGCCAATTTTTAATTGATCAATGCTGCTGCCGTAGTGAAGCAAGTATTGTGTAAAAGTGAATAATACATCCTCATCGTCATCGCTGCTTGCTTTGCCATCCCCATTCCCATCAAGACCAATTCCATCAAACACTTTAATGCTTAAAGGAGAGGTATCCTGTTTATTCGGGTTTTCTGGTCCAATCCACATTTCCCGGGGAATGTAGATGCCAATGACGCCTTTTTGTTTCGGTAAATCTCTTCTGCTTTTTCGAATATTGTGTTCATACTGATCAACTGCAGCAAGTACATACCATGGAACCTGTGTTGTGATGGAGACTTTTTCATATAGGGCCATTCTTTGCTTCAATTCATCTGGCTGCTTGCCCGTCCCTTTTGCATGAACAGGTAAAGGGAGCATTGAAAGAGCAATCATGATGGCTAAAACCACTTTCACAAACGTCCATCTCCTTTCATCGAGCATCATCTTCTACCGTTTAGTGTGGTTAGAACACTCTATTTCATAAGAAGAAAATGTTAGTAATTTTCTTCTGTTTTTTTAGGAGGCTTTTGGGTATTTTTGCAGCTCATTCCCTTGTTGTTCAATCTGTACTATGTTAAAGTGTCTAAAGAAAAGGCTTTAGGCCGAAGATTCAATTTTTTGCAGCTTCTTAGCTGCATCCATCGTATATAGCAGGAAGATTTTTGTAGATGCACCTTTAACGAATTCATATGGAGATGATGGAATTGGCAAAGAAGGAAGAGCACGTAAGAAAACCGGACTGGCTTAAAATTAAGCTGAATACGAATGAAAACTATACCGGTTTAAAGAAAATGATGCGGGAAAACAACCTGCATACCGTTTGTGAGGAAGCAAAATGTCCGAATATTCATGAATGCTGGGCAGTGAGAAGAACCGCTACATTTATGATCCTTGGATCTGTTTGTACGCGCGCATGCCGCTTCTGTGCGGTGAAAACTGGACTTCCAACTGAGCTTGACCTGCAAGAGCCAGAACGCGTGGCAGATTCAGTAGCCTTAATGAACTTAAAGCACGCTGTTATAACAGCGGTTGCAAGGGATGACCAAAAGGATGGCGGCGCAGGTGTGTTCGCTGAAACCGTTCGTGCGATTAGAAGAAAAAGCCCATTCACGACCATTGAAGTTCTCCCTTCAGACATGGGCGGTAATTATGATAACTTGAAGACGTTAATGGACACTCGTCCTGACATTTTAAATCACAACATTGAAACAGTTCGCAGATTAACGCCAAGAGTTCGTGCGCGTGCTACATATGATCGTTCATTAGAATTCTTGCGTCGTGCAAAAGAAATGCAGCCCGATATTCCAACAAAATCAAGCATTATGATTGGACTTGGTGAAACGAAGGAAGAAATCATTGAAGTCATGGATGATCTTCTTGCCAATAACGTGGATATTATGGCGATTGGCCAGTACTTACAGCCTTCGAAAAAGCATTTGAAAGTTCAAAAATACTACCATCCGGATGAGTTTGCAGAGCTGAAGGAAATTGCGATGTCAAAAGGCTTTAGCCACTGTGAAGCTGGGCCGCTTGTGCGCTCTTCCTACCATGCAGATGAACAAGTAAACGAAGCGTCTAAAAAGCGTCAGGCGCAAGCGTAACAAAGAAAACGCCAGAGCTCTCTGGCGTTTTTTCTCGTATTAATTTTGGCCGTAAGGGGCGTTTCTTCTCATCGTACGGTCGGAATTCGTCATCCCATTTGCATCTTCTTGATTCGATATGTTCCCGCCTTGAGGGGAATACTTCATTTGCTGAATCGTTTTGGTTAAAATTTGGTCAAAATCACGTGAATTGGTTTGAAGACGTGAAAAATTGGCAATGGATTGAAAGTGCTCTGGATTATCAGAGACGTATACATGATAATAACGAGGGAGAACAGAAACTGCCGTTTTCTTTACTTGATCGGCAGATTCATCACGGTTTTTGTTTCCTGTTCGATAAACGATGAGTGCATCCTCATCTGTTACAAGTGTGGCTGCATCTTTGATGTTTGGCAGCTGCACCGTTAGACTTGTAATCACGTGGGCAAGATGCTCACGATTTAAAGCAGGGGTTCTTTCTTTCTGATCCGTTACTTGCTGGCGCTGATAACGAACATATCCTGCTCTGTTTGTATCTGCTTCTGGCATATTGGAATTATTTCCTTCATGACGATCCGACAGACGGATGGTTTTACTTGAAGAATCTTCATCCACTTGCCGGTTCATACCTGATTGAAAGCCGCACCCGCCTAAAAGCATGCTGAGGAGAATCGCGGCAGTCAGTTGTTTCTTCATAAATGTGACCTCCTTTTTCCTTTAGCTTCGGCTAAATCGGAAAAAACATGCTTTAGCAATTGATGGAGTTCTTCCAATGAATTATCATTAAAGATGGATCGTTTAAAAAGAGGTGAGAAGATGATCGTCGTTCAGAATGCTACCTTTGATCTTGTAAGAGATATCAAAGACGGCTTTAATGAAGAAGCGTTTAAAGCAAGGTACTCAGATATTTTAAATAAGTATGATTATATTGTGGGGGACTGGGGCTATAATCAGCTCAGGCTGAAAGGGTTCTTTGATGACCAAAACCAAAAGGCCACATTTGATACTAAAATCAGCACACTCGATGAATACATTTATGAATACTGTAATTTTGGCTGTGCCTATTTTGTCTTAAAGCGAATTAGAAAATAACGCAAAGGGGAGCGTCATAATGTATTTCGTAGACAGAAAAAAGATTGAAGAGACATTACGTTTTTTCGAGGAGCAATATGAGTTGATGCAGAGTCATCAAACATGGACAAGTCCTCTAGAGAAAAAAGCGCTGGAACGAATTGTTCATTTGCTCGTCGAATGTATTCTTGATACCGGAAATGACATGATTGATGGCTTTATTATGCGTGACCCAGGAAGCTATGATGACATCATGGATATACTTGTTGATGAAAAGGTTGTACCAGAAGGAGAAGGGAGTCAGCTGAAAAAGCTTGTCTCATCCCGCAAAACACTTGTGCAGCAATATCAGGAAGTAAATCATCATGACTTATTGCAGGTGATCAGCGAAGTAGAGCAGGCGCTAGAGGTCTTTCCAAGCCGCATCCGTACCTACTTGGAACAGGAGCTTGGCCCAGTATCAGCGTTTAAATAAACCATTGGAGTTGTGAGCATCATGAAATACAAAGGCTATTTAATTGATTTAGACGGGACAATGTATAAAGGAACAGAAAAGATCGAGGAAGCAGGTCAATTTGTTCAAAAGTTAAATGAGTTGGACATCCCTTACTTGTTTGTCACGAATAACTCATCACGTACGCCAAAGCAGGTAGCGGAAAAACTCGTTTCATTTGATATCCCAGCAACAGAAGAACAAGTTTTTACAACAAGTATGGCGACGGCCAATTATATTGCTGAGCAAAAGAAAGATGCATCAGTTTATGTGATCGGTGAAGAAGGAATCAAGCAGGCCATTGAAGAAAAAGGGCTGACGTTTGGTCAGGAAGACGCAGATTTCGTTGTTGTTGGAATTGATCGGGGCATTACATATGAAAAATTAGCAGTAGGTGCGATTGCCATCCGTCAAGGCGCACAATTTGTCTCAACAAATGGGGATATTGCCATTCCAACAGAAAGAGGGCTTTTGCCAGGGAACGGCTCGTTAACATCTGTACTGACCGTGACGACAACGGTTCAGCCGACATTTATTGGAAAACCGGAATCCATTATTATGGAACAAGCGATGCGTGTACTTGGGACAGATGTGTCTGAGACGCTCATGGTGGGGGATAACTATGATACGGATATTATGGCAGGAATGAATGCAGGAATGGACACATTACTCGTCCATACAGGTGTGACAACAAAAGAGCTGCTTCAGAAGTACGAAAAGCAGCCAACCTATGTCATTGATTCATTATCCGAGTGGATTGAGCGATTATCATAAAAAAAGAGGACAAGCGTTACGCGCGCGTCCTCTTTTTCTTTATTCCGCATTTCTTGCACTATGTGCCAGCCTGCTTGATGCGGCGGCAGCAATAGCGCCGACAATGTCATCTAAAAAGGTGTGGCATTCGCCCGTGGATTTATCGTTAAGTTTCCCGAGTATTCCTGGTTTTTCTTTATCGATATATCCGTAATTCGTAAAGCCGATCGAACCATAAATATTGACGATTGCAAAGGATAAAATTTCATCAACGCCATACAGGCTTTCGTCCGTTTCAAGTATTGATTGAAGCGGCTCAGTCAGCTTCTTTTGCTCGGCGAGTACGTCTAATTCGACGCCCGTTAAAATCGCATTTTGGACTTCACGTTTTGCGATGACACGCTCCACATTGTGGATGCACTCTGTCATGTCTAAGCCAGGATGATATTTTTCCTGTAAAAAGTAGACAAGGTCTGCTATATCTTGAATGGTTACGCCTCGTTCTTGTAAACGGCGTCTTGCTGTTTTTTCTACTTCGTTCATCTCATGATGATGCGGCATGTATTCCTCACCCAATCCTCGTATTTTGTCCACAACGTGTAAAAAGCTTCGGATAGTAAATAGTATTCATAAATCCCTCAACCTGCGACTACGATATGATAAGAGATTGATCATAGGAACGCAGGTGAAAACATGAAAGAAACCATTTATCACACATTTGGTATTGATGTTCGTCAATTTACGCCATATGGCAGTTATCAGAGCTTTCAAACGGCGGAGGCTCTCTTCCTCATTGTTCCTGTGTCTCATTTGCGAGAAGAAGAACTCTCGGAGTTGTATCATATCAGTCAGTATTTACTGAATGCTGGAGACCCATACGTCGCTGTGTTTGAATTAACAAATGAAGAGAAACCCACCTTTACTCATGGGAAGGAGCAGTATGCTTTATTAAAAGCAGCGCCTCCGCTCTCAAGCCGCTCGTTTCAGCAAGCGTCAGAGCTGGCATCCTTCCATGTCAGGGGAAGAGGATTTCCATATGAAGTATCCGAAACAAAACGTGTCGGTGCCTGGAAGGAATTATGGGCAAAACGATTAGATCAGCTCGAAGGCTTTTGGATGCAGCAAATGCATCAAAAACCGCTGGAACGGTTTGAACAAAAATTCATTGAATCGTTTCCGTATTATCTTGGATTAACGGAGAATGCCATTCAATATTTAGTCGATACTGAACTTGATGATGAACCGAAAGAAGGTGACTCAGGCACTGTCTGTCATCAGCGCTTTTCACGTATGACATGGCCGCATGAGCAGCCGCTTCGTTTACCTGTGGATTGGGTCTTTGATCATCCAACCCGTGATATTGCTGAATACTTAAGAGAGACCTTTGTACAGCATAAGGAAGATTTAATTGAAGAGGGCTTTTCCTTTCTTCAGCAATATGAACAGGTGACACCTCTTTCCTCCTTTTCAAAGCGTTTGTTATACAGCCGCCTGCTGTTCCCGCTTCATTATTTTGAAATTGTGGAAGGCTACTACATGTCGGGAGAAAATGAAAAAGCATATTATGAAGAGCGGTTAGATTACGTCTTAAATGATGCCAATCGTTATGAATACTTTCTGAAGGTCTTTCAAGAAATGAGTGCCATGCGAAGCGGCGGGAGCCCCATTCCGGCTATTGGCTGGATTCAGCCTGCAGCTGATTTGAAGTTTCAGTGAACAGACGAAACGTCTCTTTTCTCTTGAGACGTTTTTCGTTATGCTTAAAGAAATCGATAAAAGGAGTGTTCTTCTTGACGAAACCTTACGTCTATATCACAAGAAAACTGGATGAAGCATCACTTACACCATTAAAAGAAGTCGCTCATGTTGAGATGTGGCCAAGCGAGGATGAGCCGTGTCCAAGAGAAGAGTTAGAAACACAAGCTGCTAAAGCGGATGCGCTTCTCACCATGCTGTCAGATCAAATAGATGAGCCGCTTTTATCAAAGGCTCCGAATATCAAGGTGGTTGCAAACCTTGCTGTTGGCTATGACAATATTGATCTTGAAGCAGCCAAAAAGCACGGAATCACCGTATGTCATACACCAGACGTCTTAACAGAATCGACGGCGGATTTAGCCTTTGCTCTTCTGATGGCGTCAGCTAGACGCATTGTCGAGGCGAGTGATTGGATTAAGGATGGAAACTGGACAGGCTGGGGGCCGCTTCTTCTTGCCGGTGCTGATGTTCATCACAAAACACTCGGGATTGTCGGAATGGGCAGCATTGGAACAGCACTAGCCAAGCGGGCCAAAGGCTTTAATATGAATGTCCTTTATCATAATCGTTCAAGAAAACCCGAAGCAGAAGCGCAGCTTGGCGTGACCTATGCGGCTTTTGAAAAACTGCTCAAGCAGTCTGATTTCATCGTCTGTCTGACGCCGTTAACCCCGGAAACGAAAGACATGTTTAATGAAAAAGCATTTGATCTGATGAAGAACTCTGCTTATTTCATTAACGTATCAAGAGGACAGACTGTAAATGAGGATGCTTTATACGAGGCTGTCACAACAGGAAAAATTGCCGGCGCTGGTCTGGATGTATTTAGACAGGAACCCGTCAGCCCGTCTCATCCGTTAACGACATTACCTAACGTCACAGTCCTTCCTCATATTGGAAGTGCTAGTGTTGAAACGAGAAAAACGATGATGCGTTTATGTGCTGAAAATATTGCGCTTGTCTTACAAGACGAGCCAGCCAAAACGCCGGTTCGTTTATAATATAAGGCTTCCCGGTGTTCGGGAGCTTTTCTAACAAAAATATTTTGAAAATATAGAATCTTGATATAAATAGCTGTTAAGCGGTTTCATTCTGACAATCTCTTATTTTATTACCTTGTCAAAATGAGGATACCCCTTTATAATGTGTGTACATTGAATGTCTGTGTAAGGTTAACAAATGTCTTTTTAGAGAGGACATTTACGGAGAAAGGTGGAATTTCAGGTGAAGGCAATTCGAGTTGGGCTATTAGGATTAGGAACAGTGGGAAGCGGTGTCGTAAAAATTATCCAAGACCATCAGGATAAATTAATGCACCAAATCGGCTGTCCGGTATTAATACAAAAAGTGCTTGTGAGCAATCCCGATAAAAAAAGAGATGTGGATGTCGCAAGAGAGGTCTTCACAACTGAAGTATACGATGTGATTAGAGATCCAGAGGTCGATGTCATCATTGAAGTGATGGGCGGCATTGAAGAGACAAAACAATATTTAATAGATGCGTTAAATGAGAAGAAGCATGTCATTACAGCCAATAAAGATTTAATGGCGCTTTACGGTACGGAGCTTTTACATGTAGCGAAAGAAAATAGCTGTGATCTTTATTATGAAGCAAGTGTCGCCGGAGGAATTCCGATTCTGCGCACACTGGAGGAAGGGCTGGCCTCTGACCGAATCACTAAGATGATGGGGATTGTGAACGGTACAACGAATTTTATTTTAACGAAAATGAATGTCGATAAAAGCGCATATGAGGATGTCTTAAAAGAAGCACAGGATCTAGGCTTTGCAGAAGCAGATCCGACAGCTGATGTAGAAGGACTGGATGCAGCAAGGAAAATGGCGATTCTTGCAAGACTCGGCTTTTCTATGAATGTAGATTTAGAGGACGTCAAGGTGAAAGGTATTTCTGATATCTCTGATGAGGATATTAATTTCAGTAAGCGGTTTGGCTATACAATGAAGCTGATCGGCATTGCTCAGAGGGACGGAGAGAAAGTGGAGGTCAGCGTTCAGCCAACCTTACTTCCTGATCATCATCCATTATCATCCGTCAACAATGAATTTAATGCGGTGTATGTCTACGGAAGTGCTGTAGGAGAAACGATGTTTTACGGACCTGGAGCAGGAAGTCTGCCGACAGCAACAGCTGTTGTATCAGACTTAGTGGCAGTAATGAAAAACATGCGCCTTGGCGTGAACGGAAGCGGATTTATCGCACCGCAGTTTGAGAAGAAGATCAAATCCTCATCAGAAATATTTGCTCAGCAATTTTTAAGAATCCATGTTAGAGATCAAGTCGGGGCATTCTCCCGCATTACATCTATTTTTTCTGAAAGAGGCATCAGCTTTGAAAAGATCCTTCAGCTTCCTGTGAAAGGACATGATGAGCTGGCTGAAATTGTGATTATTACACATCAGACCTCAGAAGAAGATTTTTCAAATATCCTGCAAAAATTAAACGACCTCGACGTGGTGGTTCAAGTGAAGAGCACGTACCGAGTAGAAGGGAACGGTTTAAGCTGATGAAATGGAATGGACTCATTGAAGAATTTCAAGAATTCTTACCAGTAAACGAATCTACACCTAAACTAACATTAAATGAAGGGAATACACCGCTGATCCATCTCGCCAAGCTTTCAGAAAAGCTGGGAATCGAGCTTCATGTGAAAACAGAAGGCGTTAATCCAACAGGTTCTTTCAAGGATCGAGGAATGGTCATGGCTGTTGCAAAGGCTAAAGAAGAAGGCAACGATACAATCATGTGCGCCTCAACGGGGAATACCTCTGCAGCAGCAGCAGCTTATGCAGCCCGTGCTGATATGAAATGTATTGTCATCATTCCAGACGGGAAAATTGCCTTCGGTAAGCTTGCACAGGCCGTCATGTACGGAGCAGAGATCATTGCCATTGACGGCAACTTTGATGATGCACTGAAAATCGTCCGCAGCATCTGTGAAAAAGCACCGATTGCTCTTGTTAACTCGGTCAATCCTTATCGAATTGAAGGACAAAAGACAGCAGCATTTGAAATCTGTGAGCAGCTAGGCTCTGCCCCGGACGTACTGGCGATTCCTGTTGGTAATGCCGGGAACATAACGGCCTACTGGAAAGGCTTCAAGGAATATCACGAGAAAAAAGGAACTGGACTGCCTGTCATGCGTGGTTTTGAAGCAGAAGGTGCAGCGGCAATCGTTCGAAATGAAGTGATTGAGCAGCCAGAAACAGTGGCAACGGCTATCCGTATCGGAAATCCAGCGAGCTGGAAACAAGCTGTGGCAGCCGCAGATGAATCAAACGGAAAGATTGATGAAGTGACTGATGAAGAAATTCTTCATGCGTATCAATTGATTGCACGTGAAGAAGGCGTGTTTGCAGAGCCGGGTTCATGTGCATCGATTGCGGGTGTGTTAAAGCAGGTGAAATCTGGAGAAATCAAGCCAGGCAGTAAAGTTGTTGCGGTACTAACAGGCAACGGCCTGAAAGATCCAAATACGGCTATTGATATTTCACAAATCAAGCCGGTCACTCTCGATGCAGATGAAGATCAAATTCTTGAACACCTAGAAAAGGCCGCACGCGTATGAGTGAAGCCTCCATGCTTTTTTCAATCACAGTACCGGGAAGCACTGCCAATTTAGGACCAGGCTTTGATTCAGTTGGAATGGCGCTCAGCCGCTATTTAAAGCTATCGGTCTATGACCATGATAGCTGGCTGTTTGAAGCAGAAACAGATGTCGTGTCTGGGATTCCATCAGGCACCGACAACCTGATTTATCAAACAGCCAAAAAGGTCGCAGATGACTTTGGAAAAACACTCCCGCCTGTTCATGTCAAAGTGTGGAGTGACATTCCGTTGGCACGGGGGCTTGGCAGCAGTGCTGCTGCCATCGTGGCCGCCATTGAACTCGCCAATCAGCTTCTTGAATTAAACATGACAGATGATCAGAAGCTCTTTTATGCAAGTGAGGTAGAAGGTCATCCAGATAATGCGGGTGCCTCTTTATTTGGTGGTTTACTGATTGGTCTCCACGAAGAAGACAAAACACATGCCGTTAAAGTGCAGCATGTGGATGTAGATGTCGTCGTGGTGATTCCTTTTTATGAAGTGCTCACAAAGGATGCCCGTGATGTCCTGCCAGAGGATTTCTCCTATAAACATGCTGTCAGTGCGAGTGCTGTGAGCAACGTCCTTGTAGCCGCCTTAATGACGCAAAACTGGCCGCTTGTTGGAGAAATGATGAATAAGGATTTATTTCATCAGCCTTACCGCACAATGCTTGTGCCAGAGCTGTCGAAGGTAGAGCATGTCGCTTCGCTCAAAGGAGCGTATGGAACAGCTTTGAGCGGTGCTGGACCGACGATCCTCACCTTAGTGGAAAAAGGGAAGGGAGAAGCGCTGAAAGAGCAGCTTGCCCAAAACTTCCCGCATTGCGAAGTCGATTTGCTGACGGTGCCAGTAGAAGGGGTTGTCGTGCAGCATCATCCTGTTAATCAAGTAAAGAACGTGCTGTGAATCTGCACGTTCTTTTTTTATGCTTGTTTTTATGGGAAGAAGCAGGGATTATTATTTAGAGGATCGAACTATTTTTTAAGCATAAAAGGGGGAGATACGTTCATGAAGAAATTGATGACGGCAGAAGATTTAACAAAGATTGTTTCTGTTTCCCATCCGGTTTATTCACCAGATGGACAAAAGGCAGTCTTTACAAAAGTCACTGTGAATGAGAAAAAAGACGATTACAACATCCACTTATGGGTTCGAGATGAAGAGACAGAGGAGCTGGCACAATGGACATTTGAGGATGGAAAGCATCATCAGCCAGTTTGGTCAAAAGACGGCAGGCAGCTTGCTTTTATTTTACAAAAGCCAAAGGAAGTCCCTCAGCTGGCGCTCATGAAGAGCAAAGGAGGCGGCGTGCGAACCTTAACGACGATTCCTTACGGAGTATCTCATCCTGTTTTTTCTCCAGATGGTGCTTTTCTTTATGCGGCTGTGTCATTGAAACAATCAGAATCTGTTCATGATGAAAAAAAGGAAGAGCAAGATGACTTTGCTCCAGCGGTATATGATGATTTGACCTATAAAGCAGATGGAAGAGGCTTTTTAGATGGGCGTGTCACGCAGATCGTGAAGGTAGATATCGATTCAGGAGAGATAGAGCCTGTCACGAGCGAGCAGGTTCATCATATGAATCATACGATTTCTCCTTGCGGCAAATGGCTTGCCTTTATTCAATTAAATCCACAGATACCTTACATAAGTGACGTGTGTCTTCTGTCATTAGAAGATGGTCAGACAAAAAAGATCACACAAGCAAACGGCGCTTATTCCACCGTATCTTTTTCTCCAAATGGAGAGAGTCTTTTGTATATTGGACATGAGCGCGAATTTCAAAATGCTACCTTCCCATCACTATGGCTGTATGATCTGAAGGAAGAAAAGACGGTTCAACTGTCAGAAATGCTGGATATGTATGTTGGGAACTGTATGGCAGGAGATAGCGTGATGGGAGAGGTCTATCAGCTTCCGCAGTGGACAAAGGACAGCCAAGGGTTTTATGCGCTTGTTTCTGATCAAGGCAGTACAGGAATTTATTATTTCTCTATTGAAGGTTTAGCCTATCCTGTTCGACTAGAGGCGGAACATATCACCAATTTCAGCCTTCATCCAAATGAATCCAAATTGCTGCTCAGCCGGCTTTCACCTGTCTCACCAAGTGAGCTGTATGAGATGACATTAGGGGAGACAGAACTAAAGCAAATCACATTCGAGCATCATGATTTTCTAAAGGAGCATATCGTATCGGAACCTGAACCATTTTCTTTTCAGTCAAAAGATGGAGACGAGGTGCATGGCTGGTTTATGAAGCCTTCCAAGATGGAAGAGGGAAAGAAATATCCGCTCATTCTAGAGGTTCATGGCGGACCGCATGCCATGTATGGTTATACGTATTTTCATGAATTTCAAATGCTCGCTTCTGAAGGCTACGCCATCGTGTATATCAACCCGCATGGCAGTCATGGGTATGGACAGATGTTTACTGACCGTGTGAGAGGAAACTATGGTGACGTTGATTATGACGATGTCATGCAGGCTGTTGATCATGTGCTCAAAGCCTATGATTTCCTTGATGAAACAAGGCTTGGCGTGACAGGCGGCAGCTATGGCGGTTTTATGACCAACTGGATTGTTGGTCAAACCGACCGCTTCCGTGCAGCTGTCACACAGCGTTCCATTTCAAACTGGATTAGCTTTTATGGCATCAGTGATATCGGTTATTTCTTTACAAGGTGGCAGATTGATGGGGATATTTATGATTCTGTCGATAAGCTATGGGATCGTTCGCCACTAAAATATGTGAAGCAGGTGAACACGCCGCTCCTCATCTTGCACAGTGATGAAGATTATCGCTGCCCAGTTGATCAAGCAGAGCAGCTTTTTGTGGCCTTGAAGGAGCTTGGGAAAGACACAAGATTGGTCAAATTCCCGAAGGCATCTCATGATTTATCCAGAAGCGGCCACCCGGGGCAGCGTATTCAAAGACTGACTTTTATAAAGGAATGGTTTAGAGAAAAGCTAGCCTAATAAAAAACGACCCTTCAGCGTGCTGACAAACCCTCGCATTCGGTGTCAGTTCAGCGTGCTGGTGCTCACGAATAGAAAATTCGCTCCGCGCCAGTACTCGTCCTTCCTAGACTTCAAGGGTTTTCATATCACGCTGAAAAGAAGACAAAGGGCTAAAGCCTCTGTCAATCATGAAAAAAACGACCCTAATTGGGTCGTTTTCATGTCATATATGAATTAGAAAACCTGTTCAACTTCTACAACGCCAGGCACTTCTTCTAATAATGCGCGCTCAATACCGGCTTTCAATGTAATGGTTGAACTTGGGCAGCTGCCGCATGCACCAAGAAGACGTAATTTCACAATGCCATCTTCAATGTCTACAAGCTCACAGTCTCCACCATCACGTAATAGAAATGGACGAAGTTTGTCCAGTACTTCCTGTACTTGGTCTTTCATTTCGACTTCAGTCATTAGATATAATCGCTCCTTTCACAACATATCACCATTATATTCATCTGGACGATAAAAATCTATTGATTGGTTTCAAAGTTTCCTTCTCATTATAGCACAATCTCATCTTGAAACAAAAAGTGATTTTGACTTTTTTCATCCAGAAAATTCAGCTAAAATGAAGAAAGAATAGGGGGCTTGTCAAATGAACAAAACCGTCGATCTTTATGTATATGGAAGAGATGTCTTGTGCGCTAGCTGCGTGAATCTGCCTTCTTCAAAAGATACGTTTGAATGGTTAGATGCAGCATTAAAACGAAAATATCCGAATCAGCCATTTCGCATCACATATATTGATATTGAGCACCCGCCAGAAAATGAACAGCAAAAGGAATTGTCTGAACGAATTCTTGATGATGAATTCTTTTATCCGCTTGTCTTAGTAGAGGATCAAATCGTTGGAGAGGGCAATCCGAAATTAAAAGACATTTATCAAGAAATGGAGAAATACGGGTACAGGGAGAGCAGTGAATAAGCTGTTCTTTTTTTGAGAAATATAAACGAACGAGTGTTCCTATTTTGGGTTGAAAAAGAACGTTTGTTCGTTTATAATGAAATGAAAGGAGCGTGAGCATCATGAATTATTTACTGAAACAATCTCTTCATCAGCAAACACCGATTGAGATGATTTATATGAAGAAAAATGGAGAGTGCACGAAGAGAAAAATCATTGTCCACCGTGAGACGGATCAGTTTATCCAAGCGTATTGTTTATCGAAGAAAACGATGAGAACCTTTCGTAAAGACTGCATTCTTGCCCTTGCTCCGATCAAATGGACCAACTCATCGGCACATGCCGTTTCATAGAAAAAAGCTCCCTCGTCACGAAGGAGCTTTGAGAAAAAATTCACATAATTTTAGCCGTTGTGATGCTTATACATCCAAAGCAGTCCAGATTTCAGAAGTCTTGGCACCCTGCCAACAAGTGGACGATCTGCCACTAAGCCAAATCCGGCTTTTTTCCCTAATGAACCTAAAACACCTTTTAGCTTAAACTGTGGATAAGCCTCAGGAAGCGGCTCATTTTTCCAGCGTTTTTGCAGAGATTGGACAATTTGTTCTGCCTGCGCCTCAGCAAGCTGTGCACTTGGGGCATGCGGCAGACTTGCGCAGTCACCTACGACATATACATGCTCATCCCCTGGGAGATTGTGATGAGGAGTTAATACGACACGGCCTTGTGCGTCTTTTTCAACATCCATCTCTCGTACCACTTTGCTTGGCTGTATTCCTGCTGTCCACACGATGACATCAGCTTCAATCGCGTCATCATGGTTATAAACAAGACCTTCTTCAACCTTTGTAATATTGGCACAGTTAATAATCTTTACGTCATTTTCTTCAAACCACTTTTGCACATACAAACTTAATCTTTTTGGGAAGCTTGATAGAATCAGCTCTCCGCGGTCAAAAAGAATAATGTTTAAATCAGCACGGCTTTCTCTTAATTCACTGGCCAGCTCTACCCCGCTAAGTCCAGCACCGACGATGCCAACCGTTGCACCTGCGCTCAAATTGTTTAATTTGTTATACGCATGTCTTGACTGATCAATGGTTTGAATGCTGTATGTATGTTCTTTCGCACCAGGGACATTATGATACTTGTCCTCACAGCCGAGTCCAATCACCGTATCATCATACGGAATCGGTTCACGGTCGCTGAATAAAATCTGTTTGTTTTCAATATCAATTTTTTCTACTTCCCCGTATTGAATATCCAGCTTCGGATGCTCTGGAAAAGATACTCGAATGTGATGATCAGAGATCGTTCCAGCAGCAAGTGCATAATATTCTGTTTTTAAACAGTGGTAAGGATTTCGATCAATTAATGTGATAGTGACATCATCAGGTAATTGATTTGGCAATAAGCGGTGGAGAACCCGCATATTCCCGTAACCTCCGCCGATCAAGACTAAATTTTTCATGACGATTCTCCTTTTCCCCGTAGACATTGAAAAACACTTATACTAAAAAACTTTAAGTTAAAATACCAAATAAAATTATATCGAATTTACTGTGAAACCACAATAATTGTTTCAAAATAACCTACATATTCATCAGTTAGTCCCAAATAGTAAAACATTTTAAGAGGAATAGGCGTAACGATACAGACGAAGCTCATATTTTGACTAATACAAGGAATTTCGGTAGGATGGTAAGGCAATGTGAGGTGAAGCACAGTGTTTCCACTGATCGAATTTTGTGTAAGTAATCTTGCACAAGGGTCTCAAGAAGCAAAAGAGAAGCTTGAAAAAGACCCAAACCTAGACGTAATGGAATACGGCTGTTTAAGCTATTGCGGCAAATGTATGGACTCCCCATTTGCACTTGTGAATGGAGAATTTGTTTCAGGAGAAAATGCAGAGCAGCTAGTCGAGCGTATTTATGCTTTTATAGAGGAAAACGACATGTTTTAAATGCACCACATGGGTCATGAGGTGCATTTTTTTCACATTTTCATCTTCCATTTTTAAGGAGAATCAATAGAAAGCGCATCCAATATGTTATGCTAATAAAATATCATCAATATGAAATATCACACGAGAGAAAAAGAGGCATATGCATAATAAAAGCCCTTTGCCATGGCAGCAAAGAGCTTCTATGTATGAAAAACGGGGGATGATAAGATTGTCTCCTGAATCGACTCCTTTTATACTAAAAAGAAACAACATTTTTGGAGGAAGCTCATGACATCATTTCAATTCACGAAAATGCACGGATTAGGAAATAATTATATTTACGTCAATCAGATGAAGGAACAGCTTCCAGAAGAGCAGCTATCAGAGATAGCGATCCGCGTTTCTTCTGTTTATACAGGAATCGGTTCTGACGGGATGATCCTGATTTGCCCATCAGATGTTGCACCTGTGAAGATGCGCATTTTCAACAATGATGGATCAGAGGGCAAAAACTGTGGTAATGGGCTGCGCTGCGTTGCAAAGTATGTGTATGAGCATCAAATTGTAACGGACACAACGTTCCAGATTGAGACATTGTCAGGACTCGTTGAAGCGACCGTTCACGCTCAGGATGGTCACGTTCAGCTAGTCACAGTAGATATGGGAAAACCACGTTTTGAAAAAGAAGCAATGCCGATGCTTGGTGAACCGGCTAGCACAACGGTTAATGAGCTGCTTGATTTTGGTACTGCGAAATTAAATGGAACGGCCGTTTCGATGGGAAACCCGCACATCGTTTTTTATTTAGAGGACATTGAAAAAGCGCCGCTTCATACACTTGGGCCGATCATCGAAAAACACGACATGTTCCCTGAAGGCGTCAATGTAGAATTTGTTGAAGTTGTCAGTGAAACAGAACTTCATTTTCGCGTGTGGGAAAGAGGTTCAGGAATTACCCAGGCTTGCGGAACTGGGGCCTGTGCTGCGGCTGTATCCACAATTGTGAATGGTCAGGCAAAAAAAGAAACAGACATGACCGTTCATTTAGCAGGCGGAGACCTCATCATTCGTTGGAAAGACAATGACCACGTGCTCATGACAGGACCTGCTGAAACGATTTGTGACGGCACATTTTATCTCTAAACCATTTATTTGAGAAAAGGCATCATCACGTTTATAATTGAAAAGAAACATCCAGTCAAAAGGAGGGATGATCATGAGTACACCAGTAACCATTACAGAAGCTGCTGCACTGCAGATTAAAGATATGATGAAAGAACATGAAGAAGAAAATGCGTTCCTTCGAGTGGGCGTAAAAGGCGGCGGCTGCAGCGGTCTCTCATACGGCATGGGCTTTGACCATGAAGTCTCAGAGAAAGACACGCAGTTCGAGCAGCACGGCATCAATGTCCTTGTCGATTCCGAAAGCCTTGATATCATGAACGGAACCATCATTGATTTCAAACAATCACTAATGGGTGGCGGTTTCACGATTGACAATCCGAACGCTATCGCGTCATGCGGATGCGGTTCTTCGTTCAGAACAGCAACGAATACCGGTACGCCGGAAGAGTGTTAAGGGTTAAAACGATTCATTCTGTAAAACCATTTGTATAATGAAGACCTCCTCATATTAATCATTTTCTTGAGGAGGTTTTTTGTGTTGTTTTTGAAGATGCATAAAAAGGACATGACTTCAATCACTCAGCACGTCCTCTTTATAAAGATATTTAATTAGAAAAAAGCTCGCAGTTTCTTAGTATTTCCTCTGTTCATCTTCCACATCTTTTCAAAAGGTTTCATCATGGTGTGTCGGAAAAAATGTTCTTTGTTGTGTTTCGTTGAGAATAACATTTCGTATTAATCGATTGTATTCTCAATCATCATTTTCAAAGCTGTTCCCTCTTTTATGAAGAGTAGTAAAGACTTTCATCGCTTCGCTCATAAATGATGCCAAGCCCTCACCATAACGATCTATATTCTTTGTGAAACGTTCATCTTGAATATAGAGTTGGCCTAAACCGTAAAAAGCATCAAGAGAGTAATAACGAAAGTTTTCGTTTAAAAAGTCGTACCATTGTTTGATGACGATTTGCACCTCTTTGGATTTAGGGGATTGGCTGCGAAGAGAGGCTAGTTTATTCAATATGCTATCCCAGCTATCAGATAATTCAATTTGTTCATCTTTAGACAAATGATTTAGTTTTGCGCTGACTTCATCAACAGCTTGATTTCCCCAACGGTGACGAGCTTCTTCTTCATATTGGCTAAAATTCATATTCATATTCTCAAACCTTTCTTTATAGGTGTATTGAGTTTCTCCCGTTAAATGCTGTAGCGTCTTATCAATATTTCCGATCATTTTATCGAGATTATTTCGTTTCTCTACTAACATTTTTCTTTGTAGCATAAATGCTTCTTTCTTATTAAATGAAGGATTGTGCATCATCTTTTGGATTTCCTTCAATGGAAATCCAAGTTCCCTGAAAAATAATATTTGCTGCAATGTTTCAAGGTTTTCTTCTGAATAGAGCCGATAACGATTATCTGTGACTTCACTTGGAGTCAATAAACCAATCTTGTCGTAATGATGAAGTGTACGAATGCTAATACCAAATAATTCAGCCACTTCTTTTACTTTCATTTCAATTCACCTCTCTTGATATCCACTATAAAATATGACGTTGCGTTAGGGTCAATCATCTTTTTAAAAATTTATATCATTGTTGATCTTGTTTGAAGCAGCGGATTCAAGGAGCTATGTTTTTTTTCGCAAATCGCTCAATTTTGTTACAGCTGGCCCGAACAACTGGCTATTTCCACTCGAAAAGAGTATCATGAGAACCAAACATAAACTGTAGTGAGAAAAGAGGTTGCTGAGGTTTGAGTGAACAAATCAATTGCAGGAACTGTCATGAACTGATTCCGTATCGTTCCAAAACGTGTCCATCTTGCGGGATTGAGAAGCCGCTTCCGAAAAAGGAACGTGTGAAGGATCGGGTGATTTTGGTTGTGGCAGGAATTGTTGTGGTGCTGCTTGCTGCAATGGTGCTTGGAATGGCAAATGCCTATATTGGGGTTTTTAAATAAACGAAAAAAGGAGTTCCGCGAGTGGGAACTCCTTTTTTGATCCGTTCTTATTTGTTTTCAAATAAGCTTGTGGAATGGAGAGGCTGTACACGGGCTTTCGGGTCCATGTAAGCTTTCGCATTGTTGACAGCAGTTGGTGCTTCACCAAATCCGCTTGCAATCAATTTGACTTTTCCTTCATACGTACAGATGTCTCCTGCCGCATAGAAGCCTTCAATGTTTGTTTCCATTGTAGATTTCACCACGATGGAGTTCTTTTCGATTTCAAGGCCCCATTGTTTGATTGGTCCAAGGGAGGAAACAAAACCGAAGTTGACGATCACGTCGTCCACATCAAGCACTTGTTTTTTGTCGCCTTTGACTTCTTCGAGCACGATTTGTTCAATGCGGTCTTCACCAATGAGCTCAGTTGGTACATATGGTGTTAGTACATTGACTTTCGAGTTGTGCAGGTTTTCTACACTGTGCTCATGTGCGCGGAATTTATCGCGGCGGTGAATAATGGATACTTCTTTTGCGATTGGTTCAAGCATAAGTGCCCAGTCCACCGCAGAGTCTCCGCCCCCAAGAACGGCAACACGTCTGCCGGCAAATTGGTTCAAGTCATTAATGAAGTAATGCAGGTTGCTTCCTTCAAATGATTCTGCTGAATCAAGTTCAAGCTTTCTCGGTTGGAATGCACCGTTACCAGCTGTGATGATAATTGTTTTAGAATAATGAATCTCTTGATTTGTCACAAGTTTAAAGATCCCATCTGCCTGCTTTTCAACCGTTTCAACTGCCTGCTCTAAGCAAATGGTTTGATCGAATTTATCCATTTGTTCCTTTAAGTTATCAACTAATTCTTGTGCGCGGATTTTTGGAAATCCAGCCACATCATAAATATATTTTTCAGGGTAAAGAGCGGATAGTTGACCGCCGAGCTGAGGAAGGCTTTCAATGATTTTCACACTTGCCTGTCTCATGCCTCCGTAAAACGCAGTAAACAATCCAACGGGGCCGCCCCCGATAACGGTAATGTCATATACCTTAGAATCTTCTTGCATTCCTTTAATCCTCCCAAATGAAAATTGTTATCACTATATCATATCATACCACATATCGTCGTTTGACTTGTTTTGAAAAACTTGTCGTTTTTTGATGCCGAAGCTTTAGAAAGGAGGAAAAAGTGAGAAAGACCGTTTATCATAAGGATTTTCAGTTTAAAGCCTTGAAAATTGGAGCAGAACTCGCTATTATTGTTAAGGGAACTAAATATTAATTTTTTATGAATTTTTGTCGGATACGGTCAAATGCTTTCGTTTTATGTAGGTGAAAGTTCAGATTTTCACATACTTATTTTTTTGTTTAAATTTCATAAAATGCCGCAAAGCGGTTGAGAATAACGATATGTAATTCTTTATCCGTTTTACAGCAAATTTAAAAAAGGTGGATGTGATTCCAGTGAATAAACCGAAAATCGTTGTATTAGGTGCAGGTTATGGCGGATTAATGACTGTAACAAGATTAACAAAACAGCTTGGCACAAATGATGCGGACATTACTCTTGTGAACAAGCATAATTATCATTACGAAACAACATGGCTTCATGAAGCAAGTGCAGGTACTCTTCATCATGACCGCTGTCGTTATCAAATCAAAGATGTGATTAACAGTTCCCGTGTCAACTTTGTACAAGCAACAGTTGAAAGCATTGATAAGGAAGCGAAGAAAGTTGTGACATCAGATGGCGAACTTTCTTATGACTACCTTGTTGTTGCACTTGGTGCTGTTCCTGAAACATTTGGTATTGCAGGACTGAAAGAATACGCATTCTCAATCTCTAACATCAACTCTGCTCGTCAGCTTCGTGAGCACATTGAGCTTCAATTTGCGACGTATAATACGGATGCTGAAAAACGTCCAGAGCGTTTGACAATCGTTGTCGGCGGCGCAGGATTCACAGGTATTGAGTTCCTTGGTGAGCTTGGAAACCGTGTGCCTGAGCTTTGCAAAGAGTATGACATTGATCAAAAAGACGTGCGTATCATCTGTGTAGAAGCTGCGCCAACAGCTCTTCCTGGATTCGATCCAGAATTGATCGACTATGCGATGAACTACCTTCAAGGTAAAGGTGTTGAGTTCAAAATTGGTACAGCGATCAAAGAATGTACACCTGAGGGGATCATTGTTGGAAAAGACGATGATACAGAAGAAATCAAAGCTGCAACTGTTGTTTGGGCAGCAGGTGTACGCGGTAACCCAATCGTTGAAGAAGCTGGTTTTGAAAACATGCGCGGCCGCGTAAAAGTTTCTCCAGACCTTCGTGTACCAGAAAATGATGATGTCTTCATCATTGGTGACTGTTCATTGATTATCAATGAAGAAATCAACCGTCCATACCCACCAACTGCACAAATCGCTATGCAGCAAGGTGAAACAGTAGCGAAAAACCTTGCAGCACTAGTAAAAGGCGGTTCTCTTGAAAGCTTTAAGCCAGACATCAAAGGAACAGTTGCTTCTCTTGGTGAACACGACGCTGTAGGTGTTGCGTTTGGTAAAAAACTTCAAGGAACAAAAGCTTCTGCAATGAAGAAAATCATCGACAACCGTTCTTTATTCATGGTTGGCGGACCAGGACTTGTTTTGAAAAAAGGAAAATTCAAGTTCTTCTAAACCATCATAGACAAAAACGTGTATCCTCGTGATACACGTTTTTTTATAAGTTGTGGTATATTTTCTCACTTGGTCATTGACGGCAAAATATGTTATGATGAATTATCAGAAAATTTAGATTAAGGAGTGAGCAATATGAATGCACAAACAAAGGAAAAAACATCAATCTGTCAATATTGTTCAGGAAAAGGGTATTTTCAGCTATTGCTCGGCGGATCTGAAACGTGTGAGGAATGTAAAGGGACAGGAAAGAAGCGTTAATCGATCTGCTTTTTCCATTGATTGACTTCATCTCTATTTCCAAGTTAAACTAATGATGGGATATTTGGGGGTGGAGATGAAGTGATCAGTTTACCAGTCGTTATCATTTCAGTTATTTTATTTTTCGTGTTATTCTTCGGCATTGGCTTTTTGCTCAATATGCTGCTGAGAATGTCATGGATTATGGCTATTTTATATCCAATTGTATGCCTTTTCATTATTAACAATCAAAAGATGATCGCTTATGTAAGAGAGCCTGGCACTGCTTTTTCAGGAATAGGAGACCGGATCGTCTCACTCGCTGCGGCAGATATCATCATCTTATTAAGCGGCCTGATCGGTGCAATCACATCAGGTTTTGTCATTAATGCACTTCGAAAAAGAGGGTATCAAATGTTTTAACTCACTTGTGGACACGCAAGTGGGTTTTTTTGTTTCTCCTTTGCATAGTTTCCATTTTGTTTGGAAACAAATAGATGGGTAGAGGAGTGACAAATAGAGATGAAAACATGGATGAAACGATTGTTCATGACCGCCCTATTCATGCTTGCACTTTTGACAAGCTTTACGGGCATATCTGGAGTCGAACCAAGTGATTTAGCTGTATGGGTGAAAAAAACCGATGCGGGCAAGCAAGTATCTTCTTTTTTTCAGCAGCAAAAAAGGGAAACGATCGCACTCAAAAGTGAAGATTCGCGGGCTGTTTCTCTCGAAGAAGCCTTTAATTGGAACGATTACCCGAAACAGAAAGTTGTTGCAACCGGCTATACAGCAGGTGTGGAATCAACAGGCAAAACGAAGGAACATCATGCATATGGCATTACATATTCAGGCGTCAAAGTGAAACGTGATTTATACTCAACAGTGGCAGCCGACCCATCTGTTTTTCCGATTGGAACGGTGCTGTTTATCCCAAACTATGGCTACGGTGTGGTTGCAGATACCGGGAAAGCCATTAAAGGTCATAAGCTTGATTTATACTATGAAACCGTTGATGATGTGTATAGAGAATGGGGTAAAAAAGTGCTCGATGTGTATATCATCAAAAAGGGTGAAGGGACGTTAACGGAAAAAGACTTAAATCAGCTTAATGAAGCAGAATCGATGCAAGTATTCCGTCAGCAGTTTCAAGCCAATAAAGAATAAAAAAGCTTTGGGCCGTTTAAGGTCCAAAGCTTTTTCGCTTCTACATGAAGTAATAATCTAAGATGAGTGTCAGCAAGATCCCTGTTAAACCGCCGAAGAAGACTTCAATCGGCTTATGACCAAGAAGCTCTTTTAATTTCTTTTGCTTTTCTTTTTCTTCCGCATTCGGGAAATTCTTTGCTTCGGAAACAAATCGGTTAAAATCTGTTACGAGCTTGTTGAGAACAGTCGCCTGTTCTCCTGCCTGTCTGCGAACACCTGTCGCATCAAACATTGTAATAATGGCAAAGATGGCGGAAATGGCAAAGATAGATGTATCTAGCCCGTGCTCTAAAGCCACTGCTGTTGAGAGTGCTGTTACTGCTGCGGAGTGTGAACTTGGCATTCCGCCTGTGCTTGTAATGAGCGACCAATCTAGTCGTCTAGAAATGATAAATTGAATCGGTACTTTTACAAATTGAGCAAAAAAGATGGCTGCAAGGCTGGCAAGCAGCGGAAAATTCGTCAGTACGCTCATGAACAAGAAACATCCTCTCTTTAAGAAAAAATATCGTGCGAAATGATGGACTAAAAATCCTAGTATGATGAAAAAATGATAGCAGTAAAAAATGCTGCCAAGTCCATGTTTATTATAACATTAAAGAAAGTAGATGTGGAACGAGGAGAACAAGGACAGGCTGCACAGGTTTTCGCCGCTTTTTCATGATGCCCCTCCGCGTGTGAAAATATAAATGTTCATCAAGTAAAGACAGACTGGCAATGATCGTATAGGCACGCAAATTTTGATATAATAGAAGTTCCAATGTGAAAAATGGAGTTCATTAAGGAGCGTGTGATAAATATGTTTTTCTCGACAAATGAATTGCAGCATAAAGATACACTGGCGATCGGACTTTTTCAAAAGAGCCAATTATCAGGAAAAACAAAAGAAATGGATGAATTACTTGAAGGAAGAATCACTGAATTATTAAAAGAAGGCGACATTTCATCCAAACGAAATCAGCTTTCGAAATTTTTCCCATCCCCTGAAACAGGCATCAAACGCATTTATTTTGTCGGGCTTGGGAAGGAATCAGATTACACGTTTGAAGAGGCAAAAGAAGTGTTTGCCCATTTATTCAAAAAGCTTCATCAAGATAAAAAGCAAGCGGTTTCTGTCTTGCTGGATACGTTTATTGGAAAGGATCTGCCAGCTCAAGATGCAGCCCATGCCCTTTCTGAAAGCTGCCTTTTAGCTACATATGAATTACAGGATTTTAAACATAAAACAAATGAACCGGATCGTTTTATCGAGTTTGTTTATGCAACGACAGAGCATGATCAAGCTGAAATTCAGGCGAGTTTGAAAGTCGGCGAAGTGTACGGACAGTCAGTTAATTCGGCTCGTACCCTTGTGAATATGCCGCCAAACATGCTCACATCTTCTGATCTGGCTTCGTATGCGGCAGAGCTTGCATATAAATATGAATTTGAGATTGAAATTTTAGATAAAGAACAAATGGAAGAGCTCGGAATGGGCGGTATTTTAGCCGTCAATAGAGGCTCAACAGAACCGCCAAAACTCATCGTATTGAAATATCAAGGCAAGGAAGAATGGACAGACGTCATCGGCCTTGTCGGTAAAGGCATCACGTATGATACCGGCGGCTATTCTTTAAAGCCAAGAGCGAGTATGGTTGGCATGAAAACAGATATGGGCGGCTCAGCCTCTGTTCTAGGCGCAATGGAAATCATCGGCGAACTTCGCCCAGAGCAAAATGTCATTGCGGTCATCGCCTCAACCGATAATATGATCTCGGCAGACGCTATGAAGCCGGACGACGTGATTGTGTCACTAAGCGGTAAAACAATCGAAGTGCTCAATACGGATGCAGAAGGCCGTCTTGTTTTAGCAGATGGGGTGACATATGCGAAGCAGCATGGTGCCTCTGTCCTTGTAGATGTGGCCACATTAACAGGCGGTGTCATTGTGGCGCTTGGAAATGAGACAACAGGCGCGATGACCAATAACGATGAGCTGTACGCTCAGTTTAAAGAAGCATCAGAAGAATGCGGTGAAATGATCTGGCAGCTGCCAATCACGGAAAAAGATAAGAAACGAGTACGAAACAGCAAAATGGCGGATCTCAATAACTCACCAGGCCGTGATGGTCATGCGATCATGGCAGGTGCTTTCATTGGCGAATTCGCAGAGGAGACGCCTTGGGTTCACTTAGATATTGCAGGAACTGCAACAACAGAAAAACCTTCATGCTTTGGACCAACAGGGGCAACAGGGGTGATGGTGAGATCACTCGCAACATTTGTGGAACGATTTGAAGGAACAAAATAAAGGAGAAGGCTCTGCCGAGTGGCAGGGCTTCAGATTGTTGACAAAGAGCTAAAATGAACTTTATTTTAGCTCTTTGTCTTTTTCTTTTCAGCGTGATAGAAAGCCTTTGAAGTCTAGGAAGGACGAGTACTGGCGCGGAGCGAATTTGACATTCGTGAGCACCAGCACGCAGACCTGACAAAGAATGCGAGGGTTTGTCTACACGCTGGGCTCTGCCAAGTGGCAGAGCTTTTTTATGTAGGACATACGCCATTTGACGAAGTTTTTTTTCTATGGTAACATACGTTGGTACTTTAATTATCTACTACATTAGTAAACTAAAGGATTTCGGGGGTTTCACCATGAATGCAGTTGTTTTAGCGGTTGTTTTAATGTTGATATTAAGCTTGCTGCGGGTCAATGTCGTGATTGCGCTGGCAATAGGTGCTTTAGCTGGCGGACTTGCAGGTGGATTAGGCTTGGGAGGAACAGTGGACGCCTTTACGGACGGACTCGGAGGAAATGCAACAGTGGCGATTAGTTATGCGTTATTAGGAGCATTTGCTGCGGCACTGACGAAAACAGGTCTTCCAGATGCCATGGTTGAAGGAGCAGTGAAGCTTCTAGGAAAAGAAGGCGATTCAAGACGGAAAACACTATCAAAAGTGCTCATCGTTCTTGTCATTTTGATCGTGTCTTGTTTTTCACAGAACGTCGTTCCTGTTCATATTGCCTTTATCCCAGTCTTAATTCCGCCGTTATTAAAGGTGTTTAACGAGCTTCAGATTGACCGCAGACTGCTAGCGTGTGTCATGACCTTCGGACTCACTGCACCATATATATTACTTCCAGTCGGTTTTGGACAGATTTTCCACGGAATGCTTCGTGACAATATGAAGGAAGCGGGTCTGACTGTAAACTTAGCAGATATTCCATATGCCATGCTGATTCCTGTTGCGGGTATGGTTCTTGGATTGATCGTTTCCATTTTTGTGTATCGAAAGCCGAGAGTATATGAGGATCGTGAAATTACAGATGTAGAAAAATCGGCTTATACGAAAAAAAGCTTATTCTTTGCCGGTCTTGCTATTCTCGTTTCGTTGATTGTCCAGCTTTATTTATCGCAAAGCCTTGGTGTGGAAGGAATGATCTTCGGTGCACTCGCAGGACTGCTTGTCTTGTTTGTGACTGGAATGATGAAACGGGATGAAGCAGATGAACTGATTACATCTGGAATGAATATGATGGCATTTATCGGTTTTGTCATGCTTGTTGCGGCTGGGTTTGCCAATGTTTTAACAAAAACAGGAGACATTGAATCTCTTGTCAAAGCATCTTCCCAATTTATCGGAAACAGCCACAGTCTTGCGGCGATTTTAATGCTGCTCGTTGGTCTGCTTGTGACAATGGGAATCGGATCATCATTTGCAACGATTCCGATTATTACAACCATCTTTGTTCCACTTTGCTTACACTTAGGTTTTAGTCCAATGGCTACCATTGCCATTATTGGCTCTGCTGCGGCTGTTGGAGATGCAGGTTCACCTGCAAGTGACAGTACGCTTGGACCAACATCTGGATTGAATATGGATGGACAGCATCACCACATTTGGGGAACTTGTGTCCCGACTTTTATCTATTATAATATTCCGCTTGTTCTGTTCGGCTGGCTGGCGGCGATTATTCTGTAAAATGAAAAGCTTGTAGAGAAAACAATGATGTTTTTTCTATAAGCTTTTTTGTTGTTCGCAGATGAAAAAATAATTAGGACAAAAGTACGAATTAAATGAATCTTTCTTTCTCTATCTTACGTATATATGCTGATAAAAATGAAAAGGGGAAGATGGGACATGTCATTTTTTAAAAAGCTAGCGGCAAGTGCAGGAATTGGTGCGGCAAAAGTAGATACCATTTTAGAGAAAAACGCTTATTATCCAGGACAAGAAGTAACGGGAACTGTCCATGTAAAGGGCGGAAAAATTGCTCAGGAAATCCGCCATATCAATGTTAAAATTGAAACACAGTATGTGATTGTAAAAGATGATGAAGAGCGTAGAAAATATGCAAACATCCATTCTGTACGGGTGGCGGATTCTTTTACCATCCAGCCTGGAGAAAAGCATGAATTTCCGTTTTCTTTTATTCTTCCTATCGATACCCCGATGACGATCGGAAAAGTTGAAATTGCAGTGGAGACAGACCTTGATATCCAAGGCGGAATCGATAAATCAGACTATGACCGCATTTTCGTTGAAGCACACCCTTGGGTGAGAAATGTACTGGAGGCCACTAGCAATCTAGGCTTCCACCTGAACGAAGCAGACTGTGAGCAAGCACCTTACTTCCAGCGGCGCCTGCCATTCGTCCAAGAATTCGAGTTCATTCCGACATCAGACTACTATCGCTATATGCTTGATGAGTTAGAGCTGATTTTTCTGATAGATGAAGGCGGATTAGACATTGTTTTCGAAGTCGACCGTAGAGCAAGAGGCCTGAGAGGCTGGCTTGAGGAGATGTATAATGATGGGGAACAGCTTGTACGCTACCGCTTCAGTCCATCAGATCTTGAAAATGTAGAAGTGCTTGAAGGAATGCTGGAAGAAATCATAGATCAATACGCTGAGTAATGATGAAAAAGAGCCTGAATGAAGACAGGCTCTTTTTTCTATGATACAGCTTCTTGTTTTCGAAAGGATGTGGCTTTGGATACAGAGCGATAAATTTTAGGTGCCAGTATCGCAAGTAATATAGTCAATGCGTAGTCTTTTACCATAAACCAGATCATAAAGAACCATGTGGTTTGATAGGAAATCGGTGCATTGAGCCATACATTTAATGCGAGGTATGTATAGGTCGTTCCGATCACATACATCACGGTCGTACCAGCAATGGCTGCAAGCAAAAAGCGGCCAAAGCCAGGGTTTTTTCTTTTTTCTAGAATGAATCCGGCAAGCCAGGCAGCAGGGATGTATGATAATACAAAGCCGCCGCTTTTGCCTAAAATGACCCCAAAGCCCGCAGAGAACTGGGCGAATACAGGCGCACCAGCAATTCCAACCAAGGCATAGACAATCATAGCTAATGCGCCAAGCCGTCTGCCGAGTAAGAGACCAGCAAGCACACAAAAAAACGGCTGCATCGTAAGTGGAATTCCGCCGACCTGTAAAAATGGCACAATGGATGTGATATTGGCTCCGATAGCCATGAGTGCAGCAAACATTCCCACTAGCACAAAGTCAGCAGTTCTTGTCTTCTTTTGCATGATGTTTCCCCCTGTCTTATCTGTACAAATAGATTAAGGGGAAGAAGGATTTTTGTCAACTTATTTTAATTTTAGGTTAACAATAAAACCCGCCCATCAATAGGGCGGGTAGCTGATTAAGCTTCGGTCATAAAAGAGGCATCGATGGCTTTGCTGACAGGTACGTAATCATAGCCGAGATCACGAGCGACCGCTTCGTACGTGATATGTCCGTTCATCACATTGACACCTTCTGCGATGGCATTGTTTTCTCTAATAGCTTTTGCAGCGCCTTTATTCGCAATTTGCAGCGCATATGGAACAGTGACATTCGTTAACGCAACAGTTGATGTCCGCGGAACGGCACCTGGCATGTTGGCGACAGCATAATGTAAAATGCCGTGTTTTTCATAAGTAGGCTGATCATGGGTTGTGATATGATCAATGGTTTCGACAATGCCGCCTTGATCAATCGCTACATCCACAATGACAGAACCAGGCTTCATTTGTTTCACCATTTCTTCTGTCACAAGCGTTGGTGCTTTGGCACCAGGAATCAGCACAGCACAAATGAGAAGGTCTGCCTCACTGACTGAATCTGCAATGTTGACAGGATTGGACATTAACGTTTTCATTTGATGGCCAAATTGGTCGTCCAGCTGACGTAGGCGTTCTGCGTTTACATCAATCAGGGTGACATCTGCGCCAAGTCCGATCGCCATTTTCGCTGCGTTTGTTCCAACAACACCGCCCCCAATAATGGTGACCTTTCCTCTTGATACCCCTGGTACACCTGCAAGTAAAATACCCTTTCCGCCTTTTGGCTTTTCTAAAAATTGAGCCCCAATTTGAGCGGCCATTCTGCCCGCTACTTCAGACATTGGTGTGAGAAGAGGGAGTGTTTTTCCGTCCGTTACTGTTTCGTAAGCAATGGCTGTAACGCCTTTTTGTTTTAATGCTTCAGCCAAGGAGGGCTCTGCGGCTAGATGCAGGTACGTAAATAAGATGAGTCCTTCTCTGAAATAAGGATATTCCTCAGGTAATGGTTCTTTTACTTTCATGATCATATCAGAAGATGCCCATACATCTTTCGCCTGATCAAGAATCTCTGCACCAACAGATACATAATCGTCATCAGTGAATCCGCTTCCAAAACCAGCGTTTGTTTCAATTAAAATCTGATGTCCAGCTGAAAGCAATTGAGAAGCTGCTCCTGGTGTTAGAGCCACTCGGTTTTCATTGTTCTTAATTTCTTTCGGAATGCCGATGATCATGTTTATTCCTCCTATGCTTATCTATTGATATTGTATGTCTAGTGTATCCGGAAAGTTTAGAAAATTCTTCGGTTGAAATAAAAAATAAAAAAACGCCTCTTTGTGAAATTTCACAAATGGACGTTTTTTAGTTTCATATCAAGGTAGATGGTCATTTTCTCATTCATGTTTTTTAAATCAATTTCTGCGATGTCTGTAATCCGTTTTAATCGATAATTTAAGGTATTGATGTGGATGTTTAATTGCTTTGCGGCAATATTGGCATTGCTGTCACAGTCAATAAACCGCTCAAGGGTTTCGACAAGGTTGGAATGATGCCTCAGGTCGTAATCCTCCAGCTTTGATAAAGAGTAACTGGAGTAAGAAGAGCCCTTTCGCTTCTCAGCAAGCACATCGAGATATTGATAAATGCCTAGTTCAGAAAAGCTGTTTAAACGTTCAGTTTCAACTGGAAAGCGTTCTTTCGTCTTTAATACAGCCAGTGCTTCTTTATAGGAAGGCTGAATTTGAGAGATGTTATCGTAAATTCCTCCAATTGCTGCCTGAACATGCTGAATATGATACCGGTCCGCAAGCTGCTGCAGCATGCCGCTTGTGAATTGCTTAATATCTTGAAGCGGATGTTCTGTTTTTGGTGAGACAAGAATAATGAATTCGTGAAAATCAACAGTCGTTAACAGTACCTGTACTTGCTGTGTTGTTTCAAGCAGATAGGACAGCTTTTTTTCTGTTTCCTCTGTGAGTTCGTCACGAAGACGGAAGATGATGATGGCATATGTGTCTGGACATCTGATGCCAAGCCTTAAAAATAGGTCAAGCATCTCATCCTTTTCATGAATATGACCTGTGAGCATCTTCCAGAAAAGCTCCTGATTACGTTCTTCTGTTTTCGTTTTTCGAATTTGTAAATTGAGTAATTTGTTTTTCACGGCATGCGCTGCCATTTTGAGAAGGTCCATTTCTTCTTCTGAAAAAGGCTGTGCGGATTCAATCGCCCAAATAAATCCGAGCACTTCTTTGTCCTTCCAGATCGAAATGGCGACCCTGCTAGATAAACCCACCTCTGCAATTTGAGGGACACGAAGCGGTTCGTCTGTTTTAAGGAGTGTAGGAATGATGCCGTCCTTCCAAAGCCGATTAATGACTTTTTCCGGTACCCGGCGGGAGATAATGGTTGAAGTTCTGGCGGGATCAGTAAAATCATTGTGTGTGCTATATGCCAATAATCGATGATGAGTATCTTCTATAGTAATAGGGCAATTGAGCACATCACTAATTTGGTCTGCCACATCCTCTAAACGATCAAGACTATACTTAAACGGATCTGTCTTTTTTGTCATAAAAAACCCCTGCTTTTTCGAATATTTCACGTACTTACATTATGAAGAGAATGAGGTACGTAAATCAACAAAAAACTGCCATAAACTTAAAAAAACAAAAAGTGTGAGAAGCAAGTAAATGCATGTTGAAGCACGCTGAAAAAGAAATAGTACAATAATAACGTAGTAAAAAATCAATAGGCGGAAAGATCCACCGAAGCAGGTGGATACTTATTATGAATATATGACCAAAAAAATGTTAAATACTAGATAAAAAGCGAAAAAACAGTAATTCTATAGACTCATTTTGTAAAATAAAAACAGATTTGTTTGACTGTGTATCATTTCTGTTTTTATAATAATAACGTCAAAAAATAAGTGGATTAGCCCATTATATGGCGGCTATGCACGGGAGGTAATGAGGAATATGTCAGGAATTATTCGCGTAACCCCAGAAGAACTAAGAGCGACCGCTAAGCAATATGGTGTTGAAAGTCAAGAAGTGTTAAACCAAGTTGATCGTCTAAATAGAATGATCTCTGATTTAAAAGGAATGTGGGAAGGTGCTTCTAGTGAAGCATTTGCTGATCAATACGAACAGCTTAAGCCTTCATTTATCAAAATGTCTGATCTATTAACAGATGTCAGCAATCAGCTTGATCAAACGGCAAATACACTTGAAAGCACTGACCAAGACATCGCAAGCCAAATCCGCGGCTAATCAAAGGGATTTCCTTTCTAAGTGTGAAAAGCAGAAACAGCGCCGAGTCTGTCAATGGATGCCGGCGCTCTTTCTATTTTGTGAGGTGGAAATTTGTGTATATCGATATTACCATCGACTTAAAAAATTATGATGGCAGTGTGTTTGATTTGAGACTATCAAATTATTTACATATTAAACAAGTCATCCATATCGCCTGGCAGGCAAAACAAATCTCACTTCCAAAGCGAGAAGGCGGATGGGTGCGGGTAGTCAATAAGAAAGCTGTGTTTTCAGGCGAATATAAGCTGTCAGACTGTGGAATTACCACAGGAGACAGGCTGGAAATACTATGAAAGGACTTTTGTAAATGGCAGATAAAAAGAGTTCCTATTTAGAAGAACAATTAGAAGCAGTCATGAAAAAAGAGGGAGGCACCTATACCTTTATTTTTCAAAAAGAGACGATTAAACTCTTAGACGGTTTAGAAGCGGCACCGATCAAAGACATCAATCCTTCATTTCAGAAAGAGATTCAATTAACTGAAGATGAGGTCATCATTTCTATACAACCGCCTCCTGCCTATCAGGAATTTCGTTTCATCCATGCAAAGGATGAAAAAAGCAAATGGATTTTTTCATACCAGCTTGTCGATGCAGTTCTTAAACACGACGTGAAGCGGCTGCATCCTATTGTTTCTCCTGAAAACATTGTTTTTCATCAAGGCCTAGCTCCTGCATTTTTGCATTATGGAGTCAAAGAAAGCATCCCGCCATATGAAACCGATGAGCATCGCCTGTTAAAAGAGGTCAAGGCTGTCGTTCTTCGAGTGGTTGACCATGAATATCAATTTCAAGAATATGTGGCTTACAATGAAACGTTGAAATTATCGGAGCTGGCAAAAGATATTAGTGAAACGAAGTCGCTGGAAGAATTGTCAGCTTTGATTGAGCAAAAGATCAAAGCAATCGATGCGAAAGAAAAAACGCTCTTAACCATTCCTAAAAAGAAATGGAAGATCGAGCGATACATCGGATTAGGTCTGCTTGTCCTGTTAATCCCTGCATTGGTGTACACCATTTACACCTTCTTTTTTGCCATGCCAAAACAAGAAGCATACGTCGAGGCAAACAAATATTATCTCAATAAACAGTACAGTCAAGTGGTGGATACGTTAGAGAAATATCCAGCCAATAAAATGCCAGTCTCTCTACAATATGAACTGGCCATTTCGTATGTACAAACGAACCAAGGCAGTTTGTTGCTTGATCAGCATAAAAAAGAAATCACAGAAACGTACACATTGCAGACAGATCCGCAATACTTCCTATTCTGGATTCATATTGGACAAGGCAATAGCAAGGAAGCACTTGATATTGCACGGGTGCTTGGAGACGACAGGTACATATTTACGGCACTCGTCGCCTACCGCAATGAAATTCAAAACGATGACAGCCTTTCTGCTGAAGAAAAACAAAAACAGCTAGATCCGATCATTAAGGAAATGGCGAAATATGAAGAAAAAGAAACAACCGAGACAAGCACAGGTGACTCCTCAGACGCAAGCCAAACAGATGAAACAGCTGAACAAAAAGAGCAGTCAAAAGCCGATCAAGAGAAAAAAGAGAAAGAATCTGAAGCGAAAAAGAAAACCTCTCAGACAAAAAAAGATGAGAAAAAATAATTCTTTCGATACAACTGACAGTTGGTGCTGTCCCATGAGGAGGTGGAGCGTTTGAGTCTTCTTTGGGTTTTTTATGAGGAGGATTATCAAACTGTCCGTTTAGATGAGCAGTTCAATCGAGAAGCTCTGATTGGACCTGAAATAGAGCATACGGTGACAATCCCTTCACTTTCGTTTGATGAAGGGGTCATTCGTTTATCTCCTGATGAACCGAATGATGGTTTTACTATTTATCAGGGAGATGAGAAGAAAGGCAAATTACTTCCACATGAACCATATCAGCTTGGCTCACTCACACTTATTTTAATGGATGCACATCACGATCAACATATTTATTACCTAGGAAATAGAGTGGAGCTGTCTTTTTCACGTGAAGAGAAAGATGAGATTGATGTGTGGAAAGAACAAGCTCATTCCATGTTTCAAGATGCCAGCCAGTTCACTTTAGAGAAAATCGAAGGAACATGGTATGTCATGCCTCAGGACGAGATGATTTACGTGAACGGAAAGAAAATCCACGGTCCAGAGAAGATTTATGCAGGAGATGAGCTGTTCTGGAACTTTCTGACGGTGACATTTAAAGATGATGATTTATTACAGGTGACAGCTTACGAACCCTTTCATACACGTTTGGAAAAAACAAGACCGCCAAGTACAGAAACAAAACAAAAATACCCTTCATACAGACGTACACCGCGTTTGATTTATGATTTGCCAGATGACCGGGTATCCTTTAGCTTTCCTTCGCAGGAGAGTGAAAATAACAGCAGAGGGCTTTGGCTTGTTGTCCTTCCGCCGCTTGTGATGCTCCTTGTGATGGGGATTGTTGCCCTTATCCAGCCGCGTGGAATCTTTATTATCGTGTCAATGGCGATGTTTATCATGACGTTAATTACATCGTCCGTTCAATACTTTAAGGAAAAATCACAGCGCAAAAGACGAGAAGAGAAGCGGCAGCGTGTCTATTCTCTTTATTTAGAAAATAAACGGAAAGAGCTGCAGGAGCTGTATGACCGCCAGCAATATATTTTGACGTATCATTATCCGTCATTTGAAAAAATGAAGTATTTAACATCAGAAATCAGCGGACGCATTTGGGAAAAGACGCTTGTGAGTGACGACTTCTTGCACCTGCGTCTTGGAACAGGCGCAGTCCCATCAAGCTATGAATTATCGATGAGCGGCGGCGATATGGCCAATCGAGATGTTGATGACTTAATGGAACAAACGCAGCACATGCAAAAAGTATATCGTGAAGTGAAGAATGTCCCGATTACATTCGGTCTTGCGGATGGTCCAACAGGATTAATAGGGAAGCCTGCGATTGTGAAAAATGAGCTTCATCAGCTAGTTGGACAGCTTGCTTTCTCGCACAGCTATCACGATTTGAGATTTGTCTTTATCTTTCATGAGCAGGAGTATGAGAATTGGGAATGGATGAAATGGCTTCCGCACTTCCAGCTGCCTCATACATATGGCAAAGGGTTTATTTACAACGAACAAACACGCGATCAGCTGTTGTCCTCGATTTATGAAATTTTACGCGAGCGTGATTTAGAAGAAGAAAAAGAGAAGAAAATCTTTACGCCTCATTTTGTGTTCATCGTGACAAATCATGAGCTCATTGCCGAGCATGTGATTTTAGAATACCTAGAAGGCAGCCGGACAGATCTTGGTATCTCCATCATCTTTGCAGCAGAAACAAAGGAAAGCTTGGCTGAAAATATTTCGACGCTTGTCCGTTATATTAACGAAGAAGAAGGAGATATTCTCATTCAGCACAAGAAGGCAGTACGAATTCCGTTTCAGCTTGATACACATCAGCGCGGGGACAATGAACTGTTTGCCAGAACACTGAGAACATTAGATCATCAAGTCGGTATGACCAATTCGATTCCTGAGACGGTCTCATTCCTTGATCTTTTCCATGCCAAACAGGTAGATGACATTGGCATTCGTGAAAAATGGCTGACTTCAGAAACGGCCAAATCATTATCTGTGCCAATTGGTTATAAAGGGAAAAACGACATTGTCGATCTGAACCTGCATGAAAAAGCGCACGGCCCGCACGGACTGTTGGCGGGAACAACGGGATCAGGGAAAAGTGAATTTTTACAGACGTATATTTTATCGCTCGCTGTACATTTTCACCCGCATGAAGTTGCTTTTCTGTTGATTGACTATAAAGGCGGCGGAATGGCGCAGCCGTTTCGAAATATTCCTCATTTACTTGGAACGATCACCAATATTGAAGGCAGCAAGAACTTTAGTGAAAGAGCGCTTGCCTCAATTAAAAGTGAATTGAAGAAAAGGCAGCGGCTGTTTGATCAGTATCATGTGAATCATATCAATGATTATACGAAGCTCTACAAGGAGAAAAAGGCTGAGCAGGCAATGCCTCACTTGTTCTTAATCTCTGATGAGTTTGCTGAATTAAAAAGTGAAGAGCCAGACTTTATTAGGGAGCTTGTCAGCGCTGCACGTATTGGCCGAAGCCTCGGGGTCCATCTCATTTTGGCTACCCAAAAGCCAGGCGGGGTCATTGATGATCAGATTTGGAGTAACTCCCGTTTTAAGGTCGCACTAAAAGTACAAGATGCGTCAGACAGTAAGGAAATTTTGAAAAATAGTGATGCAGCGTCCATTACCGTCACAGGCCGCGGTTATTTACAAGTGGGCAACAATGAAATTTATGAATTGTTCCAATCGGCTTGGAGCGGTGCACCATATATGGAAGATGGCTACGGCTCAGAAGATGACATTGCCATTGTGACAGATACTGGTCTTATTCCGTTATCAGGAGTAAGCACAGAGCCAGCAGTGAAAAAAGAGACAGTGACGGAGATTTCCGCTGTTGTGGATGAAATTGAACGTATGCAGCAAGAGCTTGGAATCGAGAAGCTGCCAAGTCCATGGCTTCCACCGCTTGAGGAACGTATTCCAAAAACACGTTATGCGTCGAGTGAAGAACATGTCTTCCATTTTGCGCTTGTCGATGAACCAGATCAGCAAAGCCAGCATCCACTTTCTTATCAAATGATGGAAGATGGGAACATTGGCATCTTCGGTTCCTCCGGCTACGGCAAATCACTTGCTGCCACAACACTGCTGATGAGCTTTGCGGAGAGGTATTCACCTGAAGAATGGCACGCATATATTTATGATTTCGGAAACGGAACATTGCTTCCGTTAGCTAAACTGCCGCATACGGCGGATTATTTCTTAATGGATCAGATGAGAAAGATTCAAAAATCAATGAAGCGTCTGCGGGAAGAGGTTGAATATCGCAAGCGCTTATTCAGACAGCAAGAAATGAGTCATATCAAAATGTACAATGCCTTAAACGAGAAAAAGCTTCCGTTCATTTTTATCGTGATTGACAACTTTGACATTGTCAAAGACGAAATGCATGAGCTCGAATCTGAATTTATTCAGCTGAGCCGTGACGGACAATCACTAGGTATTTACTTCTTGATTACAGCGACCCGGGTAAATGCAGTGCGCCAATCGCTGATGAACAATCTGAAAACGAAGATTGTCCATTACTTAATGGATCAAGGAGAGGCGTATTCGATTATCGGCAGACCGAAGTTCAGCTTAGAGCCGATCCCAGGCCGAGTTATTATCAACAAAGAAGAGCTTTATTTTGCGCAAATGTTTCTGCCAGTTGAAGGAGAGAACGATCTCGAATTGTTTGAGCATTTGAAACAAGAGATACAACTTCTTCATGACCGCTTTGAAGCATCCGAAAAACCAAAGCCTGTGCCAATGCTTCCTGATAAGCTGACAGTTTGGGAGCTTGAGAGTCGTTTAGATGAACAAAAACTGCCTTATGACATTCCAGTCGGATTAGATGAGGAATCTGTGGCACCTGTTTATTTTGACTTGAAAAAGAATAAACATTGCCTCATTATCGGTCAAACGCAGCGCGGGAAAACAAATGTGACAAAACTGATGCTCGATCAGCTTTTAGTGGCAAAGCCTGAAAAGCTGGCTGTCTTTGATTCAATTGATCGAGGTCTATCCCATTATGCAAAAGAAGAGAACATTGATTCCCTTGAAACAAAAGATGATATCACCGAATGGGCAGAAGAAATGGACCGCATATTCAAGGTGCGGGAAGAAATGTATGTCGAAGCTGTGCGCCAAGGGGAGACCGATCAGCTGTCATTTCCTCAAATTGTGCTTGTGATTGATGGCATTACGCGTTTTCAGCAGACGATCGATCCGCGTCTTCAAGATCAATTAGCTGATTTCATGAAGTCATATGCACACTTAGGCTTCAGCCTGATTGCATCAGGGAATCATACCGAGTTCAGTAAGGGCTATGATGCACTCACAAACGAAATCAAACAAGTTCGTCATGCTATGTTACTCATGAAAAAATCAGAGCAAAACATCATACCGCTTCCGTATGCAAGACAAGAACCAGAGATTCAGCCAGGCTTCGGGTATTTGGTTGAAAACGGAAAAGAGAAGAAAATTCAGGTTCCTTTATGTGCGGTAGAAAGGAAGAGTGTTCAATGACAGAGCAGCAAAAAAGCTCCATCAAAATCGTATCCACCATGATATTGATTCTTGTGCTGCCGGTTTTATTTTTCCACCTGATTGGAGATGACCCGGCAAAACAGAAGAAGAATGCCACACGAAATATTGCAGTGGTCAATGAGGATATGGGAGCGAGCGAAAGTGAAAACACGGCTCGTTTCGGACAGGATGTTGTGGCAGCATTGTCAGAACGTCCTGATTATACATGGACTGTAGTGAATCGCAGTGCGGCGGAAAATGGACTGAAAAACAGAAAATATGACGCTGTCCTTTATATTCCGTCTGATTTCTCTAAAAATGTGCTGAGCTATGATAAAGACCATCCTGAAAAGGCGTCCATTCAATTTTCAATTCAAGATCAGCTCAATGCAGTCAATAAAGAGAAAGTGCAGAGAGAGCTGGAAAATGCGCAAAAGAAAATGAATGAACAGATGTCGACGCTATACTGGAGTTTTGTATCACAGGAAATTGGCAATGTGAGAGAAGAATTTGAGCATATTGTCGGCAAAGAAGTCGAATTCCAAAACACGATGTACAACTTCTATAAACCGAACTCAAACAAACTATCAGATGCCGTCCAGCAGCAGAAGAAACAAATAGAAGAATTAAAAAATGCGATGGCCGATTCACAGAAACAATATAAAGACGGCTTGAGTACAACAGAAGAAGCAAAGAACCAATTAAAGGACTTTGTGAAAGCAGTCGATCAATACCAGCAGTATCAAGATAAACAAAAGGATCTCTTGATCAAAGCGCAATCAGCAAGCCAAAAGCAAATCCAGCAAGGGCTCAAACAACTCGCTGACATTCAAAACCAAAATGCCCGCAGCTTTAGTGATCAAATGGGCGGACTCAAAACAGACATCAACGGGGTACAAAGTCAGCTGAAAACAACGGACAGCGCCATCCAATCTGTTCAAAAGGCGAGAGAAGACGTTATTCCTAAGCAATCCACGGGGTTAACGGAACTTGTGAAGACGTCTCAGGAAGAACTGATTAGAAATTATGAAGCTCAATATCTTGCATACATAGGGGATAAAATTATTCCATTGCAAGAGCAATTGAAAGTTTCGAGAAAGGCCTTGCTTGAAGCAGAGAAACCGAAAGAGGATCCGAATGAGGATTCGAATAATCAAGGTGAAGACCAAAAAGACTCGACAGACGATTTGAAAATCGATCTTGAAGAAGAGACGAAGAAATTAACTGAAATCTCAACAGAAATAAATCAAGTGGCAGATGATTTGTCTGGAAATGAAGAAACGCCACCTACTTCAGAAAATGGTGAAGAAAATCCAGAACAAACTGGGGAAACCCAATCAACGTCAGTTCAATCAAAAGAGCAACTGAAAGCACTATCCCTAAGATTAGAAGAAGTGAGAAAGAATATTGAGGAGAAAACTACAGCTCATAATGATCAATTACAAGGGAAAGTCGATCATTTGAGTGAAGAATTAAAATCTTTAACAGAAAAAATAGGCAAACTAGAAGAAAAAATAAAAAGAATAGAAACTAGCAACAATAAAAACATACGTGATATAAAGAATTCCATTATCAAACAAGAATCTGCTATTTCAAGAAAATTAGAACGAATAAAAACAACTCAATCTCCATTAAATCAATATACATCGAAATTGGATAAACTTGTGGATTTTAATACAGAATCTGAAAATGCGGCTGAATTATTAAAGTATTCAAATGAATTAGCACAGTATGAAGCCTTACTTAACAGCTTCTACCAAAAGAAGGATCCTTCTTCTTTGGTCGACACCAAACCAGATGAAATCCAATCCATCCTCTCCATCAAAAAAGAAGAAACAGAAAACTGGGATAAGCTCAAAAACCAGATGCTGACATCAAACGATGATGTGTCTACTTTTATTGATGAGATGCAGAAGTTTTCAGATGGTTATGCGGAGTACATTACGACTCAGCAGGCAAGCATGGAACAGGAATTACAGACAATTTCTGAAAGTGCGGACAATGTAGCTGAGCAAATGGCTGATCAAGGAGATGCGGTGTATACAGCAGACCTTGCAGGCAGTTCAATTGTTGTCAGTGCACAGGATTCAATTGGTCAGGAAGTGCTTCGTCTTTCTGAAAATATGAGTTCGTTAACCGACCGCCAAAAAGGGGTGGCGGATTATACGAATAACATTGAAGAGAGTGTGACAACGGTTCAAGAAAAAGCAGATACGCTGAATGAAAACTGGAGCAAGAATGTCGACTCTACAAAGCTTGTTCAGCAAGATTTAAAGGGTATTTTAGGAAATACATTAAGTGATCAAGGCAACAGCAACTATGTGTATAACCATTTAGCCAATCCGCTGAAAATCAGCGGCGATGTGCCGGAAGAAAAAACGCAGACTGTACCGCCGGTCGTCATTTTGGTCATTGTGATGATCAGCAGTTTGTTAATTGGCTTTTTCAGCTCGTATTATGCGTCAGCTCCGATGCTGGTCAAAGGTGCACTGTTTGGCATCTTAAATCTATTAGTCGGACTCATGATCAGCTTGTTTGGACTGAACATTTACAAGCTTGCAGATGATCAAGCCATTCAATGGTCGATCTTCACCATTTTGTTATTAGTGGCGTGCTCTGCCTTTATTCGCACGGCCTTCCTTTTCGGTTCCATTGCCGGATGGATGGCAGCAACGGCGCTTATTTTCTTCTTTGTCGCACCATTAATTGATTTGGTGATGCCGAATTTCCACTTTACCAATCCAGTGACAGACGTGTACCTGTCGATCCAATATGGAAATGGAGACACCTTTGGAATGGGCGTCACAGGGTTAGTGATTTTAACTGTCCTTTTCATGGTCGTACCGCTTGTGAAAAAGCTATGGAAAGATAAAACAGAGGAACGTGATGTGACTCATGAAGCTTAATCTATTCGTGAAAGGGGCGGCACTCGCTGCCGTTTCCCTTTTTCTCCTCATCCCTGCCGCTTTTGCTGCTGGTGAAGATACGGATACGAATGTCAAGCCGAATGAATATCAGGAAAAGGAGCTCAATATTAACTCGAGTATATTGAGGGATCAAACGAAATATGAACAAAGTAAAACAACGTCAAAGGTCAAAACAGACATTCATTTTGCTGAACCGCCTAAAGCCCCGGGTGGATCTCTTTCTCCGCAGCTTTTCAGTGATCTAAAAGAGAACCCACCCAAAACACCAGCTCACATGATGAAAGAGATGAATATCTCTTTTAGTGATTCGGCTGTATCAGCACCTTCTGAGGATGAACATGAGAAGCAGACATCAGCACTGCTTCCGATGATCTTTGGTTTCTTGATAGCCCTTGGTCTCGTTGTGATGATCATCCTGATTCCAAAGGTGAATGTGAAGGCTGAAAAGAAATAGTCTGTCTCTTTTAATAGAGGCAGGCTTTTCTTTATGCAGATTGCTTGCTGTCATACCGTTTCACTACGTAAAATAGTGATATCAAGGGAGGAGATTGTCATTCGAATTTCAATCGTTACAGGCGGATCAAAAGGTTTTGGCTTAGCACTTGTAAACAGGCTGCTTTCACGCGGGGATCATGTGTACACGGCAGCAAGAAGTGCATCGCCAATATCCCATCCGAAGCTTACACATACCCAGGTTGATCTGACCGATGAAGAAGCAGCGGCCAAATGGCTTCAACATAGTCTTACGCCGCAAACTCTGGCAGATGCTGATGACATCTTACTTGTCAACAATGCAGGAATGGTCACACCGATCAAGCGCGTTGGACAAGGCGGACAGGATACACTTCATCAGCATTACAAGCTGAATCTTGTCATTCCTGTTTTGCTGAGCCATGTGTTTGCCAAGCAGACTCAATCATTTAACGGAAAGAAAACGATCGTTCATCTCTCTTCTGGAGCGGCGAAAAACCCATACAAAGGCTGGAGTGCGTATTGCAGTTCAAAGGCAGGACTCGATATGTTTATGAGGACTTTTCATGAGGAACAACAGGACGAGGCGCATCCGATCAACACGTTTTCCTTTTCACCCGGCACGATCGATACAGATATGCAGGGGGAAATTCGGAAATCATCAAAACAAGACTTTGAACAAATAGACCGTTTTCAGCAATTATATGAAACAGGCACACTGAAGAGTCCAGATGAAGTCTCAGGTATTTTGCTCGATCTTTTAGCGGGTGATCCAGCTGGCGGATGTGTCTACGATGCACGTGAGTATGTGAAAAAACAGTCATAACGACTGCTGCAGCGTAAAGACAAACCCTTGCATTCGGTGTCAGGCCTGCGTGCTAGTGCTCACGAATGTCAAATTCGCTCCGCGCCAGTACTCGGCTTTCCTAGACTTCAAGGGTTTTCATATCACGCTGAAAAGAAGAAAAAAAGCAGTCATAACGACTGCTTTTTTCGTATTGTACAAGCAAAAACAGCTCATTTGACATAAGCTATTTTTGAGACTCATAGAAAATATAACAGAACATTTGAGTTTCTTTTCAGAATATGTTAGGATGCTAAAAATATAGATAAGGAGGGGTTTCCATGAGAAAGGTTACATTAATGGATGTTTACACCCATCCAGTCGCTCAAAAATATTTAAATCGTTCAGGTAAAGCCCATGCGATTGCTTGTGCTTATCACGCATTCAAACTGGCGGTGCAGGCTGGGATTAATCCAGATCTCGCTGTGAAAGCAGCCCTCTTGCATGACATCGGCCACTATGAATGGTATACAGCTGGCGGAGAATGGGATTACGAGACATATAGACGGAATGATATTCATGCCATTAAAGGTGCAGAGCGTGCTCACAAACTGCTCATACGCCTCGGTGAGGAACCAAAGGCAGCCAAAGATATTGCGCTTGCAATTCTGCTTCATACGGATTCATATTTGCCAGAGGGCGACCTTCATAAGGACACACTCCAGCAAATCGTTAAGAAAGCAGATGAAATGGATGAAGAGCCTGGCGGGCATCACCATTACAGACAAATAGACGAATCACTTGCAATGAAAAAAATCACGGAATTGGATCAGAAAGTGCAACAGGCACTTCAGCCCATGAAACGCTCTGTTTAGTATGGAATGTCACCATGAATATTTCCATGCTGATCGACATACAATGTGCGAATAACGGTACGGTTAAATGCTGATGTACCTGATGCAGTGAGTCCAGTGTAATGAACCGTGACAGAATAAGCACCTTCTTTTTTCAATTGAACAGCTGATGAAGCAGTTGTTTTGAGAGGATGATCTTTTTGGGCATCCTTAAAGTAAAAGGTTTCTACTTTCTTGCTTAATCGTTTAATCAGACCGCTTGAATGGGTTGATGCATCATCCCCTGATTTCGCTGCTTCTGCTTTGATTTCTTCATTTAGTGGTGAATCAAAGGATACGAGCAGCAAATAAGGAGTCATTTTTTCTGAATTTGATCGAATTGTCCATTTTCCAGGAACGGGTTTATTGATTTGCACATGGTGCGAAAATGCGCCTTCATATGGGAAAGATGCTTCCGATGTCTTCAGATTTGTTAAGACGTCTCCATTTGGGGCGATGATTTCCGGCCGCGCCTCCTGCCTTTCATTTAACCACTGAATCGATAAGCCATTCGTTCCTTCCTCTACATAGAACGCTTCTGTTTTATCCTTTTCACTTTCTCCGCCTTTCACATAAACATCTGTATTCAGCTCAGTAGAGTTCGGGCTCTCTATATTTTCACTTCCAGTGCTTGCGGCATTTGCCAGCAGCTGATGCTGGAACACAGGGAACATGCTTGTGCCGTTTTTAATGGAGTTGTGATCCCATTTCCCTGTTAAAATATTGTTTGCATATGATAGTCTTGTGCTGCTTACCGTGACGGCGCCATCGTTTGCACCAAAGCTCTTTAAATACATGCCGCCTAAGTACAGCACCCCGCCAAATGTGCCCCATTCCGATCCCGAATAAGTGATGTATTTTTGAGGAAACTTCTCCAGCTTGTCGGTTTCACTTCGAAAAGCCGCCATGAGCCCCGTTTGCAAAGAATAGAGCGCATCGCTTTTTTGTCCAAGAATTTCCGCGAGCCAGCTTCCGCCCTTGCTATACGCTAAATCTGCAAGCGGCGTCCCGTAATGAGGGGAGCCAAGTGTGATGACCTTCTCTACATATGGATGGGCATTGTGATACACGAGTGCGGACTGTGTATCCACCCCGCCTTTACTATGACCAATCACAATGAGTTTTCGACCGAACACATCATAGATTTCTTTTAGCTTTTCTGCTAATAGTTTGCCATTCTTTTTCGTATCCTGATCTGGATACAAATCTATGAATGCGCTTTCGTATCCGTTCAGAACAGCTTGCTTTGCCATGTCGTTTCGGTCGAACCATGTGGAGGAGGAGCTGTTAATGCCGTGAACAAAAACAAGTGGCGGTTTTGACTCGTCTTTTTGAACTGGCGCTTCTCCTTTAAACCACTTCCCCGGTGTCCCAGGTTCATCTCCAATTGATCCTGCATACGCATAACTTGCAAAGGAAAAAAAGAGCATGACAGCAGCGAGACAGATGAGTTTTTTCAAGATCATTCACCTCTTCAAATGATTTAAGTTGTTGGCAGCACCAATCTATTATACTTCCAAAAGATGTAAAATAACATAAAATGTTAAAATATGGTATTTATGTTGTAGGTTTGCCCTGAGTGACATTCACATGGGTCATTGCATACGCTGTGGGTAAATACACAAGTAAAGGGGCAGGTAGGATGGCACAACAAGGAAGTCCACAGCTTGTTTCATTAGTTGATCCATATGTTTATCAAACATTGCAGAAAGTAATCGGTATGAGATTAATTGTTCAAACAGTGAAAGATACGGTGCGTGGAAAATTAAAAGAAGTCATGCCGGATCATATTGTCATTGAGGCGGGGGCGAAATCAGTTTTTTATGTGCGGATCCAGCAAATTGTATCGGTGATGCCTGATCACAGTGAAAGAGTGTAGCAAGCAGACGCAAAGGTGTCTGCTTTTTTCATGCTTACAGAATGTATATCTGGAAAAAGTGCATGATATACCAATTGTTCTTTTTTTTACAAAAAATAAGGTTCTAAAACAAGAAGCAGTTGACAGAAGGTGGGTTGAATAGTAGTTTTTTAATAAGATCAATACGTAACAGGAGGAGCATCTTTGTTAAAATCTAAAGTTCATTTCTGGACATTCCAAATATTACTTGTTTTACTCATTGTTTATGTATCAACAAAGGTTTCGTTTTTATTTCAGCCGATTATTTTATTTGCTTCAACCTTGTTTGTTCCCATCTTACTGGCTGGAATTCTCTTTTTCATCTTTAATCCAATTGTTCGATTTTTGTCCAAGAAAATTCCTAGGACACTGGCTATCCTGATCATTTATCTTTTGTTCATCGGACTCATCACGTTCATTGTGAATGCTGCGGGACCGATTATTGTCACGCAGGTCGGTGGACTTGTCAAAAGCTTCCCTGGTTATGTGACGGATATGCAGAAATTTATGAATGACTTCTCGCATTCTAAAACATTTACTTGGATGATGAACCAAGATTATGTCTCCGTCTCGAAGTTTGAACAGACAATTGTTTCGACATTAAAAGATTTGCCGGAAAATATTGCTTCAAGCATGTCTGCTGTGTTTGGCGTGATTGCCAATATTGCTTTAGCTGTAATCACAGTTCCGTTCATTTTGTTTTATATGTTGAAAGACGGACATAAGTTTCCGGACAAGCTTGTTCAATTTTTGCCAATGCCTTACCGTAAAGAAGGATTGAAAATCTTTAAAGAATTAAACGATACGCTTGCGGCTTACATACAAGGGCAGATTGTTGTCTGTTTATTTGTTGGAGTGGCTTGTTTTATCGGGTACTTATTAATTGGTGTGAAATATGCGCTCATTCTCGGTATTATCATTGCGGTCACAAATGTGATTCCTTACCTTGGGCCATATCTTGGCGCGGCACCAGCTGTGCTTATTGCGTTTCTTGATTCGCCTGGAAAAGCGGTGGTGACAGTCATTGTCATTCTTGTCGTTCAGCAAATTGATGGAAATGTTATTTCTCCATTGATTATTGGGAAACGCCTCAACACACATCCTTTGACCATTATTCTTTTATTAATTGGGGCAGGAAGCTTTGGCGGGATCCTTGGTATGATCTTTGCGGTTCCTGTTTATGCACTGCTCAAAGCCATCACCTTGAATATTGTCAGATTGGTGCAGCTGCGTCAGCGATCTCGTAAGGAACAGCATTTAAACGTCTAGGACAGATGCACACCTTTTCCCTTCTTGCATAAGATGATTGAGATAAGCAGATAGGGGGAGATTCTGATGCCTGCAATCGTTGGACCTATTCATATCGAGTCGTTAGGAGGAAACGGTGCAGCTACTTTCGGTGATGTCCTGGCCATTGCCCCTTTGGCTGTAGACCACTCTACTGGCGGTGCGGGAGCCTTTAATTCAGGTGATTATATGTCACTTACAAGTAATCCGAATGCCACGATGCTTTGGGACTTTACATTGTTTGGCCAGCCTCAATCATTAAACGCATAGGAAGGCAGCTGATACTCACAGATCAGCTGTCTTTTTTATTTTTCATACACGTATTTTTAAGCTGGGCATATGATGTGGGGAGAAAAGGTGGTGGAAAGATGCCAGCGATTGTTGGGCCTATTCATATTGACCGTGTGATTGGAAATGGTTCTGCACATTTCGGTGATGTTTTTGCCATTTCGCCAAAAAGTGTCGATCACTCCGCCGGTGGATCAGGTACCTATAATGCAGGGGACTTTGTCCAATTTTTTAGCAGTCCAAACGTTACGTTTATGTGGGATATAAACCTGATCAGCCAGCAAAAGAGCTTTAATGCATAGCCAGCTTTGAAAGGGAATTCCTTTTCAGAAGCTGTCTTTTTTTATGGTACAATAGATATGGATGTAAGAAGAAAAAAGAGGTGTGAACTGAGTCAAATGAAAATTAGAAAAGCACACATCACAAGCGGACAACCAAAGACCTACAATGTATATTTACATGAAAATAAAAAAGAATATAAAACGCTTGTAGCCGTACCTGACATTGAATGGAGTATTTCCATTGCGTATGAGGACGAAAAGGAGCAGCTCATCCATACGCTTGAACAATCCTTAATGGAAAGAGTAGAAACAGACGAAGCCCGTGACCTCGCACTCAAAATTGTGCACTGGGTCACAGAAATGTAAATTTAGAAACCAGGAGTGAAAACAGCGATGAAAGAAGAATCCGTAGACTTTTATTTGCAGCAAGGGATATTTGGACATGCTGAAACAAAACCTGATGAACGAAGGATGTTTCTTGGTTCATTAAGGGAACGAGCGCTTCTCGCCCTGACAAAGGGACAGGTATCAAGAAATAAACCGTATCAAGAGGTGGAACAAGTATTAAAGGCCAATCGACAGGCCTCCCTTCTTTTAAATGGTGAACTGTCTTATGCTTCTTATTCTCAATATGTGAAAATGGCAAATGCCGCTGGATGTTCCTTTAAAGTGGTGAATCATCACGAAGCACACTCTCCTTTTGGTCTTGTCATCGAGATGCCTGGTGCGGTCAATCAGGAGCATATCTATATAGAGGATGAGCTGTTTCAAAAAGCTTTTTCTCATGAATCTGTTGAATAGGTTTCCCTAGTGAAATGAATAAGCTATAATGATTCAAAAGAGCATATGGGAGAGATGCGGATGGGCAAAGCGTTGATTTGTATTGATTATACAGTTGATTTTGTTGCAGACGATGGAAAACTGACATGCGGAAAGCCTGGACAGGCGATTGAGTCTAAGATCACAGAGATCACTTCTTCATTTATTGATGAAGGCCACTTTGTCGTCTTTGCTGTCGATCATCATGAAGAAGAGGACCCTTATCATCCAGAGACAAAGTTATTTCCGCCCCATAATATTCGCGGAACAGAGGGTATTGAACTTTATGGAAAACTAAGTTCACTATTTCACACGTCAAAACATTTAAAACATGTCTACTATATGGAAAAAACAAGATACTCTGCTTTTGCAGGCACTCAATTAGAAATGAAACTGCGCGAGCGCGGCATCACGGAACTTCACTTAGCCGGCGTATGTACCGATATTTGTGTACTTCATACAGCTGTTGATGCGTACAATAAAGGCTTCGAACTTGTGATTCACCAAAATGCTGTGGCGAGTTTTAATGAAGCGGGGCACGAGTGGGCACTTTCTCACTTTGAGCAGTCGCTTGGTGCGAAAGTGGTTAAGTAAGGGAAGGAGAATGGAAGTTGGAGCATCGGTTTAATGACGACAGTTTATCACTACATACAGATCTTTATCAAATTAACATGGCAGAAACGTATTGGAGAGACGGCATTCATGAGAAGAAGGCAGTCTTTGAACTCTTCTTTAGAAAGCTTCCATTTGACAATGGCTTCGCTGTATTTGCTGGCTTAGAGAAAGCGATTGAATATTTATCGGACTTTTCCTTCACCGAAAGCGATCTGGCGTATTTAAAAGATGAGCTCGGTTATAAAAGCGATTTCATTGACTATTTAAGCGGATTGTCCTTTACAGGTACACTTCATTCAATGCGAGAAGGGGAAATTGTCTTTGCGAATGAACCGATTATGCGCATCGAGGCAACGCTTGTTGAAGCTCAGTTAATTGAAACGGCATTGCTCAATATCGTGAATTTCCAGACGCTGATTGCAACAAAAGCGGCTCGAATTAAAGGAATCATTGAAGATGAGACAGCATTAGAATTTGGAACAAGACGTGCGCATGAAATGGATGCGGCGATGTGGGGAGCAAGAGCGGCACTCATCGGCGGCTTTCAGGCGACAAGTAATGTTCGTGCTGGGAAACGCTTCAACATTCCAGTATCAGGAACACATGCTCACGCACTTGTACAAGCATACCGCGATGAATATACAGCATTTAAAAAATATGCTGAAACACATACAGACTGTGTCTTTTTAGTCGATACGTATGATACTGTCAGATCAGGTATTCCGAATGCGATTAAGGTAGCGAAAGAATTTGGAGACAAAATCAACTTCATTGGTGTCAGACTTGATAGCGGAGACCTTGCATACTTGTCTAAAAAAGCTAGAACAATGCTGGATGAAGCAGGATTCCATGATGCCAAAGTCATTGCATCAAGCGATCTTGATGAACACACCATTATGAACTTAAAGGCACAGGGCGCCAAAATTGATGTGTGGGGTGTTGGAACAAAACTGATCACAGCATTCGATCAGCCAGCCCTCGGTGCAGTGTATAAACTGGTGTCCATTGAAGAAAACGGCAAAATGAATGATACCATCAAAATTTCATCCAACCCAGAGAAAGTGACAACACCAGGCCGTAAACGTGTGTACCGCATTATCAATCAATTGAATCATCATTCTGAGGGTGACTACATTGCGCTTGAAGAGGAAGATGTTCATAGTGAGGATAAACTAAAAATGTTCCATCCTGTGCATACATTTATTAGTAAATTCGTGACAAACTTTGTGGCGAAAGATCTTCACGTCCCGATTTTTGAGCAAGGAAAACTTGTCTATGACAATCCAGATATTCAAACGATTCAAGCCTACGTGCAGGACAGTCTTGGACTCTTCTGGGAGGAATACAAACGAATCAGCAAACCAGAAGAATATCCAGTCGATTTGAGTCAAAAATGCTGGGATAATAAAATGCAGTTTATCCATGATGTGAAAAATAAAATCAAAAAAGAGCTTTATGAAAGCGAATGATTTGAAGAAAGGGAGACCATCAAGCCAGGTGGTCTCTTTTTTTTATTTTGACCGATTGAAATTGAACTAAAAGCGCAATCATTTGGTATACTGAAAGCACATCTTGTTTGTCATGGCATAAAGGAGGATTGGAGCAGTTGAGGGTGTTTGTTGCGAGACAGCCTATTTTTAACAGAAAAGAACAAGTCGTATCATATGAGCTGCTTTATAGAGATAGTGAAACCAATACATATAGCGCTGAAGACGGTGATCAAGCGACAACGGACCTCATTATCAATAGTTTTCTAAATATCGGCATCGAAACACTGACAGAAGGAAAACGATGCTATATTAATTTCACCGAAAGCTTGCTTTCATCTGATCTGCTCACCTATTTTGATCCGCATCAGCTTGTGATCGAGATATTAGAAAATGTACCGATTACCCCGGCACTTATTATGAGATGTAAGCAGTTAAAAAAATGGGGATATACGATTGCACTCGATGATTTCTTCCTAAACGGAACACATTATAGTGACAAGCTGCTTGAGGAACTCCTCTATTGCATAGATATTTTAAAAATTGACTTTCTGAAAACCACATCGCAAGAACGAAGAGATATTCTGCATTCGTATAAAAAGTATCGCCTTCGATTCCTAGCAGAAAAGGTAGAAACGAGAAGAGAATATGAAGAGGCACTAGAAGCGGGCTTCCACTTGTTTCAAGGGTATTTCTTTAGTGAGCCGCATGTGATATCGGGACGAGCATTATCGACCAGCTTCCATGCGTACCATCAGCTTTTAAATGAGTTAAGCAAGGACCAGCCGAATATCCAGACCGTGACCCATTTTATTGAAAGTGACCTTTCGCTATCATATCAATTATTAAAAATGCTGAATTCAGGCGGCATGAGACGTCTTTATCAAATTAAAAGTATCCGGCAGGCGATTATCCTGCTTGGGTTTAATGAAATTCGGCGCTGGATCTTTATCCTTTCATTTAAAGAACTGAATGTTCAAGCTAACTCAAGCCAAAAAGAAATTATCAAAATGTCATTCATTCGTGCCAAAACGTGTGAACTGATTGCTTCTCGTACTGAACGAGAGCACCCCGCCTCTTATATGCTGACAGGTATGTTTTCTCTCATTGATACGCTTGTCAGGGCAGATATCACAGAACTTGTAAAGGAACTGCCGCTTTCTGATGAAGTTGGCGAGGCACTGCTTGGCTATGAAAATGATTATTCTTTTGTGCTAGGTGTGGCCAAACGTATTGAACGAAATGAATGGGATGATGAAATGTTAGATGGAAATCTCCCGAAACAGGAAGCCTATGGGTGTTATATAGAAGCCATTGAATGGTGCCATAAAATGTTTGAATCTTAAGAAAAGCCGCTCGTGTGAGAGCGGCTTTTTCTTTGTCATGCCCACTTTAAAAGAAGAAAAAGTCTGCTGGAGGCAAGAGACAAGTAGATTCGAATGCCTTCTGGACTAAAGCGGATATCAATGCCGCTTTTCACACCAATTTGCTTCAGCATTCGGCTCACACTTGTGGAATCAGAGCGCTCAGCAGCCTCCATGATGCGCTGCGCAAACGGAAGGGAGCTTGAAATTTGCTGCGTGATGAGTGAAGCATCAGCAACGAGACGGGCCGATTCCTTTGCGGCTCGTTGAAATGAGTGGGCATCTACTGGAGGAAAAGTCATTGGCGTGCGCGGCGGGTATGCGTGGCTCATTGCGGGAACCTGCAAAGCAGGATAAGGAACATAGTAAAACACATGGTCACCTCTTCTCTCATTGACGTGAAATTGGACGGATATCTGTTCTAAATGTATGTAGAAAATCAGAATAAAGAATCAAAATGATCTTTCTATCTTTGTAATTCCAGCATAAAAATAGGTACTTTTGCGGTCAATTTCGGTGAATGTCGCCAAAAAATTGCGGTGTCCACAATAGCGTCTGTCGTCTGGCCTATGACACGCAAAACCGAAGATACAGAGGGGATCGTACGTTCTATCGGGAGAGAAGTGTGACGAATGATGCCTATTCCTGTCGCAAAAATGACGCAATTCCTTTGAAATTGAGATAAAAGTATGATTTGAAAAGTCAGAAAATGATGAAAAAAGACCTATTGAATTTTGCGGTATCACGCACACGTTTTGTGCATACTTTTCGGTGAAAAAATACTCAATTACATTTACACTGTTAGTAACAGATCAAATACTTATGACCCAATCACCATACACAAATACATTGATCTTCCAAAAAAGGAGAGTGGAATCGATGGAAAAGTATGAAATCGAAGAACTTAAACAATTATTATGGAAACTTGAAAACGAAATCAGAGAAACAACGGCTTCTCTTCATAACATTAACAAAAGCATTGATCAATACGACAAATATGAATATGTGAAAATTTCTTAAAGACTTGATAATCCTCAAGTCTTTTTTTTATCCAAATACATACAAAAAAAGGATATATTATTATATAATTGTTAAATAGTGATGTCAGTGGACATTTGCTCATGTCTTTTTAGTAAAATAAAAGACGAAAGGGTGAGGTACAAGATCGAGTATGCTAAACTATCTAGAGAATACAAAAATCAAGCAGAATATGTCTGATTTTATTCAACATGCAGTCAGGCAGAATGATTTACAAAAGCTGCTTCTGGAATTTACAGATAGAAAAAAAGAATTTCCTCTTGGTCAATTGGCTTACCAGCATTATGAGGCATTTGGCGGACAAGACAAGCAAGCGATTACAAAACTGGCAGCAGGGATTGAACTTCTCATTTTATCTGCCGATATATTAGATGATATTGAAGATCAGGACAATGATTCGTATCCTTGGATGAACGTCGACCAAGGAGTGGCCATCAATGCTTCTACGTATTTATATACGGTGAGTATCCAATTCATCGCATTAATATGTGAAAATAATTCTCAACTATTAGAGAAACTGTTCCATTTCATTAAAATGTCAATGGAAGGGCAGCACGAGGATTTGCGTCATTTGCATCGAACAGAAGAAGAGTGTGTAGAGGTTTTAAAGAAAAAATCAGGATCTTTAACAGCTATTTCTAGCGTATTGAGTGTTTATTTAGCGACAGGAAAAATAAACGCCACTGTGGAATCTTATTCGATATATTATGGTGTTGCTGAACAGATCAGTAACGATTTTTTTGCGTTATTTTCAAAATCAAACGGAGATTTTCAAAAAAAACAAACGCTGGCATTCAGTTATTTACAAAGACGTTTTAACGACGCCAGTCAAGAGCTTCTTTCCTTCTTTTCTAACCGGCTGGTTGAGTCAGAGCAAAAGCCGTTTCAACTGAAGCAGAAGTTACTTGAAGCTGGTTTGACTCAGTACATGGTATCGATGAGAGAGATTATGCTGTTAAAAATGAAGCAAGGAATTGAACAACTTGATTTACCGGGGAAGAAGAAGGAACAATTATGTGCATTTATGACAAAGGAGGGCAATGATTGAACATTCAAAATATCATTGCACATCTAATGAAGAACCCAGTTGTGATCGATGAATTGAAATCTGGAAATGCAAGTTTAATTCATGCAGATGCACAAACAACCGCAGCCATTATAAAAGGTGTAGAAAAAGGATACATGAGTGCGAAATACATCTGGGAGTATTAATTTAATTTTAAGATCCAACTTGTATGATTATTTAATGATCTTTTCTTAAGGATGTTTTAAACATGAAGCTTACCTATACAAAATTGTCCACATTTCTTGTTTTTTTGTCTTTTTTATTTGTGATCTATATTTCATATATCTATGTATTTGATATTTTTAATGGTGCACGTGTAGAAAAGAATGAAAATGGTCAAACGGAAGTTGTTGACGTTGAATATCTTTCTTTAGCTTATTCGTCAGGGTTAAAAGAAGGAGATATTATTTTAAAAATAAACGGACAATCTAATTTAATTCAAGATCATATGATTAATGGTAAGCTTAGAAATGTACAAAGAATTGATATCCAAAGAGGAAACCAAATTATATCACTTAAAAATAAAACATTGATTGGTCGAGAAAGCTTATTTATCTATTTAATCCCTCTTCTTCTATATTCAATATGCTTATTCTGTATCTTTTTTATTATTAAAATCAACAAAGAGCCACAACGAAAATCTGCATTTTTATTAATTTTATTCTTATTGTCAATTTGTGTTGGATATCTGAGTGCAGGTACTTCAGGAATTGGTGATAGATTTAGCCATTATGTTCTCTTATTGTGTTTATCGAGTGTATCCATCTTATATATTCATTTTATCTATCAATACTTCAAAGAATTTGATGTGCACTTAACGAACCCAAAACTAATCAGATGCTTATACTTGATACCTATTTTTAATCTTGCAGTACATAGTGGAGTTTCGGTGTCATCTGAATTGAGAAAATATGTTCCAAGCATCAGTTTGCTGTTTTTTTTCGGAACAGTTTTAGTAGCACTTTATTTAATAGTCAGAGGCATGAAGAGATATAAAAAAACAGCACATGGTTCAGTTTTAAAGTTTTTTGCTATTATAAATGTTTTGTCGTTCAGTCCATTTATTTTATTTTTCGTTATTCCCTATGTATTTTTTGATAAGTATTTGATTAATCCTTTTATCCTGACGTCTATCGTTTTGTTAATTCCTTTTTCACTCGTGTACCAATTTATGACGAACAAACTTTACAATATGGATTTTCTAATTAGTAGACTGAGATACTATGGCTTTCTAGCCATTACACCAACCATTTTCGTTGTAGTCACGTTTTACATTCTGCAAAAACCAGAAGATTTGAAGTACACACTGAAGCTCGCATTAATCACTTATACTCTCATGCTGGCTGTTTTTTATTTCAAAGAAATTCTAGATTTCCGTTTTCGATTGAAGCGTTTTTCAGAGAAGCATAATTATCAAGATAGCGTGTTTAAATTCACGCAGCTCATTCGTGAGGCGTCATCACTTCACCAAGTGTTCTATCATTTAAAATACACCATTTTAGAAGTACTTGTTGTGAACAAAGCCTTTGTGCTTGAAGTGAAGGCAGATGGACAGGTTGAAGAGATTGATGAAACGACAGAGGACAGTAAGCTATGGAAAAAGTATGTAGACCAATTTCAAGAATTATTAGGTGAAGTTGGAAAAATCATTGCGCTTGATAAAGGATTCATGATGAAAATTGGTGAGCGGGGCGGTCACTCTTTTGTGATTTGCTGTTTATCTAATTTACGGACACCGAAATTGTCACGTGATGAGATTTCTTGGCTGAAAACATTAGCTTTTTATACAAGTGTCAGTTTAGAAAATGTCGTTAAAATCGAAGAATTGATGGAGCATCTTGACGATTTGAAACAGCGCGAGGCCAATCCTGCCTGGCTGAAGAAAATCATGTTTGCCATGGAAGAAAAGCAGCGCTCAGATTTAGCGAGGGATCTTCATGATTCCGTACTGCAGGACTTGATATCACTAAAAAGGCAGTCGGAGATGTTTTTAACGAATTTCCAAAACAACCAATGCCCGACATCTATTGAAAATTCGCTTATCTCATGGAATGATCAAATGTCCAAAGTGATTCAAACGACGAGAGAAACGTGTCATGAGCTTCGGCCGCAGCTGCTGTATGATTTAGGGTTAGTAAAGGCGATATCGAAGCTGACTTCTCAAATTCAGGAGGAAGCGCCGTTTCATATTAGGCTGAATACGACACGCTTTGATAAAGAATTGGACATTGATATTGATTCACAGCTGAATATTTACCGAATTGTTCAGGAACTGTTATCCAATGCCCTGAAGCATTCAAAAGCCACTCAAGTGTTAGTGATGCTGATTTGTATTAAAGATCAGGTTGTTCTTCACTATGAGGATGATGGAGTCGGTTTTGATGCAAGTCATCTTGATCAGCACACAATGAGCATGGGGCTATCGGGAATTAGAGAACGAGTGAAAGCGTTAAATGGAAAGCTTCAAATTCACACAGCCCCGGAAAAAGGGCTTAAGGTGAAAATTGAAATGGAATTGTAACGATTTATTAAGGATTAAGACTTGGCATCAGCCAAGTCTTTTATATAAAATGGAAGTGAGTGATTTAAAGGGAGGAAGACATGAAGAAGATATTGGTCATTGATGATCATCCGGCTGTCATGGAAGGGACAAAAAGCATATTAGAATCAGACCAGCAGCTATCAGTCGATTGTTTAAGTCCTGATGCAGAAGCCGCCTTTTTAAAGACGCATGACTTTTCCATCTATGATGTGATTTTAATGGATTTAAATCTCGGGGATATCAATGGAATGGACATTGCGAAACAAATTTTAGAAACCAACCATCAAGTGAAAATTATCATTTATACAGGGTATGAAGTAGATGATTATTTTGAAGAGGCTATTCGGGCTGGATTACACGGTGCAATTAGCAAAACAGAGACGAAAGACAAAATTATTGAGTACATACACCGGACATTGCAAGGGGAAGTTGTCATTCAGCTGTCCTATTTAAAGAAATTAATTTCACAGCAGCAAGAAAAGCCAGAACAGGCGCAGCAGACTGATCACGATCTCTTAACCGAACGGGAGTGTTTGATCCTTAGAGAAGTAGAAAAAGGATACACGAACCAGGAGATTGCCGATGTGCTTCATTTGAGCAAACGGTCAATTGAGTACAGTTTGACATCCATCTTTAATAAGCTGAATGTTGGATCTCGTACAGAAGCGGTGTTAATTGCCAAGTCTGAAAGTGTGCTGTAAACGTGTGAAGGGAGAGGCCCTTAATGGATGTGAGCGGATCAAATACACTGCTTGAGGCACTAGGCATTGAAATTGTAGAGTGCAATAAATCACGATGCGTTGCAACAATGCCAGTCGATCACAGAACAAAACAGCCATTTGGACTGCTGCACGGAGGAGCATCTGCTGCTCTAGCAGAAACAGTGGCGAGTATGGGGGCTGCGGCTCATTTAGACTTAACGCAGCAAGTTTGCTCAGGTATTGAAATCAATGCCAATCATTTAAAATCTGTACGCGATGGAGTGGTGACAGCGACAGCTGTTCCTGTGCATGTAGGACGTCGTACAATGGTATTTCAAATCGATATAAAAGATGATCGAGACCGGCACATCTGTACGTCAAGATGCACACTTGCTGTCATTGATCGCATATAAAAAAGCTCCCGGTGCAGCGGAAGCTTTTTTTGTATGCTGTTGTGCGGTAAAAAAAGAATGGCCCAACATGGCAGGCCATTCTTTTTTGCTTTTTATAAATAAGAATCTTCTTTTCGCTTAATCACAAAGTTACGGAAACCGCCATAATCATCTTGAACGCTGCGTTTGTCGAGCTTAACACCAGTATTGTAGGCGGCTCTTCCGATTAAGTGTGCGCCGACTGGTGCTGTCAGGAAGATAAATACGATGCCGAGAAGGATTTTTGCAGAAATAACGCCTGCAAGAAACCATTCGTGAAAAAACACACCTACTAAAATCAGAACAACGCCAAGGGTCGATGCTTTTGATGCAGCATGCATACGGGTGTAAACATCCGGCAGGCGAAGGACACCAATGGCTGAAATCAAACAGAGGATAGCGCCTAGCAGGATAAAGAAAATCACGATGGCTTTAGCGATGACGATCATTTTCAATCACTTCCCCTTTCTCAAGGAATTTGGAAAAAGCGACAGTACCGATAAAGGCAAGGATGCCGAGCAGTAAAATAATCTCAAAGAATGCAGTGGTTTTCAGTAAAATTGAAACGATGGCTGTCATCCCAATTAAATTGATTCCTATCGCATCAAGTGCACTTACACGATCAGGAATAGAGGGACCTTTGATCACTCGTATCACAAAAAGCAAAGTAGACAGTGCCAGAATGCCAAGTGACATTTGCAAAATGAGTTCCATTACTTACCGCTCACCTCCTGAATCGCTTTTTCAAATGAAACCCGGATATCGTGAATGGCTTTTTCAGCATCTTCAATATCCATCGCATGAATGTATAAAATGGACCGATCATCGGAAATATCAATCACTAGTGTACCTGGTGTCAATGTAATCATATTTGCCAGTATGGTGATTTCCCAATCTGTTTTCAAGTCCGTACGAAAGGCGAAAATACCGGGCTTAATCGTGAGCTTTGGAGATAATACGGTCTTTAATACACTTAAATTGGCAAGAAGCAGCTCGCGAATAAAAATGATGATCAGCTTGAAAATCGCATAAAGGGCATAGCCGTAAAAACGCTGCGGGAAAAATCGACGCAGCATGAAAATGGCGATCATCCCTAATGCAAAACCTGATACAAAGTCTGCGGCTCTGTATGTATCATTCATAAACATCCATGTAAAGGCGAGGAGTGCGTTTAGTAATATTTGAAAGGCCATGTTCATCTACTCCTTCAGCACAGCTTGAATATATTTTTCTGGTGTAGAGAGCATTTCCGCTGCTTGATTGATATAAGGGGCAATGAACTCTGTCCCTAACCCAATGGCAAGCGATAAGACGACAAGCAGTACGCCAGGGTACACCATTCCTTTAATTGACGGCTTTCTTCTTCGCATATCCTGTTCCTCGCCCCAAAATGCGGACATGAAAATCTTCATAATAGAGTAGAGGACAAGAAGACTGGACAGTAAGACCAGGATAGAAAACGTCATGTGTCCAGCAGAAAATCCACCTTCCACAATTTTTAGTTTTCCAACAAAGCCACTTAGCGGCGGAATTCCTGCAAGCGATAAAGCCGATATGAAAAACATCCATCCTAATAGGGGCTGGGATTGAATCAGTCCGCCCATTTTTTTCAGTTGATTTGTACCAGCATACACAAAGAGGGCACCTGCCAGCATAAATAAAGCCCCTTTGATCACCATGTCGTGAATGAGATAATAAATGGCCCCTTGGAGTGATGCAGGTGTGTTGGCTGCAAATCCAAACAAAATGACCCCAACAGCTGTGACAATGTTATAAATCACGATCTTCTGCACATCAGAATAGGCGATCGAGCCTATCACACCGAATATCACCGTCAGTGCGGCAAGCCACGCCATGAGTGTATGGGTGAAGCCTGTATCGTGTATAAAAATTAATGTAAAGACTCTTGCAATCGCATATAAGCCAACCTTTGTCAGCAAAGCCCCAAATAGAGCTGAAATCGCTGCTGGCGGCGCATGATACGATCCTGGCAGCCAGAAATAAAGCGGGAAGATCCCAGCTTTTAAGCCGAATACAATGAGGAACAGGATGGAAATAACAGTGATTAATCCTGTTTGCCCTGATTCAGCTATTTTCACACTTAAATCAGCCATATTGAGCGTACCCGTCACTGCATATAAACAGGCGACTCCAACAATAAATAAGGCCGACGAGATGATATTAAACACAATATATTTGAGTGATTCACGAAGCTGAGGCTTTGATCCGCCTAATACAATAAGCATATAAGATGCCATCAGCAGTAATTCAAAGAATACAAACAGGTTGAAAATATCTCCCGTTAAAAAGGCTCCGCTCACGCCAGCTAACAAAAACTGTACGCCAGAATAATAGAAGAGCCGCTCTCTTTCTTTCCCAATCGTTTGAAAGGAGAAGAGGACTGTCACAAGCCCGACAACGGAAGCGGTCAGCACAAGGAGTGCAGCAAATTGATCGGCCACAAGGGCAATCCCAAATGGCGCTTTCCAGCCGCCCAAATAAAGGGTTTGTATCCCATTTGTGAAAATCGTTTGAACCAAATATGCATTACATATAATGGCTGAAAGAGATGCCAAGACACTAAAGACTCTTGACAGCATGATGTTTTTATTCATAAAGATCAATAGTGTAGCAGCTAGTAATGGAATTAATATAGGCAGGATCACGAGATTATTCATGCTGATCATTTCCTCTCATTTGATCCATGTCATCTGTTCGCAGCTCTTGGAAGGCACGGAAGGCCATGACAAGTAATAAGGATGTCACACCAAAAGCAATGACAATGGCTGTTAAAATTAATGCTTGTGGCAATGGATCCACATAGGATGTGATCCCCTCTTTTAGAACGGGAGGCGCTCCTTTTTTTAAACCGCCCATTGTTAAAAGAAGCAAGTGGACGCCGTGGCTCAAAACAGCAGTACCGACGATGACCCGCAGAAGGCTCTTTGACAGCATCAAATAGGTCGCCGCCATAAAAATAATTCCGACGATAATAGACATTAGAAATTCCATTATTCCTTCTCTCCAATCATTTGAATAATGGTCATGGTGACACCGACAACAACCAAATACACACCGATATCAAACAGGACAGCTGTCGCCAGTTCTGTTTTCCCTAAAAACGGTAATTGGAAATAATCAAATGCATGGGATAGAAAAGGTGCACCGAATAGAAAGGATCCCATACCTGTCAGGATCGCAACGAGCAAACCGGCTCCAGTTACATAAATAAAGTCAAATGGCAAAATGCGTCTTACTGTCTTCAGATCATAGGCTAAAAGCAGAAGAACGACAGCCGCAGCACTCATCAGGCCGCCAATGAATCCGCCGCCAGGATTGTTATGTCCCGCAAGAAATAGGTGAAGGGAGAAAAGCAAGATGATGAATGCTGTGATTTTTGTTGTGACTTGCAAAAGCATATCATTCGTATCAATCTTTCTCATCGCCGCACACCTCTCTTCCGTTTTGCTTGTGTTTTTAATAACCCATAAATACCAAGTGCCGCAATGGCGAGCACGGTAATTTCAAAAAGGGTATCAAAGCCCCTGAAATCTACTAGAATGACATTGACAATATTGTCACCGCCAGCAAGTTTGTAGCTGTTTTCAATAAAGTAAGTTGAGATGGTGTCAAGTGACTGCTGACTTGTGGAAGCGAGAGCTAGACAAGTGACAACAACCCCAACGCCTAATGAAATGATGAAATTGGTCATTTTGAATCTTCTTGTTTTTTGCTTTAAGCTCAGCTTCGGCAAATGATAGAAGCAAAGCAAAAACAGTGCGACAGAAATCGTTTCAATAATCAGCTGCGTCAGCGCAAGGTCAGGTGCTCTGAAAATCACGAAGAATAATGACAGCGTGTAGCCCATGACACCTAGTGCAATAATAGCTGTTAATCGTGAACTTGCGAATACTGTGGCAATCGTCGCCGCCACCATCACAAGTGAAAGAATCACCTCATACGTGCCAATTGAGGCAGCCTGATCAGTTTGAAATGAAAAGGCCTGCTGATAAAACATCACGCCGCCAATAACGATAATCATGAACCCAAACACATAGACAAGATAGTCACGAAGAAAACCAGTCATATAACTGTTTGTCAGGCGGTATGAACCTTTTTCTAAACCGATAAGAGAGCGGTCGTATAAAGCGTTAAATGACCACTTTTCCTTAAAGATGTTGTACATTGGACGCCATTTTGAAAGCGTCAAGTAGCCGATTGTGCCGAGTACAACAACACCTATTGTCATATAGAGTTCTGGCTGGAAGCCATGCCATGCTTCAATTTTCACAGAAAAACGGCTTCCTGTTTCAATCGCTTCAGGAATGATCGCCGCAATTGCAGGTTCAATGACAGAATAGGCAAGAATATTAGGGAAAAAGAAGAAGGTGACCACAAGTGCAGCTAGAATGATGGGCGGAATGAGCATGCCGATCGGTGCTTCATGCGGTTTTTTCTCCAATTGGTCTATATTCAGACGGCCTCTAAAAGTCTTAAAGAGGAGCATCATACTATAAATGAACGTAAAGACACTAGCGAGCCAAGCGAGTGCTGGGAAGATGGCACCCCATGTTGAAACGTCCGTAAAGCTGATATCAGAAATCCGTATCATACTTGTGAAAAATAGCTCTTTACTTAAGAAACCGTTAAATGGCGGTAATCCGGCCATTGAAAATGTACCGATTAACGTAATTGTGAAGGTAATCGGCATGATCGTCATTAATCCGCCTAATTTCCGAATGTCACGAGTTCCTGTTTCATGATCGATAATACCAGCTGCCATAAAGAGACTGCCTTTAAACGTAGCATGGTTAATGAGGTGAAAAATAGCTGCAAGAACGGCTGCGCCAAAAAAGGCAGGATTGTTTTCATGAATCGCAGCTGCGCCGACGCCAAGCATGAGCATAATCATGCCGAGCTGACTCACTGTCGAATAGGCCAGAATGGCTTTCAAATCGTTTTGCCGGACGGCGTGGAATGATCCCCAGAATAATGTGACAAGTCCCACGATGGAAATGGTCCAGAACCATACCTCTGATATAGCAAAGATTGGACTGAAGCGGGCAACAAGATAAATACCGGCTTTCACCATCGTAGCAGAATGCAGATAACTGCTCACAGGGGTCGGTGCTTCCATTGCATCAGGCAGCCAGATATAGAATGGGAACTGCGCTGATTTCGTAAACGCACCTAGTAAGATTAGGATCATGGCAGGGATAAAGTAAGGTGATGCCATAATGAGCTGAAGCTGATTGACTGCTTCACGAATACTGAATGAATCAGTAATCAGGTAAATGAGGATGAAGCCACCAAGCATAGCTAATCCGCCAAAAACAGTAATAAGCAGTGATTTCGTTGCTCCATATCTAGAGCGCTCCCGCTTATACCAATACCCAATTAAGAGGAAGGAAGAGATACTCGTTAACTCCCAAAACAAGTATAAAACCACCATGTTGTCAGAAAGAACGACACCCAGCATCGCGGTCATAAACATGAGCAAATACGTGTAGAAAGAGCCAAGCTGTTCTTTTTCCTTTGATAAGTAGAAAATACTGTACAGCACCACTAGTGAGCCGATACCTGTAATTAATAAAGCAAATAACAGGCTGAGACCATCGACATACACAGTGAAATTCATCCCTAAAGATGGAATCCATTCAGCCTGTGAGAAAAGCGTTCGTCCATTCGAAGTGATGTGTAACATTTGGATGAAATAGGTAAATAAAAGAATCGGCAAGATGAGAACAAACCATCCTGTATGTATACGCTTCACATATTTGTAAAGGAAAGGTACAACAAAAGCGAGTAAAAAAGGTGATAGGATGGCGAAGTGAATAAGCTGCAAGAAAATGAACCTCCTTTGATCAATATAAATTCACGTTCTAAAGAACTGGTAATTAAAATTATAGCGTAAATACAGCCATAGTGCATTGGTTTGAAACGATTTCAAGCAAACTGTATTTGTTTTAGGTTCTTTTGACCACAAAAATAATTTTATCAAAAATGATACTCATTGTATATTGTTTTGTTTTTCGTACATGCTTTTCTTAAAGGAGCTGATCAAATGAAACGAAAGATCGTCATCAGCTTAAGCCTATTCTGCACGATTTTAGGAGGAGCATTCTTGATTGACCGAAATGATCAAAAAAGGTGGCAGGCCGGGAGTGAATGGCCGCTGTTTTCTGAGCATCTTCTTCACATGAGCTATCAAGAAACCAAGCTGTATCCTTTTCAGCCCAGGGAATATTTACGAATTGTATTAGCTGATGAATAAGATCCTATAGGAGAAAAGAAATATAAAAAAAGCATGGGCCCATGTGAGAGCCCATGCTTTTTATGTGTGGCAGTTTAACTAAACACTCTGAGTAAGATCGTTGCACAGATAACAGTTGCTGCTCCGCCAAGTCGTGTAGATACTTGTGCGAAAGGCATAAGACCCATTCTTCCAGAAGCTGAAAGAATCGCAACGTCGCCAGTACCGCCAAGTCCGCTGTGACAGCCAGTGACAATAGCAGATTCTACTGGATACATGTTCATTAGTTTTCCAACGAAGTAACCAGAACCAACCATTGCGAGTACAACAGCGATACATACGCATACGAATGGAATGGAGATGACAGTTGCTACATCATCAAGTGGAATGTATAGAATACCAAGACCAACCATCAGCGGCCATGTAAAGCTTTTAGATACAAACTTGTAGAACTGCTGTGAGCCGTTTTGAAGATGCTGAGGCATCACGTTTAAGTATTTGATTAAAGCGGCAAGAACAATCATTAAGATTGGACCTGGAATATGAACAAAGCTTTCTAACAAACCACCAAAGATGAAGGTTGTACAAGCAACGAGTACACCAGCACCCATTAACCCGAAATCAACTTTTGCATCCAAATCTGGCTGCTCGAAAATTTCGTTTGCTTCTTTAGATTTCACAAGACGGCCATTCCCGTTTAGTTCTGGACGTTTTTCACCAAGCTTCTTCAATGCGCCAGCACAGATAATGGCAATGACGTTCCCGATGACAGCCGCAGGAATTAATTGAGAAATTAATGACTCTGCTGATACATCAAGAATTTGTGAATAAGCGATAGATAATGGCAGAATCCCTTCTCCAACACCACCGGCAATAATCGGTACAATAATAAAGAAGAATGAATGATGCGGTGTGAAGCCAACTAAAAGGCCAACAAGGATACCAGCACTCACAGCTGCAATTGTACCTGCAACGAGAGGAACAAACATACGAATAAGGCCTTGTACTAAAACAGTTCGCTGCATCCCTAGAATACTACCTACTACAAGAGCAGAGATATAGAAGTAAAGGAAGTTCGACGTTTTCATAAGAGACGTAACCGCTTCCAATGAGTTCGGATTCAGAACATTAAAAAAGACCAGGAACGATGGTACGAATAAAGAAAGAATCGCCGGTCCACCAATATCTTTTAAGATTGGAATACGTTGTCCTACATCTCCAAGGAAAATCCCCAAAATCATAATAACAGCGAAACCACCAAGCATATTTGCTGGAATTTTATTAAAATAAGCGGCAGTTAAAATAATCGCTGCAAGTACTAAATACACAGGTAGATCAATAACACCAATTTTCCAAGACATGATCTTACGGAAAACGCTTTTATTATTGTCAGAATCGTCTGTAATCGATTTCAATTGTTGTGCATTAGCCACATAAACACCCCCAAATGCTATTTGTCTCAATTGTAGAAGATTCTGTGACACTCATCTATTTATTAAACTAAAATAAGTGTAATAAAAGTAAAATAAACAGGAGTTTTTGAGTTTTTTATCATACAAAAATCCCCTGAAAGTAGTTTGTCCTTCAGGGGATTGATCATACATCGTATTTATCGTTTTCCTTTTAGATAAGGCGTACCAAGTGCTTTCGGTGCATCGGCACGTCCGATGAAGCCAGTAAGTGCTAAAATGGTGAGCACATATGGTGCTATGAGCATATACACATTCGGTATATCTTGGAACAGCGGCAGGAGAGAGCCAATGATGCTTAAACTTTGAGCAAATCCAAAGAATAAAGCAGCGCCCATTGCGCCAAATGGATGCCATTTACCGAATACAAGCGCAGCTAGTGCGATGAAGCCTTGTCCAGTAATGGTGGCATGTGAGAAATCAAGCGCGATCGTTGAGGCATAAACAGCTCCGCCAAGACCGCCAAACAGTCCACTAATGAAAACAGCGATGTAACGCATACGGTACACTTTGATACCCATTGTATCAGCTGCCATTGGATGCTCTCCGACTGCACGAAGACGGAGACCAAACGGCATTTTAAATAAAACAAACCAAGCAACAACCGCAAGAGCTAAGGCGAGTATAGACGTATAATAAACATCTTTAAAGAAAATATCACCAATGATCGGAATGTCACTTAAAAGGGGAATATCTCCTTTATAGAAAGGCTCTGTAATTTTATCAGTTTGTGCTTTCCCATAAATCAGTTTGACGACAAACAATGTAGCGCCAAGTGCCAGCATGTTAATCGCCACACCACTGACCGTTTGATCAGCTCGGAAGGTAATGGTCGCCACTGCATGAATCAGTGAGAACAATCCGCCAACGGCCATTCCGACGAGAAGCCCAAGCCACGGGGTCAAGGCTCCAAACGTATCAGCAAAAAATAAGTTAAAGATAATACTGGAAAATGCTCCGACGACCATCAACCCTTCAAGACCGATATTGACAACACCTGATCTTTCTGAAAAGACGCCTCCAAGAGCGGTTAAAATAAGTGGTGCAGCATAAACAAGTGTAGCTGGGACGATGATTTCAAGTATTTGCAGAAATCCCACTTATTTTCCCCCCTTTTTCTTCATTTGTTGAATCACAAGACGGATAATATAGCTTGAGGCGACAAAAAGAATGATGATCGCAATGACAATATCAACAACCTCAGTCGGTACGCCTGATTCAAGCGGCATATTTAATGCACCGACCTTCAATCCACCAAGCAATAATGCAGCAAGGACAACACCAACAGCCGTATTTCCACCTAATAAAGCGACGGCAATTCCATCAAAACCTACGCCTGTAAACGAGCCTTTAATAGAGGCATATTCAAATGTACCAAGACCTTCCATAGCGCCTGCAAGACCTGCAAAAGCACCTGAAATGAGCATCGCATAAATGATATTGCGGCGAACGTTCATACCAGCATACTGTGATGCCTGCTGGTTCATTCCAACTGCTCGTAATTCAAACCCTTTAGACGTTTTTTGAATAATGATCCACATCACGACCGCAGCAATAATGGCAACAAAAATACCGTTATGCATTCGGGAAAAATCAGTGATCTGCTCAAAAAATCCAGAGCGGAGCGAGGCAGTGGCATCGATTTTATCTGTTTTATCTTTATTATCTGTTAAGACATTTGAGATTAAATAGTTTGTGACATGAAGGGCAATGTAGTTCATCATGATAGTAACGATGACCTCATGCACATAAAAACGAGCTTTTAAAAAACCAGGAATAAAGCCCCATAAAGCACCTGCAGCAGCTGCGGTGATGAGTGCAAGCGGCAGATGAATATACATAGGTGCATGGACAGTTGTTCCAATCCATACAGCAGCTACCCAGCCAACAAGCATTTGACCTTCTACACCGATATTAAACAGGCCTGTCCGAAATGCAAAGGCAACAGCAAGACCTGATAATATATAAGGTGTCACTTGCCTGATGGTTTCTCCCATATAATAAGTTTCACCGAAAACGCCATTCCAAAGGGCGCTATAGCCTTCGGTGACACTATAACCGCTTGCCAGCATAATAATGGCCCCAACCAAAAGACCAAGTACAATGGCTATAAGCGGAATCAGCAGATTTGTTAAGCGATTAGACATTTGCTTCTTTCCCCACTTCCTGTTGCGTACTTCCAGCCATTAATAGACCAAGCTCTTGCTCTGTTGTTTCTTTTGGATCAACAATGGCGACAATGCTGCCTTCGAAAATAACAGCGATCTTATCACTGACATTGATAATTTCATCAAGCTCAAAGGAGATGAGCAAAACGGCTTTGCCTGCGTCTCTTTGCTCGATTAGACGTTTATGAACAAATTCAATCGCACCAACATCAAGTCCTCGTGTCGGCTGAGCGGCAATTAATAAATCAGGATTGCGGTCAACTTCACGGCCGATAATGGCTTTTTGCTGGTTACCGCCTGACAGAGCGCGCGCTTCTGTATATTCACTCGGTGTTCTGACGTCATATTCCGCAATGATTCGTTTTGCTTTTTGATAAATATTTTTCATATTCAATAAGCCGAATTTTGAATAAGGACGCTGATAATACGTTTGTAAGGAAATGTTTTCTCCAATTGAAAAATCGAGTACAAGTCCATGTTTATGACGATCCTGAGGAATATGTCCAATCCCAGATTCGGTCACTTTACGAGGCGGGAGATTTTGAATGGCTTTCCCGTTTAGCATGATTGTGCCAGATTCTGATTTCTTTAGACCGGTAATGGCTTCAATTAATTCAGACTGGCCATTGCCATCTACCCCAGCAATTCCGACAATTTCGCCAGCCTTCACTGAGAGGTTCAACTGTTTGACCGCTTCAATTCCTCTGGCGTCTTTTACTGTGAGGTCTTGAATTTGAAGAACTTCCTCAGCTGGAGAAGCAGCTTTTTTATCTGTTTTAAATGACACTTCACGACCAACCATGAGGCTTGCAAGTTCATCTTTATTTGTGCTTGCCACATCAAGTGTACGAATGCCTTGGCCTTTTCGGATAATGGTCACGCGATGACAGGCATCCATAATTTCTTTCAGCTTATGGGTGATTAAAATAATGGATTTTCCTTCATTGATTAAGTTTTTCATAATTTGTATGAGTTCTTTGATTTCTTGAGGTGTTAAAACGGCCGTTGGTTCGTCGAAGATCAAAATGTCAGCGCCGCGGTAAAGTGTTTTTAAGATTTCTGCACGCTGCTGCATGCCGACAGAGATGTCAGATACTTTTGCGGCAGGATCTATTTTCAAACCATAGCGGTCAGAAAGCTCTTGTACTTGCTGTATGGCTTGTTCTTTGTCAATCTTTCCAAACTTCTTGGGCTCTTTACCTAAAATGATGTTTTCAGCGACAGTGAAGGTATCGACCAGCATAAAGTGCTGATGCACCATTCCGATGCCTAAATCACTAGCATCATTTGGACTAGAGATGGTCACAGGTTTTCCGTGTACCTTGATTTCACCTTTTTCAGGCTGGTACAGTCCGAAAAGCACGTTCATGAGCGTTGATTTTCCAGCGCCGTTTTCACCAAGCAGCGCATGAATTTCGCCCTTTTTTAGCTGCAGCGTAATGTTGTCGTTTGCTACAATGCCAGGGAATTCTTTGCGTATATTCAACATTTCAATGACATAATCCACAGGTTTAACCGCTCCTTTTTTAGGGTGCTGATGAAGATAAAAACTAGCAAAAGAAAAGCTGCAAAACGAGGCTGCAGCTTTTCTTTTACCACCTTTTACGAATAAAGAGGAGGTAAAGGAGAGGCAAGGGGATAAGGCGCGCTTATCCCGCTGCTCAAATTAAGCTTTAAAATCTTTTAGTTCATCACGTGTTGCAGGGATTTTCACTTCACCCTTGATGATTTTTTGTTTCCATTCTTCAACTTTCTTTAATACATCTTTATCAAGGTTTTCCTTAGATGGAGAGATGTCAAGAGCGCCTTCTTTCAGACCGTATGTGATCACTTCGCCGCCAGGGAACTTACCTTCTTTTGCTTTCGTTGTTAAGTCTTGTACCGCTGTGTCTACTTTCTTAACCATAGAAGTAAGGGTGACACTTTGTTTTGTTCCAGGTACTTTTCCTTCGTCATACTGGTCTTTATCTACACCGATAACCCAAACTTTACGGTTAGGATCTGCTTTTTTCAGGTTTTTCGCTTCTGTGAAGACACCAGTTCCAGTGCCGCCAGCAGCATGATAGATGATGTCGACGCCAGATTTGTACATACTTTCAGCTGTTGCTTTCCCGATGTCAGCCTTATCGAATGCACCGGCATATTTCACTTCAACTTTTGCTTTCGGGTTAGCTGCTTCAACACCTGCGCGGAAGCCAACTTCGAATTTTCTGACTAATTCAGAATCAACGCCGCCGACGAATCCAATTTTGTTTGATTTTGTAGAAAGAGCAGCCGCAACACCCACAAGGAATGATCCTTCGTTTTCGTTAAATACAATGCTGGCTACGTTGTCTTTTTTCACGACTGCATCAACGATCGCAAAGTGGTTTTTCTTACGTTGATCCGCAATTTCAGAAATTGCATCTTCCATTAAGAAACCAATTCCGTAAATCAGGTCGAATTTCTCACGAGCAAGTGTATTTAAGTTTGTTGTATAGTCAGCATCTGATTTAGATTGTAAGTAATCAAAGCCGTTTTTACCTTTTTTTAGATTGTTGTCTTTCCCAAATGCTTGTAAACCTTCCCAAGCTGATTGGTTAAACGATTTGTCATCGACACCACCGACATCAGTTACCATTGCAACAGTGAATTGATCTTTATCTTTTTTGCTTTCACCGCTGTTTGAGCCAGAGTTGCCGCATGCTCCAAGGATGGTTCCTGCTGCTACGACTAAGGACAATGCTAGTCCAATTTTGCGCTTCTTCAAAACATAACCCCCTATAAAATTTAAAAGTTTCAGAAAAGTCTCGCGAAAAAAGACCGATCTATCTCTTCTCACCCTAAAGAGGGTATTTTATCCTGCTTTCTCATGAAACTTATGGAGGGCAGGAGAGAAGATGTAAGACATCAGACTTATATCTCGTTGAACTAATCAATCATAATTTATCATTTCCGATCGAATAAATAAATAGAAATTTGTTTTATTTTTAAAAAAATGTTAAATGGCTTTATTTGATGTCTTTTTATCTGCTGAAATATGATATAATGCCGCTTTTGTGATGTGCTCCGCTACAGCAGAACCACTGATATCAAGGGGTTTGTTACATCGTATGCCATAAAAAAACATCTGGCCTTTGTGAAAGGTCAGATGTAGTATTTTAAAGATATTGCTGAATCAAATTCATATTGCTCGTGTTCAGTTTATATTGGAAAACAGGACGTCCTATTGTCCCATATGCCATTTCAACATCCACCACTTCGATATCCTCAAGGAATTTCAAGTATTTTCTAATGGAGACTTGAGAGATTTCTGTATGATTGGCTAGGTCTTCGGTTGTGAAAGCCTGCTGACCAAATGATTGAATGCTTGTCCAGATGAGTTTAAGTGTGCTTTTGGTCAGTCCTTTTGGCAAGAGGACTTTTTCCGCCTCTGCTTTTTTATGAAAAAGCTTCGCATCTAAATCATTTTGCGAAATGCTGTTCATGGATTGATACAGGGCGTGTTTCCGTTTATACTCTGCCAGTGCTGATTGGAATCGTTCGAACTCAAACGGCTTAATTAAATAATCAACTGCTCCGTTTCGCATCGTTTGCTGTACAACATCGACTTCATTTGCAGCCGAAATGACAATGACATCAACGGCATGATTTTGCTGGCGAATTTCTGTTAGTAATGCCAGTCCATTTTGTCCAGGCATATAAATATCGAGCAGTACGAGGTGTATGACTTCTGTTTTTAACACTTCAAGTGCCTGCTGAAAGGAGGTGGCAATCCCCTTTAACTCAAAGCCGTCGATTTGGGTCAGGTAGCGTTTGTTCAGCTCCCCAACCATTGGATCATCTTCTACTATTAACACATTAATCATGTGAATCCTCCTTTTGTTTATACGGAATGCGGAGACTAAAGGTCGTTCCTTCTCCTTTTTCACTCGTGACAATCATATGTCCGTTCAATTTCTTGATGCTTTGGTCAACGAAGTAGAGTCCGAATCCTCGGTCTTCTCCTTTAGTTGAAAAGCCTTGATCAAACATGATGTCTTGTTCTTCTTTCGTGAGACCAACACCTGTGTCCGTGATTTCAATGTGAAGCTGCTCATGGACGTATCTGAAGGAGATCGAGATGTTTTTCGTGTCAGTATGTGAAACAGCATCGAGTGCGTTATTTAACAAGTTGCCAATCACGGTAATGAGATCATGCGTCACTGCCGGGTCCTCCGTATTTGGCACTTGTGTGCTGCAAATAACCTCTAAGGCAGCGCCTTGTTCCCTGATATAGCTTTGTTTTCCTAGTAAAAATCCTGCTAAAACAGAGTTTTTCACATGGTTGATGATTTCATTTGTTTCCGTTTGCTGATAGATCGCAATATCTTTGATATAGGTGCCAAGGTCATCGTAGTTTTTGAGCTGAACCAATCCTAAAATGACATGCAGCTTGTTCATAAATTCATGGGACTGGGCACGGAGCGCATTCGCATACATTTTGACCCCGCTAAGCTGCTCAGCCAGATGTTTCACTTCTGTTTTGTCACGGAAGGTGGCGATGGCTCCGACAATTTCACCTTTTACCGTAATTGGCACTTCATTAAAGACGAGCTCCAGTCCATTCATTCTCACGTCACGATCAAGCAGCGGCTTGCGTGTTTCAATGACCTGTTTTAAGCCGCTTGAAGGGAGGAGAGTTTGAACATCTTGTTCTCTAGGATCAACCATAATGCCCATATTATGAAAGAGCCGTTTGGCCTCTGCATTGGCCAGCTTGATTTTACCGTGCTGATCGACGGCCAGAATCCCTTCTTTTGTTGATTCTAGCATGGCACTTCGTTCTTTTAACAATGTGGCGATCTCATCCGGCTCAAGTCCAAACATAATCTTCTTCACTTTTCTTGCCACAATGAGTGCTCCGATGATACCAGATAGAAGGCTGAGTGATGTGACGAAGTAGAGTGGAAGTAAGCTTTGATGAATAATCAAGTCAATTTCCTTTAACGTAATCCCTACGGCCACAGCCCCAAGCTGCTTTCCATTTTGATCATAAACAGGAACAAAAGCACGCATGGATCTGCCGAGTGTTCCAGAAGCCGTACTAATATGTTCTTTTCCCTGTAATGCTGCTTTTTCATCACCGCCGGCAAACCGCTTTCCAATTTTCTGCGGATTTGGGTGTGTTTTGCGGATACCGTTCATATCCATGACGACAACGAATTCGGTTTTGGTGATTTGCTGAACACTTGTTGTATATTTTCGTAATGCGGAATACGAATGATCTTCTAATGATTGTGCTGTGATCGGTGCCTCTGCGACCATTTTGGCAGTAGAGAGAGCAATGTCACGTTCCTGCTGATGGATGTTCTTGGCTGTTTCCGACCATATTGTAAAGAATGTGATACAAAGGGAGATCAGGACAACGATGCACACAAAGATCGTCAGCCGTGTTTGCAATCTTAAAGTTTTTTTCACGAGTATACCCCTAACGCACGATTTTTTCGTAACAGTAATACTTTAACGGGAAAATGTAAGTTTGTGAAGGAATGTACGTGCAAAATCATAAATTTGATTTTGCTGTCGGTTTACTTTGAAAGCATCTTGTCAATCCGTTTTAAGTGAGCCATAATAAATGTGAGCTTATGAGAAAGGATCTATTTATGAAAAATACATATTTGACTGGATATTTTCCGCTGATTTCAATTTTACTATTCAGCTCTGCTTTTTCGATTTTCACAGTAGGTATCACAACTGATTTCTTGACTCAAGCAGGCATTTTAAAAGGAATGCTTGAATTTTTCTCAGAACAGGGCATTCGTCTTGCTCTCTTTGCTGCTTTTGCACTTGTTTATTTTATGATCTTATCTGCCTTAAAACTGATTGCAGATACGGTATTAGAGCTGGCGTTACTCTTTTTCGCTAAGGACCCTGAAGGGGAGAACTTAAAGAAAATTCGGATTGCATCCGTTGTTTATTTATTTGCCAGCTTGCTAGCTTTTCTGTTGACGCAGCAGCTCATTCTGCTAGTCGGACTTTTTGCATTAGCAAGTCTTGTCTATTTTATCTGGGTTGTGGTTCGCATTTATCAATCGCTTTCTATGCTGAATTTGATTGGATTTATGATGTTTATTCTGCTGTTTTGGGCGACGTTTTTGATCGGTATTTTGTACTTATTTATTAAGCTTTATAACAGTGTGATGGCAAGTCTGCCTTCATAAGCAGACAAAGAAAGCATCCTCCAATGATGGAGGATGCTTTCAGCGTTTAGACAAACCCTTGCATTCGTTGTCAGTTCTGCGCGCCGATGCTCACGAATGTTAAATTCGCTCCGCTTCGGTGTTCGTCCTTCCTAGACTGCAAAGGTTTTCAGGTCACGCTGAAAAGAAGAAAAAGAGCTAAAATAAAGATCATTTTAGCTCTTTTTCAACAATCTGAGCATCCTCCAATAATGGAGGATGCTTTTTTTTATGAAAGAAACCGTTTTTGAATATCGGGTGTAGGCATCATACAAGATGTTTTTTGACCAAACCATTTGTAGCGATTTTTTGCTATCAACTGATAAAACCAATCACGGATTGGGCGAGGTATGGCAAGGAGTAAAAAGCTCCATCTGTATATCCCTTTTAAATGCCGCGCGGCTTTTAAGATGCCTGTCGACTTCGTATAAAGGGTCCCTTTTTCAATATAAATGAATGAATTGAACTCATCTAAAGGCAAACCGTTTTCCTTTAAAATACGCTGCCCTGTATCTGATTGTAAGGAAGCGAACATCATCCGTTCATTCGGATCGCGCTTAATCACAAACTGAACCGCGCCGCTGCACACGTTGCAGACACCGTCAAATAAGATTAAATGGGGTGGATGTGTTGAATGCATCGCAATCAAACCTCCTGTTTATCTGGCGTATTGCATCGTATTTTTCCAAATACGTAAGTGCGGGCTTGAATGATAAATCGATTCCACCGTTCCTCTATCTCTTCCAACCCAGACACCCATTGTGTACTGATCTGTCAGTCCCACAAACCAAATATCTTTGTAGTCATTGGATGTCCCTGTTTTCCCACCGATGTAAGGGGCGTTGAAATTCGCTTTTTTCCCTGTCCCACTCTTCACAACAGAGGTAAGCAGCTTACGCATCGTTTCATTTGTACGCTGAGAATATACTTGCTTTGGCGACTCTTTCCACTTGTAAAGGGTCTTACCGTTTAAGTCTGTCACTTTTGTGATCGAATGACTTTGTGTGTAGGCTCCTTGGTTGCCAAAGACAGTATATGCATCTGTTATTTCTAGCGGTGAGAAGCCTTTCGTAAATCCGCCAAGTGCAGAAGGAAGGCGGTAATCATCCGCTACGATATGCTGGAATGAGAACTTCTCTAAATAGCTGAAGCCTTTTTTGACACCTACTGTATCCAGCATTCGGATCGCAGGGGTATTGTAAGAATTTTTAAAGGCTGTTTCAAGTGTGACTGTTCCATACGTTTTATGATTATAGTTCTGCGGACAGTATCCACTGCTGCAAAACTTGCCGGCACTGATGGTGCTTGAAGCCGTTGCACCGGTTTGATCAATATAAGGCGCATAGTCTAAAAGCGGCTTAATCGCAGAACCAGGCTGTCTTTGCGCTTGATAAGCGTAGTTAAAATCAAATTTCTTATAGTTTTTCCCGCCAGCAAGTGCAACAATTTGATGCGTTTCATGATTAATGACGGCTGATCCGCCTTCCACACCTTGGTAAGGCAATTGAGCATTGAGCTGATAGACGGCTCTTTGCTGTAAGGAAGGATCAAGCGCCGTATAAATTTTCACACCATCCTGGAGCAGGGCACTGACCTTTTCAGATAATTCCTTTTGAATCGCCTTTTTCGCTTCAGCTGTTTTGGCTTTTTTCAATCGTTTTGTAAAGCCCTCCTGATCAGACACAAGATCGGTAAACTCTTCATTGGCATATGTCACATAGTCAGGGTATAGGTTTTTCTTTTCACTTAAAGAAAGGCTGATTTTTTCTTTGACAGCTTTTTTGTATTGTTTTTTGGTGATGACGCCATCTTTCTTCAAAATACCAAGCAGTCGTTCTTGGCGTTTCTTTGTGTGCTTGAACTGTTTTAATGGGTCATACAGTGTTGGGTTGTTTGGAATTGCAGAGATAAATGCCATTTGGGCAAGTGTTAAAGAACTAAGCGGCTTATCAAAATAGTAATTAGCCGCAGAACCGACACCGTAAACACCATTACTGAAATAAATCGTATTTAAATAGCTTTCGAGAATTTCATCCTTCGAGAATTTCCGCTCAAGTTCATAGGAATAGAGCAGCTCCGTAAACTTTCGGCTGAACGAACGTTCATGGCTTAAATATAAGTTGCGGGACAGCTGCTGTGTGATCGTACTCGCTCCTTGGCTGATGCCATGGTTTTTGACATTTGCAGCAAGGGCACGAACAACTCCCATAAAGTCAATTCCCTTATGGTCATAGAAGTTGCGGTCCTCTGAACGAAGGAACAGCTCCTTCACAGGTTCAGGAATGTTATCGTATTTCACGAACACTCGGTTCTCATCGTTTGAGACGATCTCGGAGATAAGAGAACCATCCCGGTCATACATATAACTGTTTTGGGAAAAATCTATCTTTTCCAGCTTGATTTTTTGATCAAGCACTTCGTTAACAGGCTTTACACTTGCAGCTTCTTCCTTTGATAGATAAAAAGTCAGAGCAAATAATGGGATGAGGGCAGCAAGTAATAACCAACCAATGATTGCACGAAACATGAGGTCACTCACTTTCTTCAATTTTCTAGCCATATCGTACCATTCTTTTGCGGATACGAGAAGGTTATTTTTAGAAAAGAAAGGGCGTGAAGTCTAGTGAATCAGGCTTTTCCGCAAGAAAAAAAGAGTATCTGAAGATGATCAGACACTCCTTTCCTTTGTTTTCGCATGCGAGCGGACCGCCCATAAAAATAACGCGCCAAACAGAAAAATGCCGGCAGTGACATAAAAGACAGCTGGAATCCCGTAATGACTCGCCACAATGCCGCCGATTACCGGACCGACGACATTCCCAAGAAAGCGGAAGCTGACATTGTATCCGAGCACTTCCCCTTGCATAGAAGCAGGTGCTTTAATCCGGATATACGCCGTCGTACACGGAATAATTCCGCCAAGTGCCATCCCGTATAGGAAACGGAAAATGACTAACATGACGTACGAATCCGCCATCGCTTGCGGGATGAATAAAATAGAGGAGAGGATGAGAAGGGCAAGCAGCACCTTGTCGTGACCAATTCGATCTCCGAGATCTCCCCATTTTCTCGTAAACAGCAAATTGCCAAGTCCAGTTGCAGAAAATGCTAGCCCCGCATAAAAAGCGAGATTGACAGGACCATGTAAATCATGAATGTATAAAGCCAAAAGCGGCTGAATGCTAAAGTTCCCTACTTGTGTAATAAACGTTAAAAGCATCGTGACGACAAGCAAAGGCTGTTTGAAAATGTGAAAGAGTACATCCTTCCGTGAGTAAGAAACACGCTTTGCTTCTTTTGATCGGATCGGCTGTTCCTTCACTCCGAAGATAATCACAATAGCTGACACATAAATGACAGCCGCTGTCAGGAAAAACGTATAAATAAATCCGACGCTGTCTGCCATGAATCCACCCATTAATGGACCAAACAATCCTCCGGCAACATTACTCATCTGCATCGTTCCAAGGGTTTTACCGGCAGTTGCCTTTTCGGTCTGTGCAGAAATCAGTGCCATTGAAGTCGAGATAAAGCCTGTGACAAGCCCCATGAAGAGCCTTAGTGCGAATAGCTGATACACAGTGTGCACAAGCCCCATTAGTAGAATACTTGTGGCGATGCCAATTCCGTTAATTAATAAAATCTTTTTATAGCCATGCCGGTCGCCAATCCGCCCCCAAATCGGAGAAATCAGGAAGGCTGTTAAAAACGTGACCCCAAAGACATAGCCGCTCCATCTTTGAACAAATTCATTTGAATAGCTGCTATCAAGAGATTCTATGTAAAGTGATAAAAAAGGGACGATCATTGTAATGCTCGCAGATACAAAAAAGTTCACAAACCACATGATGTACAAGTTTTTCTTCCTGTTTGTGATAGAGATCACCTTCTTTATTTATTTCGTGTTCCTTAATAATTATAAAGGAAAATAAACGATCTTTCATCAGATGAATAGGTTGGGCATAGTGAATCTGCATTATTTTCACAAAAATGAAGTGATTTCAAGGTCCGTCTTAATATAATGGTATGAGAATGAAAAGCTGACGAAAAAGTGAGGTGAAACTGGTGGAACAGAAGACGGTGCTTGTGGTCGATTTTGAATTTACGATGCCTGATGGAAAATATCATCCGCAAAATTTTTTTCCTGAAATTATTGAAGCTGGGGTAGTGAAAGCAGCAGATGAAACGATCATAGACACATTCTCTAGCTACGTCAAACCGAAAAAGTTCCCGAAGCTGACGAAGCGCTGTAAATCTTTCCTCGGAATTACGCAGGAGGATGTAGAGAGCGGAATTTCATTTGAGGAATTTATCGAGAAGCTCGTGTCACTTGATGGGGGAGAGAATTGTGAAATTATTACGTGGGGCAACATGGACATGAAGGTATTGAAGCAAAATTGTATGCTCAATCACATTGCCTTTCCTTTTAAGGGGAAGCTGAGGGACCTGGCCTTTGAATATAAAACCTTTTTTGGTGACCGCACACTGACAGGGCTTCGAAAAGCAGCAAAGGAATACGGCAGTGAAGGAGCTGGTAAGCATCATAAAGCACTCGATGATGCCATGACGACTTATCAGCTGTTAACCCTTTTTGAAAAAGACAGAGCCTATGTGGAAAATCCGCAAACAACCAAAATTGGTGAGCTGATCGATTTCTCACATTTTTTTGATTCGGCTGATTAGCGGACGTCTTCTGGAAAATAATCTTTCTCAAGAGAAGATAGGCACGCTCTTGATTTTTCAGCCCATTTGGAATCATCCGCACGGAGTGCTTGTTTCAATTTATCTACAGCTTCTTTCAGTGACTCTTCATAATCAGGGATATCGCCATCATAAGGCTTCACCATATGATGAGGGATATTTGTCTGTTCTCTATAGGCCAAAGCCCGCCTCTCTTGGAAAAAAGGCACGTCTGCTTCTTTCGGATGATGCAGGTCGCCTTGAGTGGGATGTGTCAGAACGGCTTTTACTTGAACGAGATAGGTCGATGGTTTCACTGCTGTCACTTCCCCAACGTATACACCTGTTTTATAAAAACCTTTCACAACTTGTCCAATTTGAATGTCTGTCATGTGAAATTCCTCCATTTCCTTCTCATAGGAAGGTATTTCATTTCTTTTAGCCAATATAGTGAAGTAAACGAGCAAAAGGGGGAATGGCGAGATGTCATTCATCGTACTTTTTCTACTATATTTTCCTGAAGATAAAAGGGAGTACATCCCAGCGGCTATCACCACGGTGATTTTCTTTATTGCTGCGTTTATTTGTTTTCGTCTCATCGTTCGTGCGTCTAAGAAGCAGGAGCAGATAGATGAAAAAAGAACAAAAAAAATGGATTAATCATTTTCTTCTTGTATCTTCAGGAAATTTCACGGTGACGGTTGTTCCAGACTGCAGCGAGCTTTTGAAACGAATCGTTCCATGGTGATTTTCAATAATTGAAAAAGTCACTGTCAGCCCAAGTCCAGTCCCTTTATTTTTCAAGGTGTAATAGGGTTCGCCAAGTTTTTTCATCTGACTTTCTGTCATACCTACACCGTTATCAACGAAATAAAGGCAGATTTTATGATTTTCTTTTGAAGCAAAAAGTTCAATTTTCCCTTCATGTTCAGGAGCTGCTTCAATTGCATTTTTGATTAAATTAATCATGACTTGCTTGATCTTCGTTACGTCACCTTGAATGTATAAGTCAGGTTCAATGGATTGATGAATCGTGACCGATTTAAAATTCGCATAGGATGTCATCAGTGATGCACATTCCTCAAGTAATTTAGATAGATTGAGAGATTCAATTTGATAGTAGTTTTGTTTTGCAATGTCAAGATAACTCGTGATAATGTCCTGCGCCCGGTCTAATTCGGACAGAACGAGATTTTTATAATCTTTATTGGCAGGTGGCTCTTTTGTATGATCACTCGAAAAGAGCAATTGAATAAAGCCTCTCACAACTGTCAGCGGATTGCGTACTTCATGGGCAACGCTTGCAGCAAGTTCACTTACAATGGTCAGTTTTTCTGACTGGACAAGCTGTGATCTCATTTCCGCATTTTCCTTAACGAATTCAATGGAATAGATACTGAGCACAAGAAAGAATATGTAGTAAAGAGTTGAGAAAAATAACTCAAGGAGCTTTTGCTGCATAATAAAAGCTGGGCTGTATGCCATTAAGCTGACCGCAAGCAGTCCAATGTAAATAAAGAATCCTTTGGATAAACCGATAAGCACTCCGTAAAACAGCTTATTTGGCTTCGAATATTGATGCCATTTTCGGTAGAACAGGAATGGGATAAAAAAGTAAATTGGGACAACGATGAGTCCAATCCATAAGAAAGAGCCGTACATCACGAATTTGACAATGATGCTTATCAAGATGGCAACGATCCCCGCCATGTATCCTCCGTATAAAATAGCAAGCACAAGGGGAATGGATTGAAGCCCAGTCTGCAAATCTAAAATCGAACCAACTGGATACATAATACATAGTGCTGAAGAGATGGATGCGAATACTGTGATGAGCAGTTTATTCGTTTTTGGGAAATGAGCAGGGGTCCGGCTTAACCATAGCGCATGATATAAAAAGATTGGAAATAGAATAAAAGATACATGGAGCAGAAAATCCTTGAACATTTCCATTTAAATGCTCTCCTCGTAAATAATTGTAATTCCTCTCATTATATCATTTCATGTACAAAGTAGATATGATAAAAGGAGGGTTTTTTTCTTTAAAAAGAACACCCGTTAGGATGTTCTTTCTATCGTATAGGTCTTATTCAGCTGATAGCGTGAACGCTTGGTGGAGACGTTTCAGTCCTTCTCTGACTGTTGCAGCAGGACAGCCGAGATTCATCCGAATAAAGCCGTCTCCTTCGTGTCCGTACACGTGGCCAAGCTCTAGGATTACTTTCCCTTTTTTCAGCAGATTCCGTTTCAATTCCGCTTGACTGAATTGATAATCCCGAATGTCCAGCCACAATAAATAAGAAGCATCTGGTTTCATATAACGCATATTTGGAAGATTTTCATCGATATAGTCCATCGCCGTCTTCATATTGCCTTCGAGATAAAGAACAAGGGCATCAAGCCACTCATCCCCGTGGCGGTATGCTGCTTCCATCGCTGGAATCGCAAAGGCATTCAGTTTGGACAGTCCGTTTCTTTGCACTTCATTGTTGAAAAGAGTTCTTTTTTCTTCATCTGAAATGATAATAGCAGAGGCCTGGAGCCCCGCTAGATTAAAGGTTTTACTCGGCGCAATACACGTTACCGTGATATGTGCAATGTCGTCAGAAAGGCTGGCGAAGGGCACATGCTGCTTTCCGTAAAGCATCAAATCCGAGTGAATCTCATCTGAAACGACTGTGACTCCATGTTTTACACATAGGTCTCCGACTCGCTTTAATTCTTCTTTTGACCATGCTCTTCCGGACGGATTATGCGGATGGCAAAGGAACATGAGCTTTGCTTGTGGTCTGCTCAGTTTTTTCTCTAAATCATCAAAATCCATCATATAGCGGTTGTTTTCTATTTTTAAAGGATTGGTTGAGACTGTACGTCCATTTCGCTCAATCATTTGATAAAAAGGTGTATACACTGGTGACTGTATAACTACTTCGTCGTGCGGTGCTGTAAAGGCTTGAACAGCAAAACTAAGTGCCGTTACGATTCCTGGTGTGAAGGTGACGGCATCTGTCTGGATTGTCCATCCATGTCTTCTTTTGAGCCAGCCAGCGACTGCCTGCTGCGTATCCTGATCCTGAAATGCATAGCCAAATACACCGTGATCTAATCGCTCTTTCAATGCATCAAGGACGACCTGCGGTGCTTTAAAATCCATATCGGCCACCCACATCGGAAGGGCATCTGTTGTCAGGAACAAAGACTCTGCCTGATCCCATTTCACTGATTTTGAACCTTTACGTATGATCTGTTCGTCGAAATTCATGAAACCCACCTCTAGCTGTTTTTCAACCATTCTTGGTTGTGCTAAAATAAACATCACAAAATTTATTATAAGCGGTGATACCGATGAAAGATAGTCAAGCTGTAGAAGAGATGATTCAATTCATTAAGGCATGGGACCCTTTTCATTATGGAGAGGATTTTTATGAAACGGAGCCTGCTGACGTCATCAGTGCATTATACGACGCAGAAGACCCGTTATCTTTAGCAAAAGAGATTCAAGCCATCTACCATCACTCATTTGAACAGCTTCTTCCGATAGAGAGCTGTCAGCATATAGCAAATCAGCTTTTTGTCATACGAGACAGCAGCTCCTGTTCACGCTAAGACAGGCTGAAATGTCCGATTTGATCAGACACAAAGACCGGATTTTCCTCAGGAATGAGGTGCCCGGTTTTTTTTAATGCATGTAAGGTCGAATTTGGCAGATCTTTGTGCAGTCTTTCGCCTATTTGAATGGGAACGATTCGATCTTCCTCGCCCCAAATGAGCAGCACGGGTGTTTCCATTTTCTTTAAAACGTCCGAGGTTAAATCTCCTTCCCGGTGCCGAATCAAACGAAATATCCCCCGAAAGATTTGATCATCTGAAAATGGCTTTAAATATCCGTCGACCATCTCTTGATCAATGATGGAATGATCATGCACAACAGCCGTTAAATTTTTCATAATGCCCTGCTTTAAAAGCTTTCTTTTTAGATACAGATAAAAATAAGGAATATATGTGCTGTAAACAAGTGATCTTTTTGACTTATTCAAATAGCCTGAGCTGCACAATAGAACCGCCTTTTCAAATAGATCCGGCCGTTCAGTAGCAGCGTATAAGGCGATTTGTCCGCCCATTGAATGGCCCACTAGAATTGCATGCTGAATCTGTAAATAACCAGCTAGCTCTATAATAATTTTCCCCATGTTGCGATAGCTGTAAATAAACGTATTCGACTTCTCGGACTGTCCAAATGGCGGCAGATCAATCGCAATTAAATTGAAGTCCTGTTTCAGAAGCGGGATGAGCTTTCGATAGCTGAAGGTAGAAGAGAAGAGACCGTGAATTAAGATCAATGTCTTCTTGCCTTCATTTGGATAGTGCTCGTAATAGATATCTAAACCGAATGCACTTTTCATATAAGCTGGCTGAACAATGTCCACATTCTTCACTCCGATACTTGATACTCTCTCTGTTAGGTGACTGTATTGTACCCTAAAAAGTGGATTTTAAGCTATCATTAGAATCTTTTCCCTGCTTAGCATAATGGGAAAAACGTGCTATAATGTTCAGAAGATTTTTTAAAACTAGCTTTTATAATCTGAGGTGTGAAATCAAATGAAACTAACAGAAAAAGAAACTGAAATATTAGAGATTTTAGATGAAAACAGCCGCGCCGATTTAAATACAATTGCAAAAATGGCAGGCGTGACAACAGAAGAAGCCGAAGCCATCATTCAAAAACTTGAAGATCAAAAAGTTATTATTGATTATTCAACCATGATTGACTGGCGAAAAGTGGATGGTCATGAAGGCGTTACAGCAATGATTGATGTAAAAGTGACACCAAAAAGAGGCGTCGGATTTGATGAAATTGCTGAACGGATTTATCGGTTTCAGGAAGTGGAGTCTGTCTATCTCATGTCAGGTGTTTACGATCTTTCCGTTGTGATCCGCGGAAGATCAATGTCTGATATTGCCCGCTTCGTATCTGAAAAATTATCGACACTTGATTCCGTTGTTTCAACAACTACCCACTTTATTTTGAAAAGATATAAACATGATGGGAAAGTGTTTGAAACAGGAGACGATGACAAAAGAATCGTGGTGTCTCCTTAAATGAAAAAGTCTTATTTATCTGAAACGGTACAAAGCATTCAGCCGTCAGGTATTCGGAAATTCTTTGATTTGGCTGCCACAATGGAAGGGGTTATCTCCCTTGGTGTCGGCGAGCCGGATTTCGTGACAGCTTGGAATGTCAGAGAAGCAAGTATTATGTCATTAGAACAAGGGCTGACCTCTTATACGGCGAATGCAGGCTTAATTTCTTTGCGAAAAGAACTGAGCCACTATTTATATAAGCGGTTTCACATTGATTACAGTCCAGAAGAAGAACTCATTATTACAGTTGGCGGAAGCCAGGCACTTGATTTGGCCTTTCGTGCGATTTTAAACAGCGGGGATGAAGTGATCATTCCAGAGCCTTGTTTCGTAGCATACGGGGCACTTACGACACTAGCAGGCGGAGTGCCTGTCTATTTAAGTACAACCGCTGAAAAAGATTTCAAAGCAGATTCTGCTGATCTTCGCACAAAGCTGACGCCGAAGACAAAAGCCATTTTGCTTTGCTCGCCATCAAATCCGACTGGGTCTGTTTATTCAAAGGAAGAGCTTGAAGATATTGCTCAATTTGCGAAAGAGCATGACCTGCTCATTATTACGGATGAGATTTATGCAGAGCTGACGTACGATGAAGCTTTTACAAGCGTCGCAGCTATTCAAGATATGAAGGAAAGAACGATCTTGATTTCAGGCTTTTCCAAAGGGTTTGCCATGACGGGCTGGCGTTTAGGATATGTGGCCGCACCACCTGTACTGCGGGATGCCATGCTGAAAATACATCAATATTCTATGATGTGCGCACCGGCGATGGCACAATATGCGGCAGAAGAAGCATTAAAAAATGGGCTTGAAGATGTAGAGAAAATGAAGAAAAGCTACAGAAGACGCCGTAATTTGTTTGTCGGGTCCCTGAATGAACTAGGACTCACATGCCATCAGCCAAACGGAGCGTTTTACGCGTTCCCATCGATTAAAAGCACAGGCATGACATCAGAACAATTTGCTGAGGAGCTGCTCCTAAGTGAAAAAGTCGCTGTTGTTCCTGGGAATGTATTCGGACCGAGCGGTGAGGGTCATATCCGCTGTTCATATGCTTCGTCACTTGATCATCTTCAGGAATCACTTTCAAGAATTCAGCGCTTTTTGCAGGCTCGACAAGTGAAGGAAGAAGCATCAGCCATATTAAAATAAAAAAAGGCATCAATCCAAATGGACTCATGCCTCACAAATTAGGGGGGAATACTAGAAAGCATTCTTGTTTTCAGGTATTCCCCCTTTTGTTCTCATCTAAACCCATTTAAAAAATATTTTGCGTAACTGCCCGTTCTGTGATATAGTTTTTAATTGCGTATAAACGAATATTAAAACATTTATTTAGGAGTTGTTATCATGGCGACAAAGTTTGAAGTAGGCAGTGTTTACACTGGTAAAGTAACAGGATTACAAGCGTATGGTGCGTTTGTTGCATTAGATGAAGAAACTCAAGGACTTGTGCATATTTCTGAAGTAACACATGGCTTTGTAAAAGACATCAACGAGCACCTTTCAATTGGTGACGAAGTACAAGTAAAAGTTCTTTCTGTTGATGAAAATGCAGGTAAAATCAGCCTTTCTATCCGTGCGACACAAGAAGCACCTGAAAGAAAAGAAAGCAAACCAAAGAAACAAAGACCACAGCAAGTGAAAGAAGAAGCTGCTGCACCACAAGGTTTCAATACGCTTAAAGATAAACTTGAAGAGTGGATTGAGCAATCAAACCGTAAAGACCTTATCAAGAAATAATAAAAAAGCACCGCTTCAAACGGTGCCTTAGATTGTAGACAAAGGGCTAAAATGATCTTGATTTTAGCCCTTTGTCTTTTTTTTCAGCGTGATAGAAAACCTTTGAAGTCTAGGAATGGCGGGCACTGGAGCGAATTTAGAATTCGTGAGCACCAGCGCGCAGACCTGACAAAGAATGCGAGGGTTTGTCTACACGCTGAGGCTGCCTCATGTAGGCAGCCTTTTTTATGTCCTTTTATTTAACGAACTTCTGGGTTCGGCTCGTCACGGCGAACAGCTTCTTCGCTTGGTTTGAACAACAGACCAAGGTTGACAAGACCTGCAATTCCAACAAGACCATAAATAATACGTGATAATGCAGAACCTTGTCCGCCAAAGATCGCTGCTACTAAGTCAAATTGAAAAAAGCCGATTAGTCCCCAGTTAATAGCACCGATAATCGTGAGCACGAGGGCAATACGCTGAATAGCACTCATCGTGATTCCTCCTTTCGCTACAGCATCAATACATTTATATTTTGCAGATTTTTAGCCAAACTATGCGTAAGAAAATGGATGAAAGCAAATTACTTTACTTTTGGAATGAATGAGGCGCATAATGTAGCGCGAGGAGGAGATCACATGGATCGATTTACTTATTGGAACCCAACGAAATTAATTTTTGGAAAGGGAGAAGTATCAGCCCTTTCAGATGAACTCAAACACTACGGAAAAAACGTATTACTTGTATATGGTGGAGGCAGTATTAAACGAAACGGCCTTTATGACCAAGTTGTCAGCATCCTAAAAGAATCAGGAGCTGCAATCACTGAACTTGCTGGTGTAGAGCCTAACCCGCGCTTAACAACAGTAAGAAAAGGGGTAGAGCTTTGCAAAGAGAACAACATTGATTTTATTTTGGCAGTTGGCGGCGGCAGTGTCATTGATGCCACAAAAGCAATCGCAGCTGGTGCGAAGTACGATGGAGATGCTTGGGATATCGTGACACGCAAACACGTCCCAATGGAAGCTATTCCGTTCGGTACAGTGTTAACACTTGCGGCAACAGGCTCTGAAATGAACTCAGGATCAGTTATCACAAACTGGGAAACAAATGAGAAGTATGGCTGGGGAAGTCCAGCAGTTTTCCCGAAATTCTCTATTCTTGATCCAGTTAACACATTCACTGTGCCTAAAAACCATACGATTTATGGCATGGTTGACATGATGTCACATGTGTTCGAACAATATTTCCATCACACAGAAAATACACCTTATCAAGATCGTATGTGTGAAGGACTTCTTCGCACTGTCATTGAAACGGCACCGAAGTTGATCAACGATCTAGAGAACTACGAGCTGCGTGAAACGATTTTATTCACTGGCACAATTGCACTTAATGGCATGCTTTCAATGGGGGCACGTGGTGACTGGGCATCTCATAACATTGAGCATGCAGTATCTGCTGTCTATGATATTCCTCATGCAGGCGGTCTTGCGATCTTGTTCCCGAACTGGATGAAACATGTGATTCAAGAAAACCCAGGCCGTTTTAAACAATTAGCGGTGCGTGTATTCGATGTAGATCCTGCGGGCAAAACAGACGAAGAAGTTGGCTTAGAAGGAATCGACAAGCTGTCAGCTTTCTGGACAAGTCTTGGTGCACCAAGCCGTTTGGCGGATTATGACATCAACGATGAGAAAATTGATTTAATTGCAGACCGTGCAATGGCACGCGGTGAATTTGGTCAATTTAAAAAGCTGAACAAAGAAGATGTTTTAGCCATTTTGAACGCTTCTTTATAATTGAACAACAAAGGGATAGCTGCTTGCGGGCAGTTATCTTTTTTTGAGTTCATCGTGTACATATGTTACAGTAGTCTTTCATGTTTTTGGATATATTCGTTGTAAGGAGATGTTTCAACAGATGGAGAATTTTATTTACTATAATCCAACAAAATTGATGTTTGGAAAAGGACAGTTAGAAGGACTCAAAAGCGAACTCGCTCGTTATGGAAAACGAGTGTTACTTGTATATGGTGGCGGCAGCATTAAGAAAAATGGTCTTTATGACAAAGTCATCAGTGCGTTAAAAGAAGCAGATGCTGAAGTATTTGAGCTGTCTGGCGTTGAACCAAACCCGCGCCTCACAACAGTGAAAAAGGGAATTGATATCTGCCAAAAGGAGAACATTGATTTCTTATTAGCCGTTGGCGGCGGCAGTGTGATCGACTGTACAAAAGCGATAGCAGCCGGAGCAGAGTATGACGGTGATGTGTGGGATATTATTTCAAAGAAAACAACCGCTCAAAAAGCGCTGCCGTTTGGCACAGTGCTGACACTTGCAGCAACTGGTTCAGAAATGAACCCGGATTCAGTCATCACAAACTGGGAAACGAATGAAAAATATGTGTGGGGCAGCTCTGTCACTCACCCTGCTTTTTCAATTCTAGACCCTGAGCATACGTATTCTGTGCCAGAAAACCAGACGGTGTATGGTATGGTCGATATGATGAGCCACGTTTTTGAGCAATACTTCCATAATGTGAAAAACACGCCTTTACAGGACCGGATGTGTTTTGCTGTTCTTCAAACGGTCATCGAGACAGCACCAAAACTGCTGGAAGACTTACAAAACTATGAGCATCGTGAAACGATTCTCTATGCAGGAACGATTGCTTTAAATGGCACGCTGCAAATGGGTTACTTTGGCGACTGGGCGTCCCATACGATTGAGCATGCTGTATCGGCTGTCTATGACATTCCGCATGCAGGTGGGCTTGCTATTCTCTTCCCAAACTGGATGCGCCACACGCTCGATCATAATGTGGAACGCTTTAAAAACCTTATGCTGAACATGTTTGACATCGAAACAGAAGGAAAATCAGATCGTGACATCGCATTAGAAGGAATCGACAAACTGTCAGCTTTCTGGACTAGCCTTGGTGCACCAAGCCGTTTAGCTGATTATGACATTGGTGAGGATCAGCTGGACAAAATTGCCGACATTGCAGCAAAAGAAATGGAATACGGTGGTTTTGGAAACTTTATGAAACTTAACCGTGATGATATTCTAGCGATTTTGAAAGCTTCTTTATAATCCAGATTGCCGCTTTTCATCCAGAGAAGCGGCTTTTTGCTATGCCAGTGACGATCACTTGATTTCAATAGCTAGTTCCGCTAAAGTGAAAGGGACAGAACTAACGTAATGGAGGGCTTACAAGCGATGACACATATTCAATTTGACTACTCGAAAGCGTTACCTTTCTTTCAAGAACATGAGCTTACATATTTAAAAGATTTTGTGAAGGTAGCCCATCATAATATTCATGAACAAACGGGTGCAGGCAGTGACTATTTAGGCTGGGTGGACTTGCCGAAGCAATATGACCGCGAAGAGTTTGCCCGCATTAAAAAAAGTGCAGACAAAATTAAGTCTGACTCTGACGTCCTGCTCGTCGTGGGAATCGGCGGGTCATATCTAGGTGCACGTGCGGCGATTGAATTTTTGAACCATTCTTTCTATAACACTTTGCCAAAAGGCAAGCGCAAGACACCGCAAATCATTTTTATTGGAAACAACATCAGTTCTTCTTATTTAACAGATGTGATGGATCTATTGGAAGATGCAGATTTCTCCATTAATGTGATTTCAAAATCTGGTACAACAACAGAGCCAGCCATTGCGTTCCGCATCTTTAAAAAGCTCCTCATTGAAAAATACGGTGCTGAAGAAGCGAAAAAACGTATTTATGCGACAACTGACAAGGCACGCGGTGCATTAAAAACATTAGCAACTGAAGAAGGCTACGAATCATTTATCATCCCTGATGATGTTGGTGGACGCTATTCTGTATTAACAGCAGTCGGTCTTTTGCCAATCGCTGTGAGCGGTGCAGACATTGATCAGATGATGGAAGGTGCGGCAAAAGCAAGCGAAGACTTCGCTTCATCTGAGCTTTCTGAAAATGCGGCTTATCAATATGCTGTCGTCCGCAATGTCCTTTACAATAAAGGCAGAACGATTGAAATGCTGATTAACTATGAGCCAGGCCTGCAATATTTCGCAGAATGGTGGAAGCAATTATTTGGTGAAAGTGAAGGGAAAGATGAAAAAGGAATCTATCCTTCATCTGCTAACTTCTCAACAGATCTTCATTCACTTGGCCAATATGTTCAAGAAGGAAGAAGAGACTTGTTTGAAACAATCGTCAATGTAGAGAAGCCTCGACATGAGCTTGTAATTGAAGCAGAAGAACAAGACCTTGATGGCTTGAACTATCTAGCAGGAAAAACGGTTGATTTCGTCAATAAAAAAGCATTTGAAGGAACGATGCTTGCCCATACAGATGGAAAAGTACCGAACCTTATCGTGACAATTCCTGAGATGGATGCTTATACATTCGGATACCTCGTGTACTTCTTTGAGAAAGCATGTGCGATGTCTGGATATTTACTAGGCGTCAATCCATTTGATCAGCCTGGAGTAGAAGCTTATAAAGTGAATATGTTTGCTTTACTAGGAAAACCAGGCTTCGAAGAGAAAAAAGCAGAGCTTGAAAGCCGTTTAAAACAATCATAAGAACAAAAAGCACACCTTCCCATAAAGGTGTGCCTTTTTTGTTTTCTTCAGATTCCTGTGCAAGCTTTCCTATGTTCTGTACATAGAATAATGAATGGAGGAGGGTGAAAAATGAGGACGAACCATATTTATATTCATGATATTTCTGGTCAGGCGATCGTGAACTTTGGCAATGTCGGACGCATTTGTTCTAAGAGTGCTACGAAGGAAACAGCAGGTTCCGGCAGTGATAACGAGACGAATCAATCAACCAATCAAAGCTTATTTGATGCCGCGTTTACAAACAATGTACAAATCACGAGAGGCAAATGTATGAATTCCTCTCTTTAACGAACCCTAATACAAAAAGGAGGGTTTCGTATGATTCATGTACCATCCAGGCTGCCTGGTGAAAGCTTTTCACTTTACCATTTAGAAGAAACGATGAAGCCGCTCGGTTATGTCATTAATGGGAACTGGGATTATGATCACGGGTATTTTGATTATAAAATTGATAACCGTGATGGCTATACCTTTCTCAGAGTTCCTTTTACAGCCGAGAAAGGCCAGCTCGATCAGCCTGGTGTTGTGGTGAAAATGGGACATCCATTTCTCTTAAAGCATGTATATCAAGACAAGTTAGATGATCATGCGATGGTTGGAAATGTGGGCGCATCCTTTAACCAATTCCAAGAACCAAAAGAGAAAGATGGGGATGTATCAAAGGCTTATGCTGAGATTGGCTTTTCGCTCGTCAAGGAATTAGAAGACGCACTGCTTTAAAGGCTGATCAGTTCATCCTCTGGATGAAGCTCATAGCCAAAGGGAGGATTCATCATGGGTCCTTCTTTTTTTTGTACGCCGACGATGATCACATGATGCTCTAAAAAATGATGGAGCGCTGTTAAAAAGGTTTCTCCAGCCAATGAAGCCGGTACAGGTATGATGGTAACGTTTTTATGCAAGGTCATTTGTCGTTTTTTTGTTAATGCCGTGAGTTGTTCCTTTATTAGAAAATGTTCAACCATTAAATGATTGACAGCATCAGAGGTATGAATGACTTGGTTGGCACCAGCACGCTCGGCATTTTTCACGTAACGATCTGTTAAAATTTCAATTAAACAATATAGCGAAGGATTTAATCCTTTTGCTGCAAGCAAGGTTAAAACACTCTGCATATCGGCTGTCACTTCATTTTCATGCTGATCTGCGGTAATCATGAGTGCATCTGCACTGGTAATGTTGGCTTTGCGCAGTGTGACGTCTTCGGTCCCGTGTCCTTTAATAAAATGAACATTCTCTAAAAGAGGCCCCTCTTTCAAGGAATCATCAATCAGCACAATCGGCATAGCTGGATCAATCGTTTGAAATGACTGAAGCAGTTTGTTCGTTTTCTCATTCCAGCCGACGATAATGAGATGTCCTTTTCCCTTAAAGGCTACCTTGCCCTCCACATAATGGTGCTGCTTACTGAACACAGCGGCGGCAAGTGTGGCAAAATAAGCGGTGACAAAGCTGGCTCCGATAAAAATGAGCGCCATACCTGCCACCTGCCCTGGCGTGGTTTGCGGCACAAAATCTCCGTAACCAACCGTAGAGACTGTAATAAGCGCCCACCAGATCCCATCAAAGATCGTATGATACTGCTTCGGTTCAAGTAAAACGATTAATTGTCCAAAAAAGAGAAGCAAGAAACAGATGATGATGGCAATTCGAAGATAAAGCGGCCACCTTAGCCAAGCAATAAAGATACGGTTTGATTTCATCGGACTCTTCCTTTCAGGAGACTGCTAATGTCAGTATGCCCGATTGGGAACACATTTTTTCATCTTTGTCATGTATTGAAATAGAACCCATATCTTAAAATAAGGGAGAAGAAGGAGGGAATTCGAATGTCGTTTGTTCAAAAGACCGTACTTCTTTTTATTGGTGTGCACTTTTTATCATCAGCTGTCATCTTACTCGTGTTTGATTTAAATGCTGTGAATCATTTTATGAATGATTTTTCATGGCTGCACTTTTTTCAAGACCTTTATGGTACGGGAACCTTTTATACAGCTTGCTTAGGTGTGTTCTTCTTTTTCATTGGTGCGGTTATCCCCCTGAAAAAGACCTAGTGCTTTTTGCTGTACATGGTACATAAAAGTCATTAAAATTGTAAATAAATATATAAAATAAAAGGAAGCTGATGAGCATGCTGTTTTTTTATTTTTTAACATTTGCCGCATTGGGATTATCATTTTGGGCACAATTTAAAGTGAAGAATAATTTTGAAAAGTATTCAAAGGTTGAAGCATCCAGTATGAAAACAGGTGCTGAAACCGCTCGATATATTTTAGATCGCAACGGGTTATACGACGTGCCTGTTGAACCGGTAAGAGGAACTTTGACTGATCATTACGACCCGACGCAGCGTGTGGTTCGTTTATCTGAACCTGTGTACTACGGCCATTCCATTTCGGCCATTTCAGTCGCATCACACGAGGTTGGACATGCCTTGCAGCATCAGGAATCCTATGGTGCGCTTGTTTTGAGACATAAGATCTTTCCTGTCGTGAACTTTGCATCTGGTGTTGCTCCGCTTCTTTTCCTTGGTGGAATTTTGCTCAGCAGCCTTAACTTAATCGGGCTTGGGATTATTTTGTTCTCAGCAGCTGTATTCTTTCAGCTTGTGACATTGCCTGTCGAGTTTAATGCAAGTTCTCGTGCAAAAGATATCATTGTTTCAGAAGGAATCATTAGAAGCAGTGAAGAAAGAGGCGTGAACAAGGTGTTAAATGCTGCAGCTCTGACGTACGTAGCAGCGGCCCTTGTCTCCCTGTTTGAATTGCTCCGTTTTGTAATGATCTTCCTAAATGGCCGTAATGATTAATTGATGCCAGAGGAGGTGAGCCCTTACCAGTGTTAGGTAAGGGTTTTTTTGTATATTTTAAACGTATTTTTAGTCATATTACTCATTGCTGCGACAGCATTTTTTGTTGTCACTGAATTTGCGATTGTGAAAATTAGAGGCTCTAAAATCAACCAGCTGATCGAAAGCGGTGATAAGAGAGCCATCCATGTTCAAAAGCTGATATCAAATCTCGACGAATATTTATCCGCCTGCCAACTTGGCATTACCATCACGGCCTTAGGCCTAGGGTGGCTTGGTGAACCGACGGTGGAGCATTTTCTGCATCCGCTGTTTGAAAAAATCGGGCTTCATTCTGCATTGACTGACATCCTTTCGTTTATCATCGCATTTGTGATCATTACGTTTTTACATGTCGTGGTGGGAGAGCTCGCGCCTAAAACAATTGCCATTCAAAAGGCAGAGGCCGTCAGCCTTGTGACAGCAAAACCACTCATCTTTTTCTATAAAGTCATGTACCCGTTTATTAAGGCATTAAATGGGGCTGCACGAAGCATCGTGAAATTATTTGGTTATCATTCTGTCAAAGAACATGAAGTGGCGATCAGTGAGGAGGAATTGCGACTCATTTTATCTGAAAGCTATGAGAAGGGTGAGATTAACCAATCTGAGTACAAATATGTGAATAAAATCTTTGAATTTGATAACCGAGTGGCGAGAGAGATCATGATCCCGCGTACAGAAATTTCAGCCATAGAGATTGAACAGACCTTAGAAGACGTGACCCATTATATGCTGAACGAAAGGTACACACGCTACCCTGTTATTAAAGAAGACAAAGATCATGTGATTGGTGTTATTAATAGCAAAGATGTATTTAAGGCCAGCTTCCTAAATCAAGATGTATCGATTGAAGACTTAATGCGTCCGGTGATCCGAGTCATTGAAAGCACCCCTGTTCAAGAATTGCTCATTTTGATGCAAAAGGAACGAATCCATATGTCAGTGCTTGTAGACGAATACGGAGGTACAGCGGGACTTGTCACAGTAGAGGACATATTAGAGGAAATTGTCGGAGAGATTCGAGATGAATATGATCAGGATGAAACACCTCATATCGTTAAAAAAGGTGATTTTCATTATGTGATGGATGGGAAAGCATTGATTGATGAAGTAAATGATTTATTGGATTTAGCCATTGAGAATGATGATGTTGATACAATTGCAGGCTGGATGATGACACATAAATTTGATTTTGACATTGGAGATACGATTGAAGCAGAAGGCTGTGAATTTACGATCATTGATGCTGAAGACCACCATATTCGAACCATTGAAGTCAAAAAGGTTCACTTTTCTTAAAAACCTCGCATTGCTTGACGAGGTTTTTTTGCTTGGTAAACTTTAGATAAGAAGATTTGTTTCACATAAAAAGGGTATGGTTTTTATAGAAACGTCAAAAAGGAGCAGCTCATATGGAAAAAATCAATGTACAAACAGACAGACGCGATGACATGATCGACGTCACACACGAGGTTCTCCAATATGTCAGGGAAACAGGCATACAAAACGGAACTGTCATCGTCTATTGTCCACATACGACAGCTGGGATCACCATTAATGAAAATGCGGATCCAGATGTGAAACGGGATATGCTTCGCCGGCTGGATGAAGTCTTTCCGTGGAAACATCCAAAGGATCGCCATATGGAAGGAAATACGGCAGCACATATGAAAGCGAGTTATATGGGGGCGTCTCAGCATGTTCTCATTCATGATGGAGATCTTGTGCTAGGCACGTGGCAGGGAATCTATTTCTGTGAGTTTGACGGGCCGAGGCAGCGTCATTTTTATGTACAAGTGATGTCAAACGAGTAAGAGATGGGGGAAATAAATGGGGGATATCAAAAAGTTGCAAATCGAACATGGAATCATCCAAGCGCCAATGGCAGGAGGAGCTGTGACACCGCAGCTGGCAGCCGCTGTTTCAAATTACGGAGGGCTTGGCAGCCTGGCAAGTGGATATGTGCAGCCTGACGATTTGAGACAGCAGATTAGACAGATCAAACAGCTGACATCTCGTCTGTTTCAGGTCAATGTGTTTGTACCAGAGCCAATTCCAGATGTGAAAAAAGAGGATGTGGCATTTTGGGAGAAGAGACTGCCTGTATGGCCCGAAGCTCATAGGATGCCAAGCGAAGAAGAATTGTGGGATGATTTTGAACAGAAAATCAACATTCTTCTGGAAGAAGACGTTCCGATTGTTTCCTTTACATTCGACTGTCCAAAAGAACAAACGATTCACCGCCTAAAACAAAAGGGGATCTTTTTAATCGGAACGGCCACAACAAAAGAGGAGGCACTGCTTTTAGAGGAAAAAGGAATGGATGCCATTGTTCTGCAAGGAAGTGAAGCAGGGGGGCACCGCGGCACATTTTTACGTGCAAAAGGAGACGCTCTGCTGGGACTCATCAGCCTGATCTCAGATGTCAAACGGGTCTGCCGCTTGCCTTTGATTGCCGCAGGAGGCATCACGGACCGATCAGGTGTCAAAGCAGCGCTGGCGCTTGGAGCAGATGCGGTTCAAATCGGTACACGGTTTTTAGCCAGCAAGGAAAGTGCTGCGGCAGAAGTATATAAGAAGGCTATTTTACAGGCAGAAGGCAGTGAAACAAAGGTGACCAGACTTTTTTCTGGGAAAAGAGCGAGAGGTATTGTGAATCAGTGGATGGAGGATGAAAGCCTGCATGAAGATCGGGTTCTTCCTTATCCAGTTCAGCATGTATGCACAACACCGATGCGAAAAGCAGCTGCTGCCGGCGGTAACCCTGATCAAATGGCTTTGTGGGCAGGACAGGGGGTTGGACGTATTCACTCGATTTTAAGCGTTGAAGACATCATGCACGAACTGACGCAGATATAAAAATCATGATGGGTGGTGTGACAGGATGGACATCTTAAAACATTCCTACCGAAAAAAAGGCCAGATTGAATTTTGGTTTGATGATTTCCCTCATTCTCCTGCTGTCCTTACGCCCATTCGTCATTACTATTTTGTTCGCTACGTGAAATGGAGCCGGCACGACTCGCCGGTTACAAGAAAAGATTTAGAAGAAATGGAGGTCCTTGCGAACACGATGCTTGGCACACTCCAAAATTATCGTAAACGCAAGGCATACAAAAGCCCCTTGTCATAACCAAGAGACAAGAGGCTTTTTTTAGCTGCCAAACATTTGCCTGAGATAAATGACATCCATTCGTGTAGTCTGCGGTAATAAATAAGCGGATTGAACCGCACCTGGCCGTCTTCTCTTATTTAGTTTGTCGATAATTTCTGCCGCTGTTAAAATTCCAAGCCCGTGACCGTAATATTGATCTTCTCCTAAGTAAATCACATTTTCTCCGCGCCATTGCGACTGCTGATAGCTAAACTCTGGATTTTCGAAATATAGACAATCCCCATAGATAAAATCATTCCCGCGCTCTGTATAAATCGACAAAGTATCATAGTGCCAGTCATACAGTGTTAAACTGCGAAGTCTCCGATTAAACTTCTCCTCTCCTACTGTTTGCAAGACCCCCATATAAAACACAATGACAATTGCCGTTGCACATTCAAATGCATATTTTGAACCATTTTCAAAAATGTCTTTAATGCCTCTAGATGGCTCCACTTGATAGCGCAGCTCTAGTGCTCCTGCTTCCGATACTCGCCAAAACGCATCATTTGCACGCGATCTTTGAAAGATGGCAAATGAGGCACCGCTTTTATTCAAATCTCTTGCAGCATTCATAATGTTCGATCTTAAAGTGACCTCAAATAGCAAATCAGATGCTTGCCTATAGCGGAACGTATCATTTGAGGCTTGTAACTGCATCAAAATGCTCCGCTTTTGTCCCTCTAGCTGAAACGATGCCAGCTGCTCATTTGTCACTGGCTGTCCTGAAAGGATAATCATATGAAAAGCGCCCCCTTTTGTATTAGCGTATGCAGGGTGCTTGGGCAAGGAATCAATTTGTGAAAATAAACAAAATAGCATCCTTTTTATTTGAAAAACATGAAAATACTATGAAGATGTCCGATATAAAACATATCGTTTAAAAGGAGGAAAAACATGAAAAGTGCAATAAAATGGTTGAAAAAACCATCGATTTCCAAGAGACTGATTATTTCATTCACACTTGTTCTCGTCTTGCCAATCATTACACTTAGTACAATTTCATATCAGATTGCCAAAGAAGAATTAGATCATGAAATCATGTACGGAGCAAAAGCAAGAGTCAATGATATGAATGACATGATCGAGCAAAAGCTTTTGAATAAAGAAAACGCGGTGAAACTTTTTACTCAAACAACTACTGCTGCAGACTTTAAAAAGAAAAACCAGGACGAACTGTATGAGCATTTCGAAATATACAGCAAAATCAACGAAGATGATGTAGTTGGATTTTATGCAGCAAGTAAAAATCGTGATTTCATTCAGTTTCCTAAAGTAGACATGCCAAAAGGCTATGACCCAACAACACGCGATTGGTATCAGCAAGCGATGCAGGATGAAAAAGGTGAGCCAGTTGTCACCAATCCATACATTTCTGCTACAACAAACGGCATGGTGGTCACAATTGCCCAGCGCCTGAAGGACGGGTCGGGAGCAATCGGAATCGACATTGATGTGCAAGACATTGTTGATAAAATCAAAGAAATTAAAATTGGACGAGAAGGATATCCAATTATTGCAAATAAAAGCAAACAAATTGTAGCCCATCCAGAAGAAAAATCAGGATCTGAAGTCACTGGAAATATTTCATCAATCCTTTACAGCGGCAAAGAAGGAACATCAACTTATGAGAATAAAGGAGAACAAAAACGTATCGTTTTTGTCACAAATGATTTAACAGGTTGGAAAATTGCTGGAACGATGTTTGTATCAGAAACAGAAGAAGCAGCACAGCCAGTTTGGAATTCTGCCATTATTCTTTTAATTTCTTCATTTATCCTTGGCGGTGTCGCTATCTTCTTCATTGTTCGCTCGATTACCATTGGACTGAGAAGGCTTGTTGATTTCTCAGAAAAGGTGAGTGAAGGGGATTTAACAGAAACCCTGGAAACCAAATCGAAGGATGAAATAGGAGATCTCACAAGAAGCTTCAGCAAGATGAGTGAATCTCTTCGTGACGTCATTCGCGCTGTACAGCAATCTGTCGACAACGTGGCTTCGGCTTCAGAGGAGCTGACGGCAAGTGCCAGCCAAACGAGTCAAGCAACAGAGCATATCACGATGTCAATTGAACAATTTTCAAATGGAAATGAAGCACAAAACGAGAAAGTCGAATCCAGTACGAATCAGCTTGTGGCAATGAACGAAGGATTACAAGATATGTCACAAACCTCATCTGAAGTGGCTGCTGTCTCACTTCAATCAACAGAGGCGGCTGGTCAAGGCGGACGCATTGTTGAAAGCACAGCGAACCAAATGAAACATATTGATACATCTGTACAAGAAGCAGAACAGGTCATGAAAGAATTAGAATACAAGTCTAAAGATATTACGAGTATTTTAAATGTCATTAACGGCATCGCGGATCAAACAAACTTACTTGCGCTTAATGCAGCAATTGAAGCAGCAAGAGCAGGTGAATCAGGACGCGGCTTCTCCGTCGTTGCAGAAGAAGTGAGAAAACTAGCTGTCCAATCCGCAGATTCAGCGAAAGAAATTGAGAAGCTTATCCAAGAAATTGTGTTAGAAATTGCTAAATCTCAAGATATGTTCAAAGCAGTCAATCGAGAAGTAAATGCAGGACTTGGTATGACAGAAGAAGCAAAAGAAAGCTTCCAGCACATTTATGAGGCGGCAGAAGGAATGTCGAAAAAACTGTCGCAATTAAACGATACAGCTATTGACCTATCGAGCGGTTCAAAGCTTGTTTCACAAGCGATGCAGGAGATGCGCCAAGTCTCAAGAGAAAGCGCAGCAAACATTCAGGACATTGCGGCTTCTGCAGAAGAGCAGCTAGCATCTATGGAAGAAATCACATCTTCTTCTGTGACACTTGCCAACATGGCGGAGGAACTAAAAGAGCTCACAAGTCAATTTAAAATTAATTAAATAATGATGAAAAAGTATCCAGAATTGTCTGGGTATTTTTTTTATTTTTAAACCTCATTTCCAGTCTCTAAAAATACACCTTTCATCCGATATTAACTTTAGAGAAGTAAAGGGGGAAAGTTAAAATGGGAAAAATGATCCAATGGTTCAAAAAACCATCCATTTCAAAAAAATTAATCATTGCCTTCTTGGTAGTTCTTATCCTGCCGACTGTGGCACTGACAATTAGTGCGTTTTTTACATCAAAGACAGAACTAGACAAACAGATTATGCGCAGTGCGATGAGTCAGGTCAATGCATTTGATACCTTAATCAATGAGAATATTGGCAACAAATCAGATGCTGTGACACTGTTCTCAGATTCACTCAAAGCGTCTAATCTTCAAGAAAAAAATAGAAATGCGACCATTAAAGAATTACAGCAATTTGGTAAAATTAATGAAAAGGATGTTTCTGCGATCTATGCAGGCTCTGAAAAGGGATTATTTATGCAATACCCAGTTCAAAAGATGCCAGATGGCTACGATCCAAGAGAACGTCCATGGTATCAAGAGGCATTGAAAGCAGAAAACGGCAAACAAGTCATCACAAAACCATATGTAGCAGCATCTACAGGCAAAATGGTTATCACAATTGCCCAAAAAACGAAAGATGGTTCTGGTGTCATTGGTCTTGATATGGAAATTGACAGCCTGCTCCAAAAACTAAAAGAAATCAAAATTGGGCAAAAAGGCTATGCTTTCATGATGGAGAAAGATAAAACGGTTTTAGCAGATCCAACCCAAAAGTCAGGAAGTCAGGTCAATGAAAATCTGGCCAGTATTATTTATAAAAACAAAGAAGGAAGCGGCAGCTATACCCTCAAAGGAACAGATAAAAAGGTTGCATATGTCACCAATGAATTAACCGGCTGGAAAATTGGTGGAACGATGCTCGTATCTGAAGTAGAAGAAGCGGCAAAGCCCGTTTTCAATACTGCCATTATCGTATTCAGTGTCACACTCATTGTAGCAGGAACCCTCATTTTCTTTATCGTCCGCTCTATTTCAAAAAGGTTATCCAATCTTGCCCGCTTCTCGAAAAAAGTCAGCGAAGGTGATTTACGCGATAAGCTTCAGATTCAGTCAGATGACGAAATTGGACAAGTTGGTAAAGGCTTTAATACGATGATTGATTCATTGCGATCCCTCATTGGAGCTGTTCAAACTTCAGTCGAGAATGTCGCATCTTCATCAGAAGAACTGACTGCCAGCGCAGGACAAACAAGTAAAGCAACAGAGCATATTACACTAGCCATTGAACAATTCTCCAGCGGAAATGAAAGCCAAAATGATAAAGTGGAATTGAGCTCAGAAGAGTTAGAGGAAATGAACCGAGGCCTTCAGAATATGAATGAATCGGCTGAATCTATTACGGCTTCATCGATCAAATCAACAGATATCGCAGGGGAAGGCGGGCAGCTTGTTGAAAAAACCGCTTCTCAAATGAATGTCATTGATCAGTCCGTGAAAAAAGCAGAGAATGTCATCAGTGCACTTGAAAGTAAATCGAAAGACATTACCCAAATTCTCGGTGTCATCAATGGAATTGCCGATCAAACGAATTTACTTGCGCTAAATGCAGCAATCGAAGCAGCAAGAGCTGGTGAATCTGGCAGAGGCTTCTCCGTTGTAGCAGAAGAAGTAAGAAAACTGGCGGTTCAATCTGCCAACTCAGCAAAAGAAATTGAGAATTTGATCAAAGAAATCGTGCAAGACATCGATGTATCACAGGAAGTATTCACTGCGGTGAATCGAGAAGTTCAATCAGGCTTAAGCTTCACTGAACAAACGAAAGTAAGCTTCCACAATATTTTCGACATGACAAAAGAAATTTCTAACCAGCTCCAAGCAATGAATCAAACCGTTGTCCAGCTTTCAAAAGGCTCTGCACATGTGTCAGAGGCTGTTCGTGAGATTGCAGACGTATCACGTGAAAGCTCGGCAAATATTCAAGACATTGCGGCTTCAGCAGAAGAACAGCTGGCATCAATGGAAGAGATCAGCTCGTCCTCTGCCACTCTCTCTTCGATGGCAGAAGAATTACGCGATTTAATTAGTAAATTTAAAGTTGAATAGACATGAAGAAAAGAGCCTCCAGCTAGAGGCTCTTTTTTATTGGATAAACCAAAAGAAGTGGGTAATTATACTTATTTTTTGTTTTTCTTGAACATTATTCCTTGAAAAATAATTCATATTACCTAAGAATAGAAGAGGAAGACCACAAATCATAAATCAAAAGGAGTAGAGTCATGAAAAAAATCAACTTTTTTAAGCACTTTACGATGTCGAAGAAATTAATTACTGCATTCTTAGCGATTCTCCTAGTGCCAATTCTCGTATTGGCCGCATTTTCTTATGAAGTGGCATCAAAGTCTCTCAATGATGAGATTATGTCTAGTGCTGCAAATGGTGTTCAACAATTAGACGAACTCATTAATAAAGATATACAGCCTAAAATTGACATTGTTTCATATTTATCCAGATCGGTCAAAAAGGAAGAATTGACTGCTAAAAACAAAGATTTACTCAAAGTGAAATTAGAGCAATTATCGGAAACAGATGACGATGTAGTAGAAGTATTTGTTGCAGATCAAAATGGTAAACTAACTGAATATTCCGAGATTCACAAAGGTAATGCAAAGAGCGCAAAAAATGAACCATGGTTTCAGCAATCGATGGGAGAGAAGAAACTCATCATTTCAGATCCTTTCACCGACAAGTCATCAGATGACCTGCTCATCACAATATCAGAACAGTTAGCAGATGGATCTGGTGTGATTGGGGTGAATGTACGATTAAATACGGTTGTAAAAGATACAAACAGCATCAAAATTGGCCAAGAAGGCTATGCGTTTATCGCCACATCAGATCAGCGTTATGTGGCCCATAAAACCGAAAAGGCTGGGACAAAGCTGACTGGTGACTTCATCTCAAAACTATATGATAAAAAAGAAGGCAGCTTTGAATATGAATACAATGGCCAGCCGAAGCAAATGTTTTTTGACACAAATGAAGCAACCGGCTGGAAGCTAGCTGGAACGATGTATGTGAATGAAGTAAAAGAAGCCGCACAGCCAGTGCTCGACTTAACAATGATCATCCTTGCGGCTGCAATTGCCATTGGTGGAATCGCGATTTATTTTATTATTAAATCGATTCGTAAGCCACTGATAGAGCTCTCAGAATCGGCTGAGAAAATCAGTCAAGGTGATTTGACCCAGCATATTGAAGTTCGTACACACGATGAAATCGGTAAACTTGCGCAAAGCTTTAACGACATGTCAGCTAAGCTGAAACAAGTCATTCAAGCTGTCCAAAATTCCATTGAGAATGTGGCTGCCTCGTCTGAAGAGTTAACGGCAAGTGCAGGACAGACAGCTCAAGCGACTGAGCATATCACATCATCTATTGAACAGTTCTCAAACAGCACTGAACATCAAAATGATATGATCGAAAAAAGCTCAGTCCAGTTAAACGAAATGGATCGGAGCTTATCGCATATGGTCGACACAACCTCTCATATGATGGAATCGTCGATCGAATCGAGCAAAACCGCTCAGGCTGGAGGAGAACTCGTTCAAAAAACAGCAGGTCAAATGCAAACGATTGAGCAGGCAGTAAAAGAAGCAGAGCTTGTCATTGCAGGCTTGGAGCAGAAATCAAAGGATATTACAAACATTCTTGGGGTCATCAACGGTATTGCGGATCAAACGAATCTCCTTGCTTTAAACGCTGCGATCGAAGCCGCACGAGCAGGTGAAGCAGGCAGAGGCTTCTCTGTTGTCGCAGAAGAAGTTCGCAAATTGGCAGAGCAGTCAGGAAGCTCTTCAAAAGAAATTGAAAGCCTGACGAACGAAATTGTGGAGGAAATAGAAAAATCGCAGAAAATGTTTAAACAAGTAGCAGGTGAAGTACAATCTGGATTAAACATTACAGATGAAACGAAAGTGAGTTTTGAGAAAATCACTGATAAAACATCAGAAATGACAGAACAAATGAAACAAATGAACGGATCAGCCAAAGAGTTATCGCATGGCTCAAATGATATTTCTCATGCGGTGAATCAAATCAAAGAGCTCTCAAGAGAAAGCTCAGCAGGCTTCCAAGATATCGCAGCATCAGCAGAAGAACAGCTTGCATCTATGGAAGAGATCAGTTCATCATCTGCCACTTTATCTCAGATGGCAGAAGAACTAAGGGAGCTCATTAAACAATTTAAAATGTAAGAGAGTAGCGAAACACCTGACGCCAAAACGTCAGGTGTTTCAGCGTGTAGACAAACCCTCGCATTCGGTGTCAGGTCTGCGCTCCGGTGCTCACGAATGTCAAATTCGCTCCGCTCCTGTGCTCGTCCTTCCTAGGACTGCAAAGGTTTTCTATCACACTGAAAAGAAGACAAAGGGCTAAAATCAAGAACATTTTAGCCCTTTGTCAACAATCTTAAACACCTGACGCCAAAACGTCAGGTGTTTTTCCATTCGATGCATATAAATTGGGTAATTTGGACTTATTTAGACTTTAATAAGTTAAAAAAGTAAAGAACCTAGTAGTACTTCCGATATATATACTATCTTACTAAAAGGAGTTTTCTTTTTTATGAAATTCATACAGTATTTCAGAAAGCCATCTATTTCAAAAAAGCTCGTATTCTCTTTCTTATTTATTCTTTTATGCCCAATCATCGTATTGGCATTCTCTTCATACCATACGGCAAGCACTTCCTTAAATGATCAAATTATGCAAAGTGCTAAGGAAAACGTAGAGCAGCTAGATAAAAATATAACGAAGGTTGTAAAAGTGAAAACAGACGCAGCCGATTTCTTTAGCAAATGGATCACGGAGAAAAAGCTCAAGCAAAAAGGAACGACCGATATTCAAGGACGCTTTGAGCAGTTCATGAGTATGAATGATGACACAGAAGGCATTTTTGTCGCTTCAAGTGACGGTAAAGTGTTTTCAAGATATCCTAATCAAAAAATGCCTGCCGATTATGTCGCAACTGAGCGGGATTGGTATAAAGACGGCTGGGCGAAAAACGGTGAGCTGTCTGTTTCAGCACCATATCCAACGGCATCAACTGGTACGCTTGTAATCACAATCTCTAAAAAACTAGAGGATGGATCAGGCGTTATTGCGATGAACCTAGACATTGCGAATCTAGTAAAAGAATCAAATAGTATTAATATTGGAAAACAAGGCTATGCCTTTATTTCAAGTCCAGATCGCAAATATGTGGCACATCCAAAGAAAAAAGCTGGAACAACATTATCTGGTGGTGAATGGTTAGAAAAGCTGTATTCACAAGATCAAGGATCTACGAGTTATATGTTTGAAGGAAAAGAAAAGCAAATGGAGTTCACCACAAACAAGGCGACTGGCTGGAAGATTGTCGGGACGATGTTTGTCAGTGAAGTAGAAGAAGCAGCACAGCCAGTCTTTAACATGGCCGCTATTATTTTAACAGGCGCGCTTATCATTGGCGGGATTCTAATCTTCTTTATCATCCGTTCCATTACAAAACCACTTTCCACTCTTGTCTCTTCTTCGAAGAAGATCAGTCAGGGAGATTTGACAGAAAAAATTGATGTTCGCTCAAAAGATGAAATTGGACAGCTTGGCACAAGCTTTAATGAAATGAGTGAGTCCCTAAGAGATGTCATTCAAGCTGTACAAACATCTGTTGAGAATGTCGCTTCATCATCTGAAGAACTGACGGCGAGCGCAGGTCAAACAACAAAAGCAACCGAACATATTACATCATCTATTGAAACATTTTCAAACGGCAACGAAAATCAAAGCGAAATGGTGGAGCAAAGCGCGGCTCATTTAAAACAAATGAATGAGGGTCTGAACGAAGTTGCCGAAACGTCTGATGTCATCACAGCGTCATCTATTCAATCAAAAACAGTTGCGGAAACAGGCGGACAGCTTGTGGAGCAAACTGTTGGCCAAATGAAGACGATTGACCATTCAGTGAAAGAAGCTGAAGGCGTGATCAACGGGCTAGAGCATAAATCAAAAGATATCACAAACATCTTAGGCGTGATTAACGGTATTGCGGATCAAACGAATTTACTTGCACTAAATGCCGCCATTGAAGCAGCACGCGCAGGCGAGTCAGGCAGAGGATTCTCTGTTGTTGCTGAAGAAGTGCGTAAACTAGCGGTTCAATCATCGGATTCAGCAAAAGAGATTGAAAAGCTTGTAAATGAAATCGTCACTGAAATTGAAACATCTCAAAATATGTTCAAAGCAGTGAATGAAGAAGTGAAGAATGGTCTTACAATTACAGATCAAACGAAAGAAAGCTTCTCACAAATAAATGAACAAACAGCGGAAATCGCAGCAAGAATTAACGAAATGAATACAACGGTGCGCGAGCTGTCGAAAGGGTCTGAGCAAATTTCTAAAGCAGTGAATGAAATTGCAGATGTATCAAGAGAGAGTTCAGCAAGTATCCAAGATATCGCAGCATCTGCTGAAGAGCAGCTTGCTTCTATGGAAGAGATTAGTTCTTCATCCACAACTCTTTCCCAAATGGCGGAAGAATTACGTGATTTAATTAAAAAATTCAAGATTAGTGAATAAGGTTAAGTGGTTCTCCTCAAGGGGAACCGCTTTTCTTTTTAACAGGACATCTCGTACAATAGAGGAAATCGAAAGAAGAGGAGAGATAGTATGCGTTTATCAGATAAGAAGGTCATTGCGTTTGTCAGCGATGATTTTGAAGATTTAGAGCTGTGGTATCCGGTTCTGCGATTAAGAGAAGAGGGAGCAACTGTCCATCTTGTAGGTGAAAAAGCAAATCATGAGTACATTGGGAAGTATGGTGTGCCGGCGGTATCCGATGCAGATTTTTATTCCATTCAAGCTGATGATTATGATGCTGTGCTTGTCCCTGGTGGATGGGCGCCTGATAAACTGCGCCGTTATCCAGAAGTATTAGACATCGTTCGTACATTTGATGCGAAGGCAAAACCAATCGGTCAGATTTGTCATGCTGGCTGGGTGCTGATATCAGCAGGAATCCTGAAAGGCAGACAAGTGACAAGTACACCTGGTATTAAAGATGATATGACAAATGCTGGTGCGGACTGGTTCGATGAGGCAGTCGTCACAGATGGCCACCTCATCTCCAGCAGACGCCCGCCTGACCTTCCGCCGTATGTGAAAGCATTTGCGGATGTGTTAGCGGCAAAATAAATGACCGACACGAAACGTAAAAACAAAGGGCGAACAAATCAATCATTCGCCCTTTGTTCCTCATTTCATGCCCTATACATTTTGTCTGTCGGCAGGATACATCACGCCCATTTGTCTTCTCGCTTCGTCCATGACGGACATGGTTTGAACAGATAAGGCAAATGTATTGACCGGAGACTGCCCCATTCCCTGCTGAATACACTCAATAAAATGATTAATCTCATAAGACATAGCTGGCTGATCATCTTTGAGCGAGATGTCAGTTTGATGTCCGTCACGGTCATGTATCGTAATTTGTGAAGGACGGTGGAATTGATCAATCACCATCGTGGCATCCTCGCCTTGAATTTCAGCCGATAAATGAGACGTTGAAATTTTAGAATGAAAAAGAAGTGCTTGATGCCCGTCATACTGTAAAAGGACTGAACCGTTCCCATCCACACCAGAAGAAAGCTTATAGCCTCTCGCGGTGATTTGATTCGGCAGACCAAATAAGGATATGACTGGGTAAACGAGGTACACCCCGATATCCATTAAAGAACCATTGGATAGCTCAGGCTTAAAGGCATTTGGAAGCACGCCGCTTCGATAGGCATCGTATCTTGAAGAATATTTACAGTAATGCGCGACCACTTGCCTGATAGGTCCAAGCTGATCAAGATGCTGTTTGATTTGAAGGAAATTAGGCAGAAATGTCGTTTTCATCGCTTCCATCAAACAAACGTGATGTTTTTTCGCTGCAGCAATCATTTCTTCCACTTCTTTTCGATGAGAGGCGAACGGTTTTTCGCATAAAACATGCTTTTGATTCTCCATCATCAACATGGCTTGCTCTTTATGAAGGGCATTTGGACTCGCAATATACACGGCATCAAACGTATCACTTTCCGCCATTTGTTGTAAGTTCGTAAAAACCGTATCAATCCCATATTTTTCGGCAAAGGCCTGCCCTTTTTCAGCGGACCGTGAATAGACGGCTGTACATGTAAAATCAGCAATTCCTTCACCAGCCTGTAAGAATCGATCTGTAATCCAGTTCGTTCCGATGACAGCAAATCGAATCATGTCATTCCCTCCTTCTGCTTTTCTCTGATTATACATGCTTTGAAAGCGTTTGTATGAAAGAATATTCTTTTTATTGAAAAGCCGATGAAACCTTTATATAGGCTGATGCGTCTTACATAAAGGATATAAATGTACGAAAAGTGGGTAGTTTCTTCCTTCTTCGGGTAATACTCAGGATAGAAGGGAGAGGAGGAAACATGAAGCGCGTCCTGCATATAGGAAGTACATACACTTTTGCGCTTTTATTCATAGCAGCTGGTATTTTTCATGTGATAGAGCCGAGCGGCTTTGCCCGCATGATGCCAGGCTGGCCATTTCCATATGTAATGGTCTATGCGACTGCCTGTCTTGAATGGCTGCTGGCCGTGCTGCTGCTTTTGCCGAATGTCAGGATTGCAGCGGCAAAATCCATTGCTGTCTATCTTGTACTCATTTTCCCCGCAAACTTATTTGCTGCACGTGAGGGAATACCATTTCCAGGTCAAGAAAATACAGAACAAGCCTTGCTATGGATAAGGCTTATTGGACAGCCGATTCTCATTGTATGGGTGATGTCTATTGCAAAATGGGAAAAAAAGCTGAAACAATGACCACCATATCATGATCAAGTAGTGTACAATTTACTCATAAAATAGCCCGTGTTTGGAGGAACGATATGAATTCTATGCAAATGTGGAGCAGTCGATTTAAAAAAATTTTTCTTGATAACAAGTTTGTTCTCTTTTTACTCGTTCTGTTATTAATTGGATTGAATATCCTTGTTTTCATGAAAACATCATTTATTTTCACACCGCTCATTGTACTCGTCAAAACCATTGCCTTACCGATTATTTTAACGGGGGTCGTGTATTATTTATTAAATCCAATTGTCAACTTGTTAGAGAAAGCAAGAATCAAGCGGATCTATTCCATTTTGCTTTTATATATTGTCATTATTGGGATTATTACAGTGACCATCGTGTCCATTATTCCTTTTTTACAAGCTCAAACCATGAGCCTATTTCATAATCTTCCGAAATACGTCGATACGGTAGAAGATCAAATTAGACAATTAACAGGAAGTAACTTTATTAATCAAGTGCAAAACTCGATGAACTTTAACGTGTCTGAATTGGTAAGTAAAGCATCTAGTCAAGCGACGAAGATTTTGGAAAGCACCTTTACCGGTGTAGGAACATTCTTAGGGGCGCTCACAGAAGTCATCATCTCGATCGTGACTGTGCCGTTTATTCTGTTTTATCTCTTAAAAGACGGCAAAAAGCTCCCTGACTATCTATTGAAATTTTTCCCAAGTAAAATGAGGGAACATACACATATCATGCTTCACGAAATGAACCACCGTCTGAGCTCGTATATTCGCGGACAGATCATTGTCAGCTTCTGTATCGGTGTTCTTCTGTTAATCGGTTATATGATCATTGGACTTGACTATGCGCTGCTGCTCGCTATCATTGCTGCATGTACAAGCATAGTGCCTTACCTTGGTCCAACAATTGCGATTACACCAGCAATTGTGATTGCACTTGTGACGTCACCAGTAATGCTGTTAAAACTCATTATAGTCTGGACAGTGGTTCAGCTAGTTGAAGGGAAATTCATTTCTCCTCAGGTGATGGGGAAAAACCTTCATATTCATCCCATTACGATTATTTTTGTTATATTAACAGCTGGTAAATTGTTCAACGTGGTCGGCATCATTGTCGCTATTCCGACGTATGCTGTTCTGAAGGTCATCACGACTCACTTATTTGATTGGTTCAAAATGCGGTCCAATTTGTATAAAGAAGAAAAGGTTTGATGTCATAATCTTTTTTTGAAAAAAATATAGTATCATAAAGACGAGCTTTCGATGAAGGAAGCTTGTCTTTATGTGGACATAGATGTTTGGCGTGTTCAAAAGATCAGAATTGAAAGGAAAGAAAATCATGAATCTATGGGATTTATTCGTGGCACTGGTTTTAGGAATTGTCGAAGGATTAACAGAGTACGCACCTGTTTCATCTACAGGTCACATGATTATTGTCGATGATCTTTGGCTAAAATCAAAGGAAATTATTACGCCAGAAGCGGCTAACACATTTAAAGTCGTGATTCAGTTAGGCTCAATTTTAGCTGTTATGATCGTGTTTAAAGATCGTATTTTAAACTTATTGGGCTTAAAGAAAAATATCACCGAAGAGCAAAAGCGCAGCGGGCATAAACTGACCATCGCCCAAATTGCAGTTGGACTTGTTCCAGCCGTCATTTTAGGATTCTTATTTGAAGATTATATTGATAAATACTTATTTGACGTCAGAACGGTCGCTGTCGGTTTGATTTTAGGGGCAGTGCTGATGCTTGTCGCTGACTGGATCAATAAACGAAAAACAGAAACAAGCTCTGTCGATAACATGACGTACAGACAAGCGCTTTATATTGGACTGTTTCAATGTTTAGCATTATGGCCAGGCTTTTCGCGCTCAGGTTCGACGATCGCGGGCGGGGTTATTCTTGGTTTGAATCACCGTGCTGCGGCAGACTTTACATTTATCATGGCGATGCCGATTATGGCAGGAGCAAGCTTGTTAACCCTTGTGAAAAATGCCGAATATTTAACACCAGACATGCTGCCATTCTTTATCGTCGGCTTTGTGAGTGCGTTTGTTGTGGCTCTCTTTGTTGTTCGATTCTTCCTAAAACTGATCAATAAAATCAAACTGGTGCCTTTTGCGATATACCGAATTATCCTAGGTGTGATTTTATTTATCCTGTTCATGTAATACTGTAAACTACTCTTTTATAAGAGTAGTTTTTTTGTTATTTCGCCTAATTAAACAGTAAAAACACCCTCTTAATTGGTAGAATAAGAATTTTTTTCATAAATTAGTGTTTAAGAGACAGATAAAGGGGTAGTACATAAACATACCAATTAAAGGAGGAGTTAGAAATAATGAGAAAAACAAGCAAATTGTTTGTTGGTTCTGTCATCGCTACGTCAATGATTGCTGCCCCTCTATCTCTTACGACTTTTGGTCAAACGGCTGAAGCTGCTACAACAACAGGTGTTGATGGAAGTGTCTCAATTGATCCAGTAGCCATTGCCGATAAAATTGAACAAGCAGTAAAGTCATCTCAAAATCGTGATGGATTCGTAAAAAATGCAGCATACAGTGCGTTCTATGAAGCAGGTCAAAACTACAACGTAGTTGTCCAAAACTTAAGCCAAGACCACGACTTTAGCGGTCTGAACAATGTTGTTTACTATGATAGTGTTGAATATGACGGTATTACGTTTGGTATTTGGGTATTTGAAGATGGTACGTTTGTCAATAATGGCGACGGTGGATATATTAACTGGACGTTTGTTGGCAGCTTTGACCGAGAAGATGGAAGCGGAACTGTCGATTTTCATAAAAGATTCTAATCTTAAAAGTCTGCCGGTGAATCGGCAGACTTTTTTTATAACGCACATTCTTCTATTTCAAACCCTAAATCTTCAATGATGTGATGATCCGTTTGGACTTGCTGGCCTTTAGTTGTTAAATAATCACCAACAAAAATGGAATTTGCGGCATAAAGTGCGAGCGGCTGGAGTGTCCGTAAATTAAACTCTCTGCCTCCGGATACCCGAATTTCTTTTGTTGGGTTGACAAATCTCATCATTGCCAGCACTTTCAATGCTTTGATTGGGTGTGTTCGTTTTTGATGCTCAAGCGGTGTTCCTTCGATGGCATGAAGAAAGTTGACTGGAATTGAATCCGCATCAAGTGCTCTGAGCGCAAAAGCCATTTCAACAATTTGCTGATTGGTTTCACCCATTCCAATAATGACCCCTGAGCAAGGTGACATGCCAGACTGTTTGACCTGCTCAATGGTCGATACGCGGTCATCGTATGTATGAGTTGTCGTAATATGAGCATGATGATCATGATGTGTATTGATATTGTGATTATACCGATGAACACCCGCTTCCTTCAGCCGCTTCGCTTTTTCTTCATTTAATAACCCAAGACAGGCACACACCTTCAAAGGCATCGTTTCAGTGATCTCCTTGACTGCTGCTGTGACTTCATCTAATTCCCTATGAGAAGGCGCTCTCCCGCTTGCCACAATACAATAAGTCCCGGCTTTTCTTTTGAGAGCTTCACGCGCACCAGCTACAATGGTGTTTTGATCAAGCATTGTATATCTTTCAACTGGTGCTTTTGAAATCATCGACTGTGAACAATATCCACAGTTCTCAGGGCAATATCCACTTTTCGCGTTAAAAATCATATTTAATTTCACCTTTTTTTGAAAAAAATGAAATCGCACTTGATAGGCTGCATGCATAATAGGTAACAATTCTCTATCGTCAGCTTCAAGAATGTCTAGACCCTCTTGCACCGTGATCGGTTCATTTTTCATCGCCTTCTCCACTATTGCTTCCCAAGACAAAGATATGTGTTTTATCATCATCAGCCCCTTAATATGTCAACTTATTATAAATAAAAGTTAACATATTGGTTAGTCTATAGCAAGAATTGATTGTCTAGTTCGTTTTAGAGAATTGTCGCATTATTAAAGGCGATGATATGATGTCATCGCCTTAAGCTTAATAAATTTAAAAGAGTTTTAGTAGGTAATTGTATAATTGTTAATCACAAGTTCACCATCTGAATTTAGATAAGATACTTTAACAAAGCCAGGTTTTAAAAAGTAAATCCAAGTGAAATTTGGAGCAGTTTGTTTCAGTTCAACAGCATCTGTACTACCGGACAAAGTTATTTTACTGATTGGAATTGAAAAAGCACCAGACCATCCTACCTTAACTTTACGGTCGATCGTAATTACTTTATTCATAATAGGAGCTTTTTCTATAACTGGTTCTTTAGGTTGTGCAGCTGCATGGGCACCTTCAGTTTGGAAGAACGTAAGAGCACCAACAGCAGCTAAAGACAATATACAAGCTTTCATGAATTTTTTCATCGGTAACACTCCTTTTTTTGGTATATACATATATTAATAATAATAGAATTATTTGTCAATTAAAATATATGAAAAAAAGAGTAATTATGGCTAAAATTGTCACATATTTGTTGGAAAAAATACGATTTTTTATTCATATGCTATTTCTTTTTTAAGGGAAAAAGAGGTATAAAAAAAGCTGGGTGCGTCCCAGCGTAAAGCAGATGAAAAGAGATGATCAATGGTCGTCACGCTTTTTTGGCTGACGACCTTTTTGCTTCTCTTTTTCTCTAATGTAGTTAATAAAATCGATGGTTTGTCTTCGTGCTTCTTCGGAAAAATCTGAGGCTGCTTTAAACGCAATTTGCAAATCAGGATCGTCTGCAAGATCGTCATCGGGCCTGCCTTTGTCCTTACCTGTGAGAAGATAATCGGTTGAGACCCCATATAACTCGGCAATTTTCACAATCATTTCACCGTCGGGTTTTCTCAAGCCGTATTCCCAGTTTGCATAAGTGGACATTGCCTTTAATCCGAGTTTTTTAGCAACTGTTGACTTGCTCCATCCATGCTTCTCTCTTAATTCAGTTAGAATCTTCCCAGTCAAATTATCCATCAGAAACACCTTTTTTCATGTTATGAGTAAATTTTATCATGAATTACACGGAAAAGATAAATAAATACACAAAAAGAATAAAAATGTGATTGACTTACTCGTTACGTGTATATTATCATAATGAATATAACTTACACATATTGAGTAAGAGGTGGACAGATGAAACTTGAAAATTTACGAGAAGAGCGCATATTGCAAGGTAAAACACAAACCTATATGGCGAAAAAATTGGGATATAAGTACACAAGCGGCTATGCGAATATCGAAATGGGCAGAACGAAGCCTAGCTTAGAAATAGCAAAGCATATTGCAGATCTGCTGAATACCGGGGTTCAAGAGCTTTTTTTTGGCCAAAAGTTACACGAAAAGAGTAATTCTTTAAGAGAAGATCGGTTCTTAGAAAAGGGGAGACGAGCAGAATGAATATTGAACATCCAATGGTGACTCAGATGAGTGACTTTGGTTATCCAAAAAGCTATTGGTTATATGACATGAAACGATATGGATACCAAACAGAAATTGAGGACAGCTTGGAGGGAGCTGAAGAAGATGAGACATCAGCTGACGTTTGATGCTAGAAAAGAAGCGCAGCTTTGTTTAGACCAAGCTGGCGGCTGGATCGCCTTTCATCGTCAGAAACCGATGTTTGTTTTTGCCACAGCAGAAGAGAAAGAGACATATATGACCCTCCTGGAGGCTAAGGTCGATGATACAAAAAAGGAGGAATCAGGGCAACGTGAAACGATGGAAGCAAATCATGACATTTTTGAAATGCTTGCTCAAAGCGAGTAAAAACGAACAAGACATCCGCCAGTGGTCAAAGGATGACGGGAGATCATAACATGGTCATCCATTTAATGATTGAACATGAGCATTTGTTAACAAAAGAGACATTGATGAAAAGAATACGATCAGCTGCAAAAGGGCAATGCCCGCAAAAATTAAAAGGCGCACTATCACTTGAAATTCGTTTATTTGATCACATGCCGTTTGACATAGCTGACTGCCAAAAAAAGCGTACATACGCAGAAAAAGGGTTGATACGCCCAGTACACGTCAGTATCTTTCAGCCGAATCTACAGCATATTCAAGAAGCACTTCATTCTATAGCTGATGAAGTCCCTCTGCAGATGGTCGATTTAAGAGTTTCCCAGTTTTATAGTATGTGTCCAAGAGTTGAAATCATTATCAATACGGTAGGTGGTGGCACGAGGCCATCACCAAAAAAGGAGACAAGCATATGAACGAGCCAAAACAACTATTCATTCAAGAAAACCAAACATTTGTCGGTGAGATGGAAAAAGGAAAAATTCAAGTCATCGTGTTAGATGGGAATGTAGGAACGGCTTATAAAATGGATGTACCTGAACATGGAAAAACCATTATTCAAACGGCAAAAGGTCATTTTGCAAGAGTAGATCACGAGATTGGTTTTAAAATCAGCTAACTGACTGAACACATCAAAGCACAATATTATGTCCAAGACGGAAAGCCTGCGGACACTGATCAAGACCCTGCTAAAAGGGGGCTTGATTGGTGTCCGTTTTTTATTTTCTTAAAAAAGGGAGAGAGCCAATATGCAAGATTTACTCATTGAATATAAAAGAGCTTTAAAGAATGCTAGAAAACAATATGAACCATTTAAAGAAAAAGAAGAACATCAGCTGTCCGTTCAAGACAAGCATGATAAAAAAATGATCGCCAGTATGGTAAGCGATCTGGAATACGTAGTAGAATGGCTTCAAAACGGAAGAGAGCCAGGTGCGCGCAGAGGATTAGACAGACGTTCAGTCTATCAGCGTACCATTCTCGCAAATCCAGAAGTGTTAGAGGCTTTATCACATGAATATACCCTTATTCAAGAGAAAGAAAGAGAAGTCAGTGAGAGAGACAAAAGACGAATTGATGAAGCTTTGTCTGTTTTAACAGATCGAGAAAAGGATGTATTCTTTATGCACACAACACAAGGATTATCGTTTAGCGAGATTGCGGTCATGCTGGATGTCAAAAAAGGAACTGTGCAAAAACATATGGAAAGAGCGCGGACGAAGATGTCCAAAAAAGTACAAGAACGCCTATTCAGAGCTGCTGAATAGGCGTTTTTTCTATCCAAAATAAATCAGCTAAAGCTTGTCTTACAGTTGCCACCTATAGTTAGAAAGACCAAACGAATGTTTGCTAGCCCTACACAAATGATTCCTTCAAAGGGAATCATTCGAATTAAAAGGAGGCGGCAGGTGAATGTAAATGAAAGATAAACGGATAGAGGCCAAGCAGGATTATATGAAGGGGATGACGTACCAGCAAATTGCTGATCATTACAATGTCTCGATCCATACCGTCAAATCGTGGAAAAGGCGATACGGATGGCAAAGACAAAAAACTTCGTCAAAGCAAGCACACTCAATCTTCAATCAATTTCTTTCAGATGAAACGATTGAAATCATGGAGAAAATGGATGGACGCACATCGCTTGATTTAATCTGGGATCAAATTCAAATTCAATATGCAGCCATTATTCGGGCGCAGCGAATCATGTATGTAGCAGATCAAGAGGACATGATCAAAGAGTTGAAAAAGGCGGCATACATGCCTTCTTCATTAGAAGAAACAGGAGAAGGCATTCAGCCAGAACTAGACATCACCTCAGAAGAATATTCGTTTCAATTTTCATGGGATCGGCATGCGACGTTTCTAAATGCACAATCCCGTGCAATGGGTGAACTCAGGCGTTTAATAAAACAGTTTGAAGAGCTCGCACATGCGAAGGATGAACGAAGATTAAGGCTGAAACAAATTGAACTGACGATCGAAAAAACAAAAAAAGCAGTGCGTGAAGAAAAAGAGGAAGATCTTCAAATCATGATCAAGCGAAAAGAGGACGACTCATGACGCCATTGATTGAAAAAGAAGTCAATCCTCACTTTGAACACTTTCTATTCGATTGGAATCAAAAGTTTCAATTTTTAGTTGGAGGCTATGGCTCCTCTAAAAGCTATCACATTGCTTTAAAGCTCGTCTTAAAGCTGCTGGAAGAAAAGCGGACAGCACTTGTCATTCGAGACGTGTATGATACGCACCGCGAATCAACCTTTTCTTTATTACAAGAGATCGTCAGCGACCTCGGCATCGACCATGTGGTGAAGTGCCGAAGTTCGCCGCTTGCACTGACGTTTCGAAACGGCAGCAGCATCTTATTTAAAGGGCTGGACAAACCTGAAAAATTGAAATCAATCAACAACATCTCGATCATTTGGATTGAGGAATGTTCAGAGGTTTCTTATGAAGGATTTAAAGAGCTGCTTGGAAGGCTAAGGCATCCATCCTTACCGCTTTATATGATGTTATCGACCAATCCTGTTGGTCAGGATAATTGGACGTATAGACATTTTTTTCGAGATGAACAGCTGAAGCGTTTTGTTTTAGATGATGAAACCTTATACAAAAAGCGAACCGTTGTTATCAAGGATACGTATTACCATCACTCCACGGCAGAAGATAATCTATTCCTTCCTAAAAGCTACGTGAAGCAGCTGGATGAGCTGAAAGAGTATGATCCAGACCTCTATCGCATTGCGAGGAAGGGATATTTCGGGATCAATGGCACAAAGGTTTTTCCTCAGTTTGAGGTGAGAAGCCATTCTGATGTATTAGAAGCCATTCAGCAGATTGACAGACCGCTGAAACGAGCAGGCATGGATTTTGGATTTGTTGAATCATACAATGCGCTCATTCGGCTAGCTGTCGATCATGAAAAAAAGTACTTATATATTTATTGGGAATATTACGACCGCGGGAAAACAGATGATGAAACAGCCCTTGACTTGAAAGAGTTCATTGAATCAAAAGAACTGATTAAAGCCGATGCAGCCGAACCTAAAACCATTCACTATTTTCGGCAGCGCGGCTTTCAAATGGTGGCGGCACATAAGTTCCAAGGCTCACGTTTACAGTATACAAAAAAGATCAAACGGTTTAAGAAAATTATTTGTTCTGATGCATGTCCATATACCATCTATGAACTTCAATCACTAACCTATAAGGCAGATAAGGATGGACGTCTAGAGGAAGATGAATTTCAAATCGATCCACACACATTATCAGCCATCTGGTATGCGCTGGATGATTATGAAGTGACAGATTTGAAACAGACTGCCTCGGAGCGTGTCCGTCCAAACAGAGAGAGGAGGTCCATACAATGAAACAATTGAAAGCAACCATTATGAAGGCAAACATGTCTGATCATACAAAACAAATGTATGCAGATGAATTTTCCTACGAAAAGGATGACATTGTTCCCCCGCCTTACAATATTAATGAATTAAAAAGTATGGCAGAATATTCAACCATTCTTCAGCAATGTATTGATGCGTATAAGACCAATATTTTAGGCTTTGGTTTTGGTGTAGAATATGCCTTTGACTTTAATGCAGAAGGCGTGAAACCGGCAAAAAAGAAGGCAGCAGAGAAGGAATGGACAAGACTTGAAGAGTTTACGAAATACATGAACTATGATGAGTCTGCTGATGTGGTGCTTGGCTATGTCATCGAAGACCGGGAGAAAACAGGGAATGGTTTTTTAGAAGTTCTCCGAGATGGCCAGGGAAAGCCGGCAGGAATCGAGTATTTAGATGCGCTCCATATCCGCATTTGCAAGCTGAGTGAGCCAGTCGACGTCGAGTTTCGGTATACAGAAAACGGCGAATTGAAAACAATGAATCGAAAGAAGCGATTCCGTAAATATGTGCAGGTGATCAATGAAAAGAAAGTCTTCTTCAAGGAGTATGGTGATCCCCGCATTTTACATTGTGAAACAGGCAAATACGATGACACCACCCCAGAGCCGCTGCGTGCAACAGAAGTGATTCATTTTAAAATCGGCAGTGGAACGTATGGGATTCCCCGCTGGATTGGCAACATCGTCAATATGTATGGGGCACGCAAGGCAGAAGAACTGAACTACCTTTATTTTAAACAAGGGCGGCACGTACCTGGTGCCATCATTGTCGAAAATGGAATGCTGTCTGAGTCATCCTATCAGCAGCTTCAAGATTATATGGACGATATTGAAGGCTCTGATCATGCACATAAGTTTCTATTGCTTGAAGTCGAAGGTCTCCCGACGGAAAAAGGGTTAACTGGAGAAGAAGATGTTTCAAATGTCAAAGTGAACTTCAAATCCTTAGCAGAGATCTTGCAAGAAGATGCACTCTTTTTAGAATACGATGAAAAAACAAGAAACAAAATCCGCTCTGCTTTTCGACTGCCGCCTATTTATACAGGTGAGTCTCAAGACTATAACAAAGCGACAGCCGATACGGCGCGGAAAACAACAGAAGAACAGGTATTTCAGCCTGAACGGCACCTCATCACAGGGAAACTCAATACCCTTTTCCTGCCGGATCTTGATATTTGGCATGTCCGTTTCCTATTAAATGGTCCTGACTTTAGAGACCCATTAGAGATTGCCAAGGTTCTGACACCATTTATTCAGGCTGGGGCAGTGTCACCAAACGATTTGCGAGATCTGGCGGGACGTATCCTTGGGAAAACGTTAGAGGAATGGCCGGAGGATCTCTATCACAGACCTTTAGAAAGCCGCATGACATCAGCTGAACAACAGCCTCAACGAGAGCCAGATCAGTTGAAAGAATAAACCGAAGCGCGTGCGCTTTTTTGAAAGGGGGTGAACATATGCCAAGAGAATTAAAAAACGCAAAAATTACGCATGTTTCCTACGTGGACAGAGCCGCAAACAAAAAGAAATTCTTTTTGATGAAGGCAAAGAAAAGCCAGCCTGACTTTCAAAAAGAGGTGAGTGTGCTGACAAAGGCAGAAGATGCTCATCGCCTTGTGTATGGTGTCGTGTATGAACCGAATACACCTGATGCACACCAAGACTTTATGTCTGCCAAAGAAATTGAAAGAGCAGCACATGGTTTTATGAAGGATGCCCGCCACATTGATAAGCAGCATGATTTTCAACATGGTGTTGGAGAAGTGGTTGAATCATACATTGCACCAGCTGATTTTGAAGTAGGCGGTGAGCTGATTCGAAAAGGATCTTGGGTGCTTGTAACAAAGGCTTCTCAAGAGATTTGGGATCAAATTCAGAAAGGCCACATTACAGGATATTCAATGGCAGGAACGGCGGACATCGTAGCAATTGAAGAACAAGATCAGCTCCTATCTCAAAGCACGAATGAGAGAGGGCTTTTTTCTTTGCTGAAAAATTTCTTTTTGAAAGAGGAAGGTGCAAACATGTCACAACAATTTTGGAGCGTTTTAGACCACCTGCTGGAAACCTTACAGTCAAGTGATGGTGATGAGGCGGGTGTAAGATCAGCGCTTGAGCAATTGCTGCCAATCGTGCAGGAGATTTTGAAGACAGAAGATGTGCTTCAAACGATTGGTGAAAGGCCAGCCTCCGTACAAAAACAAGACGCCGCTTTGACGACGGAGCAAGTACGAGAGCTTGAAAAAGCAAAAATGGCCATCGAAAACGTCTTACAGCATGCTGAACAGCAGGAAACAGATCAAACTGGAGAAGAACCTGTCCAAAAGGTGCTTGAGCAAGCCGTAGCACCAATTCGTCATCAGCTTTCTTCTTTAGAGAAATCAGCCAGCAGAGAAAAAGCTGCGCTTGAGCAAGTGCTTCAGCAGCAGCTTTTGCCTATTTCAGAGCGGATTCACATGCTTGAAAAAGCGCGCGGCATGTCAAAACAAACAATCCACGATACACAAAACGACAGTACAAAGCCCATATGGGATGGCTTACTATAAGCCTAAATAAGGAGGAAATAGTGTGAGAAATCAAGAGTTGATTCGCAAGGCCGAAATGACACTTGCCAGCTTAAAAACCGGCGGTCTCATGAACGCAACCCAATCCAACACATTCATTAGAATGATGCAAAATACACCAACCGTTTTAAATGATGCACGTATCATTCCAATGGAAAGTGATTCACAAAAAATCGAAAAAATCGGCTTTGGCCAGCGTATTTTGCGCCCAGCAGAAGAAGGCAAAGCGCTTGATGCGAAAGACCGTGTTGTCCCAGCGACAAGCACTGTCCAGCTAAATGCGAAAGAGGTCATCGCAGAGATCCACATGACCTACGACAGCATTGAAAACAATATTGAGAAAGACGGCATTCAGCAGACGATTATGCAAATGCTCGCTGAACGAGCAGCGGTTGACATTGAAGAGCTCATCGTCAATGGCGATACGACTTCAGCAGATCCATTTCTAGCTCAAATGGATGGCGTGAGAAAACAAGCAGTATCTCATATCGTAGATGCAAATGGAGCGGGAATCAGCCGCCAAATGTTTAAGCAAGCTTATAAAGCGATGCCGTCAAAATATTTACGTGTTCCTCAGGATTTCCGTTTCTACACATCCCCAAGCTTAGAAGTTGAATGGAAGGATCAAGTAGCAAACCGTCAGACGGGCCTTGGAGATGCGGCCATTCAAGGCGGACTTTCTTCTGCATTCGGTGTGCCGGTCAAAGGTCTTGCCAATATGCAGCCATATGACGAAGCGGGAACAGATGTATCAGATATTTTGCTGACACATCCTAAAAATATTATCGTAGGTTTCTCTCGAAATATTCGAATTGAAGTAGAAAAAGATATTCGCAGCCGTAAATTTATTATTGTCCTCACAGCGAAGCTAGACAGCAAATTTGAGGAAGAGGATGCTGTAGCAAAAGTGATGAAAGTGAAAGAGTAGGTGACGGCAGGCCATGATCATTTCTGCTGAAGAACTGCAAGCCTATTCTGTCTTTGATCGTGTGAAAAATCGATCTGTGGAAAGACTGACAGCAGATATTATCGAAGCAGAAGCTGCGGTATTTCAGATCGTAGGTCACGATTTCTCAAGCGAAAAATATCAGCCCCTCCCTGAAAAAGCAAGAATCGCATTATTAAAAATGGCCCAATATTTTGCCATGCTGAATGATGACGAATCTATGATGAAAGGCTTTACGTCAGAAAAAATGGGCGATTATTCATATGCGAAGGCAGCTGATCAAGTCAAAGGCAGACCCTATGTATATGCCCTGCTTGTAGATTATATTGAACCAACATTGACCGGCGGCAGTGCCAAGTTAAAGGTGAGGTCATTATGAGCTATCAATCTCTATTAACAGATCGCTGTGATCTTTTTCACCTTGAACAGCAGGAGTCTGCCCGCGGGAAATTTGGAATTCCAGCTGATGATTTACAAATAACACTTTCCTATCCCGATGCTCCCAGCATAGCCGATCTATCTTGTTATGTCATAGAAAAAAACCAGTCACTTGTGCAAGAAGAGCCGAATACAGTCATTTATCAATCCTATCTTGTCCATTTTCCTTTAGCAAGTGATATTCGCTTGCATGACAAAATGGTGTGGAATGGCGTGTCACTCAAATTACAACAGCCTAAAAAAGTGAAAAATCATCACATCGAAGTGATAGCAGTCAGGAAGGAAAATCTATGAAAATTGATGGACTTGACCGGCTGATTTCACAGCTGCAGACAGCGGGTGATGGCGGCTTAAAGGCAGAATATCAAGATTGGCTGGAGGACATGGGCCTGCAGTTTTTAGACATCATTCAGGATGAATTAATCAAGGAGAATGCTGTCGATACAGGCCGGCTTCTTAGATCCTTTACACAAGGCGATAAGGAGAATCATTTTCTCATTTCAAAAGGCGGTCTCACACTTGAAGTGGGAACGCAGCTTGAATATGCCTCCTATGTCAATGACGGACATGCCACTTCTTCAAGTGGAGAGCGAAGATGGGTGCCTGGCAGATGGACTGGCAGCCGCTTTGAATATGATCCGAATGCAAGTACAGGAATGATGCTTGCCTCTCAATGGATTGATGGCAATGGCTACTGGGATCATGCTGTCATGCTCTATGAGCAAATGTTTGAACAGTCGCTGGATCGAAAGCTGCAAAGCTGGTTCGATCGACATTTTGGGAGGTGATGGAATGAATCAAGAAGTCGGGGCAATCATGCATTATATCTACACACACTTTCCTGTGACAATGTATGATCGTCTTTTGCCAGAACGCTTTCAAGTGCCATCGGTTTATGTGCCGCCTGTGACAGTAATCAGTGGTCCAGATACGGTCTCTACCTTTATGAAATCTTATTCGCTGCAAGTGAAAGTCTTTCATATTGATACAGAAAAAGCACATGATGCGGCAGAAACAATCGTTGATGCATTGCTTGCTGATCGTCAAATCATTCAGATGATGAGTGAAGACGGAGAGGTGCTTGATGATTATGTCCGCATAAAAAGAGTGGAAACAAGAATGATAGATCAAGGCGTAGCAGCGATTGTCCTGACGTGGGATAGCAGCTATTGGTACAACCGTGACAAACAGGCAAGCCTTGAAGATATCAACTTTTCAGATGGGGTGATCAAACGTGAGCAAGACTAAAAAAGCAGAGCCCGCTCAAACAGCCGGCGAAGAAAAAGAATTTGGCTTTTCATTTGAAGCCTTAAAGGAGCACAGTAAGGATCTTTTTGGGGTCAAACCAGAAATCCTTGAAGGGGCTCTTTTTTATATCAAACATCAACCAATTACAAAAACAGAAGCGAAAAAGCACATTGATGCTTTTTTGTCCAAGGAGGTTTAAAGGATGAACGGAGGCACTTTTACACCAGGTACAGAGAAAAAGCGTCCTGGTATTTACTTTAATTTTAAAACAACAGCAGAGCAGCGAATTACTTTAGGCGATCGAGGTACGGTGGCACTTCCCCTTGTGATGAGCTGGGGAGAACCAAAAACCTTTATTTCCGTTTCAAATATGGAAGATTTAAATAAAAAGGTTGGACTCAACATTGATGATAAGTCACTTCTTCTTTTCCGCGAAGCAAAGAAAAAAGCGCAAACAGTCTTGCTTTACCGCCTCAATGAAGGAGAGCCGGCCAAAGCCGAAATTGCTGAAAATTTTGTCGTCACAGCAAATTATGGCGGCCAAAAAGGGAATGAGATCACAGTACAAGTCGCCGAAAATGTACTTGATAGCACAAAACGCGATGTGATCACTTATCTTGGAACGGATATTGTGGATAAGCAAATCGTCACTGATGTCAAAGACCTTGTGAAAAACAAATACGTTCAATTTTCTGGTGAAGGTGAAGCTGTTATCACAGCTGGTGTGGCACTAAGCGGCGGTAAAAACGGGGTGGCAAGTGTCGCAGATTATACAGCTTTCCTAGAAGCGGCAGAAACAGAATACTTCGATGTCATTGCCCTTCCAGTCGATAATAGTGAGCAATTAAAAGCAACCTTCGCTTCATTTATCGAGCGTTTGCGTGATAAGCAAGGACGTAAGGTGCAAGGGGTGGTGGCGAATTATGCAGCTGACCAAGAAGGAATCATCAATGTGACAAGCGGTGTTGTACTCGAAGATGGAACCGAACTAACACCTGCTCAAACAACAGCATGGGTCGCAGGTGCAAGTGCCGGAGCAAATTTCAATCAGTCACTGACCTTTGTTGAATACGAAGGAGCGGTCGATACATTAGAACGCCTTGACAATGATCAAGTAGAATACCGATTATCTCAAGGGGAGTTCCTTTTCACCTTTGATGCGAGAGATCGTACCGTGAGTGTTGAAAAAGATATTAACTCCTTGACAAGCTTCACAGCTGAAAAGAACCAGCAAATGGCGAAAAACAAAATCATTCGTGTGCTTGATGCGATCAACAATGATTTAACATTCGAATTAAAAAATCTGATTAAATTACGTAAAGCCAATGGCAATGACATTCCAGCATCAGATGATGGAGTGCAGCTTGTGAAAACACTGATTACCCAGTATCTCACACAGCTTCAAGATGGCAGCGGCATTACAGGCTTTAATTCAGAAACAGATATCGTAATTGGCCTCAATGAAGATCGTGATGGATTTATCATCGATTTAGCGGTTCAACCAGTAGATGCAGCAGAAAAATTCTATTTCAATGTGGAGGTGAAGTAAGATGGCTTTTAAAGCGCAAAATACAATTTCAGGTAAAGAAGGTCGTCTTTTCTTAGAAGGTGAGGAACTTGCATTTATCAAAACCTTCGAAGCAAACGTGGAGAAAAACAAATCAGAAGTCAACGTCATGGGCCGCCGAATGACTGGCCATAAAACAACGGGAGCAAATGGAACAGGAACGGCAACATTCTATAAAGTTACGTCCCGTTTCGTTCAATTAATGCTCAATTATGTGAAAAAAGGAGAAGATCCATATTTCACTCTTCAAGCGGTAATTGACGATAAATCATCAGGCCGTGGCACTGAGCGTGTGACGTTATTTGATGTCAACTTTGATTCTGCTAAAATCGCTGGATTAGATGTTGATTCAGAGGCGCTTGAAGAAGAGGTTCCTTTCACATTCGAGGACTTTGACCTGCCTGAAAAACTGAAGAATACATTCTAAGAAAAGTGGAGGAAATTAGCTAATTAATTAGCTAAATAACAGCTGAATATGCTATAATGCAGTTGTAATACAACCGTCTTGATGCCGTCTTCATTTCGTCTGGTAACGTCTTGTATTCGATTCATTAAAATATGTTTACTTGCAAAGCAATTTGCATAAAATAAAAAGAAGCCAGGATGCTCTAACATCCCGGCAATGTACAATGAGGCCCTTCAAGGGGCTGGCTTATCGAATAGGTTCTTTAGGTAGACTTCCCTTTAACCTTCCACAGCTCAAGGGGGAGTCTATTTTTTGTCTATATACGTCAACAAAGTAAAGATAAACATCCCGAATAAAAGCATAAGGGAAATCGCTTCAAATGTTGACATATGCATCACCCCCTTCCTATCGGGGATGAGCCAGACGCCCTTGAGCAAGCCGTTCACTTGTACAATTTAAATGATACATGAAAAGATTGGAAAGCACATTCAAAAATGGATGTGCTTTTTTGCATTCAAAAAAACATAACAAAGGGAGTTTTTAAACATGAGTGAAAAACAAACATTTGATCTTTCATTTTTTATGCCAGGACAAACAGTAGAAGCGGAAGAAGTCAAAGTACCGATTTCTAAGCGTTTTGTTGATAAAAAAGGAAATGTCATTCCTTTTGTCTTTAAAGCTATTACAACTGAACGTATTGATGAATTGGAAAAAGAAAACACAACCTTCAAAAATGTCAAAGGCAGAGGACGCGTGAAAGACTTAGACAGCCAGCGCTTCTACGCACGTATTGCGATTGAATCGACGATTTATCCAGATTTCCGCTCAAAGGAATTAAGAGAAGCCTACAGCACACAAGATCCAGTTGAAGTAGCAAAACGTGTCCTGTCAGTCGGCGGTGAATATGCGAACTGGTTAAACAAAGCGATCGAAATCAACGGATTCGAAGATGAAATTGAAGATTTAGAAGAAGCAGCAAAAAACTAATAAAAGATGGGGATAAAGAAGCGGTGTTTTTATATTACGCGATGCACGAGCTTCACTACTCCCCATCTGAACTCCTGGAATTATACGAATCACCAAGACCGTTCAAAGCATTCCTTTTCGGACTCATCAGCTACAAGCTAGACATGCTAGAAAAAGAAGCAAAGAAAGGAGGTAAATAATTGGCGAAACTTACAGCACGATTTGAATTAGAAGACCGGGTGTCGAAGAAGTTATTACGCATTCAAAAACGATTTCAAACGTTTGAGAAGCAGCTTAAACCATTTAGAAAACCAGTGAAAATAAGTCTGGAAATGGATGAAAAGAAATTAAGAAACCTCACTTTATCGCTGCGGAAAGTTTCAGTATTTTCTATGAGGCTGGATCAAGGAATCTATCGGGATCTAAAAGCATTGAACAATCAGTTAAATATGATTCCAAATCATCTGGTCATATCCTTTCAAGCGAAGGGGCTGGATGTCATTAAATCCAACATAGATCGTTTGAAACAAATGGGGACAAGTCCCATTATGCTGACGTTTAAACTAAACGATCAATTGTCAGCGAAAATGTCATCGATCAAAAAATCAATCCTTCAGCTCATCAACAGAACGTACTATATGAGATTAAACATGGTTGACCAAGCCACCGCAGCAATTCAACGAATCAAAAAGACACTCAAAAGCTTGACGATGTCCAAACACGAAATCAGAGTGTCAGTTCAAGACAATGCAAAGAGTAAGCTGAAAAAACGAGATCAGGCAGAGTCTGTTGTGAAAGAAAAAACCATAAAAAAAGAGCCTGAGGCTGCTAGTCCGTCAGCTAAAACGGATGAACCTAAACAGAGTTTGCTACAGAACTTTGCCAATAAAGGATTAAATGAAATTCAAAAATATGCAGGTGACGTTGCAGACAAAGTGAAGGAAAAATTGAGTCCTAGAAAGTTTTGGGATGAAAAAGCACTTCCTTGGGTTGAAAATAAAATAGAAGAGTACAAACAAGATGTGATCGGAAGAATTAAAGAGAAGATTAAATTTAATCCTGAAGAAAAACTAGATCAATGGGTGAAGACTGGATTAGATCGCCTCTTTGGTACAAGTGATCAATCAAGTGAAAACAACAGTACCACTCCGGCACCAACAACAGCACCGACAACAGCACCAACAACAGCACCAACAACAACACCAACATCAACACCATCTAATTCGGCTCCTAAAACGCAGCCTAAGCCGCGAGGCGGAAAAGGTTTGTTTCGCAGTAGTTGTTGCCCTTGTTGTGCAAGAGGTATAAGCAGCCGAGGATCTACTAAAGCGAAAAATGGCCGTTCATCGAGACGATCAACAAATCCAAATGCCACATCAAGAACCGAAATGAATAGAAGGCCTCCAAGTAAATTAGGGAAACTGAAATCAAATGCAGGTAAATTATTTGGAAAAATCCCTAGTGGTCTAAAGAAAGGTGCGGGTATCGCAGCTTCAGTTGGCGGACTTACGGGTCTAATGAAAGGTGGCAAGGGGTTAAGTGGACTAGGAGATGCGGTGAAAAATATCGGTAAAGGGAGCGGTAAATTATTAAAGAAAGTACCTATTCTAGGTGGTTTACTTAGCGCAACAAATTTAATCGGTATGAAAAAAGAGAATGCTGGTGAAAAGATCGGTACGACTGGAGGCGGTATTGCCGGCGGAATGGCAGGTGCAGCAGCAGGTGCAGCTATTGGAAGCGTAGTTCCAGGAGTAGGTACAGCCATCGGTGGTCTAGTAGGCGGCATCGCTGGAAGTATGGGCGGCGAATCTATCGGTGAAACGATCGGAAAATGGTTTGATGGCGGCGGATTTGAAAAGATTGGTCAAAAAGCCATTGAAATCAAAGACCAAATTGTTGAAGTTTGGTCAACAGTTGCGACTTGGTTCACAGAAAATGTCTGGACACCATTAAGCAGTACGGTTGTCACAGTAGCATCATCCATCTGGTCAAATCTAGTCAATGCCTGGACATGGATCCAAGAAACATTCAGTACAGTTGCAGGCTGGTTTATCGAAAACGTCTGGACACCGTTAAGCGGTACAGTCGTTACGGTAGCCACGACCATCTGGTCAAGCCTAGTCAACGCCTGGACATGGATCCAAGAAACATTCAGTACAGTCGCAGGCTGGTTTATCGAGAACGTCTGGACGCCGTTAAGCGGTACAGTCGTTACAGTAGCCACGACCATTTGGTCAAGTCTAGTCAATGCATGGACATGGATTCAAGAAACGTTCAGTGCAGTCGCAGGCTGGTTTATCGAGAACGTCTGGACGCCACTAAGCAGCACAGTTGTTACAGTCGCTACAGGAATTTGGACAGCATTATCAAATGCATGGAAAAAGATACAATCAATCTTTGGAGTTGTATCGACATGGTTTATGGAAAATGTGTGGAATCCACTTGTAGATACGGTAGGAACCATTAAAGACAGTTTCGGTAAAAAGTTTGAAGCAGCGTATAAAGTCGTGACAGATATATGGGATGGATTATCCAAATGGTTTGAGGACAACATTCAAAAGCCAATTGTAAAAGTAGCAGAAGCTATTGGTGATGGGTTTTCTAAAGCGTTTGGCTGGGTCAAAAAGATTTTTGATAAGGCTGGCGGTGGGGTTAATTTTGTATTGAAACATGTCTTTGGAGGTGCTGATAATAACGCCACAGGCGGTTATATCACCCAGCCAACCTTATCATGGGTCGGTGAAGCAGGTAACGAATTTGTTATTCCAACTCAAAATAACCGAGGACGCGGAAAGATGCTTCTTGCACAGGCCGCTTCTCAACTTGGAATGTCTGTTGTACCGAGCGGAGCGGCAGGAACTCAAGTGTCAAGCTCCCCAGCTCCTACAACTCCATCATCTTCTGTAGGTTCAATGAGCGGAGGCGGATCAGTCTCATTGAATGCGAACATTCAAGCCTCTAGCATTGGCGAGCAATTTAATAACGATTTTGAACAAGGGTTAAATCGTAAAGTTATCTCTCTTGATCAATGGAAACAAAAGAATATTCATCAGCCTTTTGGTCAATTGACATCAGACTCAGGAAAGTATGGTCAGCAAACGGTTTCTGCCTTTGCAAACGGTCAGCAGATGACACCAACAGGAACAGATAGCTTTTTACAAAGTCGTGTAAAAGCACCCTACCAACAAGTCATGACAGCATCACCCACTTGGGGTTCTGGAACGGTTAGTGGTTTTGCAGCAGGTCAAAATGCTACATCAATTGGCACGAGCCAATACGTAGATCAAAACATTAAACAACCATTCCTGCAAGCGAAACAAGAATCACCAGGCTGGGGTTCAGGAATGATTGACGCCTTTAACAGCGGCATGCGTTCCAAAGGAAGCGAAGTTACTCAAGCGGCCAAAGAAATGGCGAAGAAAGTAGAGCAGGCGTTTAGAGAAGAATTAGACATTCATTCCCCTTCACGCGTCATGATGAGTCTTGGGAAATTTGCATCGATCGGTGTCGTCAAAGGGCTTGACTCAGTTGATGTGAAAAAATTTGCTGAAAATCAGGCTGGTTCATTGATTGGTGCCTTCAGCGGGATGGGGGCTTCAGGTCTTAGTGTTCAGCAATGGCTTATGGCAGCTCTCATGGCAACTGGCACATCTATGAGCTGGCTACCTGGTTTGATGACCATCGCGCAGCATGAATCAAATGGAAACCCGAGAGCGATCAACTTATGGGATTCCAACGCCAAAAAGGGAACACCTTCTAAAGGCTTAATGCAAACCATTGGACCGACTTTTAATTCCAATAAAGGCAAAGGCATGAATGACATTTGGAACCCAATTCACAATGCCGTAGCAGCCATTAACTACATTAAGGGAAGATATGGAACAGTCTTCAACACGCCGGGATTACGAAGTATGAGAAGAGGCGGCCCTTATAAAGGCTATGCAAATGGCGGATTGATTACTCAAGAGCAGGTTGCTAGAGTCGGTGAAGGAAATAAACGCGAATGGATTATTCCTGAGGAAAGAGGCATTCGCGGAAGGTATTTATTGACGCAGGCAGCTAAAGCACTTGGGATGCAAGTATATGATCCATCAAATGCATCTGCTCCTTTACCAGAAGCACAGATGCAGCAAGTTACCTCAGTTCAGTCTACTGGCAGTACAACATCGCCAGGTAATAAACAAATCACGATTCAATTCAATGGAGATCAGCATTTCCATAATGGACAAGATCAGCAATCGCTAGTCGAAAAAATTAAACAAATGCTTGTAGATGAACTAGAAGTAGAGATTCATACAGGAACGAAGGGGGTCGTAATTGATGGGTAAATCAGTGTATCAATTGTGGATTTCCCAAGGAAAGGACAAGTTGCGATTCCCTGTCCTTCCATCCGAACTCGAAATCACAAATAACGTACAAAATGAAACGGTAAAGGTCGCCTCTTTTGGAGAACTGACCTTTATTGACGTACCATCGGCGAAACAAGTATCATTCACCTCATTATTTCCTAAGAAATATTCGCCGATTGCTGAATATAAAAGCATTCCATCACCAGAGAATGCGATCGCGAAAATTGAACGAATGATGCGTTCAAAGAAATCCGTGCGGTTGATTGTAACTGGAACAAAAATCAATATGACGTGCAGCATTGAAAGCTTCACCCACAAGGAAGGGTCATATGATATTGGAGATCGTGAATTTACGATCGAGTTAAAGGAATACAAAACTGCATCGCCTAGGAAAATCAAACGGAAGAAAAAAGCAAAACAAACGAAAAAGAAACGGCCTTCAAAAACACCACCAAAAATGTACACCGTCAAAAAAGGGGATACGCTATGGGCCATTTCTGGCAGGTTTTATGGCGACAGTACAAAATGGCGGCGTATTTGGAATGCCAATAAATTAGCGATGATTAAACGTAGCAGACGCAATATTAAGCAGCCGGGGCATTGGATTTTCCCTGGACAAAGGTTAAAAATACCACAATAGGGGGGCTGGCATTGATCGAGCTTTTTGCCATCAGAAGCGGCACCATGTATGAGCTTGTCACAGAGAGTGTGACACTTCAGGGCCAAAGGTATCAAGCCCCTCGCTCAATTCAGGCAAATATTATCACAAAGCAAGGCAGTCAAACATATTACCGTGTCTCGGAAGGGGACACGGTTCTTTTTAAATGGAAAGGAAAAGAGCTGTTTAGAGGCATTGTTTTTTCCCGTACACCTGTTGAAGGGAAGATGACCTTTACCGCATACGATATGCTCCAATATTTGGTAAAAAACCAAGATGTCTATGTTTTTTCAAATCAAAGAGCAGATCAAATCTTAAGGCGGATTGGAGCTGACTTTCAAATTCCAATGACCTCCATCTCCAATACAGGACATGTCATAAAATCACTAGTGTTTAAAAATGATACAAGCTTGTATGACATGATATTGAAAGCATTGAAAGAAACGAAGCGGCAAACAGGAAGAAACTATCAAATCTATTCTGCTAAAGGCAAGATGGGACTGAGAGCCTGGCCTGATCCAGAGGACGTCTGGGTCATTGAATCAGGCGTCAATCTCATCAGCTATCAATACAGCACCTCGATCGAAGAGACAGCCACTCGTGTTAAGATGCGTACGTCAGCTGATGAACAGGGGAAGAATAAGAAAAAAGGCAGTAAATCCGAGATTGTGGTGATTGAACAGGATAAAGCCGGTCAGAATAAATACGGTATTTTACAGCATGTTGAGACAGTCACTGGGCAAATCAACCAGCCGCAGCTGCAAAAAAGAGCCAAAGTACGGCTGGCAGAGAAAAAAGGCGTCAAACAAGAAGTCAAAAGCATCCAAGCCCTAGGAATTCCTGAGCTGCAAAGCGGTCTCCCGATCTATTTGAAAATTCCTGAAATCAACGTAAAAAAAACTTACTGGATCGATCAAGACAAACATGAATTCAGTGGGGTGAAACACACCATGACCATTGATGTTGTTGAGAAAAATTCCATGCCAAAGGGTGATCAAGCGTGAGATTAAGTGAAGCGATTAAACGATTAGCAGTGAATGCAGTAGACGCAGAATCGCCAATTGATCTTGTTATCGGAGAAGTCACGGCAGTTTCCCCTCTGAGCATCCGATTAAATGAAAATCATAAGCTGATCATTCCAGAAGAATTACTGATTTGGCCGAAGCGCTTAAATAAGGGTGAGGATGATGAGCTGAAAAGGGGAGACAGTATTATGGTGCTTGCAATGGCAGGAGGCCAGTCCTTTTACATCATCGACAAATTGTAAGGGAGGTGATGAACGTGGCACTTTCACCAGAGGAAGAAATCGAGGAAATAGAAGAAGATGAAGAGGTCGAAACCTCAACAACGTATCGAATAGATTTTGAAACTGGCAGACTGACAGGCGAAACCATTTCAGGTATTGAGGCAATCCGGCAATTCATTTATATGACACTTAGGACAGAGCGGTATGCACATCCTATCTACAGTCACGACATTGGCACTGAAATTCAGGAGCTGTTGACGGATACAGAAGCTACGGATGAATACAAAGAAATGGAGATTCCAAGGCTGCTAGAGGAAGCACTGCTCGTTGACGAACGGATTGATCATATTGAAGAGTTAGAGGTCACAAAACAAAATGACTCGTTTCATGTCAAACTAGCGATAGTCACAGATGAGGGCACATTAGAAATAGAGGAGGTGATGGAGGGCGATGTTTGAGGAACAGACGTACGAAGCATTAATGGAAAGAATGCTGGACAGACTGCCAGATGATATAGATAAAAGAGAAAACAGCGTCATTTGGAATGCCTTGGCACCTGCTGCCGCTGAACTGGCCCAGTCTTATATTTGGCTTGACCAAGTGTTTGAGCTGGTCTTTGCAGACACAGCACAAGGAGAGTTTCTAGATCGGCGGGCTGCTGAAGTAGGGATCGAAAGAAAACCAGCCACTAAAGCGGTTTGGTCAGCGGTCATTCAGCCAGACAATATCAACATACCAGCTGGCTCACGTTTTTTTATTGAAGACGTTTATTTCCAGTATTCGAAGGATGGTACGCTAGAATGCGAGACACCTGGTAAAGCCGGCAATGTTCAATTAACAGATCAGCCGCTGCTGTCACTTGATACAATTCCAGGACTTGAATCGATTAAGATGAAAGAACTGGTGATACCAGGTCAAGAGGAGGAAGATGACGCTTCTTTATATGATCGATATTTAATACGTGCGAGGCGGGAGGCTGTCAGTGCCAACAGGGCGCATTATAAAAAATGGGCTGAGGAAGTGCCCGGTGTTGGCAGAGCGAAAGTGTTCCCGCTTTGGAACGGAGAAGGGACAGTCAAAATTGTCATCACAGATGGCAATCTAGATGTTGCATCAGACCTTCTTGTCAAAAGGGTACAGGAATATATCGATCCAGTGCCAGGTGAAGGAGAAGGACAAGCGCCTATAGGCTCGAAAGCAACCGTTGAAAGCGCCAAATGGCTGGATATCGACATAGAAGTGGCTGTCGAACTTCAAATGGACTGGACCCTTGAAGGCGCTCAGAAAGAAATAGAAGAAAAGGTCAAGACACTGTTGAAATCAATCGCATTTGAAAAGAGTACCATTCGAATGTCCGCCTTAAATGATATTCTGTACCATTCAGAAAGTGTGTCAGATTATGCAGATGTGTTATTGAATGGAGAGTCGAAAAACTTAGTATTACAGGACATTGAGATTCCGCGTCTTAGGCAGGTGAAGGTTATTGAGCAAACAGGATGAAATGAAAAACTACCTGCCGCCATATTTTACAGAGATTTATGAAGTTGATCACCTGCTCAAGACAGAGGCACCGGAATTTGAGGGATTGGACGAATCTATTTTCGACTTAACGGATCAGTTCTTTCCTTTAACAGCGACATGGGGATTGAATAGATGGGAAAGAATGCTGAAGGTGCAGCGGGAATCAGATGATTCAATTGAACTGCGCAGGGCACGCTTACTCAATATGATGTCAAATATTCCCCCAATCACGTACCTTTCATTAGAGAAATCAGTCAATCGCTTTCTCAAGAATCCTAGTGCTGTCATCCGTCTCACAACCAATCGCTATCACTTCGCTTTACGTGTGAACCTAGATGATTTGCAAAACACGAGATATATTGTAGAAATACTTGAAACGTTAAAACCCGCACACTTGGCTTATACGTTCACGGCTTTTCATCATACTGATGTACAAGAAAAAAATGATCATCACGGGAGGCTCACACTGCGCAGCAGAGTGGGTTTTTTCGATCATATCCCCATTTTACTCAATGGTGAATTTGTCTTAAATGGTACGTTTTATCTCAGCGGAACAAGAGGGACAACGGATGTGCCTGCTCGTTTTCAGCACTCATTAAACATGAGAATGCCGCTTCAACATCAGTCAGACACAGCATATCGCATGAACTATGTCATGACTGGAGCGGTACATGAAACGAAGCAAGGAGCGGCATTGACTTTACGCACAAAAAATCATCTCCAGCATCAAACCAAGAAGAAGATGACGTTCCGTCTGCCAGTACATGTCCAAACTGAGCAGGATGGAAGCTTACTGATCAAGGATCATTACTGGATTCTCGATGGATCTGTTCCACTGGACGGATCAAAAATGCTAGCAGCAACTTCTAAAAAAATAGATTTATAAGGAGGATCACAATGGCTGATCAATTAACCGTAACAACACTGTATGCACGTCAACAAATGGCAAAGGCAAGAGCCGAAGGAACAAAACTCACAAAAGTCGTCAAAATGGCCTTTGGAAATGGGGGAACGAAGGATGGAAAACCGATCTCACTAGACGGCACTGAACAAAAACTCAAAAAAGAACTAGTTCAAAAAAATATTGATTCGTTTACTTTCATGGAACCAGCAAAAATCCGCTACACCTGCACGATCGCCGAGGGAGAACTGGCAGGAGAAGTGATCAACGAACTAGCACTTGTCGACGAAGACGGTAAATTCACCGCCATCCGCACCATGACAGACAAACAAAAAGACGGCGACATCGAATTTGTTTTTGAGATTGATGATATTTATTAATGGAGGGATTTTAATGGAAATAAATTCACCGAAAACATTTGAAACTAGTGACAAAGCTCATGCTGATTTATTCAATGAAATGGTCCAAACCTTGCTTGAAAACGACAATGGACTGTTAGAACAGCTTACAAGTCACACTCAAGATATGAACTTACATGCATCTGAAGAAGAAAAGAAAAAATGGAATGACTCGCAAATCTATAAAATAACTGCAGATAATGGTATGCAGCTTATCAATGTCTCAGCAGATTCAAAAATATTTGATGCAATTAAGGATAAAGGAACATGTACATTTTACGCAGCTTCTGGAGTAGAAGATTCTCCATCATCGTCAAATATATCACTGAGAGGCATGCAAATAGTAGGCCAAAATAACATAGGTTCAGGCTTTGCAGTAGACATAGCAGGGAAGGCATACAGCTTTTATTACAATCATGGGCATACGACTATTACTTGGACACCTCTTCCGAGTATAAACGATTTAAATAAATGGAATGGAAGTCAATTAATTAAAATTACTAATGACACAGGTGGTGTTCGTGTATCTGTAGATGCAGCAGATAGTCTTCTTGATAAAATATCTGAAACTGGTAAAACATTCGGCACCTTTTATTCTGTGGCTGGTGCAAAAGATAATCCCTCTGAGTCATCTGCCAGAGGGTTTTATCATTTCACTTCGTCTGATAGTAATAATAAAGGAACTTATGGATGGGTTATTGCCATTGATAACAAAAACAACATGTTTACGAATTATCTCGATCTAAATTTAGGCTGGCAAGGTTGGAGACGTAATTTGAGTGAAGCTGATCAACAAATTACATGGATCACACCTAGACTGTTAAATGGATGGAAACAATATAGTTCAAGTGCGCTGCCTATACGTTTCGGTAAAAATGCTTTGGGAGAAGTGGAGATAAACGGTGCTGTTAGAGATGGTGCCTTAGGTGAAGTCCCTGTTTTTGTCCTTCCAGAGGGATACCGCCCGAAACAGTCTGTTTATTATGTGGGGGTTGCTTCTAGTCTTGGTACATCTGGGATACCACAATATCATCGGACATTTATTACAAACGACGGAAGAGTATGTGTACAATTATCCTCTAACTCTGCGAATCCTACAGAATTCATTACGTTTTTAATCAAATTCAGTACATTATAGGAGGTACTAAAATGTGGATTTATAAATATAATGATCAATTAATTTATGTTCCTGGTGAAGAGAAACTCATCAATGAACATGAAAAAATTCCTGAGGGTTTTACCGATGTACCTCCTCCTGTTGAATCGTATATTGCAAAATTTGACCCCAAAAGACGGAAATGGGAGGAAACAGCTACGCAAGAGTATATAAATAGCCTAAAAACAAAACCATTACCTAATGACCTTGAAATATTAAAGGAGCAAAATGCCTTTTTAACCAAACAAATGACACAGATATTACTTGATATAAAAGAGTTGAAATCACTTTAAAACTTTATAAGGGGGAGAAAGATGGTTTTAAAAACACCGCGTTCTTTTGAGATAAGTGACAAAGCGCATGCAGATTTATTTAATAAGATGATACAGATCTTGATTGAAAATGATACAGAACTATTAGCTCAAATTCATCATCATGCAGAAGATACAAACCCTCACGTCTCTGATTCAGAAAAGAAGAAATGGAATGAATCACAGCTATATAAACTGACAAATGATAACGGGTCCCATTTGATCAATATCCCTGCCGGCGGCAGTATTTATGAAGGAATTAAAGAGCTAGGTGCCTGCTCATTCTATGCCCCAGGAGGATCTGGAGTAGTTGATTCTCCTGCTGTTGGGAACGCTGCATTAAGAGGCTTCCAGCTTGTAGGTCAAAACAATATTGGTGTAGGAATCGCAATTGATACATTAGGCAATGCATTTTATTTTTCCTATTATGTAAAAGACATTGGAATCAACTGGGTGCAGATGACAACTCAAAATGAAAAAAACAAATGGGATGCAGGACAATTGTCTAAAATCACTGCTGATGATGGAAAAGCTTTTGAAAGAATTAATGCAGATGATCCTAGCATTTTAGATAAGCTGATAAAATTGCCGGGAGTTCACTCATGGTACATCCATGAAGCACATCCAGATCTTCCGACAAGAAGTTCCATGAGGGCTTTGTCTGTTTTTAGTGAAAATACCTACGGCTGGGTCATCGGTGCAAACAATACAGGAGATGTCTATATTAACCGTTCAACAACTGATGTAACAGGTACCCAACAAGAGTGGAGCGGTTGGAAACGTCTCAATGACCATAACCTATTAAACTCAAAGGGATTAAGACTTTCAATGCCAATAGGTACTGATATTTTAACGCTGCCATCCGGATTTTACTTTGCTGTTGGATCTAATGTTTTAAATATGCCTGTCGATAATGATTCTTCTTGGTTTAATATCGATATTTTAGAAACTGTAAATGGTAGAAAGAGCATTCATATTATTAGAAGTTATGACAACACTCATTGGTTTGGTACTGTTCATACTGACGGTGTTTTCAAAGGGTGGAAAAAAATAGTAACTGATGCCGATTTTGAAAGTGTCAAGTGGCTAGATGTCACATTAGCCAATGGTTCCTCTATTGGAGACAGACCGGTTCAATATGTTAAATGGGGAAACTTATTATTGTTGAGGGGCCATCTGATAGCAAATAGAGAAGTGATCTGTGGAAGTATTCCAAATACAGGCCTACCCGATAAAGGCATAGTAGTATCAGTCCCAGTATCAGGCACAACGGGTCATAGTAAACTATATATATATAAGACAGGAGAGCTAAAACTAACTGGTTTACATGCAGTGAATAACAGTGGGGTAACTGGCTACTATTTAGACACAGTCGTCCCATTAAATTAAGGAAGTGATAGTATGATACAAGTTTATGAGTACAACCATCAAAATGAATTGGTCAGACCTATCGAAGTGTTCGAAAGGGATGAGGAAGGTAATTATGTCATTCCAGATCAATGCACAACAATTGCCCCACCCAATAATCCCTCTTTTTATAAAGCAGCTTTTGATGTGGAAAAACAACAATGGTATGAATCAGCGACACAGGAGTATATAGATAGCCTAAAACCAGCCCCTCTCCCGCCAAGTGATATAGAACTTTTAAAGAAACAAAATGCTTTATTATCTAAACAATTAACGCAGCTATTGGCTATGCAGACAGGGGGGACTTTAGAATGATGTTTCCAACTGTAGCAGATATCAAACAATTTTGGGACTGGCAATGTTACGGCCCAGAGGACATTGCATTTTATGTAAGCATCGGCTGGATCTCGGCAGATGACTATCAAGACATAACAGGAGACAAATACGAAGCCTAATGGCTTATTTTTTTACCGTAAAAAGGTGATTCCGGCGGCTTAGGTTAATCAACCATTAAGTCATAAATTATCCTCAATCTCATTGAAACAATTTATGGAGTTGTAGAAAGGAGAGAACACATTGGATATAAAAACTCCTCGTTCTTTTGAAACGAGTGATAAAGCTCATGCTGATCTATTCAACGATATGTTGAAAATACTGATTCATAACGACACTGGTATATCAGAACAATTAACTAATCATATCGATGATTCGAGACAGCACTCTTCAGAAGTAGAAAAAAAGAAATGGAATGAGTCGCAGCTGTATAAAATTACAGGTGATGACGGAGTACATCTTATAAATATTCCTGCCGGCACAAAAATTTATGACTCAATTAAAGACAAAGGGACATGTACATTTTATGCGCCCAGTGGAATAGAGGATAGCCCTTCACAATTTGCCATTAGAGGGATACAGACAGTGGGACAAAATAACATTGGAACAGGTTTTGCGATAGATACTTCAGGTAATGCATATTACTTCTACTATAATTCTAGCCATTTATCTATCACTTGGACTCAGATTCCGACAGCAGCTGAAAAAGATAAATGGAACAACAGTCAGCTCCATAAAATAACAAGAGATAACGGTCAACCCTTTTACAAAAGCATAAGTGAAACCACCGACTATAACGAAATGACAGAAACAGGAATGTATCTCGTTTATAATACTGGTCTTAATGGTCCAAAAGAAATCAAAAGGGCATTTATGACCGTGATCAGTTATGGGAATACTCTGCTGCAAGCTATATATGATGCAGTTAATGGTCTGAACTCTTTTTATAGAATTAGGAAGACTGACTATACATGGACCGAATGGGAAAGGCAGCTCACATCTACAGATTTAAATGCTATTCAATCATTCCCTATTACTGATAATAATGGACAGGGGAAGGTTTATATCAGTAATACGGACGATTTCCATGAAATATTACCAAAGTATCGAGGTTTAGTTCATTTTGTATCTGCAAATGCGCCAATCAATGGACCTGGTACTGCGTTAAGGGGGATCTGGACTTGTAATAGCACAAGTACGTACGGGCAGGCAATTGGCTTTGACAACTTAAACCGCACGTGGCGTAAGACAATAGCGAATGGCGTATGGTCAAAATGGGAACGTTTGTTAACCAGCGCAGAGCCAATAGAATGGAAGTCCCCGACAAAAATAATAAACGGATGGAAAGAATACGGGACTCAAAAAGTGCAATTTTATAAGAATGCATTTGGAGAGGTAGAGTTAATTGGTTCAATTACAGGGGGTACTATCGGTTTTGAGGTACCTGCTTTTACATTACCAAGTGGTTATCGTCCTATACAGGGAATGCATTTTATAGGGGTAGCATCTAGTATAGGTGGTGGTTCAACACCACAAACACACAGAACACATATTGATACTGATGGTAATGTGTATATACAAAGTGTCTCCAATTCAACAAACCCAAATGAATTTATCACTTTCGGCTTTAAATTCATGGCTGCACAGGAGGGATGAAAGTGAAATGGATATATAAATACGACGGAAAATTCAATTACCTTCCAGGGGAAGAAATAGAAATTGAAGAGGAAGCAGACATCCCAAAAGGATATACAGATGTAAGACCTCAAGATGGTTTGTACAACGGTAAATACAATGAAGAGAAAAGGGCATGGTATGAGTCAGCAACACAAGCATACATTGATAGTTTACAGCCAAAACCGCTGCCACCATCAGAAATTGACCTATTAAAACATCAAAATGCTGATCTGCTTCAGCAGCTGGCAGAGTCAGAAAAGAGAGTAGAAGAACAATCAAAAACAATATCAGAACTTATCATGTTGCTGAATGAAAAGGAGGTCATTTAATTGGATTGGTTCCGTAGTATTTCATTGTTCTATCAATGGAAGTGTTATGAAAATCAAGACGTAGCAAAATTTGTTCGGTTCGAGAAGATTACGCCAAAACAATACAAAGAAATAACAAAAGAAGAATATCCAACAAACGCTGAATAGGCGTTTTTATTTTGCCTCCTTTAAGGATGCGCAAAGTGAGGGAGTAGGTGAGTGCAGTGGAAATGGATTTGACTCAATATTTAATGACACAAGGACCGTTTGCGGTGTTGTTTTGTTGGGTGCTGTTTTACGTATTAAACACAACAAAGGAACGAGAAAACAAGCTCAATGAGCAAATCGAGGCACAAAATGATGTGTTAGCAAAGTTTAGTGAGAAGTATGATGTCGTGATCGACAAGCTTGACAAAATTGAACGGAATTTAAAATAGGAGGTAAATATCATGAAAACATTCGACAAAGGCACTGTGATTCGCACAGTGCTTCTTTTTATTGCTCTGATCAATCAAACGCTTGTCATGTTTGGACAGACGGTGCTGCCGATTAGTGAGGAGCAAGTACAAACCGCAGGTGAGGCACTATATGTGGCAGGTTCTACAATTTTCACTATGGTCACAGCGGTAATAGCTTGGTTTAAAAACAATTATGTGACCTACAAAGGCAAATTACAAAAAGATGCTCTGAAACAAAGAGGGCTAACAAAATAATACTTGAAGGAGAAACAACATGGTAAAAATCATTCAAGCATTGATTCCAAAACAACATCGCAACAGACCAGGAAACACGATGAAGCCGCTCTATATTACAGTGCATAATACATCTAACAGTGCAAAAGGTGCTAATGCGGCCAGTCATGCAGCATTTGTTGCACGTTCAAGTACCGGGGTGAGCTGGCATTACACCGTTGATGATCAGGTGATTTATCAGCATTTACCGTTAAACGAAAACGGCTGGCACGCAGGGGATGGCAGAGGCACCGGCAATATGAAATCAATTGGAATTGAAATTTGTGAAAATGCAGACGGCAGCTTTGAACAAGCAGTTGAAAATGCCCAATGGCTCATTCGAAAGCTGATGGGAGATTTCGGAATTCCTTTATCAAATGTAGTGCCTCATAAACATTGGAGCGGGAAAGAGTGTCCAAGGAAACTTCTTGGACGATGGGATCAGTTTAAAGCTGGAATAGCCACAGCACATACCGGCAGCAAAAGCACAAGAAAACCAGTTCAGACAGAAAGCTTGAGCCACAAAGCACCCGTTTCCAAACAGAAATCGTCAAATCTGCCATCAGGCATTTTAAAAGTCACCAAGCCCTTAACAAAAGGCCCTCAAGTCACTGCCGTGCAAAAAGCCTTATCATCCCTCTATTATTACCCAGACAAAGGGGCAAAAAACAACGGGATTGACGGCTATTATGGACCGAAAACGGCAAATGCGGTCAAGCGGTTCCAGCTCATGAACGGCTTAGCTGCAGACGGAATTTACGGACCGAAGACGAAGAACAAAATCGAACAATTGCTGAAGAAGTAATGATTTGGTAAAAGAGCTATCAGCAAGTGAGGAAATGCCACCTTGCTGATAGCTAACAAAAAATAACATCTTTTGTGATATAATCAACCAAATCAATATCATAAGAGGGGAGAAAAATGAAAAAAGAACTGTTTCAGATCATCATGCTGTCAGTGCTGCTCATCTATTTCATTTATCACGGAGGGAATGACGAGCGATTTCTCTGTGTCCTACACAATCATTCTCATCCTAACTTATCTTTCTGTGATTACATACCGCATCATAAAGTTATGAAGAAAAAACAAAAAACAAACAGAACTGTAACAGATATGTACATAAAAAAACCATCCTTGATTTTACAAGAATGGTTTTTCGTATGGAGCATAGCGGGATCGAACCGCTGACCTCTACGCTGCCAGCGTAGCGCTCTCCCAGCTGAGCTAATGCCCCGGGATGTTTCAACAAATATTATTATATTTAATTCCCCCTTAGAATACAAGGGGGAAGGCTATTTTTTTATTTTTGATGAAAACTTCCTCAAATTTGTATTATGCATTATTTTTAACCTTGGGGACGACTTGGGGACGGAAATTTCCTATCTCTGAATTTGTGTTTCTCAGATGTTTAGGATCAAACTTGTTAAAGTGATTCGCTGCACTCTTTTTCATTTCATCTGTTACATGGCCATATATATCAGATGTTGTTCGGGCGCTAGCGTGTCCTGCACGTCTTTGAATAGCACTTATGCTCTCACCGGCTTCCATCAATAAAGCAACCATAGTGTGACGCAAATCATGTAAACGGATATTTTTTATTCTATACTTTTGTGTAATTCGATTCCATTTGGTCGTTGGTGTCGTAAAGTAATAGGGCTTTCCAAACCCACTGTGAAAGATGTATTGATGATCTCCACCCTCCCAGGCATCTTTTAGCTTTTCCTTCTCTCTTTTCCACATATGATAGTATAGAGACAATTCATTCATATACCAATCTGGCATCTGAACAAATCGTTTTGAACTTTTTGACTTAGGGTCTTTCACATGCGGTTTACCTTGAATGGTCTTTGAAAGAGATCGGTTTATTCTAAATCCACCAGCATCCCAATCCACGTCTAAATGCCATTCAAGCGCTAGACCTTCGCCTCGTCTCAATCCTCCTATCATCGCTGCTAAGAAATAAAGTCTCCATTTAATATCAACTTCTTCATATAGAATCTTAATACATTGAGCAGCTTCATCAGCTTCAAAATAGTTCATTTCCTTCTTCTCGTTAATTGGCAAGGGCAATCCCTTCATTGGATCAATCTTGATAATCTTCCATTCTTCAGCTGCGGTTTTAAAAACCACCTGTAGTAATTTAAAAATATCTAATATTGTTCTTTCTCCTAACCCCCCTGGCTTACCATCTTTTCTCGCACCATCCTTTGATAAATCATCTAAAAAGTCTACGATATGTAAACTCTTTATTCGTTCTATCCTCATATGTCCAAAAACGGGGAGGATATGATTTTTTAAGTGACGCCAATAAACGTCTGATGTTGTCAGAGAATACGGTTTTCCGCTCTTTTGATAGAGCTTTTTTTCTTTCCACTTAGCTATAAAAGATTCAAATGTTAATTTTTCAGGTTCTATGTATTCTCCAGAATTGACTTCCATCTTGAACTGATAAAGCTGATCAGAGAGGTACTCCTGTAATTTTCTTTTTGTTTTTAACAGTTTATGATCTTCTATACGAATAGTTTTATATTTTCTTAACCTTTTTCCATTAGCATCATATCCAGTTTCAACAACTAATCTAAAAGAATTACTTCCTCTTTTTTCAATGCTAGCCATATAAAACGCTCCTTGTCTGAGAAAAAATTTTTTGATAATAATGGTTTAAACGGTGACTTGCAAATTCAGGAGTAACCTTAAAAATATTAGAAACTTTCAAGATAGCTAGTTCAGGTTCTTTGGGTAAATCCAAATCTATTAACATGAATGTTGGAATGCAAAAATGATAAGCAAAATAATTTGCTTGTCTTTCTTGATAGATATTCCATAAAGTTTTAGTCAGATGAAAATTAGAGAATTTGCTAGATTGTCTAACAATATGGCAAAGTTCATGAGCGAAATCCTGCCATTGTTCTACTTTAGATAGATTTTTATTTAGAAAAATAGTGTACAGGTTGTTAATCTCTACATAATGACTCGTATCATTAACATAAAATATCCAAATGTCTAGGTCATTAGCTATTTTGTGTTTATCTAATTGTGAAGGATCAGTGATGCCAATATTACTAAGGAATGACTCAATCCAATCTTCTAGATGACTATTTATATACCTCAATGTGAATTAGCCCCTTTCTATAATGAGAATACAATTGAATGAATTAGAAACGTATGTTCTGTTTTTGCTTAAAAATAAAAGCCCAATAAGGGCATTTTTTATTTAGTTTTAAAGAATAGTTTACCTGTAGTAGATATACTTTTATAAGCTATTAAAAAGTCATCTCCTTTTTTCACTTGGTTCACTATATAACCTTCAAGAGAACCGCCATTATAAACTTCTCCTTTAAAGTCCTGTGGAGCTACAAAACCTAATTCCTGTGTGTAAGGAGATCCATCACTAGTAAAAAAATCGAAGTTAAGGATCGGGGTGAATAGAAGAGGTTCATCATCAGTTTCAGAATCTGTCATCTTCACTTTGACCTTAACAAGTGCCCATTCAAAACCCTTTTTAGGTTTATCAACTGTGCTATTCCTGTCATATAAAACATCAAATGCTTTATCTCCCCGTATAACCTCTTCTACGTTCATTTTTAATTCAGCAGCAAATTCGTTATCTGAAGTACTTATGTAATCGTTGAAATATATTGGCTCTTTAATAGGTATAGGAGCGGTTCGTGTTCCATCTGCTTCTTTTTTAGTTTTCTTCTTAGCAGATGACCCCTCATTTGATTCCTGTTTATCGCTCTTTTCATTTGATTCATTTACTTTAGCACTTTGTGCATTACAAGCAGCTAAAGAAGTTGATATTAAAACAATGAGTAAGTAAAAAAAAGTCTTTTTCAAAATAAGAACCCCCTTCAAGAAATATCATGCAAGTATGAAAGTAATTGAAGTGTTTTTATTTAATCACCATTGAAGTCATTTTGCTTATCCCCTGGTTTACGACCTTCCTGGAGTCTTAGTGCTCTTTCAATTCTTTCAATTCTCTTTTCTATATCTGTATTTCCATCACTTGCAGCAGTAGACGCGTTGCCTGATCTCAGAAGTTGTTCTGCTTCATACCGATAATCTTTTCCAGTTAGCAAATAATCTGTAGATACCCCAAAAATCTCAGCGATCTTCACAATTTCAATATCAGTTAAAGGACGTGTTCCTTTTTCTATTCTGTTCATTACACTGACATTCATATTGATTTTTTGAGCCAACTCTTTTTGGTTCCACTGTTTTTGTTCTCTTAATTTTATTATTCTTTCGCCTACAGCCAGCATCTTTAATCACCAACTTTCTATATTAGCAATATAAATCTTAACATTTTTCCAATGTAGAAAAAAATAAATTGCTAAATTAGAAATAAAACAGTTGAAATTTCTTTTTTAGAAATGTATTATTGAATCAACAACAAGATTTCTAAAACAGAAATCGAGAGGAGGGAAATATGTTAGATTTAAAATTTGTCAAATCGAGACGTAATGTCAAACAAATTAATTTACAACAAATGGCCAGGGCTTTAGGATTCAAAAATGCCTCAACATATATGAAATATGAGACAGGAGAATATGCCTTTAAAGCAAACCATCTCCCAATCTTGGCTAAAGAATTAGACTGTGACATTAAGGATTTCTTTCGGAAATAAATTTCTGAAATAGAAATCTAATTTAATGACTAGGAGAGATAAGATATGCCAACAAAATCAACTATGAGTGTTCAAGAAACGGCTGATTTTCTTGGAGTCCATCATGACACGGTTTACACAATGGTGAAGGAGCGGCAAATACCATTCTTCCGAGTAAGGAAAAGAATTTTCTTTACACGAGAAGTTCTAGAAGAATGGCAAATGTCACAAATGGAATCCAACTTTCAGCCAGTGAATGATTAAGAATTTACCACCTTAGAATACAGCGGATATATGAGATTTGCTGTTCCAATTCGGAACATGTTCCAGATAGGAACATTGAGAGGGGGTGGAGAGGTTTTGAAGTTGGGTGTGGTGCTTCGTAAAGCCCGAGTGCAAGCAGGCATTTCCCAAGAGAAGTTAGCGGAAATGCTTAGCCGCTCTCGCAGTTGCATCTCAAAGATTGAAAATGATCAGAAGGTACTTGATGTACCTACATATGTACGGTGGATGGAAGCGACAAATGCAAAAGAGGCAATGATTGCAACATTATGCGGCATTGATCCACTGGCAGTCACACAGCAAATAACGGCCATCATGGCCCTGTTCGGAGGATGAAGATGAAGAAACGAAATTCGATTTTCAAAAATATCAATAACGATGCAATAACAAGAGAAATGATTTGCATCGAAGAACTGCAAAAACGATTGATGAAAGCTTTAAAGAAAGGTGATACCGATACGGCATTAGCGACTCATCAAGATATATCTAAATCTTTAAAAGAAATCAAGCGGTATGAAAAACAAGCAAAGGTGCAATTGTTGATGTCAGTTGCAAAGATTACGCCAGTAACATATCCAAAATCATTAAAAAACAAAATGAAAGGGTTGATTTAAATGAAATACATGTTCACTGCAAGCAAGTTGATGAAGGCTAAGGAAGTAAAGGAAATGTGTAAGTTACGCGATGACGAGGATGTGAAGATCTCTAATTTTCAAACTGAAACCCGTTTAAAGTCTCAACTAGGTTTAGGACAAAGAAAAAAGCAGCAAGCTCCTACACTCACTGCTTAGTTCATGAATAACGAATTGATCAATATGAATTATATCGCTCTTTAAAGAGCACGACAAGTTTTATTCTTGTCGTCCGGCTTGCGGATGGGCATTACGCACACACCCCATCCCCTCAAATCATGCACCATCCGCAGTCGGACGATGCGAATAAGCATCAATAAATAATAGGAGGAAGAAGATTATGTTTTTTGAAAAAGCGGTTATACAACCATTCAGTGATCACACTGGCGATCAAGTAAGACTATCTAAAGTAAATGGCTCCATTCTCATGGACAACAACGGAAAACCTCACTTCTATTTCCCTAATCAAGAGGCTTTTGAGAAATTCAAAAAGCTCAAAGCCGACGCGATCCGAAGAAAGGTTGGTGTTTTAGCATGAACATTGAACATCCAATAATTACTCAAATAAATGCTACTGGTTATCCAAAAGGAATTGAAGTGGTTGATGTCGTTGGAACTGACTACTTTGGGGATGAGATTTTTTCTAATGATGAGTATGTCATTGATGAGAATGTTGGGGAAATGATTCTAGTTGATAACTTGGAACGCTATCTGAAGGAGCAACTGGATTTCACCTTTGTGAATGCAAAATAAAAAGGTCCACTCCCACAAGTGAACCAATTACAAAAAAAGAAAATAAAAGTGTCAACCCCTATTATAGCAGGTTGGCACTGTAAATCAATGGAGGCTTGTTCATGACCAAAAATATCAGGTTGGCAGAACTCCATCTATCAAACTTCAAGGGTGTAACATCATTCACCCTTGAAACAGGTGGAGACAGCGCAAAGGTCTATGGTGATAACGCTACAGGCAAAACAACGTTGTTTGACGCTTTCACGTGGCTGCTCTTTGATAAAGACAGCCAAAACAAAAAAGATTTTGAGATCAAGACTCTCTCAAAAGATAACAAAGCAGTAAGCGGCGTGGATCATGAGGTATCGGCTGTCTTACTAATTGATGGAAAGTCGATTGAGTTGAAAAAGGTCTATTCAGAGAAATGGACCAAGAAACGGGGATCAGCAAAGCAAGTCTTTTCTGGCCATACCACTGACTATTATGTCAATGACGTGCCAGTTAAGAAAAAAGAGTTTGCTGAGAAGGTCAATGAGATCATCTCTGAGGATATTTTCAAACTGATAACTTCTCCTTCTTATTTCAATGAACAAATGAAGTGGCAGGAGCGTTTAGACGTACTCATGGAGATCGGTGGTGCTGTGACTGATGAGGACGTTATTTCAAAAAGCAATTCATTGTCAAAGCTTCAATCCATCTTAGATGGAAAAAGTCTGGATGAGCAAAAGCGCATCCTTACTGAAAAACGCAAAAAGATCACTAAACTTCTGGAGCAATTTCCGGTCAGGATTGATGAGATCAATCGATCTATTGAAGATGTAACTGCTCTTGACCAGGAGCAGTTGAAAGAAGATTTAAAAGCAATACAGGCATCAATTGATGATATGGAGAAAGAAGCCCGCTCTATCAAAGCGGATGCAGGTGCAGATCGTAAAAAGCGTATGCTTCAGCTCGAAGGCGATCTGCAAAAAATCATGAATGAGTATGACTCAAAAAGATTTCAAGTAGTGAATGAGAAAAAAGAAGCCTACTACCTAGCGAAAAACAGCCTTACTCAAACCCAAAATGATCTCATTAACTTGATTACGAAGAAGGAGCACTTAACATCTTTCTTATCACAAATCGATAAAGAACGTGTTGAGTTGCGGGAAGAATGGTCTAAAAAAAATGAAGAAACGTTTGAGGATCATCAAATAGAATGTCCGACTTGCGGACAAGCACTTCCTGAAAGTGAAATTAATGCTGCTATTGAGAAATTCAATTTACAAAAAAGTGAATCCCTAGAGCGCATAGTAGATAAGGGGAAACAATTAGGAATTGAATATGACAAAAAGCAAAATGAGCTGTATGAAGTTGATGAGCAAATTCAAAAGTTGAATTTGGAAGAGAAATTTAAGGCTTCAAATTTAGAAAAACTGAAAGAAGATATGGAGAAAGCTGAAGCATCCATTGCTCCGCTCTCCAATAATCCAACATATATAGAAAAGGTCGAGGAGATCGAAAAAATCAAAAACGAGATCCAGTCAGATGAGCAGGAGACAAGTGGAACTGTGCAAGCCATTAATGAACAGATCAAGGAGAAGCAGCAGGAAATGACCTTGATCCGCAATGATCTTTCTCGCATCGATCAAGCTCAAAAGGCTCTCAATCGAATTGATGAGCTGAAGGAAGAAGAACGAAAAATGGCTGATGAATATAACGAGGTAGAACAGCAGTCATTTCTTATTGAAGAGTTCATCAGAACCAAGATGAATCTTATGGAAGAACAGATAAACAGCAAATTCAAATTTGCCCGCTTCAAGCTCTTTGAAGAGCAAGTCAACGGCGGTTTAACAGAAACCTGTGAAACGCTTTATGAAGGCGTGCCTTACTCTAAAGGGTTGAACAATGCGGCACGTATTAATGTCGGTTTAGACATCATTAATACGTTAAATGAGCATTATGGTATTTCTGCGCCGATCTTCGTTGATAACAGCGAGGCGGTCACGAATCTAATCGATGTGAATGCTCAAGTTATTAGCTTGATAGTATCCGAGAAGGACAAGCAGCTGCGAGTTAAAACTGATGACAACTTGCTGACTGTAGATTGTGAGGTGATCGCATGAGTGAAGTGGTAGAGGTGAAAGTTCTTTCAGGTATAGGTTGGGAAGATTGCAGACGTGAAAGACTTCTGATTGATGGTAAACAGGTCATGGACGTTCGTCCGCTCTCTGAATGTCCAGAAGATGCAATTTTGGAAAGAGACCTAAAAGGTCCAACGGATTTTGCTGAAATGCTAGAGACATTTCTAAGAGAGCATAAAGGCAAAAAGGTCAGATTTATTTATGAGGAGGATACGGATGAGTAATCAACAATCAAATCCAAACACAAAATTGATGGAAAAACCATCAGTATTTGCTGTGAATGGAGAAGAGGTAAAACTCACAGGGAATACGGTGAAAACCTATTTAGTACGCGGTAATGCAGATGTAACGGATCAAGAAGTGGTCATGTTTATCAACCTCTGCAAATACCAGAAACTCAATCCATTTTTGAATGAGGCATATCTGGTGAAATTTAAGGGATCGCCAGCACAAATTATTGTTGGAAAAGAAGCATTTATGAAGCGTGCTGAAAACAATGAAGAATTCGCCGGAATACGTGCAGGAATTATTGTTGAACGGGACGGTGAAATGGTGGATATAGAGGGTGCTATCAAACTACCAAATGACAAATTGTTAGGTGGATGGGCCACCGTTTATCGAAAAGATCGTGAAACACCTACACCTGTTCGGATAAGTTTTGATGAGTTCAGCAAAGGTCAATCAACTTGGAAAACGATGCCGATGAACATGATCCGCAAAACAGCCATTGTTAATGCTTTAAGGGAAGCCTTTCCTAATTCTCTTGGAAACATGTATACGGACGAAGAAACACCTGACACAACTGAAACAGTTGCTCGAGAAGTAAATGAAAATGCAAATTCAGAAACTATTGATATGGATTATACCGTTTCTGACGAGCCGATAAAGGAGCCAGAAGAGAAGCAGCAGCCATCTGACTCAAAACCTTCAGCTTTATCCGAGGAGCCACCATTTTGATTGAGATCAAAGCTATCTCGTCAAGCAGTAAGGGGAATTGCTATCGGGTGACTGATGGTAAAACCCCGCTCCTTTTGGAGTGTGGTATCACTTTCAAAGAGATGCAACGTGCTTTTGATTTCGATATGAGCTTTGCTGGTTGTCTCATCACTCATGAGCATGGTGATCACTGCAAGGCTTTAAAAGATGTCCTACGTTCAGGAATCGATTCTTATATGTCTCATGGAACGGCAAAAGCTCTTGGAGTTGAAAATCATCACAGAATCAATCTTGTAAAAGCTCGGCAGGCGTTTAGGATCGGCACGTGGCTAATTATGCCCTTTGATGTTCAACACGACGTATCAGAGCCATATGGCTTCCTGTTGGCTAATGAGGACGGAGACAAGCTGCTCTTTGCCACTGACACCTATTACATCAAATATAAGTTTCCTGGACTCACGCACATTATGGTTGAGTGCAATTACTCTGAATCGATCTTGGATGCAAATATCGAAAATGGGAGCATCCATAAAAGCATGCGTAACCGGCTCATCCAGTCGCATTTCAGCTTAGAGAATGTAAAGACATTCCTTGCGGCAAATGACTTGTCAAAAGTGCAGGAAATATGGTTGTTGCACCTATCTGACACAAACAGTGATGAGCAACTATTCAAACAAGAAATAGCAAAACAAACAGGAAAGGTTGTCTATGTTCCGAAATGAGCGAGCTTTTTAAAACAGCTTATCCCTATTGTTTTATTACGATGGCTAGATCAGTAGCTCCAGACATGCGGAAAAAGGTATTGGCCATGTACATAAGCACTTATATGGCTAAGTATGAACCGCATCTTGAAGTCGTGAAAATTGAAGGCAAATACGCTATTTGCAGACTCAAAAGCAAATAGTTGGGAAGGAGGAATTTGTTTGTCTACTGGATGGATAAAACTACATCGCAAGATATTTGATCATGAAATCTGGAATGATGTTACTACTTTTAGACTTTTTACATTGTTGTTATTGAAAGCGAGCCATCAAGACGGGATCAAAATTAACGGCATTGAATTGAAGAAGGGTCAGTATATCCGCTCCTATTCTAAGTTGTGTGAGGACCTTTGTTACAAGGAACGAAGAGCCCTAAAAAAAGTATCTAAAAGTACAATTTTACGTTCCATAAAGAAACTTGTAGAGAACGGTATGGTCACCGTTTGCGAAACGGATATTGGAACACTATTCACCATAGTGAAATACGAGTCATACCAAGGCTTAGACGGTCAAAACAATTCTAATTACAGAACGGCTAATGAACCTTCAACGGAACGATTGCAGAACGATTGCGGAACGATTGCAGAACCAAAACAAGAATTAAAGAATTCAAGAATTAAAGAATTTAAAGAAGAGGAAGAAGAGAGATCGCCAGTAGAAAATGATCTAACTCCTTTCCAACAAATCGAAGATAAATACTTGTCTCGAAAAGGTGGATTGATGATAACTCCTGCTGATGCACAGGCCATCGAAAGAGTTATTCATGAAAAAATACCACTTGAAGACATAATGAAGTGGATCGACGAGATATTTGATCAATACCGACCAAGACATAGAGCGGACGGCATTAAAACATTTGCATATCTGGAGAAGGGCATTCTTGATCGATGGCATGCCAAAAACAATCAACCTAGCAACATATCTGAATTTAAACCTAAGAAACAACAAGACAACTTATCAGCATTAGCTCAATACGCCAAAGAAAAAGGCATTAAATTTGGAGGAGGATTAGCATGACTGAAGAACAAGCGATGATCATCTTAACCAGGGTAGCAGCTGCGTATCCGAGATTTGAACTTACTACTGACACCGTTGGAAAAGAAAGAATCAGGCTTTGGTTAGAGCATTTAACTGCACTGCCGTATGAGGCAGTTTCAAAAAAAGTTGATCAACATATTGCTGAAAAACGTTTCCCTCCTGCTATTGCGGAGATACAAGTACATCAACCAGAGAAAAACGAGTTTCTAGAGCAGCAGAAAGAGTGGGAAAAGAATGCAAAATTTGCGAAACAGCGAAGCTGAACAGTTTCTACTGGGTTGCATCATCCTTGAAGGCGATCTAATCAAGGAAACAGCTTTAGAGTCTAAGCATTTTGCTGAAGAGCGTCACAAGAAAATTTTTGCCGCGATGAGGGAAGTGGACAAGCTAGGTAAACAAGTAGAAATGGCCAATATCGCTGCATCTATGGGGGACACTTTAAATGCAGTTGGGGGTTTCGAATACTTAACCAACCTAGCAAGCGCTGTTCCATCTACTCATTCATTTGAAACCTATGAAACATTAATTTACGAGGCTTTTAGACTTAGAGATGTGCAAAGTGCTGCTTTAGCATTTGCCAGCTCCCCTACTGATGAGGGCATCACTGAGCTTTATCAAAAAACCATTGAAGCACAAGAAGTTGGTGTAAAAGAGACTCGTACGAAAATGGATGTATTAACCGAGATTTTCATGAGCATGGAAGAAGATCATGGTGATCTTACAGGAGTCGACACTGGCCTTCCGGACCTGAACGATATGACAGGTGGTTGGCAAAAAAGCGATTTGATTATCGTAGCTGCTCGTCCATCGATGGGGAAAACAGCATTCGCTCTCAACCTTGGTTATAATAACGCGCAAAATGGTGGAGTAACCGACATATTTTCACTAGAAATGTCAGATACACAATTGACTCACCGTATGTTAAGCAGCGTAGGGAGTATTGAAGGGACAAAGTGGAGGAATCCAAGGAAATATTTTAGTGAGGATGATTATGATAGAGCCAACAAAGCTATGGGTGAATACGAAAAATTAGACATTTATATTCATGATCACCCCACTCAAACCGTCGCAGACATTCGCTCTAAAATCCGTAAGACAAAAAAAGATCACCCTGACCAAGATCATTTAGTCATCATTGATTATCTTCAACTTATCACACCGATTGGTAAAGCTGAGAGCAAAAACCATGAGGTTGGTGAGATCACGAGAGAACTTAAAAATATGGCTAGAAGTTTCAACGTTCCGATCATCTTGTTATCACAGCTTTCACGCGGCGTAGAAAGTCGAAATGATAAACGCCCCATGATGTCTGATCTGCGAGATTCAGGGAGTATAGAGCAGGATGCTGATATAGTGACTTTCCTTTATCGGGATGATTACTACAACAAACAAAGCGAAGCTAAAAACATTGTTGAAATCATTTTTGCAAAACAACGGAATGGATCAACAGGAACAATAACCGTTGCCTTTGTGAAAGAGTACGGGAAGTTTTTAAATCTATCGCGGCAAATGGAAGCCGCAATGTGAAATGAGGAATGAACATGTCAATCAATAGCAATCAGCGTAAACAGTTCCTTCTCAATGAACTGAAGCGCATCGGATATAAACCAAGTGAGAATGAAAATCTCGAAAACCTATCACTCTATGATCTCGAAATGCTAGTAATCACGAAAAAGAGCGAGCGAGGAAATAAGGTTTTAACATACAACGCGAGGATGGAGGCATTCGAATGAAAATAGCATTCACCATTTACGCAGAACCTGTTGCACAAGGAAGACCGCGGGCTACGAGTGTAAATGGCATGACTAGGCTGTATGATCCAAAAAAATCAAGAGACTTTAAGTCTTATGTGAAGCTGGCTGCGAGCGATCACCGACCTGATCAACTCCTGACTGGTCCTCTTGAATTGAAGGTGAAAGTCTATAAATCATTATTGAAAAGCTTCAGCAAGAAAAAAGCAGCAGCAGCCGAAAGAGGCGAATTGCGTCCAGCTAAGAAGCCGGATGTTGATAACTACATCAAAGGGATAAAAGATGGCCTGAATAAAGTAATTTGGCAGGATGATAGTCAAATTGTTGATTTGCATGTAAGCAAGTTTTACAGCAGCACACCGAGAATTGAAGTCGAAGTCTCAACTCTAATACCAACCCACGAGGAGGAACAAATATGTCTTTTATAAATTTCAATGGAACGGTTAAAAAAATGAATCACAAGCCTAAAGGGATCACAGAAGTAGTGTTGGAAGTGCCAACTAAGGAGCTAGGCAACAGAATTCAAAATCTTGCAGAAATGATTGATAAGGACGTGAAAGTAGAGATTGAAAGTGACATTGTCCGCTATAACGTTCAAATCAATGCGAACACTGAGCGACCGATCGTAAATTATCAAGTAGACCAGAGCGGCGTGGTTCACATAGCTGATCCTGAGCCGGAACAGTTAGAGGCTGAATTGGGCTTACCTGCAGAAAAACCAAAAATTGAAGAAAAACCGATGGAGATTAAGCGTGAAGTGGTGGATCAATTCATCATTGAAGGTATGGCTCCAAAACAGGAAGGTTTCCCTGAGAATATGGCAGAGATCGCCAAGCGACGTATTGAAGGAGAATCTTACAGTAGGTTGGCAACAGAGCTTGAGATGTCATCTGGCGCCGTCGTTGATCTGATCAATGACTACCGAGCAGCAGTGGCTCCGCTTGCTGAAGCATGGTGGGATTGGAAAGAGGATCAAGCCAACGAAGCTGAACCGTTGCAAAAGGAAAATGCTGAAGAAGAAGCAGCTGAAGGCGAAAAGGGTTCAGATGATAGCGTTCCAGATAAAGATGATCTTCCTGAAGATGATCAAAAAGATGAGGAAGACGGGGCTGCATAAGATGGCACGCAAACGCTCAAAACGGTGGTTCTTGCTTTATCGCGAAGAGGATGGACAGCACGTCCACCTCTATGAACCACTTAAAAAATATGAACTGCAAAGTCGAATCAGGAAAGGATGGAGGCTTGTCAGATGATTAATAAAATCAAGTTTTTCTTCAAACATAAGCACTTCTTTTGCTTTAAGTGTAGGAACCTTGTTTCAGTTGAGCGAGGCTATGAGTTGGAATTTTGCACACGGGTTTTCAATGGTCCTTACTGCTCGAAGTGTGGAAGGAGTTTCAGAAAATGAAACAGATCGTCAAAGGAGATTGGGTGGAAGTTGTAGGTAAAGGTGATCACAAACATTTACGCGTTCAGGGTTACGTTCTTGAAATTGCTGAGGGAGAGCTTTTAATAAAGTCACGTTTCGGACGAAAAGGTGTCTATCCTGAAGATTGGGCTAAAAACATGGATATAACGGTCACTGAAGCTGGCTTAAAGGATCTTATTAACTTGGCCTTAGACATAAAGGACAAGCATCTATTTGAAATGTATACGCGTGATTTACAAGCTCTACAGAGCAAATAAAAAGAACCAAAGCACAAGGCTCCGGCTCTAATGAATCTCGACAATTCATTATAACATGGGAGGCCTTGTGCGCATGAATAATCCTTACAAACATATAGACTCTAACATCTCAATTAATCAGCTTTTTGAAAAAGGAGAAGTTAAAGTCATCATCCTAGATGGCCATTCCAACGAAGCGTTTTTAGCTGAAGCACCTATTTACGGTAAAACGGAAATCACTACACGTGACGGCCAATTCACAAACTTAAATTACTCAAGTTCACACAAAATAAAATAGCAGGAGCTTCCTCCTGCAGGGAGGCAGTCAAAATGAAAGAAATCTGGTATTCAAAATCACCATTTGCTGAATTTTGTATTGTCAATACAGCGAGCGGATACGTTGCCTATTGGCGTTCTGATCTCTTAACAGATGCAAAATGGAGCGAGTATGACACATATCAATCCTATCCAGCAGCACGTCGGAATCTTGGTAAAGTCGGCTGTGCTGGAAGTATGAAAAGGGTCGAGCGGTTGCCATGGGAAATCGTGGCATGACCTTGAAGGGAATATGTCTCACTAGTGAGTTTACACCGTTAGAAAAGGGCGTAGAATACTTTCTCTTTCCTCTTGGTTCCGCTCATGTATCTGTTCTGAGGGAGGATCATATGGAGTTTAAACCATCTGAAAACATGTCATATGAAGGGCTTTGGATGGCTCTGGATGACATCAAACGACGAATAGGGGATGCGGTGCTGTCTGGTGATCGCATCAATAGCCCTTACATCAAAGGACAAAGAAAAAAAGCTGAAACAATTAAAGATGAGCTGCTGCGCCGGTTTGATCAACAGGCCAAGCAAGCAGAATGAAAAAAGAGAGGAAGATCATTATGAAACTGAGAAGCATTTTTTATTTAAACGTACAAGGCATAAGACTTTTGGGAGGGTGGGATCACTACCCTAGTGAGGACGAAATGCGAAACGCATTAATTAATATGTACGGCTCTTGTACTCACTTAGGAGAACGGCCAATTATTTTTGAAGTCATTAAGCAAAACACGTTTTATCAAGGCGATATACAAGATTTGCAGGAGGGCTTCTGATGGATATTGTAATCAGGTACGTTTTCAAGCACCGAGCCACTGGAATCATTGAAACTAAGGTATTTTCAATCAGCCAATTAGAAGAGCAGCCAGCGAAGAATCTGACACCCTGCTTTGATGAAACAGAATATGAGTTGATCGCACGGAACCTTTGTGCAGATGAAGAGAAAGAAATCTTTGCAGGTGATTTAATCAAAGTTCCTAATTTTCGTGGGGATTATGTTGCAATTGTGAAATTTGGTGAGTTTGACCAGGATAACAGTGGTGGAGAATACACCCCATCAAAATGCGTAGGTTTCTATGCTGAAGCACTACATCCGAACGATATTGATGAGTTCGGACTTAGAATCTTATATGAATGTTATGTTCAAAGATCATTGAATGATTTAGATTCATATCAACGCATCGGAAACATCTATCAAAATCCTGAACTGTTAAAAACGGAGGGTGAATAAAGATGAAATTTTTTAATGTGACAAATCCGTATTCTGCGCTTATTAAAGCAAACACAAAAGAAAGTGCCATGAAAATCTATATAGAAGAAGTAGCTAACGATGAGGGAACTCTTGACAAAGATATGAAAGAGATTTCAATTGAACATGCCGTTAAAGCATATATCCATAAAACTGGCTTTGAGCAAGGTTGCTTCTTTCAAGATGAGATTTTAAACGGTCTAAAGGACAAAGAAGAAGGAGTAATCGTTATGGATGGCAGCTTGCTATGAGGAAGGGGAACGTTATGAAAAAACTACTAATCACACTATCTATCATTGTGGCTGCGGTGCTTTGTGCGCCGGCAGCCGCAGCAGTAACGAGCGGACATAAAACAGTGGCCGGACACACAATCAGCGTATCAACTGATGCCAATTCGTACACGCCAAAAGCCCGAAGCATTGATGTCACAGCACGTAAAACAGGAAGTGAAATGGTCTATTACCGCTTCACGCTACAAAAAAAGGTGAGCGGCAAATGGAAAGATCAGCGCTTTAGTCTAGTTGGGTCATTTAAGAGAGCCACGCCAGCAAAAGAGTTTTACATCGTCAACCATACAGCTGGCACGCACCGTATCAAAATGACGATTTACAAAAACAAAAACTGGACAGGCGTAAAAGGCCATGTCTATACGCCGTCATTCGAGGTGCGGAAATGACAATCAGAACATGGCATGACTTAATAAAAAGGTATTTCCCTGACGCTGATGATAAGCGATGTGAATTTATCTTGTGGGAAAAGACTGCTTTTCCTCTTGTACCTGTAGAAACTATTGAAAGGCAGCTGCAAGAATATGCCGAGGAGGTCACGAAATGATGAATGTACGAATTGTTGATGACAATTTTAAAGAAATATCTACTCAACCGATTGATATTAAAAAGGTTGATAACTTGATTCGTTTAGTTGCAAAGTATGGGATTGCTGATTTAGATGGGGATAAATATAAATACGAATCAGCTATCTATCTGCCATTGGAGAATGCGTTTGAGATCAGAGTCTTTCCAATAGAAGAATAAATCATATGACATAGATCGGTGCAAAATTGCTCTGGTCTATGTCTTTCATTGTTTATAGGAGGTTGTGAAATATGGGAGCTGAACAATTGTGTTTACTGCCAGGGATCGATGAGAAACAAGTCCGGAATGCTCTGATCAAGGAGCTGAAGGTCTATAGAGCCCTGAAGGTGAAGGAGGAAAACAGAAAGGAACAGGAGGCAAATGGTGCAACAGGCCTTTTCCCTTCTCTCAGGAACCAGGAAGTTTTAAATGAACTGAAGGTCCGTCAGATAGAAAGAGCTCTTGAAAACAGCCTAGATGAAATTGAGCAAGACATCATCCGGATGAAATACCTGACATCACGTGTGGTGAAGGATTTGGAGGTGTGTGAAGAGCTCGGGTTAAAGAAAGATCGATATTACAAATTGAAGAAGCAAGCCACGTTTAATCTTTCAACAGCACTCGGAATCATATGAGTGCTGTTTTTTGTATCTTTATTCCTATTTAATGACAAGTTTTGTGTTGGTAAAATTGACCTTGTCAATGAATAGGAGGGAGTGACTTCTTCTGGGGAAGATACTTGATGCTAAAGCATTAACAAGTGCCATGGATACAAGAGCGAAACACTATCAGGAACTCCGCGAACAAATGGTAGATTTAAAAAAGGCATTACAAGGTGTGGCAAACCTCGGTGATGATTTCACTGGTAAAGGTGCCGATAATATAAAAAGCTTTTATAAAGAGCTAGCTGGGAATGTGGACATGTTTATCAGCTTCATTGATAAGCAAATAGCTTTTCATGAAGGTGTGTCTGGGACACTTGATGATACGAGCTTTGGCGGTGATACTTTTGTAGAAGAGCACTTTTTAGACAACGCTGTACATATGGGTATCAAAAATGCCAAAAGCATTGTAAAGGATCAAAAAAAGGCACTCAAAACCATATTTGAAGATATCGATGACCTTATTTCTTTGGAGGTATTTGATAGCCAAACCTTTGATGAAAAAATAGAAGATGCGGAAGATGAACGAAAAAAGACAGTAAAAGACTTAATAGAGCTTGATCAAAATTTAAAAGATGAATATGCTTTGTCAGAGACGGAGCAGCAAGCTACAATGGCATTGTACGCAGAAATGATGAATGCCACGAATGACGGGAAATCCATTTCACCTATGAATTTTGACAAAAAAGCATTTCAAGATAGTGAAATCTACAAGGCGAAAAGCGATATTGAGAAGCAAACTGCTGAATATCTCAAAATCAAAAAAGAACAAGAAGAAGCCCGCGAGATCGCAAAGGAACAAGAAGCGCTCGCCAACCGTTCTTGGTATGAAAAAGCCCTTGACTATGGGGGAAACATTGTCAATGAGCTAACAGGTGTGAATGATGCTAAACGTGCAGCTACGGGCGTCGATCCAATCACAGGTGAAGAGCTTACGGCAGGCCAACGAGTCGCTGCAGGTGGCATGGCAGCAGCCGGTTATATCCCTATCGTCGGCTGGGCAGGACGCATTTTTAAAGGCGGGAAAGCCGTCTATAAAACCACCCAAGCCACGTCAGCCGCAGTCAGAGCGGTCGACATCTATAAGACGTCACAAAAATCTTTTGATGCCCTAAAGACATCCCAAAAAGGTTTATACGGGCTCACCGCGACCAACGGCTTCAGCGAAGCGATTACAGGCCGAGACATGTTTGGAAACAAGGTCTCGAAAGAACAGCAGGAAGCAAGTATGAATGCTGCGCTTGCAATGCTTTTACCGTTTGGTATGAAAGGAACTATAAAGAAAACTCCAGGAGTTATCCAAAAGTCAAATAAACAAATTAGTGAAAGCTATGATGAAATAAAGAGATTCAGGGAAAAAGCAGGATTAAAACCTTATGCTATTGATTCTGGTGATACGGTAGCAGCAGTTAAAGTTAACGATAGGACATTTTTTGGAGTGAATTCCACGATCACTAAAGAGTCTCAAAAAGCAACAAGGGAGCTAAGACAAAAGTGGTTAAAAGAGGTACAATGGGTTCCACCTAAAAAGAGTTCCCCTAAACATTTAGGCCATGCTCAGTCATTGACACATGCAGAATCTCATTCATTAATTAGAGCTTTTGAAAAGGAAGGTCAATTACCGAAAAAAGTAACTATGTTTGTAGATAGGAAGACTTGCAATATTTGTAGAGGGGAAATGCCAGCCTTGCTAAAAAGGTTGGGGGTTGATGAATTAGAAGTTTATAGTGGTGGATTAGAAAAACCTTTAGTTATCAAAGCAACTAAATAAGGAGGAAATTTCGTGATTGTATATAATGGACCAGTTGAAGAACCAATTGAAAACCCAGGAGAAGAATTTATTAAAAATATTTTCTTTGAAAAAGAAGCGGATTATTGGAAACAAGGAAGTGGAGATTCTTGTTTTGAGGTAGAAGGAGAAAATGAATGGCTTATTTTCTTTTATGATGAGCCATATGGATTCTTTATCATGAGACATCCTGATTATTTAGTCCCTTTGAAAAAGGATGTTGAAATAGAAACAATAGAGCATTTGGTTGGTGGAGAACCAATGAAAGTACCATCATGCAGTTATGTAAGTCGAGAAGAAGCATATAGAATTGTTCAACACTTTTTAAGTACAAAAACTATGCCTGATTTTGTTGAATGGGTTGATTTATATGACATCGATTTTGAACATGATTTTTAAAACTAGAGTGTCCATCTTTATGGGCACTTTTTTATTTGCATTGCCGAGAAAAAACCGAGAAAAAGCCGACAAAAAGGGGGATAAAAAGGGGACCTTTTTTCCTAAGTGGATCATCGTATGATAGAGACAAGCAAAACGAACGTGAATATTTTGTCCAGAAGGAAGAACCTGCGGACGCTGATCATTGAGCACTCTAAGTGCCTTGATTGGTGTCCGCTTTTTTATTGGGAGACGCGTCTTTCCCTTATCAATGGCGTATCTGGATACGGAACAAAGGTGATGAGGAATGTGGCCATACGAGAGGGACATTCTGAGCCTGGATAGCAGCTGGTCTGCGGCGGCCGTATCGAGGACAGTTTTTCATTTTAATTGATGATTGACTGTACTTGGCATCCTCTCGGAGTGTAGTCATCATTTCAAAATCTATTTAAGCGAATAGCGTAAGGTGGTGCTTATTCGGCAAGGAGCGAGTGAAATGAAGATCAGGGATTCTGTTTCTAAAGAGACATTAAAGCAATTTAAAAGCATTGCTCCTGGTTCTAATAGAAAGAAGGAGAACGATGCTGATCCCATTACGAAAAGGGAGTGGGAAGAAATCATGGGAACGAGACGCGAAACGTACCAAAGACAAGGCGGCCGTATCCGGAGGAAACGATGATTTGATGGGAACAGTCGTCTTTTGGGTGTATGGCTGCAGGTGCTTTGGTGAGGGATAGGAGCGCAAAAATATAAAAAGGGAGATGATGAGCATGGCATCAAAGTTTGGTGTATCTGCTAATCCGAAAAAGGCGAATCATACTTTAGGAAAGGACAAGGTTGTGGTTGTTGCGATTCAGAATCACAATGATTACATTTGTGGGCCAAACCTTATTCCTCAAAGAAAGGTTGAAGGAAAATGGGTCACAATCAAAACGAATTCACCTAACCCGCTTAACCCAGCAGAGAAAAAGTATGATGAATTCGATATCAAGGAATCACTAGAGAACAAAAAAGGTACGTATCGATTCAAGGTGGATGTAGAGCGATACGACAAACATGGCAACCATGTTGAAACTGTCGGTACATTCTACACTAGCGAATTTTACGTTAAGTAGAACTAATTCAGTAAACACCTGAAAATTTCCAAATCACCTCCGATATATGTTTAGGAGGTGATTTCTTATGAATGAGATTAACGAAACCAACGAATTTACATCATTTGAACAGAGTAAATACATCGGGATTTATTTGAAACAATTTGGGGAAAAGATGCATAAAACAACTATTAATCAACAAATAGCATTTAAAGAGAAAATAAAAAAGCAGCATAATAGAAAAGAGATTCAAATGCTTTTGGGTAGGACTCAAGATATTATAGAGAATAAGAAATCTAATAAGCATTACATTACAGCACTTTTTTCAATCATGTCTTTTTTATTTGGAATTATGATGAATCATGGTATCACTATAGTTGAAAAATTAAATGTACATGCGCCTACATTTATGATCTTGTATGTTTCTTTTTTAACTTTGGGAATTTGGTACATGCAAAACTTTGTTGATAGAAAAGAGAACAAATTATTGATTAGATATGAACGATTACTACAAGAATGTTTAGATGAAATTCCAAATAGAAGTTTTAAATAAGTACCGGACACCTTAGAGATAAGGTGTTTTTTAATTGGAGGAGAGCCATCATGAATATCAAAACAATCCCCGTACATAAAATTAACCCTGCACCATATAATCCCCGAATTGATCTGCAGCCAGGAGATCCTGAGTACGATGCTCTTAAAAATTCCATGAAGAAATTTGGATACGTTGATCCGTTAGTTTGGAACGAAAGAACAGGACATCTTGTTGGAGGTCATCAACGATTCAAAATATTAATGGAAGATAGACCGTCTGAAATTCTAGTGTCAGTAGTTTCTTTAAATGACCAGGATGAAAAGGCTCTGAACGTAGCATTAAACAAAATCAGTGGCCATTGGGATGAAAATAAACTTGAAAAACTTCTAACAGAACTAAAGGATAACAATCTTGATCTAGAAACTATTGGATTTACTGAAGAAGAATATGAAGATCTATTAGACAGTGTTTCTATTGAAAATGAGATCGTAATTGTTGAGGAAGATAATTTTGATGTGCAAGAGGCACTAGACAATATAAAAGAACCTGAAACAAAGTATGGGGATGTTTGGCGGCTTGGCCGGCATACCCTAGTGTGTGGAGACGCGACAAAGATAGAGGATGTTGACCGATTGATGTCTGGCCATAAAGCAGATCTAGTCATAACTGATCCACCTTATAATGTAGCGGTGAAAAGTGATAGTAAAAAGTTAAATGATGATGGCCATGCATCGATATTAAACGATTCTATGGATGATGGTCAGTTTGATTTATTTTTAAGAGAAGTGTTCCTGAATTATTCAAGAATCATGAACGAAAAGGCAGCTATATATGTTTTTCATGCTGCTTCATATCAACGAGCTTTTGAGAATGAGATGCGTCACGCAGATATTGATATAAGATCGCAGTGTATCTGGGTGAAAAACTCACCAACATTCGGATGGGCGCAATATAAATACATGCACGAACCGGTTTTCTATGCATTCAAAAAAGGCTATTCACCTAATTGGTATGGAGATAGAAAACAAGTTACTGTTTGGAGAGCGGATACCTCTGAAGAAGGAGAACCAGCAACAATTTGGGAAGTTTCCCGCGGTGATACTACAAAATATGTTCATCCCACACAAAAGCCGCTTGATCTTATTAATATCCCATTAAGTAACAGCAGCAAAAAAGGTGATCGGGTGGTAGATTTCTTTGGAGGTAGCGGATCAACTCTGATGACGTGTGAACAAACGAACAGAGAGGCCCTTCTTTTGGAGCTTGATCCTTATTTTTGCGATGTAATTAAAAAGAGATTCGCTGAATTTACTGGAATTGAACCTGAGTTGGTTTCTTCTTTATAAATAAAAAAGAGGGTGCTGACAACACCCTCCCTTCAAAGACAGAAAGAACCTCCCTGCCTAAGAGCGTGATCAAGACGCGGCCGCGTTTGTGGGAAAATATCACGCTCTCATCCACTATTGTAATGGAGGTAAGGGAGAATGACAATAGATAATACAAACACACGTTCCCTTTCTGACGAAGAAAAGAAAGAAATGCTTATGATCCTTCAAGCTGAACAGGCTGAAGGTATAGATAAATCAAAAGAAAACTATCGTAAAATCGCTCAAGCTGGAATCTCTCAATGGGTCAGAGACTTTAAAGCAGGAAATATCAAATTGTCTACTGTGGAAGATCTGAAGAAGCTCATAGAACTCGACATCGATCTACAGAAGCATGACGATATTTGAAAACAAACTCAAACTTAATTCAACAGCTCGGAGGTGGGTGATATGTAATGGCTAGACCGAGAAATCCTAAAAGAGATCAGGCATTCCAATTGTGGAAAGAAAGCAATGGAACCCGCTTCCTGAAAGACATTGCTGAAGAATTAGAGTGTTCTCAAACGCTTATCCGCAAATGGAAGAACCAAGACTCTTGGGATGAGAAATTGAATGGTAACGTTACTAAACCAAAAGAGAAATCCAATGGTAACGTTACTAAACGTCCTGGCGCTCCGAAAGGGAGTAAAAACGCCAGAGGGAATAAAGGAGGTAAAGCGCCACCTGGTAACCAAAATGCTAAAGGCAATAGGGGTGGCGCAGCTCCTAAAGGGAACAAGAATTCATTCAAGACCGGTGAATATGAAACGATCATGTTTGAGTACATGGATGAAAAGGAACAGAAGCTTTTTACTGAAGTTGAGACTGATCCTCTGTACCAAATTGATTTATCAATTCGATTATTGAGCGTTCGTGAAACAAGAATGATGCGCTTGATCACTAAATACGAGAATGGATTGACTGATAAGCAGCGGACAGTCTTGCAGCAAATGCGGAAGATGAAAGACGTTGTACAGGCTCCAGATAAAAATGGTCTGATTAAAGCTGTTCCGATAACTAATGAACGTCTAGCAGTGGTCCAAATTGAGGAGACAGACTCACCGCTGCTAGAGAAGATATTGAGCATAGAAGATGCTCTGACACGTGTGACCGCACAACGTGATAAAGCCATTAGGCAGAAAGTCGACATAATGAAAACTATGTCTGAATATGAATTGAGACTTCGTGGACTCGATCTTGCTAATAGAACACGAGAAGCAGAGCTGGAGCGGATCACCGCTCGACCTGTTGATGACTCAGTACAGATAACGATTAAGCGGAAGAATAAAGGTGATGGCTGATGGTTCAAATGATGGAGAAGGAAGTCAATCCACATTTTGAGGACTTTCTTTTTGATTGGGATCAGAAGTTTCAGTTCCTAGTGGGTGGTTACGGTTCGTCTAAGAGCTATCACATTGCACTGAAACTCATCTTAAAGCTGCTGGATGAAAAGCGAACCGCTCTTGTGATTCGTGAAGTCTATGACACGCACAGAGATTCCACGTTTTCTTTATTTGAAGAGATCGTGAATGATCTTGGACTCGATCATGTTATTCAGTGCCGGACATCACCGCTCATGCTTAAATTCCATAACGGCAGCCGGATCATTTTCAAAGGTCTGGACAAGCCTGCCAAGCTGAAGTCTATCAACAACATCTCGATCATATGGATTGAGGAATGTTCCGAGGTTAAGTACGAGGGATTCAAGGAGCTGCTCGGTCGTTTGCGTCATCCGACTTTGGATTTGCACATGATATTATCAACGAACCCTGTCGGCCAAGATAACTGGACATACCGTCACTTCTTTAAGGACGATCAGAACAACCGCTTCATCCTAGATGATGAAAAGTTATACAAAGAGCGAACGATCGCAATCAACGATACGTACTATCATCATTCTACAGCTGAAGACAACTTATTCCTTCCGGTCAGTTACATTAAGCAGCTGGACGAACTAAAGGAATACGATCCAGACCTTTATCGCATAGCCCGAAAAGGTCATTTTGGCATTAACGGAATTCGTGTTCTTCCTCAATTCGAGGTGCAGCCGCATGATGATGTCATGTTGGCCATCTCAAATATCAATCGGCCTTTGCTTAGAGCGGGAATGGACTTTGGTTTCGTAGAGTCATATAACGCTTTGATTCGACTGGCCGTCGATCACGAGAAGAAATATCTATATATCTATTGGGAGTATTATCAAAAGGGCACAACCGATGATGAAACTGTACAAGAGCTCATCGAATTTACCAAAACAAAAGAGCTGATCAAAGCGGATGCAGCTGAACCGAAAACCATCGCATATTTCCGCAAGATGGGATACAACATGGTGGCCGCTCATAAGTTCCAAGGATCACGCTTGCAGTACACTAAGAAGATCAAGCGGTTTAAGAAAATCATTTGTTCCGACTCATGTAAGAACACGATCTATGAGCTTCAGCCGCTCACATACAAGACAGACAAGAATGGCAATATCATAGAAGACGAGTTTAAGATTGATCCCCACACCTTATCGGCCATCTGGTATGCGCTAGATGATTATGAGGTCACCGATCTGAAAGAAAAACCAAAAGAGCGGACACGCCCGAACAGAGAAAGGAGGTCACGCTGATGAAAACGGTCAGAGCAACAGTGATGAAGGCCAATGTGTCTGAAACCACTAAGCAGATTTATGAGGATGGATTTAATTACGATGCTGATGATGTGATCGAGCCGCCATACAATATCAAAGAGCTCAAACAAATGGCCGAGTATTCTACCATTCTTCAGCAATGCATCGATGCTTATAAAACGAATATTCTAGGTTTCGGCTTAGGAATCGAGTATACTTTCGATTTCAACGCAGAGAACGCACCGAAAGAAAAGAAAGCTGCAGCTGAGAAAGAATGGACCCAACTTGAAGAGTTCGCCAGATATATGAACTATGATGAGTCAGCCGAAGTGGTTCTTGGTTATGTCATCGAAGACCGAGAGAAAACAGGTAATGGATTTGTGGAAGTGCTTCGAGAAGGTACAGGGAAGCCTGCAGGCATTGAGTATTTGGATGCACAATACTTGAGAGTCTGTAAATTGGGCGATCCCGTTGAAGTCGATTTCCGATACACAGAAAACGGCCAAGTGAAATCATTGAAGCGAAAGAAGAGATTCAGGAAGTATGTGCAGCAGGTCAACACTAAAAAAGTATTCTTCAAGGAGTACGGTGATCCGCGCATTTTACATTGTGAAACAGGTAAATACGATGACACCACCCCAGAGCCGCTGCGCGCAACAGAAGTAATTCATTTTAAAATCGGCAGTGGAACGTATGGAATTCCCCGCTGGATTGGCAACATCGTCAATATGTATGGCGCACGCAAGGCAGAAGAGCTGAACTATCTGTACTTTAAGCAAGGGCGGCATGTGCCGGCTGCAATTACTGTAGAGAATGGAATGCTTTCTGAATCCTCGTATGAACAGCTGCAGGAATACATGAACGGCATCGAGGGCTCAGACAATGCACATAAATTCCTGTTACTCGAAGTGGAAGGGATTCCGAAGAAGGATGAGATATCAAACGATGAAGAGCCGGCGAATGTAAAGGTGGATATAAAATCACTTGCCGAGATTCTTCAGGAGGATGCGCTGTTCCTTGAATATGATGAGAAGACGAGAAACAAGATACGTTCTTCTTTCCGGCTGCCGCCGATCTACACAGGCGAATCACAGGATTATAACAAGGCGACAGCTGACACCGCTCGGAAGACAACTGAAGAGCAGGTATTTCAGCCGGAAAGAATGATCATCACTGGCAAGCTCAACACACTCTTTCTTCCTGATCTCGATCTCTGGCATGTGCGACTCATATTAAATGGTCCTGACTTTCGTGATCCGCTCGAAATTGCAAAGGTTCTTACACCTTTTATTCAAGCAGGAGCGGTTTCACCAAACGACCTACGTGATCTAGCTGGTCGTATTCTTGGGAAAACATTAGAAGAATGGCCAGAGGAAGAATATCACCGACCAATTGAATCAAAGCCAAAGGCATCCACTAGCTTGCTTGATACGGTTTTTCAGAAGTCAGCAGGTTCTCAGAATGAATTGGTATCGATCCTTAAAGACCTTAGGGATGAACTAGAGGAGATCCGCAAATGAGCAAGATTGATCAGCTGATAAAAAACATCAATACCTTTGTCCAAAAAGCGGAATCGGATGAGGTTGAAGAACTAGAAGCAGCTGTAGCTGATTTCCCTGAACTGAAGGACGTTCCCTCTTTGGTGGAAGAGTATGAGAAAACCACCGCAAAACTTCTCAGATTGCAACGCAGGACTTTCTTGAATGCTCTGAATGGTTTTATATCCAAGGACGATTCAGACACCTTAGAATCAATTCTAGCGTTTTTTAATAATGATCTATTCACTTCAGATGAATTTGCAGAGCTATTCGGAAAAGAAACTGCTGTTTTTCTAACACTTACCGTCACGCAGCTGGCTGAGAAGATCATGCATTCCATCGATGCAGATATTCCATTCAAGGTGCTTTCTGAGAAAACTGAACAGTGGATTGAATCATGGTCGCAGGAGTTGGCGCAGCTGATGAAGCTGAATACTCATACGGCCATTGAACAAACGCTGAAAGAGGGTATAAAAGAAGGTCGCTCTATCCAAGAGATTGAACTGGAGCTGAAGGACCTTCCTGAATTCAGCCGGAAACGCGCACGTGTAACAGCCATTACAGAGGTGTTGACCGCTTCTTCCGTCGCTCAACATGAATCCTACGTCCAATCCCCGGCAGTAACGGGGAAGAAGTGGAAGCACAGCGGTGGGAAGAAGAATCAGTCGAGAGAAAGTCATGTGCAGCTGGATGGCACAATCATCCCGCTTGATGAAGAGTTTGAGATACCAGGCAGCGGAGAGCGATGCATGTTTCCGAGAGATACCAAGCTTTCTCCCAAAGAGCGAGTAAACTGTCATTGTGCGGTTGGTCCTGTGGTTGATCCTGTTATTCTCGGCTTATCAGCTGAGGAAAAAGAAGAGATTAGAAGAAGAGTCTTACAAAACATGGAATGAAATAGTATAATATCCTCATTACTTTGGGAGTGAGGGGAATACATGAATGTTTTAGAATTCATTTCATCAATTATTAACACGATCATTTGGCCAATATTTATTTTTGTTGCAATCCTAATATTGAAGACACCAATTACTGAACTTATTAAAAACATAGCAAAGATAAAATACAAAGATTTCGAACTTGAATTGATTGATAAAAAATTGAACGAGTTTACAATTAGTTCAGTTCCATCAAACGTAGAATTGGAAATGGAAAACCTGGAAGCAGCGAAAGATGATTTCGATGTAATAAGAAAACAAATTAATTTAAAAGGTCCGAGATTCCCCGTCGTGTTAGCATATCGATACGTCACAAGTAGATTAGTTGATTTATGTGAGAAGCACAATATTGATGTTTCTTATCACGATTCGCGAGATTTAGCTGATGATCTTTTTGAATATGGAATTATTGACCTGAAAACAAGAGATTCACTTATTCATTTACATGAATTGTTTTCTATATTATCAAATTATGATCAAATATCTGAATCACAAGCTATTAAGTTTTTAGATGCAAGTGAGGTTATCTCCCTACAATTAGAAATACTCTGAAAGGAGGTGAATGAATTGCCACGCGAATTGATAAATGCAAAAATTACACACGTTTCATACGTAGACAAGGCTGCTAATCAAAAGCAGTTCTTTTTTATGAAATCAGAAAAGCAGCCAGACTTTCAAAAAGAAATCAAGGTCATTGCGAAGGCTGATGATGCGCAGCGTCTTGTGTACGGTATTGTATACGAACCAAACGTAGCTGATGCACATGGGGATTACATGAAACCAGAAGAAATTGAGAAAGCCGCTCATGGGTTCCTGAAGGATGCACGTGAGATCGACAAGCAGCATGATTTCCAAGGCGGTGTCGGAGAAGTCGTTGAATCTTATATCGCTCCTTCCGACTTTGAAATGGGCGATGAAGTTATAAAGAAAGGATCGTGGGTCCTTGTGACAAAAGCATCTGATGAAATCTGGGAACAGATTCAAAAGGGTGAGATCACCGGATACTCAATGGCCGGAACAGCGGATATAGGAAAACAAGAGGATCACAAGCCAGCTTCTGAAGAGAAGGGGCTTTTTTCTTTGCTCAAAAACTTCCTTTTATCAAAAGGAGAAGTAAAAAACCGATACGACAAAGGCCGCATGCGTCGTGAATTTTGGGCGGCGCAAGATGCACTGAATTCCGTTTTGTATAAATGGGATTCTTACGACGATGAAGACTTGGAGACTGATCCTGAAAAGGTGAGGGCAGCATTGCAAGATTTTGTGGAAATCACACAAGAGATTTTGCTTACTGATGACTTAGCGGGGATCCAAACTGATCCACCTGAAGAAGTCGCAAAAGCTGGCCGGAAGTTTTCAGCTGCTAACTTAACTGAATTGAAAAATGCCAGAGCCGCTATCGACAATCTGTTGAGTCAAGCGGAAGAGAAGGAGGAAGAAGAAGTGAACAAAGAAGATCTGCAAAAGATGCTAGATGAAACAATTGCACCAGTAGTAAAACGACTGGAAGACATTGAAAAAGGAGAAGGCGAGCAGCAAACTGATCCGCAAGAAAAACAAATTGATGAAGAGGTCGCAAAAGAAATGGCCGCAGCTGTAGAAAAGGCACTGGCTCCAGTTGTTGAAAGAGTCGAAGCCCTTGAAAAAGCACGTCCGCAAGGTAATGGAGTAGGAGATCAACAACAAGACTTACAAAAATCTGAAACGGTATGGGGCGGCTTGCTTTAAGCTGAGAAAAAGGAGGAACTAGAGTGAGAAATCAAGAGGTAATTAACAAAGCGGAAGTGACGCTTGGGACGTTAAAAACAGGCGGTTTAATGAATCCAACCCAATCTAGCACATTTATTCGTATGGTGCAAAATGCACCAACACTGCTACAAGATGCACGTGTCATTCCGATGGATAGCGATGCACAAAAAATCGAAAAAATCGGTTTTGGTCAGCGCATTCTGCGTCCTGGTGTGGAAGGAAAAGCAGTTCCAGCAAGTGATCGAGTTGCACCAACAACAAGCACTGTGGAGCTTAATGCAAAAGAAGTCATCGCAGAAGTGAATATTACGTATGACACACTTGAAAATAACATCGAGGGCGATAATTTACAGAACACGATCATGCAAATGCTTGCTGAGCGTGCAGCCGTTGATATTGAAGAATTGATCCTAAATGGTGATACAAAATCTGAGGATACTTACCTTGCTCAACTTGATGGTATCCGCAAACAAGCGGAATCCCATATCGTAGATGTTGCTGGTGAACCACTTACACGCCAAGTATTCAAACAAGGATACAAAGCTGTTCCATCTAAATATTTGCGTATTCCACAAGAGTTCCGTTTCTATACGTCTCCAGGACAAGAAGTTGAATGGAAAGACAAAGTAGCGGAGCGTCAGACAAGTCTCGGAGATGCAGCTGTACAAGGCGGGCTGTCCTCTGCATTCGGTGTGCCGGTCAAAGGTATTGCAAACATGCAGCCATATGAAATGGGAGAGGACGGCACAGATGTTTCAGACATTTTATTGACTCATCCAAAAAACATCATCTTGGGCTTCTCTCGTAATATCCGTATTGAGGTTGATAAAGACATCCGTAATCGTAAGTTCATTATCGTCCTTACTGCGAAGCTCGACAGCAAATTTGAGGAAGAGGATGCTGTTGCTAAGATCATTAAGGTCAAGGAGTGATCAATATGTATACAGCTGAATTGATCAAGGGAAAGACATACTCTGTAATGGGTCATGTCTTTCTTTTAAATCAGGAAAAAGAGATTGAGAAAAAGGTCTTTCAATATCTCAATGGCAATGATTTTTTTTCTTGTAAGGAAGTGAAAGCTCCTGTTGATGATCCAAAAACGGATGATCAAACAAAAGAAAAGCCATCGGAAGAGGAAGAACCAAAAGAGGCCGAAGAAGAACCGCAACAAGAACAAAAAATCTACACTGAATCAGAACTGAAGGGCATGAACAAAACTGAACAAGAAGCCATTGTTATTGATCTTGGCGGCGATCCGTCTCAACTCAAAGATAAGAGTGAAAGAATTGCCTATATCCTCGAGCATCAAGAAAAAGCAGGAGAGTAAGGCTCATGCTGATCTCTCCTGAAGATGTTAGGGCATATACCGTATTCGAGAGTGTGAAAAACCGCTCGGATGAACTATTGGAAAGTGACATCATCGAAGCTGAAGCTGAGGTATTTAAGATCGTAGGTCATGATTTCACAAGTGAAAAATATCAGCCACTTCCTGAAAAGGCGAAGATCGCATTGATTAAAATGGCGCAGTTCTTCGCACTGATCAACGGGGATGAATCAATCATCAAAGGGTACAAGTCAGAAAAGATTGGCGACTATTCATACACGTTGGCAGATGGTAACGCCGTTTCAAAGCCAGATGTGTATAACCTGTTGATAGATTTCATTGAGCCAGGAGAAGCGCCAGAAGATCCAGGCAGCATCAAATTAAGGTTGAGATCGCTATGAGCTATCAATCATTATTAACGGATCGATGCGATATATATCACCTGCAGGAAGAGCAAAAAACAGGCAATCACTATGGAATACCTGTCCACGATGCGCAGCCGGTCTTTTCATATCCTGATGAGCCTGATCAAGTTGCGCAGCCATGTTATTTTACGGAGAAAAACCAATCCATCACACAGCAGGAGCCAAACGCAACCATTCATCAATCGTACCTTGTTCATTTTCCTAGTAATACCGATGTCCGCCTGAACGATAAAGTGGTATGGGAAGGTGTGACATTGAAACTGCAAAAGCCCAGACGGATCAAAAACCATCATATTGAGGTGGTAGCGATGAGGAGTGAAAGCCTTTGAGAATTGATGGTTTAGACCAGTTCATAGAGGATTTGAATGCAGCTGTTAATGGTGGCTTGCAAGCAGAATATGAAGAGTGGCTTGAAGGAATGGGTTACAAGTTCCTAGACATCGTTCAAGATGAAGTTATCCGTACAAAAACGGTTGATGCTCGCCGCTTGCTCAACTCATTCCAAAAAGGCGACCAAGAAAACGTCTTTTCGATGAGTAGCGGCAGTCTGACCTTGGATGTAGGGACAAACCTAGAATACGCATCGTACACAAACGATGGTTACTTTACCATTGATCCTTCCAAGAATCAGGACAGACGTTGGGTTCCTGGCAGGTGGGTTGGTGATCGGTTTGAATACGATCCAAACGCTGAAACAGGAATGCTCCTGAAATTTCAATGGGTTGAGGGGAGCGGCTATTGGGATAATGCATTTTCAATTTTTGAACAGATGTTTGAACATTCATTGGAACGCAAGCTGCAGCAATGGATCGATGAACAATTTGGGCGGTGATTAGATGAATCAAGAAGTCGGCGCCATCATGAATTATTGTTACAAGCGGTTTCCGGTGAAAGTATATGAAAAAGAGATTCCTGAACAGTTTCAAATCCCATCGATGTACTTTCCAGCAGCGTGGGTCAATACAAGAAACGATACTGTTTCAACGTTTCTTAAAACCTACACGCTGCATATTAAAGTGTTTCACAAGGATTCTGGACAAGCTCATGATGCAGCTGAATCGATTGTGGATGCCTTATCAGCGGATCGGAATATCATTCAAATGGTTGCTGAAGACGGTGGACCGCTTGATGATTATGTCCGCATTAAAAGAGCAGAAACTAGGATTGCAGATCAAGGTGTGGCAACGATTGTCCTCACATGGGATAGTGCTTATTGGTACAACCGAGATGAGCAGCCAAGCCTAGACGACATAAATTTTTCAGATGGGGTGATAAAAAGTGGCCAAGAATAAAAGCGAGCCGGTGAAAGAAGAGAAAGTGACACCAGTTGTTCCAAAGGAACCGGGGTTCTCATTTGAAGCCTTAAAGGAGCACAGTAAGGATCTTTTTGGCGTAAAGCCAGAAATTCTTGAAGGTGCTCTTTTTTATATCAAAGATCAACCAATTACAAAAACAGAAGCAAAGAAGCAGATTGATGCTTTTTTGTCTAAGGAGGTTTAAGCATGAATGGAGGTACTTTTACACCAGGTACAGAGAAAAAGCGTCCTGGTATCTACTTCAATTTCAAAACCACAGCACAGCAGCGAATTACTTTAGGCGATCGCGGCACCGTTGCGCTTCCAATCACGATGAGTTGGGGAGAGCCTAAGACGTTCATCTCTATCTCAGGCATCGAGGACTTAAATAAAAAAGTCGGGTTAAACATCGATGACAAATCACTGCTTCTTTTCCGAGAAGCGAAGAAAAAAGCACAGACGGTTCTTTTATATCGCTTGAATGAGGGTGAACCTGCAAAGGCTCAGATCAGCGAGAATTTCAACGTTCTTGCCAATTATGGCGGACAGAAAGGTAATGAGGTCACGATCCAAGTCACTGAAAACGTATTGGACAGCTCCAAGCGTGATGTGGTGACTTACGTTGGTACAGACATTGTTGATAAGCAGGTTGTCACTGATGTCAAAGAGCTGAAGCAAAACAAATATGTTTCATTCTCTGGTGAAGGTGAAGTGACAATCACTGCTGGTGTAACACTGAGCGGTGGGAAAAACGGTGTGCCAAGCGTGGCAGATTACACAGCATTCCTTGAAGCAGCTGAAACAGAATACTTTGACGTGATCGCGCTGCCTAATAACACTAGTGAGCAGTTAAAAGCGACATTTGTGGCCTTCGTCAAGCGTTTGCGTGATGATCAAGGTCGGAAGATACAAGGCGTATTGCCAAACTACGCAGCTGATCACGAAGGAATTATCAATGTCACAAGCGGTGTGCTGCTAGAAGACGGTACAGAGATCACGCCAGCCAAAGCAACTGCATGGGTGGCCGGTGCATCTGCAGGAGCCAACTTCAATCAGTCACTGACATTTGTTGAATATGAAGGTGCTGTGGATACATTAGAGCGTCTTGATAATGATCAAGTTGAATACCGCTTGTCACAAGGCGAATTCTTGTTCACGTTTGATGCGCGTGATCGGACAGTGAGCGTCGAGAAAGATATCAACTCTCTGACAAGCTACACAACCGAGAAGAACAAGACATTCGGGAAAAACAAGATCGTCCGAGTGCTCGATGCGATCAACAACGATCTCACTCGTGAATTGAAGAATCTGATTAAATTACGCAAAGCCAACGGGAATGACATTCCGGCATCTGATGATGGGCTGCAGCTGGTGAAAACACTCATCACGCAATATCTCACGCAGCTCCAAGATGGATCTGGAATCACTGGCTTTGATTCTGAAACAGATATTACGATCGCTTTGAATGAAGATCGTGACGGTTTCTTGATTGATCTAGCTGTTCAACCTGTTGATGCAGCTGAAAAATTCTATTTCAATGTAGAGGTGAAATAAGATGGCTTTTAAAGCGCAGAATACCATTTCAGGTAAGGAAGGACGCTTATTCCTCGATGGTGAGGAATTGGCGTTCATCAAAACGTTTGAAGCAAACGTAGAGAAGAATAAATCAGAAGTTAACGTTATGGGCCGTCGTATGACCGGTCACAAGACAACCGGTGCGAATGGTACTGGCACAGCGACTTTCTATAAAGTCACATCACGTTTCGTACAGTTGATGTTAAATTACGTGAAGAAGGGACAAGATCCGTATTTCACTATTCAAGCTGTACTGGATGACAAATCATCCGGCCGCGGCACCGAGCGTGTCACATTGTTTGATGTGAACTTTGATTCTGCAAAGATCGCGGGGCTTGATGTGGATTCAGAAGCACTGGAAGAAGAGGTTCCTTTCACGTTTGAGGACTTTGATCTTCCTGAGAAGCTGAAGGATTCTTTCTAAGAAATGTGGAGGGAATTAGCTAATTAATTAGCTAAATAAAAACCGAATATGCTATAATGCAATTGTAATGAAAAATGAATGCATTTGTAATGCACATTGCATTCAATGACACACAAAATTATGTTTACATGCAAAGCGATTTGCATAAAATAAAAAGAAGCCAGGATGCGCTAACATCCCGGCAATGTACAATGAGGCCCTTCAAGGGGCTGGCTTAATCCGAAAGCTAGATAAAGTATTTTGAAAATAGACTCTACCCTTTAACTTGTCCAGAGCTCAAGGGAGGTCTATTTTTTCTTTACGTAAGTCAACAATGCAAGGATAAACATCCCAAATAAAAGCATGAGCGAAATCGCTTGAAACGTTGACATAAGCATCACCCCCTTTCTAACGGGGATGAGCCAGACCACCCTTGAGTAAGCCGTTCAATTGTACGATGTCTATTATACATGAAAAGATTGGAAAGCACATTCGAAAAATGGATGTGCTTTTTTGTATTCAAAAAAACAAATCAAAGGGAGTTTTTAAACATGAGCGAAAAACAAACAAACAACGTATATGATCTTTCATTCTTCATGCCAGGACAAACAACAGAAGCGGAAGAGGTCAAATCAATCATTTCAAAACGTTTCGTCGATAAAGAAGGGAAAGTGATTCCATTCGTATTCAAAGCGATCACAACAGAGCGCATCGATGAACTGGAGAAAGAAAACACGACTTTCAAAAATGTTAAAGGTCGTGGACGTGTAAAAGACTTGGATTCTCAACGTTTCTATGCACGTATTGCGGTTGAATCTACTATCTATCCGGATTTCAAATCAAAGGAATTGCGTGAGGCATACGGCACACAAGATCCGGTCGAAGTGGCAAAGCGTGTCCTGTCTGTCGGTGGTGAATATGCGAACTGGTTAAACAAAGCCATTGAGGTCAACGGGTTTGAAGATGAAATTGAGGACCTTGAAACAGAAGCAAAAAACTAATAAAAGACGGGAACAAAGAGGCTGTGTATCTTTATTACTGCATGCATGAGCTTCATTACTCCCCGTCTGAACTCTTAGAGGTCTATGAAGCGCCAAGGCAATTCAAGGCCTTTTTATTTGGGTTGATAGCCCACAAACTTGAAGTGTTAGAAAAAGAATCAAAGAAAGGGGGATAAGACATGGCTCGTTTAACCGCTCGGTTTGATTTACAAGACCGGATCACGCGTAAATTGCGTTTGATCAGAGGAGATATGGAACGGCTTGATAGATTGCGCCGCAGATCAGAGCGGCCAATCACATTGAGAGTACGAGACAATGCCACAATCGCATTAAGACGTGTGCAGCGTTTCGTATTGCGTGATCTTGCGCGAACTTATCAGCTGACTCTTGATGTCAATGATCTGGCCACAAAAGCATTGAAAAAGTTCAATGGTTTCATACAACGTAAGATGCCGCGTACTCATAGTGTGCTGATGCGTATTAAGGATCAGGCAACACCAGGGCTTGTTAGGCTTCGTCGTTACATCGATCGGAAATTCGGCAAAGTAGAGCGGTTTGCCATAACCGTAAATGATCGTGCGACCGCAGGGATCAGACGTATTGCATCATATGCAGCACGTCAACTTGGTCGAGGCTACAGCTACACCATTAGAGCCGTTGATATGGTACGGCGTACAGTCAGCCGTATAGCGTCTTATACTCGGAACACGTTAGGGTCTGAATACAGGGTGGCGATTAATGCGATTGATCGTTTTACCGCTCCAGTACGTGGGGCTGTCTCATTTGCGAATACCCATTTGGGACGGACATACACAACCACAATTAAGGTCCTTGATCTTATCACAAAGCCATTGAGAGGGATCGTGTCAGCCGTCACCAGTACGCTTGGTTTGCTTGGAGTCGGTGCCGGTGCAACAGGTGGTATTGTCGTGCCGCTCAAAATGGTAGCGGATCGACAGAACATGACCACGGCTTTTGAAACACTGCTCGGCAGCAGAGGAAAAGCAGATGCACGTCTGGACGAGCTGACAGCCTTTGCTGGTCAAACGCCATTTACTCGTGATGAAATTTTCGAGTCAAGTCGAGTTCTTCAAGTGTTTACGGGCAATGCCCTTTCTACGACTGAAGGTATGAAGCTAGTTGGGGACGTTGCCGCAGGTGTTCAACGGCCATTTTCCGAAGTTGCGCTATGGATGGGGCGTTTATATGACGGCATTAAATCGGGGCGTCCTATCGGTGACGCAACGGCAGCTCTGCAAGAAATGGGGGCGATCTCTGGTGATGCCAGGGGTAAACTCGAGAATCTTGCAAAGAGCGGAAAAGACATCTCTAAGACTTGGCCAGAAGTCACGAAGGAATTCGGCAAATACAACGACATGATGATCAAAATGTCCGACAACCTGGCCAACTTATTCCTCGGTGTCAAATCATTCATCAACAACTCTATTTTGATGCCTTGGGGTAAAGGACTTGCAGCTGCGTTCCAACCTGCGCTAGAAGCATTTAGAACGTGGCGTGGGGAATACTCCTTTGTGCTGACCGACCTTTCCAATAAAGCTGAAAAGGCGGGTAAGAAATTTGCTAACAGTTTCCTTGATCCGACCAAAAGCGTATTCGGATTTATTGGTGATCAGTTCAAAATCTTGTTTCCTGGTGAGAAATTAACCAAAAAGCAGACACAAGAACTGAAGGTCAAGTTTAAAGACAACCCTAAGCTGAAGAAGCACTTTGAACAGCTAGAAAAATACAGAAAAATGGACTTTGAAACTCGGTGGAAGCTCGTCCTGGATAATACGAAAGACGTTTTTGGCCAATGGTGGGAAAAGACAGGAAAGCCTGGTCTTTTCAAAATGGCCGAGAATGTCGGGAAGACTTACGGTGGCATCATAAACGGTGTGATCAACGGTCTACTTGGTATTGATGACAAATCATCCGAGGACAGTTTCACTGATGCAGGAGCCAAAGCAGGGCGTATTTTCATAGAATCATTTTTAGAAGCCCTTGATCCTGCACAATTAGGCATTCGGATCGCCAAGAAGATTGGTGAGATCAATTGGAATGCCCTTACTGGAGAAGGATCAATTGCTGGTGCTTTGATTGCCAATGCATTCGCGCTCGCATTCCTCGGAAAAGTGGCCACTTTATTAAAGCCGCTCAAATCCATTTTGTCAGGAGCCTTTGCTGTCTATAAATGGGGCAAAGGTTTAAGAGGCGGGATGGGAGCAGGAACGATCGGTGGAGCTGGAGGAGCAGGGCGACCGCCGAGGAACCCACGAACTCCTGAATATCGTCAGCCTTGGATCAATAGAGGTGAGCCGGTACGACCAACAACGCCAAACCAAGGGCGTGGCGGTGGATTGTTAGGTAAAGTCGGTAAAGGTGCAAAGAGCATCGGAAAACGTATCCCTATTCTCGGTACAGCAATAGCAGGTACAGAACTGCTAGGCATGAATAATGACAATAAAGGCGAGAAGATCGGTGGATTTGTCGGGAATCTAGGTGGCGGTATCGGTGGAGCGGCAATCGGAACAATGATCGCCCCTGGTATCGGAACAGCTATCGGTGGAGTATTAGGAAGCATCTTTGGCGGTGATCTCGGCAATTGGATAGGAAAGATGTTTGACAACGGAACCATCCAAAAGAAATGGGATGAAATTGTCAAAGGTGCAGAGAATGCAGTTCAGTGGATTAAAGACACATGGTCCACCGTTTCGGGTTGGTTCAATGATAATGTTCTAACACCTATCACAACGTTCTTCGAAGATACGTGGACATGGATCACAGAGAAATGGGGTCAGCTTTCTTCCTGGTTTATGAATAACGTCTGGCTGCCGATTTATAACTTTGCAGTTCCAATCATCAACTTTGTAGTTGGTGTTTTTGTCGTGGGATGGGAATTGATTAGTACAGTATGGGGAGCTGCATCAACATGGTTCATGGACAATGTATGGACTCCGTACGGACAAGTTGCGGTGGCTGCGATCACCCTTGTCTGGAACAAGATCACCGAATTATGGAACTGGATACAAATCACATGGTCCGTTTTCTCAGCATGGTTCATGACTTACGTCTGGGAACCATTTGGATCAGTGGCAATTGAAGCCATTGTCTGGGTGTGGACTAAGTTGACCGAATTCTGGAATTGGGTTCAAATCGTATGGGGCGCATTTGCGGTATGGTTTGATACTTTCGTTTGGCAGCCGTTTATAACATATGCTTTGCCAGCAATCATGTTTATTTGGAACCTGTTTAACACTACATGGAACCGGATTAAAACATCATGGGTGGTGCTCGCAGCATGGTTTGATGAGTATGTGTGGCAACCATATAAAAAGTATGCGGAGCCAGCGATTACCTTCGTGTGGGAAAAATTTGATGAAGCATGGAAAACGATCAAGGGTATATGGGAAACAGTAAGTGGATGGTTTGAAAAATATGTTTTCAACCCGTTAAAAGATCATGCAGAAAAGTTAACAAGCACATGGAAAGGCTTATTTGACATTGTTGGAAATGTTGTCGGTAAAGTTAAAGAATTTAGTGGGAAGGCATTTCATATCTTTGAGAAAAAAGGAGAAGAAAAAACAGGACTGAAAAAGAAAGAGAAAGCAGCAAATAACGCCACCGGTGGTTATATCACAAAGCCGACACTTTCATGGATCGGCGAGGCGGGCAAGGAGTATGTCATCCCGACTGAAAACAACAAAGGTCGAGGGAAGATGCTACTTGCTCAGGCTGCTTCTCACCTTGGAATGTCTGTTGTGCCAAGCGGTGCATCACCAACCTCTCCAGCAAGCTCATCGTCTCCAATGAGACCGGCAGCTGCTTCATCAGTTTCTACTTCTACAAGTGGATCGGTATCAATTGGAGACGCGGCCAACGCATCAAAATACGGGGAACAGTTTAGCACTGACTTTGAAAAAGGGTTAAACAGCAAAGTCGTTTCACTTGAACAGTGGAAACAAGCTAATATTAAGCAGCCATTTACTCAAATTCAGGCAGCGACTCCGCAGTATGGAGCACAAACTGTCACCGGCTTTGCGGCAGGTCAAAACATGACACCAACTGGCACAGGTCAGTTCTTAGATCAAAATGTAAGACAACCTTTCTTATCCGCTCGCCAAGAGTCTCCTACCTGGGGAGCTGGGTTAATTGACGCATTTAACAGCGGCATGAGGTCAAAAGGAAGTGAAGTGACACAAGCAGCCAAGGACATGGCCAAGAAAGTGGAACAAGCCTTCCGCGAAGAATTAGACATTCATTCTCCTTCACGTGTCATGATGAGTCTTGGAAAATTCGCATCAATCGGTGTCGTCAAAGGTCTTGATTCAGTTGATGTGAAGAAATTCGCAGAGAATCAAGCCGGTTCCTTAATCGCTGCATTTAGTGGCATGGGTGCATCTAACCTGAGTGTTCAACAATGGCTCATGGCTGCTCTAATGGCAACCGGCACATCAATGAGCTGGCTACCTGGTTTGATGACGATCGCACAGAATGAGTCACGTGGAAACCCGAAAGCGATCAACCTATGGGATTCAAACGCCAAAAGAGGAACGCCGTCTAAAGGATTGATGCAGACCATTGATCCGACCTTTAATTCTAATAAGGCAAGCGGCATGAACGACATCTGGAACCCGATCCATAATGCTGCAGCTGCTATCAACTACATCAAAGGGAGATATGGAAGTGTCTATAATACGCCTGGTCTTAGAAGTATCAGAAACGGTGGACCATATAAAGGCTATGCAAACGGTGGTCTAATCACGCAGGAACAGATAGCTAGAGTCGGTGAAGGAAACAAGCGTGAATGGATTATTCCTGAAGAGCGTGGGATTCGTGGCCGCTACTTGTTGGCGCAAGCTGCACAGGCTTTAGGAATGGACGTATACGATCCGGCCAATGCTACATCATCCGAGCTTTCACAAGGTCAGGTGCAAACAGTAACAGCTGGCACATCGAATGCGCCGGCTGCTTCTAGTGGATCAAAACAGGTCATCATTAATTTTAATGGCGATCAGCACTTCCATAACGGCCATGATGAAGATTCATTGGTTGAAAAAATCAAGCGATCATTAGTCGAAGAACTAGAAGTAGAGATCAACACAGGAACGAAGGGAGTCGTGATCGATGGCTAAATCAAAATATCAATTGTGGATTTCGCAAGGGAAGGACAAACTGCGATTCCCTGTTCTTCCTGAAAAACTTGAACTGAACAACAACGTACAAAATGAATCTATCAAAGTATCAAAATTTGGCGAGCTCACATTCTTGGATGTACCAGGGGCTCGTCAAATTTCATTTACAGCCTTTTTTCCGAAGAAGTATACACCGATCGCTGAATATAAAAGCATTCCATCACCAGAGAATGCGATTGCGAAAATTGAACGAATGATGCGTTCAAAGAAGCCTGTACGCTTTATTGTCACAGGGACCAAAATCAATATGCAGTGCAGCATTGAAAGCTTCAATCACAATGAAGGTACGTATGACGTCGGTGATCGTGAATTCACGCTGCAGCTGAAGGAATACAAAACGGCTTCACCTAGAAAAATTAAACGGAAAGCCAAAAAGAGCAGCAAAAAGCGCAGCTCAAAAGGCGCACCAAAAGTATACACCGTTAAAAAGGGTGATACCTTGTGGGATATTTCTGGTCGTTTCTATGGTGATAGTACAAAATGGCGCCGCATTTGGAATGCGAATAAAGCCGCTATGATCAAACGAAGTAGACGCAATATTAGACAACCAGGGCATTGGATTTTCCCTGGTCAAAAATTAAAAATACCACAATAGGGGGGCTGACTTTGATTGAGCTTTTTGCCATCAGAAGCGGCACCATGTACGAGCTTGTGACAGAGAGCGTGACACTTCGGGGGCAAAGGTATCAGGCCCCCCGCTCTATTCAGGCAAATATTATTACAAAGCAAGGCAGTCAAAAATATTACAGCATCAAAGAGGGTGACACTGTTCTTTTCAAGTGGAAGGGAAAAGAACTTTTCAGAGGAACAGTGTTTGCAAGAACACCGAAGGACGAAAAGCTCACTTTTACCGCTTATGACATGCTTCAGTATTTGGTGAAGAACCAGGATGTATATGTCTTTGCAAACAAGCGGGCTGATCAGATAATGAAGCGGCTTGGTCAAGATTTTCAGATCCCGATGACGTCAATCGCTAACACTGGCCATGTCATTAAATCGCTTGTATTCAAAAACGATACAAGCCTTTATGACATCATCTTGCAGGCTCTAAGGGAAACAAAGAAGCAAACAGGACGTAACTATCAAATCTATTCTGCTAAAGGCAAGATGGGGCTGAGAGCTTGGCCTGATCCGTCCGAAGTATGGGTCATTGAATCAGGCGTGAATCTCATTGATTATCAGTACAGCACCTCGATTGAGGAAACAGCCACACGTGTGAAGATGAGAGCGACACATGTGGAAAAAATTAAGGTGCTGAAGAAGGAAAAAAAGAAATCTAAGACTACTGACAAAGATAAAGAAAAAGATAAGAAAACGACCAAACCTACGAAGCCGAAAACTGTCACGCAAAAGAAAGAGATTGAGATGCTGGCTGTGGCGAATGATAGTGCTGCTAGAAGCAAATACGGCATCCTGCAGCACGTTGAAAGAGTTTCAGGGGAGATCAACCAAGCACAGCTGCAAAAGAGGGCTGATGTTCGTCTCTCACAGAAAAAGGGCGTGAAAAAAGAACTCAAAAGTATCCAAGCTCTAGGTATTCCTGGATTACAAAGCGGCATGCCAATACGCATCATCATTCCTGATATCGGTATCAAAAAAACGTACTGGATCGACCAGGACAGCCATGAATTCAAAGGAGTTAAACACACCATGACGATCGATGTCGTTGAAAAGAATACAATCCCAACGGGGAATCAGTCATGAAACTAAGCGATGCAATTAAGCGATTGGCTGTCAATGCGGTTGATGCACAATCGCCAATGGAATTGATACTTGGTGATGTGGTGTCTGTTTCCCCTCTTAGTGTTCGACTCAATGAGAATGACAAACTTATCATTCCGGAGGATCTGCTTATATGGCCTGCTCGATTGGACGAGGGAGAAGATGATGAGCTAGAAGAAGGCGATAGTGTCATGGTCCTTGCGATGACAGGCGGCCAGACGTTTTACATCTTAGATAAAGTAGTAGGAGGTGGTTCATGATGGCACTCTCTCCAGAAGAAGAAATTGAAGATTTCGAGGAGGATGAAGAGGATATTATTGAACCTTCGACCACCTATCGTATTGACTTCACAACTGGTCGATTAACTAATGAAAAGATTAATGGTCTTGATGCCATTCGCCAATTCGTCTATATGGCTTTGCGAACGGAACGATATTCGCATGCCGTTTATAGCCATGACGTAGGATGTGAGGTTCAAGAAGCTGTGTCTGATGAAGAATCAACGGACGAATACAAGGAGATGGAGATTCCGCGTCTAATAGAAGAAGCACTTCTTGTTGATGAGAGAATTGAAAGTGTGCAAGATTTCGAGATTACGAAAGAAGGGGCAACTTTTAAAGTGGTCTTCAATGTTGTGACAGATGAAGGAACCTTGGAGATCGAGGAGGTGATTGGCGAAGATGTTTGAAGAACAGTCTTATGAAGCCATCATGGAACGCATGTTGGAACGTATACCCGATGATATTGATAAACGTGAAAACAGCGTCATATGGAATGCGTTGGCTCCTGCAGCTGCCGAACTTGCTCAATCTTATATATGGCTTGACCAAGTATTCGATCTTGTTTTTGCGGATACAGCGCAGGGAGAATTTTTAGATCGACGAGCCGCTGAAGTGGGGATCACTCGTAAAGCGGCCACAAGTGCTGTATGGTCTGTTGAGGTGACACCTGAAACTATCAGAATACCAACGGGATCAAGATTCTATATCGACAATCTGTACTTTCAATATCAATCTGACGGCACTTTGAAGTGTGAAACGACTGGTGCTGTAGGCAATGGGAATTTTGCAGAACTGCCGCTTCTATCACTTGATAACATACCAGGACTAGAGTCTGTCATCTTTGAAGAATTGAAGATACCAGGTCAAGAGGAAGAAGACGATGAAGCTCTGTATGAACGATACTTAATGAGAGCAAGACGTGAAGCTGTCAGTGCCAACAAAGCTCACTATAAAAAGTGGGCTGAAGAAGTTGAAGGAGTTGGCAGGGCGAAGGTGTTCCCGCTTTGGAACGGGGAAGGCACAGTAAAAGTTGTCATCACAGATGGGAATTTTGATGTTGCGACGGATCTGCTCGTCAATAAGGTCAAAGAGTACATTGATCCGGTTCCAGGAGAAGGAGAAGGGCAAGCACCGATCGGGGCTACTGCCACTATTGAAAGCGCCAAGTGGAAAGATGTTGAGGTGTCCGTATCTGTGGAGCTTAAAATGGATTACTCCATTGAGGATGCACAAGAGGAAATTGAAGAGAAGGTCAAAGCGCTTCTAAAATCACTTGCCTTTGAAGAAAATGTGATCAGAATGTCAGCGATCAATGACATTTTGTATCATGCGGATAGTGTGTCTGATTATGCGGATGTATTGATCAACGGTGAGGCAAAAAACTTACCGCTTCAGGACATTGAGATTCCGCGTCTAGGGCAGGTGAACGTTATTGAGCAAGCTTGACGAAATGAAAGCCTATCTACCTTCCTATCTAACGGAGATCACTGAATTTGATGAATTAATGAAATCAGAGGCTCCAGAGATGGAAAGGCTAGATGATTCTATTTTTGATATGACTGATCAACTGTTTCCGCTCACTGCCACGTGGGGGCTTAATCGATGGGAAAGGATGCTGAAAGTGCAGCGGGAGTCAGGTGATTCAATTGAGCTGCGCAGGGCACGTATTTTGAATCTCATGTCCAACATTCCACCGATCACTTATGCTTCTTTAGAGAGGGCAGTCAACCGGTTCTTGAAGAATCCTAGCGCAGTGGTTCGTCTAACAACTGGCCGCTATCATTTCTCCCTTCGTGTTAATTTGGATGACCTGCAGAACACCAGATACATTGTAGAGACGCTTGAAAACTTGAAGCCGGCTCATTTGGCTTACAAATTCACAAGCGTTCATCATACGGATGTAAAAGAAATTAAAGACTATCATAACAGGCTCACACTGCGCAGCAGAGTGGGCTTTTTTGATCACATTCCCATTTTACTCAATGGTGAATTTTTACTAAATGGTACGTTTTATCTTAGTGGATCGCGCAATTCAACATATATTCCAGTACGTTTTAGACAATCTTTAAAGATGGCCATGAAGCTGAAAAAAGAAATGAAAGTTCTTGGACGTACAAAATATGTCATGGTAGGAGCCAAACACGAAACTAATCAACAAGCGTCTCTTAGACTTCGATCATGTTTAAAAAATGTACTGAAAGAAAAAAAGAAAATGACATTCCGTATGGTTGCTTATGTATCAAATGAGCAAAGCGGAAGTGTAACCATTAAGCAGAAATATTGGACGCTTGATGGATCGGTACCGCTAGACGGTTCAAAATATCTAGCTGCCACGTCCAAAAAAATAGATTTATAAAGGAGGATCATAATGGCTGATCAATTAACCGTTACAACGCTTTATGCTCGCCAACAAATGGCAAAGGCTAGAGCGGAGGGAACTAAGCTCACGAAAGTGGTCAAGATGGCTTTTGGGAATGGCGGAACGAAGGACGGGAAACCAATCTCCTTGGATGGCACAGAACAAGAATTAAAGAGTGAACTTGTTCAAAAGGACATTGATTCCTATAAATTTATGGAACCAGCCAAAATTCGCTACACCTGCACCATTGCTGAAGGAGAGCTTGCTGGAGAAGTCATCAACGAATTGGCTCTTGTTGATGAAGATGGAAAGTTTACGGCCATCCGTACCATGACAGACAAGCAAAAAGATGGTGACATTGAATTCATCTTTGAGATTGATGATATTTACTAGGAAAGGAGTGCTCATCGATGGATATTAAATCTCCTAAAGTGTTTGAAACAAGCGACAAAGCTCATGCGGATCTGTTCAATGACATGGTGAAGGTATTACTTGAAAATGATGCCGGGCTGTTAGAACAATTCGTTGGCCATATTGAAGATACTAAGCCGCATGCATCTGAAGCAGAGAAGAAGAAATGGAATGAATCGCAGATATATAAGATCACAGCTGATGACGGCAAATACTTGATTTCTGTTCCAGCTGACAAAAATATTTATGATGCTATTAAAGACAAAGGGACCTGTACTTTCATTGCAGCCCCAGGTGTAGAGGATTCTCCAGCGCCTAGTAACGCCTATTTGAGAGGAATACAGACTGTTGGCCAAAACAACATCGGAACCGGTTTTGCGGTAGACACGTCAGGTAATGCCTATTACTTCTACTATAATTCTACCCATATATCTATCACTTGGACGCAGCTTCCGACAGCAGCTGAAAAAGATAAATGGAACAGTGGCCAACTCTATAAACTGACGCAAGATTCCGGGGATCGCAAGCCGCTTCCAACTGTTTTGAATGGAACCGATATCTTGTCTTTACCACCTGGTCGTTATTATGCAGCAGGTCAATACCTTACAAACAAACCGACGACAAACGATTCATCGTACTTCAATATTGATGTTGAGGGCGCAGAAACAAGAAAAGACATTCGTTTATGTAGAAGTTTTGACAATCTGTACTGGTTCGGAACCGTTCATACTGGCGGCGTCTTTAAAGGGTGGAAACAAGTTTTAACAGTGGAGGATATGGCAAACAGCACTTTTGTTGATACTTATGATCAAGATAATTCATCTATTTCAGCCGCAGAAAATGTTGCAACAAAGCTTGTTTTTGGCGCAACACGAGCGGATGAATTATCAGAGTATAACCGCTCTCGTGCTGAAATCACACTGAAAAACAGTGGGCTTTATTTGATCAGACTTTATGTCACTAGTAATAACATTACAGTTGGATCAGATAATATTTTAGCCTGTTATGTCAATGGATCAGAGTATCAAAGGTTTGGAAACTGGAATCCAGCGACATCATCAAATACGTGCGTGCTTTATTTATTACAAAAATTTAAAGCTGGAGATAAGGTAACCTTTTATATAACCCCAAGAGGGACCAACAAAACAGTATCAATAACCACAGCTTACGTTACCATGTCTCAGTTGAGATAGGAGGGAAAAAATGAATAAGGCGCTAGCGATCAAATATTTATACCCAAATGCGGAACTAGGTGAGGATTATTCGGTTCGAGATGATGGAGAAGGACAATTTATAGACAAGTGGTTATTAGCCGAACCTATACCTTCAGATGAAGAGTTGGATGCTGCATGGCAAGAGTATTTGAAATTAGACAATGAACAGCCTATGACTCAGGTTGAAAAACAATTGCTTCTTATTGGAGAACAGTTAGCGAAAGAAAAAATCGCTCGCCAACAGACAGAAAGAGTAAATGCAACGTTAGGGCAGCAGCTTGCAGAAATGCGAATAGAAATCCTTAAATTGAAGGGAGGGTTTACAGATGAATCTTAATTTCTGGGTGTTAGCGTTATTTTATAAATGGGCCACTACTGAAATGGTTAAACAAGCAATGTCGTTTAAGGATTGTTCAATTGAAGAACTAGAAGAGGGCGTTCAAGAGGAATATGTTACACATGATCAATACAAAGAAATAACCGGTGAAGTATATAAAACGCCAGAAGCCGAGTAGAAAGGCTTTTTATTTTGCCTTCTTTAAGGAGGTGGACAAAGTGAAGGAGTAGGTGAGTATGGTGGAAATGGATTTGGCGCAATACTTGATGACGCAAGGACCCTTTGCGGTTCTTTTTTGTTGGGTATTGTTTTATGTTCTCAACACGACAAAGGAAAGAGAAAACAAGCTCAATGAACAAATCGAAGCGCAAAATGAAGTGTTAGCAAAGTTCAGTGAAAAGTATGATGTCGTGATCGACAAGCTCGATAAAATTGAACGGAATTTAAAATAGGAGGGAACATTTATGAAAAACTTCGACAAAGGCACGGTGATCCGCACGGTGCTTCTATTTATGGCATTGATCAACCAAGCATTAATTATATTTGGCAAGCCAATCTTGCCGATCAGTGAGGATCAAGTCACTTCGTTGGCTGAAACATTGTACCTTGCTGGTTCAATGATCTTCACAATCGCAACAACCCTTGTCGCATGGTTCAAAAACAACTATGTGACACCTAAAGGACAGAAGCAGAAAGAAGTCCTAAAACAAACAGGATTAACGAAATGAAGGGCTGCCACGAGGTAGCTCTTTTTATATTAAATTGATCAGAGGAGACGATGGACATGGTGAAAATCATTAAAGATTTTATTCCAAAGAGTAACCGCAACAGACCAGGAAACTATATGAAGCCTTTGTATATTACGGTTCATAACACAGCTAACACAGCAAAAGGGGCAAACGCAGCGAGTCACGCATCTTTTGTGAAACGATCTAGTACAGGTGTAAGCTGGCACTATACGGTGGATGAAAATTGTATTTATCAACATCTGCCGCTAAATGAAAACGGATGGCATGCAGGAGATGGACGAGGAACCGGGAACATGAAGTCAATTGGAATTGAGATTTGCGAAAACGCAGACGGCAATTTTGAAAAAGCGGTTGAAAATGCTCAATGGCTCATTCGTCAGCTCATGACAGAGCAAGGCATTCCATTGGCCAACCTTGTACCGCACAAGAGATGGAGCGGCAAAGAATGCCCTCGTAAACTGCTTAATCGTTGGGACAGCTTCAAAGCGGGTATCGCAACCGCCCATACAGGAAAAAAGGCAACAGCAAAGCCTGTGAAAGCGTCACCTGTCAAAAATACACCATCCAAGCCAAAAGCGAGTAAGCCTAAAAAATCATTTAACTTACCATCTGGCATTATTAAAGTAACCAACCCTTTGACAAAGGGCGCTGGAGTAAAAGCATTGCAGGAGGCTCTGGCTGCTGTGTATTATTACCCGGACAAAGGCGCAAAAAATAACGGGATTGATGGCTACTATGGGCCAAAGACAGCAAATGCAGTTAAACGATTCCAGCTCATGCATGGTCTGGTTGCAGACGGAATTTATGGTCCAAAAACAAAACAGACTTTAGAAAAAGCTTTGAATTGAAAAAGCCCTATAAGTAAAAGAATTCCCGCCCTAGTCAATTAATTGACTAGGGATTTTTTTATTTTGAATGAAATTATACTGTATAAGGATTATTTTGAATTAAATTTTGCAATTCGGGTTTATTTAAAAATAATAATCTGTTAATATTTAAATAAATGAAATATAATTTTACGAGGTGTGCTATGGCAATTATACTTGATAATACAGATAAAGCAATCATAAGGGAATTACAGGAAGATGCTTCAATATCAAATTTACAATTATCTAAAAAAATTGGGCTTTCGCCTTCTGCATGTCTTTCAAGAACAAAAGGTCTAGTTGAAGCCGGGATTATTAAAAAATTTACGACAATTGTTGATGAGAAAAAACTTGGAATCGAAGTCACAGCATTTGCTCTCATTAACTTATCGCCCTTGAATAGAGAAACAATTCATTCATTTTTAGAGGATATAGGCAAATTTCCAGAGATTCAAGAGTGCTACACCCTGACAGGAAGTCATGATTATTTGCTAAAGATTGTTTCAAAAGATATGGAAAGTTATAGGGATTTCATTATTGATTCATTAATGCAGAACCCTGCCATCAGTCGAGTAGATACAAGTATGGTTATGAGCACAGAAAAGAGAACTGTTAGTGTGCCAATTGATGAAATGTAGGAGGTGCATAATGTGAGAAAAACGAATGAAATATTTACTAATATATCTCTTGAAAATAGGGATAAAAGTAAAATGAAAACAGCTTTTTATGCTGCATTTCCACATACTCTTCCTATTTTAGCTGGGTTTATTTTCTTGGGAATAGCTTATGGAATTTTTATGCATTCTTTAGGATTTAGCGCTATTTATCCAATCATCATGAGCTTTTTGATTTTTGCAGGATCAATGGAGTTTGTTGCAGCGAATTTTTTGCTTGGTGAGTTTCATCTTATGAATGTTCTTTTTATAACACTCATGATAAATGCTCGGCATTTGTTCTATGGTATTTCCATGCTTGATAAATACAGAGGAACTGGAAAGAAAAAGTTTTATTTGATTTATGGGATGTGTGATGAATCTTTTGCTATAAATTATACAGCTGAAATTCCGGCTAATGTTGACAAAGGATGGTTTATGTTTTTCGTGACGCTATTTAATCATTTGTATTGGGTTGCAGGAGCAGCAATTGGAGGGATTTTTGGTTCTTACGTAAACTTTAATACAGAAGGACTTGAATTTGTAATGACCGCCTTATTTATTGTCATTTTCATAGAACAATGGATGAAAGAAAAAAAACATTACAGTGCTCTTACAGGACTTGGGCTTTCAGTAGTCAGTCTTATGTTATTTGGAGAAAGTCAATTTATCATTCCTGCAATGTTGGGGATTTTAGGATTTTTGACGATCCTTAGGAAACCTTTGGAGAAAGCAGGGGTTTCTGTATGACGATGACGCAGCAAATGTTGATCATTGCTATGGTGGTCTTTGGAACAATGATTACACGGTTCCTTCCATTTATAATATTTCCTTCTGGTAATCCTACTCCAAAATATGTGCAATATTTGGGGAAAGTGCTACCAGCAGCAGTTATTGGACTTCTAGTTATTTATTGTTTCAAGGATGTCAATTTATATTCTGATAATCATGGTGTTCCTGAATTGATAGGAGCGGCTACAGTGATCTTACTCCATTTTTGGAAAAAAAGTATGCTTCTATCGATAGCAGGAGGAACTGTTGTTTATATGGTTTTAGTGCAATTGGTTTTTTAAACATATTTTTATAAGGGGTTGGGACTAATGAATAAAAAAATTGACGAGAATCAAATTTTTAAACAATATCGTGAAGAGATTTACAAGCAGGTAAAGAATGATCCGTATGCCCAGTCATTGGGGATTGAATTGATCACTTTCGAAGCTGATATTGCGGAGGCAAGGCTTGAGGTTCAAAGTCATATGGTGAATGCTTATGGCACTGTTCATGGAGCTGTGATTTATGCTCTAGCAGATCATGCGTTTTCCGTAGCATGCAATGCGTATGGAAAAACATCGTTAGGAATTTCGACAACCATCCAGTTTATTCAGTCAGCAAAAGCAGGTGACCAAATTATCGCTCGCGCAACAGAAGTGAAACGAAACTATCGTACTGGTTTCTATCGAATCGATATTTTACATGGGGAAAATTTGATTGCAACTATGGATGCTGTGTCTTATCGCAAAGATCATTATTTTATTGAAATGAATGAAAATAAACTGAATTGAGGCTCAGTACAACTAATATGCAAATAGCATGGTATTTTTTACTGATCGTTCAAATAAGTATTTACAGTAATTATTGGAGGATGTATGATGTCAAAGAAAATTTCTTCTTCCTATATCGTAATTATAGGGTTAATGCTATTTGCTCTTTTTTTTGGAGCAGGAAATCTCATTTTTCCTCCCATGTTAGGTCAAATGGCTGGAAAAAATGTTTGGAGTGCTAACGCCGGTTTCTTAGTTACCGGTGTTGGTTTACCATTACTTGCTATAATGGCATTTGTTTTTTCTGGTAAAAAAAATTTGCAATCACTGGCAAGTCGTGTACATCCAATATTTGGAGTGGTTTTTACAACATTACTATATCTGGCCATTGGCCCTTTCTTCGCTATACCAAGATCAGGAAATGTATCATTTGAAATAGGGCTGAAACCCTTTTTGTCAAATGATGCGCAAACTTTATCTATGTTATTATTTACAATAGTGTTTTTCTCCTTGGCTTGCTTGCTATCACTTAATCCTTCAAAAATAATTGATGTAGTTGGAAAGTTTTTGACACCAATAAAATTAACTTTTATAGGATCACTTGTAGTTATAACTTTTATTCACCCAATCGGAAACATTCATTTACCATCAAAAGAGTATGCAACAAATCCATTTTTTAAAGGGTTTCAGGAAGGATACCTGACCTTGGATGCCCTTGTAGCATTTGTATTTGGGATTATTATAGTAAATGCACTTAAAGATCGAGGATCAACTACAAAAAAACAGTTAATGATTATTTGTGCAAAAGCAGCTACAATTGCAGCTGTGCTTTTAGCGCTTATCTATACTGCTCTTTCTTATATGGGAGCTTCTAGCGTTGAAAAATTCGGTGTTTTAGAAAATGGTGCAGAGGTTCTCTCTAATGTGTCATTTTATTATTTCGGATCTTATGGTTCAATCTTTTTAGGTTTAATGATAACGGTAGCATGTCTGACAACTAGCGTTGGATTAATTACAGCGTGTTCTTCATTTTTTCATGAATTATTTCCTGAAATTTCTTATAGAAAAATAGCAATTATTTTATCGCTATTTAGTACGTTTGTTTCAAATATAGGGTTAACTCAATTAATTAAAGTATCAATTCCGATTTTAACGACTATGTATCCAATAGCTATAACTCTAATTTTCTTAACACTTTTACATCCACTCTTTAAAGGAAGAACTAAAGTATATCAATTTAGTTTGTTTTTTACATTTATAGTTAGTCTATATGAAGGTTTCAATTCAGCTGGGATAAAAATTGAAATAATAGATCATTTCTTTACACAGCTTTTACCTATGTATAACATGGGAATTGGGTGGTTCCTTCCAGCTATCCTTGGTGGAATAACGGGTTATATTTATAGCAACATTTTGGGACAAAGACTTTAAATTTATTGGACTAATATGATTTTAAACGTCCCCTTTATAACTTAGATAGCTCCTTTGCAGGAGCTCTTTTTTTGTTCTATTTGCGGTATCTTTTCGGTGCTTTGTAAAATCCTGTATGTAATAATATATGTAATATAAGGAAATTTTGTGGAAGGGGAGTAATGGATGGAGAAAGTTCTTTCTTCACATGTTGGTGTGAAAATAAATGAATGGTATAAAATGATTCGGCAATTCAGTGTTCCAGATGCTGAGATTTTGAAAGCTGAGGTAGAACAAGAAATTGAACGAATGGAAGAAGACCAGGATTTACTGATTTACTATCAATTGATGTGCTTTCGCCATCAACTTATGCTTGATTATATAAAACCCTCAGAGCAGTGCTCTATATCCATTGCAGACTTAGTTGATAAAATAGAAAACTCCAATCATAAATTGTCCGGCATGCTGCAGTATTACAACGCGTTTTTTCGCGGAATGTATGAGTTCAGTATAAAAGAATATGTACAGGCAATCCAATACTATAAAATAGCCGAGAAACAACTTACGCTAGTTATAGATGATATTGAGCAAGCCGAGTTTCACTTCAAGGTGGCTGAAGCCTACTATATTATGAAACAAACTCATATTTCCATGCATCATATCATTAAGGCGCTTGAAATTTACGATCAGTATGAGTTATACAAGATTAGAAAAATTCAATGCTTATTTGTAATTGCAGGAAATTATGATGATTTGGCTCGACAAGATAAATCAATTCCTCATCTAAAGAATGCAATTAAAATTGCAGAGGAAATTGGAGATCAAAAAATCCTAACTAAAGCATTTTTGAATATTGGCCATACATTTGATAGAGACGGTCAATGGGATGAAGCTATCAATTATTTTGAGAAGGCTATTCAAAAGGCAGATGATGATTCGGAGCTTCTTACCAAATTGTATTTTGCGATTAGCTGTACGCAATTTAAAGCAGGAAGACTTAAAGAAGGAGAAGCATCTTTAAAACAAGGAACTAATATACTTGAGGAAGCCCCTAATAAGCTTTATGAAAATCTATTTACCTTCTTAGAAGCGGTTTATGTTAATAATATAAATGAGGAGCAGCTGGCCGAAGTGTTTCAGTATCTAGAACAGAAACAGCTTTTCGCTTACGCTGAGGCATGCTATATAGTGTATGCAGATGAGTATGGGAAACAAGGTCAATTTGAAGAAGCAACAGCTGCTTATCAAAAGGTATTAGAAACACAACTCAAAATTCAGAGAGGGGATTGTTTGTATGAGTTTTAAGAAGGGTTTTACGATGATTGCTCTTACTGTGGTTGCAGCTGCAGGATTGTACACTATTGCAACTGATCGAAACACGAAATCTATAGAAATACAAAAAATCGATCGAAACACGACTATGATCGATCGAAACACAACTTCTCAAAACGTATAGGCAAAATTAAAACAGACCCTGCATGGTCTGTTTTTTTATGGGGACGGATTGGGGACCAACCCTTTCAGTTTTGTTCAGAAATGAAAATATTTATTCAGAAAGGCTCATCATAGAACCTTGTTAAATCAGTCTTTTTCAGAGAACGTCTGTTTGCTTCGGGTGATGTCGTTCACCCTGCCAGCGTAGCGCTCTCCCAGCTGAGCTAATGCCCCGAGGTATGACGACATAATTTATTATAATCAATCCTCCTCTGAAATTCAAGCTGTAAAACGTAAACACATCGTCTATTTTTCTTTCTGTTCAATCGGAATATAGTCAAAAATTTCACCAGAATGAACAGAATGGGCTAATCGTCTCAGCCAGTCATAATAGGCTTTTGAGCTTTCAAGCTGCTCAATGAGCTGCTGCGCTTCTTCTCTTACATGTTCCTCCAGCTGATCATCACGCGACACCTCTTGAAGCTGCTCTTGCGCTTCTTCAATTGCCGCTAAATTGACCTCGACCTCACGTTCCCATTTTTGCGGAAAGAAGTTCGTGAAAAACTTAAAAAAGTCTTTTTCCGCGACAAAACTGTGTTTTCTTCGGCCACGGTGAAACGTCTTTTTGACAATATTCATGTCTTGCAGCTTTTTCACACCCGTGCTCATACTCGGCTTACTCATTTGCAGCTCTTCACGCATTTCATCCAGTGTCATTTCCTCATTTAAATACATCGTTCCATATAGAATACCTGCACTTCTTGTAATGCCATAGAGATCCATCGTTTCAGCTATGGAATCAATGACTAGATCTTTAGCAGCTAAAATACGATCTTCTGCTTGCGGTTTTTCCTGCTTTTTCATTTTGTCCCTGCTTTCTATTAAGAAAATTCAATCCGTTCAAAAAAATCTTTATGGACTATATGTTAACGAAAGAATACAAAATGTCAAAATAAATGAAGCATATCTCCCTTTGACAGAAAAATTTGAACATGATAAGTTAATTATGTTCAAAACGTTAAATTTTTATTTAACGAACTTACCAAAGAGAATCAGAGGAGGTTCCTTCTATGAGTCAAACACTATTTATAGACGGACAATGGGTTGGCGCTAAAAGTAGCGACACACGGGATATCATCAATCCGTTCAATCAAGAAGTGATCGCGACAGTCAGCGAAGGATCTAGAAATGACGCGCAGCTAGCCATTAAAGCAGCGAGAAAAGCCTTCGATCAAGGGGACTGGGCAAACCTGCCTGGACTTGAAAGAGGAAATATTGTGTTTAAGATAGCTGAATTGATTAGACGTGATCTTGATGAACTAGCCAAATTGGAATCGCTTGATACAGGCAAAACATTAGAGGAAAGCAAAGCAGATATGGACGATATTGCGAACGTGTTCCAATATTACGCAGGTCTGGCTGATAAAGATGGCGGGGAAATCATTGCATCACCAATTTCAAACTCGAAAAGTGAATTAGTCAGAGAGCCTGTCGGTGTATGCGGACAAATCACTCCTTGGAACTATCCATTGCTTCAAGCAAGCTGGAAAATCGCTCCTGCACTTGCGGCGGGAAATACAATCGTTCTAAAGCCAAGTGAAATCACACCACTCACCACAATAAAAATATTTAAACTCATGGAAGAAGCGGGCGTTCCAGCAGGCGTTGCAAACCTAGTGCTTGGACCTGGGGCAACCGTTGGTGATGAGCTTGCTGTAAATGATCAAGTAGATCTGATTTCATTTACAGGCGGTATTGAAACAGGGAAGAAAATTATGCAGGGAGCCAGCGGGAATGTGAAAAAAATAGCCCTTGAGCTTGGCGGAAAGAATCCGAATATTGTGTTTCAAGATGCTGATTTAGACGTAGCGGTTGACCAGGCAATGAATGCTGTATTTTTCCATGCAGGGCAAGTGTGTTCAGCAGGTTCACGTTTACTGGTGGAAGAATCTATTCATGATGAATTTTTAGAAGAACTGGTGAAGCGTACGAAAAAAATCAAGCTAGGCAACGGCTTTGATGAAGACACCCAGAGCGGGCCGCTCATCTCAGCTGAGCATCGAGAAAAAGTAGAAAAATACGTCAGCATCGGTTTAGAAGAAGGCGCTAAGTTAGAGACAGGCGGAAAAAGACCTGACGCAGAGGAGCTGCAAAATGGGTTCTTCTACTTGCCGACCATATTCTCAGGCTGCACGTCAGATATGCGGATTGTGCAGGAAGAAGTCTTTGGACCTGTCCTGACAGTCGAAACCTTCCATACAGAGGAAGAAGTCATCAAGCTGGCAAATGATACGATTTATGGATTAGCAGGAGCTGTGTGGTCTTCTGATATCAGCAAGGCCGAAAGAGTGGCTCGGCAATTAAGATTGGGCACGGTTTGGATCAATGACTTCCATCCTTATTTTGCTCAAGCACCTTGGGGTGGCTACAAGCAATCAGGCATTGGGCGCGAATTAGGACGCACGGGACTTGAAGAATATACCGAGCTGAAGCATTTATATCGAAATACAAAACCTGAAGCAGTTCATTGGTTTAAATAAAAATTACGCATTTGGAGGAGATTCTATATGACACTAAATATGAAAATTGAAAGCATGCAGAAATTCCATACATTTGAAATTCCGACTGTCATCAAACATGGCATTGGTGCAGTGAAACATGTTGGGGAAGAAGTAAAAGCATACGGCGTTTCAAAAGTATTGCTTGTAACAGACCCTGGTATTTATCAAGCCGGCGTGGTGGACCCAGTAATTGCTTCATTAAAAGAAGCACAAATCGATGTCGTTCTATTTGATAAAGTAGAGCCAAATCCGCCAGTCCGTCTAGTGAACGAAGGATCTGCTTTATATGAAAAAGAAGGCTGTAATGGATTAGTCGCAGTAGGCGGCGGCAGTTCAATGGATACAGCAAAGGCAATCGGAGTAGAGGCGACTCATGAAGGCTCAGTCCTTGATTACGAAGCGGCAGAGGGAAAAAAACCGCTAGAAAACAGAATCCCTCCTTTAACCACTATTCCGACAACAGCTGGTACAGGTTCAGAGGTAACGCAGTGGGCGGTCATTACTGATGAAGAAAGAGAATTCAAATTCAATACTGGTGGACCTCTCATTGCAGCTCATCTAACAGTAATTGATCCAGAGCTTCATGTATCCATGCCGCCTCATGTGACAGCAATGACTGGAATTGACGCGCTTGCTCACGCGATTGAATGCTATACGATGAAATTTGCTCAGCCGATTACAGATGCGGTAGCGCTCATGGCAATTGAATATGCTGCTCATTATATTCGCCGTGCCTTTGCTGATGGCGAGGACTTAGAAGCCAGATATGGAATGGCACAAGCTGCGATGCTTGCCGGGCTTTCTTATGGAAGTGAATCAGCTGGAGCTGCACATGCGATGAGTCAAACACTCGGAGGTATTATTCCTGTAGCGCACGGTCAGTGTGTTGCAGCGATGATGGGACCAGTGATGGAGTATAACTGGAAAGGGTATCCGGAAAAATTCGCTCGAATTGCGCAAGCGTTTGGGATTGATACAAGCAGAATGACAACAGAGGAAGCAGCCAAAGCAGCTGTGAACTGGATGTATGATTTAGTGGAGGATTTAGAAGTTCCTTCATTAGAAGTACAAGGTGTATCAAAAGATATGATTGATCGTTTATCTAAAGAAGCGATGAAAGATCCGCAAACAGTTGGAAACCCAAGAGATTTAAACGAAAAAGCGTACAAATGGATTTATGCTCGCTGCTTTGAGTTAACACCTAAAACAGTGTAACAATGAAAAAAGGCTCCCTAAAGGGAGTCCTTTTTATGTTTTATAGTTGTTCTTTAATTTCTTTGATTTGATGAATATGGCGTTTTTCGTGTGCGCCGATAAAATCAAGATATTGCTTAAGGGATAGCTCTTTAAACACAGGGTGTGCAATGACGCGTTTGAAATCTTCCTCAGTAAATGTTGATAAAATTTGATTGAGCTGCTCACGAGCTGTATCCAGCTCATCCTTTAAATGTGTAGGTGTGACATGCTTGCGGTCAGGCGCAACAATACTAGGCGCAGTGGCTTTTTTTGAACGGTCCTCTGCCATTTCCACCGGCTTTGGTTCATATTCTTTGATCGGTGCTTTTTTCCCCTCAGCAGCTAGATGTTTTGCTGCAACTAGGTCCATTTTCTTTAAATGATCTGCTACCTCTTGAATACTCCAAGTATCATCAGATAATTTTTGGTTCAATTGTTCTTCGTTCAAACCTTGCAGCTCGTGCCACAATTCTTGTCTTGCTTCATGTAATAAACTCATTTTCTTCATCACCTCAAGATCAAATTTTAACATAAGGGTACATGACAATCATTCTTGAGCTATCCGAAAATCCCTTTGAAGAATTGTGATGAAATATGAAACCTTTACAAAAGTGGTTCGTATTACCTGTTAGAAGGAATACATTGGAGGTGAGTGTGGTCTAAATGAAACAAAAGATGTTCATTTCATGAAGAAAGGGTGAGGAAGATGGATGTGTTAGGGCTGCCTCTTCAGACGCTGTATTTATACATATTAATGATATCAGGAATCCTGACACTTGTTTTCGTCTTTTTCGGCGATGTATTTGATGGATTGTTTGAAGCGATCCCTGTTCCATTCCTTCAACCAACATTGATCCTCGCATTTCTTACCTTTTTCTCGGCTGGAGGGTTTATCTCTGAAAAAACGGCAATTGTAGGAAGTGGACTTGGCGCAGTATTATCTGCCATCCTCGCAGTGATCCTTGTGACCTGTTTGAATGTATTTGTATTAGTCCCGCTTTCCTCTGCTGAAGAATCCCTCTCTTATACGGAGGCCGATTTAAAAGGAAGAACTGGGGAGATCATTGTATCTGTTCCAAAAGACGGATTTGGAGAAGTGCTGTTAATCAGTAATAGCGGGAAAATCTCAAAGCCAGCTGTCAGTTTCGATCAAGAGGAGATTCCATATGGAACCCGTGTGCTAGTTGTCGAAGTGAACAAAGGCGTCTTATCTGTTATACCAAATGAAGAAATCTAGGAGGGAATGCTATGCCAGGAACAACGATTTTAGTGATCATTGGAATTGTGCTTGTGATTCTTATTGCACTTATTGGTGTATTTGTTTCTAAATACCGGACAGCAGGTCCAGATGAAGCATTAATCGTCACAGGAAGTTACCTAGGAAGTAAAAATGTCCACGTGGATGAAGGTGGAAACAAGATTAAGATTGTGAGAGGCGGCGGTACCTTTGTACTTCCAGTCTTTCAACAAGCAGAGCCGCTCAGCTTACTATCTAGCAAGCTAGACGTTTCAACACCTGAAGTCTATACCGAACAGGGTGTACCGGTAATGGCGGATGGAACAGCCATCATTAAAATTGGCGGATCGATTGAAGAAATCGCGACTGCTGCAGAGCAATTTTTAGGGAAAACAAAAGAAGACCGCGAAAACGAAGCAAGAGAAGTATTAGAAGGCCATCTTCGTTCCATCTTAGGATCAATGACAGTTGAAGAGATTTATAAAAACAGAGAGAAATTCTCTCAAGAAGTACAACGTGTCGCTTCTCAAGATTTAGCGAAAATGGGTCTTGTCATTGTATCGTTTACGATCAAAGATGTTCGTGATAAAAATGGCTATTTAGAATCTCTAGGTAAACCAAGAATTGCCCAAGTAAAACGCGATGCAGATATTGCAACAGCTGAAGCAGATAAAGAAACACGTATTAAACGTGCGGAAGCAGATAAAGATGCGAAGAAATCTGAGCTTGAGCGTGCTACTGAAATCGCTGAAGCAGAAAAGATCAATGAGCTGAAAAGAGCAGAATTCAGACGTGAACAGGATACGGCAAAAGCAAGTGCTGACCAAGCGTACGATCTAGAAACAGCTCGTAACCGACAGCACGTAACTGAACAAGAAATGCAAGTCAAAATCATTGAGCGTCAGAAACAAATTGAATTAGAAGAAAAAGAGATTCAGCGTCGTGAACGTCAATACGATTCTGAAGTGAAAAAGAAAGCAGATGCGGACCGTTATGCGGTTGAGCAGTCAGCTGCGGCGGAAAAAGCGAAACGCCTCGCTGAAGCAGATGCGAAGAAATACAGCATCGAAGCAATGGCCAAAGCAGAAGCTGAGAAAGTCCGTATTGACGGGCTTGCCAAAGCGGAAGCGGATCGTGCAAAAGGGGAAACAGAAGCGGAAGTCATTAGACTAAAAGGACTTGCAGAAGCCGAAGCGAAAGAGAAAATTGCTGAAGCATTCGAACAGTATGGTCAGGCAGCCATTCTTGATATGATTGTGAAAATGCTACCTGAATATGCGAAGCAAGTATCTGCACCACTTTCTAACATTGATAAAATTACTGTTGTGGATACGGGCGGTAACGGGGAAGGCAGCGGTGCTAATAAAGTCACTGGCTATGCCACAAACCTCATGTCCAGTCTGCAAGAAAGTCTGAAAGCATCCTCTGGAATAGATGTGAAAGAAATTATTGAGAACTTTTCTGGTAAAGGCAATGTGAAGCAAAGCATTCAAGAGCTGACAAACGAGATCAAACAACCAAGAAAAAGCGAAAAAGCGAATCATCAAATAGAAGAATAAAATCAAAAGACACCTTCCAGCAGAAGGTGTCTATTTGGCATGCGCCCGATATGGATTCTTTTTTACATATGAAGAAAGATTCACGAGAATACCAGCCGATATCATCATAAACATTAAGGAGGAGCCGCCATAGCTAATAAAGGGAAGAGGTATGCCTGTAATGGGGAGAAGCCCGAAGACAGCTCCTAGATTAAAGGTTGCTTGGAGCATGATTTGAAACGTGAGCCCGATCGTTAACAGTTTTCCAAATGGGTCGTGTAAAGCTTGCACAATTCGCATGGCTCGATACATGATGAGGAGATATGCACCAATCACAAGCAAAATCCCCATGATTCCCAGTTCTTCACTGATGATGGCCATGATAAAATCCGTATGGGCTTCAGGAAGAAAGCCCAGTTTTTGAATGCTTCCGCCTAAGCCATTTCCCGTCAGTCCGCCTGAATTCATCGCGAAATACGAATGAATCAGCTGATATCCATCCCCATTTTCATACTGAAAAGGATTACGAAAAGAAGTCAGCCGTTTTAAACGGTAAGGAGCTGTCACAGCAAAAAAAGTGATTCCCGCTGCGGCAGTCCATCCCAGCAAAATAAGATGGCGCGTTTTCAGTCCAGCGCATAATAAAATAATGCCGCAGCTTAATAAAATAGACACAGCTGTGCCTAAATCTGGCTGCTTTAAGATCAATAAAAAAACAATCCCTAAAAGAATGAGTGGCGGCATTACACCTTTTTTAAAAGATGTAATGTACGCTTGTTTTTTCGCATACACATAGGCAAAATAGATCACCATCACTAGTTTCACAGCTTCTGAAGGCTGGAGCATGAGAGAACCTAGATGAATCCACCGCTGTGAATTATTTTTGACAACACCAATTCCAGGAAGCAGGACAAGGATGAGACATAGCAATGACAGTAAGACAAGCCACTTTATCCATTTGCGATAAATCTGATAAGGGAGAAGAGCGGCAATGAAGAAAAAGAATCCCCCCATCACGAGCCATTGCCATTGTTTGATAAAGAAATAGCTGCCCTGTTCATACTTAACTTCTCCTAAAGGATAACTTGCACTGTAGACCATCAGTAAACCAAATAAGCAGAGAAACACAATCGTACCAACAAGAATGCGGTCGATTCTTTTGAGATGGGATAAAAGGAATGTCATCATCTTCAACCCCAATTGCGACCAAACATATAGGATGATGATCTAAGATTGACACTAAACACGAGACCAATGGCGATCATGTTGGTCAAAAGCGCACTGCCTCCATAGCTGATAAAAGGAAGTGCAAGTCCCGTCACAGGCATTAAACCGATTGTCATCCCTACGTTTTGGAAAACTTGAAACATGATCAGCCCAACGACACCTGCACATATGTATAATCCATAGAGTGTATTAGCGTGCATAGCCACGTGAATGATTCGGTAAATCATCATTAAGTACAGACACATCAAAAGAGAGGCGCCAATAAAACCAAACTCCTCACCAATGACGGCAAATATAAAATCCGTATGGGCTTCAGGGATATTGCCACCTTGTACTTGTTGCCCCTTTGTAAAACCGGTCCCTGATAATTGACCTGATCCAATGCCGAGTATCGATTGTTTCAGCTGATACCCGTATGTTGAATCAAATTCATCAGGAGAGAGCCACCCATAAATGCGATCAAGCTGATGAGGCTTAATGATTTTCGTAAAATGCTCAAAATGATGATTGTGCAGATAGATCAAAAAGGCAAGAAGTGCAAGAAAAGCAGCCATTAATGCAGCCGTCATCTTGCTCGAAATCCCTGATACAAGCATCAGTGTAAAGGCAATGGATAAGATCACGAGCGCTGTTCCTAAATCAGGCTGAATTAAGATGAGGAAAAAAGGGACGATAATCCAGCAAATGACTTTAGTTGTAGGAATGATGCTTTCTTGAAAAGTAAATCGCTGATGCTTGTATTGGTTCAAGACAGCCGCAAGCAGCAGGATCACAAAAATTTTCATGAACTCTGATGGCTGAATTTTGATTGAACCGAAGCTGATCCACCTTTGGGAACCATTTTGACTCGTTCCGAAAAAATGCACAAGAATAATGAGAAAAATACCCCCTGCAAATAACCGAAAAGATAAACGTTCAAGCAGCTCATAATCAAAGTAGGCAACTGCTGCCATGAGACCGAAACCGACGATATACCAGAAAATTTGCCTTTTGACGAAATAAAGCATATCTTGCGTTTCATACTGTCCCGATCCGCTATAAACAGCTAGTAGGCTGATGACAAATAAACAAATAACAGTGAGTAAAAGTGCGAAGTCAATGCTGTACTGTTTTTTCATGGCTTCTTTTCCTGCTATGCCCTATTTGTCAGTTGGTTTAATATGACTTGCACCGCGGCAGCGTCATCAATATAGCCGATCGGAAAAATATAATCTGGTATTAAATCAACAGGCATAATGAAATAAAGGAGTGCGCCTCCCATCAGCATCAATTCTCGAGGAGTTCCTCGTCCATTTATGAATAAACTGTACATGTTTTTCAACTGCTCAAGAAATGGCCCGACGCCGCTTAGCGTCTTCATCTTTTTTTCAAACTTTGCCGTAATCGTTTCTTTTCCTTCAGCTGTTTGGCTGTAGACTTCGTATTCGTTTAACTTTTGTTCCAATTTGGTCTGACTAAACGTACCGTCGTAGATCTCTTGATCTTTTAGGGTTTTTTCAATCTCTTCTACCGCTTGAATGAACGTATCACCGTGCGCCTTTTCGTTTTTAATTGGATACCCTGAAGCAGTCAATAGTTGATCTAATGATATGTTCAGAGATTCTGAAAGCCGCTGCAGATGATTCAAAGTGGGTTTTCTTTTTCCATTCATGATTCTGGACAGTGTCGCTTTATCGATTCCTGTGTATGTGCTGAGCTCTCTTAAAGATAAAGAGCGTTGCTGCAATTTTTCCTTTAAAATTTGCCCAAGCTCTGTTGTCTTAATATCCATTTTCTACGCCATCCTTTTCATTATGTATCAACTCTTCTATAGAAGAAGTCGTACCCAATATAAAGGTGTGTTGACAAAATGTCAACGGATATCCTTTATTGATTGAATTTTAAAAAATAAGAATTTATCATAATATAAATAGGATAAAAACAGTGAGTAGGAGTGGCGCGGATGAAGGTGAGACACGCGGTACATCAAGATATTCCAAAAATCGCTGAGATTCATGTGAAAAGCTGGCAGACGACTTATCAGGGGATTATTTCGCAGGAGTATTTAGATGGTTTAAACATTGAAGATCGGAAAGAGAGCTGGAGAAGAAGGTCACTTGAAGGGACGTTTGTCGCAGAAGATGCGGATGGCGTATTTGGTTTTGCTTCTTTCGGAAAACAACGTGACGAACGTTATTCTACATATGATGGAGAGCTGTATGCCATCTATTTATTACAACAGAAACAGAAATCAGGTGCGGGTATTGCCTTAATTGCTAAAGGTGTCGATTATTTAATAGAAAAAGGGTATCAGAAGTTGATGCTATGGGTGTTTGAACAAAATTCGGCAAAACAATTTTATCAAAAACTTCAACCTAGTTTTGTCGTTACCAGCCAGTTCGAGCTGGCTGGCGAGAACCATAATGAAATAGGGTATGGATGGGAGCTGTCTATATTGAATAACCATGTACAGCGAATTAAATCGTCAGCTTCCAGTAATAATGAGAGAAAAAAGTGAAGAGCACAGCAAGCAACATGTAAGAAATAAACGGTGAAGCTTCTACTTTTCCTTTCACGCCTGCTATTTTTAAAGCTTCATAGAAGCCTGCCAAAAAATAAGCAAGACTGAGAATATAACAGCACAGCATAATGGAGTAAGGGCTCATTGTCGTACCTCCAGCATGAAATCTTCTACTATTAATAGATTCCATAGAGCAGCAAATTATGCATAAAAAAATAACCAGCTGAAATCAGCCGGTTATTTTTGATGAGGAAAAACCAAACGGGATGCACTTGGGATAAGTATACAAAGAACAATACTGCAAATAATAAATGAAGGAACCATATATGTGCTGTTATAAACTAAAGAATAAACCCATCCTGGTGTTCCTTTCGGTGCATATTGAGAAAAGAAAACGACGCCAGAAATAAAGAACGTCAGCAGCCTGAAGAAACTAGCAATAAAAACAGCTAGGGTAATATAGAAGAATTGCTGTTTTCGCTTTTGATCCTGAATGGCTTTTTTGATCAGTCCAGAAAACAGGCCGCTTAAAGAAATGACAACAGATGCAACGAAGTAATCGAGGAATCCTTGAACAGGTGTAGCGATGATCGGGCTATTCATCAGCTGAAGACCTGCGATTAACACACCGATGATAAATCCGGTAGATATTCCCCATCTAATAGACATGAGAATGACGGGAATCATAATCAGCGCAAGAGAACCGCCATTGGGCATTCTTAAAAAGAGACCTGATAAGTAATCTAATACAAGTGCAAGTGAAGTCATAATTGCGATTTCCATCAGTCGTACCAATTGATTTGATTGCTGCATAAAAAAATCTCCTTTTTCATGAATTGAGCAAGGAGAGACCGTGTAAGGATGAGTATGTTATTCATAGAAAACATATCGATTTGAATACACCGTATGTATTCAAGTGATTCCACATTCCTACTTCAGTATTAACTGACAGGTTCAAAGGGTCAGAACAACGAATGTTCACTCTCAGCACAAAGCTCCCCCTGCGGTTATTTAGTTTCAATCTATTATAAATATACTAAAGACCTGCAGGATCAACAATAGATAATTCCCGAGATAAGCAGCATTTGTATCAATATATAGGAAGAGATAAGGAAAAATAAATTATTTAGAAAAAATACTTGTTTCTTCTTTCAAAAGGTGTTATATTTGTATTCGCCGCTGAAACAGCGCGGTTGATAAATAACATTAAGAAAAAAGTTGTTGACTTTATCTTGATAGAATGTTATATTAATAAAGTCGCCTCTGAGAGACGGCGAAGATGATCTTTGAAAACTAAACAAGACAAAACGTACCTGTTAATTCGATTTTTTATAAAAAATCCTATGATACTTCATAGGTAGTCAGTCAAACTGGCGAGGCAGGAAATGATCACATGCTAAGTTCGCTACATCGTGTAGCAGCGCATGTGTGATATGCATCCTGCATACCTCGGAGAGTTTGATCCTGGCTCAGGACGAACGCTGGCGGCGTGCCTAATACATGCAAGTCGAGCGGACAGAAGGGAGCTTGCTCCCGGATGTTAGCGGCGGACGGGTGAGTAACACGTGGGTAACCTGCCTGTAAGACTGGGATAACTCCGGGAAACCGGAGCTAATACCGGATAGTTCCTTGAACCGCATGGTTCAAGGATGAAAGACGGTTTCGGCTGTCACTTACAGATGGACCCGCGGCGCATTAGCTAGTTGGTGGGGTAATGGCTCACCAAGGCGACGATGCGTAGCCGACCTGAGAGGGTGATCGGCCACACTGGGACTGAGACACGGCCCAGACTCCTACGGGAGGCAGCAGTAGGGAATCTTCCGCAATGGACGAAAGTCTGACGGAGCAACGCCGCGTGAGTGATGAAGGTTTTCGGATCGTAAAGCTCTGTTGTTAGGGAAGAACAAGTGCGAGAGTAACTGCTCGCACCTTGACGGTACCTAACCAGAAAGCCACGGCTAACTACGTGCCAGCAGCCGCGGTAATACGTAGGTGGCAAGCGTTGTCCGGAATTATTGGGCGTAAAGGGCTCGCAGGCGGTTTCTTAAGTCTGATGTGAAAGCCCCCGGCTCAACCGGGGAGGGTCATTGGAAACTGGGAAACTTGAGTGCAGAAGAGGAGAGTGGAATTCCACGTGTAGCGGTGAAATGCGTAGAGATGTGGAGGAACACCAGTGGCGAAGGCGACTCTCTGGTCTGTAACTGACGCTGAGGAGCGAAAGCGTGGGGAGCGAACAGGATTAGATACCCTGGTAGTCCACGCCGTAAACGATGAGTGCTAAGTGTTAGGGGGTTTCCGCCCCTTAGTGCTGCAGCTAACGCATTAAGCACTCCGCCTGGGGAGTACGGTCGCAAGACTGAAACTCAAAGGAATTGACGGGGGCCCGCACAAGCGGTGGAGCATGTGGTTTAATTCGAAGCAACGCGAAGAACCTTACCAGGTCTTGACATCCTCTGACAACCCTAGAGATAGGGCTTTCCCTTCGGGGACAGAGTGACAGGTGGTGCATGGTTGTCGTCAGCTCGTGTCGTGAGATGTTGGGTTAAGTCCCGCAACGAGCGCAACCCTTGATCTTAGTTGCCAGCATTCAGTTGGGCACTCTAAGGTGACTGCCGGTGACAAACCGGAGGAAGGTGGGGATGACGTCAAATCATCATGCCCCTTATGACCTGGGCTACACACGTGCTACAATGGACAGAACAAAGGGCTGCAAGACCGCAAGGTTTAGCCAATCCCATAAATCTGTTCTCAGTTCGGATCGCAGTCTGCAACTCGACTGCGTGAAGCTGGAATCGCTAGTAATCGCGGATCAGCATGCCGCGGTGAATACGTTCCCGGGCCTTGTACACACCGCCCGTCACACCACGAGAGTTTGCAACACCCGAAGTCGGTGAGGTAACCTTTATGGAGCCAGCCGCCGAAGGTGGGGCAGATGATTGGGGTGAAGTCGTAACAAGGTAGCCGTATCGGAAGGTGCGGCTGGATCACCTCCTTTCTAAGGATATATGGAGCAGCGTACGTTTTCGTCTTGTTTAGTTTTGAAGGATCATTCCTTCAAAACATGTCTCTAGCGAGACAGGATTGTTCTTTGAAAACTAGATAACAATAAGTAATACATTCACATTGAATGCAATGCAAAGTTCATCACACATAGTGATTCTTTCTAAAGTAAGAAATGGTTAAGTTAGAAAGGGCGCACGGTGGATGCCTTGGCACTAGGAGCCGATGAAGGACGGGACGAACACCGATATGCTTCGGGGAGCTGTAAGCAAGCTTTGATCCGGAGATTTCCGAATGGGGAAACCCACTGCTCGTAATGGAGTAGTATCCATACTTGAATACATAGAGTATGAGAAGGCATACCCGGGGAACTGAAACATCTAAGTACCCGGAGGAAGAGAAAGCAAATGCGATTCCCTGAGTAGCGGCGAGCGAAACGGGAACAGCCCAAACCAAGAGGCTTGCCTCTTGGGGTTGTAGGACACTCTATACGGAGTTACAAAGGAATGATATAAGCGAAGAGGTCTGGAAAGGCCCGCCAAAGAAGGTAACAGCCCTGTAACTGAAATGTCATTCTCTCCAGAGTGGATCCTGAGTACGGCGGAACACGTGAAATTCCGTCGGAATCCGGGAGGACCATCTCCCAAGGCTAAATACTCCCTAGTGACCGATAGTGAACCAGTACCGTGAGGGAAAGGTGAAAAGCACCCCGGAAGGGGAGTGAAATAGATCCTGAAACCGTGTGCCTACAAGTAGTCAGAGCCCGTTAACGGGTGATGGCGTGCCTTTTGTAGAATGAACCGGCGAGTTACGATCCCGTGCAAGGTTAAGCAGAAGATGCGGAGCCGCAGCGAAAGCGAGTCTGAATAGGGCGCATGAGTACGTGGTCGTAGACCCGAAACCAGGTGATCTACCCATGTCCAGGGTGAAGTTCAGGTAACACTGAATGGAGGCCCGAACCCACGCACGTTGAAAAGTGCGGGGATGAGGTGTGGGTAGGGGTGAAATGCCAATCGAACCTGGAGATAGCTGGTTCTCTCCGAAATAGCTTTAGGGCTAGCCTCAAGGTAAGAGTCTCGGAGGTAGAGCACTGATTGGACTAGGGGCCCCTACCGGGTTACCGAATTCAGTCAAACTCCGAATGCCGATGACTTATCCTTGGGAGTCAGACTGCGAGTGATAAGATCCGTAGTCGAAAGGGAAACAGCCCAGACCGCCAGCTAAGGTCCCAAAGTATACGTTAAGTGGAAAAGGATGTGGAGTTGCTTAGACAACCAGGATGTTGGCTTAGAAGCAGCCACCATTTAAAGAGTGCGTAATAGCTCACTGGTCGAGTGACTCTGCGCCGAAAATGTACCGGGGCTAAACGTATCACCGAAGCTGCGGACTGTTCTTACGAACAGTGGTAGGAGAGCGTTCTAAGGGCTGTGAAGCCAGACCGGAAGGACTGGTGGAGCGCTTAGAAGTGAGAATGCCGGTATGAGTAGCGAAAGACGGGTGAGAATCCCGTCCACCGAATGCCTAAGGTTTCCTGAGGAAGGCTCGTCCGCTCAGGGTTAGTCGGGACCTAAGCCGAGGCCGAAAGGCGTAGGCGATGGACAACAGGTTGATATTCCTGTACCACCTCCTCACCATTTGAGCAATGGGGGGACGCAGGAGGATAGGGTAAGCGCGGTATTGGATATCCGCGTCCAAGCAGTTAGGCTGGGAAATAGGCAAATCCGTTTCCCGTAAAGGCTGAGCTGTGATGGCGAGCGAAATTTAGTAGCGAAGTTCCTGATTCCACACTGCCAAGAAAAGCCTCTAGCGAGGTGAGAGGTGCCCGTACCGCAAACCGACACAGGTAGGCGAGGAGAGAATCCTAAGGTGATCGAGAGAACTCTCGTTAAGGAACTCGGCAAAATGACCCCGTAACTTCGGGAGAAGGGGTGCTTCTTAGGGTGTTAAAGCCCCGAGAAGCCGCAGTGAATAGGCCCAGGCGACTGTTTAGCAAAAACACAGGTCTCTGCGAAGCCGTAAGGCGAAGTATAGGGGCTGACGCCTGCCCGGTGCTGGAAGGTTAAGAGGAGCGCTTAGCGTAAGCGAAGGTGCGAATTGAAGCCCCAGTAAACGGCGGCCGTAACTATAACGGTCCTAAGGTAGCGAAATTCCTTGTCGGGTAAGTTCCGACCCGCACGAAAGGCGCAACGATCTGGGCACTGTCTCAACGAGAGACTCGGTGAAATTATAGTACCTGTGAAGATGCAGGTTACCCGCGACAGGACGGAAAGACCCCGTGGAGCTTTACTGCAGCCTGATATTGAATGTTGGTACAGCTTGTACAGGATAGGTAGGAGCCTTGGAAACCGGAGCGCTAGCTTCGGTGGAGGCATCGGTGGGATACTACCCTGGCTGTATTGACCTTCTAACCCGCTGCCCTTATCGGGCAGGGAGACAGTGTCAGGTGGGCAGTTTGACTGGGGCGGTCGCCTCCTAAAATGTAACGGAGGCGCCCAAAGGTTCCCTCAGAATGGTTGGAAATCATTCGCAGAGTGTAAAGGCACAAGGGAGCTTGACTGCGAGACCTACAAGTCGAGCAGGGACGAAAGTCGGGCTTAGTGATCCGGTGGTTCCGCATGGAAGGGCCATCGCTCAACGGATAAAAGCTACCCCGGGGATAACAGGCTTATCTCCCCCAAGAGTCCACATCGACGGGGAGGTTTGGCACCTCGATGTCGGCTCATCGCATCCTGGGGCTGTAGTCGGTCCCAAGGGTTGGGCTGTTCGCCCATTAAAGCGGTACGCGAGCTGGGTTCAGAACGTCGTGAGACAGTTCGGTCCCTATCCGTCGCGGGCGCAGGAAATTTGAGAGGAGCTGTCCTTAGTACGAGAGGACCGGGATGGACGCACCGCTGGTGTACCAGTTGTTCTGCCAAGGGCATCGCTGGGTAGCTATGTGCGGACGGGATAAGTGCTGAAAGCATCTAAGCATGAAGCCCCCCTCAAGATGAGATTTCCCATTCCGCAAGGAAGTAAGATCCCTGAAAGATGATCAGGTTGATAGGTCTGAGGTGGAAGCGTGGTGACACGTGGAGCTGACAGATACTAATAGATCGAGGACTTAACCTATATTCTAATGTGAAGCATGAACATTGTTATCTAGTTTTGAGAGAACATTCTCTCCATCAGGTTTGGTGGCGATAGCGAAGAGGTCACACCCGTTCCCATACCGAACACGGAAGTTAAGCTCTTCAGCGCCGATGGTAGTTGGGGGTTTCCCCCTGTGAGAGTAGGACGCCGCCAAGCTTTTATAAGGATCAGTTCCAGTCGGAACTGGTCTTTTTTGTGCAAGTTGAGGGTACATACATTCACTTGTTTGATAAAAGATCGTGGCTTCATTTTATGTCCACAAGCAGCGTGTAAAATACTTGGATATAAAGAGAAAATGAGCCTATCGCATAAAACATATCTATAAAAAACAATAGAGAGATAGAGTATCAGCTTATATAGGGAAATTAAAGATGTGTAAGCCTATATGATTTTTATAAATGCTTACGGCTAAAGAGATTACATATATCATTAAAGTATAAAAATGAGGGACTGCTAATATTTCTGAAGGAATCGAACGTTTTAAAAGAGAATATAGAAGAGAGAAGTTGAGCTGCTGAACGTGGAACAGCAGCTGTTTGAATAGGTGAAATGACGATCATTTGTTAAAAGAAATACGCAATGAAAATTGAAATAAAATTTTTTTAATATAGCCTTTACAAATGATTAAAACCTGTATATAATAATCTTTGTCGGATCGAGAGATTCCTACATAGTGGAGGATTAGCTCAGCTGGGAGAGCATCTGCCTTACAAGCAGAGGGTCGGCGGTTCGAGCCCGTCATCCTCCACCATATTTATTCTTACATAATGTTAGGATAGATAAAGCCGGTGTAGCTCAACTGGTAGAGCAACTGACTTGTAATCAGTAGGTTGGGGGTTCAAGTCCTCTTGCCGGCACCACTTTCATATGGTAAGATAGACAAGTCGCTTTTAAAGCGAGCCATTAGCTCAGTTGGTAGAGCATCTGACTTTTAATCAGAGGGTCGAAGGTTCGAGTCCTTCATGGCTCACCATGTTTCATGCGGGTGTGGCGGAATTGGCAGACGCGCTAGACTTAGGATCTAGTGTCTTTATGACGTGGGGGTTCAAGTCCCTTCACCCGCATTGCCAAATAAAATGAAAAAATCCTGTAATGCGGAAGTAGTTCAGTGGTAGAACACCACCTTGCCAAGGTGGGGGTCGCGGGTTCGAATCCCGTCTTCCGCTTATACCATCCACGCCGGGGTGGTGGAATTGGCAGACACACAGGACTTAAAATCCTGCGGTAGGTGACTACCGTGCCGGTTCAAGTCCGGCCCTCGGCATTATAAATAAGCGCCCGTAGCTCAATTGGATAGAGCGTTTGACTACGGATCAAAAGGTTAGGGGTTCGACTCCTCTCGGGCGCGCCATTAAGATCGGGAAGTAGCTCAGCTTGGTAGAGCACTTGGTTTGGGACCAAGGGGTCGCAGGTTCGAATCCTGTCTTCCCGACCATCTTTTATGGGGCCTTAGCTCAGCTGGGAGAGCGCCTGCCTTGCACGCAGGAGGTCAGCGGTTCGATCCCGCTAGGCTCCACTTTTTAAAAGATTATTTTGATCATGGCGGTGTAGCTCAGCTGGCTAGAGCGTACGGTTCATACCCGTGAGGTCGGGGGTTCGATCCCCTCCGCCGCTATAAAGGACCTTTAGCTCAGTTGGTTAGAGCAGACGGCTCATAACCGTCCGGTCGTAGGTTCGAGTCCTACAAGGTCCACCATCTATACGGAGGAATACCCAAGTCCGGCTGAAGGGATCGGTCTTGAAAACCGACAGGGGTGTCAAAGCCCGCGGGGGTTCGAATCCCTCTTCCTCCGCCATATTTTTTAAAACCCATATCATCGCGGGGTGGAGCAGTTCGGTAGCTCGTCGGGCTCATAACCCGAAGGTCGCAGGTTCAAATCCTGCCCCCGCAACCAAAATGGTCCGGTAGTTCAGTTGGTTAGAATGCCTGCCTGTCACGCAGGAGGTCGCGGGTTCGAGTCCCGTCCGGACCGCCATTTTTCAAAAGAATACTTGGCTCGGTAGCTCAGTTGGTAGAGCAACGGACTGAAAATCCGTGTGTCGGCGGTTCGATTCCGTCCCGAGCCACTTTTATAAAAATATTCATAGTATGGCGGTTGTGGCGAAGTGGTTAACGCACCAGATTGTGGCTCTGGCACTCGTGGGTTCGATTCCCATCAATCGCCCCATACATATTTTTGCGGGTGTAGTTTAGTGGTAAAACCTCAGCCTTCCAAGCTGATGTCGTGGGTTCGATTCCCATCACCCGCTCCATTTGTATATCTGTTCATGGGCCTGTAGCTCAGCTGGTTAGAGCGCACGCCTGATAAGCGTGAGGTCGGTGGTTCGAGTCCACTCAGGCCCACCATGATCTTCCGCAGTAGCTCAGTGGTAGAGCTATCGGCTGTTAACCGATCGGTCGTAGGTTCGAATCCTACCTGCGGAGCCAAATGGAGAAGTACTCAAGTGGCTGAAGAGGCGCCCCTGCTAAGGGTGTAGGTCGCGTAAGCGGCGCGAGGGTTCAAATCCCTCCTTCTCCGCCATTGATCTGGCCCGTTGGTCAAGCGGTTAAGACACCGCCCTTTCACGGCGGTAACACGGGTTCGAATCCCGTACGGGTCATTTTTAAAAGAGATCTTGTTAAAGATCTCTTTTTTATTTTCTCCAAAACGAAAGACCGCATCATGGCGGTCTTTTTTTTACATATTCATGGAATAGATCGTATAAGACAAGTATGTGGCAAAGAAGCCCCATAAGACATAAGGAATCAGTAAAATTGGAACGACTTTGCTTAGTTTACGTGAGACGATGACAAGTGCAAGTGCTGTCAGTGCGACGAGAAGGCAGTCGATTGTAGCTACAAACAAATCCTTTTGTATAAATTGAAAAAAGCTAAAGGCTTGATTGAAAACATAATTTAAAAGGAAAAGAATCCAAAATGGTAAAGTAATTTTTTGGAATCCATATTTTCCATAAATGATCGCTGCGGACAATGAGATGAGTGCAAATAAGGCAGCCCATACAGCACCAATCACACCGCCACCAGGCGTCCATTCTGGTTTATTCAATGCGTCATACCATTCTCTGTCGATGGGGAACAAGAATCCGGCAATAGAGAACAGTGCGTATGTAATAAAGAAGACGACAATCGCCCAAATGATACTTTTTCTAGCCATCAAAAATCTCCTCCAATCAAATTCACTCTTAAAATGATTTCCCAATAATTACATGATATAAACATAAAGCCCCCAATATGAGGGGACTAATGATTTTCTTCTGTATAAGGTTCTTCCTCGTACGGTTTCAAGTCACCAAATACCGTCATGACACCTTCGTCGTCTAGTGCTTCTTCATAGGCCTCGTGTGCTTTGTTCGGATACACCTTGCTTGCTTTTCCTTCAATATCAGCAGCTGCGAATCCTTCGTAGTCCTCCACATAATCTTCATCTTCTGATTGTGTATATACATCATCGTATGTCAGAGGAGGGAATTCCATATCAGATGGGGTCTCAGAGTTTCCGTAGCGTTCTACGTCTTGGTAGGCATCCTCTCCATCGTACGCAGCACTTTCTTCATTTTCAAATTGTCCCGCGGGAGGACTTAATAAATCCTCTTCAATCGGACGGTTTTGTGAAACGGTCTGTTCTTTTGAATGCTCTGTGCATGTGACGGCAGTAGGCAAGGCTTCTAAGCGTTCCTTTGGAATAGGGGCTTTACAGACCTTGCACAGACCATAAGAGCCGTCTGCAATGGCTTGGAGTGCTTCATTGATGTCTAACATATGTTCATGTTCCAAGCTGTTTAAAGCAATATCTTTCCCACGTTCGAACAGCTCTGTCCCTTGATCACCAGGGTGGTTATCATAGGCAGACAATTCACCGATTGAATCGTAAGGAAAGGATACTTTCTGTTCATCGTCATGGCTTTTGGCTTCAAGTTCTTTCTTTTCATCGAGAAGGCGCTGCTTCAAATGATGTAATTCGTCTTTAGACAACAAAGCGATCATCCTTTCATATCAAACATATTGTTAGTATGAGCAATTTTGTATGTAAGACTAGTTCCAATTTGAAGCAATTCCTTATTAAAAAAACGCCTGCGGCTGCAGGCGTTCTTTGTTACGCGATATAGTATTGTAAGATCAAAGCGATCGTCAGCAGAAAACCAAAAAATGTATTGGTTTGAGCTGTAGATTTCATGGCATTCATTAATTCAATCGGCTTTTCTTTTTGTTTAAACTCTTTAATGGCTGTATAGGCTTTTGGCACACTCAGTAAAACAAGAAGACTCCAAAGACCGACGATATCTGTGAAGATATAAACAAAAATGAGTACATATGATACCAAAAACATGGAAAGTAAAATGTTCACTGCAGCTTTGCGTCCAGCAAGAATGGCAAGTGTTCTTCGTCCATTTTCCTTATCCCCGTCTAAATCACGGATATTGTTCGATAGTAAGATGGCACCAACTAAAATAGAAATTGGTAGTGAGATGAGAACCGCTTTAGACGTCAGTGTGCCTGTTTGGATATAGAAACTAATCAAGATGATTCCTAATCCCATAAAAGCACCTGAAACAAGTTCTCCAAACGGTGTATATGCAATTGGTACAGGGCCGCCAGTATAGAAATAGCCTGCTGCCATACAAATAAGTCCTATTAGTGCAATCCACCAGCTAGACATCATGCAAATATATACCCCAAGTAATAAAGAAAGCGCAAATAGTGCATAAGCGAGGCTGAGGACTGTCTTTGGCTTCACACCGTTTCTTACAATGGCTCCGCCGATGCCGACAGATTTCTCGTTGTCAAGCCCGCGAACATAATCAAAGTACTCATTAAACATGTTTGTTGCGATTTGGATAAACATAGATGCAAACAGCATGGCTAAAAACAGCCCAACATGTATTTGACCACTTGGAAGTGCTAAAACAGTTCCTAAAGTAACGGGAATAAATGCCGCTGTTAGTGTATGCGGTCGTAGTAAATTCCACCAAATTCGCCAGTTTTTATCAGGCTTTATTGGTGAAAGCTGATCTGATATCGATTGATGCTGCATAAAATATACTCCTTTAAATAAAAAAATACGTACACGTCCAAATTCCAGTTTAGCAAAGTTCAAAAAGGTGTCAATATATTGATGCGATGAATCGGGAAAAAGATGTTTGCTAATCGTTGCCATATCGAAGGAAAGCTTGATTTTAGAACAGGACCTGCCATTTTACCTTTGATGCTCTCGTTTCAATAAACAGGAGCGAAAAAATCTTGAAAGCGTGATATAATAAGGATTCGAGGTTTTAAAAGCTGTTTTCTTTACTAAGTTCATCTGTTAAGGTTTATAATAGAAAAGCAGGTCATTCGACATATTCGAATGTTCATGTATTTTTTTGTTATGGTTTTATTTTTTATGTTATTTCATGGATTTTGGAGGAATGTATCATGGTGACAACAGTGCAAAGTACTTTCCGGCAGGAAGCGCTCGCGACATTAGAAGAAGCGAATAACGTCAACCATGCTGTTTTGATAAGCTACTCCAGAAGAGTTGACGATCTGGATCCTCTTGCCTTTTTCCAAAGCGGCGAAGCGGATTTTTTAGGCGAGCGGTTTTTTTGGTCTGATCCAGAAAGCCAAATGATATTTTCTGGACTTGGCAGAGCGGCCGTCATTAAATCATCTGAGCAAGGCAAGGAACGATTCGATATAGTCCATCAAGAATGGGAACAGCTAAAACAGCACATGTTCCATTTTCATGATGAGAAGGAGTTAAAGCAAGCGGCTGTTGGTCCCCTTTTATTTGGAGGATTCTCGTTTGATCCGCACGAAGAGAAGGCGCGCCATTGGGAAGCATTTGGCGAAGCTCATTTTTTTGTGCCGTCGATCATGCTGACTGTCTCAAAAGAAGGCAGTTTTCTTACGATCAATGAGTGGAAGCAGGTGGACGGGAATGTTCATCAGCTTATTCAAGAATTAGAACAAAAAGCCTCCCGTTTCGAGACATTGCCAGTACGGACTGGTGGACAAGCTGAACTTGTTCATATGGAAGAGCTGGATGTGAACGAATGGATGAAGGCGATCCAAGAAGCGACAGACCACATTCGTGCAAACGAATATGAAAAGGTTGTTTTAGCAAGAGAAGTCTTGCTTCACTATAAAAATCAAATTGAACTTGCTCCACTATTAGCAGAATTATTAAAGCACCAAACAACGAGTTATGTATTTGCGGTTGAACAGGGAAGACAAGCATTTGTCGGAGCCACGCCGGAACGCTTAGTGAAAAAAAGCGGCGGAGAGGTCTTTTCATCCTGTTTAGCAGGTTCCATTGTTCGTGGAAAAGATGAAGCGGAGGATCAGGCATTAGGCGAGGAACTGCTGCATGATGAGAAGAATTTGATTGAACATCAAATTGTCGTCAATATGATTGAGCAAGCATTTAAAGCGAATTGCCTTCATGTGCATAAACCAAATCAACCAAGTCTTTATAAAACAAAAAACATTCAGCATTTGTTTACACCGATTGTGGGAGAAATCAAAAGCAGCTGTTCCCTCTTTTCATTAATTGAGCAGCTTCATCCGACGCCGGCATTAGGCGGATATCCTAAGGAAAAGGCGGTTGAAGTGATTCGTGAAATCGAACCGCTTAAGCGCGGCTGGTATGCAGCGCCGGTAGGCTGGATTGATTCTCAGGATAATGGAGAATTTGCTGTAGCCATTCGGTCAGGTCTTATTGAGGAAGATCGTGTTCGTTTGTTCGCTGGCTGCGGAATTGTAGAGGATTCCCTTGCAAAGCAGGAGTATGAGGAAACACAAGTGAAGTTAAGACCAATGCTGTCTGCTCTTGGAGGTCATCCTATTGAATAATCACATCATGACAACATATATAGGCAGATTGATGGATGAATTCGTCCAAGGTGGTGTGAAAGAGGCAGTTGTCTGTCCTGGTTCTCGTTCAACTCCGCTTGCGATGCTGGCCCTTGCTCATCAAGACATCCATGTCCATGTTTTAGTGGACGAACGGTCTGCTGCTTTTTATGCGCTTGGTCTTGCAAAAGCAAGTCAATCACCAGTGCTGCTCATTTGTACATCAGGTACAGCAGCTGCTAACTTTTATCCTGCCATTGTAGAGGCGCATTATTCTCGTGTACCTCTTATTGTTTTAACTGCTGATCGGCCGCACGAATTGAGGGAAGTGGGGGCACCTCAAGCGATTGATCAGCAATTCTTATTCGGTAAGTTTGTTAAATGGTTCACAGACTTAGCATTGCCAGAGGAAAGTCAAACGATGCTGCGTTATGTTCAGACAGCAGCTGCGAGAGCAAATCACATGTCGATGCAGGAGCCAAAGGGGCCTGTTCAGATCAATGTACCTCTGAGAGAACCATTGCTTCCTGATCTGTCTATTGACCCTTTCGCGCGAGAAGAATCAGACACGAAAAAGGTATTAGCATCAGGTCATGCTTTCCCAAATGAACGAGTGATGTCTGAAATCGTAACCGTCATGAATCAATCAAAAAAGGGACTGATTGTGGCTGGTGAACTTCATACACAGGAAGAAAAAGAGGCAGTTTTACGCCTTTCGAAAGCTCTGCATTTACCTATTTTAGCTGACCCGCTGTCTCTTTTGCGCAACGGACATGAAAATGAAGATCTGATCATCGATGCGTATGATTCTTTATTGAAAGATGAAGCATTGCAGCAGCACCTATTGCCGGATATGGTCATTCGTTTTGGACCGATGCCTGTGTCTAAGCCCTTATTCAAGTGGCTGGAAAAACATGCGGAAGTGCAGCAGATTGTTGTAGATGCTGCCGGAGGTTTTCGTGATCCAGGGTTAAGTGCTTCATACGTCATTGAAAGTACTGTCTCTGCTTTTGTAGAAGCAGCATTAAATCAAGTAGTACAGCGTAAAGAGACAAGTTTCTTAAACTGCTGGCAGAATGCTAATTCTTCATTCAGAACGCATGCAGCCCGCTATTCAGATGAGGATTTGTCCTTTGAAGGGAATGTGTACCGTCAGCTTCAGTACCTCTTGCCAAAGGAGAGTGTCCTTTTTATCGGAAATAGTATGCCGATTCGTGATGTAGATACATTTTTTGAAACTCAGTCCAAGCCTTTTCGAATGATGGCGAATCGCGGAGCAAATGGCATTGACGGCGTTGTGTCCACAGCACTTGGCACGTATGCAGCATTGAAGCAGCCAGTCACTTTAGTCATTGGAGATTTATCATTTTACCATGATATGAACGGTCTGCTTGCAGCTAAGCTGATGGACATTCCGCTGACAGTTGTTTTGATAAACAATGATGGGGGAGGTATCTTTTCTTTCCTTCCGCAGGCGTCTGATAAACCTTATTATGAAAAGCTCTTCGGTACGCCGACAGGACTGAATTTTGAGTATGCATCGAAGTTATATGGGGGAACCTATTCGAAACCGTCAACGAAACAAGAGTTACATGATGTGTACATGGCGCATATCGATGAACCAGGGCTTCATTTAATTGAAATTGAAACAGATCGTCATTCCCGTGTAGACAAGCATCGTCAAATGATGGATGACATATTGGAAGAAGTGAAAAAAGAATGCTTTCTCTCATCATAAGAATGCGTGATGGGGTAGCGTACGAAGTGGTGGACCAGAACCCTTCGGCAGCAAACGCCACATTATGCTTACACGGCTTCACTGGAAGTGCAGCGTCTTGGACGTTCTTGAATGCTTATTTGGAGAATACAAGACTGATTCAGATCAGCTTGCTTGGACATGGGCGTACGGACTCGCCAGAAAGTGTGAGAAGATATGCCATGTCTCAGCAGCTGGCAGATCTTGTGGAGATTTTAAACCAATTAAAGCTTCACAAAGTGAATATTCTCGGATATTCTATGGGAGGACGTATTGCTTTATCATTTGCCGCTCGTTATCCAGATCGTGTCAATAAATTGATTCTTGAGAGTACATCTCCTGGGCTTCGCACTTTTAAAGAGCGGATGGCAAGACTAAAGCATGATCATCAGCTTGCTCAAAAGATTAGACATGAAGGCTTAGTGAAGTTTGTGGATTTTTGGGAAAGCATTCCTTTGTTTGCGTCGCAGAAAACTTTATCAGCGGAAAGGCAGACTGAGCTGAGAGAGGGAAGACTAAAAGCCAATCCTCTTGGACTGGCTCGCAGCTTAGAGGGAATTGGAACAGGTTCACAGCCGTCTGTTTGGAAGGCGTTAAAGCATATTCATTTGCCTGCTTTGTTCATTTGCGGAACGCTTGATGAAAAGTTCTGCCATATCGGCAAACGTATGCAGCAGGAGCTGAAAGGAAGTCAATTTATAGTGGCTGAGCATGCTGGGCATACAGTTCATGTGGAACAACCACATTTTTTTGGTAAAATAGTAAGTGAGTTTATTTTAGCGCAAGATTAGAGGAGGAAATATTGATGGCTATTGAATGGCAAACTGAGCGTCAGTATGACGAAATTTTATATGAAACGTACAATGGGATCGCAAAGATTACGATTAATCGTCCGCACGTACATAACGCGTTTACCCCAAAGACTGTTAGTGAATTAATTGATGCATTTTCACGGGCTCGTGATAATTCAGAAGTTGGTGTGATCGTACTTGCAGGTGCTGGCGGAAAAGCATTCTGTTCTGGTGGAGACCAAAAAGTTCGCGGCCATGGCGGTTATGTAGGAGACGATCAAATTCCACGTCTAAATGTATTAGACTTGCAGCGTTTGATTCGTGTCATTCCAAAACCAGTTATCGCAATGGTAGCAGGTTACGCGATTGGCGGAGGCCACGTTCTTCACGTTGTGTGTGACCTGACGATTGCAGCAGATAATGCGATTTTTGGACAAACAGGTCCAAAAGTAGGCAGCTTTGATGCTGGTTATGGTTCAGGCTACCTTGCACGTATTGTTGGTCATAAGAAAGCAAGAGAAATCTGGTACTTATGCCGTCAATACAATGCACAAGAAGCGCTTGATATGGGACTTGTTAACACAGTTGTCCCATTAGATCAGCTTGAAGAGGAAACGGTGAAGTGGTGTGAGGAGATGCTAGAAAAGAGCCCGACTGCTTTACGATTCTTGAAGGCTGCATTTAACGCAGATACGGATGGATTAGCTGGAATTCAGCAATTTGCAGGAGATGCGACACTTCTTTATTACACAACAGATGAAGCAAAAGAAGGACGCGATTCCTTTAAGGAAAAACGCAAGCCGGACTTCGGCCAGTTCCCGCGTTTCCCTTGATTCAATGATATCAATGAACAACAGCTTAGTGCATCAGACTAAGCTGTTTTCTTTTACGAAAAGGAGGTGTCATGATGAAGCAACCTAATTGGCTGCTGCACCGTGCCTATTTAACGCCAGATCGAGTCGCACTCATTTATCAAGAGAAAGAGTGGACATTTCACGAATTAACTCAAGAAGCGGAAGAGCTTTCAAATAGACTTGCTCAGACATCATTGAAAAAAGGGGAAACGGTTGCGCTTTTGATGAACAATCATCCTCATATGGTGATGCTTGTACATGCCTGTTTTTTATTAGGGTTAAAAATTGTGCTATTGAATAATAAGCTGACAAAAGCTGAAAGGCGCTATCAGCTAGAAGATGCAAAAGCCGCGGCGTTATTAACAGAATCTAGTTATGCAAGCGACCATGAGGGTGATTTACCCGTTTATACAATGGAAACTTTACCTGAACCAGGGGAAGGCCATGTCAACAAGATCGAGAGTGAATTTGATTTGAATGAAACAGCGACCATCATGTATACATCTGGGACAACAGGACGTCCAAAAGGGGTAGAGCAAACGTTTGGCAATCATTTTCATAGTGCTGTTTCCTCTGCACTGAATCTGGGTCTCAGAGAGGATGACCGCTGGCTCATTGCCCTGCCTCTTTTTCATATTAGCGGCTTATCTGCTTTATTTAAGTCTGTGATATATGGAATGACAGTCGTGCTTCATCAGAAGTTTGACGTCGATGAAGTAAAGCATTCTATTGAACGGCATCGTGTAACGATGATTTCTGTTGTGCAGACGATGTTATCTCGTTTGTTAAGCAGATTGGCAGAATGTCCGTCTTCTTTGCGCTGTCTTTTATTAGGCGGAGGACCTGCGGCTTATGCGATGCTTCAAGAAAGCAAAGAGAAGGGCTTTCCTGTCTTTCAATCGTACGGGATGACGGAAACCTGTTCACAAATTGTGACCCTTGCGCCCGAATTTAGTGTAGAGAAGCTTGGGTCAGCGGGAAAACCTCTTTTTGGGTGTGAGCTGAAAATTCAAGACGGTGATCGCATTTGCCGTCCTTTTGAGCATGGCGAAATTATGGTGAAAGGTGCAAATGTGATGAAAGGATACCTTTACCGTGAAGAAGCGACTGCGGCTGCCTTTGATGAGGGCTGGCTGAAAACGGGCGATATTGGCTATGTGGATGAGGAAGGGTTTTTATTTGTGCTTGACCGCCGTTCAGATTTAATTATTTCTGGCGGAGAAAATATTTATCCTGCGGAAATTGAAGCGGTTCTGCTAACACATCCGCATGTCAAGGAAGCCGGAGTAACGGGTATGTATGATGATAGATGGGGAGAGGTACCTGCTGCTTTCCTTGTAACAGATGATAAGATACCGGAGAATGAGCTCTATGCTTTATGTGGGTCGCATTTAGCCAAATATAAATGGCCCGCCGCTTTTCACTTTGTGGACGAGCTGCCAAGAAATGCGTCGAATAAATTGCAAAGGCACAGACTCAGATCAAAGGGGTTTTCAAATGATTCAAATTGAACGAGTAATTTTATATCATGTCACGATGAAGCTTAAACAGCCATTTACAACAAGTCTTGGAACCATTTCAGAGCGTGAGTTTATTATTGTTGAAGTCAAAGATCAGACAGGATTGACTGGATGGGGAGAAGTCTCTGCTTTTTCTTCTCCGTGGTATACAGAAGAAACAATTGAGACTTGCTATCATATGCTGAGGGCTTTCTTTATCCCGAACGTGCTGACGCGCACCTTTACACATCCTTCAGAAATCCCTGACAGTCTGTATCAATTTAAAGGCAATAGGATGGCGAAAGCAGGCATTGAAGCGGCTGTTTGGGATATTTATGCGAAGCGTGAGAATAAGTCTTTACGCGATGTATTAGGCGGTACAAAAGATAAAATACCATCTGGTGTTGTGGCGGGGTTAGGCCCTATTGACGATATGCTTGAGCAAATTCAGCAATTTGTTGACCAAGGCTATCAGCGGGTGAAGGTGAAAATTAAACCAGGTCAAGATATTGGACTTCTTCAAAAGATCAGAGAGTCTTTTCCTGATCTGCCATTAATGGCAGATGCAAACTCTGCTTATGAATTAAAAGATATTAGCAAGCTTAAGCAGCTCGACGATATTCGTTTATTAATGATTGAACAGCCTTTAGCAGCAGATGATATTGTGGACCACCGCCATTTGCAAAAGCATTTAAAAACGCCGATTTGTTTAGATGAAAGTATTTGTTCTTTAGATGATGCTAGAAAAGCTGTAGAGCTTGGCAGCTGTCAAATTATTAATGTGAAGCCTTCACGAGTTGGCGGATTGACAGAGGCTCTTAAAATTCATACGTTCAGTAAGGAGCATCAAATTCCGTTATGGTGCGGAGGAATGATTGAAACAGGTATTTCCCGAGCGCAGAACGTAGCACTTGCTTCGCTTCCTCAATTTACGATTCCCGGTGATATTTCAGCTTCGTCAAAATTTTGGGAGCAGGATATCATTTTTCCTGAAATTAAGGTTGAAAATGGGTTTATTGAGGTGCCTCGTTCACCAGGAATGGGCGTGGAAGTTGATTACCAAGCGCTCCGTTCGTTTTCTGATAAAATCGACGTGTTTACAAAACATGATTTTGTGAGATAAAAACGAAGCAATCACCTTTTGCATCCCAAATAGAATCTAGGTATAGTGAGAGAAAGTTTTTCCTTCCTGTCTGAACAAAAAAGAAAGAGCGGTGATCCGCTCTTTCTTACTCTTCAACCAGCTCGCTGTCATAAGCAAGCTGTCCGATATACTGATGAATTTCACTTGGCATGTTTGATGCATGTCCATATTCATAATCCCAAAGATTTAAAAAGGAGTGAGCGGCTTGGTGGAATGCGGCTTCATCCGCGTCATGAATTTCGTCAAAAAACGTTTGAAGCAGCCGATCGTGTTTCAAATTGAAGCGCCTCCTTTAATGAGACTTAAAGGTCTTGTGGTTTAAACGTTTTACAATCCGTTTCTTCACTTTTCTCAGCCGTATTTCCTGTGTGGCTGACGACATAGATTGCATCTGCACCACAGCGGTTTCCAGCATTCCAATAGGAACAGTTATTGACTTCACAAAGGATTTTTTGACTCATACAGATGACCTCCTTTTGAGTATGTCTTTCATCTATAATGTAACCGAAATGAAGCTCGTCCATTCATGTTAATCTTCCTGACGAATATAGCGCTTATCCTTCATAAATAATTTCCAGAAGAAATAAAATCCGGGAAACAAGATGATAAACCCTACAATATAGGTGATAAATAATGCCCTAAATGTGACAGGGTCTGTAAATCCAGACATGATTGTAATATCTGGATAAGCCATGTAAGGCAAATGGGCACGCCCATACACATAGCTTGCTAAGAAATATTGAATGGTAATCGCAATGACGGCAAGGCGTGGTCTCCCTTTCCGATGCTTAAACCGGCTGTTTGGTAAAAATAGAGCCAGTCCTGCGAGCAAAAACATTAAGAGAGATACAAGAAGAATAGGAATGTTCTGCATCATTTTTGTGAACAGCCAATTGGCCTCGCTTCGTAATGTCAGCATGATAAAAAAGGCCATCATGAGTGAAAGTGGACCCGTAATGAGCGCTCCTCTTCTATAAATGCTGTAAGCTTCATCTTCATCAGCAACATTAGAGAAATCAGCTAAAAGCAAGGACGAAAGAAAAAGGGTGCTGAAAATGGCAAAGCCGATAAAAGAATAGACATTTGCACTTGTAAAGACTAGTCCAAGATCTAATGAGTAGACGTTGTTCTCCTGAAAGATAAAGCCACCATGGGTGATTGGGAGAACCATGATCAGGATGGACGGAATGATAAAGCCGCTGATCCCTGAAATATACGTCACCGCTTTTCGGTATTTCTTAGGCAGTGAATGAGAAAACACGAGAAACCCGCTTCGCAGTGCAAGAAGCAATAAAATAATGCTGCCGGGTATTAATAAAACGGTACCAAGTACAAAGGTCGCACCTGGAAACAGGCTGAACAATGCGACAACGATGGCGACAATAAAGACGTTTGTCACTTCCCATGTTGGAGAAAGATACTTATTCGCGATATTAGCTGCCTTTGTTTGTTCTCTATTCATATAAATCATCGACCAAAATCCTGCGCCGAAATCCATTGATGCCATCACTGCATAGATAAAAACGAATCCCCATAAGATGGTGATTGCAATGAGCGCATCAGTTGTAACATCCATTTGCATCAAGATCGCTCCCTTTTTAAGATTCTGTTAACCGTAGGTCTTCTTCAATCGTATGTTTCCTAAAGTAGTAAGTCAGCACTATGACGGTTGCTATGCCTAAGATGAGATAGACAATGGCAAAAAGGATAAAAAGTGTCCCGATCGAGCCTGATGATGTGACAACCTCTGAGGTTTTGAGCATTCGATAAATAACCCATGGCTGGCGGCCTGTACAAGCAAAAATCCAGCCAAATTCAATAGCCAAAAGACTAAGAGGCCCGCCGAATAAGTAAAGAAAAAGAAGCCACTTCGGAAATTTGTCCCGTTTTAAAATTTTACGGTAAAGCAGCGCTAATACCGCAAATAGAATGAGCACCGATCCAATAATGACCATGCCGTTAAATAATGTGTGTATAAATAAAGGCGGCCACTCGTCACGAGGAAAATCATTTAAGCCTTTGACCACTGTATCGAAGCTATTTCCTGCCAGAAAACTGAGCGCCCAAGGAATTTCGATCGCACCTTTAATTTCCTGTGAATCAGCATCCGTAAAACCACCTATTGCAAGAGGCGCATGTGATTGCGTTTCAAATAAACCTTCAGCTCCAGCCAGCTTTTCAGGCTGATATTCATACAGAAGCTGAGCGGATTCGTGGCCATTTAAGGCTGTTAGAAAAGAGAAAAGTCCTCCTACAATGAGTCCAAGAAAAAGGGCTTTTCGATGAAATGTATAGAGCTTCTCATTTTTTCTCGTTTTGAGCATTTTAAAAGCTGCAACTGAAGCAATCACAAAAGCACCTGTTGTAAAAGCAGACAGCACAACATGTGTAGCAGTTACAGCAAAGCTTGGATTGAAAAAGGCCTTCCAAGGCTCTATATTTGTGATTTCTCCATTCACCATCTGAAAGCCGGCAGGTGTCCCTTCAAAAGCATGTACGTTTGTAATTAGAATCGCTGATGCAGCTGCACCAATGACGATAAAAATAACCGTAATGATGCGCATTGCATTTGATAGGCGATCCGCTGCGTACACATAAATAGACATAAATAATGCTTCTATAAAGAACGCATAGATTTCAATCTGGAATGGCAGTGACATGACCTTTCCGATGACCTCCATAAAACCTGGCCATAAAAGGGCAAGCTGCGTACCAGCAATAGTACCTGTTGGAATGGCGACCCCTAACAGAACAGCCTGTGCTTTTGTCCACCGCTTGGCCATGATGGCATAATGCGGGTCCTTCGTTTTTTGAAAGATGAGTTCAGCTAACAAAATCATTAGCGGGATGCCAACGCCGAGCGAGGCATAAATAATATGAAAGCCCATGGTTGTGCCGAACAGGCTTCTAGCTAAAACGAGATCAGTCAATTTTTTCTCCGCCTTTCTTATCGCTTCTCTTTTTCATGATGCTTATTATTCTCCACCATTTTTAGATTATTCTTCCTGACTAAGAAAGCTTGTTTTTTGACAAGTTGTAAAAGAGGGAGTAGAATATAAATATAAAACGTAACAATTACGTTTTGTTAACGAAAGGAGTTTTGACATTGAAAAGAGATATTCATCCAACCTCACATGAAGTTGTATTTATGGACGTAAACAGCGGTTACCGCTTCTTGAGTAGATCAACAAAGACATCAAACGAGACAGTAGAGTGGGAAGATGGGAAAACGTATCCTGTCATTAAAGTAGAAACAAGCTCTGATACGCATCCTTTTTATACAGGACGTCAAAAATTCGGAGAAAAAGGCGGAAGAGCTGAGCAGTTTAAGAAAAAATATCAAATGTAATCAAAAAAGCACGCCTGATAACGGTGTGCTTTTTTTACAGCAAAAAACCCCGGTTGATCAACCGGGGTTCAAAGCATTAATCATTTAATGCAGTTTTTAAGGTCTTTAAGTTTTGTTTCATTAAGCTGACGTAGCTTTCGCCATTTTTGACATCATCCTCAGTAATGGATTCTAGATTTTTAAGGGTCAAGCTTTTTGCCCCAATTTCACTGCGGATTGTATCTGATACTTTGCTGCTGACGTTGTTTTCAAAAATAACGTATTGAATGTGATGCTTTTCTGCTTTTTGTACAATGTTTTCGAGCTGTTTTTGTGATGGCTCCTCAGAAGCGGATAACCCTAAAACACTGATTTGCTCAATGCCATAGCGCTTTTCCCAATAACCATAAGCTGCGTGAGAAACAAGAATTTCTTTATGTTTCGCTTTAGATAACGTTGTTTTAAATTCTTGATCTAACGATTGCAAATCTTTTTTTAGATGTTCATAGTTTTTTGTGTATTCGTCTTTATGATCTGGATCTAAAGAGACGAGTGTGTCTTTAATGTTTTTCGCCATTTGCTGTGCATAAACCGGGTCTAACCATGCATGAGGGTCTTTATCTCCGTGATCGTGCCCGTCATGATCATGGTCTTCACCTTCATGGTCATGATCTTCGCCTTCTTCATGTGCATGTTCTTCATTTGTCGATAACAATTTGATGCCTTCGGCTGCTTTGACTGTTTTCACACCTTGGTCTTTTAAAGTGGCAGCAGTTTTGTCTGCGAATGCTTCAGCCCCTGTGCCGCTGTAGATAAAGGCATCACCTTCAGCCATTTCAACCATTGTTTTTGAACTTGGTTCAAAGCTGTGTGCATCTGCATTTGCAGGATACACGCTTTGAGCATGAACGTGAGAGCCGCCAATTTTTTCAGTGAAATCTTGGATTGGGAAGATCGTGGTGTAAATGATTAGTTTCCCGTCTGCCTTTCCTTTTGAAGCATTAGTGCCCGCACTGCTTGAGCAAGCGGCAAGACCGATCGCGAATAAAGCAGCTGTTAAAATAAAAAAGATTTTTTTCATGTAGAAAATGTCTCCTCTCAATCTAATAGATAGAAATGATTACGATTTAATGTCCTGAGTTATTGTATCGTAATAATTACGATTTGAAAAGAGGAAAATAAAAAATTTTCGTCAGCAGATGTTTCCTCTAAAAAAATAAGCAGCAACACGTGACGAAATTTCTTACATTGTGCTATATTTATTTTTAAAAAAAGATAAAGGAATGGACAAACGTATGAAACTTTTAGATGAAATCATCGAATATAATCAACAATTTATTGAAGAAAAGAAATACGAAGAATTTACAACAACAAAGTTTCCACAGAAAAAAGCTGTCATTCTATCATGTATGGATACAAGACTTGTTGAACTGCTTCCGCGTGCCATGAACATGAAAAATGGTGATATTAAGATTGTCAAAAGTGCTGGGGCGCTTGTTTCTCATCCATTTGGAAGTATTATGCGAAGCATTTTAGTTGCTGTTTACGAATTAAATGCTGACGAGGTATATGTCATTGGGCACCATGATTGCGGGATGAGCAAAATAGACAGCCAGACACTTTTAAATAAAGCCGTTGAGCGCGGTATTCCAGAAAAACGTATTGAAGTACTGGAATACTCAGGAATTGATTTTAAACAGTGGCTCAAAAGCTTTAGTTCAGTTGAAGAGAGCGTGAAGGACAGTGTGTCTGTAGTAAAAAATCACCCGCTTCTTCCATCAGATGTACCTGTACACGGGCTTGTCATTGACCCTGGAACAGGGAAGCTTGACTTAGTTGTCAACGGATATGAAGAAAAGTAAGTTACTTTTCTTTTTTAGGCGGAACAGGATCGATGCCGCCAGGGTGAAGCGGATGACATTTCAAAATCCGTTTTATGGTGAGCCAGCCGCCCTTGACCGCGCCATGCGTTTTGATTGCCTCTAGTCCATAGTTTGAGCATGTTGGATAAAACCGGCAGCTTGGCGGTGTCAGAGGGGAAATACATTTTTGATAAAAGCGTATCATGCCGATAAAAATTTGTTTCATAGAGGTTCCTCCTTGTCTGTCTTTCACAGTATAAGAAAAAAGAACAAGGAAGGAAAGTTTTATAAACTAAACTGGTCGGAGAAATATGTTATAATATAGGAAATTGCAATTATAGGAGTGGTGATTATGCCTTCAGTCGAAAGCTTTGAACTTGATCATAATGCTGTAAAAGCGCCATATGTTCGTCATTGCGGCGTTCATAAAGTGGGATCAGATGGGGAAGTAAATAAATTCGATATTCGTTTTTGTCAGCCCAACAAGCAGGCGATGAAACCTGATACGATTCATACATTAGAGCATTTGCTTGCGTTTAATATTAGAACACACTCAGAGAAATATGATCATTTTGATATCATCGATATTTCTCCAATGGGCTGCCAGACAGGCTACTATTTAGTTGTCAGTGGTGCACCAACTCCAAAAGAGATCGTTGAACTTCTTGATGCAACATTCAAGGATGCGGTTGAAGTAACAGAAATTCCTGCTGCAAACGAAGAGCAATGCGGCCAAGCGAAGCTTCATGATCTTGAAGGGGCAAAACGTTTAATGCGTTTCTGGCTTTCTCAGGATCAAGAAGAGCTTTTAAAAGTATTTGGTTAATAGAATGATGAACCGGACATTGAGATGTCCGGTTTTTTATTTGAATTCAAACAGAGATGTCAAAATAGGGGATATTTGTTAAAATGGACATGTCAGTAAAAGAAGGGGGAAACGCAGGATGCGAAAAATGTTGGGAATGATTCTGATGCTCACGTTATTGAGTGCATGTGGAAACTCTGCAGCAAATAGCGGCAAAGGGGAAGTGCCTGAGCTGTTAGAAGTAAAGCTCACAGGACCTGAGCAAGTGGAGAAAAATGAAAGCGTTATAGTAAAAGCAGCTGTCACATACGGTGATACGCCTGTTGATGATGCAGATGATGTTCAATTTGAAGTGTGGAAAGATGGCGACAAGGATAACAGCAAGATGATTCAGCCAAAGAAAGAAAACAAAGGTGTATACGAATTGCACACAGCCTTCAAAAAAGATGGCCTTTATATCATACAAGTCCATGTGACAGCTAAACAGCAGCATAATATGCCGAAAACGAACATCCACGTAGGTGAGGTGAAAAAAGAGAGTTCAACTACTGCAGAAGAAGAAACCTCACATCATTAAAAGCGGATTTATTTTGGATTAGGACGTTGATTTGGTTCTGCATCCTGTGGTGAATCGACTTTATGCTTATATTCATAAGCTTTCGATGTCGTCCACAATGATAAAAAGACAACGATTGAGATAATGATAAAACTGATAATCCCAAGTAACAGCATCTAACTCCCTCCTTATTTCCATATTAACATATATTTCATGCAGTCAAAATAGAAGAAATTGACGGCAGGTTTCAGTATAATAAGAAAAGGGTATTCTCATACTAAACGCAATTACATAAGGAGGAATAAATATGTCTGAACAATTATTAAACGTCGTCAATAAACAAGTAGCTGATTGGACTGTGCTTTACGTGAAATTACATAACTATCATTGGTATGTAAAGGGGAAAGATTTCTTTACACTCCATGAGAAATTTGAGGAACTATATACAGAAACAGCTACATATATTGATGATTTGGCTGAGCGTATGCTTGCTTTAAATGGACAGCCTGTTGCGACAATGAAAGAGTGCTTAGAAATTTCCAGCATTCAAGAAGCAGAAGGCAAAGAATCAGCGGAGCAAATGGTGAAAAATCTATATGATGATTTCTCCAATATCGCTGAGGAATTAAAGCAAGGAATGGAGCTGGCTGCAGAGGTTGGCGATGAAACTACAGGTGATATGCTGCTTGCGATTCATCAATCCATTGAAAAACACAACTGGATGCTTAAAGCATATTTAGGATAATACACGTATGTGAAAAGAATGTCGGTCATCAATAGACCGACATTCTTTTTTTATTGGAATCGGGACAGACAGCCCATTGAAATCATAGGGCTTTCAGCCGAAGAGAAAAGAGAAGGGAGGGAAGAAGATGTCTTCTATTGCAGGAATGATGAGTCAGCAAGTAGCGAGCATTCAAAAGACACTCAATATTAGTTTGTTGAATTCACAGCTTGCTACGAATACAGCACAAGCTATGGTGATGCTGGATCAAGTGCAGCAGCAGCCTCAAGCTGTTCAGCCAAAGGATTCAGATGCTTCATTTATTGATGTCAGAGTCTAAAAAGAAGCCGCCTCATGGGCGGCTTTTTTGGTCTCATTCGTCTCCCTGAATACATAACAGCGCCTTTATTTTTTGTCGTCCAAGCTATTGCGAGAATTCGGCATATACTATTGAGGTAAGGAGTTCCACTTTGAAAGGATGTTGATGCCAAGTGAGCAAGGATTTAGGCATCTTTTCGTTGGTTACAGTGAGTTTGTCGGCGATGGGCTTTCTGTTTGGTGGAGCAGGATATTTACTGATGATTTTAGTGACGTTGATGGCTATTGAATTAATTTGTTCAAGCCTAAGAGAATCTTTGACTGGGCAGCTCACAATGAAGCGGTTTTTAACGCGGCTTGTTCGAAAGGTCGTGACAGTCTCCTTAATATCTATGGCACATTTCTTCGATGTCATGCTGAAGACCACTGGGACGATTAAGGATTTAGCGATCATCTTTTATATTATTTATGAATCTTACCAAATCGTCTCGACAGCCAGAGCCCTTGGAGTTCCCATTCCACAGTTGTTTATTGATGTATTGGACATGTTGAAAAATAAATTGCGCAAAAAGCCGTAATTTCCTCATATCTGGTCATACTAAAGAAAAAAGGATGATTCAGATGGCGAGACACACATACTATGTATCCGTACAAGATGGATCAATATCGCAGCATAGAGATGCAGCGGCTTGGCAATTTCAAATAGAAGCAGATGATGATCAAATTTTGCAGCTGAGAGACTACTTCGATGAACAGTATATGACAGATTGGAAAGGCTTTTTTCGGGCGCATGTTCCGTTTCTTGAATATCATTATGATAGTCCAAATGATGAAATGGATAGAAAAAGAAAAGAGATTTACACAATGATTTATGAGCTCGGCAATGAAGAAACAAGGAGCTTTATTGAGACAAATGGTTTGATGAATTGAAAAAGCATGTAGAGAATCTCTACATGCTTTATTTTCGCGGTTGTAAAATGCCTCCGATCAAATCACTGATCCCGCCGCCTCTATTTTCTTGCTGTGAATTGGTGAATTCATGAGAGGAGCTCTGGCTCTGAGGTTTGTAGCGATTATCATCTAAGCCCACCCGTAAGCCAGATGTGCGCTCAGATGGCTGGATAATGACGATTTGATCTTGTTCCTGGAACTCAAATAAGTAGGATTCGCCAGATGTTTGTCCAATGAAAGTTTTCCAGTTCACATCTAGTTTGACCTTCGGTGCTTTGCCTGTCCAAGCAACAATTGCGTCAGGGTCTACACGGCAGGGGGCTTTTAAAATGAGCGGATTTCCATTCGTTTTAATGGCGACTTGCGCTCCGTGCCCTTGATAAGAGAGTTTTGATGTAAACAGTCCTTTCTGTGATAAAATACCAACGCCTACTGGTGTGACGCCGTAATGGCATTCCTCAGTAAAGGCAAGTAAATCTTCACTTTCTACACTTACATGCTGCCAAGGACCGCTTGGCTCAAGATTAATCACTGTTACATGCTCGCTTGCATCCGCCAAGTAGCAAGTACCTTGTCCACTCACTTCCATCATCTCAAGGTTTTCACCTGTGAATTTCCTGCTGATATGGTTAAATACTTGGCTGACCATATTTCCTTTATTCGTTCCAAGTAATCGCTTGCGGTATTGAAAACTTCCTTGATCAGCAATCATGGCGCCTTTTTTGGCAAAAAAGATTCCGCTGCCTTCTGCTTGTAAGGTAAGCTCTTCTATCGTGTTGAAATGAAATCCCATAGGTGCCGGCTCCTTTCCTGCGTCAAGATGTAAATCCGTAGATGCGGCATAAATCATTTAAATCTAGAGTAGTCCCTTGCCCGGTCGCTGTGATTTTCCATTCCTCCTGATCTCTCGTGAGTTCAGCGCATATAATGGATGTACAATACGAATAATCCTCTGTTAACTGAAAGGTACAAATCTCTTGCTGCGAGATTTGATCCGTAAGTCGCACGTAGGCATTGGTGACTTGTCCAAAATGATGCTGGCGTTCGTGTGCATCATGTATCGTGGCTGTGACGACAATTTTATGAATATCAGGTGAGACTCTGCTTAATTGCATAATAATCATTTCATTGTCTCGATACCCTCCGCCAAATTGATGATCACCAAGATGACGAACAGCTCCATCTAAGCTTTGCTGCTGGTGATAATAGATCAGATGCTTAGGAGACAACAGCTTGTCCTCTTCATTTAAAAGAAAGACTTGCGTATCTAAATCAATTGGCTGACCAGCCAGGTCCCAGCCAAGCCCGATATGAATTTGGTCGACCGCTGGATTGTCTTTTGTTAAATCTAACTTTTGCCCTTTCACGAGGTGTTTCTTGATCACCTCATGGGGTGCGTCTTGTTTTGACCCATTTTTTATACTCATGCTGATTTCCTCCTCGTTGTCATAGGACAAACACTGATTCATTTACGTCATATAGGGATAAAAGGTTTCATGATTAAAATTGGGTGAAGTTGGAGATGATAAAAAGGTTTTAGCAACAATACCTCATTTTAGATACAGACGAGTTGGAACCACTCGTTTGTTTCACTTTTGATAAAAATTCTTCAGATAAATGTGATCTGTGGTATGATGTTTTACAAGAAGCAAGGACAGGATATGAGGGATTTCACATGCATGTATTTAAAGACTATTATCATAATACGGTCAAGCTCTCTTTTGAGGAGAAGCCTTTTTCAAGTCATCCTAAGCATGTTTGGGCCATCTGCCGCTACCAAGGGAAATGGCTGCTCACTGAACATGAGGATCGGGGCTATGAGTTTCCAGGAGGGAAAGTTGAGCCGGATGAAGAAGCAGACCAAGCCGCTATACGGGAGATTCAAGAAGAGACGGGTGCTGTTGTTCGTGAATTAACGTATATTGGTCAATATCAGGTGCTGGGCAGAGAAAAGGTCATTGTCAAAAATATTTATTTCGCTGATATTGAAAAGCTAGTGAAGCAAGACACGTATTTTGAAACGAAAGGACCCGTTCTTTTCGCAGACTTGCCAAGATCCATCGCCAAAAATAAGAATTTCAGTTTTATTATGAAAGATGATGTGTTAAGACAAAGTCTTGCTTATTTAGAAAAGAACGGCTTGATTCGTTAAAAAAAGCGCAGGGGTGACAATCCCTGTGCTTTTTTATTTTTGAAGAAAACGGCGTTCGAGCCATTCCACAAGCTGGTACATGATGGTCGCAAACACGGCAATAATGAAAAGACTTAAGAACACGAGTGTAAAGTTGAAGACTTGAAAGCCGTAAATGATCATGTAGCCGAGCCCTTTTGAGGAAACAAGAAATTCCCCTACAATAACCCCAACCCAAGAAAGGCCGACATTGACCTTGATGGCAGAAATCATTGTTGGAATACTAGCTGGCAAAATGACCTCGCGAAAGACGACGCTTTTTTTCGCACCAAAGGTTTTCATCACCTTTAAATAATTCTCATCGACCTCTTGAAAGGCTGTATATATGACGATCGTCGTAATGATTACACTAATGATTGCGCCCATGGCAACGATGCTGATCATGCCAGGCCCAAGGGCAACAATTAAAATCGGGGCGAGGGCAACTTTTGGCATGGCATTTAAAATGACTAAATAAGGATCAAGAACGTTTGCCAGGCGGGTGGACCACCATAAGGCGGCAGCGAGCAAAATGCCGCAAAAGGTACCGAGTAGAAATCCGAGCACCGTTTCAAATAATGTAATACTCATATGATTCATTAAAGATCCATCGGATATTTTTTGTACAAACAATTGGCAGACTGCTGATGGTGAACTAAATATCAGTGGATCGATAAGACGAAAATGACTGGCAAGCTCCCAAAGCGAAAAGAAGCTGGCGAAAATAATGAACTGATAGATTCGGGTCATGCGTTTTTCCATTCGGTATTTTTTGCGATAGGCTTCATGCAAAAGGTCACTGTGTTTCAACTGTTTTCAGCTCCTTCCAAATCGTTTGAAAGAGCTCTTGGAAACTCTGGGTCTGTCTTGCATCGAAAGGAGAAAGAGTCCTCAGTTCATCTGGAACGGTAAAAATTCTCTTGATTGAGCCAGGATGCTTAGAGAATAAGAAAATGCGGTCACTCATCGCAATGGCTTCGCCAATGTCATGTGTCACAAGGACCGCTGTTTTTTGATAGTTTTTGAGTGTATGAAAGACGAGATCCTCTAAAGTGAGTTTGGTTTGATAGTCTAGAGCTGAAAAGGGTTCATCTAGTAAAAGCAGACCGGGATTCACTGCAAGCGTTCGGGCGAGAGCCGCACGCTGCCTCATACCGCCTGACAGCTCCTTCGGGTATTTTTCCTCTACATCATGAAGGCCAAGCTTAGGCAGTAAGCCAAGAGCGGCGGAGGTGGCTTCATGTGAATCTTGCTTGGTGATTTTTAACCCGAGAATGATATTTTCCTTGATGGTTTTCCAAGGAAACAAATAATCTTGCTGGAGCATGTAGCCGATTTGATGCTCTTTTTGATTCGGTTCTTTTCCTTCGATTAAAATTCGGCCTTCAGAGGGCGGCGTGATTCCTGCAATGATAGACAGCAGGGTGGTTTTTCCGCAGCCGCTGGGACCAATAAATGAGATAAATTCTCCTTGGTCTATCTCCATATTGATATGCTGTATGGCCGTTGTTTTTTCTTTTAAAGAGAAGTACGTGTGGGTCACATGGTCAATTTGAAGGAAAGACATGTGCTACCTCCTATTCTATTTATGTTCTGTGACCTTCTTTGCAATGGATGAATTGACAAGTTGTTTGTACGGGATAAATTTCGGCAATTCATCGCTCTCCTTCATGATTTCTTGCAATTTGTTCCATTCCTCTTCATTCAGAAGGGGATCTGTTGCATAGGAGTCCTGCTGTTTGTAGCGTTTAATGGCAGTTGATAAAACATCAAGTTCTGTGTCAGGAAAATGAGATTGAATGGTTTTGGCAATCTCCTCCGGCTGCTTGGCTTCTACCCATTTCTGCGCTTTGTAAATGGCGCGAGTGAAGGCTTCAGCTGTTTCTTTGTTTTCCTCTAAGTAACTCTTCTTTGCCATGAAGGTGGTATACGGCACCTTTCCGGAAGCTTCTCCAAAGGAGGCGGTAATGTACCCTTTGCCTTCTTTTTCAATTAAGGATGCTGTCGGTTCGAATAACTGCACAAAATCGCCAGTTCCAGAGGAGAAAGCACCTGAAATGTTGGCAAAATCAATATTTTGAATCATGCGGAGATCCTTTTTTACATCAATGCCTTCCTTTTTCAGGACATATTCACCGACCATTTGCGGCATGCCGCCTTTCCGCTGTCCAAGAAAGTCTTTTCCTTTTAATTGATCCCAAGAGAATTCGCTCACTTTCTCCCTTGAAACAAGAAATGTACCGTCTGTTTGTGTCAGCTGTGCAAAGTTGATGACAGAGTCTTTTGTGTCTTGAGCCTCTACATAGATAGAGGATTCAGATCCGGTCAGGGCGATATCTGCACCGCCGGATAAGAGAGCTGTCATCGTTTTATCGCCGCCCCAAGTCGTTTTTAATTCAACCTCTAGCCCTTCTTCTTTGAAGAAATCCTCAGATAAGGCAACATATAGCGGAGCATAAAAAACCGAATGGGTCACCTCGGCTACTTGTACGGTCTGCTCTTGTTCTTTTTTACAGGCGACAAATGGAATAAAGAGCAGGACAACGACGATGAATGCCAGTCTGACTTTGATGGAACGATTCAAGAGTAATTCGCCTCCTTTGTTCTAGATCACTAATTAAAGTATGTCAAAAGGGATTTTTGGTGAGTGCCTAGATGAAAATAAGAAGCGCATTGTTTATTTATAGAACGTGTCTTTTTTTCTATACTAGAAGCATGAATACTTTCTTGAATTTGGCAGAAATAAAGGGGCGGTTTCGTGTATAGAGTGAGTTGGGTATTTCTTGGATGGTATTTAGTAGGACTCATATTAATGGTCTCTTTTGAAGTGCCAGCATGGCTTCAGTTTGCAAATGGCATTTTCCTTGTGCTGTATGCCTGCTGTGTGATAGAAATTGGGCGAAATATTTATGGATCATGGGGGTTTGTGATCAAAAGGGCTGCTATTGTCGGGGTGCTGACATTTACGATTGAATGGATAGGGATCACAACCGGTTTTCCTTTCGGGGCCTATGACTATTATCCGACGTTAGGTTTTCTAGTGGCAGGGGTGCCTTTAACCATTGCTTTTGCGTGGGTTGGTGTGTTTTTAAACAGCCTTTTTTTAGCCAATCAGCAGTCGAAATGGAAACGAGCTGTCGAAACGGGGATATGGATTGTCTTGCTTGACCTCATATTAGACCCAGTAGCGGCTGAACGGAAATTTTGGGTGTGGTATGACGGCGGTGGTTTTTATGGTATTCCTTTTGAGAATTTTGTGAGCTGGGGTATGATTGGAGCAGGACTTTCCTTTCTCTTCCCGCTTGTTCAGGTTGGTCAAAAGGCCCTGAGCTGGACGAGCCGTATTTATCAGGCAATGGTGTTCTTTTTTGGTGTGCTGGCATTAAAGGGAGGGCTCGATGTCATTTTTTATTTAGCACTGATCATTGTTATTTTGTGTGAAGGAAGGGTTCAATTTGAAAGAAAGCGACAAAAGCCGATCGTTTAGACGTATATTTTCTTTTTATCTTGAGCGGTATTTACTTCATAAACATTTCCGCTCTGTGATGATGAAAGGCACTGTGGACCCAAACGAGAAGCTGCCTGTTCTTTATATCGCCAATCATAGCTCATGGTGGGATGGACTGATCATCTTTCTTTTAACAGAAAAAGCGTCCGAACTCGATCACTATATGATGATGGAAGAGAAACAGCTGAAGCAATATGCCTTTTTCCGAAAGCTTGGTGCGTTTCCGGTTCAGAAAGAGAATCTGAAAAGTGTGAAGCAAGCATTAATGACGGCAAAAGAGAACATGCAGGCTGGCGGGGCTGTATGGCTTTTTCCACAGGGGGAAATCATGCATCAGGATATGCGGCCGCTTGAATTGGAGGGCGGGGCTTCATTTTTAGTGAGACAATTTGAGCAAGTTGTCGTGAAGCCTGTGACCTTGCATTATACATTTAATCAATTTCAAAAACCGACAGTATCTGCTGTGTTTGGTGAAGATACCTTAGTATCTGGCGGAGAACTTCGAAGCAAGGACGTGACGCATCTGCTTAGAGATCTGCTTGAAACGCAGCTAAACGCACATCAAGCACAGGTCATCGCAGATCCTGATTTTTCAACTAATCAAGAATTTAGACAGGTGACGAGGACAAGTCAGTCAACAAGTGATGCGTTTGATTCCTTTAAAAAGTGGGTGAAAACATGGCGGTCTTCTTAATCGTAATCAGTGTACTCTTGCTCTGTCAGTTTATTTTCACCATATGGAATATGAAGCAGCTTCCTGTTTTAAAGCCAGTACCCTTTTCGCCGGGTGAACCTATTTCATTATCAATTCTGATTCCAGCGAGAAATGAGGAAAACCGAATAGAAGCTTGTCTTCAGTCGATCGTTGATCAACGTCTTTATCCGAAAGAGCTTATCGTCCTTGATGACCATTCGACAGATCAGACAAGAGCGCTGGTAGAGCGCTTCGCAGAAACATATCCGTGGATTCGAGTCCAGTCAGGTCAGCCATTAAAGCGGGGCTGGCTTGGTAAATCATATGCCTGTTCTCAGCTCGCAGAGGCAGCAGATTCTGACTGGCTGCTATTTTTAGATGCGGATGTCCGGTTAAAAAAAGGGGCAGTTGAATCAGTATACAAGCAGTTATGTATGCAAAAAACGGGCATGCTGTCAGGTTTTCCAGAACAAAAAACAGGTACATTTTTTGAGCATCTTGTCGTTCCTATGATGATGTTTACCATTGGCTGTCATCTGCCAGTGAAATGGGTAAGAAAATCTAAGAACCCCGCTTTTGCCGCAGCACATGGTGGTTTTATGGCCATTGAAAAGAATTGTTATCACGACATTGGCGGGCATGAAGCGATCAAGGATTCACTCGTTGATGATATGGCCTTGGCTAGACGGGTGAAGGAAAAAGGCTTTCCGTTCACACTTGCAAGCATTCATCCATTTGTGTATATGAGAATGTATGAAAGTGGACAAGAGGTTTGGGAAGGTTTCCGGAAAAATTTATTCCCAGGTGTGAATCGAAGCATTGCTTTATTAAGCAGTGTCTTTTGTTTATACACCCTCCTTTATTTGGTTCCTGTCATTTGTTTCATGATCGCATTGTTTCAGCTGGATGTTTTGAGCATATGCTTAGCCATTCTTTGCTATGGGCTGGGCGTATCGATTAAAGCGGCAATAGATACTGAAAATGGGCGGACATCTGCGATGGCTTTTTTATTGCCGGTCAGTATTTTAAGCCTGATTGCCATTGGCTTTGCTTCAATGAAAATCGGTCTGAAAAAAGAAGGGTATGAATGGAAAGGGAGAAGGTACGAATGAAAAAAGTGATCATCATCGGCGGCGGACTTGGCGGATTATCAGCCGCGATCCGTCTACAGTCACACGGGGTTCAGGTCACCATTTTAGAAAAAGAAGCGGCTTTAGGGGGGAAATTGCAGCGCCATCACGAGGCAGGCTACTCTTTTGATTTAGGACCGAGCACCATTACAATGAAGGCCTATTTTGAAGAAGTGTTTACATCCTGTCATAGACGGATGGAGGATTATGTGACTTTTTATCCGATTTCACCGCTTACCAAAAATATTTTTCCAGATGGACATACGGTCGAGTTTACGCCGAATATTGAGCAAATGGAATCACAAATTGCTGCATTCAGTCCTGAAGATGCGAAGCAATACCGTGCATTTTTGCAGGAATCAAAGGTGCTTTTTCAAAAGGCAGAGGAGCAGTTTTTAAATCGTTTGTTATTGAGCTGGAAGGATAAGGCGGATGTAAAGCTGATGAAAGCACTTCTTGCTGTCAAACCATTCACATCGGTTCAGCGCCTGCTGCGTCAATATTTCCGTCATCCCCATACATTGGCGATGTTTGGACGGTATGCCACTTATATTGGCTCTTCTCCCTACGAGGCGCCGGCTATTTTTAATATGATGGCGTATTTAGAAGGAGAGAAAGGGATTTATGGAATACAAGGCGGTACATATCGTTTAGTTGAGGCATTTGAGACACTGGCAAAAGAATTAGGCGTTCAGATTTACCTCAATGAACAAGTGAACAAGATTCATGTGAAGGATCGGCGGATCAAAGGAGTGGAGACGGATCAGCAGATGTATGAGGCAGATCAAGTCATTGCAGGAGCAGATGCGCTGACTGTATACCGTCAACTCATAGATGAAAAAGACCGTCCTCGTTTTTTAAATCAAAAACTGTCTGGCATTGAACCGTCGTTGTCGGGCTTTGTTCTCTTATTAGGGGTACCTAAAGTCTATGAACAGCTGGTCCATCACAATGTGTTTTTCCCTGAGGATTATGAGCAAGAATTCAAGGATATTTTTCAGAAAAAACAACTGCCTCAAGACCCGACACTTTACATATGCTATTCAGGCCATTCAGAACCAGCTTTAAGCGGAGGACCGGGAAGAAGCAATCTGTTTGTACTGGCCAATGCACCTTATGTGACAAATGAGCAAGATTGGGACATGCTAAAGGAGACATATCGTCAGCATGTAAAAAACAAATTAATGGAAAAAGGTCTTTTTGATTTGGATGAGCTTATTGAATATGAAGCGGTTCAAACCCCGCTCGATCTGCAGCAGAAAACGGGGGCATATCGTGGAGCTATTTATGGCATGTCTTCAAACTCGTTCAAACAGGCGTTTTTTCGCATCAATAATCAGTCAAAAGATATTGAAGGACTTTGGTTTGTTGGAGGAACAAGTCATCCAGGCGGCGGCACGCCGATGGTGACAAAATCAGGCCAGCTTGTCGCAGAAGCGATGCTGAAGCAATGGACGTAATCAAAGATGAAAAGGAGAGAAATCGAGTGATTGTGGAAAAAAGAAGGTTTCCGTCGCCCCATCAGCATATTCACTTATATACAGTGACCTATGAGGCAGATGGACTTCGGATGAAAGGGCTGCTCGCTGAACCGGCCGGAGAAGGTTTCTACGACGGCTTTTTGTATTTACGAGGCGGCATTAAAAATGTGGGGATGGTCAGACCAGGCCGGATTGTGCAATTTGCCGCGCAGGGTTTTGTCGTCTTTGCTCCCTTTTACCGAGGAAACCAAGGAGGCGAAGGGAACGAAGATTTTGCCGGAGAAGATCGAAAAGATGCGTTCGCTGCCTTTCAGCTGTTAAAACAGCACAAAAAAGTGAAGAAGGACCGCATTCATATCTTTGGTTTTTCGCGAGGCGGTATTATGGGCATTTGGACCGCTGTTGAAATGAAACAAGAGGCGGCTTCCTTTGTCACATGGGGAGGCGTCAGTGACATGAAACTGACTTATGAAGAGCGGGTGGATATGAGACGGATGATGAAGCGTGTGATTGGCGGACCGCCGCATAAGGTGCCAGAGGCATATGAGAACAGAACCCCTTTAAATGATGTGGATAAAATTGAAGCACCTGTCCTCATCATCCACGGAGAAGAAGATCAAAATGTATCGATTGAGCATGCGTATTTGTTAGAAGATGCGCTGCGCCAGCACGGAAAGTCCGTGGAGACATGGTATTTCCACGGATACAACCACTACTTCCCGCCGCAGCATAATCGAGAAATTGTGAGAAGGCTGACCACATGGATGCACAGCCGAAAAAGCGGAAATGTGGTAAAATAAGCAGTATAACGAAATATAGAAAGTAGGGGGATTTTCATTATGGGAATGCCTGTTGAATTTAATACAATGATTGTCACAAAGGGAAAAGAGACAAGAATTGAAGAAAATGTATTTGAACTCATGAAGGATGGATACCGCATTTATCCGTTAAATATTCCACTTGAGGTGCGCAAAACGAAAGACGGAGAAAAAACTGGGACAGCACATGTTGAAAAGCTGGAGCTGACAGACAATGTCACGAAGGTGACGTACCGTCTTGTGTCATTGCATTCAACCAACTAAAAAAGCTGAGGGATTGAATCTCCTCAGCTTTTTTCATTTGGTTATACGAGTGGTCCGCCTTTGGCTTCAATGTCACTTGCCGCGTGGCTGAATTTTTGGAAGTTCTTTTTAAATTCATTGGCAAGGAAGTGTGCTTTTTCTTGATAAGCCTCTTGGTCATCCCATGTTTTAGCAGGTTGAAGCACTTCATCTGGTACACCAGGAATATGAAGCGGGATGTGTAAGCCAAAGATGTCATCAGTAATCATCTCGGCATTGTCAAGGTCACCTTCGATTGCTGCCTGCACCATTGCTCTTGTATGAGCGAGATTCATTCGTTTGCCTGTACCGTAGCCTCCGCCAGTCCAGCCTGTATTCACAAGGAATACTTTTGCACCGTGCTCATCAATCTTTTTGCCAAGCATTTCAGCATAGACGTGAGCTGGAAGTGGAAGGAATGGTGAACCGAAGCAAGTAGAGAATGTCGTTTCTGGTGATGTGACACCGCGCTCAGTTCCAGCTAATTTACTTGTGTACCCGCTCAAGAAATGGTACATTGCCTGCTCTTTTGTTAAACGGCTGATTGGAGGTAAGACGCCAAACGCATCAGCTGTTAAGAAGACAATGGCAGATGGGTGTCCTGCGATACTTGGTTTCACGATGTTATCAATCATTTCGATTGGGTAAGCTGCGCGTGTATTTTCAGTAAAGAAGGTATCATCATAATCCGCTTCACGTGTTTCTTCATCAAGCACAACGTTCTCAAGAACTGATCCGAAGCTGATCGCTTTGTAGATCTGCGGTTCTTTTTCTTCACTTAAGTTCACACATTTCGCATAGCATCCGCCCTCGATATTGAAGACCCCTGTGCCAGACCAGCCGTGTTCATCGTCTCCGATCAGCTTGCGGCTTGCGCTTGCAGAAAGCGTCGTTTTCCCAGTGCCTGAAAGTCCGAAGAATAGGGCCACATCGCCTTCTTGACCTACGTTTGCTGAGCAGTGCATGGATAAAATGTCTTGCTCAGGAAGCAGGTAGTTCATCACAGAGAAAATGGACTTTTTCATTTCTCCTGCATATTCTGTTCCACCGATAAGAATCGTGCGTTTTTCAAAAGAAACGATGATAAACGTTTCAGAGTTTGTGCCATCTGTTGCAGGATTTGCTTTAAAGTGCGGTGCAGATAAGATGGTGAAAGGTTTTTCGTTTGAAGAAGGTGTTGACCCGTCAGGTCTGATAAATAGCTGCTTGGCAAAAAGATTGTGCCATGCGAATTCGTTTACAACTGTAATCGGCATACGATATCTTTCATCAGCGCCTGCAAACCCTTCAAAGACGAATAGTTCATCACGTTCTTTTAAGTATGACACAACCTTTGTATATAAACGGTCAAATGCTTCTTTGGAGATCGGCTGGTTGACTTGACCCCAATCGATTTTATGTTCAGAGCTTTCTTCTTTGACAATAAATTTATCTTTAGGCGAACGTCCTGTATAGGCTCCAGTTGTGGCGCGGACAGCTCCTGTTGATGTTAAAACGCCTTCATTACGTGCCAAAATCTTTTCAACAAGTTTCGGAACAGATAAATTTTGGTGCGTATTTTCTAATGAGAGCAATGACTGCAAATCTTCTTTTAAATCCACTGAGTTCATAAAAAAACCCTTCCTTTACCGTTGAATTTGTTTGTTTCGATTAGTATAACACATTAATAATAATAGTCTATACTATTTAAAAATTTTTGTGTGTGTTTTTTCATTTCTGCTATGAAAATATGCTTTTTGGTGATGCTAATGGTGAGGAGAAAAAAGAGGGAGATAATTCTTATGAAGCATTGACATGACGCAAGGGTTTAAGATAAGATATCTTATTGAACGGATACTCTTATCCCGAGTTGGTGGAGGGACAGGCCCGATGAAGCCCAGCAACCGGTTTCTTATGAAAAAGGCATGAAAATGCTGAGAAACCAAGGTGCTAACCTGATGCAAGGTACAAGAACACCTTGAGCGATAAGAGTGAAAGGCATGCGATCTCAGACCCTTTCCTCGCAATGAAGGAAATGGTTTTTTTATTTTTGGGATATCATATGAACAAATTGCCAATAACATCTCTAATATAAACGTTTTCAAATATAAGAGGGAACGAGTTCCGTATCATATTGGAGGCCTCATCTTGGGATGATGTGGTCTTGTACAGGAGGAAATAGCCATTATGAGTCAAAATCGTCGTTTATTTACTTCAGAATCAGTGACAGAAGGACATCCAGATAAAATCTGTGACCAAATTTCAGACAGCATTTTGGATGAAATTTTAAAGAAAGATCCAAATGCACGTGTTGCCTGTGAAACTTCTGTTACAACCGGTCTCGTATTAGTAAGCGGTGAAATTACAACGTCTACTTATGTCGATATTCCAAAGACGGTGCGTGACACAATTAAGGAAATTGGCTACACACGTGCGAAATATGGTTTTGATGCGGAAACATGTGCGGTACTTACATCAATTGATGAACAGTCTGCTGATATTGCGCAAGGTGTAGACAAAGCGCTTGAAGCACGTGAAGGAACAATGACTGAAGAAGAAATTGATGCGATTGGTGCAGGTGACCAAGGATTGATGTTTGGTTTTGCCAATAATGAAACCGAAGAGCTCATGCCGCTGCCAATTTCACTAGCGCATAAATTATCTCGCCGTTTAACAGAAGTACGCAAGAATGAAACACTTGCATACCTTCGTCCAGACGGAAAAACACAAGTCACAGTTGAATATGATGAGCAAAACAAACCAGTTCGTATTGACACAGTGGTTATTTCTACGCAGCATGCACCAGAAGTGACGCTTGAACAAATTCAAAGTGACTTAAAAGAACATGTCATCAGTCCTGTCGTTCCAAGTGAACTGATTGATGAACAGACAAAATACTTTATTAACCCAACTGGCCGTTTCGTGATCGGTGGACCTCAAGGGGATGCTGGTTTAACTGGACGTAAAATCATCGTTGATACGTATGGCGGATACGCTCGTCATGGCGGCGGTGCTTTCTCAGGTAAGGATGCAACGAAGGTTGACCGTTCTGCGGCATACGCTGCACGTTACGTAGCGAAAAACATCGTAGCTGCCGGCCTTGCAGATTCTTGTGAAGTACAGCTTGCTTATGCAATTGGTGTTGCACAGCCTGTATCGATTTCAATTGATACATTCGGAACAGGAAAAGCTTCTGAAGAAAAATTAATTGAAGTGGTTCGTGCAAACTTTGATCTTCGTCCAGCTGGCATTATTAAAATGCTTGACCTGCGCCGTCCGATCTACAAACAAACAGCTGCATACGGGCATTTCGGCCGTCACGACTTAGATCTTCCTTGGGAAAAAACGGATAAAGCCGATACACTTCGCAAAGAAGCATTGGGACAATAACAACATAAAAAACCGCTTATTTTAAGCGGTTTTCCTTTTGATTAAAAAAAAATATGCAAAAAGCGAAAAAATGTGAAACAAAATCGGACAAAATACTGTCTAATTATAGGTCTACTTTTAAGAAATAACATAACGTGGAGGCAATAATATGTGTGGGTTTGTTGGTGTATTTAATCACCGTCCATTGTCCGAAACTACTGAACAGGAAGAGCTAATTAAACAAATGAATCGTCTCATCGTTCATCGTGGTCCGGATGATGAGGGTTACTTTCATGATGAGCATGTAGGATTTGGATTTAGACGTTTAAGTATTATAGATGTTGAGCACGGAAAGCAGCCGCTTTCTTATGAAGATGAAAAGTATTGGATTATTTTCAACGGAGAAATTTATAACTATGTGGAGCTGAAGGAAGAGCTTGTGAAAAAAGGCTATACGTTCAGCACAGATTCTGATACGGAAGTACTTCTTGCCACATACCGTCATTATAAAGAAGAAGCGGCTTCAAAGCTTCGCGGCATGTTTGCATTTTTAATTTGGGATAAGGAAGCGCAATTATTATATGGCGCAAGAGATCCTTTTGGCATCAAACCGCTTTATTTTACACAAATGGATGAGCAAGTGTACTTTGCGTCTGAACGCAAAAGCTTGATGGCAGTAAGCGAGAACATTTTATTTGATGAGACATCCTTACAGCAATATATGTCATTCCAGTTCGTACCTGAGCCAAATACACTTGATCAAAAGGTGCACAAAGTAGAGCCAGGTCATCAGTTTACTTTACGCCCAGGACAGGAGATTGAATTTAAGACTTACTGGAAAGTTCAATTCAAGCCTGAGCAAACACAAGAACAAAAGCTGATTGAAGAAGTCCGCGATGCAATCTATGATTCTGTGAAAATTCATATGAGAAGTGATGTACCTGTTGGTTCATTCCTATCAGGTGGTATCGATTCTTCTTTCATCGTATCTGTTGCAAAGGAATTTCATCCTGAGCTGAAGACGTTTTCTGTTGGTTTCCAGCAGGATGGCTTTAGTGAAGTTGATGTAGCGAAGGAAACGGCTGATAAGCTTGGCTTACAAAACTTCAGCGCGGTGATTTCTCCTGAGGAATATATGAATGAGCTTCCGAAAATTGTTTGGCATTTAGATGATCCTTTAGCTGATCCGGCGGCGATTCCATTGTACTTCGTGGCAAAGGAAGCGAAGAAACAAGTGACGGTTGTTCTTTCTGGTGAGGGAGCAGACGAGCTGTTCGGTGGATATAATATTTACCGTGAGCCGCTTTCTCTTAAACCATTTGAATCTGTTCCATCTATGCTGAAAAAGCTTCTTCTTCGTCTGGCGCGCTTAATGCCAGAAGGAATGAAAGGAAAAAGCTTTATCGTCCGCGGCTGTACACCATTAGAGGAACGTTATATCGGTAATGCGAAAATCTTTGAAGAGCCAGTAAAGAAAAACCTCTTAAAGCAGTATGATCCGAACATTACGTATCGTGATGTGACGAAGACATACTTCGAGGAAAGTGCAGGCTACAGTGATATTAACAAAATGCAATATGTTGATATTCATACGTGGATGCGCGGGGACATTTTACTGAAAGCAGATAAGATGACAATGGCGAATTCTCTTGAGCTTCGTGTTCCTTTCCTTGATAAGGTCGTATTTGAAGCGGCTTCTAAAATTCCAGAAGAGCTGAAAACAAAAGATGGCACAACGAAATATTTATTGCGTAAAGCAGCAGAAGGCATTGTGCCTGACCATGTGTTAAACCGCAAGAAGCTGGGCTTCCCTGTTCCAATTCGTCATTGGCTGAAAAATGAGATGAACGCTTGGGCGAAAGACATCATTAAAAACAGTCAAACTGACGAATATATTAATAAAGCGTATGTGCTTGATTTATTAAATGAACATTGTGCTGGTAAAGCAGATCATAGCCGTAAGATTTGGACTGTCCTGATCTTTATGATTTGGCACAGCATTTATGTCGAGCGCAGTATTGATCCAGAGCAATTGAATCATCAACCGAAAGAAGTCATCTTCAGTTAATGAAAAAAGGTTTTCAGCTTTGTGCTGAAAACCTTTTTTGTCATGATAGAAAGGGGTGGAAAAGGGTAAAATAACTAGCGGTTCATAGTTATTGCTTAATATCCTGAAAAAAACATGATAAAGTGAAGATACACGTATGATGTTAACGAGATAAAAGGGAACGATAGTATTGTCCTTTTTCTACATATTCTCTGCGGATTCGGTCCATGTCTTGGATATCTTCATCTGTTAACAGCCGAACGACTTTGGCTGGACGGCCAAAAGCGAGTGATCCTTTTGGAATGACCTTTCCTTGAGGGACAAGACTTCCTGCACCGATAAAGGCGCCTTCGCCAATCTCCGCACCATCGAGAATGATAGACCCCATGCCAATGAGGGCATTTTTTCGAATGATTGAGCTATGTAATGTGACTTGGTGTCCAATGGTAGCACCATCTTCAATAAGAAGTGTTTTTCCAGGACTTTGATGCAGGCACGATAAATCTTGAATGTTGACGTTCTTTCCAATTCTCACAGGTGCAACATCGCCTCTGATGACGGTTTGAAACCACACGCTCGAATATTCTCCAATTATGACATCACCGGTAATGGTGGCGTTATCTGCGACAAAGACCGATTCATGAATCTCAGGTGTAAACTGATGATATGGATAAATCACTTTTTCGACTTCCTTTCTTAATACAACATTTGTGAGGTGTTTACTTTGTGGACTTGGCATGCTGAAAGACCAGTTGGTACAATTGTGATTGTACATGGTGCGAGTGAATATCACGGCCGATATAAATGGCTGATTGAAATGTGGCGGAATGCAGGCTATCACGTCGTCATGGGTGACTTGCCTGGACAAGGCACATCGACACGTGCGCGAGGCCACATTCGTTCGTTTCAAGAATACATTGATACAGTCGATGAATGGATCGAACATGCGAAATCATTCAGACTTCCTACTTTTTTACTTGGACACAGTATGGGTGGACTCATTTCAATTGAGTGGATGAAGCAGTATACCCATACGAAGTTGAATGGCCTTATTTTATCATCACCTTGTTTAGGTCTGCAATTTAAACCGAAGAAGCTGATGGATTTTGCGTCAAAAGGTCTAAATGTGCTGGCACCGTCTTTTAAAGTGGAGTCTGGTCTGTCGATTGAACTAGCGACACGAAATCAGGCGGTCATTGAGGCAGACTCAAATGACTCTCTTTACGTGACAAAGGTGTCGGTTCGCTGGTATAGAGAGCTGATCAAAAATATCGATGCGGCGATGCAGCCGACGAATGTCTTTAAATCGATCCCGCTCCTTTTAATGCAGGCGGGAGATGATAAGATCGTCGATAAAACGAGGGTGATTAAATGGTTCAATGGCATAGAATCAACCAATAAATCATACCGTGAATGGGAAGAGCTGTATCACGAAATTTTTAATGAACCAGAAAGAGAAGATGTGTTTAAGGCGGCAAGAGCCTTTACAGATCAATATATTTGATTGTGAGCTTTAAGTTGGGGGTGGAGTGATTTGTCAGTACCAGAGCGTCCTTTTGCACTGATGACAAAGGTGTATAAAGATATTTTTCCGCTTGTTCATCAGGAGCTGAAAAAGTGGCGGGCTCATGCAGAAATGATTGAAAATGAAGAACTGAGAACGCAGGCACTAGCGAGCATATCGAGTAAAACGTTTCACTGTGAAGGCGGAGGCATTTTATCTCTTCTAGCAGGCGAAGAGAAAGAAACGTGCATTGAATTCATTGTGGCGTATCAAACCATCAGTGACTACTTAGATAACCTATGTGACCGCAGCACGTCGCTTGATCCTAAGGATTTTCATATGCTGCATCAAGCGATGAGAGATGCGCTTGATATTCATGCTGAGCTCAAGCCATACTATCAGTTCCGTGATGATCAAGAGGATCATGGATATTTACATGCGCTTGTCCGCACATGTCAAGACGTGCTTACGCGCGTTCGGCATTATCCGATCATTCAGCCATATTTACACACGCTGTGTGATTACTATAGTGACCTGCAAGTACATAAGCACGTCGTTCCCCATGAGCGTGTACCACGGCTAGAGTCATGGTTCCGCCAATATGAAAAAGATTTGCCGAAGATGGAATGGTATGAGTTTTCAGCTTGTGCGGGATCAACGTTAGGAATATTCTGTCTTGTGGCGTATGCGCTGCAGCCTGATTTTACAGAAAAGCAGGCGAAGCAAATTTACGAAAGCTATTTCCCTTATATTCAAGGTCTGCACATTTTACTCGATTATTTAATAGACCAAGAAGAGGACCGGCTTGGGGGAGATCTGAACTTTTGCTCATACTATGATTCTCATCATGAGATGATGGATAGACTTCAGCATTTTATCGAAAAAGCGGATGAGCAGCTGAAAGGTATTCCGCATGAAAACTTTCACAAATTGATTAACAGAGGGTTACTGGCGGTCTATTTGTCCGATGAAAAAGTGACAGCCCAAAAAGAGATGAACAAGCTGGCAAAGCGGCTGATCAAATCAAGCGGGAAAACATCGTTCTTTTTCTATATTAACGGAAGAGCCTATCGGACCTATCAGAAAATGCCTTGGATGAAATCATCATAAAAAAGCTCAAATCCTTTAGGATTTGAGCTTTAGCATGTAGACAAACCCTCGCATTCAGTGTCAGGTCTGCGCGCCGGTACTCACGAATGTCAAATTCGCTCCGTTCCGGTGCTTGCCCTTCCTAGGGCTGCAAAGGTTTTCTATCACGCTGAAAAGAAGAAAAAAAGCTAAAATGCACATCATTTTAGCTTTTTTTCAATAGCGACCACAAAAGGCGGGTCGTTTTGAATATTCATGTATTGATATGATAAAACTTGTACTTCTTCATGAGGCAGTGATCTGCAATAGTCGAGAAGCACTTCTTTTTCTCTTTTTCCTTCGGGATGTCCGTGGTAGATCACAAGGACGATCAGACCTCCGGGTTTGAGCCATTCGAGGAGCTGCTTGATGGCTTCAATGGTTGTATGAGCCTGAGTGGTGACGGCTTTATCGCCTCCGGGCAGATACCCAAGGTTAAACACTGCACCGGCTATTTGTCCATAAGCATCCTTCGGAAGATGATCCGCCAGTTTTTCATGCCCATCATGGATGAGGTGAACGTAAGGATATTGATCGCCAAGCCTTTTGCTTGTCTGCTGCAAGGCTTCCTCTTGCACGTCGAATGCAAACACTTGTCCATCAGTTCCTACAAGGTCAGCTAAATAGAGTGTATCGTGGCCGTTGCCCATTGTTGCATCTATAACGATGTCGCCTTTTTGACAAGCGCGTTCTAACAGCTCTTTACTAAAAGGAAGCATGCGTTTCAAAATCATTTGGCTGCTTCTTCCAATCTGACGAAACGTTTCCCTTGGTAGCTGTTACGTCTTTCGAGCTCGGCATTAATGGCATTGAGTACTTCCCACTTATTAACACTCCACATTGGACCAACCATTAATTCAATTGGGCCGTCGCCTGTAATACGGTGAATTATCATTTCTGGCGGCAGAATCTCCAGCTGATCACAAACAAGCTGAACATATTCCTCCTGGCTTAAAAACTCAAGCTTTCCTTTTTCATATTGCTTGACCATTGGAGTCCCTTTTAAAAGGTGAAGCAAATGAATTTTAATTCCCTGCACATCTAAATCCGCAACAGCTTTTGCTGTTTCCATCATCATGTCCCGATTTTCAAGAGGCAATCCATTGATGATATGTGAGCAGACACGAATTCCGTGTTTTCTCAGTTTTTCTACACCTTCAACGTAGCATTCATAATCATGAGCACGGTTGATGAGCATAGCTGTCCGTTCGTGTACCGTTTGAAGACCAAGCTCTACCCACAGGTAAGTGCGTTCGTTTAATTCGGCTAAATACTCCACTACGTCATCCGGCAGACAGTCAGGTCTTGTTGCAATGGATAGACCTACGACACCATGCAGATTCATGACGGTTTCATATTTTTCTTTTAGGACAGGTAGCGGAGCGTGTGTGTTTGTATACGCCTGGAAATACGCCATGTATTTTCCGTCTTTCCATTTTGTATGCATCCGGTCTTTGATTTCGTTAAATTGTGTGATGAGATCATCAGCCCGGTTTCCTGCAAAATCACCAGATCCAGCGGCACTGCAAAATGTACAGCCGCCGTGGGCTACAGTACCATCCCGGTTTGGGCAGTCAAAGCCGCCGTCTAAGGCTACTTTAAATACTTTATGACCAAAGTGTTCACGCAAATGGTAGTTCCACGTGTGATAACGTTTTTCGCTGTTTGAATATAAAAAAGGGTTATGCTGATCCAAGTCAGTAACCTCCTTGCATAATAATAGGCATCCTTAAAGTTTAACAAAAATCACGAAGGAGGACAATTGAATCTGTCCAACATTTTCTTTAGTGAAAAAGCGTTACATGGGCAAAATAGGCGGGAGCGATGATGAAATGGAGGGAATGTAAGATGGCAACAAGGCAGTCGATCGATGAATTTATCCAAAAAAGTACGGAAACCCTTGAGTTTGCAAATGAACAATTTGATTTGAGCTCACGTCAGGAACATTATAATGAGGAAGAGTTTTCAAAAGCACAGCTCATGCTTGAGAATACGGTCAACGAATTAGAAAAATTAAAAGATGTCGCCAATGACCAGCAAAGAGAACGGTTAGACAGGGCGCGTGTTCAAATTCAGAGCTTGCAAAATCAAATGATTTTAGGGATTTCCTACGATAATGAATGATGAACAGATCCTTCTTTTAAGGGTCTGTTTTTTATTTTTTAATAAGCTATTGACTTTTATACCGGGTGTCTTTATTGTATTAAGTGTACTACATCAACTAATACACTACAGACACTTAAAAAGTGAAGAAAGGTGTTCAACCATGAAAAAAGAAAAAAAGCCAATCAATTTGAAGTGGATGGTGCTGGCTGTTGCGTTAGCATGTACATTTTTTTTCGTTCTTGTTTTCATTGGTTTTGAAGTTCAAAAAGATTTGATACCCAATTCAGTTCCTTTAATGCAAGGACATGATCAAGCGATAGGACTGCAAAAGCATGAATGAGGAAAGAGGGAGTCATCATGATTCAAATAGATCCAAGAAGCGCTGCGCCAATATATGAACAAATCATTGAGCAGCTCAAAATTTTATGTTTAAAAGGCGTGATGAAGCCAGGTGACAAACTGCCCTCTGTCAGAGAGCTCGCCACCATTATTATTGCCAACCCAAACACCGTCAGCAAAGCGTATAAAGAGCTGGAGCGGGAAGGGATTATTGAAACTCTGCGGGGCCGCGGTACGTATGTAACAGAAGGTGCCCAGTTAAAGCTGAATGAAGGGAAGGTGCTCGAGATGAAAGAACAGTTAAGACAACTCATCATAGAAGCTCATCATGCTGGTATTGATATTCATCAGCTTAAGGAATGGCTGGAAGAGATCGGCTCAAGTCTAAAAGGAGGAAAACAAGTTGATTGAGGTCAGAAATGTATCGAAGAAATTAAATGGACGCGAAGTACTCAGCGACGTTTCCTTCAAAATAGGCGAAGGTGAGATCTTCGGTCTGCTTGGTCGGAATGGCTCTGGGAAAACAACACTTCTCAGATTGATTCAGCAAATTCTTCTTCCGGATGAAGGAGAGATTTATTTTAAAGACGTACTGGTGAAAGACCACCCTTTAGTAAAGCAAAATATTGTATTCATGCCAGTCGTGAATCCTTACTTTGACAGATACAATTACGGACAGCTTGTCCAGCTGTTAAAGCATATATATCCAAAGTTTGACGTGACCTATGCCAATGAGCTTGTGAACCGCTATGAAATTCCGGAAAAAGTGAAGTATCGTGAATTGTCGACAGGGTTAAAGAAACAGCTGTCATTAATTTTAAGCTTTGCCATCAAACCAGCGGTCATTTTATTAGATGAGCCGACTGATGGTATTGATGCCGTCACAAGAAATGACGTTCTTCAGCTGATGATTGACGAGGTGGCAGAACGACAAACAACGATTTTAATTACATCTCACCGCTTAGAGGACATTGAGCGTATGTGTAATCGAATTGGATTTTTAGAAGGAAATGAACTCACAAGTGTCATGGATTTAGATGAATTAAAGAATGACTATGTCAAAATCCAAATGGCCTTTGAAGAAGATATGAACTTAAGTATTCGAAAAAATGGCGTTGCGATTTTGGATCAAGCGGGCGTTTTCTATACAGCGCTTGTTCTAAAAACCGACGAAGAAGCTAAAGAGTACTTGAAGTCACTGAAGCCAAAAGTATGGCATGAACTGCCTGTGAATTTAGAAGAAGTATTCATTGCGAAGTTTGGAGGGAAACGCAGATGGTAAAGCGGCAATTATTATATAAGGAGTGGAAGCAATCTGAGCTGACATTCATTTTAGTGATGCTTGTTGCTGCGCTTGCGACGCCTTTCGCATTCTTAATGGAATATTCTTCTTTTCAAACGTGCCTAAATGATACAGATTGTATTACGGATGCACCACGTTTTTCTTATATCTTTAAGACGGATCCTTTCCTCTCTCTTTCATGGCTAATGGGAATTTTCTTTGCTGTCATGCAGCTTGGATTTGAGAGAAATAAAGGGCAGATGGATTTTACCTTATCCTTACCATTTAGCAGGAGTACAATCTATCACACAAAGTTTTTCTTAGGTGCTGGAATCATTGCAGTCGCTCATGCCGTTTCTTATGTTCTTACTTATTTACTTATTTTAGGACTTAATCCACTAGAGACACCAGGCTTTCATAACGGTTATATCATTTCGCTTGTGTCCTCTTTGATGTTTTATAGTTTGTTTTTTGCAGCGGGTACTTTAACCGGAAGTTCCATTTCGCAAGCAATCGTTGGGTTCAGCACAGCTATTTTACCCTTTTTAGTGATCGGATTACCGCTTGTTCATGTAGATTTTATTATAAAGACAAGTGGGAGTTGGTTAGATAAGAGCTTCGCTTATTTGATATCGCCTATATCTCCAATCAACTATATTATAGATGAACCTTTCCGATCTGATTATCCTCTTTGGTTCTCAGGCGAAAAAATCATTATACCTATTGTCATGGTGGTTCTGTTTTATCTAATTGGCTTAATTAGCTTTATAAAACATCCAATTGAAAGAAATGGCCGCTTCTTCCTTTACTCAAGTATGGATAGACCTATTCAGATTATGGTCATTGTCTTCGGTGTTCTAGGGTTTGGATGGTTTGGTTTTTCTTCAGATAATTCCATATTTGGTTATATCGTTGGTATGCTCATCGGTGGAGTCGTAGGCGCTTTAACGAGTTATTTTTTAATCTATAGAAAAAGATAAACAGAGAGCAGGGGAGTAGAGATGATTCAGATTCAAGCATTAGATCATGTATTTAAAATTGGTAAAAAGGGCAGGGAAAATGAAATTCCTGTACTGAAAGGGATTGACCTGTCCATCAAAAGAGGCGATATTGCTTGTATTGTTGGACGAAGTGGTTCGGGGAAATCGACTTTATTAAACTTAATATCAGGCTATATTACGCCAACGAGCGGAAAAATTGTCATTGATGGCACCGATGTGACCGGCTTTAATGAAAAAGAATGGGCAGACTTTCGCTTAGATCACTTTGGCTTTATCTTTCAAAGCTTTCAGTTGATCGGGAGCTTAACAACGTATGAGAATGTTGAACTTCCGCTTACTTTAAAAGGTGTGAAGCCGTCTGAACGAAAGGCGAAAGTAAAAGAAATGCTGAAGCGAGTAGGACTTGAACATCACGCAGGACATTACCCAAATGAGCTGTCAGGCGGACAGCAGCAGCGTGTGAGTATTGCAAGAGCCTTGATTTTAAATCCATCTATTATTTTAGCGGATGAACCAACTGGGAGTCTGGATTCAGAAACTGAAGGAGAAATTTTAGCCTTTATCCAGCAGCTCAATCGCGAAAAAGGAATTACATTTGTCATCATTACACATGACGATGAAGTCGCTTCAATCGCAGACACAACGTTCCAGCTTCACGACGGTGTATTAAAGAAAGGGGAACAATCCATTGAAATTTAGAGATCAGGTCAAATTCATTAGAAGAAATATGAAGAAAAATAGATTGCGTGTGTTTATGACCATTCTTGCGACGACAATGGCATGCTCTTTCTTAATCGTTCTAGCGTCTGTCGGTTTTGGTTTGCAAAAATCAGCTCAAGATGAAATTATGAAACAGCAAATCATCACTGAAATTAAAGTGTTAGGAAAAGAAAAAGGAGACGTTAAGATTGATGATTTAAAGAAATATGATCATGTGAAATCTGTCGTCTCAAGAACGGCAATCAATCCATCGGTTAACGTCGAGCTCGATAACCGTTCAAGTGAAACGCAGGCTGCTTTGACTGATATGAAAGAGGAAAAAGAAGCAGGGCTTGAGCTAGACCGAGGAAAAGTCCCAACATCAGCGAACGAAATTGTGGTTGGGTATCATATGGCGCAGCAACTGTGGACAAAAAAAGAACGCGAAGCCTATGAAAAAGAATTAAACCAGACGTCAAATGGGGAAGAAACACCGAAGGAGCCAAAAGGCTACACGAAGGATATTTTAAATAAAGTGATTCAAATCAAAGTGCCAAAACTAAATGAAGAAGGTGAAGTCGTTAAAGAAAAAACATTTGATTTCCGTGTAGTAGGTGTTTTGAAAAAGCCGAATTTGGAGTGGCAGGAGGATCATAAAATTCTGATTCCGAATGCTTATGAAAAAGAATTTGGTCAAATACTCGACCTGTCTCCTGAAGCAGGAAATGTCGAGAAAATGACTTCTGTTTATGCAGATAAATTCGACAATGTCGGTACGCTCACGAATAAACTGACAGATGAGGGCTATCAAGTTATCTCTGTGACGAACCAGCTTGAAGGAATGGATATGTTCTTTACGGTCTTCAAAATTGGACTCATTTTTGTCGGATGTATTGCAGTCATTATTTCTGCCATCGGAATTTTCAATACGATGACCATGGCGGTAACAGAGCGAACACAAGAGATTGGGATTATGAAAGCCATTGGCGCGAATCCATCCATTATCAAGCGGATGTTCCTAATGGAAAGTGCTTATATTGGAGTCATCGGATCAATCATCGGTATTATCATCTCATATTTGATTAGTTTCGCCGTTAATTTAATCATCCCAGCCATTTTGTCGTCCATGTCTGAGGGAGGATCAAGCGATCAATTCTCGATTACTTTTTCCTATATTCCACTCAGCCTTGTCATTACAGCGACAGTGATCAGCGCAGGGGTAGCGATCATTTCAGGGCTTAACCCGGCACGTAAGGCAACAAAAACGAATGTATTAGCAGCTTTAAGAAGAGAAATCTAAAAAAGAACCTCCTGTAAACCCGATTGGGCGCTCAGGAGGTTCTTTTTTATCTTAATTAAACATTGCTATTGCTTAGGTGCCCTGTATCCGGCACGCTCTGCTTCTTCTACTGAGCAGAACATTTTGGTTACATTCTTTGTTCTAGAGTAGTATCTGCTGCTTGGTGTGTGGTAAATACCATTGACACTCCCTTTAATGTTACAGGCAGCCGATTCTTTTTTTGTTTCCTTTTGTGATTCATGACCGCCTGTGCTTTTTCCTTCATCTTTAGGTGCGGAGCGCTGGACGGTGGAAGACTTCGTATCGCTGCTGCTATTCTTGATTTCTTGTTTGAGTGTTTCATTGCTGGAGGTGATCTTGTCTATTTTCTCTTCAAGCGATTGAATGGTCTTCTCTTGCTGCTTGACCGTTTCTTTTTCTGAGGTGATGGTTTCTAGCTTTTTTTCCAGCTTTTCTTTTTCCTTCTCCGTTTCTTCTAAAGAGGAGGTAAGCGACTCTTTATCAGCTTTTAAGCGCGAAATGTCAGATGAGAGTTCCTTTTGATCCTTTAACAGCTGTTCGGAAGATGGATCGGCTTGTGCCTTTGGCGCATTTCCAGCAGTAAGCGGTAATGACATAATGGAAAAGAAGAGACCAATGATCAAAAAAGGATAAAAAAGTTTCTTTGAAAAAATCAGCTCGTTCTTGCGTTTGAGTAAGAAGAAATTGACAGCATACCCGATGGCAAAACAAACACATAAAAGACCTAATATGAGTAAAAACATATCTAACAGCCCCCCTAAATTGCTATTTACACCTATCATACCTCATTTTTCCATTTTGGGGAGCGGTTCAATTAAAAAAACCCTGTTTACACAGGGTTTTCAGCTAATGGTAATCCTTTTATGGCTTCTTTTACTGTCAAATAAGTGATCGTATTCTGGAAATCTGTATCGAGGTCTTTCATTTTCAGTGCAAGCTGCGGCTTGATCCCAGTGATGATTAGTTCGGTTCCAGTTAAATTGAGGAGATGATGCAGTTTGAAAATGCGTGCTGCGACGGAATCATCGACATCGATTAAACCAGAAAGGTCGACAATTAAATAATCATCCTTTGAATCATCTAATATACAGGTTAACTTAGCGACAATGGCATCAAAGCGTTCTTCAGATAATTTTCCGATAAGCGGAAGAGCAGATACACCATTTTTGATTGGGACGATTGGCGTCGAAAGAGAGGTGACTTCCTGTAAGGAATCTTCTAGGAGCTGTTCATATTCTTTCTGTTTCGTAATATCCTTTTGAAAACCAATGAAAAATGTTTTGTCATCTTGTTCAATGTATAGAGGATCTATATTGAGTTCATTCCAAAAAAAAGTACCGTCTTTTTTATAATTTTTTAGCTGTGTGGTAATAGGTGTTTTGTTTTGAATTCCATGACGAATTAAAGCAAGCTGCTTTTGATCCGTGTCTTTTCCTTGAAGGAATCGACAATTACGACCAAGAATCTCATCTGGTTTGTATCCAGTCATTTGTGTAAAGCCGTGATTCACATAAACGATAGGGTTATCCTCTAAGGAAGGGTCTGTAATGACAACACCGATCCGCGCATGATCCAGCGCTTTTTTGATGAGTTCAAGCTGTTTTTGAAAGCCGAAAATGTTCGAGCTGACCATATTACCCTCCTTTGCTGCTATAAGACATATCAAATGGTTGTCTTTTCAACCAAATGAATCCTTTTAAACGTAACATAACATATGTTCTGTTTCAACGATTGCAAACGCTTTGTTAAATTTGTCATCATAGTTTGTCCTCCATTAGAATAGAGTAAGTAAGAAGACTTTTCATTAGAAAAAGAAGGAATCAATTACTCATCATTCATAAAATGACAAAAATAGTTAATATGGATTAGATGAAAATGATTCCAATGCATCAAGATTGTTTTTAGGTCATTCACATATAATGGAAGAAACAAGCTTTTTTTCTTCGTTAGAGAGAATAGACCTTTTACATGGATTATGACGGAACAGCAGAATGGCATTACAGGGGGCTGGACAGCCTGAAGTCGCTTTACTATTCTAAGGGCTTTAGGAAGGTGATGAAAATGCTGCAACAAGTCATTATTGCTTGCGCCATTGGAGGGGTCATGGGCATTCTCGGTCACGTAAAGAAAAAAGGCAGGCTAGAGAAGCCCAGAATGACAAAAAAGTTTATTTACTTAGGGTTTATTGAAGATTGGCTCGTTGGGATGATTGCCGCTACACTGCTTGTCTTATCCTCAAATCCCGAATCTAGTCTGCACTTGATCATCTTATCCATTATTTCAGGTTACGGAGGAGAAGCAGTTCTGCGAAGCTTCGATTTTGTGAGAGAAGAACGTTCACAGGATGCAGGCTCCAACCGTCATAACCGATCTCCACACGAATAATATCCTCTACTTTACCCTAGTCTAGGGTACATTCCCATTGTATACAAACCTGCTTGCACTTATGATCATAATTCTATAAAATACTACTTAGATGACGGTTACGATAAGAACAGTGAAGAGGAGTAGTAGGAAAGCAGTATTTGTCTTTAGAGAATTGACGGCTGGTGAAAGTCAATCAAATCTGCTTCTGAACTCGCCTCAGAGTTGCAGTTGCGTTAAAGCTTCTGTCGCATGTCTGCGTTAAAGATATTAAGTGAGCGTATGAACAGCATGTTACGCTAACAAGGGTGGTACCGCGGGAACCAAAAAATCTCTCGTCCCTTTCCAGGGATGAGGGTTTTTTGTTGATTTTAGAAAAATCTGAATTCTTGCAGTGGTCATCTAAGCAGATAAAGCCGTACATATTAAAGGAGGTTTTCACATTGAGTTTTCAGCATCGGGAAATTGAAAAGAAGTGGCAGGATTATTGGCTGACACATAAAACATTCGCCACATCTGACTCGGAAGATAAACCGAAGTTTTATGCACTTGATATGTTTCCATATCCATCAGGAGCAGGGCTTCATGTCGGGCACCCTGAGGGCTATACAGCAACGGATATTCTATCACGCATGAAACGTATGCAGGGATATGATGTTCTTCATCCAATGGGATGGGACGCATTTGGTCTCCCGGCAGAACAGTATGCACTTGATACAGGAAATGACCCGGCGGCCTTTACAGAAGAGAACATCAATAACTTCCGCCGCCAAATTCAATCACTAGGGTTCTCGTATGATTGGGATCGAGAAATCAACACGACAGATCCGAATTACTACAAATGGACACAATGGATTTTCTTAAAATTGTACGAAAAAGGATTGGCCTATATCGATGAAGTACCAGTGAACTGGTGCCCAGCGCTTGGCACAGTGCTTGCAAATGAAGAAGTCATTGATGGAAAAAGTGAACGCGGAGGCCATCCTGTTGAAAGACGTCCTATGAAGCAGTGGATGCTAAAGATTACAGCATATGCGGACAGGCTGTTAGAAGATTTAGAGGACATTGATTGGCCTGAAAGCATAAAAGATATGCAGCGTAACTGGATCGGACGCTCTGAAGGTGCGCACGTTCATTTTGAAGTAGAAGGACATGACGAACAGTTTACGGTTTTCACAACGCGTCCTGATACACTATTTGGCGCAACATATGCAGTACTTGCACCAGAGCATGCACTTGTTGAAAAAATTACATCAGATGCTCAAAAAGAAGCTGTCAAAGCGTATATCAAAGAGATTCAATCAAAGAGTGACTTAGAGCGGACAGATCTTGCTAAAACGAAGACAGGTATTTTCACAGGAGCGTATGCCATCAATCCTTTAAATGGTGAAAAGATGCCGATCTGGATTGCCGATTACGTGCTGGCGACTTATGGAACTGGAGCCATTATGGCGGTTCCTGCCCATGATGAACGTGACTATGAATTCGCCAAAACCTTTGATCTTCCAATTAAAGAAGTTGTAGAAGGCGGAGACATTGAAAAAGAAGCCTACACAGGTGATGGAAAGCACATTAACTCTGATTTCCTAAATGGCTTAGGAAAAGAAGAAGCGATTGAAAAAGCGATTGCATGGCTTGAAGAACATCAAAAAGGTGAAAAGAAAGTCACATATCGTTTAAGAGACTGGCTGTTCAGCCGTCAGCGCTACTGGGGTGAGCCGATTCCAATCATTCATTGGGAGGATGGAACATCTTCAGCTGTTTCAGAAGAAGAGCTTCCACTGATCTTGCCTAAGACGACAGAGATTAAGCCAAGTGGGACAGGTGAATCACCATTAGCCAATATTAAAGACTGGGTTGAGGTTGTAGATCCTGTTACAGGTAAAAAAGGCCGCCGCGAAACGAATACAATGCCGCAATGGGCAGGCAGCTGCTGGTATTTCTTACGTTATATTGATCCTCATAACACAGAAGAGCTTGCCTCTCCTGAAAAGTTGAAGAAATGGCTTCCAGTTGATGTGTATATCGGCGGAGCAGAACACGCTGTACTACATCTTCTATATGCACGCTTCTGGCATAAGTTCTTGTATGATATCGGTGTTGTTCCAACAAAAGAACCTTTCATGAAATTGTTCAACCAAGGTATGATTCTTGGGGAAAACAATGAAAAAATGAGTAAGTCAAAAGGAAATGTGGTCAACCCAGATGATATCGTAGAATCTCATGGTGCGGATACATTACGACTTTATGAAATGTTCATGGGACCTTTAGATGCATCAATTGCTTGGTCTGAAACAGGACTTGATGGCGCTCGTCGTTTCCTTGATCGTGTATGGCGTCTTTTTACAAATGAAGATGGTTCACTCAGTGATAAAGTGACAGAGCAATCTGGCGGCGCATTAGAACGCAGCTATCATGAAACAGTTATGAAGGTAACGGATCATTATGAAGGCTTGCGTTTCAATACAGGAATTTCACAATTAATGGTGTTTATCAACGATGCCTATAAGGCGGATACACTGCCGAAAGAATATGCAGAAGGCTTTGTAAAGCTTCTTTCTCCAATTGCACCGCATTTAGCAGAAGAGCTTTGGAATAAACTTGGTCATGAAGGATCTATTTCTTATGAAGCATGGCCTCAATATGATGAGTCAAAGCTTGTCGACGATGAAGTAGAAATTGTTGTACAGCTTAACGGTAAAGTAAAAGCAAAATTAACCGTTCCTGCTGATGCAACAAGGGAGCAGTTAGAAGAGCTTGCGAAAAATGATGCACGTGTAAAAGAACAGCTTGAAGGGAAAACCATTCGTAAAGTGATTGCAGTTCCTGGGAAGCTTGTCAATATTGTTGCGAACTAATGATGACACCCATCGGTATGAACCGGTGGGTGTTCTTTATTTCCCGGGACATAATTTTGTCGAAAACAAGGTGATTCCCGCATCGGTCTCGTATTTTAACAGGTGATCAAGAAAATGAGGAGTGACGTCAATGGAAAAGGAAAGCAAACGTGAACAACTGCTCAGTCTGTTAGGAGAAATGCCAGAACGTCATCGCGTGGAGGCTTATACGTTAAAAATGGAAGAACGTGAATCATATGTAGTGGAAACTCTCATTCTCTCCATGAATGGTGTAGAGGAAGTCCCTGCATATTTTGTGAAACCGAAGGATACAGTGAAAAAAAGACCCGTAGTACTGTTCCAGCACTCTCATGGCGGGAATTACGTGAATGGGAAGGAAGAGTTGTTCAAAGGTGCTCATTATTTGCAAACGCCTTCATATGCAAAAGAGTTTACGTCTAAAGGATATAGTGTACTGGCCATTGATCATGCAGGGTTTGGTGAGAGAAGAGGGAGAACAGAAAGTGAAATTTTTAAGGAAATGCTTATAACAGGAAAAGTGATGTGGGGCATGATGCTGTATGAAAGTATGTGTGCGATTGATTATTTGCTGTCTCGATCTGATGTGCTGGCGGACAGGTTAGCTGTCTTTGGGATGTCAATGGGCGGTCTTCTTTCCTGGTGGACAGCTGCACTTGATGAGAGGGTCAGTGTGTGTATTGATCTTTGTGCACAGGTGGACCATCATACATTAATTGAAACGAACAATTTGGACAGACATGGCTATTATTACTATGTACCGAGCTTGGCGAAGCATTTTACAGCAGCGGACATTCAAGAAATGATTTTTCCGAGACCGCATTTAAGCTTAGTTGGAAAACTTGATCAGCTCACGCCTGCTGAAGGCGTTGGAAGGATTCAAAAGGTATTGAATCAAACCTATCAAGCTGCTTCATTGAAAGAACGTTATCAGCTTACCCGTCTTCATGCAGGTCATTTTGAAACAGCCGCTATGCGTCACGAGGCGACACGATTTTTGAAAAAGTGGCTGTAATCAAGAAACGCTTGGACATACTACGTCAAAAGAAAGGAGGAGACAGATGAAAAAAATCACCATCATTGGCGGATGCGGTGTGATTGGACGTCTTTTAACAAAAGCGCTCTCTGCTGAGTACAGCGTCACGATTATTGATCTAACAAGCTGTGTAGAAGGAGTCATTTTAGCCGATGCAGCGAATGAACAGAATGTATATGAGGCAATTCCGCGGGATACAGATGTGATCTTGCATCTTCTAAACATGCACATGACGCATGATGTGATGGATCATGAAGAATTTGCAAAAATGACTGATATTTTTTGGAGGAGTACCTATTATATGTTTCGTTCAGCCGCGCGGCTTGGCATACGAAAAGTCATTTTTGCAAGCAGCAACCATGTGACGGATCGTTATGAAGAGGATGGACGCTCCTTACTTGGACGGCAGATTACAACTGACGATGTGCCTGCGACTAAAAATGTCTATGGCATTTTAAAGTTTGCTTCCGAACAGCTGGGACGTTTGTTCCACGATCAATCGGGAATGTCTGTCATCAATTTAAGAATTGGAACAGTTGTAACAGATGAGATGAAGGCATTGCACAAAAAGCAAAGAACAAAAAGAACTCTGCTGTCACATGAGGATCTTACAGGTATGATAAAGGCAGCGGTTGAATCGGATATTCCCTTTGGGACCTATTATGCAGTATCAGAGAATGAAGAAAAGCCGTGGTCTACTGAGAAAACGAAGCTGGAGTTAGGCTATGAACCAGATGTCAATACGACGGAAATCCTCGAAGAAAATGATCGAGCATAAGGCATAATCATGTCATGAGCTAATGATCTTATTCTTTTGTTTCATGAGCATAAAAGCACGGCTGATATGATCTATCCAGTTGGTCTGTCAAAATGATTATAGACGCTTTCTTCCCCCGTTTGTTACATTTTAATCACGATATCGTCACAGGCTGCAGCTTACTTTCAGATGAAATGATAACGCTTTCAAAGAAAGGGCGTGATGAACATAGATCGTTCTATTAAAGGCCGATTGTTCAATTTATTTAATTACTCTTTTCTACTCATGTTCGCATTAATATGTGTGCTTCCGTTCATCCATGTCATTGCCGCCTCTTTTGCAACAGTAGAAGAGGTCATCACGAAGAAATTTATCTTGTTCCCGACGACGTTTTCTCTAGAGGCATATCGATACATTTTCTCTACAGATATTGTGTATCGCAGCCTCATTGTGTCCATTCTTGTGACACTCGTTGGAACAGCTGTCAGCATGTTTTTGTCCTCGCTTATGGCATACGGGCTGTCTCGTCAGGAGCTAAAAGGCCGAAGAACACTGATGTTTCTCGTTGTTTTCACGATGCTGTTTAGCGGAGGTATGATTCCGACGTTTATTGTGGTGAAAACACTTGGTCTGCTTGATACGTATTGGTCACTTATTCTACCGGTTGCAATCAATGCGTTCAACTTAATCATTTTGAAAAACTTCTTTCAAAACATACCGGCAAGCCTTGAGGAATCAGCGAAGATGGACGGTTGTAACGATTTAGGGATTTTCTTTAAAATTGTGCTCCCACTTTCTTTGCCTGCCATTGCTACGATTTCACTTTTTTATGCCGTGACGTATTGGAATACGTACATGACTGCCATTCTGTATTTAAATGATTCAGTGAAGTGGCCGATTCAAGTGCTGCTGAGACAGATTGTCATTGTCTCAAGCGGAATGCAGGGAGATATGTCGGATATGGGCTCATCCACACCACCGCCAGACCAGACGATTAAAATGGCTGTCATTGTTGTGGCAACCATTCCGGTTCTGCTTGTCTATCCATTTATTCAAAAGCATTTCAACAAAGGGGCATTACTAGGTTCTGTAAAGGGTTAAAAAGATGGAACAACGGAGGGATCTTATGGGGAGAAAGAAATTATGGCTGATTGTGTTTGTTCTGTTATTTGCAGCAAGCGGTATTCTGTCAGCATGTTCAAGTAAAGGGGCAAACTCATCAGATGAGAAGGTTGATTTAGACAAAAAGGTAAAGCTGACATGGATGGCGATTTTGTATCATCAGCAGCCGCCGAAGGATTCCGTTTTAAAAGAGATTGAGAAGCTCACAAATACAGAGCTTGATATTACATGGGTACCTGATGCTGTGAAGGAAGATCGTTTAAATTCCGCACTTGCAGCAGGGAATTTGCCACAAATTGTGACGATTCAAGACATTAAAAATTCGTCTGCGATTAATGCGTTCAGATCAGGCATGTTCTGGGAAGTCGGTCCGTATTTAAAGGATTATCCAAATTTAAGTAAGATGAACGAACTGATTAATAAAAATGCTTCTATAGACGGTAAGCTTTATGGGATCTATAGAGAAAGACCACTTTCAAGACAAGGGATTGTCATTCGAAAGGATTGGCTTGAAAATTTAAATTTGGATACACCAAAAACATTGGATGATCTGTATGAAGTAGCCAAAGCCTTTACGGAAAAAGACCCGAATCAAAACGGAAAAGCCGATACAATTGGCTTTACGGATCGGAACGATTTAATTTATGGCGCATTTAAAACGCTTGGTTCATATGAAGGAATGCCGACAGACTGGAAAGAAGAAAACGGGAAATTCACGCCTGACTTTATGACAGATGAGTACATGAATACAATGAAATACATGAAAAAGCTGCGCGACAATGGCTATATCAACAAAGACTTCCCAGTGACAAGCAAAACACAGCAGCAGGAATTATTCTCACAAGGAAAAGCAGGTATCTATGTTGGAAATATGGTAGATGCCGTGAACTTGAGAGATGATGCGACAGATAAAAACATGAAAGTAGATATTATCAACCGAATCAAAGGCCCAGATGGCAAAGAACGTGTGTGGGCATCAGGGGGGCATAATGGCATCTTCGCATTCCCTAAAACAAGCGTGAAATCAGAGGCGGAATTAAAGCGGATTTTGGCCTTCTTTGACCGTATTGCCGAAGAAGATGTATATGGTCTCATGACGTACGGTATAGATGGCAAGCATTATAAGAAAGAAGAAGGGAATACATTTGTCAGGGAAGAAAGCCAAGTGAAAGGCTGGCAGACAGACGTACAGCCGCTTGTCAGTCTTGTAGGAATTGATAAACGTTACTTGAAAAATAAAGGGGATGCAGTTCGTTCTAAATATGAAGAGCTAGAAGAAGACAATCAAAACATCATCGTTGCCAATCCTGCTGAAAGCCTGTATTCAGAAACAGCATCAGAGCGTGGGAACGAATTGAAGAAAATCATCGATGATGCGACGTATAAGTTCATCCTTGGTGACATCAGTGAAGATCAATTTAAGAAAGATGTAGAGAAGTGGAAATCAAATGGTGGGAATAAAATCATAGAAGAATATGAAGCTTCCTTTAAAAAATCAAAATGACCAATAGGAACACCCCCGCAAAGAAAAAAAGCGGGGGTGTTTTCATTAAAAGTCGAAGTTATCTGGATCTGGACCGATACGTTTGTTTTCATTTAAGTCAGAAAGACGTTTCATATCTTCATCAGATAAGACAAAATCAAATATATCAGCGTTTTCCTTTAAACGATGTGCTTTCGTTGATTTTGGGATGGTGATGACACCTTTTTGTACATCCCAGCGCAAAATAATTTGAGCAGGTGTTTTACCGTATGTGTCTGCGAGCTCTGTGATCAGCGGGTGATGCAGCAGTTCACCCTGCATCAGCGGTGACCAAGCTTCCATTTGAATTCCATGAGAGTTCAAATACGTATAGAGTGTTTCCTGCGTTAGTTTTGGATGAAATTCTACTTGGTTGATCGCTGGTTTGATGTCTGCATCTTTTAATAGCTCGTCTAGGTGATGCGGCTGGAAGTTGCTCACTCCGATGGCTCTGACCTTTCCTTCACGATACAAGGTTTCCAGTGCACGCCAAGCTTCTTTGTATTTTCCTTCAACCGGCCAATGGATTAAATACAGATCAAGGTAGTCAAGCTGAAGCTTTTTTAAGCTTTCTTCGTATGCATTTAGAGTAGATTCATATCCTAAATCGGCATTCCACACTTTTGAGGTGACAAAGATGTCCTCACGGCGCAGTCCTGTTTCTGCTAAACCAAGCTGTATGCCTCGTCCAACACCTTCTTCATTTCCGTAAATAGCCGCTGTATCAATACTGCGATAGCCTAATTGAATGGCTGTTTTGACAGCATCAACTAATTCAGCTCCATCTTCCACCTTGAATACACCAAGGCCAAAGCCTGGCATGAGGACCCCATTGTTTAATGTTTTTGTACTTTGTAAATGTTCCATCATAAAAACTCCTTTAAATGGTTTGTGTTTGTTCTTTTTGTTCCATTTGATAGCTGATCATCGTAAGAATGGCTGCGATGAGGACCATGATGCCGCCGACCCATCCTGTATGCACAAGACCAAGTGTATCTGTCACGATGCCTCCTAAAAATGATCCAATGGCAATACCGGCATTAAAGGCAGCGATATTCATAGCTAATGCGACGTCGACCGCTCCAGGTGTGTATCTTTCTGCAAAATCAACGACAGCTACTTGCAGCCCAGGCACATTCATGAAAGCAAACAGCCCCATCAGCATGACGGTTCCAATGCCTAATACTGTGAATCCTGCAGTGAAGCTTAGGATAAACAAGATGATGCTTTGAATAATAAACATATAGATCAGTGCTTTTATTGGCTGTGCATTAGCAGCTTTTCCGCCAATGACATTTCCGGCTGCAATCGTGATTCCGTATAAAAGAAGGATCAAGGCCACAGCCCCAGGCGCAAGACCTGTCACATGCTGCAAGAGAGGAGATAGATACGTGAAGACGACAAATGTTCCTCCATACCCTGTGGCTGTAATGACAAATAAAAGCAAAATTCTTTTTGTTTTTAATAGGACAGCTTGATCCTTAAAAGATGTTTTCACACCCTGCTTTAATTGAGACGGCACAAGAAAATAGTTGGATATCAGTGCGATCAGACCAATGATCACAATCACACCAAATGATGTCCGCCAGCCGAACTCGTGACCAAGAAATGTCCCGAATGGCACACCTGTCACAGTCGCTACTGTTAAACCAGTGAACATAAAGGCAATCGCGCTTGCCCGTTTTTCTTTCACGACAAGGCTTGCAGCAATCGTAGAACCGATGGACATGAAGATTCCATGGGACAAGGCTGAAATCACCCGGCCGATTAACAGCACTGAAAAAGTCGGGGCAATGGTGGCAAGTGTATTACCAATCAAAAAGACGAGCATAATGAGCAAAAGCAATGTCTTTCTTTTCATCGTGGAAGTAAGGGAAGTCAATATAGGCGCGCCAAATGTCACACCAAGTGCATATAAAGAGACAGTCCAGCCCGCCTGACTGACGCTCACTCCAAAGTCCTCTGAGATCATTGGCAAAAGACCGACACTAATGAACTCAGTTGTTCCTATAGCAAAAGCACTAATCGCTAGTGCGAGAAGAGCAAAATGGTTTTGCTTTTTTTTCATAAGTAAGTTCACATCCTTCTGTGATGAAATTTTGATAGACGAAGCCGATCGGCAAGAGTTATTATCTAACATAGATGACGAAAAAAAAAGTACGTACTTTTTTGTAATATAGGTACTAAAAAGTGCCTGTTCGTACAAAGAGGAGTGAACATTCGATGGAAAAGAAAAAATATAATATCTCTGTGGAAGCAACGCTTGAGGTCATAGGCGGGAAGTGGAAGTGTGTGATTTTATGTCATTTGACACACGGGAAAAAACGGACGAGCGAATTGAAGCGGCTCATGCCAAACATCACACAAAAAATGCTGACGCAGCAGCTGAGAGAGCTTGAAAGTGATGGGGTCATTAATCGGATTGTCTATGAACAGGTGCCGCCTAAAGTGGAATATGAATTAAGTGAATACGGACAGTCGCTCGAAAGAATTCTCAATGCGCTATGCGATTGGGGAGCAGCTCATATTGAACGTGTGTATGGAGAGCCGCTTTCCGTGCTGGAAGACAGCATCTTAAATGAACAGTTTAAATAAAAGAGTCCCGCTTTCTTGTGAGAGCGGGACTCTTTGTCTTACATGCCTTTTTTCTGGTCGCGGTATTTCCCAGGAGTAGTACCTTCCAGCTTTTTAAAGGACCGGATGAAATTTTGCGGGTTTTTATATTTCAGTTTTTCCGAAATTTCTTTGACGGACATATCGGTTTCTACTAGCCAGTTTTTAGCGACATGGTGTCTGTAGGAAGAGAGATATTCACTAAAGGAGATATCCATTTCCTTTCTGAAAATGCTGCTTAAATAATTGGGATTGTAATGCAGGCGTGTGGCGATTTCATCCAATGTGAGATCTGAGTCGAATTCTTGATGAATAATATGAATGATTTTTTCTGAGATGTTTTTGTATTGTGAGTCTTCACGTGCAGCAAGTTGGTCAATAATTGGCCGAATGATTTCATGTTTCAGCCATGCTTCTGTATCTTCAAAGGTTTTAAATTCAAAAATCGTATCATAGAGCATTTTGTTATCTTCGACTTCAAATAATTCAATGCCCAGCAAATGCATTAGCTCAATTAAATTGTTTAAAAAACGAGCGAGGGCGATATGGTATTCGTGCGGTCCTGCATTTTTAGAAAAAATGGATTGCAGGAGCACATGTAAATAGTGATCCGCCTTGCCTTGATCGCCAGCTTTCATCGCATCAAATAAATCATGTTGCAGCTGCTTTGGAAAATGGGTTTTGAACGTCTTTCCTTGCTGAATATGCTCATATAAGATAATGGACTTTTTCTCTGCTTTGAGTCTGTATTTTAAGGCTTCTTTTCCTTCAATGTAAGCATGTTTTGCCATCGTGAGTTCTTTAAACTGGCGGCTGATTCCGATGCTGATCGATAAACCAAGCTCTTCCTCGATACGCTGCTGAATGGTTTCTGCTAATTGGTTTAAATATTCAGTAAACTCTTCTGACTTTGAGTGGTTGAGGATAATCGTCGTTTGATGCTGATTGACAACGGTTGGCTGAAGGTGCTCCTCTTGCGGAATAATCTGCTCGATCAGTCCATTGATCGCAAATAAAAGCAAGTCAGCATCTTTTTTTTCATAAGGTGTTCCTTTTAATGTATCGATTTGGGTCACAAGCATGGACAAATGAGACCAGCCCTGAGGAAAGCCTAAGCTTTGGAACCGGTTGTTAACTTCTTCATCTGTCAGCTTTCCAAGCAGCAGCCGTACCATAAAGTATTGCTGTAAGTGTGTCACTTGCTGCTCAATCCGTTCCTCTAAATCATTGTTTTGATCTTTCATTTGTTTAATACTCGATTCAATCAACTCAAATTCATTTTGAAAAGGCTGTTTTTGCAAAAATGATTCATTGCGTGCAAATGACTCGTATAATAAGCGGATTGGTTTATAAAAGTGTCTAGAACCGAACCATGAAAATAGTAATGAAAGCGCTAACAAAATAGTGCAGATAATAAAGGTAATCCACCCGATTGATTTCGTTTGCTGCTTAAGTTCTGGAATAGAAACAAAGGATAGGTACGTCCATTCATTATAATCTGATTTTTGAAATGTGATTTGATAGTTGAGTTCGTCGATCTTCATATCAAATTGCCCTGATCGTTTTTCAAGTGAGAGCACATGTTTGACGATATCTTGATGTTTCAGCGATTCACCAATTTGTTCTTTGCGATTATGTAGCAGCACTTTTCCGTTTGTATCGATCACAAACATACTATCTGATTGAGAGAAGTCAGGCATGTTATCAGCAATGACGCAGCTTGGAATGCTGGCGACAGCGATTCCCTTTTTTTGAACGCTGTTCATAGGCAGTTGTTTGATTAAATTCACATTGTACTTACAAAAGGATGCTTTTCCTTCTTTTGTCGCAACAAGTGGATTATTCTCTTCAAGTGCCCAGCTGGAGTGACTTGGTATATTGAGGTAAGAGGTCAGCGCTTTTTCTTGGTCTTCGCTTGTGACATGATAAAGCCCTGAATTGTTCATGTACCAGTCTTCCATTTTACTGACGAGTGTAATATTGGAAAGATCGGTGTCGAAGGTTTGCAGGTAATTCAGTTCCTGCTGTACTTGATTATAAAGCTGGAATTGGTCTGGATTTAAAGGTTCTGCCAGTGTTTGAAGGAGAGGCGGCGAACTGACATAGTGAGTGAGAGAATGATCAACAGTTTTTAAAATATGCTCAATATTGGATTGCGTTTGTTTAACGCTGTCGAGCTTTTCATTTGAGATATTTTCAAGTGCTGTTTTTTGCGAATGCTGATAAGAAAAAATGCCGACAATGATAACAGGAATCGTACTAAGTATGAAAAAAAACGTCACAAGCTTGTAATAAAATTTATACTGCCTTCTTTTCATAAAACCCCCCATTTCAAACGAAACAATCTTTTCCCCTTAATTTATTAATCCAAAAATCTGGTAGGTTTGTCAATAATCATTTTCTGAGATTAGGATCATTTTCTTATGTTTTATGTAACGTTTTGAGTAGCATCACCTATGAAAATATGATCTGTTGATATGATTGTAGACGGATTTTTCATCCTTAAGATACAGTTAACACATGCATGAGCATGAGGGGAGGCTTTATTAATGAAAACAGAGGATGTCACTGCCAAGGGTGTGCCTGCGGCAGCTTTGAAAAGTGAAAAAAGAAAGCGCTTACTTAATCAATTGCTAAGTCAAAAATTTTTGTATTTAATGATTTTGCCGGGGCTCATTTATTTTATTGTTTTTAAATATGTGCCAATGTGGGGGCTCATCATTGCCTTTCAAGATTACCAGCCGTTTCTCGGCATTCTTGGCAGTGAGTGGGTTGGCTTCAAACACTTTATTCGATTGTTTACAGAACCAACATTTTTCATCTTATTAAAAAATACGCTGATTTTATTTGCCATGAATGTCGTGATTTTCTTTCCAATTCCGATCTTATTAGCTCTTCTTTTAAATGAAGTGAGATTGGCATTGTTTAAGAAATTTGTACAGACGATGATTTATATCCCTCACTTCATGTCATGGGTGATTGTCGTGTCCTTATCTTTTGTTTTGTTAACAGTAGATGGCGGGTTAATGAATGAATTGATTGCTTTCTTTGGAGGAGAAAAGATTAATTTCCTTCTTAGTCAGGAATGGTTTAGACCGATGTACATTTTACAGGTAATCTGGCGGGAAGCAGGATGGTCAACAATCATTTACCTTGCGGCGATTACAGCGGTAGATCCGCAGCTATATGAAGCAGCAAAAATGGATGGGGCCGGGAGACTGAGACAAATGTGGCACATCACACTTCCTGCCATTAAAAGTGTCATTGTGGTTCTGCTTATTTTAAAAATCGGTGATACGCTTGAGCTTGGCTTTGAGCATGTCTATCTATTACTGAACGCAACGAACCGGGAAGTAGCAGAGATTTTTGATACGTACGTTTATACAGCAGGTCTTAAGCAAGGACAATTCAGCTATAGTACTGCTGTTGGTTTATTTAAAGCAGCCGTTGGACTTATTTTGGTCATGCTGGCAAACCGTTTAGCGAAGAAATTCGGGGAAGAAGGTATTTATTAAAAAGGGAGATGAGGAAGAATGACTTTATCGATTGAAAAGGGATCACCGCTTGAGCATGCAGAGAAATTAGCACAAACTATTATGAAAGCGTATACACCGATTGAGCTGCCGCCAGCTGGAAGATGGCATTATCATCAAGGGGTTTTCCTTTGCGGCGTCATGAAGCTATATGAGGCAACAGGGAACGAGGAATATTTCGATTATGTGAAAAACTATGCGGACTCACTCATTGATGAGTACGGAAATTTATTATTTCGCAGGGATGAGCTTGATGCCATTCAAGCAGGACTCATTTTATTCCCTCTTTACGAACGAACGAGAGAGAAGCGGTATGTGCTGGCGGCGGAGAAGCTGCGCGGACTTTATCGTACGCTAAACCGCACGTCTGAGGGCGGATTTTGGCATAAAGACAATTATGCTTATCAAATGTGGCTCGATGGTCTCTACATGGGCGGTCCTTTTGCCTTAAAGTATGCTCAGCTTAAAGGTGAAGAGTCACTAGTGGATATGGTCATTCATCAAGAGCATCTCATGAGAAAGCATACGAAAGATGAACAAACAGGTCTGTATTATCACGCGTGGGATGAACGGAAAACGATGCCATGGGCTGATCAAAAGACCGGCTGTTCCCCAGAATTTTGGGCAAGATCGTTTGGCTGGTATGTCCTTGCATTAGCAGATATGATCGAGGATCTGCCCGAGCATCATGAAAGGCGGAAGGTGTGGAAGGAAACGCTGACAGACATGCTGGAAAGTGTGGCAAAGTACCAGGATCAAAAGACAGGTCTCTGGCATCAAATCATTGATAAAGGAAATCACAGTGACAATTGGCTTGAAAGCTCAGGGTCGTGTTTATTCATGTACGCCATGGCAAAGGCCATGAATGAAGGGTATGTAGGTCTCCGTTATATTGATCATGTGGTCAGAGCATATCAAGGCTTGATTCAGCATAAGACGGCTGAGAAAGAAAATGGTGATTTTACCATCAATGATATTTGTATCGGAACATCTGCGGGATTTTATGATTACTACGTTGGAAGAGAGCGGAGCACAAATGACTTGCACGGGGCAGGCGCTTTTATTATGGCGTTAACTGAGCTAGAAAAGCTGTCTGTTTTTCAAAAGGCATGAGGAGGCGAAAAAGAGCCGCTGTATGGCTCATCAGTTTTATCGCTGCCATTTGTTTATCTGCCTGTCAGGGGAAAACAAACGGGATCGATGTTCTGATTTTTTCTGATATGTCAAAGGGAATGAAGGATCAACTAGTGGAGAAGGCTTTTCAGCCGGAACAAGAGACTTATAGCGTCCACATCTTTCCGGCGATTCCTGAAAAGCTTCTTGTTGAAATTACCTCAAAAGAGGGGGACGTGATGCTTGTTCCAGAAGAAATGTTTAGAACGTATGATGATCCTGAAAGCTTTCAGCTGCTGGAAGAGATGAAAATAGGCGATCAAGCAGCAGGACCATATACGGTCGAGGACAAAAAGACAGGGAAAACGGTCGATTATGCAGTTCAAATCAATAAAGGAAAGAAAAAACTCAACGGCTATACCTTTCAATTACACCGAGATATGGTCGCCTTCATTCCCGTGTATGCTGATAAGTCGGAAGAGGCGCTGTCTCTTATGAAACAGCTTCGTGAAAACCAATAGAAAATGGGGTGGGGAATGTGAAACGGGTCGTGATTTGCGGGCTGAGCCATCGTGCGTTCAATATGTTTATTAAACCACTCACAGAGGATTTCAATGAGCATTATCGGATTACAGGGCTCCTCGATATAGATCATCAGCGGTATATACTTTGTCAGGAGCGTTTTCCGTCACTCCGGGGCGTTTCGTTTTTTCATGAAGATGCATTTGATCAGATGGTCAAAGAAACAAAACCAGATATCGTCATTGTGGCAGGCAGGGATGACACACATGTCACATATATCATGCAGGCACTTGACCATGATCTAGATGTCATCACCGAAAAGCCGATGGTGACAACAGCAAAAGACGCCAAAAAAGTGATGGAAAAAGAAGCGGAAAGTAAAGGGAAGGTCACGGTCACCTTTAATTATCGCTACAATCCTTTCCATCGAAAGGTAAAAGAACTGATTCTAGACGGGAAAATTGGAAGGGTCACTTCTGTTGAACTGAGCTGGCTTATTGATACGTATCATGGTGCTAGTTATTTCAAAAGGTGGAACCGTACACGTCAATTTTCTGGCGGACTGTCCATTCATAAGTCGACACATCATTTTGATCTGGTCAACTGGTGGATTGATCAAAAGCCGAAACAAGTATTTGCCTACGGGGCGCTGAACTATTACGGCAGTGAAAGCCCTTGGAATCCCTTGCAGGGGGAGGAAAATAGATTTTGCGGAACATGTCATGTGAAGGATATATGTCATTATGAAGCAAGGTGGAATCCGCGGGTTGAGCGCTCGAAGGTGGAGGACGACCATATTGAATCCGGTCAGGAGCAAACGCAGCAGTACTCAAACTATCGCCCGGATGCGTGCATTTTTGATCAGGAAATTGATATTGAGGATACATATGTGGCGTCAGTCGCTTATGATCAAGGGGCTCTGCTTAGCTATTCGATTCAATTCTCAGCCCCATATGAAGGCTACCGTCTGGCCATTAATGGGACGAAGGGGCGTATTGAAACAAATGAGTTTCATGTGCCATCAAGAATTCCTTTTCAATTCCCAGAACAAACAATTTCTTATTACCCGATGTTTGGATCAAAGGAGACGATTGAAGTCGTGAAGCAGCCAGGTGGACATGGCGGCGGAGATCCTCTGCTATTGGCTGATTTATTTATAGGAAAAGATCCCTTGATTCACTATGACATCTTAGCAGGAGCAGAGGCTGGAGCTTATTCGATTGCTCTTGGGGAAGGCATGTGGCGCTCTGTTACAGAAAATCGCCCAATTGAAATCGATGAATTGTTTCATAAAGAGACGGTGTAAAGAGAGAGGAGGGGAAAGAGATGGATCATGATGGTTCAATGAGCAGAATGCTGAGTATGTGTGAGTGGGTGATGAGACTCGCCTATACAAATTTGTTATGGCTTTTGTTCACCATTCTAGGGCTTGGCGTTTTTGGCTTGATGCCCGCGACCACTGCGTTATTTTCCGTGATGAGAAAGTGGATTCAAGGTCATGAGCAAGTCAATATATTCCGCACTTTTTGGAAGGTATTCAGGGAGGAGTTTGTACGCTCTAACATCATTGGAGTGGTGCTATTCATCATTGGAACGATTATTTATGTCGACCTTGCTTATATTTATCCGACGAGCTGGCTTTTACATGTGCTTCGCTTTGCTATATATATTTTCGGTTTTCTGTTTATTGTGAGCTTATTTTATATTTTTCCGCTGCTTGCTCATTACGATTGGAAAAAATGTCTCTATCTAAAATTCTCTCTTCTGCTTGGTATCTCATACTTGCAATATACACTCTCTATGCTTGTTTTCTCGGCTGTTCTGTTTGTTCTGTTTGCTTATTTACCGGGAATCGTGCCGTTTTTTAGTGTGAGCATACTCGCCTACGGTCATATGTGGCTGGCCTATCAAGTCTTTAAAAAGGTAGAGTTTGATATTGAGCACGAGACAGCAGAAGTGAAAAAGCGGCAGCCCTCTTTCCTTCAATCGAAGCGGGTGAATACGCAGTGAAGTGAATCATTTGCTATAATGGTGTCACCGTAATGAAAAGGAGAGATGAGAGTCGTGTCAGTGAAAGAAATTTCAATAGAAGAATTAAAACAAAAGCTGGAGCAGGAAGATGCCATTCAGCTTGTCGATGTACGTGAGGATGAAGAGGTAGCAGAAGGAATGATCCCGGAAGCTATTCACATTCGAATGGGCGATATCCCTGAGAAGCTGGATGCATTCGATCAAACGCAGGAATATTATATTATTTGCCGCTCTGGTAAACGTAGTGAAAATGTCTGCTATTACCTAGAAGATCAAGGCTACCAAGCGACAAATGTCGTTGGCGGGATGCTTGCTTGGACAGGAGAAACAAAACCGAAGCTGTAAATAGAAGGCCTTTCATCTTAACGATGAAAGGTTTTTTTGTTCATATGCCTCTCTCTATGTGCATAAAGATAGAGTAGCGAGAGAAGGGAGAGTGGCATAGGTGCTAAAGGTAGCTGTATTTGATGAAGAGCATGAGAAAGATTTGCAGAGCGAAATTAATCATTTTTTAAAAGGAATGGATGACGACCAAATCATTGACATCAAGTACAATGTAGCGGTGATCTGTGAGCAGGGAGGGGAACAGCTCTACTGTTTTTCTGCACTCATTTTATATAAAAAATAGACGGCATCAAAAAAGGACCTGCTTGAAGGGTCCTATTTCTTTGATTAGCTGGCGTCAATATATAACCGGTGCTTGTTGCAGTGAACACATTGAAAAAGATAGCTTTGTAAGTCTCCTCCGTTGACGAGCCATTGCTTTAGGTTCTCTTTCGTTAATCCTTCGCCGCTGCAAATGTCTTCGATATCCTCGGCGAGTTCTTCCTCTAGATGTTCAATCTCTTTCCAGCCGACATACTGGACGATTGCACAAAAATCTCCGCAATGACTTAACCAATATTCCTGCTGCCATCCGCGATAGCCTGGCGTTCTGAAGATCAGCTCATCGATATATTCCTCTTGATCGACGTCATCACAGCTCGCATCGTCTTGAAAGGTTCCATTGTATTTTTTCGCCGCTGATCCATCTTTAATGCACCAAGGACAAATTCCCTCTACATCTTCAACAGTATAAAAAGGGCCATGGTACACATAATCTCTTTCTTTCTCACAAACAGGACATGTCGTATGCTCTTTTTTGATCACGTTTAACGAAACTGGATCTGGGTTGTACTTGAACGTAGGTAACGTCATATAAACCTCCATTATGTAGAAAGTGATGATTCATCATTATTTTAAAGGAATCCTCAAGCTCGCGACAATCTTAAATTGTATATATAGAAAAAAGCCGTTCGGATAAGGAACGGCTTTTTCTCGCTTGCGATTATGCTTTTTTTACTCTTGGACTTCTTGGTTTATTGACTTGATTGGTTTGTTTGATGATTCTTCGTTCATCATTTAGTGATTTATACAGCGAGACAATCATCAATATAATGACAACGGAGAACGGCAAGGCTGCGAGCTTGGCTGTATTTTGCAGGGCTTCAAGTCCCCCTGAAAATAAAAGCACAGCAGCAACAGCCGATTGGATAATGCCCCAGCTGACTTTGACACTGCCAGAAGGGTTCAATGATCCGTAGGTTGTCTGCATTCCAAGCACAAATGTAGCTGAATCAGCCGATGTAATAAAGAATACGGCGATTAAAATGAGTGCCAGTATCGATGTAATCATCGCCAGCGGATATTCATTCAGTACACCGAAGAGCATCGTTTCAGTTGAAAGACCTGCAACATCGACAATATTCTTTTGCTGTAAGTCCATTGCAGATACACCGAAAATCGAGAACCATAGGAAGACTAGGATGGAAGGAGCGACTAAGACACCCAATAAAAATTCGCGAATTGTTCGCCCGCGTGACACTCTAGCGATAAAGATCCCGACAAATGGTGCCCAAGAAATCCACCATGCCCAATAAAAGATTGTCCATCCATTAATCCATTCTCTCTTTTCAGGATCATTGGGAGATAGACGGAAGCTCATTTGAACGATATTGGATAAGTATTGTCCAATCGAGTCAGTAAATGAATTTAAGATAAAAACAGTTGGACCTACCAAAAGTAAGAAAAACATCAGAACAGCTGCTAATACCATATTGATATTACTTAAGTATTTAATGCCTTTTCCAATCCCGCTTAAAGCAGATGCAAGGAAAAGCACCGTCACAATGATAATAATGATCAATTGTGTGCTAAAGGCAATTGGAATATGAAAAAGATAATTCAATCCACCATTTATTTGTGCCGCACCTAATCCTAGGCTTGTTGCAACACCAACCACAGTTGCAAATACCGCAATACAATCGATGGTTTTACCGATCCATCCGTGAATTTTATTTCCTAAAACGGGCTGCAGTGTTGCACTGATTAAACCAGGTGCATCTTTTCTAAATTTAAAGTAAGCAATGCAAAGTGCAACAATGGCATAAATAGCCCATGCATGAAGCCCCCAGTGGAAAAATGTATAGCGAAGGGAATCGCGGAAGGCCTGCGCAGTTTCAGTCTCCCCTGTTGGTGACTGAATAGCATAGTGGCTGATCGGTTCAGCTGCTCCGTAAAAAACAAGACCAATTCCCATACCGGCACTAAATAGCATAGCAAACCAAGAAAATAAACCAAATTCAGGCTCTTCCCCCGGTTTTCCTAGCGTAATCTTACCGATTGGGCTGAAGATAAAGAATAGACAAAAGCCGACAAGCAGTGATACCACTAACAAGTAATACCAGCCAAAGTCATTTGTAATGTATGTTTGAATTTGATCTGTGACATTTTGCAATGTGTCTGGAGAAAACGCTCCCCACATCACGGCAACAAATGTGATCGCAATCACAATCCAAAATACACTTGATACGTTTTTCACACCATCTCACTCTCCTGTTGTTCTACACGTTTAAGCAGAGGACTTCGCTTAATATCCCCTAACTCAACTTATTTCAAACAAAAAGAGGCGAGCTTCTCACTCGACCTCTACTTTACCGTAACATGTTTTGCTTCCATTTATCAACTATCGATATGGGAAGACGATTTTTCCTCAATCCGTTTGCGAAGACGGTAGACATATTCTTTTAAACATACGGCGAAAATGGTAAACGCCAAAACAATGGCGACTTTTAACGGGGTAATGGACAGCTTCAAGAAAACAGCGGCTGTCAAACTGATAACGACCGCAAGAACAATCGGTAATGCACGTCTGATCATTGATCTCTCTCCTTTGCTTCTAGTGCAGCATTCATGCCGGCAAGCCTGCCTGTCACAAGTGCTGATGTGATATTGTAGCCGCCTGTGTAGCCATGGATGTCTAAAATTTCTCCACAGAAATAAAGACCGGGCATTTTTTTAGACGCCATTTTCTTCGGTTCAATTTCCTTCACAGAAACGCCGCCTCCTGTCACAAACGCTTTGTCCAAGGATAGCGTACCATTTGCATGCACAATAAAATGTTTACAATCATGGGCAAATGCACGCAGTTTATCCTTGGCTAGACCAGAGAATGTGTCTTGTGGATCAATCCCGTTCCGTTCTAACAGAAACAATAAATAGCGTTCTTGCATACAAGACTTGAGGACATTTTTAATGGCTTTCTTCGGTTCATCTTTAAGGTCACGATGAAGCTTCTGGAACAGCTCCTCGTCATTCAGCTTCGGATATAAGTCTATTTGCAGGCGGACTGTCGGTTGTTTTTTCAATTCCTTCACAACAAATCCGCTGCATCTAAGAACAGCTGGACCTGATAAACCAAAGTGAGTAAAAATCATATCCATGACATGTGTGACGACGGGTTTTCCTTTTTTATTTAAAACACTGACAGCCACACTTCTTAAAGAAAGACCTTGAAGCACTTTTTCTTTAATAAATCGTTCATCGGATGTGACCGGTACCTCTGTTGGGAAGAGCTCTGTAATGGTATGACCGGCTGCTTCTGCCCATGCATAGCCGTCACCAGTAGAGCCGGTATGCGGCACACTTTTTCCGCCGACAGCAATGACGACAGACTTACTTGAAATTTTTTCATCATTATTTGTAACAATTCCAGCTGCTTGTCCGTCTTGATACAGAACTGTTTTAATTTTTTCGTTCGTTCGAATGGTGACATTGAGGGCTCGGAGCCTGTCTAGAAGGGCATCCACAACAGATTGTGCTTTGTTTGAGACAGGGAACATACGTCCATGGTCTTCTTCTTTTAGTTCAATGCCAAGGTTTTCAAAAAACGAAATAATATCCTCGTTGTTGAACTCAGAAAATGCACTATATAGAAAACGGCCGTTTCCGGGAATATGTTTGATGATTTCTTCTACTGGAAGGCGATTGGTGACGTTACAGCGTCCGCCGCCAGAAATGGCCAGCTTTCTGCCAAGTTTGTTTCCTTTGTCAATTAACAGAACAGTCGCACCGTGCTCTGCTGATGCAATCGCGGCCATCAGCCCAGAAGGTCCGCCGCCAATGACAATGACATCATAATGTTTCATGTTACATTCCTCTTTCTACTTTCAGTCATTTTTCTATTATAACGAAGATTAGGGAAGGCTGAAATATGAATTGATTGGTTTTGTGACTTCCGTATTGGATTTGTTACCTGTGTATTGAATTGATGTGGTAAAATAGTTAAGTTGAATATTCATTAGAAAAATGGTGGTTAAGCGCATGTCTAATAAACTGCTTCGTGGTACGTTGGTTTTAACGATAGGGACGTATCTCTCTCGTATTCTTGGTATGATTTATTTAATTCCATTTAGCGCAATGGTTGGAGCTACTGGTGGTGCGCTATTCCAATATGGATACAATCAGTATACGATCTTTTTAAGTATCGCTACGCTTGGTTTTCCAACAGCGGTATCAAAATTTGTTTCCAAATATAATGCGATCGGCGATTATGAGACAACAAGAAAAATGTTCAGGGCGGGTATGTCGGTCATGCTTGTCACCGGGATGATCGCCTTTTCTATTTTATATTTGTCCGCACCGATTTTTGCCAAGATTCAGCTTGGCGGATCAAATGAAACAGGCGGTTTGACTGTCGATCAAGTAGTATATGTGATTCGAATGGTCAGCTTAGGTCTTTTGGTTGTACCGATCATGAGTCTTGTACGCGGGTTCTTCCAAGGACACTCCATGATGGGACCGACAGCTGTTTCCCAAGTGATTGAACAGCTTGTCAGAATCATCTTCCTATTAACGGCGACGTTTATTATTTTAAAGGTGCTTGACGGCGGGCTTGTCATTGCTGTCGGATATGCAACATTTGCGGCTCTGATCGGTGCATTTGGCGGTTTATTCACGCTTTATTTATATTGGCTGAAGCGGAAGGACAGGCTCTTAGCCATGCAGCCGAATACAGGCGCTCACTCTGATTTATCTTATAAGCAAATGTTTACAGAGCTGTTTAGCTATGCGGCGCCGTATGTGTTTGTTGGACTTGCGATTCCAATTTATTCTTATATCGATACAAACACAATTAACAGAGCCATGATTGCATCCGGACATCAGGATATTAGTACAGCGGTATTGTCCATTGTGACGTTATATTTACCGAAGGTCGTGATGATTCCTGTGTCACTTGCCACAGCGTTTGGCTTAACATTGATTCCGACGATTACAGAATTATTTACAGCACGTAATTACAAGCTGCTCAATAGACAAATTGATCAGACGATGCAAGTCATTTTATTTTTCGTGCTGCCTGCTTCATTTGGTATCTCGGCATTGGCTGGACCGGCTTATTGGTTTTTCTATCCGTCTGTTCATCCTGAGATTGGGATTTCCATTTTGTTCTGGTATGCACCTGTTGCATTATTGTTTTCTTTATTCACCATTAATGCAGCGATTCTGCAAGGGATCAACAAACAAAAATTTGCGATCGTCAGTCTTTTGTTAGGGATCATTATTAAAACGGTTCTGAACATCCCGCTGATCAGCTGGCTGCAAGGAAATGGTTCTGTATTGGCAACAGCATTAGGCTACAGTGCGTCCATCTTGTATATGTTTATCATGATTAAACGCCATGCCGGCTATTCGTTCCGCAGAATTTTCAAACGTTTTATTCTCATTGGTATTTTAACGGCGATCATGGCTGTCGTGGCATATTTGACAAGTCAGCTTGTGAACCAAGTAATTTCTTATGAAGACGGAATTTTACAAGCGGGTATCGTCATTTTGATTTCTATGATCACTGGCGGCGGTGTGTATATGTACTTGTCTTATAAGGTGGGATTACTAGAGCGTGTACTGGGCAGCCGTATGCCGAAATTTTTAAGAAAAAAGAGTTAAGAAGAGGTAGATATTCATGAGGCTTGATAAATTACTTGCTAACAGCGGCTTTGGTTCAAGAAAAGATGTGAAAAAGCTTGTCAAAGCCCGGGCGGTCACAGTGAATGGAGAAGTGGCAAAGCAGGTGAAAGATCATGTTGATCCATCAAATGATGAAGTACTCGTACACGGAGAGCGTGTAGAATATAAAGAATTCATTTACTTAATGATGAACAAGCCAGACGGGGTGATCTCGGCAACTGAAGATCTGCGGGATGAAACGGTTGTCGATTTACTTGAGCCGGAGGATATCGCAAGGGAGCCATTTCCTGTGGGGAGACTGGATAAGGATACGGTCGGTCTCCTTCTCCTCACAAATGATGGACAGCTTGCTCATCAATTACTTTCTCCAAAAAAGCATGTGCCAAAAACGTATGAGGTTCATTTGAAATATCCTTTAGGAGATCAAGACATTAAGCGTCTTGAAGAGGGCGTTGTCATCTTAGATGATTATCACACGAAGCCGGCGAAGGTGGAAGTAGATGCAAATGAAGAGGAAGATACACGCATCCGTTTGACGATTACTGAAGGGAAGTACCATCAAGTGAAGCTGATGGCGCAAGCGGTGGGAAATGAAGTGATCTTTTTAAAAAGGCTCTCGATGGGGGCAGTCTCTTTAGATGAAGATCTAGCACCCGGAGAGTACCGTGAATTGACGGATGAAGAATTAGACAGCTTAATGAATCGTGAATAACATAAGAATAAAAGAAAAGAACCGGCATATCGCCGGTTCTTCAGCGTGTAGACAAACCCTCGCATTCTTTGTCAGTCCTGTGCGCTGGTGCTCACGAATGTTAAATTCGCTCCGCGCCAGTGCTCGTTCTTCCTAGACTTCAAAGGTTTTCTATCACGCTGTAAAGAAGACAAAGGGCTAAAATAAAAATCATTTTAGCCCTTCGTCAACAATTTGCAAAAGAAAAGAACCGGCATATCGCCGGTTCTTTTTGTTATATGGACAATTCATTATACGCTTAAGATGATATTTTTACTTTTTTTCTCGTTGTTTCCCATTTGCCTCTGCTTGGACTATGAACAAGATCGTTATAGGCAAGCACGTTTAAGTCTCTTTGAATGGTTCTAGGTGTGATCCCGAATTCATCAACCAGCTCTTGTGTCGTCACAAGACCTTTCTCTTGAATGAACATATAGACTGATTTGATTCGAGTCATCATACGGTTTGTTGAAGGTTTCAAAAAACCACTCCCTATCAATAAGATCGGATGGACTTGACTAACCACAACTTACTACACTAAAACTGCGAAATAAGGACAAGCAACAATGGTAAATGTTCGTGTTTCTTAATGTTTTATTCTATTATACACGTTATTATGCATCTAGTTCCACCAAAAAGTCAACTTTACGTGTTTTTAAACTTGTCTTCATGAAATAAAATATGGTATATATCATGATTTGAATCCGGTTACAATCCAATAATGATAAGGGATGCGATTGAAGCTGACATTTTTAAATTCCGCAAAATAATCACAGAAAATTTACAAAATAAAAAATTCAGTGAAGGCAAAAAGGCACATTCCATGTGAGGATGTGCCTTTTTTGTTTCTGTTATCCTTCTAAGAAAAAGAGCTGAATGAAAAATAAGACCGCAAAGATGAGAACAAGCACATGTACTTCTCTCCATTTCCCTTTTGCCAATTTCACAAGCGGATATGAAATAAATCCAAGTGAAATTCCTGTAGAGATACTAGAAGTCAGCGGCATCGAAAGAATAACAAGGAAAGCAGGGAATGCCTCGTCTAGTTCGTTCCAGCGAATGCGTGACACCGAGTTCATCATCAAGCAGCCAACAATGATTAAAACAGGTGATGTGATCGATGGTAAAGAAGAAATAGCTTGAACGAGCGGGCCGAAAAATAATGCCACAATAAACAGTGCAGCGACCGTTAAAGACGTCAGCCCAGTTCTTCCGCCAGCAGCTACTCCTGATGATGATTCAATATAAGCAGTGGTTGGGCTTGTACCAAACATAGAACCAACCGTCGTTGCAGCAGAGTCAGCAAGCAGGGCTCTGCGCACTTTTGGCAGCTGGCCATTTTTCATTAATCCCGCTTGTTCGGCAACCCCGATCATCGTGCCTGTTGTATCAAAAATCGTCACCAGTAAGAAGGAGAAGACGACAGCATACAAATGATGAGAGAACACGTCACCAAAGGCAGCGATTGGATTTGTAATCAGCATGCCTTCAGGCAGTGCAGGGATGTCCATCAGTGTTTTAGGGAAATGAAGCTGGCCGGTTGCGAGCGCAATCAATGTGGTCGCTAACATGCCGATAAACAGTGCACCATTTATTTGAAGAACCATTAAAATAACCGAAATCATTAAGCCGACAAGCGTTAAAATGACAACAGGCGAGCTTAAATTGCCAAGCTTCACAAGGTTTTCTGGATCAGCAGCGATGATCCCAGACTGACGAAGGCCGATAAATGCAATGAAAAGCCCGATTCCTGCTGTAATACCGTACTTTAAATTATCTGGAATGGCTTGAATCAGTTGTTTTCTAAGGGATGTTAACGATAAAATAATAAAGAGTATACCAGCAACAAATACCGCACTAAACGCTGTTTGATAGCTGATGCCGCCACCGCCGACAACGGTAAAGGTGAAATAGACATTCAGCCCCATGCCTGGTGCAATGGCAATCGGATAATTTGCAAATAGTGCCATCCAGAGCGTACCGACAACAGCAGCGATGATTGTTGCAGTAAAGACTTGGTCAAAAGGAATACCTGCTTTTGAAAGAATTCCCGGGTTGACGGCAACAATATAGACCATGGTAAAGAATGTCGTCATACCAGCGATGATTTCTTTCTTTATGTTGGTTTGATTTTCTTTTAACTGAAACATAAAATCCTCCATTTACGAACATTATTACAAAACAATTAATATAATATTCGTTTTAAGGGTGGATTGCAACCTTTTTTCAAGGAGGAATGGAAAAATGAATTGGGAAGCTGAAGTAATACGAAAAAAAGACGACTTAATTCAGGACACACAATCTTTTTTACAAATTGAAAGTGTCCTTGATGAAGAAGGCGGCAAAGAAGGAAAGCCATTTGGTGAAAAAGTCGATGATGCCCTGCAGTATATGCTGAAAAAAGGGGAAGACGAAGGCTTCACAGTCAAGAATGTCGACGGCTATGCAGGTCATATTGAATACGGGGAAGGCGAAGACATTGTAGGTGTGCTCTGTCATGTGGACGTGGTGCCTGCTGGCGACGGCTGGACAACCCCGCCATTTTCAGCTGACATCAGAGAAAATAAAATCTTTGCACGCGGAGCTATTGATGACAAAGGCCCAACCATGGCGGCATTTTATGCGCTGAAGATCTTAAAAGATACTGGTTTGCAGCTGTCGAAAAAAATTCGAATGATCATTGGAACAGATGAAGAAAGCGATTGGCGCTGTGTGGACCATTATTTCAAGCATGAGGCGATGCCGCAAATCGGATTTGCACCAGACGCCGATTTTCCGATTATTCATGCGGAAAAAGGGATTATTGATGCCACCCTGTCATTTACATATCAACAAACAGCGAATCATCAGCGCTATACGCTGAAGCAATTTACATCGGGTATGAGGCTCAATATGGTGCCAGATGAGGCAGCTGCTATTGTGACTGCTGCACAGGAACACGATGCTGAATTAATAAAAACAGCTTTCGAAGCCTATCTTGCTGATCACCAATTATCTGGTGAGGTAAAAAGCGCAGTGGATGGACTGCATTTTACATTAAAAGGGGTATCTGTTCATGCCATGGAGCCGGCGCATGGGACAAATGCGGGCATTCATATGGCGAATTTCTTATGCGGACTCGAATTAGATGAGCAGGGACTTGCCTTTACTTCCCAAATCAACGCTTTATTTGATCAGGATACAAGAGGACAAAAGCTGGGAATTGCTTGCAAAGATGAGATTAGTGGAGATTTGACGTTGAATGTTGGGACAATCCGCTATAAACAGAATGAGGAAGCAAAGCTAGGGTTAAATGTCCGCTATCCAGTGACAGCAGACGGCAAGGACGTCAAAAAAGGAATTGAAAGCATCAAAGGTGCGGCTCTTCTAAAATTCGAAGACAGTCCTCCGCATCACGTCTCAAAAGATCATCCGCTTGTGAAAACCTTGCAGCGGGTATATGAGGAACAAACGGGAGATCCTGCAAACCTTATTGCCATTGGGGGAGGAACGTATGCGAGATCTTTAGAAGCAGGCGTTGCCTTCGGACCTTTATTTCCTGGCAGACCAGACTGCGCCCATCAAAAGGATGAATATATTGAAATTGATGACTTACTGAGAGCAACAGCTCTTTATGCACAAGCCATGTATGAATTAGCAAAATAGAAAATGGAAAAGAGAAGAGGGGATTGACAGTGAAAAAAATGTTCTTATGCTCTTCATTCAAAGACAGCTATTCTCTCTTATCTGACTTTGCCGGTGAATCTTTAAAAGGAAAGCGAGTGACTTTCATTCCAACGGCAAGTGCTGTAGAAGAAGTCACGCACTATGTAGAGGCAGCGAAGGAAGCCTTTCAGCAATTAGGGATGCAGATTGAGACTGTGCAGATAGATAAACAGTCCGCTGAAGAGATCGCGCAGATGATCAAACAAAATGATGTGATCTACGTTTCAGGAGGCAACACTTTTTATTTATTGCAGGAGTTAAGAAAGCATCGTTTCGATGACGTGTTGAAAGAAGAAATCAACAACGGCAAGCTGTACATCGGAGAATCTGCGGGGAGTATCATCATGGCGCCAAGCATTGAATATATCTCCCTGATGGATGAACAAAAGAAGGCGCCGGAGCTTTCATCATTTCAAGGTGTCAATGAAATAAGCTGCTATCCAGTACCGCATATGCATAATGCCTATTTAGGCGAGGCTGCGCAGCAAATTACAGAGAAGTATCAGCAGACGCTCGATTTATGTCCGCTTACTGATGAACAGGCTTTACTTATCAGAGGGGAACAGGCTGAGGTGAAATCTGTCAAAATATCTTAACTGTGAAATGAAGAAAAAGGAACAGGGATTCAACGCCCTGTTCCTTTTTTAATCTTGAAAAACATCACTTGATAAGTATCGTTCGCCCGTATCTGCTGTCATACAGATCACAATTTGATCTGCCGGCAATTGCTTGGCTGTTTCAATGGCTGCATAGCAAGCCGCCCCAGAGGATGGGCCTACTAAAATTCCTTCAAGCTTAGCGAGCTGCCGTGTGATGTGATAAGCATCTTCGTCACTTACTTGCACGATGTCATCATAGATGTGCTCGTTTAAAATATGGGGGATAAATCCTGGGCTTGTGCCAACAAGTTTATGCTTCCCAGGTTTCCCGCCAGATAAGACAGGGGAACCCTTAGGCTCTGCCACACGGATGGTTAAATGAGGGAATGCCTTTTTTAATTCCTCTCCAGTTCCTGTAATAGTACCGCCAGTTCCAGCTGTTGCGACAAAGGCTCCAAGGGGCTGTCCAAGTTGTTTCACAGCTTCCATAATTTCGACTGCTGTTGTGCCTCTATGTGCATCTGGGTTCGCTTTATTGTCAAACTGCATGGGAATAAAGCTATGAGGAATTTGAGCAGCCAGTTCCTCAGCCTTGCGGATGCAGCCTGGCATTTTTTCTTCTCCTGGGGTTAAGACGACCTGCGCCCCGTATGCCTTCAAAATATTGATTCTTTCCTTTGTCATCGTATCAGGCATGACAAGGATGGCTTTGTAGCCTCTTGCGGCGGCATTCATGGCTAAACCAATCCCTGTATTCCCGCTCGTAGGCTCAATAATGGTTGCTCCTTTTGTGAGTTTCCCTTGTTTTTCTGCTTCAATGATCATATTGTAAGCCGCGCGGTCTTTTACACTTCCGCTGGGATTAAATGATTCCAGCTTTAAGTAAACAGCCGCCGCATTTTCTGGCTGGAGCCGCTGTAATTTGACAAGCGGTGTATCGCCAATCAGCTCAGCTATATTTTGTGCAACTTTCATCAGATGACACCCTTTCTTCTCATTCCGCATTTCTTTAGTTATACTATCATCAATGGGGATTCGTAAAGTTTGTTAAAAAAGGACAGGTGATATTGTGTCAGAAAACCGTCATTATTTTATAGGGATTCACATCCCTGAACAACTTGCGCATCAAATCAAACAAGACATTGATCAAAGGAGCGGACTGTTCTTTCAAAAATGGACAGCACCACATGATTATCATGTGACCCTTATCTTTTTAGGCGCCATTCCAGAAGAGCGTTTAAAAAAGATCATCCAGCTGCTTGACATCCTTTCAAATGAAGCGTCTGCATTTCCACTAGAGCTGAATGAGGTAGGGCAGTTTGGTGCGAAGGAACGCCCAAGAGTCTTTTTTGCAAAGCCTCATGAAAGTGAGCCGCTCATGCACTTAAGAGAAAAGGTGAAAGAAGCCGTCTTGGCAGCAGGACACCCTGTTGAAAAGAGACCGTTTCATCCGCATATGACGATTGCGCGCAAATGGAATGCGGATGACCCTTATGAAAAGCAAGCACCTTTACGCAAAGAGCCATATGTGATGGAGGTTTCTCGTATCACTTTATTTGAAATACGTCCGAAGGAAACCCCTCGTTATCACGCAATCAGACAATTTAAACTACATAAATGATTCTAGAAGTTGGAGTGAGCAGCAGATGGCGCAAATTATCAAAATTCAAGATTATATATCACGATATGAACAAGACCCGCATCACTATATCAATCAATTCAATCGATTGAAAAAACAAAGATGGGACGAGTTAAAAAAGGCTTCAAAAGAGGAGGCGCAGCAACCGTTTGATCAAATTCCTCAACAAGCGCCAGAACAAGAGGAAGAAAAGAGAAAGAAATTCTCCTTAAAGAGAAAGCAAAAAGAAGCCGATATGAAAAAGGAACGGGACCTGAGTCTTTTTAACGAGCCGACAGATATAGAGCAAGGGGTTTTCAGAAACGTTCCTACCGATGAAACGAAGCTGATTCACTTTTTTAAGGATCATCTCTTTGAAGTGCAATTAAAATGGGCGAGTTCGACGATTTCACATATTTCAACCGTTTCCCATCATATTCGGTATGATGAAAAGCTGCGGATGCTTGCAAGGCAGCTTCCGGATTCTTATTTTGTGATGTACAAGCCGGTGCTGCTCATTCAAAAAGCTGAGATGGAATTATGTCCGATACTCATCACGCCGCTCGAAGTGATCTGTTTATCCTTCTTAGAGGCCGAGCCAGACAGCGTCTATATTGGAACGAAGGAACGTTTTTGGGAAAAACGGGCGACTGGGAAAGCTGTTCAGTCCGTCTTGAATCCTTGTGCAAGCCTTTTGCGCTCTGGCACCGTCGTGTCAAAGATCTTACAGCAGAGTGGTGTAGACCTTCCTGTGAAAAAAATCCTCATCAGCCGAACCTCTTATATTGATTTACCTGAAGTTCCATATGGGATGGAGGTTATCGATAAGAAGAAGGCAGAAGAGTGGTTTGAAAAGCAGCGGAAAAATACGGCGCCGACAAAGCATCAGCAATTTAAGGCGACAAAGGCATTGCTTGCTTATGGTGAATCAGACAGCAAAAGAAGACAGGAATGGCTCGATTAAAGGCATGATGGAAGGTCACGAAAAATGAGACCTGAGTGGAGCTAATATATGAATGAATGGTACTTTATCGTTAATCCAGAAGCAGGACATGGAAAAGGACTCCGCACATGGAGGAGCATAGAGAAAGAATTACAAAAGGTGGAGGTCTCTTATCGATCATTTCTCACCCAGCATGAAGGCCATGCCGAAGTTTTGGCAAGACAAATCAGTGCCATGCAGGATGACAGGCTGAAGCGCTTGATTGTTATTGGCGGTGACGGCACCATTCATGAAGTACTGAATGGCTTAAAGGAAGTCGATCATGTGCAGCTTAGTTTTGTCCCTGCTGGTCATTGGAATGATGCTGCGAAGGGTCTCGGTATCCATCGTCATGATGTCCTAAAAGAAGTGAGAAAGCAAAAGAGAATGCTCACCAAAACATTTTCTCTCGGCTCCTTTCAAGATCATGCCGAAAGTCCGCAATCTGTTCTCTTTCTCAATCATATCGGTGTGGGGTTTGACGCACATGTACTGAGGAAAACGGTGCATTTTAGAGGGAAAAAGTGGCTGAAACGGCTGGGGCTTGGCTTTATCATCTACCCGGTGTCATTTCTCCATTCTTTATGGTCGTTTAAGCCGTTTGATCTTGCATTATTTATTGAAAATGAGAAGAAAGTCTTTCGCCAAGTGTGGTTTGTGATCGTATGTAATCACCCGTATTATGGGGGAGGGCTGGAAGCAGCGCCGGAAGTGAGTGCAAGGCAGCCAGGTTTTCAAACGATGGTTGTCACAGATTTGAATCCATTCAAAGTCCTCTTGTTTCTAAGTGCAATGGTGTTTCGAAAGCACCTTGGGATGAAGGGGGTTACCCTGTTTCAGCATGAGGAAGCGTTTTTAGAAGCAGATGAAAAAATCTTATTTCACGCAGATGGAGAAGTGATCGGCGCAACGCCTGTCTTTGTAAAGGCAAGTGAACGATCCTTAAAATTACGTGCTTAAATAACTTGCGGTATATCCGCAGGCAAAGAACCGTGAAAAAAGCCTTCTTTTTCGTAAGGTTCTTGTCCTGATTTTTTAGTTTTGCTTGACGAGTATAAGAAGGTAACGATAAAATCTATAGGACGGCTATTGTTTAGCATCTCATTCTCAATAGCTGTCCTTTTTGTTTTTATGATCATATAAATAAAAAAGAAACAGCCAATTGATCCTCAATCGGCTGAATTTTGTCGACTAAAAAAGCAAGATTTAAAATATTTTAAGAAATGATGGGTTGAAAATTGATATGAACTGGTTGGGACAAATATTAGGTAGCGAATGGCACATCTCTCCGGCTGGAGGCGCTACGGGAGATGCGTACTTCGCAACACACAATGACCAAAAGCTATTTTTAAAACGCAATACGTCACCGTTTCTTGCGGTTTTGTCAGCTGAAGGCATTGTGCCGAAGCTTGTCTGGACAAAACGGATGGAAAATGGAGATGTGATTACTGCACAGCACTGGCTGAGCGGCAGAGAGCTGAAGCCAAAGGACATGAATGATCGTCCTGTAGCAGAGCAGCTAAGAAAAATTCATACATCAAAAGAATTGCTCGATATGCTGAAACGATTAGAGAAGCACTCTCTAGACCCAGAATCCATTCTGATGCATCTGAAACAGTCCATATTAAACGAGCAAATTGATTCACAAGACATTTCGCGTGCCATCCAGTATTTAGAGAAGCATGTGGAGGCTGTCCATTTTGAGGACAAGGTCGTCTGTCATTGCGATCTCAATCATAATAATTGGCTGCTGACAGATGAAAACCAGCTCTATTTGATCGATTGGGATGGGGCGATGATTGCAGACCCAGCGATTGATCTTGGACCGCTTTTATACCATTATGTTGAGGAAGAGAACTGGGAATGCTGGCTCTCTATGTACGGCGCCCCGCTGACGGACAATTTGCGAAAGCGCATGGCGTGGTACGTGCTCGCTGAAACCGTATCGTTTGTCGTTTGGCATAAACGAAAAGGGAATGAAAAGGCGCAAAAAGAAGTACAAGCGGAGCTAAATGCACTCTTAAAACGGTTAAACATCCATTAAGACAGTGGAATGTTCTCGACCCACTCAGACAGATGTGATTGATGCTCCTCAATATGTGCATCAATTGAACTGACAGAGGTGCCCTTTTGGCTGTAATCATAAATATCTGTTAACAGCTGACGAATGTCAGCATCCAGATCTTCTTTTGCCAGCATTAATTGAATCACGCGTCCCACCTGTTCATATTCTGCAACAGTCCCGCAGCAATCCAGCTGGTGATCGGTTAAAATATCTTTGATTAATTGAAGCTGATGTTGACGGTTTAAACCCATACAAATGCTCCTTTCCTGCGTGTCATTTATGAGGTTAAACTGTGCATTCAGCGTCCAATTTATACATGCGGCAGACCAGCTCAAGCGAAGGGCTGGTCTTTTTATATGGACATAGAGATGCTGTCTTGCGGGTCTTTATGTTTCATGGTATCTTGATAAAATGTAAAGAAAATAGAGGTGTATCAAATTGAGAATGCGACATAAACCATGGGCTGATGATTACTTAGCTGAGAATGCTCATATTGCTTTAGCAAGTCCCGAGCAATATAAAGGGAAATGGCATGAGCTGTTTGGAAATGATCATCCAATCCATATCGAAGTTGGGACAGGGAAAGGGAGCTTTATTGCTGGAATGGGCAAGCTTCATCCTGATATCAACTATATTGGCATTGAATTATTTAAAAGTGTTATTGTGACGGCAGTAGATAAAATCAAAGAGACAGATGTTGAAAATGTAAAGCTTTTGAACATCAATGCTGAGACGCTGACAGATGTGTTTGCGGAAAATGAGATTGACCGGGTGTATTTGAATTTCTCTGATCCGTGGCCAAAAGCAAGACACGAAAAGCGCAGATTGACGTTTAAAACCTTTTTAGAGAGATATGAACATATTCTTCGTCCAGGCGGTGAATTACATTTCAAAACAGATAACCGCGGGTTATTTGAATATTCCTTAAAAAGTTTTTCTGCATATGGTCTTCTTTTAACGTATGTCAGTCTAGATTTACATGAAGACGGCTTAGAAGGAAACGTGATGACTGAATATGAAGAGAAATTCTCGTCTATGGGACAACCGATCTATCGATCAGAAGTCAAATTCCCAGAATAACAAGTGATATCAAGCTGGCTGCAAAGAAAAATGGCAGCCAGCTTTTTTTATGAAAAGATTGGTGCATGCGATTTTTGGCTGTATTTGCTACGATAGAAAAAGGAGGGATGACAGCAATGGAGACAATGAAAATAGGTGAAATGGAACTGTTTTGGTTAAATGGGGGAGATACGCACATGGACGGCGGTGCGATGTTTGGTGTCGTGCCAAAGCCATTATGGTCAAAAAAATACCCGGTAAATGACCGCAATCAAATTGAATTACGATGTGATCCAATTCTTATTCGGTGGAACGGTCTTCATCTGTTAGTGGATTCCGGCATCGGATCAGGGAAGCTGACAGATAAACAAAAACGCAATTACGGCGTGACAGAGGAAACCAAATTGGAAGAATCTCTAGCGGCGCTTGGCCTGCGCCCATCAGATATTGATTACGTATTGATGACACATCTGCACTTTGATCATGCCAGCGGATTAACAAAACGTGAAGGCGATAAGCTCGTGTCTGTTTTTCAGCAGGCAACAATCATCACATCGAAAATCGAATGGGATGAAATGAGAGCGCCGAACATTCGCTCAAGAAATACATATTGGAAAGAAAACTGGGAGGCTGTGGCAGACCAAGTGGTCACATTTGAAGAAAGCATCGAAGTGACAGAAGGCATCGAGCTGCATCATACAGGCGGCCACAGCAATGGTCATAGCATTTTAGTGCTCACAAGTGAGGGTGAAACAGCGATTCATTTAGCTGATATCATGCCAACACATGCTCATAAAAATCCACTTTGGGTTTTGGCATATGATGATTACCCAATGACCTCGATTCCAGCCAAGCAAAAGTGGCAGGCATTTGCAGAAGAAAAAAATGCGTGGTACTTGTTTTATCATGATGCCATTTATCGTGCTGTAAAATGGGACGAAGACGGGCAGATCACACACGAAATCAAAAGAGAAACAGGAAGATAAAAGATCATCTGTATGTTTTTTTCGCCTTTCACACAAAATAACGACAAAATGAACTTGTGAAAGGAAGAGTGCAGGTGAACCAATTTTATCGTGTACATGGTGATGTGATCGAAACACCATTAAGAGGGATGGAAGTCATGTCAGTCCCTTATTTAAACAAAGGGGTTGCATTTACAAAGGAAGAGCGGGAGGAGCTCGGGTTAAAGGGATTTCTTCCGCCTAAGGTCTTAACCTTAGAGGATCAGGCAAAGCGTGCATATGAGCAGTTCAAGGCACAGCCGGATGATCTAGGGAAAAATGTGTATTTAACATCACTTCATGATAGAAATGAAGTGCTTTTTTACAAATTACTTAATGAGCACTTGGCGGAAATGCTTCCAATTGTCTACACGCCGACTGTAGGAACGGCAATTCAGCGTTATAGCCATGAGTATCGAAAGCCAAGAGGGCTCTATTTATCGATTGATGATCTGGAAGGCATGGAGGAGATTTTTGCCTCTTATGGTGTCGATGAATCAATCGACTTAATCGTTGCAACTGATGCAGAAGGCATTTTAGGTATTGGAGACTGGGGCGTTGGCGGGATTGCCATTTCAGTTGGGAAACTTGCTGTTTATACAGCTGCAGCAGGCATTGATCCCAGCCGCGTGCTGGCAGTAGTGCTTGATGCCGGAACGAACCAGGAAAGTCTCTTGAATGATCCGCTTTATGTTGGAAATCAGCACTCCCGCGTTCGAGGAGAGCGCTATGATCAGTTCATTGATCAATATGTCGAGCTTGCCCGCGCTACTTTCCCAAACGCCCTCCTTCACTGGGAAGACTTTGGGACAAAGAATGCCCGTGCGATATTGGAAAAATATAAGGATCGTATTTGTACATTTAACGATGACATTCAAGGGACTGGCGCCGTTTCACTTGCTGCAGTGCTAGCATGTGCAAAAGCTTCGAAAGTTCCGCTGAAAGATCACCGTATTGTTATTTTTGGAGCGGGTACGGCAGGTATTGGCATAGCCGAGCAAATCCGTGATGCGATCGTCAGAGACGGAGTCAAAGAAGAGGAGTCCTACGATCATTTCTGGTGTATTGATAAAACGGGGCTGCTCACAGATGATTCACCTGACATTCAGCCATTTCAAAAGCCGTATGCAAGACGTTCTGACGAAGTAAAGGATTATGCCCGTAATGGTCCAAAGCATTCGATTGATCTATTAGAGGTCGTCAAGCAGGCGAAACCAACAATCTTAATTGGCACCTCGACGGTCGGAGGCGCTTTTACAGAGGAAATTGTAAAAGAAATGGCGTCACACGTGGAGCGCCCTGCGATTTTACCGATGTCGAATCCGACCCCTCTTTCAGAAGCAAAGCCGCAAGATCTGATCGAGTGGACTGAAGGACGCGCCCTTGTGACAACGGGAAGTCCATTTGCTCCTGTCGAGTATGGCGGTGTCACATATGAAATTGGACAAGCGAATAATGCCCTTGTCTTCCCAGGACTTGGTCTAGGCACAATTGTGTCAAAAGCCAGGTTGATGACAGACAGTATGTTTGTTGCGAGTGCTGAAGCCATTGCAAGCATGGTCAATGTTGGGAAGCCGGGTGCAGCGATGCTGCCAAGTGTCGATCAGCTTCGAACCGTTTCAGCGACAGTGGCCGTCCGTGTGGCGCAGGCAGCAATTGATGAAGGAATAGCAGAAGAAACGCCTGATGATCTTATTCAGGCTGTGCAGGACGCTATGTGGCATCCTGTGTACAAAAAAATCAAAGCCATATAAAAAAAGCTTCGCAAGGACACGTCTTTGCGAAGCTTTCTTGATCAAGCAACAGAATCAATGACATCCACGATCATGCCAGTTTTGGCATCAATCATCACTTCATACTGTTCAAGCTCGCCAAAGGCAGAGCGGGTAATGCCAGATTTGTACACATCAATCGTTTCACCATTTACGGTATACGGTTCTGGTACAGTATAAATCCAAGAGCCATCAATAGGGCCGCGCTGTTTAAAAGCAGATTTCACAATTTTTAATGCTTTTTCAGATGAAATATACGTAGGGAAAAATACTTTCTTTGCAACAATTGCAGCGGCTACGCCAATACTCGCACCAATCAGAACATGTTTTAACTTCAACGTGCTGCACCTCCGTATTGCTGTTTTTTCCATTATACAAAACTTGTCCATTGATGTTAAGGAATCCGAATACTTGAAAGCATATTCAAAATTTCTGGAGAGATACTTGGAAAACCGAAAGAATTCTTATAGTATAAAGTGAGTGTTATTTTTATAGGAATATATATGGTCATTACATAGAAACGAGGTAAACTGTAGAATGAACGAAGAAACATTGTCGCTTTTCCGAAATTTAACAGAATTACAGGGAACTCCAGGAAATGAGCACCATGTGCGTGCTTTTATGAAAAAGGAACTTGAGAAATATTCTGATGAACTCATTCAAGACCGTCTTGGCGGAGTGTTTGGCGTACGCAAGGGGCAGGAAAACGCACCGAAAATTATGGTAGCGGGTCATATGGATGAAGTAGGATTCATGGTCTCATCAATTACGAAAAACGGGATGATTCGTTTTCAAACACTTGGCGGCTGGTGGAGTCAAGTCATGCTGGCGCAGCGTGTGGACGTCCATACCGATCACGGGCCAATTCCTGGTGTCGTCTCTAGTACACCTCCTCACCTTCTGACGCCAGAACAAAAAAGCAAGCCTGTGAAGCCGTCAGATATGCTCATTGATATTGGTGCAGACAGTGAAGAAGAGGCAAAAGAGCTTGGCGTTCGTCCAGGACAGCAAATCGTTCCTGCAACGGTTTTTACCCCAATGGCGAATCCAAAAAAGATTTTAGCGAAGGCTTGGGATAACCGCTATGGCTGCGGCCTTGCAATTGAATTATTAAAAGAATTAAAAGACGAAACACTTTCATGTCAGCTGTACTCAGGAGCAACTGTTCAAGAGGAAGTAGGGCTTAGAGGGGCTGAGGTAGCTGCGAATATGATTCAGCCAGATCTTTTCTTCGCTTTAGATGCGAGTCCTGCAAACGATGTGACAGGTGACAAAACACAGTTCGGCCAGCTTGGAAAAGGTGCACTTCTGCGTATTTTTGATCGGACAATGATTACGCACCGCGGAATGAGAGACTTTGTGCTTGATACTGCTGAGACAAACAACATTCCATATCAATATTTCGTATCACCGGGTGGTACGGACGCTGGACGTGTTCATATTTCAAACCAAGGTGTGCCTTCTGCTGTCATTGGGGTTTGCGCACGCTACATTCATACAAGTCATTCTGTTTTGCATGTGGATGATTACGCAGCGGCTAAAGAGTTAATTGTCCGCCTTGTCAAAAATTGTGATCAAAGTACAGTGGATACTATTTACCAACAAGTATAAATGTGATAGAAAAAGGCTGCTTCTTCAATGAAAGCAGCCTTTTTTCTTATTGCTGTTCAAACACATAAGATAACGCCTTGATCGCTTGGTTTACGGTCTCCACAGTGATATTTGCTTTGTTTGAGAGTTCCTTTAACGGATGGTGCAGCTCTTTTGGACGGATTAAAATAAGAGGTTTCCCTTTTGCAATCGCAGCAGATGCATCCATGGCTGTGTTCCACTGTTTATATTTCTCACCAAAGCGTGCAATGACGACATCTGCTTTGTTTAATAAAATTTCAGTACGAAAATTGTTCAAATCAGACGCTGCATCATCTTTGAAAATGGCATTCGGCTGCTCACCTAAAATATCCTCACCGATGTTATCTGAGCGGTCATGATTCTCCATTGGACCGACAAATGTCACCGGAAGCTTCAAAGATTGGCTTTTTTCCTTGATTTCATCACGCCACTGGCTATGAATTTCTCCAGCTAAATAAACAGTTAATTGCATAACGAACTCCTCCTTTTGTACAAACTTAGTAAAGGTTTGTCCTGTTTCTTTTCATGTTACACAAGAAGTGCTTGATAAAGCAAAAAAAATATGATTATGATATTCATGGTAGAGACAATTTTTCATCGTAAGAATACTACATATAATGGGAAGGACAGGCCTCTTCGTCTTTCCTATGAGAAAGCAGGAAGACGACGTTGATGACTTATTTGAAAAGAAAGGGGATCTCCCTTTCGCCAAAGGTGTATTTCATTGATGCACTTTCTTATATGGCTTTAGGTCTATTTGCTACATTAGTGGTAGGTCTGATTTTAAAAACAGCAGGCGGTCTGTTATCACTTTCTCTCATTGTGAAAATGGGTACGCTTGCTATGGGTCTGATGGGACCGGCAATTGGTGTAGCAGTTGCTTATCGCTTAAATGCTTCTCCATTAATCATTTTTGCAAGTGTTGTCTCAGGTGCTGCTGGAGCAGAGCTTGGGGGTCCTGCTGGAAGCTTTGCCGCAGCATTAATTGGTGTGGAACTCGGCAAGCTGGTCAGTGGTGAGACAAGAATTGATATTATTTTAACGCCGCTTGTCACCATTATCACTGGCTTTTTCACCGCTGCTTTCATCGGACCTGGGATTGAAGCCATGATGACAGGGCTCGGCAGGCTCATCATGTGGGGGACAGACCAAAGCCCGCTGATCATGGGTATGCTGGTAGCGACCATTGTTGGACTTGCTCTAAGTTCTCCGATTTCAAGTGCTGCACTTGCGCTCATGCTTGACTTAAGCGGAACAGCTGCTGGTGCTGCAACGATTGGCTGCTGTGCCCAAATGGTTGGCTTTGCTGCTGCAGGTTTTAGAGAAAATCGCTTTGGCGGGCTTGCGGCTGTCGGCATTGGGACGTCAAAGTTGCAGCTTTCGAACATTGTGAAAAACCCCCTCATCCTGATTCCGCCGACGATTGCTGGTCTGATTCTCGCGCCAATTGGTATTATTGGCTTTGGGATGGTCAATAATGCGGCAGGAGCGGGAATGGGAACGAGCGGGCTTGTTGGACAGCTCATGACCCTCACTGTCATGGGGTTTCATCCATCTGTATTTCTGGCGATAGCTCTCTTGCATATCGTTGGCCCGGCAGTGATTAGTTTGGTAGTATCAGAATGGATGAGAAAGAAAGGCTATATACAATTCGGAGATTTAACCATACAAACTGGAGGAATGAAACATGAAAAAAATTGAATCTAACGAAGAATTACAAAAAGTGATTCAAGAAGACTTAACGGTATTGCTATTTTCAGCTGACTGGTGCCCGGACTGCACATTTATTGAGCCATTCTTGCCAGAGCTTGAAGCAAACTACCCAGAATTTGAGTACTTCTATGTCGATAGAGACAAGTTCATTGACACTTGTGCAGAGTGGGAAATTTACGGCATTCCAAGCTTTTTAGTCTTTAAAAACGGACAAGAGATTAACCGCTTTGTTAGCAAAGATCGTAAGACAAAGGAAGAGATAGAAGCATTTTTAACAGATTCTCTTTCTAAATAACGAAAGGAGAGTCTAAAACGATGGCAAAAATGACATCAAGACAGCTTGCGAATGAACTCAAAAGCCGTCTGACGAACGACAGCTGGTCACACCAGTTTGATCGGGAAAAAGATACGCTTCGTATTGAAGATAAACAAACAGGCAAAGGCATCACACTTGAGCTCCCGCCAATTATTGCAAAGTGGGAAGTAAAGCCTGATGAAACCATCGATGAGATCGTTTATTATGTGAAAGAAGCGCTGAGTGCGATGAAAGGCGAAGCGCAGCACATTTCAGGAAAAGAAAAGCAGATCTATCCAGTCATTCGTTCCACTTCCTTTCCTGAGGCATCAAGTGATGGAATTCCCCTCGTGTTTGATGAGCATACAGCAGAAACGAGAATCTACTATGCACTTGATCTTGGAAGCACCTACCGATTAATTGATGAAAAGATGCTTCAAAAGGAAAACTGGACAAAAGAGCGAATCAGAGAAACCGCCAGCTTCAACGTCCGTTCGCTAGAAACTGTAGTGAAAATGGATGAAGTGGCAGGCAACCGGTTTTATTTCTTCCGTGCAAATGACGGATATGACGCCAGCAGACTTTTAAATGAATCGTTATTACAAGAATACGCGCAAAAAATACAAGGACAAATGGCGATTTCTGTTCCCCATCAAGATGTATTCATCATTGCTGATGTTCGCAATGATTCAGGCTATGATATTTTAGGACAGATGTCGATGAGCTTCTTCGCCAGCGGTACGGTTCCGATTACCGCATTATCATTTTTATATGATGAGGGGAAGCTTGAACCGATCTTTATACTTGCAAAAAGCAGACCAAAACAGCAGTAGAAGGGAATTTTGAAGAATGAACGTTTTTTATAATGCAGAAGGTGTAGGCGACACACTCCTTATTTCATTGAAAGATGTGACGAGAGAAGAAGTAGGTCATGAGACGTTTGGAGATGTTGTACGAATCTTCAATCAAGAAACAAAAGAAACAACAGGCTTTAATATCTTCAATGCATCGACTTACATGAAAATTGAAGAAAACGGATCTGTCCCGCTTTCTGAAACCATTGTTCAAGATATCAATGAAATTTTAAACCGCAACGGTGTCAGTGAAACGTTGACTGTGGATCTATCACCAAAATTTGTTGTCGGCTATGTGAAGGAAAAAGAAAAGCATCCGAACGCAGATAAATTAAACATTTGCCAAGTTGATGTGGGCGATGAAACCTTACAAATCGTATGCGGTGCACCAAACGTTGACCAAGGCCAATATGTCGTGGTGGCGAAGGTCGGTGCAGTGATGCCAAGCGGTATGGTCATCAAAGATGCTGAGCTGAGAGGCGTTCCATCAAGCGGCATGATCTGTTCAGCGAAAGAGTTAGATCTTCCAGACGCACCTGCTGAAAAAGGGATTCTTGTTTTAGATGGAAGCCATCAAGCTGGCGAACCCTTTAAAGCGTAACCTCCCATAAACGGGCACATAGGAGCGAAGAATGTGTTATACCAAAAGTCACTAAGTACGTACTTAGTGACTTTTTTTCATCTACAGACAGCATGAACAGCAAAAAGCGGCACTTTTCTCGCTTTTCTGCATGAAAAAGCAATGGTATACTAAAAATCGCCCAAGAAAACGTAAGGGGAGTTAAAGTGAGTGATAAATGATGAGTTGGTTAGATAAATTTTTTAGTGTATTTTTAGGAGAAGAAAAGAAAGAAGAAAAAGCTGCAAGACCTGAAGAAGATCTAGCTGCACCAAAGCAGCCAGCTTTTGAACCGCATAAAGAATATAAAAAAATCGAAGATACGAAAGTGTATTATGAATATCCGAAAGGGAACTTTCGCTTTCCGCTCGTTCCAGATGAACCTCAGCGCGATGGAGTGAAGCCGGAGAGAAGACGCGCCAAACCAAGCCAGTCAAAGACCAGACAGACAACCTATCAGCCTAAACAAACGCTTCAGCCTGATATGAATAAAAAGCCATTCAAGCCAGAGCAAATTCCATCACCGATCTATGGCTATCATCAGGATATGCGTCCAAAACGGGCAGATGCAAAAGAAGAAACAGCTTCAGTTCAAAGGAAAGCAGCAGAAGAAACGGCGCAGCGTGTCACACTGTTATCAGAAGAGGCAGAGCGTGAACGGAATGTCAGACAGCAAATGAACATCCCGTCAATACAGAAAGAAAAACGTATCGAGGAAATGGTTTCAGCGTCAGCAGAAGAGAGAGCAGATAAGGAGCCAGCAGTAACCCCGCATACATTACAAGAGGAACTCGCTTATCAAGATCATGTTCAATCGACGATGGAACGTTTAACTGACGAGCCTTTCATCGAGCCAGAAGAAAACGAGCCAGAAGATACTCATGAAGCTGATTTACATAAGCAGCAAGCCGAAGTCTATCAGAAGCAGCCGGTAGAGTCTGAGCCGGAACAGGCTGTTTCCAGTGATGAAGAAGAAATAAAGGACGAGTCTGTCCATCAGTTTGAAGAGCATACTGAGGAAATAGAGATGTTGACCTTCGAAACACCGGAACCTTCGCAGCCAGCGATTGAGATGGAAGTAGACATTCCAGCAGAAGAAGCAGTGTTAACAGAAAACATTTCAGCAGAACCGGTGGAAGAAGTAAAAGCTGATCCAATAGAAGACGACCAAGAAGAAGCGCCAGCGGCAGCATTTGAAGAAGCTGAGCCAGTCCAACATGACCTGCAGGAAGATCAGCTGGTTCAAGAAGCTGAAATTGAAGAAGATCAAGCGATGCCAGTAGAACAAGTAAGAGAGGAACAAACTGCATCTGAACCGGCAGAAACGGTTATAGAGCAGACAGAGCAGCAAGAACAAACGCAGGAAGTCAAGAAAGAAGAACCAAAACAGACATCTCCGCAGCCACAACGCACAAGCGGGCAAACCTCTACGGTTCCGTTTAATGTCATGATGTTAAAAAGCGATCAGCGCGTGCAAGGGCAAAAGAAAGCAGCCGATACACAAGGATATGTTTTTCCAAGTCTCGCCCTTTTAGACGTACCGCCAGCTCAAAAAGAAGAGGACGGGACATGGGTGAAAGAGCGGGCTGAGCTGCTCAATGCGACACTTAAAAATTTCAACGTAAGAGCAAGTGTGGTTCATGTCACACAGGGACCTTCTGTAACAAGGTTTGAAGTACATCCAGAACCAGGTGTCAAAGTGAACAAAATCACGAACCTGTCAGATGATATTAAACTTAGTTTATCCGCAAAGGATATTCGAATTGAAGCCCCGATTCCAGGAAAGAACACGATCGGGATCGAAGTGCCAAACCTGCACAGTAAAATGGTGTTCTTAAGAGAAATGATCAGAAGCAGTGCGTTTAGAGACAATCCATCTCCTTTAACAGCGGCACTCGGATTAGATATTTCAGGCCAGCCTGTCGTGGTTGATCTGCAAAAAATGCCCCATGGCTTAATTGCCGGGGCCACTGGTTCAGGAAAAAGCGTCTGCATTAATACGATTTTAGTGAGCTTAATGTTTAAAGCATCACCAGATGAAGTGAAAATGCTCTTAATTGACCCTAAAATGGTTGAATTAGCGCCGTATAATCACATTCCGCATCTTGTGAGTCCCGTCATTACCGATGCCAAGACAGCAACAGCTGCTCTGAAATGGGTAGTGGATGAAATGGAAAGACGCTATGAACTATTTGCACACTCAGGCGTGAGAGAAATTAAACGATTCAATGAGCTTGTGAAAGAAAAACAAATGGGTGAAAAACTGCCTTATCTCGTCGTGGTGATTGATGAGCTGGCTGATTTAATGATGGTCGCACCAAATGAAGTCGAAGAAAGCATCTGCCGAATTGCACAGAAAGCAAGAGCATGCGGCATTCACTTATTGATTGCGACACAAAGACCTTCTGTTGATGTTATTACAGGTCTCATTAAAGCCAATATCCCAACAAGAATTGCGTTTTCTGTTTCAAGTCAGGTGGATTCAAGAACGATCATTGACATGGCAGGTGCAGAAAAGCTTCTCGGAAAAGGAGACATGCTCTTCTTAGAAAATGGCTCTGGCAAGCCGACAAGGCTTCAAGGGAACTTTGTATCAGACCGTGAGATTGATCAAGTGGTGGCACATGTGAGAAAGCAGCGCAAGCCCGTGTTCCTTTTTGAACAGGAGGAACTAATGCTGCAAGGCTCTGCGATTACAGACGAAGATGAATTGTTTATGGATGCCTGCCGTTTTGCCATCGAGCAGAATAGCGCTAGTACATCAAGTTTGCAGCGAAGATTTAGAATTGGCTACAATCGTGCAGCCAGGTTGATTGACATGATGGAACGCGAGGGCATGATATCTGGTGCGAAAGGCAGTAAGCCAAGAGAAGTACTCATGACACTGAGTGACTTAGAACAGTTGATCTAAACAAACCACTTCATTTTTTTCGTAAACATGGTATGATAGCACATAGGTGCAATTTTGTAATTGGACACTTTTCGCATGTCTGCCAGAACGCTTTTTAATGTAAAATAAGCGGAAACAGGTGTTAGAAATGGGAAAGTTGTCGGATACTAATCATAGTTAATATTGATTAGAATAGGAAGATCGGAAAAAAATCTTTATTTGGAGCTGCGATCTGTGATCAGCTAGAGGCAAAAATCACAAGTTGCAAATTGAAATGAGCGTCATATACTGTAAGTCAGATAGACGTTTGTTGGAGGTACAATTATGACTGTTTATCATTTTGTTGGAATAAAAGGGACAGGTATGAGTCCACTGGCCCAAATTCTTCATGATACTGGGTATACTGTCCAAGGATCGGATATCGAAAAACATATCTTTACACAAAAAGCATTAGAAGAACGAAATATTAAAATTCTACCATTTGACCCAGACAATATTCAGCCAGGGATGACGGTCATCGCAGGAAATGCATTCCCTGATACACACCCTGAGATTGAACGTGCCCTTTCTGAAGGGATTCCTGTCATTCGTTACCATAAATTCCTTGGAGAATACATGGATTCATTCACAAACGTTGCGATTACTGGTGCTCATGGAAAAACATCGACAACAGGACTGCTTGCTCACGTCATGCAGGCAGCCAAACCTACTTCGTACTTAATCGGTGATGGATCTGGAATGGGGAAAGAAAACAGCGAGTATTTTGTCTTTGAAGCATGCGAATACCGCAGACACTTCCTCAGCTATCATCCAGACTATGCGATCATGACCAATATTGATTTTGATCACCCTGATTATTTCTCGGATATTGATGACGTGTTTGATGCATTTCAAAACATGGCGCTTCAAGTGAAAAAAGCCATTATTGCCTGCGGTGATGATGAGCATCTGCCAAAGATTCAAGCGAAGGTACCTGTTGTGTACTACGGTTTCAACGAAGAAAATGATTTCCAAGCACGCAATGTTGTGAAAAATACGGAAGGTACCACATTTGATGTATTTGTACGCAATACGTTTTATGATACCTTCTACATTCCTGCCTACGGAAATCATAATGTCCTCAACTCGTTAGCTGTCATTGCATTATGTCACTATGAGTCCATTGATGTAGAACTTATCAAAGGCGCATTAACGACATTTGGCGGTGTGAAACGACGCTTTAATGAAAAAGTAGTCGGTGAGCAGGTCTTAATTGACGATTATGCACATCATCCAACTGAAATTGAAGTCACGATTGAAGCAGCTCGCCAAAAATATCCGGACCGTGATATTGTGGCTGTCTTCCAGCCGCATACGTTCACACGTACACAGCAATTCTTAAGTGAATTTGCTGACAGTCTAAAGAAAGCCGACTATGTCTACCTTTGTGATATTTTCGGTTCAGCCCGTGAAAACATTGGGAAGCTGAGCATTGAAGATTTACAAGAAAAAATCCCGCAGGCCCAATTAATTGAGGAAGAAGATACATCTGTGCTGAAAACGCACGAAGATGCGATTCTGATCTTTATGGGAGCAGGAGACATTCAGAAATATTTGCGTGCTTATGAAAAAGTCGCTGTATAAATGCTTAAAAAAGTGCCGTTTCACACGGCACTTTTTTTATTTTGAATAAAATGTGACAAAAGGGCTAAATGTGTCAACATGTGCCGCTTTTTTTCGTTCGCTGTGGACAGGAATTAGCGAATAAGTGTAGAATTATTATTCAATCGGTCATTCTAGGCGATGTTTGAATGATACAACGAGAGGGTAATGAATTGAATATGCCCGCAGCAAAGGAGGTATCAGATGATTATTATTCTATATCTAAGCGTTGCACTGATCGCAATTGCTTTCCTCATTCTTGTCATCTATTTGTCCAAAACATTAAAATCCTTACAGCTGACATTAAAGAATGTTGCATCAACTTTAGAAGGTCTTGAAGGTCAGATGCAAGGCATCACCACAGAGACAGCACAGTTGCTACATAAGACGAATCAGCTTGCTGAAGATATTCAAGACAAATCAGCAAAACTCAATACAGTTGTGGATGCGGTGCAGGGAATTGGCGGCTCGATCAACCAATTTAATACAAGCATAAAGCAGGCAGCTGGTGCGGTTTCTTCATCCGTTGAAAGAAATCAAGAAAAAGTGACGGATGTGGTTAGCTGGAGTAACGCAGCACTTGAAATTTATAAAAAATGGAAACAGCGTAAACACCAAAAATAAACCATATTCGCATAGGAGGAATAATCATGAGCAAAGACGGAATCAATAGCAAAGACTTTTTGATCGGAACACTTATTGGTGGAATTGTTGGTGCAACAACAGCATTATTTTTAGCACCGAAGTCAGGGAAAGAGCTTCGCGATGATTTGAACACCCAAGCGAATGCGTTAAAAGAAAAAACAGACCGGCTCACAACAGATGCAAAAGAAAGAGGCACTGAATATGTGACGATTGCGAAAGATAAAACGTCTGAATTGTCTCAGCTTGTAGCAGAGCAGTCAAACCAGATTTTAGACAAAGTGAAAGACATAAAAGAGCGAGCAGCTGGAAAAGCTAATAAAGTGAAAAGTGAAGCAGAAGATGCGGCAGCGGATTTGGCAAGCGAAGCATCTGATGCAGCAGATGAAGCAAAAGTACGAGCACAAGAAGCAAAGTCAGAAATTGAAGACGGCATCAAAGATGTCAAAGAAAAAGTAGAACAATCTACTAAAGGCTAACGCTCACTGCTAAGAAGTGAAGAAGGAGAACATCATGTCAAAACAACTCATTGAAACAGAAGAACAGTTTGATCAACTAACGAATCAAGATGGGACCTTTGTCTTTTTTAAGCACAGTTTGACATGTCCGATCAGCCAAGCGGCTTTTCAAGAGTTTGAAGCATTTGCGTCTGCACATGAAGATGTACCTGCGTATTTCTTACAAATTCAAAACACGAGAGAGCTTTCATCCTATGTGACGGAAAAGTCTGGAGTAAAGCATGAAAGTCCACAGGCACTCATCTTTAGCGGTGGAAAAGTAAAATGGCATGCTTCTCACTCAAGCATTACAAAAGAAGCGCTTGAACATAATCTGTAAAAGAAAGAAACGTCAGCAGCGGCTGACGTTTTTTTTATAAAAAAGGTTTACTTGAACAAAAAGTATGCTATAATCTTACATACGATACTTTACCGCTTAAAAGCGTTTGGGTAATAAAGAAAATTTTCGTGACAATTCCGAAATCTTTGTTTATAATAAACCCTATCATGCAAGAATGAAAAAATAAAAAGCGAGAGCAGGCAGAGGAAAGGATGACAAAAATGAGCAACAATGAATTAGAAAAATTGAGGCAGCAAGCAGATGAACTAAATCTTCAAATCTTAAAACTGATCAATGACAGAGGAAACATTGTCAAAGAAATTGGAAAAGCGAAAGAAGCGCAAGGTGTCAACCGTTATGATCCTGTCAGAGAGCGCACAATGCTGAACCAAATTCTTGAAGAAAATGATGGGCCATTTGAAAATTCAACGATTCAACATATTTTCAAAGAGATTTTCAAAGCAGGTCTAGAGCTTCAAGAAGATGACCACAGCAAAGCACTTCTTGTTTCTCGTAAGAAAAAACCAGAAAACACAATTGTGAATATCAATGGGGAAGCGATCGGTGATGGAAAGCAGCGTTTCATCGTTGGACCATGTGCCGTTGAAAGCTACGAGCAAGTCGCAGAAGTAGCGGCAGCAGCGAAACAGCAGGGGTTAAAACTACTTCGCGGTGGCGCCTTTAAACCTCGCACAAGCCCATATGACTTCCAAGGACTTGGTGTAGATGGTCTAAAGATTCTAAAGCGTGTAGCGGATGAATACGGTCTTGCTGTTATTAGTGAAATAGTCAATCCTGCTCATATTGAAGAAGCGATTGAGCATATCGATGTCATCCAAATTGGGGCACGTAACATGCAAAACTTCGAACTATTAAAAGAAGCCGGTTCCGTGAAGAAACCAGTTCTTTTAAAACGCGGTCTTGCAGCGACCATTTCAGAATTCATCAATGCAGCTGAATACATCATCGCCCAAGGAAATGATCAAATCATCCTTTGCGAGCGCGGTATCCGCACATACGAAACAGCGACAAGAAATACATTAGATATCTCGGCAGTGCCAATCTTGAAACAAGAGACACATTTACCAGTCTTCGTTGATGTGACGCATTCAACTGGACGTAGAGATCTTCTCCTTCCAACAGCAAAAGCAGCTCTTGCGATTGGAGCAGACGGTGTCATGGCAGAAGTACATCCAGATCCATCTGTTGCTCTATCTGATTCAGCGCAGCAAATGGACATTCCACAATTCGAAAAATGGTTAGATGCGTTAAGACCACTTGTCAACATTCACGCGTAATCATAGATAGAAATAGCCGCCGGATGACTGCCCGGCGGTTTTTTTATGGAAAAAATACCATGAGGTTTGGGAATGAAAGGAAGAAAGCACATTGCAAGCCCAAAAAGTGCTTGTTCACAATGTTTTCATTTTTAAAATTCGATAGAATCTGCTAAGATCATTGTCATAGCTGGCGTTCTCGATGCTTTTTTATGAAATATGATTCAAATTACAGGTAACAAGCTGATTAAAGTTTGTTTAATTTAGTTATAAAAAGAAAGGGAACGTTTTCATATGACAAAAAAACGTGTATAATTTCATAAAAGAATGTCATTTTGATGTAGATTGAAAAATTATGTGTCTCTTTTCATCGTTTTAATGACAAATAGGATATTATTTTCCTCGTATCTGACATGTCTCTATCTAATTGGTGAATGCTATAGATATGAAGTGTATTTGAAGGAGTGATTTATGTGAATAATGTTACAATATATGATGTAGCAAGAGAAGCAAATGTAAGTATGGCAACGGTATCACGCGTAGTAAATGGTAATCCAAACGTAAAACCAACAACAAGAAAAAAGGTGCTTGAAGCGATTGATCGCCTTGGCTATCGTCCAAATGCAGTGGCACGAGGCCTTGCAAGTAAAAAAACAACGACAGTTGGGGTCATCATCCCTGATATTTCTAGTATCTTCTATTCAGAATTAGCACGCGGTATTGAAGATATCGCCACGATGTATAAATACAACATCATTTTAAGCAACTCAGATCAAAATACGGATAAAGAGCTTCATTTGTTAAATACGATGCTGGGCAAACAAGTAGACGGAATTGTCTTTATGGGCGGAAACATCACAGATGTGCATGTGGAAGAATTTAAGCGCTCTCCTGTACCGATTGTGCTTGCAGCATCTGTTGAAGAACAGGCTCAAACACCATCTGTTAACATCAACTATGAGCAGGCGATTTATGATTCCGTTCAGCTGTTAGTTGAAAAAGGACATAAACGAATTGCGTTTGTTTCTGGTCCAATGTCAGAGCCGATTAATTCCGTGAGAAAGCTTGCAGGTTATAAGCGTGCGCTTGAAGAAGCGGGTATCGCGTTTGACGATGCACTTGTTGCTGAAGGCGATTACTCTTATGACTCTGGAATTGAAGCACTTGCTCATCTGCTTGAGCAGTCTGACAAACCGACAGCTGTTATCGCAGCTACAGATGAAATGGCGCTAGGTGTCATTCACGGAGCACAAGACAGAGGGGTCTCCATTCCTGAAGATTTAGAAGTGATTGGCTTTGATAATACAAGACTTTCTCTCATGGTGCGTCCTCAGCTGACAACAGTTGTTCAGCCGACATATGATATTGGTGCTGTTGCCATGAGACTGCTCACAAAACTGATGAACAAAGAACAAGTGGACGATCAAATTGTTGAGCTTCCGCACAGAATTGAAGAAAGACAATCAACAAAATAAAACAAAAAAAGCAGGCTTACCTTATGAGGGAAAGCCTGCTTTTCTTATGCCTTTTTCTTTTCTCTTCTAACAGGCATGAGTGCTTTTTCTACTGTTTGAGCATTTTTTTCTGTGATTTCTGCTTTTCTTGGGATCGGTGGATATAAATCGTCAGGATCTTTCCATGTAGGTGGAAGGGTAACAGGCGATTGCTTATTCCATGCCTGAATCCAGTCCTGAGGCAGCTCATCTGGCGGTGTAATGCCTTTCATCTCAAGCCAAATGCGGCTCCACGCTCTTGGAACGACGCGCCAAATATCATATCCTCCTCCGCCAACAGCGATCCACTTGCCGTCACAATATTGATGCGCAAGCTCATGAGCAAGTCTAGGAATTTCCTCATATATTTTCATGGTGGCAGATAAATGAGTTAACGGATCATAGTAATGTGCATCTGCCCCGTTTTGCGTCAAAATCACATCTGGTTTAAAAAAAGCAGCAATTTCAGTCACTGCTGTTCGGTATGCTTCGAGAAACGATTCATCTTCCGTAAATGCATCTAGCGGAATATTATACGCGTAGCCATAGCCTTTATCGTGGCCTCTTTCCTGTACTTGTCCGGTTCCAGGGAACAAGTAGCGTCCCGTTTCATGAATGGAGACTGTACATACCTCTGGGTCGTCATAGAAGCTGAACTGGACACCATCGCCGTGATGAGCATCCGTATCAATATATAAAATTCTAGCGCCATATGTCTTTTGAATATATTGAATCGCCACAGAGCTGTCATTATAAATACAAAAGCCAGATGCACGCCCTTTGAATCCGTGGTGAAGCCCGCCGCCAAGATTGAGGGCATGCTGCGAATGACCGAGCATCACTTGGTCAACCGCTGTTAATGTTCCGCCAACAAGGAGAGATGCCGCCTCATGCATGCCTGCGAACATCGGTGTATCCTCAGTGCCAAGACCGTAGCGTTCACCCTCTGCTGTAGACAGTTTTCCTTCACTTGCCCGCTGCACAGCCTGGATATAATCTGCTGTATGGACGAGCTTTAATTCCTCCAGAGTAGCCATACGTGGTGCAACGATTTCATCCTCTGTTAACGCCTTCATTTTTTGAAGAAGATCATAAGTTAAGTAGACCCGAAGCTGATTGAAGGGATGATCTTGGTTAAATTGGTACGTTTGAAAAGATGGTGAAAAAACAAAGGTCGCTTCCTTCATTTGATCGTCTGCTCCATAGGCCAGAGCACTTTATAGCCTTTTGCGCGAATCAGCTTCGTCACATGATCTGCATGAATGGTTTGAAGGCGGAAGACGAGCACTTTAGATGCCTCATTGGCATGCGGGTACACAAGCACACTCAGCAATTGAATATGCTGCTCCTTTAAAATGGCCGTAATGTCTGCGAGGCCTTCTGTCATCTGCTCGACTTCAACCTCTAAGTGCGACCCAGGCTGATCTGCACCTGTCAGTCTTACAAACGTACGAAGCAGATCTGTTTTTGTGATAATGCCTACAAGCTTGCCGCGTCTCACCACTGGAAGACAGCCAATTCCGTGCTCAAAAAAGACACTTGATATCTCTTCAACGAAATCAAGCGGGTGAGCCGTGATCGTCTCTAATACCATGATCTCTTCTACCGGCCGCTGAATAAAGAGCTTCCTTTTCTCTGTTTCAAAAATACTTGGACTGGCATTTTTAATATCCCGATCAGTCACCATCCCAATGACAGATCCTTGATCAGATACGATCGGAATATGCCGGATGTGGTGTGCACTCATTTTTTGAATGGCCTCTTCAATCGTATCGGTTTTTCGCAGCGTGATCACATCACGCTCCATAATTTGTTCAATCATCATTGTTTACCAATCCCCTTTGCCAAAAAAACGAATTGAACGTTAATACATAAAGCGCTGATGGAAGCGAAGACGATCGAAACGCTCGATCGAATCAGGACTCACATGTTTCCCAATTCTGGCCATTAAACAATTGGCTGGATGTGAGCTAATCTCTGGCTCGTCTGTTGCAAACCAGACAAGACCGCCTGCGTTCATCATTTTCTCCATCATTTTGCGGTACTCCCAAACGTTTTTCTTTGTCCCCTTTAAATCCCAATGCCAGTAATATTCAGTTGTAATGATGATGTAATTCTCCATTTGCTCATCCATCATGCTCACATCAAGCAAATGCTTGCCAAGTGAGCATCCTCTAAATGGAGGAGCGACCTCAATCGCGCCAAGCTCAATTAAATTATCCATTTTGCCCTCTGACCAGCGCTCAAGTGGATCAGGATACAAATACGTGACATAGCCTACGACGAGCTCATTCGCTCTTGCAATGATAATACGTCCTTCTGGAAGATCTGCTATTTCAACAAGTGCTTGTTTCTGTTCCTCAGGCGTGCGAAATGCCGTTAGTCCTTCATGAAACGTATAGTTCGCAAGCTCTGATGCAGGTACCGGTCCTTCAATCAGGATGGAACCTGTTTCTCGCTCAATGGTTTTTGAATAATAAGTTTTAGGATGCTCCACGTATCCACCGCCCCTAATTCTAGTGAGTCGTCTCTATTCTATCTTAAATCTTGCAATAATTAAAACGGTTTCATCAGAAGTTTTTTAAAAATTGAGAAAAAAAGTCATCTATACTATAATGGTCATTGTAAACGTATGCAAAGGGGGACTGTTTGATGAAATTGGAAACGCTACCATCAGTAAAAGGGGATTATCATTTAAATGATTATGAGCAGGCATACAAAGATTTTTCATGGGAGGAAGCTAGAAAAAACTTCTCCTGGTATGAAACAGGAAAAATAAATGCAGCCTATGAAGCGATTGACAGACATGCGGACTCGTTTCGTCAGAACAAGGTGGCGCTTCACTACAAAGATTCACAGCGGGATGAAAAGTATACGTTCAGGGATATGAAAATCAACACAAATAAAGCGGGAAATCTATTCAGAGAAAAGGCACATGTAGAAAAAGGGGATCGCGTGTTTATCTTTATGCCAAGATCACCTGAGCTCTATTTTCTTCTGCTTGGTGCGGTTAAAATTGGAGCAATCGTTGGCCCGTTATTTGAGGCATTTATGGAAGGTGCTGTCAAAGACCGTTTAGAGAATAGCGAGGCAAAGGTGATCGTGACAACACCTGATCTGCTTGAGCGAATTCCATTTGCAGAGCTTCCGAAGCTTGAATCTGTCATCATTGTCGGCGGTGAAAACGAAGACGTCGATGGTGTGCGGACAATTCACTATGAAAAGGCGTTTGAGGAGGCAGCAAAGGAGCTTGAGATTGAATGGATGGATGAAAAAGACGGCTTCCTGCTTCATTACACATCAGGATCTACTGGTACGCCAAAAGGAGTGCTTCATGTCCATGGTGCAATGGTCCAGCAAGGCCAGACTGGTAAATGGGTGCTTGACTTGAAAGAGGATGACGTTTACTGGTGTACAGCTGATCCAGGCTGGGTTACAGGCACAGTGTACGGTATTTTTTCACCGTGGTTAAATGGGGCGACGAATGTGATTTTAGGCGGCCGGTTTAATCCTGATACGTGGTATGAAACCATTGAATCACTCGGTGTAACTGTTTGGTACAGTGCCCCGACCGCCTTTAGAATGCTCATGGGGGCAGGGGATGATCTCATTCAAAAATATGACCTCAGCTCGCTCCGCCATGTTTTAAGTGTGGGAGAGCCGCTTAATCCAGAAGTCATCCGCTGGGGAGATGCTGTTTTTGGCAAGAGAATTCACGACACTTGGTGGATGACAGAAACGGGTGCACAGCTGATTTGTAATTATCCATGCATGGACATCAAGCCAGGCTCGATGGGAAAACCGATTCCAGGCGTAGAAGCGGCGATTGTTGATAATGCAGGAAATGAACTTCCGCCATACCGGATGGGCAACCTTGCGATTAAAAAAGGCTGGCCTTCTATGATGCATACGATCTGGAACAATCCTGAAAAATATGAATCTTACTTTATGCCGGGAGATTGGTATGTTTCAGGAGATTCAGCTTATATGGACGAAGACGGATACTTTTGGTTCCAGGGACGTGTCGATGATGTCATCATGACGTCAGGAGAGCGGGTCGGTCCATTTGAGGTGGAAAGTAAACTGGTCGAACATCCAGCTATTGCGGAGGCTGGTGTCATTGGAAAGCCAGATCCGGTCCGCGGTGAAATTATTAAAGCATTTATAGCGCTTAGAAGCGGATATGAGCCGACAGATGAGCTGAAAGAAGAGATTCGTACATTTGTGAAAAAAGGACTCGCAGCACATGCGGCACCGCGAGAAATTGAGTTCAAAGACAAACTGCCGAAAACGAGAAGCGGAAAAATTATGAGACGTGTGCTAAAGGCGTGGGAGCTGAATTTACCTGCTGGCGACCTTTCGACAATGGAAGATTAAATTTTTTCATCAGTTGACTTGATATCAAAAGTGTGTTAAAAATGACATTAGTTGAATATGAAAAGGTTTTGACTGAGATTCAGTAGAATGATCTTTCCCTGTTGAAGAGAGCTGACGGCTGGTGCGAGTCAGTACAAAGAGATATTCGAATTACCCTCACGAACCGCTTTTACGAAAAGGAGCATGCCCTGATTAGTGAAAGAACGGATCTGTCCGTTATCAGTGTAAGTGAAAAGACGAGATTTTTTGTCTTTTAAGCAGGGTGGTACCGCGATATATATCGTCCCTTCGTTCATTCGAAGGGGCGTTTTTTTGTTGAATTGTAAAAAAAGGAGATTTGAAAATGAGTCAATTGATGGAAGAGCTATCGTTCAGAGGATTAATTCAGCAGCAAACAGATGAAGAAGGTTTAACAAAATTATTAGCAGAAGAAAAAATCAAACTATACTCCGGCTTTGATCCGACAGCTGACAGCTTACACATTGGTCATCTATTGCCAATTTTAACATTACGCAGATTCCAAGAAGCAGGTCATCATCCGATTGCTCTTGTTGGCGGCGCAACTGGACTAATCGGCGACCCTAGCTTCAAAAAAGCAGAACGTTCACTCAACCCAGCAGAAATCGTCGAACAGTGGTCAGAAAAAATCAAAGGACAGCTGTCTCAATTTCTTGATTTTGAAGCAGGGGAGAATCCAGCCGTTATCGTGAATAACTACGACTGGATCAGCCAAATGAATGTCATCACGTTCCTTCGTGATGTTGGAAAGAACTTTGGTGTAAACTTCATGCTGGCAAAAGATATCGTGAGCTCACGTATCGAAACAGGGATTTCTTACACAGAATTCAGCTACGTTATCCTTCAGTCTTTAGACTTCTTAAATCTTTACAGAAATGAAAATTGTAAGCTGCAAATCGGCGGAAGTGACCAGTGGGGAAATATCACATCTGGACTTGAGCTGATCCGTAAGTCTGAAGCAGAAGGGGCAAAAGCATTTGGTCTGACGATGCCGCTTGTCACAAAAGCAGACGGCACAAAGTTTGGTAAAACAGAAGGCGGCGCCATCTGGTTAGATAAAGAAAAAACGTCTCCATACGAGTTCTACCAATTCTGGATTAACACAGATGACCGTGATGCCGTGAAATACTTAAAATACTTTACGTTCTTATCAAAAGAAGAGATCGCATCGTACGAAGAAAAAGTGCAAACAGCACCTGAAAAGCGTGAAGCGCAGCGCCGTCTAGCAGAGGAAGTGACAACACTTGTACATGGCCGTGAATCACTAGAACAGGCTGTTAACATCTCAAATGCGCTATTTAAAGGTGAGATCAAATCTCTTACAGCTGAAGAAGTGAAAGTAGGCTTTAAGGATGTTCCATCAATGGAGAAAAGCAGCACAGAAGAATTAACACTAGTCGATATCCTTGTGGAATCAAAGCTGTCTCCATCAAAGCGTCAAGCACGTGAAGATATCACAAATGGTGCTGTCTCCATCAACGGAGAAAGACAAACAGATAAAGATTATGTTCTTTCCGCTGACGACCGAATTGAAAACCAATTTACCGTTTTAAGAAGAGGGAAAAAGAAATACTTCCTCGTAACGTATAAATAAATCTTTATGAAACAGTAAACATCATGGAAAAGCACCTCAAAATGTTCGTATACATTGAGGTGTTTTTCTTTTTTATGTAGAAGTAGCTCATTCGTCTGCTTCTTGTTCAAGGAGTGAATCTTTGTTTGTATAAGCATGTTCTACCTTACAAATTCGGGTTGTATAGGATTCATACCAATCTTTTTTCCCCTTTTTTTGAACACGCTGATGTGCTGTATGTGCTTTCCATTCTTTGATGGCTGCTAATGAATCCCAGTAAGAGACAGTGATTCCAACACCATGTTCATCTCGTACACTTTCTATTCCAAGAAATCCGTCTAGATCCTTCGCTAATTCTTCCATTTTTTGAGCAGCCGCATCGTATTGTTTCTGTTCGACATTTGTTCGTTTTGATGTGAAAATCACGGCATAATAGGGTGGTGCAGGTGTTTGAGTAAATAGCATCTAGTAGAACCTCCTTAGTCTATTGATATTATATATGAAAGAAAGAAGGTCTCGTAGTCTTTTTGTTTGAATTTAAAAAAGTCCAAGGTGCTTTTTGATTATTTATATTTTTGTAAAATCATCTCATAAACATTACCTTGTTCACTTTTCTGACATATTTTTCTTGTATAAAATAGAGTCGTATAAGATGAATAAGGGGGAATGAAAGTGATGTTTGTTAAGAAAAGGAGTTTGCAAATTCTCATTGCGCTTGCATTGGTGATTGGTTCAATGGCTTTTATCCAGCCGAAAGAGGTGAAGGCGGCTGAGCATAATCCGGTTGTGATGGTACACGGCATTGGCGGTGCCTCTTATAACTTTTTTTCTATTAAAAGTTATTTGGCCACACAAGGCTGGGATCGAAACCAATTGTATGCTATCGATTTCATAGACAAAACAGGAAATAACCGCAACAATGGTCCGCGTCTATCCAGATTCGTCAAAGATGTGTTAGACAAAACGGGTGCCAAAAAAGTAGATATTGTGGCTCATAGTATGGGCGGAGCGAACACATTATACTATATTAAGAATCTAGATGGCGGCGATAAAATTGAAAACGTTGTCACAATTGGTGGAGCAAACGGACTCGTTTCAAGCAGAGCATTACCAGGCACAGATCCAAATCAAAAAATTCTTTACACATCTGTCTACAGCTCAGCTGATCTCATCGTCGTCAACAGCCTCTCTCGTTTAATTGGCGCAAGAAACGTTCTGATCCATGGCGTTGGCCATATCGGTCTATTAACCTCAAGCAAAGTGAAAGGCTACATTAAAGAAGGACTGAACGGCGGAGGACAGAATACGAATTAAAAAAACGAAAAGACAGCGGCATATGCTGTCTTTTTTTTGTTAACGGTGAAAAAAGATTGTTTTTTATATTTAATATGAATCTAGAGGGAGATTAAAGTCCCGCTTTGTAATAACAATATCATTATAATAGTAGTTGTTTTGACTAGTGATTAATAACTAGTATGTTTAATAAATAATATGTACGAGGTGCTCTATACTTGCTGATTGGTTTAATTTTAGTATGAGCATATAAATATGAAAATAATACATTATAGAATAAAACTTTTATCTCAATAAATGAATGGAAAAGGATGTTATAGTATGTAGATGTTAGGGGGGAAGCGAATGTTTCATCTAAGAAGTTCACTCTTTAGATTACATATAGATTTTTAAATATTGCATTTCAAGGGGGATATAATGAGAAACAAATTATTCTTTAAAAAAACAACTTTTATTATGATAGCATTATTTTTGGGTTTTTCCGTTATTGCTTCACCAATCGCAGCTGCCAAATCAAACTCTAATGAAGAAAGTGTGAATTTACTGGCTAAAGATTTAAAATTTTTAATGGAGACAGCTAGTATATATGATCAAAATAATCAGTTGGTTGGCTTTAATTTTGAAAAATTAAGAGAGAGATTTGGAGATACAAAAGAATTTACAATCTTAGAAAATGAAATAAAACAAAGTGGAATTCAATTAGAAAAGTCTTCAGATTTAAAAACTCAGGATGCTAAAGGAACTTGGGGCGATTGTATGATTGATTCATTAAAGGATCATTTTGGGGTGGCAATGATAGAAGTGGCTTTAACTGGTGGTCTTTGGAGCTATCTTGAAAAGAAGGCTTATAAAGAAGCTGCTAAGCTTTTATTGAAGATTGGCATTGGGGGAAATGTTATCGGTTTAGTAGCCTTCCTTACTTGGTATTCAGCTAAATGCATGGAGGGAAGAGGTCCATGGGCATAATTAACCGGCTTAATATAATAGGAGGAAGACAATGATGCAAAAACTAAAGTTATATTTCTTAGGTTATTTCCTTTATTTTCCTTTATCTTTTTTCATCATCTATTTCATATGGATGTTTATGGTCAAATCAGATAAACTATTTGATGTTTTTTCTAACAGTACATCAATCATTGGAATATATTATATAATTGTCAGTGTATTTTTTGTTTTTTTACTTCGTTCCAAATTTAAAGATGCTAATAGAATAAATTAAATTCATTGAAAAAGAAGCTGGTAAGTCTGCAAATGACTTCTAGGTTCTTTTTTCAATTTAATAAAAACATGTACAAAACGTCCGCTATTCCTTACACTACATGTAGTGAATGTGAATATTCGGAGGTGGGCGTTTGTGAAAACGAATCAAAAGGCTTTCATCATTGTAGATGTACAAAAAGCGTTCGAGCATGAAAAGTGGGGAGAACGCAATAACCTAGAGGCAGAGGAAAATATCAGCCGGCTATTGACGTTTTGGCGAGAGAAAGGCTGGAAAGTGATTCATATTCAGCATACATCCGACAAACCGAACTCTGTATTTCATCCGGCAAATGAAGGGCACCTTTTCAAAGATATGGCTAACCCGCTAGAGGGAGAAACAGTAATACAAAAGAAAGTCAACAGCAGCTTTATTGGTACTAACTTAGAGGAACATCTAAGATCCAACCAGATTGACACGGTCGTAATTGCAGGACTCACAACGCCTCACTGCGTATCAACGACCACAAGAATGAGCGGAAATCTTGGCTTTGATACGTACTTGATCTCAGATGCAACAGCCGCCTTTGGACTAACAGATCAAAACGGTACATATTTTGACCCAGAAACGATCCACCGGCTTTCACTTGCAACCCTGCATGATGAATTTGCGACTGTTATGACAACAGAGCAGCTTATCACAAAATGGACAAGTCAAGAATGAACGATTGAAAGCTCCTAGAAAGATATCTAGGAGCTTTTTTGCGTATTAAGCGATTGTTTTCGTTGTTTCATACGTGAGTAAACGAGATCAATCTCAATAAATAAAAAACTGAGAAAGAATGATAAAATCAATAGGCCGTCATCCTCTATCGATACATTCATTAAGTTTAAGTAAAGGACATACTTGATAGAGAGATGTGAAACGATCCAAGAACTCACCCATTCCAAAGTATAAATGAGCCATAAAGGAAGTTTAAGGAGATAAGCCAGTCCTTTGCCTATGAATAGAAGGAAAGGTGACCAAAAAACGATGATAATACTCACGAACAAAGAGAAAGAGATCAAAGAAAAAAACGAATCATACGTGATGGTTTCTCCAAAAAGAAAATTCACGCCTAAAACGGCGATGTATAGCAATACACATGGAACCGCGATCACAAAGCAGATAGAAAAAAAGAGCAGGAAGATAAACAGACATGCAGCAAATCTATTGGGCGGCTCATCGATAACCTGTTTTTTTCTTAAAAGAGAATAGGCGATCACTGATAAGATTAAAAGTAAGAATAGAATGATTATGATACTAAACATGGAACTCCTCCATCTAAGTACTATAGAAGACCATACGACTGATATGTCATTCATCATTATTGTACCAATAGGAAATAGGCAATTCAATGAATTATTTCCTATATTTGTATTTAAAAATCAAGACAGGTTTGATCGAAGTAAGAATGGAGCAGGCAGCCGGGGAAAATAAGTGTTGAAAATGGAAGATGACTTCAAATGATTTCATGTATAATTGAGAACATACAAAAAAACCCTAGAAATCCTTGAACAATCAAGGGATCTAGGGTTTTTTTGCTCTCTCTTAGAGAAGTAATGAAATTAACGAGAGTAGAACTCAACGATTAGTTGTTCGCTGATTTCAGGCGCTAATTCAGAACGCTCTGGAAGACGAGTGAAAGTTCCTTCAAGCTTTTCAGCATCGAAAGAAAGGTATTCAGGAACGAAGTTGTTTACTTCAACTGATTCTTTCACTACTGCAAGGTTTTGAGATTTCTCACGAAGAGCAATCGTTTGACCTGGTTTCACAGAGAAAGATGGGATGTCTACACGGCTTCCATCAACAAGGATGTGACCATGGTTTACTAGCTGACGAGCTTGGCGGCGAGTACGAGCAAGGCCAAGACGGTATACTAGGTTGTCAAGGCGAGTTTCAAGAAGGATCATGAAGTTTTCACCTTGTTTACCAGGAAGTTTAGCAGCTTTGTCATATAGTGTACGGAATTGACGTTCGTTGACACCGTACATGTGACGAAGCTTTTGCTTCTCTTGTAATTGTAAACCGTATTCAGATAGTTTTTTGCGTTGTCCTGGACCATGTGGGCCTGGAGCGTAAGGGCGTTTTTCAAGTTCCTTACCTGTTCCGCTTAATGAAATGCCTAAACGGCGGGAAATCTTCCAACTTGGACCTGTATAGCGAGCCATAATGTGACTCCTCCTTATTGTTTTTATTTGTGAAAAATAAAAACCGTCTGTTCTTCCTCTTTTTCGTCATTATGTTTTCATGCATCCTCGCTCCAGCAGCAGGGAGTTACAAGATGCACCTTCATAATATAGAAGGAACAAAATGATACAAAAAAGCCGAACAAAAAGGCTGCCATATTTCACACAAACTCTATTATATGACGCTGGGTAGGAGAAGTCAACCTATTTAGAGGCAGAGGTGACGTTCTCCATTATATAAAGAAACATAAAAAAGCAGACAATGTGTCTGCTTTTTCAAAATGATTACGCATCCGTAGAGACAGATAACGCCTGTTGGAGAATGTCTGTAAATTGAATAAGATAGGTCTCATCTACTTCACTGAAGCGGTCTTTCACAGGGCTGTCAATATCGAGCACTCCAATGATCTGTCCATTGACCTTGAGCGGAATGACTATTTCAGATTGCGATGCGGCATCACAGGCAATATGTCCAGGGAATGCATGGACATCAGCGATACGCTGCACTTCACCTGTCGCAAAGGCTGTACCGCAAACGCCTTTTCCAGAAGGGATGCGCACACATGCAGGCAGTCCGTTAAATGGTCCAAGCACAAGCTCGCCGCCCTTTGCTAAATAAAAGCCTGCCCAATTGACTTCAGGAAGTGAGTGATAGAGTAGCGCAGCTGCATTTGCCAAGTTGGCAATCAGATCAGGTTCACCATCTGTAATGGCTTCAACCTGTTTGACAAGCAATTGATAGTCTTTTGAAGGATCGCCAGACTGTTTTTCGACATGAAACATGAAAATCTCCTACTTTCTATCTTAAAAATACATAACTTGCGTCTCGCATGTGGGATTTGTCGAGCAATTGTAAAAGGAACTTCCGCCTTCATCTTGAAGTATGTACACATGAAGAGGGGTGAGCGGATGAAAACATCAACAACCGTGCAGACAAAAGATCGTATTATGGATGCTGCCATCAGACTTTTTAACCAAAAAGGATTTTCTGGAACCTCTGTCCGTGAGATTGCGAAGGAAGCAAACGTCAACGTTGCCCACATTTCTTATTACTTTCAAGGAAAAGGAGGGCTGCTTGAGCAGCTCGTATCCGATTTTTATGAAGGCTACATTCACATGATTGAATCACATCTCCATCACATGGAAACCCGTCATGCAAAAGAATGCTTACTACATGTGGTTTTTGATATTTTATCTTATCAGCACAAGCACCGTCAATTAACCCGTTTCGTTTATCGGGAGGTGACAATTGATTCGACACTCATCAGAGAAATCATGTCGACATATTTAACAAAAGAAAAGTATTTGTTTCAGCTTATCATTGAAAAAGGAAAAAGCACCCATGTAATTTGTGAGCAGCTGTCACTCGCATCCTTTATGATTCAGCTAAAATCACTTCTCATGATGCCATATTTACAGCCGCAATATTTAACAGAGGTGCTTTATTTGAACCCAAGTGAGCCGTATTTCTATCAAATGTACTTTAAGGAGCTGAGCCGCTCGCTTCATTATCTGTTAGAACCAAAAGAGCCGGCACTAGATTCTCATCTAAACCTCATGATGTCCTCGAATTGATCATACGCATATCCGAGATCTTCCGCTTGATGGGCATCAGAGCCGAATATGAGCGGAATTTTTTTCTTTTTTGCAAGGTCAATCATCCATTGATCTAAATAGATACTTCTGGCATATGTTTTACGAAGACCTGATGTATTAAAATCTAAGGACATGCCTTTTTTTGCCGTTTCTTCAAGGCAAAGGGTGACCTTTTGACAAAGTTCAGGTGACATTTCATATGGAAAAAGCTGTTTGAATTTCTGGACAAGGGTGATATGACCGATTCTCTTTGGCTTATATTGGCCTAAAGATGATAGAATAGAAGAATGAATTTGGTCATAGTAGCTTTGATAGACCTGTTCGATGCTGCCATAGATGCTTATTAGCTGCTGGAAGGCATGCTCGTCAAAATCAAGGCAAATATAATCATCGCCAGCAGGAAGAAAGTGAACAGATAAAATGGCGTCGTCTAGTTCTGGACCGTAGCAGTCTAAAAAGGTTCTTGTTTCCTCTTCATACTCTTTGATAAAGTCAACCTCAAGTCCAGTTTTTACTATTAATTGTCCTTTGTATTCGTGTTTCAGCTGAGCCAGTTTCGTGATATACGCTTCAAGGTCTTGGAGCTTCATGGCACTATCCTGCTCAGGTGTTGGATCTTGAAACGATGGAGGCAGCGGGGCATGCTCGGTAAAGGTTATGGAATCAAATCCCTTTTTGATGGCTTTTTCAATATAAGAATGAAAAGGATCAAGCGAGCCGTGCGGGCAAAACGGTGTATGTAGATGTGCATCTTGTTTCAGCATGTCGTCACCTCTTGTCGATATTTTGAAAAACGTGATGTTTATCAGCGAAAATAATGAAAAATCATGACCAAAAATGCTGGTTACATGGTATCATAATAACAATGAAAACGACAGCTTCCGCATACATAAAAGCAGGTCACATTGATACGTGTGATCAAATGATAGAAAGCGCACAAATACTTTCTTGAAAAAACATACATAAAACCGTGAATGGATGGTATTGGAAAACATACGATCCTGCTTATAAAAAAACAAATGCAAAGCGGACACGAAAGGGTTCTCAGGTCTACTCGGGACACTTTTACCCTGACATCACTTAGATCACAACAAGGGGGCTCATTATGGAGTTAATCATCGGTTTAATTGTCATTTTGCTTGCTTTGTTTTCAGTCGGTTATTTCCTGCGAAAAAATATATATAAAGAGATTGACCGATTGGAAGCATGGAAAATTGAAATTTTAAACAGATCAATTGTAGAAGAAATTTCAAAGATCAAACATTTAAAAATGACCGGAGAAACAGAGCAATTTTTTGAAAGATGGCGTGCAGAGTGGGACGATATCGTCACAGCCCATCTTCCAAAGGTAGAGGAGCTATTATATGATGCAGAAGAGTATTCTGATAAATATCGATTCTCCAAAGCCAAGCAGGTTCTTACGCACATTGAGGACTTGCTGAGTGCTGCTGATTCGAACATTGAAGACATTTTAAAAGAGATTGCAGACCTTGTCACAAGCGAGGAGCAGAATCGCAAGGACATTGAAAAGGTCAAAGAACAATATCAAACAGTTCGAAAAAATCTGCTTGCGTACAGCCATTTATATGGCACCCTTTATGACAAAATGGAGCAGGATTTAGATGAAGCCTGGGAAGGGATCAAGCAGTACGAGGAAGAGACAGAAAACGGCAACTATATGAAAGCAAGAAAGATTTTGCTTGAGCAAGACCGCAGACTCGATCAGCTTCAGCTGTATATCAATGATGTACCGAAGCTCATTGCAGACTGCAAACAAACCGTACCAGGCCAGCTGACGAAGCTGAAAGACGGATATAAAGAAATGACAGACAAAGGCTACAAGCTCGAGCACATCCAGATCACTAAAGAGCTTGAGAATTTAAACAAACAGCTGACCCGTGCGGAAAAACTGCTGATTGATGAACTCAATCTGGATGAGGCATCAAGCATTCTCCAAATGATTGATGATGCCATTCAGACGCTGTATGATCAGCTGGAAGCGGAAGTAGAAGCAGGTCAGGAAATCAAAAGCAAAATGCCTGAGCTGACGGAAGCGTTTGAAAAGCTAGAGCAGGATCACACCCAAACAAAGGCAGAAACAGCTCTTGTAAAAGAAAGCTACAAACTGACAGCCGGAGAGCTTGATCAGCAGAAGGCGTTCGAAAAACGCTTAGAAGAAATTGAAAAGCTCATGAAACAAATTCGCGAGAAGCTTGATCGTGATCATGTCGCATATTCCCTATTAATGAATGAAATCAATCAGCTTGAGACCTTTATCGATGATGCAAAAGCATTGCATGATACATTTAAGGATCATCTTCAATCATTAAGAAAAGAAGAGCTGCAAGCGAGAGAAACACTGGCTGAGCTCAAAACGATGCTGACAGATACAGTGCGTCAGCTGCAAAAAAGCAATATTCCAGGTGTACCTGCTGACATGAAAGAGCAGGCTGAAAAAGCGCAGGAGATGATTCAGCAAGTGCACGAGCAGCTGGAGAACCTGCCGCTCAACATGCCAGCTGTGAATGGGCAATTAAAAGAAGCCTCTGACACAGTGAGACATGTTGTGAATGAGACGGAAGAAATGCTCACAAAAGTGGATCAAATTGAACGAATCATTCAATATGGCAATCGTTTTAGAAGCCAAAATCATATTCTTTCAGAACAATTAAAAGAGGCAGAGCGAAGATTTTATGCGTATGATTATAACGGTTCATTTGATGTAGCAGCATCAGCTGTTGAAAAAGCATCACCTGGAGCCGTTCAGAAGCTATTAGCTCAGCACGAAAAAGAATATCAGCATCAATAAAAAAGCTGAAGTCCATTGATAGGACTTCAGCTTTTTTTGTATTATGATGCCTGCTTCTGACGTTCTTCTGAAGCAGAAGAAGTGAAAAGGGAGATCACGAACCCAATGGCGACTCCAAGTATCGCAGGGACAAGCCAGCCAATGCCAAGGTCATAAAAAGGCAGCACTGTTTGGAAAATGTCTTTTACTGGACCGATTGGAAGCTTTGCTGCTGCTAAGCCGTCAAATAAGCTCACGCACCCTGTCAAAATTAACGAGAGGACATATACAGGTCTTCTATGTCCAAGCCATTTATCAGCAAGTGATAAAACGATGATCACAATCGCCAGCGGATAAATCGCTGTTAAGACTGGAACAGAGAAAGCAACAATATGAGCAAGTCCAAAGTTAGAAATAATGAAACTAAACAATGTAACAAGTGTCACGACCATTTTATAAGAAAGCTTAGGAAGTAACTTTGAGAAATACTCTCCGCATGATGTGACAAGACCGATACTTGTTGTTAAACAAGCGACTGTGATGGCAGCTCCTAACACAATATTTCCTAGACTGCCGAAAAGGAACTGAGAAGACTGAGCTAAGATTTTGCTTCCATCTCCAACGAATCCAATGGCATGTGTACTAGAAGCACCCAGATACGCAAGTGACAGGTAAACGAAGGTTAATCCAGCAGCTGCAATCAAACCCGCTTTGATACAAGCAGAAGCCAGTGCCTTTTTACTTGTCACACCGCGTCCTTTAATCGCGTTGATGACAACAATTCCAAATACAATAGAAGCAAGAGCATCCATCGTTTTATAGCCCTCTAAAAATCCTTTGAAAAACGATCCGTTGCTATAAGATACATCTGGTGTACCAATGACGCCCATCGGTGTCAAAATGGCTTTGACAATGATAATAAAAATGATCGTAAATTTAATCGGTGTTAATATTTTCCCTACACGATCCACGATTTTCGTTGGATTTAAAGCAAGATAATACGTAATACCGAAAAAGACGAGTGTAAATAAAAGAAGGGACAGCCAAGCTGGCACACTTGATAAAAATGGTAATGCCCCAATCTCATACGAAACTGTTCCTGTACGCGGAATAGCGAAAAGCGGCCCAATGGATAAATATAAAATGACGGTGAATGCTGTTCCAAACACTGGGTGAGCCTTATCTGCAAGTCCTTTTGCATCACGCCCTGTTAAAGCAATCGCAATAATCCCGAGTAGAGGTAAACCGACACCTGTTAATAAAAATCCGCCCATTGCTTTCCAGACATTTGTTCCGGCATATTGCCCAAGCTCTGGCGGATAAATCATATTTCCGGCGCCGAAGAATAAAGCAAATAACATAAAACCTATAATAATCGTATCTTTCGTCGACAATGTTGCCTTCATTGAATATAAAGCCTCCAATATTATGTTGAAATATTCTGTTAATTAGCTGCTAAAACGGTTCATCATTAACATTCACTAATTATAAAGGATGTACGCCTGATGTCAACATGTGTTTTCATACAAAAGTCATGAATTTTTCTATTTTAGTATATGAAGAACAATCAAAAACATCCCCTTCTCCTATGAAGGGGATGTTTTTTGAATTGATGCTTGATTAAGCAGGCTGTTTAGGTGGGCTCGTAAACAAAGAAATAAGAAGACCAATAATGGCTCCAAGTACGGCAGGGATAGCCCAGCCGATCCCAAGTTTGTATAAAGGAACAGTAGCTTCTAAAATTTCATTTAAACCGCCAAGAGGAATCTTTGCTGCCACTAACCCGTCGATGACGGCAAAGATACCTGTAAAAATGAGTGAAGCGATATAAATAATCCGTCTTCCGTTGATCCAGCGATCAAGAAAAGATAAGAGAATGATCACGATGGCTAACGGATAAATCGCAACAAGAACCGGAACAGAGAGCGAAATAATTTGTGCCAGTCCAAGGTTTGCCACAAATGTACTGAATAAAGATACAACTAAAACAACAGTGCGATAAGAAAAGCGTGGAAATAGTGAAGAAAAATATTCCCCGCAGGATGAAACCAGGCCAATACTTGTGGTCAAACAGGCAAATAAAATCGCAGCCCCTAGCACAATATTACCAGCAGAACCAAATAAAAAGTTCGCCGCAAGCGAAAGGAGTTTTCCACCTTCATTTGCCCCGACCATACCTGTTGCCTCAGGACTTGATGCTCCGACATAAGCGAGTGATATGTACACAAGAGCTAGTCCAGCAGCTGCGACAAGCCCAGCTTTAATACAGGCTGCGGCAATCGATTTACGTTCTGTCATACCGCGCTCTTTCACAGCCGTGACAACGACAATTCCGAAAACGATTGAAGCAAGAGCATCCATCGTTTTGTAGCCTTCTAAAAAGCCGGTAAACAGCGGGCTTCCTTCATAAGTTGGATGCGGACTCCCAATTCCACCCATTGGTGTCGCGATCGCTTTGATCACAATTAAAGCAATGACAGCGAGTAAAATTGGTGTTAAAATTTTACCGATTCGGTCAACAAGCTTCGATGGATTTAAAGCAAGAGCATAGGTAATGCCGAAAAAAGCAATCGAAAACAAGAATAATGGAATCCATGATTCAGACTGCGCTTCAGACAGAAACGGCGCCAGCCCAATTTCATAAGAAACCGTTCCAGTACGAGGGATCGCAAAGAAAGGCCCAATGGATAAATATAAAATGACAGTGAAAATGGTACCGAATGTAGGATGAGCTTTGTCAGCAAGCCCCTTTGCACCAGTTCCTGTCAGGGCAACGGCGATGACACCTAAGAGTGGAAGCCCAACTCCGGTCAGTAAAAATCCACCGATCGCAAGCCATACGTTTTCACCTGCGTACTGTCCAAGTACAGGAGGGAATATCATATTGCCTGCGCCGAAAAAGAGTGCAAACAACATTAAGCCGATGGCTAATGTGTCTGTTTGACTTAACTTATTTTTCATAAGGTTATCCCCCTATTATTTTATTTTTCCGCCATGTTTAAATATTCTGTTAATTTAGGAAAAAATATGACAATGGCACTATGCATGATATAGTGAATTGATGAGGTTGTCAATATACCGCTTTATATTGAAAAAAAAGGAATTCGGATCATATTAGTTAAACGCAAGAGGATAAGGAGTTTCGCAATGATGTATCTTGATAATAGTGCAACCACAAAACCGTACCCTGAGGTTTTACAAGTATATCAGCAAGTGAGTGAACGTTATTTTGGAAATCCATCTTCGCTTCATCAGCTCGGAATAGATGCAAGCCGGCTGTTAAATGAAACGAGAAAACAAATGCTTCACTACACGGGCTTGAAACAATATGAGATTATTTTTACGTCTGGTGCAACAGAAGCGAATAACATCGCCATTAAAGGAGCAGCACTTGCCAAAATGAACCGGGGCAAGCATATTGTGACCACAGAAATAGAGCATCCTTCTGTTATTGAATCGTTTGAACAGCTGAAGGCGTTATTTGGCTTTGACATCTCCTATATTCAAGTAAATGAGCATGGCCATGCAGATATGACTCATTTAAAAGAAGTGCTTCGCCCTGATACAGTGCTTGTCAGCATGATGCACGTCAATAACGAAACCGGTGCTATCCAGCCGATTGAAGAGGCTGCTGGTATCATTCGTGAGTATGCCGAAAACGCACTTTTTCATGTCGACGGGGTGCAGGGAATGTGCAAGGTCGTACTCAATAAACAGCTGGATGTAGACCTTTTGACGATGTCAGGCCATAAAATTCATGGATTAAAAGGCACAGGAGCACTCTTTTTAAAGAAAGATGTTACTCTCGCCCCTTTCATTACTGGAGGAGAGCAGGAATTAGGGCTTCGTTCAGGTACTGAAAACCCTGCTGGAGCTGTCAGCTTAGCAAAAGCCATGAAACAATCATTTGAACAGCTTGACAAGTATCATAATGAGATGCTGAACTTAAAAACGCAGCTGCAAAAACAGCTTGGAGAGATAGAAGGTATTGTGATGAATACACCGAGGGAGCAAAGTGCGCCGCACATTGTGAATTTTTCAGTGCCGGGTATTCAAATCGAAGTCCTCCTCCATATGCTTGAAAAAGAAGGCATATATGTTTCTACAACCTCTGCCTGCTCAGCCAAGAAAAAAGAGCCGAGCCGTGTACTGCTGGCAATGGGAAAACCAGAAGAAGTAGCCAAAAGCAGTATGAGAATCAGCTTGACGTATGGACAAGGACCAGAGCTAACGCCGCAAATCATCACATCGATCGCACAAAGTGTGAAAAAATTAAAAGGAATGAGATAACAGCATGAAATATGATCATATTTTAGTCCGTTTTGGTGAGATCTCAACAAAAGGGAAGAATAGAAAGAAATTCATTGAAAAACTAAGACAGCACATTCGGTACGTCTTAAAGGATTTTGAAGCATTAAAGTATGCATCTGATAGAGACCGTATCACGATTATGCTGAACGGAGAAGACCCTGATCTGATTTCAGAACAGCTCAAAAGTGTATTTGGCATTCAGAGTTTTAGTCTTGCGGTTAAATGTGAAACGAATCTAGATGCGATTAAAAATGCGGCACTAACAGCGGTACAGGAAGTGTATGAACAGGGGAATACATTTAAAGTCTCAACGAAACGCTCTTATAAACAATTTGAACTTGATTCAAATGAAATGAACCGCGAAATTGGCGGACATGTTCTAAGGAATACGGAAAACTTAACGGTCAATGTGAAACAGCCGGATGTGCATTTACGCATTGAAATCAGAGAGCACGCAACATACATTACATTTAAAGATGTCAAAGGTGCAGGCGGACTGCCGGTTGGTTCTAGCGGAAGAGCAATGCTCATGCTTTCAGGCGGCTTTGACAGCCCAGTTGCCGGCTATCAAGCAATGAAACGCGGAATTCAAATTGAAGCTGTGCATTTCTTTAGCCCTCCGTATACAAGTGAACGTGCAAAACAAAAGGTCATTGATCTTGCAGAATGCCTGGCAGCATATGGAGGCGAAGTAAAGCTTCACATTGTACCATTTACAAAAATTCAAGAACTGATCCACAAACAAGTACCTGAAAACTATACGATGACATCAACAAGAAGAATGATGCTGAAAATAGCTGACAAAATAAGAGAAAAGCGTGATGCCCTTGCGATTATTACCGGTGAAAGCCTTGGTCAAGTGGCAAGTCAGACACTTGAAAGCATGTATGCCATTAATCATGTGACCAATACACCAATCATCCGCCCGCTCATAGCTGTCGATAAAAATGACATTATTGATGAAGCAAGAAGAATTGGCACATACGATACAAGCATTCAGCCTTTTGAGGATTGCTGTACGATCTTTACGCCGCCGTCCCCTAAAACAAAACCAAAGCTTGAGAAGGTAGAACGCTACGAAAGCTTTGCTGATTTCGAGCCGATGCTGGACGAGGCAGTAGAGCAAATTGAAACGATGATTGTGACAAATGAAAAGAAAGCGGCAGACGAATTCGCTGATTTATTCTAAAACGAAAATTTCATAATAATTACCATAAAATCAATCGCATGAAGTCATGTGTTTCTACACATTCTATATTCACAAGGAGGTGAGAACACATGGCTCAACAAAACAGACAAAGCAGTTCTAACCAATTACTAGTACCAGGCGCTGCACAAGCTATCGACCAAATGAAGTACGAAATCGCTTCTGAATTTGGTGTAAACCTTGGTGCAGAAACAACATCTCGCGCTAACGGATCAGTTGGTGGAGAAATCACTAAGCGTCTTGTATCTTACGCTCAACAACATATGGGTGGCGGATCTTTCTAAGACACACAATTAAAAAGCTATGGCTTATGAGCGGGATCATTCCCGCTCTTTTCTTTTTGTACATATAAATAGTTAGAATATTTTTAAAAAAGGAGACGGATTTAAAAAATTATGGCATAATACTAGGAGTAGGTCCTAATCCAAGCATTTTTCAGTTATGAGTGTTAGAATAGGTAAATTGAAACATGTTTCGTTTCATAAGAAAGAGGCTAAAAGGAGCTGTACCATGAAAAGAGAAGACTTAATTGCACCAGAACAATATAACTTAGTCAGTGAGATTGAAGCGTTCAGTCATGACAAGGAGAAAATGGCCCTGCACTGGCAGGACGGGAATGGCCACGAAGCGCATGTGACATATGCAGCATTAGTGGAAGAAGCAAATAAAATTGGACATGTTTTATTAAATGCAGGCTTCAAAAAAGGCGATAAAATCATTGTGATGGTGCCGCGCATGCTCGAGGCATACAGCATTTATTTAGCGATTTTAAAAACAGGAATGGTCGTGATTCCTTGTTCTGAAATGCTGCGTGCGAAAGATTTAGATTACCGAATTGAACATGCAGAAGCAAAGGGAGCGATCGTTTACTCTTCATTCATTCAATCGTTCGACGGAACCAAAAAGCCAAACGATTTTAAAACATTCTCAATCGGTGAAAACGATCATGGCTGGACAAACATTCTAGCGCAAAAGGAAGAGCAATCAAACGAACTTGAATTGGCTGATACAAAGCGCACAGACATGGCGTTTTTATCCTATACATCAGGTACAACAGGGAACCCAAAAGGGGTTGTTCATACACACGGATGGGCGTATGCACATTTACGCACAGCTGCCAAAGCATGGCTCTCCATTAATGAAGGAGATAAAGTATGGGCGACAGCAGGACCAGGCTGGCAAAAATGGGTGTGGAGCCCCCTCTTATCTGTGTTAGGAAGTGGAGCAGAAGGCTTTGTGTATGGAGGAAAATTCAATCCAAATACATACTTAGAGCTGCTTCAAAAAAATGAAATCAATGTCCTATGCTGTACACCGACAGAATATCGCTTTATGGCAAAAGTAGATGATTTGAGTCAGTACGCGCTGCCGAAGCTGCATAGTGCTGTTTCTGCGGGAGAGCCATTGAACCGTGAAGTCATTGATACATTCAAAAAGCATTTCGATATAGAAGTACGAGACGGCTATGGCCAAACAGAAAGCACACTGCTCGTAGGGGTGCTAAAAGGGATGGATATCAAGCCAGGCAGTATGGGGAAACCAACCCCTGGCAACGAAGTAGATATCATTGATGAGGACGGAAACGTCTGCGCACCTGGAGAAATTGGAGACATTGCGGTCCATCTCGAAACACCGGCTTTATTTAAGGAATACTATAAAGACGAAGAGCGTACAAAGGCGCAGCGCCGAGGAAATTACTTCATTACGGGTGACCGCGCGAAAAAAGACGAAGATGGGTACTTCTGGTTTGAAAGCCGCAGAGATGACATCATTGTCAGCTCAGGCTATACGATCGGACCGTTTGAAGTAGAAGATGCACTGATCAAGCATCCAGCAGTGAAGGAATGTGCAGTTGTGGCGAGCCCAGATGAAATCAGAGGATCAATCGTCAAAGCATACGTCGTCCTTCGTGATGGAACTGCGCAAAGTGATGAATTGATCAAAGAGCTGCAAACACATGTGAAAAACACAACAGCACCGTACAAATACCCAAGAGAAATCGAATTCATTGACGAACTGCCAAAAACTCCGTCAGCGAAAATCCGCCGTGTAGAGCTGAGAGAAAGAGAGCTTGCACGAAAAGGTAAATAATAAAGAAGTGAGAAGCGTTTGGATGGAAACATCCAGCGCTTTTTTTGTATGGAAAATGAAATTCATTGAAAGCAGGCAGGATACTTTGTGTTAAAATATGTAGGAATTTCTGAAAAAGGAGAATGTTAGTAGATGTCCATTGCGATCATTCATGGAATTGTACTTGCCTTTGGTCTCATTTTACCTTTGGGCGCACAAAATGTATTTGTATTTCAACAAGGAGCGCTGCAGCCTCGTTTTTATCGAGCATTGCCTGTCGTCATCACGGCTGCTCTTTGTGACACACTTTTAATTGCTTTAGCTGTCATAGGGGTTTCTGTTGTGGTGTTTACCATTCCTGTGCTGCAAATCGGTCTTTATATCATTGGTTTCTGCTTTTTAGTGTATATGGGATGGTCTGTATGGAACACAAGCTCATCATCAGGTGATCAAGAGAAGCAGAAATTAATGCCTGCAAGAAAACAAATTGTATTTGCTTGTTCAGTTTCTCTCTTAAATCCCCACGCGATTCTCGATACGATAGGTGTCATTGGTACGAATTCGCTGCAATATAGCGGGACAGAAAAGCTGGCGTTTACACTTGCCTGTATCATCGTGTCCTGGTTATGGTTTATTGGGCTCGCCCTTTTAGGGAAGATGTTAGGAAAGTTAGATACAAACGGCAAGTGGATGAACCGTATCAATAAAGCTTCGGCGGTCATGATCTGGCTGGTTGCATTATACATTGCGTATCAATTGATTGTGTAAAGGTACATAGAGAATGAAACAAAGAAGCGTTTGGACGTAATGATCCAGCGCTTTTTTTGTACATGTTGGAAGTGCAGCAACCCAATCCTGCATGAGCGCAGCGCTCATGCAGGATTGGGTCATTTTTTGAAGATCGTTTGATTTAATAGACGGAGAGCTTGTACGATATCATCGATTTGTTCTATGTCTGAGGGAGATAGGCTGTCTATTAGCATCCTTTCGATATGCTGGAAGGCTTCGTTCATACAGGCACGGCCTTTGCCAGATAGCATAATGACATGCTTTCGTTTGTCATTACAGTCTTCTTCTCTATCAATGAATTGTTTTTCGTGCAGTTTTTTCAGTTCTCTGCTGACATTTGGAAGAGACATATGCTGGCAGTCTGCGATTTCACTAGGGGTAAGCGGTTCGCTGACCGCTAGCTGCTCTAAAATCAAATATTGTAAGGGTGTTAATTCTGGTGGTTTGACTTTGCTCATCAAGTCATGTTTTAACTCTGAAAAAGTAGACGCAAATGCGACGAATTCCTTGAAGAAATGTGGATGTTGCATGATGATCACCTCCTATGTAACATATCAAATTTATTATCAAAAAACAATTATCATTTGACAACTAATCGATTGAGGTATATCCTTTTATTATCAAATGATAACTAAAGGAGAAAAAGATGAATGTACTCATTATTTATACTCACCCTCATCACAATAGTTTAAATGGTGCTTTTTTTAAAGAAATTGTTAGAGGCAGCGAAGAAAATCCAATCGTTCAAGAAGTGAAAATCATCGATTTATATCAAGACAAATTTAATCCTGTGCTTGTTTTTAATGAAGAGAAAAAAAGACGTGATATGCATAAGGACCCTGATATTCAGGTGTATCAGGATAAGATCAAGTGGGCGGACAAGATCGTGTTCGTTTATCCCATTTGGTGGGGGCGGCCGCCAGCTATGCTCCTTGGCTTTATTGACCGCATGTTTGCTGCGAATTTCGCCTATCGCCAAACAGGCGGTCTGCTGCCAGAAGGATTATTAAAAGGGAAAAGCGCCGTTTGTGTATCAACAATGCAAGGACCAACAAACTACCCTTTGTTCTTTTTACAAAATGCGCACAAGATGTTAATGAAACGAGCTCTCTTACAATATGTCGGTATCAAACCTGTGAAGTTCTTTGAGTTTGGGATGATGGAAAGTCCAAAAGGGAAGCATGACATCAAATTAAAGCGCACATACAACTATTTCAGAAACTTCAGCTCTTAATATATTTTGATAAGTCACTTTTCTTCTAATTTGATCCTGTTCTGTTTTAAAATGACATTGAGGCGAGGGACTCATCCTCGTCATTTGAAAAGGGGGATATGGATGAAGAAAACATTGTTTAAAGATGCAGCTCTCTTAACACTGGATCCATCTGTAGGTTTTCTTGAAAGGGGAGATTTATTAATTGAAGGGAAATACATTTTAGAAGTAGGACCTTCAATTGAAGTAAGTGATGCTGACATCGTTGATGCATCTGATATGGTCATCATGCCAGGTCTTGTAGATACACATCGGCATGTGTGGCAGTCTGTCATCCGGGGCATAGGGACAGATTGGTCTTTGCAGACATATTTGAGCAAAATCTATTATGGCAACTATGGAGCGATGAGACGCCCATCCGACGATCGAATTGCCAATTATTTAGGGGCATTAGAGGCTTTAGATGCAGGTGTGACCACGTTTTTAGACTGGACGATGATCAATTCATTGGATCATACAGAAGAGCTTATTGGAGGATTAAAAGATGCGGGCATACGAGCTGTTTTTGCTTTTGGTTCCTCTGGAGATGCTGAATATTGGGATAGGGAAAGTACGCTCACCAATATGGAGGACGCAGCACGTGTGAAAAAAGCGCATTTTCAATCATCAGATCAGCTTTTAACAATGGGACTTGCGATTCGTGGTCCAGAGTTTTCTTCATGGGAGACGTCGGTATTTGAAATTGAAACAGCCCGGTCTTTAGATACTCTATGCAGTATGCACATTGGCTTTGGGAATTGGGGAGCGGAGGATCGATCGATTGAGCGGCTTCACAAAGCACGGTTACTCGGGCCGGATTTGAATATGGTGCATATCAATGCCATCGATGCGGATCAAATGAAGATGCTGGCAGACAGCGGAAGCTCCATATCCATTACACCTGAAATTGAAATGATGATGGGTCACGGTTATCCTGTCACAGGACTGGCAATTGAACAAGGTGTTCTTCCAACGCTCGGTGTAGATGTAGTGACTGCGACAGGGGGAGATTTGTTTGCCCAAATGAAATTCGGGCTTCAAGCAGAGCGCGCGATCCAAAATCAATCGTTGTTAATGGATGGGATCATGCCGGGGCCTGAACTTGGGCTGTCTGCTTATCAAATGCTTGAGGCTGCGACGATCAATGGTGCACGTGCATTACAGCTTGATCATAAAATTGGGTCACTTACACCTGGGAAAGAAGCTGATTTCATTCTGATCGATCGGACAAGCATGAATCTTCTTCCGATGTCAGATCCAGCTGGAGCGGTTGTCCAAACGGCACATCCTTCAAATGTTGATTCTGTTTACGTTGCTGGAAAAGCAGTGAAACAAAACGGAAAGCTTGTCGGTGTGAACCTAGAAGAGGTCAAACGAAAAGCTTATGCGGCAAGAGATCATATTCTATCGCACAAGTTTGAATCAACGCCATCATAAACAAATAATCCCCATAGGTAGCTGCCTATGGGGATGAGATTACAAGGATTCTTTAATGACCATTTTATAATATTGGACAGATAGGAATCCGAAAATAGAATATAACACCGTATAAATCGACATGACGATGAGCATTGGTGTCCACAGTTCACCACCGAAGAAAAACCAGCCTGACTGTACTGCAAAGTAGCTGTGCAGCAACCCGACAATGAGCGGAATCCCAAAGTTAAATAGCTGTTTAAGCCGAATACCTTTTAACAGATCTTTCTCTGTAAAACCAAGTTTTCGTAAGATCGTGTAAGAGCTTTGTTCCTCTTCACTTTCATTCATTTGTTTAAAGTATAAAATACAGCCTGATGTGACAAGGAAGCTGAGACCTAAAAATCCGACGACAAACATCATCAGTCCTATTGTTTGCTTTTGCTGTTGAGCTGAAGCCAATTGAGACATGCTGTTGTCACCTAGTTTTAAAGAGGTAAACACACTATTTGCTTGTTCAAGATTTTTATTATCTTTTATGTTGACTGCTATATATTGGCTTTTATCAAGCTGCAGACCTTTTTGTTGGTCGAGCTGTAGCTTAGGATCCTTCTGTTGATCAAGCTGCTCAAAAACATCTTGACTCACGACGGCAACAGGCAGACCCCCAAAAGTGAAGTTGTTAGAAATGAGATAATCTTTTTTCAAATCCAAAACTTTCAAATCGAGCGGTTTCTTGATGAGAAGCTTCACATCGCCTGAGCTTTTAATCGGCATGAATTTCTTTAACATATCACTGTAGCCGCTTAAAATCACTTCGTTGTTCTCCACATGGATATTTGGTGCGTTTTTCTCACTAATTACAGGCAGTGTCAATATGCCTGGTTCATTATTCATATTTTTTAACTCTGCATCCATATCCATGAGTTTTTTTGCATCAAATTTTGCTCGAATCACTTTGACCTGCTTTAGATCATACGCAATTTGTTTGTCAGAAAGTGCACGAGTGAAGGTGTTGGCTTCTTTCTCTGAGCCCATGACGAAATGTGATGGGATCTGTTGTTCAGCGGTTTTTTCTGCTGAGTAATAGGAAATGTAGCTAAGAGCCAGCAAACCGATGGCAAGTGCAGATACGGTTGTAATAATCGTTAAAAGCAGTGCATTTGATTTTAGCCGGAACATAATGGATGACAAAGATAACACTTCATGAATGGCGAGATAGCCATTTTTTCTTTTACGTACGATATTGGCAATGAAAGAAACAGAGCCTTTGTAAAAAAGAAAGGTACCGATGATGACAGAGGCTAGAATATAAATCATGGCTAAAAGTAACTCAAGCATGGACGTATATGAGCCGGTAAAAAGCTTAGAAGAAATATAATAGCCTGAGCTGATCAAGACAATACCGAAAACCCCAATGATGATTTCAAACACAGAGATTTTTTTCACACGCTGTTCTGTCGAAGATGTGGTTCTAAACAAAGATAAAATCGTCTGTCTATTAATAAACCATCTATTTCTTAACATAATCAATCCATAGATGATGAAAAAGACGATGAGTGTCTGCAAAAGAGCCATGCCTGAAAAATGCAGATTGGCGATGGCGTTAACACCGGTCACTTTAAATAACACCATCAGCATCAGCTTTGAACCGATAAAGCCGGCAATGATGCCGATAACCATGGCGGTCACGTATAGGATAAAGTTTTCTGCATTGAGCAGTCTGGCAATTTTTTGTTTCGTCATACCAATGAGCTGTAAGAGACCTATTTCTTTTCCTCTGCGCTTAATAAAAATGCTATTCGCATATAGCAGGAAAATACCGACGATAGCAATGAGCAGAACTGAAGCGGCTTTAATTGAAGCGCCGCCTTTAATGGAGCCTTTTACATCATCAAGTGCAGGTGAGTACTGCAAGGTGACAAAAGAAAAATAGAGCGCCACACTAAACACGAGAGCAAACACATATAAATAGTAATTCTTCAAATTTTTCTTCAAGTTACGGAAGATGAGCTGATTAATGTTCATGCTTCACACCACCTAAAACACCTTGCGTTTTCATAATATCCTCGAAAAACATCTTTCTCTCTAAAGCACCTTTATTCAACTGTGTATAAATCTGTCCATCCTTGATAAAAATGACGCGTCTTGAATAGCTGGCTGCGACAGGATCATGTGTCACCATGACAATGGTCGCTTTTCGTTTGCGATTGAAATCTTGCAGTTTATTGAGTAAATCAGAGGCAGATTTGGAATCAAGCGCTCCGGTAGGTTCATCCGCGAAAATAAGACTCGGTTCATGAATGAAGGCACGAACCGCAGATGTCCGCTGTTTTTGTCCACCAGAGAGCTCATTCGGATATTTGTCTCTTAGTTCATAAATGCCCATGTCCTCCGCAAGCTGTTGAAAACGTTCGAAAGCTTCTTTCTTCGGCGTTTTGGAGATAGATAATGGTAAGAGGATGTTCTCTTTGACCGTGAGTGTATCAAGTAAGTTATAATCCTGAAAAACAAAGCCAAGCTGCTTTTTTCTAAATTCAGCAAGCTGCTGATCCTTCATTTGCGTCATCTCAGCATCTGCAATACGAATGGATCCGCTGGACACATGATCGATAGACGACAATACGTTCAGAAGGGTTGTTTTCCCCGAGCCTGATGGCCCCATGATACTGACAAATTCCCCGGCTTCAATGGTTAAATCAATACCACTCAGCACCTCTTGTTTGTTGAATTTATTTCCATAGCTTTTATAAATTTTGCGAGCTTCTAAAATGTTCATTTGCTGAACCCCTTTTTCTTTTAATTGATATCTCTAGTATAAAAAGAAGCCTGCCAGACGTCCTTCGATTTGGCGAACAAAACAGACGAGCATGTGACATTGTTGTCACATGCTTGTTTTTTAAACAAATTTTATGTAAACCCGTTTCTTATGTAAGGTGAGTTTTCTTTACCTATTTATTTTATCTGGTTTTTCACTCTTATGTATCAATCTTCTATGATTTTTCATGTCATGGTGGCGTTTTGAAGCTTTACATGGTTATTTTATTCATGTATGATATGCATATTAAATGTATGCATAGTAAATCTATGTATTGGAGGTAACTAAGAATGAAAGTGAGTAAAGAGCTTCTAAAGGGAAGTACAGCTACCCTTATATTAAGCTTATTAAATGAAAGACCGATGTATGGATATGAAATGATTAAAGAATTGGAGGCGAAGTCGGAAGGGATTTTCAGCTTTAAAGAAGGAACAATCTATCCTATATTGCACAATTTAGAGGGGAAAGAATTTATTATTTCTTACTGGGGCGAAGGGAATGGCAACCGGAAAAGAAAGTATTACAAAATCAATGAGCAAGGGAAAGCACTGATACAGGAAAAGAAAGAAGAATGGAACGTTTTCAAACATGCAGTCGATGGCGTATTGAACGGAGAGAAAATCGCATGGGATTAGATAAAAAGTTCGAGAAGTATGTCAAAAGTGTATGTAAACAAATTAAAAATAAAGATGTTCATTCGAGTGTAAAGCTTGAGCTGCTGGATCATCTATACACGCTAAAAGAGGAAGCAATGAATGCTGGGGTGTCTGAAGAAGAGGCGGTAGATCAAGCGTTGAACCAAATTGGTGATGCGGAAATTCTCGGAATGCAGCTTCATGAAACACATAAAACCCAAATCGATTTTAAAATGATTCTTCTAGTGTTAGCTACTTGTTTTTGCGGGCTGTTTGTGATGTACTTTTTGCAGTTTCATTCAGATTTTACAAATTTTCAAAACATGAACATTTTTTATAAAAGTCTTGCCTTTTATCTAATTGGTCTAGTGCTTATGTTTGGTTTGTTTTCATTCGATTATCGGCGCTTATTGAAATACTCTTGGCATTTATACATTGGGACACTCGGAACGCTGATTTTTTCGATGATGTTCGGGGCAAGAGTGAACGGTGTTCTTTTTTTAAAAATAAATGATGTATCTATTAATTTGACTGAGATTATGCCTTTTCTTCTAGCTATTTCTTTAGCAGGGATCTTCCACAATTGGAATTGGGAGAATGCGTACAAAGCTTGGTTTGGAGTAGGGGTTATGGCTTTACCGATTATTTTAATCAGTACGATTGGTTTTCTTCCTGCGACTGTTATCTGTCTGGTCATGTGCTTAACCGTGATGTATGTGTCTAGCGCAAGTTTATGGCAAATCATTATGCTGACAGCAACAGGCATTTTATATGTGATGGTTGAATTATTTTCTCTTTTTCAAGCAGATGGGCACCCTTTCTTTTATAGAATTCATGAATTCAGCTCAAACGGGCTTCAGATCACACCTTATGCTATGTCTGAAGTTCACACGGATTGGATGTTTACATATATCATTTATTCATTTGGCTGGTTGGCAGGGCTCATTGCGATTCTGTTGTTTGTCATTTTTATTCACAGAGTATTTCATACAGCAAAACGAGTGAAAATGGCTTATGGCAAAATGGTCATGACAGGTTTAGCCGCTGTTTTTGCAGCAAAATGTCTCTTAAGCATCTTCACAAACTTTGGCTTTCTGCCTTTACCTGGAGTGTCTATGCCTTTCATGAGCTATGGAGGTTCACATATTCTTCTAGAAATGATGGCTGTTGGGCTGATCTTAAGTATTTATAGACGGAGAAAGATGGGAGATGTTTTTCGCAGAGAAGCGGGGAGTATTTCCTAAGTAAGCCACCACAATCTCTTCGCGCAAGTTTTGACAGCCGCGAAGAGATTGTGATTGCTTTTCACATGCTCGCAATATGAACAAAATCATTCTTTTTCGGAAAGATGAAGGTGAAGGTTGTACCTTGATCTATCGTGGAGTTGACCTCGATCGTGATATGAAGAGCGTCTGCTCCTTTTTTCGTTAAATAGAGCCCCATTCCTGTTGAGGCGGTGTCATTGTGATGTTTAGTTGAGGTAAAGCCTTTTTCAAAAATACGAGAGATGTCTCTTGGATCAATTCCTCTGCCTTGATCTGTGATCGTCAGCATGACTTGGTCATTTATTTGCTTGCTTTCAATGACAATATCGGAAGAATGGCTGTATTTGACTGCATTTGTGAGTACCTGTCTGATCATAAAGGATAACCATTTTATATCACTTAATACGGTGCGTTCCTCCAGCGTCAGCTCAAAGCCGATTCCTTTTTGCATACACCATGATTGGAGCGCTTTGATTTCTTTTGTTATGATGCTTTGCAGGTCCAGCTTTTCAATGAATAAATCATTTTCGATATGACGTACTCTGCTTTGGTGCAGCTGGGCATCGAGTAATAAATGGATTCTGAGCCACTCATACGTCATATTTGATTTCAGCGGCTGATCTGTTAAGCGGTCAATCATTAAGCGCATCGCTGTCAGCGGTGTTTTGACCTCATGTATCCAAGAAAGTAATTCATCTTTTTCTTCTTCAAGAGCGATTTTCTGATCTGCTGCCATCCGCCGGTAGCGTGCAATTTGCTCTGACGTCGCATCATGGATAAGGTGCTCAAATGGGGAAGTGGGGGCTAGCCGCATTTGATGTTCAATGTCATCATCCCATTCTTTCAACCTCTCATAATAAGCTGTTTCTTTTCGGTATCGAAAAAAGAGAAAGACAATCATGAGAAACGTAGACAATAGCACAATATAAAAAAGAGAAGCGATGGGAATGGTCGTATCCAAATAAGCAACAAATAGAATGAGGAGCTGCAAACTAAGAAAGAAAAGAATCCAGCTTCTTCGTTCTTTTAGAAATGCCTGCAGCATCATTGATCATCCTTTTCCTTTGCAAGATAGCCTTGACCCACTTTTGTCTCAATGAAGGCGCCAAGGGAGATCTCGTCTAGTTTTTTTCTGAGCCGGTTGACGTTTACAGTCAGTGTATTGTCACTGACAAATCGTTCATCCTCCCACAATGCTTGAATGAGTGATTCCCGGCTGACGATATGATTTTTATGCTGAATCAATTCCTTGAGAATAAATAACTCATTTTTCGTTAATTCAACCTCACCGTGATCATTTGTTACGGTGTTTTTTTCTAGGTCAATCGCAGCGCCGCACCACATTTTTAGGCTGGCCGGTTCTGCATTATAATTATGCACGCGGCGAAGAACAGCACTAATTTTGGCAATGAGCACGTCAAAATGGAAGGGCTTTTGCACGAAATCATCAGCACCGAGCTGCATCGACATGACCATATCAGCAGGGTGGTCTCTTGAGGAAAGGAAGATGATTGGAACATTTGAATGATGCCGAATCATCCGGCACCAGTGAAAGCCATCGTATTTTGGCAGCTGAATATCAATAATGACGAGATCAGGCTGGACAGACGTGAATTCCTGCAGCACCTGATGAAAATCTTGAATCCCATAGACATCATAGGACCAGTTGACTAGACGTTCTTTGATTTCTTGGAAGAGGGTTGTATCATCTTCAATCAGTAGAATCTTAAACAAAATCAGCACCACACTTTTTGTATTCGCTTGTTGTCATTGTAGCGGAAAAAAGGCTCTGCCGCTAGAAGCAGACAAGAAAAAAGCAAGGGAAGAGGTCCCTTGCTTCAGCTTATTTACCTAAAAAGTGCTTTTTAAAGAATGATAGTTGGAATTCAAGTGTGAGTGGGTCATTAAAATAGAATTCCTCTGCATTGGCTTCATACACACGATGTTTTTTGACAGCTGGGATGGACTTGTAAATTTCACTGTTTTGATAGGAATTGTCCATTTCGCTATTTTTACTAATGATCATATAGTCTCCAGCAAACTCAGGGATGACTTCCTGTGAAACCGCATAGTAGCCGGCTTTTAATGCTTTTTCTTTCACTTTCTCAGGCATTTTCAGTTTCATTGCTTGATAGAGAATTTCTGTTCCGCGGCCCCATGCATCTCCAAAGACGTAAAGGTCTTTTGTGCCACTTTCAAAGACAGAAACTGTTGCATCTTTACCGATTTTTGCTTTGATTTCTTTTCCCGCTTCAGCTGAGCGTTTTTTAAAATCTTTTACCCAAGCTGTTGCTTCTTTTTCTTTGTTTAATACTTTACCGATTTCAATTTGCTGCTGAAGGTAATCCACTTTGTTATACGTAAACAAAACGGTTGGTGCGATTTTTTTGAGCTTTTCTACATTTTTAGTATTACTTAAGCCAATGATGACATCAGGCTTTAGCTTCATGATTTTCTCTACATTGGCATCCGATACTTCTTCCACATTTTTTAATTCCTTTTGGAAGCGAGGGTTCTTTTTGGACCAAGAGTCAACGCCGACGAGGTTCACACCAAGTGACATGACATTACCTGTGTAAGAACCAAGAACAACAACACGTTTTGGATGTGCTGGAAGCTTCACAGGCCCATTTTCAGATTGATATGTAATTTTGTCTGATGATGTTGATTGATTTCCTTTATTTGAGGAAGAGCTGCTGCTATTGCCACATGCGCTCAATGCAAGTACAAAGATGAGCATCAGAGGGAACAATATTTTCTTCATGAATGTAGACTCCTTTGAAATCGGCACATAGCCGTATATTTGGTTGTATTAGTGATAATGATAATTATTATCACTTGGATATCATATCATAGGACTGTGGTCTGTTGTCAATGACATTTTGATAGCTGGTGATAAAAAATAAAGGGGGAATTTTCGATAAAAAAAAGATCAAGGCAGCATGTGTCCTGATCTTTTTTCTTATTTAAACCAGCCTTTTTCTTTTGATCGTGTAATGGCTTCGATGCGGTTTTTCACTTCTAGCTTATCTAAAATAATGGAAATGTAGTTCCGGACAGTGCCGCTTTTAATGCTCAGTTCTTTTGCAATTTCTTTTGTGTTTTTACCGTCTGCGACAAGTTCAAGAACCGATTTCTCTCGCTCCGTTAAAGGGTTTTCGTCACTATATAAGTCTTCCATCAATTCAGGTGCGTACACCTTTTTCCCTTTCATCACACTGCGAATGGCACTTGCCAGCTCCTCGCTTGGGCTGTCTTTCAGCATGTAGCCGCTGACGCCAGCTTTTAGCGCTCTTTGGAAATAACCAGAGCGGGCAAAGGTCGTTAAAATGATGATTTTCACATCTGATCCTTTAAGCTCTTCCGCTGCATCAAGTCCGGTTTTTCCCGGCATTTCAATATCCATTAAGCAAATATCAACAGGGTGTGTTTTGGCAAAATCGATGGCATCTTGGCCATTCGTACCTTTCCCAACAACCGTCATATCGTCTTCTAAATCGAGAAGTGAACCGAGTGCACCAAGCAGCATTTGCTGATCTTCTGCGATAAAGATGTTGATCATTTCATCCCCTCCTTTTCTTTTGCTGCTGAATCATTTGGAATGCTCATAATGAGCTTTGTCCCGTCTTTTGTTTCAATGCGCAGGCGGCCATTTGCAAATTCTAATCTTTCTCTTATTCCTAAAAGGCCGTGACCCTTCGTTTGAGAGGATGGATAGTCGCCTTTAAATGTTCCGTCATCCTCAACGGTGACGATGGCTTCCTTTGATTTTTGGTGAATGGTGATTTTACAAACAGTCGCATCACTATGTTTGACGACATTTGTCACTGCCTCTTTGATGCACATGCTCACTATGTTTTCGTTCAGAAGTGAGATGTGTTTCGGTGCTTCCTTTTCATCATAGATCAACTCAATTCCGGCTGCTTCGAGAATTTGCTCGATGTTCGACATTTCATCTTTAATTCGGATGCCTTTCATGGAGGAAACAATCTTCCGCACTTCATTGAGAGACGTTCTGGCGGTTTGCTGGACGCTTTTGAGTTCGGCACGAGCCTGTTCAGGGTCTTTATACACGAGTTTACGGGCAAGATCACTTTTTAAACCGATCAAAGAAAGCTTTTGTCCAAGGGTGTCATGCAGGTCGCGTGCAATGCGCTGTCTTTCTTCAAGCTTCACAAGATCAGCAATCCGTTCATTGGCATATTCTAATTTCTCCTCAAGCCGTTCACGTTCCTTCCTGCTCCGAACGCTGAGAGGAAGAAGAATGGCACTAATCAGGGTGATCACCACAAAAGGAATTTGTGTGAGAAACCAGCCCTTTTTTAAGATCAAACTAAAGTTCACTGCCACGGCGGCACTCGCCAGATGGATATAGTACAAGATATAAAAGGGGACTTTTCGTTTAATATGTCCGTTAAAATAGGCGATGCAAAAAGCGAAATAAATATAGCTGTAGAGCATCACATAACCAGTTGAAATACCGATCAATAAAAGGCCAAAGACATATAATGACCAGCCTTTTGCGACAAAGGCAAAACGATACACAGCGAAAAAGACGACGTTCAAAATAATGCCGATCACAATACCTAAAGTCGAAGGTGTCTTAAGGATAAAATAGAAGGGCAGGATGAAAAAAATGGCCCATATATAGGGAGAAATCCCATGCAATTTTTGAATTTTAAACTGTTTTTTCATCCGTGTGCCACCTTTTTTCGTTTTCGTTCTTTTTCTTTACTTTATCAAATTCAACTTATGGTTGCATCCTGTAAATGACAACAAGCTCCTTCTAGTGTAAGAAAGAGCTTGCACCAATTATGCATTTTTCTTTAGAATGTCTCCTTTAATGACAGGTGCCGGTATCTTCTTAGATTGCCGTGCTTCTTTAAAGGTAACGAATGCTTTCGTTTCTTCATCCCAAAGTCTAAATTTCATTGACTCGATACTTGTTTTTAAAGTGATGGTTGGAACATTTTGAAGCGGCTCACTATGATCATGTGCATGCTCCAAATGATAATTCGGTACCCTCGGACTTAAATGATGGACATGGTGATAACCGATATTGCCTGTTAACCACTGAAGTAGTTTTGGCAATTTGTAAAAAGAACTGCCTTCTACAGCTGCCTGCACATAGTTCCAATGCTCATCTGCTTCAAAATAAGAGTCCTCAAACGTATGCTGTACATAAAACAACCATACACCGATAGATCCTGAGATCAGGAAGATCGGACCTTGAACAAGCAGGAATTCCTGCCAGCCAAAAAGGAGACATGTTGCGGCTGCTAACGCAATGATGCTCACGTTTGTGAAATACGTGTTCCAACGCTCTTTTTTACGAGCATTTTTGACGTTGAAACGGTTTTTTAAGAGAAAAACAAAGATCGGTCCTAAAATAAACATCACAAAAGGGTTACGATAAAATCTGTAGCGAAATTTCGTCCATGCTGATGCTTCTTGATATTCTTTGACTGTTAGGAGCCAAATGTCGCCAGTACCTCGTTTGTCTAAATTACTGCTTGTGGCATGGTGAATTGAATGATCTCGTTGCCATTGAAGATAAGGGAAAAGGGTGAGTACGCCCGTTAAAAAACCGAACAGGTGATTCAGCGGCTTCTGTTTAAAAAAGGATTGATGGCAGCAGTCGTGAAAAATAATAAAGACACGCACTAAAAAACCAGCTGCAATAACCGCGAAAAAGAGGGTTAAAAGGTAGGAGATATTCAGGCTATAATAGGCAAGAAACCAAAGCCCTAAAAATGGAATGAATGTATTAAAGAGTTGAATGATACTTTTTTTCGAATCAGCACCAGAGAATTGACCCACTTGTTTTCTTAAAGTAGCTTGCTGCTGTGTGTTTGTTGAAGTCGTCATGAACGTTCAAGTCCTTTCCGTTTCTTTCTACTTCAAAGTATAGAAGGAAAGGTGTCATGCTCATAGTAGCACCCATCATGTATTCAATATGACATTTGTCATGTTTGTCATCAAAAAGGCTGATGGGATACGGTTTTGAGCTTATTTCAATATAAAAATAAAAAAAAGTAAAGGCGCTGGGCCCTCACTTTTTATGAACGTGCTTCATGTACTTTTAACTGCTTGCCTTTAATGGTTGTGTGGCGCATGGCATTCAGCACAAGAGGGCCTTTGCCGTTTAAAATATCTACATATGTTTTTGTGTCTTGGATCGTAATAATCCCAATGTCATCGAATGCAACGCCTTCTATTTTGGCAATGGTCCCAACAAAATCAACAGCCCGCAGCTTCTTTTTCTTTCCGCCGTTAAAATAAAGCTTCATAATATCCTTCTCAACGCCTGCCTGTTTATTTTCCTTTTGAATAGGCGTTTCAATCTTTTCTTCAAAGCTTTCTACATGCTTTTCTGCTTCTTCCTTTGTCGGATAAGGCTGAGTTTGAAAGTCTATGCCGGCATCCTGCTTTAATTCATCAATGAGCGGTTTTGCATTCTTTGTCATAAACGCAATCGTTTTCCCGCTTTTTCCCGCTCTGCCTGTTCTGCCAGTCCGGTGAATATAGCGCTCTTTTTCATAAGGAAGATCATAATGAATGACATGTGTCATATCACTGACATCAATTCCCCGGGCTGCTATATCTGTTGCGATCAGATAACGGAATTCACCTTTTTTAAATTCATCCATCACATCAAAGCGGTCTTCCTGTCTCATACCGCCATGAATTTTGTCACAGGGCACATCCCATTCGTCCAGCTTCAGCGTGAGTTCATTCACCCTGTCTTGTGTATTACAGAAAATAATGCAGCTATCTGGATTTTCAATGACGATCGTACGCTGAAGAAGGGAGAATTTCGATTCTTCTTCCGTTTCAATGACGGTGTGGGTGATTTGCTGTACAGACGTTTCTTCACGTGCAATCTCAATGACTTTTGGTGATTGTAAAAACTGTTCGCTCAATTTTTTCATATCATCAGACATTGTCGCTGAAAACAGCATCGACATGCGCTTTGGCGGCAGATACTGAATAATAGAAGAGACTTGATCGATAAATCCCATGTTCAGCATCTCATCCGCTTCATCTAACACGAAAAATTTGAGATTTTCTAAAGAAAGGGTGCCTTTCTCAAGGTGATCCAAAATGCGGCCTGGTGTCCCGCACACAATATGGTTTTTCTGTGAAAGCTCTACTTTCTGCGCTTGAAAAGAGGCTTTTCCATAAATGGCTGCGGCTTTGATTCGTTTGAACCGCCCAAGGCTTGTGAGGTCTTGTTTGACCTGCATGGCGAGTTCTCGTGTCGGAACGAGGATGAGGGCTTGAGGTTTATTTTCAGCCCAATCAACCATTTCACAAATCGGCAGACCATAGGCTGCAGTCTTGCCGCTGCCAGTCTGAGATTTGACGATTAAATCCTGCTTTGAAAAAGCAACGGATAATGTCTCGTGCTGAACGGGTGTAGGTGTATGGAAGTGAAGCGCTTCTAACGCTTGTTTCAATTCATCACTTAATGGATATTGATCAAAATGTTGTAATGTCATCGTGTTCTCCTTTTCGTACATTCATACTTGTGACATCATACCATAACCATGGCCGTGAATGAAAAGACATAAAAAAAGCCCCGTAAAGGAGCTTTCAGCGTGCAGACAAATTCTCAAAGGAATCTGCGTTTTACTTTTTCCCAGTAAGAGTTGTCTTTTAATTTCACCGTTTTAATGACTTTTCCTGAAAGGCCAATGTCAATTTGTTTGACGTGTTTTGTGCCGAGCGCTTCGTTATCAAGCCCGATAATTGGATGATCGTTTCCATCCTGCACTACCTTCAGCGTCAGCTTGCGGTCACTGCTCAAGATGAAAGGAGCGCCTAATGTACGGTACGAGTTGTTATTCAGCGATGCAAGCTCTGTGACTTGCATACAAGGAAGCATCGGATCAACCACGGCGCCGCTCACCGATTTATTGTAAGCCGTTGAACCAGTCGGAGTGGAAATAATCATGCCGTCGCCTCTAAATGTTTCAAAGTGGAAATCATCTATATACACATCGATCACAAATGTTTTAATAATGCTGGAGCGGATCGACAGTTCATTTAAGCAATGGAACTGGTTTGTGCTGTCAACGCTTACATCGATGATCGGATATTTTCTCACTTCAAGCTGTTCAGTGTTCATGGCATCAATCATTTTATCAAAATGCTCTAATGAGAAATCGCAGTATAAGTGCGTATTTTCTGATTTTGATACCCCTACATACAAGCAGTCATCCCGGAAGTTTGTTTTACGTACTGCTTGAAGAAATGTGCCATCCCCGCCAATTGAAGCAATAATATGGGCATCCTCTGCACGCTTGACGACGTGAAAGCCCTGATCGGTAGCGAGCTTCTCGAGAGAAGAAATGTGTCCATCCAATTCATGATCTTTTTTGTAAAAGAAAAATACATTGCGACGATTGTCTGTCATTGACGTTCTCCCCTTTGCTGTCAAAAATAATTTTCAATGATAAAGGGCTTACATGAAAACCCTTGCTCACATTTTACACTTTTTTCATATGAAAGTAAAAACTTTAGAAAGAACCGTCTGATGATCGGATTGCCTTTATGAGAAATGAGTCGATGTGAGTGATTTGAAATGGCTGAATCCTGAGCATAATTGAATAGCCGTTTTCTCATGAAAGAATGGTTTAGGTGTTTCGTTGCGGTGAAGATCTAGCCTATTAGGTGCAGGTAGAGGATAAAAAAGCCAATTTTTCGTCATGCGCATATCTACGTAGACGATGTAAAGTTGATCGTTATTTAAGAGAGGTGCTATCATATGCCTACATGAAATGTAAAAAAACCACAATTCCTGTGAAACATTTCATGTGGGCATTCGTATGAATGAAGTGAGAAAAAAAGGAGGAGAAAAAGATGAATGCGAAAAGATGGGTAGCGCTAATTATTGCACTTGGTGTTTTCGGATTTTCAATTGTGATTAGTGTCACGATGGCCTTGTTCGATAGCTTCAATGACAATAAAATGAGCTATCAATTCGGGGATGAAATAGAAGAGAAGGTACTAGAGAATGGCAGCGGTGCAGGCAAGATTGCTGTTCTTGAGATTAATGGAACCATTCAAGATAATGGCGGTGCATCGAGCCTATTAGGCGGAGAAGGTTATGATCATCGTGCATTCCTCAAGGAACTAGATAAAGCGAAAGAGGATGCTTCTGTAAAAGGTGTACTTCTGCGCGTAAACTCTCCTGGCGGCGGTGTCTATGAAAGTGCTGAAATACATAAAAAATTAGAAGAAGTGAAAAAAGCGAAGAAGCCGATTTACGTATCTATGGGTTCAATGGCAGCTTCTGGCGGCTACTACGTGTCAACTCCAGCGAAGAAAATCTTTGCTTCACCTGAAACATTAACAGGGTCGTTAGGGGTCATCATGCAAAGCTTGAATTATTCTAAGCTCGCAGATAATCTAGGTATTAAATATGAAACGATTAAGAGCGGGAAATTCAAAGATATCATGTCTCCGAACCGTGATATGACAAAAGATGAGCGCAACATCATGCAAAGCATGGTCGATAACTCTTATGAAGGATTTGTCAAAGTGATCTCTGAAGGACGCGGCATGTCAAAACAGGAAGTCAAGAAAATTGCCGACGGCCGGGTATATGACGGGACACAGGCAAAATCGAACGGATTAGTCGATGAGCTTGGGTATTATGAAGATGCATTAAAAGCGATGAAGAAAAATGAAAAAGGCTTAAAAGGAGCAACAGTGGTCAGCTATTCTCAAAGCTTTGGCTGGAACTCTCTCTTCAACATGAGTGCAAGCAAGCTCTTTAAAAGCGAAATTGATTTTCTGAATTTAAAAGAAACACTGGCTGGCTCAAATGGGTCTAAACCGATGTATCTCTATTCAAAATAAAGGAGGGATCATAGATGGATTCTACATTCGATGAAGTAAGCGAAAGCCGCAGCCAAGAGGAAGAATCGAAGCCGGCCTTTGTGAAGCGCGCTTCAATTGAAGCACAGGCGTTTGCAGGTTTTTGGATTAGATTTTGGGCATTTATTCTTGATTGGCTCGTCGTCTGGGGTGTAAACCATTTGACGGTTTCTCCAATCTTTAGTCTGTTTGGCTGGTCCAAAGGAGGGGGATGGTTTTCTCCATTTTCCGTCACAACGACGATTGTATTCCTCCTTTATTTCGCCATCATGACGAAAATCTTTCAACAAACACTTGGCAAGATGGTGTTTGGAATTAAAGTGGTCTCACTTCAGCCTGAGAAGAAGCTGGCATGGGATGTTATTTTCTTTAGAGAGATTGTGGGGCGCTACATTAATACGATCTTTATTCTCTATGCTATCGTTGGGTTCTCACCGAAAAAGCAAGGGGTTCATGATTACTTTGCCGATACGGTGGTCGTCCATGAACATTTATATGAAAAAACAGAATCAAACGTATAATCAGAGGAGTTTGGCCGGGTACCGGTCAAACTCTTTTTTGTTGATTGGGTATAAAATCCAGAATGAGAGCCATAATCGTAGGGGAAGCATCATTTGTTATGGAGGAAGTGAGCACAGTGCTTTACGTTTGGATCGCAGCGTTTTTGCTTCTTGTGATCTTGTTGATTTTCATGAAAGTAACCATTTCGCTGGACTATTCGCATACAAACGACAATGACCACATTGCACTGAAGGTCATCACCTTATATGGATTGGTCAGACTCAAAAAAGATATTCCGATGGTGAGGGTCAATCCAGAAGACCAAACGATTGATATTCGTGAAAAGAAAATGGAAAGCGCTAAAAACCCTGATCACGAAAAAGAATCGATGCATAAAAAAGTAGGAAAGCGTGATATGAAGCAAATCCTTCATCAAATGGAGCGCATCACAAAAGAAATTGTCGATTTAAACCGGATCATGCGCAAATTCTTCATTCACATAAGGGTTGTCTCATTTCACTGGTCGACATGGATCGGCTTTCATGACGCCGCTTTAACAGGTGTAGCAGCCGGCGGTGTGTGGTCAGTGAAAGGAGCACTGCTTGCCTTTATGCAGGAGCATCTCACCTTTAAGCATAAACCGGTGTATGAAGTCATTCCGGCCTTTCAGCACAATGTGTCACAAACTCAGTTTACATGTATAGCATATTTTCGTATTGGACATGCTATGCTTGCAGCCATTCGTTTACTTGTCCATTGGTTAAAAGGAAGAAAGGCGAGAAAAAGTGCCTCTCTTCAAGCAACGAAGAATGAATCATCTGTTTAAGGAGGAACCCGAAAATGGCAGATCATCCAATCCAAGGTCTCATGAAGACAGCGATGGAAAACTTAAAAGAAATGATAGATGTGAATACAATCATCGGCGATCCAGTCGAAACCCCTGACGGCAGTGTCATTCTCACTGTGTCAAAGGTTGGTTTTGGATTTGCAGCCGGCGGCAGTGAATTTAACGGGAACCAAAAGAAAGAAAAACGTTCTGATGAACAGGAACGAAAAGAGCCGAGACTCCCATTTGGCGGCGGAAGCGGCGGCGGGGTGTCGATTACACCAATCGCCTTCTTAATTGTAGGAACAAACGGAGTTCGAATGCTTCATTTGGATGAACACACACATCTGCTCGATAAAATATTGGATTCTGCTCCTCAAGCAATTGAACGTCTTCAGCACATGTTTAAGAAGGATGAGCGGGAGCACCGTCACAAAGAACGAAAACTAGATGACATAGACCTTTAAAAAGTTAGCTGCGCTGCAGTTAACTTTTTTTGCAAAAGGGACGATTAGGCTTTGCAGTTTTTTGCTTTCTCTACTATGATAGAACCATACATTTGAAAAGGGAGGAATTGTTTTGGCATCGATCACATTTAAAGGAAGTCCTGTCACGCTTGTAGGAAATGAAGTAAAAGTAGGCGAGCAGGCTCCTGATTTTACGGTATTAACGAACTCACTTGGAGAAGTTTCACTTTCTGATTTAGCAGGAAAAGTGACGATCATCTCAGTGATTCCTTCTATTGATACAGGTGTGTGTGACGCACAAACAAGACGTTTCAATGAAGAGGCAGCGGGTTTAGGTCCGGTCAATATTTATACGATTAGTGCAGACCTTCCATTTGCACAAGCACGCTGGTGCGGAGCAAACGGAATTGAAAATGTCGAAACATTATCTGATCACAGAGATATGTCATTTGGTGAAGCATTCGGAGTGTATATGAAAGAATTGCGTTTATTGGCGCGCGCAGTCTTTGTATTAGACCCTAACGGAAAAGTGGTTTACACTGAATACGTAAGTGAAGCAACGAATCACCCAAATTATGAAAAAGCCATTGAAGCTGCAAAATCACTGTTATAAAAGCAGCATCGACAAGAGCTCCGGCTTCATCCTGGGGCTCTTTTCAATGAGAACATATAGCTTTTAACAAAGCGAGGAGAGAAAAGCATTGCAGAAAGATCAAGTAAGTACTATTTTTGAACTGCTCGATACAGCTTCTATTCGATTAAAAAAGGAACAGGGCATTTCCTATATTGAAGCATTGGCAGAAGCAGGAGAAGCCTTTTTCCAAGCAAATGATCGAAACGGTTTATTAAAGGATTTAATAGAAAAAGCAGATTTTGCTTCTTATGATCATGAGCAGATTCGTAAAGCGTTTCAGCTCGCCGTATTGAAAGGTCAAAAGGATATTTCTCATCCAAATCGTCAGATGACACCAGATACGATTGGACTGTTTGTCAGCTATTTGGTGAATAAATTTTTAGACGGTCAAAAAGAGCTTGTAGTCTTTGATCCAGCAGCGGGAACAGGAAACTTACTTCTTGCTGTTTTAAATAATCTCACTGCAGAAACAAAACGCGGCTTTGCATCTGAAATTGATGATGTGCTCATTAAAATTGCTTGGGCCCAGGCGAATTTAGAGGAGAAAGAAGTTGAGCTTTTCCACCAGGACAGTCTTGAGCCGCTTCTGATCTCACCGGCAGATGTCACTGTATGCAGTCTCCCAGTGGGCTATTATCCAAATGATGAGAGTGCAGCAGACTTTGAACTAAAGGCAAAAGAAGGACATGCCTTTGCCCATTATTTATTCATTGAACAAAGCCTTCGCTACACAAAAGAAGGCGGCTTCTTATTCTTCATCATTCCAAATGATTTGTTTGAAGGAAAAGAGAGCGTACAATTAAAGGATTTCATCAAAGATCATGCGTATATGAATGCGTTAATTCAGCTGCCAGTGTCCATGTTTAAGGATAAAAAACACGCCAAAAGCTTATTTGTGATGCAAAAGAAAAAAGAAGGGCTGAAAGCACCAAAACGAATGCTGTTTGCCAATCTTCCATCTTTCTCACAGAAGGAAGCAATGGTCGGTGTGATGAGAAAATTAGACCAGTGGTTTATGGAAGAAAAAGAAACGAAAGAATAGCCAGAGTGATTTCTGGCTATTTCAGCGTGTAGACAAACCCTTGCATTCGCCCGCAGTTCTGCGCTCCGGTGCTCGCCCTTCCTAGAGCTGCAAAGGTTTTCTATCATGCTGAAAAGAAAACAAAGAGCTAAAATAAAAATCATTTTAGCTCTTTGTCAATAATCTGGATATTTTACTATTCAGAAAATAACGACTTATTGATGTAAGCGATAACAGTTTGAAGGTGCACTTGAAATGCAAAGTTTTCAATGTTTAAATGAAAAAGTCAGATATTTTTCGGACTTATCGTTAAACTATAAAAGACCCGTCAAACAGGTTGAATATAGCACCGGAAAAAACGTGAAACCTTATATAACAACTGAGTAAAAGGAGCGACAGTAATGTCCAAAATTATTGCAATCAACGCAGGAAGCTCATCTCTTAAATTCCAATTGTTCGACATGCCAGAAGAAACCGTTTTAACAAAAGGGCTTGTTGAAAGAATCGGAATGGACAACAGTATCTTCACGATTTCTGTAGATGGAGAAAAGAAAACAGAAGTGACAGATATTCCAGATCACGCAGTAGCGGTCAAAATGCTGCTTGAAAAACTAACTGAATTTCACATCATCAAAGACTTTAATGAAATTGATGGCGTAGGACACCGCGTTGTTCACGGCGGAGAGAAATTCAGCGATTCTGTTCTTTTAACTGATGAAGTGATCAATGACATTGATCAGCTTTCAGAGCTTGCACCACTTCACAACCCTGCAAACGTTGTAGGAATCAAAGCATTCAAACAAATTCTGCCGGACGTACCAGCGGTTGCTGTGTTCGATACAGCATTCCACCAAACTATGCCAGAGCAGTCTTACCTATACAGCCTTCCGTACGACTACTACAAAAACTTTGGTATTCGTAAATACGGATTCCACGGGACAAGCCACAAGTTCGTTACAGAGCGTGCAGCAGAGCTATTAGGCCGTCCGCTAGAAGAGCTTCGTCTGATTTCTTGTCACCTTGGAAATGGTGCGAGTATTGCAGCAGTTGAAGGCGGAAAATCAATCGATACATCTATGGGCTTTACACCACTTGCAGGTGTTGCAATGGGTACACGTTCTGGTAACATTGACCCTGCCCTTATTCCATTTATTATGGAAAAAACAGGACATACTGCTGAAGAAGTGCTTTCTACTTTGAATAAGAAGAGTGGTCTTTTAGGTGTGTCTGGTCTGTCAAGTGACCTTCGTGATATCGAAGAAGCAACAGAAGAAGGAAACGACCGTGCAGAAGTTGCTCTTGATATTTTTGCGAGCCGTATTCATAAATATATCGGTTCTTATGCAGCAAGAATGAATGGCGTAGATGCGATCATCTTCACAGCTGGAATCGGTGAAAACAGTTCAGAAGTAAGAGCACGTGTACTTCGTGGTCTAGAATTCATGGGCGTTTACTGGGATCCTTCTTTAAACAACATGAGAGGCGAAGAAGCATTCATCAGCTACCCGCACTCTCCTGTAAAAGTGATTGTCATCCCTACAAACGAAGAAGTAATGATTGCAAGAGACGTAATGCGTTTAGCGTAATCAAGTTTGAAAAGCTCTTTTCCAATAAGGAAAAGAGCTTTTTTCTGTTGAAAGCAGCATGCTATAATGTTGTCCAATATGAAGCAAAAGGGAGCGGTGCGAAAGATGAGCGTGACAGAACATAAACGTGAGGCGAAAGAAAGGCTTTATGTGAAAGTCATTACGGTCAGTGATACAAGAACGAAAGATACAGATAAAAGCGGCCGTCTGATGATTGATTTGCTCAAAGAACAGGGACATCTTGTTCTTGCATACGATATTGTAAAAGATGATATAGGATCGATTCAAGACGCTGTGCTGGAAGGAACAAGCGAACCGAAAATAGATGCCGTCTTGTTAAATGGCGGAACAGGGATTGCCGCAAGGGATGTGACCATTGAAGCGATCACTCCTCTTTTTTCCAAGGAACTGCCTGGCTTTGGTGAAATCTTCCGCATGCTCAGTTATACAGAAGACATAGGTTCAGCTGCTATTTTATCCAGGGCAACGGCAGGGGTCGTCAATCAAAAGGCTGTCTTTGCCACGCCGGGATCTACCGGAGCCGTTCGTTTAGCCATGACCAAACTCGTGATTCCAGAGCTTCCTCATGTCTTACGAGAGCTTGAAAAGGATCAAAAATAGCCCAAAATGACTCTGCCAAGAAAATTTGGCAGAGTTTTTTTCATAAAGGGGTTGAAAAAACAATTTTTCCTTGTTACAGTGTATACATACTAAATGCATGTTTATAAATTAAAACTTATTTTTATGCAAAAAACATTCACAGAATCAAAACAAGCGAGAGGAGCTTTTCAATCATGTCACAAAATAAAAAAGTCGTATTAGCATATTCCGGAGGTCTTGATACCTCTGTTGCAGTTAAATGGTTACAAGAGCAAGGATACGAAGTCGTTGCTTGCTGCCTGGACGTAGGTGAAGGAAAAGATTTAGCATTCGTTCAACAAAAAGCACTTCAAGTCGGAGCGGTTCAATCATACATGATTGACGCAAAAGAAGAATTTGCTGAAGAGTTTGCACTCACTGCATTACAAGCACACACAATGTATGAAGGAAAATATCCACTAGTATCTGCACTATCCCGTCCGCTTATTGCAAAAAAATTAGTGGAAGTAGCAGAAAAAGAAAATGCAGTAGCAGTTGCTCATGGATGTACTGGAAAAGGGAACGACCAAGTTCGTTTTGAAGTATCCATTAAAGCATTAAATCCAGACCTAGAAGTTCTTGCACCAGTGCGTGAATGGAAATGGTCTCGTGATGAAGAAATCGATTATGCACAAAAACACGGTATTCCAATTCCGATTAACTTAGACAGCCCATATTCAATCGACCAAAACCTTTGGGGCAGAAGTAACGAATGTGGCATTTTAGAAGATCCTTGGGCTGCGCCGCCAGAAGGTGCATACGATCTGACAAATCCACTTGAAAAAACGCCTGACACACCTGAAATCATTGAAATCACGTTTGAAAAAGGAAAACCAACAGCCATTGACGGTATCCAGTATTCATTATCTGATCTCATCCTTCATTTAAATGAAGTCGCTGGTCAGCATGGTGTTGGCAGAATCGATCACGTTGAAAACCGTCTTGTCGGCATCAAATCTCGCGAAGTGTACGAATGCCCAGGTGCAGTCACACTTCTAAAAGCGCATAAAGAGCTTGAAGACTTAACGCTAGTCAAAGAAGTCGCTCACTTTAAACCAATCGTTGAACAAAAAATGGCTGAATTAATATACAACGGCTTATGGTTCTCACCGCTTAAAGAAGCACTAGATGCATTCTTACAAGAAACACAGCAGAACGTAACAGGTGTTGTACGTGTGAAACTATTTAAAGGTCATGCCATTGTAGAAGGACGTAAATCACCATATTCACTTTATGATGAAAATCTAGCCACTTATACAAAAGCAGATGAATTCGATCATGATGCAGCTGTAGGATTTATTAATCTTTGGGGCTTACCGACAAAAGTAAACAGCATCGTGAATAAAAAGGAGCAGGTTAAAGCATGAAAAAGCTTTGGGGAGGCCGATTTCAAAAAACACCAGAAAAATGGGTCGATGAGTTTGGCGCGTCCATTCATTTCGACAAACAATTAGTCAAAGAAGATCTGACCGGCTCCCTTGCTCATGCAAGTATGCTGAATAAATGCGGTATCCTCGGCGATGAGGAGGCCGCTGCCATCAAAGACGGACTAAATACGCTCATGAAAAAGGCAGAGGCGGATGAACTGGAATTCTCAGTCGATTATGAGGACATTCATTTAAACCTTGAAAAAATGCTCATTGATGAGATTGGTCCGCTTGGCGGCAAATTGCACACAGCGAGAAGCCGGAATGATCAAGTCGCAACCGATATGCACTTGTATTTGAATAACCAAGTCGAGCATATCATTGAACTGATCTCTTCCTTTCAAACGGTGCTTGTAGAAAAGGCAGAACAGCACGTTGAAACGATTTTTCCAGGATATACGCACCTGCAGCGTGCACAGCCTATTTCGTTTGCCCATCATATGCTTGCCTATTTCTGGATGCTTGAGCGTGACAAAGCGCGCTTTCAAGATTCATTGAAGCGAATTAACGTTTCGCCGCTTGGATGCGGAGCGTTAGCAGGAACGACATTTCCGATTGATCGTGAATATACAGCAGAGCAGCTTGGCTTTGACCATATTTACGAAAACAGCCTCGATGGTGTGAGTGACCGGGATTTCATTTTAGAGTTTTTGTCTAATAGCAGTCTTGTGATGATGCACCTCTCACGTTTTTGTGAGGAAATCATTTTATGGTGCTCGCAAGAATTCAAATTCATTGAACTCGATGATACGTATGCAACAGGCAGCAGCATGATGCCGCAGAAGAAAAATCCGGATATGGCTGAATTAATCCGCGGGAAAACAGGCCGTGTGTATGGCAACCTGATGGGGCTTCTCACGATTATGAAAGGCTTGCCGCTTACGTATAACAAAGATCTGCAAGAAGATAAAGAAGGCATGTTTGATACAGTGAAAACCGTCGCTGGCAGCCTGCAAATCTTCACAGGCATGATTCAAACGATGACAGTGAACGAAGATGTCATGAAAAAGGCAACAAAAGAAGATTTCTCAAATGCGACAGAAGTGGCTGACTACCTTGCGAAAAAAGGCATGCCATTCCGTGAAGCACACGAAATCGTTGGAAAGCTTGTGTATACATGTATTCAAAAAGGCATCTATCTAAGTGATCTTTCTTTTGAAACATTCACAGAAGCAAGCGATCTTTTTGAACAAGACATTTACACTGTTCTTGATCCATATGTTGCGGTTGAAAAAAGAACAAGTGCAGGCGGAACTGGATTCAAACAAATTCAGCTCGCTTTAGAAAAAGCAAAAGCCTGCCTGGCATAACTTATCATAACCATTCGTTTATACGGATGGTTTTTTTGTCATGGAAAAAGGAGATTGATGATCATTGGAGAAATGAAAGCATACCTGCGTCAAGCAGAAGAGGGAGTGACAGCAGATCATGAAGAAAACGCTTGAGGCTTTGTTTCATCAACCACTCGTATCAGTGAAAACGTTAGGAGAACAATATGACGGACGGGCTAATGATGTGTGGCTGATCTCCTTACAAGATAAAACGGAATATGTAGTCAAATCTCCTAAAACTGCAAGAGAAGAAAGTGAATTTGTGTCTGGGATCAAGATGATCTATGAAGTAGATGACCGTACTGTACAAGAGCATATCGATCAAATCAATCAAAAGCTGTCTCATACGAATTCCTTTCATATTCCAAAAGTTGTTCGTAAAGTGAAGAAGGCAGGGAGACATTTTTATGTAATGGAAAAAGTAGAAGGAACACCTTGTACATCTTTTGAGGGACGTTCATCAGACTTTTATAAGGGTTATGGGAGGAAACTAGCACATCTTCATTCATATCGTACTGACTTTTTTGGTGCAGTCTACGGAGCTGAAAAGAAGCATTTGAGAGAATTCCATGCTGTGTTAAAAAAGGCTGTATCCAAACTCATAGGCCGCTATTACGCTGATCAGCAAGAATTTCACTGTTATGCAGAAATTGTGCTGCAAAAGATTGAAAAGCTAAAGCCCCCTGATTCAGCAAGTCTCATTTTAATTGATTTAGATCCGTCTCAATATATTGAAAAAGATGATCAAGTGACGAGTTTAGTTGATACAGAATATGTCGTATATGGACCAGCTGCGTTTGATTTTATTGCATTGGAATACCTTTTGACGAAAGAAGCTGCCCGCAATGTTCAATTGGGCTATGAAGAGATTTGCCCGCTTCCTCGTGATCTTCATGAGGTGAGAGAGTGCTATCGTTTTGTTTCTCTGCTGCTCGATATCCATGGCTCATGGGATTTGAAAATGTGGATGAATCACCCTATATTGTTTGACTCATATCGATAAAGGGTTCATAAGTGCGCCAGATGCCGGTTTATAGTAAAGTAAAGATAACAAAAGAAACACGTGAACTTGCAACCTTTGCTTTAGGAGGAGATTGTGTGCGACACGCATTAATAACAGCGGGTTCTAAAGGACTTGGCCGGAAAGTTACCGAGTCTTTACTGAATATGGGGTATTCTGTGACAGTGAATTATCGAAGTGATGATGAAGCTGTCCGGCAGATGAAAGAAGAATTACACCAGTACGAAGATAAGCTTCAATTTGTCCAAGGTGATGTGACAAAAAAAGAAGATTTGAAAAACATGGTAGAGCTGGCAGCAGAGCGATTTGGACGGATTGATGCCTTGATTAACAATGCCGGTCCTTATATTTTTGAACGAAAAAAACTGGCGGATTACTCTGAAGATGAATGGTATCAAATGATAGAAGGCAACCTATCAGCAGTATTCCATTTGTTCCGAATGGTCATCCCAACGATGAGAAAACAAGGCTTTGGCCGCATTATCACTTATGGCTTCCAAGGTGCAGACCATGCGCCAGGCTGGATGCACAGATCAGCCTTTGGAGCGGCAAAAGTGGGCCTTGCGTCATTGACGAAAACGATTGCGATTGAAGAAGCCGAAAATGGCATCACTGCTAATATGGTTTGTCCAGGCAAAATCGTTGGAGACATGAAAGAATCGACAATAGAGAAAGCCCGTCAAATCAAAGACGATGAAACGCCGATAGGCAGGTCTGGCACTGGAGAGGATATAGGGCGTATCATTTCATTTCTATGCGATGACCGTTCAGATCTCATTACAGGGACCGTCATTGAAGCAACAGGTGGTCTTAACGTGATTCACAGGCATTAAGTTTTTCAGCTTTTTATAGAGGGAATAAATGATATGAGATCAAAATTGAAAGGTGGATATACTACATGAAAGCTACATATCATGGACATTCAGTTGTACACATTGAAACAAACGGATATCATATTTGGATTGACCCATTTTTAAATGGAAATAAGCATACAGAGATCAAACCGCAAGATGTGAAAGCGGATGTCATTTTACTGACACATGGACATGGAGATCACCTTGGTGACACCATTGAAATTGCTAAAAATAATGACGCTCTCGTCGTTGCGCCAAATGAGCTTGCCGTTTATTTAAGCTGGCAAGGGGTGAAAACGCACCCGCTTCATATCGGCGGCGGACGTGAGTTTGAATTTGGTAAAGTGAAGCTCACGCAAGCGTTTCATGGTTCAGCTGTCATTGATGAAGAGGCACAGACAATTACGTATACAGGGATGCCATCAGGTATTTTATTTACCGCAGAGGGTAAAACAATTTATCATGCAGGAGACACTGCACTCTTTTCAGATATGAAACTGATCGGTGAACTGAATCATATTGAGCTCGCATTCCTTCCAATTGGTGATAACTTCACAATGGGACCGGAAGATGCAAGAATCGCAGCAGAATGGCTGCGGGCAAAACAGGTCGTTCCGATTCACTACAGCACATTCCCGCCAATTGAACAGGACCCGCATGCATTTGCAGACAGCCTGCATGGCGGCGTCGGTCATGTGTTAAACAGCGGGGAATCAATCGACATTTAATCCTCATATGAAAAAAGCTGGCACACAAATGCCGGCTTTTTTTATTTGCCTTCATCTGCCGAAAGAAAAGACAAATTGCTATTAAAAGCATCCTGCCCTTATAATGAAACATAGATGAAAACGCTGAAAACAAAAAGGGTGAACGGGATTGGCGACAAAGCATGAGCAAATTTTATCGTATATTGATTCATTAGATGTCGGAGAGAAAATTTCTGTCCGGCGCATAGCGAAAGAAATGAAAGTGAGTGAAGGTACCGCTTACAGGGCCATCAAAGATGCTGAAAATAAAGGATTCGTCAGTACCATTGAACGAGTCGGCACCATTCGAATTGAACAAAAGAAAAAAGAAAATATTGAAAAACTCACATATGCAGAAGTGGTCAATGTTATTGATGGTCAGGTCCTTGGAGGACGCGCCGGCTTACATAAAACGTTAAATAAATTTGTTATCGGAGCGATGGAGCTGGACGCAATGATGCGCTATACGGCTGCTGGCAACCTGCTCATCGTCGGAAACCGGATCAATGCCCATAGGCAGGCATTAGAGGCAGGGGCGGCTGTGCTGGTCACCGGCGGATTCTCAACAGATGACGAAATCATTCAGCTCGCAGATGAGCTGGAGCTGCCGATATTATCGACAAGCTACGATACATTTACCGTCGCGGCTCTCATTAACAGAGCCATTTATGACCAATTAATTAAAAAAGAAATTGTGCTTGTAGAAGATATTTTAACGCCGATTGAACGCACCGTGTATTTATCACCAGAGGATAAGCTTGAAAAATGGTATGAAAAGAATTATGAAACTGGCCACGGCCGTTTCCCGGTCGCAGATGATCAAATGAAGATTCACGGAATCCTCACCTCAAAGGATATTGCGGGGCATGACCGCTCCACACCGATTGAAAAAGTGATGACGAAAAATCCGCTGACGGTCATTGGCAAGACATCTGTCGCCTCTGCTGCACAAATGATGGTGTGGGAAGGCATTGAGGTGCTGCCAGTTGTGGATGATCATGCGAAGCTGATCGGTATGATCAGCCGTCAGGATGTGCTCAAGGCGCTCCAAATGATTCAAAAGCAGCCGCAGGTCGGAGAAAAGCTGGATGATGTTGTCTCAAGAGGGTTTAAAGAAGCCGATACAGAGAAACCAAAAGCGGATGCGGTTTATCAATACGAGGTTACCCCGCAAATGACGAACCAGCTTGGAAACATTTCATATGGAGTGTTCACACAAATTTTAATCGAATCTGCCAACCGCTTCTTAAAATCTCATAAAAAGGGCGAACTGATCGTCGAGAGTCTCTCTGTCTATTTCTTAAAGCCGGTCCAAATGGAATCCACCATCCAGATTAAGCCGAATATTTTAGAAGTAGGACGCAAGTTTGGAAAGCTGGAAGTGGAGGTTTATCACCAATCGAATATCGTAGGCAAAGCGATGCTGATGGTGCAGCTGATGGAAAGAGGATAATGATAAAAAGGGCGAACTCATGTCGCCCCTTTCCTTATTACGCGTGATCTTTTTCGCCTTCCTTTAAAAAGAGCGGAAGATAATGCTTGTAGGCTTTATACCCAGCCCATGTACTGCCGATACCAACAGCAACAAAAATAAATCCGATGACAAATGCGAGTGACGAGCGGTTTAAAAATAATTGATTCACACCGAAGAGCAGGACAAAGCAGCCAAGGGCCATACTGGATTTCGCCGACCAGAATTTTTTCTCGACTGGCCGGTTCGTACGGACATTTTTTGCTTTGTAGTATAAATAAAACATGGCAGAACAAATAATAAACACAATCAAAACAAGCATGTGCCAAGCCTCCATTGTAAGTGGTTACAACCCTATTTTAAACGTAAATAGGCTTGCTTACTAGAATAAATTGTCTATTCCTCACTTTTCCGTCACGATAGATTATGATTTAATAATAAAAAGAGTATCGCATGAGAAGGAGTTTTTATGAAAAAAGAACTGATTAGAACCATATCATTATATGACACCATCATCATCCATAGACATGTAAGACCAGATCCTGATGCGTATGGATCGCAGTGCGGCCTTACGGAAATCTTGCGTGCCACCTATCCAGAAAAAAATATTTATGCGACAGGAACGCCTGAGCCATCCCTTTCATTTTTATATGAACTCGATGAGGTACCAGATGACGTGTATAAAGGGGCCCTTGTCATTGTCTGTGATACGGCCAATCAAGCAAGAATCGATGATCAGCGCTATTTAATGGGCGATAAGCTGATGAAAATCGACCATCACCCGAATGAAGATCCTTATGGTGATTTGCTTTGGGTGGATACAGAGGCAAGCTCTGTGAGCGAGATGATTTATGAATTGTACTTAGAGGGGAAAGAAGAAGGATATCAGCTGAATACAAAGGCAGCTGAATTGATCTATGCCGGCATTGTAGGAGACACAGGCCGCTTCCTTTTCCCAAACACAACGAAAAAGACACTCAAATATGCAGGGGAGCTTATCGAATATCCATTTTCATCTTCAGATCTTTTCAATCAATTGTATGAGACAGATTTGAATGTCGTGAAATTAAATGGCTATATTTTTCAACATATTTCTTTGTCAGAGAACGGGGTTGCATCTGTTTTCATTAAGCGTGAAATTTTGGAATCGTTCCAAACAACAGCGCAGCAGGCCTCACAGCTTGTTGGGACACTAGGGAATATTGCAGGCATTAAGGCATGGGTCTTTTTTGTGGAAGAAAACGATCAGATTCGTGTGAGATTCCGCTCTAAAGGCGTCGTCATTAACACCATTGCGAAAAAATATCATGGAGGCGGCCACCCGCTTGCAGCCGGTGCGTCCATTTATGATTGGGCAGTAGCAGATGAGATTTTGCGTGATTTAGAGGAAGTATGTAAATCATCATCATAAGAGAGGAGGGATATGAAGTCCCTTCTCTCTTTTTTTGTCATGGAGAAAAGGGTTACTTGCATACAGGAATAAACCAGCAGCCGATGTCTGTTGAATCTTCATAGGCTTGGAGATTTTGATGCTTTAATTCTTTTTTAATTAAATGAGCCATCATTTCTGTCTCAGCATAAGCACACATGCCGTCTTTGATCCGGCTTGCTTTGTCTCGTGCCATTTGACGATAGCTGTAAACCTCCATTGTCCTCACCTCTTTCTATTTAAGATCTCGTTCTACTTTTAGTGTATAAAAATGAAGCGTGAAAAGCGATCATTGAGGGCAGAAATTCATAAAAATTCCACAACCTCTTTATTCAGCAAATGAAATACGTACTTCAAGTGAAAGCTTCGTATAAATTGTCAGCTCTGTCACTTTCGCGCGATATGCCTTTTCCCGAATGGTATATTCTTTATTTTCCACTGTCCGTTTTAGTAATTCCTTTGTTTTATAGACACTTTCAATATCTTTTGTAATGACTTCTGAGATATCCTCCTTGACCTGATCTTCAAACTTTAGCGTATCTGGCTCTGGGATTTTATATTGCTCACGATTCACGAGATGAACATCTACGCTTTGGATCAGCAGCCGCTTCTTATTATCCTCATTTAACTTATGCAAATCTTCCCGATAGAGTGTGATTTGTTCTTTCAGACTGTCCATATGATGCTGCTGGCTTCTCAGCAGTGTCACTTGCTTTTCCTGAAAGGTTCCGTATGTAAAGAGAAAAATAAGCCAGCTTATAATCGCACCAAACATCATTCCTGCAAAAAAACGCTGCCAGCCTGGGCGTTTATACAGCTCCGGCACCCTCATGATGACACATGCTCCTGGGTGAGCCACGTAATAATGAGATACCCTGTTTGTGCACCGCCCATGGCAGAGATAATTAATAAAATCTGCTTGAAAATATCACGTGTGTTTCCTTCAAAAATGCCTCGTTCAAAGCTATAAACAGCATCAAATGTTCCGCCGATAGCGGCGACAAGCGCCCAAATCTTTAAACGGTTGGCAAGACTAGTAATAATGGATAAAGGCGGCTGACCAGATAAATACGCACCAACACCGCCTATGATAGCACCACCCAAAATGACCCCAAGGGCGATAAAATAACAGCTGATAAAATTCGGAATAAAAGCTTCCTTCACATCCATTTTGTCCACCTCACTCTATTCAATATATGGCGTATGCTGGACAAGTATGAACGGACAGAAAAGAAAGAACATTTGTTTCTCATCGCATCGCGTTTTATAATGAAAGAATGACTTTAGACGAAAGGAGTGGATTAAGCATGTCTTATGTTCATCTTCAGGTCCACAGTGGATACAGCTTATTAAGCAGTGCAGCTAAAGTAAAGGAGCTTGTGCTGAAAGCAAAAGAACTTGGCTGCAAGGCGCTCGCTCTTACCGATGACCATGTGATGTATGGCACGGTTGAATTTTATAAGGAATGTAAAAAACATGGCATCAAGCCGGTTATCGGTTTAACAGCTTCTGTCTTCATAGATGAACAAGAGACAGAGGCTTATCCCTTGGTACTCCTTGCAAAAAACAATGAAGGCTATCAAAACCTAATCAAAATCAGCAGTGTGCTGAAATCAAAATCAAAAGCCGGATTGAAAGAGAAATGGCTCAAAAGCTATCACCGCGGGCTCATTGCCATCACACCAGGCGCATCTGGGTATATTGAAACGCTTTTGCAGCATGATCAGTTAGAAGAAGCGCGTGAAGCTGCCAACCAATTGAAGCATATATTCGGCGAGGGACATGTGTATATCGCACTTCAGCCATTTCAGCAGGACGAATCGCTCGCCGGCAAACTGCGGGACGTCTCACAAAGTACAGACATTCCTCTTGTTGCGACGGGTGATGTTCACTATATCAATCGAGAAGACAAAATGGCTTATACGTGCTTAAAAGCGATCAAAGCAGGTAAGCAGCTTTCAGAGATAGAGGAAGACCGAGGAGAAAAGCATTTCAGATCCTTTGAAGAAATGTTGGAATGGTATAGAGATGATCAAGAGCTGCTGACAAGAACGGTGGAGATTGCAAACCGCTGTGAAGTTGATTTAAATCTTGGGCAGACAAAACTCCCATCCTATCCAACTCCTGATCAATCAACAGCAGATCAGTTTTTACGCAGAGTGTGTGCAGAAGGGATGAAGCAAAGAAAGATTGCTTCAAATGACATGTACGTCAAAAGGCTTGAATATGAGCTAAGCATTATCCAAAAAATGAATTTCAGTGATTATTTTCTCATTGTGTGGGATTTTATGAAGTATGCGCATGACAAAGGGATTGTCACAGGCCCTGGACGGGGATCAGCAGCGGGTTCACTTGTTGCATATGTTCTGTTTATTACAGATGTCGATCCGCTCCGTCACGGTCTTTTATTTGAGCGCTTCTTAAATCCAGAGCGGATCAGCATGCCAGATATTGATATTGATTTCCCCGACACGAGAAGAGATGAAATCATTTCTTATGTAAAAGACAAATACGGAGATATGCATGTGGCGCAAATTGTCACGTTTGGAACACTGGCAGCAAAAGCTGCTTTAAGGGATGTTGGTCGTGTGATGGGAATTGATTCAAAGGCAGCGGACCGTCTTGCCAAGCTGATTCCATCAAAGCCAGGAACGACGCTGAAAGAAGCGGTGACTGCATCTTCTGAATTAAAAGCGATGCTTCAGCAATCTGAAGAGCTTCGAAAGGTCTTCCAAACTGCTTTAAAGGTAGAAGGCTTACCGAGACACACCTCGACACATGCAGCTGGCGTTGTGCTGAGCGAGGAGCCGCTAACAGAGGTCGTTCCAATTCAAGACGGCCATGAAGGTGTGTATTTAACGCAGTATGCCATGAATTATTTAGAAGATCTCGGACTTTTAAAGATGGATTTCTTAGGGCTCAGAAACTTAACATTAATTGAATCCATTAAAAACCAGATTGAAAGACAGGAAAACGTCCACATTAACTTTAGTGACATATCATATGAGGATCAGAAAACGTTTGAATTGTTATCTGCGGGAGATACAACTGGAATATTCCAGCTTGAATCACAGGGGATGCGTCAGGTGCTGAGACGCCTGAAGCCGTCTAGTTTAGAAGACATCGTGGCGGTCAATGCCCTCTATCGTCCGGGTCCAATGGAAAATATCCCGCTTTTTATCGACCGAAAGCATGGCAGAGTCAAGGTCTCCTATCCTCATCCTGATTTGTATGACATATTAAAGGATACATATGGGGTCATCGTCTATCAGGAGCAAATCATGCTGATTGCAGCGAAGATGGCTGGTTTTCAGCTGGGAGAGGCAGATCTATTAAGAAGAGCTGTTTCAAAGAAGGATAAAAAGGTCCTTGATGAAGAGCGAAGCCATTTTGTTGAAGGATGCCTAAAAAAGGAGTATCCTGTTAACATTGCAAATGACGTTTATGACTTAATCGTCAAATTTGCAAACTATGGTTTTAATAGAAGCCATGCTGTTGCATATAGCATGATTGGCTTTCAGCTTGCTTATTTAAAAGCGCATTATCCGTTATATTTTATGTGCGGTCTTTTAACGAGTGTAATTGGAAATGAAGACAAAATTGCTCAATATTTCTATGAGGCGAAGGAAAAAGGGATATCTGTGTTGAAGCCTTCTATTAATAAGAGTGAGTTTCCATTTACGGTTGAAAAAGGGGAGATCCGCTACAGCTTAAGAGCGATCAAAAATGTCGGAGTGTCAGCTGTAAAGGATATATACAGAGCAAGACAGGAAAAGCCGTTTGAAGATTTATTTGATTTTTGCGCAAGAGTATCACCAAAGAGTGTCAACCGAAAAACGATTGAAGCGCTCATTTTTTCAGGGGCGATGGATGAGTTTTATCCCAATCGTGCTTCGTTATTAGCATCGATAGATATCGCGTTAGATCACGTGTCATTTTTAAATCCAGAGGATCAGCTGGACTTTCTTGGGGATACAACCTTCTCCATTAAGCCAAAATATGCGGAGATAGAAGAAATGCCGCTTATTGATCTCCTGCAATTTGAAAAAGAGGCACTCGGGTTATATTTATCAAATCATCCAGTACAAGCGTACCGAGACCGCTTAAGAGAGAATGGTGCAGTGGAAATCATCAGACTTTCTTCCTATATTAAGCGTAAAATCTCAATGGGTGGTCTTTTGACAAAAGTGAAATCGATTCGGACAAAAAATGGACAATCGATGGCATTTGTTACATTTGGGGATGAAACGGGAGAAATGGAAGGCGTCGTCTTTCCAGAGCAATTTAGAAAGCTGTCCCCCTTACTTGAGGAGGGCAACATGCTTTATGTTGAAGGCAGAATAGAGGTCAGAAATGACAGCAGTCAAATCATCGTGCAAGAAGCTGCTTTGCTGGAAGAGATGGATGCAAAAAGAAAAGAGTCTGTCTACATTCGTGTGAAAGAAGAGAAGCATACGCAGGAGCTGCTAGAGCAAGTAAAACGAATCCTTTCGATGCACAGCGGAGAAGCAGATGTCTATTTGTATTATGAGAAGCAAAAAAAGACGATGAGACTTCCAGATGCATACAAAGTTCATGCAGATCATGCTGTGATTTTCCAGTTAAAAGAGCTGCTCGGTGAACAAAACGTTGTGATTAAATGATGACAAATCGCCTGAATATGTTTTACAAATTCACCTATTGTGTTATCATTTTAAAGATTCTGTTTATTTAAAACTGCCAGTATGTGCTTATCAACTTAGCAAATCATTAAATCATTTTCCACTTGAAGGAGTGTTCATCACATGTCATTAAGAGAAGAAGCATTACATATGCACAAAGAGAATCAAGGCAAACTCGAATCAAAATCAAAAGTACAAGTGAAAAATGCGAAAGACTTGAGCTTGGCTTATTCACCTGGTGTTGCAGAACCATGTAAGGATATTTATGACGACACAAGCAAAGTGTATGATTATACAATGAAAGGCAATATGGTCGCTGTTGTCACAGACGGAAGCGCTGTTTTAGGACTTGGAAATATTGGTGCAGAAGCATCTCTTCCAGTAATGGAAGGGAAAGCTGTATTATTCAAAAGCTTTGCAGGCGTAGATGCCTTCCCAATCGCGCTTGCAACGAATGATGTAGACAAAATCGTTGAAACAGTGAAGCTTCTTGAGCCGACTTTTGGCGGTGTGAACCTTGAAGATATTGCAGCGCCTAACTGCTTTATCATCGAAGAGCGCTTGAAAAAAGAGACAAACATTCCAGTTTTCCACGATGATCAGCACGGAACAGCGATTGTGACAGTAGCAGGACTTGTGAATGCGCTGAAGCTATCTGGAAAATCCATGTCTTCAATTAAAGTAGTGGCAAACGGCGCCGGAGCAGCAGGAATTGCGATTATCAAGCTTCTTTATCATTTCGGTGTACGTGATATCATTATGTGTGATACGAAAGGTGCTATTTACGAAGGCCGCCCGAACGGTATGAATGCAGTGAAAAACGAAGTAGCTAAATTCACGAACCAAGACCGCAAAGAAGGTTCATTAGAAGAGGTCATTGAAGGCGCAGACGTCTTTATCGGGGTTTCTGTAGCAGGCGCTTTAACAAAAGAAATGGTTGGAAAAATGGCAAAAGATCCTGTCATCTTTGCTATGGCTAATCCAAATCCAGAGATCATGCCAGAAGATGCACATGCAGCAGGAGCAAGTGTTGTAGGAACTGGCCGTTCTGACTTCCCGAACCAAGTGAACAACGTACTGGCATTCCCAGGAATTTTCCGCGGAGCATTAGATGTACGTGCAACTCACATTAACGAAGAAATGAAAATCGCAGCTGTTGAAGCGATTGCGTCTCTTGTTTCAGATGAAGAATTGTCAGCTGAATATGTCATCCCTGCACCATTTGATGCACGCGTAGCACCAGCGGTAGCAAAAGCGGTGGCAAAAGCAGCAATGGAAACTGGCGTTGCAAGAATCAAGGTCGACCCAGAGGCTGTCGCTGAAAAAACAAGAAAATTAACGATTATCGGCGAATAATCAACTGGAAAAGTGTGCACGTTCTTTCTGAAACTGGAGAAAAACGTGCACCATTTCCTCTCTTACGCGAAAATTTTTTCATCCGGAATGAGATTTTTTTGTAGACGTTCACAATTCAAACATATCAACTGCTCAGCGCCCCAAACACATACTCATTTCTCATCAATTCCCCACTGAAAAAATTGAATGAAGGATGACAGCGTTTGACAAAAAAAGTACAATAGTTTCGGTACAGTTATGACATGTCCTATAATAGTGGATGTGCGTGTAAAGAAAAAACCCTTCAAAAAGGGAGGTAGTCATTTGTCAATCAAGAATATTTTCAGTAAAAAGAAAAAATATGCATCTGTACCCTCTGAACAGGCAAGTCAAGATGTGCCTGAAGGCATCATGACCAAATGTCCGCAATGTAAAAAAATAATGCTCACCAAAGAACTAGATAAAAATTTACGTGTTTGTATGAATTGCGGCAGACATTTGCAAATGAATGCAAAACAGCGTATTGAAAGCCTTGTAGATGAAGGCACATTTGAAGAATTTAACGGGCACCTTATTTCATCAAACCCGCTCGGTTTCCCAGGCTACGAAGAAAAGCTTGAGAAAGACAGAGAAAAAACATCTTTGAATGAAGCCATTGTCACAGGTAAAGGTGAAATTGAAGGCCAAAGTGCTGTGATTGCTGTCATGGATGCCACGTTCCGTATGGGCAGCATGGGATCCGTTGTTGGTGAAAAGATCACGCTGGCGATCGAGAAAGCAAAAGCGGACAAGGTGCCATTTATTATCTTTACTGCTTCTGGCGGAGCGAGAATGCAAGAGGGAATTCTCAGTCTCATGCAGATGGCAAAAACAAGTTCAGCATTAAAACTGTTCAGCGAGGATCAAGGTTTGATTATCTCTGTGATGACGAACCCAACAACTGGCGGTGTATCAGCTAGTTTTGCGTCTCTCGGTGATTACAATTTTGCAGAACCTGGTGCTTTAATTGGTTTTGCAGGCCGCAGAATCATTGAACAAACGATTCGTGAAGACCTGCCAGAGGACTTCCAGACGGCTGAATTTTTAATGAAGCATGGACAGCTTGATGCTGTGATTCATCGTGCAGAAATGAAAGAAACACTAGGCCGAATCTTAGCACTACACAGCACAGGAGGTGAACGAGAGTGGCTGGAGAATTAGAATTTGAAAAACCTGTCATTGAACTTCGAGCGAAAATTGATGAACTGAAAAAGTTCACACAAAACTCAGAAATGGATTTAAGTGCAGAAATTGAGCGCCTTGAAACACGTCTGAGTAAGCTTGAAGCAGACATTTATACAAATTTAAAGCCGTGGGACAGAGTGCAGATTGCTCGGCATGCGATGCGCCCAACAACTCTCGATTACATTCAAGAGCTGTTTGACAACTTTTTCGAATGTCACGGTGACCGTTTTTATGGTGATGATGAAGCGATCGTTGGAGGAATTGCCACGTTTAAAGGGCTTCCTGTCACGGTTATTGGCCATCAGCGCGGTAAAGATACAAAAGAAAACTTGCGCCGTAATTTCGGAATGCCTCATCCAGAAGGCTACCGTAAAGCGCTGCGCTTGATGAAACAAGCAGATAAATTTAATCGCCCGATCATTTGCTTTATTGATACAAAAGGAGCTTATCCTGGTAAAGCAGCTGAAGAGCGCGGACAAAGTGAAGCAATTGCGAAAAACCTATTCGAAATGGCAGGACTTCGTGTACCGGTTGTCTGTATTGTCATTGGAGAAGGCGGAAGCGGCGGCGCACTAGGCTTAGGCGTAGGAAACCACCTATTCATGCTAGAAAACTCAACATATTCAGTGATTTCACCTGAAGGTGCAGCAGCACTGCTCTGGAAGGACTCATCACTTGCGAAAAAAGCTGCAGAATCAATGAAAATTACCGCTCCAGACCTAAAAGAATTAGATATTATAGATGATGTTATTAAAGAAGTGCAAGGTGGAGCACATCGAGACGTGAAACAACAAGCAGCTTACATGGAAAAAACATTAAAACAGTCACTTACATCTTTGCTCAAACTAACGCCTGAAGAACTAGTCGAACAAAGATATGAAAAATACAAAGCAATCGGGAAAGTCTCGATTGAAAATCAATATATTGGGGTAAACTAAATAAACGTACAGCCTTTTTGGCTGGCGTTTATTTTTTTCATCTTTTTTCATGAAAACCGTCTTCATGTAAGCGCTATTTGAAAATAATTTTCTTTTGTTTTCATAAAATTTGAAACGTCTGAAAACCTTGATATGACAAGGTTTATAGCACTTGCCTTTACAGATTTCAGAGAGATTTGCTTTCATGACGTTCTTAACTTTTGTTTAAAAACGGTTTATTTAATTGTATAATAAGTACGGTTTTAGAAATTCGTATTGAAAACATCCAAATTTGCTCATGATTGTTTTCAAGCAGTGGAAATGGTATGTTTAATTCATATATGGTCTCTGAGGTGAAAAAGATGAAGCGTATAGGAGTTTTAACAAGCGGTGGGGATTCCCCAGGAATGAATGCAGCTGTGCGCGCAGTTGTAAGGAAAGCAATTTACCATAATGTTGAAGTTTACGGTATTTATAATGGATACTCGGGTCTAATTAACGGTAAAATTGAGAAACTCGAAATAGGTTCAGTAGGCGATATCATTCATCGTGGAGGAACAAAACTTTACACGGCAAGATGTCCTGAATTCAAGACAGTTGAAGGTCGTGAAAAGGGAATTGAAAACTTAAAAAAATTCGGTATTGAAGGACTTGTAGTCATTGGTGGAGACGGGTCATTTATGGGAGCAAAGAAATTAACAGAGCTCGGTTTTCCATGTGTAGGTGTTCCAGGCACGATTGACAACGATATTCCAGGTACTGATTTCACTATTGGCTTTGATACAGCACTGAATACTGTCATTGATGCCATTGATAAAATTCGTGATACAGCCACATCTCATGAACGTACATACGTAGTGGAAGTAATGGGAAGACATGCTGGTGATATTGCCCTTTGGTCAGGTCTTGCAGGCGGAGCCGAATCTATTTTGATTCCTGAAGCAGACTATGACATGGACGAAATTATTGCTAGGTTAAGAAGAGGTCACGAACGCGGCAAGAAGCATAGTATCATCATCGTTGCAGAAGGCGTAGGCAGCGGTGTTGAATTTGGTAAGCGGATTGAAGAGGAGACAAGCCTTGAAACACGTGTATCTGTCTTAGGGCATATTCAGCGCGGAGGTTCTCCGAGTGCGTTTGACCGTGTACTGGCAAGCCGCTTAGGAGCATATGCAGTCGAGCTTCTTCTTGAAGGACAAGGCGGACGCTGTGTAGGCATTCAAAGCAATGAACTCGTTCATCACGATATTTTAGAAATCTTAGATAAAAAACATACAGTCGATAAAAATATGTACCGACTTTCACAAGAGCTCTCTATATAAAACGAGAAGACCTTAGGAGGAACAGTAATGAGAAAGACAAAAATCGTTTGTACAATCGGTCCAGCAAGTGAAAGCATTGAAAAGCTGACTGAATTGATTGAAGCAGGAATGAATGTAGCCAGACTAAACTTCTCCCATGGAGATTTTGAAGAGCATGGTGCACGCATTGAAAACATACGTAAAGCAGGTAAAACATTAGGCAAGGACATTGCGATCCTTCTAGATACAAAAGGTCCAGAGATCCGTACACGTACAGTTGAAAACGGCTCAATTGAGCTAGTCGCTGGTGCTGATCTTATCGTGAGTATGGAAGACATTGTTGGAAATACGGAAAAAATTAGTGTGACATACGAAGATTTAATTCATGATGTAGAAGTAGGTTCAACGATTCTATTAGATGATGGTCTGATTGGTTTAGAAGTAAAAGAAATTAACAAGGACCGCAAAGAAATCGTCACTAAAGTCATGAATACAGGCACGCTCAAAAACAAAAAAGGCGTCAACATCCCTGGCGTCAGTGTGAACCTGCCAGGTATTACAGAAAAGGATGCCAATGATATTCTGTTTGGAATTGAACAAGGCGTCGATTTCATCGCAGCTTCTTTTGTGAGACGAGCTTCTGATGTTCTTGAAATTCGTGAGCTTCTTGAAAAGAACAATGCGACTGATATTCAAATCATCCCTAAGATTGAAAACCAAGAGGGTGTTGATAACATCGACGAGATCCTTGAGGTATCTGACGGTTTAATGGTTGCGCGTGGAGATCTTGGTGTAGAGATCCCGGCAGAAGAAGTACCGCTTGTTCAAAAAATGCTGATCAAAAAATGCAATCGTTTAGGCAAGCCTGTCATTACAGCGACTCAAATGCTCGACAGCATGCAGCGTAACCCACGTCCTACCCGTGCGGAAGCAAGTGACGTGGCAAATGCTATTTTTGACGGCACAGATGCGATTATGCTTTCTGGTGAAACAGCAGCAGGAACATATCCAGTAGAAGCTGTACAAACAATGCACAACATTGCATCACGTTCAGAAGAAGCACTAAACTATAAAGCCATTCTTTCCCGCAGAAGCGAAGAAGTAGAAGTCAGCATTACAGACGCGATCGGTCAATCTGTTGCACATACAGCAATGAAGCTTGATGTAGCAGCGATTGTGACACCGACGGAAAGCGGACATACAGCAAGAATGATTTCAAAATATAGACCAAAAGCACCAATCGTAGCAGTTACTGCAAACGAATCAGTGGCGAGAAAGCTATCACTCGTATTCGGTGTATTTGCAAAGAGCGGATCAAAAACGACATCTACTGATGAAATGCTTGAGAATGCAGTAGAAAAGTCAATTGAAACAGGCTATGTAAGACACGGCGATTTAATTGTCATTACAGCAGGTGTGCCAGTTGGTGAAACAGGTACGACGAACTTAATGAAAGTATATGTTGTCGGTGACATCATTGCGAAAGGTCAAGGGATTGGCCGTAAATCTGCATTTGGACCGGTTGTCATTGCACAAAGCGGAAAAGAAGCAGAAGAAAAAATGTACGATGGTGCGATCCTAGTTGCAAACTGCACAGATCGTGATATGATGGGAGCTTTAGAAAAAGCATCTGCCCTTATCACAGAAGAGGGCGGTTTAACAAGCCATGCAGCAGTTGTTGGACTAAGCCTTGGTATCCCAGTGATTGTTGGTCTTGACAGCGCCACAACACTTTTAAAAGAAGGCGAAGAGATTACAGTAGATCCAGCACGCGGAGCGATCTACAAAGGCCGTGCAAGCGTCCTTTAAATCATACTAGAGGGGAGTTGTCTGACTCCTCTCTTTTTTTATGTTACACTAAAAAAAGTAAACAGCTTTCATGAAAGATACCCCATGAGGTGATATGGTTGAAGAAATATTTTCTACTATTATTAATTCTGTTCCCTGCGGTGGAAATTAGTTTATTTTTAATCTCAAGTAAAATCATTGGCATTTTGCCAACGATGCTGCTCATCGTGCTGACAAGTGCCTTAGGTGCTTATTTCGCAAGAAAACAAGGAATAGAAGCCTTCCAAAAAGTGCAGCGAGATTTGCAATATGGAAAGATGCCAGGGGGAGCGATTGTCGATGGTTTTTGCATTCTAATCGGCGGTCTGCTGCTGCTCATTCCAGGCTTCTTATCGGATCTCATTGGGGCTTTGCTGCTCATTCCGGTGACGAGAAAGGGAATCAAGCCGCTCTTTGAACGCTGGCTTAGAAACATGTCTAATCGTAACCGCTACACGATCATTCGTTAAAGAGACCTTCAGGCTGAAGGTCTCTTTTATTTTTGCATGCCATACCGAATGTACTCATAAATATCTCTGAAAACTCCTGCATTACGGAACGCCTGCCACACGACAAGGGAAGCAGGGCCAATCACAAGTCCAAGAAAACCAAACCATTTTAACCCGACAAATAGCGCCACAAGCGTTGCTAAAGGATTAAGTCCGATGGATTTGCTTAAGACTTTTGGCTCTGATATTTGTCTTTGAATGAGAACGACAATATACAAAATGCCCAGCCCAATGGCAAGGGAAAGATTTCCTGTCATAGCAGAATAAATGATCCACGGTAGAAAAACAGTGCCGCTCCCGATATATGGAAGTAAATCGACGAGCCCAATACATAAAGCAATCACAAGGGCGTGCTCAACTTTTAAAATGATGAGTCCAATCAATACAATACCAATCGTCATGGCCACAAGTAGGAGCTGGGCTTTCATAAAGCCGGTAATGGCTTTTTTGATTTCAGATAAAATGGCGCGTGTATGCTGCATCCATTTTGCGGGAAAGATACGTGAGCCATATGTTTTTAACGTAAACCAATCTTTCGTGATAAAAAAAGTTGCGAGAGCAGAAAACAACAGAGTGGCTGCTGCATCAGGCAAAAGACCTAAAAACGCTGGAATAAGCTCGAGTGTTTTCGAAAGAAAAGTCCCGATTTTTGCGGCCGCTTCATCACCGAGTGCTTGAATTTGTCCCAAAATCGATTCCTTTTGACCTGCTTGAAGCGTATTAAATTGGGCCGTCATATCATGATATAAAGGCAGAATCTTGTCTGTGAAAAATTGCTCTAAAATACCAATCATTTGATCAAGATGGCCAGGCAGCACTTTTGCCAAATAAGCACTTCCTGAAATGATTTCCGCAACTAAAAGCGTCATTAACCCGGCAGCTGCGACTAAAAAGAGCAAGAGCACAATGACCACAACAAATCCTCTCGGCATTCCGGTGATCTCTTCGATTTTGCATACGGCAGGATGAATCAAACAAGACACAATAAGGGCAATCCAAAAAGGATATAAAAACGGAAAAGACTGATATAAAAAGACAACAGCAAAAACAGCAATGCTGATCATCATCAAACTTCGCAAAAAAATGGCCACATAGGCGTGATTCACACAATCCCCTCCAAAAAACAAGCATGTCCGATACTTCATTTTATTCAAAAAGATTAGTAATATGAAAAGGTCGCAATAAAAAGAAAGAAAGGAGCGGCGTATGTTTACTCAAGCAAATTTATTTTTGGTACTTTTACTCGTTATTGCACTTATTGCAAAAAACAATTCGTTAATTGTAGCGGTCTCTGTGCTGATCGCGATTAAGCTGATTGGCCTGGATCAAAAAATTTTCCCGGTTCTCCAATCTAAAGGCATTAATTGGGGAGTCACCGTTATTACCATTGCTGTGCTGGTCCCGATTGCAACAGGTGACATTGGATTTAAGCAGCTTGGAGAAGCGATGAAATCTTCCTATGCTTGGATAGCTCTTGGAGCGGGTATATTAGTAGCATTAATTGCAAAAAACGGTATTGTGCTACTCGAAAATGATCCGCATATTACGGCAGCGCTTGTGTTCGGCACCATTTTGGCAGTCAGCTTATTTAAAGGAGTGGCTGTTGGGCCGCTTATCGGGGCAGGAATTGCTTATTTGGCGATGCAGGCTGTGAAATTTTTCAGCGGGTGAAAAGAGAGTGGTTCCTGCCACTTTCTTTTTTAAATTTTTTCTTGCGTGAGCTTTTGCAAAAAAACATAATTAAATATATTAAAAGAAGCAAAATCCCTTTATTCCATGCCTGATATGGGAGACTGGAAAAAAAAATATCAAAAAAAATTATAGTTAAACATTTAACAAATGTCTGATTATTGTTTATAATGGGAATAGGCTTAATTTTGAACTCATTGATCATACAAGAGATATGAGGCTAAAAGCGCTCTAACCGTATAGGTAAATGTAAGCATTTTCTTTTCTGAGCCTGCTATCTTATTCGGATTGGATAGCGCTTTCAAAAAGTGAGAATTCTGCAACGAAGGGGAATCTTTTTAAAAAGGGGAGATTGAACATGACAGCAACAAGAGGTCTTGAAGGTATCGTGGCAACAACTTCATCCGTAAGCTCAATTATTGATGATACTCTTACTTATGTAGGGTACAATATCGATGATTTAACTGAAAAAGCTACATTCGAAGAAATTGTCTACCTGTTATGGCACTTAAAGCTGCCGAATGAGCAGGAGCTGAGTGAATTAAAACAGCAGCTCAATGAAAATGCTCAGATTCCGCAAGAAATCATTGAGCATTTTAAATCTTATTCGCTCGATGGGGTTCATCCAATGTCTGCGATTCGTACAGCAGTATCTTTACTAGGTTTACTCGATGACGAATCAGAGATTATGGACAAAGAAGCGAATTACAGAAAGGCGATTCGCTTACAGGCGAAAATTTCTGGACTAGTCGCTGCGTTTTCTCGCATTCGCAAAGGACTTGAGCCTGTACAGCCAAAAGAAGAATACAGCTATGCTGCAAACTTCTTGTATATGCTAAATGGCGAAGAGCCGTCACCAGTAGAAATTGAAGCCATTGATAAGGCACTTATTCTACATGCGGATCATGAATTAAACGCATCGACATTTACAGCGCGTGTATGTGTTGCTACACTATCAGATATCTACTCTGGTGTGACAGCGGCGATCGGTGCGCTGAAAGGACCGCTTCATGGCGGCGCTAATGAAGGCGTGATGAAGATGCTTTCAGAAATTGGCGAAGTTGAAAACGTAGATTCCTATATTCATGGTAAGCTAGAGAAGAAAGAAAAAATTATGGGCTTTGGCCACCGTGTATACCGTCAAGGTGACCCGCGTGCAAAGCATCTAAAAGAAATGAGCCAGCGTTTAACAAACCTCACTGGCGAGCCGAAATGGTATGAAATGTCTGTTCGCGCAGAGGAAATCGTGACATCAGAGAAAAATCTTCCACCAAATGTTGATTTTTATTCTGCATCTGTATATCACAGTCTTGGCATTGATCATGACTTGTTTACACCAATTTTCGTGATCAGCCGATTCTCTGGATGGATTGCTCACATTCTAGAGCAATATGATAACAACCGACTCATCCGTCCAAGAGCTGATTACATTGGACCTGATCTTCAAACCTTTGTTCCGATCAGTGAAAGAGACTAATGTTTATAGAATAAGCGGGGGCTGATTTCAAAAGACCAATCAGCCTCTATATCAACAAAAAACGAATCACGTGAAAAACTTTTTTGCTTGCAGACATCAAGCCAAGAAGTTTCAAATATTCACTACATAACCTGGGAGGTAATATCATTGTCACAAGGCGAAAAAATTACAGTTACTGGCGGCGTATTGAATGTACCAAATAATCCAATTATCCCGTTTATCGAAGGGGACGGAATCGGTCCTGACATTTGGAAAGCAGCATCAAGAGTACTTGAAGCAGCTGTAGAAAAAGCATATAAAGGTGAAAAGCAAATCACTTGGAAAGAAGTATATGCAGGTGAGAAAGCTTACAATAAAACTGGAGAGTGGCTTCCTGAGCAAACGCTTGAAGACATTCGTGAATACTTAATTGCGATTAAAGGACCACTAACAACACCAATTGGCGGAGGAATCCGTTCATTAAACGTGGCACTTAGACAAGAGCTTGATTTATTCACATGCTTACGTCCTGTTCGCTGGTTCAAAGGCGTACCTTCTCCTGTGAAACGTCCAGAAGACACAGATATGGTGATCTTCCGTGAGAACACAGAAGATATCTATGCTGGTATCGAGTATGCAAAAGGTTCAGACGAAGTGAAGAAGTTAATTGACTTCTTGAAAAACGAATTAGGTGTGAACAAAATCCGTTTCCCAGAAACGTCAGGTATCGGAATCAAGCCAGTTTCTGAAGAGGGTACATCCCGTCTTGTCAGAGCGGCTATCCAATATGCAATTGACCAAGGCCGTAAATCTGTGACGCTTGTTCACAAAGGAAACATCATGAAATTTACAGAAGGTGCCTTCAAAAACTGGGGCTACGAAGTGGCTGAAAAAGAGTTTGGCGACAAGGTCTTTACATGGGCACAATATGATCGTATTGTAGAACAAGATGGAAAAGATGCGGCAAACAAAGCGCAAAGTGAAGCAGAAGCTGCTGGCAAAATCATTGTCAAAGACAGCATTGCAGATATTTTCCTTCAACAAATCTTAACTCGTCCAGCTGAGTTCGATGTTGTGGCTACAATGAACTTAAATGGAGATTACATCTCTGATGCACTTGCAGCACAAGTTGGTGGAATTGGTATCGCACCAGGTGCGAACATCAACTACGAAACAGGACACGCTATTTTTGAAGCGACTCACGGCACAGCACCAAAATATGCTGGTCTTGATAAAGTGAATCCATCTTCTGTTCTTCTATCAGGCGTGCTTTTACTTGAGCACCTTGGCTGGCAGGAAGCAGCTGATCTAGTGATTCAATCTGTTGAAAAAACAATTGCATCTAAAGTCGTCACATACGATTTTGCTAGATTAATGGATGGCGCAACAGAAGTAAAATGTTCTGAGTTTGCTGACGAGCTCATCAAAAACTTGTCTTGATTCTTAAACTTTAAAGTTAAAGGGGAAAAAGGAAATGGCAAACAAGCGTAAAAAAGTATCTGTCATCGGAGCAGGTTTTACTGGAGCAACTACAGCATTTCTAACAGCTCAAAAAGAATTAGCGGATGTCGTATTAGTTGATATCCCGCAGCTTGAGAACCCAACAAAAGGGAAAGCACTTGATATGCTGGAAGCAAGCCCTGTTCAAGGCTTCGATGCGAACATTACAGGCACTTCTAACTACGAAGATACAGCCGGTTCTGATGTCGTGGTCATTACGGCAGGAATTGCAAGAAAGCCGGGAATGAGCCGTGACGATCTCGTGTCCACAAATGAAAAAATCATGCGCAGCGTGACACGCGAAATCGTTAAATATTCTCCAGAAGCCATTATTGTTGTGTTAACAAACCCTGTTGATGCAATGACATATGCAGTTTATAAAGAATCAGGATTACCAAAAGAAAAAGTCATTGGACAATCGGGCATTCTTGATACAGCACGTTTCCGTACGTTTGTTGCTCAAGAATTAAACCTATCTGTCAAAGATGTGACGGGCTTTGTCCTTGGTGGACATGGCGATGACATGGTTCCGCTTGTTCGTTACTCTTATGCAGGCGGTATCCCGCTTGAAACATTGATTCCAAAAGATCGTATTGATGCGATTGTTGAAAGAACAAGAAAAGGCGGCGGCGAAATCGTAAACCTATTAGGTAACGGTAGTGCCTATTATGCACCTGCTGCTTCACTAGTAGAAATGGTTGAGGCGATTCTAAAAGATCAGCGCCGCGTCATCCCAACGATTGCATACCTTGAAGGTGAATATGGCTACGAAGGCATTTACCTTGGAGTACCAACAATCGTAGGTGGAAACGGCCTTGAGCAGATCATTGAGCTTGAGTTGACAGAAGAAGAAAGAAGTCAGCTTGACCGTTCTGTTGAATCTGTTAAGAACGTCATGAAAGTATTGTCTTAATATGAAAAAAAGAAGGCTTCTCTTATGAGGGGCCTTCTTTTTGTTTACAAAACCAATCTTGTCGAAATTTTAAATTGTCCTCTTGTTAAGCTTTCGTTAAAATGAAAGAGAAAGCATGACTTCTCGCTTTTCACATAAGATACAAAAAACGGATGCAGGGGAAATCACTAATTGGAGGCACAACATGAATAAAAAAATATTAGTTGTGGATGATGAAGAATCGATTGTAACACTTCTAAGCTATAACCTTGAAAGGGCGGGCTATGATGTCGTCACAGCAAGAGATGGGGAAGAAGCGCTTGAAAAAGCAGCAAGTGAACAGCCTGATCTCATTGTATTAGATTTAATGCTTCCGAAGATGGACGGCATTGAAGTGTGTAAACAACTGAGAATTCAAAAAATGATGTTCCCTATTTTAATGCTGACAGCAAAGGACGATGAATTTGATAAGGTGCTCGGCCTTGAGCTTGGAGCCGATGATTACATGACAAAGCCATTCAGTCCTAGAGAAGTGGGTGCTCGGGTAAAAGCCATCTTGAGAAGAGCGCAGCAATCTCAGCCTGTCCCCGCGCAAGAGGAGAAGGAAGAGATCATTGCAGACCAAATCAAAATTGGTGAACTGCGCATTTTACCAGAACACTACGAAGTCTACTTCCAAGAAGAACGCCTAGAGCTTACGCCGAAGGAATTTGAACTGCTGCTTTATTTGGCCAAGCATAAAGGACGTGTCCTCACACGTGATCTGCTGCTAAGTGCCGTTTGGAATTATGACTTTGCAGGTGACACTCGTATTGTGGATGTACATATCAGCCACTTGCGGGACAAAATTGAAAAGAATACGAAAAAACCAACATACATTAAAACCATTCGCGGCTTAGGCTACAAATTGGAGGAGCCAAAGCCAAATGAGTAAAATTAGAACCCGTCTGTTTTCGGGCCTTATTTTTCTCCTTTTTATTGTGTTTGTTGCACTTGGCCTTTTTTTGGATCACATGTTCCATGTTTTTTATGAAACAAAATTAACGGAACGAATGGAAAATGAATCGAGCTTTCTTCTTTCTTCCATGGATGGTGATGATCTGCAGGCGAAGCAAAACAAGGAGATCCTCAATCAGGCAAAGCAGCATCTCGATATGAATGCGTCAATTGTGGACCTGAAGGGGAATATCATACATACAACAGGTCAAGCGGAGCAAAGGGGCATCATTCAAAACACACTGAACAATGAACGCCTTCAAACAAAAGGCGTCGTCATTGAGGATGAGAAGGATGCGCTGTTTCATTACGCAGTCCCTATCCTGAAACAAAACAAACCGGTGGGCTATTTATTTCTCCATGCGTCATTCCAGCCTTTAAATGAAATTGACGGCCAGCTTTGGCTCGCATTAGCCGTTTGTCTTGGCTCGGCGATTATTATTATCGTTTTCTTTGGATACCGCATGTCGATGAAATATGTAAAACCGATAGATTATGCCACAAAGGTAGCCAAACAGCTGGAACGCGGGAACTATGATACCAATCATTATGAAGAGCTCATCATCGAAACAAGTGAGCTTAATACATCAATGAAGCGCCTGGCAGAAAGCCTTCAAGAAATGACTAGCACTGGGGAAATGCAGCGGGACCGTCTGCAAACAGTCATTGAAAACATCGGTGCAGGAATTATTTTGATTGATAAGATGGGATATATCAACCTAGTCAATCGAACCTTCCGCAAGCAGTTTAAAGTGCAAAAGCACATTTACATGCACAAGCTGTACCATGAAGCATTTACTCATGAAGAAATTATTGAGCTGATTGACGAAATTTTCATGACAGAAACGAAGGTGCGGAAGTTTTTACGCCTGGCCGTTGACATTGAACGGCGCTACTTCCAGGTGGATGGTGTTCCCATTTTAAGTACAGACGATGAATGGAAAGGAATTGTCCTTGTATTTCATGACGTGACAGAAACAAAGCAGCTGGAGCAGATGCGAAAAGATTTTGTCGCCAATGTGTCTCACGAATTAAAGACACCGATTACGTCGATTAAAGGATTCTCCGAAACTCTTCTTGATGGAGCGATTGATGACAAAGAAGCGCTGACACAATTCCTTTCCATCATTCTAAAAGAGAGTGTCCGTCTCGAAACTCTTATTCAAGATTTACTCGATCTTTCCAAAATCGAGCAGCAGCATTTCAAACTGAATATTCAAGACGCCAATGCGACAGAAATCATTCAAGAGATTGAAGTCCTTTTAAAACAAAAGGCCGCAGAAAAAGGCATTCAATTACAAGTGCGAATCCCGAAAGAGCCTGTCTATGTGATGGCAGATCCGCTGAGGTTAAAGCAAATCTTCCTCAATCTCGTGAACAATGCCCTTACCTATACACCAGAGGGAGGGAGTGTCACCATTTCAGCAAGACCGCGGAAAGGCGCCTATGAATTTGATGTAGCAGATACAGGAATCGGCATGAAGAAAAGCGAGATTCCAAGAATATTTGAGAGATTTTATCGAATTGATAAAGATAGAAGTAGAAATTCAGGCGGTACAGGACTTGGTCTTGCCATTGTCAAACACCTTGTGGAGGCGCATGAAGGGACGATTTCGGTCCATAGCAAACAAGGCAAAGGAACGACTTTTACAGTGAGCCTGAAATCAAAATAGGGAAAAAAGGAAAGTCACGTTAAAATTTACATGATCTTTACAATGGATTCATGTTTAGTTAAACAATCATTGGTAGGATGAATAGGAACCCCTTCATCCAAGGAGCCAATTTTGTAAGGACGAAAACACTTGTTGTTTTCGTCCCTTTTTTTATGCAGGTTCGACTATTTTCTTTTCAAAATAAACTTTGATAAAATGATGATACAATGTGTGAAAGAGACGGCTGAAATGGCTCAGCCGATGGAGGATTAAAACATGACAGACAAAAAGAAATTAGTACTAGTGGATGGAAACAGTCTCGCATATCGAGCCTTTTTTGCTTTGCCGCTATTATCAAATGATAAAGGCGTCCATACAAATGCCATTTATGGCTTTGCGATGATCTTAATGAAGATGCTCGAGGACGAGAAGCCAACCCATATGCTTGTCGCATTTGATGCGGGAAAAACAACGTTCCGCCACGAGACATTTAAAGAATATAAAGGCGGAAGACAAAAAACGCCGCCAGAGCTATCAGAACAAATGCCGTTTATCCGTGAACTATTAGATGCCTATCAGGTGAAAAGGTACGAGCTTCCTCAATACGAGGCAGACGATATTATCGGGACATTGGCTGTGGAGGCAGAAAAAGACGGCTTTGAAGTCAAAATTTTCTCAGGAGATAAGGACTTAACGCAGCTCTCAACAGACCATACGACGGTAGCAATTACGAAAAAAGGCATTACAGAAGTAGAATATTACACACCGGCTCATATTGAAGAGAAATATGGCCTGCGCCCAGATCAAATCATCGATATGAAAGGTTTGATGGGAGATTCCTCAGATAATATCCCAGGGGTGCCAGGTGTAGGTGAAAAAACAGCGATTAAATTGTTAAAGCAGTTTGAAACGGTTGAAAACCTGCTTGAACATATTGACGAAGTCAGCGGGAAAAAACTCAAAGAAAAGCTTGAAGAATATAAAGAGCAGGCAGTGATGAGTAAAAAACTCGCAACGATTCTTGTAGAAGCGCCAATTGATGTATCAAGCAAGGATCTCGCATATGAAGGTCCTCATATGGATCAAGTGATCTCTCTTTATAAAGAACTAGGCTTTCAAACGCTGCTAGAACGTCTAGGAGAAGCACCAGAAACAGGTGAACAGGTCGAAGTAGAAGCATTAGAAGTGAAAAAAATGACCGAAGTAACGGATGAGATGCTGACAGATCATGCCGCCCTTGTGGTAGAACAGCTTGGAGATAATTATCATGAAGCAGATTTGATTGGTTTTGCGATCCATAATGAAAATGGTGCGTTTTTTATCACGAAAGAAGACGCGCTTCAATCAGATGCATTTAAACAATGGGTACAGGATGAAACGAAGAAGAAATGGGTCTTTGATTCAAAAAGAGCAGTTGTCGCCCTCAGATGGCATGATGTCGATCTAAAAGGTGTCGATAACGATGTTCTGCTCGCTTCCTATGTCGTCAACCCTCAGAAATCGTATGAGGACGTCGCAAGTGTTGCGAAGGAATATGGTCTTAACATCGCTCTTTCTGATGAAAAAGTGTACGGAAAAGGAGCAAAGCAGGCGATTCCACCTGAAGATGAACTGAAGGAACACCTTGGGCGAAAAGCAGCGGCGATCTCTGCTCTGCATGATTTAACACTTGAAGCGCTAGAAAAAAATGATCAGCATGAACTATATGAAGACTTAGAGCTGCCGCTTGCCCTCATCTTAGGTGAAATGGAATCCCTTGGCGTAAAGGTAGATATTGAGCGCCTAGAAAAGATGGGTGAAGAGTTAACGAAAAAGCTGAAAGAATATGAAGAAACCATTCACCGCTTAGCAGGTGAAACGTTTAACATCAATTCTCCTAAACAGCTTGGCGTGATTCTTTTTGAAAAATTAGGCCTGCCGATTATTAAAAAGACAAAGACGGGCTACTCGACATCTGCGGATGTTCTTGAAAAGCTTGAAGATAAGCACGAGATTATTCGGTCCATTCTGCATTACCGCCAAATTGGAAAGCTCCAATCGACCTATGTGGAAGGCTTAATGAAAGTAACGCGCAAGGATACCCATAAAGTGCATACACGATTTAATCAAGCGCTCACGCAAACAGGAAGACTAAGCTCAACAGATCCCAACCTGCAAAATATCCCGATTCGTTTAGAGGAAGGACGAAAGATTCGTCAAGCATTCGTCCCTTCAAAAGAAGGCTGGCTCATGTTTGCTGCTGACTATTCTCAAATTGAGCTGCGTGTACTCGCTCATATTTCTCAAGACGAGAATTTGATCGAAGCGTTTACGCAAGATATGGATATTCACACAAAGACAGCGATGGACGTGTTCCATGTCTCAGAAGAAGAAGTGACTTCCTCTATGAGAAGACAAGCCAAGGCAGTCAACTTCGGAATTGTATATGGAATCAGTGACTATGGATTATCTCAAAATCTTGGGATCACAAGAAAAGAAGCAGCTGCCTTTATCGAACGCTATTTAACAAGCTTTAAAGGCGTGAAAACCTATATGGAAGAGATCGTGCAGGAAGCGAAACAAAAAGGATATGTCACGACGCTTCTCAAACGCAGAAGGTATATCCCGGATATCACAAGCCGTAATTTTAATATCAAAAGCTTTGCTGAACGAACAGCCATGAACACACCGATCCAAGGAAGTGCAGCTGATATTATTAAAAAAGCCATGATTGATATGGCGCGAAAGTTAAAAGAAGAAAACTTGCAGGCAAATCTTTTATTACAGGTGCACGATGAACTGATCTTCGAAGCACCGAAAGAAGAAATTGCCATACTTGAAAAAATTGTCCCTGAAGTCATGGAAAATGCACTTCAGCTAGATGTGCCGCTAAAAGTTGATTTTGCTTCAGGCCCATCTTGGTACGACGCAAAATAATTAGAGAGAGAAAAAGGAGCGAGGAGCATGCCGGAATTACCAGAAGTTGAAACCGTCCGGCGCACACTCAAGCGGTTAGTCGAAGGAAAAACGATTGAAACGGTCGATATCAAATGGCCAAATATCATCAAACGTCCTGGGGAGCCGGAAGAGTTCGCAAGAAGGATGGTAGGAGAAACAATACAAACCATTGAAAGAAGAGGGAAGTTCCTGCTCTTTCATTTAGACCATTACGTGATGGTCTCCCATTTAAGGATGGAAGGGAAATACCGTGTACATGAAGCGCATGAGCCATACGATAAACATGTCCACGTCGTCTTTACTTTTACAGACGGTACTGAGCTTCGGTATCATGATGTGCGTAAATTTGGCACGATGCATTTATTTCAGCCGGGTGAAGAAGAAAAGGAACTCCCGCTCTCACAGCTGGGATATGAGCCTTTTGATGATCAATTCACTCCGGAATATTTATGGGAGCAATTGAAAAAAACATCCCGTGTGGTCAAAACAGCGCTGCTTGATCAAAAGGTTGTCGTGGGACTAGGTAATATTTATGTAGATGAGGTTTTGTTTAAAGCAGGCATTCATCCAGAAACAAAAGCGAATCAGCTCAGACTTGAATCGTGTAAAGTGCTTCACAGGCATATTATCGATACACTTCAAGTAGCGGTAGATGCAGGAGGCAGCACGATTCGCTCATATATCAATTCACAAGGTGATATTGGAACATTTCAGCTGCAGCTTCTTGTGTATGACCGGCGGGGAGAGCCTTGTCAAACATGCGGAAGCATCATTGAGAAAACAGTAGTCGGAGGGCGCGGCACTCATTTTTGTGTGACCTGTCAAAAACGTCCTCAATAAAAATCAGCCATCAGCATGCTTCCTTTTTGTAGTGCATACGATAAAAAACATTCATTTTTCAGCAAGGTGTAGACTGACACACAGCCCACCTGCTCTTCATATAGTGAAGAAGAGTCTAAGGACGCCTAGAGACTCTTGATCATCGTTGCATGAACAGAAAGGAAGAGTTCAGGTATGATTTCGATTTCGCTCCTGTTTTTAGCTATTGCAGTCAGTATTGACAGCTTTTCTGTAGGCTTTACGTATGGCCTTCGTAAAATGAAGATTCCATTTAAAGCGATTGTCATTATTGCATGCTGTTCAGGGATTGTGCTGCTCATTTCCATGCTGATTGGCAGCCTGCTGACGACATTCCTCCCTGTCTCAGTGACAGATAAACTTGGTGGAGGCATTTTGATCGCCATTGGACTTTGGGTCCTTTATCAATTTTACAAACCAGCGAAAGAGCGTGATTTGCTTCTTCATGAAAAGACATTGCTTAATGTGGAAGTGCAGTCACTTGGTCTTGTCATTCAAATTTTGCGAAAGCCGACAAGTGCAGATATTGACCGTTCTGGGACGATCAATGGAATAGAAGCGGTGCTTCTTGGGATTGCTTTATCCATTGATGCATTTGGCGCAGGGATTGGCGCTGCGATTCTAGGCTTTTCTCCAATTGTGATGAGTATCACTGTGGCCGTGATGAGCTCACTCTTTGTGTGTATCGGGCTCCGTGCCGGTCATTACTTGGCCAATTGGCGCTGGATCGATAAACTTGCATGCTTACCAGGGCTTCTGCTCATTTTAATTGGGGTGTGGAAGCTGTAAAGGAGGAAATCAATTGACGCTTGTCATTGGATTAACAGGCGGGATTGCTAGTGGAAAAAGCACCGTCTCGCAAATGATAAAAGAGCAGGGCATCAGGGTCGTGGACGCAGATGTCATTGCAAAAGAAGCGGTTGCCAAAGGAACACCAGCTCTTCAACAAATCGTTCAAACCTTTGGTGAGGATGTTCTTCTGCCAAATGGGGAGCTGAACCGGCAGCAGCTTGGAGCCATCATTTTTTCTGATGAAGAGAAAAGAAAGCAGCTGAATGCAATTGTTCATCCTGAAGTGAGAAAAGAAATACTCAAACAGCGAGATGAAGGAGTTAGTCAGAAGGAAACCTTCGTTGTCCTCGATATCCCGCTTTTATTTGAAAGTCAGCTGGAAAGCCTTGTCGACCGCATCATTGTGGTGTATACAACGCCTGAATTGCAGCTGTCGCGGCTCATGAATCGAAATGACCTCAGCGAGGAAGAAGCGCTGAATCGTATTCACTCTCAGCAGCCTCTTGAGGAGAAATGTAAAAAAGCAGACCATGTGATAGAGAACACACAAGATCTCGCGTTTATTAGAAAGCAATTGCAGAACATATTAAATGAATGGGAACATACAGATAAGTAAGAGTACATACACGTACTCTTCTTTTTTTATGCTTTATTCTGATTTCCTTTGAAAAGAACAGCCCTTTTTAGAAAATATACGTTTATATACTGGCAATTACATTCTAATGTGATATACTAATTTCATAAATAAATTTATTGAGTATAACACATAATAGAGGAGTGACCTGTTCATGAAGGTAAAAGCAGCGATCAATGGGTTTGGCAGAATTGGACGCATGGTCTTCAGAAAAGCAATGCTTGATGATCAAATTCAAATTGTAGCGGTGAACGCAAGCTATCCTGCCGAAACGCTAGCACATTTAATTAAATATGATACAAATCATGGACGTTACGAATGTGATGTGACAGCAGAAGATGACGCCTTGATTGTGAATGGCAAAAGAGTTCTTTTGCTTAATAATAGAGACCCAAAGCAGCTTCCATGGGGAGAGCTTGGGATTGATATCGTCATTGAAGCAACAGGTAAATTTAATTCAAAAGATCAAGCGATGGGCCATATAGATGCCGGAGCGAAAAAAGTCGTTCTAACAGCTCCAGGTAAAAATGAAGACATTACGATTGTGATGGGTGTCAATGAGGATGATCTTGATCCTGAAAAGCACGTCATTATTTCAAACGCATCTTGTACAACAAACTGTTTAGCACCAGTTGTGAAACTGTTAGATGATGAATTTGGCATCGACAATGGTTTAATGACAACGGTTCATGCTTATACAAATGATCAAAAAAATATCGATAACCCGCATAAGGATCTGCGCCGGGCGAGAGCATGTGCTCAGTCCATTATTCCAACTACGACGGGTGCCGCTAAAGCGCTTTCTTTAGTGCTTCCGCACATGAAAGGGAAATTACATGGACTTGCACTTCGCGTACCAGTTTCCAATGTGTCGATGGTTGATCTTGTCGTTGACTTGAAAAAAGATGTGACAGCAGAAGAAGTCAATGCAGCCTTCTCGAATGCATCTAAAACATCTCTTGCCGGTATTTTAGATTACACAGATGAGCCGCTTGTCTCTACGGACTTTAACACAAACCCTTATTCAGCAGTTGTTGATGGACTGACAACGATGGTAATGGAAGGGAGAAAAGTGAAAGTTCTTGCATGGTATGACAATGAATGGGGTTATTCATGCCGAGTGGTTGACCTTGTAAAGTTTGTCGGCGCACAGATGAAAGAGCTGTCTGCTGTTTGAAATGAAGAAGACGATCGTCCCTTTTCAAGAAATGAGAGAAAATCCCACTAAAAACACAGCTTGCAAAATGGGTCTAAACAAAGTATACTATTTTTCGTGAACTTCTTGTTCGCAGACTCATTCGGGTATACTTAAAGGGTTAGGACCTCTTAGGACTAACTTTCCCCCGTGGTATATGTCCGGTCCGGCTGCTTAGAACTTCACTCTTTCATTCTTGTTTAAAGGGGGGTCCATGATGGAAACAATAGGACGTCACGTTATCTCCGAGCTATGGGGATGCGACTGTGATAAACTGAACGACATGGATTTTATTGAAAAAACGTTTGTAAATGCAGCTTTGAAATCAGGAGCTGAGGTAAGAGAGGTTGCTTTTCACAAATTTGCACCTCAAGGAGTAAGTGGAGTTGTCATTATTTCTGAATCTCATCTGACAATTCACAGCTTTCCTGAACATGGTTATGCGAGCATAGATGTTTATACTTGCGGTGACCTAGATCCGAATATTGCAGCAGATCATATCGGAGATGAATTAGGTGCTGAAACAAGAGAAAACATCGAAATTCCTCGAGGCATGGGACCTGTACAAGTAAAACAGGCACAAGCCAAAGCACTGTAAACATAAAAAAGATTGCAATGGGAGCTGGCCAAAAGCATTGAATGCCTTTGTGTTATGCTCCTTTTTATATTTTTTTGATAAAAAATCCAACATTCCCCAGCTTGTCTATACTTTTGTTCTAGGAAAACAAAGGTTTTTTTTATAAAATAAAGAAAGAGGCATTATGGCAAAGGGGATACGTGTATGACTTTAAGACAAAAGTTTAAACGATTCATGTCAAACCATACAGAAACATCTGACGAGCATCCAGTGTCAGAACTGAAAAGCCATTACTACAAATCGACGAATGCACAAGTTTTTCAAGCGGTGGAAACCATTCTTTCCCGAAGCGATTCTTATCAAGTGACATCTGTTTCAGCAGAACGAGGTGAAATCAGCGCAAACATACGATTGCCGAAAAAAGCCTTTCTCGTGGCGACTGTCATTTCAATTCGTCCTTTTGAAACAGCTGTCGATTTTAATGTGACAACAGAAACGGCCCTGCCAACAGATTTCGGCTATAGTCAAAAGACCGTTCTGTCCCTTTATGATGAACTAGACAAACAACTTCCAAGAATAGATCGGAGCTGATGAAATGAAATGTCCCACATGTCAGCACCTTGGCACAAGGGTGCTTGATTCAAGACCAGTAGATGAAGGGAAATCCATCCGTCGTAGAAGAGAGTGCGAAAGCTGCCAATATCGCTTTACGACGTTTGAAAAATTAGAAGAATTACCGCTGATTGTGGTGAAAAAAGAAGGGATTCGAGAAGAATTCAGCCGGGAAAAAATGCTGAGAGGACTCATCAAAGCGTGTGAAAAGCGTCCTGTCGCTTTAAAGCAACTGGAGGATGTCTGCTTTAATATCGAAAAAGAACTGCGCAATCAAGGCATGTCAGAGGTGAAAAGCGAGCTTGTAGGTGAAATGGTCATGGACGAGCTGGCGAAAATTGATGAAGTGTCTTACGTCAGGTTTGCCTCGGTTTACCGGCAGTTTAAAGACATCAATGTCTTTATTGATGAATTAAAAGATCTATTAAAGAAAGAACGCTAAAAAGAGCTGGAGATTCTTCATGCTCTTTTTCCTGCGTAAAGCGTAAAACGTAAAAAGAGTGTACAATGGAAACAATCGCAATACATGGGGAGGATCAGCATATGACAGAGCATTGGAAGGAAGTGCTAGCCGTCGATCCGTATGTCGTCAAAAGCGCTTCATTGCTCGGTGACATCGATAGACAGCTCATCACTCTTTTATATCAGCCGCTTATTGGTATGTCCGCTTTCAGCTTATACATGACGCTGTGGGGAGAGCTGGAACAAAATCGTATGTGGGGGAAACCTGCACCTCATCGGCAGCTCATGGTCATGCTGCAGACGAATTTAAATGATATTTTTGAGGAACGTTTAAAGCTTGAAGCGATCGGCTTACTCCGCACATATGAACAGGAAACGGAAGAAGGCAGACTGTTTACATATGAGCTTGTACCGCCGCTAAGACCGGATGAGTTTTTCCAAGATGGTATGCTGAATGTCCTGCTGTACCATCGTGTTGAAAAAGCAAAATATATGCAGCTGCGTGATTATTTCTCCTATCCAGGTGTTCCTGCAGAAGCAAAGAACATTTCACGGTCGTTTGAAGAAGTCTTTCACGTATTGCAGCCAGGCGAGCGCAAGATGACAGAAGAAATTCATCAGGCGTCATCGCTTGATCAAGGCTATGAATATGTGACCGTTGGATCGAGTCAGCCGGCACCGCTCTCAGACGAATCCTTTGATTTCGATCTATTATTAGCAGGTATGTCTGATATGATGATTCCGAGGAAGGCTTTGACAAAGCAGGTAAAAGAAACAATTAAGAAGTTAGCTGTTGTATACGGCATCACCCCGCTTCAAATGCAAAATATTGTAGCAGGTGCATGCGGTTCGGATCAAATGATCTCAACAGAAGAGCTGAGAAAAGCAGCAAGAGACTGGTACCAAATTGAATACAGAGGCGAACAGCCAAAGCTGATTGATCAAAAACAGCCAAGACACTTGCGCCAAGATGCTTCAAAGACGCCGGCGGCTGATACTCCAGATGCAAAATTGATTGAAAAACTGGATCATATTTCGCCTAGAGAGCTGCTAAAAGACATGGCAGATGGCATTGAGCCAACGTATGCCGACTTAAGAATTGTCGAAGATATCATGCTCGAGCAGCAGCTAGAGCCAGGTGTCATGAATGTTCTCATCTACTATACATTACTTAAAACAGATATGAAGCTGTCAAAAACATATATGCAAAAAATCGCCGCTCATTGGGTGAGAAAGAAAATCAAAACCGTAGCAGCTGCCATGAAAATTGCCAAAGAAGAGAACAGACAAATGACAGAGTGGGCGCAGCAGAAAAAGCAGCGCAGCCCATATGGTACAGGAAAAGTTGTCCGGGAAGAGAAACTGCCTGACTGGATGAAAGAAACTGAAACAAAAGAACAGCCGGCAAAAGAGCAAACGGACAATCTGTCTACAGAAGACCTCGAACGAGAAAAAGAAAAACTGTTAGATCAGTTTAAAAATATGAAAAAGTACAATGCACATTAAGGTGAGGTGAGATGGGATGAAACCGATCGGTCGTTCATTTGAACAGCTAAAAGGACGAGTAGATTTTCGCGTGAGATACAATCAGATTAAAGAAAGTGTGTTATCTGATGAAGATGTGAAGGCTTTTTTACAGAAGCATCAAGAAGAGATACATGAAGACATGATCAATCGCAGCTTGAACCGGCTCTTTGAATATGTGCAGCAGTCGAAGGGCTGCTCTTACTGCTTAGATGACGAAGACGTTAATGCGATTTTAGATGGGTATCACCCGAAGCTTGTGATCAAAGGTCAGAGTATTGATATTGAATATTCTCCTTGCCCAGTCAAGCTGCGGCTCGATAGACAGAAGAAACAGCAAGAGCTGATGAAAAGCATGTATATTCCGCAAAATGTCCTTCAAGCGACGTTCGCTGATCTGAACGTTGTGGGAAGACAAGAGGTCATTCAAAAAGTAGGTCAATTCCTCCAAAGCTATGATGAGACTGGAAAAGGAAAAGGCTTGTATTTACACGGAAAGTTTGGAGTAGGAAAAACGTATATACTAGCAGCTATTGCGCAGCAGCTAGCGGAGAAAGAATACCCATCTCTCCTTGTTTACGTGCCTGAATTTGTAAGAGAGTTAAAAAATTCATTAGCCGATCATACGCTAGAAGAAAAGCTGAATATGGTCAAGTCCACTCCTATTTTAATGCTTGATGATATTGGGGCAGAATCGATGACAAGCTGGGTGCGGGATGAACTGCTCGGTACGATCTTACAATACCGTATGGCAGAGCAGCTGCCGACATTTTTCTCTTCTAATTTCTCACCAAACGAGCTGAAGCATCACTTTACGTACTCACAGCGGGGAGAAAAAGAAGAGGTCAAAGCCGCTCGTTTAATGGAACGGATTCTCTATTTAGCAGAGCCAGTGTTGCTCGAAGGAGAAAACCGCCGTCATTTATAAAAGCGTATGTCACCTGAAGGAGGAGCAAATGAAATGAACAAAAGAAAATGGCTGCTTTTTCTTGGGATTGGCATTCTTGCTGCTGCGCTGTGGTGGCTGAATAAACAGCATCTTCAGCTGGCGCCGAAAGATGTGAAGAATTGGGTGCTTCAATTTGGGATGCTGGCTCCCTTTGTTTTTCTTTTCTTATCTCTTTTCCGCCCGTTTGTTCTTGTTCCGATTACGGTCTTTTCTTTGGCGGCAGGTTTGGCATTCGGCAGTGTCCTTGGGACGATTTATGCCCTCATTGGAGCGACAGCCGGGGCAACAGGCTCTTTCATGATTGCTTCAACCTTTCGTGCGAAAAAGAAGGAAACGGAATCAAACAGCCGAAAGCTGAAAGCGGTGACGTCCCGCATTCAGGAGCATGGATTTCTTTATATTTTGTTATTGCGTATTGCACCGATTCATTTTGATTTTGTCAGCTATGCGGCAGCTGCTTCACGTGCAAATTATCGTGCATTTGTGACAGCCACCTTTTTAGGCTTAATACCGGGTACAATTGCGTTAAATGTTCTCGGCTCAAGCTTTGTCAGCGGCAATTATGCCGCCTTAGTGGTTGTTTGTTTGATTTATTTGATCTTTATCTCTGTTCCACTCATTTTAAAAAGAAAGATGCCTGATTTATTTTAGGCGTCTATTTTTTATGTTCCGCCCATATATATGTAACAGATGTCGTTAGGGGGGACAAACATGCTTGAAATAATCTTTGAAGATGAATATGATACCGCCGCTTTTTTACATCTTGCTGAACACTTAGACAGTCGGCATCACATGTCAATTCAACAAGGGAAAGACCGGCTTCTCATAGAGGCGAAGGAATCCGAAGAAGCACTTGAGCACATTGTGCGGCCATTATTGGTTCACTTTTTTTTGGAATGCAAAGAAAATGAGCGCATGCGCAGCATCCTTGAAAACACCTATTTGTTTAAAGATCCTGAAGAGCAGCACCAAATTCTTTCCATCGCACACAGTATCATGAACGGGGATTTAGATGATATTCCCGGCATTCAGCAAGACCCGTCAAGAGAAGCCCTTTTAAAAAAGGAGCTTGAGGCGATTTCTTTACAGCAAGGCGTTTTTTCAATTGGTTCATTTATGACATTTAGACTGTCAGAGTATGACCGAAGGCTGAAGAACTATGTTGAAGTGTCCATTGAAGAATACAAAATGGAGCAAGAGTATCAAAATTTCATTCAATCGCTTCGAGACTATGTGATGGCAAGAGAGCCTAGGCTCGAAAAAGTACATGTTGTGCATCAGGACCGCCTGGTGATTTGGGAATTTCGCTACGCTTCTGAGCGTGATCAAAAACAATACATAGACAGACAGTTTGTAAGAGAGCATCCAATGTATATTGATTCGCAGCTGATTGCACCGCTTGTCTCCATTGCACCGCAAAAAATTGACCTATTTACAAATGATACAGGTCACTCGATGGTGCAAACCATTCAAAATATTTTTCAAGAAAGGGTCGAGGTGTTCCCGTCTCATTCATTCCAAGAGCAGAATGTTCAATTTGTACATGCTCATTTCAACAAGAAAAGTGAAAAGCTTTCTTGATTTTCACGAAAAAACGTTTTATAATACGGTGTAACTTCATACAGAGACCGTATTGATAAGGACATGAACAAATGAACACCCGCTTAAAGAGAGGGAAGCCGCGGCTGAAAGCTTCCTAGCAGAGGACCATTTGCTTTACCACCTTTGAACATCAGCTGTGAACTTTTTAGTAATGGCTGACGGGAATTCCCGTTATCGAACCGCAAGCCGTATTTGCTTATGAAAAAGCAAGCTGCAAATACGGGAAAAAGGGTGGAACCACGATTCCGTTTATTCAACCTCGTCCCTTTCCAGGGGGCGGGGTTTTTATATTGCCAAAAAAAGGAGTGACCAGAGATGTCAGAACAAATTCAACTTACATTTCCAGATGGAGCAGTCAAGGAGTTTGACAAAACAGCTACAACAGAAGACATCGCGGCATCAATTAGCCCGGGCCTAAAGAAAAAAGCACTTGCCGGTAAATTGAACGGTAAAGAAATAGATCTGCGTACGCCGCTATTAGAAAGTGGAACAATCGAGATCATCACAGATAAAAGTGAAGAAGCACTCGACATTATGCGCCACAGCACAGCTCATTTGCTAGCGCAGGCGATCAAACGTCTGTATGGAAAAGAGCATCACGTTCAGTTTGGCGTAGGTCCTGTCATCGAAAATGGCTTCTACTACGATGTAGACATCGATGTTGCCATCACACCTGAAGACTTACCAAAGATTGAAAAAGAAATGAAGAAAATCATTAACAGCAATTTGCCAATTGAGCGAATTGAAGTATCAAGAGAAGAAGCGAAAAAGCGCTTTGAAGCGATTGGTGATGAATTGAAGCTTGAGCTGTTAGAGGCGATTCCAGAAGGTGAAGCTGTGACGATTTATGAGCAGGGTGAATTCTTTGACCTCTGCCGCGGGATTCACTTGCCGTCTACAGGGAAAATCAAAGAATTTAAACTGTTAAGCCTTGCCGGTGCATACTGGAGAGGTGACAGTAACAACCAAATGCTTCAGCGTATTTACGGAACAGCTTTCTTCAGCAAAGAAGATTTAAATGAACACTTACGTCTGCTGGAAGAAGCGAAAGAACGCGATCACCGTAAGCTTGGAAAAGAGCTGAAACTGTTTGCGAATTCCCAAAAGGTTGGTCAAGGACTTCCGCTTTGGCTGCCAAAAGGCGCTACAATCCGCCGCGTCATTGAGCGTTACATTGTCGATAAAGAAGTGCGTCTTGGCTATGAACATGTGTACACACCAGTTCTTGCAAGTGTTGAATTGTATAAAACATCAGGACACTGGGCGCATTATCAAGAAGACATGTTCCCGGTAATGGAAATGGACAACGAAGATCTTGTTCTTCGTCCGATGAACTGTCCGCACCATATGATGATTTACAAAAACGAGCCGCACAGCTATCGCGAATTGCCAATTCGTATTGCAGAGCTTGGTACAATGCACCGCTATGAAATGTCAGGTGCCTTATCCGGCCTTCAGCGTGTTCGCGGTATGACATTAAACGATGCACACATCTTTGTTCGTCCAGATCAAATCAAAGACGAGTTCATCCGTACAGTTCGTTTAATTGAAGAAGTGTATCAAGACTTTGGCTTGAATGACTACACATTCCGCTTGTCTTATCGTGATCCAGAAGATACTGAGAAGTATTTCGATGACGATGCGATGTGGAATAAAGCACAATCGATGCTGAAGGATGCAATGGACGAGCTTGGTCACGACTACTATGAAGCAGAAGGCGAAGCGGCATTTTATGGGCCGAAGCTTGATGTACAAGTGAAGACAGCTCTTGGAAAAGAAGAGACATTATCCACTGTACAGCTTGATTTCTTACTTCCAGAACGCTTTGATCTCACATATATCGGAGAAGATGGAAAGCACCATCGTCCAGTCGTGATTCATAGAGGCGTTGTTTCTACAATGGAACGCTTCGTTGCCTTCTTAATTGAAGAATACAAAGGAGCCCTTCCAACATGGCTGGCACCTGTACAATTCCAAGTCATCCCAGTTTCACCGTCTGTTCATTTAGACTATGCGAAAAAAGTACAAGAACGTTTGCAGCTTGAAGGTCTTCGTGTAGAGCTTGACAGCCGCGATGAAAAAATTGGGTACAAAATTAGAGAAGCGCAAATGCAAAAGATTCCGTACATGCTTGTCGTCGGAGATCAAGAAGCAGAAAATGGCGCTGTCAATGTAAGAAAATACGGGGAACAAGATTCAGAAACAATGGATCTTGAAGCCTTTGTGAAACATGCAGTAGCAGAAGCAAAGAAATAATAAGCACAGCCAGTGATTCTCTTTAGATCACTGGCTTTTTCTTTTTGGAGAACATCTCCACTAGTGATCCAATTCCTAAAAAGAGACGTTTAGATAGTACAAAAGTAAGGGTAAGTATGTACTATTGGTTCGAGACAAATTGGGGGAATGAAAGCGATGATGCAAACAACAAACAATTTTTCGTCACATGTATTGGAGCAATCAGCTGTTCTTCGTGCATTAGAGCACTCGCTGGCAATGATTGAATTTAATGTGACAGGTGAAGTTCTATGGGTGAACGATATTTTTGCAAAAGCCATGGGATATTCTAAAGAAGAGATGATCGGTCTTAAACATAGACAGTTCTGTCCTCCACATATTATAGAACACACGAGCTATCACATGTTTTGGAAGCGTTTGAGAGAAGGTCAAGTCTTTCAGGAAAAAGTGCAGCGGATCACAAAAAATGGCAGCAGCTTATGGCTTGAAGCAACATATTCACCTGTTCAAGATGAAGAAGGAACTGTAGTGGGTGTTGTGAAAGTGGCAACAGATATTACGAAGAGAGAACATACAATGAAGCAAGTCGTAGAAGACCTAAAGGAGATGTCTGCGAAATTAATGGAACGAGCAGAAGTTGGCATTCAGCATAGTCAAAGTGTCAATGCCTCCTTTGATCATATAGCAAACGAAACCGATCAAAATATGAGCTTGTTAAAAGGATTAACGGAGCAGGTAGAGTCCATCAGCTCCATTGCGGCAACCATCAACAGCATTTCTTCACAAACCCAGCTGCTCGCCTTAAATGCAGCAATAGAAGCGGCACATGCGGGTTCCTATGGAAATGGCTTTAGTGTAGTGGCAGCAGAGATTCGAAAGCTTGCGACAAATTCAAAAGAAGCGATCGTCAAGGTAGATCAATATGTGAAGGCGATCCATGCAGAAGTAGAGAAAGTCAGCAGCGGCACAAGCCGGGCAAAGACAACCGTGTTTACAAACCGGGATCTTGTAAAGCAGGCAAGTGAGGAATTCATCGTTGTAGGAGAAGCAGCACGCGGCTTAGACCGGCAAGCGCAAAGTCTAGCGGCAATCATATAGCTCTAAAAATACAAAAACACCCAATCTCGTCAGGAGAAGGGTGTTTTTTTGTTCTATTTTAATATATCAAACAATTCATGTAAGTCTTTGATTTCATAATCAGGCGTCACATCTGTTTCATTTTTCTTGCCATGGCGATTGATCCAAACGGTTTGGATGCCAACGCGAGATGCGCCGAGAATATCTGTTTTCGGATTATCTCCAACCATGATCACTTCGTCTTTTGTTAGGTTTAACAGCTGAAGGCAGTGCTCAAAGATACCCGGGTCAGGTTTGCCTTTCCCGTAATCTCCTGAAATCACGATTTCGTTAAAATAAGGTGCAAGCTCAGGAACACCTGCCAGTTTCTCCTTTTGAAGGCTAGGATCTCCGTTTGTTAAAAGGAGCAATTCGTAGCTGCCTTTCAGGCGGTTTAAAACAGGGTATGTTTCTTCATAGACATATGGGCGTTTTCTGCGTTCTGCTGCAAAGAAATCAGCCAAATATTGTCCAAATGCCTCATCGTCAATTCCCGCTGTCTTTAAGCCGTTGGTCCAAGCGTTTTTACGATACTCTGGTGCAATGGCGTTCAGCTTTTGAAAGCCTTCGCTAATCGGTTCACTAAAATTCGACCACAGTCCTTCGAAAGGATTAATGCCGATCATGACAGTATAATCATATGTTTCATAGGAAGAGTACAGCTTTCTTGCTTCTTCACGTACAATCTGTTCAAACGATTCTGGATCAAGTCCATATTTCTTTTCCGCTTCCCGGCAAGTTTCTTGAAAAGTTGTATGAATGCTTTTTTCATCCCAAAGCAAAGTATCATCTAAATCGAAAAATACGGCTTTCATGATCTTCTCCCTTGTTATGTATGTGTTACCTTCAATTGCAAGTGACAGGCTCATGTTCATTTTACAATAGAAGAAGAGGGCAATAAAGAAAAGATTTGAGAGATATTTGATCATTGACCGCACATGATAGAATAGAAAGACAATAGATATGACATACATCATTTGAGGTGGCCGGTTTGCTTCATTTAATTATCATGATGATCGAGCGTGTGGGGATCATCGTTATTTTAGGATTTGTGCTTGCCCATGTGAAGGGCTTTCGCAATCTATTGCTACATAATCAAGGATTTAGGAAAAAGGCAATCCTAGTCTTCATTTTTGCTTCTTTTAGTATTATCAGCAATTACACAGGAATTGAAATCCAGCAGCAAATTGTCATGAATCATGAGTTTTCTTATCATCTTGGCTCGTCCAGCTCTATCGCCAATACGAGAATTATGGGGATCGAAATGGGTGGCTTGATCGGGGGGCCGTTTGTAGGGATTGGTGCAGGGCTTTTAGCTGGAATCCATCGCTATACCCTAGGGGGAAGCACCGCGCTCAGCTGTGCGATTTCTTCCATTTTAGCCGGTGTCATTGCAGGCTATGTCGGCAGCAGATTTAAGCGGAGGAATCGAATGGTCACACCTCGCCAAGCAGCTCTTTTTGGTGTAGCGATGGAATCATTACAGATGATCATTATCCTTCTGTTTGCAAAGCCATTTGCGGATGCATGGGGGCTTGTCAGTATCATCGCTTTGCCGATGATCTTTGTGAATGGAATCGGCAGCTTTATCTTTTTATCTATTTTACAGTCAGTCATTCGGCAAGAAGAGCAGGCAAAAGCGATGCAGACACATCGAGTATTTTCGATCGCCGATCAAACACTGCCTTTTTTCCGCCAAGGGTTAAATGAACAGTCATGTAAAAGTGTGGCGGAGATCATTCATCGGTTGACTGAAACAGATGCGGTCTCCTTAACAGACACAGAAAAGATTTTAGCGCATGTCGGAGATGGAACAGATCATCATATTCCATCTAAAAGCTTGATTACGGGGCTGTCGAAACAAGTATTGATGAGCGGCAAGATTATGAAGGCACATTCGAAGGACGAAATCAATTGTTCAGTCGCCCATTGCCCTCTTGAAGCCGCAATCGTGCTGCCGCTCACTTCTAACGGTCAAACGATTGGAACGTTAAAAATGTATTTCAATTCTCCGGTCGGATTAAGCAGGGTGGAAGAGGAGCTTGCAGAAGGTTTGGCGATGCTGTTTTCCACACAGCTTGAGCTTGGGGAGGCGGAAACCCAAAGCCGCCTGCTAAAAGATGCAGAGATCAAAGCACTTCAAGCACAAGTGAACCCGCACTTTTTATTTAACGCCATTAATACCATCTCTGTTTTATGCAGAACCAATGTGGAGATGGCAAGGAAGCTGCTGCTGCAGCTAAGTATTTATTTTCGTTCAAATATGCAAGGTGCCCGCCAGCTGCTGATTCCAATGCATAAAGAGATTCAGCATGTGGAGGCATATTTATCACTCGAACAAGCAAGGTTTCCAAATAAGTACCATGTGACCTTTCAAATTGAAAAGGAGCTGGAGCAGGTGATGATTCCGCCCTTTGTGCTTCAGGTGCTTGTTGAAAACGCAGTGAGACATGCTTTTCCTAAACATCAAACGAATTGTGAAGTCATCGTATCCGCTTTGATGAAAGATGGGCATGTTTATATGAAAGTGACAGATAATGGACAGGGGATTGAAGATGATAAGATGGCTCAGCTATTAAAAGCGCCTGTCAAATCACTAGAAGGAACAGGGACAGCCCTTTTTAATTTAGATCAGCGGTTAAGAGGAATTTTTGGCAGACAAGCCGCTTTATCCATTCATAGTGACCAAGGCACTGACATCTCATTTCGCATTCCGATGGACTATGTAAAAAAGGATGATTCTCGTTGATGAAAGTATTAATCGTAGATGATGAAGTGTTAGCAAGAGATGAATTAAAATACTTATTACGAAGAACGAAAGAGGATGTTCAAATAGAGGAAGCAGAAAATATAGAATCTGCTTTTGACCGGATGGTCGACCATAAGCCGGATCTGCTCTTTTTAGACATTGATTTATCTGGTGAGAACGGATTTGATATTGCCAAAAGGCTCAACCGGATGTCTGATCCGCCAGCGGTTGTATTTGCGACAGCCTTTGATCAATATGCGCTGAAGGCGTTTGAGGTAAGTGCGCTTGATTACTTAACAAAACCATTTGATGAAGAGCGGCTTTTGCAGACCATCCAGAAGTTTAAAAAATGGAAATCCATTGAGACGCAAGAGCACCAGCTGTCAGATGAGAAAGCGCCCCACCAGCAAAAATTGGCCATCTCAGTCGATGACTCAATTGTGATCCTGCAAGTTGAAGAGATCATGTATGTAGGACTCATCGAGGGGAAAAAGGTCGTGAAAACAAAAAATCACATGTATGAGGTCTCAGAACCGCTTGTGGTCATTGAAAAGAAACTTCCTGAGGCTTACTTTATGAGGGTTCATCGCAGCTATATCGTGAATACCTCTCATATGAAAGAAGTACAGCCGTGGTTTAATTCGACGTATAATCTGCATATGACAGACGGGTCCATCATTCCTGTCAGCCGTACATATGCGAAAGAATTAAAGAAGTCGCTCCTGCTAGAGTAGGAGGGCTTTTTTTGTTTGTATTTCAATACTCGTTTTTTGCATTTCAGTCATTGAATCTAGCGAGTTTTATTGTAAACGCTTCATTCATTTATTTCATGCCTTATACTGAGGGCAGTCGAAGAAAGAGGTGAAGGGGCATGAGTGCCACGAAAGTATATGGATTTCTATCTCAAGCATTTATTTTTGCAACCGTAATGTTCGTTTCTAATCTCATTTCAATGTATTTACCGATTCCGATGCCCGCATCCGTCATTGGTTTGGTTCTATTATTTGTTTTGTTAACAACGAAAATCGTCAAACTAGAGCAGGTGGAGCAATTAGGTACATCATTGACAGGACTCATTAGCTTTCTATTTGTTCCCTCTGGGATCTCCGTTATTCAATCATTAGGTGTCATGCAAGAAGTAGGTGTGCAAGTCGTCGGTGTCATTATCATTGCAACCATTATGCTACTTGCAGCGACAGGGCTGTTTTCGCAGCTTCTCATGCAATTATCAGAAAGACCGCAGAAACGTAAAGAGACAAAGGAGAGTAAATCTGCTCCTTCTCATTCAAATAAACCAGCTTCAAGTACGCATTAAAGGAGAGATGCAAAATGGGTACAAGTACGATGAGCCCTTATTTTGGCATTGTCGTCTCATTGGTCGCTTTTGGAATAGGGACATTCTTATTTAAAAAATCAAAAGGCTTCTTCTTGTTCACCCCGCTGTTTGTGGCGATGGTACTAGGCATTTTATTTTTGAAAGTTGGCGGTTTTTCCTACGCAGATTATAATGAGGGCGGCAAGATTATCAAATTTTTCTTAGAGCCTGCAACGATTGCTTTCGCTATCCCGCTTTATAAGCAGAGAGCCTTGCTTAAAAAATATTGGTGGCAAATTTTATCTGCTATTTTTGTAGGTTCACTTTGTTCCATTACGATCGTATATCTCGTAGCAAAAGGAATTCATTTAGATGCGGCTGTGATGAAAAGCATGCTTCCACAAGCAGCGACAACAGCGATTGCTCTTCCAATTGCAAAGGATATTGGCGGAATCGCAGATATCACAGCCTTTGCGGTCATATTTAACGCAGTCATTGTCTATGCACTAGGTGCTTTCTTCTTAAAATTGTTTCGCATTAAAAACCCAGTGGCAAAAGGTCTTGCACTTGGTACTTCAGGACATGCGCTTGGGGTTTCTGTTGGAATTGAGATGGGAGAAGTAGAAGCAGCGATGGCAAGTATCGCCGTTGTAGTCGTAGGAGTTGTGACCGTTATCGTCATCCCAATCTTTATGCAGTTGATTCTTTGATGCCGTCATGGTGTGAAAAAGTCTTGCCCAATTCGTCTCATCATGTTAAACTGAAAAAGTTGTTTCAAGAGTTCGGTTACTTGACGGACAAATGAAAATTGTGTAGAATAGTTAACGAATTGAATAGATATCACAAGCAGAAGCACCCGCTTCTCACCTGATTGACACATGTTTGTAGTTGACAGGTTGACCGTACATTTATTTTTTCATGCAAATGTTCGCAGTGTGGGTGTTTTATATGCCCACACTTTTTGTTTGCCTGTAAAACATACAACGAAATGGTCAAAATGAATTGTGAACTCAATTCAAAATCTCATGGAGGTGGCTCACTATTAGCAAAGATCAATTAGTTAATGAAGGTATTCGTGCGCGTGAAGTTCGTTTGATCGGACAAAATGGCGATCAGCTTGGGATTAAAACCCGCCAGGAAGCTCTGGAAATTGCTGCTAAAGCTAATCTTGACCTTGTGTTAGTTGCTGCAAATGCAAAACCACCTGTTTGCCGAATCATGGACTATGGTAAGTTCCGATTCGAACAGCAGAAGAAGGAAAAAGAGGCACGTAAGAATCAAAAAATCATTAGCTTAAAAGAAGTTCGGTTGAGCCCGACAATCGATGAACATGATTTTAACACGAAGCTCCGTAATGCAATCAAATTCCTTGAAAAGGGAGATAAAGTGAAAGCTTCTATCCGCTTTAAAGGCCGTGCGATTACGCATAAAGAAATCGGACAGCGCGTGTTAGACCGTTTCTCTGAAGCTTGCGCTGAAGTAGCAACAGTAGAAACAAAACCTAAGATGGACGGACGCAGCATGTTCCTCATGCTTGCACCAAAAGTCGAAAAGTAAAGTAACAGAGGGAGGAAACATCCAATGCCAAAAATGAAAACTCACCGCGGATCTGCTAAACGTTTCAAAAAAACAGGTTCTGGTAAACTTAAACGTTCTCATGCGTACACAAGTCACTTGTTCGCTAACAAATCTACAAAGCAAAAACGTAAATTGCGTAAGAGCGCAATCGTAAGTGCTGGAGATTTCAAACGTATCAAACAACAACTTGCAAACATCAAGTAATTTGGAATAGGAATCATAGGAGGGAATTACAATGCCAAGAGTAAAAGGCGGAACTGTGTCGCGTCAGCGTCGTAAAAAGGTTCTTAAATTAGCAAAAGGTTATTTCGGTTCAAAACATAGATTATACAAAGTAGCAAACCAACAGGTGATGAAATCTGGAAACTACGCTTTCCGTGACCGTCGTCAGAAAAAACGTGACTTCCGTAAACTATGGATCACTCGTATCAACGCTGCAGCTCGTATGAACGGTCTTTCTTACAGCCGTTTAATGCATGGCTTAAAGCTTTCTGGTATCGAAGTAAACCGCAAAATGCTTGCTGACCTTGCTGTGAATGACCTAAATGCATTCAATCAGCTTGCTGATGCTGCAAAAGCACAACTAGACAAGTAAGTTTTATAAAAGATCATTCCTTCGAGGGGTGATCTTTTTTTCTCATCATGTGAGGTGAAATGAATGAATATGGCTTTGATCCTGCTGCTTATTTTAGTGAATGGCTACGGCTTTTTTCTCATGGGTGAGGACAAACGCCGGGCCAAAGCACATAAATGGAGAATTTCAGAGGCGCATTTATGGAGTGCTGCGGTTCTTTTTGGCGCTGCCGGATCGTATCTAGGAATGCAGTATTTCCGGCATAAAACAAAGCATCCTGCCTTTCAAATCGGCATGCCTGTATTAATTATTTTGCAGTTGATTCTATTGGGATATATCCAAGTTATTTGAAAAAGGAGCAGACGCCATTAGGACGGCGTGTCTGCTCCTTTTTTTTGTTTGATTTTTTTAATAGGCTGATCCCAATCAATTTTTGTTTGAGGATAACGCTCGATAATGTTTTCCTCCAGTTTTTCAAAGTCTTCTAATGTAAATTCACTCAGCTTCTCAGGTGACTCCGTCCAAACGTAAATGGAGTGGACAAACAGAGGATGATCCTTAGAAGGAACATGCTTCTCCCCTTCAAACAAGACACCTTTATAGACGAAATTAAAATTTTTGCGCGCATTTTGCTGTTCGTCCATAAAATAAAAGCCTTCTTTTAATTGTGCTTGTTTCAGCTTTCTTCTCGGATTTGAGAAGAATTTTACCGCCATGTAGAAGATGTAGACAAGCAGTGCAACAAGAGCTAGTCTCATGAGGATTACAAACATGACAGGATGCACCTCCAATACCGTTATCTGATGTACTACGAATGAAAACGCCAAAAGGTTTCAACTTTTTTTAAAAAAATATTTCGTAAAACGAAAAAATATTCATAAAAAGATCGTATTGAACGAAAGAGGTTTTGTATAATAAGAATGCACCATGAAGATAAAGGAGGATAAATGGAATGAAGCTCGATCAAACATTAACTATGCTGAAAGACCTAACGGATGCAAAAGGGATTCCAGGAAATGAACGTGATGTCAAAAAAGTCATGCAGACATACATAGAATCATATGCAGATGAAGTCTCTACAGACCGCCTTGGCAGCTTGATCGCTAAAAAGGAAGGAAACGCAAACGGACCTAAAATTATGCTCGCTGGTCACTTAGATGAAGTAGGATTCATGGTGACAAAAATTGATGACAAAGGCTACATTCGTTTTCAAACAGTCGGCGGCTGGTGGTCACAAGTCATGCTCGCCCAGCGTGTCACCATTGTGACGAAAAAGGGAGAGATCACAGGGGTAATTGGTTCAAAGCCACCACACGTCTTGTCACCTGAAGCTCGTAAAAAGTCAATTGAGATTACGGATATGTTTATTGATATTGGGGCGTCAAGCAAAGAACAGGCAATGGAGTGGGGCGTGCTGCCTGGAGATCAAATCGTTCCTTACTTTGAGTTTACAGTCATGAATGATGAAAAAATGCTCCTTGCAAAAGCATGGGACAACCGCATTGGCTGTGCAGTGGCCATTGATGTCATGAAAAACTTACACAATGCTCAGCATGAGAATATTGCTTACAGCGTCGCAACTGTCCAAGAGGAAGTAGGCCTGCGCGGAGCCAAAACAGCAGCGGCTACAATTCAGCCCGATATTGGATTTGCCATTGATGTAGGTGTAGCAGGAGATACACCAGGCATCACTGAGAAAGAAGCAACTAGCAAACTTGGCAAAGGCCCAACGATTGTTGTATTTGATGCTTCAATGGTCTCTCATAAAGGACTTCGTGATTTTGTTGTCCAAACAGCTGATGAGCTGAACATTCCTTATCAATATGACTCAATGCCTGGCGGTGGGACAGATGCTGGCGGTATTCATTTAACAGGTCATGGAGTTCCATCACTATCTATCGGGATTCCGAGCAGATATATTCATACCCATGCTGCAATGATTCACCGAGATGATTATGAAAATGCAGTGAAGCTTTTAACAGAAGTGATCAAAAGACTTGATCAAAAAACCGTTGAACAGATTACGTACGGTTCTTAAGTAAGAATGCCTTTCCTCAGTACAGGGGAAAGGCTTTTTTTATTGAATTTCCCAGGAAATGAACGGTGTTCAAGTTGAGCCAAAAGAACTGTTTTTGGTAAAAGAAGAGAGTGTTTCCTAGTGAATAAGGCACATGTGATCGAGCGTTTATTTTTGTAAGATGAAAGCAATAAAAAGGACAGAGCCATAGAATGCCCTGTCAAAAGAGAGTTTATGGAAGTAGGTGAAGCTACCTTAAGAATAAACACATTATTCTTATTTGTCAACTTGGTTTTAAAAGAAAGAAAAATCAATCAATTTATGTTATATTTGTAACAAATTGTTTATACAAAGGGGATGGTTAAATGAATGCGGTTACAATTGTAATAGGATCTATGTGTATTTTAGCGATTGCCTATCGTCTTTATGGCACATTTATGATGGTCAAGGTATTAAAGGTCACAGATGATCATCCTACACCGGCTCACACGCTAGAGGACGGGAAAGATTATGTGCCGACAAATAAATGGGTCACATTTGGGCATCACTTTGCTGCGATTGCAGCAGCTGGTCCGTTAGTGGGTCCGATTTTAGCCGCTCAATTTGGATATCTACCTGGTCTCCTTTGGCTTTTAATTGGTGCAGTCATAGGCGGAGCTGTACATGATCTAGTCGTCTTATTTGCGTCGATGCGAAAAAAGGGGAAATCATTATCAGAGGTAGCGAAGGAAGAGCTGGGACCTGTTGCCGGGTTTTGTACAGGGCTTGCGATGCTGTTTATTATTACCATCACAATGGCAGGTTTGTCTATGGTTGTGCTTCATGCTTTAGAACGTAACCCTTGGGGGACATTTGCAGTTGGAATCACGATTCCGATTGCAATGGGGGTTGGTCTGTATTATAAAAAAACAGGCAATTTAAAGCTGGCGACATCTGCGGGATTTATTTTGCTGATGTTTGGTGTATTCCTTGGGCCAAATATTCAAGGAACGGCAATAGGTGATTTTTTAACACTTGATACAAAAACGCTTGCTCTTGCCCTGCCGATCTATGCCTTTTTTGCTGCGGCTCTGCCAGTTTGGCTGCTGCTTGCACCGAGGGACTATTTAAGTAGTTTTATGAAAATTGGTGTATTCATTGCGCTGATTGCCGGAATCTTTGTCGTGAATCCGTCTATTCAATTCCCGGCGTTTACAGAGTTTGTGAATGGAGGAGGACCTGTATTAGCTGGTCCTGTCTGGCCATTTATTTCAATTACCATTGCTTGCGGTGCTATTTCTGGTTTCCACGCATTTGTTGGTTCCGGGACAACACCTAAGATGCTGGACCGATGGAGTGATATGAAGCCTGTTGCGTTTGGCGCAATGCTTGTGGAATGCTTAGTTGGGATTATGGCTTTAATTGCGGCTGCTGCTCTGCATCCAGGAGATTATTTTGCGATAAACAGTACGCCAGAAGTGTTCCGTACTCTCGGTATGAGTGTCGAAAACCTTCCGCAGCTGAGTAAGGAAATCGGCCTCGACTTAGAAGGAAGAACGGGTGGTGCCGTAACATTAGCGGTAGGGATGGCGTATATCTTTACGGGGATTCCGTTCTTTAGTCATTTGGCTTCTTACTTCTTTCAGTTCGTCATTATGTTTGAGGCTGTCTTTATTTTAACTGCTATTGATGCGGGGACACGTGTGGCACGCTATTTGATTCAAGACTTCTTAGGTGAAGCATATAAACCGCTTAAACGAACTGACTGGGTACCTGGTTCGGTGTTTGCAAGTGCGCTTGCTTGTTTTATGTGGGGATACTTACTTTACTCAGGGGACATCGGGTCTATTTGGGCGCTGTTTGGGGTTTCAAATCAGTTAATGGCCTCGGTTGGGTTAATCATCGGGGCAACCGTTGTATTAAAAATTGCAGATAAAAGGCGATATATGCTGACTTGTTTAATTCCGCTTGCTTACTTATATGTGACGGTGAATTATGCAGGCTATTGGATGGTAGCAAATGTATATCTCAATCCTGAAGCATCCGGTTACAGCGTGCTGAATGCGGTGCTGTCGATCATCATGCTAATCTTAGGTTTTGTGATTATTGTGTTTGCGATTAAAAAATGGGTCGAAATCTGGCGTGATCCAGCACTTCGAATGGAAACGCCTATCACTGGTTAAATGAAAAAGGCCGGCTTGCTTTTATAAGCAAACCGGCTTCTTTTTATTGCTGCTGCTGAGGCTTTAAGCCTTGTTCTAATGTTTCAAGGATCTCATTTTTCTCGTTTTCTGATGCTTCTTGCCATAGCACTTCGAACAACACGCCAAGGCCTGGCAGCATTTTTTCCTCGCCGCTTTGAATAGCATCTAAAATCGTATGTTCAAGCTGTTCTTGATTATGGCCAGTAATGTTTTGAATGACTGCGCCTCTTAAATTAAAATCCATTGCCCACACTCCTTTTTTGATGGTAATAGCCCTATTCTGTCTCAAAGACAGGTTTATTATGTAGTGTGCATGAGATATAATAAATTCATGATAATTAAAGGAGTTAACGTCGCTTGAAATATATAGAATCAGCTAAAAACACAAACATTAAACAGTGGAAGAAGCTCCATACGAAAAAAGAACGAACGAAAACGGGGCTGTTTCTCGTGGAGGGAATACATTTAGTCGAAGAAGCATTAAAGAGCGGGATCGTGAAGGAATTAATGGTCACCTCGCCCGATATGCTTCCTTCTCATATCCAGCCTGACATTGAGCTTTATGAACTGAGCGAAGAGGCCTTTTCTGCCATGACAGAAACAGAAACGCCTCAGCACATTGCCGCAGTCTGTACAGTTCCTGTTTTTGAAGAAAAGAAGGTTGAACGGCTTCTTTTATTAGACGCAGTGCAGGATCCGGGGAATTTAGGCACACTCATTCGAACAGCAGATGCCGCTGGTCTTGATGCCGTGATCTTAGGAGAAGGAACAGTTGATGCGTTTAACGGAAAAACGCTCCGTTCGGCACAAGGGTCTCATTTTCACCTGCCTATCTTAAAGCAAACCCTTCAACAGGCGATCACGGAGCTGAAAGAACGAGGCATACCTGTATACGGAAGTGCCTTAAAAGATGCAAAAGAGTATAAAAGCGTAACAGTAGAAGGTCCGTTTGCATTAATTGTTGGAAATGAAGGAGCTGGTATTGATCCAGAGATTCTGCAAATGACAGATCAAAATTTATATGTACCAATGTATGGGCAGGCAGAATCATTAAATGTAGCTGTTGCAGCCGCTGTTCTTGTTTATCATTTGCGTGGATAATGTTGCAACATGCGTTTATTTTCACTATAATAAAACTAATATTTTAAAAACCATGATAGAGGAAGATTGTTTCAAGAAGCGGCCTTTTAGGGAGAATGCATCGTAGACTGAAAGTGCATTTAAGGAATGCTGAAACAAGAATTCACCTCTGGAGTTGTCACCGGGACCGCAGGTTTTGCGTAAAGGTGAACCGGATTCGTTTGATTCCGTTATGTCAATGAAGCTTATTCGCACATGCATTTGTGCTTAACAAGGGTGGTACCGCGACCACAACTCGTCCCTTCTTTTATGGAGGAACGAGTTTTTTTATTGTCTTCAAACGATCAAACAGCCGTTTATCCGAGCGGTTTTGTATATCAAAAGGAGGATCACACTCATGCAAGAAACGTTAAAACAGCTTGAAACAGAGGCGATAGCAAAGGTTGAAGCAGCCAGCTCGCTCAAAGAGGTTAATGACATTCGTGTTCAATACTTAGGGAAAAAAGGGCCGATTACAGAAGTACTTCGCGGAATGGGCAAGCTTTCCGCAGAAGAAAGACCGAAAATGGGGGCACTCGCAAACGAAGTAAGAGAGCAGATTGCTAATGCCATTGCTGAAAAAAATGAACAGCTGGAAGCAGAAGAAGTGAAGAAAAAACTTGCCTCTCAAACGATCGATGTTACTTTGCCGGCAAGTCCAATCAAAATGGGAGCAAGACATCCATTAACGATAGTTGTCGAAGATATTGAAGATTTATTTATCGGAATGGGCTATACCGTTGAGGAAGGTCCTGAAGTGGAAACAGATTATTATAACTTTGAAGCATTGAATCTTCCAAAGGAGCATCCGGCACGTGATATGCAGGACAGTTTCTATATTACCGAAGATACACTGATGAGAACACAAACATCACCAGTACAAGCACGTACACTTGAGAAATATAAAGGACAAGGTCCTGTGAAGATCATCTGTCCTGGGAAAGTATATAGACGTGACAGTGATGACGCGACTCATTCACATCAATTTATGCAAATTGAAGGGCTTGTCGTCGATCACAATATTAGCATGAGTGATCTAAAAGGAACGCTGGAGACAGTCGCAAGAAAAATGTTTGGGGAAGATCGTGAAATTAGACTGCGTCCAAGCTTTTTCCCATTCACAGAACCATCTGTCGAAGTCGATGTGTCTTGCTTTAAATGCGGCGGGAAGGGCTGCTCTGTATGTAAAGGAACAGGCTGGATTGAGATTTTAGGTGCAGGAATGGTTCATCCGAATGTCCTGAAAATGAGCGGATTTGATCCAGAAACTTACCAAGGCTTTGCTTTTGGAATGGGTGTGGAACGGATTGCAATGCTGAAATACGGCATTGATGATATTCGCCATTTCTACACAAATGACATTAGATTCACAAAGCAATTCAAGCAGGACTAAGAGGAGGAAATCAACATGTTTGTTTCATATAAATGGTTAGAAGACTATGTCGATTTAGAAGGCATCAAGCCGGCTGAATTAGCAGAAAAAATCACAAGAAGCGGAATTGAAGTGGAAGCCGTTGAATATAAAGGCGAAGGCATCAAAGGAGTTGTCGTTGGACACGTCATTGAGCGTGAACAGCATCCGAATGCGGATAAATTAAACAAATGTCTTGTTGATATCGGTGAAGACGCACCGGTGCAAATTATTTGCGGGGCGCCGAATGTGGAGAAAGGACAGTATGTGGCCGTTGCAACGGTTGGTGCAGTCCTTCCTGGCAACTTTAAAATTAAAAAAGCAAAACTGCGCGGTGAAGAGTCTCATGGCATGATTTGTTCTCTGCAAGAATTAGGCGTAGAGAGCAAGCTCGTACCAAAGGAATATGCAGAAGGGATTTTTGTTTTCCCGAATGACGTGAAACCAGGGGATGATGCCCTCCAAGCACTTCAATTAGATGATGCGGTGCTTGAGCTTGGCTTAACACCAAACCGTGCCGATGCCCTGAATATGCTGGGTGTCGCTTATGAGGTTGCCGCCATTTTAGGGAGAGACATCAAGCTTCCTGATACAGCACATGACACTTCTTCCGAAAAAGCAGCAGACTATATTTCTGTTAAAATTGAGGATCAAGAAGCGAATCCACTTTATGCAGCGAAGATCATTAAAAATGTAAAGATTGGACCAGCACCGCTTTGGATGCAAACAAGATTGATGAATGCAGGCATCCGTCCAATTAACAACGTCGTGGATATTACAAACTTTGTACTGCTTGAATACGGCCAGCCGCTTCATGCCTTTGATTATGACCGCTTTGGTTCAAAGCAGGTGGTTGTACGTAAAGCGTCTGACAGCGAAATCATTCAAACACTCGATGAGCAAGAGCGTACATTATCATCAAAGCATCTTGTCATCACGAATGGAACGAAAGCGCACGCGGTAGCTGGCGTCATGGGCGGCTTTGAATCAGAGGTGCGTGATGAGACAACGACGATTCTTTTAGAAGCGGCATATTTCAACGGTCAAACAGTCCGTCAAGCATCTAGAGACTTAGGGCTTCGCAGTGAATCAAGCACACGATTTGAAAAAGGGCTCGATCCGCAGCGTACGAAGCCGGCAGCAGAAAGAGCAGCTCAATTGATCAGTATGTATGCAGGCGGTGAAGTGCTAAGTGGTACAGTTGAGGAAAATCACCTTGAAGCAAGTATGAATGTCATTCACGTATCAACTGAGCGTGTGAACAAGGTGCTTGGAATGAGCATTTCAAAAGAAGATATGATTCAGATTTTCAACAAATTAGGCTTTACAGTGGGCGAATCAAATGATGTTCTTGTCGTAACAGTTCCTTCCCGCAGAATGGATATTACGATTGAAGAAGACCTCATTGAAGAAGTCGCAAGATTATACGGCTACGATAATATTCCATCTACACTGCCTGCGACAGCCGGCACCGTTGGCGGTCTCACGCCATACCAAGTAAAGCGCAGAAAGGTAAGACGTTTCTTAGAGGGCGCAGGACTTTCTCAAGCGATTACGTATTCATTGACGAATCAGCATAAGTCCACAGCTTTTGCCCTGCATCCAGCTTATGAAACGAGACTTTCTCTGCCAATGAGTGAGGAACGCAGTGTGCTAAGACAAAGTCTTCTGCCAAACTTACTTGATTCTGTAGCATATAACTTGGCAAGACAAGCTGATTCATTCGGATTTTATGAAACGGGCTCTGTGTTCTTAGCAGAAGCTGAAGGGGCAAAACCAGTGGAAAAAGAACATGTCGCTGGTGCGCTGACAGGCTTATGGCATAAGAATCTTTGGCAGGGCGAGAAAAAAGCTGTCGACTTTTATGTAGCGAAAGGAATTGCTGAAGGATTGTTTGAAAAGCTTGGTGTGTCAGACCAAATCACATATGTTCAAGCAGAACGTGAGGGTCTTCACCCAGGGCGAACAGCAGATGTTCACTTAAATGGTCAAGTCATTGGCTTTGTTGCCGCACTGCATCCAGTCGTTGAAAAAGAATTGGATTTAAAAGAAACGTATGTGTTCGAGTTTGATTTAACAGATGTGATGACATCTGAAACGAAGGATATGAAATATACAGCGATTCCGAGATTCCCTGCTGTGACAAGAGATATTGCACTTGTTGTCGATCAGCATATCTCAAGCGGACAGCTGGAGCGTGTGATCTATGAAGCAGGCGGTCAATTACTCACAGACCTATCTGTATTTGATGTATATGAAGGGGAACATATGGAAGAAGGCAAAAAATCTGTGGCATTCTCTCTTCAATATTTAAACCCTGAACAAACGTTGACCGAGGAAGAAGTCACAGCTGTTCATACAAAAGTATTGAAAGCACTAGAAAATACGTATCAAGCCGTCTTACGCGGTTAAAGAAAAAAGCTATGGCCTCATGGGCCCTAGCTTTTTTCATAGCATTTTTTTCGCTTTTTGTGTGTTGGCAAAATGCAGCTTTGTAAATTGACGTAAAGCATCTTCACCATGCATTTTGATGAGCTTGGCGGCGGCCTTATCTACATGAGGACCGGCCCCTTTTGGGATGTCAAAACCTGCAGCCTGTGATAATTTGTCCATTTCAATTAAAAAGGCGTACCTTGCGATAATGGAAGCTGCAGCGACTGACAAATGGATGCCTTCTGCTTTTGTACTAAAATACGTCCGCTCCCGAATGATTCTTTTCCCAGCAAGATGCTTGAAATAAATGCCTGGTTCTGCAAATTGGTCAATCAAAATGGCTTCAGGCTGCTTTCCATCTAGTTTTTCTAGCACAGAGGTGATGACTTGATTATGAAGCAGTGCCTTCATTTTTCCTTGACTCATGCCCTTTTCCTGCATTGTATTGTACTTTTCATTACGAAGAACGAGAAGGCTGAACGGAATGGTTTTGATGAGATCCTTGGCAATGTTGATAATTTGCGGATCCTTTAATCCTTTTGAGTCTTTTACACCAAGCTCTTTCATTAAAGCAAGCTGGCTGGCATCAACATAGGCCGCACAGACTGTGATCGGTCCGAAATAATCACCTGTACCTACTTCATCTGAACCGACGACTGACATGGAAGCAATGCCAGGCGGCGGACTGTATTTTGTGACAGCAGGTGATTTTTGACTTTTCGTATCAGCTGCTTGTAAATGGCTGAATTGACTGGCTTCAGCTTCTGCCTTTTGTCCTTGAAAGAGCACTTTCCCAGATCGATAAGCTGTAATCGTACAGCCAGGGACTTTTGCTTGAAAGAGGGCGCCTGGCGGCAAAATGTCTGTTAAATGGTGCGCATACGCGCTCTTCATTTTTTTGAGGTCTTCTGATGTTGCTTTTAAAACGGATTGGGGCACAGTGGATAACTCCTTTTTACCTTGATATCATTGATTTCTAAAGTGTACCATAACAGGTAAGGGCTCGTCTTTCCATTCAATGTCTAAACATGTTATGATAGAGACTAGGATTCTCGTGGAATGGAGGAGAAACGTTGTCTGACGGCGGTAAAACGAAAACAACAGTTGAGATATACGGACAGTCCTATACGATCATCGGTCAAGAAACGAAGATGCATATGCGGCATGTTGCGTCAATTGTTGATGATAAAATGAGAGAAATAAATGAAAAAAATCCATACCTTGATATAAACAAATTAGCTGTACTGACAGCAGTCAATGTCGTCCACGACTACTTGAAATTAAAAGAGCAATACGAAAAATTAGAGATTCAGCTAAAAGAAAAGGAATGAAATTACCGTGATCGATATCATCATTTTGTTTTTGCTTCTTATGGGAACGCTTGTCGGTCTAAAACGCGGGTTTATTCTTCAATTTATTAAATTGATCAGCTTTGTTGTTTCTATCTTAGTGGCGTCCATGTTTTATCAGTCACTGGCACCACAGCTTACGTGGATTCCTGCACCTAATTTTAGCGGCGGTCAACCGCAGCTCGCTTTCTTTAGCGGGAATCTAGAAACAGCTTATTATAATACCATTGCGTTTATCATTCTGTTTATCTTGACCAAAATCCTGCTCGCCATCATTGGCGGATTGCTCACAACCATTGCAAGTATACCTGTGATTAAACAGGTGAACAAACTGCTTGGCGGTGTTTTAGGATTTCTTGAAACCTATTTATTTGTGTTTATTCTATTGTTTGTCGCTGCATTACTTCCAGTAGATGCGCTGCAAACAATGATGAGCAAATCAATGTTAGCAGATGTGATCGTAAACAACACCCCTTACCTGTCCGGTCTTGTCAAAGACCTATGGTCGACGTATGGAGTTTAAAAACTTCTCCTTTCCTGGAGAAGTTTTTTCTCATTCCATGACAGAAAGTTGTAGGATGAAGGGAAAGTTTGTATATTTATATAGGAAGATGCCAAAGCGGCTGGAGGATGAGAGATGAATAAAAAAGATATTATCAAACTTCTTGAAACAATTGCAGTATATATGGAACTAAAAGGAGATAATCCTTTTAAAATTTCTGCCTTTCGTAAAGCAGCAGCGGCACTGGAACAAGACGACCGCAGCCTTTCTCAAATAGATGATCTATTAGCATTACCCGGCATTGGAAAAGGAACCTTTGCTGTGATCACAGAGTATATCGAAAAAGGACAATCAGAAACACTCGAACAATTAAAAAAGGAAGTGCCTGAAGGACTTGTCCCGCTCTTAAAATTGCAAGGACTTGGTGGGAAGAAGATTGCTAAGCTTTATCAAGAGCTTGGAGTCCATGATGCACAGTCATTAAAGGAAGCATGTGAAGCGGAAAAAGTACAAGCGCTTGCAGGCTTCGGTAGAAAAACAGAAGAAAAGATTCTCGCTGCTCTTGAGGAGGCCGGTAAGCAGCCAGAACGACTACCAATTGGCTTTGCATTAGATGTGGCAGAGCGGATTGATCATGCGCTTGAACAGATGAAGGGTATTCTTCGTTTTTCAAGAGCTGGCAGTTTAAGACGTGCACGGGAAACTGTCAAAGATCTAGATTATATCATTGCAACCAGCGATCCTGAACAAGTCAGAGAGCAGCTCGTTGCACTCGATGATGTCAAAGACGTTATCGCAAGCGGTGATACGAAGGTATCTGTCATTCTTGCCCTTGATTTTGAGATCAGTGTAGACTTCCGGCTTGTGACAACAGATCAATTTGCCACAACACTGCATCATTTCACCGGCTCAAAAGATCACAATATTCGCATGCGCCAGCTGGCGAAGGAACGCGGAGAGCGTATTAGTGAATATGGTGTAGAAACAATTGAAACTGGAGAAGTCAAAACGTTTGAAGACGAGGCCGCTTTTTATGCGCATTTTGAACTTCCGCTCATTCCGCCAGAAATTCGTGAAACCGGAGCGGAGATTGATACGTATAAAGAAAGTATGCAATTTGTAGAGTTAAAAGATATTAAAGGCGACCTTCATATGCACTCGACTTGGAGTGACGGCGCATTTTCTATTCGCGAAATGGCAGAGGCTTGTATCGCAAAAGGCTATGAATACATGGCGATTACAGACCACTCGCAATATTTAAAAGTAGCAAACGGTTTAACAAAAGAACGTTTACGTCTGCAAGCAAAAGAAATTGACAAGCTGAATCAAGAATTTGAGCATTTTCACATTTTCAAAGGGGTCGAAATGGATATTCTCCCGGATGGATCATTAGATTATGATGATGACTTTTTATCAGACATGGATTTTGTGATTGCGTCTATCCATTCGAGCTTTTCTCAGCCAGAGGAAGTCATCATGGAGCGCCTTGAAAATGCGCTGCGGAATCAGCATGTGGATTTAATTGCACATCCAACAGGCCGTTTGATCGGCAGACGGGACGGCTATGCCTTAAATATAGATCAGCTTATAGAGCTTGCGAAGAAAACGGGAACTGCACTAGAGCTCAACAGCAACCCGTCAAGACTTGATTTGAGAACAGAGCATTTAATGAAAGCAAACGAAGCAGGTGTAAACATCATGATCAATACAGATGCACACAATATCGCCATGCTGGATCATATGGAAGTTGGTGTAACAGCTGCAAGAAAAGGCTGGACACCAAAAGCAAATGTCGTGAATACTTTTTCTCTAAACGAGATCAAAAAGTTTTTAACGCGTGACAGGTAGTCGTTAGGAGGCTGGACCATGCTGCAACAAAAAGTGTTAGCATCATTAGAATTTCATAAAGTAAAAGAAAAAGTCATGTCCTATACCGCATCCTCATTAGGAAAAGAAAGAGCGCAGGATTTAACGCCGCTGACGGATATAGAAACCATTCAGCATTTGCTGGAAGAGGTAGCAGAAGCACAGGATGTTATCCGCTTAAAGGGATCGGCGCCATTTGGCGGGCTAACGGATATTAGACGCGGGGTCAAACGGGCAGAAATCGGCAGTACATTAAGCCCGTCTGAGCTCATGGAAATTGCAGGACTATTATATGCTGTGAAGAATATGAAGCATTTTCTCAAGTCCATGTATGAAGATGGTGTAGACATACCACGACTTCATACATATGCAGAGACACTGATTTTACTGCCTGAAGTCAGAAAAGAGATCGAAAGCTGTATTGGTGATAATGGAGAAGTTCTCGACCATGCCACCCCGGCACTTCGTTCATTGCGCATACAATTACGTTCACTTGAATCAAAAGTTCGTGATAAATTAGAATCCATGATTCGCTCACAATCTGCTTCGAAAATGCTGTCAGACACGATTGTCACTATTCGTAATGATCGGTTTGTGATTCCGGTAAAGCAGGAGTACCGCTCGAATTACGGCGGAATTGTTCACGATCAGTCATCATCTGGGGCAACCCTTTTTATCGAGCCGCAAGTGGTCGTGGATTTAAATAACACCTTGCAGCAAACCCGTTTAAAAGAAAAACAAGAGGTCGAAAAGATCCTGCAAATGCTGACAGAGAGTGTGTCAGAACACATTGAGGAACTGCTTCACAATGTAAAGGAGCTTCAGACGTTAGATTTTATTTTTGCTAAAGCAAAATATGCAAAGGCAGAAAAAGCCACAAAGCCTGCTGTGAACGATCAAGGGGAGATTTATTTAAAGCGGGCAAGACATCCTCTATTGCCTAGGGATCAGGTTGTGGCAAATGACATCGAGCTCGGCAAAGATTTTTCAACCATCGTCATTACTGGCCCAAATACAGGGGGTAAGACAGTTACCTTAAAAACGCTTGGTCTTCTGACGCTGATGACGCAGTCAGGCCTTCATATTCCAGTTGAAGAAGGATCGGAAGTGGCGGTGTTTGACCAAGTCTTTGCTGATATTGGAGATGAACAGTCGATTGAGCAAAGCTTGAGTACGTTCTCATCTCATATGGTCAATATTGTGGATATCTTAAAGAATTTGACATCTAACTCACTCGTGTTATTTGATGAATTAGGGGCAGGAACAGACCCTGCTGAAGGTGCCGCGCTGGCCATGAGTATCTTAGATGAAGTGCATCAAACAAATGCACGCGTCATCGCAACGACTCACTATCCTGAGCTGAAGGCTTACGGATATAACCGAGAAGGTGTCACAAATGCGAGTGTGGAGTTTGACATTGAAACCTTATCACCAACGTACCGCTTGCTCATCGGTGTGCCCGGACGAAGTAATGCATTTGAAATTTCTAAACGTCTTGGATTGCCAGATCACCTCATTGACCGGGCAAAAGCGGATATGCATGCCGAACATAATGAAGTAGACCAAATGATTGCTTCATTAGAAGACAGCAAGAAACAAGCAGAAGAAGAGCTGCATGAGACAGAAATCTATAGAAAAGAAGCAGAAAAGCTTCATAAAGAATTGCAGAGACAAATTCTTGAATGGAATGAGCAAAAGGACAAACTGCTAGAAGAAGCTGAACAAAAAGCGGCAGAAAAAATTGAACAAGCCTCAAAAGAAGCAGAAGATATTATTCAAGAGCTTCGGTCGATAAAAAATGAGCATCGCTCATTCAAAGAGCATGAACTCATCGATGCGAGAAAGCGTCTTGAAGAAGCAGTTCCTGAGTTTGACCGGAAGAAAAAGCCAGAGCCGGTGAAAAAAGCAGCAAGACAGCTAAAATCAGGCGACGAAGTGAAAGTGCTCACCTTCGGGCAAAAAGGAACGCTGCTTGAACAAACAGGTGACAAAGAATGGAGTGTCCAAATGGGCATTCTGAAAATGAAAGTAAAAGAAAAAGATATGGAATTTATCAAATCAGCACCTGAATTTAAGCAGGAAAAAGCCATTACGGCAGTCAAAGGAAAAGACTATCATGTATCGCTTGAGCTTGACTTAAGGGGCGAGCGTTATGAAAATGCCTTAAGCAGAGTCGAGAAATATTTAGATGATGCTGTCTTAGCTGGTTATCCGCGAGTGTCAATCATTCACGGAAAAGGAACTGGCGCCCTTAGAAAAGGGGTTCAGGAATTACTGAAACAGCACCGAAGTGTGAAAAATGCTCGTTTTGGGGAACAAGGCGAGGGAGGATCAGGCGTTACCATCGTCGAATTAAAGTAAAAAGGAGAAAACGCATGAAAGCCTTTTGGGAAAATGAACTTGTGGAAATTGCCGCCTATTACAGCGTGGCCGTCCTATGTCTTGTCTTATTTCTAACCATTTTTGAACTCGTTACCTCCTATAAAAACTGGGAAGAGATCCAGCGTGGGAACTTAGCTGTTGCCATGGCAACAGGCGGAAAGATTTTTGGGATTGCGAATGTGTTTCAGCATTCAATCGCACAGCACAATTCCCTTCTGCAAATGGTTGGATGGGGCGTATACGGCTTTGTGATGCTGCTTGTCAGCTATTTCATTTTTGAATTTTTAACACCGCGATTTAAAGTAGACAAAGAGATTGAGAATGATAATAGAGCGGTCGGGTTTATTTCACTCATTATTTCAGTTGGGCTGTCTTACGTAGTAGCAGCCGGCATTTAAGGAGACGACATGGAAAAGCTAGCAAAAGTATTAATCGTAGTTGCCTGCACTTTTGCGGTCATTGGTGCCGTTTACATGTTCCTGTGAAATGAAGAAGACAAAGTGAGAAAGCTGTCAGGGATTCCTTGGCAGCTTTTATCTCACCCAAAGGCGGCGAATCACATGAAGAAAATTCTGCAAAAAGACGAACTCATAAAGCGCATTGATACATGTCTCCAAATGACATCCCTGCCAAGAGATATATATGAACCGTATATTGCACGCCCATTTCAAACGACTGGATTTTTTGATGATTTGAGCCCTTATATTCAAATCGATTCGAGCGGCTATATTCTCATTCAATATGAACGAGGAATCCAAATGCTTCACAAAAGAACAAAAGCGGCGGATGAAGTCATTTACTGGATTTTAGCAGACACGATCTTTCTTACAGTCTACATAGACATGATGAGGCAGTATCAAGTCGACAACATCCAGACGCATTTACCGAATGACCCGAGTATCCATCAACAGATCGTGGAGAGAGTAAATGAGTCATTCCTTGCAATTGGTGGATTATATGAACAGTGGCATCATGAAGGAAAAAGAGCATCGATCGAAACACCAGCGAAGAAATAAAGATGGCATGGAACCAAGCTCTATTTGAAAAAATCAAACTGCCTTAAGGAAAAGTTTGCTATAATAAAATAGTACGAAAGTTCAGGAAGGAGGGTTTTTATGCAGTCAGATAAACGTTGGCTTCTGCATTACCCGAATCAAATTCCCCACGAACTCACCATCCCAAATGAGACGTTACAATCTTACTTATTCAGCTCCGCAGAGGCTGCACCTGAGCATACAGCCATTCATTTTCTAGGAAAAAACATCACCTATGAACAGCTCCAGGAAGAAGCATTGAAACTAGCTGGTTACCTGATGAAAATTGGCGTGAAAAAAGGCGACAGAGTAGCGATCATGCTGCCAAACTGTCCTCAATCTGTCATTTCTTATTATGCTGTTTTAATTGCAGGCGGCATTGTTGTTCAAACGAACCCGCTTTATACGGAGAAAGAATTGGCATATCAAATGGAGGACAGTGGCTCAAAAGTGCTGATTACACTGGATTTATTGTATCCAAAGGCCTATAAAATGAAAGCGCTGACAAGTATGGAGCACTTGATCATCACCAAACTACAGGATTATTTACCATTTCCGAAAAACATTCTGTTTCCTCTCGTCCAAAAAAGAAAAAATAAAATGGTCATCCAAGTAGAGAAAAGTGAGACCATTCATCACTTCTCACAAATCATGAAAGAATCGTCAGAAGAACAGATTCCGGCGCTTGCCATTGAACCGAAAGAGGATGTCGCTGTTTTGCAATATACAGGTGGAACGACCGGTTTACCAAAAGGGGTCATGCTTACGCATGAAAACATTTTAGCGAATACTGAAATGTGCGCTTCTTGGATGTATAAAACGACAAGAGGAAAAGAACGAATCCTCGGCATTATTCCGTTTTTTCATGTATACGGAATGACGACCGTATTAAATCTTGCTGTCAAAGAAGGGCATTCAATGATTCTCCTTCCTCGATTTGACGCAGCTGATACCCTCAAAACGATTGAAAAACAGAAACCGACACTCTTTCCAGGTGCACCAACCATGTATATCGCCTTGCTGCATCATCCGAACATTGAAAAGTATGACCTGTCGTCCATCACTGCATGTTTAAGCGGCTCGGCGGCTCTTCCTGTTGAAGTCAAACAGAACTTCGAAAAATTAACAGAAGGGCGTTTAGTAGAGGGATATGGTCTTTCCGAAACCTCACCAGTGACCCATTCTAACTTTTTATGGGGAGCGAATAAAACAGGCAGCATTGGCTGTCCGTGGCCTGGGACAGACGCAGGCATTTATTGCGAGGAAACGGGTGGCCTTAAAGAGCCGTATGAGCACGGAGAAATTATCGTCAAAGGGCCGCAAATTATGAAAGGCTACTGGAATCAGCCAGAGGAGACAGCAGCTGTATTAAGGGATGGATGGTTTTTCACCGGAGATATTGGGTATATGGATGAGGACGGTTTTTTCTATATCGTTGACCGGAAAAAAGATGTCATTATTGCGAGCGGTTATAATATTTACCCAAGAGAGGTCGAAGAAGCCCTATATGAGCATGAGCTTGTACAAGAAGTCGTTGTCGCAGGTATACCAGATCCTTATAGAGGAGAAACAGTAAAAGCGTTTGTTGTGCCGAAAAAGGATGCTTATTTAACAGAGGATGAACTCGATCGCTTTGTCAGAACGAGAATTGCTTCATTTAAAGTACCGCGCGTGTATGAATTTAAAGAATCACTGCCTAAAACGGCTGTCGGAAAAATTTTGCGCAGAGTATTAATTGAAGAAGAAAAAAGAAAGCAAGCTTCATCATCTGAGACACCTGTCGATCAATTGAAGAAATAACGACCTTCATCATCCGGTCGAGCGGCCGGATGATTTGAATGCTGACAGTCTGCTCTGGTATGATAAAGGTTGAAAAGAAAGAAGAAGATCACTTGACAAATCACCCGTTTCTTTTTAACATAAAGTTATGAATGAATGCTCATTCAATTTAGAAAGGGACGAAGCACATTGAAGCAGAAAAGACCGAAGTACATGCAAATTATTGATGCAGCAGTTGTGGTGATTGCGGAGAACGGCTATCATCAATCACAAGTTTCAAAGATTGCGAAACAAGCAGGGGTGGCAGACGGAACCATTTATCTTTATTTCAAAAACAAAGAGGATATTCTCATCTCATTGTTCAAAGAAAAAATGGGACAATTCATCGAACGGATGGAGACAGATATTCAAAAGAAGCCGTCTGCCAAAGAAAAGCTACTACTGTTGATTGAGGAGCATTTTCGCATGCTGGCGCAAAATCATCATTTGGCTCTTGTGACACAGCTTGAACTCAGGCAGTCAAACCTTGAGCTGCGGCAAAAAATCAATGAGGTGCTAAAAGGGTATTTAAATATGCTCGAGTCGATTTTAACAGAAGGAAAGAAAACAGGAGAATTCAGACAAAATTTAGATGTCCGCTTAGCAAGACAAATGGTATTTGGGACGATTGATGAAACCGCAACAACATGGGTCATGAATGATCAAAAGTATGATCTGCCTGCACTCGCAGAAAATGTACATGATCTGCTGTTAAACGGAATACATCAATCCTAAAGACAATGTGAAAAAGGATGATTGACATGGAAAAGATACTCAGCTTACATCATGAAGGACAGACAGCGCTCATCACGATTCAGAACCCACCTGCAAATGCCTTATCCTCTCAGCTGCTCACAGAGCTTAATGACATGTTCGATGAGCTAGAACAGAATGAAGAAGTAAGAGCGATTGTGATTCACGGAGAAGGCAGATTCTTCTCAGCAGGTGCTGATATTAAAGAATTTACTACTTTACAGGAAGAGTCTGATTATGCAAGCCTCGCAGATAGAGGACAGCAAGTTTTTGAACGGATTGAACAGTGTCCAAAACCAGTCATTGCCTCGATTCACGGGGCAGCATTAGGCGGAGGCCTTGAGCTTGCCATGTCTTGTGATATCCGAATCGCAACAAAAGATGCGAAGCTTGGACTTCCAGAACTAAACCTCGGCATTATTCCAGGATTCGGCGGCACGCAGCGCCTCCCGCGCTACGTTGGTTCTGCTAAAGCGCTTGAAATGATGGGAACAGCTGAACCGATTACAGGTGAAGAAGCATTTGCCTGCGGACTTGTTACAAAGCTGGCAGAAACAGAGGAAGAAGCGCTCACAGCGGCTAAAACACTTGCGGGGAAATTTGCAGCGAAAAGCCCAAAATCACTTGAATATGTGCTTGATTTATTGAACGCAACAAAATTGTATTCATATGACGGCGGAATGAAGCTGGAAGCCAAAAAGTTTGGTGAGGTTTTCCAATCAAATGACGCCAAAGAAGGCATCCAGGCCTTTATCGAAAAGCGCAAACCGAACTTTAAAGGGGAATAAGGGATAAGTACGACACAAGGGGGAGAAATAAATGAATATATTTGTTTTGATGAAGCGTACGTTTGACACGGAAGAGAAAATTTCTATTCAGTCTGGTGCAATTCAAGAAGATGGAGCAGAGTTCATTATTAATCCTTATGACGAGTATGCCATTGAAGAAGCCATTCAGCTTCGCGATGAGCACGGGGGAGAAGTGACCGTTGTGACAGTAGGCGGTGAGGATGCGGAGAAACAGCTGAGAACAGCGCTTGCAATGGGTTGTGACAGGGCCGTCTTATTAAACGTGGAAGATGACTTAGAAGAGTGGGACCAATATTCAGCTTCTACCATTCTTTATCACTATTTAAAAGACAAAGAGGCTTCCTTGATTTTAGCAGGGAATGTAGCAATTGACGGCGGCTCTGGACAGGTAGCCCCGCGTCTTGCTGAATTACTCGGCTTTTCATATGTGACAACGATAACAAGCATTCAAATTGATGGCGGCTCTGCGTCGATTGAACGAGATGCAGAGGGTGATGTGGAAGTCATTTCTGCCGAACTCCCGCTAGTCGTCACAGCTCAGCAAGGACTCAATGAGCCTCGCTATCCATCATTACCAGGCATTATGAAGGCAAAGAAAAAGCCTTTAGAAGAATTGGAACTTGATGATTTAGATCTGGACGAAGACGATGTACCATATAAAATCAAAACAATTGAACGTTTCTTACCGGAGAAAAAAGAGGGTGGCAAGGTGCTGAGCGGCGAGCTTCAGGATCAAGTCAAAGAACTGACAGATCTACTCAGAAATGAAGCAAAAGTCATCTAAACATCCACTTTACGATATCACGAGAACAAGGGGGAGCTTGAAGATGAGTAAAAAAGTTGTTGTACTTGGAGAAAGTCGTGACGGTAAATTAAGAAATGTGACATTTGAAGCCATTGCTGCCGCTCACAAAGTGGCAGATGGCGGTGAGGTCATTGGCGTGTTAATAGGGGATGACGTCAAAAGCCTAGCGGATGAACTGCTTTACTATGGAGCAGATCATGTCATGATTGTGGAGCATCCGCACCTTTCATATTATACATCAGATGGTTTTGCGCAGGCGCTTCAAGCCATATTAGATCAGGTCGATCCAGATGCTGTGCTCTTTGGCCATACGTCTATCGGAAAAGACTTGTCGCCGAAAATAGCCGCACGTCTCCAGACTGGCTTGATTTCAGATGCGATCGATGTAAGCGTTACCGGCGAACATCTTGTTTTCACCAGACCGATTTACTCTGGAAAAGCCTTCGAAAAAGTCATTTCCACAGACCGCCTGCTTCTAGCCACCATCCGGCCAAACAACGTGGCGCCATTTGAGCGGGATGCGTCACGAGGCGGAGAAGTCACACCAGTTTCTGTCGATATTCAGAACCTTCGGACGATCGTGAAGGAAGTCATTAAAAAAACGTCAGAAGGTGTAGATTTATCGGAAGCAAAGGTCATTGTTGCTGGAGGACGCGGGGTTAAGAGCAAGGAAGGCTTTGAACCGCTGAATGAACTCGCTGAGACGCTCGGGGCAGCAGTCGGAGCCTCGCGTGGCGCCTGTGACGCCGATTACTGTGATTATGCCCTGCAAATTGGTCAAACGGGAAAAGTCGTCACACCTGATCTTTATATTGCATGCGGGATATCAGGAGCGATTCAGCATTTAGCGGGAATGTCTAACAGTAAAGTCATTGTGGCGATCAACAAAGACCCAGAAGCAGAAATCTTCAAAATCGCCGATTACGGAATCGTCGGTGACTTGTTTGAAGTGGTACCGCTTTTGAATGAAGAGTTAAAAAAGATGAATATCCACTCGTAACGCTCATACACTCAGAATGCCTAGGTATTCTGGGTTTTTTTGTATGTAATCAAGAAGAAAAGGAGCGGTTGACAAGTGAAGGGGACAGTAAAAGTCAATGACGTGATCGGACGCATTTCTAAACACATTTATGGGCACTTTCAGGAGCATTTAGGAAGAGGGATTTATGACGGGATTTGGGTAGGAAAAGACTCAGAGATTGACCATATTGACGGGATTCGTACTGATGTGCTGAAGGCGCTTCAAGCATTACATATTCCGGTGCTGAGGTGGCCGGGGGGCTGTTTCGCAGACGAGTATCACTGGGCAAATGGTGTAGGTGATCTCAGTGAACGAAAGCCAATGGTCAATACCCATTGGGGTGGTACGGTTGAATCCAATGCATTTGGTACGCATGAATTTATGACATTGTGTGAGCTGCTTGAATGTGAGCCATACATTTGCGGCAATGTGGGAAGCGGGTCTGTTCAAGAATTAGCCGATTGGGTCGAATACATGACATTTCCAAAAGGGACACCTATGTCAGACTGGCGCATTAAAAACGGAAAACAAGAACCTTGGAAGCTGACCTATGTTGGTGTAGGCAATGAAAGCTGGGGCTGCGGCGGGAATATGACGCCTGAATACTATGCAGATTTATATAAACGCTATCAAACGTACGTAAGAGAATTTGCAGGGCAGCGTATTTATAAAATCGCCTGCGGTGCGAACTCTAATGACGTGAATTGGACAAAAGTATTGATGGAGCGGGCTGCACAGTGGATGGATGGGCTCAGTTTACATTATTACACCGTACCTGGTACATGGGAGAAAAAGGGGTCAGCGACTGAATTTGATGAAGATGAATGGTTTATTACGCTGAAAAAGGCCTATGAGATGGAACGGCTTGTCGAAGACCATGGAGAAATCATGGATCGTTATGACCCAGACAAGCGAATCGGGATGATTATTGATGAATGGGGGACATGGTATGACCCAGAGCCAGGAACAAATCCTGGGTTTTTATATCAGCAAAACACGCTAAGAGACGCCCTTGTGGCCGCCCTCCATTTTCATATTTTTCATCGCCATTGCGAGCGGATTCATATGGCAAATATTGCTCAGACGGTCAATGTGCTGCAAGCGATGGTATTAACAAAGGACGAAAAGATGCTTCTGACACCTACGTATCATGTATTTCACATGTTTCAAGTGCATCAAGAGGAAGATGCGCTTGAAGTGGAGTTCGTTTCACCGCCGTATGAACGAAAAGGTGAAAAAATTCCTCAGGTCAGTGTGTCAGCCTCGCGTTCATCAGGGAAGATGCATATTAGCTACTGTCACTTGAATCCGCATGAACAAACAGAGATATCCCTTGCCATTGAAGGGATTGATGAACAAACGAAAGTCACTGGACGTGTGCTGACGGCCGATCGCATGAATGCCCATAATACATTCGATGAACCTCATTCTGTTCAGCCAAAAGACTTTCAGCAAATGACTGTAAAGTCCGGCGAATTAACGGTGGAGCTGCCGCCAATGTCAGTGGTCATGATAACTGTCGACCTCGCTTAATTGCATATTTCGATGTTTGATGAGAAGAATGTTGGGGCATCATACATTGTAAATGAAGCGGAAAGGGTGTCATGTCATATGCTTAGAACCATTCTAATGATCATCGGTGCGATTGTTGTTATTGGTGCGATTATACGGTTTGTTTTTTAATTCATTTCCTAAAAAATGATTCGTAAGCATTTCATTCGCAAGTCACATTGGTAGATGCTATACTAAAAAGCATAATTTACATTGGAGGAATGAATAATGGCAATCGTAAAAGCGACTGACGCAACATTTTCACAAGAAACTGCAGAAGGTGTTGTTCTTGCAGACTTTTGGGCACCATGGTGTGGACCTTGTAAAATGATTGCTCCAGTTCTTGAAGAACTTGATCAAGAAATGGGCGACAAAATGAAAATCGTAAAAATTGATGTAGACGATAACCAAGAAACTGCTGGTAAATACGGCGTTATGAGTATCCCAACACTTCTTGTTTTAAAAGACGGTGAAGTTGTAGAAACTTCTGTTGGTTTCAAACCAAAAGAAGCACTTGCTGAACTTGTCAACAAACATCTATAAACCGATCTATGTCCAAGCGGCATAATCATTGAAGCGGTTCTCGTAAAGACGAGAGCCGCTTTTCTTTCAACATGGTATAAAACAAATGTTCGTGATACACTAGAAGGAGTGAAAGAGGAAAACAAGGACGGATGAAAATATGAACAAACTAATCAAAGAAAAGCTGTCAGTCCTGCCGGATCAACCAGGCTGTTACTTAATGAAAGATAGACAAAATACGATCATTTATGTAGGAAAAGCAAAGGTTTTAAAAAACAGGGTGCGCTCTTATTTCACTGGATCACATGACGCCAAAACGCAGCGGCTTGTCAGTGAAATTGAAGACTTTGAATACATTGTCACCTCTTCTAATATCGAAGCGCTTATTTTAGAACTGAATTTAATCAAAAAATATGACCCAAAATACAATGTCATGCTCAAGGATGACAAGACGTATCCTTTTATAAAAATTACGAATGAACGCCATCCTAAGCTGATCGTCACCCGCAATGTAAAAAAGGACAAAGGAAAATATTTCGGTCCATACCCAAACGTACAAGCAGCTCGAGAAACAAAAAAGCTGCTCGACCGCCTATATCCACTGAGAAAATGCGCCACCCTTCCTGACCGCGTCTGTCTTTATTATCATCTTGGACAATGTCTTGCGCCATGTGTGTATGACATTTCCGAGGAAACGAATAAGCAGCTCGTGGACGAAATCACAAGGTTTCTAAACGGGGGACATCAGCAAATCAAAAAAGAACTCACCGAAAAGATGCAGGAAGCCGCTGAAAATTTAGAGTTTGAACGGGCAAAAGAACTAAGAGACCAAATCGCATATATCGACTCAACGATGGAAAAACAGAAAATGACGATGAGTGATTTATCAGATCGAGATGTCTTTGCCTATGCCTATGATAAAGGCTGGATGTGTGTCCAAGTTTTCTTTATCAGACAGGGGAAATTGATTGAACGTGATGTCAGCTTGTTCCCTATGTATCAGGACCCTGAGGAAGAGTTCCTCACGTTTATGGGGCAATTTTATGAAAAGAACAACCATTTTCTGCCGAAGGAAATTTTGGTGCCGGACAGTGTTGATCAAGAGATGATTGAGCAATTGCTTGAGACGAACGTTCACCAGCCGAAAAAAGGAAAGAAAAAGGATCTGCTTTTACTTGCCCATCAAAATGCCAAAATCGCTTTAAAAGAAAAATTTTCGCTCATTGAGCGTGATGAAGAGCGGACAATTGGTGCGGTGAAGCAGCTCGGGGATGCGCTTAATATTTATATGCCATACAGAATCGAGGCATTTGATAACTCCAATATTCAAGGGGCAGACCCGGTTTCTGCCATGGTCGTCTTTCAGGACGGGAAGCCCTATAAAAAGGAATACCGAAAATACAAAATAAAAACCGTCTCAGGGCCAGATGATTATGCATCCATGCGTGAAGTCATTAGAAGACGATATACCCGCGTGTTAAAGGATGAACTGCCGCTGCCAGATTTAATTTTAATTGACGGAGGAAAAGGACAGATCAACGCAGCTATCGATGTGCTTGAAAATGAATTGAATCTGTCTGTCCCAGTCGCAGGTCTTGTAAAAGATGAAAAACACCGGACTTCAAATCTCATGATGGGAGATACACTTGAAATTGTTGCGCTGGAGCGGAATAGCCAGGCTTTTTACTTATTGCAGCGCATTCAAGATGAAGTGCACCGGTTCGCCATTAGCTTTCACCGGCAGCTGCGCGGAAAAAATGCATTCCAGTCTATTTTAGACGATGTACCGGGTATCGGAGAAAAGCGTAAAAAGCAGCTCCTCAAACATTTTGGCTCTGTGAAAAAAATGAAAGAAGCCTCTATCCAAGACTTTCAGGAGGCTGGCATTCCGAAACAGACGGCTGAACTTTTAATGGAAGCATTAAAAAAATAGATTGTACTTTTACCAAAAGTCTGTTAAGATGTGACTAATTTAATAAATGAACGTGTTGTTTGTTGAAGATAGAGGTGCGAACTTCAAGAGTAAGCCTTCGGAGATCGATGGGATCTAAGAAGAGGGGTGAAAGGGGAGCGTCGCCGAAGTGAATAAAATCCACTCATTTTATTCGCTGGCTGTACATTGAAGAAATGTAGGGCTGTCAAGAATTCATTTCTTGGAGGGCTATCTCATTGTTTGCATCGTTTAATGATGATTTTAAAGCAATGGGAGATTTGTTCTCTCATTGCTTTTTTATTTGCAGTGAGCGGCCAGTCTCCAAAGCTGCCTCTTCTCTCACACGTGAACTTTTGAAAAAGGGTGGTAGACATGGGACTAATTGTACAAAAATTTGGCGGAACTTCCGTTGGGTCGACAGAAAAAATTCGTAATGCCGCAGAGAGAGTGATCGCTGAACGCGAGGCAGGACATGATGTGGTTGTGGTTGTATCAGCGATGGGCAAATCAACGGATGTTCTAGTAGACCTAGCGAAAGAACTCACAGACGATCCAAGCAAAAGAGAAATGGATATGCTGCTCGCAACGGGTGAGCAAGTGACCATTTCATTATTAGCGATGGCGCTCCAAGCAAGAGGCTATGATGCCATCTCTTTTACAGGCTGGCAGGCTGGTATGAAAACAGAGCATGTACACGGAAATGCAAGAATCGTGGACATTGATGAATCAAGAATAAAAGAGGCATTAAGTGCGGGGAAAGTCGTTGTTGTGGCAGGCTTCCAAGGAATTGCAGATGACTTACATATCACAACTCTTGGCCGCGGCGGATCAGATACAACAGCTGTGGCACTGGCTGCCGCACTAAAAGCTGATAAATGTGATATTTACACTGATGTACCAGGAGTGTTTACGACAGATCCGCGTTATGTATCATCTGCGCGGAAACTTGCAGGCATTTCATACGATGAGATGCTTGAGCTGGCTAATTTAGGAGCTGGGGTTCTGCATCCAAGAGCTGTTGAATTTGCGAAAAATTATCAAGTCCCGCTAGAAGTCCGTTCTAGTATTGAAAATGAATCGGGTACGTTAATTGAGGAGGAATCATCCATGGAACAAAACTTAGTCGTCAGAGGCATTGCATTTGAAGATCAGATTACACGTGTGACAGTGTGCGGGCTTTCAAGCGGTTTAACAACATTATCGACCATTTTTACGACGCTTGCGAAACAGAATATCAATGTCGATATCATCATTCAGTCTGCCACAAGCACCAATCAGACGTCGATCTCTTTCTCTGTGAAAACGGATGATTTGTCCAAAACAGTTGAAGTATTAGAAGAATATAAAGGGGCGCTTGGCTACGAGCAGATTGAGACAGAAAGCAAATTAGCGAAAGTATCCATCGTAGGATCTGGAATGGTCTCAAATCCAGGGGTAGCTGCTGAAATGTTTGCTGTGTTAGCGCAAAAAGACATTCAAGTGAAAATGGTCAGTACGTCTGAAATCAAAGTCTCAACGGTCGTTGGCCGTGATGATATGGTCAAAGCGGTTGAAGCGCTGCATGATGCGTTTGATTTATCAAAGGTGAGCGCCGCTGCTCATTCTTAAAAAGGTAAAGAGGTGATCTCATGAAAGAGGGTCGCCTCTTTTTTCTATATGGAAACGACTGAAACGGGCGTAAACCCATTCATTAAGTATGCTATGATAGATGTAGACATATAAAAAAGGCGTGACCTGAAGTCCGCGCCTTTTATCAAGAGTATTAGCTAGGGTCTCTTAAATCCCATTTAACGGTTAAAATGACTTTCTCAGCACGCTTTTTCACTTGTTCGTAGGATTCAGCCACGTGCTCATTCAGAAGCTGAATTTGTTCAGCAATAAAACCCGCTTCCATCTGAAAGCATGGCTCCTTTTGATAGGTGAGTCGATTGGATACTAGTGGACCTTCGAGCTCAAACTCAATTTCCTGTTTTTTCGAATGGACCATTGTGAGAGTCCCCCATCCGGCATCATGGAAAAATTCGGGGATCTTCTCCCATGATTCTTGAGGAAATTTACGAGCAAGCAGTTTACCCGCAAAATACATCATAGATGAATGGTCCTGACCAAGAATATCAGGCAGCAGAACTTCGCGTATCAGCTCGTAGGCAAATCCATTGACTTCAATTTCTTTTAGCTGTTCTAAGTTAGATTCGAATTTATTCATTGTACGGCTCCCCTCTTTCAACAATTTATTATAGCTTATGTGGGCATATGATGACAGAGTTTTCCCTGAAGTCTAAGAAATTCTTATTGTAGTAAAACGAATTTTGATTTAAAACTTTTAAATTTCGGAAAATTTTAATTTATGTACGCGGTTTCTTGACGCTTTTTTGACATAGGAGTAAAATGAAATTGTCAATAAATTTGAATAAAGTGCTTACAATTGAAAGAAGCGGGGGTAAGACAATTTTCAAGCAATTGCACTTTTTTTACTAGGGGGTAAAGTAATGTCGGGGAACAAAGAATTTTTTTATCGGAGATTGCATTCTTTGCTTGGCGTCATTCCGGTCGGTCTATTTTTAATACAGCACTTAGTGGTTAACCACTTTGCGACAAATGGACCAGAGGCGTTTAACAAAGCTGCACACTTTATGGAACAGCTTCCTTTCAGATATGCACTTGAGCTGTTCGTGATTTTCTTACCACTGATCTATCATGCTGTTTATGGGGTGTACATAGCCTTTACGGCACAAAACAACACGTCTCGCTTCAGTTACTTAAGAAACTGGCTGTTCAGATTGCAAAGGATTTCAGGTATTATCACATTGATTTTTGTCTCTTGGCACGTATGGGAAACACGAATTCAAGCTCAGCTTGGAGCTGAAGTCAACTATGACATGATGGCGAATATTTTAAGCTCTCCATTTATGCTAGGCTTCTATATTGTCGGCGTTTTATCTACTATTTTCCACTTTGCTAATGGCTTGTGGTCATTTGCTGTCAGCTGGGGAATTACCGTTTCACCACGCTCACAACGAATCTCCACATATGTGACATTAGGTATATTTATAGCGCTTTCATATGTAGGGCTAAGAGCAATTTTCGCTTTTGTTTAAGAGGAAATAGATTAGTAGAAGAGGGAGAGGGGCTACAATGAGTAATTCTAGCATCATCGTTGTCGGAGGCGGCTTAGCTGGTCTCATGGCAACTATTAAAGCAGCAGAAGCGGGAACAGCTGTTCAACTATTTTCAATCGTACCTGTGAAACGTTCGCATTCTGTATGTGCACAGGGCGGAATCAACGGAGCGGTCAATACAAAAGGTGAAGGGGATTCACCTTATGAGCATTTTGATGACACTGTATACGGCGGAGATTTCTTAGCCAACCAGCCGCCAGTAAAGGCAATGTGTGAAGCAGCACCGTCCATTATCCACTTACTTGATCGTATGGGTGTTATGTTTAATAGAACACCAGAGGGATTATTGGACTTCCGCCGCTTCGGGGGAACACAGCACCACCGTACAGCGTTTGCTGGAGCTACAACAGGCCAGCAGCTATTATACGCACTGGATGAGCAGGTTCGCCGCTATGAAGTAGCAGGACTTGTCACGAAATATGAAGGCTGGGAATTCCTTGGCGCTGTTTTAGATGACGAGGAAGTATGCCGCGGGATTGTCGCGCAGAACTTGACGACAATGGAAATTGAATCTTTCCGATCAGATGCAGTCATCATGGCAACAGGCGGTCCTGGAATCGTTTTCGGTAAATCAACAAACTCTATGATTAACACTGGATCTGCAGCATCTATCGTCTATCAGCAAGGTGCACATTATGCAAATGGAGAATTCATTCAAATTCACCCGACAGCGATCCCAGGAGATGACAAGCTTCGTCTTATGAGTGAATCAGCTCGTGGTGAGGGCGGACGTGTTTGGACATATAAAGACGGGAAGCCTTGGTACTTCCTTGAAGAAAAATACCCAGCATACGGGAACCTTGTACCGCGTGACATCGCAACGCGTGAAATCTTTGACGTATGTGTCGAGCAAAAGCTTGGCATCAACGGAGAGAACATGGTATATCTGGATCTTTCTCACAAAGATCCAAAAGAGCTTGATATTAAGCTTGGCGGAATCATTGAAATCTATGAAAAATTCATGGGTGACGACCCGCGTAAGCTGCCGATGAAAATCTTCCCAGCTGTTCATTACTCTATGGGCGGATTATGGGTCGATTATGATCAAATGACGAATATCAAAGGTCTATTCGCTGCCGGAGAATGTGATTATTCAATGCACGGCGGAAACAGACTTGGTGCAAACTCACTTCTTTCTGCGATTTACGGCGGAATGGTCGCTGGACCAAATGCGGTGAAGTACATTAACGGTCTTGAAAAATCTGCAGAAGACCTTTCTTCTGCACTATTTGACAGCGCCGTGAAGAAAGAGCAGGAGAAATGGGACAACATCCTCAGCATGGACGGAACAGAAAATGCGTACGTGCTTCATAAAGAGCTTGGAGAATGGATGACGGATAACGTTACAGTGGTTCGTTACAATGACAAACTCTTAAAAACAGATGAGAAGATCGAAGAACTAATGGAGCGCTACAAGAAGATCAACATCAATGATACCGCATCATGGAGCAACCAAGGCGCTGCCTTCACGCGTCAGCTTGACAACATGCTTCAGCTGGCAAGAGTCATTACGATCGGGGCATATAACCGGAATGAAAGCCGAGGCGCACACTATAAACCGGAATTCCCAGAGAGAAACGATGAAGAATTCCTTAAAACAACGATGGCTACGTTCAAAGGGAAAAATCAAAAGCCTGCATTCCACTATGAGGACGTCGATGTATCGTTAATTGCACCTCGTAAACGAGATTACTCGAAGAAAAAGGTGGAGAAATAAGATGAGTGAAAAAAACACAATTCAATTCATTATCACACGTCAAGATACTGCAGATGGAAAGCCTTATGATGAGGAATTCGAAATCCCTTACCGCCCAAATATGAACGTCATTTCTGCACTCATGGAAATTAGACGTAACCCGGTCAATAAACAAGGTGAAAAAACAACAGCGATCAACTGGGACATGAACTGTCTTGAAGAGGTGTGCGGAGCTTGTTCCATGGTTATTAATGGAACACCGCGCCAGTCATGTACAGCACTAATTGATCAATTAGATCAGCCGATCCGTCTTCAGCCGATGAAGACATTCCCGGTCGTGAGAGACTTGCAGGTTGATAGAAGCCGCATGTTCAACTCCTTGAAAAAAGTAAAAGCATGGGTGCCGATCGATGGCACATATGATCTTGGACCTGGACCAAGAATGCCTGAGAAAAAACGTCAATGGGCGTATGAGCTTTCTAAATGTATGACATGTGGTGTCTGCCTTGAAGCTTGTCCAAACGTAAATGATAAGTCTTCCTTTATGGGCCCTGCTCCGCTTTCGCAAGTTCGTCTATTTAACGCACATCCGACAGGTGCGATGAATAAGTCTGACCGTCTAGAAGAAATTATGGGAGACGGCGGTCTTGCGAACTGCGGGAACTCTCAAAACTGTGTGCAGGCTTGTCCGAAAGGAATCCCGCTGACAACGTCAATTGCAGCACTTAACCGAGATACAACATTACAAGCTTTCCGTAACTTCTTCGGAAGCGATCACGCAGAATAACATCACATTCAGTCCTCTTTGCCAATCATGATGAGTGTTTACAAGAGGCTGGATGGAACACAAAATAAACGCCTCTTCCAATATGGGAGAGGCGTTTATTGATGAATAAGGAGATGATGAAGTGAGACTTCCGTCATATATTGAAGAACCATTTGAAGAATGGAGAGCATCCTTTCGATTTTATGTCGAAACGACTGTCCGTTTTTCAGAAACGGATATGTTCGGCCATATGAACAATGTCACCCCTTTTGTCTATTTTGAAGAAGCACGGATTGCCTTTTTTCAAAAAACAGGAATTGTGGATAAACGAATGAAACGTGTGAAAGAGACGATTACAGTCGTGGCAAATCTGCAATGTGATTACATCAAACAGGTGGAGATTGGGGAGCGGCTTCGTGTGTATGTAAAGCCGGAAAAAGTCGGATCAAGCTCACTTATCCTTCATTATTTAGGAGAAAACGAGCAGCAGGAACCATGCTTTACAGGCTCAGTCACCATGGTGCAAATTAATAAAGAAACAGGCGCATCTGTCCCATTTACAGAGGAAGAAAAAGAGACATTTCAAGCTCAGCGAAATGGGTAGCATGCAGCCTCAGCAACGTGTAAGCTTCATTTTGTTATAATAAAAAGATCATATCAAGAAGAACAAAAGGAGAACACATGAAGATTTTTCAATATGACACCATTGATAGTACAAATAATGAAGCGAAAAGGCTCATTCAGCAAGGAGAAAAACCTTCATTTGCTGTCTATGCACATCAGCAGACAGAAGGAAGAGGCAGGCTAGGCAGACCGTGGGAAACACCTGCAGGGAATGTCGCTTTGACCATGACAGTTTTGCCGCCAGAAGAACTCTCCACCCAGTCAACGATTGCTCCGCTGACGGCACTAGCGATCTACGATGTACTCAAACCTCTCATCAGGGCTGAGGATCAGCTGGCGATCAAATGGCCAAATGATATTCTCATCAATGAAGCAAAGGTATCAGGCACATTGATTGAAGCGGACCGTACCGCCATTTATATCGGGGTTGGCATCAATGTGAAGACAAAGCCGGAGCATGTTCCGTACAAAACCATTTGCCTATCAGAGCTTACAGAGGTGAATGCCGATCAGCTTGTGAAGGAACTTGCAGCCGCTTTTGAAAAATATCATACACGCTGGAAGAATGAAGGGTTTGAAGCACTCACTTCCCTCTATAACAAACGGTTATATCGTCTTCATAAACCGCTGCGGATTTCGTTAGACCGTGAAAAACAAACATGGGAAGAGGGCATTTGCTACGGAGTCAACCGCTACGGTCATCTCCAGCTCAAAGATGAGAAAGGGCAGATAAAAGCTCATTCTGCTGGAGATATCGATGCACCGCTTCAGCATTAAAAAAAGCAGACGATATTCTCGTCTGCTTTAAGCTTCTCTTTTAATATGAGGCTGAATCACATAGTCTTGTTTTGTGAAAACAACTCCGTCTAGAATTTCTCTTGCAGTTCGAATGACTTTGACTCTATTTTGAGAGATGTTAATTTCCGTTTGCATAATACCGGCAGGATGCCCAATACGAAGGGTGTCATCTTGACCTTGGAACAGCTGAGAAGGAAGCGTTCCATCCAAGAAACAGCTGGCCGTCACGCAGACAGAACCGGTAATGGCAAGTGCTTGGTGCGGTCGTTGCATCGATAGCATACGAACGATGATGTCCATATCTTCTGCTCGTCTCAAGATTCCATTTGTATCTACATAATCAGCAGGCTCGCTGATGAGCGCAAGCTTTGGAACAGCTGGAGACTGTAATGTGGCCATTTCTTTTGGTGCAAAGTGACACATTTCAGCAGCGAGGGAACGAATTTCTTCTAAATCATCCAGTAATTCGTCTGTAAACTCTTCAGGTAATTCAGTTCCTTTTAATTGAATATCTTTCGCGCGAATAAAGGCAATTGGATTTGCAATGTCAACGATCGAGATTGGAATCTCCCCAAACTTTGTTTGAATCGTATCAATTTTGTTTCCAGTCGGATAGGTTTTACCTGTGACAGCTCCTTCAGGTTTCTCAAAGGATAAATAAATGGGAGAACCAGTTCCTTTTACGCCTGGAATTTCTGCCTGTCCTTCAAATTTTACTTCTCCATTTTCAACTTCGACCTCTGCCGTAATGACTTTATTTGTATTGGTATTGAGGATACGTACAGTCGTAATGGGCTCAACTGCTTGAACAAGTCCTTTAATGATCGCATACGGTCCAACGGCTGATGAGATGTTCCCGCAGTTTCCTTTAAAGTCGACATATCTCTCATTAATACTGACCTGTGCAAATGTATAGTTCACATCCACATCCGGGCGTGTGGCTTTATCGATAATGGCCACTTTACTTGTTAAAGAATTACCGCCGCCGATCCCATCGACCTGCAGCCGGTCAGGACTGCCCATAATGTCTAATAGAAATGCCTCGAGCTCATCGTGTTCATATGGTGCATTGTCAGCGTGAATGAATACTCCTTTGCTTGTACCGCCTCGCATGATTGTGATTGGAACTTTTCTCATGACTCTCACCCTCAATTTTTAATTAACTGTTTATCTAACCAAAATGGTAAAGTATAATAAGAAATAAGTTAAATACATTATTTTGAGAGAAATCAATAAAAATATTTTATAATTAGTAAAAAAGGAGGGCATACAATGGATGAAAAAGATTGGCGGTTTTTAAAGGTACTTTATGAAGAAAAGAACATCACAAAAGCGGCAGAAAAATTATTTGTCTCTCAGCCTGCCTTAAGCTATCGATTGAAACAGCTTGAAGAGGAGTTTGATATGAAACTTTTCTTTAAAAGAAAACGAGGAATTGAATTTACATCAGAGGGCGAATACTTGGCTAAATACGCAAATGACATGCTCAAACAGCTGCAGCAAACGAAAGATGGCATGCTCAATATGCAAAAAAAGGTCAAAGGAACGATTCGCTTAGGGGTCTCAAGTAACTTTGCCCAGTATAAACTGCCAGAAATATTAAAAGAATTTTCTAAGCAGTATCCACATGTTCAATTTATGGTCAACACAGGCTGGAGCACAAAGGTAATGGATTTATTAGGAACATCAAGTGTGCATTTAGGGATTTTAAGAGGTGATTATGACTGGAATGGAGAGCGTTTTTTGCTTGATAAAGAGCGTCTTTGCATTATTTCAAAATCAGAAATTCAGCTAAAGGATCTCCCGAATCTGCCGCTCATTGACTATCATACAGACAGTTCATTAAAACGGCTGATTAACAGATGGTGGCAGGAAACGTTCACAATGCCTCCGCTTGTCACGATGGAGACAGACCGTCAGGATACATCAAAAGAGATGGTGAAGCATGGTTTAGGATATGCCATTGTCCCAGAAATTTGCCTCAGACCAAGTGATGAGTTATTTGTAAAAGGACTTTCGTATAAAGATGGACAGCCTGTTTTAAGAGATACATGGCTCATGTACCAGCCAGACTCACTTCATTTGTCTGTGGTGAAAGCGTTCATTGAGTTTTTAAGAAATCAGCAAGGTTGATTATAAAAGAAATTTATTGAATATACGAAAAAATCGATATTTTCATTATAAAAAAAGCTATTATATCCTTGAAATAGAAAGCGCTAACATATAGATCGCAAGTGCAAGGGGGCGCTTGCAGATCATGTAAAGAAGAGGATGGAGGGATATAAAGTGCTAGCTATTTTAGGGATCTTGATGGTCTTGACATTTACATTTCTCATTATGACAAAACGTATGCATCCGGTGGTGGCTCTAACCGTTGTACCTATCATATTTGCATTGATCGGCGGCTTTAACAAAGGGTTAGGGGACATGATGCTTGATGGACTGAAAACTGTTGCACCATCAGCTGCTTTATTGTTATTTGCGATTTTATTCTTCGGTGTCATGCTGGATGCTGGATTGTTTGATCCTCTGATTAAACTCATTCTACGTATTGTAAAAGGTGATCCTGTCAAAATTGCTTTTGGGGTAGCGATTTTGTCTATGCTTGTTGCATTAGATGGTGATGGAACAACAACGTACATGATTACCGTATCAGCTATGCTGCCACTTTTCTTAAGAATTGGGATGAACCCATTAATTTTAGGAACAATTTCATTATTATCATTAGGAATTATGAGCGGAATGACGCCATGGGGCGGTCCAGCTACTCGTGCAATCGCGGCGCTTGGATTAGATGCAGGCGAATTTTTCATTCCATTACTCCCAACGATGGTTGGAGGCGGTCTTTTTATACTTTTTACTGCTTATGTACTTGGGAAAAAAGAAAGAAAACGGATTGGGATTGCAGAGATTCAGTACAAAGAAGAGCCGTCCATTTCTCCTGAATTGGCTGCATCAATTGAAGATGGAGTAGCTGATATCAAGAGACCGAATCTGATTTGGATTAACTTCTTCCTTACAGTTGCTGTCATGGTCACACTCGTCATGGATATCATACCAATTCCTGTACTCTTCTTAATTGGATTTGTCATCGCTCTGATGATCAACTATCCAAAGGTTGAAGATCAGCGCGAGCGAATTTTATCTCATGCAGGAAACGCATTAACGGTTATCACACTTGTATTTGCCGCAGGGATTTTCACAGGGATTTTTTCTGGAACAAAAATGGTTGAGTCCATTGCCAATTTGGTCATTTACATGATTCCGGATTCCTACAGCTCATTTTTCCCGCTGATTGTTGCTTTGACGAGTATGCCATTTACATTTGTGCTCTCAAACGATGCTTACTATTTCGGAGTGCTGCCAATCTTGGCTGAAGCCGGCGCAGCTTACGGGATTGATCCGGTGGAAATTGCACGTGCCTCTATCATAGGGCAGCCTGTTCACTTACTGAGTCCGCTTGTAGCTTCAACACTGCTGCTTGTCAGTATGCTGAACAAAGATATTGGTGATTTGCAAAAATATGCACTGCTATGGACCGTGTTAACTGCCCTTTTTACAACACTTATTGCATTGTTAACAGGCGCCATTTCAATCTTTTAAATACCACGCAAAAAAGGACGATGTCTCGGGGAGGAGACTCGTCCTTTTTTGCGTGGATGAAAGCGCAGAAATTGGACGCTGATATGCGGGATTTCTTGATTTTAACGTCACCTACCTCAGGCACCCGGCATATGATATCTCGACTATACAGAATCCCATTCTATAGAGACTAGAGCTCTCACCTTAGCAAGGAGGGTTACAATACTTGAAGGAGAAAGAGTTTCAATCCAAGCCGCTATTAACCAAAAGAGAAAGAGAAGTATTCGAATTGCTCGTCCAAGATAAAACAACAAAAGAAATTGCAAGCGAGCTTTTTATTAGCGAAAAGACTGTTCGAAATCACATTTCGAATGCTAAGCAAACCTTTTGCAAATTAAACCTTTAATCTAAATAACTCCGAAAGTCGTATGTTAATAAGTTACACAATAGGATTATAATTGAATTAACTTATTTATTAGAGCAAAAATTCATACTTCTGCGACAATTTACGACAACATTTTTTTGTACTTCATGATAAATTTAACAATGGTAAGGTGATCATATATGACAAGTACAATCGCGAAAGACTTACGGACACATTTAAGAAACTCAATAGAAATGTCTAAAGAAAGTCAAAAACAAGTTGCAACAAAGCTGGGCATAAGCAGTAGTTATTTAAGCAAATTTTTAAATGGTAAGGATGTCTCGTTCTGGATAGTTCATAAGATCATTAATTACATTGACAAAGAGAACGAAATTGAACTCATTTTAAATTTTTTTAAAGAAGGCATTAGTTCTAAAAATGTTCCTGCTGCTTTAGAATATTCCTATTCTAAACAATTGTACGACTACACAAGTGTGATTGCACGAGAATACAAAAGCAAAAGGAATCCAAAGTCTCAGGAGTTGTGTGCTTTATATTCACTAATGATTGAGTCGAGGTTTACATTTGAAAGGAACGCTTTTATAGATAACCTAAGATTTTTTAAGACCACATTTTTGGAAACTGAAATCATGGTGAAGGTCTTACAGGTTTATTATTATTATTTGAATGGTCTTTATGATTTAACTATTTATACTATTGATCAAATAAATGACTTATTGTTTCAGGTTAGTGATCCGTTTCTAAAAATGGCTTACAGTGCTAGGTTAGATGAAATTCAAGTTAATATTTACTTAAAGCAAAAAACAGAATTAATCCAATCAAGAAAAATAGCTAACAGAATTTTGGATAGAAATTTCAGCATAGCTCATGACATTACTGCTTATCATATTTTAGGTCTTTCATATTTTCTAGAATCCTATGAACAATCAATTGCTTATTATCTTAAATGTATTGATCTTTATTCAAAATTCCCTGATAGACAGGCCGAAATAATTGAGAATAAAGAAGAAATAGCTTTTCTTCAAAAATACTGGAATAAAAGAATTAATGTTGAATTTGCCGTGAGTGACTTCACCATGTTATTAAAACATGATGGGGATTTAAGTAAATTTTATCAGGATGATAGGTATAATAAATATGCGCTTCTTTTTGATGGAATAAAAGAATTATCATCAGAAAAATTGCTATTATCTCATCATTATTTTTCAAAAAGCAAAGATTATTTCAGGGCAAGTTTCCCAAAAAATGAATTGAATAGAATTGGATTTAGGTATACACTCTAAGAGTTAGGGGGTGTTATACATGACTAAACGTTTCAATGTAATTGTTTTAACAATTACACTAGGAGCAACAATAGTTGTTTCGGAAATTCACTCACTTATCACTAACAACCCAGAAACAGTATATGAAACAAAAGATGTAAGACCAGGAATGTAAATATAAGATGTGAAAAAGACGCTACCTATAATCTGGTATCGTCTTTCGTGTTTTCTAGGGAAGTTTCCTGTTTTTTTAAAATAAGAAAACAGGAAATTATTTTAAATACATCCAATCTAAATAAAACCGTACATAGAACAAGTATTCCTTGGAGGGAAGAGAAATGGCTATAAAATATGAAGAATTAATGGAGATCATAGAAGCAACAAAAAAAGAAGATCAAAATCAATCCTCTTCAGGTGAATTGTCTTCTAAAAATTTAGCCTTAGAAGCTCTGTAATTTTTAAGGGCATCTAGCATGAAATTACGCTCATCATCTGTTATTTGTTTGCCATCTGCATCTATAATGTTTGCATTTTTGATATTCTCAAGAGTTAGTTCTTTCGCGAAAACTACTTTCTCAGCTTCTTTACCCATTTTTTCAAGGTCCCTTGGATCAGTCACAAAGTAAGTGGGATCAACATTAAAAAAATCTGCAAGTTTTGTCAAAGCTTCCAAAGAAGGGCTTTTGATTTTGCCTGTTTCAAGTTTTGATAAGTAACCGTTACTTAAACCAACTTCTTGAGCCAGTCGCCTTATAGAAAGTTTTGGTTTGTGCTCTTCTCTTAACCTTTTTAAGTTGGTACCGATTGATTCATTTTTCTTGTCCATAAATAAGGTCACCTCGATTTAATGCCACTGTGTTTTGGTGTATTACTAAATAACACCGCAACAAATAATTATAAAATAATTATAACATGTAGATTCCCATAAGAAACATTTAAAAATAATGGTTGCACAAAAAGCTAAAGGCTGGTATATTTTACTTGTGCTTCCTGAAGGAAGCGTATGGGGGTGAAAACAATGAACCGCGAAACTGCTTCTTTTGCAGAAAAAATTAAAAAAATAAGGTCAGAAAGAAATGAAACTCAACGCCAATTCGGTTTGGTTACTGGGTTTTCTAGCTCTTATGTTTGTAAGTTGGAAAAAGGGAAAGCTAACCCGTCGCACTCTTCTTTAGTTCAACTAAGTGAAAAATTAAATTTGCCACCGGCATATTTTTTTTAAATAGAGTGCTTCCTATAGTGATCAAAATTCGAAGGGTAGTCCTACTGTCCACATTGCATATTATGTGTCGAGGTGATCTTTATGGCTAAGAAAAAGCAAAAGAGAAAAAGCAACCTGTTTCTCGGAGAAGTTTTCTTTGGAACAGAAGACAGAGAAAAACTTTTTACTGAGGCTGTGGCACCTTATTACACACCAGTAAAAAAAGAGAAGAACAAAAAAAATAAAGAGGCTTGAAACTTTTGTTTCACCTTTTTTGAAGGACAAGCCTAATCATAAAAAGAGGTGTGAGGTGTAAAGTGAAATGAAATTTGAATTTGAAGATTCTGATCTTGAAATAATTACAAATAGCATTATCGCAAATGTGAGTGCCGCATTAATTCCAAAAATTGAAGAGATGTTAATGATTATCGCTTCCAAAGATGAACTGCTAACAAAAAAACAGGTATATGAAAACATTTTAAAATGTACTGCTGCTACAGCAGACGAGCTTTATTTTAATCGACCAGATTTCCCGACTCTCGATTTGACAAGTTTACCTGGTGCTCCACGTCAGCATAAAAGATATTCACGAAAAGCGGTAGAAGCTTGGATAGCAGCAAATACAAAAGGAGCTTTAAATCATGGCTGAAATCAAGTTTGTGAAATTGAGCACCAATATGTTTGATGACGAAAAAATAAAGTTAATTGAGCAAATGCCTGAATCTGACACACTATTAATTATCTGGGTCAAATTACTTGCTCAGGCTGGTAAAACTAACGCCTCGGGATATATATATTTAAGCGAAAATGTTCCATACACAGAGGAAATGTTGTCAGCTATTTTTAATCGACCTTTAGGAGTCGTAAGAATGGCTCTCAATACTTTTAAGCAATTCGGCATGATTGAGATTAACGACAACCACTATATAAGTATTTGCAATTGGGAAAAACATCAAAATGTTGATGCGATGAATAAAATCAGGGAAGACACTAGGAAAAGAGTAGCCAAACATAGGGAAAAACAGAAGGCTCTTGCTCTAGAAACTAGCGGTAATGTTACATGTAACGTTACAGTAACGCAAAGTAACGAACAAGAAAGAAGAAGTAAGAAAGAAGAAGTAAGAAAGAAGAATAAAGATATATTGTCGGGAAACCCGACTGTGGATGAATCAGAAATCCCATTCAAACTTATAACGGATCTTCTAAACCAAATGTCTGACAAAAATTATCGTCACACAACACCAAAGACACAGCAACTAATAAAAGCAAGATGGAATGAGGGATTCAGATTCGATGATTTTAAAAAGGTCATCTTAGCAAAATGCTTTGAATGGCGTGATAACCCTGACATGAGTAAATTCCTTCGTCCCGAAACAATTTTCGGAACAAAATTCGAAGGTTACTTAAACAACAGTGATGAGGTGATAAAGCGTGCACAGCATAAAGGCGTTGGCAGCCGAAGCAACCGTCAAAATGACCTTCCATTCTGATTACTGTAATAAGCACACATACTCCCGTGGCAGTGAAGATGTTGTAAAACCTGTCCGAATGATGGTGATGAATGGGAAAGTTATTTGCCCTCGATGTGAACTGGAAGAAGAGTCAAAGAAATTGCAAAAAGACTTAGAAAATCAAATTGAATATAGCCAACGGCAGAAAAAATTTAACACGTTGGAAAAGCGCAGTATGTTCAGGGATCGAACTATCTCACGAGCAACGTTTGATAATTACGATGTATCTGAGCCAGAAGAGACAAAGAATAAAAAACGAATGATGGATCTTGTTAAACACTTGCAACAAGGTGAGGTGTTCAACATATTTTTGCAGGGCCATCCGGGAGTGGGGAAGAGTCACCTTGCATATGCAGCACTTAGAGAACTTAATTTGCCTCCTGATCCCGACAATCCTAAAGACAAAGGTCAATCATGTTTGTTTATCAATATGGAAGATGCTGCTACGGCAATTAAAGATTCATTCAGTAACAAAGAGAGCAAGTACACAGAAACATATGTGACTCAGTTGATGGGTGAAGCCGATTATCTTGTGATAGATGACATAGGTGCAGAAACAGGGTCTGAACATTCGGATAGTAAAGCCAGCGATTTCATTCATCGTCTCATCTACAAAGTAACATCTGCTCGGCAGGATAAAGTGACGATCTATACAACCAACCTTACTAGCGAAAAGCTGTATCAAATGTATGACAGCAAGCTAGTATCACGAATCACCCAAAAGCAGCAGTACATCATTTTTAAAGACACATCGGACAAGCGTAAAGAAGTATTGCCGTTCTAAGGGAGTGTAAATGCGAAGGTTGATAGTTTAATAGATCAGCTGGCAGTAAGTCTGAGTGACTGAAAAACACAAGGAGGAACCATCATGGAAAAAGGCGGTAGAAAGCCCACAAGAGCCGAAAGGAAGATTTTAGTAGTGAATAGGTTGAACCCACTTTATTGGCTCGTAGAAAAGAATCTAACGACATCTGTGCATGTTGTACACAAAGAGGTCGGTCGCAGAAAGGAAATTGCGAAATGAGTGTCACTAGAATCATCTTAGAACATGTGAATTTTGAATGGACGATTGTTGGTCTCAAACGATTTTTGGATTACTGGTACGAAGGCAGGTCAATTGAAGAGATGGCGGAGTTATTTAACCGACCGTCAGAAGAAGTATTGCTTTTGATGATTGATTTCAGCAAACGAGGAAAGATCAAAGAGCGTCCGAACGGTGTCGGCGCAAATGAGCCTATATATATCAAAAAAAGCGCAATGAGCTACAAAAAAAGAGATTTACGCAGGCTGTTCGAACAACAACCGGTTTACTACGCTTGCCCACACAGCGATTTCATATGGGATGAAAAAGACATCATTTTATTTAGACAAATGTGGCAGGATCATGAGCCTATCAGACACATTGCAAACCGTTTGGCCCGCAATGTCGTTGAAATTCTGCTGCTGATTATAGACCAAGCTGAGTTAGGAAAGATCGAACCACGTAAAGGCGGCGCGCTAGGAAAGGAGTACAAGCATGAAAAGAAAAAGCATCCTGTTGCCATTTGAAAAAGCGACAGCACGCCAGCTGGAAGTCATTGCGAGATATGAAGAGTGTCCGAAACAGCTAAAGACAACAGCCATGCGCCATCTCAAAAAGAGAGGAGGCATCAAGTAATGAGCAGTGAAGATAGAGCGTTAATGATCGAGTGGTTGAGCCTTACTAATGTTGGTCGTGAATATTGCGAAAAACTATCAGACGAAGAACTCGAAAGAATCTATAATCTCAACGTGCCGCAGCGTGACGAATAAGAGGAGGTGGTCATATTGGAAACAGTAACGAATCCATACAAAGCAGGACCTGTGAAAGAGTGGGTTATGTCAGAGGATGAACTAGTAGCTTATAGGCAACAACATCCACCAAAACCATATAAAAAAAGACTCAGACGAATAGATTGGCGTTGGAAGCGCACAGATCAATCCGTCGAGTCTCAGCGGTAAGAATTCACATCAGTTCAATGTGAGTAATTAAACTTAGGAACCTTAATTATATCACATTGGAGTGAAGATTGTGAATAGACCGCAGACTATCTCATTAACAAAAAACGAGCCTTTCACAACATTAGTTGAACAAGGCAAGGTACAAGTGATCGTGCTGGACGGGATCAACAACACAGCGCATTACATAGAGGCTCCCGAACACGGTCACACAATCATCGAAACGATTAAAGGAAGTTTTGACAGAGTTAGATTTGATTTCAGTTATAAAACTAAACGATAGCAGGGGTTTATCCCCTGCGGGGGAGGAAATACCATGAATTTACCTAAACATGTCGAGCTTTCCCAGGCGGTCAAAGCCTGCAAAAACAAAGCAATGACGATTGATGATGCAGCTGAATATATAGGCGTGCCTAAATTTTTCGTACCAGTGCTTGCTGAATCTTGTCCTGATCTAGTCATCGAAGGGAACGTGGTCATGGCGAAAAGGGAATCAAACGGACCTGTCATTTTCACTCTACTGTTTTTCATGGGGATTATTGCTGTCGCTGGGTTGATGCAATGAAACAGATTGATCTTTTTAGAGAAATCATAGTGGATAACTTTGCAGGAGGCGGGGGAGCAAGCACAGGCATCGAGCTTGCGACAGGCTTATCAGTAGATATAGCTATCAATCACGATCCAGCTGCCATTGCAATGCACGAGGTGAACCATCCTGACACGGAACATTATTGTGAATCTGTGTGGGATGTTGATCCGAAACAAGCAGTTAAAGGGCGAAAAGTTGGTCTAGCATGGTTTTCCCCTGACTGTACCCACCATTCAAAGGCAAAAGGCGGCAAGCCTGTAAAACAGAGTATCAGAGGGCTTGCGTGGATTGCTGTCAGATGGGCGATAGCAGTTAAGCCACGTGCCATCATGCTTGAGAACGTTGAGGAATTTAAAGACTGGGGTCCTATCTCTAAAGAAGGTAAACCCATCAAAGAGCAAAAAGGACAGACATTTCAATCATTCGTCAAAACGCTTGAATCACTTGGATATGAAGTGCAGTTCAGAGAGTTAACGGCCTGCGACTATGGAGCGCCAACAATACGAAAAAGGTTCTTCATGGTTGCAAGATGTGACGGAAAAGAAATCGTATGGCCGAAGCCAACACATGGTGATCCCAAAAGTCTTCTTGTTCAAACAGGAAAGCTCAAGCCGTGGCGATCGTCTTACGAAATTATAGATTGGTCCATAGGGGTTCCTAGTATATTCAACAGGAAACGGCCACTAGTTGAAAATACGATGAAACGAATCAAACGAGGCATTGATAAATTCATTGTGAACAATTCAAGTCCTGTAATGGTGCCGGATAAGAGCAAAGCGGCATTCTTAATCAGCTATTACACTGAACAGTCAGATAAAGAGGTAAGAGGTCTTTCGCTTGATCGTCCATTACACACAATCACAGCTGGCGGCAATAGATTTGGATTAGTTACGGTTGCCTTCTTGACTAAGTATTACGGTCAAGGAGTAGGCCAGCGACTAGACGAGCCATTGCATACCATTACAACCAAAGACCGTTTCGCATTAACAACAGTTTGCACAAATGGTAAGAGGATCGCAGACATCGGATTGCGTATGTTGCAACCAAATGAACTATTTGCAGGGCAGGGGTTCCCACCTGGATACACATTCAACATCGGTAATAAATCTGACCAAATACGCAGGGTGGGGAATAGTGTTCCACCGCAATTCGCAGAGCAGCTGGTGAGGGCTAACCTCCCTGAGATGTGCGTACCTGAGCATATGAACAAATATTATAGCAAAGCAAATTAAGTAGATTAAGGAGGATTGGTTAATGACTAGATCACCTTTAATATGGTTCGGCGGCAAAGCAAAGTACGCTGAATTAATCATAAACAAAATGCCAGGTCACAAAGTGTATGTAGAGCCATTCGGTGGTGCTGCTCATGTTATTGCCCATAAACCAAAGGGCGGGCGAGGTATACAACGATATAGATGGTAATGTGGTCAATTTTCTAATGCAAGTGAGAAAGAATCCGAAGGCAATGCAAAGCGCTTGTGAATCCATTCCATATAGTCGACAACTATATGAACAATGGAAAGCAGAAGATTATCCAAAGGACGACTTTGAACGTGCTGTCCGGTGGTTTTATATGAACCGTTCTGGCATAAGCAAAGGCAACGCAGAAAATGTCCCTCAGACCGGATGGCGGCACAGTACACAAAGTGGTCAAAACCCTGCTAATGGCTATTTATCTGCATGTGAAGCTATTGCCAACTTCGCCAAACGCATGCAGGGAGTCATGATCGAAAAGAAAGACTTCCGAGAAATCATCGAAAAATACGATAGCAAAGAAACGTTATTTTATATTGATCCACCGTATGTCGGCCGTGAAAAATTTTATGCGGGTGGTTTTACAGAGAAGGATCACAGAGACCTGGCTGATCTGCTGAAAAATTCATCGGGGAAAGTGATTCTCTCGTATTATCAGGATCCATTGATTGAAGAACTTTATAGTGATTGGCATCAAGAAACATTTGCTGCTTACAAACAAGTTGTAGGCAGTTCTGAAAAAGATAGATACACAGAAGAAATGTTGTTGTTCAACTATGAAATCAAACAATTAAGCTTATTTGATTAAACGCATAGCGGCTTAGGAGGAAACGGTATGAGTGAACATATTTAACCGTTAGTGTTGGCACGAGTTGGTTGTGAATTCTTTGAATTAGCGGCTCTTCTGAGAGGATATAAATGTATTATAAGTGGAAGGAAAGTATAGAATATTTAAAGTCAGTAATAATAATTATGTGTTTTTAAACTTGAAGAGAGGTATCTAGATGCCATTAAGAGACACAGAATTTTTAAACGTTAGAGTAGAAGGAATACGAGGAAGTGCAGCATTGATCGGTGTCGATGTTAATATTGACGGTAGATTGCCTTGTAAAGATACTAATGATCCTTGTTATTCCTGTTGCGATGCAAAAGGTAGTTATTACAGGACTTGTTATGCCTATACTGATGGAACGATGGAACATAAGCGCGGTTTATTTATTAATAATCAGGATATGGGATGTGTACACAATTGGGCTAATCTTGCTACTAGAATAGATGTTGAAATTTATCCTAAATTAGAGGTTTCAAACTCACAATGGAAACCAAATCCACGAGCTGGTCGGGTAAGATTTGATTTTTCAGCTGATGAGTTTACTCATGCAGCTCATGGTGGACTTTATTCTCCTGAAGTTGGGTTAGTATCGCTTCCTCTCGAAGGTTTCGCTCCATATCTTAATGGTTTTATTTGTGAAAACGGAAAAAGAGTTTCAGAAACTCGTGAATTGGATATTAAATTATGGGGGAAAACACCTCATCCAGAGAATTCGTCAAAAGGTTATAATATCTATGGCTTTGCTATTATTGGAGCGGAAGGCTCTTATTATAATACTGGACCGATGCTGTCTGGGAAATATCAAATGGTAATTACTGATTTAAAAAATAATCGATGTTGCAAAAAGGTTATCGATATAAATAACTCTGGGGAGTGTATAGATCTTTATTTAGATAAAGAGGATTTTGGTATTGATGCAGAACCTTGTTAAATTAATTTATAATTCAAGTCCAAGACGGAGAGCCTGCGGACACTGATCAACACCTTTTATGGGTGCTGGTTGGTGTCCGTTTTCTATTTATCAGAAAGGAGCAGACATGAAGAAGGAGAAACCCAAAAAGAACAAGCGGAAGCTCACTGATAACGGCGTGCAAATTTAACTGTTGCAACACCTATAAACAGTTTAAAGGAGGGAAAATGGGACCATGACGAAGCGTGGGTATAAAATTTTAAGTCAGTGTTCATTGTCATTTGAGTTGCCCAATATTTACGTGCGTAAATAGAAGTGATATAGTAGTTATATCAATTAATTCTGGTGGTGAACATTTATGATGAATGAGTTTCACTTTAAAGATATTGCAGAACTAAAAACATTTATGGACGAAGCAGTTGTGAATAGTTCTGAAGCTATAAAAATACTTGGTTGCACTCGACAAAATCTAAAACAGTTAGTTGATCATAAATCACTAACCCCAATTAAGATTACAAATAGAGAACGTCTGTTTTTAAAAGCAGATGTAATAACGTATAAGAATAAGAAAATGAAAACTCTTAAAAAATAAATTGTTTGTGAGGATAATATGAATAATTTAGAAATTATGGTGCCTTATAAAGTTGAAAATAACTATGAGGGTTTTTGTTTCTTTGCCGATGTGTTCAATTCAACTGACACTTTATATGATATAAGAATAAAATTGTTTTTTAATAGAACACGTTGGTTTGAGGCAAATTTAGTATCTGTTTTAGGCGCTTGGATAGAAAAAATGCTTAAAAGGAATTGTTATATAGAATTTGTTAGTGTTAACAATTCATTGAGGAATGTATTCCAAAAAAATGGTTTTTATAAAAAATACAATTTACAAGAAAGAGACGACGTGTATGATTCAACAATTAAATATAAAGTTTTTAATCCTAATCAAGAGGACGATTTTTCAGTTTATGTTGCTGAACAAGTACTACCAAAGATTAGAATTAATATAACTAAAAGTGTTCTTAAAACCCTAAGGACTAGTTTGAATGAAGTATTTTTAAATGCGAAAATTCATTCAAAAAGTGAAAAGGTTTATACATGTGGCCAATACTATCATATTCATCAGAAGGTAGCATTCACAATTACTGATTTGGGTAATACAATAGCTTATAACGTACGAAACAAACATAATTTTTCAAACATACATGACTATGATGCGATTGAATGGGCAACTATATATGGAAATACAACTAAAAATTATGATGATCTTGGTGGAATAGGCCTCCATATCATTGATGAATTTATGAAAATGAACTCAGGAAATTTTCAAATTGTCTCTGGCTTTGGTTTTTGGGAGAGAGTAGGAGGCCAAGTCAATAAACAGTATCTGAGTAATTTCTTTCCTGGGACTGTTGTGAATATTATTACTTCTTTAGAAAATAACTTGAGTATGACAGAAGAAATTTTGTTTTAATTTACTAGGAGGAATTTAAAGATATGAGTAAAATTCTATTGAAAGATGTAATTGGATCTAAAATAGCTGTTTCTCCCGAAAAAGGAACGACTTTATATAATTTTTTGAATAAAAAATTTAAAGAGAGAGAGTTCATTGAAATAAGTTTTGAAGGGATAGAAGATTTAACCACTGCCTTTTTAAATAGAGGAATAGGAAATTTATATAAACTTTATACGTCTGAAGAGTTAAATAAATATCTTAAAATAAGTCAAATAGATGATATGGATAGATACTTATTAAGCAAAGTAATCGAAAGGGCGAAGATTGATATAAGTAACAATCGTAATTTATCTGAAACAATAAACGAGGTCATAGATGATGAGTAAATTCAATCTTGATGAATACAATCCGGTAGATTCTGATAAATTCTTCTTAGATACAAATGTATGGATGTACTTGTATTGTAGTATAGGTAATTACAAAGAGGACATAGTTGATAAGTATAATGAGTTATATTATAAAATTTTAGACTCAGGAGCTTCAATCTACACATGTGCTTTGCAATTATCAGAGTTTTTTAATGCTTATTGTAAGTTGGAATACAATATAACTAAAGAGGCTAAAGGTTATAATAATTATAAAAAAGATTTTAGAGATACTGAACAATTTATTGAATTGACTGAACAAATACAAATGATAATTAAAAATAAAATCTTGAAAAACTCTCATAGATTAGATGATTTATTCAATGATATAAATATAGATGATATTTTCACAATTGATAAAGGGTTTGATTTTAATGATCAGTTTTTTACTTTATTATGTGAAAAATATGAAATATCAATGGTGAGTAATGATAGAGATATACTTAAGAATGCTGAAACAATTAATGTTTTGACTGCACTAAAATGATATTTTCATTCAAAAAGTAATTCAATTAAATGAACGTCCAAGACGGAGAGCCTGCGGACACTGATCAACACCTTTTAAGGGTGCTGGTTGGTGTCCGTTTTCTTTTTGTGGAAAGGAGCAGCCATGAAGAAGGAAAAGCCGAAAAAGAACACGCAGAAGCTCACTGACAGAGATTTAAGAGAGTTGATGGGGCAAAACATGCAGCGGTTAAAAAGAGCCAAAGGCGGGGCAATGCGCAGAAAATAAAGGGGGAATTATCATGAATCAAACAAGTTTAGACATTCCGCAGATCGACGAGGAAAAAACAAGATTCAAAATGGAAAAGATGATGGGAAAATATAAAATGCTTAGGTTGCAAACGCCGGAAGACTTTCTTCCAAAGATCACAACAACATACACCATTACGCCGCCGAGTTTTTCAAATCAGTTCCACTCCTCAACAGAAGAAGCAGCGCTTAAAAAAATGGATTGGGAGATTGAGCGGGAAAAATATATGAAGCGAATTGAGAGGGGCATTAATCGTCTAACGCAAAAAGAGCGGCGCATATTAGTTATGCTCTATATGCAGGATGAAGAAATGTTTGATTACGAAATTTACGCGGAAATGGGTCTCAGCCAAAGGAATTATTATCGTGTTAAAAATAAAGCATATTATAGACTGGCCTTTGCTTTGAGAGAAGAAGTGTACAAGCAGGGGGATAAATCATGAATTTTGTTCAGCCGATAAGGGATCTTGATCAGATCCATTATATAAAGAAATATCTTGGAGAGCGGAACAAAAGGAACTTGCTGCTTTTTGTGGCTGGAATCAATTTAGGTTTGCGCATATCCGATCTGCTGGAATTGAGGGTGAAGGATGTAAGGAAGCAATATGTATCGCTAAGAGAACAAAAGACAGGCAAAGAAAAAAGAATCAAAATAAACAAAACTCTTCGAAAAGCGATAGATCAATATATCAAAGACAAAGATGATCAAGAATACCTTTTTAAAAGTAGAGAAGGGCTCAACAAACCTATCAGCCGCAGCAGTGCATATAACATTATGAGAGAGGCAGCGGACTATGTCGGGCTTGATAGTATAGGTACTCATACGCTCAGAAAAACATTTGGCTACTGGAATTATAAAAAACATAAAGACGTTGCCTTATTACAAGAAATATTTAACCATTCTAGTCCTGATATTACATTGAGATACATTGGAATTACACAAGACGCAATGGACAAAGCAATGGACGATTTCGGCTTATAAGACTCATCTGTTCAAATGGCAGGTGGGTCTTTTTTTTGCGTTCTTTTTCTTCAATTAACCATAATGAGAAAATGTCCAACTCATTTTAAGGGAATTGCTGAAAAGCAAGAGGGGCAAAAGATACAGCGATTTATCCAGTTGGACAGACTATTAGATATGGTGAATTGGTGGATAATGTGGATAAATGAGTAATCTAGTTGTATAATAATCTTAAAAAAGGATGGGTTATTATGGAACTGAATGAAAAGATAGGATCTGAGGAACGTTTAGAATCTTCTTTTGATATGATGCTACCTTCGGTGAGAAATCTTAAAGAGGTAATTGAAGATTTTTATCCTGATATAAGTATAAAAGATGTTAAACTATCTGATCTGAAGAAAAAATCTAATTCAAAATATGGTGTGAGTCAAACGAACAGTTTAGTACAAACTTTAAGGACTAAAAATTATATTTTCATTAAAAGGAATGACGGATTAGAATATGTAGATATTGATGCTATTAGAAAAAGCTAAATGAATGGCACACTTTTGGCACGATCTTGGCAAAGCATTTTGTCTGAGAGCGGTTATGATGGTATTAGGTGATAAATTGAGAGCGGCTTCCATTAAGGAAGTCGTTTTTGTTCGACAAATTTTGCGAACAGTTCCATTAACTTGTTTTTAGACGATATAAATAGTTGGGAGGTGATTTTATGATTCAAAAAGGAAAACCAACTAATTATCAAGAGTTAAAAAAGAAAGCTAACTCAAAGTGTGATTGGAGAGAGAGATTAGCTGCGGTAGAGGAATTGGGTAATTGGAATTGTCGTGAATCTAAAGATATACTATGGCGTAGAATGATTTCCGATAAAGTGTTTAAGGTACAAGAAACAGCCTTTAGAAAATTGCAAGCATTGGGGGAAGATGTGAGGCTTCCTAGAAAGAAAAAAGGCAATTTAATAAAAAATATACAGCAGACATTATCTAAAGTTAAATCGTCTCTACCTCCTGAACATTCATATGATGACTTTAAAAACAAATTTAAAGATTCATATCCAGAACACTTTGATACTTATGAAGGAGATAAAGGGAGTCGATTTGAAAAATGGTTACAGACTCAATGGTCAAATGTCCCTGTAAAAAAGTGAATTATTTAGCATCCTAAGGGGTGCTTTTTAGTTGGCGTAAAACTGGCGTATTTTTGGCGCAGCATAACGAGAAAAGGCTTGTAATATTGTATTATGCGATAGATAATGGATTTAAAAATAAGGGTGAGGAAATGGAAATGGAGCAGTTATTTAAAGAATGGGTTAATCACTCTAAAGAGGGATATTGTAGGAGTGATTTAAACAAAACGGATGCGATCTGGAAAGATTTAATACAACAGTTATACGAATGGGAGAACAGTGAAGACAGCACTGCGAAAGAGCTTGCGAAATATTTATTATATACCGGAGAAATAAGAAGAATTCACAAAGATCATAAAAAAATTGTTTATGATAATCACTATGTTTCATGGACATTAGCAGAAGATCTAGAGGATATTTATTGGTTTAAAAACGAATCTTCATCACCTTACACAATTATTACAGCAAAAGCTACTAAGGATAACCCTGGAATAAATATTAAGGGATTTATAGATGCTATGAAATTAGAAATTCCTGATTATGAGTTAACCTCAGTAAACATTTATAAGGAACAAGAAGTCATATTTCCTTTACAAAAAAGTTCAGTGATTAAAGTTGAGAAATTTAATGGAATTATTGGCTAAATTTGATCATTAAGAAGCACTGTCCAATAGGGCGGTGCTTTTTATATGGAGGAATAGCATTGGAACTCTTAATCTTAAAAGGATGTTCAAAACAACGTACAAGGACCTTCATCGTAGGCATAAACACAAGGCATGCAAGAGCGCTATGGCAAGATTTGAAAAAGAAATTCCCGCAATATAAATTTCCGCACTATGTTTCAAGAGATGCTGCAAAGCTAGACGGGGTAAATCCTAGCGAAACAATTTTAATTTTACTGCCGGGCTATTATCGAAATCCAATTGTGAAACACTTTGAGTTTCAATGGTTGAAAGAAAATGCTATTGAAGTAATTCATATCAATGAGGAGGAAATCAAATGAAAATTTTAGTTCTTAAAACAGAAAGCCGATTAGAAAAGGAAGCAAAGGAAATTTTGAGAGAAGAAGCTAGGAAAGCAGCTCAAACCGGCATTATGATTCTTGATGGGGGAATGAGTTTGGAAGTTATTGAAATAGACAAGTCCTACCCATTGGATGGATTAAATCCAGGAGTACCGATCTATGATGAAACCGTTGAAACCTTGTAATGAACCAGGATGTCCCCAACTAACGCGTGAAGGATATTGCCAGCAGCATAAGACATCGAAGCCTTCATATGATCTGTTCCGTGAATCATCGTCACGCCGTGGGTATAATAGCCGATGGCGTAAAGCGCGTGAAGGTTATCTAGCAAAGCATCCGTTGTGTCAGTCTTGCATGTTACAAGGCAAGCGTATTGCGGCCACAGTAGTAGACCACATCAAACCGCATAAGGGAGATAAAAAACTATTCTGGGATTCTTCTAACTGGCAACCGCTGTGTGCGTCCTGTCATAGTAGGAAGACAGCTAAAGAAGATGGAGGGTTTGGGAATGGATAATCAAACATGCGTGTGTGATCAATGTGGAACAACATTCATTATTAAAAGTTGTTCTAGGATTAGAAAGATTGGCGAAGGGATTAAACAACATCTTCTAGTTTGTCCGAGGTGTAAAGCTGAGTACACATCTTACTATACAAACGAAGTGATCAGACGTAAGCAAAGCAAAATTAGAAAGCTATTCGTTGTCCTTCGAAGTGCGAGATCAGAGAAGTTACTCGAAATGTATAAAAAGAAAATCAAAGAAGCGCAAATGGATTGTCAAAAAGACATGGATCAACTAAGGCGGGAAATGGAAGCCCCCCTACCTTAAATCCCTAGAAACGATTTGCCGTAGACCGCGTATCCCTCAACATCGCGAGAAATTCCCTAAATGAAAATTCGGAAGGAGGTGAGGGGATGGCAAGGCCGAGACAACCAGTTGACTTGTTGCTAGTGAAAGGGAAGAAAAACCTTACCAAGAAAGAGATTGAAGAGCGAAGAGAGCAGGAAATTAAGGCGCCAGATGACAAAGTGAAAGCTCCTTCTTACTTACCAAAAGACTTAAAAAGAGAATTCAAAAAGATAGCGGACGAGCTAAAAAACATCGGAATTATGACAAATTTAGATGTTGATGCGCTTGCCCGTTTTTTGTTTGCTCGAAAACAATATTTACAAATAACAGAAATCATATTAGATACGCCGATTACAGCACTCACCGAAAATTCAGATGGTGAAAAGTTTGAAATTGCGAATCCTGCTTATAGTGATCTTCTCATAAATCAAGACAAGCTGTTTAAACAATGCAGACAAGCATCAAGTGATTTAGGATTAACCATTTCCTCTCGCTGCAAACTTGTCATTCCGAAAAAAGATGATGGGAAACCGAAGTCAAAAGAAGAAGAACGCTTTGGAGGTCGCATGTAATGCTAACGCAGGAAATGACCGCAGAGCTTTTAATTGAGCGTGTATGGTCATATTGCGAAAAGATCCAAACGGGGGAAATAAAAGCAGGAAAGAAGCACAAGTGGGCTGTTCAGAGGTTCATTAAAGACGTAGAGCGGTTAGCAGAAGAAGACTGCCCGTATTATTTTGATGCGGAATCAGTTTTAGACTTCTATGAATGGGCCAAGCAGTTCAACCATGTGGAAGGCATATTGGCAGGTCAGCCGATTGAACTGACAGACTTTCAGCTATTCATGGCTGCTAATATCTATGGATTTTACAAAAAGGTCAATGGTGCCAGGCGTTTTAGAAAGGCTTACATCCAGTTAGCGAGAAAAAACGCAAAATCACAATTGCTGGCTATCATGGCTTCGTATGAGATCTTTCCCACTAAGGAAAAACATCGTGTGTTTATTGCTGGATGGTCAAGGGAGCAGTCGGATGAAGTCTATCAAGCAATACTTGAGCAACTACAGCACGCACCTATTTTAGAGGGGAAATACACAGACGCCAACGGGCAGGTCACGAAATACGCGACAAATTCAATTATCAAACCGTTATCCCGTGAAGCCCGAAAGGTTGGAGACGGAAAAAACCCATCACTAGGGATAGTCGACGAATATATGTCTCATGAAACAAGTGAAATATATGATGTTATTGATAGCGGTATGGTCGCTCGTCGTAGCCCTTTGATGATTATCATTACTACTGCAGGTTTCAACTTAAACGGGCCGTGCTTTAAAGAGTATCAGTATGTTTCTAAGATTCTTGATCCCGACATTGAAATTGAAAACGATGATTATTTTGTTATGATCTGTGAGCTTGATCCACAAGACGATATAAAGGATGAATCGAACTGGATCAAGGCAAATCCGATAGTCGCAACTTACCCAGAGGGGATGGAGTCACTAAGGGCAGCGTTAAAAGTTGCATTAGATGTGCCTGAAAAGATGAGAAGTTTCCTTACAAAAAACATGAATGGGTGGGTTGATCAAAAAGACAACGGATATATGAAAATGTCTAAATGGCGTGCCTGTCATGGTGAAATACCTGATCTAAAAGAAATGGCGATCTATCTTGGTTTAGATTTATCTATGACAACGGACTTGACTTCTGTCGGGTGGGTTGGCGTGCTTGATGGTTTTTATTATGTCGGCCAGCATTCCTTCATTCCAGAGGAAAAGGCAAAAGAGAAAATGGCTACTGATAAAGTGCCTTATGATTTATGGCGTGATCAAGGTTGGATGACATTCACACCAGGGGAAGCGGTTGATTATCAATTTGTTGAAAGATGGATTATTGAGTTTGCCCACGTCAACAAATTAAGGGTCATTGAATCTGCTTACGACAAATGGAATGCGCTGCACCTTGCACAACGGCTTGAGAGTAAGGGATTTAATATGGTTGAGCTGCCGCAAAGGATTCAGCATCTTTCTTTACCCACAAAGGATTACAGACAAAAGGTATACGAGGGAAAGGTCATTCATGGGAACGATCCACTTCTAACTTTTGCATATAATAACGCAATCATTAAACAAGACGCTCAAGAAAATATCATGTTAGACAAAGCGAAATCACCGCAAAGAATAGATCCAGCTGCAGCCGTTATGAATGCTTTTGCTAGGGCCATGTATCACGATATGGGTGCAAACGTTGACTTAAACAAACATTTTTCAGGAAATTTCAGTTTTTAGGAAGTGAGAGAGTGAAAAAATTTATTGTTTTTTTAAAGATGATTTTAAATGACTTGCTGTTTATCGGAGGGTGCATCTTTATTCTGCTGGCAGCGTATCGGATAAATACAAACATCGGTCTATTTCTGACGGGTGTATTTTTTATGTTTTATGCCTACTTGCTGTCAAGTCACGCGCGGCAGAAAGAGAGGTGAAAATAAATGTTTATAGACCGATTCTTTGAAAAGCGTTCAGGCTCAACAACATTAGACGGTTTCAGTCAGCTGATCAATCTATTCGGAGGTCGAGAAACGGCAAGCGGTGAAAGAGTCAGTGAAAGCAATTCACTTGTGCAACCAGACATTTTCGCATGTGTTAACGTACTATCAGATGACATCGCAAAGCTACCGATACACACATTTAAAAAAGAGAGTCAAGGAGTCAACAGAAACCCTAATCATCCATCAGCCTATATGATCTACGCAAGACCAAACCCGTACATGACAGCATATGTATGGAAAAAGCTGATGATGACGCATGTCCTCACATGGGGAAATGCCTATTCGATGATTGAGTTTGGGGCTCACGGTTTCCCTGAAAATCTTTACCCGTTGCGGCCGGATGCAACTAAAGCATACATCCATCCCGACTCAGGGAGGCTATGGTACCAAACCAACGTTAACGGAAGAACGATGGAACTATATGAACACCAGGTGCTTCATTTTAAAGGTTTATCAACGGATGGCATTCACGGTAAGTCGCCTATTGGGGTAGTGAGAGAGCATATAGGCGCTCAAGCAGCTGCAACAAAATATAACGCAAAACTATATAAAAACGAAGCCACGCCGCGAGGCATTCTAAAAGTACCTTCTTTCTTGGATGAAAAACCAAAAGAGAACGTAAGAAAAGAATGGCTGCGGGTCAACCAGGGTGAAAACATAGCCATTATTGATAATGGACTAGAATATCAATCTATTGCCATGCCGTTGCAAGAAGCGCAGTTTGTAGAATCTATGAAATTCAATAAAGCACAAATTGCCATGATTTATAAAGTTCCGTTGCATAAACTCAATGAGCTTGATAAAGCCACATTTTCAAACATTGAGCATCAATCTTTGGAATATGTAAAAAACACATTGCAACCGTGGATCGTGAATTATGAACAAGAATTAAATATTAAGCTATTTACTGACAATGATCAAAAAGCGGGCCATTATGTAAAATTCAATGTTGATAGTGAGCTGCGCGGCGACAGTAAAACTCAAGCAGAGTATTTTAAGACCATGAGCGAAGCGGGTCTTTTAAATAAAAATGAGATTCGCGACTTGATTGAAAGAAATCCTATCGAACATGGCGAAAAATATCTATCTAGCTTGAACTATGTGTTCCTTGACTTTATGGAAGAATACCAGCGGCTTAAAGCTGGTTCAGCCATGAAGGGAGGTGACAGCAAGAATGAGTAAAGAAAAAGAAGTGCGGCTGCTCACGTCGCCAATTGAGATCCGTTCCGACGGTGAAGGACAAGCCGAATATGTGGAAGGCTATGCTTTGAAGTTTGAAAAATGGTCCGAGCGTTTGGGCTGGTTCAAAGAAATTATCAGCAGGAACGCTTTAGAATCTACCGATCTATCAAACGTCATTGCACTTTTTAACCATCGAGAGGATTTTCCCCTAGCGCGAAATACCGTTTCAGGGGAGTCAGGGAAGCTTGAACTCGAAATAGATGGCATAGGTCTTAAATTCAGATTTAAACCGTCAGACACGTCATATGCCCGCGATCTCATGGAGAATATACGCAGCGGCGTTATTAATCAATGTTCTTTTGCTTTTTCGTTGGATTACAACGGGGACGAACCCGACGAATGGAGAATTAACGAAAACGAGGACATATACGAACGAAGAATAAACAGAATTCACCGCATTTATGACATTTCTCTAGTAACGACACCTGCATATAGCGATACCGAAGCTGTGGTAGGTGCTCGAAGCATGGAGAAAGTAGAAGAAATGAAAGATCAACGAAGCGCACCAACAGATGAAATTTTAAAAATTGAATTGGAACTTTTAAGCCTTGATCTTCCCGAATAAGGCTTTTTTGCGTTCCGTTCTATGAGGAGGAAAAATAAAAATGACAAAAAAAGAAATTGAACTGCGTCAGCGGTTTACGCAAAAGAAAGAAGATGCTGATAAAGCACTAGCAGAGGGAAAAACAGAGGAAGCGCGCAAGCTTCTCGATGAAGTGAAAGAGCTTAAGAATCAAATAGAATTGATGGTAGAAGGACGATCACTGAACGTTCCTGATTTACCTGGCGGTGAAAATTTTGTGCCGGAGCTAGAACGTAACCCGGAGGGACGAAAAGGAGCCGAAGGGGATAAAGAAGAACGTCAAAAGAAATTCACCAAGTTGTTCATGAAGTCTCTTCGAGGTAAATCTTTAACACATGAAGAACGTGAATTCCTAGAAAACCCTGAATTCAGAGCGATGTCAGGAAAAAATGAAGAAGATGGCGGAATCCTAATCCCCGAAGATATTTCAAGAACTATTAAAGAGTTAAAGCGGGAGCAATTACATCAACTTGAGCAATATGTCACGGTCGAGCCGGTTGCAACCCGTTCAGGTAGTCGTATGCTTGAAAAAAATGGAGACATGACACCATTCCTAGACATCGAGGAAATGGAAAACATTCCAGAAACAGATCAGCCTAAGTTTACAAAACTATCATATACAATCACTGACTATGCTGGGCTTTTACCACTTTCAAATACATTGCTGCAGGATACAGATCAAGCCATCATGACGTATGTTGCGAAATGGTTCGTTAAAAAATCAGTCGCAACAAGAAACTCTCTTATCTTGGCTATCCTTGATGGTTTGAAAAAGGTCGAATTTAAGGGCTTGGATGACATCAAAAAGACTTTAAACGTTACGCTTGATACTGCCATTTCTGCTGGGGCGATCATCATGACAAATCAAGACGGCTTCAACTATCTTGATCAATTAAAAGACGCGGACGGCAAATATCTACTCAAAGACATTCCATCCGAGCCGACAAACAAAATGCTGTTTGGTCGTCGTGTGGTGGTTATCTCAAACAAAGTTTTGAAAACAAAAGCAGGGAAAGCACCTGTAATCGTTGGTGATTTAAAAGAGGCAGTTATCTTATTTGATCGTCAGCAACAGTCTATCGCCTATACGAATCTTGCTGCAGGATCGTTTGAGACAAACACAACGAAAGTACGAGCGATTGAACGTGAAGACGTTGTGGCTTGGGACAAAGAAGCGGTAGTATACGGCCAGTTGTCAATTAGTGAATAAAAAAAAGAGGTGAATAAGTCATGCGAGTGACAAAAAATTACACCACTGACGGCGGGGATCGAACTGTCATCGGTGGTGTTTTAGAGTTTGCAGGTGGAAAAATCGTCAAAGATGGTCAGGAAGTGAGTCTAGGTGGCGGCGGATCAACTGCACCAGGAACCGTGACACATGAAATGCTTGCTGAAAAAGCTGTTCGTTCGGTAAACATCGGGACGGGAAGTGTAATGCCAGAGCATCTTAATTCGTCTATTGAAACTAGACTCAAGGGAATGGAAGACGAAATAAAAGAGCTGAAAAGCAAACTGAACAAAGAATAAACATTGGAAAGGAATTGATCTAACATGGCAAAAGATTATCTAAACGAAAGTAATGGAGTCTTCACGTCCGCGGAGGCGGGCCATGATGGTAAACCTATCACTGCAGTTACGGTGAAAGACAATAGCGAAGAAAATCCTCTTTATGTGAAGGGGTTAAAGGGTGATCCTGGTGAACAAGGCCCTCAAGGACCGAAAGGAGAAAAAGGCGATCCAGGAGAGCAAGGCCCAAAAGGTGACAAAGGAGATCCCGCAGTAATTGAAACGGGGTCTATTAAAAACGACCATTTAGGCGATGGGTCTGTCAACTCCCGAACAATCGGTAAAGGTAGCGTTAAATGGGACAACATCAATTCAGAGGTACAAAAAAGGATCACTGATTTAGAGTCTCGATTAGACCAAATTGGTAAAGAAAATACTGAATAAGTAGGCGGTCTTCTATGGATTTAAAAATGCTGAAAGATGAATATTTAAAAGTTGATACCGACCAAGATGACACCTTGCTTAAAACCTTAATTACTGCAGCAAAGGGATATATCAAAAATGGAATAGGGCGGTATGTAGAAGGTAACGAGCAGTATGCGCTTGTAACAGGCATGCTTGTTGCTCATTGGTACGAAAATCGAGGGGTGTATGAGTCAGGCGTTTCCGGCTCATCCATCCCTTTTACTATTCGGGATCAACTAACCCAACTTCGCTATGTGGAGGCAGAAGAGGATGAAGAAGATAAGCGAGTTGAATCGTCGCTTAACCTTTCAAGTAAAGAAAAGGGTACAGGATGACGAGCTGAATTGGAATGAATCCTATGAAAATGTCTTTGAGACATGGGGTTCAATTGAAGGATTTTCCGGCACAAAATCAGATACGCTTGTTGCCGGTGCGTTAGGCGTTAAGTCACCAAAGAAAATAACATTAAGATACCGGGAAGACGTTACGCAAGATATGCGTATTCTTCATCGAACGGGTACCGATGACGCAGGAGAGCCAATATATCGCACTTTCGATGTAATGGATTTCAACGACATCGAAAATAAAAAGAAGCAACTTGAAGTCACATGCAATGAGGTCGGCGTAAATGGCTGATATGAATATTGATGGATTTGATGATCTAACAAGATTTTTCAACAAGATAGGTGACGACGTGGAAAAAGCTGAAAAGGTCGCTCTTAAAGCTGGCGGCGAGGTAATAGCTGAGCACCAAAAACGTAACGTGAATAAGAGTTCAAAAAATCAGCCTCACATGGTCGATAACATCACCGTTTCAACTGCAAGAGAATCCAAAGACGGTGAACTGTTTGTATCGGTTGGGCCGAATAGAAAAGTCGCTTACAGAGGACGATTTCTAGAGTGGGGGACATCTAAAATGCCGCCGCATCCATTCATCGAGAAAGGCGGGATCGAAGGGGAGGGACAAGCTGTGAAAATCATGGAAAGAATTATCACGGCACCTATTAAATGAGTCTTGATGCAAAGAAAGAATTGAGTGCAGCGTTAATAAAAAACAATGAATTAAAGCAGCTTGTCACGGGTGGTTTCCATAATCTTGTGGCCGATGATGTGGCCGCATTCCCCAGAGTTGTATTTTCAGAGATTACAAATAGGGACCAGGAGTACAGAGACAACCGTTCCGCAGCAAGTGAGGTTCGATTCCAGTTAAGCATATTTTCAAAAGCAGACACACGGAAAAACGAAACAGAAATAGCGAAACAAATAGATCGTCTTATGAAAGATTTAGGTTACGGAAGATACGATTCCGTTGACCTTTACGAAACAGATACAAAAATCTTTCACAGAGGTATGAGGTACGTCAAAACATTTTTCTAGGAGGAAAACAGATGGGGAAAACAATCTACGGATTAGACATGTTTCATTATGCTGAACTTATTCAGGATGATGACAAAGGACTTGAATATGCAAAGCCTGAAAGACTGCCAGGAGCTGTAAACGTCAAAGTCGATCCAAAATCAGAACAGTCTAAGTTTTGGGCTGATAACGGCGTGTTCGATTCATTTAACAACATGGGTGACATTGACCTTGAAGCAGAACTAGCGGATTTACCTATTGAGGTGCAAAACAAGATTTTCGGACACAAGGTCGAGAATGGGATTTCTTTTGCCAGTTCTGATGACAAGGCTATTTTCTTGGCTTTCGGCTTTAGGGCGAAAACATCCACGGGCGGCCATAGGTTTTACTGGTTCTTAAAGGGACTTCCTGAACTGATGGCTAACGAAAATAAAACCACAGAGGGTAAAGCAGATCCTGAAACCGCAAAATTCAAGGCAGGCTTTATGACTTTACAAAATAAGAAGGGGAAAAACCGTTGGAAGGCACAAGCTGAGTTCGACGAAGGCTTTGACCCGGATGAATGGTTTAAACAAGTTGTATACGACGGGGCGTCGTTTGCAAAGGGAAAAGATACAGAGGATTCCACAAGTTCAGTAGACATCGGAAAGGGCGTTTAATAACGCTCTTTTTTATTTTGTAATTGGGAGGCAATAGCATGGAAGCATTGACAATCACCTTGCATTTAAACGGTAAGAAAAAGAAATTTTCCACACCTAACTTTATCACGGGTGTTTTATTTAGGACTGCGGCAGAAATAACAGAAGACCTTGAATCGAATGATCCTGAAAGGATTTATACAAGTAAACAATCAGAGTTTATCTGTGAAGTGTTCGGAAACAAATTCACTGCAGAAGAATTTGAAAAAGGCATTGATTCAAGACTTTTATATAGAACAATCTACGCAACTGCAAACTATGTCATCGGAAATATCGTTGAAGCGAGCAAGATCCTGAATCCAGAAACCGCAGAGGAAGCAGAGCCGGGGGAGTAAGTTTGTCCGATGCTGTCCTTGATATGTATAACGCATTAGAGGACATTGGCTTTTCACAGAACCAAATAGATGAAATGGATATTGTGTATCACTTGAAACGACTCGCGCGGCGCAAAGAAGCGAGCAAAGAAAAGCCAAGTAATAACGCTGCAGCATCGGATAAGCCCTTATACATTGATCAGATACCTGGACTGTAAAAAGGTGGTGAGGGATTGAGCAAAGACATTAAAGTAAAGCTGTATTCTAATTCGTCCCAATTTAACGGGGAAATGAAAGCAATTGCCGTTCAAATGAAGAACATAAAGTCTGAATTTGAAAAGAATCGGACTGCCGTCGGTGTGTGGGGTAATGAACTGAAAACGTCACAAACAAAAGTCAGAACCCTTTCACAGCAATTAGATCAGCATAAAATGAAGGTCAAAGCACTTGAAAGAGCTTATGCGGATTCAGCCATCAAGAAGGGAAAGGACGCGCGAGAGACACAAAATCTTGCCCGTCGGCTGAACTATGCAACAGCTGAAATGAACAAAACGCAAAATGCGTTGACTGAGACAACGAATAAAATCAAGAAAATGGAAGCTGAAATAAAACGTACTTCATCCTCTATGTATAAGATGGGCCAAAGAATGAATACAGTTGGCAACACAATGAGAAGCAAGGGTGCTTCAGTAGCGATGACTACAGGTGTTGCTTTTGCTGGCTTGGTCCTCCCACTGAAAGACGCTGTAGAAGTTGGTATGTCATTCGAAACACAGATGAGCAAAGTTAAAGCTATTTCAGGGGGAACAGCTGCAGAAGTCGAAAAGCTGAAAAACCAGGCAAAAGAGCTGGGAGCAACAACTGTTTTCACCGCCAGCCAAGCAGCAGATGCACAAAGCTTCCTGGCGATGGCCGGATTTAAAGCGAATGATATTTATGCAGCTATGCCAGGTATGCTGAATTTAGCAGCTGCAGGTCAACTGGATTTAGCCGCCGCAGCCGACATTTCTTCTAATATGATGCAAGCTTTTGCCATGAAAGCATCGGAAGCGGGGCACGCATCGGACGTAATTGCATATGGTGCGGCTAATGCTAACACGAACGTGGAGCAGATGGGTGAGGCAATGAAGTTCCTTGCGCCTAACGCTAATTCCCTAGGTTGGGGATTAGAAGAATCAGCGGCTGCGGTCATGGCGTTTGGTGACGCAGGTTTGCAAGGTTCAATCGCAGGACAAGCCTTTGGTACGTCTTTGATCAGGCTGGCAACACCAGCTAGAAAGGCGCAGAAGGTAATTGATAAATTAGGGTTTGCTTTCTTTGATGCAGCGGGAGACATGAAGAGTATGCCGGAAGTTGTTGCCGAGATGGAAAAGGGTATGAAGGGCATGACGAAGGAGCAGCAAGCCGCAACCTTAAAAACTATTGTCGGAGCTGAATCATACAAACACTGGGCCGTTCTATTGCAAAAGGGTAGCAAGGCATTGAAAGAAAACACTAAAGCACTAAAAGAATCAGACGGTGCGGCTAAAAAAATGGCTGACACAATGCTTGATAATGCGCGGGGCAGTATCATTGCTTTCCAGTCTGCAGTTGAAGGGGCAAAGATTAAGCTTACTGAAAGTCTACTTCCTGCGCTTGGAAATCTAGCTGAAAAAGGAGCAGACATCGTTTCCATGTTTAACAAAATGGATTCTGCCACAGCTCAAACGATTGCTAAAACTGCGTTGTTTGCTACGGGTGTTTTGGGCGCCACAACAGCAGTCGCAACGCTAACGATGGGTATTGGTGCGCTCTTAGCATTTACGGGTCCAGTGGGGCTTGCCATAGTTGGTGGAACGGCTTTACTAGGCGGTATTGCCGTAGCGACATATGCTTATAATGAACAGCTGAAAAACCAAAAGAAACGCCAAGAAGAAGCAAAAGAAGCAGCGCTTTTATATGGCGAGGGTGTTTCTAAAGCGACACAAAAAGCGGCCGAATCATATGTGAATCTACGCGAAAAAGCTACATCACAAATGTTCCAACTGACACAGGTTTCAGGAAAAGAAGCCGAGAAGATGGCAAGCAATCTATTGTCTACTTATCAAAAAATGTCCACATCTCTTATTAAGGAGTTAGAAGGATTTAAGACTGATGCAATTGCAGTTCTCAAAGGACTATTTGAAGATCAGGAAAAAGAGACAAAGAAAATCGGAGAAGATTGGTCCGATCAATTGGTTGGAGACATTGACAAAGACGTCCAAAAAGTTCGCGAGAAAATGCGGCAGTTAGAAAAATTGAAAGATGAAACAGGCTTAATGACATCGAAAATGAATGCTTCTCAAAAGAAAACTTTTGAAGAGATAATTTCATTTTTTCAACAGTCAACAAGTAAGTTTGCCGCAAATCAAAAGGACGCTTTAGCAATCCAACAGAGAGTTTCTGAGAGTCAAAACAAACTCTCTTTTAAAAATGCCAAAAGCTACAACGATCAAATCAGCGGCATTTATAAAGAGGGACAGAAGGCTGCTAAAGAAGATCGCGACTACAGAAATAAAGTTTTAGACGAGGCCCTTGCAAAAGAAGCGATATCAGCAGCGCAGCACAAAGCACTAAAAGCTAAAAGTAATGCAGATTATCAAAAGGCTCTTGCTGAGAACCTAGAAGCGTATAAAAACAATTCAAAAGCGTTATTTGATCAAATGGCTCAAGACGGGAAACTGCTGGATTTAGAAACAGGAAAAGCACTAGAAAAACAAATAGAATACTCAAGTAATTCAATGGGTATTTTCACCAATCAAGAGGAACAAGAAGAAAAATACCAAGTGCGATGGGCTGAAAGACAAGTAGCGTTCTTACAAAAACTTGGAGACAGCAAAGAAGAAGCATTAGAAAAAACGAAACAAGCACTTATTGAATTTAACGAGGGTTTAGGATTTTCTGCAGAAGAATCAGCTAGTAAAGCAAACGAAGCGATTGTAAATGCTGAAAATGAATTTAACCGTGCAACATCTGCCCGTGAATCGGGAAAGAAAATGGGCGATGAATTTGCGGACGGCTTAACAGATGCCACACCTAACACGTTAGCAAGTGGAACGATCCTTAAGCAGTTGCTTGATCAAAAACTGCGAGAGGAAAACGGCATTCCTAGAATTGCAGGGAAAGAAAAAGGTCAATCATTTAGCGATGGAATCAGTTCGTCAAAAATTAACGTATCTACCAGTGGTACAGTTCTGCAGCAAGCACTTAGGCAAAAGTTAAGTGAAGGCAATGCAGGAGCTAAAACATTCGGCTCACAAAAAGGCCAATCATTTAGCGCAGGTATAAGCTCAACAAAAGGCAGCACAAGCACTGCAGCAAGCAGCGTAAACCAAACAGCGTTATCAAACCTAGACAAAAATACCACTCAATCTACTCAAGCAGGAGTGACAAAAGGGAAAAGCCATAGTGCGGGAATAACAAGCACAAAGGGCGCCAATACGTCTGCAGCATCTTCCGTTAGTGCGTCAGCAACAGCCCAGCTTGCCAAAACAACCGATGGTGGAGGCGGACAAAAAGCAGGCGTTCAATTTGCATCGGGGATTCGTAGCCAAGCCGGAAACGCTAGTAATTCGGGTAGCACCGTAGCACAATCAGGAAAACAAGGCTTATCAAGCGTGAAAACAACTGGCACAGGTGCCGATTTTTCTAAAGGTTTTGCTAACGGTATTCGTAGCATGGGGGGCACAGGCGGTACGATTTGGAAAGCTGCATGGGCCATCGGTAAAGTTGCAATACGTTCGCTGAAAGATTCCATACAATCAAAATCACCTGCAAAGAAGACCATTACAGAAGGTGTGAACTTTGGCGATGGGTTTATCATTGGGCTTGGAGAAAAAGCGCAGGACGTGAAAAAGAGCACTGCAGCTATGGCGCAAGGTGCTATGACGTCCTTTAAATCTGAAATTAATAGAATGGCGTTTAACATCCAGGGGGCAGCAGATGAAATAAATACGATGCGCGCTGAACTGACTGTGAGAAATGAGATTGATACGCCTGTATTAAACCAAAAGCTAGATGCCCTTATTAGTCTTCTATCAAATAATCTACAAACGAACAATGAAAGCGTAAGTGCTACGGGACAAACAATCAGAATCCATCCTGCGCCTGTCATTATTGGCGGTGAGCATTTAGCAGACATCGTTTTTACTCAAGGGGATACATCTATTCTAGACAAAAAGAGCGCTCAAAAATATGAGCAGAATGCCTATAAAGGAGGGCTGAAAAGATAAATGGATCTGTATTTTGATTTCAGGGATGGTTTAGGAGAGCAGCCTTTGTCGGGGTTACTGCCCTATTTTAAGTTGCTTAGTTTTGCACCTGATGCGCCTAGCACTGATAGAGAGCTTGAACAGTTAACCAGGTTTAACGGACTTGTACCGACGCAGCATCCGCGCGACATAGTGTACAAAGAAAGGTCTATCAAGGTTGAGATATTGCTCGATGCTAAAATCGCGGCAAACTTTTATCAGTACAGGCATGAGTTTTATGATCTTGTTGTTCAGCCCTTCTGGTATTACATCTCATGTGATCTGCTTCCTGGGAGGCGTTTTGCGGTTACGTGTGACGGAGGGTTTCAAATACCCAAAGACAAGCAAAAAAACCAGGTATCCTTCCAAGTGGATTTTAACAATATCACAGGGCTGGCAGAGTCAAAAGGCACGTCTTTAAGCGCGCAGAACTTTTCTAATGAAAGATGGTTTTCAGGAATGGGAATTCAAAGGCGCGACGATCTCCAGTACCGATTCAAAAACAAAAAACGGTTTAGTGTTTTCAATCCTGGCTTACCTATTAACCCACTGCAGCATGATTACAACGTGCTGCTAAACGCAAAGGGAAAAAACATAACGATTATCAATCACACGAACAATGAGAGGCTGAAAATAGAAGCCGAACTGAAAAAGTCACAGCAGGTCAGAAACCTGAAACAGTATACCGTTGTTGGTAATAAAAGATTGAAAACATCCGGTAGGCTGCCGTCCTTAGATAAAGGCATGAATGAGTTTGAGATTCAGAATACAAATGATTTTGAGATTGTTTTTGATACAAGATTTTATTTTCCGTAAAAGGAGGATGTCATGGCTGCAGCGGATTTTATAAAAAAACTAGCTCCAGGGGCGCAGAAAGTCTATAAGAAATATAACGTGCTTGCGAGCCTTGTCATCGCTCAGGGGTGCCTAGAAAGTGGTTTCGGAAAAAGCGACCTGTCTCAAAAGGCGCATAATCTCTTCGGAGTCAAAGGGACATATAACGGTAAATATGTTCTCATGTGGACAAGCGAACAAGACAAAAAGGGGAATGTCACCAGGATACAAGCTAAGTTTAGAAAGTACCCATCATACGCGGAGAGCTTAGCTGATCTTGGAAGCTTGTACACTCGTTTGAGTCGATATAAAGATGTGGTAGGTGAAAAAGATTATAAAAAGGCTACTGCAGCAGTTTCAAAAGCCGGATATGCTACCGACATAAACTATGCAACAAAATTAAACAGCATCATCTTTACTTACAAGCTCACACAATATGATAATTTGGATGATCTACCAGAAGAACCGAGTGAACCAGAAACACCAACGGGCCCTGAGTATCCAAGTAAAGAGTATCAGGGCAAGGATGTAGAATTAAACGACGGGCTGCCAACTGACATTGATTTCAGGCAGCTTCATGTCTCAACCAAAGACGGCAAAGAGCTTGTGGAAATCGTTGGCGCTGTGTTGGAGCTGCAAGACGATACAACGGGCAAGAAGAGTTTCAACTTCACACTTCTACGAACTGAGGATAACGGAACAGAATTTGATTTGCTTGTTCCAGGGAACATATTGTACTTAGATGAAAAAGTGTACAGCCATCAAAAGTATTACATCACAGACATTGAGCTTGATCAGAGTAGAAAAAACGTGCTTCAAAAAAAGGTTACGGCCAATCATGTGTATACTGTTCTTCTTGTAAATGACAGAGTAGAAGAAAAAATTTCAAAGAAACTGAACATTAAAGAAGCTTTAGACTTTGCCTTAGCGGGTACGCCTTTTCAATATGTTCTAAAAGCAAAATTATCGGAGTTTGACGAAGTAGATCAGGACGGCTTCGGAGAAAAGAACAGAGTCGAATTAATGGATCAGATTGTTGAAGATTATGAAATAGAGCTTGATGTAAATAACTACGTCATCTATGTACATTTAAAAATGGGTAAGGTAGTAGACTTCACACTTGACAGCCGATACAATATGCCAGGATTTAAGATGAAAATTAATGATCAAAACACATCAACGCGTGCATGGGGTTACGGTGCAGAAAAGAAAGCTAAGAAAAGTGATACAAAGTCAACCGATACAAAAACGGAGGATGAAAAAGAGAAAGAGAAAGAGCCTGAATACGAATTCCAGCCTATCCTTTACATCCATCCTGACGAAGACAAATTTTTGATCGAGGGAAAGCCGCGCTGGGGAGAGCCGATAAGAGACGACACAGTAAAAAAAGCAAGCAACATGGTTTCTGCTTTGAAAAAGCATGTGAACCCATATCCTGACGTGGTGGTTGAGGCTGAGTATCAGTTTATCTATGAGCCAGCACTACAAGGTATAGAAGATGATTTTTGGAAAGGAGACACGATCCATGTCATTGCCGATACGGCAAACGGGATCACGTTTGAGGACGATGTAAGGCTAGTGTCTGTCACTTATAATCCCCTCAACCCGTATGACAGTCCTAAAATGACTTTCGCAAACTTCCGAAAAGACATTCAGGATTATCAAGTAAGCCAAGCGCGGCAGATTAAGCAGCAAAAAAGATACATTGATCAATTGATGAGAACGCTCAATTAGAAGCGTTTTTTCTTTTGGAATCGAAAGGAGTGAATAAATTGGTCCGGCTTAAAAAGGATTATGATACGACAAGAAATTCAGTCTATGAATCACAGTTACGCGGTGACATGCAAATGGTTGAGAATGAGCTTAATAAAAATGCAACTGAATTACAGTCTCACAAGGATAGTAAAAAAGCTCATTTGTCTAGTCAGATTATGCATGGTCTATTTACTGTTGCCAACAGGATTGACAACATGTGGGCTAGATTGACAAACCTTGTTCTCAATCATGACGGGAATGATGTCAAGGAAGTTGTAGACATTCGAGTTGCTAGGGATGCATCTATTCATCCCACAGCAAAAGACAGATTAGACTATGACTTTCAAATACTTGAAGAAGAAATAGAAGCAGCTGCCGTTTCCCTGAATCTGAAAAGATTTATTAAAAAGTACGGAAGTTTTACGGCAGGATTCAAGGCAGCTCTTAGTCTTGCAAAATTATACCCTGTGCACATTGTTGTTCCTCCTGGACAATACAAGCTGACGGAGACAGCCCGCATATATAAAAATACTCATTTGACCTTACAAGCTGGCGCCGTTATTAAACGTGGCTTTGTAGGATCAATGCTTGTAAATGGTGACAAAGATGGCCAAACCAAAGGATATGATGGCCACGGAAATATACTGATTGACGGTCAAGGGGTGTTTGATAGCGCAGGAGAAGAGATCAAAGAACAATGTTCAGTCATAGGTTTTGCACATGCTGAGCGCATTATCATACGGGACATCACGATCAAAGATGTGTGCGGCGGTCATGCCTTTGACTGTGCAGGTAATAAACACGTATTAATAGAGAATGTCTGGTTTAAAGGTTTCGCTGATTATAAAGGCGACAGGTGGTTTTCTGCTGCGATTCAGCTGGACTTAATGAGATCGGCGGACAACTTCGGCGCCTTTGGTGCTTATGACCAAACCGTCAGCAAGCATGTCACTATTCGAGACTGCTATTTCAGCAGATCCGAAAGCTTAAAAGGATATGCACGGGGGATAGATTCTCACACCAGCACAGATGGCTTTTGGTATTCTGATATTCGTATCGAAAACAACGATTTTGAAGATACGACCGAGTACGCAATTTCAGGGAACAAATGGGAAGATGTTGTAATAAGCCGAAACAGATTTAAGGATTGTGCATCCGGTGTAAGACTAATGATCCCTAGAGTAGAATCGGTCTACACGCAAGACGCAAACGGCAATCCTACGAACAGGGTCAACAAGGTAAAGCGTCTTTCAGTCAAAGATAACACTTTTACCAATATCAAAGAGCGTCATGCTATTCAGGTATATGGCCGTAAAGGGATTCAAAAAATTGACGACGTTGAAGTTTCAGGAAACAAAATCAATGGCGTAAAGGTCAAGCATGCTATCCATTTATCGGATGTGGATGGCTTTTTAGTGTCTCACAATCAATTTAGAGACATCAAGCATCATGGGGTGCTCTTAACACGCTGCAGCAATGGCAAAGCTGATCTAAACGTCGGACAAGACATCGAAGGAAACGGCTTGCGCGTAGAATTAGGGTGCAAGAACATTGATGTCACAAACACAACTTTACGTGAAGTTGGATATTCGGGGATTTCTGTTTCAGGAGATTCAGAGGACATAAACGTTGATTTCAGCGATATTCAGAATGCAGGTAAAAGGACTTCTTCATCAAACCCGTATTACGGAATTATCTTCATGGATGGAGTCACAGATTCAGCAGCAAGATTCAACAAAGTGCGTGGAAAAAAATGTAGATACGCTATGTATTTTACTAGTAAGTGTTCTCGTATTCAGCATTTCGGTAATCGACTAAAAGGAGCTGGCGCAGAAGGTAGCTTGAAAGATAATAGTGTCGATCCAATTAAAACGATCGAGAATGTAACATGAGAGAGGTGATAACATGATTCGCAAAAACGGTCCACTTGATTTTGATGTAAACGCGTATACCAGTTCAAGCGTATCAACCAGCATAAATTTTTGGACACAGGATCGACAGACAGCAAGGCTAACTTTCAAGTTCACAAAAGAAGGAGTGCCGTTGCCTTTAGCAGCTGTCACTGGAAAACTTGTATTAGTTATGGCCGACGGCAGCCGATTCATTCGAGACGTAACGATAGTTGATAGAGTGAATGGACACGCCGAGTACGTTTTGTCAGATAAAGAGATCAAGCACTACGGTATAGTACAAGCTGAGCTGAATTTGTATTATACAAATGATCAATCTATGTCTGTGCATCAGTTCTCTTTTAACATTTCAAAGTCACTCATTGATCAAGGCATTGTGCCGATCACTGAGTATTATGTAGACGAGTTCGAGGCGTTAAGAGCAAAGATAAATGAGCTTTACGAAGAATCTATACAAACGATTGATGATCTGAGGGCCAAGTTTAAGGACTTGGATGAGATCGAAACAAAGGAAGGCGCGCAGTCTAAAGCAGATGCAGCGCTTGCAGAAGCTAAAAAATACACGGATGCTCACGCGGAAACACCTGCAGGTGCAAAAGATAAAGTAGCGGCGGCACTGGAAGCGGCAAAAGAATACGTCGATCCGCACCTTGAAAACAAAAAGATTCACGTAACAGAATCAGAAAAAAGTAACTGGAATAACGGCCAGCTGCACAAGCTTACACCTAACGACGGTAAAGTTGCAAGGTTGCCAAACGGTACTGATATTTTTTTACTGCCAACGGGTTTTTATATGGGAGCAAATCTGTTAAATCTGCCTGTAGAGAATGATTCCAGTTTCTATTACATTGAAGTTTTAGAAACATCATATGTCCAAAATGAAATTAATTACAAAAGGGTTATTGCCACGAGATCATTTGATAATATGACTTGGATTGGCACATTCCATGCACAGGGCTTTCGAGGGTGGAAACGTCTCATAACAGATGGAGACGCTGCAGTCACTTGGAAAAAACCTTCATTGTCCAAAGGATGGAAGCAATATGTATCATCAGATGGATTTCCGCACACGCTATGCTACTCAAAAGATGCCTTGGGAGTGGTGGAGATCATCGGGTCTATTACTGGTGGAGTGATTGGTAATGATGTCGAGGCGTTTACATTACTTGAAGGATTCTTTCCCTTGCAGTCATTTCACTTTATTGGAGTAGCATCCAGTTTGGGGACACCGGGTGTACCACAATATCACCGAACCTATATAGGTACTGACGGTCGAGTTTGTGTTCAATCTTGTTCTAATACGGTAAACCCCAATGAATTTATTACGTTTGGGGTCCGTTTTAAAGCAAAGTAAACGTGGGAGGTGCGAATATGATCTGGGTGTATAAATATGATGAAAATTACATTTGGCAAGCAGAGAAAGACATTTTAGTAGATGTAGAAAACGGAGAAAATATCCCCAAAGGCTATACAGATAAACAGCCACCAGATGGGTTATTTATTGCAAAGTACGATCCCAAAAATGAAGAGTGGTTTGAATCAGCAACACAAGAATACATTGATAGTTTGCAGCCTGATCCACCGCCACAAGATGCTGTAACGATGCTTAAAAAACAAGTGGCTTTACTCACATTGCAAGTTTCGCAGATGCAGAGGGGTGGCTCATCATGATCTACCCAACGGCGGACGACATAAAAGTATTTTGGGATTGGGGCGTTTATACACCGGAAATTATGAGGGAATATGTTTCATTAAAAGTAATTACAAAAGAAGAGTTTGAAGAGATAACAGGTTTGAAGTTTGAAAAGCCTGCTGTCTCAGTGGATTTAGGTTCAACAGCATCTTAACAGGTGCTTTTTATTTTGCCTTCGAAAGGAGGTGATTAACGAAATGGAGGAAACGATAGTGTTTATAAACTTTGAAACTTTGGATCTTGCAAGAACATATCTATTCGGCGGAGTGAAATTTTTGGACTTGCTCTTGCTGCTAAGTGTCATCGACGTTTTAACAGGAATCATCAAAGCTTGGAAAGTTGGCAAACTACGCAGCCGTACAGCATGGTTTGGCTACGTTCGTAAAATGCTCAGTTTTGTTGTCGTGATTGTGGCTAACATCATTGATCAGATCATGGGCTTAAATGGAGTGCTGACCTTCGGGACAGTGCTTTTTTATATCGCCAATGAAGGTTTGTCTATCGTAGAGAACCTTGCACAGATCGGCGTGAAAATTCCGGCTTCCGTTACAGACCGTCTTCATGTGATCGAGTCTGACAGCCAAAAAGAAGAGTCAGAAAAGAAATCTGCTGAGTAATCGGCGGCTTTTTTCTATATAAAAACAAATTAAGGAGTAGATAATAATGGCAATCAAAGTAAAAAAGAAAATGGTTCCATCCAGCAGATACGGTTTAAAATGTCCTAACAAAATGAACGCAGAATACATCACAATCCACAATACAGCGAATGACGCAGCAGCTGAAAATGAAATTAACTATATGATCAATAACACAAGTTCGACGAGTTACCATTTTGCAGTGGACGATGAAGAGGTGATTCAAGCTATTCCGTTAGATCGCAATGCGTGGCATTCAGGTGATGGCACAAATGGTACTGGTAACCGCAAGTCCATTGCAATTGAAATTTGTTATAGCGAGTCTGGAGGTGCTAGATACAAGGCTGCGGAAAAGCTAGCCATTCAATTCGTGGCGCAGTTACTCAAAGAACGTGGTTGGGGTGTTGATCGAGTACGCAAGCATCAAGACTGGAATGGGAAGTATTGTCCGCACCGTATCCTTGGTGAAGGTAGATGGAACTCATTTAAAGCGGCCATTGAAAAAGAGTTAAAGGCGCTTGGTGGAAAAACTTCATCTTCCGAGCCTAAGAAAACATCCTCAGCAACAACACCTAAGAAAAAAGCATCTAAGAAGGTGTACAAGCTCCCAACAGGCATCTTTAAGGTAAAAGCACCTTTGATGAAAGGGGACGCTGTAAGAAGAATCCAAGAAGCACTAGCAGCACTCTATTTCTATCCTGACAAAGGAGCTAAAAACAACGGTATTGATGGCTACTATGGACCAAAGACAGCGGGTGCGGTCAAACGATTCCAAATGATGCATGGTCTTGTGGCTGATGGCATTTATGGTCCGAAGACTAAAGCAAAACTCGAAGCACTCTTGAAGTAAACAGAGAAGCCTTTCCTTATTGGAGGGGCTTTTTTTTGTTTGTCGTAATTTCCATACTTTATTACTAATCCACCTTCGCTATTCGGTTATTTGTAACTATGGAAATTACTGTATATTTTAAGTTATGCTTGATGGGATTAAAAAGGGGAGGGTTTGATTTGAATAAAAAATGGATAACAAGAATTTCATTATCCATTGTAGCTGCGTTGGGTATCTCCTGTACGCTTGGAGAGTTTGCAGATGCAAAAGCTAATCAGCCGCAATATGAACAAAAAACACCGTCTGAATCATTTACAAAAAACGATCCTGAATTATATAAAGGTGCGTTAGATCTTGGACTAACTGACAATGACATCTTTAAAATCGACAGTCTTTTTGACAAAGAAGATAAAGCCACAGTACATAATCCTATACTTGTTGTGATCGGCATAATTACTGGGATGACCGCAATTGTGGGAAGTGGATATGCTGCTGGTCGCTATATCGCCAATCAACTTTACAAGCGCAAGCAGTTGACGAAATCAACTTATAAAAAACACAGATGGGGTTTCAGAGCTGCATTAGTACCGGTAATAGGTATTGCTGCGACATTTGGCTTTGATGACTACTATATGGATATTTAACATGTTTGAGTATATTTTGATTTTACTTATAGTTGCAACTTTGTTACTAACCGTCGTAGAGGTTTCTAAGATCAAACGAGAAAATAAATCCCTCAGAAACGAGATAGAAGACATTAAGAAAAACATCAACAAATGAAACTTGTTGGCCGACCACCTGGGCGGCTTTTTTTGTTTACTTAAACCGCCATTCCTTCTTCTCTTTATCCCATTCAATTTCATTTCTTGTGATAAGGTTTTTAACTGCCTTACGGATTGCCAGCTCATCTTTACCCGTTTTCCTTTTAAGGTCATCCATCGAAGGATTCTTGCGAAACCGGCTCATATTATAAATAATTCGATAAAGCTTCCTTTCAAGATCTGTCACGGTTTACCCTCCTAAAATGAGAATGTATGTTCGATTATAAATGTTAATAAAAAACCCTTCAACTTGAAGGGTCGGTCATTTTAAAGAAGATACTTTATCAGTAATTATCATATGTTCTCCTGAACGCTCGTAAGAGAATTTAGCCAATGTTTCATCTTCATCTATATAAGGAACTTTCCAAAATACAGCTATCTGATTGACTGTATCATTATCTTTGCCAATGTTTGCAGCTAAGTCATCACTATACATTTCAACCATGTTATAAGCTGTCTTACTTGTGTTCAAGGCATCAAAGGACAAGTAAACAAGAGCAATTAGCTTGTTCTTCTCACTCGAACCCATATCTTCGTTAATTTCAATTTTTTCAATAGATGTGGTTTTATAGTTCTCTTTGATAATTGTTTTGATTTCTATTTCTGCATCATCTTTTACCATATCTAACTCATCTTCTTCACTGTTATCTTCAACTTCTTCTGAGTTATAAACTTCATTTTTTTCTTCCTCTGCATCTTTATTTTTAGGCAAAGGTTCCTCCTCAGAAATAACTTCAGAATTGTTTATTTTTAACTTTATTTCAGCAGTAGCTTTTAGTTCTGAGTCACCGCTAATCTGTGGACCAGTTAGGTTAGAACCATTGACTCCAAAAATTTCTTGAACAACTTCAGTTTGTTCAAGAACCGGTAGTGTTTCGACATATATAATATATTTTCCATCATCAAATACATCGTCATCTTCATTAAAGAATTTATACTCGAAATATCCATCCTTTTGAACAGTTGAATTAACTATTGAGTTTTTATGAGAGTTTTTGAGTTCAAGACGAATTCTTAATTTCGTACCTTTAGGCAAGTTGCTTTTTCCACTAATGATAATAATTTTATTGTTTGTGATTTCTTTATCCAAATTGATCTTTACATTTAATTTTTCTTTAGTTTCAATGCTTTCTTCTTTTTTACTGGAGTTACTTGAGGATGTGTTTTCTGCTTTGCCACAAGCAGATAAGAATAAGGCACATAAAATCAAAAAGAGAAAAGTTTTAATATGATTCAATATAGACCCTCCAAAACAAATATTTTCCAAATAAGTCTATCATATTAATGAAACGAAAAGTTGTTTTTTCCAAATTAAGAATATTACGGAATCGACAATTAAGATGTTATAATTTAATAAGAACAATTCACAATTGGGGTGTGTTATATGCCTTTCCAAAAAGAATCAGTTGACGAAATCATCAAATATGACGATTACCCTTATAAGGTCTATACAAGGGTTTCGACAGATCGAGATGAGCAAATAAGTTCTAAAGAAAACCAAATTGACGTTTGCCGTTATTGGATCGAGCAACACAATTATGAATGGGATGACCGTTCTGTTTTGTTGGATGATGGTATCAGCGGAACCGTCCTTGAAGATAGGGCAGCCATGAAATACATTTTTTCATTGGCGGAAAAGAAAGAAATAAAAATGGTGATTTTTAAGTCCATCACACGTCTTGCCCGTGATTTAAAAGATGCGTTATACATCAGAGAGATTCTAGTGTCTAATGGGGTTCGTGTCGTTACACTCGAAGAAGACTACGACTCCCTTTACGAGAGTAAGGCGTCAATGAAATTTGAAATGTCTGCTCTGTTTGCGGAGCAGTTACCTAAGTCTATGTCAGTCAATATAAGTGGTGTACTTGCAGCAAAAGCAAGGCGTGGTGAACATTCTGGTCGGATACCCTACGGTTATATGAAAGAGGGAAAACACCTTGTAATTAACGAAAATGAAGCGCAAGTTATAAGATTAATTTTTCACCTTTATAATAACGAGGGACTAGGCCAGAAAAGAGTTACATATGCATTGCAAGAAAAGTGCAAAATTGGTGAAATACCTCCTCCCAGAACAACAAGAAACTGGCAGCTTACAACAGTTCAAACCATATTAAAAAACCCGATTTATTGTGGTGTGCACATTGCTAATAGACATACCATGATCAAAGTTGATGGCAGAAAAAAGTTTATAAGAAATCCACCTGAAAAATGGAACGTTTATGAAGACTTTTGCCCGCCGATTGTCTCAAGAGAAGAGTGGGAGAAAGCAAATAATAAACCAACAGTTAATAAAAAAACTAAATTCACACCTTGGAATGAGCTTAGACAACTGCTTATTTGCGGGAAATGCGGATCTAATATGGTCATTATCCAAACCAGCAGAGCCAAAAAAAACGGAGAGAAAACTTATTGGAAATATGTTAAATGCAGTAATTACAGGAGATCTGGTCCCGAAGGCTGTGTGAACCATGTTCCCATCACTTATGAAGAGGTCCGAGATTTAGTGATTGCGAATCTCATTGAATTCTCTAGGGATATATCACACGACTACAAAAAAAATGCAGTTGAACAAAAAGAAAAACAAATAAAGTCTATAAAAGCAGAGTTGAAATCTCTAGAAGCGAAAAACAAAAGGTTGCTTGAACTTTATTTAGAAGATCAAATGATTACCAAATCAGAATTTCAAATGAAGCGAAATGACCTTCAAGCTAAAATTGTTAAGCTTGAACAGAGTTTATTTTCTTTACAGCAGGTCCATGATGAGAAAAGTTCAATGATGGAAATGCAGGCGGTTTTACGAGAGCTTGAAGACAAAGAGAACGATTTGAAGCATGTGTTTGATAAGCTTATTGATCATATTGTTATCCATCCAAACGGGAAAATGAATTTTCATTATAGATTTAAATGATCCTGTAAGTTATACTCGTTTGTAAAAGGTACGCATAACAAATGCCATGCAAAAGCTAGGAGTCAAAGGCCGTTCACAGGCCGTAGTCGAGCTTCTGCGTATGGGTGAGCTAGAGCTCTAAAGTCAGCCGGTTTTCCTTCCATATCGGGAAGGAACCGGTTATTTCTATATCGTTTCCATGAGTCTCTTCTTGCATTTTCTTTAAAAAACGAGGAAAATAGACATATACGTTTTAATCAAAGTGAGATGCTATAGTGAGGTATCAATAAAATGGAAACGAATGAATCAGGCCATGTTGCAGAGATTGAAAAATCATTGCGCCACATTGCCGCAATTATTAAGCAAAAAGGCAGAGAAATCCTCAATCAATATACGATTACACCTCCACAATTCATTGGGCTTCAGTGGCTTTATGAATTCGGAGATATGACAATAGGCGAGCTGTCACAAAAGATGTACTTGGCTTGCAGCACAACCACTGATTTAATTGATAGAATGGAAAAAAGTGAACTTGTCGAACGGGTGAAAGATCCATCTGACCGCCGCGTGGTTCGCATTCATTTATTGCCTGAAGGCGAGCGGATCATTCAAGAAGTGATTGCTAAACGCCAAGAATACGTCAGTGAACTTCTAGGGGCTTTCTCAGAAGAAGAAGCCATCGTTTTCAACCAATCCTTAACGAAACTACAGCAGCAAATGAAAAGAAAATGAGGCGATTTTGTTGGATCAACCAATCGGCGTCATTGATTCCGGCGTCGGCGGTTTAACCGTTGCAAAGGAAATCATGAGACAACTGCCAAAAGAAAAAATCATTTATGTAGGCGATACAAAACGATGTCCATATGGCCCGCGGAAAGAAGAAGAAGTCCTTCAATATACGTGGGAAATGGCACACTACTTACTAAAACACCACCATATTAAAATGCTCGTCATTGCATGCAACACAGCAACGGCGATCGCACTGGATGAAATTAAAGCAACGCTTGATATTCCGGTTATTGGCGTCATTCAGCCTGGTGCCCGTACAGCGATCAAGGTGACAAACAACCAGCATATTGGCGTTATTGGCACCATCAATACGATCAAAAGCGAGGCATACAAAGAAGCGCTGCTGTCACTAAAAGCAGGTCTAACGGTTCAAAGTCTGGCGTGTCCGCTCCTTGTCCCATTTGTGGAAAGCGGTACGTTTTTAGATCAGACAGCAGAGGCAGTGGTCAAAGATTCCCTTGAACCGATGAAAGAAACAGGAATTGACACTCTTATTCTTGGCTGCACACACTATCCGATTTTAAAAGAGCCGATTCAGCGCTTTATGGGCAGTGATGTCAGCATCATTTCATCAGGAGATGAGACAGCGAGAGAAGCAAGTACGATTCTTTCATATAAAGGGCTTTTAAATACTTCTAAAGAAACGCCTGTCCATACATTTTACACAACAGGGCAGCAGCAAAATTTTCAAAACATCGCTCGTGACTGGTTTGGCTACCTGCCAGGGAAGGTCGAGACCGTGTCACTTGAACACATCTACCAGCAATAACCCGCTTCTATTTGAAGTGGGTTATTTTTTTATGAAAAGGGTCTAATCCTCTGGGGGAGCTCGTATACATAGTAGTACAAACTACTAGAGGAGGGTGAAGTATGCTGAAAAAAGGATCTACAGCAGCTGTTACGTGTATCGCGTCAGCCATGCTTTTGTCAGGATGCGGATTGTTTCAAACAGACCAAGCGAAAACAGAGATTGATCCACCACAAAACGTCACATATGTGAAAGAAAATAAAGAAGATAAACAAACAGCCAAAGAAGGAAAAGAAGAGAAGCAGGCAGATACGGTCATGAGAGAATTATATTTAATTGATAAAAACGGGTATGTCGTCTCTCAATCCATTCCACTGCCGAAAAATGAAGGAAGTGCCAAACAAACCCTTGAATATCTCGTGGACGGGGGACCTATTTCTAACTTAATGCCGAATGGCTTCAGAGCAGTGCTGCCAGCGGATACGCGCGTATCTGTCGATATTAAAGACGGAACGGCGGTTGTCGATTTTTCAAATGAATTTAAAAACTATAAAAAAGAAGACGAGCAGCGTATTTTGCAATCTGTCACTTGGACGTTAACTCAGTTTGATTCCATAGCCAAAGTCAAATTGAAGATGAATGGACATGAACTAAAAGAAATGCCTGTGAACGGTACACCTATCTCAGATGATTTAAGCAGAGAAGACGGTATTAATATCCAGCACGAGGCTGCTGCTGATATGACAGCGACAAAGCCAGTGACGGTTTACTATTTAGCTGAATCTGATGAACAGACGTACTATGTTCCAGTGACCAAAAGAGCGCCAAAAGACGAGGATGATCCGATTACAGCAGCGATTGATGAGCTCGTCTCTGGACCAAGCAAAAAAAGCCATCTGCTTACAGACTTTGATCAAGATGTGAAGCTGAATGATGTACCAAAAGTAAAAGATGGCCATGTGACACTTGATTTCAACGAATCTATTTTTGGCAGTGCAGATGAAAAGAAAAAGGTCATTTCACAAAAAGTTCTTGATAGCATTGTGCTCACATTAACCGAGCTGCCGGACGTCAAAAGCGTATCTGTCAAGGTGAACGGCAAGGCTGAGCTTGTGAACGAAAAAGGAGCAGAGCTCACAAAGCCGGTTTCACGACCAGAACAAGTGAATACAGGTAGTTTTTAACGTCATACATTGATATAATGAAGAAAAAGAGGCATGCATATTCGCTGCCTCTTTTTTATTCCAAGCGATTAGAACGAGCTGAGGTTGTCAAAGTTAGTAGGAGAACCCCGCTGGCACCCGCGAGGAATGTATATCGTAACGGAGGTAAAACATGAGATTAGATGAAAGACAATATGACGAATTGAGAAAAATTGAAATAGAGACAGGCTACATCACACATCCAGAAGGCTCTGTCTTAATCTCAGCGGGAAATACGAAGGTGATTTGTAACGCATCGATCGAAGACCGCGTACCTCCTTTTTTAAGAGGAGAAGGAAAAGGCTGGATTACAGCAGAATATAGCATGCTTCCAAGAGCAACTGCACAAAGAACGATAAGAGAATCATCTAAAGGAAAAGTCACAGGACGTACGATGGAGATTCAGCGTTTAATTGGACGAGCACTCCGCGCAGTCGTTGACTTAGAAAAGCTTGGCGAACGCACCATTTGGATTGATTGTGATGTTATTCAAGCAGACGGCGGCACACGCACAGCATCCATCACAGGTGCTTTTGTTGCCATGACACTTGCGATTCAAAAGCTGCGAGCTGAAGGAGTCATCAAAGAAAACCCGATTACTGATTATTTAGCGGCGATATCCGTCGGAATTGATTCTCAGCAAGGTCTTCTGTTAGATTTAAACTATGAAGAAGATTCTTCTGCTGAAGTAGATATGAATGTCATCATGACAGGCGCTGGTCGCTTTGTTGAACTTCAAGGAACAGGCGAAGAAGCGACATTCTCAAGAGAACAGCTAAACGGACTGCTTGATTTAGCCGAAAAGGGCATCAAAGAATTAATCGAAAAGCAAAAAGCAGTAACAGGAGAAGTCATCGAATAAAGAGAAGGGTTTGATCAGGATGAAAACAGCCATCATTGCAACGCACAATGCGGGCAAAGCGAAAGAATTCAAAGCCATTCTTGAGCCAAAAGGATTCACGGTCAAAACACTAGCAGACATTGGCTTTACTGAAGAAATTGAAGAAACAGGACAAACCTTCGAAGAAAATGCCATCATCAAAGCGGAGGCCATTCAAGCCAAAGCAGGTGAAATGGTCATTGCAGACGATTCCGGTCTGTCCATTGATTATCTGGGCGGAAAACCTGGCGTGTATTCAGCGAGATACGCAGGTGAGCATAAAGACGATGCGGAGAATGTGGAAAAAGTGCTGAGCGAACTTCAAGGCATTGAAAAAGAAGACCGCACAGCCAGGTTCAGATGTGCCCTTGCTGTCAGCATACCGGGAAAAGAAACAAAGACGGTAGAAGGATCAGTAGAAGGCTTCATCGCTGAAAAACCTATCGGCGAAAATGGCTTCGGATACGACCCAATTTTCATCGTCAAAGACAAAGACCAGACGATGGCCGAGTTATCACCAGAGGAGAAAAACAAGATCAGCCATCGAGCGGTCGCGCTTCAAAAGCTTTCATCACTGCTAGACGCAAATGAATAAGGGGGAATGAAGCCATGAAGATACTCATCATTAGTGACAGTCATGGACTCACAGACGAACTTCAAACCATTGCCGAACGGCATGAGGCTGAAGTTGACATGATGATTCACTGCGGAGATTCAGAACTCGAAACGAACCACCCAGCACTCGAAGGATACAAAGTCGTCAAAGGAAATTGTGACTTTATGGGCGATTTTGAAGAAGAGCTCCTGCTCCCACTTGATGGAGGCGGAAAACTATTTCTCACTCACGGACATCTGCATGGCATCAAACAATCCTTGCTTCAAGTCTACTACCGTGCAGAAGAGCTGGGCGCAGACATTATCTGCTTTGGCCACTCGCACATTCCAGGCAGTGAACTGCTAAGAGGAAAACTCCTCATTAACCCAGGCAGCGTGCACTTGCCAAGAGTGCGAAAAGAGCGCAGCTATGCTATACTGACACTAGATGGAAGCGAAGCAAACGTACAGTTTTTCACGGACGAAGGTCAGGCCATACAAGACCTCGAAAACACTGTCACATTGGAAGGTATTTCATAAGGGTGCAGCATTTGCCCCTTATGAAAAAACTTTCGAAAAACCGTTGACTTTAAAGAACAATAGTAATATAATAAATCTTGTCGCTGAGGTAATACACCACAGCACAATACATAACAACATGTCCCAGTAGCTCAGCAGGATAGAGCAACGGCCTTCTAAGCCGTCGGTCGGGAGTTCGAATCTCTCCTGGGACGTACTTTAAAAGAGCCTGAAACCCTTATTTAATAAAGGGTTTCAGGCTCTTTTGTTCTTTGGAACATAAATTCGTAACTCGCTTCAAAACAGGGTTTTGAGAGCGGGTTTATTTTAAGTATTTCCGTTCCCTGTTTTTGTTTCAAAGAAGCGTAAATTGACATAGTTGTATCCATTTTTGTATGCCCTAACCGTTCCTGAATAACTGCGATTTATTTAAATGATTGGATCATTCAGTTCATAATTTGGGTAGCAATAATAAGGCGGTCTACGTCCAATTTCAGACATTGGCCATGAATGCTCCATATAAACCATAGTAACTTTTTTCATTGAATGATTCACAAGTAATAACTCTACTTCTGGATTAAATTCATACCTCAATCCAATGACCTCCTTATATTAGGAATGTGTGGATTCCCCACCGTCAACATGCAGCACTTGACCTGTAACAAAACGTGAATCATCAGAAGCTAGATAAACAAATGTTGGTGCGAGTTCAAATGGATGGGCAACTCGTTCCATTGGGTTAAACGCTCCATATACAGCCACTTGGTCTGACGAGAAGCTTGCTGCAATGAGTGGCGTCCAGATTCGACCTGGAGCAACGGCGTTTACACGAATTCCTTGTTTTACAAGATTTTTAGCCAAAGCACGTGTCCAACCAACAATTGCACCTTTTGTGGCTGTATAATCAATCATTTGCTGCTCACCTACATACGTTACGACTGAAGAAGTACCGATAATAGAACTGCCTGGTTTTAAGTAAGGAAGCGCTGCTCTGGTTGTGTAAAAATGTGAGTATATGTTGACTTTAAAGGTGTCATCGAATTGTTCGTCTGTAATGTCAAGCAGGCTGGGTTGTTGAAATTGGATACCAACGTGGTTACATAGAATATCTAGACGTCCGAAGGTTTTTACTGTTTTCTCTACAATGGTGATACATTGCCTTTTATCTCGCAAGTCTCCTGGCATCAATAAACAACGTTGCCCAAGTTCTTCAATTCTTGCTTTTGTTCTATTAGCGTCTTCGTGTTCATCTAAGTATGCAATCGCAACGTCAGCACTTTCCTTTGCGAAGGCAATGGCTACGGCTGCACCAATACCGCTATCCCCTCCTGTAATAAGAGCAACTTTTCCCGCTAACTTACCACTCCCTTTGTAATTTGTATTTTCAATAATTGGAAGTGGTACCATTAAGCCTTCTACACCAGGATGCCGAAGTTGACGTTGTTCAGGTAAATTAATTGGGATTTCTTCATAGCGTGTGATTTTTCCGTAATTAGGGTACATGGGATATGGTTGAGTTTTCATTTTCTCTAGAAACATCTGTTGCATTTGTTTTATTTGTTGTAAATTACGCTCATCAGATTCTTGTGTCATTGAATTCCCTCCAAATGTACTTATTCCCTTTTAATATTTATGTTGTTTACTGCTAATCCAAGTATTAATAATGAATAAACTTGTGAGGGAGTTATTTGAAGGGTTTCAGTAAGCTTTCATGAGTAGGTTGGACAGATTAAATGGGGGAAATAAAGCGGGAATAATAAACAAAACAGAGAAAAGTAAGAAAAGTACATAATCCCAAACACCCGATCCAACACACTTGTTATATAGAAATGGAGAGACAAGCAATCAAGAGGGTGAACAATTATTTGCTAAACAGTAAGGCACTATCGAGATCACGAGCGGGCATATCGTTGCCTGTGATCCTTTTGTTTCAGAAGGGAACCAATCGTTTACAAGGAAAGTTACTCTAGGAAAATATCCTATTCTACTTTTAGTAAAACGATTAGAAAGTGGTGACGAACGCGTCGTCTATGCAATGATCAAGTTTACAAACGAGCAAGCAATAGAATGGGAGATTGCCACAAGAGCAGGGCAGGAACTCAATCAATTGAAAGAAGACGAGATCTTTGGCTACGGTGTAAATACGGGTATGGGCTGCTTTATGGAAGCGGAGGCAGCACTATATCTTCAAGCTTATGAGGATGAAGATATAAAGAGGACAATGATTTTTATCTTTATGAGGAATTTGCAGAAGCGCTTGAACAAAACTACAAGTACACAAGGGACTGGCTTGTCACCCGTTTTCATGACAAGGTAGACATTGCCATGTTTACAACAGGCTTCGGTGACGGAATGTACCCAAGCTTTTGGGGGCTGGATGCAAACGGGGAACCTGCTTGCATTGTGAAGGATTTTCTTATAGTGGACTGATGAGAAACCCATAAGATCATGGGTTTTTTTATTGTTATCTGATTATAGATTATTAGTAGAGAGATCTAGTGAAGTAGATAAAGTGTTGAAGATATGAAATTTGTTGAACAAAACCCCCATTAACTTAACTTTTTCAGTTGTGTATTATGACTACCTATTTTTTGTATAAATATAGTATAATAAACATATAAAACCTTTTGGGAAACGGTGATAATGATGAATAGCAATTTTTCATTTTTTCAAGGGAAGTGGGCAGTACTTTCCAATTTAGGAGAAACAGCTGAGAAAAATGTATATCATGACCCACATACAACAGTAATGAAACTACGGTTATTTGCCGAAACATTAACAAAATTTATTCTAGCCGCTGAAAATATTAAGGAAGCATATGGCACGAAACAAGTAGAGCGCATCAATATATTACGCCGAGAAGGAATACTTGAACCAGAGTTAATAGATATCGTTGAAACGCTTCGTCGCAAAGGGAATGTGGCCATGCATGAAGCAGGTTATCAAAAAACAGAAGAAGCGAAATCTTTATTGCATTTGGCTTTTCGTTTGTCGACTTGGTTTATGGAGGTATACGGTGATTGGAATTTTCAAGCTCCAGAGTACATAGAGCCAAAAAAACAAACAGGAATAGATACACGACAGCTTCAACAAGAGTATGAAGTGAAAGTAATTCAGCTTGAAGAGGAATTAGAGGCAATTCGTCATCAAGCTGAATTAGAGCAAACAGATGAGAAAATGAAACGTAGAAAAGCGTCCAAAAACTTTATGCGCAGGCAGCAACTGACTGAAGATGAAACACGTATCATCATTGATCAGAAGTTACGTGCTGCTGGATGGGAAGTAGACACGAATTTACTAAACTATAAAAAAAACAGGACGCAACCAGAGAAAAACAAACATATGGCCATTGCTGAGTGGAAGGTCGATGGCGGCTGGGTTGATTATGCATTGTTTATTGGACTCAAGCTTGTTGGTTTCATTGAAGCAAAAGCAGAAAAGAAAACGATTCCTGGGGCATTAGATAGTCAAACAAAAGTGTACGCGAAAAATGTTGTGCAAATAGAAGATGAACAGATTACACCAACAACTGGTGATTATCAAGTCCCATTTTTATATGCAACAAATGGCCGCCCTTATTTAAGACAGCTTCAAGAGGAATCGGGTATTTGGTTCTGGGATTCACGCAAACCATTTGAACATGCACGTCCGCTTGAAGGATGGCATTCACCTGAAGATATACAACTTCTTCTTAGCCAAGATGATAAGGATGCGGATAAGCGCCTAGAAGAAGAGGATATAACTAAGTTTGGATTGCGTCACTATCAGCAGAATGCGGTTCTGGCTGCAGAAAAGTCGTTAAAAGAAGGAAACAGAAGAATGCTTATTGCAATGGCTACAGGAACTGGAAAAACTCGTACCGCTATTGCGCTTATGTATCGCTTAATTAAGTCTAAAAAGTGTCGACGCATTCTTTTTCTTGTCGATCGTAATTCACTCGGTAAACAAACAGAGGATTCACTGAAAGATACGAAAATTGAAGGTTACTCGTTTGCTGATATATATGATGTGAAGTCATTAGGCGATCTCACACCGGAAGTTGAAACGAAGGTGCAGATTGCAACCGTGCAGGGAATGGTTCGCAGACTTTTTTATAACGATAGCGAAAAGCTTCCAAGCGTCGGGCAATATGATTTCATCATTGTAGATGAGGCGCATCGAGGATATACAAGTGATAGAGAAATGACAGAGGAAGAATTGGAATTCCGTGATCAGAATGATTATATTAGTCAATATCGGCGCGTTATAGATTATTTTGATGCGGCATGTTTAGGGCTTACCGCAACACCTGCTCTACATACAACAGACATTTTCGGTATGCCAATTTTTAAATATTCATATAGCGAAGCAGTGTTGGACGGATATCTAGTGGACCATGAGCCCCCTTATTTGTTTAAAACAGAACTTTCACAAGTGGGCATCACCTTTGAAAAAGATGAGGAAGTAGAAGTATATGATGTTGATAAAGGGGAGATTCAACTAGAAAAGTTAGAAGATACTGTGCACTTTGAAGTGGAGCAGTTTAATAAAAAAGTCATTACAGAACCGTTTAACCGTGCAGTTTTAAATAAATTAGTTGATTATATTGACCCTGCAGGTAAAGAAAAAACGCTCATCTTTGCAGCTACTGATCAACACGCAGATCTTGTTGTTCGCTTGTTAAAAGAAGCATTTAAAGAACGTGGCGATGAAATTGAAGATGATGCAATTATGAAAATTACTGGATATATCTACAAGCCATTAGATGCCATTACACGGTTTAAAAATGAGCGACTACCTAATGTCGTTGTTACAGTTGATCTACTCACAACAGGTATTGACGTGCCGCCGATCACAAATTTGGTGTTTTTAAGAAGAATACAATCTCGTATTCTCTATGATCAAATGCTTGGCCGTGCGACTCGTCTCTGCCCAGAGATTGGGAAAACACACTTTAACATCTACGATGCCGTTGGAATATATGACAAGTTGCAACATTATACAGAAATGAAACCAGTTGTGAAGAAACAAAACTTTCGTATTGGTGAGTTGTATGATTCTCTTGTTAATGCGACGACTGATGAGGAAGCTTCGTTTTATCGTGATCAATTAGTAGCAAAAATCCAGCGTCGCAAACAAAGATTTGACGAAGAAGGCATGGGGAAGTTTGAAGAATTATCAAATGGAAAACATGTGGATGAATGGGTGAAAGAAATTCAAACATACTCACCGCAAGAAGCCACACAACATAATATTCTATTTGAATACATGGAAACGTACCAAGTAACACGTGAAAAACGTTATATATCTGATAAGGAAGATGAAGTAACAGACGTCATTCGTGGGTATGGTGAAGGGAACAAGCGACCAGAAGATTATCTGGATGGTTTTGTTCGATTTATCCAAGAAAATATCAATGAAATTCCCGCTTTGCATCTGATCTGTACACGACCAAAAAATCTAACAAGACAAGACTTACGAGAACTTATGACGATTTTAGAAACAAAAGGCTTTAAGCAATCTCATTTACAAACCGCTTGGAAACAGACAAAAAATGAGGACATTGCAGCGGATATTATTAGTTTTATCCGTCAAGCTGCATTAGGTGAAGCACTAGTTGACCATGAAGCACGTATTAAACAGGCAATGCACAAAGTGTATTCACTGCATGATTGGACACCAAGGCAAAAGAAGTGGTTAGAGAGAATAGAAAAGCAATTACTTCAAGTGCCTGTTCTTGCGCCTACCGCAGAAGAGGCATTCTCGGAAGAACCTTTTAGAACGTCTGGTGGCTACAAATTACTGAAACGTGAATTCGGTGATGATATTGATCAAATTGTGAATACGATCAATGAGAACCTTTATATCAGCTAACGACTGTGCCTCTTCATTGAGGCACTTTTTTGGGTTATAATGAAAAGGTTCGCTTTCAACTAAAAATCATCAAATTTGATTTAATAGATTAGAAGCTTTTCAGGAGGAAAAAAGATGAATAACCAAGAAATCGTTCAAAAATTATGGAATTTATGCAATGTGCTTCGTGATGACGGTATTACATATCAACAGTATGTCACGGAGTTAACCTATATTTTATTTTTAAAAATGATGAAAGAACAACAAACAGAAAATGTAATACCCGAAGGATATAGATGGGATGATTTGCTAGAAAAAGAAGGGGTAGAACTCAAAACATTTTATCAGCGATTGTTACTTGAATTAGGAAGCAGTGAAAATGAGCGGCTGCGTCTAATCTACAGTGATGCTGCTACTAGTATTTCTGAACCCAAGAACCTAGAGAAAATTCTGAAGAGCATTGATGGCCTTGATTGGTACAACGCAAAAGAAGAAGGTTTAGGTAATTTATATGAAGGCTTGTTAGAAAAAAACGCAAGCGAAACAAAATCAGGTGCTGGCCAATACTTTACACCGCGTGTATTAATTGATGTAATGGTGCAGCTGATTGACCCTAAACCTGGAGAAAGATGCAATGACCCTGCAGCTGGTACATTTGGTTTTATGATTGCGGCAGACCAGTATCTGAAAAATAAGACAGATAACTATTATGATTTAGATCCACAACTGGGCGTTTTCCAAAAGAAAGAAGCGTTTACTGGAATGGAACTCGTCACAGGGACTCATCGTCTTGCTCTAATGAATGCATTACTTCATGATATCGAAGGGCGACTGGAACAAGGGGATTCGTTATCTAGTAATGGAAAGTGGATGAAAAACTTTGATGTCATTTTAACCAATCCACCATTTGGGACGAAAAAAGGTGGAGAGAGTGTCTCCCGTGATGACCTGACGTTTGCAACTTCCAATAAACAGCTTAATTTTCTACAGTTAATTTATAACGCTTTAAAAGACGATGGTCACGCACGGGCAGCAGTTGTATTACCTGATAATGTCTTGTTTGAAAGCGGGGTTGGTGCACAGATTCGACGTGATTTAATGAATAAATGCAATCTGCATACAATCTTACGCTTACCAACGGGGATTTTCTATGCCCAAGGTGTGAAAACAAACGTCTTATTTTTTACAAGAGGAACAACAGACCAAGATAATACAAAGGATGTTTGGGTATATGATCTCCGCACTAATATGACGTCATTCGGAAAACGTAATCAGCTAACAATGGCTCATTTTGAAAACTTTATGAAAGCATATGTAGCAGAAGATCGCTCTAAAGTAGAGGATGAACGTTGGAATGTGTTTACAAGAGAGGACATTGCAAAAAAAGGGGATAGTTTAGATATCGGTTTGATTGCAGATGAATCATTATCTTCCTATGACAACTTACCAGATCCAATTGAATCAGCAGAAGAAGCAATTGCAAAACTTCAGCAGGCAATGAATTTATTAAATGAAGTGGTTGAGGAGTTACGTGCTGTTGAAGAGGATGAGGTGGTCAAACAGTGAGTAAGAAAAAGAAGACCATTGAGGAGTTATTGGAAGGAGCAATAGTACCAGAAGAGAAGCAACGGTTTGGAATTCCTGAAAATTGGATTTGGACACAAACTGGTTCTATCACAGATGTAATAGGGGGTGGAACACCTAAATCTACAGTAAAAGAATATTTTGAAGATGGTGATATACCATGGTTAACACCGGCTGATCTTTCGGGATATCAAGATATGTATATTAGTAGAGGAAAGCGGAATATAACTGAAGTTGGTCTAGCTAACAGTTCTGCTAAAATATTGCCTAGTAACACCGTGTTACTTTCATCAAGAGCACCAATAGGATACGTTACAATAGCTTCCAATGATATTTGTACAAATCAAGGGTTTAAAAGTTTTCTACCAAGTAACGCCTATTATCCAGAATATTTATATTGGTATTTAAAATTCTCCACAACCTATTTAGAATCTATGGCAAGTGGCACAACATTTAAGGAGCTTTCAGGTAGTAAATGCAAAGAAATTGCATTGCCATTACCTCCTTTAAACGAACAAAAACGAATTGCTGACAAAGTAGAGCATCTTTTAAGTAAAATTGAAGAAGCGAAGCAGTTGATTGAGGAAGCGAAGGAAACATTTGAACTTCGTCGAGCGGCTATTTTGGATAAGGCGTTTCGTGGGGAATTGACTAGGAAGTGGAGACAAAATAATAAAGACATATTACCAGTAAAGCAATTTTTAGAGAACATTGTACTTAAAAGGAAAGAAACTTATACTGAGATATACGAAAGGGCAAAGCGGAATAAAGAAAAAAAACCGAGGAAAATTTACATGGATACAGTACCAATAATAGATGAAGTAGTACCATTTTTACCGGAAACTTGGACAGTTACAAATGTTGAGTTTTTGGGTCATGTAACAAAACTGGCTGGTTTTGAATATACAAAGTATATTAATTTGAAGCCTGGGGGGGATGTTCCTGTTATAAGGGCACAAAACGTTCAGATGGGTAAATTTGTAAAATCTAATATAATGTATATAGATAAAGATACATCAGATTTGTTATCTCGTTCTCAAGTACAAGAAGATGATATACTTATGGTTTTTATAGGGGCAGGAACAGGAAATGTATGTATTGCACCGAACAGAAATGGAGAAAGATGGCATTTAGCGCCGAATGTAGCAAAGATAAGCGTGGATGCAGTATTACCAAAGTATTTAGAACTTTATTTACAATCGCCTTTTGGACAAGCTTATATAAAATCAAAAATGAAAGCTACTGCTCAACCTAGTTTATCTATGGAAACTATTCGTGAGGTCTTAGTATATTTGCCACCATTAGAAGAACAAAAGGAAATCGTTAAAACTGTAGAAAGTTTAATCAATAAGGTAGAGAATGAAGTTGGTATATTAAAGTCTTGTTCTGTTGATGGGTTAAAACAATCCATTCTCTCTAAAGCATTCCGAGGTGAACTTGGAACAAATGATCCAAGTGAAGAAAGTGCGGTTGAATTACTAAAAGAAGTGTTGCAAGAACAGGTGAAATAGTTGTAAGAAGGCATCCAGATTAGTTGGATTTCTTTTTTGATGCACATGCCCATTGGTAGTTGTGTTTCAGAGGTCTGATGATTGTTTTAGGAGAATCTTGATAGTATTTTTTAAAACTACTGTCGAGGTTAAACAAGCCACATTCACAAACCTGCATTTGAAAAATTTATGACACGACTCAAATAAGAGGTTTGTTTTAGTGAGGTAAAGTGATAAAACATATAGCTGGATAACATTCTTAGTTATCTATCTTGAAACACTTCTTTGATAAAAGTGCCTTTACCTTTTCAATAGAATTGTTTTCTACTATATGGATGCTTGAATTGTACAGAATAAGTAAATATAGTAGAAATAAAGTCAATCGGACTAAGTTCAAAAAGTGACCGTTATACATGAACGTGAACGAATAGCGATATATAAAGTAGCTCAGCAGGATAGAGCAACGGCCTTCTAAGCCGTCGATCTGGAGTTCGAATCTCTACTGGGACGTATGATGATTTGAAACTGTTAAAAAGCTAAAAACATTAATGACTCAAAGTTTCTGGCTTTTTTATTTTTTTCCTATTGTTTAACAAAGTATTTTAGCAATCTTTTATGACTCGAGTCCAACAGGATGGTCAGGCTAAAATCAACTCACAAAAACATTAAAAAAGTCTATACTGTCTAGACCATTTCAAGGGAAACTAGGCACGAATGATTCTGGTGAGGAAAATGCTATTGAATTGTTCAAAGGTGTTTTACTACGGGATTTGAATTAATTATTAGAAGTGTTGAATAATCAAAAAGCATTGTATGATTGTTATTAGCTAATGAAAATGAATTTAAGAAGGGCTTCTCTTAATAAAGAGAGGTCCTTCTTAAAGTGGATTAAATATTTGGAGTTTATGAAAACGCAAGTTATCTTAAGACCCAATTAGCCCCGGTGAAATTTGTTCAACCCTTGCCCAATCAAATATGGTTTCGATTTGCATTTGATTCTTACAATTTATTTTTAGAAATCCTCCATTCTCTGTTGTGCTAATCTCAAAATGATCAATTATATTATTATTTCCTAAATGATTAATTTTTAAATCCGTTACACCAATGAATGATAATTCAACGTAGACAACATCAAAATTCCCCCAACGTTTAGGTTTATTCTTCACGGTGTCTTTTGTCATTAGTCTTATAAATAGGGTAGGACCATCTCTGTTTAAATCAACATTCATGATTTCTGCATTTTTAAAATGGGGGATCCCCCCGAAAATTTGAGTCATCGCTTGTGGGTTCATAAATTTTTCTTCTCTAATCATTTGGATACTCCTCGTTTGAGTTATTTATTGTTTCTTCTTTCAAAATAATAATGGTCTTCTACACCTTCGACTTTACCATTGCGGGTGTTATGTTCAGGTCTTACATTGTGGTGTGAAGGTTGGTTTCCGATGCCTCCTTCTCCAAAATCGTGACCATTTGAATGATCCTGAATAACAATCTTTTTACCATTAACTTCATATGTAAGCTCTCTCGTAAGGATTGGTTGGTTTTTTTCATTTAATATTCTTTTTCCATTTTTATCTGTTAAGGGCACCATCTTTTGACTTTCAGGGTTTTGTGTTCTTGGTATATTTAATTGACGTTTAATTTCTTTTAAACTAGCTTTTCTAGATTCATGATGGTTTTTATTTAAGTTTTTCTGTACGTCTAGTGTTGCTTTATTTTTTAATTTATTATTTACACCATCTAGTCCAAACGGCAAAAGCATTCCAAGCGCCGCGTTCATACTCGCTTCCTGCTGTTCTTTTGAGATCTTGTTTCCAAACATATCCCGGCCTGTGATCGCTTCGCTGAAGCCGTTGATGGCGGTGAGGCCATATAAACCTTTTTGAGATGTTTTCAGGGCGTCAAAGGATTTTTGTGATGTCTTGTAAATGTCGACTGCCCTGACTGCGGCTGATGTGGCTTGGGTGGTTTTATAGACTGCTTTTCCGCCTTTGAAAATGCGGCCTGCCCAGCCGACGATTGGGATGTAGCCTGCGGCTGCCATGCCGCCTGCCGCGACTCGCTGTCCTGCGGTGAGTTCCTCTCCTGTGATTGGATCAACGCCTGTTGCGGCACGTTTTGCATCGTTCACGCCGGTCAGTTCATTCACGATGTTTCCACCATAATCGAGGGCTTTTTCATACCAAGGGCGGTTGGCGAGTGCTTCTTGTTCCTTTGCGATTTCGCGGGCTTCTTCTTGTTCTTTTTTGATTTTCAGATATTCAGCAGTTTGCTTCTCAATATCGCTTTTTGCCTTGTAGATTTCGCTATTTTGATAGGCTTTCTTGTCAAAATTCATAGGCGAAATCGCTTTTCCGTCATTTGTCGCATTCATCATTTCAGCGTACAATGCCATTGTAGCTTGCTGCTCCGTCTCTGACAAAGCATATTCATCTTTTAAATTTTGATCAAGCTCTCTTAGTTCTTTGACCGTCTTTTTTCGTTCATCTTCCGCATCTTCTATTTTTTCATCAAAGGTTTGGCTATCAAATACCTCTAGGGAAATGAGGTCATCAATGTCTTGAAAAATCGTTTTGAGTGCCTTTTTTTGATCTTTCACAATGCTTTTGGCATTCTTGATGCCCATATGTACTGCGTTGTCTAAAAAGTGTTCTTCTACAAAGGTATCGCCGCCAAAGCTCGTATCATCCAGTGTCCCAGAAACACCTTCATGAAAGGCTTTTTGCTTATCAATGAAGCTGATAAACATGTCTACATTTCTGGCGAGCTCTTTATAAAAGCTTTTAATGTTATCGGCACCTTTCCCAGTGAAGTCGTCACCGAGGTTGGCCACACCTTGTAATGCCTTTTTTAAATCTACCATTTGTTCGCGGAGTTCCTGGTAGTGTTTTGCCCTTGTGTCCATGGCACTGGTTAGTGCTTTTGCATCAAGTATCTTGCCCAGAAGAAGTCACTCCCTTCTCAAATAATTATGTTTTATTTTAACAATATAAAAATAGGTAATGAATAGGTAAAAAGTAGCGAGTGATATGAAAGTGAATTAGAGAAGAACACTACTATTCTAAATTCACTTCTATTTTGTGGTAGAAAATGTACAGTTTAATCCGATACATATAGAGTAAGACTATCTGAAGGAGTGATATTCTTGAAAAAATGGTTATTAGTAATGATCTTGTTTGTACTTGCTATTCTGCAATCACATCAAGTAGCACAAGCTGCAACTGCAGAATGGAAAAAGCTTGCGGACTTACCGGAGGCAAGAATTGGTGCTAGTACAGGAGTAGTAGACGGAAACATCTATATTATAGGGGGAGGTTCTTATAATAAAGGATATTCAGATCAAACTTATATGTATGATCCCAGCATGAACAAATGGTTTGAAAAAAGTGTAATGCCAACTGCTAGGGGAGGGGCGGCAACAGTAACAATTGGCAACAAAATTTATGTTATAGCAGGGGGATCTGAAGATAGAAAGTTTAATAGCTTTGAAGTTTATGATGCAAAAAAAGATGAATGGACTAAGTTAGAAAATGTTCCGTTTAAGTCATTAAAAGGAGCATATAATGTACAGGCTGGAGCTATTGATAACAAAATTTATGTTCTAGGTGGGGGAGATGAATTTTATAGTTATAATGTAACCACACACGAATGGGTAAAAGAACCACAACCAAGTGTAATAATTAAAAATGCTACAAGTGTGGTTTCGAAAGGGAAGTTTTATGCAGTTTCCGGTAATACAAAATCTATAATCTATGAATACAACCCTTCTAATAATAAGTGGACAGAAAAAAAAGACGGATTTAAAGGGGAGTATTTGTCTGCTGTTAATTATAAAGAAAATATATTAGTTACGGCAGTTGCTCCAAAATATCAATATCTTTATGACGTTAATACAGAACAGAAATCTTATGTGAATACGCCGCAAAGCGATATGCGTATTGCTCATTCTTCTGTGATTATAGATGATACTTTATATATCATAGGAGGTAGAATACCCAACAATAACTTTACTCAATTAGCTGATAGAAACTATAAATCGGTCATCTCTATCTCCTTAAAAGACCTGGAACTTCCAAACAACACAGAAACACCCGGTGACAAAGATCCAGAACCGACAACACCACCAAAAGATGATTCTACAAATCCAGGAGACAAAGACCCAGAACCAACCACACCGCCTAAAGACGATACAACAGATGAAGACGGCGATGCCCTTCTCATCATCACAATGGTCAATGGCTTACAGAAAGAGTATGACCTCTCAATGAAAGAAGTCAACTCCTTCCTATCCTGGTACAAAAAGCGTGATGCCGGAGAAGGACCAGGTTTTTATGAAATTGATGAGCATGACAATAACAAAGGTCCTTTTGAAAGTAAAAAGGATTATGTGGTGTTTAAAAACATTCTCATGTTCGAAGTCAATAAATATAAGAAGTAAATGACATCAAAGCCATCTAGTCCAACTAGGTGGCTTTTGCGTTAGTTCGACAGCTTTCAGCAATTTTAAGGCAAATTTAAGATCGGATTTCATTTCAAATGTATTAAATCTTTGTTACAATAAGACAGCTTTGCTCAAAAGAGACGTTCCAAGGTTCGACATTTTTTTAGTATTTCTTAAAAATTTTATGGTTTGATATGAAACTCTTTGATTGAGTCATGCGTCTCTATAAGTGTCAAAAGAAAAGAGGTTATCAATATGCTATTCAAAAAGCTATCAGAAAATAAGTCTGTAAAATGGATAGGATATACAAGCTTTTACTTACTTATTTTGCTATTATTGTTCTTTATTTACGGATTCCACACAGCAAATACGGGATCATTCATTTACAACGATTTTTAATTGGAGATTAAATTATGAAACTATTACAAACGATTCATGAATACCAGCAAACGAAACCAACACAGCCAGCATTTGTTTCTCAACATGCGTCGATCACATATGATGAGCTTTGGCATTTATCAGACCAAATGGCTGGTGCGATCGATGCAATTGCAACTGGCAGTGAACCTGTCATTGTATACGGTCATATGGAGCCAGAGATGCTGATTTCTTTCTTAGGCAGTGTAAAATCAGGCAGACCTTATATTCCGGTCGACATCTCGATACCTGTCGAGCGCATCGTCTCAATCATTGAAAGCTCAAAAGCCAGTCTATTGATATGTGCAAATGAGCAGAATGTATTAGATGTAGAAGAGCACATTGAAGTGAAGAGTGCGGCATCGCTTTTAGCACTTGAAAAAGAAGCACCGCCATCCACGCAGTGGGTTCAACAAGATGATGTTTTCTACATTATTTATACGTCTGGCAGTACCGGAAAACCGAAGGGCGTTCAGGTAACCGCCAATAATTTAGAAAGCTTTACAGAGTGGATGTGCCGGGATTTCCCAATTGGTGAGGGACGCACATTCTTAAATCAAGCACCATTTTCTTTTGACTTATCAGTGATGGATCTCTATCCAGCGCTTCAATCAGGCGGCACGCTTTACTGTTTAGTAAAAGATCTTGTCAATAAGCCAAAGGATATGTTTGCAGCACTTGGTCAATCTGACGTTGAAGTGTGGACATCAACACCATCCTTTGTGCAAATGTGCTTAATGGACCCTTCCTTTACAGGAGAGCTTTTACCAGAGCTGAAAGTTTTCTTGTTCTGCGGTGAGGCGCTTCCTGTAGCTGTAGCAAGTGCACTTCTGGAGCGTTTTCCAAAGGCGCAGGTCTTTAATACGTATGGTCCAACTGAAGCAACTGTTGCGATCACATCGATTGAAGTCACGCAGGAGATTCTTGATCAGCACGATTCTTTACCAGTCGGCTATGCCAAACCTGATACAGACATCGTCATTTTAGATGAAGAAGGCAAGACACTTCCTGATGGTGAAAAAGGAGAAATTGTCATCGTGGGGCCAAGCGTCACGAGAGGCTACTTAGGTGAACAAGCCTTGACAGATAAAGTGTTCTTTGAATACGAAGGACGTCCTGCTTACCGTACAGGTGACGCAGGTGTGGCGCAGGATGGTTTAATTACGTGCCATGGCCGTCTCGACTATCAAATTAAGCTTCATGGATACCGGATGGAGCTTGAAGAAATTGAATATCATGTAAGCGAGACAACCTATGTCAATGCTTGTGTGATTGTGCCATTCCAGCCAAACGGTCATGTTGAGTACTTGATTGCAGCGATTGTTCCAGCAGCTCATTCATTTGAAAAAGAGTATCAGCTGACAAGCGCGATTAAGAAAGAAATGGCGGATTCACTGCCAGCGTACATGATCCCAAGAAAGTTTGTCTATCTTGAGCAGCTGTACATGACGCCAAACGGGAAGGTTGACCGTAAGAGAATCGCGAAAGAGGTTCTTCTATGATTCCGTTTAGTTCATTCTTTTTCTTCATTCTAATTGGTATTCTTCTTTTGCCGACGATCATTCTTGGTCTTCGCGGCAAAAGAATGCAGGGCTACAACATGTTTGCAACGGTTGTGGCGCTGGCACTTATTTTCTCAAAGGATGCCCATGGCGCGCTGCTGCTCTTCTTGTTCACGGTGTGGCAAGTCTTCATCATCCGCCTGTACCTTGCATACAGGTTAAAGGCGAATCAGGCATCTGTTTTCTATGCAGCAGTGGTGGCATCTATTTTGCCGCTTGTGCTGTCTAAGATTTTACCGTTCTTTTTAACTCATCAGCCGCACCAGCCGCCGCCAATGAACTGGCTGAGCTTTTTGGGGATCTCGTACTTAACATTTAAAGGTGTTCAGTTAATTATCGAGACAAGAGACGGCTTGATTAAGAAGAAAATTCCGATTCACCGTTTGGTCTATTTCATTGTCTTTTTCCCGACGATTTCATCAGGTCCGATTGACCGTTACCGCCGATTTGAAAAAGATATGGATACACCGCCTGAAAAGGAAGCATACAGTGATCTTCTATATGCCGGTATTCATAAAATTTTCATTGGCTTCTTATATAAGTTCATTATTGGTTATCTAATTCACACATATATTCTGATGAATATTCATCATATTAGCAGCAGTCACTTTGTTCAGCAGTTAACGTATATGTATGCTTACAGCATGTATTTGTTCTTTGACTTTGCTGGATATACAGCATTTGCTGTAGGTGTGAGTTATATTATGGGCATTAAATCACCAGAGAACTTTAATAAACCGTTTATCAGCCGAAACATTAAAGACTTCTGGAATCGCTGGCATATGTCCCTGTCCTTCTGGTTCAGAGACTACGTGTTTATGAGATTTGTGTTCTTTATGACTAAAAAGAAGTGGATCAAGAACCGAATGGCTGTATCAAATATTGGGTACTTTGTCCTCTTTCTATTGATGGGTGCTTGGCATGGTCTTGCCCTTCAATATATTATTTACGGACTATATCATGCAGTTGTCATGTCCGGTTACAATTTATTTGAGAAATGGAATAAAAAGCACAAGTGGTGGCCGGATAATAAGGTCACAATGGTTGTGTCGATCATTATTACATTCCATGTGATTTGTTTCGGATTTTATATTTTTTCAGGAAAACCATTTCATCATTAATGATTAAGGGAGTAGAAAATTATGGAATTTAAAAATCAAGTATACGGTATTATTGCAGAGGTTTGTCAGGACGACGTTGTGAAAGAAAATCCAGAGATTGCGATTTTTGAAGAAGGTCTTCTTGATTCATTTGGTACAGTAGAACTGCTTATGGCAATTGAAAGTCAACTCGGAATTACTGTTCCGATTACAGAATTCGATCGTGATGTGTGGGATACGCCGAATCATATTGCTGAGCAGCTGGCAGAGATGAAGTAATGAAAAAGCGTTTTTTTGGGCCGCTTATTTTAGCGGCTGTTCTATTCATTGGTGTTCTTCTTGTACCAAATGCATGGCTCTCACACCTGATCCCAAAAGACAAATTACAAAAGTCAGCCACAGAATTAGATCCAGGGATGTTCCAAGGGCTCTATTTACAAGATGAAATGCTAAAAGATCCAACTTATTTGCCGATCTATGGATCTTCTGAACTATCACGTTTTGATCCATATCACCCTTCGAATTTCTTTCATGAGAATCCTCAAGGGTTTACACCTTATCTTATTGGAAAAGGTGGATCGCAATCATTAATTCATGCGATGAACTTTGCAGCGCATATGGATGAATTAAAAGGGAAGAAGCTTGTATTTATCGTGTCCCCGCAGTGGTTTGTGAAATGGGGATCTGACGAGAATCACTTTGCACCTAACTATTCAGCGCTTCAAGCACTTAATCTCGCCTATAATAAAGAAATTGATCCAACTGTGAAAAAAGAGCTCATCAAAAGAATCATGAAGTTTAAAGCAGTCAAAAATGACATGGTGATTACAGAGCTTTTTAAAGCAGAGTTATCTGGGAACAAGTTCGCTTATGGCGCGATTTCTCCTATTGCGAAAATGTACTATGGCATGCTTCAAAAGAAAGACATGTACTATACGATTGGATCGGGGCATGAGCGCAAGCTTCAACCGTCTCCTTCAGTCAAAGGAAAAACATGGGCTGAGCTTGAAAAAGAAGCGAGCATTTTTGGTGCGAAAAGAGCAGGGGACAACCCGTTTTATATTAATCAAAAACTGTTTGACCACAAGCTGAAACCGATCATGAAAAAGATGAAGGATTCCCGTGAAGGCCATTCTTATGCGGAATCACCAGAATACAAAGATTTTCAGATCATGCTGGATATTTTAAAACAGGCAGGGGCGAAGCCTTTGTTTGTGACAATTCCTGTCAACGGAAAATGGTATGATTACACCGGTTTTCCGAAAGAAGGCCGTACAGGTTATTATGAAAAAATCAATCGTCAAATTCGAGATAATGGGTATGAAGTCGCAGATTTGACTAAGCATGAGTACGATCCATATTTCTTTAAAGATACGATTCATGTGTCTTATAAAGGATGGGTTTACATCGATAAAGCAATTGAAAAGTTTTACAAAGAGCAGTAGAATGCAGCAGCTTTCTGCTGCTTTTTGTTTGTCGAATCAGCGGATATCTTGTATAACTAAGGGAAAAGGGCTATGCTGTAGATGGAGGCGATATGATGAATCGTTCTGAGAAAAAAGAACTATTAAAGCGTTCGAAGAAGCATTTTAATGATCATGCCTTTTGGGAAAAGTTAAAAAAGACGGCACAAAAAGCTGGTGTCTCTCTTGTCTATGCTGTGCTATTACTTTACTATACATTGCAAAAACCCGAAGTGCCGGTCAAAGCAAAGACCTTGATTATTGGAGCACTCGGCTACTTTATCCTTCCACTTGATCTCATTCCTGATACATTGATTGGTGTCGGCTATACAGATGATTTAGGAGCCATCACATTTGCTCTGCTTCAAGTATCGATGTACATTGATGATGATGTGAAAGGGAAAGCAAAAGACAGACTGTCAAAATGGTTCGGCGAAAAAACCGATACGTCTTTGATTGATCAAAAGCTCGAGGATGGCGGTATGCCATCTGCATAAAGAAAAGCCTCCGTTATTGGAGGCTTTTTTTCTTTACCCTAAAAATTTCACGCAAACTGGATGAGGGACGGTAATGTCTGATTGTAAGACAGTGAGTCGTCCTGTTTCTTTGTCGCGTTTGTATAACACAAGGTTGCTAGATTCTTGGTTTGAACCGACGAGGAATTCTTCTGTTGGATCAAGCACAAAATCTCTAGGCCAGTTTCCTTCAGAAGAAGCAATCTCGACAAGGCTTAGTTGGCCGTCAGCGTCTGCTTTAAAAATCGCAATGCTGTCATGACCGCGATTTCCTGCATAAACAAATTGGCCGTCTGAAGAGACATGAATGGCACTGCCTTGATTGTTCTCTGTAAAATCGCTTGGAATGGTCGCGATTGTTTGGATCTCTTCAAAATGACCATCCTCAAAGTAACGAAGCACAATGACCTCGGAGCTTAGCTCAGTCATTACATATGCCACAGGTTTCGTTGGGTGGAATGTAATATGACGAGGTCCGCTGCCTGGCTTTGTTTCGAATGTATGAGCAAGCTCAAGTTTGCCGTCTTCTTTCTTATACGTATAAATTCCATCTGTTCCAAGGTCAACAGCCACTGCAAATTGTTCATCTGGCGTGAGACCCATAAAGTGGGTGTGTGGCTTTTCCTGACGATCTTCGTTAGGGCCAGTTCCTTCATGCTGCGCTTGTGAGAGCGTGCGGATCACTGAGCCGTTTTCAGCATCGATTTCATACATCTCTGCTGTCCCTTTATGATAGTTCGCTGTATACGCCGTTTTCGTTTGACTGTCCACGCTGACGTGGCAAGGAGAAGCTCCATCGGCAAGCTCTTGGTTGATGAAGTGAAGTCTGCCTGTTGTTGAATCAATTTGATACGCAGCAAGGCCGCCCTGTGATCCTTTTTTCACAACAGCATAAACAAACTTTTGATCCTCTGACACGGTTAAATATGTAGGATTTTCAAGTTCAGCAGCAACTTCTACTTGCTCAATCTGCTGCTTGTCCGTATTTAATGTAAACGTATAAACACCTTTACTGTCTCCCTTTGTATACGTACCGATATAACCTCTGATGTTAGCCATGTATTGCCCTCCTTCTATTAGATGCTCTCATTCTATCATAAATTCATAGGAAAACGCTTTAGAAAGGCATGCCAAAAGAAAAACAAAGTCAAAGAAATCTCACAATATTCATCAAAAATGTTGTGAAAAAATATCACAAAAGTTTTCTCAAAAGAAAACCGTTCATGTAAAGTAAATAAATTGAAGAAAAAATACAAAAAATTTTAAGTTTTTTCATTCCTTGTCTAGCAAAGGTGTAAGCGTATACATTTAATTTTGATTAGTCTAAATTGTCTAATAATTTTAAAAATGCTGTTGACACTGTATGGAAAGCGGCGTAAGATGGGTTCAACAAAAGCTAAACAAACACGCAGTGCAAGCGAAAGACACTTCAATATAAAGTGTCTGAAAATTCAACTACTTTTTGTTTGAAAGAGAGGGTGCTCACTGAAAATGGAAGACCAAAAGGAACAGTGGATCTTTTTAAACGATGAACTCGTGAAAAAAGAGGATGCGAAAATTTCAGTTTACGATCATGGCTTCTTATATGGCGACGGTGTTTTCGAAGGGATTCGCGTGTATAACGGAAATATCTTTCGAATGAAAGAACATTTAGACCGCCTGTATGATTCCGCTAGATCCATTATGCTGAACATTCCATATTCACTTGAGGAACTCACGGAAAAAATGATTCATACAGTTGAAAGGAATGGCTTAAAGGATGCCTATATCCGCCTTGTCGTCTCAAGAGGAGCAGGTGATCTTGGGTTAGATCCTAACAACTGCGGGAGAGCCAATACAGTGATCATTGTAGAGCCGCTGGCCATTTTTCCAAAGCACCTATATGAAACGGGTATTGATATTGTGACGGTTCCAACAAGACGAAATCGTCCAGATGTCCTTAGCCCAAAAGTGAAATCATTAAATTATTTGAATAACATTCTTGTCCGAATCGAAGCCCATATGGCCGGTGTGAGTGAAGCGCTGATGCTGAACGATCAAGGGTACGTGGCGGAAGGTTCTGCAGACAATGTGTTTATTTATAAAAAAGGTAAGCTTTTTACACCGCCAGGTTATATTGGCGCACTTGAAGGCATTACAAGAAATGCCATCATGGAGATTGCAGAAGACTTAGGCTACGAAGTGAAAGAAGAACCATTCACAAGACATGATGTGTATACAGCTGAAGAAGTATTTCTAACAGGAACCGCAGCCGAAGTTATCGCCGTTGTAAAAGTTGACGGCCGTACAATCGGTGAAGGAAAACCTGGGTTCCACACAAACAAACTTCTTGAACAATTCCGTAAGCGAGTAGTTGAAGAGGGAGAAAAAGTCGTTTTTGCAGATGAAAACATTCATGCAAGTTAAATAGATATCGATAAACGTTGAAGAGGACTAGTAGCTTTAGAGTCAGTATCTACAGAGAGCCGGTGCTAGCTGGAAACCGGTGTTACTTTCTAAAGTGAACTCACCTCTGAGTGTCTGCTTGAAATGATAGTAGGGCAGACCGAGTGACATTGCTCACTCGTTACCAAAATGGACGAAAGATGTCCATGAGACGGCAGCAGGATTGCCGTGAACAAGGGTGGTACCGCGAAAAACAAAGCTTTTTCGCCCCTTTGACCTAGTGAAAAGTAGTGTCATTGTGGGGTGAGAAGGCTTTTTTATATGGTCTCATATCTCTATCTTGAATGGAAAAGGGTGAAAGGACTTGACTGAAGCAAGACGAAGAGGAGGAAATCAAATGGGGACAAATGTACAAATGGAGACGGAAAAATCAAAAGCACCACAAACGATGAACGGTGCACTCATGTTAATTGAAGCACTCAAAAGAGAAAAAGTAGAAGTCATTTTCGGCTATCCGGGCGGAGCAGTTTTGCCAATCTACGATAAAATTTACGATTCTGGTTTATTTCATGTCCTGCCAAGACATGAGCAGGGAGCGATTCACGCAGCAGAAGGATACGCAAGAGTATCTGGTAAACCGGGTGTGGTCATTGCCACATCAGGACCTGGAGCGACAAACCTTGTCACAGGAATTGCAGATGCGATGATTGATTCACTTCCCCTTGTTGTATTCACAGGGCAGGTGGCAACGTCAGTCATTGGATCGGATGCATTCCAAGAAGCGGATGTACTCGGCATCACAATGCCAATTACAAAGCACAGCTACCAGGTAAGAAATCCAGAGGAATTACCGGGTGTCATTAAAGAGGCATTCCATATCGCAACAACAGGCAGACCTGGTCCAGTTTTGATTGATATTCCAAAAGATGTCGCAGGCATTGAAGGAACGTTTGAATATGATCAGCCAATTGATTTACCTGGTTATCAGCCAAAAGTAGAGCCGAACTATTTGCAAATTCGCAAATTAGTAGAAGCTGTCAGCAGAGCGAAGAAACCAGTCATTCTAGCAGGAGCTGGCGTACTTCATGGCAAAGCATCTGAAGAATTAAGACAGTATGTAGAGCAGCAGCAAATCCCAGTCGCTCATACACTGCTTGGACTTGGCGGATTCCCGGCAAAGCACCCTCTTTTCCTAGGGATGGCTGGTATGCATGGCACATATGCAGCGAACATGGCTCTTCATCAATGTGATCTGCTCATTTCAATCGGAGCAAGATTTGATGACAGGGTAACAGGCAACCTCAATCATTTTGCGAAGCATGCGAAGGTCGCTCATATTGACATTGACCCAGCGGAAATCGGCAAGAACATTCATACCCATATCCCAGTTGTTGGCGACAGTAAGCTCGTTCTTGAAGAACTGATCAAGCAAGACGGGAAACAAGCAGATGCAGACGAATGGAAAAACCAATTAGATCAGTGGAAGGAAGAATATCCACTCTGGTACGTTGAAAACGAAGCAGAAGGCTTTAAGCCTCAAAAGCTGATTGAATACATTCATCAATTCACAAAAGGTGAAGCCATTGTCGCAACTGATGTCGGACAGCATCAAATGTGGGCGGCACAGTTCTATCCATTTGAAAATGCAGATAAGTGGGTCACATCTGGAGGTCTTGGCACAATGGGCTTCGGATTACCAGCAGCCATCGGCGCTCAGCTGGCTGATCAAGAGGCAACTGTTGTGGCGATTTTAGGAGACGGAGGTTTCCAAATGACCCTGCAAGAACTTGCCGTTATCCGTGAGCTGAACCTTCCAGTCAAAGTGATTGTACTCAATAATCACAGCCTTGGAATGGTAAGACAATGGCAAGAAATTTTCTACGAAGAACGCTACTCACATTCTAAATTTTCAGAGCAGCCAGACTTCGTCAAATTATCTGAAGCTTATGGCATTAAAGGAATCAGAATCTCATCAGACGAAGAGGCGAAAGAAAAGCTTGAAGAAGCCTTAACCTCTAGAGAGCCTGTTTTCATCGATGTCAATGTAGCGCGAGATGAAAAAGTATTCCCGATGGTAGCACCGGGGAAAGGACTTCATGAGATGGTGGGGGTGAAACCTTGAAAAGAATTATTGTGTTGACTGTATTAAATCGATCAGGCGTACTGAACAGAATCACAGGCCTCTTTACTAAAAGACACTACAACATTGAAAGCATTACGGTCGGCCATTCTGAGATTCAAGATGTATCACGCATCACGTTCGTCGTCCATGTAGACCAGGAGAAAGACATCGAGCAGCTGACAAAACAGCTGAACAAACAAATCGATGTTCTGAAAGTAACAGACATTACAAACCAATCAATCGTTCAGCGAGAGCTGGCTTTGATAAAAGTCGTATCTGCACCAGCATCTAGAATGGAGATCACGGGGGTCATTGAACCGTTTAGAGCTTCTATTGTAGATGTGAGCAGAGAGAGTGTCGTCATTCAGGTGACAGGTGAGTCTTCAAAAATTGAAGCACTCATTGAATTACTTAAGCCATACGGCATTAAAGAAGTCGCCAGAACTGGCACCACGGCCTTTGCGAGAGATAATCAGCAAAAGCCGCAAACAAATAAAACAATTTCAATTGTCTAAACAAAAGGAGAGAGTCAAATGGTAAAAGTATATTATAACGGTGATATTCAAGAAAACGTATTAAATGGTCAAAAGGTAGCAATCATTGGTTACGGTTCACAAGGTCATGCACATGCATTGAACTTAAAAGAAAGCGGCGTAGATGTGATCGTCGGCGTAAGAAAAGGCGGATCTTATACAAAAGCACAAGAAGACGGCCATCAAGTATTCACAGTAAAAGAAGCAGCAGCACAAGCAGACGTCGTGATGGTACTACTTCCAGATGAGCAGCAAAAGAAAGTATATGATGAAGAAATCAAAGATCAATTAGAAGCTGGCAACTCACTTGTATTCGCACACGGATTCAACGTTCACTTCCATCAAATTGTTCCTCCAAGTGACGTAGATGTGTATCTTGTAGCTCCAAAAGGTCCAGGACATCTTGTGAGAAGAACATATGAGCAAGGCGCTGGTGTACCTGCCCTATTTGCTATCTATCAAGATGTATCTGGCCAAGCGAAAGACAAAGCACTTGCTTATGCGAAAGCGATCGGCGGAGCAAGAGCGGGCGTTCTTGAAACAACATTTAAAGAAGAAACAGAAACGGATCTATTCGGTGAGCAGGCAGTTCTTTGTGGAGGCCTTACTTCACTAGTAAAAGCAGGATTCGAAACGTTAACAGAAGCTGGTTATCAGCCAGAGCTTGCATACTTCGAGTGTCTGCATGAACTAAAATTGATCGTTGACCTTATGTATGAAGAAGGATTAGAAGGCATGAGATATTCAATCTCTGATACAGCACAATGGGGTGACTTCGTATCAGGACCACGCGTTGTGGATGCAAAAGTAAAAGAATCAATGAAAGCTGTTTTGACTGATATCCAAAACGGAACATTTGCAAAAGAATGGATTGTTGAAAACCAAGTGAATCGTCCACGTTTCAATGCGATCAATGCAAATGAAAATGAGCACCAAATTGAAATCGTTGGTAGAAAGCTTCGTGAAATGATGCCTTTCGTTAAACAAGGAAAGAAAAAGGAAGCGGTGAGCGTCGGTGCGGAAAATTAATTTTTTTGACACAACACTTCGGGATGGAGAGCAATCACCAGGAGTGAACTTAAATGCACAAGAAAAGCTAATCATTGCAAAGCAGCTTGAGCGCCTTGGGGTTAATATCATTGAAGCGGGATTTCCCGCTTCATCCCGAGGGGATTTCTTAGGCGTACAAGAAATTGCAAGAACGATTAAAAACTGTTCTGTTGCTGGTCTTGCACGATGTGTGAAAGGTGACATTGATGCTGCATGGGAAGCATTAAAAGATGGAGTGGAGCCAAGGCTTCATGTCTTTATTGCCACTTCTGATATTCACCTGAAGCATAAACTAAAGAAAACACGTGAAGAAGTCGTAGAACAGGCTGTCGCAATGGTGAAATATGCGAAAGAACGTTTTCCAGTTGTCCAATGGTCAGCAGAAGATGCGTGCCGTACAGATCTTGCTTTCTTAGCAGAAATTGTAGAAAAGGTCATTGACGCTGGGGCGAGTGTCATTAACTTGCCAGATACAGTTGGATACCTAGCGCCAAAAGAGTACGGAAACATCTTTAAATATATGAAGGAACACGTTCCAAATATCGACCGCGTCAACTTGTCTGCTCACTGTCACGATGATTTAGGAATGGCTGTAGCAAACTCACTTGCTGCTATTGAAAATGGAGCAGATCAAATTGAAACGGCTGTCAACGGAATTGGCGAGCGCGCTGGAAATGCCGCGTTAGAAGAAATTGCAGTAGCTCTTCATATTCGAAAAGACTTTTACCAGGTCGAATCAACGATTCAATTGAATGAAATTAAGCGTACAAGTGATGTAGTGAGCAAATACTCAGGAATGATTGTGCCGCGTAATAAAGCAGTCGTTGGAAACAACGCATTTGCACATGAATCAGGTATTCACCAAGATGGTTTCCTCAAAGAAAAAACAACCTATGAAATTATTTCTCCAGAGCTTGTCGGCGTGACAACAGATGTGCTTGTCCTTGGAAAACACTCCGGAAGACACGCGTTTAAAGACCGCATGAAAACACTAGGCTTTAAACTAACGGAAGACGAAATCAATAAATTCTTTGAGACTTTTAAGAACTTGACAGAGAAGAAGAAAGAAATTACAGATGATGACTTGATCTCTATTATATTAGAAGAAAAAGTAGCAGATCGGAAAATTGGCTATGAATTTGAAAGTCTGCAAGTGCACTATGGAACAGAACAAATGCCAACAGCAACGGTTTCTCTGAAAAATCAAGAAACACAGGAAGTCATCCAAGAAGCAGCTACAGGTGCAGGCAGTGTAGAGGCTGTGTACAATACGCTTGAGCGCTGTATGGAAGAAAGAATTCATTTGCTGGACTACCGCATTCAATCAAATGGAAAAGGCAGAGATGCACTAGCAGAAGTATATGTCACTGTTTCAATAGAAGGAAAAGAAACAGCAGGACGCGGTGTAGCGCAAGATGTACTTGAAGCATCGGCAAAAGCTTACGTCAATGCAGTGAACAGACATTTAATCTTCAAATCAAATCTGATTGAAATTGAGAAACATCACGCGATTTCATAGGAAAGGAGGAAGGTTCTCATGAAAAAGAAAATTGCACTTTTGCCCGGCGATGGAATCGGACCGGAAGTCGTGACATCTGCAGTCGCAGTCCTTCAAGAGACAGCGGCTCAATTTAAGCACGAATTCGAATTCGAAACTGCGCTTATTGGCGGTATCGCAATAGATGAAAAAAACAACCCGCTTCCAAAGGAAACAGTAGATGTATGCAAAGGCTCTGATGCGATTTTATTAGGAGCAGTCGGTGGACCAAAGTGGGATCAAAACCCGCCAGAGCTTCGTCCAGAAAAAGGCCTGCTCGCCATTCGTAAGCAGTTGGACTTATTTGCCAACATCCGGCCTGTAAAGGTGTTCGATAGCTTAAGCGAGGCATCTCCGTTAAAACAGGATCATATTAATGGAGTCGATTTCGTCATCGTTCGTGAATTAACAGGCGGTCTCTATTTTGGTGAACCAAGCGAACGCTATACGGATGATGAAGGAAAAGAAGCTGCCGTTGATACGCTCCTTTATACAAAGGAAGAAATTGTCCGCGTATTAAAAGAAGCGTTCGACATGGCCTTAACAAGACGGAAAAAAGTGACGTCTGTGGATAAAGCGAATGTCCTTGCTTCTAGTAAACTATGGCGGGATGCAGTAGAAGAAGTTGCTGCTCAATATCCAGAAGTTGAATTTGAGCATATGCTCGTCGACAATGCTGCCATGCAGCTGATTTACAAGCCCGCTCAATTTGATGTCATTGTGACGGAGAATATGTTCGGTGATATTTTAAGTGACGAAGCTTCTATGATTACTGGATCACTCGGCATGCTGCCATCTGCTAGTTTATCAAGCACTGGCCTTCATTTATATGAGCCAATTCATGGTTCAGCACCCGATATTGCGGGGCAAAACGTTGCAAACCCTCTGGCAACCATTTTATCAGCAGCAAGCTTGCTTAGAACATCCTTTGCATTAGAAGAAGAAGCGGCTGCAATAGAAGAAGCTGTCGAAGCTGTTCTTGCCTCTGGCAAACGAACAAAAGATTTAGCAGCAAAAGAGGGAACTTATCAAACGACTGAAGAAATCACTAATGCGGTTGTAGACGCACTCAAGCAGCGCGTGCAAACCATTGTGTAAATAGAATCTTGTGGAATTAGATAGAGGGAGGAAAAGGGTTATGCCTCGAACAATCATCGAAAAAATATGGGATCAGCATGTAGTCAAAAGCGGCGAGGGGAAACCAGACCTTTTATATATTGATCTGCACTTGGTGCATGAAGTGACATCACCTCAAGCATTTGAAGGATTAAGACAAAAAGGGCGCAAGGTGAGAAGACCTCAAAACACGTTTGCGACGATGGATCACAACATCCCAACTGTGAATCGATTTGTGATTAAAGATGAGATTGCTAAAAAGCAAGTGAGTGCCTTAGAGCGCAACTGTGCGGAATTTGGCGTTCGTCTTGCTGATCTCCACAGTGTTGACCAGGGGATCGTCCATGTCGTTGGACCGGAGCTTGGATTGACACTTCCGGGGAAAACAATCGTTTGTGGAGATAGTCATACATCAACTCACGGCGCGTTTGGTGCACTTGCCTTTGGGATCGGTACAAGTGAGGTTGAACATGTACTTTCTACACAAACACTTTGGCAGCAGCGTCCGAAAACGCTAGAAATTAGAGTAGACGGAAAGCTTCAAAAAGGGGTAACCGCCAAAGATGTCATTTTAGCCGTCATTGGTGCACACGGCGTGAAGTTCGGTTCAGGTTATGTCATTGAATACACTGGGGAAGTATTCAGAAACATGACAATGGATGAGCGGATGACTGTTTGTAATATGTCGATTGAAGCAGGCGCGAGAGCAGGATTGATTGCACCTGATGAAGTCACCTTTGAATATTGCCGCGGCCGCAAATATGCACCGCAGGGCGAGGATTTCGAAGCAGCTATTAAAGAATGGGAAGAACTTAGAACAGATCCAGGTGCAACCTACGATAAAACCATTGTGTTAGATGGAAATAAGATTTCACCAATGGTTACGTGGGGAATTAACCCAGGAATGGTACTGCCTGTGGATGCATCAATCCCAGGACCTGAGGACTTTGCACAAGAAGATGATCAAAAAGAAGCAATTCGTGCTTACGAATACATGGGTGTCCACCCGCATCAGCGTATAGAAGATATTACGATTGAGCATGTCTTTATCGGCTCATGTACGAACTCAAGAATGACTGATTTACGCCAAGCTGCTTCTATGATTGAAGGACAAAAAGTAGCAGATCATGTCAGAGCGATTGTGGTGCCTGGCTCTCAAAGTGTCAAATTGCAAGCAGAAGAAGAAGGTCTTCATGAAATCTTCCTTGAAGCAGGATTTGAATGGAGAGAATCTGGCTGCAGTATGTGTCTTAGTATGAATAACGATGTGGTACCGGAGGGCGAACGCTGCGCGTCCACATCAAACCGTAACTTTGAAGGGCGTCAAGGGAAGGGTGCGAGAACGCATCTTGTCAGCCCGGCAATGGCTGCAATGGCTGCGATACATGGCCGCTTTGTCGATGTCAGGAAGTTTAATCAAGAGAAAACAGTCGTGTAAGGAGTTGTCATAGATGGAGCCTTTAGTCACTCATAAAGGAAAAGCCGCTGTGCTTAACCGTATCAATGTAGATACAGATCAAATTATTCCGAAACAATTTTTAAAAAGAATCGAACGAACAGGATATGGCCGCTTTGCCTTTTTCGACTGGCGTTATTTAGCCGATGGCAGCCCAAATCCAGATTTCGAACTAAATCAGCCGATCTATGAAGGAGCATCCATTTTGATCGCAGGGGAGAACTTTGGCTGCGGATCATCTAGGGAACATGCTCCTTGGGCGCTTGATGATTATGGCTTTAAAATTGTCATCGCACCATCATTCGCAGATATATTTCATCAAAACTGCTTTAAAAATGGGATGCTTCCGATTCGCCTTGATTATGATGTGTGGAAAACCTTCGCTGCGTCATATGAGAACAAAGGGTATGAGATGACGGTTGATCTTGAAAAACAGCAGATAGAAGATCATGAAGGGAATATCACCCCTTTTCAAGTCGACCCTCACTGGAGAGAAATGCTCCTAAATGGTTATGATGAGATTTCATTAACATTACTTCTAGAAGATGACATTCAAGCATTTGAAGAAAAGCGCAGCAGCTGGCTGCGCGCTTAAGCAACGAGAAGCTGTCCGCCCGAGGTGTGACGGCTTCTTTTTTGCATGAAAACCTCTCGTTACTTGTGTTTACTAATCTTCGTTGGTAAACTGATAAAAAATATGCGCCCGAAAGGAACGTAAGCATGAAGCATGACAAGAAGAAAGATAATGTCATTTTGTTTCCTGGTCTGAAAGAAAGACTGATTGAAAAAGGAATGGCAGCATTAAAAGATAAGCAGTATCAAGAGGCGCTTCACTTGTTTTCAGAAGCTAAATCGTACGATGACGATGAAGAATCCGATATTCACCTCGGAATGGCCATTTGTTTTCTGGAGCTGGGTGAGCTGCAGGATGCAAAGCGTGTTTGTGAAAAAATGTTGCATGAAGGATATGGCCACTATTTCACTGTGCTCCAAGTGTATATGACGATCCTCATTCAGCTGAAAGAATATGAAGAAGTCAAACAGACGATTGAGGCTGTGCTCGAGGAAAACCATCTTCCGGCAGAAAGCGCGGAGCATTTTTACAAGCTGCTCGAATTTAGCAGAAAAATGATCGACTCACCTGAAGAGATTTTAGATGAAGATGAGGACGCCGGAAGTGAGGTCAACATAGATGATATGCTGAAGCGTCCGGAAGAACAGGTCCAGTTCATTCATTCATTGAAAGACCGGAATATTACACCGCATATGGGTCTATTAAATACAATCTTACAAAATCCTGATGGGAACCCTTTGGTCAAATCAATGATCCTGCAGCTTCTGGCAGATCATGATGTGGCAAAACCGGTTCATGTGACAAAATTCGGTGATTCTTTAACCCTTATTCCTTCTGAGGCTGTAAAGCCAGAGCAGATGCCGCTCCTTCAGCAAGTCCTTCGTATGCTTGATGACACGCTCGGCAATGAGAATCCGACCCTTTACCAAGCCGTGGAAGAGTTATGGCGCCGGCACTTATTTGTGTTGTATCCATTTCTTCCTAAATACACAGATCCGAGTCTTTGGGCAGCGGCACTTCATAAAGTAGGCTATGAAATGCATGGAATTGAGATTGAACTCGAAGAATTGCATCTATTGTATGAATTTAACGAACGAGAGCTGAGAGAAGCTTGCACAATGCTGAAAGATATTGAAGAAATTTCTTATTTGTAATTTGTCGATTTAGTTGAAAGACGGACTTGTTATGTTATAATATAATGGTTGTATTTGTGCATATATAGTGCAGTTGTCAGATTCCAACGGTTGAAAGACGATATGTATAATCAAGTCAAATGTTGTATACATAATGCAAGCTTCTTAGCGGAGTGCGTGGTTTTTGATTGGACGAAGTCTTTATGATGCTTTAGAATGGAGCAACGCACAATCTGAATAGATTTTTGGAGGGAAACACACATGTCAGTAAAATGGGAAAAACAAGAAGGTAACGAAGGCGTACTAACTGTAGAAGTTGACGCTGAAACATTTAACAAAGCACTTGATGATGCATTTAAGAAAGTGGTTAAGCAAGTATCGATCCCTGGATTCCGTAAAGGGAAAGTACCACGTGGTCTTTTCGAGCAGCGTTTTGGTGTAGAATCTCTTTATCAAGATGCATTAGATATTCTTCTTCCGGTTGAATATCCAAAAGCAATCGACGAAGCTGGTATCGAGCCAGTTGACCGCCCTGAAATCGATGTTGAGAAAATCGAAAAAGGCGAAAACTTAATCTTCACTGCAAAAGTAACAGTGAAGCCTGAAGTAAAACTTGGTGACTACAAAGGTCTTAACGTAGAAAAAGACGACACAGCTGTTACTGATGAAGATGTACAAGAAGAGCTTAAAGGCATGCAAAACCGTCAAGCTGAGCTTGTTGTCAAAGAAGAAGGCGCAATCGAAAACGGCGATACAGTTGTTCTTGATTTCGAAGGATTCGTTGATGGAGAAGCATTCGAAGGCGGAAAAGCTGAGAACTACTCTCTTGAAGTAGGTTCTGGTTCATTCATTCCTGGTTTCGAAGAGCAATTAGTTGGTCTTGAAGCTGGCGCTGAAAAAGACGTAGAAGTTACATTCCCAGAAGAATACCATGCTGAAGACCTTGCAGGTAAACCAGCTGTATTCAAAGTGAAAATTCATGAAATCAAAGCAAAAGAACTTCCAGCACTTGACGATGAGTTCGCTAAAGATGTTGATGAAGAAGTAGAAACGCTTGCTGAGTTAACTGAAAAAACGAAGAAACGTCTTGAAGAAGCAAAAGAAAACGAAGCAGAAGGAAAACTTCGTGAAGAGCTAGTTGCGAAAGCTTCTGAAAATGCGGAAGTTGACATCCCACAAGCGATGGTTGACACTGAGCTAGACCGCATGATGAAAGAATTCGAACAACGTCTTCAAATGCAAGGAATGAACCTTGAGCTTTACTTCCAATTCTCTGGACAAGATGAAGATGCGCTGAAAGAGCAAATGAAAGAAGATGCTGCTAAACGCGTAAAATCTAACCTAACACTTGAAGCAATTGCTGCTGCAGAAAACTTACAAGTGTCTGACGAAGAAGTGGAAGAAGAACTTTCAAAAATGGCTGAAGCATACAACATGCCAATTGAAAATATCAAACAAGCGATCGGATCTACTGAAGCAATGAAAGAAGATCTAAAAGTTCGTAAAGCAATTGATTTTCTTGTAGAAAACCGTTAATATGGTGCATAATAATAAAACAGGGCGCGAGTGACTCGTGCCTTGTTTTGTACAATTTTTGACTTATCATCGCTTCTTTTGGAAACGATAGTGTAAGTCGCATCTTTCTGTCATACATATCTCAATGTGCAGTGTTAGAAACACATCGTTACCGTCTTTTAGGAAAGTATGGTAAAATGCATACATACTGGACCCAGAAAGGTAGCTGACTGTTAGCTACAGGCAAGTGAAGAAGAATAAGGGGTGAAAGAATGTTTAAATTCAACGAGGAAAAAGGTCAATTAAAATGCTCGTTTTGCGGAAAAACGCAAGATCAAGTGCGTAAACTGGTCGCAGGACCTGGCGTATATATATGTGATGAATGTATCGAGCTTTGCACGGAAATAGTTGAAGAAGAGCTCGGCACAGAGGAAGAAGTTGAATTCAAGGATGTTCCGAAGCCTCATGAAATTCGGGAGATTCTTGATGAATATGTCATCGGACAAGACAATGCGAAAAAATCCTTAGCTGTAGCGGTGTATAACCACTACAAACGGATCAATTCCAACAGCAAGATTGATGATGTTGAGCTTTCGAAAAGTAATATTTCTATGATTGGACCAACAGGAAGCGGTAAAACATTACTTGCTCAAACACTTGCACGTATTTTAAATGTTCCATTTGCGATCGCAGATGCAACATCATTAACTGAAGCGGGTTATGTTGGTGAAGACGTAGAGAATATTTTACTAAAGCTGATCCAGGCAGCGGATTATGATGTAGAAAAAGCGGAAAAAGGCATTATCTACATCGATGAGATCGATAAAGTAGCAAGAAAATCAGAAAACCCTTCTATCACTCGCGATGTATCTGGGGAAGGCGTCCAGCAAGCCCTTTTGAAAATTCTTGAAGGAACAGTCGCTAGTGTACCGCCTCAAGGTGGACGTAAGCATCCGCATCAAGAATTCATTCAAATTGATACGACGAACATCCTCTTCATTTGTGGAGGAGCCTTTGACGGGATTGAGCAAATCATCAAACGCCGCTTAGGTCAAAAAGTAATTGGATTCGGTGCGGAAAATAAAGTCGAAGATCTTGAAAAAGAAGTCCTTCTATCAAAAGTACTGCCAGAAGACTTGCTTCGCTTCGGTTTAATTCCAGAATTCATCGGTCGTCTGCCGGTTATTGCAAGCCTAGAGCCGTTAGATGAAAAAGCACTTGTAGAAATCTTGACGAAGCCTAAAAATGCGCTTGTTAAGCAATATACAAAAATGCTTGAGCTTGACGATGTAGAGCTTGAATTTGAAGAAGATGCTCTTAGCGAAATTGCGAAAAAGGCAATTGAGCGTAAAACAGGAGCTCGTGGTCTTCGCTCGATCATTGAAGGCATCATGCTTGATGTCATGTTTGACCTTCCATCTCGTGATGATATTGAAAAATGTGTCATCACTGGTGCAACGGTTGCTGATGGTGAGCCGCCGCGTCTTGTGTTAAAGGATGGCACAGTCGTCAACAAGGATACTAAAACATCTGCATAAGAGAAGTCTCGCTCCTGAATCATTTTGATTCAGGAGTTTTTTATTTATCGTGGAAGACGTGTTTATTCCGTCCAGCTCTAGGAAATACTAGCAGACAGAAACCAATACATAAGATAGATGAAGGAGGGAGCACCGATTGAGCTGGACAGGAATCGTATTATTCATACAGCTGTTCTTTGGTATCGTCATCGGGCTGTACTTTTGGAACTTACTGCGAAATCAGCGTACACAAAAGGTGACGATAGACAAAGAATCAAAGAAAGAAATGGAAGCGCTCAGAAAGATGCGGTCAATCAAGCTGAGTGAGCCTTTATCAGAGAGAGTCCGGCCAAAGGGATTTCAAGATATTGTAGGGCAGGAAGACGGCATTCGTGCTCTAAAAGCAGCGCTGTGCGGTCCAAATCCTCAGCATGTCATAGTCTACGGACCCCCGGGGGTTGGAAAAACAGCCGCTGCCCGTCTTGTTATGGAAGAAGCGAAACGTCATGCTGATTCACCGTTTAAGAAAGATGCGGTATTTGTGGAGCTCGATGCCACAACCGCAAGATTCGATGAACGTGGCATTGCAGACCCACTCATTGGCTCCGTGCATGACCCGATTTACCAAGGGGCGGGAGCAATGGGACAGGCAGGTATTCCGCAGCCAAAACAAGGAGCCGTTACGCATGCTCATGGCGGGGTTCTGTTTATCGATGAAATTGGTGAACTGCATCCGATCCAAATGAACAAAATGCTGAAAGTCCTTGAAGATCGGAAAGTATTTTTAGACAGTGCTTACTATAGTGAGGAAAACACCCAAATTCCGAATCACATTCATGATATTTTTCAAAATGGGCTTCCGGCTGATTTTCGATTGATTGGTGCTACGACAAGAACACCTGAAGAAATTCCACCAGCGATTCGATCGAGGTGCTTAGAAATTTTCTTTAAGGACCTTGACCAGCATGAACTGAAAATTGTCGCTGCTAAGGCTGTCCAGAAAATCCAAAAGGAATTATGTGATGAAGGGCTGAACTTGTTAACCTCTTATGTGAAAAATGGCCGTGAAGCAGTCAATATGGTGCAGATCGCCGCTGGAATGGCCGTCACGGAAAACAGAAAAGACATCACGATCGCCGATGTCGAGTGGGTCATTCACTCAAGCCAGCTGACACCAAGATATGAACAAAAAGTACCGGAAAAGCCAAAAGTCGGTGTAGTGAATGGTCTGGCAGTCTACGGACCAAACAGCGGTGCCTTGCTCGAGATTGAAGTGAATATATGTAAGGCACTCGAAAAAGGAAGTATCAACATTACAGGCATTGCAGAAGAAGAAAGCATTGGCAGTCAGTCTAAATCTATTCGACGAAAAAGTATGGCAAAAGGATCTGTTGAAAATGTATTAACAGTGCTGAGAAACTTAGGGATACGGACAAATGAATATGACATCCATATTAATTTTCCAGGCGGTGCCCCTATTGATGGACCGTCTGCTGGGATTGCCATGGCGGCAGCGATTTTCTCTGCCATTCATCAAATCCCGATTGATCATCTGACAGCAATGACAGGTGAAATCGGATTGCAGGGTCAGGTGAAGCCGATCGGCGGTGTAATACCGAAGATTAAGGCGGCGAAACAAGCTGGTGCCACAACTGTGATTATTCCTTATGACAACCAGCAGTCGATCTTAAAAGAGATTGAAGGCGTCACCATTGTGCCTGTGAAGCACTTCCAAGAGGTGCTGGATCACTGTTTGGTCAACCCTCCAGACGAGAAGAAAGATGGACTAGAAGAGGAAATGAAAAGAAAATCTGTTTAATCCCCATCACATATGGGGATTTTTTAGTGAAATAGATCTTTTTTTCTTTTTCAAGATAAAAAGAAAGGGTATACTACGGTAAGATCATCATTTCTCAAGTCTTTTACATTGTACAAGACTGAAACAGGTATATTATAATGATTCATACTAGTGACGGAGGTGTCAATCAACATGGCAGATGAAATCAAAAAGAATGTTCCGCTCCTCCCATTGCGAGGCTTGCTTGTTTATCCAACAATGGTCTTGCATTTGGACGTTGGACGCGAGAAGTCTGTTCAAGCATTAGAACAGGCGATGATGAACGATCATATGATTTTTCTAGCAACACAGCGGGAAATTTCAATAGATGAACCAGGTGAAGAGGAAATTTTCAAAGTCGGCACCTACACAAAAATCAAACAAATGCTGAAGCTGCCGAATGGAACGATTCGTGTACTCGTTGAAGGCTTAAATCGAGCGCAGATCGAGTCATATGTGGAGCTTGAGGACTATACGTCCGTCGATATTAAAGAATTGGCAGAAGAAGAGTTAAAGGACGCAGAAGCAGAAGCACTCATGCGCACTTTGTTAGATCACTTTGATCAGTACATAAAAATTTCAAAAAAAATCTCAGCTGAAACATATGCAACGGTGACGGATATTGAGGAACCGGGGAGAATGGCAGATATCGTCGCTTCTCACCTGCCGCTCAAATTAAAGGACAAACAAGAAGTACTGGAAACAGTGGATGTCAAAAAACGTCTGAATCGTGTCATCAGCTTAATCCACAATGAAAAAGAAGTGCTGGAAATTGAAAAGAAAATTGGCCAGCGCGTCAAACGTTCAATGGAACGAACGCAAAAAGAATATTATTTGCGTGAACAAATGAAAGCCATTCAAAAGGAGCTTGGAGACAAGGAAGGAAAAACAGGCGAAGTCAGTTCATTAATGTCTAAAATCGAAGAGTCCAGCATGCCGGATTCTGTTCGTGAAACGGCGCTAAAAGAATTGAACCGTTATGAAAAAATTCCTTCAAGCTCTGCGGAGAGCTCTGTCATTCGAAATTATATTGATTGGCTGATTAATCTTCCATGGGGCATCTATACAGAAGATCGTCTAGATTTAAAGCTTGCAAGTGAAATTTTAGATGATGAGCATCATGGACTGGAAAAAGTCAAAGAACGTGTACTTGAATACCTTGCTGTACAGAAGCTGACCAATTCATTAAAAGGACCGATTCTTTGCTTAGCAGGACCTCCTGGGGTAGGGAAAACGTCACTTGCCAAATCGATTGCTAAATCACTTGACCGAAAGTTTATCCGTATCTCTCTTGGCGGGGTGCGTGATGAATCTGAAATTCGCGGACATAGAAGAACATATGTAGGGGCGATGCCAGGCCGTATCATTCGTGGGATGAGTAAGGCAGGCACAATGAATCCAGTGTTTCTTTTAGATGAAATCGATAAGATGTCCTCTGATTTTAGAGGTGATCCGTCTTCTGCGATGCTTGAAGTGCTGGATCCAGAGCAAAATCACAACTTTAGCGATCACTATATTGAAGAGACATTTGATTTATCACAGGTGTTATTTATTGCCACTGCCAACAATTTAGCAACCATTCCAGGTCCACTTCGTGATAGAATGGAGATTATCACGATTGCAGGGTATACAGAGGTTGAAAAAGCAGAGATTGTGAAAGATCATCTTCTGCCGAAGCAGCTAAAGGAGCACGGATTAAAGAAAGGGAACTTGCAGCTTCGTGAAGCAGCGATTTATGATATGATTCGCTATTACACAAGAGAAGCAGGAGTTCGTGGATTAGAGCGTCAGCTTGCAGCCATTTGCCGAAAAGCGGCAAGAGCGATTGTGGCTGAAGACCGCAAGCGCATCACAGTGACGGAAAAGAACTTATCTGAATTTCTCGGAAAAAGACTTTACCGTTATGGTCAGGCTGAAACGACAGACCAAGTCGGGGTTGTCACAGGACTTGCGTATACGACAGTTGGCGGAGACACCTTATCCATTGAGGTATCACTTTCTCCTGGTAAAGGCAAGCTCTTGTTAACAGGTAAGCTTGGTGATGTCATGAGAGAATCTGCACAGGCGGCATTCAGTTATATTCGTTCCAAAGCAGATGAACTGAACATTGATCCTAATTTTAATGAAAAGCACGATATTCATATCCATGTTCCAGAGGGTGCGGTTCCAAAGGACGGGCCATCAGCTGGTATCACCATTGCGACGGCTCTTGTATCAGCACTCACAGGACGTCCTGTATCAAAAGAGGTTGGTATGACAGGAGAGATAACGTTAAGAGGAAGAGTGCTTCCGATTGGCGGACTAAAAGAAAAAGCATTAGGCGCACATCGTGCAGGATTGAAAACCATCATTCTTCCAAAGGACAATGAGAAGGATATTGATGATATTCCTGAAAGTGTGAGAGAAGGACTAACCTTTATTCCGGTCTCACATTTAGATGAGGTGCTTGAGAAAGCGTTGGTAGGAGAGGGAAGATGAAAGTAACAAAATCAGATATCGTCATTAGTGCGGTGAAACCAGAGCAGTACCCGAGCGGCGGACTGCCTGAAATCGCGCTTGCTGGACGATCAAATGTTGGAAAGTCCTCGTTCATCAACTCATTGATTAATCGTAAAAATTTAGCGCGTACGTCTTCTAAACCAGGTAAGACCCAGACGCTTAATTTCTACATTATTAATGATATGCTCCATTTTGTGGACGTTCCGGGCTACGGTTTTGCCAAAGTATCAAAAACAGAGCGCGAAGCCTGGGGTAGAATGATCGAAACGTATATTACAATGCGTGAAGAATTAAAAGCAGTCGTCCAAATTGTGGACCTGCGCCATAAGCCATCAGTAGATGATGTGAACATGTATGAATTCCTTAAATATTACGGAGTTCCCGTGATCGTCATCGCAACAAAAGCGGATAAAATTCCAAAAGGTAAATGGGAAAAACATGCGAAAGTCGTCAAACAGACGCTCGACATTGACCCATCAGATGAACTCATCTTATTCTCTTCTGAAACAAAAAAGGGAAAAGATGAAGCCTGGAATGCGATCCTTGCGAAGGTAAACGGCTAAAAAAAGGCATCTGCGATGAGCAGATGCTTTTTTATCTTTGTCTTCTTTTCGGCGTGATAAGAAAACCCTTGAAGTCTAGAAAGGACGAGTACTGGCGCGGAGCGAATTTGCTATTCGTGAGCACCAGCACGCAGGACTGACACCGAATGCGAGGGTTTGTCTTTACGCTGAAGGCATCTGCCATGAGCAGATGCCTTTTTTATTGTATAAGTTATTTCCTTTTTAAAAATAATAAGAGGAGACTGATAGCAATCAGTACATAAGGCCAGTACAATTCAAAGCCGGAAGTAGGGATCGAAAGGGAACTTAGCTGTTTTGTAATTTGCTGAAAGAAATAAAGGAACAAACCGAGTGCGATCAGCACAACACTTTCAATTCGATATTCTTTTTTCTGAGATGATTTCACAAAGAGTGCAAGTCCTACGATGAACACAATCATTGTAAATGTGTCTGGCCAGTGGTCCAATTTAGGCTGTAGAATAAAGTGTAGCGAAAGGCCTGTCATGAGCATACCGATAAACACATGAGCGCTTTCTTGCTCCTTTTTTCCTTGATATAAGAACGCGAGGCCAAAAAGCAGTATAAGTGTATACCATTTCTCTTGATCCTTCCAAATGTCAAATTGACCTCCTGAGAGAATGGCATATAGCGCTACAGCCAATAAAGTGAGCGGCAGCAAAATGGATTTCTTCTTCAAAGATGTCACCTTCTTTTAAGCAGATCATTTGTCCGCACGCGCCAAATCTGGTAAATTGCTTGAAGTGATGATCTGGCATAATTGGTGTCGAACATTTTTCTACTATATCACAACATTTTTGAAATCTGTTCACAATTTTTATCCAGTTAAAAATGAATATATGTTATAATCATTATAAATAATAAATTCTATATTGTAATTATTATAAATTAGACAGGGCGTTGGGGGTGCAAGCTGAAGTTATGCATATTCTTGTTGTGGGTTTAGATTATAAAACAGCCCCTGTTGAGATACGGGAACAGCTGAGCTTTGAACCGAGTGAGCTCGGAACAGCGATGTCCAAGCTTAAAGAAGAAAAAAGCATTCTAGAGAATATCGTCATCTCAACATGTAATCGAACAGAGATCTACGCAGTAGTAGATCAGCTTCATACTGGACGGTTTTATATAAAAAGATTTTTAGCCGATTGGTTCGGTTTAGAAAAGGAAGATGTCTCTCCATATTTGAAGTTTTATGAAAACGATGGAGCGGTTGAGCATTTATTCCGTGTGGCTTGTGGACTTGATTCCATGGTCATTGGTGAAACGCAAATACTCGGTCAAGTACGTTCCAGCTTTAAAGTAGCTCAAGAGGAGAAGACCATTGGTACCGTTTTCAATTATTTATTTAAACAGGCGGTAACCGTTGCGAAGCGCTCTCATGCGGAAACGGATATTGCGTCTAATGCCGTGTCTGTCAGCTATGCAGCTGTTGAGCTTGCCAAAAAAATATTTGGACGTCTTTCTGATAAGCATGTCCTGATTCTTGGTGCGGGCAAAATGGGCGAACTGGCGGCTCAAAACCTTCAAGGTCAAGGAATTGGCCAAGTAACGGTCATCAACCGAACGTTTGAGAAGGCAAAGGAATTGGCGGGTCGTTTTTCAGGAGAGCCTAAAAGCTTAAATCAATTAGAAAAAACATTATCCGAAGCGGACATTTTAATCAGCTCAACGGGAGCGAAACAATTTGTCATTACAAAAGAAATGGTCGAAAGTGCGAATAAAAAACGGAAGGGCAGACCTCTATTTATGGTGGATATTGCTGTACCCCGTGATTTAGATCCAGCTATTTCTGAAGTAGAAGGTGCTTTTTTGTATGACATTGATGACCTTGAAGGCATCGTGGCTGCTAACTTAAAAGAGCGCCGTGCAGTGGCTGAGCAGGTTGAGCTCCTGATTGAAGCAGAAATTGTGGAATTTAAGCAATGGCTGAATACGTTAGGTGTTGTTCCGGTCATTTCTGCACTTAGAGAAAAGGCACTCACAATTCAAGCTGATACGATGCAGAGTATTGAGCGGAAGCTTCCAAACCTCACAAATCGTGAAATGAAGCTGTTAAATAAACATACGAAAAGCATCATCAACCAAATGCTGAAAGATCCTATCTTAAAGGCAAAAGAAATTGCCGCGGAGCCGAATGCAGAGGAAAAGCTTTTACTCTTTAAAGAAATCTTTGATCTACAGGTTGAAGATGAAGAGCAAAAGGTCGAGCCGATGCAGGTGGAGCAAGGATCATTTCAGCTGTTCAAACCAAATATGGCACAAGGCTTTGCTACAGTTGCCAGTGAGTGATTAAGCGATGATGGAATCCATTGTAGCGAGACTCAATGAAGCAACGATCTTAATCTATGCACTAAGTGTCTTGTTCTATTTCATAGATTTTCTTCAACACAACCGGAAGGCTGGAAAAATGGCTTTCTGGTTGCTTTCTATTGTCTGGCTGCTGCAAACAGTCTACATGTTCTATATTATGATGGAAACAGACCGATTCCCTGTGTTGAATGTAGCAGAGGGGTTATATTTTTATACGTGGGTGCTTGTGACACTTTCGCTTGTGCTCACAAAGATATTGCGCGTTGAATTTATTGTCTTTTTTACAAATGTGATCGGTTTTTCCATGATGGCGATTCACACCTTTACACCATCTGACCTCCATTCAGCAGAACTAACGGGGAAGCTGACGAGTGAACTGCTCGTGATTCATATTACGATGGCAATTTTATCCTACGGTGCCTTTTCACTTTCATTTGCGTTTTCACTGCTTTATCTCTTTCAATATCGTTTGCTGAAAAAGAAAAAATGGGGAAAATGGCTTTTGAGAATTGAAGACTTATCAAAGCTGGATCATATGGCGTACGTATTAAACATTATTGGTGTGCCTATGCTCTTGCTTAGTTTAATTCTTGGCATCATATGGGCATATATTTCGTATGATACGTTGTACTGGACAGATGCAAAGGTGCTTGGTTCGTTTATTATGCTGTTTTTATACGGCTTTTACTTATATATCAGATTGGTGAGAAATATGCAGGGCAAAATCGTGGCACTATGGAATGTCGCTTCATTTCTTGTGCTGATGATTAATTATTTTCTGCTTGGTAGCTTATCAACCTTTCATTGGTTTCAATAATGATGAGTCTTAAAGGCATTGTCGGGAGGAAGACGTATTGCGTACAATTAAAGTAGGTTCTAGACGAAGTAAGCTGGCAATTACACAAACAAAATGGGTCATTCAAAAGCTGTCTGAATTAAACCCTTCTTATTCTTTTGAAATAAAAGAAATTGTGACAAAGGGTGATCAAATTTTAGATGTGACTTTATCTAAGGTTGGCGGAAAAGGACTGTTTGTTAAAGAGATTGAGCAGGCGATGCTGAATCATGACATCGATATGGCGGTGCACAGCATGAAGGATATGCCCGCTGCTCTTCCAGAAGGTTTAGTTATTGGCTGTATTCCTGAGCGTGAAGATGTGCGGGATGCACTTATTTCGAAGGATCATCTAAGTCTCAGCGAACTGCCTAAGGGCGCAATTGTGGGAACAAGCAGCTTACGGCGCAGCGCCCAGCTTCTTCAGGAAAGACCAGATCTTGAGATTAAATGGATTCGAGGAAACATTGATACAAGATTGGAAAAGCTGAAAAATGAAGAGTATGATGCCATTATTCTAGCGGCTGCCGGTCTGTCCAGAATGGGATGGAGCAAAAAGGTCGTGTCGGAATTTTTATCTCCTGAGACTTGCCTTCCTGCCGTTGGACAAGGCGCGCTATCGATTGAGTGCCGCGGGGATGATGAAGAACTGCTTAAGCTTCTCGCCCAATTTACGAATGAATATACGAAGAAAACGGTCCTTGCAGAAAGAGCCTTCCTCAAACAAATGGATGGAAGCTGTCAGGTGCCGATCGCTGGCTATGCAACAATGAATGAGCATAATGAAATTGAACTAACAGGTCTTGTTGCTTCTGCTGATGGACACACGATTATTCGAGAAACCGTCACAGGCACTGACCCTGAAGCCATTGGAACAGCGTGTGCGAAGCAGATGGCCGATAAGGGAGCAAAGGATTTGATCGACAAGGTGAAAAAGGATCTGTCTCAATGAGCATAGGCAAATCGCTTCACGGACAGACGGTGCTTGTCACTCGAAATGAACGTCAAGCGGGCGTGTTTCAGCAAAAGATCGAAGCGCTGAACGGCCATGCGGTTTTAACCTCTCTTATTCGGTTTGAGGCTACGCTCACAAAAGAAAAAGCGCAGGCCTTTTTAAAGGACTTACAAAATAGCCACTGGCTTGTTTTCACGAGTGTGAATGGTGCGTCTTTTTTTCTGAATTACATAAAAGACCATCATTTACATAAGAGCTTAACCCATTTGAAAGTGGCTGCTGTAGGAGAGAAAACCTCTGCCTATCTTGAGCAGCACGGCTTGAAGGTGGATGTGGTGCCAGAACGATTTATAGCGGAGGAACTGGCAGATGCATTACTTGACCATGTACGCCCAGGAGAGCGTGTGTTTGTAGCAAAAGGGCATCTGTCACGAGATGTGGTCAAAGAGACCCTCATTCCGCTCGGCATAGAGGTAAAAGAATGGATTTTATATGAAACAGTTAAGGATGAGGAAGGAATTGCTGCTCTTAAATCGGCAATGACGAAGCAATCATTTGATTTTATTACATTTACGAGCTCATCCACTGTTCATTCTTTTATGCATGTGATGGAACCAGACGCAGCGATGCTTGCTGCATCTGACACCAGTTTTGTGACGATCGGTCCTCTGACAAAAGAGGCACTGCTTCAATACGGGATTTCATCTGAAACCCCAGAAACTTATACGATAGACGGAATGCTTGATTTAATGTGCCGTTTATCTGAAAGGAAGTTGAACCATTGATGAAATTTAACAGACACCGCAGATTGCGGACAAGCGCAGGAATGAGAGAATTAGTCAGAGAAACCTTTTTAAGACCATCTGATTTCATTTACCCGATCTTTTTTGTAGAGGGAGAAAATGTCCGAAAAGAAGTCTCTTCAATGCCAGGTGTATATCACATTTCTGTAGATCTTGTGAAAGAAGAAGTCCAAGAGCTTGTGGACCTTGGCATCAAATCAATCATTGTATTTGGTGTGCCAGATCATAAAGATCATGTAGGTAGTGAGGCGTATCACGATCATGGCATTGTTCAAAGAGCAACGCTTGAGATCAAAAAGCATTTCCCAGAGCTCGTGGTTATTGCAGACACTTGCTTATGCCAATATACAGATCACGGACATTGCGGAATCGTTGAAGATGGAGAAATCTTAAATGATGAATCTCTTCAGCTATTAGCGAAAACTGCTGTCAGCCAAGCGCGTGCAGGTGCAGATATCATCGCGCCTTCAAATATGATGGACGGATTTGTTGTTGCCATTCGTGAGGCACTTGATGAAGCAGGCTTTATTCATGTACCTGTCATGTCATATGCGGTGAAATATGCAAGTGCTTTTTACGGTCCGTTCCGTGATGCGGCACATAGTACACCGCAGTTTGGAGATCGTAAAACATATCAAATGGACCCTGCAAACCGTTTAGAAGCACTAAGAGAAGCGCAATCTGATGTAGAAGAGGGAGCTGACTTCTTAATTGTCAAACCATCCCTTTCTTACTTAGACATTATGCGTGATGTGAAAAATGAATTTACACTCCCTGTTGTTGCTTACAATGTGAGCGGAGAGTATGCAATGGTGAAAGCCGCTGCTCAAAATGGCTGGATTTCTGAAAAAGAGCTTGTTCTTGAAATGCTGACAAGCATGAAACGTGCAGGAGCAGAACTCATCATTACGTATCATGCAAAAGATGCAGCAAAATGGCTCTCAGAATAAAGAACGGATAGACAGGAGGACGTTGAAATGGGACGTAGCTATGAAAAATCAAAGCAAGCATTTGAAGAAGCACAGCATTTAATGCCTGGTGGTGTCAACAGCCCTGTGCGTGCATTTAAATCAGTCAACACAGACCCAATTTTTATGGAACGAGGCAAAGGCGCCAAGATCTATGATATTGATGGAAATGAATACATCGATTATGTCTTATCATGGGGACCGCTTATTTTAGGACATACGAATGACCGTGTCGTTGAAAGCATTCAGCGAGTAGCGGAAAATGGGACAAGCTTCGGTGCTTCTACGTTAGTTGAAAATGAATTAGCTAAACTTGTATCAGAACGGGTTCCTTCCATCGAAGTTATTCGCATGGTCAGCTCTGGTACAGAGGCGACGATGAGTGCACTTCGTCTAGCTCGTGGTTTTACGGGCAGAAATAAAATTGTGAAATTTGAAGGCTGCTATCATGGCCACGGTGATTCTTTGCTCATTAAAGCGGGTTCTGGAGTAGCAACGCTTGGACTGCCTGATAGTCCTGGTGTTCCTGAAGGGACTGCAAGTAACACAATCACAGTGCCGTACAATGATTTAGAAAGTATTCAAGTTGCTTTTCAAGAATTCGGAGATGATATCGCTGGTGTTATTGTAGAGCCGGTCGCAGGAAATATGGGGGTTGTCCCTCCGCAAGAAGGTTTCTTGCAAGGACTAAGAGACATCACGGAGCAATACGGATCATTGCTTATTTTTGATGAGGTCATGACAGGCTTCCGTGTGGATTATCACTGCGCGCAAGGCTATTTTGGCATCACACCTGATCTGACGTGCCTTGGTAAAGTCATTGGCGGCGGTCTTCCGGTCGGTGCTTATGGCGGAAGAGCGGATATTATGAGACAAATTGCGCCAAGCGGTCCAATATATCAAGCAGGAACGTTATCTGGTAACCCTCTTGCGATGACAGCAGGCTTAGAAACCCTAAAACAGCTGACACCTGAGTCTTATGAAGAGTTTAAACGAAAAGGTGACCGTTTAGAAGAAGGTATTTCGAAAGCGGCGAAAGCATACGGAATTCCATTAACGTTTAACCGTGCGGGTTCCATGATCGGATTCTTCTTTACAAATGAAGAAGTGATCAATTATGACAAAGCGAAAACAGCTGATCTTGCTTTATTCGCTGAATTTTACAAAGAAATGGCCGATCACGGCATCTTCCTCCCGCCTTCTCAATTTGAAGGACTATTCCTGTCAACAGCTCATACAGATGAAGACATCGAATATACGATTGAGACAGTGGAAAAGGTTTTTCAAAAACTACGTCGATAAAACAAAAGCCGATATGGAGACATATCGGCTTTTTGCATTGGAGAAAACCAATCATATTTTCACTTCCTCCCACATACAACTGTATTGACATCTAATTTTATTTTTTAAGGATTAGATGAAAGGAGGACACCGACTTGTCTCAAAACAATCGATTACAGTTTTCGGTAGAAGAATCCATTTATTTCAAAAGCGGACAGGAAGTCAGTGAGCTGCTGTCAATTTCTCTCGACCCTGACATTCTCGTTCAAGAAGTGAATGATTATGTTTCTATTAGAGGTTCACTCGAGCTAACAGGAGAATACAACATAAATCAAGAGGAGCTATTGGGTGAATTGAGTTCCTTTCCAACATACAGGGAAGCAGATGAGGTAAAGGTCAGAGAAGACGGAACGGCGGAGCTTCTGCATCAATTTCCAGTCGATATCACCATTCCGAAGAACAAAATTAGTCATTTAAATGATGTGTTTGTGTTTATTGATGCGTTTGATTACCAGCTGACAGAGAATCGTTTGCTTACCATTCAGGCTGATTTAGCCATTGAGGGCTTATTAAACGAGGAAACGCCTCCGGCGCCTGTAGAGGAGCCGTATGAATTTGTCCATCGTTCTGAAGTGGATTATGGCGATATGGCCTACGATTATCAGTTGCAGCCGGAACATGAAGAACAAGAAGAGCTGCAAGGCGAAGAACGTGAGCATGATGAGAATCAGCCTGTATTCCAACATGATACGCGCGCGGAGCAGGAGGAACAGGAAGTGCAGGAAGTACAAGAAGAAGAGGAAGAAGAAATTAAGATAGAATTGGTGAACAGGGAAGTAGAGGAAGCGTCCGACGAAACTGAAGAATTAGAAGAACCTGAAGAGCCAGAACAGCCAGAACAGCCAGAACAGCCGAATAATCAAGAAGAAGCTGTGGCGCTTGGTTATCGATCCATCCCTGAAGCTCAGGTGCAGGAACCGCCATTTTTTGAACCGCCAAAGCTATTAGAAGAAGAGGAGCGGGAAGAGCCGTTCTTTGAAGTGGAAGTAAGAAAGGATCCGGAAGCTGCTGAAGAGCAGGAAGAAACGGTACAGTCGTATCCGGCTTTTGAATCACCTGCTGATCAAGTGGAGCCTGAGCATGAGGCGCACGATGATGAATATCAGCTCGGGCGGTTATATGAACGGGAAGCACCTAAAATATATGAGTCAGCTCAAGAAGAAGAGGAGCTTGAAGAAGACGTGAGAGAAACGTCTGGCAGTGAGAACTCTCTTTATTTAACAAAGCTGTTCGCTAAGCAGGAGGAGGAAGATTTTTCCCGCATGAAAATATGTATAGTTCAGCAAGAAGATACGGTCGATCGTATTTGTGAGAGATATCAGTTGAATGTGCAGCAGCTTCTTCGCACAAACTCATTATCGATTGATGCGGAGCTTGAGGAAGGGCAGATTCTTTATATTCCTGAATATCAAAAAAGCAATGCATAGCAAGCGATGACTGACCGAGAAAATGTGGTGAGTGAACGTGGATGAAATCCAATCTGTCTTATACGAATACGGACTTGAGGCTGAATATATTGAACCTGTCAGTCCTGCTGTCATCAAGGTATATACAAAGCAGGGTGTATTTGCTCTAAAGCGAGTAAAAGCCAGCCGGCATATGCAATTTACAGAACAAATGCTTGAACTGGAATCAAAGGGCTATCGCTCCTTTGTGCCGATTTATCGGACGACGAGCGGTTCCTTTTTCTCAAGTCATCGGGAAAGCCAGTATGCATACTATCTGATGCCGTGGCTGACGAATGAAAAGAGAGAAGAGCAGGACGATAAGCACGAATATTTATTTCAAGAGATTGCAAGACTTCATAAGCGGACTGAAGTCATGATGGATATCACAGAGCAAGAGATCGAAGCGCATTACACACAAATCAAGACCAAATGGGAAACAGAGAAAGACATGTATGAACGATTCATAGAGCGGGCAGAACAAACGTGGTATATGTCGCCATTTGAGCTGGCCGCTGCTATGTATTTTTCAGAGGCGATGTCTGCCAGTGAATTTGCGCTTGAACGTTTAGAAGATTGGCATGAAGAAATGAAAGACAAAGAGACAACGCGTGTTGTGCTAAATCATGGGCAGCTATCGATCCATCACTTTTTGTATAATGATGTAGGGACAGGACATTTCACCAATTTCGAGCGGTCTAAAAAAGCCTCCCCCATTTATGATCTTCTGACCTTTTACTTTCGGACTTTCAAAACCTATCCTACGTCTTGTCCTGAATGTACTTCTTTGTTTTATACGTATCAAAAAGGAAACCCTCTTCGGGAGGAAGAACTGCATTTGTTCCTAAGCTACCTCGCTTATCCGCAAGGGCTGTTTGATACAGTAAAAGCCTATGAAGCAGGCGGGCAGGATGAAATGGAAAGCTGCCAGCAGCTGTTAAGAGCGTATTGGCAGATGAAAAATTCTGAGCCGACCGTCATGAAAATTCACGAAATTGAGCAGGCTAGACGGCTTGAAGAAGAACAAAGTGCCTCGTCATCGGCGGAATGACGAGGTTATACTGCGTTGGCTTTATATGGGCAGGTACATAATGATGAGTTTTTAAAACCAATCAAGATGAAAGGCACAGGCGAGAAAAATAAGAATACCTAGAATGAGGACGTCAAATGTCGTAGGGAAAATGATCGTACGAAATCCTTGAAATATAGCAATCGGGAGAACGACTTGGGAAGCAACTGCCCGAATTTGTCTCAGCCAGGGGGGAAGTGTGTAAGGATTGATCTTCTTCAAATCAAACGCCCTCCTTCTTCATTTTGTTATTATCATATGGGCAAAAGGGCGAAGGGTGCCTGCCCAATTTGTATAAAGAAGAAGAAAAGCGGAAAAGATGATTGACGAAAACAAAAGGCATTTAGTAATATTAATAAAAGATGAGTATGTGCTGATGAACGTGATATATCGTAAGCGTGGATCAGGAAGAGTACGAGCAAGACCCTAAAGAGAGGGAAGCCAAGAGCTGAAAGGTTTCCTAGGATGTACTTGTTTGGAAGGTCGCCTGTGAGCTTAATTTCTTGAATGAACAAGTAGAGAAATTCGGGAGAACCCCGTTATCCTTTAGAGTGTATGGGACACGTGTATGTGTCTCATGAAAAAAGGTGGTACCGCGAAAAAGCTTTTTCGTCCTTTTATAAGGATGGAAAGGCTTTTTTTATGTTTCATCAGCCGAAAAAATGTGGAGGTTACACAAATGGGAACAAATAATCAAGAAATGCCAACAAAGTACGATCCGAATGCGATTGAAAAAGACCGCTATACGTACTGGCTTGAAGGGAAATTCTTCGAAGCACAAAATGATAAAACGAAAGATCCATATACAGTCGTCATTCCTCCACCAAACGTGACAGGAAAACTGCACCTTGGGCATGCATGGGATTCTACACTCCAAGACATCGTGACACGTATGAAACGGATGCAGGGCTATGACGTTCTTTGGCTTCCAGGTATGGACCATGCCGGTATTGCGACTCAAGCAAAAGTCGAGGCAAAGCTTCGCGAAGAAGGCGTAAGCCGGTATGACCTTGGCCGGGAGAAATTTGTGGAAGAAACGTGGAAGTGGAAAGAAGAATATGCAGATTTTATTCGCAGCCAGTGGGCGAAAATGGGACTTGGCCTCGATTACTCCCGTGAACGTTTTACTTTAGATGAAGGTCTGAATAAAGCCGTTCGCCAAGTGTTTGTTCAATTGTATGAAAAAGGGCTTATTTATCGCGGAGAGTACATCATTAACTGGGATCCAGCAACGAAAACGGCACTTTCTGATATTGAAGTGATTTATAAGGATGTTCAAGGTGCGTTTTATCACTTGAGATATCCGCTTTCAGATGGAACAGGTTCAATTGAAATTGCGACAACAAGACCTGAAACTATGCTGGGGGATACAGCCGTAGCCGTACACCCTGATGACGAACGCTATCAGCATTTGATTGGAAAAACAGTGGTTTTACCAATTACAGGCCGTGAAATCCCAATCGTCGGTGATGACTATGTCGATATGGAGTTTGGCTCAGGTGCTGTGAAAATTACACCTGCTCACGATCCGAATGACTTTGAGCTTGGAAACCGCCACGGGCTAGAGCGTATTCTTGTCATGAATGAAGATGGCACAATGAATGCGAATGCCCTGAAATACAAAGGAATGGACCGTTTCGAATGCCGCAAACAGCTTGTGAAGGATTTACAAGAGGAAGGCATTTTGTTCAAAATTGAAGACCACATGCATTCAGTTGGTCATAGTGAGCGAAGTGGAGCTGTCGTTGAACCGTATTTATCGACACAATGGTTTGTGAAAATGCAGCCGCTGGCAGACGAAGCCATTCATCTGCAAAAAGGGGACGACCAAGTTCAATTTGTTCCAGACCGATTTGAAAAGACATATTTACATTGGATGGAAAATATCCGTGACTGGTGTATTTCTCGTCAGCTATGGTGGGGACACCGCATTCCGGCTTGGTATCATAAAGAAACGAAAGAAGTATACGTTGGACTTGAAGCACCAGAAGATATTGAGAACTGGGAACAGGATAACGATGTACTTGATACATGGTTTAGTTCAGCGCTGTGGCCGTTTTCTACAATGGGCTGGCCAGATGCAGACAGTGAAGACTTCAAGCGCTACTACCCAACCAATCTGCTTGTAACAGGCTATGACATCATTTTCTTCTGGGTATCCCGCATGATCTTCCAAGGTCTTGAATTCACAGGAGAAAAACCGTTTAAAGATGTCCTCATTCATGGGCTCATCCGCGACGAACAAGGACGTAAAATGAGTAAGTCGCTTGGCAACGGAATTGATCCAATGGAGGTCATCGACAAATACGGTGCGGATTCATTAAGATATTTCTTAGCGACTGGAAGCTCACCAGGCCAGGATCTTCGTTTTAGCTTTGAAAAGGTTGAATCCACTTGGAACTTTGCGAACAAAATTTGGAACGCATCCCGTTTTGCTTTAATGAATATGGATGGTTTAACGTATGATGAGCTTGATTTATCAGGAGAAAAATCAGTTGCTGATCAATGGATTTTAACACGCTTAAATGAAACAATTGAAAGTGTCACACAGCTTGCTGACAAATATGAATTCGGTGAAGTGGGCAGACATTTATACAACTTCATTTGGGATGATTTCTGTGATTGGTACATTGAAATGGCGAAGCTTCCGCTTTATGGTGAAGACGAAGCAGCAAAGAAAACGACTCGTTCGATCCTTGCGTATGTATTAGATCAAACAATGAGACTTTTACATCCGTTTATGCCGTTCTTAACAGAAGAAATCTGGCAGCATCTACCGCATGAAGGTGAGTCTATTACTGTAGCGGCATGGCCTGAAGTGAAGCCGGAGCTTTCCAACGAACAAGCTTCTGCTGATATGAAGCTGCTTGTTGAACTCATTCGTTCTGTTCGTAACATTCGCAGTGAAGTGAACACGCCAATGAGCAAACAAGTTGAGCTTTACATTAAAGCATCTACGTCTGATGTTCAGGAACGTTTAGAGAAAAATCGTTCATATATTGAGCGATTCACGAACCCAAGTGTTCTTGAAATTGGCACAGATGTCCCAGCTAGTGATAAAGCGATGACGGCTGTTATTTCTGGAGCAGAACTCATTCTGCCGCTTGAAGGCTTAATCAACTTAGATGAAGAAATTGCTCGTCTGCAAAAAGAGCTTGATAAACTGACAAAAGAAGTGGAACGAGTTCAGAAAAAGCTTGGCAATGAAGGCTTTATGAAAAAAGCGCCTGAAAGTGTCGTAGAAGAAGAGCGTGCGAAAGAACGTGATTATGTCGCAAAACGCGAAGCTGTTCAAAAGCGTATTGAAGAGCTGAAAGCATAAGAGTGAAAAGACGGCTCCTAATGAAATGGAGTCGTCTTTTTTGAAAATTTCGTATGAAATGAGAGATGACATTGTTTACAACCTACCATGAAGCGATTGAGTGGATTCACAGCAGACTGGCCTTTGGCGTAAAACCGGGTCTTGAACGAATGAAATGGCTGATGAACAGACTAGGAAATCCGGAACAAAGCATAAAAGCAGTACATGTTGCAGGTACAAATGGCAAAGGATCAACCATTGCGTTTACGCGTTCTGTTTTACAGGCAGCCGGCTATTCAGTCGGAACTTTCACCTCCCCATTTATACTAACGTTCAATGAAAGAATCAGCGTGAACGGAGCGCCTATAGAGGATGAAGAATGGCTGAGTTTGGTGAATGAAATCAAGCCTCTTGTTGATGAATTAGATCAAACAGAGCTTGGCGCAGCAACAGAATTTGAAATCATTACAGCATGTGCATTTGCTTATTTTGCTCAAGTGCACCAAGTAGACTTTGTCCTCTTGGAAACAGGGCTTGGCGGAAGGCTTGATTCTACAAATATTGCTGTGCCTATCTTAACAGCGATTACGTCGATTGGTCATGATCATATGGCCATTTTAGGTGACACACTTGAACAGATTGCAGCTGAAAAAGCGGGCATTATCAAAAAGGGTATTCCGATGATCACGGCAGTTCACCAGCCTGAAGCTCTTGCTGTCATTCAAAACACAGCAAAAGAAAAGAATGCCGAATGTATTTCCTTACATGATACTTGCAGCTTTGATGAGCAGCAGCCGACAGAAACAGGTGAACGTTTCACATTACGCACATCAAAAAGGCAGTATCCTCAGCTTGAAACAGGATTAATTGGAACGCATCAAAGGCAAAATGCTTCCCTTGCTGTTTTACTCATTGAATGGCTGGAGCAAGAAGGCTATATTAGCGTGACAGAAGAGCAAATATATGAAGGCATTCGGCAGGCAGTTTGGGCTGGGAGATTTGAAAAGATTAAAGATCAGCCTCCAGTGTATTTAGACGGCGCTCATAATGAAGAAGGGATCGACCGTTTAATTGAAACCGTACAAGCTCATTTTTCTAGTAAACAGGTGCATATATGTTTTAGTGCTTTAAAAGATAAGCCGTACAAGAAAATGATTCAAAAGCTTGAAGCTGTCAGTTCTTCTATTCATTTTGTTTCATTTGATTTTCCAAGAGCCGAATCAGCTGAAAAGCTTTATGTATGCAGTCAGTTAGACGCAAAGTCGTATGATGATGACCCTCGTACAGTGCTTGAGTTCATTCAGAATAAAAGTGATGATCCTTCAGCGGTGATTCTTGTGACTGGCTCTCTTTATTTTATTTCAGATATAAGAAATCGTATGATCGGATAACAAAAAAACGCAAATGGCTTCAATGCCTCTTGCGTTTTTTTATTTTGATACGCAGAAGAGAAGTAAAATCATATTTTTGCTATGTGCACAATGAATACGGTCATGGTAAAATCCGGTCTATCTTATTCTCGGAAGGGGTCACGATATATGATAGGCATTTTTGTGTTTCTTGCGGGCATCACCATGGGGTCATTCTTTCATCTAGTCGGTGAAAGGCTGCCACTGAAGCGGTCTATTCTTTTTCCTCGTTCTCACTGCACAGCCTGTAAACAGCCGCTTTCCTTGCGCGAGATGATTCCGCTAGTTTCGTATGCATTATTGAGGGGGACTTGTAAACATTGCGGCACTCGGTTGCCAATGCTATATCCACTGATTGAGCTGCTGTCAGGCAGTCTTTTTTTGCTCATGTATAGAATCGCTGGTATTTCGTTTGAAGGTCTTTTTCTTGTGATTCTTTGTAGTTTATTTGTGATTGCTGTCGTGAGCGATCTCCTTTATATGAGGGTGCCAAACGAGCTGTTTCTCTTCTTTTTCCCTCTTTTCGTCATATACCGCACGCTTGAACCTCTTCTTATTTGGTGGGAAGGAGCGGCTTCGCTTCTTTTTTGCTTTCTCTTGTTTTATAGTTTAGATCGTTTCAAGCCAAATAGCATGGGTGGAGCTGATATGAAGCTGTTCAGTGTGCTTGCATTTTGCTTTGGCTTAAAGCCATTCCTTCTCATTCTTTTTCTCTCGTGTATCGCTGGAATCGTCTATGCGAAGGTTTTTTCTTTTCGATTAGATGAGCCATTTCCCTTTGTTCCTGCGATCTCTTTTTCTTTTTGGCTGTATCTCTATGGCGCTCATGTCATGCTCCCGTTGGCCGGGTCGATCGGTTGAAAAAATTGGCGAACACTTTTTTTCCGTGCCGACAAAAGTCTTGTTCTTTTTTTTATCCGCTATGTTAAAGTGTGAAACAGAAAGAAGGACGGGTTACATTCGCGCTGATTCATTGGACAAAAAGGTCTTTCTTACAAACAATGTCAGAAAGCGGGGAATGACAGTGAAAAAAAGGCAGGCAAAAAAACAAGGGTTAAAAGTCAATATTAATGGCAAAGAAGAAATGCTTCATGAAGATGACCACCAGCCGCCAAAACAGCAAGAGGATGATCAAGTGACGTTTTCGAATTGGGAGGAAAAAAGGCAGTCAGAACAGGAGACAGCTGCTTCCGAGGAAGAACCGGCTAAACCGAAAGAAGAAGACTTCCAGTGGGATGACGCAGCTGATCATATTTATCATTCTGACCCAAAGGTCGTCACACCTTATCAAAAGAAAAAAGGCTCCTTTGACCAGAAGTTCGGTAAAAACCGCGGCCCGTTTAAGAGAGTGATGACAACGATTGTGTTTGCAGTGGTTCTTGGGACAGGCCTTGGTGTGTTTGCACTTAGCTTAAGTCAAGATGGTACTCAGAATCCATCAGGGGGAGATATCAGCGTTTCAGCGTCCGGAAATCAATCATCAATGAAAGCGGGCGGGGATGCGCCGCCAGCAGATACTGCTGATGAATCAAAAGAGAATAAGGATGAAAAAAGCGCCTCTGGCAGTTTTTCAACCTATGTCGTACAGGCTGGAAAGTTTTCCTCTGAAAAAGGAGCAGATGAATTAGTTGGCAGTTTAAAAGAAGCAGGATATGCGGGGAAAAAGGTCTCGATGGATGATGGCTATTATGTCATTGCTGGGCTTGCGACAGAACAGGGCATGACAAGTGCTGTTGGGAAGAAGCTGATTGATCAGCACTTTGAGGCGTGGGGAGGCAAGGAGCTCTCATTTCAAGTACCGGAGGAGCTGACTAGTTTAATAGAAAAGGCATCTGTTTTATCCTCTAAGGTCATTGCAGGGGATGATGTGGATCAAAAGGACGTTGCGCAGCTGATCTCTGAGCTTGAAAGTGCCAAAACAACGGACGCACCAGCTAAAAGCAGTTTGCTGAAAGCGGTGCAGCTGTTAAATGAACCTACTGCTGAAAACGGGTGGAAATCCCAGCAGGCACTGCTTGATCAATTAAATACGTAAAATCATATTTTAAGAAACCAAACTAGTCAAAAAATGACTAGTTTTTTTCTTTTGCTTCCAACATAATGATGGAGGAACATGAAAATGGCATTTTCGTCAATTGTCGGTAAGATGTTCATTTGATAGGATGAATGGGTATCTTACTTCTTAGGCTAAACCCTGAAAGGATGAACAAACATGAACCAGTTAATACTCGCATCTCAATCACCTAGAAGAAAAGAATTGCTTGATTTAGCAGGGTTTTCTTATGACATTCAAGCAAGTGATTTAAAAGAAGAAATAAATCGAAACCTTTCTCCTGCTGAGAACGTCCAATGGTTGGCAGAACAAAAAGCAAATGATATTCAAAGATTATATCCCGAAGCTGTGATTATTGGTGCAGATACGATTGTTGCAATTGACGGCAAATGTCTTGGGAAACCAAAAGACAAGGAAGAAGCGGCCTCAATGCTTCAATTATTGTCAGGAAAGACACATCAAGTCTTGACGGGTGTCACGGTTCAATCAGAGAATAGAAAAGAAACATTTTATGAACAGACAGAAGTGACGTTTTGGACACTTACGCAAAATGAAATAGACCGCTATATCGAAACGGGAGAACCGCTTGATAAAGCGGGAAGCTATGGCATTCAAGGAAAAGGTGCACTGTTTGTTCAAAAAATAGATGGTGATTATTTTTCCGTTGTAGGTCTCCCTATTGCCAAAACAGTTAGAGTGCTCGAAACATTTGGAATCACCCCTTTTTGATGACAGGAAGGAATCTAAAAGGAGTGGGCATCATGAACGATTTCCCTATGTTGCTAAAGCATTTTCCTCAAGATGAAAAGCCGAGAGAACGATTGATTAAATATGGTCCCGGCAGTCTGTCAAACCATGAACTTGTTGCGATTCTTTTAAGGACAGGCACAAAAAAGGAATCAGTTCTTCAAATTTCGGCAAGACTTCTGCAAACATTTGGCGGTCTTCGCACTATAAGAGAAGCCTCAATTGAAGAAATGTCGAAGATTCGAGGAGTTGGAAAGGCGAAGGCGGTCTCTCTTTTAGCTGCTTTAGAACTCGGCACTAGATTACACCATCAAACGACGGACAACCGCTATGTGATCCGCACACCAGAGGATGGGGCAAACTTTGTGATGGAAGATATGAGGTTTTTACAACAGGAAAATTTCGTTTGTCTTTATCTCAATACTAAAAATCAAGTCCTTCATAAACATACCGTGTTTATTGGAAGTTTGAACTCATCCATCGTTCACCCGCGTGAAATTTTCAAAGAGGCCTTTAAACGGTCCGCTGCTTCATTTATATGTGTGCACAACCATCCATCTGGAGATCCGACGCCGAGCAGGGAAGATATTGAAGTCACACAGCGACTTTTTGAATGTGGACAGCTGATTGGAATACAGCTGCTTGATCATCTTGTCATAGGTGATCAAAAATTTGTGAGTTTGAAGGAAAAAGGGTATTTGTAACACTTTTTTTTTCAATGTTTTACGATATAATAGAGTTTATGAGTTTTTCCCTAAGGGAATTTTGGTTTAAGAAAGGAAGATACATACATATGTTTGGAATTGGTACAAAAGACCTTGGAATAGATCTTGGCACAGCGAATACGCTTGTTTTTATTAAAGGAAAAGGCATTGTTGTAAGAGAACCTTCGGTCGTAGCCTTGGAAACTGATACGAAGTCTATAGTGGCAGTCGGAAATGATGCTAGAAACATGATTGGCCGTACACCTGGTAATGTTGTGGCACTACGCCCAATGAAAGACGGTGTCATTGCAGATTACGAGACGACAGCAACAATGATGAAATATTACATTAATCAAGCATTAAAAGGCAAAGGGCTTTTTGCTCGTAAACCTTACGTCATGGTATGTGTACCATCTGGTATTACAGCTGTAGAAGAGCGTGCAGTCATTGATGCAACAAGACAAGCTGGTGCACGTGACGCATACCCTATTGAAGAACCATTTGCTGCGGCAATCGGTGCTAACCTTCCTGTATGGGAACCAACAGGAAGTATGGTTGTGGATATTGGCGGCGGTACAACAGAAGTAGCGATTATTTCTCTTGGCGGTATTGTGACATCACAATCAATCCGCGTGGCAGGAGATGAGATGGATGATGCGATCAGCAGCTACATCCGTAAAACGTATAACCTAATGATCGGTGATCGTACATCAGAAGCGATTAAAATGGAAATCGGTTCTGCGCAGCCTGACGTACATGATGAGATGGACATTCGCGGACGTGACCTTTTAACAGGTCTGCCAAAAACAATCTCTATTACGGCAGAAGAGATTGCAAAAGCGCTTCGCGATACGGTGGAAACAATTGTCGATGCAGTGAAAATGACTCTTGAAAAAACCCCGCCTGAGCTCGCAGCAGATATTATGGACCGCGGAATTGTTTTAACAGGAGGCGGTGCACTGCTGCGTAATCTTGACAAAGTCATTAGCGATGAAACGAAAATGCCAGTCATTATTGCAGAAGACCCGCTTGACTGTGTGGCAATCGGGACAGGGAAAGCACTAGAACATATTCATTTGTTCAAAGGAAAATCAAAAGATAATCGATAATCGGGCGTAATTAAAGAGGTGTAAGACATGCCGCAGTTTTTTATGAATAAAAGATTAATGTTGCTCCTTGTCTGTGTCATCGTACTGGTGGCCATGATTGGTTTTTCAGTGAAAAGCGGCAGAGGTGCTTCATGGCCGGAAAAATTAGTGGGGGATACGACAGGCTTTTTTCAAGGTGTCTTTCATAAACCATCACAATTTATTGCCGGTATTTATGGGAACGTACAAGATTTAAAGAACACATATGATGAAAACGAGCGTCTTCGAAAAAAACTTGATGGACAAACTCAGTATGAGGCGAAACTTCAAGAACTAGAAGATGAGAACAAAAAGCTTCGCAAACAGCTTGGCTATGTGAACTCTATTCGTGACTACACGCCAATTCTATCAACTGTTATCGCAAGAAACCCTTCTCTTTGGGATAGCTTTGTGATGATTGATAAAGGGAAAAAACAAGGCGTGGAAAAAGATATGGCAGTCACTAATGAGAGTGGCGCATTAATTGGGAAGATTGAAAGTGATAAGCTCAACAATTTTACTTCGACTGTAAGATTGCTAAGCTCTACTGACCAAAATAATAGAATTTCAACGAAAATTTTTGCGAAAAAGGGCAAAGAAGAACTCAATGGAATCATTAACGGTTATGACAGCAAGAAAAAAATGCTGACTATGAATATTCTGAAATCTGATGCAGATGGGGATGTCAAAAAAGGAGATCTTGTTGAAACATCTGGAGCAGGGGGCGTATTCCCGCAAGGCTTAACGATTGGTAAGGTAAGTGAAATCGAGCCAGACCATTACGGCCTGACAAAGATCATTTACGTAGAACCAGCGGCTGAACTTAACAATTTAGACCGCGTGATTGTGGTGAATCGCAGCACAAGTACAGCAGATGCATCTGAATTGACGAAGGAGGAAGGATCGTGAAACGTGTCCTTCTTGCTTTCGTCATGTTGTTTATCTTCGTATTTGACAGCATTTTTGTTGATTTAGTGAAGCTCCCATTTGTTTCAGAGAATCAAATTTTAGCTCCTCATTTCATTTTACTCGCACTTGTATTTATGACTGCTTTTGTGAATCAAAAATATGGTGTGATTTACGGATTTATCTTTGGACTTTTATATGATATTTCATATACAGGCATACTTGGTGTTCATATGTTTGGCTTTGGGGCGCTTTGCTATTTGTTAGCAAAAGCCTTTAAAGTTCTGCAAACGAATATGTTAGTCGTTGTCTTTCTGTCGATTATTGCTGTTTCCGTGATGGAGTTTTATGTATACGGCGTTCAAGCGACAATTCAACCAGGGATTATGCCGTTTAATACGTATGTCATCGAACGCTTTATTCCAACGATTCTTTTAAATACTGCTGCGTCTCTCATACTTGTTGTGCCGTTTAGGCTCTTTTTCACCCATGTGAAACAAGGACTGATCGACGAATAAAAGCAGGAGTTTGTCCAATTACGGCGAAATGAGTATGTTGTTGAGGTGAGCATCTTGAAAACTCAAAAACAGCAATATGTGACGATAAAAGGTACAAAAAACGGATTAACATTACAGTTGAATGATGACTGTTCGTTTGATGACCTTCTTTCCGGCTTGCGAGAGGTTCTATTACTTGAGCAATATACAGATGGAAGAGAAGGACATAAGGTCAATGTGCATATTAAGCTTGGTTTTCGGTATTTAACAGAGGATCAGGAGACACGTTTGACTGAAGCGGTGTCTGAAAATGAACATCTCGTCATCCACTCCATTGAAAGTGACGTCATGTCAACTGAAGAGGCGAGACGATTAAAAGCAGAGGCTGAAATTACTTCTGTAGCAAAAATTGTACGCTCTGGACAGGTGCTGCATGTCGAAGGAGATCTTTTATTAATAGGAGATGTCAATCCTGGCGGAACGATTCGCGCAGGAGGAAATATTTTTGTGCTTGGCGCATTAAAAGGTGTGGCGCATGCTGGATGTAATGGCAACAAACAGGCTGTTATTGCGGCATCTCATATGATTCCAACACAGCTTCGCATCGCACAAGTTTTTAACCGTGCACCAGACCAAAAAGAAGATGGAAATGAAATGGAATGTGCTTATTTAGATATAGATGGCAATATGATCATTGAACGCCTGCAGCAATTGGCTCATATAAGACCTAATCTGACAAGGCTTGAGGGAGGAATGTGAAATTGGGCGAGGCTATTGTGATTACCTCAGGAAAAGGCGGCGTTGGCAAAACAACAACATCTGCAAACTTAGGCACAGCACTAGCAATTCAAGGGAAAAAAGTGTGTCTAGTTGATACCGATATCGGCCTTCGGAATCTGGATGTCGTGATGGGGCTAGAAAACCGCATTATTTATGATCTAGTCGATGTAGTAGAAGGAAGATGCAAAATTCATCAAGCGCTTGTAAAAGATAAGCGTTTCGAGGATCTTTTGTATCTTTTACCTGCTGCTCAAACAAGTGATAAAACGGCTGTAGAGCCGGAACAGATCAAAGAATTAATTCAATCATTGAAACAAGACTTTGATTATGTTGTCATTGATTGCCCTGCTGGAATTGAGCAAGGCTTTAAAAATGCTGTATCCGGTGCAGACAAGGCCATTGTCGTGACGACGCCTGAAATCTCAGCTGTAAGAGATGCGGACCGAATCATCGGTTTGTTAGAACAAGAAGATATCGAACCGCCTCGTTTGATTGTCAACCGTATTCGTACACACATGGCGAAAAATGGCGATTCAATGGATGTAGATGAAGTGGTACATCATTTATCAATTGATCTACTTGGCATTGTAGCAGATGATGATGATGTGATTAAGGCTTCAAACAATGGTGAACCGATTGTAATGGATGCTAAAAACAAAGTATCGATTGCCTATCGCAATATTGCCCGCCGCGTACTAGGCGAATCTGTTCCGCTTCAATCTTTTGAAGAAGAAAACAAGGGAATGTTTGCAAAGCTCAAAGCATTTTTTGGTGTAAGAGCATAATCACTGAACCGTGATAGAAAACCTTTGCAGTCTAGGAAAGGCGGCTGCCTTTGCGAAGCGAATTTGACATTCGTGAGTACCGGAGCGCAGACCTGACACTGAATGCAAGGGTTTGTCTGCATGCTGAGACCGATTCGATGAGAATCGGTCTTTTTGTTGCATATCAGATGGGGTTGTCACATAAAATGTACAAACTGTTTGTATGTAAAGGGTGATCTCATGAAAAGAGTGGACGAGTACCGAAAGAAAATTGCGCAGCGCCGCAAAACGATGCAGCCAGCTGCTCCCCCTAAGAAGACGGCTTTCAAGAAAAAAGAAGATATCCCGCCATGGGTTATGCTGACAGAGGAAGAAAAGCATTCTGGCTCGACCTCCTATGAACCGGCGACTCATCAGACAAAGAAATACCGTCATCCCTTATTTAATCCGAATACCTTTGTGCTTAAATGCTTATTATCAGCGTCCCTTGTTTTGATTGCAGCCATTTCATTTAAAGGTCAGACAGGTCCGTTTCAGCAGCTGAAGCCAATGATTACTCAGACTTTTGAGAAAGATTTTCAATTTGCTGCTGCTAACCGCTGGTTTGAAAAAACAGTTGGACATCCGCTGGCTTTTTTAACAGAGAAAAAAAATGGCCAAAAGGACGTACAAGCGAATCAAGAACTCGCTGTTCCTGCCTCTGGTAAAGTGCAGGAATCCTTTACACAAAATGGAGCAGGTGTCAAAGTGGAGACATCCGCTGAAGCCATTGATAGTATGAAGGAAGGCTACGTGGTCGAGGTGAAAAAGCAAAGCGATACAGGGCTTACCGTTGTAGTGCAGCATGCAGATAACAGCTATAGCTGGTACGGTCAATTAAAGAAAGCCGATGTGGCCTTATACGATTTTGTCGATAAGGGTGAAAAAATTGGCCAGATTTCGCTTGATGATCAAGGGAAGGGCACGTATTACTTTGCCATTAAGCAAAATGAACAATTTATCGATCCTATTCAGGTGATGACCTTTGAATAGATGGCTGCTCATGCTGACGAAAATTCACATCCATCCGCTGCTGTGGGTTGTGATGGCGTTTGCGATTCTGTCAGGTCAAATCAAGCCGCTGCTTTGTCTGCTCGTGATCGTCTGTGTCCATGAACTTGGACATGCAGCGGCTGCCTGCTATTATCATTGGCGCATTCGGCGGATTTTTTTACTGCCATTTGGCGGAACGGTGGAAGTAGAGGAACATGGGAACCGTCCGTTAAAAGAAGAGCTGGCGGTCATTTTGTGCGGGCCGCTTCAGCATGTACCGCTCCAGCTCATCGCATGGCTTTTCATGGAGGCTTCTCTTATATCGCACGACGTCTTTACGATGTTTACCTTTTATAATATGGCGATTTTCCTTGTGAATCTTTTGCCCGTTTGGCCGCTTGATGGCGGAAAATTATTCTTTTTGCTCTTATCTGTTTTTTACCCTTTCCAACGTGCACATGCCCTAGCAATAAAAGGCTCACTTGTCTTTTTCGGTCTATTGACAGGAGGGTTACTTTTGTTTGCACCGCTGCAATTCAATGGCTGGGTGCTGCTTACTTTTTTAGCTTATTCACTCGTGATGGAGCATAGGCAGCGGCATTACGTCAGGGTTCGCTTTTTACTAGAACGGTATTACGGTAAAAAAGAGCAAAAGGTAGAAAAACTGATTCCGCTGAGAGCAAGTGCAGAGGAGAAAGTATACGAAGTGATGGCACGATTTCAAAGGGGCTGTAAGCATCCAATTATTATTGAAAGAGATGGCGTGAAGATGAGCCAGCTTGATGAAAATGAACTGCTCCATGCGTATTTTTCTGATCGCAGAACCACTTCCTCAATGGAAGAGCTTCTTTTACCGTACTAATGGTGAAAATACATTGACATTCTGCGTCTAGTTTGATATATTTTTTAATGTTATGGATATGTAGCACCCGTGCTACAACCGCGCGGAGCAGGTGTAAAGTGCCTATGGCCCCCTGTATTCGGCGAGTCTGAGTTTATTAGGAGGTGCAGAGATGTACGCAATTATCGAAACTGGTGGTAAACAAGTAAAAGTTGAAGAAGGTCAAACTGTTTATGTTGAAAAACTAGCTGCTGAAGCAGGTGAAACAGTAACTTTCGAAAACGTATTGTTTGTCGGCGGAGACACTGTCAAAGTGGGTAACCCTTCAGTTGCTGGAGCAACAGTAACGGCTAAAGTTGAAAAACAAGGTCGCGGTAAGAAAATTACTGTGTTCAAGTACAAACCGAAGAAAAACAACCACAAGAAACAAGGTCATCGTCAACCTTACACTAAAGTTGTTATCGAAAAAATCAACGCTTAAGGCGTGTGAGTGATATGATCAAAGCAACCATTACTCGGTCTTCAGCAGATGAAAGCATTACGTCTTTTCAGATGACTGGACATGCCGAGTTTGCTGAAAAAGGTCAGGATCTCGTTTGTGCAGGTGTATCTGCTGTTGTTTTCGGCTCAGTCAATTCAATTATTGCACTGACAGGATTGGACCCACTGCTTGATATTGGTGAAGATGGCGGCTACTTCTCTTTTGAACTGCCGGCTGATACAGATCCAGTATCCTTTGAAAAAGCCCAGCTGCTTTTAGAAGGCATGGTCGTTTCCTTAGAGACAATTGAACGAGATTATCACGATTATGTGAGAATATCAACAAAAAAATAGGAGGTGAACTTCATGCTTAGATTAGATCTTCAATTTTTCGCATCTAAAAAAGGGGTAGGTTCTACAAAGAACGGACGTGACTCTGAGTCTAAACGTTTAGGCGCTAAACGTGCTGATGGTCAATTCGTAACTGGTGGTTCTATCCTTTATCGTCAACGTGGAACGAAAATCTATCCAGGTGAAAACGTTGGACGCGGAGGCGACGACACTCTTTTCGCTAAAATCGACGGAACGGTTAAATTCGAACGTTTCGGTCGTGACCGTAAAAAAGTGAGCGTATATCCTGCGGCACAATAATTGCTAAAAACTCCGGTCATTGACTGGAGTTTTTTCACTTTTTACAAGCAGTACCGAAGATGATAAAAGAAGATGCACTCCATAAATATCAAAGAACGTTTGCTGACTTTGCCTCATTTTCTCCTATACGATCAGAAAAAACAACCTTTCCTCACATAACTAGTGTTTTTCTATGCTGTCTTCTCTGTTATAATTCAGGGAGACATATTGATGATAAGACTCCTAAAAGAGAGACCAAACGATTGGGAGTGCGATAATGGAAGAGATACCAAGTAAAGAAAATGAAAAATTAACTCACGTTGCATTAACAAATGAATTGATCTATCTGCTCAGTCGTTCAAGACACGACTGGATGAATAAATTACAGCTGATCAAAGGCAACTTGACATTAGAAAAATATGACCGCGTGTTTGAAATTATAGAAGAAATGGTCATTGAAGCACAGCATGAATCCAAACTCTCAAATTTAAAAATTCCCCAATTGGCCTATTACTTTCTAACATTTAATTGGGAGTCGCATTTTATCACCTTAGAATATGAAGTGCTTGGTGAAACCCGAGACTTATCAGCATATGAATCGCAGCTGCTAACGGTATCACAGGAGTTGTTTTCGATATTCGATCAATCAGTTTGTCAAAAAACTGAAAATCATTTAACGGTCACTTTCCAAACAGATCATGAAGAAAATGATGTGATCTTATATTTTGATTTCAAAGGAAAATTAACAAGTTTGGATGCGTTAAATGCGTTTCATGACGCAAACTATCCATGTATGAGTATAACGCAATTTCATGTGACGCCTCATGAGTCCATGATTGAGCTTTGTTTGAGGCAAGAACGAGATATGTGATGCAGAGAAACGGAGGAAGTTATGTTTGTAGATCAGGTTAAAGTGTATGTTAAAGGCGGTGACGGCGGAAACGGTATGGTGGCGTTCCGTCGTGAAAAATATGTACCAAAGGGCGGTCCAGCAGGCGGTGACGGCGGAAATGGTGCAGATGTTGTATTTGAAGTAGACGAAGGACTTAGAACGTTAATGGACTTTCGTTATAAGCGCCATTTCAAGGCTGACCGCGGCGAGCACGGAATGAGTAAAAACCAGCATGGCCGAAATGCGGAAGAAATGATTGTCAAAGTTCCGCCGGGTACGGTTGTGACAGATGCAGAGACGGAACAAGTACTAGCTGACTTGACAGAGCATGGGCAGCGGGCTGTCATTGCCAAAGGCGGACGTGGCGGACGTGGGAATTCACGCTTCGCAACACCAGCAAACCCTGCACCACAGCTGTCTGAAAACGGTGAGCCAGGTAAAGAACGTGACGTCATCTTAGAATTAAAAGTACTTGCAGATGTTGGACTTGTTGGTTTCCCAAGTGTCGGGAAGTCAACGCTGCTCTCGATTGTCTCTTCTGCGAAACCAAAAATTGCGGATTATCATTTTACAACGCTTGTACCGAACCTCGGGGTTGTTGAAACAGACGATAACCGAAGCTTTGTTATGGCGGATCTGCCAGGACTGATCGAAGGAGCGCACGAAGGCGTTGGCTTAGGTCATCAATTTTTACGTCATATTGAGCGTACACGTGTCATTGTCCATGTCATTGATATGTCTGGACTTGAAGGGCGTGACCCATACGAAGACTATGTGACGATTAATGAAGAGCTTGAGCAGTACAATATGAGATTGACTGAGCGTCCGCAAATCATTGTTGCGAACAAAATGGACATGCCAGATGCAGCTGACAATCTAGAGGCATTTAAAGAAAAATTAACGGATGACTATAAAGTGTTCCCGATTAGTGCGATCACAAGAGAAGGGCTTCGTGAGCTCTTATTTGAAATCGCCAATCAGCTTGAAACAACACCGGAATTCCCGCTCTATAATGAAGAGGAGCTGTCGGATAATCGCGTGATGTACAGGTTTGATGAAGGCGATGCACCATTTGAGATCTCTAGAGATCCTGATGGCACATTTGTCTTAACGGGTAAAGCACTTGAGCGTCTCTTTAAGATGACAGACTTCTCAAGAGATGAATCTGTTAAACGATTCTCTAGACAGCTGCGCGGAATGGGTGTCGATGATGCGTTGCGTGAGCGCGGTGCAAAAGATGGCGACATCATTCGTCTGCTTGAATTTGAATTCGAATTTATTGATTGATCAACAGGAGGGTCCAGACCATGGGCTCTCCCGTTTTTAAAAGGGGAGAAAACAGGTGAAAGAAGAAACGTTCTATTTAGTAAGAGAGGATGTACTTCCAGATGCGATGCGAAAAACGCTTGAAGTCAAAAAGCTTCTCGATCGCAAAAAAGCGGATTCAGTTGCCGATGCTGTTCAAAAAGCGGATTTAAGCCGCAGTGCTTTTTATAAATACCGAGATGCTGTTTTTCCATTTTATACAATGGTGAAAGAGCAGATCATCACATTGTTTTTCCACCTTGAAGACCGGTCTGGGGCTCTGTCAAGACTGCTTCAAATTGTGGCTGACTCTGGCTGTAATGTGTTATCCATTCACCAAACGATTCCGCTGCAAGGAAGAGCGAATGTTACCCTATCGATTAGTACAGCTGGTATGGCAGATGATATCAACACCGTCATGAATCAATTAAGAAAGCTTGAATTTGTCGAAAAAGTCGAAATTCTAGGTTCTGGGGCGTAAAAGGAGAGATCATAGCAGATGAAGCAATTAACTGTAGGTTATTTTGGACCAGAGGCAACATTTACTCATTTGGCCGTATGCTCTTGTTTTCCAAAAGATGCGGTGCAGCGTGCCTATGCAACGATTCCGCAATGTATGGATGCTGTGTCAAAGGGCGAAGTCGATCTGGCGGTCGTTCCACTTGAAAATGCACTCGAAGGCTCTGTGAACTTAACGATTGATTATTTAATTCATGAAGAAGCGCTGTCCATTGTGGGGGAGATGACAGCACCAATTCGGCAGCATTTGCTTGTCCACCCATCAAGAGCGGAGAGCTGGGAGACGTTAGATGTCATTCAATCGCATCCTCACGCGATTGCCCAGTGTCATCAATTTCTGAAAAAGCAGTATCCTCATATTCCTCATCGGCCAGTGGAGTCAACAGGCTATGCAGCAAAATACATCAGTGAGCATCCAGATGAAGCTGTCGGGGCTATTGCCAATGAAATTGCCGCAAAAACGTATGGTTTGACGATTGCGAAAAAAGACATTCATGATTATCCGCACAACCATACACGCTTTGTGATTTTACATAAAGATCCTAACGCATCGTTCCCAATGAATTCTGGTTTCTCATCAAAGCCAAAAACGACCATTGTGGTCAGTCTGCCTAAGGATGACCAATCAGGCGCATTGCACCGCGTGCTGTCTGCTTTTTCTTGGCGGAATCTCAACTTGTCAAAAATTGAATCTCGTCCGACAAAAACAGGCCTTGGACATTATTTATTTATTATTGACATTGAAAAAGAAATGGATGATGTCCTCGTCCCTGGTGCGATTCAAGAATTAGAAGCGATTGGCTGTGAGGTCAAGCTGCTTGGCAGCTATCAAACATATGAATTAACCAATGAAAAATAGTGTCCCGTGCAGGACACTATTTTTTTAGTCTTTTATTAAAAACCCAGCATCATCCAGCGCTTGAATGGCTTGGTCAAGCTGTTTTTGGCTGTAAGAAGTGAGAGTATGCAGGTGCACGCCGTCTGTTAGTTCTGACAAGTAGGACGCGCCGGTGTTAGAAATATGATGGACAAAATCAGCGACTTGTTTCCGTGTGCTGACGCGAATAGAGGCCGTCAGTTCACCATAAACAGGGTGCTCAATGATCACATCTTTCACCGTCACTCCAAAGTCTACAATCAAGGTCAGTTCCTCTTCTGTTCGAGCAGGATCATGTTTGCAGGCGATGATTTGTTCAATTTCTCTTTCTGGCGCATGCTGCGCTGCCATATACACATAGCCTTGGCTTGTGGCAATAATGGGTTCGTTTTTTGCTTTTAATAATGAAATATCTTGTACAATGACTTGCCGAGAGACAGCCGCCTTTTTAGCTAAAAAGCTTCCAGTAAGCGGTGTGTCTGTTTCTTTCAGCCACTCTAAAATGGCGTTTCTTCTTTCTTCACCAATGAGTTTCCTCTCTTGCTCCACGTCCTAAGCTCCCTTCTTCTCCTTTTGCAAATGCTCAAATGTATGCAAAAGCTGATCGATGTCATCTTTTGATGACTGATATCCAAATGATAGTCGAATAAATTGTAGGGCATCACGATCTGATACACGCAATGCCTTCACAGCAGGGGAAGGATGGTGATAACCGGAAGCACATGCGCTTCCAGTAGATAGACAAATCCCATGCCGGTTACATGCTAACATTACATATTGTCCTTCAAACCCTTCAAAAAAACAACCAATAATATGAGGCAGCGTGCGGCGATTGTCATTGTCCTGAAGCGTACGAACTGGCAGCTGTCTTATTTTTAACTGCTGAAGAAAATAATCACGCAGCTGCTTATCTAATTTTTGCTGTTCATCCAGCCTAAGCATCGTTTGTTCACTTGCGGCAGTAAAAGCACCGATACACGGAACGTTCACTGTCCCTGGACGTAAGCCATTTTCCTGAACTGCACCTCTATATAAAGGTTTCCAAGGAACATGTGCGCCCATATAAACGGCACCAGCACCTTTAGGAGCATACACTTTATGACTTGAGATGGACACAGCATCGACTCCAAGTTCTTTGATGGACACACGAATCTTTCCAAATGTTTGCACAGCATCTGTATGAAAAAGAATGTTCCTTTCTTTTAAAAGAGGCGCTAATTCAGCAAGTGGCTGGATAATTCCTGTTTCTGAATTAGCATGCTGAATAGATACTAGTCCTGTTTCAGGCAATAATGCTTTTTTGAGAATGTCCTTTGTTATGATTCCATCCTGATTCGGTTCAATGATCGTGACTTTTACGCCAAGACGCTCTAAGCTGCTAACTGCATAATGAACAGAAGGATGCTCAACTGAAGTTGTGATGACATGCTGTTGATGTGCTGGCAGTCCATTGATGATCGATTGAATCGCAAGGAGATTGGATTCAGTTCCACCGCTTGTAAAATAGATCCCATCCGGTTCACCCTCGATCATGGCAGCGAGTGATTGTCTGCTGTAAGTCAATATGTCATTTGCTTTTCCCCCAGCATCATGAAGGCTGCTTGCATTTCCGTAGAAATTTTTGCTTAGCTGCTCAAAAACATGCAGCGCTTCCTCTGAAACAGGTGTAGAAGCTGCGTAATCTAAATAAACCAACCCATCCATCTCCCGTGTGAAAATTTTTTCTTGTATTTATTTTAGTGTTGTGTAATGATATGTGTCAAGACAGGTGTAAATGACAGGAGGGGCAATGGTGTCATCAATCAAAAAAGTCATTGTGGTGGGATCAGGCATTGCAGCGCTTTCCTTTGCAAAAACCATTTCGAAAAGCTGCCAGGTCATTATGATGACAAAAAAACAATGTTCATCTAGTAATTCCATGCTGGCACAAGGAGGAATCGCTGCTGCCTTTTCAGCACATGATTCAGCTGAGCAGCATGTGCAAGATACACTAGCTGCCGGCTGTGATCACAATGATGAAAGAGCGGTACAAGAAATCGTGAGACTTGGAAAACACCTTGTGGAGCAGCTCGTAGCAGAAGGCTGTCCATTTGATCAAGATGAGGCAGGAGAGCCGCAATTAGGCAAAGAGGGAGCACATACCACTCATCGCATCTTGCATGCAGGAGGAGATCAATCAGGTAAAACCCTTGTACAGTTTCTGAAAAGTCAGCTCGGCTCACATATTCATTTATACGAATATCATCATGTCATTGATCTATTGATTCATGAAGGGACATGTACGGGTGTTGTATGGAAAGACGAGACAGGACACGTACATACGATGACCGCAGATGCCGTTGTTTTATCAACTGGCGGCTGCGGCTCCCTATATGAGACAAACACAAATGATCCTTCTATAACAGGAGACGGACTGATGATGGCCTATCGAGCCGGGGCACAATTAGTGGATCTCGAATTTGTTCAATTCCATCCAACTCTTTTAACAATCGCTGGAAAAGCAGTTGGCCTCATTTCAGAGGCAGTACGGGGAGAGGGAGCTTATTTAGAAGATGAAACAGGCAGACGGATCATGAAAGGTATTCACCCACAAGCTGATTTAGCACCTAGAGATGTGGTCGCTAGAGCTATTTTTCATGAGCAGCAATTAGGTCATCAATTGTATCTTAACATCCATGATATCCCGCATTTTTCAGCTCGTTTTCCGGCCATAGCTCAGATGTGCCAGCGTGCAGGCGTCGATATGGAAAGCGGCAGGCTGCCAATTTCCCCCGGTATGCACTTTTTAATGGGCGGCATCAGCGTCAATGAATATGGAGAAACGACTGTTCCAGCGCTATTTGCCATTGGAGAAGCGGCCTGTACTGGCTTACACGGTGCGAATCGATTGGCGAGTAATTCTCTTCTGGAAGGTCTCGTGTTAGGCAGCAAAGCGGCACAGAGAATTGAACAACTGCCTAAACAGAAAGAAACAAGTCCCCCTTTTTCAATTCAAGAAATATGGATGGTCCCAATGATTTCAACATCTCAGCTGAGACAATGGATGACCACATTTGCGGCCATTGTGAGAGATGAAAAAGGCTTGCAGACTTTACTCCATTCGTTACAGCGTGTCAATTTTCAGCAAATTAATGTGAAGGATATCACAAATGAACAGATCGAATTAAGCAATCAATGGGCATTAGCGGTTTGCCTTGCCAAATCTGCATTACTCCGTACAGAAAGCAGAGGCGGCCATTATCGAATGGATTATCCAGAGCGGAGCGATGCGTTGTGGCGGGGCAGGCAGATTGTTCATGAAAAAGGTCACATTCATATTATGAAAAATGAAAGGATCGGTGCCAAATGGAACGTTTACAGTTAAAACAAATGCTCACTCATTTTTTCACAGAAGATATTGGCTTTGGAGATGTATCAGCAGATGCCATCTTTGGAGACAAGAAGGGAACAGCTTTTATCATTGCGAAACAATCTGGTGTATTGGCAGGATCACAAGTGATTGATCTAGGGTACCGCCTGTTGAATGAACAGATTCAAACGGAGCTGTATTTTCAAGAAGGTGATTGGATTCATTCAGGCGCTGTACTGGCGAAAATAAAGGGCCCAGTCAACGACTTATTAAAGGGAGAGAGGGTCATTTTAAATCTTTTGCAGCGAATGACAGGTATCGCAACCTTAACACATGAGGCGGTGCAGCGATTAGGCGACCCGTCTATTACGATTTGTGATACGAGAAAAACGACACCCGGCCTGCGTATGTTAGAGAAATACGCAGTGAAGACAGGCGGAGGAAAGAATCATCGCTTTGGCTTATCGGATGGGGTGATGATTAAAGATAATCATATTGCCGCATGCGGTTCTATTCGTGAAGCTGTAGAGAAAGCAAGAGCATATGCCGGTCATATGGTGAAAATTGAAGTGGAAATTGAATCAGAAACGCAGCTTATAGAAGCCATTGATGCAAAAGCGGATGTCATCATGTTTGATAACTGCTCTCCAGAAGAGGTAAAACGTTTTAAACAAATGACGCCAGAGTCCATTCTGACAGAGGCTTCAGGAGGCATCACGCTAGAGACATTGCCAAGCTACAGGGGGACAGGAGTCGACCTTATTTCACTTGGTTTTCTGACACATTCTGCTCCAGCATTTGATTTTAGTATGAATATGGAATTCAGTCATAAAGGGGGAACAACTCATGTCCATGCTTAATGTATTAGCCAATCAACATGCAGTCATGATGCCAGATGAATATAAACACCGCTCTGATGATGAGATGAAGCAGCGAGTGTTAGACATTAAGCGGGCTTTTGGTTCAAAGCTTTTTATACCAGGCCACCATTATCAAAAGGATGAGGTCATTGAATTTGCAGATGCAACAGGAGATTCATTGCAGCTGGCACAAATAGCGGCTGACAATCATGAGGCTGAATACATTGTATTCTGCGGTGTTCATTTTATGGCAGAAACGGCAGATATGCTGTCAAACAAGAATCAGAGCGTTGTATTGCCAGATATGAGGGCAGGCTGTTCCATGGCAGATATGGCAAATATGAAACAAACAGACAGAGCATGGGAGCAGCTCACTAATTTGTTTGGGGATACAATACTTCCGCTTACGTATGTCAATTCAACAGCAGACATTAAAGCATTTGTTGGCAAACATGGCGGGGCAACAGTGACTTCATCAAATGCTAAAAAAGTACTCGAGTGGGCGCTGACACAAAAAGAGCGGATTCTATTTCTCCCTGATCAGCACCTAGGGCGTAATACAGCATTTGATTTAGGGATTCCTCTAGAAGAAATGGCTGTGTGGGATCAGATAGAAGAAAAGCTTATCACCGATCAGCCGCTTTCCCGGATCAAGATGATTTTATGGAAAGGCCATTGCTCCGTACATGAGAAGTTTACCGTTCGGAATATAGAAGAAATGAGAAAAAAAGACCGTGACATTCAAATTCTTGTCCATCCTGAATGCACGCATGAGGTCGTAAGGGCTTCTGACCTAGCAGGTTCAACGAAATTTATTATTGATACGATCAAACAGGCGCCAGCAGGAAGCAAATGGGCGATTGGTACAGAGATGAATTTAGTCAAACGGATCATAGCGCAGCACCCAGATAAACAAATTGAATCCCTTAACCCAGATATGTGTCCATGTTTGACTATGAACCGGATTGATTTGCCTCATTTGTTATGGTCACTGGAAAGCATTGAGAAGGGTCAGCCGGCCGGGTTGATACAGGTCAATGAAGACATCACGAAAGACGCTTTGCTTGCACTCGAGAAAATGCTCGCCATTAAATAATGAATCAGCCCCTCCTATCAGAAAACAAGTTTTTATCATATCGGCTTGTAAATAGGCATAAATTTATGTTGAAACATATTGTACTTCTGACATAACCGTTACGTTCACGTTTTGCATAGGAGGGGAAAACGTTGAAAATTCATATTGTGCAAAAAGGAGACTCCCTTTGGAAAATTTCAAAGAAATACGGAGTCGACTTTCAAGAATTGAAAAAACTAAATTCACAGCTCAGTAATCCTGATTTAATCATGCCGGGTATGAAGATTAAAATTCCATCTAGTGGTGTTCCTGTGAAAACAGATCATCACAAAGCAAAAGAAATGCCAAAAACGAAAGAACATCCGTATGTGAAAGAAAAGCCAAAAGATGTCGTGCAAGTGCAAGATACGAAACCGAAGGAAAAGCCAAATGAACCGGTACCATATGTACCGCCAGTGCCAAAAATCGAGCAGCCAGTTTTTCCGCAAGTGGATGTGAACTATTATCAGACCAATCTCTACCAGCCATTCACACCTCCTCCCAAAAAAGATCATCACGAGAAAAAAGATCACGTTCAGGAGAAGAAAGATCATGTTCATGACAAAAAGGATCACAAGGATCATTTTCATCATGAAAATAAAGACCACAAAGATCAAAAGGGTCATGTCCATCATGAAAATAAGGAACATAAAGATCACAAGGACCATTTTCATCATGAAAATAAAGGTCATCTAAAAGATGAAGTGGCAAAGGGGTATGATCCGTTTATTCATATTCCGCATCAAAAAGAGGAGGGAAAAGACATGGAGCATGGCAATTATCCGAACCTTCCTAACTTCCCGCAAATGCCAAATGTGGGAGGGGCAGCGGTAGGGGGAGTGGCTGAAAATAACGAGCATCATCACCAGCATCATCATCATGAACCATATGATCCTTATTTTGGTTATGGTCATGGTCATTACATGCCGGCGATATATCCATATCCGCAGCAAATGGTGCCGGCATCGCCAATTTTACCTGGATCGGGCTTATGTTATCCTATCCATCCATATTATCACCATCATATGATGCCATATCCATACCCGGCTCATCCTTATTATCCTGCGTATCAAGCGCCTGCTTACTACGGAGAAAATCATGAGCACCATGCAAACGACGGACATCACTGGCATCACCATACGCATCCAAACGCCAATGCAAATGCCAACGCAAATCAAGGCTTTTTTCCAAACGTTTCAAATGCAGCATATGGCAAGGAAGATTGCGGATGCGATGATGGCATGAAGCATCATCAGCCTTGGCCGGGACATTATCCGAATCCTGTTCCTTATGGCCAAATGGGGGCTTATCCAGCTCAGCCTTACATGCAGCCATATCCAGGTCAATCCGTTTTTGCAAGGCCGGAGGAAGAAGAAGAAGATTAATGACAGAAGGAACGATCTCAATCGTTCCTTTCAGCGTGTAGACAAACCCTCGCATTCGGTGTCAGGTCTGCGCGCCGGTACTCACGAATGTCAAATTCGCTCCGTTCCGGTGCTCGCCCTTCCTAGGGCTGCAAAGGTTTTCTATTACGCTGAAAAGAAGACAAATGGCTAAAATCAAAAACATTTTAGCCATTTGTCACCAATCAGAAGGAACGATCTCAATCGTTCCTTTTTTTGTTTATAACTGACAGCTTGATTTTTTTCCTAACTGTACATGCTAAAACAGAGCCTGTTTCGCGCTCATGAGATTGAATTTGTACAGGGGGTTTTTCGTTTGAGACAAAAATGGCAAAAAACAATCGCATTAGTGCTTCTTCCTATTGGTTTAACGGCATGTGGTGCAAATAATAACGCAGGTGTCGATACACGTCATAATCAATCAGGCCAGCCGGTTGGTTATCATTCGAATCAACGAGCGGAAGACAACAACCAAGATCATCAAGGACCAGTTTCTGAACTCATGGAGGGAATGAACGGGAGAAATACAACAAATGTTGATTACCGTACACGTCCTCAAGCTGATGATCGAATGCCTCTCACAGGTGGAGATGGACGCTACAGTCATGGAGATATGAACTATCATAACCAAATGTCGTTCTCAGGCTACGATAAACAAGAGAACATCCAGCGTTCAAGAAAAATTGCCAACCGCATCAATAAAATGAATCACGTGGCAGACTCTCAAGTCATGGTGACGGATGAGAATGTGTATATTGCCATTAAATCAGATGGCCGCCTGACGTCAGAAGGCGTATCACAAGTAGAAGAAGCAGCGACTCGTTATGCGGATGGAAGAGCAGTCCAAGTCATAAAAGATGAAGGTGCATTCACACGCTTTAGAGACATGAGAAGAACGCAATTTGAAACAGGCCAAACAGGCATGACCCGATAGTTTGACACAAAAAGGCTAAAGTTCATTACGAACTTTAGCCTTTTCTTAAAAATAAACCTTGATGCCTATATAAAATTCGTAAAAGAAATAACAGCCAAACCCTAGTAATAAAATACCAGCAATAATGGATGTCCACTTGATCATCGTTCGATTCATCACTTTTCTTGTTAAGGATACAAGTGTGAGAAGACCGATGTCATGAAGGAGAATCCCTGCCAAAATACCGCCGGCAGCCAGCATAAATTCAGATGAATCTGTTTTTGTATACGCATCCGCAAGTACAGCACCAAAAACAGAAACCCAGAACACAAGATTTCCAGGAGATACCGCCACGAGCAAGCCGTTTCGATATGTTTTTGCGAATGATTTATTGACCTTTTCTCCTGCTAAATGGATATCTTGATCCGCATTTTTAATGGAATCGTATGCGAGAATCATTAAAAATACAGCTCCGATCAGCCAGAGCGGGATTTGAACAAACGGCAAAGATAAAAACTGAGCAAATCCAGCATATAAAGCTAAAATAAGTAATAAGTCTATGGTCATACCGCCTGCTCCGACAGTTAAACCATGAAAGAATCCGTTTTTGAGTCCCTGTTTTGTCATTTCAACCGTGATTGCTCCAACAGGCAGAGCAATTGAGAATCCTACGACGATAAATGTGAGAAATGTTTGCAATCGACTAGAACTTCCTTTGAACAAATTGTATAAAAATTCTCCGTTTAGATTAATTATACATAATAGGAGAAAAGGATCAATGTTTATTTCAGATTTTATTGAAATGATAGAGATAGATGATGTATAGAAGACTGTATATCAACATGATCCATAACGCTTGTAGGGGAAAGGAACTATTTTCCTGGATCTTCTTTTCTTCATGATGTCTCTATGCTACACTGATGTGGAAATCAATAAAAGTGACTAGGGGTGCCCGTAAATGGGCTGAGAGAGAAGCATAAACTTCTTAACCCTTTGGACCTGATCTGGCTCGTACCAGCGTGGGGAAGTTAAAGATGATGCATGTATCCTATCAATGATATGCATGTTATTTCTGACGACGAAACCAGGTTCTTTAAATAGAGCCTGGTTTTTTGCTGGTGCTGATTCCATCCTGTCCGGTGACAAGAAGAAAAGGAGAGAACAGCAAATGAAGGAAAAGAAAAGTGTCCCATCCAACCAATCATTATTATCCAGCTTTGACGGCAGCCGAAAGGTGTATGAGAAAGGATCAAGGCCCGATATCTTAGTGCCGAAAAGAGAGATTGCACTCTCACATACTGTGACAGAGGCGGGCGACATAAAAAATGAACCAGTCCGTGTATACGATACGAGTGGACCGTACACTGATGAGAACGTTCATATTGACGTCACAAAAGGATTAAAGCGTCTTAGAGCAGCATGGATAGAAGAAAGAGGAGATACAGAAAGCTATGAAGGGCGTCATGTAAAACCGGAAGATAACGGATATCGGTCAAGGGAGAAGGAGTCCTTCCATTCTGTCCAAACTGATTTTCATCATAAGCCGCTCCGCGCGAAACAAGGAGCGTGCGTGACGCAAATGCATTATGCCAAAAAAGGCATCATTACGCCTGAAATGGAGTTTATCGCAATAAGAGAAGAGCTAAGCCCTGAGTTCGTTAGAGAGGAAGTAGCGAGCGGAAGAGCCGTCATTCCTTCGAATATTAACCATCCAGAAAGTGAACCAATGATTATCGGAAGGAATTTTCATGTCAAAATCAATGCGAATATTGGCAATTCAGCTGTAACATCATCCATTAATGAAGAGGTAGAAAAGATGACGTGGGCAATCAGATGGGGGGCAGACACAATGATGGATCTGTCTACTGGAAAGGATATTCATACAACGAGAGAATGGATCATTCGGAATTGCCCAGTCCCAGTAGGAACCGTTCCTATCTATCAGGCCCTTGAAAAAGTGAATGGAGTCGCAGAAGATTTGACGTGGGAAGTGTATAGAGACACATTAATTGAACAAGCAGAGCAAGGTGTAGACTATTTCACGATTCATGCGGGCGTGCTATTAAGATATATTCCGCTGACAGTCGATCGGGTAACCGGAATTGTTTCAAGAGGCGGTGCGATTATGGCAAGATGGTGTCTTGCTCATCATCAAGAGAATTTCCTTTACACACACTTTGAAGACATTTGTGAAATTATGAAAACGTATGATATCGCCTTTTCTCTTGGAGATGGACTTAGACCAGGTTCGATTGCTGATGCCAATGATGAGGCGCAGTTTGCAGAGCTGGAAACGTTAGGTGAGTTAACAGAGATCGCTTGGAAACATGATGTGCAGGTGATGATTGAAGGGCCCGGTCATGTGCCAATGGATAAAATTAAAGAGAATGTGGACAAGCAAATGGACATTTGCAAGGAAGCCCCATTTTATACATTAGGGCCTCTTACAACAGATATTGCGCCGGGGTATGATCACATTACATCCGCCATCGGTGCGGCCATGATCGGCTGGTACGGAACAGCCATGCTATGCTATGTAACGCCAAAAGAGCATTTAGGTCTGCCGAATAAAGAAGATGTGAGAGAAGGCGTGATCGCCTATAAAATTGCCGCACATGCGGCTGATCTAGCAAAAGGACATCCTGCGGCTCAAAAGCGCGATGATGCTTTATCGAAAGCGAGATTTGAATTTAGGTGGCGGGACCAATTTAACCTGTCACTTGATCCTGAAAGAGCCTTGGCGTTCCATGATGAAACATTGCCTGCCGAAGGCGCTAAGACCGCTCACTTTTGCTCGATGTGCGGACCGAAGTTTTGCAGTATGAAAATTTCTCATGATATCCGCAATCAATCTGAAGAAGTGAAAAGAGAGATGGAAAAGAAGGCGAAGGAGTTTGTCAGCCAGGGAAGTCAAATTTATCAGCCCTAAAAAAAGAACCTCGCACGATGCTGTGCGGGGTTTTATCAAACGGCTGAGAAGGCTTTTCTTAAAAGGTGAAAAAATGCCTTTGCTGCATATGCCATCATGTCCACACTCGGAATGAGGGCATCTGTTAAATGAAAAAAGACTGTTTTTCTTTCTGGAGATGTTCGTTTCTTTTTCTGCTTCATCAAGGGCAGCCTCCTTTTTAACCAATATACTTCTTTGCAGATTTGAGAGATAGATGTTTTGTATGAATTTAAACAAAATTTAAACTTCTTGGGTTTGAATGGAAACAAGGAGGGGAAACGAGTTCAATAGAGAATGAATGAAAAGAGCTGATCTATTTGACCAGCGAACAAGAAGAGTGGAAGGTGATCTTATGATGAAAGTATTTAAGGTAACATTTCATATGAACAATGGGGAAGTGCTTGATTTCGAGCTCAAACGTCCAGCTACCTATGATGTGTATAAAAAAATTGAAGAAGCCAATCATTGGTTTAAGCTGAATAATGAAATCATTAACCTATTAAACGTCAATAGTATCCATGTAGAAACAGAATAACGCAGAAAGCCGCTCAGATAGAGCGGCTTTCGTTATGCAGAAAAATCATTTCGATTATTAAGCTGCCCGCGGGACAGCCAGTTCTTTTTATACAAATAAGCAATGACTTCAAGCCACAGACGCGGTGCTTTTTTAGGGAAAAAAGGTTTTTGGTAATAGGCATAAGCGGCTTTTAAATCATCCCATTGATGACATGCTTTCGTTTGCGTGAACCTGGCAACGTCAATGACCCTGATCCGCCCTTCTTTTGTTAAGATCAGATTGCGCAGATGAATATCAGAAGGATTCAATCCTTTCTCACGCGCTTCCTCCAGCGCATCATCGACTTGTTCAATCATTTGTTTTTTAATAGGAATTCCTTTTGTAAGGCATTCATAGAATGTGTAGCCTTTAATATATTCCATTAAAATATACTGATCCCCAGACTCATAAATCTCAGGGTAGTAAGACGAACCAGAAAGTTTTTCGTAAATGGCAGCCTCTTTGCGGGCAATATGCTGATAAGAAGGGAAAAAGACTTTTAGTGCCATTTTCTTGCCGTCTTTTTTGTATAAAAAGACATAGGCACTTCTTCCTTTGCCGCACAGTTCAAGCTCTGCCGGTTTATAGGAAAGCTTATGAAAACGTTTCTCTTCATGATACTGAATCGATTCGGCTAATCTTTTGACATCTGACATTGACTTCACCTTCTTTGGTTTCAGTTTATGCGGCTGAAAAACGAATGATGAAAAAACCGTGTCATTCGATAAAGCAATGGATTGTATAAAACATAACATTTACGAATGAAGGATACAACGAAAGACTCTTAACATACATTTGAATCATCGATTTGGTTAATGTTTAGAAAAATGGGTCAAACTACATATGTCATGCATCGATCTCATGTTCTAAAGAGGTGTAAATAGTGAAAGTGAAGATGAAATGTTTCGTTACAGGACTTATCATGACAAGTGTGCTTTTTTTCGCTGCGGATATGGAAGGAAAAGAACACTTGCAAAAGCAGTCAAACTCTATTACCGTCCAGCTTGAAAAAGTCTATCTAGACGGCGATGTGAGTATTGAAAGACACCGGGCATCATTAGAAGATAAAGACACATTCTGGGCGCAGTATAAAGGCTGGACGCTGGTAGAACAAAAAGAGGATTTTGCCCTTTTTAGAAAGCAAATTGATGATATTTCTCCATTAAGTAAAGCAAATGGATATATCGGATTATCAGAGGACGGTGTGATTTCTACGTTTCATGGAAGGCCTGACGGCTGGGCGGAGCCTATTCATCTCTTTTTTCAAATTGATACGTCCCGTTTAGAAAGCCATGTGGAAAAGCAGCTTGAGCAAGGCATTCCTTTTCGAACAAAGGATGAATTTGAGCATGTGCTTGAAGTCATGAAGCCTTATCGAAATGAAATATCGTTTTAAAGCGTGTAACAGCTTGCTGGTGTGAAGACCGCAAGCTGTTTTTCGTGGTTTCATCATAAAAATGTACTGAGCGAACGTATGTTAACTTTTATTGCGGTTTTCTCTTCGATTTATGTTACAATGAAGAACAGTCAAAGAGGTGAAAACGGTGATAGAGTTTGTAAAAGGGACCATTGATTATGTGTGCCCGCAATATGTTGTCATTGAAAACGGCGGAGTGGGATATCAAGTCTATACCCCAAACCCGTTTATCTATCGAGTAAATAAACAAGAAACGATTTATACGTATCATTACATAAAGGAAGACGCCTTTTCGTTATACGGTTTTCAAACACGAGAAGAAAAAGCGCTGTTCACAAAACTGTTAAATGTCACAGGAATTGGGCCAAAGGGTGCACTCGCGATTCTTGCTTCCGGTGATCCTGGCGCTGTCATTTCAGCGATAGAGCGTGAAGATGAAGCCTTCCTGATTAAATTCCCTGGTGTGGGCAAAAAAACAGCACGTCAAATCATTCTGGATCTAAAAGGAAAACTGGCAGATGTGGTGCCAGAAATGATTGGCAACTTATTTAATCACGAGGACCACATTCAGGTCGAAACGCAGCAAACTGCATTAGATGAAGCGCTTGAAGCCTTAAGTGTCCTTGGATACGGTGATCGTGAAATCAAAAAGGTTCTTCCATTATTAAAAGAAGAAAAGAATCTTACAACCGATCAATATGTGAAAAAAGCATTACAAAAAATGTTGAAATAGGGTGATGTCTCATGGATGAACGGCTCGTCTCAACTGAAGCAGACAACCATGAATCAGCCATTGAGCAAAGTCTGCGGCCACAGACACTTAGCCAATATATCGGTCAGCAAAAAGTAAAGGATAACCTCAGCGTATTTATTGAAGCTGCCCGCATGCGGCAGGAAACGCTTGATCACGTCCTTTTATATGGGCCTCCTGGACTTGGGAAAACAACGCTTGCGTCGATCATTGCCAATGAAATGAATGTTCAGCTGCGTACAACGTCAGGACCAGCGATTGAGCGTCCTGGTGATTTGGCGGCCATCTTAACATCTCTTGAGCCAGGTGATGTATTGTTTATTGATGAAATTCACCGCTTGCAGCGCTCAATAGAAGAAGTGCTGTACCCGGCAATGGAGGATTTTTGTTTAGATATTGTTATTGGAAAAGGAGATACAGCACGCTCTGTACGGCTTGATTTACCGCCATTTACGCTTGTAGGTGCAACGACTCGTGTCGGGCTGTTAACAGCGCCGCTTCGTGATAGGTTTGGGGTACATGCAAGATTGGAATACTATGAGCAAAGAGATTTGGCTCACATTGTGGCAAGAACAGCCGAGCTGTTTGAGATTGGGATCGACATTCGCTCTGCCGAAGAGATTGCGAGACGTTCCCGGGGAACACCGAGGGTTGCCAATCGTTTGCTCAGAAGAGTAAGAGATTTTGCGCAGGTGCTTGGGAACCATGCCATTACGCAGGACATTGCGGAAGATGCCCTTGAGCGTCTTCAAGTCGACAGGCTAGGCCTCGATCATATAGACCATAAGCTCCTTTTAAGTATGATCGAAAAATTTAGAGGCGGTCCTGTTGGGCTTGATACGATCTCAGCGACAATTGGAGAAGAATCACATACGATTGAAGATGTGTACGAACCGTACTTACTGCAAATTGGTTTCCTGCAAAGAACGCCAAGAGGACGGGTCGTCACAAGAGAAGCGTATGAACATTTTCAAATGGAGGTTCCGATTCGTGACTGAATTCCCTAAAATATTAATGATTTTAGGTGGTGTCCTTTTTGCCGCAGGATTAGTGTTTCAATTGGTTGGTAAGCTTCCAGGTGATATTTTTGTGAAAAAAGGGAATGTAACGTTCTTTTTTCCTGTCATTACATGCATTGTCATTAGTATCGTACTGACCATATTACTGAATATCTTTGGACGGATGAAATAACGTTAACTAGTTAACTACAGAATAGGTGAAGGAAATGAAGCTAGAACTATTTGATTTTGATTTACCAGAAAGATTAATTGCACAAGTGCCGCTTGAAAAAAGAGATGCATCAAGACTGATGGTCTTAAACAAACAAACGGGTGCGATTACACATGATACATTCTCACAAATCATCGATTATTTTCAAAAGGGTGATTGTCTCGTTCTAAACAACACGCGCGTTCTGCCTGCACGTCTGTTTGGGATGAAAGAGGATACAGGTGCCAAAGTTGAACTTCTTCTATTGAAACAAGAAGAAGGAGACAAATGGGAAACACTTGTCAAACCAGCCAAACGGGTGAAAAAAGGGACGGTTATCACGTTTGGTGATGGACGGCTCCAAGCTGTATGTACAGAGGAAATGGAACATGGCGGAAGAAAAGTCGAGTTTCAATATACAGGCATTTTTTATGAAGTGCTTGAATCCCTTGGTGAAATGCCGCTGCCTCCATATATTAAAGAGCAGCTTGACGACCGTGAACGCTATCAAACCGTTTATTCAAAAGAGGTTGGCTCCGCTGCTGCGCCAACTGCCGGTCTCCACTTTACAACCGAGCTGCTGGATGCGCTGAAAGCGAAAGGTGTACACATTGCTTTCATTACGCTGCACGTAGGGCTTGGCACGTTTCGTCCGGTAAGTGCAGAACGTATTGAAGAACACGAAATGCACGCAGAGTTTTATGAAATGAATGAAGAAACAGCTGATGCGCTTAATCGCGTTCGCAATGAAGGCGGACGGATTATTTCAGTCGGCACAACGTCGACAAGAACGCTTGAAACCATTGCAAGTGCACATGATGGTGCGTTCAAAGCCTCAAGCGGCTGGACGTCGATCTTTATTTACCCTGGCTACACATTCAAGGCAATTGATGGCATGATCACGAATTTCCATCTGCCAAAATCCTCGTTAATTATGCTTGTCAGCGCATTAGCTGGACGAGAGCACGTACTAAAAGCGTACAATGAGGCTGTGAAAGAGGAATACCGATTCTTCAGCTTTGGCGATGCCATGCTGATTCAATAACATTATACAACGAAGACAGGAGGGCTCATTTTTGTCGCAATCACCGATACGTTATGAGTTCATTAAATCATGCAAACAAACAGGTGCACGTCTTGGCCGCGTTCATACACCGCACGGCTCCTTTGAAACACCTGTATTTATGCCAGTAGGTACACTGGCTACAGTCAAGACAATGGCGCCTGAAGAATTAAAGGCAATGGATGCAGGCATCATCTTAAGCAATACGTACCACTTATGGCTCCGTCCAGGTCACGATATCGTAAAAGAAGCAGGCGGTCTGCACAAATTTATGAACTGGGATCGAGCCATTCTAACTGATTCAGGCGGATTCCAAGTTTTTTCATTGAGTGAATTTAGAAAAATTGAAGAAGAAGGCGTTCACTTCCGTAATCATTTAAACGGAGACAAGCTGTTCCTATCTCCTGAAAAAGCGATGGACATCCAAAATGCACTTGGCTCTGATATTATGATGGCATTTGATGAATGCCCGCCGTATCCTGCAGAGTACGATTACATGAAACGTTCTGTGGAGCGGACAAGCAGGTGGGCAGAGCGCTGTCTAACAGCGCACCAGCGTCCTGAAGATCAAGGGCTGTTTGGAATTGTCCAAGGCGGAGAATACGAAGAGCTTCGAAAACAAAGTGCAAAAGACCTTGTTTCACTTGATTTCCCAGGCTACGCCATCGGAGGCTTATCTGTAGGGGAACCAAAAGATGTGATGAATCGTGTACTTGAATTTACAACACCATTCTTACCAGCAGACAAACCGAGGTACTTAATGGGTGTCGGCTCACCAGATTCCTTAATTGACGGCGCCATTCGCGGTGTAGATATGTTTGATTGCGTACTGCCGACGCGAATTGCAAGAAACGGTACCTTAATGACAAGTGAAGGCCGTCTTGTTGTGAAAAATGCAAAATATGAGCGTGACTTTAGACCAATCGATGAAAACTGCGACTGCTATACATGTAAAAACTATACACGCGCCTATATTAGACATTTAATTCGAACAAATGAAACGTTCGGAATTCGATTAACAACTTATCATAATCTTCATTTTCTGTTAAAATTAATGGAGCAAGTGAGAGAAGCTATCCGTGAGGATCGTTTAGGTGATTTTAAAGAAGAGTTTTTTGAGCGTTACGGCTTTAACAAACCGAATGCGAAAAACTTTTAACGCATAAACGAAAGGCTTTACAATGCTTTAGAAAGGGGTGAAATAGAATGGATGGTGGTATGGGTTCAATCATTATGATTGTTGTCATGTTTGCTGTGCTTTACTTCTTGTTAATCCGTCCACAGCAAAAGCAACAGAAAGCTGTGCGTCAGATGCAGCAATCTTTATCAAAAGGCGATAAAATCGTCACAATCGGTGGTTTACACGGTGAAATCGACTCAATTGATGAATCAAAAGTGGTCATCAAAACAAGCGAAAACAACCGTTTAACTTTCGATCGTCGTGCTATTAGAGAATTAGCTGACAAAGGCTAATCCTCTGATACATAGCCATAAAAAAAGAGCGATATGACCGCTCTTTTTTTATTTGCCTCGAAGATTGACGCCAATCATTCCCCCCAGCATACAAATGCCTAAAAATGCTCCATGATAGATAAACTGCTCTGGTGAAAACGTTTTTCCAAACCCCAAATATTGAAATAAAAATACAGTGAGAGAAAAAATGATAGATGTGACCGCACCAATCAGCCAGCCGCGCTCCTTTGCTTTCCCGCCAGAAATGATGCCTCCTAATAAAAGGGCAGCAAAGGACAAAATCATAATCATCCATTTAAATGATGATTCCTGCATACTTGTGAATGTAAGCATGAGCGACACAAGTAAACTGGTGACAACCATCACGATAAAAATGGCAATTAAGCCGGATAAAATGCCTTTTCCAATTTGTTTCGTTTCCTGCATGTAGATTCGTCTCCTCTCCAATTGAACGAAGCTTGTCTTTTACTAAAATGTATTCACAGTGAAGAAAAAATAGACATGTTTCAGACGTTTCTTTTCTACATAAATAAAGTGTTTTGACACAAGCTATGTTGGAGAAGGAGGGTTTACATCACATGCAGGACATCTTGATCATTTCCATGAGAACCATCATCTTATATTTTCTTATCTGGTTTATATTTCGCTTAATGGGCAAAAGGGAAATTGGCGAGCTGAGCATTTTAGATCTAGTCATTTTTATGATGATCGCAGAAATTGCGGTTCTCGCCATAGAAGAAGTAGAGGATAACATGTTACATACGGTATGGCCAATCCTGCTGTTAACCTTCATTCAAATCACACTTGCCTACCTCTCATTAAAATTTCAAGGTGTCCGGCGCTTTCTTGACGGAAAACCGGCCCTGCTTATCATCAATGGGAAAATAGACGAAGGTGCAATGAGAAAACAGCGATACAATTTTGATGACCTGCTCATTCAATTAAGAGAAAATAACATCGACAGCATTCAGGATGTCTCTTACGCCATTTTAGAGCCGTCTGGAAAGCTCGCCGTCGTCGAAAAAGAAAACAAGCGCAAACATGCAGCGCTTGAGCTTCCACTTGTTGCGGATGGTGTGGTGCAGCATGACCACCTAAAGCAAATCAATCAAAATGAACAGTGGCTGAAAGATGAGCTTGCTAAAAGAGGCTATCATGATATCGAACAAATCTCTTACTGCAGCTTTAATCAAAAAACATTTTATATTGATTTGAAAGATGAAGTGATCAAAAAGAGATGAGCTAAAACAGCTTCCCAATGAACGGGATGCGGCGCAGCTCTTCTCGTTTCACTAGACCTAGGCAGATTAATAGAATGACATACAGCGTGCACGTAACAAAAATGAGCGTCACAAGTTCAATAGGAGCAGAAAAGAGTCCATTTACTTGAGATTTCAGCCAAAGGCTGACAGCACCTGTACCGATAATCACAAGGACGCATAGTCCATATTCCTTTAATGGTAAATGAATAGGCAGCACCTTTCCAACAGTTGCCGCATGGAGCAGTGTGACAAGGATGATACCGATTAATATCGCAAGTGCAGCGCCCATAATGCCAAAGCCTGGCTGTGAAGCAAGAACAAAAATCATCCCTGTTTTTACAATAGCGCCAATCAGGCTGTTGGTCATCGCCGCACCAGCTAAATTGAGTGCTTGAAGCACGGCTTGAAGGGGCCCCTGAAAATAATATAGAAGGAAAAATGGCGCCATGAATTTCACATAAATGGCCGCGTGCGATGAACCATACATAAAGAGCGTTAAATCTTCGGCGTAAACGAAAAGAATAATACATGAAATGCCTCCGCTGAGTAAACATAGGCGCATCGCCTGCTTCAGGCGGTATTCGACCGTTTTACGTTTGTTTTGCTCCATTCCTTCACTGATCGCCGGAACTAATGCAGTGGAGAGTGAATACGTAATAAAACTAGGCAGTGTCAAAAGGGTCAGAGCAAGCCCGGTCAACTCCCCGTACTGTCTTGTCGCCTCTACAGCCGCATAACCAGCAATAGCAAGACTTTGCGCGACAACGATCGGCTCTAAAAACCACGAAATATTCCCGATAAAACGGCTGCCTGTTGTTGGCAGGGCAATGCTCATCAGCTGTTTAAATGTGTCCTTCCCGTCATGAATCGCTTTAAAAAATCGTTTTCGAATACGAATGGTCTTTTTATAGCGAAAGGCGATCAGTAAGTAAGCAAGGGAAATCATCTCTCCAATCACAGATGACACCATCGCACCTGCTGCCGCAAATTCAATCCCGTAAGGAAGGAAAGCCGTTGTACATACCGCCACTAGAGAAATTCTTGCGACCTGCTCCAGAACTTGAGACATCGCAAGCGGACTCATTTGCTGTCTGCCCTGGAAATAGCCTCTTAACACACTGGAAATGGCGATGACTGGTACGACAGGTGTAATAGCCAGCAGTGGATAGACCGTTCTAGGGTCTGTCAGCATATTTTCTGCCATGATGGGCGCAAACCATAAAAAGAGCGGCGTGAAAATCAGACTGAGTGTTCCTGTTATCGCAAGGGACATGACCAGAATACGTTTTGTTTTCTGTTTGTCACCCCTGGCTTCTGCTTCTGCGACAAGCTTACTAATGGCGACAGGCAGTCCGAATTGTGTGAGCGTCACGGCGAGAAAAAAGGTTGGTGCAGCCATCATATAAAGCCCGACCCCTTCTTCGCCAATGAACCTCGCAATGACAATTCGATTGACAAAACCCAATATTCTCGTGATAAAACCTGCTAAAATTAAAATAATGGTCCCCTTTAAAAACGTTTGCTTCGTCAAATCACAGATCACCTGCCTTCTCAAACGACATAGAATCATATACAATAAGATATGCGTGTATATCGTCCAAGCATGACAAGTCTCTCGATAAAAAACTGAAAAGGGGGAGCTACGCAATGACACAACACCCAGCTGCTATTTACAAAGACCATTTAAAGCCTTTTCTGTTCAGTAAGCTTGAAGAATTCATCGTTTTGGGCTATAAAGATGTAGATTTAGAGGAATTATGGTCATACTTAGAGAATAAGAAGTGGAAGAAAAAACAAGAGTATCCGATTCATGAAATGGTTGCAGATATTTTATCTGTGAAAATAGGCGAATTTATGAACTATGCAACCGTTCAGTCGTTTAAAACGTCTGCTTTTTTGGACAGTGAAGATGGCAAGAATATGCTTGATGAACTGTTGAAATAAGCCATCTTAATGGATTTAGGTGTTTAAGGAGGAAATACATAATGAAAAAAGGGCGCATTCTTGCGTTTTTCTTAGTGGTTCTGTTAATCGGAACTGGCGTGGGCTTACTGACAAAGCCTGTTGCGAAAGATATGACGCTAGGGCTGGATTTACAGGGTGGATTTGAAGTCCTGTATGAAGTACATCCAGTGAAAAAAGAGGACAAGATCACAAATAGTGTTCTCGTTAGTACTGTGGAGGCTCTTAACCGAAGAGCGAACGTGCTTGGTGTAAGTGAGCCGAACATCTCGATTGAAGGCAACAACCGTATCCGCGTGCAGCTTGCGGGGGTAAAAGATCAAAACAGAGCAAGGGAAATTCTTTCCACTGAAGCGCAGCTATCCTTCAGAGATACGAATGATAAAGAACTCCTTAACGGGGCTGACCTAGTCGAAAACAGTGCAAAACAAACATTCAGTCAAACGAATGAGCCAATTGTGACGGTTAAACTAAAGGATGCGAAAAAATTTGGTGACGTCACAAGAAAAGTAGCAGCGATGGCACCAAATAATCAGCTTGTCATTTGGCTTGATTACCACAAAGGAGATTCCTTCAAAAAAGAAGTCTCAAAATCAAACCACAAGTATGTATCTGCACCAAATGTGAATCAAGAGATTAACAGCAGTGACGTACAAATAGAAGGAAAGTTTACTGTCCAAGAGGCAAAAGACCTTGCGAGTATTTTAAATGCCGGGGCATTGCCAGTGAAATTAACAGAAAAATATTCCACATCTGTGAGTGCACAGTTTGGTGAACAAGCACTGAACGAAACAGTGTTCGCAGGAATAGTAGGAATCGCATTTATCTTCTTATTCATGCTGTTTTATTACCGATTACCTGGTCTTATAGCTGTCATCACACTTTCAGCTTATATCTACATTACGCTGCAAGTGTTTGACTGGATGGGCGCGGTTATGACACTGCCTGGAATTGCCGCACTCATTTTAGGGGTAGGGATGGCTGTCGATGCCAACATTATTACTTATGAGCGGATCAAGGAAGAGCTGAAGCTCGGCAAATCAGTCCGTTCTGCTTTCAGATCAGGGAACCGCAGATCATTTGCGACGATCTTTGATGCTAACTTAACAAGTATTATTGCCGGCGGAGTGCTGTTCTTCTTCGGGACAAGCTCTGTAAAAGGATTTGCAACAATGCTCATCCTCTCGATTTTAACAAGCTTTATCACAGCTGTTTTCCTATCAAGATTCCTTCTCGGTCTTCTTGTTGAAAGCCGCTATCTTGACCGGAGAAAAGGCTGGTTTGGTGTTCGTCAAAAAGACATTATGAACATCCATGAGACAACAGAAACCACCGAGCCAAAAACACCATTTGATAAGTGGGATTTCGTCAGCAAACGTAAAGGATTTATGATTTTCTCAGCTACTATCACCATTGCGGGAATCATCGTTCTTTCCATCTTCAAGCTGAATGCGGGAATTGACTTTACAAGTGGAACTAGAATTGATATTCAAAGTGATCACAAGCTGTCAACTGAACAAGTCGAGCAAGACTTTAAAAAGCTTGACCTTGAGACAGACAGTGTCGTGTTATCGGGTCAAAAAGAGAATCAGGCAGCAGCGAGATTTGTCGGTGTGCCGAACAAAGAAAAGATTGCTGAAGTGAAAGATTACTTCAAAGATAAATACGGAACGGAGCCAAACGTAAGTACAGTGTCTCCGACTGTAGGAAAAGAACTTGCACGTAATGCGCTATATGCCGTCATCATTGCCTCCATCGGGATCATTTTATATGTATCTGTCCGATTTGAGTATAAGATGGCGATTGCGGCAATTATTTCACTGCTATATGATGCATTCTTTATCGTGGCCTTCTTTAGTATTACGCGCCTAGAGGTGGATGTCACCTTCATTGCCGCGATCCTCACGGTCATCGGGTACTCGATCAACGATACGATCGTTACCTTCGACAGGGTTCGTGAGCAAATGAAGAAACGCAAACCGAAAACCATTGAAGATCTATCGTACATTGTGAACTTAAGCTTACAGCAAACCTTTACGCGATCTGTCAATACGGTGCTGACTGTACTTGTCGTTGTTGTCGCACTGCTTATCTTCGGATCGGCGTCGATTACAAACTTCTCCATCGCCTTACTTGTCGGCTTATTAACAGGGGTGTATTCATCCCTTTATATCGCGGCACAAATTTGGCTGATGTGGAAAGGCCGTGAGCTGAAAAAACCAGCTAAGATAGATACAGATCAAGATATTTAATCTAGAAAAACTGCCTTCTCGGCAGTCTCAGCGTGTAGACAAACCCTCGCATTCTTTGTCAGTCCTGCGTGCCGGTGCTCACGAATGTCAAATTCGCTCCGCTCCGGTACTCGTCCTTCCTAGACTGCAAAGGTTTTCTATCACGCTGAAAAGAAGAAAAAGGGCTAAAATAAATATCATTTTAGCCCTTTTTCAACAATCTGAGACTGCCTTATCGGCAGTCTTTTTCTATTGAAAAAACATTTCGGGTTTCATTGATCTTAAAATGGTCTTTTGCTATAATGACTTACGTTTAGATCAGTATAGAAAGCGGGTGTCTGTTTAAGACATTTTGCTTTATTCATTGGAGGGGCTGTGATGAAGGTTCGGGAAACTGAACTGCCAGGTATCGGTCATAAAGCCGAAATGATCACAAGAAATAATGAGAAGCTTGCCATCATTACACATAATGACGGCAGAAGAGAAATGTATCATTTTCAGGAGGACGACCACGAAGAAACGATTTCTGGTATCCTGCTAAACGATGAAGAAGCAAGACAAATTGCGGCTATTTTAGGCGGCATGGTCTATAAGCCGAAAGCGCTTGAAACCGTAGAGGTAGCCATTGATGATCTAGTGATTGAATGGTTTAAAATTGAAAAGAATGCACCAGCTGTTCAAAGAAGCATCGGTGAACTCAATGTTCGCCAAAACTATCAAGTAACAGTCATCGCCATTATGAGAAAATCACACGAGAAGATTTTAAATCCAGGACCAGATACCATCATCGAAGAAGGGGATACCCTTGTTATTTCTGGAGAAAGAAAAGAATTAAAGAACCTGATTAAAGAAAAACTCAGCAGCTGATGATGCCCATGCTGATAGGTTTTCTTCCGCTGCTTTTTTTCTGTGTTTAAAAAAGGCAGTGAAAAGGGAAGAATAAAAGAAAAAGCTTGGGGGATATGTAGATGAACAAACAACAATGGACCATCATACTCGCATTTATTTTCGTATTAATTGTCTCAGTATTTGCCGTGATTAATGTACGGCCTGTCGAGGTAGACTACTTATTTGGAACGGCTGAATGGCCGCTGATCCTCGTCATTATCGGTTCTGTTTTAATGGGCGGACTGATTGTGGCATTTGCAGGGATCTTCCAAATTGTGAAACTGAAACGTGAACTAAAGGCATTAAAAGCTGAGCGTGCAGCTGCTGCACCTGCTGCTTCGACGAAAAAGGCAGACAAAGATCTTCAAAAAAAATCGCATGTTACGCCTTTAAAAGAACAGCCAGCATCATTTGACCGGAAGGAAAAATAATCTTCCAGCACAATTTCATAAAATAAAAATTGAAACCCCTCAGGCCACTCTAGTATAATAGTGTGGTTGAGGGGTGAATTTATGTTATTATCCAAAATGCGCTGGGAATATGAACATCCAAGCGAAGAAAAAGTGAAATCACTCTCTGAAAATCTGAATATTTCAGCGCTGACTGCATCGCTTCTCGTAAAAAGAGGACTTGAAGAAGTAGAAGAGGCGAGGTCTTTTTTATTTGATCAAAAAGCCGAATTTCATGATCCATTCTTATTAAAAGGAATGAAAGAAGCAGTAGAGCGCATCAACAAAGCGATCGAAGAGCAGGAATCGATTGTGATCTTCGGAGACTATGATGCAGATGGTGTGACAAGTACGTCTGTACTTTTACATACATTAAAAGAGCGGTCTGCGATAGTAGACTTTTATATTCCAGATCGGTTTAAAGAAGGCTATGGGCCTAATGAACAGGCTTTTCGATATATCAAGGAGCAAGGAGCATCGCTTGTCATCACGGTTGATACAGGCATTGCTGCTGTAAATGAAGCACGTATTGCAAAAGAAATAGGGCTAGACCTGATCATTACAGATCACCATGAACCAAGTGAGGAGCTGCCTGAGGCACTTGCCATTGTCCATCCTAAGCAGCCAGGCTGTGAGTATCCCTTTAAAGAACTTGCTGGTGTAGGTGTAGCGTTTAAAGTGGCGCATGCACTTCTTGGGGAGCTGCCAGTTCAGCTGTTAGATCTTGCAGCAATCGGGACAATCGCGGATCTTGTACCGCTTCATGATGAGAATAGATGGCTCGCCAAAAAAGGGCTTATGCAGCTTCGTCAGTCGAATAGACCGGGGCTGAAAGCGTTATTGAAAGAAGCGGGAGCCACTTTAGAAGAAGCGAACGAGGAAACGGTCGGCTTTCAAATTGCGCCAAGGCTGAATGCTGTAGGACGAATTGAACAGGCAGATCCAGCTGTTCACCTTCTTATGACTGAGGATAAGGATGAAGCAGAAGAGCTCGCTCGTTTTGTACAGGAACTGAATAAAGAACGACAAAAGATTGTCAGTACGATCACAGAAGAAGCCATTCAAATGGTGGAAGAGGCAGGCGATGACCAGTCTGCGATCGTTGTAGCGAAAGCTGGCTGGAATCCGGGCGTTGTCGGAATTGTTGCCTCTAAATTGACGGATACTTTTTCTCGTCCGGCGATTGTGCTTGGAATAGATGAAGAAACGCAAATGGCAAAAGGATCAGCCCGGAGCATTCCTGGCTTCGATCTATTCTTCCATCTAAGCAAATGCCGCGACATCCTGCCGCATTTCGGCGGGCATCCGATGGCAGCAGGGATGACACTTCGAGCGGATGATGTCGCTTTACTAAGGGAAAGATTAAATCAATATGCCAATGAAACATTGACGGAAGAAGATTTTATTCCCATTCAGCGGGTCGATGCTGTGTGTAAGGTAGACGAATTGACGGTTCAAGCGATTGAAGAAGCAGGGATGCTGTCACCATTTGGTATGTCAAACCCAAAACCGTTCATTATGATTGAAGATGCGAAGCTTGAAGATATCCGAACAATTGGGGCAAATCACAACCATATTAAAATGTCTCTGAAAGACGAAGACAAGCTGCTTGACTGTGTCGGCTTTCACCAAGGGAAATTAAAAGAAGAAATTGTTCCAGGAAGCCGCATTTCCGTGATTGGAGAAATGTCCGTCAATGAATGGAATAACCGGAAAAAGCCCCAGCTGATGCTAAAAGATGCACGAGTTGATGAATGGCAGCTGTTTGATCTGCGCGGGAAAAAGGATTGGGAGAAGAAAGTTTCGACGCTTGATTCAGAAAAATCTTTGGTTGTCTGTTTTGATGAAGCAACAAAACAAAACGTCGATATCCCCATTCATCATGTTCATGCAGAAAATGTATCAACATTTGATGTACACGGAAAGTATGTGGTCTTTGCAGATGTTCCGGCAGATGAGCAATTGCTGAAGCAGCTTTTAGAAAATCAAAAGCCTGCCAGAATTTATACGGTTTTTCAAAGAGAAGAAGATCATTTTATGTCCTCTTTCCCAAGCCGTGATCAATTCAAATGGTTTTATGGGTTCTTGTTTAAACGGGGAAGTTTTCCTATCAAAGAACAAGGAATGGAGCTTGCCAAACATAGAGGCTGGACAAAAGATACAATCATTTTTATGACAAAGGTGTTTTTTGAACTCGGTTTTGTTAAAATAGAGAATGGTGTGCTGTCAATAGTACTTGATGCCCCTAAAAAAGATTTAACGGCATCAGCGTCCTATACAGCAAAACAACGATTGATGGAACTCGATCAAACACTAACATATTCCTCAGCTAAAGAGCTGAAGGAATGGCTGAATAGCATGATGAGCGAAGTCTCACCTGTGCTTTGACGTACGAGGAGGAAAAGGAAAAGATGGATTTAAAACAATATGTGACAGTTGTACCTGACTACCCAAAGGAAGGTGTACAATTTAAAGATATTACAACGTTAATGGATAAAGGCGAGGTGTACCGTTATGCAACGGATCAGATCGTTGAATACGCGAAGGAAAGAGACATTGATCTCATTGTTGGACCTGAAGCGCGTGGATTCATTATTGGCTGCCCTGTAGCATACGCACTTGGTGTAGGTTTTGCACCGGTTCGTAAAGAAGGAAAGCTTCCTCGTGAAGTCATTAAAGTCGATTACGGCTTGGAATATGGTAAAGATGTATTAACGATTCATAAAGATGCGATTCGTCCTGGTCAGCGTGTCCTGATTACTGATGACTTACTGGCAACTGGTGGAACAATTGAAGCGTCCATTAAGCTTGTAGAGGAATTAGGCGGCGTTGTGGCAGGGATTGCATTTTTGATTGAGCTGACGTATCTGGACGGCAGAAAGAAGCTTGACGGCTACGACATCATGACGTTAATGCAATACTAATGGAGTTTTTCGTAAAAAGCACTCAGTAAGAAGGGTGCTTTTTTCCTATCAAAAATCTTTTAGCGGACTTCTTCTCTTTACATCTATCGAATTTTTCTTGATAATAAACTACAATACAGTTTTCATTTAAAAAGGTGATTCCATGGCGAACGAACAAGTTTTAACGGCGCAGCAGGTCATTGACAAGGCAAGAGAATACCTGTCCGCTGAACATATTCAATTTATAGAGCGAGCATATGAATATGCTGAAAATGCACACAAGGAGCAATACCGGAAATCTGGTGAGCCCTATATTATCCATCCAATTCAAGTGGCGGGCATTCTTGTTGACCTTGAAATGGATCCATCAACCATTGCAGGCGGTTTCCTGCACGATGTAGTTGAGGATACAGATGTGACATTACAGGATTTAAAAGAGCATTTTAACGAAGAAGTAGCAATGCTTGTTGATGGTGTCACAAAGCTCGGGAAGATTAAATATAAATCACAAGAAGAACAGCAGGCCGAAAACCATCGAAAAATGTTTGTTGCAATGGCGCAGGATATCCGCGTGATTTTGATTAAGCTGGCAGACCGTCTTCATAACATGAGAACGCTCAAACATCTTCCGCAGGAAAAGCAGCGGAGAATTTCAAATGAAACGCTTGAAATCTTTGCACCGCTTGCGCACAGATTAGGGATTTCAAAGATTAAGTGGGAGCTTGAAGATACGGCACTCCGCTATTTAAATCCGCAGCAATATTACCGAATTGTGAATCTGATGAAGCGTAAACGAGCGGAACGTGAGGAATACTTGGACGAGGTTGTCAATGAAGTGAAAGACCGCGTGTCTGAGGTGAACATCAAGGCTGAATTTTCCGGAAGACCAAAACATATTTATAGCATTTATCGCAAAATGGTCTTGCAAAATAAGCAGTTTAATGAAATTTATGATCTGCTTGCCGTTCGTATTTTGGTCGACAGCATTAAAGACTGTTATGCGGTGCTCGGTATTATCCATACATGCTGGAAACCGATGCCAGGCAGATTTAAGGATTATATTGCTATGCCAAAGCCAAACATGTACCAATCTCTTCATACAACGGTGATTGGGCCAAAAGGTGATCCGCTTGAAGTTCAGATCCGTACAGTGGAAATGCATGAAATTGCAGAATATGGGATTGCGGCACACTGGGCATATAAAGAAGGTAAAGAGCCAGCAGAATCAACGGAAGAAGCGGTCTTCCAGAAGAAGCTTTCTTGGTTTAGAGAAATTCTTGAATTCCAAAACGAATCCACAGATGCAGAAGAATTTATGGAATCATTAAAAATCGATCTCTTCTCTGATATGGTGTTTGTGTTTACACCAAAAGGAGACGTCATTGAACTGCCGTCAGGCTCAGTTCCGATTGACTTCTCTTACCGGATTCACTCGGAAATTGGGAATAAAACGATCGGTGCCAAGGTCAATGGCAAAATGGTCACACTCGATCACAAACTAAAAACAGGTGACATTATTGAAATTCTGACATCAAAGCACAGCTATGGACCAAGTCAGGATTGGGTCAAGCTTGCCCAAACCTCCCAAGCGAAGCACAAGATCAGACAGTTTTTCAAAAAACAGCGCCGTGAAGAAAATGTCGAAAAAGGCCGAGAGCTCGTGGAAAAAGAAATCAAAAACCTTGAGTTTGATGTCAAAGACATTCTGACCGCTGAAAACCTGCAAAAAGTGGCTGACAAATTTAATTTTTCAAACGAAGAGGACATGTATGCAGCTGTTGGATATAACGGCATTACTGCACTACAAGTCGCCAATCGTTTAACGGAAAAAGAAAGAAAACAAAGAGATCAAGAAGAGCAAGAGAAAACCGTTCAAGAAGTGACGGTGGAACCAAAGACGTATCACGGGAAAAAACGGGAAGCTGGCGTAAGGGTCAAAGGGATTGATAACCTGCTTGTCCGCTTATCTAAGTGCTGTAACCCTGTTCCTGGCGATAGCATTGTCGGCTTTATTACGAAGGGCCGAGGCGTATCTGTTCACCGTGAGGACTGTCCGAACGTGAAGACAGGAGAAGCGCAGGAGCGGTTAATTCCGGTCGAGTGGGAGCATGAGCAGCCTGCTCAAAATCGTAAAGAATACAATGTGGAAATTGAAATATTAGGATATGATAGACGCGGCTTACTCAATGAGGTGCTTCAAGCAGTTAACGAAACCAAAACGAACATCTCCTCTGTTTCTGGGAAGTCTGATCGTAACAAAGTGGCGACGATCCATATGGCGATCTTTATCCAAAATATTAATCATTTGCACAAAGTAGTCGAACGCATTAAACAAATCAAAGACATTTACTCTGTTCGCCGATTCATGAATTAGAAAGGAAGTATATCGTCTATGAGGCTTGTTGTGCAGCGTGTGACAAATGCATCTGTGAAGGTAGAAGAAGAGATCACAGGTGCCATAAGCGAAGGATATATGGTGCTTGTTGGTGTCACACACGAAGATACAGAAGAAGATGTGCTTTACTTAGCTGAAAAGCTTGCACATTTACGTATTTTTGAAGATGAAAATGGGAAAATGAATCGTTCATTATTGGACATAAAAGGAAGCGTTCTGTCTGTGTCGCAATTTACCCTTTATGGTGATACGAGAAAGGGCAGACGGCCGAATTTTATGAAAGCCGCCAAGCCGGATGCAGCCAATTCGCTTTACGAATGTTTCAATAAAACCCTTAGAGAAAAAGGTATCCATGTTGAAACTGGCCGTTTTGGTGCGATGATGGACGTGTCATTGACCAATTCAGGACCAGTCACGATCTTGATGGACAGCAAAGAATAGATTCTCTTTAGACTGTAGATGAACTCATGCGGGAGTTTGTTTAGAGTCTTTTTCTTTTGTGGCCAAACAAAAAAAGAGGCGCTGAGGCCTCTTTCTTTTTAACGGAAATATTGTTTTAATCCTTCAGTCATTCCTTCTGTGACTCGTTCCTGGTAAGAGGCGCTATAAATGATCGCTTCCTCCTGAGGATTGCTTAAATACCCGAGTTCATATAAAAGGGAAGGGCGTTTATTTTCTCTTAAAACAAAGTAATCTCCGAATTTGACACCCTTATCAGGGATTTGAGAGCGTTTTGCGACTTCGGAATGAACGCTTGACGCTAATTGCTGATCTTTTGCTGCGTGATAATAATACGCAGTACTTCCTCTAACACTTTGGTCCATAAAACTATCATAATGAAGACTAATAAATGCATCTGCATTTCGGTAATGAGATGTCGCCACCCTCGATTGAAGGCTGATAAATGTATCGTCACTTCTAGTTAAATACACATTTGCACCAGAAGCTCTTAATTTGCCTGCTAGTAAATTGGCGGTTTTGATGGTGATGTTCTTTTCAAAAGCACCGTCTGCGCCAATTGTGCCGCTGTCTTTTCCGCCGTGACCAGGGTCAAGAACAATCGTTTTTCCTTTTAAAGAACCAGTCCCAGACGATGAATCCTGCTGAGGTCTTGGCGCTTCGCTGCTATTTTTCTTCGTTTGAACGACCCAGCTCGCTACATAGCCAGTTCCGCCGTTCGATAGTGTCACCTCGTACCAGTCACCTTGCGTCCGAACAATGTGATAGGCAGCTCCTTTTGTTGCTCTTTCTGCAATCCCAGCAGAGGTAGAAGCGCTTTTTCGAATGTTGGTGCCGTCATAGACAATGTACGCTTTTTGCTCAGAAGCCGAAGAGGATGAACTCTTTTCAGGTGCAGAGCCTGCTCCTTTGCCTGTGACAATGTAATAGCTTGCAACCCAGCCTTTTACGCCTTTCCCCTCAATTTCATACCAGCCGTTCTGCTCTCGCAAAATGGTGATCTGTGTGTTGCGGGCAAGTGAAGCGATGACTTGTGCATTTGGTGCCGCGGATTGCCTCACATTCAAGCTCGATACGCCAACTGTGCCTGTCTGGTTAGAGCGAGAAGACCCACCGGAGCTTGATTGAGAAGTTTTCTGCCCCCCTGAAACATAATCAGAGTGAACCCAGCCTTCTGCTTGTTTATAAGAAATTTTCGTCCATTCGCCGCTTGTCTCGAGCTTTTTAGCGGAAGCGCCTTGCGGGAAAGTACCAATCACTTGATAGGAAGTCCCAGGGCCTGTCCGGATGCGAAGGTCGGAAGCTGTCGATGTAATGGTACTGTCTCCTGCCGTGCTTTGACCTTGCGCCTTTGGTTTCTCTGTTTTTTGAGCGCCGGATGATGTGGTGATCAGCCATGAGACGACCCAGCCTTTTTGTCCGTTTGATAATTGGATCTGCACCCATTCTCCTTGTTCAGTGAGAATAGGATAACTTTCGCCGCGTTTTACTACAGCTGCGATTCCATAGCTTAAACCAGGGCCCGTTCTCACATTGATTTCATCTGTTGCGACCACAGCTTGATCTGTTTGTGCTGTAGCATGTGTCATAGGCAAAGAACTCGCGATGAGAACAAAACAAGTAAGCAGCATCATCATTTGATTGTGTTTTTTCAGATTCAAAACGGTGTTTTCCCCTCCCTTGTAAAACCGATGAATGTTAATTCGTTATGTAGTGGATGAATTCCTTGCAGTTTCCCTAATAAAAATGAATCAATCTGTTTATACTAAATAAAAATGTGATAAAAGGATGTACAAACATGAGATTAAGCAGAAAATTAGGACGAGTGCAATATAATGGACATCGTGATATCGACCGCTGGCAGCATGACGAAATGGATCAGCCGGGCTTCCTTGAAGAAACCGCATCTGAATACGGATGTACCTCAAAAGAAGAGCTGGAAAAGAAAAAGAGGCACGGCAAGGGTTGACAGAGTGGCAGCACCGACCTTATTATAATATAAATCAACACACTTGAAAATTTAAAATGTGGAACTGATGATAGAGAATAGTAGGGTAAATTGCGTGAGCAGAGAGGACTCGCCTTAGGCTGAAAGCGAATCCGCATGGCATTTATCACGAAAGAACACTCTGTAGGTTTCCTGCTGAACGCTCGAAAAATGAGTCAATAGGCGGAGAACGTGAATCTGCGTTAAGGATTTGAGCGGGAACATGCTTGATCATGTTCCAACTAGGGTGGCACCACGGGTATAACTCTCGTCCCTACTATACACATAGTAGAGGCGGGGGTTTTTTATATGTCCACATAAAAAATGAATGATGGTCGTAGGAGGACGAAAAATGAGTTTTAATATTCCAAGAGGCACACAGGATATTTTACCTGGAGAGTCAGAACGCTGGCAGTATGTTGAACAAATTGCGAGAGATACATGTGCAGCCTTTCAATACAAAGAAATCCGCACACCGATTTTTGAGCATACAGAGCTGTTTGCACGGGGAGTAGGCGAATCAACTGATATCGTTCAAAAAGAGATGTACACATTTGAAGATAAAAAAGGACGTAGCATCACACTCCGTCCAGAGGGAACAGCTTCAACCGTCCGTTCTTATGTTGAAAATAAATTGTTTGCACAGCCGGCTCAGCCAACTAAGCTGTATTACATCGGACCAATGTTCCGCTATGAACGTCCGCAAACAGGAAGATATCGTCAATTTTATCAATTTGGAATCGAAGCGATTGGTTCCAAAGATCCTGCCATTGATGCAGAGGTCATTTCACTTGCGATGAGTGTGTATGAGAAAGCAGGCCTTTCTAACTTAAAACTCGTCATTAACAGCCTTGGTGACAAAGAGAGCCGTGCAGACTACCGCACAGCACTGGTCAAGCACTTTGAGCCAAGAATTGAGGAATTCTGTCACGACTGTCAAACTCGTTTACACCAAAATCCGCTGCGTATTCTTGATTGTAAAAAGGATCGTGATCATGAACTGATGACAACAGCTCCATCCATTCAAGATTACTTAAATGAAGAATCACGGACGTATTTTGAAAAGGTCAAACAATACTTATCAGATATAGGCATTGAGTATGTCGTCGATCCAAATTTAGTGCGCGGTCTTGATTACTACAATCACACAGCATTTGAGATCATGAGTAATGCAGAAGGCTTTGGTGCGATTACAACATTAGCCGGCGGCGGCCGTTATGATGGACTCGTTGAAGGAATTGGCGGTCCTGAATCACCAGGGATGGGATTTGCGATGAGTATTGAGCGTTTCCTATCAGCGATCGATGCTGAAGGAATTGAGCTTCCTCTGCAAGATGGTATTGATTTATACATTGCTGCTCTCGGAGATGAAGCGAAGGATTATTCTGTTTCATTATTAAACCGTCTGAGAAAAGAAGGTATCTCAAGTGAAATGGACTATACAGGGAAGAAACTAAAAGGACAATTTAAAGCAGCTGATCGTTTAAAAGCCAAATTTATTGCAGTTCTTGGTGAAGATGAACTTGCACAGCAAATTGTGAATGTGAAAGATACAACTACGGGTGAACAAATTGAAGTGAAGCTTGATGAGCTGATTCAAATGTTGAAGGCCCACCAGAAAGCGTAAAGAAGGAGTGGAATGTTTGTGTTTGGTAGAACTTTTTATTGTGGAGAAGTAACAGAAGACCAAATCGGTCAGTCAGTTGTATTAAAAGGATGGGTTCAAAAAAGGCGTGACCTAGGCGGTTTAATCTTTATTGATTTGCGCGACCGTTCAGGGATTGTACAAGTTGTCTTCAATCCAGACTTATCAAAAGAGGCGCTTGAGACAGCAGAATCAATTCGTAACGAATATGTCCTTGATATTAAAGGAACGGTTGTCGCAAGAGAAGAAGCAACGATCAACCCAAATTTAAAAACGGGCAAAATTGAAATTCAAGTCGAAACGGTCACCGTTTTAAATGAAGCGAAGACTCCTCCATTTGTGATTTCAGATCAAGCAGACGAGGTATCAGAAGATGTTCGTTTAAAATATCGTTACCTAGATCTTCGCCGCCCTGCAATGTTTGAAACAATGAAAATGCGACATGAAGTCACAAAAGCATTCCGCCATTTCTTAGACGACAACGGCTTTCTAGACATTGAAACCCCAATTTTAACGAAAAGTACGCCAGAAGGTGCGCGTGACTATCTTGTTCCAAGCCGTGTACACGAGGGAGAATTTTATGCACTGCCTCAGTCTCCGCAATTATTTAAACAATTGCTGATGGTTTCTGGGATGGACCGTTATTATCAAATTGCCCGCTGCTTTAGAGATGAAGACTTGCGTGCTGACCGTCAGCCGGAATTCACACAAGTCGATATTGAAATGTCCTTTATGAGTCAAGAGGACATCATGACGCTTGCTGAAGAGATGATGGCGAAGGTAATGAAAGATGTCAAAGGTGTAGACCTTACATTGCCATTACCTCGTATGACATACGATGAAGCGATGAATTCCTATGGATCTGATAAACCGGATACACGTTTTGAGATGAAGCTGGTTAACATTTCAGATACGGTAAAAGACTCCGATTTCAAAGTGTTTAGTGGCGCTGTGAAAAATGGTGGAGCTGTGAAAGCCATCAATGTCAAAGGGGCTGCATCGAACTATTCAAGAAAAGACATTGATGCACTTGGTGCATTTGCAGCGAACTACGGTGCAAAAGGTCTAGCTTGGCTAAAAGCAGAAGGGACTGAATTAAAAGGTCCGATCGCTAAATTCTTTGATGATGCAAAGCAAGCTGAATTAAAAGAACAGCTGCAAGTTGAAGAAGGCGACCTTTTACTCTTTGTCGCAGATAAGACGTCTGTTGTTCATGATGCACTTGGTGCACTTCGCTTAAAACTTGGTAAAGAGCTTGAACTGATCGATGAGTCTGTATTCAATTTCTTATGGGTTGTCGATTGGCCGCTGCTTGAAAAGGATGAAGAAGAAGGCCGCTTCTATGCTGCCCATCATCCATTCACAATGCCGGTTCGCGATGATCTTGAATTAATTGAAACAAGCCCAGAAGATATGAAGGCACAGGCTTACGATCTTGTGCTAAATGGCTACGAGCTTGGCGGAGGTTCTATTCGTATTTTTGAAAAGGACATTCAAGAAAAAATGTTTGGCTTACTTGGTTTTTCAAAAGAAGAGGCCTACGAACAATTCGGCTTCCTTCTGGATGCGTTCGAGCATGGTGTTCCTCCGCATGGCGGAATCGCGCTTGGGCTTGATCGTTTAGTGATGCTGCTTGCAGGCCGTTCTAACTTAAGGGATACGATTGCATTCCCGAAAACGGCAAGTGCGAGCTGCGTTCTCACAGATGCCCCTGGCCATGTGAGCGAGGCGCAGCTTGATGAGCTGAGTTTAGCGATTAAAACAAAAGTAAAACAGTAAAATAGGCGCATGTTTATAGGTATGTAAACGCTTGAAAAAGAAATATGCCTATGATATGCTTTCATCAATCAATAAATAAAGTCCTGATACGTACGGTGGTTACCTAGTTTTGACCGAACATTTTTTTATACGGGAGCTTGCCTTTCCTTTCTGCATAAATGCCTCATTAGAGGACTTATAAAGTCAGGAAGAAAGCACCCACCTGCATGGTGCGGGGTTCAAAACGAAGGAAATGCTGGCGGCGTCATCGGGACTTTTTTGTGTTTTTTTCTTTTAGAGAAGGATGACGGAGAAGTCTGAATATGATATGATTCTTTCGATTCATTTTAAATAAAGGTGGAGTGAGGCACTTGTTACATCAGTTTTCAAGAAACGAGCTTGCCATTGGCAAGGAAGGCTTAAATATACTAAAAAACAGTACAGTTGCAGTGCTTGGTGTGGGCGGCGTTGGTTCATTCGCAGTAGAGGCACTCGCTCGTTCAGGCGTTGGCCGTATTGTTCTTGTTGATAAAGATGATATTGATATTACAAATGTAAACCGTCAGCTTCCAGCATTGCTATCAACAGTTGGCCAGCCAAAGGTTGACTTAATGCAGGCGAGAATCGCTGATATTAATCCAGAATGTGAAGTTGTTGCGCTTAAAATGTTTTATACAGAGGAAACATACGAACAATTTTTTGAGTATCCGCTTGATTATGTCATTGATGCCTCAGATACCATTCACTATAAAATTCATTTAATGAAAGAGTGTCTGAACCGCGGTGTGAACATCATTTCAAGTATGGGAGCTGCGAACAAAACAGATCCGACACGCTTCAAAATTGATGATATTTCAAAAACACATACCGATCCTATTGCAAAAGTTGTGAGAACACGTTTGCGTAAGGAAGGGATTCGTAAAGGAATTGAAGTCATTTTCTCTGATGAAAGTCCAATTGTCATTCGCGAAGATGTCAGAAAAGAAGTTGGAAATGATGAAGCGAAGATTCGCAAGGCGCAAATGCCGCCATCATCCAATGCGTTCGTTCCGTCTGTTGCCGGACTGATCATGGGTGGTCATGTCATTATGAAGCTTTTAAAGGATATTCCGATTACACGTGTGAAGGATAAATAAACAGCCCGCCTGCTAATATGCAGGGGGCTTTTTTTATTTCTGGCGTTTTAAATTTTCATAGACCTGTTTCAATGCACCTTCAAATTTTCCGGTTTGCTTCGGTACATAGTATTGCTTGTTTTTCAGCGGATCAGGTAAATATTGCTGCTTCACCCAGCCGTTCTCGTAATCATGTGGGTATAAGTAATCGACACCTCTTCCGAGTGCTGTGGCGCCTTTGTAGTGAGCATCCTTTAAATGAACTGGAACTTCTCCAATTTTCCCTGTACGAATGTCACCAAGTGCCGCATCAATCGCCTTATATGCCGAATTAGACTTAGGAGAAAGACACAGCTCAATCACTGCGTTCGCCAGCGGAATTCGTGCTTCTGGGAAACCGATTCTTTCTGCTGTTTGCACTGCGCTTAACACGCGGGGGCCTGCCTGCGGACTGGCTAAGCCAATGTCCTCGTAAGCCATCACGAGTAATCTCCTTGTAATGCTTTCAAGGTCTCCTGCTTCGATCAGTCTGGCAAGGTAATGCAGCGCCGCATCTGTATCAGATCCTCTAATGGATTTTTGAAAAGCCGAGAGGACATCATAATGAGCATCACCATTCTTGTCATGTGAGAAGCTCTTTTTTTGTAAACATTCTTCTGCTGCGGCAAGAGTGATTGTGATATGCCCTGTCTCATCAGCTTTTGTCGATAAGACAGCGAGCTCGAGTGCATTTAAAGCAGAACGCACATCTCCTCCGCATCCATTGGCAAAATGATTCATCGCTTCATCGTCCACTGTCACCTCATAGCCGCCAAGCCCGCGATGCTCATCCTGTAAGGCTCTTGTTAACGCAGCTTTGATTTGCTCTGTTTCAAGCGGCTTTAGCTCGAATATTTGTGTCCGGCTTCGAATGGCAGGATTGATCGCATGATAGGGATTAGCCGTTGTTGCCCCAATTAAAATGATCATGCCATTTTCTAAATAAGGAAGAAGAAAATCCTGCTTTCCTTTATCAAGCCGGTGGACTTCGTCTAAAATAAGGATCACCTGGCCGCTCATTTTCGCTTCAGCGGCAACAGCTTCCATATCCTTTTTGTTATGAATGACCGCATTCAGCGTTCGAAAAGCAATGCTTGTACTGCCAGCAATCGCGGTTGCAATCGATGTTTTGCCGATGCCCGGCGGTCCATATAAAATCATCGAGGATAAATGTTTTGCCTCGACCATTCGCCTAATAATTTGACCTTCTCCAACAAGATGCTCCTGCCCAATAATGTCTTCAATATGACTTGGGCGCATCCGGTACGCTAAAGGTTTCATAATTATCTCTCCTATAGCAATGTCTTGTTTGTATAGAGTACCGAAATTTCTTCAAATAGAAAAGGGATTCGTCCTTCTATCATGCTCAGAACCCGTAAATGAAAGTTGGCTGAAAGTATGATATAATTGCTTTTGGTCTATATATCAGCGTATATGAAATCAGAAAAATAATTGATGACATAGAATAGAAAACGCAGAGGTGTTTAACTTGAAAATATCAACTAAAGGCAGATACGGTCTGACGATCATGATCGAATTAGCCAAAAAACATGGCGAAGGCCCTACATCATTAAAATCAATCGCTCAAAACAATGATTTGTCTGAGCATTATTTAGAGCAGCTTGTATCACCACTCCGCAATGCCCGTCTTGTAAAAAGTATCCGCGGAGCGTATGGCGGCTATGTTCTTGCACATGAACCAAACGAGATCACAGCAGGTGATATTATTCGTGTATTAGAAGGACCCATTAGTCCTGTTGAAGTCATCGAAAACGAAGAACCAGCAAAGCGTGAACTATGGATTCGTATTCGTGATGCAGTAAAAGACGTACTAGACAATACAACTCTTGAAGACTTGGCAAGCTACACAGATGACGGGGATCAAGACTCGTATATGTTCTATATTTAGATCAGAGGTGTACCGGAAATGGAACGAATCTATTTAGATCATGCGGCCACAACGCCGATGGATCAGCGTATTGTGGACAAGATGATGCCGTACTTTACAGAGATATTTGGCAATCCCTCTAGTATTCATTCATATGGGCGCGAGGCAAGAAAGTGGCTCGATGAAGCAAGAGAAGTCATTGCAGGAGAATTACACTGTAAACCGCAGGAGATCATCCTCACAAGCGGTGGAACCGAGGCGGACAACCTAGCAATTACAGGTGTTGCCATGGCAAGACAGCATGAAGGAAAACATATCATCACAGTGAAAACAGAGCATCATGCGGTGCTGCATACATGTGAACGCCTAGAAAAACTAGGATTTGAAGTGACATATTTAGATGTGGACGAAACAGGATTGATTCATCTTGATCAATTAAAACAAGCATTGAGAGAAGATACGATTCTTGTGACCGTCATGTACGGCAATAATGAAACAGGTGTGATTCAGCCAATCAAAGCCATTGGCGAACTTCTGCGTGATCACACGGCTCATTTTCATACAGACGCAGTACAGGCGTTTGGCACAGTGCCCATTGATGCAGCAGATCTCCATATTGATCTTTTATCTGCTTCTGGCCATAAGCTGAATGGTCCGATGGGAACAGGTTTTTTATATGTAAACGAAGGCGTGAAGCTTTCTCCGCAAATATTCGGAGGCGAACAAGAAAGAAAGCGCCGTGCTGGCACTGAAAATGTGGCAGGAATTGTTGGGCTTGCAGAAGCTGTTCAATTAACGAAGCAAAATAGAAGAGAAAAAGCGATGCATTATGGTAAGCTCAAAGAAACCATGCTGCAAGTATTCGAAGAGGAATCTCTCAATTTCTCTATCAATGGACATCCGAAAGAGACATTGCCGCACATTTTAAATGTTCATTTCCCGGGCGTCTCCATTGAATCGCTGCTTGTGAATTTAGATATGGAAGGAATTGCTGTTTCAAGCGGATCGGCATGTACGGCTGGATCTGTCCTTCCTTCGCACGTGTTAAGCGCCATGTATGGCGAAGAAGCAAAAGAGCTGACGTCCTCAGTCAGAATAAGCTTCGGTCTTGGGAATGAAGAGGATCATGTGAAGCAGGCGGCACGTAAGATAGCGGCTGTTGTCAAACGCCTAGCCAAATAAATGCTTCCTTTTGTTCGTGTGTGAAAAATGAAACAGCGAAGCACCTGAAGAACGAAACGCGCATGTTGTTTCATTGAAATTGGAGTTGATGAAGATGACAAAAAGACCAGAAGATACAAGAGTTGTGGTCGGTATGTCCGGAGGAGTCGATTCATCAGTTGCCGCTCTTATGTTAAAGGAGCAAGGCTATGATGTCATCGGCATATTTATGAAAAACTGGGATGACACTGATGAAAATGGTGTTTGCACAGCAACGGAAGACTATGAGGATGTCATCCGCGTATGTAACCAAATTGGAATCCCTTATTATGCAGTGAATTTCGAGAAGCAATATTGGGACAAAGTGTTTCAATATTTTCTTGATGAATATAAAGCGGGCAGAACGCCAAACCCAGATGTCATGTGTAACAAAGAAATTAAGTTCAAGGCATTCCTTGAGCATGCACTTTCACTTGGTGCGGATTACTTGGCAACAGGACACTATGCCCGTGTTGACAGAACAGGCGATGAAGTCAAAATGCTGCGAGGTCTTGATGCAAACAAAGACCAAACGTATTTCTTAAATCAGCTGACTCAGGAACAACTTGATAAAGTCATGTTCCCAATTGGTGATTTAGAGAAAAAAAGGGTTCGTGAATTAGCTAAAGAAGCAGAGCTCGCAACAGCAGCGAAAAAAGATTCAACTGGTATCTGCTTTATCGGAGAAAGAAACTTTAAAACGTTCCTTAGTCAATATTTGCCTGCACAGCCTGGTGTGATGCAGACAATGGACGGAGAAGTAAAAGGGGAGCACGATGGACTGATGTATTACACGATCGGTCAGCGCCAAGGACTTGGCATTGGCGGCAGCGGTGATCCTTGGTTTGTCGTTGGAAAAGACTTGGAGAAAAACATCTTGTTTGTTGAACAAGGCTTCCACAATCCACTTTTATACTCTGAAAGCATTTCAGCCGTTAATATCAGCTGGACTCGTCCTCATATTGTCGGAGAAAACGGTGAATTAACCTGCACAGCAAAATTCAGATACCGTCAAGAAGATCACCATGTGAAGGTCAAAATGACAGGTGAGCAAGAAGCGTTGGTTATCTTTGATGAACCTGTTCGTGCTGTTACCCCGGGACAAGCGGTTGTTTTTTATGATGGCGACGAATGTCTTGGCGGCGGTACAATTGACGATGTCTTGAAAGATGGTCAAAAGCTGTCGTATGTGTAGCATGTTTCAAAACCTCAACGTCGCTGTTGAGGTTTTTTAATGAAAGGATGAGAGAGCGAATGAATCATAACGAAATCGGCATAGAAGCCTTGAATCAAGGGAATATCGAAAAAGCAGCTGAAGCTTTTACAAAAGCGATCGAAGAAAGCCCGAAGGATCCGGTTCCATATATTAACTTTGCGAACTTACTTTCAAGTATCAATGAATTTGAACGTGCTTTAAACTTTTTTCAAAAAGCAATTGAACTTGATCATACCGCAGCTGCAGCCTATTATGGAGCAGGAAATGTATATACATTAAAAGAAGACTTTATGAAAGCGAAAGACTATTTTGAACAAGCACTAAAAGCCGGCATGGAAAATAGTGATTTGTTTTATATGCTCGGGCAGACGCTCATCAAATTAGAGCAGCCAAAGCTTGCGATGCCATATCTTCAGCGTGCCGTTGAACTAAACGAAGAGGATAATGAAGCAAGATTCCAATTTGGCATGTGTTTAGCCAATGAACACATGCTGGAAGAAGCGGTGACAACTTTTACTGAAGTCATCACGCGTGATCCGCAGCATGCAGATGCTTTTTATAATTTAGGGGTTGCGTATGCGTACTTAGAGAAAAAAGACGAAGCACTTGAAATGCTGGGTAAAGCCATTGACGTGCAGCCTGACCATATGCTGGCACTACATGCGCAAAAGCTGATTCAAGAGGCAGAATAGATGGAAGGAGGGAAGACCTGTGCAGGAACATCCAGATCAAATGAAGCTTGAGGACGAACCGTTTTTAAAGGGGACCATTCAAGCCGTTATTTTCCATAATGAAAGTAATTTATACTCGGTGTTAAAGGTAAAAGTCATTGAAACATCGGAAAACTTAGAGGAAAAAACAGCATCTGTCACAGGCTACTTCCCAGCACTTCATGAGGAGGAAACCTACACTTTCTATGGCAAAGTGACAAGCCATCCGAAATTTGGTGAACAGTTTCAGGCCACTCATTTTCAAAAGGAAGTGCCGACAACGAAGCAAGGCATCATACATTATCTCTCAAGTGATTTATTTGAGGGGATAGGAAAAAAGACGGCGGAAGAAATTGTGGGACAGCTTGGCAATCAGACGCTTCATAAGATTATGCGTGACCCAGCTGTTTTGTATGATGTACCGCGCTTATCAAAAAAGAAGGCGGATAAGCTTGCCGCAGCGCTTCAGGAGCATCAAGGGCTGGAACAAATCATGATCAGCCTGAATCAGTATGGCTTTGGTCCGCAGCTCAGCATGAAGATTTACCAAGTATACGAGAGTGAAACACTGCAGAAAATCGAGGAAAATCCCTATCAGCTCGTTAAGGATGTTGAGGGAATCGGGTTTATTAAGGCGGATGAGCTTGGCGCTAGAACAGGCATCTCAGGAAATGACCCAGAACGGATTCGCGCCGCCTTGCTATATACAGTGGAGACAGCCAGTCTACAAGACGGTCATACGTACATACAAACGAAAGATTTGATCGTCGAAACCCGCAAGCTGCTCAACCAAACCGGCAATGATTACAAAGTGACTGAAATGGATGTTGCCAATCAGATCATTGCACTTGGCGAAGGAAAAGAAATGATCATTGAAGATGACCGCTGCTATCATCCATCCTTATTTTATGCGGAGCAAAGTGTCGCCAAACGCATTCAAAAAATCGTCTCCCAAACAGAATATGCAGATCAATTTCCTGAATCAGAATTCCTGCTGGCACTTGGCGAGCTGGAGGAGCGGTTAGGCGTCCAATATGCACCGACACAAAAGGAAGCGATTCAAAAGGCACTCATGTCCCCGATGCTGCTTTTAACAGGCGGGCCTGGAACAGGGAAGACGACGGTCATTAAAGGAATTGTCGAGCTTTACAGTGATCTTCACGGTGTTTCTCTTGATCCGAGTGATTATAAAAAAGATGAATCCTTCCCATTTGTGCTTGCGGCACCAACTGGACGGGCGGCTAAACGGATGACAGAATCAACAGGGCTTCCAGCTGTCACCATTCACCGGCTGCTAGGCTGGAATGGTTCGGAGGGCTTCTCTCATGATGAGGAACAGCCGATTGAAGGCAAGCTTGTCATTATTGATGAATCAAGTATGCTGGATATTTGGCTGGCGAATCATTTGTTTAAAGCGATTCCTGATCATATCCAAGTGATTATGGTAGGGGATGAACATCAGCTGCCATCTGTCGGACCAGGCCAAGTTTTACGGGATTTGCTTGCCTCAAAAGCCGTGCCGGCTGTTACCCTGACAGATATTTACCGGCAGGCAGACGGCTCAACCATTGTTGAACTTGCACATGATATGAAAAATGGTGTGCTGCCAAAGGATATCACTGCACGCTCAAAGGATCGGTCCTTCATTCAGTGTTCAGCTGATCAAATGAAAGAAGTCATTGAGAAAGTTGTCAGCAATGCTGCTCAAAAAGGGTTTTCGGCAAAGGATATTCAAGTGCTGGCACCGATGTATAAAGGAAAAGCAGGCATCAATGAGCTCAACAAAATGCTGCAGCACATTTTGAATCCTAAAAAACCAAAGGGCAGGGAAATCCCGTTTGGTGATGTGGTGTACCGGACAGGTGATAAGGTGCTTCAGCTTGTGAATCAGCCGGAGAACAACATTTTTAACGGCGATATCGGTGAAATTGTCTCGATTTTTTATGCAAAAGAAAATACAGAAAAAGAAGACATGGCTGTGATCTCCTTTGATGGAAATGAAATCACCTTTACAAAAAAAGATTTTCATCAATTTACACATGCTTATTGCTGCTCCATTCACAAATCACAAGGAAGTGAATTCCCGATTGTTGTGCTGCCAGTCGTGAGGAGCTACTACCGAATGCTTCGGCGGAATCTACTGTACACAGCCATTACACGCAGTAAAAAGTTTTTAATACTGTGCGGCGAGGAATCAGCGCTGGAGTGGGGCGTGAAAAACAATGAGGATTCCCTCAGACAAACGTCCTTAACGATGCGGCTAGTGCAAACCGAACAAATCATGGATGCAGAACTTGAAGCGCTCCAAAAAGAGCTTCCGTTTAGCGTACATGACGCAAATATTGGCATGGAGGGAATCACTCCATTTGATTTTATGCATGAGTAAAAGGTTCAGATTGTTGACAAAGGGCTAAAATGATTTTTATTTTAGCCCTTTGTCTTCTTTTCAGCTTGAAAAGAACTTCACCCATTCCGTTCATGGAAGCCATTTCTTCGTATGAGTCATGAAGCAAACGCACACGATAAGACTGTTCCGCAAAAGGTGGTTGAGCACATTTTGAGAACATGTCGAGAACTTGAAGGAATGACGATCTATACAGATGAGCTGTCCCAATCGCTTGGTTCCATAAAAGATATTTGCTTTTTAGCCGGAGGCAGCTGCGGAGGATATGTGTTAGAGGGGAAAAAGAAAGACTGTGCACTCGTTCCATTTTCTGCTTTTGATCAGCTGACAGACAAAGGTTTGTGTGTCAGCCGCCAGGAGGGAGTGGGCATGGATTCCTCTGCTCCATTCTTGTTATTTTCGAAATTAAAGAAGAAAATGATGCAGTCGCCTGATGGTGAAAATTTAGGCATTTTGGAAGATGTATACTTTTGCTCAAATTCGGGCACAATCGTAGCATATGAACTCTCGGACGGCTTCTTTACAGAGCTATCAGGGATTCGGAAACAGCTGCAGGCTGCCGGAACCTTGATGAACGTTCAAAAGGAAGCACTGGTTCTAAACCGAACGTAAAGAGGTGCTGATTATGCTCATTTGCCCAAATTGCAAATGTAAAGACATCGGAAAAATTGGGGTCAATCAATATTATTGCTGGGGCTGTTTTATTGAATTGACGCTGTCAAAAGGCAAAATATCTACACACCAAGTGGAGGAAGACGGGACACTAAGCAGCTTAGATGATCTGTTTAGTGACGATGAACGTTCAATTCAACTATAAGTGTTAAGGGGGAATTTCGAATGGGCAAAATGACTTCTTCACTATTAACGCTTGGTGCAGGTGCACTCGCATATCACTTTGCAAGCCGATATGATATGCCATCAAAGCGGGATATGAAAAAGCTAAGAAAACGTGTTATGAGAATGATGTAAACAAAAAGGGCTAAAATGATCTACATTTTAGCCCTTTGTTTTTTATTTTTTTCAGCGTGATAGCCAGCCGGTCTATACGCTGAGGTATCCGCCAAGAGCGGATGTCCTTTTTATGCCTGCCTGTATTCTAATCGTCTTGCAAGAATGGATAAGCTGAAATTGACGACAAAATACATCATAGCTGCCAATAAGAAAATCGGCAGTAAATAGGATTGACTTTGACCGTTTAATATTTGAGCGTGATGTAATAATTCTGGAAGCGCAATGACAACGGCAAGCGACGTATCTTTCAAAAGAGATATGAACTGACTGACAATTGGCGGCACCATTCGGCGCAGAGCCTGCGGCATAATAATCATTTTCAGTGTTTGAATATAGGTTAAACCAGAAGATCTGGCTGCTTCAATCTGGCCCTTATCAATTGATTTAAGGCCGCTCCGAATAATTTCTGACAGCATCGCGGATTCAAACACGGTTAAAGCTGCAATGGCAGAGGCTGTGATGCTTAGCTTGATGCCGATTTCAGGCAATGCAAAATACGTGAAAAAGATGATCAGCAAAAGCGGCAGGTTTCGAATGGTCTCTACAACTACCGCAAGTACCTTCGATAAAAGTGGTATTTGAGCGAACCGTAATGTGCCAACGACTAATCCAATGATAAAGCTCAAAATGATGGAGATAAAAGCCACTTTTAAGGTGACAGCAAATCCTTCAAATAAAAAGGCGAGATGATCAGGCTGGTAGGCACCTATAAAATCCATGATGTTTCCTCCTTTCTAGTGGCTTCTTGCTAATCTTCTTTCTAAATAACCGACGCCTAGACTGAGCGGAATGGTTAATAGCAGATAGAACATCGCAACAAAGATGTAGACATCAAACGTCACAAATGTTCTAGACGCAATGAGGTCTCCTTGATACATGAGATCAAACCCTGCAATGACACCTAAAATCGAGGAGTTTTTGACAAGGTTAATAAATTGATTTCCAAGAGGGGGAATGACGATTTTAATCGCCTGCGGCAAAATGATATACCGCATCGTCCCGCCATATGACAGACCTGAGGCGCGGGCTGCTTCCATTTGTCCAAGCGGTACAGCTTGTATCCCTGCACGAATGGCTTCAGCAATAAAGGCAGACGTATAAATGGCAAGAGCAATCGTACCGGCAGTAAAGCCATCTGCTACAATACCCAGCACCGGTAAACCAAAGAAGAAAACAAAGGTGATCAATAATAACGGAATATTCCGAATAAATTCAACATAAGCCGTTCCGAACCAGTTGAGCGGCCTAAATGGCGCAATTCTCATAATGGCAATGAGTGTACCGATCAAAAAGCTTCCAATCAGAGCAATGACACTTGCACCAATGGTATATTTAAAGCCTTCTAAATAAAGATGAACATTTTCAGTGAGAATGGAAAACCGCAGCAATCAGTTCACTTCCTTCCTGATCAACAGGGGAGCCTTTGAGCGGCTCACCTGAGGCATTGATCTTGACGAATCAAATGCTATTCTTTGATCCATTTTTTAAGAATCTTGTCATACTCTCCATTGTCTTTTAACGTTTTTAAGGCTTTATTGATCGCATCTGTTAATTCTTGATCTCCTTTTTTCACAGCAATGCCATAAGGCTCATCTGTAAAGGTGCCGCCGACCACTTCATAATTTGAATCTTCATCTGCCATACCAAATAAGATCGCATTATCAGTTGTCAGCACTTGCCCTTGGTTTGATTTTAATGCTGTAAAAGCCTCCTGATAGTTCTCAAATTCTAATACGGATGCTTCAGGTGCTTTCTCGCGGATATTTTGAGAAGAAGTAGATCCTTTCACGGCCAGCACCTTCGTTCCTTTTTTAAGATCATCAATGGATTGAATGTCGCTTCCTTTTTTCACAAGCAGTGATTGTCCTGCTTCAAAGTAAACATCTGAGAAATTGACTTCTTTTTTACGCTCTTCTGTGATTGTCATGGTCGCAACAATTGCATGTATATCCCCTTTTTGAAGCAAAGGAATTCTTGTTTTAGATGTCACTTCCTTAAATTCTGCTTTTCCTTCATCGCCGAGTATTTCCTTTGTGATGGCTTTTGCAATGTCAATATCAAATCCTTCAATATCACCGCTGCTCGGATTTTTTAGACCGAATAAACGTGTGTCATTTTTTACACCGAAAATGATTTTTTTGTCTTTCTTAATGGTTTCTAAAGAACTTCCTTGTTTTGCATCAGTTGACCCTTTTTCAGTAGATCCACAAGCAGCCAAAGCGGCGATGCAGCAAGTCATAAAGAGCAGCAGGCCAAAGCGTTTCATTTTTTTCATCAAACCATTCCCCCTAGTGATTTAATATACGGCTTAAAAATAATTGAGCACGTTTCTCTTGCGGTTTTTCATAAAATGCAGCCGGTGTTGATTCTTCAAGAATTCTGCCTTCATCAATAAAGACAATACGGTCAGCCACTTCGCGGGCAAAGCCCATCTCATGTGTGACGACAACCATGGTCATGCCTTCACGAGCCAGCTGCTTCATCACATCTAATACCTCGCCGATCATCTCTGGATCAAGTGCAGATGTCGGTTCGTCGAAAAGCATCACCTCTGGCTTCATCGCAAGCCCTCTTGCAATGGCAACGCGCTGCTGCTGTCCGCCCGAGAGTCGTGAAGGGTAGGTATCTGCCTTTTCAGGAATGCCGACTTTATTTAAATAAAATTCAGCTGTTTCCTTTGCTTCTTCTTTGCTCACTTTTTTGACCTTCATCGGCGCAAGCATAATGTTTTCAAGCACCGTCTTATGCGGATAGAGGTGAAAATGCTGAAAGACCATTCCGATATTTTGCCTGACAAGATTGATGTTGGTCTTCGGATGCTGAACAGACACTTGGTTGACGAGAACTTTTCCCGCATCAATGCTTTCAAGACGATTGATACACCTGAGCATCGTGCTTTTACCAGACCCTGAAGGACCGATGATCACAACAACCTCCCCTTTTTGAATATGTAGGTTAATGTCCTTAAGTACATGGAACTGGCCATAATGCTTGTTGACTTCTTCGAATGTGATCATGAAGAACCTCCTCTTGTGTTTCATTGGCTAAAGCTAAAGTGGATTCTAGCACAACTTGTGTAAAAAGAAGTAAATGATGGAATATTTTCTGACGAGATTTTACAGCTAACAGTGACTTTGGATGGAGCTGTATGTTTCATGTGTATTCATTTTTAACAAAGTTAGGACAAATTTTATTTACGTGGATAATTGCAGAAGATGGTTAAACAATAAGAAAAGAGGTGAAAAAGGTGAAGAAACGTCCGATCCAATTTCTAATATATGCTGCAGGGGTCCTGCTTGTCCTTGCATCCTTGCTCATTTTTCTGCAGCTCGACGAGTTATGGATGCCTGTTTTTTTATTGCTGAAGGCGGTTCTCATTCCGCTTCTCATCGCTATTTTTATTTCTTATCTGCTTTATCCGATTGTGGAAAGACTGCATGCACGAGGGCTGCCGAGAACAGTCAGTCTCTTACTCATCTATGTCCTGTTTTTTGGCGGGATTGGTTTTGCGGTATATAAAGGAGCGCCTATTATGATCGCACAGTTAAATGAGCTGTCAGAACAAATTCCTGTCATCGCTGAAACGTATAATGGCGCATTATCACATATTCATCATCATACGAGCCACTGGCCTGACGGACTTCATGACCGTTTGGACCGCTTCATTGTTCAATCGGAGACATATGCAGCCAATAGCGCTGAGCGGATGATTCTTAGCTGTAAAGTTTTATTTGATTACGCATTAGTTGCAGCACTTATTCCTTTTCTTGTTTTTTATATGGTAAAAGACATGAATACGATGAAACGGGCGGCATGGTATTTAACGCCGCCGTCATTTAGGAAAAGGGGGCATGCCTTTGTGAAAGCAGTGGATGAATCGCTTGGTGATTATATTCGAGGGCAGCTGCTTGTCTGTTCTTTAATCGGGGGTGCAGCAGCCATTGTGCTTTGGCTTTTTCATATCCCGTATCCGCTCGTTCTTGGCATGCTGATAGGAGCAACGAACGTGATTCCGTATTTTGGACCGATAATTGGCGCAGTGCCTGCCATCTTTATTGCGTTTACCATCTCAGTGAAATCGGTCATCATCGTATTGATCACAGTAGCGGTGCTGCAATTTTTAGAGAGCAATGTCCTCAGCCCTATCATTGTAGGGCGAAGTCTTCATATGCATCCTGTCGTCATTATGCTTGTCTTGCTTGCAGGAGGGGAGCTGTTTGGCTTAATTGGGATGATTTTAGCTGTACCAGCAGCTGCGATTATCAGGGTGATCATTGTGCAATATATCCTGATGAGACGAAGCGTTCATTGACAAGACGAGCCGAGTTGTCTATAATAATTTCGATTCATACATATTGAAATTCAATGACGGACCCGAGTACGTTAAAAAGCTGTTGCAGAGAGAGGCTTTATTTGCTGAGAAAAGCCTTATCAGACCTTTAACGGAAGCTAGTCCCGAGTGCAGATAAACACTGCCGCTCTCTTCCGGCGTTATCGGATGTGAAGGTGATAGACGAATTTGTCTATAATCAGGGTGGTACCGCGAGAACATCTCGTCCCTGTGTAAGTCGTTTTGTGCTTGCATAGGGCGGGATGTTTTTTCGTTTGTGTGGAGATTGATGAATGATAAGGGAGGACTTTTGAATGAAAACTTTAACTTCAGCTCAAGTACGTCAAATGTTTTTAGACTTTTTTAAAGAAAAAGGACATGCTGTAGAACCGAGTGCGTCACTTGTACCGCATGACGATCCGACACTTTTATGGATCAACAGTGGGGTGGCAACATTAAAAAAATACTTTGATGGCCGCGTCGTACCTGACAATCCGCGTATTTGCAACGCGCAAAAATCGATTCGTACGAATGATATTGAAAATGTAGGGAAGACAGCACGTCATCACACGTTCTTTGAAATGCTTGGCAACTTCTCTATTGGTGATTATTTTAAAGAAGAGGCCATTGAATGGGCGTGGGAATTCCTCACAAGTGAAGAGTGGATTGGCTTTGATCCGAATTTGTTATCTGTGACAGTCCACCCAGAGGACGAAGAAGCATATATCCTTTGGAGAGATAAAATTGGTGTGCCTGAAGAACGTATTATCCGTCTTGAAGGCAACTTCTGGGATATTGGCGAGGGCCCAAGCGGACCGAATACAGAAATTTTCTATGACCGCGGTGAATCATACGGTGACGACATGAACGATCCAGAATTATATCCAGGCGGAGAAAACGAGCGTTATCTAGAAGTATGGAATCTCGTGTTCTCTGAATTCAACCATAATCCAGATGGATCATACACTCCACTGCCGAAGAAAAACATTGATACAGGGATGGGCCTTGAACGAATGGTATCTGTCATTCAAAATGTGCCAACGAACTTCGATACAGACCTTTTCATGCCGATTATTCGTGCAGTCGAAACCATTTCTGGAGAAAGCTATGGTTTGGCGAAGGAAAAAGATACAGCATTTAAAGTCATTGCTGACCATATCCGGACAGTTGCCTTTGCTGTAAGTGACGGTGCGCTTCCTTCCAATGAAGGCCGCGGATATGTATTAAGACGTTTGCTGCGCCGCGCTGTGCGTTATGCAAAAACGATCCATATCCACCGTCCGTTTATGTATGATCTAGTGCCAGTTGTTGCTGAGATCATGAAGGATTTCTACCCAGATGTACAAGCAAAAGAAGAATTTATTGCGAAAGTCATCAAAAACGAAGAAGAACGTTTCCACGAAACACTGAACGAAGGGTTAGCTATTTTGTCAGAAGTGATCAAAAAAGAAAGAGACAAAGGCAGCTCACAGATTTCAGGTGAAGATGTATTTAAGCTGTATGACACGTATGGATTCCCTGTCGAGCTGACAGAAGAATACGCAGAAGATGAAAACATGACAGTTGATCGAGAAGGCTTCCAAGCGGAAATGGAGAAGCAGCGTGAACGGGCAAGAAATGCGAGACAAGATGTCGGCAGTATGCAGGTTCAAGGCGGCGCATTAGGCGATATTAAAGTGGAAAGTACCTTTGTTGGCTACGAAAATTTAACTGCGGATACTCGCATTATCGAATTGCTTCAAAATGGTGAAATTGTCTCGGAAGCACATGAAGGAGACACGGTGCAAATCTTGTTAGATGAAACACCTTTCTATGCGGAAAGCGGCGGACAAGTAGCGGATAAAGGAACACTAAAAAGTGCAGAAGCCATCATTGAGATCAAAGATGTGAAAAAAGCGCCAAACGGTCAGCATGTCCATGAAGGAGTCGTTGTAAGCGGTACGGCTCAAAAAGGTCTCGAGGTCACTGCTGAAGTGGAATCAGCTCTTCGAAAAGGGATTGTCAAAAACCATACAGCGACACACCTTCTGCATCAGGCGCTCAAAGATGTATTAGGAAGCCACGTAAACCAAGCAGGTTCATTGGTAAATGAAAACAGACTTCGCTTTGATTTCTCTCACTTTGGACAAGTGACGAAAGAAGAATTGTCTCAAATTGAAAAAATCGTCAACGAAAAAATTTGGGAAGGCATCTCTGTTGCCATTGACCTGAAACCAATTGCTGAAGCAAAAGAAATGGGTGCAATGGCGCTCTTTGGCGAGAAGTATGGCGATATTGTCCGTGTTGTCCAAGTGGGCGATTACAGCATCGAGCTATGCGGCGGCTGTCACGTGCAAAACACTGCGGAAATCGGTTTGTTTAAAATTGCATCTGAGTCGGGTATTGGTGCTGGAACACGCCGTATTGAAGCTGTGACTGGTAAAGGCGCTTATGAAGAATTAAATGACCAGCTGGCGATTTTAGAACAGGCAGCAAGTGAGCTGAAGTCAAATACGAAGGATGTACCAAAACGGATTGCTTCATTACAGGCAGATTTAAAAGAGGCTCAAAGAGAAAACGAATCTCTCCTTGCGAAATTAAGCCAAGCAGAAGCTGGCTCTATTTTAGAGAAAGTGACAGAAGTTGGCGGAGTGAAAGTATTAACTGAAAAAGTAAATGCTAAAGACATGAACCATTTAAGAACAATGGTTGATGACTTAAAAGCTAAATTAGGATCAGCTGTCATCGTCCTTGGAGCCGTTCAAAACGGAAAAGTAAACATTTCAGCAGGAGTAACAAAAGACGTGATCGAAAAAGGTCTGCATGCAGGGAAGCTTGTGAAGCAAGCAGCTGAAATCTGCGGCGGAGGCGGAGGCGGACGTCCAGACATGGCACAAGCAGGCGGAAAACAACCAGAAAAGCTTGAAGAAGCACTGGCAACTGTCGAAGAATCTGTCAAATCCGTTTTATAATCAGGCAATGTAGTGTAGAATAATGGTATTAGATGAGCGGTTAGAAAAAAGCTTGCTAGTAGAATGTTGGAAGAGAGGTGCAAGAAGCAGTGAGTTCATTTGATAAGACAATGAAGTTTAACTTCTCTGATGATTCAGCTGAAACCAATGTGAATGAAGTGCTCATTACAGTTCATGACGCACTCCAAGAAAAAGGATACAACCCGATCAATCAAATTGTCGGATACTTGCTGTCAGGCGACCCTGCTTATATTCCAAGACATCAGGATGCACGCAACCTAATTCGTAAACTAGAACGAGACGAATTAATTGAGGAATTGGTTAAATCGTACTTAGAGACACATAAAGAGGCGTAAAACATGAGAATTTTGGGCTTAGATTTAGGCACGAAAACCCTTGGTGTTGCGATCAGTGATGAAATGGGATGGACAGCGCAAGGGATTGAAACAATTAAAATTGATGAAGCAGGCGGAGACTTTGGTCTCAGCCGCCTGTCTGAGATCATAGCGGAATACGGAGCGGATAAAATTGTACTTGGCTTTCCAAAAAATATGAACGGTACGGTCGGTCCTAGAGGCGAAGCCAGCCAATCATTTGCGAAAGTGCTAGAAAACACGTACAATGTTCCTGTTGTGCTTTGGGACGAGCGTCTGTCAACAATGGCAGCGGAAAAAATGCTCATCTCTGCAGATGTGAGCAGACAAAAGCGTAAAAAAGTCATTGATAAAATGGCGGCTGTCATGATCCTGCAAGGATATTTAGACAGCTTAAATTAAAATGAGGTGAATCAAATGGAACACGGAGAAAAGCAAATTACAATCGTTGATGATAATGGAAATGAACAGCTTTGCGAAGTACTATTTACTTTTGAAAGCGACCATTTTAACAAATCTTATGTCCTTTACTACCCAATTTCTGAACAAGACAATGAGGAAATTGAAATTCATGCATCAAGCTTTACACCGAACGAAGACGGTGAAGATGGCGAGCTAGAGCCGATTGAAACGGATGAAGAATGGGACATGATTGAAGAAACGTTAAATACGTTCTTAGATCAAGAAGACGAAGAATAGAACAAATAAAAGGCCTGTGAACAGATCTTCTTGATCTTTCTTCACAGGTCTTTTTTTACGATCACTATGTTAACTTAATTTTATTTTATGTTGACATAATGAATTGTACCTTTTACTCTGTTTTTAACAATAAATTGAGTGAGGGGCATGGAGATTGAAAATACAAGATATGATGCAAATAGCGTTAATGACAGCGGTCATCGGGATGTTAGGCTTGATCCCGCCGATTTTACTTACATTTACACCTGTACCGATTACATTGCAAACCGCAGGTCTTTTGCTTGCTGGGGGGCTGTTAAAGCCAAAACAAGCACTGATCAGTTTATGTCTTTTTCTTTTGGTTGTGGCAGCAGGCGCACCTCTTTTGTCAGGCGGGAGAGGCGGGATAGGGGTTTTCTTTGGTCCAAGCGGTGGTTTTCTTCTTGCTTATCCTGTTGCTGCCTTCATGATCAGCTTATGGGTGAACCGGCTGAAAAAAGTAACCGCACTGCGTCTTTTTGTGATCTATGTGGTTTGCAGTATTGTGATTTTGTATATGTGCGGCATCCCCTTTCAAGCCATGATGATGCATATTAAGGTGTCGCAGGCCGCTTTCCTTAGTTTGATTTATCTTCCAGGTGATCTCATCAAAGCGGGAATGTGTGCTGTCTTTACGGTCAAAATCATACAGGCCATGTCATATCGAAAAAGGGATCTGCATAAAGGGAGGCGTGCAGTTTGAACAGAATAACGGAAAGCTATGCAGTACATGCAGAAATGAAACCAGATCAGATTGCCATCATAGATGAGCAAGAAAGCATTACATATCAAGATTGGTACGAACGTGTACAGAGATCAGCGCAGTGGTTACAAGGAACGGCTCATCAGCAAAAAAGAATCGCTTTTTTATTATCAAATGGTGCTTCTTTTTTGCAAATATTTGCGGGCGCTGCTTGTGCAGGATGGACAGCCGTTCCGCTTGATCCGAGATGGAGTCATGAAGAATGTGTTGAAAAGCTCTTGTTAAGTGAGGCGGATCTTGCCATTATAGAGGATCGATTGATGAAAAGATTTGAACAAAGCAGCGTAGACATACCGTTTCTTTCTTTATCTGAATGGAAGGAAAGAATGAGCCTTCTCACAGACAGTCCAGATAACAGCTGCGAAACCGAGAAGGATCCTGTCTTTTATATGGGATTTACGTCAGGATCAACAGGCTCACCGAAAGCGTTTATTAGGCGTCAGCAGTCTTGGATCGAGAGCTTTCGAATGACCACCGCTTCATTTGGAATCACTCATCAAGATCATGCTCTTATATTAGGTACACTCTTATCCTCTCACTTTTTATATGGGGCCATCAGTACATTATACTTTGGCGGCACAGTGACGCTTTTAGAAAAATTTGTGCCAGTAAAAGCGAAGAAAGCCTTAGAGACAGGTGATATCACTGTGATGTATACTGTCCCAACAATGACAGAAACGTTACTGCAAATCGAAGCTTTTAGAGAAGACAATCCGCTTCTTGTCATGTCATCGGGAGCAGATTGGAGCATCTCTTCAAAAGAACAGCTCGTCACCAACTATCCACATGTCACTTTTTTTGATTTTTATGGCACATCAGAGTTAAGTTTTGTCTCTTATTTGTCTTCAAATGACTTTATGCAAAAACCTTCTTCTGTTGGACGGCCTTTCTCCTCCATTCAAGTAGAAGTAAGGCGGCCCGATCAATCTGTCTGCCAGCCAAATGAAACAGGGAGAATTTATGTAAAGAGCCCAATGACGTTTTCAGGTTACTTGCATGAGCAGAAACCGCCGGAGGAGTGGCTGACAGTTTACGATATGGGATGGCTGGATGAAGACGGTTATCTGTATATGAGCGGTCGTGAGAATGGCATGATTGTCTATGGAGGACTGAATATTTTCCCAGAGGAAATTGAGCGTGTGCTAAATGAACAGCCAGAGGTAAAACGGTCGATTGTGGTTGGCGTTCCTGACCCATATTGGGGTGAAATCCCTGTTGCCATACTGGAGCAAGAGCCGCAAATAAAGGCGGTTCGACAAGCTGTTAAAGAAAAGCTGGCGGCCTACAAGGTACCAAAAAAATGGCTTGTGATTGATCAAATGATTGAAACATCCGGCGGAAAAATAGCCCGCGCGAGCATGAAAAAGTGGGCGGAGGAGCAATTGTCATGCAAGCAGTGATCGTAGAAGCAAAACGAACACCCTTCGGTGACAAAAATGGGATGCTGAAAAATTATCGCCCAGAGCAATTAGCCGCTCCCCTTATTCAGCATTTGTCTCAGATATTGACACCGGATGACGTCATATTAGGCAATGTCGTCGGAGGCGGTGGAAATATGGCCCGTCTGTCCTCATTAGAAGCAGGTCTTCCTTTACACGTTCCTGGTATGACAATTGACAGGCAGTGTGCCTCTGGTCTTGAAGCGATCCGAACAGCTTGCGTCATGGTTCAATCGGGGGAGGGCACGATGTATATCGCTGGCGGGACTGAGAGCATTTCCAGCTCACCAATGAAAGAGAGAGCACGCTTTTCACCGGAGCGGATAGGAGATCCGCATATGGGAGAAGCAGCAGAGCTGACCGCGTCGGCATTTTCTGTCACGAGAAAAGAACAAGATGACTATGCCCTTTTAAGCTGGGAAAGAAGTTTAGCGGCATTCACACATGGTACATATTCAGAAGAAATCGTTTCGATTGACGGGATGAACATAGATGAAGCGGCTGCTAAAATAAGACCGATGGCAAAGCTGATCAAGCGGGCAAAGCCTGTATTTTTACCGGGAAAAGGAACTGTGACCGCCGCCAATAGCTGTAAGGAAGCAGACGGAGCAGCCGCCGTCGCTGTGATGGAAAGATCGCTAGCGGAAGCAAGTGGATATAAGGTGATGCTACGGTATGCCGGAAGTGCTGTGACAGCGATACATCCTCATTTTCCAGCTGCTTCACCAATTGATGCGATCAAGAAGCTTTTACATCAAGAGAACATCAAGGCAGAGGAAGTGGCGCTATTTGAAATCAATGAAGCGTTTGCGCTGAAAGCTGCACTTATTGCCCGGACGCTGGGGATACCATATGATCGAATCAATAGAAGAGGCGGTGCACTTTGCCTTGGGCATCCTTACAGCGCGTCAGGAGCTGCTATGATGGTGAGATTATTGTATGAAGGGCGCGCCTTACCGAATGGAAGCTATGTCATGGCTGCTATTGGAAGTGGTGGCGGCATTGGTTTAGCCGTGTTATGTCAAGTTCTGTCATGACATGCATAAGCAAGGAATTGCCGAACTCCGTCGAATCATGTACTATAAAAGCTAGATGTGAGGAGGGCCATGCATGTTTTCAGAACAAAAGAAACGACCATTCTTCAAAAGAAAAATGGGGATCGTCCTGTTATCTGTCCTTGCTGTCATCATCATTGCAGCATTATCAGGCTTTTTATATGTTAAATCAGCACTCGGACCGGTCGATCAAAAAAGCAAACAAACCATTAATATTCATATTCCAAATGGGACATCTGTCCGCGAAATTGCAGGCATTTTAAAAGAAAATGGGCTCATTTCGAATGACACGATTTTCACTTATTATGCAAAATACAAAAAGGCGTCCGGCTTTAAAGCGGGATATTTCCATTTAAAACAAACAATGGACGCAGACACACTGATCAAAAAGCTGACATCTGGCGGGACAGATTACGCCTTTCAGCTTGTGATTCCAGAGGGAAGACAGCTGTCTGATATTGCAGCCATTATTGCAAATCAGACGAATTTTTCAGCGAAGGAAGTTGAAGCGAAGCTGGATGACCCTGCTTTTATTCAAACGTTAATGAAAAAATATCCGAAAACCGTGACATCACAAGTGAATGGAAAACAGGTGAAACATCCGTTGGAGGGTTATTTATTCCCTGCTACGTATCCATTTTATCGTGAGGATGAATCGCTCGAAACGATCATTGAAACGATGATTAAACAAACAGATCAATACGTGAAAACGTATGAAAAAGACATGAAAAAGAGAAACATGTCCATACATGATGTGTTAACGATGGCTTCACTGATTGAAATGGAAGCAACAGAAAAGACAGATCGGGCAAAAATCTCAAGTGTATTCTATAACCGGTTGAAAAAAGACATGCCGCTTCAAACTGATCCAACCGTTCTTTATGCACTTGGTGAGCATAAATCCCGTGTGTATTACAAAGACCTAAAAGTGAAATCTCCTTATAACACGTATAACAACAAAGGGCTGCCGCCTGGACCTATTGCAAATGCGGGTGAATCCTCTTGGAAAGCCGCACTGCATCCAGAGAAAACGGATTACGTTTACTTCCTTGCGAAGAAAAATGGAGAAGTCGTATTTACGAAAACGTTAAATGAGCATAATAAAGCAAAAGCGAAATACATCACAGGCAGCAATTAATGGACAAGTGAATCGAAAAAGACTGTAGACAATACGAGATTGCCTGCAGTTTTTTTCGTTGGAATCTCCATTTTATAGGTTCGCAATTGCCCCTTCTTTGTGGTAAAATATATCGGGTTGTTTTTACTTAGATGAACGAAAGATTGACGAGAAAGAGAGCTGCAATAGGCAGGACTCTTCTTTTTCAGGTCATGAAGGAGCTAGACAAATAATGACTATCGAAGATGATCGAATAAATGATTATATTGAACATTTAATTCACCCAAGTCCTGATGCAATCGCTCAATTAGAGATCTATGCAAAAGAGCATCATGTGCCAATTATGGAAAAGGTGAGCATCGAGCTTTTATTGCAGCTGCTTTCGATGAAACAGCCGAAGAAAATTCTGGAGGTTGGGACAGCGATTGGCTATTCCGCTATTCGAATGGCAACAGCTCTTCCAGACGCTGAGATTTATACGATTGAGCGAAATGCAAAGCGCTATGAAGAAGCAACACGGAACATTGAGGAATTAAAGTTAAAAGAAAGAATACACGTGTTTTTTGGTGATGCGATGGAATCGGCTAAAACGGTCCAAACGATGGCGCCCTATGATGTGATCTTTATTGATGCCGCAAAAGGGCAGTACAAGCGTTTCTTTGAATTGTTTGAACCGATGCTCGCTCACGACGGAATGATTATCACAGACAATGTCTTATTCAAAGGCTTAGTGGCAACGAATTATGAAGAAGAAATTGAAGATAAACGAAAAAAACAATTAATTGGAAAAATTGATCGATACAATCAATGGCTCATGTCAAACCCTGATTTCCAAACGTGCATTATTCCAGTTGGAGACGGGATCGCCATTAGTACAAAAAGAGGTGACCAATCATGAAGAAACCAGAATTGCTTGTGACGCCAAGCAGCGTGTCAGACGTACTGCCATTAATTGAGGCAGGAGCTGATGCATTCTTAATAGGCGAACAAACATACGGTATTCGTCTTGCAGGTGAGTTTTCAAGAGAAGATGTGAAACAAACGGCTCTGCTTGCACATGCCCATCACAAAAAAGTGTATGTAGCGATGAATGCGATTTTTCATAATGACCGCGTTCAGCTGCTTGGAGATTATTTAACCTTTCTCGATTCATTAAGCGTGGACGGCGTCGTCTTTGGAGACCCAGCCGTGATCATGGCCGCAAAGGAAACAGGAGTGAACCTGAATCTTCACTGGAGTACAGAAACGACTGGGACAAACTATTACACTTGTAACTACTGGGGCAGAAAAGGCGCATCGCGTGCTGTTCTTGCAAAAGAGCTGAATATGGACAGTGTGATCGACATCAAAGAAAATGCTGAGGTGGAGATTGAAATTCAAGTCCATGGCATGACATGTATGTTTCAATCGAAACGTACGCTCATCGGCAACTACTTTGAATACCAGGGCAAACAAATGGACGTCGAAGGCAGAAATATGGAGGAAGGGCTATTCCTGCATGACCAAGAGCGTCAAAACAAATATCCTATTTTCGAGGATGCAAACGGAACACATATTATGAGTCCAAATGATGTGTGTATGATTGACGAATTAGAAGAGTTTGTTGACGCAGGCATTGACTCATTTAAAATTGACGGAATTTTAAAGTCACTTTCTTATATGACAGAGGTGACATCACTTTATAGAAAAGCAATTGATTTACTAACGACTGACAAAGACGCGTATGAAGATCAGAAAGAGGACTGGGTGAAGCGGATTGAAGAGATTCAGCCAGTGAATCGTTCGATTGATACAGGGTTCTTCTTTAAAGAAACGGTTTATTAAGATAAGAGGAGGCAGAGGAAATGGCATTATTGAAAGATGGTATTTCTGAAATGATTGATGGGAAACGTGTCATTACAAAAAAACCAGAACTGCTTGCACCCGCAGGAAACTTGGAAAAACTGAAAATTGCTGTACATTACGGAGCTGACGCTGTTTTTATTGGCGGGAAAGAATTTGGACTTCGCTCAAATGCAGATAACTTTTCAATTGAAGAAATGGCAGAAGGTGTCGCATTTGCAAACAAATATGGCGCACGCATTTATGTGACAACAAATATCTTCGCCCACAATGAAAACATGGACGGGCTGGAGGAATACCTTCAAGGGATCGAAGGCGCTGGAGTAGCAGGCATTATCGTAGCTGATCCACTGATCATTGAAACATGTAAACGTGTTGCACCGAAGCTTGAAGTCCATTTAAGCACACAGCAGTCTCTTTCAAATTGGAAAGCTGTTCAGTTTTGGAAGGAAGAAGGGCTTGAGCGTGTGGTGCTCGCACGTGAAACTAGTGCGTTAGAAATTAGAGAAATGAAAGAAAAGGTCGATATTGAAATCGAAACATTTATTCACGGTGCGATGTGTATCGCATACTCTGGCCGCTGCGTGCTCAGTAACCATATGACGGCAAGAGATTCTAACCGCGGAGGCTGCTGCCAGTCCTGCCGCTGGGATTATGATCTTTATAAACTAGAAGGTTCTGAGGAAGCGCCTTTATTTGGTGAGGAAGATGCGCCATTTGCAATGAGTCCAAAAGATTTGAAGCTTGTCGAATCCATTCCTCAAATGATCGAAATGGGAATTGACAGCTTAAAAATCGAAGGACGGATGAAATCCATTCATTATGTTGCCACTGTTGTAAGTGTATATCGCAAAGTCATTGATGCGTATTGTGCTGACCCAGACAATTTTGTCATTCAGCAGGAATGGTTAGATGAATTAGATAAATGCGCAAACCGTGACACAGCACCAGCCTTTTTCGAAGGCATACCAGGAACGGATGAACAAATGTTTGGCATCCATGGGAAGAAAACGACATTTGATTTCGCAGGTCTTGTTCTTCATTATGATGAAAAAGAAAAAATCGTGACATTGCAGCAGCGTAACTTCTTTAAGCAAGGCGACGAAGTCGAATTCTTCGGACCAGAAATTGAGAATTTCACATGCAAAATTGAGACGATTTGGGATGAAAAAGGAAATGAACTAGATGCCGCTCGTCATCCGCTGCAAATCGTCAAATTCAAGCTTGATCAAAAAGTATACCCTAGCAACATGATGAGAAAGGGGAAATAACAGCCACATGAGGAGTAAACCAGTTGTCATTGGTATTGCTGGCGGCTCGGGTTCGGGTAAAACGAGCGTCACCAATTCAATCTATGAAAAATTTAAAGGACATTCCATCCTCATGCTTCAGCAAGATCTATATTACAAAAATCAAAGTCATATGCCATTTGAAGAGCGCCTGCTCACGAACTATGATCATCCGCTTGCATTCGACAATGACCTGATGTTTGAGCATTTGGAACAGCTCCTAAGATACGAATCCATTGAAAAACCAATATACGATTTTAAGCTGAACACACGTTCAGAAGAGACGGTTCATGTTGAGCCGAAGGATGTCATTATCGTTGAAGGTATCTTTGCGCTCGAAGACGAACGTTTGAGAGACTTAATGGATATTAAACTGTATGTTGATACAGATGCAGACCTTCGCATCATCCGCCGCATTTTACGCGATACGAAGGAAAGAGGCCGGTCGATCGATTCTGTGATTGAACAATATGTATCTGTTGTCAGACCGATGCATAATCAATTCATTGAACCGACGAAACGATACGCCGATATCATCATCCCAGAAGGCGGCCAAAACCATGTGGCGATAGACTTAATGGTGACAAAAATTCAAACGATTCTTCAAAACCGAGCAGAGTAAATGGTGGAGAAGAAAAAGACCTTTACAGTGTAAAGGTCTTTTCAGCATCATCTTACCAAACTCTCACAAAAACTTGTCCTAAGACAGACGTCCCTTTATAAAGAGTGATAGTGGCATCGCCACGTGAATGAGCGGTCACTATTCCAAAAGAGTTAACAGATGCAACTCTCTGGTTGTCTGTCCAATAACGTGTTGCTGCAGCATTATAGACTGAGCACTCCTGACCAACTTTCATAGGTAAATCGTAATTTTGAATTGAAATCACATCTAATGTTTTCAATCCAGAAGTGCATATATTATTGTTATTGACTGTGAAATCCGCTGTTTCTTTGGCCGAAGCCATGCCCATTAGTGAAAAAGATAAGGTAGAGATGGATAGAACAGAAACAATTGTTTTCTTCATGTTCATTTAAAACACTCCCTAGCATGTATTTGGTCTTGCATTGATAGAATTCAACAAAAACCAAATATTACCTTGTCAATATTTGTTAATAATATGTGAACATTTATAAAAGCAGCATTCTCGGAAAAAATCTTAAGGGTTTGATATGATAAGAAAACAATGAAGAAAAGAAGAGATGGAGAAATCACTACCACATAGCGAAAGAATGAAGTTGAAAAAGTATATTAAAAAAACGACAAACAAATCATCACAAATTTTCAAACAATTCTTGATCAAAATGCAATTTTGTAATAATATAGCATAGACATATCGTACACTGACCATATTAGTATTGGAAGATGGAGAATGGATAAGCTATTCTTCTACATATGATCGAAATGGCCGAACGAGGTACAGGAGCTTCCTGTGCCTTTCCACAGTTTGTGCGATTTTAGACCGCTGCGAGTGGTCCTGTCTAATAAAAGGCATAATAGTTGCATCTAAAAGGGACGCCATGTAAGATGGACTTTTACGAATATGGTACAGAAGGAATGAGGGCCTGAACATGTCCTCATTCTTGTATATTTCAGTCGTCACTCACGTGCAGAAAGTTTGTATGGTGAGGATTAATAGAAGGAGTGAATGATTCATGGCACAAGAGAAAGTATTTCCAATGACAGAAGAAGGAAAACGTAAATTAGAAGAAGAGCTTGAATATTTGAAAACGGTTAAACGTAAAGAGGTTGTAGAGCGTATTAAAATCGCTAGAAGTTTTGGAGACCTCTCTGAAAACTCGGAGTATGATTCTGCTAAAGAAGAGCAGGCGTTTGTAGAAGGCCGTATTACAACGCTTGATAATATGATTCGTAATGCTAAAATTATCGAAGATGAAGGAAACTCAAATGTGGTTTCACTTGGTAAAACGGTGACATTCGTTGAATTACCAGACGGGGAAGAAGAGTCTTACACAATTGTTGGAAGTGCAGAAGCTGACCCGTTCGAAGGCAAGATTTCAAACGATTCACCTATTGCAAAAAGCCTTTTAGGTAAACAAGTAGACGACAAAGTAACCGTTCAAACACCTGGCGGAGAAATGTTCGTCAAAATTGTAAAAATTTCATAATCACGTTTATCACGTAAACACCTCGTCCACAATAGGGACGAGGTGTTTTTATGCGCAAAAAAAGAAGAATTCAATGGACAGGTGCGATTATTTTTATACTATTGCTCGGTCTTCTGATGAGACTGGCAGAAATTCAGCTGTTCTTTACAGAATCGTTTTCAAAGCTTGATATCAATTTAATACAAGAAAGTGTCAAACAGCGGACAGAAGAAGTCGTTATTTCAGACGGGCGCGGTGAGTTTTTAGATCGAAACGGCCAAGCACTTCTTACAAAAGAACAGCCTGCGGTTATCTTATTTCCTTTCCTGCAATATGATCTTCCACGCTTACAGCAAACCGCCTCTATTCTTGAGATGGAAGAGGATGAACTCAAAAAACAGTTAACAGAAACGAAAAAACCTCTCATTTTAAAAGATGACATCACGAAAAAAAAGCTGAAAGACATCAATGATATGAAATATTCAGGTGTGTACGGCGTATATATGAAAGAGAAGGACAAAAAAAGACTTGCCCTCCACACACTAGGCTTCACAAGCGAAAATCCAGAACTATTGAGAAAGCGTTATCCTGACAAAAAAGAGCTTTCCATACGTACTGAAATCGGCACATTTGGGCTGGAAAGCACCTTTGACGAATTTCTATTACCCGAGCAAGACACAAAATTGTTATATCATGTGGATGGAAGGGGAAACCCTTTGTTCGGTATGGACGTCAAATATACAGCAGAAGCTCATTCCTTTTATCCACTTCAGGTACAGACAACAATAGATGAAGACATGCAGGCTGAAATGGAGAAGGTGCTCAAAGAACAAGGCGTTGAAAAAGGCGGTGCCGTTCTGCTCGACATTGAAAGCAGCAGTGTACTCGCGATGGCGAGTACCCCAAATGTCACAAGTAAAAACCGGCATGAGGCAAGAAATTACATGCTGACAGCGATTGCACCAGGCTCTGTCTTTAAAACGGCTGTACTTGCCGCAGCAATCGAAAAAAATCTTGACCAGCCACAAACCATGTATGACTGTCGAAAGAATTTATATGGAGAGCCTGAAGGAAAACAAGAAGTGCTGAATCTGACTGATAGTTTCTCGCAGAGCTGCAATTATACCTTTGCGACACTTGCTGAAAGGCTCATTCAAACAGATGATCAAATCATCGAAAAGACGGCTTCTAAGCTTGGACTCATAGATCGAGCTGGCTGGGAAGGGGATGTCTATCATAAGCAGCACTTCAAACAGTTTGATCGTGAAGAAACAGGCAGTGTGTGGGGAGATAAAAGAGACAAGCATGTCAAAAAAGCCATTGCACAAACCGCAATAGGACAAAAAAATGTCAAAACGACGCCTCTGCAAATCGCGAATATGATGGCTGCGATCGCAAGAGGAGGAGAACGAAAAGAAGTGAAAATTGCAGAAAAAGTGCTGTATCAAAACGGAACAACGATGCTGTCCTTTCAAAACAAACGGCCTGAAGGGGGCAGCATAGACCGCTATACAGCTCAAAAGCTGCAAAAATTCTTAAGGCAGGTGGTGACCTCTGACAAGGGAACCGGAAGAAGGTTTCAAGATTTGCCATACGATGTAGCGGGAAAATCAGGTACTGCCCAAACCGGCAGTCAAGACAAAAAGGGGAATCCGCTTTATCATAAGTGGTTTGCTGGATACTTTCCGGTAGAAAAACCAAAATACGCCCTTGTTGTTGTTCACCTTGATGAGACAAGTGGCCGGGCTAAGACAAATGATGCGTTTTATGATATTGTAAAAAAGGTCAATGAAATTGAAAAGAAACAGACATAGAACATCCCTTCATGACATGTTAGAATAGTAACGACTTAGGGAACAGAGGCAAAGGAGTGCAGAGATTTTGAGTAGAAATTCTCGATTTGAACATCGTGATAAGCGCAGAAAGGCAAATATGGTGCTTAACATATTAATTGGTATCGTTGTGGTGCTTATTTTGGTTGTCGCATCGAGTTTGTTAATTTTTAATAAGCCGAAAGATCCTGATGTAGCGGATGCGCCATCAAAAACGGCACCTGCAACAAGTGAAAATAAACAAAACTCACAAGAAGATGTGAAAGATCCAAAGAAAGACACATCCGATGATTCAGATGCAAAAAAAGATGATTCATCTGATCAAGACGACGAAACGAAGAAGACAGATGATGAAGAAAAACCTAATAAAGATGCGTTAAAAGACGCCAAAGAAACAGATGGCGGCAAAACGAGTGATGTAGACAAAACATACGAAAATGATGACTGGGAGCCTGTAGGAACAGAGCAATCCGGTTCACATACAGCAACCTATGATTCCAGCTCAAAAGACTGGAAAGAAATGATCAAAGCCATGTCCTATGCGACAGGAATTTCAGAAGATCAAATGACCGTTCTTTGGTTAGGAAATAACGGAGGTCCTCAAGATGCAAAAGGAACCATCCGTGATAAATCAACAGGTGAACGCTACCGCGTGGAAATTACGTGGGTAGATGAAAAAGGCTGGAAACCTGTGAAGGTTGAAAAATTAAGATAAACACGAAAAAAGATAGCAGATTGTTGACAAAGGGCTAAAATGATGTTTATTTTAGCCCTTTGTCTTCTTTTCAGCGTGATAGAAAACCTTTGCAGTCTAGGAAGGACGAGTACCGGAGCGGAGCGAATTTGACATTCGTGAGCACCGGCACGCAGAACTGACAACGAATGCGAGGGTTTGTCTACACGCTGAGATAGCAGATCTGCTATCTTTTTTGTTTAAACATTCGCTTTAAAATGAACAACTGCTGTATACAAAATCTGCTCATCGATCACAGTCGTTTGATGACTGACAGAATGAACAGTCAGCAGAATCGCCTGATTATGTTCAATTTGTTTTTGGATCTTTTGTTCAAGTTCTTTTAAAGATGTTGCTTCAAAAAATTCTATTTTATCCTTTAAAAAATCCAGCTGAAAATCCATTTGATTCACCTCTCTATACTCTTCATTCATCTTAATCTCTCTCCCTCAGAAGGGCAAATGTTTTTCGGTCTCTCCCAGTATTTTTTAGTAGGAAAGAAACAGAAGTTGTGGTAGGATAGGAACTGTTCGACGGAATAAAACATACTATACGCATAGGAATAAATAGATAAAGTGGAGGGAAAGAAAATGGGACGTGAATTTCTTTCTTTATTTGATCATTGGGCTGACTCTTATGACGACACGGTAAGTGGTCATGACGAGCAGTATAAAGAAGTGTTTCGCCGGTATCCGGCTATTTTAAAAGAGATTGTCCGCCTTTCAGGCCAAGACGTTCTTGAGTTTGGAAGCGGTACGGGGAATCTAACAGCGCTGCTCCTTGCAGCTGATAAAAACGTGTATGGTGTTGAACCATCAGATGCCATGAAGAAAGCGGCTCTTCAAAAAGGACTGCCAGATCTATTTCATGATGGGGATTTTTTATCATTTCCAGCGCCGCCATTTGAGCCAGATACGATCGTCAGCTCATATGCATTCCACCATTTAACGGATGAAGAAAAAAAACAAGCCATTCACACCTATAGCAACATCCTTCACTCAGATGGTAAAATAGTTTTTGCTGATACAATGTTTCAAAATCAAGCAGCACATCAAGCTCAGATCGACAAAGCGAGAGCCGCAGGGTTCGATCAGCTTGCAGAGGATTTAGAAACGGAATATTATCCATCCATTGATGTGCTAAAGCAAATCTTTGAAGAAGAAGGTTTTAGCACGTCCTTTCATCAAATGAATGATTTTGTTTGGATCGTAGAAGCGAAGAAAAGGGAATGAAAGGATGTTTTTGATTTGAAAATCGCAGTTATAGGTGCAATGGAAGAAGAAGTGACGATTTTAAGAGATCAACTAAAAAATGCTACACAAGAAAACATCGCTGGGTGTGAATTTACAACAGGTGTTTATGAAGATAAAGAAGTGATTTTATTAAAATCAGGAATTGGAAAAGTAAATGCAGCGGTCAGCACAACATTACTGCTTGACCGCTTTCAGCCAGATTATGTGATCAATACAGGATCTGCTGGCGGTTTCCATCACTCATTAAATGTAGGTGATATTGTCATCTCTACTGATGTGAGACATCATGATGTAGATGTGACCATCTTTGATTACGAATATGGACAAGTGCCGGGACTTCCAGCTGCTTTCATTGCAGATGAAAAGCTTGTGAAGCTGGCAGAAGAATCTGCTTTAGAAATTGATCATATTCAAGTGGCAAAAGGAACGATTGCAACAGGAGATTCGTTTATGAATGATCCGGATCGTGTAGCGTTTGTGAGAGAGAAGTTTCCAGAGTTATATGCGGTGGAAATGGAAGCCGCAGCCGTTGCACAGGTCTGCCAGCTCTTTGGTACGCCATTTGTTGTCGTTCGAGCGCTATCAGATATTGCAGGGAAAGAATCCAATATCTCCTTTGATCAATTCCTTGAGCAAGCAGCGATTCACTCAACCGACCTTGTCTTGCGTATGATAAAGCAAACACAATAAAAGAAGGGGTTTCCCCCTTCTTTTCCATGCAAAGGAAGGGAATCATATGGCTGTCATAAAGGATATTACTGAATTAATTGGCCGCACACCGCTTTTAAAGCTGTCAGGGATTGGCGTCCCAGAAGGCGTTGAGGTGTATGCAAAGCTTGAGATGATGAATCCAGGTGGAAGTATTAAGGATCGTTTAGGTGACATGCTCATCAGAGAAGCATTAGCATCTGGCAAACTGCGTCCAGGCGGAACTATTATTGAAGCAACTGCTGGAAACACAGGAATTGGGCTTGCCCTAAGTGCAAGAAAGCATCAATTGCAAACCATTTTTTGTGTACCAGAACATTTTAGTCAAGAAAAACAACAACTGATGAAGGCGCTCGGTGCAGAGATTATTCATACACCCAGAAAAGAAGGCATGAAGGGTGCGATTGATCGAGCCCTTGAATTAGAGGCAAGCCTTGACAATGCCTATTGTGTTTTACAATTTAAAAACCAAGTAAATCCATTGACTTACTACAGAACGCTCGGTCCCGAATTATGGTCCGACTTAAAAGGGAATATCGATGTATTCGTGGCGGGAGCAGGATCTGGCGGAACTTTTCAAGGTTGTGCCGCCTATTTAAAAGAGCAGAATCAGGCGTTAAAAACAGTGGTTGTGGAGCCTGAAGGATCAATTTTAAATGGAGGGGATCCGGGTCCGCATAGAACGGAAGGAATTGGCCTTGAATTTATCCCAGATTATATGGAGCAGGCTTTATTTGATGAGATTTACACTGTCAGTGATGATGATGCGTTTCGAATGGTGAAAGAAGCAGCTGAAAAAGAAGGTGTTCTCATCGGCAGCTCTTCTGGTTCCGCTTTATTTGCCGCTTTAGAGGAAGCAAAGAAAGCAGCACCTGGGACAGTCATTGTCACCATTTTTCCTGACAGCAGTGAGCGATATTTAAGTAAAGGAATTTATGAGGGAGGAAAATAGAATGAAACCAAAAACAATGATGATTCACAGCGGAACAACGGGTGATGAAAGAACAGGCGCCGTGTCTGTACCGATTTACCAAGTGAGTACTTATAAGCAGCCGAAAGCAGGCGAACATACGGGGTATGAATACTCCAGAACAGCAAATCCAACAAGAACTGCCCTGGAAACAGTCATTCGTGATCTTGAAGGAGGAGCAAGCGGCTACGCATTTGGTTCAGGGATGGCAGCCATTACGGCTGTGATGATGCTGTTTAACAGCGGAGATCATATTGTGCTGACAGATGACGTGTACGGCGGAACCTACCGCGTCATCACAAAGGTGCTAAACCGTATTGGCATTACTGCAACCTTTGTTGACACAAGTGATCCTGAAGCAGTGAAAAAAGCCATTTTACCTGAAACAAAAGCCGTTTACATTGAATCGCCAACCAATCCTTTACTCAAAATGACGGATCTAAAAGCCATCGGCGAATTGACAAAGGAAGCCAACATCTTGATGATTGTCGACAATACATTTTTCACACCGTATTTCCAAAAGCCGATTGAATATGGCGCAGACATTGTCTTGCACAGTGCGACTAAGTATTTAGGCGGCCATAGTGATGTTGTAGGCGGGCTTGTCGTCACAGCGACGAAAGAGCTTGGAGAAGAACTGCACTTTGTTCAAAACTCGACAGGCGGAATTCTTGGACCGCAGGATTCATGGCTTCTCATGAGAGGGATGAAAACGCTTGGACTACGAATGGAAGCACATCAACAAAATGCACAGAAAATCGCTGAGTTTTTAAAGCAACATGCAGCCGTCACACGTGTTTATTATCCAGGTCTCGATACTCACCCTGGACATGAACTTGCGAAAACACAAGCATCCGGCTTCGGCGGCATGATCTCTTTTGATATTGGAAAAGAAGAACATGTCGATGTATTTTTAAGCCAGCTTAAGCTGTTTACAATCGCAGAAAGCCTTGGAGCGGTTGAAAGCTTAATTTCTGTCCCTGCCCGGATGACCCATGCGTCCATTCCAAAAGACCGCCGGGAGGAGCTTGGCATCACAGATGGTTTAATTCGTATTTCCGTCGGAATTGAAGATGTGGATGATTTACTACATGATATCAAGCAAGGACTAAGCGCACTGGCGAATGGATAGATTTACATGCTCCTCGCTTTCTCTCACTATGTTAAGCTATGAATAGACATTGATAACTGGAAGGTGAAACAAGTGAAGAAAAAGTGGAGTGATTTAGTGACAGATTACAAGCAGTACGCTTTTATTTTGCTTGCTGTCAGCACCTTTTTATATATTGGTACGATCTTACCGAACCAGCACATCGAAGCATCTCCAAAAATGCTGATGATGGGAATAGATTGTGTTTTCTTATTAGCAGCTTTTATTTGTGTTAAACGCGCGATTTTCTTTCAAAAGAAACTGCAAGAATTAGATGAAGATTAATTCGAAAGCCTCCTCATTTGCCTGAGGAGGCTTTTTTTATTGTATTGGATAATCGGACAAGAATAACTGTAGAAATTTAGTCAAAAACACAAAATTCATCTATATTACTAAAAACAGGTTTACAAAATGGTGCTTGCTGGATATACTTACAAAGTAATTAAAAAAAACGTAAAGGAGGCTGAAGAATATGTTATTCGTATCTACTTGTGATCAATTCAACCAACAATTTCATCATGTCATCAGCCTGTGGAAGAGTTCGTGTCCTTCCTTTGCCTTATACGGTGCACGCTTCAAAACTGTTTAAGTAAACGAGGATTTCACACGTATCATCCATTGCAGGTTGGAAGACACTGTCTTTTGATCTGCATTTTTGTGTGCCCGCAGGTCAACTGATAAAGAAGATCTGCGGGCTATTTCGCGTGCTGCGAACTGAAGGGAGGTGAGCGTATATGACAATCCATTTATTTTTTATTACTTTGACGATTAAGCGGAAATACAAGGACATTGAGACCGTTCTTTACGAACAAGAAGTCGAAACAATTTATGAAGAAATGAAACAGAAACAACTAAAGTATATGAACTAAAACAGGAAATGAAAAATGTGAAAAGGAGGAGATTGACATGTTTATGATGCTTGCCATGCTTGATTGTTATACGATGGAGAAGGATCAGGTTTAGACACGCTCCACATTGATCACCTGCACATATGATACCGTAAAAGGTGATTGTGAGGTGATCAATGAATGTCGATGTCACCATATATGAGATTTCCGTCTGTGGGGCACGGGTATGCATCTATTCCGCATTCCTTAAAGCACGGATACGGCAATCCATACCGCATGCAAAGAGAGCAAGAGGAAATGCTCAGACGTTATATGTATCAGTACCGGACTTATTGGTATTAAAGAAAAGGAGCAGGAAACCATGACGTTTCCTGCTCCTTTTACGTTAGCAAATCCAGCTTGCACCAATGATGATCAACAAAATGAACAGTACAACAAGCAATGCGAATCCGCCTGCAAAACCGCCACCGTAGCCACCGCAGTAGCCTCCAGAATAACCGCCAAAGCCCATAATCTAGCACCACCTTTATCTAATCAAGATACATTTATAAATTATGCAGCTCATGCAGAAAACGAAATCAATCTGAGCACAAATAATGAAAACGCCTATTCAGGTTAAAAAAATTTTCACTTTCTGCGAAACATTTTCTGAAAAGGAGCGTCTTATAAGAGACAAATAAATTAGGACTAGGTCTTAATTTTTGTAAGGTGAGAGCCGATATGAAAAGTAAGGAAATTTGTAAATAGTTTTATTTACTGGTGAAAAGCAGGTGTTAACATTGATTCAAAGCTGGATTGGAAAACAAATGAGGGAACCAAAAGGCTTGTTCTCAAAATGGGTTGCCCGCTATATGGAAAAAAATCATCATAATATCAATGAATGGACGATTCAACTCTTAAATATACAAGAAAATGACCGAATTTTAGAAATTGGGACTGGAAGAGGCATCACCTTATCAAAGGTAGCTGAAAAACTTGACCGCGGAAAAGTATATGGAGTGGATGCCTCTCGCCATATGATTAAATATGCAAAAAGAAAACATAAGAAGCTTGCGGAACAGGACAAAGCCGTCATTACGCTTGGTAAGGCTGAGCAATTACCTTTTGAAGACAGATCATTCAATAAATTATTTACGGTGCAGACGATCTATTACTTGAAGGATATTGAGCAAGTCATGAAGGAAGTGTACCGCGTCCTTCAAGTGGATGGAGAAGTATTTTTATCTTTCCAAAAGCAGGAGCTGATCAACGAACAAAAACGGTCAACATCTTTTTCATCGTACAGTGAAGAAGAGATCAGCCGTCTGTTTTCAGCATATCACTTTAGAGAAGTCTCGGTTTATCACTATGATACATACATCTGTATCAAAGCCTTAAAATGATGAAAATATTTCCCAGGTAATGAACAAGCACTCAAAAAAGAGGCTCTTCGTCAGAGGAGCCTCTTTGCCTGCAATAAAAAAAGGCTCTTCATCAGAAGAGCCTTTTGTATGTGATATAGGCGCCAGCCAGGTGTGTAAGGAATGATAGTATATATAAGGAATTTGTTTGTCGATTAAGGATACCTGTCTGGCTTATTTCTTATATCGACACCGTTCTGCAAAAGTTTAGCTTTTTTTTCAATATTTTCTTTTTTATTTCGCTGAAAGACACATTTTTCTTTCTCACATAGACATGTGACTCCCTCTTTTTCACATAATGTGCTGTTTGAAGAAGGAAATTGCTTAAGAAATAGAGAAAATTGTAGAGACTTCATTTTTAAACAAAAGGGAGGAATGAAATCATGTCGGGAAACAAAGGTGTCGTTTATAAAGGAGCAGGAAAAGTAGCAGTTGAGGATATTGGATACCCTGATTTGGTCTTAAAAGACGGCCCGGGTGTACCTAAAGCCAATGTGGGGCGCAAATGTGAGCATGGCGTCATTTTAAAAGTAGTGACGACGAATATTTGCGGAAGTGATCAGCACATGGTGAGAGGGCGTACGACTGCACCTGAAGGACTTGTCCTTGGTCATGAAATTACAGGTGAAGTCGTGGAAGTTGGGCGAGATGTAGAGTTTATTCAAAAAGGAGATCTCGTGTCCGTTCCGTTTAATATTGCATGCGGACGCTGCGTCATGTGTAAGGAACAAAAAACCCATGTGTGCTTAAATGTAAACCCGGACCGCCCTGGCTCTGCCTATGGATATGTAGATATGGGCGGATGGGTTGGCGGCCAATCCGAGTATGTCATGGTTCCATATGCAGATTTTCAACTGCTCAAATTTCCAGACAAAGATCAAGCGATGGAAAAAATACTTGATCTCACGATGCTTTCCGATATTTTCCCGACAGGTTTTCATGGTGCTTATACGGCTGGAGTAAAGCCTGGTTCGACCGTATATATTGCAGGTGCTGGGCCAGTAGGTCTTGCAGCAGCACATTCGGCTCAGCTTCTTGGCGCATCTGCTGTGATTGTTGGAGATCTGAATGAGCAAAGACTGGAACAGGCAAGAAGCTTCGGCTGTGAGACGATCAATCTACGAAAACATGATCGAATCGGCGAACAAATTACGAATATTTTAGGGGAGCCAGAAGTTGATTGTGCCGTCGATTGTGTCGGCTTTGAAGCTTCGGGTCATGGAGACCAGGGAGAAGCACCAGCAACTGTTTTAAATACGATTATGGATATTACTAAAGTTGGCGGCAAGCTTGGAATTCCAGGGCTTTATGTCACAGAAGATCCAGGAGCAGTGGATGCCGATGCAAAAGTCGGTTCTCTGAAAGTGCGAATTGGACTTGGCTGGGCGAAAGCTCATACCTTTGTGACAGGTCAAACCCCTGTTATGCAATATCATCGCAGTCTAATGAAATCCATTTTAAGCGGCAGAGCACAGATCGCTAAAGCCGTCAATGCGACCGTCATTGACCTTGATCAAGCCCCTAAAGGATATAGTGACTTTGATTCGGGTGTGGCGAAGAAATTTGTCATTGACCCGCACGGGATGCTTTCTCGATAATTTTTAACATGAAAGGAGCCGCTCAATAAAATGGGACGGCTCTTTATTGTGGAAAATCACATAGAATATACAAATCCATTTCAAGGGGGAGGAATTAGATGAATTCAGATCAAGCCAAAAGAAGGGTTGTAGAACAATTTGGGAGAAATGCAGAAAAGTATGTGACGAGTCAAACTCATGCAAAGGGAGCAGACCTGGATCTAATCGTTGAATGGACAGCTCCAAAAGAAAGCTGGATCGTCCTCGATATAGCAACTGGTGGCGGGCATACCGCAAAAGCATTGGCTCCATATGTGAATCAAGTATTTGCGACGGATTTAACGAAAGAGATGCTTTCTCATACATCACTTCATTTAAAAGCGTATCCACAAATTTTTTATGTAGTAGCGGATGCAGAAAGCCTTCCTTTTTTAGATGGCACATTTGATATGGTCACATGCCGAATTGCAGCACACCATTTCCCGCACCCTGAACAGTTTGCCAAAGAGGCATCTCGCGTATTAAAGTCAAATGGTCTGTTTTTCTTTATTGATAATGTTTCGCCAAATGATGAAGAGCTTGCACTATTTATCAATGAGCTGGAAAGATTGAGAGACCCAAGTCATGTGTCCTGTCTATCTACAGAACAATGGCGGGAATTGTTTTATAAAGAGGGAATAAAAGAAGTAAGATCAATGGAACGAAAAAAACGTTACCCTTTTCAAGAATGGGTCAAGCGAACAACGAAAACTTTAAAGGAAGAAGAGATCGTTACAAAATACATGCTAGATGCTAACGAGAAAATAAAGCAATATTATAGATTGAACATGACAGAGGATCAAATAGAATCAATAGAGGTGGATGACTGGATTGCTCTTTTCAGGAAAGAATAAAAATGTCGATTAAACTTTGTGGAAAAAGCAGGGTCAAACATTTGTGAGTGGTGATCCCCCTTCTGTGATGTAATATGACTGAAATTAGTATTTGATCCGCATATATTGATTAAAAAACTTACAAGAACCTCTTGTAAGTTTTTTTGTGTTTTCAACATTTATAAAAGCCTGTACTATTCTCCTGCATTCCGTAACATGTTAAAATGAACGGATTGGAAATATTAATATTTAGTAGAATTTTATACCATATATTATAATTTGATTGGATGGTAAATATTTTTAGGTTTTTTATGTAAGAGAACGATATGCCGAATAGAGGAGAGAGATAGGTTGCTAAAAGTACATGACATTAAGAAAAATTATGAGAATCAGCAGGTATTAAAAGGGGTAACCTTTCACTTAAAAAAAGGAGAATCATTTGGTCTATTGGGACCGAATGGTGCTGGGAAATCCACATTAATTGGCATCTTGACAGGGCTTATCCGAGCAACTAGCGGCTCTGTAACGATTGAAGGTTTAGATTTAAACAAAGAAACAAATAGAGCACAGCAAATGATTGGTATTGTCCCGCAAGAGATCGCGTTATATTTACATTTGACAGCAAAAGAAAATTTAATATTTTGGGGGAGAATGTACGGACTCAAAGGAAAGGAGTTAAAAAGCAGAGTACAAGAAACACTTCAGTTAATTGGTCTTGAAGATAGAGCAAATGACAAAGTGAAAGTATTCTCTGGAGGAATGAAAAGAAGAGTGAATATCGGATGCTCGATTTTGCATCAACCGAAACTATTAATCATGGATGAACCGACTGTAGGTATAGATCCACAATCAAGAAATCACATACTAGAAACAGTAAAAATGTTAAATAATGAAGGGATGACAATTATATATACTAGTCATTACATGGAAGAAGTCGAATATTTATGTGAAAGAATGGCTATTTTGGACCACGGATCCATCATTGCAATGGGGGATCAACATGAATTAAGTGAGCTTGTCGGCAATCAAAGGGAAATTATTTTTACTATTAAACGTGAACATGGACAGAGCGAAATAGATCGTGTTTGCCAATACATAAATGATGAAGATCCGTTAAAGGAAATCGTGATTCATGGAAATCAAATTAAAATATTTGATCAACATCCTCAGCAGCTATTAAGTCGTCTCATTCAAGGTGTGACTGCATTAAATGTTCAAATTATTTCAGCAGAAATCGTAGAACCAAACTTAGAAAATGTTTTTTTATATTTAACTAGTAAAAAATTGAGGGATTAGGCTGTCTGGAGGTGAGCATATGAGCATTTGGGTTGTACTGAAAGATCTATTATTGTTTTTTAGGGATAAGAAAAGCTTTTTTACACTTTTTTTTATGCCTATCATATTAATTGCTATTTTAGGTGCAGCATTTGGAGATAACATGAAGAAAGATAGTGAAATCAGGATCAATTCATTTCGAGTAGGAATAACAGATCAAGATAAGTCCGCTACAAGTAAAATGTTTCTTTCAACATTGTCTAAGGGTGAACTAAGTGACATATTTGATGTGAAGGTCACCTCGAAAAATCAGCTAGAGAAAGATTTAAATAGTAGAGACATTACAATGGGGATAATCATCAAGCCGAATTTTGAAAAAAGTCTATTGAATCATGATCATGTGCAATTGAATATTTTGAAAGGGCCTAATTCAAACTTACAGGAAATGGTTCTGGAAAATGTGGTTTTGCAATTCTTTCAAAATTATCATATGAATCGTATTCTGGTGCCGTTGAATCAAGGTAAAGAAGTGGAGATCGTGTCTGATCAACTGAAAAAAGACCTGGTGAACGAGAGAAATATTCATATCAACAGCCAGCCGATTACATCCTTCCAATACTACGCAGGCGGGATGGGTGTGCTTTTTTTATTAATGACTGTTGTTTTTCTAGTTGGAAGTATGATAGAGGAAAAAGAGGAAGATGTTTATAAAAGGCTGATTGTATCAAAATTAAGCAATACTAGTTACATCGTTGGGAAGTTATTAGGTATTGTTTTGATGAGTATGATTCAACTTGCGGTCATTATTTTATTTACTAGTTTTGTCTTTAAGGTGAACTGGGGAGAGCCTTTTACTGTTGTTATGATCGGATGTAGTTTTATATTAAATGCTGCGGGTTTCGGGGTGCTGATTGGTTCTTTTATCAATAGAGAAAAAACGTTTAACAGTGTAGGGATTTTAGGAACTCAAGTGTTAGCTGCTTTAGGTGGGAGTATGGTGCCCTTATACTTATTCCCGCAATGGGTGATTGATATCAGCTATTTTTTACCTAATTCTCTTGCACTTCAAATGTTTTTGAAAAGTATGGCAGGTGCTGATTTTAGTGAAATTCAAAGCGGATTATTACTTAGCTGTGGGATGGGACTAGCTTTCTTCATCATTGCTTTATTAAGAATGTCTTTTGAAAGGAAGCATCGTTATGCATAAAATATTAGCCATTATAACGTTAAAGTTAAAAGAAACATTAAAGTCCCCATTGACCCTCATTTTTTTATTTGTTATGCCAATCGTATTTAGTTTTATCTTTGGCAGTACCGCATCTGATTCAAAGAAACCTACAGTTGCTTTTATTCTAGAGCCTAGTCAAGGGAAACTGGATCAAGAAATTTTTCAAATTCTCGAAAAAAACACCAAATTTCTCTGGGTAAAGGCGACTGAAAGAGACGCAAAAGATTTAGTATCTGAAGAAAAGGTAGTGGCGTCTGTAAAAGTCGCAAACCAATTAAAGTCCCATCTAAAAGAAAATAAAGAAATTTTTGATGTGACAGTTTATAAGAAAACTGAAGAATATGCAGTCTTATCTCCTTATTTAAAAGAGACAGCTACCATCATTTATCAAATCAATCAGGGTGTGAAAGAGCAGAAAAGTGTTTCTCTCACTAATGCATTGAACAAGTTAAATGAATCTGGCACCATTTCATTGATTGAAAAAAATCAAGATGATCAAGCAAGCCAGCAGCCAAATTTAATACCGCTTGGCTTTACCATTATGTTTATGATGTTTGCGATTTCAAGCTCTGTGTCATCTATTCATTTGGAATATAAAGATTATACATGGCAAAGATTGCTTTCGAGTCCAATTCATAAAATATATGTGCTTCTGGGCTATTTAGTGGCTTATTTCCTCCTTGGATGGATACAACTGGGTGTTCTTTTGACTGTCTTATCTGTGTTCTTTCATGTGTACTTAGGCAACGTAATTCATATTCTAGTGTTTGGATCATTTGTTATAGGGCTAGTCGTGAGTTTAGGTTTTATGATTGCCACCTTATCTCATACAAAAAAGCAAGCTGAAGTATTTAGTGCAATTGTTATTGTAGGGTCGTGTATGCTGGGTGGTATTTATTGGCCTTTAGATATCGTTCCAGACATGATGAAGAAGATCTCTTTGGCTATACCGCAAACGTGGATGATGTCTGGTTTTGGTGAGATCATGAGTGGTACGGTCAACCAATCAATCTTATTATTAGACATAACAGTTTTAGCGGCTTTTACGATTGTTTTTATGGTGATTGGTTTGAAAAATATTAGATCCTATTAATCATTTTTCTTCGTTCCATTTGAGTTTTTAAAAAATCCCTCTATTACTCTCAATTGCGATAAAGGGGTTTTTTATTCATGCGTACTCCTCAAAATGATATGATAGACGACAACATCTCATGGAGAAAGGATTGGATGAATGATGAATTTTCAACATAAAACCGTCATCATCACAGGCGCAGCCAATGGTATTGGTGAAGCGGTCGCCTGCGGTTATGCAAAAGAAGGGGCGCGTGTGGTGCTTGCGGATATAGATGAAGAGAAGGGGAAGCGTTTGGAGGAGCAGCTGAGAAAAGAGTCCTTTGAAGTTTATTTCATTAAAACAGATGTGAAACAGGAGAAGGATATTCAACGCTTAATGTCGTTTGCGGTGGAGCACTGCAAAACAATTGATATTCTCATTAATAATGCCGGCGTCATGTGCACAGCATCGCCTTATGAGTTAACGGTCGATGAGTGGGATCATGTGCTGCATACAAATGTAAGAGGGACTTTTTTATGCGCTAGAGAAGCAGCACGTTATATCAAAGAGAATCCAAACGGCGGTTCCATTGTGAACATTTCATCTACCCGTGCGACTATGTCCGAGCCTCATACAGAAGCATATGCTGCATCAAAAGGCGGCATTTCCGCGCTTACTCATGCCTTGGCAGTTTCTTTTAGTCAGGATCACATTACGGTAAATAGCATTTCCCCTGGATGGATTGAAACGAAAGATGAGAAAAGTCTTCGAGAAATTGACCATCAGCAGCATCCTTCCAATCGAGTCGGCACGCCAAAGGATATTGTGAAAGCCTGTTTTTATTTAACAGATGAAGACAATCAATTTGTGAACGGCACAGATTTGGTTGTTGATGGCGGCATGACTAGGAAAATGATTTATGCGGATTAACATGAAAAAAACATTGACGCTTTGATCGGGGCGCAGTACAATATGTAACAATTCAGCTGAAGATCGTGATGAAAAAAAGATACAGCGCAAATAGAGAAGAGTACATCATAGCTGCCCCACACAGAGAACTCCGTGAAGCTGAGAAGGAGCTGGGAAGCATGATGGAACCAAGCCTCTTAGCTCTGCACCGGATTCCCTCGGATGGTGGTGCAGCGAACTTCTCCCGTTACAGAGAAGGGTGAATGATCACCCGCTAAGGTTCATCTGGCAACAGATGAATGAACTGAGGTGGCAACGCGGAGTAAATCCCGTCCTCAAGACAGACATGTCTTGGGGGCGGGATTTTTTTTATGACAAATAGGGGGGACAATGATGAAAAAACATTGGCGGGATATGAGTATTTTACTTGGAGCCATCGGGATTGCGAACATAGGAGAATGGATTTATATGATTGCCCTCCATCTGCTTATTTTTCAAGAAACGGGCTCTGTACTTGCTGTAACAGCAGTTTATTTGCTAAGACCTGCGGCTGCTCTTTTGACCAATAGCTGGTCCGGCAGTTTGATTGACAGGCTGAATCAGCGGAATGTGATGATCAGTTTAGATATTACCCGTGCTCTGCTCATTGCATGCATCCCTTTTGCCTTATTTTCAGGACATCTGCTCATTCTGTATGTCATGGTGTTTTTCATACAGATGGCACAAGCGATGTTTCATCCAGCGTCGATGGTGTATATGACAGGACTAATCCCGGCGGATAACCGAAAACGGTTTAATGCCATTCGCTCTTTATTACAATCCGGTGGATTTTTACTTGGGCCCGCAGCAGCAGGTCTCCTCTTTCTCATTGGGACTCCTGTTCTTTCAATTTATGTAAATGCCATCTGCTTGTTGATATCTGCTCTGTTAACGATGTGTTTACCGAATTTGCTCAAAACAGATGCTGCCCAAAAGCGGTTTTCACTTTCAATGTTAAAAGAGGATGCAAAGCTTGTTCTGCGTTTCAGTCTGACGTCACGCCAGATCATGACGGTATATTTATTATTTAGTGCGGCGATAACGGTCCTTCCTACGGCCATAGACTCACTTGAAACAGCCTTTGCAAAAGAAGTATTGATGCTGACTGATACACAATATGGCTTTCTTGTCAGCATAGCTGGAGCGGGTATTATCGCAGGAGCAAGTCTTAATTCGGTCATTGTCGAAAGGCTGTCAGTTTCGCTGATGCTTGGAATCGGCAGTTTGTTTGTGGCGTTTGGCTATCTTATTTATGCATTTTCCAACAGCCTAGTTGCAGCCGCCGGTGGATTTTTTATATTAGCCTTCTTTTTAGCATTTGCGAACACAGGCTTTATGACGTTCTATCAAACGAATATTCCAGTAGAGGTGATGGGGAGGGTAGCCAGCTTTTATGCTTTGGTTGAAGCCATTCTGACGATGACCATGACAGGAATATTTGGCGGACTCGCTCATATTTTATCGATCAGAATCTCCGTCATCATTGGGTGTATATGTATGCTTCTAATCTGTCTATTGCTATGTTTTGTCATCTTTCGTCCATTGACTGTCAAAAAAATAGTGCATCCTACTTAGAAAATTAAAAAAATTATGTTATCATTATTTAAGTAAGTTAATTAAATTGATGAGAAAAGGAGTCTTACAAATGAAAGCACTACGCTGGCACGATCAAAAAGACATTCGACTAGAGGAAATTGATGAACCAACAGTTGCTCCAGGAAAAGTGAAACTGAAAGTAAAATGGTGCGGCATTTGCGGTAGTGATTTACATGAATATTTAGGCGGACCGATCTTCATTCCTGTGAATGAACCTCATCCACTTACAAAAGAAAAAGCACCAATTACACTGGGACACGAGTTCTCTGGTGAAGTTGTTGAAGTAGGAGAAGGCGTGAGCAATTACAAAGTAGGCGACCGAGTGGTTGTTGAACCTATTTTTGCAACTCACGGACATCAAGGTGCTTATAACTTAGATGAAAACATGGGCTTTTTAGGGCTTGCCGGAGGCGGCGGTGGATTCTCTGAATATGTATCAGTCGATGAAGAATTACTTCATTTATTACCAGACGAAATCTCATATGAGCAAGGCGCGCTTGTCGAGCCTTCTGCGGTTGCTTTATATGCGGTTCGTTCTAGTAAAGTACAAGCTGGGGATACAGCGGCTGTGTTTGGTTGCGGACCAATTGGTTTACTTGTCATTGAAGCATTAAAAGCAGCTGGTGCTACTGATATTTATGCAGTTGAATTATCAAAAGAACGCCAAGAGAAAGCAAAAGAGCTTGGAGCGATCATTGTAGATCCTTCTCAGTATGAAGATGTTGTTCAAGAAATTGCTAGCCGCACAAACGGTGGCGTCGATGTTTCTTTTGAAGTGACAGGTGTACCTGTTGTATTGAAGCAAGCAATCCAATCAACTAGAATTTCAGGCGAAACAGTCATTGTAAGCATTTGGGAAAAAGGCGCAGAAATTATGCCGAATGACATTGTCATTAAAGAACGTACAGTAAAAGGAATTATCGGCTACAGAGACGTATTCCCATCTGTATTAAACTTAATGAGAAAAGGCTATTTCTCTGCAGACACACTCGTCACGAAAAAAATCAAGCTGGACGATGTGATCGAGGATGGCTTCCATGCATTAATCAATGAAAAAGATCAAGTGAAAATTTTAGTCAGTGCTGAATAAGTAAGATAACAAAGAGGATGGCATAAGCCGTTCTCTTTTTTTATGTGATCAGGTCATTTTCATAATGAGAGCTGCGGTTGAATAGTGATAAGTGAAAAGATGTTTTTGATAAGGGAGATGACATCATGTTTTATCACATCAAAGAATTGCAATATGAAGCAAAGCCCTCAAAACCTGATCCGCTTTACGCGAAAAAGCTGCAAGAAGTATTAGGCGGTCAATATGGTGAAATCAGTGTGATGATGCAATATTTATTTCAAGGGTTTAATTGCCGGGCAGACCAAAAATATAGGGATTTATTATTTGATATTGGGACAGAGGAAATTGGTCATGTCGAAATGCTGGCGACAATGATCGCACGTCTACTTGATAAAGCACCGGTAAAAGAACAGGAACAGGCGTATCAAAGTGATCCAGCACTTGCGGCTGTTATGGGCGGAATGAACCCGCAGCATGCAATTGTTGCCGGTTTAGGGGCAATGGCAGCGGATAGTCAAGGATACCCGTGGAATGCCAAATACATCATTTCAAGCGGAAATTTAATGGCGGATTTCAGAGCCAATTTAAATGCAGAGGCCCAGGGCCGTCTTCAGGTCACAAGACTTTACGAAATGACAGATGACCGCGGCGTCAAAGATATGCTCTCCTTCCTCATTGCTCGTGATACATACCATCAAAATATGTGGCTTGCTGCAATTAAAGAATTAGAAGAGCGAGAAGGGGATGTCGTCGTACCAACCACCTTCCCTCGTTCACTAGAAAAACAGCAAGTATCCTATGACTTGTTTAACTTCTCAAGAGGGGAAGAAAGTAAGCAAGGCAGATGGGCACATGGCCGCAGCATGGATGGAAAAGGAGAGTTCAGATATATTTCTGCACCTGTCGTGTTCGGCTCTGCACCAAAGCTCAAACCCGCACCAAAAGAACTGTTTAACACACCAAAAAAGGGTGAATAAAAAAGTCGATCAGGTTTTTGTGCCTGATCGACTTTTTAACGTCCGAGAGTTCTTCCGTATACGCTGACACGTTTCTCTAATAATGCAAAGGCTAATTCAAAGACAATGCTCAGCAGCCAATAGATCAAAGCAGAGACGAGATAAGTTTCTAAAAACTGATAGCCGTCATTTGCAATGATCCGGGAAATACCCATGATTTCGAGTACCCCAATTGTAAACGCAAGAGATGTCGCTTTTAATAACTGAACGAGCTGATTGCCTAGGTTTGGTAAGGCCACAACAAATGCCTGCGGCAAAATAATGCGTATCATCGCCTGCCTTGTTGTCATACCTACAATTTTTGCCGCTTCAAGCTGCCCTTTGTCTACTGCCAGAAGTGCACTTCGGACCACCTCTGTTAAATGAGCGGCTGAATGCAGGCTGAAGGTAATAAGAGCCACAGCTAAAGGGGAGACCATATCCGGATGAAAGGTCAGTCCGAATGTGCCGCTCATACTGCTTAGAAGAAAAGGGAGCCCATAAAAGAAAGCGAACAGTTGAACAATAAGCGGCGTTCCTCTAAAAAAGGAGACGTAGAGCGTAACGAGCTGTCTGAGTACAGGGATGCGAAAGAGGCGAATGAAAGCAAAAACAGATCCGATCACAAGACTCGCAGCCATGGAAACAAGAGCAATTAATAAGGTGAAAGGAACACCTTTTAGAATATGTGGTACTTGGTCAATCGCAAACGGAATGTCAATGGTTTGCATCAAATCGCCTCCTTAACGTGACAGACTGGTACGGCCTTTTACAAATTTCTTTTCAAGCAGCATGGTGACTAGTTCAATGCTCATACAAATGAGCCAGTACACAATCGCAATGATCACATACACTTCAAACATGCCGATTCCATAGTTATTTCCTAAGATGATCTTCACCTGCCCCATAATATCGATGAGTCCGATCGTAAAGGCAATCGCCGTGTCTTTCACAAGATCAATGGTGTAATTTCCGAGGTTTGGCAGGGCAATGAGAAAGGCCTGCGGGATAATGATCCTGATCAAGGCCTGTGTATCTGTCATCCCAACAATGTAGGCGGCTTCCAGCTGATCCTTCCCAACAGACGAATACGCACTGCGAAAAACTTCAGATAAATAAGCCCCCGTATGTAAAGAGAACGTCATCATCACAAATAACACACGATCCCAATGATTGATTTGAATTCCTGCCACAAGTAAAAGCTGAGGAAGTCCAAAATAAATTAAGAATAACTGAACAATTAATGGCGTACTTCGTGTAAAAGATAAATAGACAACAGCCAATTGCTTCAGTACTGGGATTTGCTTAATACGAATGCATGCAAATAAAAGCCCTATCAAGATGGCGAAAAACAATGACACTATAATAATGAGAAAAGTGAGTGGCAGGCGTTCAAGCACCTGTAAAAAGATCCGCAGCCAATCTCCAGCTGTAAACGTCATGACGCTTCCTTCCTTTCTTCATATTGATAGCCTTGCTCTGAGATGTAGTCAATATCTTGAAAGAAATCAACCCCAAACCACTTTTTCGCAAGCTTAGGCAGTGTTCCATCATCAATCATCTCTTGTGTGACCTGGTCCAAGTCTGCTGCAAGCTGCTTCTCACTTGGCTGTAAGACAAGATAGATCGGCTCCTTTGACACGATCCCGCCCACTTTGACCTTCAGATTCAGATGCTTTTGAATGGTATCGAAGGTCGAAATATTCATAAAGGCCGCATCGGACCGTCCGCTTTCAACACGCTTTAAGTTGAGTTCATTTGAAGGGCTTTCAATGGTTGTCAGCGGAATATCTGGATCATGTTCTTCATTATATTGATTTAATATGGAACGCAATCCGCCGCTGGGACTGACAGGAGCGAGCTTTTTTGATGTCATATCGTCAAGCGATTGAATATCCCGGTTTGATTCATTCACAATTAATCCTGTCATCGAATAGCCGTACGGAACTTTAGGGTAAAGAAACCGTTTTTCACGTTCAGGGTTACTGAAAAACCAATTAGCTGCCATTTCAAACTTCCCCGCGCCAACACCAATTAAATTGGATTCTTCCTCGCCAAATATGTAATCAAAATGTATGTGTGGAAGTCTTTTTTTCACTTCATTTAAATAATCAATGTTATAGCCAATCGGTTCGTTTCGGTCATTTGTGGCTAAAAAGGGTGGATTGACCTCTGCACTCAGAGCGACTTTCACAATTTGTTTTCCATCATCTGTTGTTGTTTTCACGCTGCTGCAGCCAATCAGAGAGAGGAAAATCAGAAGGACACCAGCTGTCATGAATGCTGCCTTTTGCTTCATATGTCTTCCTCCGATCCTTGCCACATTCCGCGATGAATCCTGGATACAAATTGTTTTGTTCGTTCATGCTGAGGCTTCATGAGGACGTCTTCTGGTGAGCCTTTTTCAACGATTTCCCCATCTGCCATAAAGATCACCGTATCCGCTACGTCCTTTGCAAACGAAATTTCATGCGTCACAATGACCATCGTCATCCCTTGGCTCGCAATATCTTTGATCATTTCAAGGATTTCTCCGACCATCTCTGGGTCCAATGCGGACGTTGGTTCATCAAACAAAAGCACCGCAGGATTCATCGCAAGAGCGCGGGCAATTCCAATCCGCTGCTGCTGACCGCCAGATAATTCACTTGGAAATGCATCCTTTTTATGAAGCAGTCCAATCCGCTCTAAAAATTGCTCTCCAACCTTTTCTGCTTCTTTTTTAGACATGTTTTGGGACACAATCAATCCCTCTGTAATATTTTCAAGTGCGCGTTTATTTTGAAACAAGTGATAATGCTGAAAAACCATGGAAGATTGCTGCCTTAGTTTTAAAAGATCTTTTTTATGATATCGTTCAAATTGAATCGTGGCTTCTCCAACAGTCAGCTCTCCTTTGTCTGGAATATCGAGGCTGTTTAAACTGCGGAGAAGTGTTGTTTTTCCTGATCCGCTCGGTCCAATAATTGCGACCACTTCACCTTCTTGTACGGTGAAATCAATGCCTTTTAACACATGGGTCTGCCCATAAGATTTATGTAGATTAGTAGCTGAGATCATAAAAGCATCACGTTCCTTTGACAGATGTACTTAATATTGATAAAATTTAACACATTAAATCCTATAAGTAAAGTGTGTTTTATTCATTCCAATTGGAAAAATGAGATATCATAGATTGTAAGAAACAGAGGAGTTGGATACGTTTTGTCTAAAGCATTATTTGTCGATACCGATTTTCAAAAAACATGGCTCAATCAGCTGGAATCTCTTCGTGAAACGATCGAACAAAACGCAAAAAAACATGATGAAGGCGCTTATTTTCCTAAACAGAATATCGAATCATTAGTAAACATGGGATATACAGCCCTGTCTCTTCCCGCTGAATATGGAGGCGGTGGTCAATCTGTAACGGATATGGTTCTATTTCAAGAAACCCTAGGCAGCATGGACGGAGCGACTGCCTTATCGATTGGCTGGCACCAAGGAGTTGTTGGTGAAATTTATGAAAAGAAACTATGGAATGAGAAGCAGCTGCAATTCTTTGCGGAAGAAGTGAAGAAGGGCGCCCTTGTCAACCGCGCTGTAAGTGAGGCGCAGACAGGCAGTCCAACAAGAGGCGGCAAGCCTGGGACAACAGCGATGAAATCAGGTGATCGCTGGGTGATCAACGGACGTAAAATTTTCACTACGATGTCACCAGCTCTCACATACTTTTTAGTCGGCGTATGGATCGAAGAAAAAGAAGCCATGGGATTTTTCTTAATTCACCGTGATACAAAAGGTGTTTCTATAGAAGAAACATGGGATGTTGTCGGCATGAGAGGAACAGAAAGCCATGATTTAATCTTAGATCAGGTTGTGGTTTCAGAGGATATGCTTGTTGAAGTGCAAAAAGGACCTCGAGGCGGTACGTTAAACCCTTGGATCGCACATATCCCTTCCTGTTATTTGGGGATTGCGCAAGCGGCAAGAGATTATGCAGTTCAGTATGCCATCACACATTCACCGAACAGTATCAGCGGAACGATTAGCGAACTGCCAAATGTCCAAACACTGATTGGCGAAATTGATTTACTATTAAAGCAAGCACGCCACGTCATCTATTCAACGACAACATTGTATGAAAAGCCTGAGAAAAGAGAGCTGTTAATCAATGAATTCGGTGCTGTGAAGCATACAGTCGTAAATCATAGTCTGCAAGTGGTTGATAAAGCCATGCGTTTAGTCGGTGCAAAAAGCTTGAGCCTAGACTGTCCGCTGCAGCGTTACTATCGAGATATTCGTGCTGGGCTCCATAACCCGCCAATGGATGATATGACCATTTCAAAAATCGCGAGGCAGGCCATAGAAGAGAAAAAAGAAAGCTAATATGATCAGAAAGCCGGATGAAACCGGCTTTTTTTATTTGGCAGAAAAGAGGACAAGCGTACCTTATGTCTCATCACTCAGGCATGCTACAATCGATAGATATCATAGGAAAAGGAGCGATTTTTTTGAAGAAAAAGCATATGAAATGGCTGTTTTCAGGTTTCATGCTGATGGCACTTTGTATCGGCCAGCCTTCATCAAGTGAGGGAACATCACCAGCGTGGTCAGTAGATGAATTCATGAAAGACCGGGAAGGCACATTTGTGATACAAGAAGTAAAAGAAAAATCGCCATGGGTGTATAACAAAAAAAGAGCGAACAAGCGCTTTGCACCACAATCAACATTTAAAGTGGCAAATGCCCTCATCGGTCTCCAAACAGGCGCAGTGAGAGATGAATATGACATCAAATATTGGGACGGAGTAAAAAGAGAAATTGATAACTGGAATAAGGATCATACACTGGGCTCTGGCATGAGAGATTCAGTCGTCTGGTACTATCAAGCCATGGCGCGTGACATCGGAGAAGAACGCATGAGCTATTGGGTGAAAGCCATTCATTATGGGAACGAAGACATATCAGGCGGAATCGATCAATTTTGGTTAAGCAGTTCGTTGCGCATTTCTCCAGTAGAACAAGTCCATTTTCTTAAACAGCTATATGAAGAAAGTCTTCCATTTGACCTGTCTGTCATGAGAACGGTCAAACGAATGATGATACAAGAAGAAGAGAAACATGCCACCCTATACGGAAAAACAGGCTCCGGCTCAGGCATCGGCTGGTACGCAGGCTTCATCAAACATGAAAACAAAACCTACATCTTCGCCACAAATATCGAAGGTACCGGGCTAGAAGCAAAAGAAATCACTTATCGTATTTTGAAAAAATATCATTTGATTGAAGCATCCGTTTAGGATGCTTTTTTATATGAATTTTTATGGTTACCTACACAACTAAGGTATTCATAAATCAAAAAAATTGACGAGTAAGAGTATAGATAATGATAGTTGAATAAAGAGTTGTCATATAAATTAGTGAATAGACAAACATAAATGATGCCCACTTCTCGGAATTCATTCGCTTGTAACCAATAATACTTAAACAAATCCATATAAGGCCTAAGAAAAAAGACACAATCACAAGCCCTATGCTTAAAGAACGGAAAAGAAAACTGCTTAAGGTAATTGCTAAGATATAAAGATTCGTTTGCAAGTATGTTCTTTTCATTCCTTTTACAACAGGTAACATGGGAATGTTTGCTGCCTTGTATTCATTTTGCTTTCTAATAGCTATTGAATAAAAATGTGGCATTTGCCAAATAATCGTAATGAAAAACAACCCCAAAATAGCCGGGTGTGAGATGTCTGATGAAATAGCCGCCCAACCAATGAGAGGCGGCATTGCCCCAGAAATACTACCAATTTCCGTGTTGTAAACGGTTTTTCTTTTACTCCACATTGTATAAGGGAAAATATAAAAAAGTAAACCAATCAATCCTATAATAGCTGCTAGATAGGTTGTAAATGCTAAAAAAGCCAATCCTAAAATAGACATTAAGATACTCAGCCATAGAACTTTTTTAGGATTGACTTCTCCTGTTACAGTAGGTCTGTTTTTTGTTCTATTCATCACGGAATCTATGTCCCTATCATACAAATTGTTTAAAGCTCCAGCAGCACCAATTAATAAAATTGAACCTGCAAATGCTAATAGTATCTCAATAGATTTATTAAGGATGTCAATTTGATAAGTGTATAATGCCAAGGTTAAGCCAGCACACATTGGGATTAAATTTGATTTAATAATTCCTGATTTAACTGTTTGAGCTATTATGTCCATTTTGGTTTTGTGAATTTTTTTCCCCATCTTTCGCATTGTTTTGCTCCTTTTTAATAGCGATTAATTATTTATGCTGTACAGCAAGATATATACCTTGTTGAACTTATATACTAATTGGTATATTAATTCTATATGGTGTGATTGTCAATATAAGGAGGTTAAGGAATGATTAGACAAAGGAAAACGCAAAGTGAAAGGAAAGATGAAACACGGAAATTACTCATAAATTCTGCAGTTGAGAATTTCGCCAAGTATGGTTTTCATGGGGTCTCCATTGATAAATTGGCAGAATATGCGGGATTTAGCAAAGGGGCCTTTTATGCGCATTTTCATTCAAAGGAAGAGATCTTTTTGGCTCTATTGGAACAACAAATGCAATTACATGTAGAAAAAATCAATGCTTTATTAACAGAACAGCCTTCTCTTTTGCACTTTCCTGAAAAAATGAATCAACAGTCTATTCAAAGACGTGAAGAAAATCGGACGTGGAGCCTGCTAAATATGGAATTTCTTTTGTATTCAATGAGAAATGAGGAAGCAAGGCGTCAGTGGTCAAATATGATCTTACAATCGGTAAAACAAATCTCTCAATCCATTGAGAAGTTAATAAATAAAGAGAACCTTACATCTACTCTTTCATCTGAGGAAATGGCATGGACAATTCTTTCATTGGAAAATGGAATAGCAATATTTCACTTTATTAGTCAAGACCATATACCACATGATTTATTAGAAAAATCTTTAAAAGGAATAATTTCCTCTAAATAGAAATGAAGGTTCCTTAGTTTGAATGTGGTGGAGATAGTGATTCTAGAAAGGTGGATTTTAAGAAGTGTATTTGGAAAATATACAATTAATGTCAGATGATGATCGTGGAATTTTAGCTAGCCAATCCCTTTGTATGACTGAAATGTTTTTTTACGAATTAGAAAAGAAATTTCAAACGAAAGATTGTGAGGCTATTGTTTTGATTTGTGGATCTTTTAAAGACTACAAATTAATTAGTACTTCAAAAGATGAACCTGACATCTTATTTTTAAAAAATACGTACGAAGCTGGAAGTACCCTTCAGTTATAGTGAATTTGAAAATGCAACCAATAAGAAAAAAATCTTAGCTGATACTTTGGAAAAATCGTTGCTATATCTGTGTGAATTAAAAAAATGGGATAGTCAGCTAGTCAAAGCTACATTTAAGAAAATGAAAGAGAAGGAATATAAAGCGGAAATTAAAGGAAAAACAAAACTGAGTCCCGATAAAAAAAAGAAAGCTTACCCACTTATTGAATTAGATTTAAAGCAGTTTACTCTTTATCTTGTAGTTGAAGACAATAAAAGAAATATCTTAGATAAAAAATTAATTGCTGAAACCGATACCTACTTAGAAGAAATTTCGTATCATATGCGAGAGCTTAAGTGGCTAACGGATAATGAAGTGGCACTTTTCAAACGTGCACATAAAACAGTTTATACAAGTATACGATTATAGGAAAAACCGTGTAGAAGTCGAGGGGAAAATTCAGGGTGTAATTGTGAAAAATACAAATAAGTATTATTGGAAATGTGCCTTATATTATGATATTCAATATAAGGCACATTTTTAGTTAAGCAATTAAAGAAATAAATGATAACCAATGATGAATGTAATTCTAGGAGGTTACTGAGCATGTCTCTTTATGGTCTTAGAGGTTACTGATCCAAAAATGACTAAATTTTTTAACCTGATGGTAGATGTAGCAAATACACTATTGAAAGCATTTTTTCTTTATATTTTAAAGGTATGTTAATGGAGGAAATTATCAAATATAAATTCTATAATTCGCTCAAATATTGGAGAAAATATAAGAAAAAGTTGATTTTTCGTCATTCTGTTTTAGAGAGAAGGTAATTAATTAATATAAATTAAAAAAGAACTGGAATCAACAATACATTTGAATGTAAACAAACGATATTCATACTTTATAAAAAAAATTGAAAGACTGATTATCTTAAAAGCATTGAGAGAAAGGTGTAAAGATCCATGAACATCAGCCAAGATAAACAAGAGTTAATCAATGATTTGAAGCAGCGCTATCAATATTGTTTTTATTCAGATTCCCCTGAAGAGATCCTATCTTTTGAGGAGGAAACTGGTATGTGGTCCGCTGATTTTTATGAATTTTTCACTCTTGTGACAGGCAGCTTAAGTTATGTGATCGATCATAAACGAATACCAAAAAAACAGTTAAACGTGCTGCGTCAGTCATTTGAAGAGCAATACCCTCAAATCAAATCATTTCAACACGTCCTTGAATCGTATCCTTTATTACATTCCTATATCCAGTACCATGAAGAAACAAGAAAACGAATCATTGCACTTATACAATAACCTCTTGGAGGATAAGCTATGACATTGGTTTTTAGATGAAAAATCCAGAATCTAATTCCTGTTTTCGATGTCAACCCTCTAGAGCAAATCAATGAATTTCACCACTTTAAGGAGTATAATAAATATTACGACTTGACCACTTGTTTTGCTCTTGCACATCACATACGAATCTAGTATCAAATGAATCGTGCTAGTTTCTCTACATATCTGCTAAACATGCTTCCCCATCCCAACACAGAAAGGTGCAATGACATTGAATCGAATCATGAAATGGCTCTTATTTGCGGCGGTCATCGCTGGTTTATTGGTATGCGCATTCTTTGTGTTCCGTTTCAACCAGCCTAAGCCGACAACCAATATCCATTATGCAGACACACAAAATAAACAGCAAACACTCGATATGTCTATGCCGAAGGGCAAAGATGAAAACAAAAAGAAGAAGCATCCTGTGATGATCTATCTCCATGGCGGAGGCTGGACAGGCGGCGATAAGAATAGAGTCGCTTCAAAGGCTGATTATTTTACAGGTCAAGGGTATGTGTTTGTTTCGATGAATTACAGGCTTCATCCTGATGCTAATTACGAGCAGATGGCAGATGATACAGCAAACGCCATTAAATGGGTGAAGGATCATGCGGATGAATATCAAATTGATTCATCAAAAATCAATGTCATGGGTCACTCAGCGGGCGGTCATTTGACGGCGCTGGTTGCCACAGATTCGACCTACTTAAAACGTGTGGGGCTGTCGCCAAAAGCGATCAATTCCATCGTGATTTTAGATGGGCCGTTAAACCTCAATCAATTTATACAAGCTATCCCATCGTACAAAAAAGTCTTTGGCAAACAAAAGGAGAACTGGACAAAGGCATCACCTGTCACTTATATGAATCAAAAGAATTTACCGCCTGTCTATTTGGTGACGGGCTGGGAAAATCCTGAGGTTTACCGATTTGCTGAAAAACTGAATCATGACAAAGGCTCTCGATTTGTTTTTCGTGTTCATACGCTAAGCCACAGTGACCTGAACAAATGGTTTGGATCAGACAGAGCGCCAAAAGAAGCACAAAAAATGACAGAGGCTGTGATGGCTTTTGTCAAAAAACAAAATCAATAATAAAGACCGTATGCTCGGGCAATTCTTTTTGCCGCAGTATAATGATAAAGTGGTTTGAAATTAAAGGAGTGTATGTTGTTGTCATCACGAATGGAAAATAAAGTGTTCAATTGCGAAAAAGAGCTGACGCTGAATATTATCGGCGGTAAGTGGAAAATGCTGATTTTATGGCACCTTGGCAGAGAAGGAACAAAACGTTTTGGTGAGTTAAAGTCGTTAATGCCTGGGATTACGCAAAGAATGCTTGTCAATCAGCTAAGAGAATTAGAGGAAGATCACATTGTTCATCGGGAGGTTTATCCTGTCGTCCCGCCAAAGGTTGAGTATTCTCTCACAGAATTAGGAGAAAGCTTAATGCCGATTTTAGAGGCGATGTATGATTGGGGAAAACAGTATCTCGACAGCAATTTTTTAAAGGACGATAAATAGTCATATCACCGATTGTAGAGGCTAAAATTACTTATTTTAGCCCTTTGTCTTCTTTTCATTCACACTGAGATACTGGCCAAAAGACAGTATCTTTTTTGTAACCATATGCGGAAAAGTATAGTATGTAAAAAAAAAGTGCGTACTTGGATTACGTCATTCCTGTTGTTATACTCATTTCATCGTTCAAGACGCATCATCCGCGGAGCTCTTGAAGATGAGATGATAAACGGGAGTGAAAGTTGATGAAATTACAATTAGCATTAGATTTAGTGAATATACCAGAGGCGATTGAGCTGATCAAAGAAGTAGAAGCATCCATTGATGTGGTCGAAATTGGGACACCTGTTGTGATTAACGAAGGGCTTCGTGCTGTAAAAGAAGTCAAGCAGGCTTTTCCGAATTTACGTGTACTCGCTGATCTGAAAATTATGGATGCTGCCGGTTATGAAGTGCAGCAAGCATCTGAAGCAGGAGCAGACATCGTCACCATTCTTGCAGCGGCAGAAGATATGTCCATTCAAGGAGCGGTGAAAGAAGCGAAAGCAAGAGGAAAACAAATTTTAGTTGATATGATTGGTATCAAAGATATTGAAGCTCGTGCAAAAGAGCTCGATGCGCTTGGAGTCGATTATATTTGTGTGCATACAGGCTATGATCTGCAAGCGGTTGGTCAAAACTCATTTGCTGATCTTATGACGATTAAACAAGTTGTCAAACAGGCAAAAACAGCGGTTGCAGGAGGAATTAAGCTCGATACGTTACCTGAAGTCGTGAAATTAAACCCTGATTTAATCATTGTCGGCGGCGGTATCGCAAGTCAGGACAATAAAGCAGAAGTAGCGGCACAAATGAAGCAGCTGATCGCACAATCATGAAGACCAGCGACTATGTGAAAGTCATTTTAAATGAACTTTCTGAGCATTTGTCAGCCATTCAAGATGAACAAGCAGAGCACCTGGTTACAAGTATTTTATCATCACAAAAAGTCTTTGTGGCAGGTGCGGGCAGGTCTGGCTTGATGGGAAAATCGTTTGCGATGAGACTTACGCATATTGGCGTCAAGGCTTATGTGATTGGTGAAACGAATACGCCTTCCTTTACAGAAGAGGATCTTTTGATTGTCGGGAGCGGATCTGGCCGTACAGAGTCTTTGCTTGTCCTTGCAAAAAAGGCAAAAGCAATTGGCGGAAAAGTGGCAGCGTTCACGCTTTCTGCTGAGTCACCTTTAGCTGATCTATCGGATGAAGTCATCTTATTGTCAGGTGCACCGAAGGATCAACAGGATGGAAACCATCATACCATTCAGCCAATGGGCTCACTATTTGAGCAGTCGCTTCTTCTGACATACGATGCGGTCATTTTAAGGTTAATGGAAATAAAAGAGCTCGACACACATACAATGTACGGTCACCATGCAAATTTAGAGTAGATATTTTCAAAGCCTTTCCTTTCATAAAAGGAAAGGTTTTTTCATTTATCAAGAACAGAATCTTGACATCATCTATTTGATGTAACTATAATTGTTACATCGTTAAAGAAAAAGTGCAGCACGGAAGGAAGATGAACATGAAAGTACAAATTTGGTCAGATATCGCCTGTCCTTTTTGTTATATAGGAAAAAAACAGCTGGAAACAGCGCTAGAACAATTCCCAGAGAAGGATCAGGTAGAGATAGAGTTTAAAAGCTTTGAGCTTGATCCCCACGCACCTGTTGATGTCGATCATGACGTTCATGATATGCTCGTCAAAAAATATGGCATGAGCCGCAGCCAGGCCATGGCGATGAATGAGCAGGTGAAGCAGGCCGGCAAAGAGAAAGGGATCGATTTTCAATTTGATCCGCTCGTGTTGACCAACACCTTTGATGCCCATCGATTGGCGCAATATGCTGGTCAAATGGGGAAAGGCGATTTCGTTATGGGAGAGCTGTTTCAAGCATATTTTACAGATGGAAAGCATGTTGGTGATCGTCAAACCCTTTTACAAATTGCAGAAAAAGCAGGTCTTGATGAGAAGGAAGTACAGCAAGTTTTGGGCAGCGAAGCATTTGCCGATCATGTCCGAAAAGATGAACAAGAAGCGAGACAGCTTGGGATCAATGCTGTTCCGTTTTTCTTGATCAATGACAAGTATTCAGTTGCAGGTGCGCAGCCAGCCGATACGTTCCTGGGTGCACTTAAAACAGCTTGGAAAGAGGAAGCAGCTCAGGCAGAGAAAGCTGCTGACAATGCGTTTGAAGCGGCATGTGCAGATGGTGTATGTGCGGTACCTTCCCCTAAAGAAGAGGCGTAATAGATATGTTCCCTATCTTTTTATAAGATGGGGATTTTTTATTGTTTAAGGATGAGGGGAAACACATGTCTTTCACTTCAGGAATCCGACCTATTCACGCCTTATGCTGGAATTCTAAAATAAAATGAGCCACTTGGAGTAGGGGCTCATTTTATTCGTTTGATCGTTTCACCTGGAACCAATTCAGGCTCGTAAAACGTTTGATCAGGGAGATTCTTTTTTCCTTGTACTTTTTTAATCATCCAGTCTGCTGCATCACGGCCCATTTGCTCCTGAGGATGGGTCAGTGTTGTCAGCTTCACATGGGCATTTTTCTGAGCGATATACGAATTATCCTGTCCAATAATCGAGAGATCATCTGGAATGGACAGCCCGATTTCGCTGCATACATTGACTACTTCTAAACCCACCTCATCGTTATAGCAAACAAGGGCAGTCAGCTCATGCTGGTGCGCCATCAGAAATGTGTTAATTTGCTCCCCTAAATGCTGCTTCGATTCTGTATCGAAAAAAAGCACATGCTCAGGCAGGAAATTAAGCTTAGCTTCACCTAGCGCTTGAATATAGCCCTTCATCCGATATTTTCCTTGTAAATCATCTGTTTTTGAAATAAGTCCAATTTGTTGATGGCCTGAGGTGATCAGCTCTTTTGTGGCTAAATAGCTGGATTTTACATCATCCAAACAGAGAAAAGGAACTTCTAGCTGCTCATAATAGGCATTGATCATAATGAGCGGTACATCCTGTTCTTTAAAGGATAAGTAGTACGAAATGTTTGGATTATATAAATTGCTTTTCGTCGGCTCGACAATAAGTCCGTCCACCCCAAAGGACAGCATCATTTCCAGCGCTTTTTTCTCCTGCTCAACATCGTTATTTGTACTTGCCAGTAACAAGGAATAGTTCTCTTCGTTTAAACGGCTTTCAATGCCTCGAATGATAGAAGGAAAAATGTAATCGGATATGTATGTTGTAATGACGCCAATCGTTTTCATATGTGCATGTCCCGCAGGTTTTGTTTGATATTGATTGGTCACAAATGTGCCTGAGCCTTTTTCGCTGCGCAAAAATCCTTCGCTGGACAATTCCAAAATGGCTTTTCGAACTGTATGTCTGCTTACTTGATACATGTCTTGCAGGCTTGATTCGGTTGGAATACGCTCCCCGATCCGATAATCCCCTGTGAGTATTTTGCTTTTTATATCATCAATAATGATCTGGTACTTCTTTTTCATCGTTTCACTTCTTTCTCAGTTGATCATCTACTCGGATTGAGAAGAAATTGTATGGACATATTTTAACATGGTTGTCGGATCAAAAACAGGCGCTTCTCTTTTCTGTTATGACCCCTTCAGAAAAAATGAAAGTTTTTGTCGCATTATGTATGTACAACTATATTTATTATTGACATATGTACGTACAAATATTATATTGTGATTGTACCAGAGAATCAATGAATCTAGAAAAAGAAAATTGAAACCGCTATCAAAAATGGGGGTGAACGCAGAGTGGATCACAAAGAGACGGCCAAAGCCTTGAAAGAAGGACGGACATCTTTAGGCATTGAATTTGGTTCAACACGAATTAAAGCAATTTTAATAGATGAGGAATTTCAGCCAATTGCACAAGGTGCATATGAATGGGAAAGTTTTCTCCAGGATGGAATATGGACGTACAACTTAATTGATATCATTACAGGTCTGCAAGTGGCGTATCGAGAGATGAAAGAACAGGCCGAGCAAAAGTATGGTGTGACCATTCAAACCATTGGCTCAATCGGGGTATCAGCGATGATGCATGGCTATGTGGCATGTGATCATACAGGAGAGGTTCTCGTTCCGTTCCGAACATGGCGGAACGGAGCGACCATCGAGGCGAGTCAAAAGCTGACAGACGTATTTCAATTTCATATTCCAGAAAGATGGAGCATTGCCCATTTGTATCAGGCGGTATTAGAAGATGAAAAACATCTATCCCGATTAGAATATATGACCACTTTGTCAGGATATATTCACTGGCTGTTAACCGGAAAGCAGGCCATTGGTATTGGCGATGCGTCAGGGATGTTTCCGATTGATGAACAAACGAAGGACTACAATGAAGAAATGCTCCAGCAATTTGAAGCATTGATTGCAGAAAAAGGCTATCCGTGGAAGCTTCGCCACCTTCTGCCGCGTGTCTATTTAGCAGGCGAAGAGGCTGGCGTGTTAACGGCAGCAGGGGCAGCCATTTTGGATCAAGGAAAACATTTGCAGCCAGGCATTCCATTTTGCCCGCCGGAAGGTGACGCTGGAACGGGCATGGTGGCGACAAACAGTGTAGAAAGACGGACCGGAAATATTTCTGTTGGGACGTCGGTTTTTGCCATGATTGTGCTGGAGCAGGATCTAAAAGGTGTGTATCCAGAAGTGGATATGGTTACGACGCCGGATGGACTGCCAGTTGCCATGGTTCATGCGAATAACTGTACAAGTGACCTAAACGCTTGGATGAATATATTCAGAGAGGCATTTGAAGCACTTGGCCTGCAAGTGGAGTCAGAAAGGTTATACGAATCCTTATTGCAGCAAGCTTTAGAAGCAGATCGAGATGGCGGCGGACTCTTAAGCTATGGCTATTACTCTGGTGAAAATATTACGAGACTGCCAGAAGGAAGACCTCTTTTTGTCAGGTCTCCTGAAAGCCGCTTTAACCTTGCTAATTTCATGCGCACCCATTTGTTCTCTGCTTTTGGTGCTATGAAAATAGGCATGGACCGATTAAAGGAACAGGAACATGTAGTGATTGACCGATTACTAGGGCATGGGGGATTATTTAAAACACCGCTCGTTGGACAAAAAATGGTTGCCGCAGCGCTGAATACACCTGTATCAGTTGTTTCAACAGCGGGAGAAGGCGGTGCGTTTGGGATGGCTGTCCTTGCTTCATATATGGTCCATCATCAGCAGCAAACATTGGCTGAATTTCTCACCCATCGCGTATTTGCCCATACATCAGAAGAGCTCATGGAGCCCGATCCACTCGATGTCAAAGGTTTTAACGAATTTTTAAAGCGCTATCAAAATGGGCTTGCGATTGAAGAAGCGGCGGTAGCACATCTCATGCCAACGAAAGGAGTGACGACGGTATGCTAGATCGCTTAAAAGAAGAAGTGTATCAAGCAAATTTAGATTTGCCAAAATACGGACTTGTGAAATTTACATGGGGTAATGTCAGTGCATGTGATCGTGACAGTGGTTTGTTTGTGATTAAGCCGAGCGGCATAGCGTATGACCAGCTATCAGCAAAAGATATGGTCGTGGTGAACTTTGATGGTGAAGTGGTGGAAGGGGAATTCAGTCCTTCGTCAGATACAGCTACACATGCAGTTCTTTATAAACACTTTGAGGAAATTGGTGGTATTTCACATAGCCATTCCATGTGGGCTACCGTTTGGGCGCAGGCAGGACTTGATTTACCAGCAATGGGCACAACACATGCCGATACATTTTACGGCGCCGTTCCGTGCGCTCGATTTCTAACAGAAGAAGAAGTCAATCGGGGTTATGAGGTAGAAACGGGCAAGCTGATCATCGAAACGTTTGAGAAAAGAAACCTAGATGTGATGGCGGTGCCGGGTGTATTGCTTCAAGGGCATGGTCCATTTACGTGGGGGAAAGATGCAAAAAGTGCGGTCACAAACAGTGTGATTTTAGATGAAGTCGCCAAAATGAATCTTTTTGCCAAGCAATTGAACGAATTTGCGGAGCCATTGCCGCAGCGAATTTTAGATAAACATTACTTAAGAAAACATGGAAAGCATGCGTATTACGGACAAAAACCTTCAACATAAAGAAAAGAGGGATATCTATGTTAACAAGTCAGAAAAAAGAGTTTTGGTTTATCGTTGGGTCACAGCATTTATATGGTGATGAAGCACTGCAAAAAGTAAAAGCAGATGCACAAAAGATGACGGATGCTTTAAATGAGAGCGGTTTACTTCCTTATCCCGTGATCTTGCAAAACCTGGCTGTCAGCGCCGATCAAATCACAAAGCTCATGAAAGAGGTCAATTATCGCGATGAAGTTGTCGGCGTGATGACGTGGATGCATACATTTTCTCCAGCAAAAATGTGGATACGCGGCACCAGTCTTTTACAAAAGCCTCTTTTGCACCTTGTCACACAATATTATGAAAAGATTCCGTGGGACACGATCGACATGGACTATATGAATCTCCATCAATCCGCACATGGAGACAGAGAATATGGTTATATCAATGCACGTTTAAATAAACAAAACCAAATTGTGACCGGTCATTGGTCAAAGCCGGAAGTGCAGCAGCAAATTGCTGATTGGATGGACGTTGCGGCTGCCTATCATGAGAGCTTTCACATCAAAGTAGCCCGGTTTGGTGACAACATGCGGCATGTGGCTGTGACAGAAGGCGATAAAATCGAAGCACAGATTCAATTAGGATGGACCGTTGACTACTTTGGAATAGGCGATCTCGTCGAATATGTAAATGCAGTAGAAGACGAAGAGGTAGATGCATTATTTGCTGAGTATTTAACGCAATATGATGTGAATTATGGAACGTATTCAGTTGAAGAGTGGGAAAAAAGTGTCAAGGTGCAGGCGCGATATGAGGTCGCCATCAAACGTTTCTTAGATGAAGGCGGCTATCGTGCCTTTACAACAAACTTTGAAGACTTACATGGGATGAAGCAGCTGCCTGGACTTGCGGTACAGCGGCTGATGGCAAAGGGATACGGCTTTGCTGGGGAAGGTGATTGGAAAACGGCCGCACTGGACCGCTTATTAAAGGTGATGAGCCATCATCAATCCACTGGATTTATGGAGGACTACACGTATGAAATGACGTCTGGAGAGGAAGCAGTGCTGCAATCTCATATGCTGGAAGTTGATCCAGCGCTCGCTCATACAAAACCTGTCATTGTCGTGTCTCCACTTGGTATCGGAAACCGGGAAGATCCAGCACGTCTTGTGTTTGATGGAAAAGCAGGCGATGGTGTCGTTGTCTCCATTGCGGATTTTGGAACACATTTCAAATGGCTCATACAAGAAGTCGAAGCCTTTGAGCCAGAGGAAGCAGCACCTCATTTACCAGTTGCGCGTGTATTGTGGAAAATCAAACCGAATTTTCAGGATGGCGTCAAAGCATGGATTAAAGAAGGCGGAGGCCACCATACAGTCGTGTCTCTCAATTTAACGGTGGATCAAATTGTTCATTTTGCAAAGCTTGTCGATGCAGAATATGTGGTTTTATAGAATGGGGAAAGGTCTTCTACTGGTTACAGTAGAAGCACCGGCTGAAATGAAAGCGGTTAATTAAGTGAGGGGGTCATCCACTTGGAGAAAAAAGTGTCAAGCAAATTTATCTTCTTTTTCGGGTCCTTTGCAGGCATCTTATTTGGATATGATATTGGTATTATTGCAGGGGCGGAAGGACATATTCAGGAAGAATTTCAGCTCAGCCCATTATGGCTTGGAATCGTTGTCTCTTCATTAATGGGCGGGGCCATCATTGGCTCCATCTTAAGCGGTCTTTTAGGGGATAAATTTGGCCGCAGAAAACTCATTTTGGTCTCATCCGTGATCTTTTTTGTCGGGGCGATCGGATCAGCTGTCGCACCAGAAGAGATTTCACTCACCATCGCTCGAATCTTTTTAGGGACAGCAGTAGGAACAGCTTCATCTTTGGTTCCGGCTTACATGTCTGAAATCGCTCCTGCTAAAATCCGCGGGAAATTATCTGGGCTCAATCAGCTCATGATTGTAACTGGTCTATTGCTCAGCTATATTGTTGCGTTTGTGTTTGAGCCCATCCCAGACAGCTGGCGCTGGATGCTGGGAAGTGCCGCTTTATTTGCGATCGTGCTTTATATTGGGATGCTGAAGCTTCCTGAATCTCCGAGATATTTGATTAAACACGGCATGGCTCATAAAGCACGGGAAGTATTAGGATCACTGCGTTCTTCTCGTGAAGAAATCGAATCAGAAATGCAGGAAATTTTAGAAGTCGCCAAAGAAGAACGCTCGGGGATTCGTGAATTGTTTCAAAAGAAATTCAGAATGGCTCTTTTCATTGGGGTTGGAATGGCAACCCTTCAGCAAATTCAAGGCGCGAACTCCATTGTCTATTATGCAACGAGTATCGCTCGGAATGTAGGGCTTGCACCTCAGGTTGCCGCAGGTTTTACAGTCATTGTCGGTGTCATTTTTGTCGTCACGACCGTGATCTTTTTACAATTTGTTGACCGCTTCGACCGCCGAACGATTCTCACCGTAGGAGGATCGGGCATGGCTCTTTCTTTCTTTGCTCCAGCCGCATTAGGTGCACTTGGCGTCAGTGAAGGAATTTTAAACTGGGTGACATTGATTTCACTTTGCTGCTTTATTTTGTGCTATGCCTTCTCGTGGGCACCGATCACTTGGATCATCATCGGCGAAATCTTCCCGCTTTCTGTCAGAGGCATCGGAGCAGGTATCTCTTCTGCCTTTAACTGGACCGGATCGTTAGCAGTTGGACTCGTTTTCCCTATCCTGGCAGACAAATTCAGCTTTGGGGTTATTTTCTCCTCATTTGGAGTCATCTGCTTAATCGGACTGTTATTCACCCGATTTGTGCTAGTCGAGACAAAGGGAAGAAGCTTAGAGCAAATCGAAACCGATATGGCAGCACGTGTATAAATAAAGAAAACCATCTATCCCATGTGGGTAGATGGTTTTTTACTCAAGCGTCTGTTTGAGCTCATTTGGCAGTAAATCAATCAATTGATCATAGGAAGACAAATCCAGCACTTCAAGCAGCGCGTAATATTTCGCATAGATTTCACTCAGCTGATCAGGATGGTTTGTTTGATATTGATTCAGATGTAATTGAGTTAGTTCAAGTGCAATGTCTAGCTTGTTTCGTTCGAATGGCTGTGTCGTGTTGATCATATCGTTCACCTCTTATTTGATAATGAGTGGAAAATATGCAGTGAATAAAAAGAGCTGATGTTTTGTTTTCATGAATGTTCTTTCTTCTTAATGTACCATTTGTATAATATGTTAAAATTGCCCTTTTGTAAAGAAAGACAAAACTAGATAGAGAGTGGATTTTTTAAAAAATAGACATGCATCTAATCACGAAAGGTGCCTCTGACATACGATAGAGTGTAAGTGAAAGACAACTTGAAGGGGTGTTAAGATGAGCCGAAATCGATTAGATGATTTCTTCTTTGGACCTCGCAGAGGAAACCAAGGAGGAGACGAAACGGTTGTTTTCCCCACACGTCAAATTGTCAACACAAGAACGAATGAACAAACGATCAGAAAAATTCACCCAACGCATATCACAAACGTCAATAAAAACATCAAAAGAATCGAAAACTACTATCCGGTCACTGAATCGACTCACAACGATTGTATTGTAGAAGAATACGATTGCGGCAGTGATATCAAAAACCCTTGCTGCCATCCGGTGAAGCGCTGTAAGTGGTAATGAAGGGGGCATCCTTTTAAAGGATGCCTTTTGTATGTCTAATGCTCCATTTCATTTAATTGTCCTTGATCCAGCTGAAAGAAACGATTTCCTAATTCTGAATAAAGGTAGCGCTGATGGCTTGTAAATAAAACACATCGATGTGAGAATTCTTTTTTTAATAAAGAAATCGATTGTATTTGAGAGGCTTCATCAAGAGAGGTAAAAGGCTCATCAAGAATAATCAGCTCTGGAGATCTTGCCAGCATACAATTTAAAAAAAGTTTATATCTCATGCCCAAAGAATACTGTTTGACAGGCATCTTTAGGGCATGAGTTAAATCAAATGCATCACAAAGCGATAGAAAGGTCTCTTTGTATAAAACCTTTTCCGACTTTTTCATTTTCCATAAAGACTGGATAAGCTCCATATGCTCGAAACCAGTGAGCGCATCATAAACTAAAGGTTTATCTGGAATGTACGCTACTAGATTTTTATATTGAGCCATTCCAGGGTGATGCTGCTCGTTAAGTAAAATCGTTTCTGATGCTGAAGGAAGCAGACCTGCGATGATCTTTAAAAGTGTCGATTTACCGCTGCCGTTCTTTCCAATAATACAAGCTCGATCACTTTCTTTCAGATCAAATGACACATGATCGAGAAGGGGAGAAGTCTCTTCTGTTGTTTCATAGCGAAAAGATAGCTGAGACACTTGAAGTTTAGCCATTAATGAATCCTCCAATAACAAATGCAGTCGTCACAAGCATATACAAGATCACAGTTGCTAAGGCAGCTTTTTTTGATCCTTCAGCATAGTAAATAATTCCATCATAAAGGATGCGTAAAAGATATAAGTTGAATAAGAAGGAAACTATTTGAATCAAGAGAAAATAGTTATCTAATTGTAACACCATCACACAATAGATCGCTGCACTATTCACTAATAAAAGAAATGCATTATAAACCAAAATAACAAGATACATTTTGCGTAAAATAAAAGCTTTATGAAAAAAATACATATAAATAGAAGTTAGAACAGTACTGAGAAAATTTAAAATGAAATAAAGCGGGATTGTCAGCAAAAAGATAAAAATAATGCTGGCAAGTTGTTTCCCAGTGGATAAAGGTTTATCTACTAACAAATCAATAATAAAAAATGTTAAAAAGACAGTCGACACAAATAATGATAGTAAGACGAGGCCTACAATGGTTTTAATCGATTGATTTTGATTGAAAAATTGCTTAGGTCGTAGAAGTAGCTCCATGGAACCACATTCTCCTTTCTTCTATGGTAGATGTACATGGCTAACGTATTGCTCTAAAAGAGATGCTATGAATAAAAGAACGGCTGCTGCAAAAATCAGTTGAAGAACAGTTAGGATCAGTTTTTTTAATTCAATTGTTTCTCCTTTTATAAATCGATAAAGATAAATAAAAGGATAAGAGCTGACGATTGAGAACAGAATTAATCCAAGAACTTCTACAAAAGCATGAGGCAGGAGTCCTGTGAATAGCTGCTGCGCTTCGTGATTGACAATCAAATACTGAACGAGTTTGCCGATAATGTAGCCGTTGTAAAAAAGAATGCCTGCAGACATGATTCCGCCTGTAAAAGCTCCGATGCCTAATATTGCCATTCCAACTTGTAAATTGTTTAAGAAAATAGATAGAAAAAACATCTCTTCATCCTTTTTAAGATAAGGAATCTGATCATAAGGAAGAAGGCTTCCGATTAGCACAGCTGCAATAAAGATAGCAGCGTAGAGGTAACCGAGGCGTAGAATCAGTCTATTCTCCGATATAAAACATCTTATTTTTTTCAACATATTCAATCCCTTTATAGATGGTCTTTCGGCATAACACCCAGCAAATTACTGAAACGATTACAAAATATAAAGCAAACAGAACGCTTATGAGACTTGTAGAATGCTGCAAAATAGGTAGAAAAGAGGTCAAGATCATATAGTACATGAAAGGCAACACGAGAAAATTCCTTGCAAAGGCCTGTCCTTTATCGATAACTTCTATTTCTTCATTGGTTGTCCCTATTTCATGCTCGTGAATAAAATTGAATTTCGTTGTGAATGGAAACAAATACAGCTGAATCAATGGAAAAATGAAAAAGCCAATTCCCAATGCTACCAATTGAATGAGCATCTGAACATCAAAAAGGTGATATACACTCATGATTGATAGATTAATGAACAGTAGAAAGAGTGACGGTATGGAAAATAAACAATAAAATAACTGGATTTTTGATAAGAAAAACTGCATAAGAGATGTTTGAGAAAGCTCATAGAGCCAAATATTCTTTTTTTCAGCACTCAAAGAAAATATAGAAGGGGTCAGCATTCTCATTTCATATGTTTGATTAGCTAAAATCATCACATTTAATGTGAATAATAGCTGAATTTGCAAGGCTTGATGATCAATAAGCGAGATCAAGCCGGTCATAACCCCGACATAGAAGAAGGCTTCATATGACATGAACATATAATTAAAAAACTCTTTAGACAGCAGCCATCTTTTTTCTTTTAACACCTTAAGGTCTTTTTGAATCAACATATTCTTTTGAAACAGCAAGCCCTGAATTTTATCAAGTGCTTGAAAGTACCAATAAAATAAATCTTTAAAATGTTTTGAGTTTTGATCATGCTCTTTTCCAGTCGGAATCCAGCGAACAGGGGTCTTCATGACGAGTGTTGCCGCTAATATCACCACGAAAAATGTGACGGGTGAAGTAAAAAGCTCTAGAAATTGTAGAAATACCGAATCCTGTGAAAATAAAGCATGATGGATTTGTTGAAGATTATTCTGATATAAAGACATCAAGTTGTTTGAAAGTGTAATCCAAAACGCATCTTCTGCAAGCGAAGAAATTGATTGAAAAAGTTGTTGGAAAGTGTAATAAAAAGGGAAAACAATGTTCGATATTAGAACTCTTCCAAATAAGAAAAAAAGTAAAGAGATGCTTGCGAAAAAAAGAACACGAATGATCCCAATTTTTTTTACGACAATGTTATAGATGTAAGCACCAAATATCTTATTGCTGACCATAAAAAGTAAGAAGCCTGTCAATATAACATTGAGATGCTTCAACCAGAATATCCAGTCATGTGTTTGAGCAATGAAATATTGAAAGAGAAAATAGATCAAATAAGTACTCAAGCTCGTAAATAGAAGCCATACCAACTCAGAAAACAAAAGCGTTTGAAAAAGGTGTGTCGCGGAAATAGGTGCAAGCTGTATCAACTCTTCAAAAGGAAGAATATGTGTTCTTCTATAAGATTCAATTCCTTTGACAATAGAGAAAAGGAACAAAAATATCACAAAAGCACTTTCCCATTCTATTTGATAGACCGGGGAGTAAAGATATGAAGAAATAACGAATACAATCAGGCATCCGAATAAAATATCAAGGATGCAAGAAAATAATATGTATTGTTTAGAAGAAAACGATTTGAAAAATGGAATTCTGCGTATTATAAACTGAGCTAGATTTGAATATTGTTGTTTCATTCTAATTGATAGAAGTAGTGATAATAATGGATATAACATCTTCTCACCTGCATAAAAATTTAAATAGAAGGAGAACAAAGTCTCCTTCTATTGGGTCATAAAATTGAATTACCAAGCAATAACAGCTTTACGGCCTTTTTTCTTAATTTCGTTTTTAAGGTACTGGCGAATTGTCTCTTTACCAGCCGCTGCAATGAGAGAAAGACCACCTGATCCTACAGCAGTTAAAATGGAGACAATTGTTGTAACAGCCCCGCCCGCTTCAACCACGTTCAGAACAACAGCAGCAACACTGCCTGGAATACCAAATTCTTTTGCTAGATCAGCAACGGGCAGCATTTGTAGCGAGAAGGAAAAAAGAGCTAGCATAAGGAATCCTACTGCTAAAGCACCAAAAAGAACATGTAGTTTGATTTCATTTTTTGTTTCTGTCATATCAAATTTATCCCTTTTTTGTATTTTTATTACTATTATATCTTAAGATATCTTTTAGTTCATCGCAATCCTTTTTTTTCATATTTTTCATGAATTAGTTATAGATTAATATAAATAAAGTGAAAAGATAAGTGAGAAAAGAATCGTTTTTGCTAGAATAAAACACGTGAAAATGATCGGAAATACCTTGTTTTTACAGGTGGGGAAGCGAGTCTAATTTGCATATAGTTAAAGAGATATGTGCAGAGGGGCCAATATCCTTTGATCAAAATCTCCTTTCAAGATAAAATTAGAAGTATCCATCATTCTTTTGGAGGCGATTTTCTGAATATTCGATTGTTAACACCAGATGATGCTGAAGAATATGCAGCACTCAGACTAGAAGCACTGCAATTAAATCCAGAGGGCTTTGCGATGAGCTATGAGGAAGAGCGAATCAATATAGAGGATAAATATAAAGTGCGTTTTGCTTCGGCGAAATCTATGTGGACTTTTGGTGCTTTTCATCAAGGGCAGCTTGTGGGGGCAGTCACGCTCCTCCAAGAAACCTTGCAGAAGTTAAAGCACCGAGCGAATCTGACAGCGATGTATGTAACACCTAGTGCCCGCGGAGAAGGAGCTGGCCAAGCCTTGATGACAAAAGCTCTTTCCTTTGCGCGAGAACAGGGGGATATCGAGCAAATGTATTTATCAGTGGTGACAACTAATCACTCAGCCAAGCGCCTCTATCGCTCTGTTGGATTTGAGTCGTACGCCGTCGAAGAAAAAGCGCTAAAATGGACTGATACATATGTAGATGAGGAAAAAATGGTTTTATTTTTATCAAAATCTGGAGGAGATAGAAGTGGATCAACAGGCCATGCGCATCACATTAGCAGCAGGACCCAATAGTGAGCTGGAATCTTTTGCACTGCGTGCAGCACTTGAAAACTTCGGCGCGAAAGTCGATATGCATTGGATTGGAAGACCGAATGACCTGATTCATGTGTTATCTGGTAGAAATAGAAGAGAAATAGATTACCTTCTTTTATCGTTTCACGGTGAAGAAGGAGCATTTATCATGCCTGAATTAGGGGAAGATGTATACGAAGATGAGGAGCCTAGAGATACTGCTTTTGGAGCGGATGAAATCAAGCAGTATGCCTTTTTAGAAGGAATTCATGTCATCTCTACAGGCTGCACACTAGGAGAGAAAAATCTAGCAGATGCTTTCTTAGAGGCAGGGGCTGCATCTTATACGGCACCGGACGATTACATCGATGGGAATGCAGCATTTATCTTTGTGCTGACCATGCTGTACGAGCTCATGAACAATACAAAGACAGTCAGAGCGGCATTTGATCGAGCGCGTTCCATTGATGAAGAAACGAAATTATTTCAATTATATATGCAAAAGTAATCAAAGGACTGAGAAATCAAGTCCTTTTTTTATTCCTCTCAAAAAATGTGTCGAAAATGTGACAAGTGTGTGATTGGCAAACTAAAATGGGGGCATGCAAAGTCTATCCTACAAACACACGTCATTCAGGCATGACGGCATCACGAGAGGAGAATCATTGTGTCAATTAAATGGAAAGTCAGTCTCGTCCTATGCGGACTTGCGATGATCATCGGAATCGCTGCGTTTTATCATAATCAGCAGGCAAGTGGGACAGAGAAGAAGAAGGTAGAACCAGATGCGAGCTATAAAGAAGTTGAAATTGTGACCCTCGTGAATGACGGGAGATACTTGAGATATGCTGTGAACTATCCTGTGTTTCATCAAAAAAAGCTAGATCAAGAGATGAAAAGATTTGCAGAAACAGCGCTGGACAAATTCAAAACATCATTTAGTGAAGCAAGCGATGTCGATGAAGATCATCGATACGAATTAAACATAGATTACGAGATTACTCATTATGCCAAACAAACTGCTGCGATCAAATTCAATACATATGAATGGAAAGGCGGAGTAAAAGGCGCACATGAAACGAAGATATTCAATTTCGATTTCAAAAAACAGCAGTTTTTATCAATAGATGATCTATTTTTATCAAAAAAAGAAAGTCTGCAAAAACTGTCTCAAATGACATTTGAGGAGTTAAAAAAAGATCGCTCTCTTGCTGCAAACGAGCATTTGCTCAAACAAGGAACGTCTCCTAAGGCAGAGCATTATCAGTATTTTGCCATCAAAGATCGTTTTATTGAATTCTACTTCCCAGCAGGGCAAATTGCACCAGACAAAAAAGGCCCTCAAGTGCTTGCGATTAAGAAAACACTGCTTAAAGGAATGTTAAAGCCAGAATACATTAATAAAGAAAAGAACAAAAACGAGAAAAAAGAACCGATCGCAAAAAGAAAGATTGTAAAACTGCCAAAACAGGGAGTGTTCAACCCAAATCAAAAAGCCATTGCCCTTACATTTGATGATGGACCAAATCCATCAACGACTTCAAAAATTTTAACAGCTTTAAAAGAAAACAAAGGACGCGCGACATTTTTTGTATTAGGAAGCAGGGTTCAATATTATCCCGATATGCTAGGTGAAATAAGAAAAGGTGGAAATGAAATCGGAAATCATTCCTATAACCACCCTTTACTCACAAGACTGCCATTAAAACAAGCCATCAAACAAGTAGAAGATACGCAGCAAATCATTGAAAAAGCAGGCGGGTTCACACCGACTCACTTTAGACCGCCATATGGTGGAACAAACGGGCAGATCAACTCGGCTGTCAACATGAAAGTCACACTTTGGGATGTAGATCCTGAAGACTGGAAATATCGCAACAGCCAATACATCGCCAACTACATTCTCACACATGCGTCTAGCGGAGAAACCGTCTTAATGCACGACATCTATGACACTTCTGCAAACGCGGCTGTCACGATCATCAAGGAATTGACCAAACAAGGATATCAATTACTAACAGTCTCGGAGCTTGAGCAGTGGAAGGAAGCACGGGCGAAAAAGGTGAATTGAATACGTAAAAAAGATGCGAGTCTTAATGGATTCGCATCTTTTTTAAAGCCAATTATGAGAATGAAGGGAAAATATGTTAAAGTGATTGTAGAAGGGGAGGGCTTCGAATGGTGTTGATGAGGTTGATCAGCATATATATGCTGACAGCGTTTAGTTTGGGATTTGTTATAAACTATGTACCTGGTTTGATGCTGCCCATCTATATTCTTGCGATGATTGGGCTCATTTTATGTCTCGGTCATATTGCATTTCATTATATTCGGCGAATCAGAAATATGTTATTTGATGAGTAAGGGGAAGATTTCTCCTATAGCAAAAACCTCCTGCTAGATGCGAGAGGTTTTATTTTTTCGGTTTTTACTGTTCTAACAGTCGGATGATTTTCTCGTTGGACGCTTTGATTTGTCTCAAAAGAGAAACGATATTTCCTGTAAATCCCACGAGCACAACCAGTATAATAAGAATGTATAAAATGAACAGTTCGTGTCATATATCCGGCAATTGATGTGAATGGAGAATGTTGAGGGGGATTCATTTGAAACGAGTAGACGTGGTTTCAGCTATTATTTATGACGAGAAAATTTATTAACGGTCAAGAATGTAAAGGGATATTGGGAACTTCCGGGCGGTGCTGTGGAAAAAGGTGAACACCTGCAGCAAGCTGTCATCCGTGAAGTGAAAGAAGAGACAGGGTATGTTGTCAAAGTAAATGAACTTCATTCGGTTCGTGAAGCATTCTTTCAAGATAAAAAGCATCATGCGCTGATCATTACGTTCTTTGCGGAAATGATCGGGGGAGAGATGAACATTCTAGATCCGGATCAGGATATTGAAGAAGTAAAATGGGTCAGCACTCAAACCTTTCAAAAGCTAAACCCAAAGCTATTTCACATGCTAAAATTAAACCAACAAACACAAGCCTTTTATGATTTTGAGGGAAATAGAACAATTGGTTAAATCCAAATTGATATAGGCATAAAGGAGCGATATGGATGTTTTTATACTACGGCCCCACAGGAGCTCCAGTAGAAAATCCGGGAGAAGAATTCATGAAAAAGATCTTCTTCCAGGAGGGTGAAGAGTATTGGAAACAAGGTAACGGAGAATCTTCCATTGAGATAGAGGAAGATGGGGAATGCGAAAGTCTAGTTTTCTTTTATACTGAACCGTATGGATTCTTTATCATCAGATATCCAGATTTTTTAGTCCCTTTTCAAAAGGTAGAAAAGATCGAAACGATCGAGCATTTGATCGCAGGATCACCATTGTATGTGCCATCATGTAGCTATGTTGATCGTAATCAGGCGTATGAAATCGTTCAACATTTTGTGACGACAAAAAAGGTACCGGACTCTGTTGAATGGGTCGAGTTGAGGAATATTGATTATCAGTAAGATATGAGAAGCTAAGGGAGCAAGATAAAGTGTGTACATATGAAAGAATACATAGTTTAGATGAGAGTATGCATTTACATGTAGGATATTATGAGCAAGGTTTTGATTATGAAGGCGTGTTTTTTAAGAGTTTAGAAACAGGAAGATGGTTATTGTTTTTTGATCAAAAAAGTTACGGGATAACGCTTTTAAAAGAATATGAGAAGTGGAAGGATCTTGGGTTATTGATTGGAGAATATTTGATTGAAGATGAACTGATTGAAGAGGAAGGCCATAAGCTTTTTGAGCGTTTTCTAAAAGAGAATAGCATAGTTGAAATGTAAAACATCACCAGATGATAGGGTGGTGTTTTTATTTCATTTAAAATAGAGTGCTGAATCTAAGTATCGAGAAAAGCAATATTTTATTTAAAAATTCAAAAAATAGATAGACAAACGCTTTCAAGAATTGTATAGTGATCTCATAAACCGCTTGTCATACAAGTGAACAAGTAACTAAGAATTCAAGTTATAACTTAAAAAATAATCGAGGTGATCGGAATGAAAGACAGAAGTGTGGCAGAACTCAAAGCAAAAGCCATCGAGCTCAGAAAAACGGCGATAACGATGATTTACGAAGCGCAATCGGGTCATCCAGGAGGTTCCTTATCAGCTGCTGATATCATTACCGCCCTTTATTTTAAAGAAATGAATATCAATCCCCAAAAACCAAATTGGGAAGATCGAGATCGCTTTGTTTTATCGAAAGGACATGTGGCACCTATTCAATATGCAGCTCTAGCTATAAAAGGTTATGTCTCTTTTGAAAACGTATACAAATTACGGCGGTACGGTTCACCTTTTCAAGGTCATCCTGATATGAAGAAATGTCCGGGAATTGATATCTCCACAGGCTCATTAGGTCAAGGACTTTCTTGCGGCGTTGGTATGGCACTTGCAGGCAAAAGGGATGAAAAAGATTACCGGGTATTTGTCATGGTGGGAGATGGAGAATGTCAGGAAGGGCAAATATGGGAAGCCGTCCAAACCGCAGTAAAATATCACTTGGATAACTTAATTGTGTTTGTAGACAATAACCGCCTGCAAATTGATGGCTTCTGCGAAGAAATTATGCCGCTTCAAGACATCGAAAAGAAGTTTGAAGTATTCGGATTTGAAACAAAACGAATTGACGGACACTCAATGGAAGACATTGTAGAAACACTGAATGAAGTAACAAAAACGAAAAATGGAAAGCCAAAATGTATTGTTGCCGATACCATTAAGGGCAAAGGCGTTTCCTATATGGAAGATATCTGCTCATGGCACGGTGTTGCGCCAAATGAAGAAGAATATGAGCAGGCATTAGAGGAACTAGCAGGAGGTTTAAAATCATGAGTCAAACTGAAAAAGCAGTAACTAAGAAAAAAGCGACACGTGAAGCTTTCGGTGATGAAATAGTTACATTAGGAAAAGAGAATCAACAAATTTATGTCATAGATATTGATATCGGCAAGTCATGCAAAACAGGAGAATTTATAAAGCAGCTTCCTAATCAGCATGTGAACGTCGGAATTGCTGAACAAAATGGTGCCGGCCTGGCAGCTGGTCTTGCAACAACTGGCAAAATCCCATTTGTCAGCACCTATGCAGTTTTCGGGTCGCTGCGTATGGCAGAACAAATTCGGCAAGAAGTATGTTATCCCAATTTGAATGTAAAGATCGCCTGCTCCCACGGTGGATTAACACCAGGAAATGATGGAGGGAGTCATCAAGCGATAGAAGATATGGGCGTTTTAAGATCATTTCCCAATATGACAGTGATCATGGGAGCTGACTACTACTCAACAAGAAAATTGATCAAACAGGCAGCAGAAACATATGGTCCAATGTATTTGCGTTTCACCCGAGATGCTGTGCCGATGATATATGATGAAAATGAAGAATTTATCATCGGCAAAGCAAAGAAAGTAAAGTCTGGTAAAGATATCGCGATTATAGCGAATGGAGATACAGTACATCTTGCCTTAGAAGCAGTCAAGGAATTAGAAAAACAAGGTATTTATGCAACCCTCTTAGATATGCATACGATCAAGCCTTTAGATCGAGAAGCTGTCATGGAGTGTCTGAATATTGGACCTATTATTACTATAGAGGATCACAATATTCTAAACGGATTAGGCAGTGCTGTATGTGAGATAGTGGCAGAGGAAGGCCGGGGGAGAGTCAAACGAATCGGTGTGCAAGATCGTTTTGGAGAATCCGCACCTTATGAAAAGCTTTTGGAGATCAATGGCATTACCATCGAAAATATAATCAAAACAGCTAAAGAAATGCTGAATAATTTCATAGGAAAGTAGGAATTAGCCATGTTTACCCTAAAAAATCAAGTTGCGATCGTAACAGGCAGCGGTTCTGAAAAGGGAATTGGGAGAACCATCGCATTCACTCTAGCCGAGCAGGGCGCTTCAGTCGTTGTAGCAGATATCAATCAAGAGGGAATTCAGTGTACTGTAGAAGCGATTAAAAATGCCGGTGGTAAAGCAATCGGTATAGAAGTAAATGTCACAAATAAAGAATCGATTGACCAGATGGTGAAAGAAACACTTGTGTCATTCGGCAGAATTGACATATTAGTGAATAACGCAGGTATTTCTCAAAAAGTAACAGTTCAGGACATGACACTAGAGGATATGACAAGAATATTCAGTGTGAATATGTTCGGTTTGTTCTTGTGTACACAAGCAGTTCTAGAAACGATGAAAAAACAAAGATATGGCCGTATTATCAACCTGTCTTCTGTATCAGCCAAAAGAGGAGGCGGTGTATTTGGCGGTGCGCATTACTCTGCTTCCAAAGCCGCCGTCCTAGGCTTTTCCAAAAACCTTGCCCGTGAAGTAGGAAAGGATGGAATCACTGTCAATTGTGTAGCTCCAGGTCTAGTGAATACTGATATCTGGAAGTCGCTTTCTAATGGCGAAGCAAAAAAGGTGATTGACAGTATACCGATTGGCCGCCCAGGTGAAACGAAAGAAATTGCGGCTGCTATTGCGTTCCTAGCGGCGAAAGAAGCCTCCTATATCACAGGGGAAGAGATAGATATTAATGGTGGTTCGCATATGGACTAGTGATATGAATGGAGTTGGGCATAGACTATGCCTCACTCTTTTCTATCAGTTGCATATTTGTAAGCGCTTTATAACGTGAGAGCTCACAAGTATAGTCAGACAAAGCTATGTTAAGGGGGAATCAGCTTGAATCAACAAGCATTGGAGAGATCTACGACTCGTAAGGTTACACTTCGACTAATCCCGTTTTTGTCATTATGTTTTGTTATCGCCATTTTAGATCGTGTGAACATCGGATTTGCTGCTCTGCAAATGAATGAAGATTTAGGATTTTCAAATGCTGTATTTGGACTCGGGGCGGGAATTTTCTTTTTAGGTTATTTTTTACTAGAGGTTCCGGGCAGTGCGATTATGTCGAAGATAGGTGCTAGAAAATGGATCAGCAGAATTATGGTGACTTGGGCAATTATTGCGATTTTAATGGCTTTTGTACAAGAACCATGGCAGTTCTACACGGCGCGTTTCTTATTAGGCGCAGCAGAGGCCAGTTTTTATCCATGTATGGTGTTTTATTTGAGCGGTTTCTATCAAACAAAACACCACGCCAAAGCCATCGCTGGATTTATGCTGGCAATCCCAGGGGCAAATGCAGTTGGCGCTCCGCTCTCAACCTTCCTCTTAGGGGTGAATTGGCTGGATATGTCCGGCTGGCAGTGGTTATTTATTTTAGAAGCCATCCCAGCTCTTATTCTTGGTGTCATTGCCTTTTTTTATCTAGATGACAAAATTGAAGAAGTAAAGTGGTTGAATAATGATGAGAAAGAGTGGCTTATTCATGTCACAACAAAAGAAAGACTTGAAAAAGAACAAGTCAAGCGGTATACCTTCGTTCAAGCTTTAAAAGATCGAGATGTACTCATTTTATCGGCAGGCTATTTCTGCTGGATGGTTGGGTTCTACGGTATTAACATGTTCTTACCGACGATCTCAAAGGGGTTATCTGACACAATTTCTTTGAGTACTCAAGGGATGGGGTGGCTTTTGGGTCTTATGTACACCTTTGCCATTTTGGTCATGGTGCTAGTTGGGAATCATTCTGACAAGAAAAATGAAAGACGCTGGCATGTATCTGCCTGTTTAACTGTTAGTGCGATTGCTATGATCATAAGTAGTTTTATTGCTAGCACAAGTGTGATCTTGTCATTTGTATTTTTAACAATCGCATTGTGTGGAGCTTTTGGCGCTTATTCTCCATTTTGGGCAATCCCCCCATCTTTTTTAACAGGCGCAGCAGCGGGTGGGGCCATCGCATTGATTAATAGTATTGGAAATCTTGGTGGATTTTTTGGACCTTATATAGTCGGATATATTAAAGATGTAACAGGTTCTTTTCACATAAGTATGATTTTCTTAGGTATCAGCATGATATTTGCTTCTCTTATTATTGTACTCTTAGTGAAACAGTCAGGAAAAGCACTGGTCGTCAAAGCAAACAACAAATCCAGCATCGAAGAGTCCATTTCATTCACAAAGAACAATGGTAAAAGTGTTTAAGCGAAAAACAATATCAAAACGAAGGAGCTGATATGAGGATGGAAAAGAAATCAAATGTGCCGCAAAACACGATTGTGTGCAAAGAATGTGAGGAAATGATTGATACAGCTCATGGATGTGAAGGTGTTAAGGTTTTATACGGAATATGCGAAAAATGCTTAGAATCAAAAAAACGTTGAAATGAAAAACAAAGGCGCATAACTCACAAGTTCGACTTGCGGTTAGACGCCTTTATTTGTTTTAAAAGAACTTTTTTTAAAATGTGTATAAGCGGAGAGATTAGCTTTTCCAGTAGCGATCATATAAATTTTGCATATGGTCAGTCATCCGTGTTACGGCTTCTGATGCGTTCCGCTCTTCTAGTGCTTTTATAATCATTTTGTGCTCTTGAAAGTTGATCTCTCGATAATCTGAACGAGTAACAGTCCGATCACGAATAAATCTCCACATTTCCTGTTGTTTCATAGCATTCGTAATAGAAGACATAAAGGTAACAAATAAATCGTTATGTGACGCTCTTGCAATGCCCATATGTAGTTGTTCGTCGGTTTCAGGAACATATACACCCGACCGTGTTTCTTCTTCCATTTTTTTTATCGTCTGTTTAAGCTCCTCAATCTCTTGATCGGTCGCTCTCAAAGCGGCAAAATGGATAATTAAAGGTTCAATGTGCATTCGGGCTTCCACAATATCTTCAGGAGATGCTGATTTCATAGAAAGAGTCCCTTCAGTGGTGATGGTCGTATTTTTAACGAACACACCTTCTCCTTGACGGGAGTAAATGACACCATTCATTTCTAATGCACTGAGAGCTTGCCTGACCGGTGCACGGCTGACGCCAAATTGTTCACATAGTTCTCTTTCAGAAGGAAGTTTATCTCCTACTTTAAAAGAGCCTAACTGTATTTCTGAAAGGATTTGATTATAAATCTGTATATATAATTTTTTATTAGAAACAGGATTGAATTTCATAAAAATCACTCCTTTCAATAGGTATTGTTATTTGTCATACAAGTATATTAATTATATACTTTTCAGATTTGAAGGGCAAAATAAAAACAGACCTTATGAGGGCCTGTTTTTATTGAAAAGTAGTCCTCTATGAAGTTTTCCGCTCACTTCCCTTTCTCCCGTTTCCGTTTTTCCTTCTCCGCCCGGTAAAACTCATGAAACATCTTCATCAGCGCGCGCTTCTCAATACGTGACACATAGCTCCGCGATATCCCAAGCTCTTTGGCTATTTCCCGCTGCGTTTTTTCTTTCTTTAAATCAAGGCCGAACCGGCCGACGATCACTTCTTTTTCTCGGCCGTCGAGAATGTCGATATACTCCTTTACTTTTTCAAGCTCCATGTTGAGCTGAATGGTATCGATCACATCTTCATTTTCGGATTTTAAGACATCAATTAATGAAATTTCGTTGCCTTCTTTATCCTGACCGATGGGGTCATGCAAGGAGACGTCCTTTTTTGTTTTTTTGAGCGCGCGTAAGTGCATGAGAATTTCATTTTCAATACACCGCGCCGCATACGTTGCCAGCTTTGTTCCTTTTCCAGAGGAATAGCTTTCGATGGCTTTAATGAGTCCGATCGTCCCGATGGAGATGAGGTCTTCAGCGTCTTCCCCGGTATTTTCAAATTTCTTTACAATATGGGCGACGAGCCGAAGGTTATGTTCAATCAGCATGTTTCTTGCGTGTTCATCGCCCTGTGCCATGAGGGCTAAGTATTTTTTTTCATCATCTCCAGAAAGGGGCTGTGGAAAGGCATTGTTTTTGACATAGGACACTAAAAACACCAATTCTTTGACCATCAATCCCATCGCTGTAAATACTCCTGCCACGATTTTCACCTCCACCATGTTTAGGCCGCTGCCTATATCCTCAAATGTATGTGAAGGAGGGATTGTCTGTGTCTGTACGATGAAAAAATCATCTTTTTCAAAAAAATCGTGCTTCAGTTCGTCTCTTTTTTATGTTTGCGGTTTCTTTGCGGTGCTTGGCGGTCAAGAAGCGTGCTAAAATATGTAATATTAGACCGAAAAGGAAGGGGTAATTTCGGAACATGGGGAAGGTTCTATCTTCACATGTAGGTATGAAAATTAATGAATGGTATCGAATGATACGGCAGTTCAGTGTTCCAGATGCGGAAATCTTGAAAGCGGAAGTTGAAGCGGAAATTGAACAGATGGAAGAGGACCAGCATTTACTGATTTATTATCAGCTCATGTGTTTTCGGCACCAAATCATGCTTGACTATATACACCCTTCAAAATATCAACCTTTCTCAGTATCTAATCTAGTCGATAAAATCGAAAACTCCAATCATGAGTTATCTGATATGCTGCATTATTACCATGCATTTTTTCGTGGCATGCATGAATTTAGTCAAAAAGAATATTTAGAAGCCGTCAAATATTATCGAGTCGCAGAAAAGCAGCTGTCCATGGTATTTGATGATATTGAGCAGGCAGAGTTTCATTTTAAAGTGGCAGAAGCCTACTATATAATGAAACAAACACATGTCTCCATGCACCATATTTTAAAGGCGCTGGAAATATACGATCAGCATGATGCGTATACGATTCGCATCATTCAATGTCTCTTTGTCATCTCAGGAAATTATCAAGATTTAAAACGAAAAGACCGGGCGCTGCCTCATTTAAAAAAGGCAAAACAGCTCGCATCTCAAATTGATCACCCGCGCATATACAGTTCAGCGCTCTATAATTTAGGAAAATGTTATGGCGAGCTTGGCTATAGAGAGGAAGCGGAACGATATTTAACGGAATCCGCTGATCTTGCCCGCAAAGAGCTGCTCCCAACGCTTCCGCATACGCTTTATACGCTGGCGAAGCTGCTTTTTAGACAGAATGAACAGGCGGATGCCCTGCGCATATTAGAAGATGGGAAATTGGCTGCAAAGAAGCATGAAGACCAGCTGTTCTGTCATATGTTTGAGTATCTGGATGCTTTATATGTTCAGGAAATCAATGAAGACCAACTGCAAAAAACCATTGATTATTTGGAAAAACTTAGCCTATACTCTTATATAGAGGATATCTCACTAGAAATTGCGACAGCCTTAGAAGCCTCTCAACAATACAAAAAGTCCAACCAGTATTATCAGAAATTATTATGGGCTCAAAATCAAATCCAAGAAGGAGAGTGTCTGTATGAATTCTAAGCAACGTTCGACAGTTGAAGAGAGAAACCAAACGTGAAACAAAGAGCGGGCCAATATGGCCGGCTTTTTTTATTTGAAAAAGAAGCAGATATCACCATGAAGCTTGCATGAATTGATGCGAAAGCGGGCAATTTATCGGTAATGATGTTCGGTGGAGGAGGCGGTCGAATGAGAGGGCTGCATATCTTGATGTGTATATGGCTGCTAGGTGCTTTTGTTCCTAATGAAGTAGAGGCACATACATTAAAACGAGTCGATCTTGAAAAAACGGGACGTGCCTTTTGGGACATGAGAGCGGAACGGAAAAAGATTGCGATCACCTTTGATGATGGACCTCATCCAGTGTATACAAATCAAATATTAGATGTGCTGAAGGAGCATCAAGTGAATGCAAGCTTTTTTGTGATAGGGAGCAGAATCCATGCTTATCCAATGATCGCAGAACGGATTGTGGACGAAGGGAATGAACTCGGCAATCATACGATGAATCATACGTATTTTGACCTTTTGTCGTCAAAGGAGATCAAGCGGGAATTAAAAGAATCAGCGGCTCATATCGCTTCACTCCAGCCTGGCGGTCCCTTATTATTTCGCCCTCCTGGTGGACGCTTAACAATGAAATCATTCCGCATTCTGTCAAAGCAAGGGTACGATGTGGTCATGTGGTCCTTTACGCAAGATCCGAAGGACTGGTCAAGACCAGGCGCATTTAAAATTGCAAGCCGAATTATTGATCATATTCAAGGCGGCGATATTATCCTTTTACATGATGGCGGGGGAAATCGCAAGCAAACGGTAGAAGCATTGAAACAAGTGATTCCTGAGTTGAAGAAGAGGGGCTATGAATTTGTAAAAGTAAGTGAACTGCTGCACCACGACAAAGCATATATGCCTGTTCAGATTCAATAGGCAGCATTCGTCAAAAACATTCATTCATTGAAACCAAAAGTCTTGTCGTTTACTATATGAAGAGGGCTTTTGGAGGTGAATGTTGTGAAGAAATATGTTTTCCTTTTCATCCTATTATGTGTTGCTGCTGGGTGCTCTAAGCCAGTACAAGAAAGCGTCATTGCATTTGGTGACAGCAATACAAGAGGATCAAACTGGGACTTTCGAGATTATCCAACATCTGAAAAATGGGTGAATCTCATGAAAAACGTCGAGCGCGGCCAAATTCAAGTGAAGAATGCAGGCATTGGCGGGCAGACGACTGAAGACGCGAAACTGCGCTTTGAGCAGGATATTTTAAAACAGAAACCAACTTACGTCCTCATCATGTTCGGTACGAATGATGCGGCGATTTTAGACGGGAAACATCCCCGAGTGACGAAAAAACGGTTTAAAGAAAATTTAACCTACTTCATTTCTGAAAGTAGAAAAGAAGGCATTACCCCGATTCTCATGACCTGTGTGCCTGTTGTAGAAGGCGGGAAAAAGGGCTTGTATTATTACTCCAGGTATAAGTCATCTTATTTTGCCGGGAGAGGCGGGGCAAGAGCTTGGCAAAACTCTTATAATGACATCACAAGAGAAGTAGCGAAGGATGAGCAGGTGCCGCTTGTCGACAACTGGAAAGCTTTCATCCGAGAAGCTGGAGAAGATAGTGATCATGCCCTGATTCAGTCAGGCTTGATCGACCCTTCTGGCAATCATATGACACCAAAAGGGGCGAGAATTATTTATAACGAAATCAAAGAGCGTGATGTCATCAAACATTTTTAAATGATGGCCATCTGCCTAAACAAGACCATCCATCCAGCATAGTCTAACAGTATATCTTCCTAGAAGGAGGTAACTGATATGTGGGGATGTCCTTATCCTTACCCTGCGTGTTCGCCTTATCCAGCACAAGGAGCAGGAATCGGTTACGCTTTTCTTGTTGTGTTCCTTGTGGTCATTTTAGTCGTAGGCGGAGGGTTATGGTTTTGGAATGAACAGCCTTGCAATTAAGACACCTCTTCTTTCATCAGAAGGGGTGTTTTTTACGGAAAATAGTAGTAAGCCTATAGCGCAAGTGATATAATATCAGTCACCTGAGTTTAAAAAAGGAGAGTGCTCGGGAGGCATGGTTCCTGTGATATGGAATTAAGAGGAAACAGAGAGCATATGCCCGAGCGAACGTCTTTTCATTTCTGTCTCAATTAATTCAATGAAGTCGCGATTTAAGTTCATTTCATTTGCTTTATAATACGATTCTATAAGTAAATCATCTGACAGCTTTTTCATACTAGAAACCCATATGATGGGAAAAACACCTCCCCTGAAAAAGTTGGCATAAAATTTGAGGAAAAGACATATCATCATAGGTTGATCGACTGTCTTTGAAGTACCTTTAATCTACCATGAATGGGAAACAAGAACAATCGTTCTGTTATCCACATGGTTAAGTGGATAACTTGTGGGTAGAGTGTTTATAATTGAATGAAAGCATGATGAAATATAGGTGGATAATGTGTGTAAAATTATCCACACCTGTTGAAGGGCCTCATCATATGTCGAAAACTTTTTCATTGTATTCGATAGACAGACAAATTGTGATTTGATTCGACACAATCGCTGAAAACCAATGGAAGAAAGGGTGCAAATTGTGCTAAAGAAGTATTTCTTACCGGATGAATTTGTGAAAAGTATTTTCCACATTTCACCGCAAAAATTAAAAGAACGAAATGTAAAAGGAATTATTACCGATCTAGATAACACACTAGTAGAATGGGACCGTCCAAGTGCGACACCGCGCTTAATTGAATGGTTCCAAGAAATGAAAGATCACGGGATACAAGTGACGATTGTATCAAACAATAATGAAAAAAGGGTCAAGCTTTTTTCTGAACCGGTTCATATCCCGTTTATCTATAAAGCGAGAAAGCCTATGGGAAGAGCCTTTAATAAGGCAGTCGCTGATATGCAGTTGAAAAAAGAAGATGTGGTTGTCATTGGGGATCAGCTCATGACAGATGTTCTTGGCGGGAATCGTCATGGCTTCCATACGATTTTGGTCGTTCCTGTTGCTGCCTCGGACGGATTTTTCACAAAGTTTAACAGGCAGATTGAACGCAGAATTTTAGGAGCCTTAAAGCGTAAGGGCCACATTCAGTGGGAGGAAGAGTAATAATGGAAAAGGTTGTTTGTATTGGCTGCGGTGTAGCCATTCAGACGGAAGATAAAGATCAATTAGGATATGCGCCGGCAGCATCTCTATTGAAAGAAGATGTGATCTGTCAGCGCTGTTTTAGGTTAAAGAACTACAATGAGATTCAAGATGTTTCTTTAACAGAGGACGACTTTTTAAATATATTGCACAGCATTGGAGAGACAGATTCTCTCATTGTGAAGGTCGTTGATATTTTTGACTTTAACGGAAGCTGGATCAATGGGCTGAACCGTATTGTCGGCGGTAATCCGATTTTACTTGTCGGCAACAAAGTGGATATTTTACCGAAATCCGTGAAAAAAGATCGTCTAATTCATTGGATGAAACGGGAAGCAAAGGAAAACGGATTAAACCCTATCGATGTTTTCTTGATCAGTGCAAGCAGAGGCCAGGGTGTGCCTGAGGTGATGGAAGCGATCGATCATTACCGCGAGGGAAGAAATGTCTATGTCGTCGGCTGTACGAATGTTGGAAAATCAACATTTATCAATCGAATCATCAAAGAAGTATCTGGCGAAGAGAACGTCATTACTACATCCCAATATCCAGGTACTACACTTGATGCGATTGAAATCCCGCTTGATGACGGGTCTGCTTTATTCGATACGCCGGGCATCATCAACCGCCATCAAATGGCGCACTATGTCAGCAAAAATGACCTGAAGATTTTAACGCCGAAAAAAGAATTGAAACCGAGAACGTTCCAATTAAATGAAGCACAAACGCTTTATTTTGGCGGACTGGCTCGATTTGATTATGTAAAAGGCGGCAGAACATCATTTGTGTGCTATATGCCAAATGAGCTGAACATTCACCGGACAAAGCTCGAGAACGCAGATGATTTATATGAAAAACATGCAGGGGAACTGCTGTCACCGCCATCAAAAGAGGGAATGGAAGATTTCCCGCCGCTCGTTCCGCATACCTTTACCATTGATCAGCCAAAAATCGACATCGTCTTTTCAGGTTTAGGCTGGGTTACTGCAAATGATGCGGGCAAGCAAATCAAAGTTTATGCGCCAAAAGGCGTTCATGTGTTTATGAGACGTTCGTTAATTTAAATGTTCAAAGGGGGAGAGACCTTGAAACCTTTATACGGAGTAATCGGTAACCCTGTTGGCCACTCAATGTCTCCGGATATTCATAATGCAGCACTAAAGGACGCTGGAATTGATGGACATTATCATGGCTTTCAAGTAGAAAATGATGACCTGAAAGATGCGATTAGCGGCATGAAGGCGTTAGGAATCAGCGGCATTAACGTCACTGTTCCGCACAAGGTAGAAATCATGAAGTACCTTGACAAAATTGATGTGACAGCTGAACGCCTCGGTGCCGTCAATACGGTGCGGCGCGAAGGGGATCAGCTCGTTGGGTACAATACAGATGGAGAAGGCTTTCTTCATTCATTGCTTGAAGCCTTGGATCAGCCGTTATCAGAGCTGTCATTTCTCTTGATTGGTGCTGGCGGAGCCGCAAGAGCGATTTATACGACAATTGCTCAGTATGCACCGAAGAGCTTTGATATTACGAACCGCACCATTGAAAAAGCTGAAGCTTTAATTGAAACTGCAGAGGGAAAAATCACATCTCAAGCAATCACATTAAATGCAGCAGAAGAGCGGCTTGGGGGATATGATGTCATCATTCATACGACCTCGATCGGCATGTATCCGAATGTTGAAGAAACCCCGATTTCTTTAGCGAACGCAAAAAAAACAGCGGTCGTTTGTGATATTGTGTATAATCCAATAGAAACAAAACTGCTTAGGGAAGCAGCAGGTTTAGGCTTGAAAACAGTGGATGGGGTTGGCATGTTTGTCGGACAAGCAGTAAGAGCCTTTGAACTGTGGACAGGCATTACACCTGACGCCGGAAAAATGAAGTCAATTGTCATAGAGAAATTAGGAGGAACACCATGTTAAAAGGTAAGCAAAAACGTTTTTTACGTGCACAAGCACATCATTTATCACCTATTTTTCAAGTTGGAAAAGGCGGGGTAAATGACAATATGGTCAAGCAAATTTCCGAGGCGCTTGAAGCAAGAGAACTGTTAAAGGTCAGCGTATTGCAAAATTGTGACGAGGACAAAACAGAAGTTGCGAAAGCACTTGTAAAAGGTGCAAAGGCTGAGCTCGTTCAAACGATCGGAAATGTGATTGTCCTTTACAAAGAATCTAAGGAAAATAAACAAATTAAGCTGCCGTAAAGGTGGATGCGATATGAAAAAAATAGGGTTGTTCGGCGGTACGTTTGATCCTCCCCATAACGGGCATTTGCTGATGGCAAGTGAGGTGCGGATTCAAGTGGGGCTTGATGAAATTTGGTTTATCCCAAACCATATGCCTCCTCATAAAACTGGACGAAAACGTGCAGATAGTCATCACCGCATAAAAATGGTGGAGGCGGCGATTCAATCAAATCCAAATTTTCGGCTCGAGCTTATTGAAATGGAGCGGGAGGGTCCGTCTTATACGGTAGATACAGTGAATCTGTTAAAGAAGCGTCATCCAGAAGATCAGTTCTTTTTTATGATAGGAGCGGACATGGTCGAATATTTGCCAAAATGGCATCGGATCGATGATTTGCTTCAAATGATCACCTTTATTGGGATGAAAAGGCCGGGTTACGTTGGAAGTACGGCATATCCTCTTTTATTTGCAGATGTTCCAGCTTTTGATGTATCATCGACATTGATTAGGCAGCGAATAGAGCAGGGGAACCCTGTCGATTATTTGATTCCGAAAGCTGTTGAGCGTTATATAAAGGAGCATCATTTATATGAATCGTGAAGAAGCATTGAACTGTGTCAAAGAGCAGTTAACAGAGCATAGATATACACATACACTTGGAGTCATGGAGACAGCCATTTCATTAGCGGAACGGTTCGGTGCAGATGTGAAAAAAGCAGAGATCGCCGCTATTTTTCATGATTATGCGAAATTTAGGCCAAAAGAAGAAATGAAGGGGATTATCCAAAAAGAACAGATGAACCCTTTATTGCTTGAATATTCGCCCGAGCTTTGGCACGCCCCGGTTGGTGCGTATTTGGTCAAAAAAGAAGCTGGAATTGACGATCAAGATGTGTTAACAGCTATTGAATTTCATACTTCCGGCAGACCAGGCATGACCTTACTTGAAAAAGTCATTTATGTCGCAGATTATATTGAACCAGGACGTCATTTCCCTGGTGTCGAAGAAGTAAGGGAATTAGCAGAAAATGATCTAGATCGTGCACTGATCCAATCATTAAAAAACACCATCAGTTTTCTAATGAAAAAGAATCAGCCAGTCTTTCCAGATACGCTTGCTACTTACAATTCGCTTGTGCATAAGAACAACTAAGGAGGAATTTTGGATGGATTCATCATCAATTTTAAACGTCGCAGCTGGAGCATGCGATGATAAACGGGCTGAGGATATTATTGCCCTTAATATGCAAGGAATCTCACTTGTTGCGGATTATTTTCTCATTTGTCACGGGAATTCTGATAAACAAGTGCAAGCCATTGCAAGAGAAGTAAAACATCTTGCAGAGGAAAGCGGAATCGAAGTGAAGAAGATGGAAGGCTTTGATGAAGCAAGATGGGTATTGATTGACCTAGGTGATGTCATTGCCCATGTGTTCCACAAAGAAGAAAGAGGATACTACAATCTAGAAAAGCTATGGGGAGATGCGCCGAGAGAAACGCTTTCACTTGGCATTAACTCATGATTTATCAAGGGTTTGCAGGTGTGTATGACGAGCTCATGGCACATGCACCTTATGATGAATGGGTTCAGTGGATCCAGCAATATATGAAGCCGAATGCTGCCATCATCGATGTAGGCTGTGGAACTGGAGAGATTTCTCTTCGGTTAGCTGAAAAGGGCCACAAGGTCACAGGAATTGACCTCAGTGAAGAAATGCTGGCCTTTGCGCAGCAAAAAGCGCAGGCGAAAAAGCAGTCGATTCAATTTTTACATCAAGATATGAGAGAGGTTACGGGCTTTGAGCAAGCCTTCCAGGCAGCCGTTATTTGCTGTGATTCCTTGAATTACTTAAAAAACGAAAATGACGTCAAAAAAACCTTTAAAAACATGTTTCAGCTTTTAGAGGCAGATGGGGTTTTACTTTTTGATGTTCATACGCCTTATAAAATGGAAGAGGTATTCCCAGGTTCGACTTATGCAGATCAGGATGAAGAGATCAGCTATATTTGGCAGAGTGATAAAGGGGACGACATGTATTCGGTCATACATGATTTAAGCTTTTTTGTAAAAGACGGAGACATGTATCAGCGTTATGATGAGACACATGAACAGCGCACATTTCCATTTGAAACATATTCAGCGTTCCTTGAGTCCGCTGGCTTTGAACAAATAGAAGTGACTGCTGATTTTACAAATGAAGCCCCCGGTGAATTCGCCGAAAGATATTTCATCTCAGCTAAGAAACCAAAAACCATCGTTTAATAGAACGATGGTTTTTTAAAACCCTTTTTTCGCTTGTTGCAAAGATGATTAATTTCTGCGATCATCAGTGAACACACTTGGAGGATATTGATGCGCAACCGCTTCTAGATCTTCATCGAATTTTTCATGAGTGTTTTGAAAGAGACGGTGAAACATATCTTGCACACCAGCTTCAAGTGCTTTAATGCCTTCACCAGTGACGCCGCCTTTCACACATACTTTGTCTTGCAGTGTCGGAAGGGTATAGACTCTTTTTTCAATCAAACGGCCAAGACCAACAAGCATATCCTCTGATAAGGTGGTGGCTTCTTCTTTAGAAATATCCGTTTCTTCTACGGCTGCTTCAATCATTTTCTGAACGAGAAAACTGATAAAAGCAGGTCCGCAGCTGACAATATCGGAAGCCGCTCTAGTAATTGAATGATGGATCTCGATAGGTGTTGAAATGCACGAAGCTAACTGTCTTAACGCAGTTTTCGTCGCGGCATTGCATGATGAACCAAAAGTTAAAAGTGATGCGCCTGATAAAGCGCGGTTTGTAATGCTTGGAATCAACCTGGCTGTTTGACAAGGAACGATATCCTGAAGCTGTTCAGGATGAACCGGACTGGTAATGATGACAATGGTTTGCTGCTCCGTTAAAAGAGGGCTCAGCTCTTTTAAAAGTGGATAAATATCAAGTGGTTTGACACAAACAAAAATGAAATCTTTATTCGTGACAGCCCCTGAAAGCTGTTTCGTTACTTCAAGCTCTGGATGGTTCTTTTTTATATTGAACGCTTTTTCAATGGTTCGGTTTGTAATGGTGATCGATGAGGGATTGACTGCCTTTGATTCAATAAATGCCTCAGTAAGTATGGTACCCATGTTTCCTGTACCGATTAACCCTATATTCAAACGTTCTCCCTCCTTAGACGCATAGGATCTGTTATCTTCTAAACAGTATGTTGAGCAGTAGAAAAATATGATTGAAAGTAGCGTGAGTAAGTGAAACGACTCATTTCATTAAAAAAATACAGTCTTTATATCGCCGCTGGACTCATAGTCGTGATCATCTTCAGTTTCTTCTTTTTCACTGGAAAAGGAGAGGGCAGCAGAGAGCCAAGTGTATTGAAGGAAAATAAAGACATACAAGTCACATTAGAAGACAAACAAGAAAAGACAGAAAAAGAGCCATCGACGATTTTTGTAGAGGTCAAAGGAGCTGTAAGGAAGCCAGGTGTTTATACGTTTCAATCTGATGCTCGGGTAGAGGAAGCGATTCAAAGGGCAGGAGGCTTTACCAGCAAAGCAGACTCGATTGAAATCAACCAAGCAGCTAAATTAGAGGATAGTATGATGATTTATGTTCGGAAGCAGGGGGAAGCGGAAAGAGAAACGCAAACAGCATCAGCTGACGCATCAACGGGCGTTGAAAAGAGTGAGGGTGTGAATGTCAATCAGGCCGATGCAGCCGAATTACAAACCATTAACGGCATAGGACCAGCTAAAGCCGAAGCCATCATTTCGTATAGAGAGGAACACGGAGAATTTCAACAAATTGAAGACTTGCGAAACATTTCAGGTTTTGGGGAAAAGACGATTGAACGGCTGAAAAGTCAATTGACCGTGAAGTAGAATTGACGGTAGAGAAGAAAGGCATGTACACTTAATATCAACCATCATTCTGGAGGGATCAGCTCGTGGAAAGAATTTCATGGAATCAATATTTTATGGCACAAAGCCATTTGCTTGCTTTACGAAGCACCTGTGAGCGGTTAGCTGTTGGGGCGACCATCGTAAGGGACAAGCGCATCATTGCAGGGGGGTATAATGGCTCCATTGCCGGTGATGTTCATTGTGCGGATGTAGGGTGCTATGTCATTGATCATCACTGTGTTCGCACCATCCATGCGGAAATGAATGCTATTTTACAATGTGCCAAATTTGGTGCACCTACAGCTGATGCTGAAATATATGTCACACATTTTCCTTGTTTACAGTGCTGTAAAGCCATCATTCAAGCGGGCATACGAACAGTGTACTATGCAAAGGATTATAAAAATCATCCATATGCGATTGATTTATTCGAGCAGGCGGGTGTTCAAACAGAGCAAGTTGAATTAGATGAAATGATCATCGACTTAAAAAATCAAGAAAAATTGGCCTTTGTTGCAGATTTAATTGGGAAGCTGAGTGAATCAGGACTTAGCGAAACAGAAATTCGCGATATGCATGAGAAGGCGAATCAATTATTTACTTCCTATGTTTAAATATTTGCCGTTTGGGGCAATTTCAGCAGCTGTTGGAATTGCTCTGGCTGCATATCATCTTCATATGTATTTCCTTCTCTTTCTTCTCATCATATTACTTCTCAGCCTACTGAAAAAAATGCCTCAGCTCTTTTTAATGGTCAGCCTATGCGGTGCTGTCTATATACTCATTTTTATGATTCATGAGTCTCTTGAAACGGATCAACCCGTACTAGAAAAATTCCTATCTGGTTCCGTTGTGATTGAAAGTATTCCGAAAACAGATGGCAATCGTTTTTCAGCAACTGTTTCAACAGAACATGAACAACTAGCCACTTTTTATACAATTCAAACAGAGCGTGAAAAAGAGGCATTAAAAGAGGTAGAACCTGGTATGAGCTGTCACATGACAGGTGATGTTCGTCCAGCAAAGCACGCAACCATTCCTAACGGGTTTCAATACGATCAATTTTTAAAATCAAAAGGCATTGACGCCATTTTTCTGCCACAGTCGATCAAAAACTGTACAAAAAAAGACAGTTCTTCCTATTATCTTCAAGTGATAAGGCAAAAGGGGTTGAAATTTTTAGAAGATCATGTGCCTAAACACTCTGTTGGCATTGTACAGGCACTTATTTTTGGCGATCGTGAGTTGATAGACCCTGATACATTAAGAGATTATCAAATGCTTGGCATTATTCATTTACTAGCGATCTCAGGATTGCATGTACAAACGCTTCTTGCATGTTTATTTTGGTGTCTCCTTCGTGCGGGCGTGACAAGAGAGACAGCACGTATTCTTCTATTATGCTTTCTTCCAATTTATGCTTGTTTGACAGGTGCTGCACCATCTGTTTTAAGAGCTTGCCTCATGGCAGGAATCTATTTAGTGATGACTAGTCTGCCAAAAGAAATGAAACAGCCTTCTGCTGTAGTATTAAGTGCAACGTTTTTACTCTTATTAGCAATTCATCCTCTTTATTTATTTGATATCGGATTTCAGCTTTCATTCGCGGTCACGTTTTTTATTTTGTTATCGACTAGGATTTTATCAAAAGCAAAAAGTTCAGTCATGCAATTATTCCTGATTTCCTTTATTGCACAGCTTGCTTCACTTCCTGTTCTTTTATATCATTTTCACCAATTCTCTTTACTGAGCGTACCTTTGAACATGATATTTGTTCCTTTATATACGACGGTCGTTATGCCGCTATCCTTACTCTTTTTTATTCTCACTACCATTTATCTTCCGCTTGGACAAACATTGTTTCAGCTGCTTGATTCGGTGATTCAGCTTAGTCATCAATTGTCAGCCTATATGGCTGTTTTTGATGAATTCAACTTGATTTTTATGAAGTCTGCTTGGTGGCATATTCTTCTTGAGGTAAGCGCCTTAATTGTTCTGTTATTTGTGATGGAGTGCAAAACTTCTGTGAAATCCTATGCACTGCCGATCCTTTTTCTTATTGGTGTCTTGAGTGCACACTATTTCACCCCGAATTTTTTCGAAAAAGGGGAAGTGACGATGCTGGATGTAGGACAGGGGGATAGTTTGTTTATTCAGCTGCCCTATCGAAAGGGGCACCTGCTTGTGGATACAGGAGGCAGACTTTCTTTTGAAGAAGAACCGTGGAAAAAAAGGCGTAAAGTGTCTTCGATCGGTGATCAAACGCTGATCCCGTTTCTGCATTCTAAAGGTATAGCAAAACTTGATGTTCTTATTCTTACACATGCGGATCAAGATCATATGGGAGAAGCAGCTCGTTTAATCAAACGAAATAAAGTAAAGCGGCTGGCTATTCCGAAAGGCTTTGCACGGAGTCCAGAGGATGCGGAGCTGTTAAAAGAAGCAGCTGATCAAGGGATCATGATTGATGAATTAGAGAGAGGAGATCAGCTTCAGATTGGAGAGCAAATATTTGAAGTTCTTCATCCATCGCGTGATCAAGTGACAAGTAAGAATAATGATTCACTCGTTTTGACATTTACTCTAGGCGGGAAGCGGTTTATGCTCACTGGAGACCTTGAACAAGAAGGGGAGCGAGACATTATAGAAGCCTTTCCTCATCTGCGGGCAGATATCTTAAAGGTTGGACATCACGGGAGTAAAGGGTCAACAAGCGAAGAATGGCTTCAACATCTCAAGCCCTCACATGCACTCATTTCAGCAGGTGAACGCAATCGTTATCAGCATCCACATCAGGAAGTTTTGAAGAAATTAAAGGACCAGCAAATGAAGGTGTATCGTACAGATATCAACGGGAGCGTGACATATGAATTTCTCAATGAGGAAGGAACGTTTTACACACACCCTCCATATGATATCTTACAAACTCAATAAAAAAACTGCCAAAACGGCAGTCATGTAACCTTCATGAAGTTAAGATCCAACGAGGTGTATAATGGTTGCCAAAATAAACATTGAGGCGAAAAATCCGAATGTGACGATAAAACCAACGGCTGAGTCGGTCACATCATTCCGCTTGCTTTGAACATTTTTTTCAAATTCATTCATTTTCATCCCTCCTGGCTAATTTTAGTATACTTGAACTCATTTGGAATTGCTAGAAGGTAAAGTAACCGTTTTCCATTTTATGATCATTTTATGAATATCGTCTGACAGCAGGCTGACCCGGGAGCTTGCGCCGGACGTTTACTATAAATGAGGAGGCGGCACTTTCAGCTTCCTCTTTACTAATGTCTTCACACACTTTAGGATAGAGGAGGAAGTGAAAGAGAGGGATTCAATTGATGGTCTTTGATGTATGGAACAATTTAAAACGAGGGGATATCCATCCCGTTTATTGCTTATATGGGAAAGAAACATATTTACTGCAAGAAACCGCTGCTAAATTGAGACAAGCTGTAGTAGACGAAGAAACGAAGGATTTTAATTACTCCGTCTTCGATATGGAAGAAGTGCCGCTTGAACAGGCTGTAACGGATGCAGAAACATTTCCGTTTATGGGAGAAAGACGTCTCGTCGTGATCAAGAATCCTTATTTTCTTACAGCTGAAAAGAAAAAGGAAAAGATTGAGCATGAGCTTTCTGTATTAGAAGCTTATTTAGAAAAGCCAGCGCCCTATACCATTCTCGTGTTATTGGCACCATATGAAAAGCTGGATGAGCGTAAAAAAATCACCAAATTGCTAAAAAAGAAAGCTGCTGTCGTTGAGGCGAAAGAGTTAAACCCAAAAGAAACAACTGATTTCACCATCACACTGGTGAAGACAGAAGGAAAGGCGATTACATCTGAAGCGGCTGAGCAGCTTGTGATGCTATGCGGCGGGAGTCTCTCCTCTCTATTCCAAGAGGTTCGGAAGCTAAGTACATATATTGGAGAGCGGGAGGAAATTGAGTTAGCGGATGTCAATCAGCTCGTTGCAAGAAGCTTAGAGCAAAATATTTTCGAGCTGATTAATCAAATTGTAAACAGACGCCGCTCTGAGGCCATGCAGATGTTTTATGACCTGCTGAAGCAAAATGAGGAACCCATTAAAATATTAGCACTCATTTCAACTCAATTTCGATTGATTTTGCAGACGAAGTACTTCGCTCAGCAAGGCTATGGACAAAAACAAATTGCTTCAAATCTAAAAGTCCACCCATTCCGGGTCAAACTTGCGATGGATCAGGCAAGACTGTTTTCTGAAGAAGAGCTCAAGCAGATCGTCAAAGAGCTTTCAACGATTGATTACGAAATGAAAACGGGTAAAAAGGACAAGCAGCTGCTGTTAGAATTGTTCCTGCTTCGTTTGTTAGGCGCATGAATATAAAAAAACGACCTTCTAAAAAGAGGGTCGTTTTTGTTTAGATGTATAATTGCCAGTCTGTCCTTAAGGCTCGGCCGGTCAGGACGGACGTACAGTTAAACAGGTGCCCCATCACTGAGGCGTTGCAAGCATTATGCAGAAAGTCCGTTTACTTGTTTAGCAAGTCTTGATTTGTAACGCGCAGCTGCGTTTTTGTGTACAAGACCAGTTTTAACGGCTTTGTCAATGCGTTTTGCAGCAGAAGCAAGAGCAGCTTTTGCTTGCTCAGCATCGTTGTTAGCTACAGAAACTTCAACTTGTTTAATCGCAGTACGCATCGCAGACTTGATTGTTACGTTATGTGCACGGCGTTCGTTATTCGTTTTTGTACGTTTGATCGCTGATTTAATATTTGGCATGTGTTTCACCTCCTAAGATACAACCTAAACACAATTGTCTTAAGGTTAAATCTTCACAATAGAACAAATTGTATTCTATCAAACACACCTTTAGAATGCAATATAAATGTAAAGTATTTTTCATTGATGACGTGCTCGAATGTTTCTTTCAAGAGATGGAAAGACTACTGTTAATTACTTGGTGGAAGGAGTCTTTTTATGGAGAAACAGAAACTCGATTTAAGCGTTTATCAAATCCGGACAGACCTCGCTGTTGAAACAAAAGAGATACTAGAACAAGAGAACGATCCGAATGTCGTCAAAAAGGACGGGATCCAAGGGATTGTCGAAAAGGAAAAAGAAGAGCAAGGCATCCGCATACGTACTGTGGAAATCACGAAAGAAGGGGAGGAGCTGACCGGCAAAAAGGCAGGGACATACTTGACGTTTGAGGCACAAGGCATTCGGGAGAAAGACTCTGAGATGCAAGAAAAAGTTGTCGAAGTCTTTGCCCATCATTTTGCTCAGTTTTTAAAAGACCGAGGCATTCAGGCTGATGCGAGCTGCCTTGTAGTAGGTCTGGGAAACTGGAATGTTACGCCAGATGCACTAGGTCCTCTCACAGTTGAAAACCTGCTTGTAACCCGCCATCTCTTTGAATTACAGCCGGAAAATGTTCAGGAAGGCTATCGCCCGGTTTCCTCTTTGTCACCTGGTGTGATGGGACTGACCGGTATTGAAACAAGTGACATTATCCAAGGCGTGATTGAGCGGTCTAAGCCTGATTTTGTCATTGCGGTCGATGCCCTTGCTGCTCGAGCGGTAGAACGAGTGAATACAACCATTCAAATTTCCGATACAGGTATCCATCCCGGTTCTGGTGTAGGGAATAAGCGAAAAGAATTAAGCAAAGAAACATTGGGCATTCCAGTGATTGCGATTGGCGTTCCGACAGTGGTGGATGCAGTAACGATTGCTAGTGACACAATTGATTATGTCTTAAAGCATTTTGGTAGAGAACTAAAAGATGATAGACCATCCCGCTCTCTTGTGCCGGCTGGTTTAACATTCGGGAAGAAAAAAGTACTTAACGAAGAAGACTTGCCAGATGAAGAAACGCGTCAGTCATTCTTAGGCATCGTAGGAACCCTTCCTGAAGAAGAAAAAAGGCAGCTGATCCACGAAGTGCTTGCGCCCCTGGGACAAAATTTAATGGTCACGCCTAAGGAAGTCGATACATTCATTGATGATATGGCAAACGTACTTGCCAACGGATTAAACACAGCGCTTCATCAAAAAATCACGCAAGATAATATGGGTTCATATAATCATTAATCGGTTCTACTTTCTCTAGCTCGCTCATAGTGTAATTACTAGAAAGCGTGCTGGAGGGAGTAAATCATGAAAAAAAGACCCCGCCGTCCTCGACAGTTGGTCGTTGCGATTAATGGAACGAAAGTAGTAAAAAGCATCTTCTTATTTATTGCCTCTCTTGTTGTGGTATTTGTGATGTCAGGGGCTTTGACCTCTTTAAAACCCGAGCTGAGGCCGCAAGCCTCGTTATATGGTGTAGCAGATGAGCTCTCTGGCGCATTTTTTGCCACATTAATGGGCATGGAAAACCAATATTTCGCCTCAGCAGTTCCAGAAGCTCAAAAAGGATTTCATTTCTCTGGGCTGTCACTGAAGCTTGCAACCAGTATTAATTTAGAAGACCCGCGCAGTTTCCTAGGAAGAGAGCTCCCAGGCTTTGAACATTTTGATACAAAAATCATCTTAGCGGGTGAAGGAACAGACTATACCAATATGCCGATGGAATCGCCGCCGCCTAGTGAAGTGATCCAAGATGAAAAAGAAGCAAATTTGGCTGAGCTGGACAAGCTCGATGATGATGCGCCGAAAAAGCCTGCCAAAGAACCGGACCGGTCAACAGGAAAACGAAAAGCTGTGTACATTTATCACACACATAATACGGAATCATATTTACCATTTTTAAAAGGAGAAACGAATCCAAATAATGCACGGCACTCAAAAGTGAATGTCACCCTTGTTGGCGACATGTTTGGAAAGGCGCTTGATCAGCAAGGAATCGGCAATACAGTCGACAAAACGGAAATTGAAAAAAGACTGGTGAAAAAAGGATTAAAATATCCGCAGTCTTATAATGAATCAAGATTGGTCGTGAAAGAAGCCTTAGCGAAAAATGATGACCTCGATTATTTAATTGATATTCACCGGGACTCAAGAAGAAAGAAAGATACGACTGTCGAAATCAAAGGGAAGAAATATGCGAGAATTGCGTTTGTTGTTGGGAAGAAGAATCAAAGCTATGAGAAAAACTTAAAGCTTGCGACAGAGTTCCATCATTTGATGGAGAAAAAATATAAAGGTCTTAGTGTCGGTGTGTTTGCCAAAGGAGAAATTGGCGATAATGGAATCTATAATCAAGATTTATCCGACAAAGCCCTTCTTTTAGAATTTGGTGGAGTAGATAATAATATGGAAGAATTAAGAAATGCATCCAATGCGGCAGCTGATGTATTCAGCGACATTTTCTGGGACGCGGAAAAGGTGGACGGCAAAGTAAAGGATGAGAAAAAACGCTCTTAAGGTGGTGACGGGGATGGGCTCATTTATTGGAAAAACCATTATTTTAGGATTGGTCTTGCTGTTTGGTGTCTTTTTAGGAATGCAGCAAGCGAATAATGGCATGCTGCAAATGAAGGGCTACCATGATCCGCAATTAAAAGGAGCTTTCTCCATTCAAATGAACGACAATGAAGAAAAGGAAGCTTCTATCTTAGGAACGGCTGTTACAGAAAAGGATCTTGCCGAAAAACAAAAACAGCTGGAGGAAATAGAGGGCTTTAATGCCTTTTCCAAAGCAGGAAAAGCCCTGTCTGATGGCATGACACATGCAGCCCGTTCTCTTTATGATTGGGTGAATGGGAAATAAACGAATTTCATGAGATATCACCCTTTTAATCAAAGCCGCTGACCGATAAGCGGCTTTTCTTGATTTCGATTGAATCTTTACAGCCCTATTGATATAATCTAACCTAGCGCAACCCGCGTTTTATAGTAGGAGTGATAGATTGTGACAGATAAAGAAAAACGATTAGAGCGGCAATCAAGAATTCGAAATTTCTCCATTATCGCCCATATTGACCATGGGAAATCCACATTGGCAGACCGTATTTTGGAAAAAACAGCGGCGATTACTCAACGGGAAATGAAAGAACAATTGCTTGATTCCATGGATTTAGAGCGTGAACGCGGCATAACGATTAAATTAAACTCTGTCCAGCTGAAGTATAAGGCGAAGGATGGGGAAGAATATATCATGCACCTGATTGATACACCAGGGCATGTCGACTTCACCTATGAGGTATCTCGAAGCCTAGCTGCCTGTGAGGGTGCGATTCTTGTAGTAGATGCAGCACAAGGAATTGAAGCACAGACACTTGCGAACGTTTATTTAGCTCTTGATAACAACTTAGAAATTCTTCCGATTATCAACAAAATCGATCTGCCAAGTGCAGAGCCTGAGCGTGTAAGAGAAGAAATTGAAGATGTCATCGGGTTGGATGCGTCTGAAGCTGTTCTCACCTCTGCTAAGGCGGGTATTGGAATCGAGGATATTTTAGAACAAATCGTTGAAAAGGTGCCGGCTCCCGCTGGAGATCCAGAAGCACCACTTCAAGCCCTTATTTTTGATTCTCTTTACGATGCGTATCGCGGCGTTATTGCGTACATACGAATTGTCGAAGGAACCGTCAGACCGGGTCAGAAAATTAAAATGATGGCGACGGGGAAAGAATTTGAAGTACTTGAAGTTGGCGTTTTCACACCAAAAGCCATGCCAACAGACGAACTCACCGTTGGAGATGTTGGCTACTTAACCGCTGCGATTAAAAATGTCGGTGATACACGTGTAGGGGATACGATCACAAGCGCGGAAAACCCTGCTAAAGAAGCACTGCCGGGATACAGAAAGCTAAACCCAATGGTATACTGCGGACTTTATCCAATTGATACAGCGAAATACAACGACTTACGTGAAGCGTTAGAAAAGCTTGAATTAAATGATTCTTCACTTCAATATGAGGCAGAGACATCCCAAGCACTTGGCTTCGGTTTCCGCTGCGGCTTCCTTGGAATGCTTCATATGGAAATCATCCAGGAACGGATTGAACGTGAATTTAAAATTGATCTGATTACGACAGCGCCAAGTGTTATTTATGATGTATATATGACAGATGGAGAAAAAATTGTCGTAGATAACCCGTCCAATCTGCCTGATCCGCAAAAGATTGAGCGAATTGAAGAACCGTATGTAAAAGCAACAATGATGGTGCCGAATGACTATGTAGGCTCTGTGATGGAGCTTTGCCAAGGAAAGCGCGGGAATTTCATTGATATGCAGTATCTTGATGCGAACCGCGTGAGCATTGTGTACGAAATTCCTTTGGCAGAGATCGTATACGAATTCTTTGATCAGCTAAAGTCCAACACAAAAGGCTATGCGTCCTTTGATTATGAGCTGATTGGCTATCGTCCTTCGACGCTGGTGAAGATGGATATCATGCTGAATGGCGAAAAAATCGATGCCCTTTCCTTTATTGTTCACCGCGATTATGCATATGAACGAGGCAAGATCATCGTAGAAAAGCTAAAAGAACTGATTCCACGCCAGCACTTTGAAGTGCCGGTTCAAGCAGCAATCGGTCAAAAAATCGTTGCACGTTCCACCATTAAAGCGATGCGTAAAAACGTACTTGCTAAATGTTATGGTGGAGACATTTCCCGGAAAAGAAAGCTTCTTGAGAAGCAAAAAGAAGGGAAAAAGCGCATGAAGCAAGTGGGCTCTGTTGAAGTCCCGCAAGAAGCATTTATGGCTGTGCTGAAGATGGACGACAGCACACCAAAAAAATAACATCCTCAAGGCTACCTGCTTTACAATGTCTGCCTTGACGTTTATAGTCGATAACAAACAAAGACGCCGCAGCGATAAACTGCGGCTCTTTACCTGTAAAGAAGGTGTCATCTAATGAAAGCAGCATACATTCACATTCCATTTTGTGAGCATATTTGCCACTATTGTGATTTCAATAAATTTTTCATCAAAACGCAGCCAGTCGACGAATACTTAGCGGCTCTTGAGAAAGAGATGCAGCACACGATCGAGCAAAAAGGCGAGCAGGAACTAAAGACAATTTTTATTGGCGGGGGAACCCCGACATCACTGACTGTCAGTCAGCTAGACAAGCTCATGAACAGCATTCACAGCGTATTAAAGCCGACAAAAAATCTGATTGAATTTGCAGTAGAAGCAAACCCAGATGAATTATCGCTTGAGAAACTCCATGTGCTTAAAGCAGCCGGCGTGAATCGGCTGAGCTTTGGCGTTCAAACTTTTGAAGACGATTTGCTCAAGAAAATTGGACGAGTTCATCAAAAGAAGGATGTCCTTACATCCTTTGAGCGAGCTAGAGCGGTTGGATTTGATAATATTAGCCTCGATCTCATGTTTGGCTTGCCGCATCAAGAAAAGCATCATGTGATGAATTCACTTGAGACAGCTTTCTCACTGGGGGCAGAGCATTATTCGGTTTACTCACTCATCGTGGAGCCGAAAACCGTTTTTTACAACTTAATGCAAAAAGGAAAACTTCATTTACCGCCGCAAGAACGTGAGGCTGAAATGTATGAGCTTGTGATGGATGAAATGGAGCGCCATGGATTAAAGCAGTACGAAATTAGCAATTACGCCAAACCTGGCTTTGAAAGCCAGCATAACCTGACCTATTGGAGCAATGAAGATTACTTCGGTTTTGGTGCAGGCGCACACGGGTATGTAGATGGCATCCGAAATGTGAACGCAGGGCCGGTGAAACATTATTTGGAGCTGATTGACCAAACAGGGTTCCCGTATAAGGAAACACATCAGGTCACAAAAGCAGAGCAAATAGAAGAAGAAATGTTTTTAGGTCTTCGAAAGATTGAAGGGGTGAAAAGCGCTGATTTCCAAGCAAAATATGGTGCTGCACCAGAAGCACTTTTTTCCACTGTTCTTGAAGATTTAGAAGAAAAAGGCCTCATTGTAAAAGATGACAAGGGGATACGTTTAACAAGAAAAGGAAAATTGTTAGGCAATGAAGTATTTCAAGCGTTTCTCGGTGAGTTATAATTGACATTTTAATTTGAGTTTGGTAATTTTGTTTATACAATTAGCACTCGTTGAAAGAGAGTGCTAACAGGGGTGATGATGATGTTAACAAATCGTCAGCTTTTGATTCTGCAAGTCATCATTAATGACTTTATTCGTTCGGCGCAGCCAGTTGGATCAAGGACTCTTTCTAAAAAAGAAGACATTACATTCAGCTCTGCGACGATTAGAAACGAAATGGCTGATTTGGAGGAACTTGGTTTTATTGAAAAGACCCATTCTTCATCAGGAAGAATTCCTTCCGAAAAAGGATATCGTTATTATGTAGATCATTTGCTCTCTCCGCGAAAACTGTCGTCTAAAGAGCTTGTGCTCATCCAGTCGGCTTTTCAGGAGAAAATTTTTGAGCTGGAAAAGACAGTTCAAAAATCGGCGGAAATTTTATCAGATCTCACAAACTATACATCGATTGTGCTTGGTCCAAAGCTAAGTGAAAATCGATTAAAGCAAATTCAGCTTGTCCCTGTTAAGCCAAACAAAGCAGTGGCGATCATGATTACAGACAGCGGACATGTTGAAAACAAAACCATTACCTTCTCTGAGCATCTCGATGTCTCCGATATTGAGAAGCTGATGAATATTTTAAACAGCCGCCTAGCCGGAGTCCCGATGGATCAGCTGAAGGACAGAATGTATAAAGAAGTTGTGATGCTTCTTCGTACGCATTTAAAAGATTATGATCATATTTTAGATGCGCTCGGCAATACATTTACATCGACTCAAAATGAATCAAAACTTTTCTTTGGCGGGAAGATTAATATGTTGAATCAGCCGGAGTTTCATGACATTGACCGCATCCGTTCACTCATGATGCTTATTGAGCAAAAGAATGATGTCATGCAGCTGTTTCATCCAAATCAGCAAGGAATCACCATTAAAATCGGTTCAGAAAACAATTTGGAAGCGATGGAGAACTGCAGCTTAATCACAGCTACTTATTCGATTGATCAAAAATCACTCGGCTCCATTGCCGTCATTGGTCCAACCCGTATGGATTATGGCAGGGTTGTCAGTCTCTTGCATCATGTATCAAAAGACTTGTCAAACGCACTTTCCAATTTGTATGATGAGTAGGGTGATAAAAGATAGGGGCACAGCCCCTTCGTATTTTTGAATCTTTTGAGGGAGGTGAACACAATGTCAGAAGAAAAACAGACACCTGAGCAAGAAGCAGAGGTTGAAGCACAAGAAGAAGCAGTTCAAGCAGATACTGAGGAAGTAACAAATGATGAACAGTCTGCCTTCCAAGAAAAAATCGATGAATTGCAGCAGCTTCTAGATGAAAAAGAAAACAAAATTCTGCGTGTTCAAGCAGATTTTGAAAACTATAAACGCCGTGCTCGAACTGAAGTGGAGACCGTGCAAAAATATCGTTCTCAACATGTTGTCAGCGATCTTCTCCCAGCTCTTGATAACTTTGAAAGAGCGCTTGGAATTGATCCAGACAATGAGCAGACGAAAAGTTTGTTAGAAGGAATGCAAATGGTTTACCGCCAGCTGGTAGAAGCGTTGAAAAATGAAGGCGTTGAACCAATTGAAGCTGTCGGCAAAGAGTTCGATCCAAACCTTCATCAAGCCGTCATGCAAGTTGAAGACGAAAACTACGATTCAAATATCGTTGTAGAAGAATTGCAAAAGGGCTATAAACTCAAAGACCGAGTTATTCGTCCATCAATGGTAAAAGTAAATCAATAACTACATAATGGGAGGTCATCGAATATGAGTAAAATCATTGGGATTGACTTAGGAACAACAAACTCATGTGTTGCAGTACTTGAAGGCGGCGAGCCAAAAGTCATTGCTAACGCTGAAGGAGCACGTACAACACCATCTGTTGTCGCTTTTAAAAACGGAGAGCGCCAAGTGGGTGAAGTAGCAAAACGTCAATCAATTACAAACCCGAACACGATCATGTCTGTTAAAAGACATATGGGTACTGATTATAAAGTAGAAGTTGAAGGTAAGAACTATACACCGCAGGAAATCTCTGCAATTATTCTTCAGCACCTTAAATCTTACGCTGAAGGCTATCTTGGCGAAGAAGTAACAAAAGCTGTTATCACAGTTCCTGCTTACTTCAACGATGCAGAACGTCAAGCAACGAAAGATGCTGGTAAAATTGCTGGTCTTGAAGTAGAACGTATCATCAACGAACCAACAGCAGCTGCACTTGCGTATGGTTTAGATAAAACAGAAGAAGATCAAACGATTCTTGTATACGACCTTGGCGGCGGTACATTTGACGTATCGATCCTTGAGCTTGGAGACGGCGTCTTTGAAGTGCGCTCAACTGCTGGGGACAACCGTCTAGGTGGAGACGATTTTGACCAAGTCATTATTGATCACCTAGTGGCTGAATTCAAAAAAGAAAATGGCATTGATCTTTCTAAAGACAAAATGGCGCTTCAGCGTTTAAAAGATGCTGCTGAAAAAGCGAAAAAAGATCTTTCTGGTGTATCTTCTACACAAATCTCACTGCCATTTATCACAGCTGGAGAAGCAGGACCTCTTCACCTTGAATTAACGTTAACACGTGCTAAATTCGAAGAGCTTTCTGCAGATCTTGTAGAGCGTACAATGACACCTGTACGTCAAGCGCTGAAAGATGCTGGTTTATCTGCTAGCGAGATTGATAAAGTCATCCTTGTTGGTGGATCAACTCGTATTCCTGCAGTACAAGAAGCAATCAAAAAAGAAACAGGCAAAGAGCCTCATAAAGGTGTAAACCCTGATGAAGTAGTTGCACTTGGTGCAGCGATCCAAGGTGGAGTGATCACAGGGGATGTCAAAGACGTTGTTCTTCTTGACGTAACACCACTTTCTTTAGGAATTGAAACAATGGGCGGCGTATTCACGAAGCTGATTGAACGCAATACAACAATTCCAACAAGTAAATCTCAAGTATTCTCAACAGCTGCTGACAACCAAACTGCTGTAGATATCCATGTCCTGCAAGGTGAGCGCCCAATGGCTGCAGATAACAAAACATTAGGCCGCTTCCAATTGACTGATATCCCGCCAGCACCACGCGGCGTACCGCAAATCGAAGTATCTTTTGATATCGATAAAAACGGTATTGTCAACGTACGTGCGAAAGATATGGGTACAGGCAAAGAGCAAAACATCACAATCAAATCTTCTTCAGGTCTTTCTGATGATGAGATCGAAAAAATGGTCAAAGAAGCAGAAGAAAATGCTGAAGCAGATGCGAAGAAAAAAGAAGAAATCGAAGTGCGCAACGAAGCAGATCAATTAGTGTTTACAACTGAAAAAACATTAAAAGATCTAGAAGGCAAAATCGATGAAGAGCAAGTGAAAAAAGCAAATGACGCGAAAGATGCGCTAAAAGCTGCGATCGAAAAAGGCGAGTTTGAAGACATCAAAGCGAAAAAAGATGAGCTGCAAACAATCGTTCAAGAATTAACGACAAAGCTCTATGAAGAAGCTGCAAAACAAGCACAAGCTCAGCAAGAAGGCGCTGAAGGTGCTCAAAAAGCAGATGACAATGTAGTGGATGCAGAATACGAAGAAGTAAACGACGATCAAGAGAAAAAATAATCACCTTTACTTTTGAAAAAGACTGCTGAAACGTACTCGTCAGAAAGTCAAAGTCAGGATCTCTTGGCTTTGACTTTTTTTCTTTTCAACGATGAAAGGAATTGAAAAAGGTTAAATCAAAATGATACAATCGTATTTATGTGAGAAAATCGGGAGTGTGAAGAGATGAGTAAGCGTGATTACTATGAAGTGCTTGGCGTAAGTAAGAGCGCCTCAAAGGACGAAATCAAAAAGGCATACCGCAAGCTTTCAAAAAAGTATCACCCTGATATTAATAAAGAAGCTGGCTCAGATGAGAAATTCAAAGAAGTAAAAGAAGCCTATGAAACCCTTTCTGATGATCAAAAACGTTCGCATTATGACCAGTTCGGTCATACCGATCCAAACCAAGGCTTTGGCGGCGGCGGTTTTGGTGGAGGAGGAGACTTTGGCGGCTTCGGCGGCTTTGATGACATCTTCTCTAGTATTTTTGGCGGCGGAGCGAGAAGAAGAGATCCAAATGCACCGCGCCAAGGAGCGGACCTGCAATATACAATGACGCTTTCGTTTGAAGAAGCGGCATTTGGAAAAGAAACAACCATTGAAATCCCTCGTGAAGAATCTTGTGAAACATGTCATGGATCAGGTGCAAAGCCTGGTACGCAGGCAAAAACCTGTTCACATTGCGGCGGTTCTGGTCAATTAAATGTTGAGCAATCCACTCCGTTTGGTAAAGTGGTCAACCGCAGAGTATGTAACTACTGTAGCGGAACAGGGAAACAAATTGACCATAAATGTTCAACATGCGGCGGATCTGGCAAAGTGCGTAAGCGTAAGAAAATTAACGTGACGATCCCTGCAGGTGTTGATGATGGTCAGCAGCTCAGAGTATCTGGTCAAGGTGAACCAGGTGTAAATGGAGGACCTCCAGGCGATCTATTCGTTGTATTCCATGTGCGCGCGCATGAATTCTTCGAACGTGATGGAGATGACATTTACTGCGAGATGCCGCTCACCTTTGCCCAAGCTGCATTAGGTGACGAAATTGAAGTACCGACATTACACGGAAAAGTAAAATTAAAAGTTCCTGCTGGCACTCAAACTGGCACGAAGTTTAGACTCAAAGGAAAAGGTGTGAAAAATGTACGCGGCTACGGCCAAGGCGATCAGCATATCGTTGTACGTGTTGTCACACCGACAAATTTAACAGACAATCAAAAAGATATCATTAGAAAATTTGCTGAAGTGAGCGGAAATAAACCAGACGAACAAGAAATGAGCTTTTTCGATAAGGTAAAACGAGCATTTAAAGGCGAGTAAGACGGATAAGGAGTTGGTAGTATTGAAGTGGTCAGAAATTAGCGTCCATACAACAAATGAAGCGGTGGAACCGATCACCAATATTTTGCATGAAGCAGGTGCAAGTGGTGTCGTGATTGAGGACCCGCTTGATTTAGTCAAGGAACGTGAAAATGTATACGGTGAGATCTACCAGCTCGATCCGAATGACTATCCGGATGAAGGTGTCATTGTGAAAGCCTATCTTCCAATGAACAGCTTTTTGATGGAAACGGTAGATGAGATCAAAGAAGCCATCAACAATCTTCTTCTATACGATATTGACCTTGGACGCAATACACTGTCAATTTGTGAAGTAAATGAAGAAGAATGGGCCACCGCCTGGAAGAAATACTATCATCCTGTGAAAATCTCTGAAAAATTCACCATCGTTCCAACGTGGGAAGAATATACACCGGTTCATTCTGATGAACTGATTATTGAAATGGATCCTGGAATGGCATTTGGAACAGGTACGCATCCAACAACCGTCCTTTGCATTCAGGCGCTTGAGCGCTACGTGAAGGAAAACGATACGGTGATTGATGTTGGAACAGGCTCTGGAATTTTAAGTGTGGCAGCAGCGATGCTTGGTGCAAAGGACATTCAAGCCTTTGATCTCGACACCGTTGCGGTAGAAAGTGCGAAGCAAAACATCGAACTAAATGGTGTAAGTGACCAAGTGACGGTCAAACAAAACAATTTGCTTGATGGAATTTCAGGTGAGCGTGATGTGATTGTCGCCAACATTCTGGCAGAAGTGATTTTGCGCTTTACAGATCAAGCCTATGACCTATTGAAGAAAGATGGCTATTTCATTACATCAGGCATCATTGGACAAAAGAAATTACAGGTCAAAACAGCATTAGAAGAAGCAGGTTTTGACATTGTTGAAGTGCTGTCAATGGAAGATTGGGTCAGCATTATAGCGAAAAAATAAAGCGAGTAGGTGTCAGGACACGTATGCAACGATATTTTATCGACCTCACGAAAGAAGAAGTGACGTTAAAGGGAGCCATCGTTATAAAAGGTGAAGATGTACATCATCTTTCCAATGTCATGCGGATGAAAGCAGGGCAGGAAATCCTTTGTTTAACGACAGACGGCTTTGAAGCGCTCAGTAAAATTGATACAATAACAAAGGAAGAAGTGATTTGCCACCTTGAAAGCTGGACAAATCAGGACAAAGAACTTCCGATTAGGGTGACGATTGCAAGCGGTCTTCCAAAAGGAGATAAGCTTGAGCTCATTATCCAAAAAGGCACAGAGCTTGGCGCAAGTGCTTTTATTCCGTTTCAAGCGGCTCGTTCTATTACAAAGCTTGACCAAAAAAAGTCACATAAAAAACGAGAGCGCTGGGAGAAAATCGCGAAAGAAGCAGCCGAGCAGTCCTACCGGAATATCATTCCACGTGTTTATTCAGTATCAACGTTTAAAGAGCTGACGCAATTAGCTGGTGAATTCGATAAATGTGTCGTTGCATACGAAGAATCATCGAAAGAAGGAGAGCAAAGCCGTTTTCAAACTGTGCTTCAACAGATGAAAGGCGGACAAACCTTGCTAGTGGTTTTTGGCCCTGAAGGCGGTTTGGCAGAAAAGGAGATTGAAGAGCTTGAAACGCTTGGTGCAGTCATTTGCGGGCTTGGACCACGCATTTTAAGAACAGAAACTGCTCCTTTATATGCGCTTTCTGCTATATCTTATCAAACAGAGTTATTAAGAGGTGAATCATGATGGGAACAGTAGCGTTCCATACACTTGGCTGTAAGGTCAACCACTATGAAACAGAGGCGATCTGGCAGCTGTTTAAAGAAGCTGGCTATGAAAGAAAAGAGTATGAATCAAAAGCAGACGTATATGTCATTAATACATGTACGGTCACGAATACAGGCGATAAGAAAAGCCGCCAAGTCATTAGAAGAGCCATTCGTCATAACCCAGATGGTGTCATTTGTGTAACAGGCTGCTATGCGCAAACATCACCAGCAGAAATCATGGCGATTCCTGGTGTTGATATTGTGGTTGGAACACAGGACCGACATAAATTACTAGGCTATATTGAAGAATACCGCAGAGAAAGACAGCCGATCAACGGGGTTGGCAATATCATGAAAGCACGTGTGTTTGAAGAACTTGATGTTCCTGCCTTCACAGACAGAACGCGCGCTTCATTAAAAATCCAAGAAGGCTGTAACAATTTCTGTACATTCTGCATTATTCCTTGGGCGCGCGGCCTTCTTCGTTCTCGTGATCCAGAAGAGGTCATCAATCAAGCGCAGCAGCTTGTTGATGCGGGCTATAAAGAAATTGTGCTTACAGGTATTCACACAGGCGGATACGGAGAAGACTTAAAGGATTATAACTTTGCAAAGCTTCTGAGAGAATTAGATGAACGTGTTATTGGCTTGAAACGAATCCGTATTTCATCTATTGAAGCAAGTCAAATTACAGATGAAGTGATTGAAGTGCTTGATCAGTCAGATAAGATTGTTAGACACTTGCACATTCCGCTTCAATCTGGCTCAAATACTGTGCTAAAAAGAATGCGCCGTAAATATACGATGGAATTCTTTGCAGAGCGTTTAACAAAGCTGAAAAAAGCATTGCCGGGACTTGCTGTCACCTCTGATGTGATCGTTGGATTCCCTGGGGAAACAGAAGAAGAGTTCTTGGAAACGTACAATTTTGTCAAAGACCATCAATTCTCTGAGCTGCACGTCTTCCCTTACAGCAAACGTACAGGTACGCCGGCTGCAAGAATGGAAGATCAAGTGGATGAAAATGTGAAAAACGAACGTGTTCACCGTTTGATCGCTCTTTCTGACCAGCTTGCGAAAGAGTATGCATCAGCATATGAAGGTGATGTGCTAGAAATTATTCCGGAAGAATCCTTCAAAGAACAAGAAGGAAACCACAATCTTTATGTTGGTTATACCGATAACTATATGAAGGTTGTTTTTGAAGGAACAGAGGATATGATCGGACGTCTGGTCAAAGTGAAAATTACGAAAGCGGGCTATCCTTATAACGAAGGACAATTCGTTCGCATCAGCGATGATGTGCAGCCAGACAAAGTGAGAATGACCTCATAATAGATAAAAAAACCGGCAGCCAACAGGGCAAGCCGGTTTCTTTTATTTTGTCTGATTCGGCATGAGACACAAGATCAATGCGTGAAAAGGGCGTATGAATGGGAAGAAGAGGAGAGAGCTTGCCACATTAAACAGCAGGCTGAAATGTGCAATCTGCTGGGCGGGTGAGCTTGCGAGAAGGGCGACAACCTCTGTGATCAGGGCGAGAAACGGGAGGCATAAAAGAACCCCGAGCACATTAAACACGACGTGTGCATAAGCCGTTTGACGTGCTGCGTATCCGCCAGATATCGCAGCCATCACAGCTGTAATACATGTCCCAATATTGGACCCTAACACAAAGCTGATGCCTTCCTGAAGTGCCACAGTTCCCTCATTCATAAATCCCATTAAAATGCCGATACAGACCGAGCTCGAATGAACAATCGCTGTGAAAATGGTACCCGAAAGCAGCGCTGTCCAGTCTGAATGCTGCATCATTTCAAGAAAACGCAATGTCTCGGGCTGGCTTGTCATCATCCCTGCAATTTTCGAAAAGCCTTGTATGCAAAAAAAGATCATCCCGAGCCCAAATAAACTTTTTCCTGCATGTCTAAAAGATGTCCTGCCAAAAAGGATGCATACAAGACCGGCTATGATCAAAACCCACATGAACACGTCCATTTTAATGGCGATAAATTCTGTCGTAAACGTGGAGCCGATATTGGTTCCAAGAATCATTGGGATCGATTTTTTAAAAGAGAGAATGCCAGTACTGACAAAGCCGATGACGATGACCATAAATGCCGAACTGCTTTGTAGAACCCCTGTAAACACAATGCTGACCAAGAATGCTTTGACCGGGTGATCTGTAAAGAGAAGAAGTGATTTCTCAATTCGAGACGATGCAAGCGCCATTAATCCTTTTCTCAGCAAACCCATTGACCATAAAAAAATGAAAATAAGTGCACAAAAATAAATGATCGTCATCATAGAAAAGTCCTCCTCTTACCAATGAATATATGGACTTGTCTACCTGCTCATGACGAAAATATATTTCCAAATCACTTAGTTGACCTCACACAAGGCTTATATTATAATGTCTAGGTACATGTTTTGCATGTATATCTTTTTTTAATGCAGTCGATTGGTGTATTCGGAGGGAGGGAAAGAGAATGTCAAAAACGGTCGTTAGAAAAAACGAATCGCTTGAAGATGCTCTTCGTCGCTTTAAACGCAGTGTATCCAAAACTGGAACATTGCAAGAAGCAAGAAAGCGTGAATTTTATGAAAAGCCTAGCGTAAAGCGCAAGAAAAAGTCTGAAGCTGCTAGAAAACGTAAATTCTAAAGAGGGTGGATTTTATGAGTCTTCTTGAGCAATTAAATTCTGATATGAAGCTTATGATGAAAAACCGTGAGAAAGACAAGCTTGTTGTCATTCGTATGGTAAAGGCTTCGCTGCAAAATGAAGCAATCAAGCTTAAGAAAGACAGTTTGACCGGCGATGAGGAACTAACCGTCCTTTCCCGCGAGATTAAGCAACGTAAAGACTCCCTCCATGAATTTTCGAAAGCTAATCGCTTAGATTTAGTAGATAAAGTTCAAAAAGAGATTGACATATTAGACGTTTATTTACCTGAACAGCTTTCTGAAGAAGAACTGCAAACGATCGTGAAAGAAACGATCGCTGAAACAGGTGCTTCCTCGAAGGCTGACATGGGTAAAGTCATGAGCGCTATTATGCCAAAAGTAAAAGGTAAAGCTGATGGAGCTGTCATTAACAGACTTGTCAGCGAGCAGCTGTCTCAATAAAAAAGTATCCTTCTATTGTTAGAAGGGTACTTTTTTTATGCCCTCATGATTCTGTCATATAAAAATGAAACCTATGATACATTTGTAACGTATGTAAAGGAACAGTAAAATGGAAGAAAGAGAGGAGGGATCACCAAATAGATGAAAAAAATAAAAATTTCTATTGCTCTCTTCAGTTGTTTTATAATATGCTTGTTATTAGGGGTTCAATTGACCGCGAAATCAGCAGATCAGAAAGTTCATGTTATCCCAATTGAAGATACAGTAGAAAAAGGACTTTCTAAATTCATTGAACGATCGTTTGAGCAGGCAAAGTCGGAGCGGGCGAAGCATATTATTCTCGACATCAATACACCGGGTGGTGCAGTCGATGCAGCGCTTGAGATCGCAGATACCATTCGTGCTTCCGATATCCCAGTGACAGCGTTTGTCAATCATAGAGCGCTTTCAGCCGGGGCCTTCATCGCGCTAAATGCCGATCAGATTTATATGACCCCGAATGGAAAGATGGGGGCTGCTGCGATCATTGATGGAGAGGGCAATGCTGCCGATCAAAAATCTGAATCTCTATGGCTTGCTGAAATGAGTGATGCTGCCGAAAAACAGGGGCGTGATCCAAAGTATGCTCTTGCCATGGCGGATATAGATATAGACGCAAAAGAAGCTGGTGCACCAAAAGGAGAATTGCTCACCTTCAACACAGACCGGGCGCTGCAATTCGGTTATGCAGAAGGAGAAGCAAAAAATATGGATGACTTGCTTCAGAAGCTGAAATTACAGGACGCTTCTGTTCAATACGATGAAGTGAGCTTTGCTGAAAAGGTTGCGCGTTTTCTTACGCACCCAATTGTCGTTCCAATCCTTTTATCCATTGCAAGCTTAGGGTTAATTGTTGAGCTTTATTCTCCTGGCTTTGGAGTCCCGGGCACGATGGGAGTGACAGCGCTTCTTCTATTCTTTTATGGTCATCTCGTGGCAGGTTTTGCAGGATATGAGACGTTGTTCCTGTTTTTAGCAGGGATTGCACTCATCATTCTGGAATTGTTTTTGCCAGGGGGAATCGTAGGTGTCATTGGACTGATCTGTGTCGTTGTCAGCTTATTTTTAGCAGCTGGAAGCTTTACAGAAATGGCGATTTCCATCTTGATTGCCACTGCTGTTTCAATCATAGCAGTTATTTTATTGACAAAGGTGTTGGGGAAACGTATGAAATTCTTTAAAAAGTTCATTTTAACCGATTCAACCAATAAGGAAAGCGGTTATGTCTCAAATGAAACAAGAGAAGATCTTGTTGGACAAATCGCAGTGACAGCCACTGCTCTTCGTCCATCTGGTACGATCGTATTCGGAGATGAGCGAATTGATGTTGTGTCAGAAGGTGCATTTATCGATAAAGATGAACAAGTAAAAATTGTGAAAGCGGAAGGCTCACGCATTGTCGTGAGGAAAGTATAGATATACTGATTTTAGAGGAGGAATAAAATGGATCCATCTACTTTACTATTATTTGTGATTATCGCAGCAGGTTTGATTGTTCTATCGATCTTTTTCACCTTTGTACCGGTGATGCTGTGGATTTCTGCCCTAGCGGCTGGCGTAAAAGTGAGCATTTTTACACTTGTAGGAATGAGACTGCGCCGAGTGATTCCAAACCGAGTGGTCAATCCGCTCATCAAAGCACATAAAGCAGGTCTTGATGTGACGATTAACCAGCTGGAGAGCCACTATCTTGCAGGTGGTAACGTGGACCGAGTTGTGAACGCATTAATTGCAGCTCAACGCGCGAATATCGAATTGAACTTTGCCCGCTGTGCAGCCATCGACCTAGCAGGCCGTGACGTACTTGAAGCAGTTCAAATGAGTGTAAACCCTAAAGTCATTGAAACACCATTTATCTCTGGTGTTGCGATGGACGGGATTGAAGTCAAAGCAAAAGCACGTATTACAGTTCGTGCAAACATCGACCGACTTGTCGGTGGTGCAGGGGAAGAAACAATTATTGCCCGTGTAGGTGAAGGGATTGTCTCTACAATCGGTTCATCCGATAATCATAAAAAGGTTCTTGAGAATCCTGATATGATTTCTCAAACGGTTCTTGGGAAAGGATTAGATTCAGGTACTGCGTTTGAAATTCTCTCGATTGATATCGCAGATGTTGATATCGGTAAGAACATCGGGGCAATTCTGCAAACAGACCAAGCAGAAGCAGACAAAAACATTGCACAGGCGAAAGCAGAAGAACGCCGCGCAATGGCTGTTGCACAAGAACAAGAGATGCGTGCGAAAGTTGAAGAAATGCGCGCGAAAGTCGTTGAAGCAGAGGCTGAGGTACCACTTGCAATGGCTGAAGCATTACGTGAAGGCAATATTGGTGTCATGGACTACATGAACATTAAAAATATCGATGCTGATACGGATATGAGAGATTCATTTGGTAAAATGACAAAAGGTCCATCTGATAATGAAAACAAATAAGCATCCTCTCACGCTTTAAGGAGGGAGCCCATTGGACATTCTATTTGAAAATCCGCTACTAATTGCGATTATCATCGGTATCATCTCTGCCGTCTTTGGGAAAATCGGCAAACAAGAGGAGAACGAAGAGCAGAATCAGCAAAAGAAGCCCGCTCCTCAGCGTAAGCCGGTGCCCCAAAAGCAAACAAGGCAAACAAGTCCAGATCCAGTCGTGACGGATCAGCTGGACGATTTCGGTGATGTACATGATCATGGCGGGATGAAGAAAAAAACTTCTCAGTCCTTACAAGATCGCTATACGGCTACACTTGCTGAAATGGAAGAAAGAAAAAACGAGCTGAATAAAGAGTTCCAATCGCTTGAAAGAGAGCTGACAAGGCCAAAGGCTATATCTGCTGAAGTGAGGCCAAAAATCATTGAGAAACTCAACCAAGATACAATTGTTCAAGGAATGATCCTTGGAGAAGTATTTGGAGAGCCGCGCGCGAAAAAGCCGCACAGAACAATGAAACGGCCATATAAAAGATAAAGAAGAAAGTCCCCTTCAAAAAAAGGGGGCTTTTTTTTGCCTGATGACGATTTTTCATAAAGAAAATGCTGAAACGGCTGTTTTACGGGATTCATTAGCATGATATGACCCCCTGAGGAATAGGATGATATAGAGGCTTTCTCATCAGTCTCACCATCTTTCAGTTTGATCTCATACACATGAGGTGGGAAGGGGTTCTTATTGAATGGGAAAAAGAAAAAATCGACTTAAAGCATGGCTGACAAGAACACTTGAAATCCCTCCAGACGTGATGATGGATCTTCCCCGTATTACGATGGTTGGCAGACTCCACATTTACATAGAGAACCATAAAGGGCTTTTGCTTTTCAGTGATCAAGAAGTAAGGCTGATGCTCAAGCAAGGACAGTGCATTATTTCAGGGAAAGATTTTGTGATTAAAACGATTTTGCCAGAAGAGATTTTATTGGAAGGGAAAATCGATGAGGTCCGTTATATTGATTCTTGACTGACGGAGGGGAGAAGCGTGAAGAATAAATGGTTCGCCTATTTTATTGGCAGAGTGGAAGTGGAGATCAAAGGAAACGGCATTGAGCGGCTCATCAATGAGTGCACGAGGCAGGGGATCACAATGTTTCAAGTGAGCCGCCGTCAAGACAGCGTGCGCTTATTTATTCGCTTATCAGATGTACATGCCTTTAGAAAAGTACGCAGACATCATGATGTGACATGTTCATTTCATCAAAAGAAGGGCTTTCCGTTTCTACTTCTTTGGTCAAGGAAGAATATCGGATTTACCCTTGGGATTGTATGTTTTCTAGTAACGATATTGGCGCTTTCAAACATGGTATGGAAAATTGATATTAAAGGAGCCAACCCAGAAACTGAACATCAAATGAGAAAGCATTTAGACGACATTGGGGTGCAAAAAGGCCGTTTTCAGTTTCTAATGGGAACACCTGAAAAAATTCAAAAATCCCTCACAACCAATATTCAAAGCATCACATGGGTCGGCGTTGAACTAAACGGCACAACCTTTCAAATGAAAGTTGTGGAAAAGAATGAACCTGAAAAAGAAAAATACACGAGTCCGCAGCATATCGTCGCCAAGAAAAAGGCTGTCATCACGAGAATGTATGTAGAAAAAGGGGAGCCGCTCGCCGCGGTTGATGAACATGTAAAGAAAGGACAGATGCTTGTCTCTGGACTCATTGGCAGCGAAGATCAGCAAAAAACGGTAGGAGCCAAAGCAAAAATCTATGGTGAAACGTGGTATCGGTCTGAAGTTTCTGTCCCTCTTCGAACATCTTTTGACGTCTTTACGGGTAAAATGAAGACAAAGCACAAGCTCTCAGCATTTGGAGGCTCACTGCCATTTTGGGGCTTTTCTTTTAAAAAAGATGATTTTAAGCAGCCAAAAACAGAAACAGAAGTTCATCCGCTTCATTTCTTAAACATGCAGCTCCCATTCTCTTATGAAAAGGAAATTACACGTGAAAGTGAGAAAATAAATCGAGAATACACAAATAAAGAAGCGGTTCAAGCAGGGATTAAAATGGGTAAAAAAGAATTAGAAGAGAAGCTAGGTCAAACAGGAGAGGTGAAAAGTGAAAAAGTTTTGCACGAGACAACAGGGAATGGTAAAGTTAAGTTAATCATCCTTTACCAAGTAATAGAAGATATTGTTCAACCAACACCTATTGTTCAGGGAGACTAGAGAATGACAGAACATTTACTTGAGATTCAACAAAAATTGGATAGCCCAAACGAAGCGATTGCTTTATTTGGCAATCAAGATGCTTATCTGAAACTAATGGAAAACGAGCTGAACGTCTCCATTATTACCCGTGGAGAAAAAGTGTATGTTTCTGGTGAGGAAGCATCTAGAGAAACAGTAAGCCGTTTGATCACATCTCTTTTACATCTCATCCGTAAAGGAATTGAGATATCTGAACGGGATGTCGTCTATGCCATTAAAATGGCGCAAAAAGACAAGCTGAATTATTTTGAAAATATGTATGAAGATGAAATTACGAAAAATGCCAAAGGAAAGTCGATCAGGGTGAAAACAATCGGCCAGCGGGAATATGCTGCGGCGATGAAAAAAGATGACCTGGTCTTTGGAATTGGACCTGCTGGTACAGGGAAGACGTATTTGGCAGTCGTCAATGCGGTCCATTCACTGAAAAATGGACATGTGAAACGAATTATTCTGACAAGACCAGCTGTTGAAGCAGGAGAGAGTCTTGGCTTTTTACCAGGCGATCTAAAGGAAAAAGTAGATCCTTATTTAAGACCACTATATGATGCCTTGCATGATGTGCTTGGCAGTGATCATACGGAACGATTAATCGAGCGCGGCGTGATTGAAATAGCGCCCCTTGCCTATATGAGAGGCCGGACGCTTGATGATGCATTTGTTATTTTAGATGAAGCGCAGAATACAACGCCTGCTCAAATGAAAATGTTTTTGACGAGACTTGGGTTTGGCTCTAAAATGGTCATTACAGGAGATATTACACAGATTGATCTGCCAAAGGGCATGCAGTCAGGTCTTGCGGCTGCAAAGGACATGCTTGCAGAGATCAAGGGCATCTCATTTATTGAATTAGACCAGACAGATGTGGTCAGACACCCGCTTGTGGCGAAGATCATTGGCGCATACGAAAAGCAAAAATGAACTGAGTGACCCGATCATCTTCATCGGGTCATTTTGTTTCGATCGTGGTTTAAAGTAAAAAAGGAGGTACTTTCCTTGAGAAAGAATCAAAAAGGCAGTAAGCGCAAAAGACTGCTGTCTAAAAAAGAACCTCAGAAAATGGAGCGCTCACGTTATTTAAATGTTTTGCTGTACGCTGCTTTAGCAGCCATTTTATTCGTGGTGCTCTTCTTCCATGTAAAGCCTGAATCGCTCGACTTAGATTTATTTTCAGTGAGCGAACAGACCATCTATTCTCCGTCAACCGTTGATGATCAAGAAGCGACAGAAGAAAAGAAACAAGAAGCAACAGATCAAGTAGAAGATCAATATACGCTCAAAAAAGCGTATTCTGATAATCGCGTAGACCTTATCTCATCCCTCTTTGAAGCCATTAAAGAAGAGAAGAAAGCAGCTGATGATAAAGAGAATGCGCCATCAGATCAAGAAATGGTCAAGCGTGTCAAAGAAAAGCTCACAACAGATATGCAGGAGGCTGTTTCAGATCAATCCATCAAAGCGCTGCTTCAGGCAAGTGATGAAAATCTCTCTTTTACTAAGGATTCCATCATCACAGTGGTGAATTCACTGATGAGTAAAGAAATCACAGCAGCGAAATTACAAGATGAGAAAAAACAAGTCAAAACAGAGCTTGAAAACAATTCGATTCCATCAAAATACTTAAATGCAGCGAAAGAAATCGGTGAATTTGCGATCATCCCAAACTATGTGTTTGACCCAGTGGCAACTGAGAAGAAAAGACAGGAAGCAGCTGACAATATTCAGCCAGTGCAAATTAAGCAAGGGCAAATCTTAGTTGAAGAAGGAGAGCTCATCGACCGGGAAGTTTATCGCAAATTAGAACTCACGGGTCTATTAAACAGCTCAAATTTATTTAAGCCTGTCAGTGGTCTTTTCATATTAATTGGTCTTTTCTTAGCAGCGATTATTCATTCCCTTGAATCGAGGAAAAAATCGCTTGTCCATAAGAATAAATCGTTACTGCTCTACTCGCTTATTTTCACGATTATTTTAATTATCATGGAAGTGTTCAGTCTCTTCCAGGAAACGAAATATACAACGATAGGCTATGTTGTGCCAGTGGCACTTGGGACGATGCTGATCAAACTGCTCATAAATGAGCGGTTAGCGATCTTCTCCGGTCTTGTATTTGCTCTTTGCGGCAGTATGATGTTTAATCAAGGAGTAACCGGCGTCTTTAACTATGTGATCTGCGCTTATTATCTGATGAGCGGGATGGCTGGTATTTTATTTTTAAGAAAACATAATGCAAGATCAAAAATATTGCAGGCCGGACTTTTGGTGGCTTTGGTGAATGTACTTGTGGTTTTATCCATTACACTGATCCAAAACTCTTCACCATCAGGTCTTGAAATCGGTGTGAACCTCATGATGGCAATTGTGTCAGGGTTTGCATCATCTATCTTGGTCATTGGGTTAATGCCTGTTTTTGAGAGCATGTTTGGCATTCTTTCAACAATGAAACTGATTGAATTATCCAACCCAAATCATCCGCTGCTCAAAAAGATTTTAACCGAGACACCAGGTACATATCATCATAGTGTCATGGTGGCGAATTTAGCGGATGCTGCATGTGAAGCAGTCGGCGCAAACGGTCTTTTAGCAAGGGTCGGCGCTTATTATCATGACATTGGGAAAACGAAAAGACCGCAATACTTTATCGAAAACCAAATGAACATTGATAATCCGCATGACAAGCTTTCTCCTCAGCTGAGTAAAAATATTATTATTGCCCATACGACAGATGGGGCTGATATGCTGAGAGAAAAGAAGTTTCCTGAAGAGCTTGTCGACATTGCAGAACAGCATCACGGGAAGTCACTTTTAAAGTTTTTTTACTATAAGGCAAAAGAGCGTGATGATCAGGTGACAGAAGAAGAATTTCGTTACCCTGGTCCAAAGCCGCAATCAAAAGAAGCAGCGATTATTTCTGTGGCTGACAGCGTTGAAGCGGCGGTTCGTTCCATGCATAATCCAAATCCAGAGCGGATTGAAAAGCTTGTCAAAGGCATTATTTCAGATAAAATGCAGGACGGGCAATTTAGTGAATGTGACCTGACATTTAAAGAATTAAATATTATCAGCCAAACAATTTGTACAACATTAAAGGGGATTTTCCATTCTCGGATTGAATATCCAGATGCCCCGAAGCAGAAGGTGAAGTAAATGACATTGTTAATCGATTTAATAGATGAAACAGGACAAGTATCAAAAGAGCAGCTTGAAGAAGTGGAAAAGCTTCTTCAGTTTGCTGCAGACGAACTTGAGGTCAAGGATCAAGCGGAAGTATCAGTGACGATTGTTTCGAATGAAGAGATTCATCAAATCAATAAAGAATACCGCGGAAAAGACGCGCCAACAGATGTGATCTCCTTTGCACTTGAGGAAGAAGGAGAAGGGGAGATTGAAATCATTGGAGCGGAGGATATCCCGCCTGTACTTGGTGACATTATCATTAGTGTGGATCGAACGAAAGAGCAGGCGGAGGAATATGGACATTCCTTTATGAGAGAGCTTGGATTCTTAACGATTCACGGCTTCCTCCATTTGCTCGGGTATGATCATATGACAGAGGAAGATGAAAAAGAAATGTTCGCCAAACAGACAAAAATCTTGGATGATTATGGCCTTTCGAGATCATCGTAAGAAAAGAAGGCCGCTCGCCCGTTTTTTTCGGAGTTTTTACTATGCATTTAGAGGAATATGGCGAACTTTCTTGAATGAACGGAATTTTCGATTTCACACAGTCGCAGCCATCATCGTGGTGATCTGCGGCTTTTGGTTCCGCATTGAACCATTTGAATGGCTGATCGTTCTTCTTCTATGCGGGGGGATGTTTGCGCTTGAACTTGTCAATACAGCCATTGAACATACAGTGGATCTGATGACAGAAGAAAGGCACCCGCTTGCAGAGAGAGCGAAGGACGCTGCGGCAGGCGCTGTTTGCGTTTACGCCGCGATTTCGGTTATGATTGGATTGATCATCTTCTTACCGAAGATCATGCAATAGAACAATATTACTATTTATTAACATTTTTAGAAATGGGCGTGAAAATGTCACGTGAATTATGTAAAATATAAATGTGACAGTGGTACCATTTCTTCTGAAAGTGGGAACTAGGAATGAACAAACAAGAGTTGATTTCAGAAGCAATCAAAGCAAGAGATTTTGCATATGTACCCTATTCTAAATTCAAAGTCGGTGCAGCATTACTGTCGAATGATGGAAAAGTGTATGGCGGCTGCAACATTGAAAATGCAGCATATGGTATGTGTAATTGTGCGGAAAGAACAGCACTTTTTAAAGCCTATTCAGAAGGCATTACATCTTTTCAAATGTTAGCAGTGGTGGCTGATACAGACCGGCCTGTTTCGCCGTGCGGCGCATGCAGACAGGTCATTTCAGAGCTATGTGCACCTGACATGCCAGTGATTCTAACGAACTTAAAAGGACATATATACGAAACAACAGTAAACGAACTATTGCCAGGCGCATTTTCACCGGAGGATTTAAATGACTAACGAAAGCTTCAAATCAGGATTTGTATCAATTATTGGAAGACCAAATGTAGGGAAATCAACCTTTCTTAATCGTGTCATTGGACAAAAAATCGCCATCATGAGTGATAAGCCCCAAACGACGCGAAACAAAGTGCAAGGTGTACTGACAACAAACACATCACAAACGATCTTTATCGATACACCGGGGATTCATAAACCTAAGCATAAGCTTGGTGATTTTATGATGAGGGTGGCTCAAAATACACTGAAGGAAGTCGACCTGATCTTGTTTATGATCAACGCACAGGAAGGCTATGGCAAAGGTGATGAATTCATCATTGAACGACTAAAGCAAACATCTACACCGGTGTTCCTAGTCGTGAATAAAATTGACCAAATTCATCCAGATGAACTGTTCCTTTTAATTGATGAATACCGCACGCGTTATCCATTCAAGGAAATTGTGCCAATTTCAGCGCTTGAAGGAAACAACATTGACACGCTTCTTCAGCAGATTGAAGGTTATCTTCCAGAGGGCCCTCAATTTTATCCGGCAGATCAAGTAACAGATCATCCAGAACGGTTTATTATTTCTGAATTAATTCGTGAAAAAGTGCTGCATTTAACGAGAGAAGAGATTCCGCACAGTATTGCGGTTGCGATTGAATCGATTAAGCCAGATGAAAATGGCAAGATCCATGTTGCGGCAACCATTGTCGTAGAACGTGATTCGCAAAAAGGGATCGTCATTGGTAAACGAGGCAGCTTGTTAAAAGAAGTGGGACAAAAAGCGCGCAGAGATATTGAAGCACTTCTAGGCTCAAAAGTGTATTTAGAGCTTTGGGTCAAAGTTCAGAAGGACTGGCGTAATAAATCCACTCACCTGCGTGACTTCGGATTTAGAGAAGACGAATATTAAAAAAACGCTGCATTTGTCAGCAAATCTGACAATGGTGCGGTTCGATTAGTAAAAATTGTTTATCATGAAATGGAGGTAGCCTGGTCAAGATAAAATTAATATGTTGGATGTAGCGTTGCTGCTTCTAATAAAGAAAGGTGGGGTTTTTATGTTGAATTTTACATGGAACGTATTTTCACAAACAGGAAGCGTTGACACGTATCTGCTTTTCAAAGAGTTAGAAAAGGAGAACCTGGAAAGACCCGATGTACTTGAAGAAGAAATAGCACGATTTGATTTTCCAATCTTATAATTCTTGACCCCCTCCAGAGCTCGGAGTGTAGACAAATGCTCATTAAAAGTGAAGGAATCGTCCTTAGAACAACAGATTATGGCGAAACAAACAAAATTGTCACGCTGCTCACTAGAGAACATGGAAAAATTGGCGTGATGGCAAGAGGCGCTAAAAAATCAAACAGCCGCCTGTCAGCTATAAGCCAGCCGTTTTTATACGGCACCTTTCTCATCCAATCATCAACAGGACTTGGAACGCTCCAGCAAGGCGAAATGATTGAAAGTATGCGGACCATTCGGGAAGACTTATTTCTGACCGCATATGCCGCATATATGACGGAATTACTTGATAAAGGGACAGAAGAAAAAAAGCCAAACCCTTATTTGTTTGAGCTTCTGCTTCAATCTCTGCGTCATCTCAATGAAGGCACAGATGCTGATATTATTTTATTTATCGTAGAGGTCAAAATGTTATCAGTGATGGGAATGAAGCCTGAACTGGATCAATGTGTCCACTGTGGTCAAAAAGAAGGGCAGTTCCATTTCTCGATAAGAGATAACGGATTCATTTGCCAAAATTGTTTTTCGAAAGATCCATATAAACTGCCCTTATCCACCGCAGCTGCAAGGCTGCTCCGTTTGTTTCATTATTTTGATTTATCAAGGCTTGGTCAGGTTGATGTGAAACAGCAGACGAAACAAGAAATTCGTCAAGTGCTTGATCACTACTATGACGAATATTCCGGCCTCTATTTAAAATCAAAAAAATTCATGAATCAGATGGAATCCATGAAAAAGCTAATGGGTGACGAAAACAAAAGTTGACATCTCCCATGACTTTTTGTAAGATCATCTAAGATAAAATATGTTGCATTGACAGAAAGAAGTACTTACGTAAAATCCATAAAAGCGACCTTAGGGCGGTGTGAGCTAAGGATGGAGGCGTAACGAAAGGCATTCTTGAGCAACGTAAAACAAAGCGGCTGGGTGCTACGACACCAGCAAATAGGGTGGAACCGCGGGAAAAAACTCTCGTCCCTATGTTTGCAAGAACCTTGCGAGCATAGAGACGGGAGTTTTTGTGTTCTCTTACAAGGTTCTAATCCCACCCGCCATACATAGCGGTTGGTCTAGAAAAGATGGAGGTGCGATCATTGAATATTCAAGACATGATTTTGACGCTGCAAAAGCATTGGTCAAATGAAGGGTGCGTATTAATGCAGGCGTATGACACAGAAAAAGGTGCCGGAACGATGAGTCCATACACGTTCCTCAGAAGCATCGGCCCAGAGCCGTGGAAGGTAGCATATGTAGAGCCTTCAAGACGCCCGGCTGATGGCAGATATGGAGAAAACCCAAATAGATTGTATCAGCATCACCAATTTCAAGTGATTATTAAGCCATCACCTGACAATATTCAAGAGCTATATCTTGAATCATTGAAGGCACTTGGCATTGACCCGCTGAAACATGATATTCGTTTTGTGGAAGACAACTGGGAAAATCCATCTCTTGGCTGTGCAGGACTTGGCTGGGAAGTATGGCTTGATGGGATGGAAATTACGCAGTTCACGTATTTCCAACAAGTCGGCGGCTTAGAATGTAAGCCCGTTTCTGTTGAAATCACATACGGTATTGAACGTCTTGCTTCTTACATCCAGGACAAAGAAAATGTCTTCGATCTTGAATGGACAGACGGATTTACGGTCAGAGATTTATTCTTAATGGCTGAATACGAGCACTCTGTTTATACATTTGAAACATCTAATACTGACATGCTGTTCGAGCTATTTACAACCTATGAGAAAGAAGCACATAGCCAAATGGACAAAGGGCTTGTTCACCCGGCATACGACTATGTCCTCAAATGCTCTCATACGTTTAACCTGCTCGATGCAAAGGGTGCTATTTCTGTGACAGAACGAACTGGCTATATCGGAAGAGTGCGTCAGTTAGCAAGAAAAGTAGCCAAAACCTATTATGAAGAACGCGAAAAACTGGGATTCCCTATGCTAAAAGAGGAGGCGGCTTCTCATGAATAAACAAGATGTATTACTTGAAATCGGCTTAGAAGAGATGCCGGCTCGTTTTATGCCAGAGAGCACAAAGCAGCTAGGTGAAAAAGTAAAAGCATGGTTTGAAACGCAAAATATTTCATTTGAGGAGACTGCTTTATTTAATTCACCTAGACGTCTTGCTGTACTTGTGAAAGGTGTCGCAGAAAAACAAGAAGACATCAAAGAAGAAGCAAAAGGGCCGGCTAAAAAAATTGCCCAAGATGCTGAAGGCAATTGGACAAAAGCAGCTGAAGGCTTTGCCAGAGGACAAGGTGCTTCAACAGATGATCTCTATTTCAAAGAGATCAAAGGAGTGGATTATGTCCATGTCCAAAAGTTTCAAGAAGGAAAGCAAGTCAAAGACCTTCTGCCAGCGTTAGGTGAAATCGCTGCTACATTAAGCTTTCCAAAGAACATGAGATGGGGAAGCGAGGATTTACGCTATATCCGTCCGATTAAATGGATTGTTTGTTTATTTGGAAAAGAGATTGTACCTGTTGAAATTGCTGGGGTGAAAAGCGGCCGTGAGACTAGAGGACACCGTTTCCTTGGAACGACAGCCAGCATTGACACACCTGCTTCCTATGAACAAACATTGCGCGATCAATTTGTGATTGCAGACTCAGAGAAAAGAAAACAATTCATTACTGAACAGCTAGATGCGCTATCTAAAGAAAAAGGCTGGGTCATTCCTGTTGATCCTGAACTTTTAGAAGAAGTGAACGACCTTGTAGAATATCCAACTGTGCTGTCTGGTTCCTTTGAAGAAGAGTTTCTTGCATTGCCGGAAGAAGTATTGGTGACGACAATGAAAGAGCATCAGCGCTACTTCCCTGTGAAAAATGAGCAAGGGGAATTATTACCGCACTTTATTACAGTCAGAAATGGAAACAGTGAGGCGCTGGAAAATGTCGCAAGAGGGAACGAAAAAGTACTTCGTGCGCGTTTATCAGATGCTGCATTCTTCTATAAAGAAGACGAAAAACTAGTGATTGAAGACAATATTAAAAAGCTTGATAAAGTGGTATTCCATGAGAAACTTGGAACAATCGGCGACAAGCTGAAGAGAGTGACAGACATTGCAACTCGTCTAGCGGCGCATGTCGGAGCAGATGACGAAACCACTAAACGTGTGGCGAGAGCAGCAAGTATTTCGAAGTTTGACCTTGTGACTCAAATGGTCTATGAATTCCCAGAATTACAAGGAATCATGGGTGAGAAATATGCAAGAGCTCTTGGTGAACATGAAGAAGTAGCAAGAAGCATCAACGAGCACTATATGCCGCGCTTTGCTGGTGACGAGGCGCCATCCACTTTGATTGGTGCGATTGTGGCAGTAGCAGATAAGCTTGATTCTATTTGTTCATTCTTCTCAATTGATGTGATCCCAACGGGTTCTCAAGACCCTTATGGACTTAGAAGACAAGCGAGCGGTATCGTTCAAATCCTGCTCGACCGTCATTGGAATATTTCATTTAAAGAGCTGTTAGCCCTTGCTCAAGTAAAGGCAGAACATGAAGCTGCTCTGATTGAATTTTTAACGCATCGTTTAAAATATGTTCTTCAAGCAGAGCATATCCGCCATGATGTTGTTGATGCAGTGCTGGATGTTGAAAATATTGAGCCATATGCAGTCGTCAAAAAAGCAGCTGTTCTTGAAGAGAGTGTGAAACAAGAAAGCTTCAAAGAAACGGCTGAAGCATTGGGTCGCGTCATTTCAATCAGTAAAAAAGGGGAAGACGCAGAGATTCAGCCTGAACTGTTTGAAAATGAACATGAGCAAAAGCTGTTTGAGGCGTATAAGCAAGTAGAGAAAGCTGTAAAGGAACATGTAGCAGCAGGACAATACAGCTTGGCACTAGAGGCGCTGGATACGTTAAAAACACCGATTGTTCATTATTTCGATCATACAATGGTTCATGCGGATGATGAGAAACTGAAGCGAAATCGTTTGGCACAAATGGTCAAACTAGCCAAAGTCATTCAATCATTTGCGAATATGAACAATTTAATTGTAAAATAAATACCTAAGAACGGTTGTCTTTTCCGAAGGGCAATCGTTTTTTACTCATTTAATTCACGGTTTTTGAGTGGATTTTTGTTTCATTCGGACAAAGATGCGCTATAATATGATGAGTTATGAAAATGATATACATAATATAAAGATTTCGCTCTCTCTATTTAAAGGTGGTGAGTACAATCGAGTTAAATAAACGGCAAGAGCAGATTTTACAGATTGTCAAAGAGAATGGTCCGATCACTGGAGAGCATATCGCCGATCGGCTGAACTTAACAAGGGCGACCCTCAGACCGGATTTAGCCATTTTAACAATGTCAGGCTTTTTAGAAGCAAGACCAAGGGTCGGCTACTTTTTCACAGGAAAAACAGGCACGCAGCTTCTCGCAGATAAGCTGAAAAAACTTCAAGTGAAAGACTTTCAATCCATTCCAGTGGTGATACATGAGAATGTTTCGGTTTATGATGCGATTTGTACGATGTTTTTAGAGGATGTGGGCACATTATTCGTTGTGGACGATCACTCTATTTTAACAGGCGTGTTATCAAGAAAAGACCTCCTTCGTGCAAGTATAGGGAAACAGGAGCTTCCATCTATCCCTGTCCATATTATTATGACAAGAATGCCGAACATCACCGTTTGCCGCAAGGAAGATTTCATTATGGATGTGGCGAAGCACTTGATTGAAAAGCAAATAGATGCACTTCCTGTGATAAAAGATACGGATAAAGGTTTTGAAGTGGTCGGAAGAATTACGAAAACAAACATGACGAAAATACTTGTCAGCTTATCGGAGAACGAAATAATCTAATGACAGAAGACTGCGAGGGGATGTTATGAGTAATCGCGTAATTTTTGTGGTATCAGATTCAGTTGGAGAAACGGCAGAGCTCGTGGTCAAAGCGGCACTTAGCCAATTTGATGGCGGCTCATCAGACCATTCAAATATTAGAAGAATCCCGTATGTAGAGGATGTTGGTACGATTAAAGAAGTCATTTCACTGGCGAAAGCAGATAATGGGATCGTCTGCTTTACTCTTGTTGTGCCAGAAATGCGCCAATTCTTAATCGAGGAAGCAGAAGCAAACGGTGTCGTTTATTATGACATCATCGGTCCGCTCATTGATAAAATGGAGACGGCATATGGAAATGAAGCGAAACATGAGCCGGGTCGTGTACGTCAATTAGATGAGGACTATTTTAAAAAGGTAGAAGCCATTGAGTTCGCTGTGAAATACGATGACGGCAGAGACCCTAGAGGTATTCTAAAGGCTGATATTGTACTCATTGGTGTATCACGCACGTCTAAGACACCATTATCTCAATATTTGGCACATAAACGGCTGAAGGTAGCGAACGTTCCAATTGTACCTGAAGTTGATCCGCCAGAAGAGTTATTTTCAGTTGATCCGAAGAAATGTATCGGTTTGAAAATTAGTCCAGACAAACTAAATCATATTCGCAAAGAGCGTTTAAAATCTCTTGGTTTAAATGATCGCGCTATTTATGCGAACATTGAGCGGATTAAAGAGGAACTAGAGTATTTTGAAAAAGTGGTTGACCGCATTAACTGTCAAGTCGTTGATGTATCGAATAAAGCAGTTGAGGAAACGGCAAATGTCATTCATCAAATGCTGACCAAAAGAGGTTCCGAATAAACTCAGGATGCTCCTCCTGGGTTTTTCCTATGGCGGGAAACGGGTAAACAAAAACAATGGCATATTTGCTGCATTTGTATTATAATAAAAAATTGTGATAAAATGATTGATTTTAGGTTTAAGTTAAGTCAAGAACGAATAAACTAATATTGGCAGAAGTCAAGTGATTCTGAACATAACTTTTCGACAAAATGAGTTTTACTGTTGATTGCTTTATAGGGGAAAAGTATGGTCTTTTTGCTTCTCTAAAGCAGGAATAAGGTGGAGGGATGGAGAATTAGTCACCTGAATGAACGTAAAAAAGAGAGGACGATTTATGTCGATGCAGATGCTTGTCCTGTAAAAGACGAAATCCTTTCTGTCGCATCTCAATTTCAAGTACCAGTGACGTTCATTGCTTCATATGAGCATTTTCAAACCAAAAGATCTCCACTTGAAGATTGGCGGTTTGTAGATACACATAAGGAAGCAGCGGATTTAGTCATTGCAAACTCAGCTGCCGCACATGATATTGTCGTCACCCAAGATATTGGTCTTGCCTCCTTACTGCTTCCGAGACAGGTGATTGTTCTGTCTGAAAGAGGACGAATGTACACAAACGAAACAATTGATTTTGATTTGGAACGCAGGCATGTTTCCAGCAAACAGCGAAGAAAAGGTGTATACGGAAAAGGTCCCAAAAAGCTTTTAGAAGAGGATAAGAAGCGATTTATGGCGCAACTACAAAAAATCCTGTCGAATCATGAAGGATTTTTAAATTAAAAGGCGAATAATGTACGACGGAGTGTTATTAGGATGAGCAAACGTATACCAGATGAACTTTTGGAGCAGATCCAAAAAAACGCAGACATTGTCGAAGTGATTGGAGAATACGTACAGCTTAGAAAGCAAGGTCGAAATTACTTCGGTCTTTGTCCATTCCATGGTGAAAATACTCCTTCATTCTCTGTTTCAGCAGATAAGCAAATCTTCCATTGTTTTGGCTGTGGTGCAGGAGGCAATGTGTTTTCGTTCCTCAGACAAATGGAAGGCTACTCATTTATTGAAGCCGTTTCACATGTGGCTGATAAGTACCATATTGATCTGCCTGATCAGGTGGCGAATGCTCAGATGAGTTCCTCTCAGCAAGAGGACACTGCAGATCATAAAATGATTGAGGCCCATGAGCTTCTTAAGAAATTTTACCACCATTTGCTGGTAAATACAAAGGAAGGTCAAAACGCACTCGATTATTTACGGTCCAGAGGCTTTACGGATGAAACAATTGCCAAGTTTGAGATCGGGTATGCTCTTGATTCTTGGGATTTCGTGACCAAGTTTTTAGAAAAACGAGGATTTGATCCTGTGATGATGGAGAAGGCTGGTCTTTTGATTCAACGTGAAAACGGCACAGGCTTTTTTGACCGCTTTAGAGATCGTGTCATGTTTCCCATTCATGATCATCATGGAACGGTCATCGCTTTTTCCGGAAGATCGCTTGGTGATCAGCAGCCTAAATATATGAATAGTCCTGAAACGCCGCTTTTTCATAAAAGTAAGCTGCTTTATCACTTTCATGACGCACGTATGCATATTCGCAAACGCGAACGGGCGGTTCTTTTTGAAGGATTTGCAGACGTCATCTCAGCTGTTACATCAGGTGTCGGTGAAAGTGTTGCAACAATGGGTACGTCTCTTACAGAAGAGCACGTAAAGCTTCTCAGGCGGAACGTAGAAGAGATCATCCTTTGCTATGACTCTGATACGGCCGGATACGAAGCGACCATGAAAGCATCAGATTTGCTTGGAAAAAGAGGATGTAAAGTTCGCGTTGCCATGATACCAGATGGACTTGATCCAGATGATTACATTCGTAAATATGGCGGCGAGAAATTTAGGAATGACATCATAGATGCAAGTGTGACATTAATGACGTTTAAGATGAATTTTTTCCGAAGAGGAAAAAACTTATCAGACGAAGGAGACCGTCTTACTTATATGAAGCAGGTTCTCCGAGAAATCAGCCGGTTAAACGGCTCTTTGGAGCAAGAGATTTACATGAAACAGCTTGCTGGGGAGTTTTCGATCTCACTTGATTCATTAAAAGAACAACTGGAGCTGTTTGAAAAACAGCAGCGGCAAGAAACCAAAAGCACGCAGGAAGAAAACGGGCTTGAAAAACGGCGTGCACATCTGTCAACACAAGTGAGAAGAAAGCGTCTGCGGCCGGCATATGAAAATGCAGAGCGAATGCTGCTTGCTCATATGTTAAAAAGCGATGACGTGATCCGCAAAGTACTTGACAGAATCGGGATTGAATTTAATATAGATTCGCACAGGGCGCTGGCAACGTACATTTATGCCTTGTATGAAGAAGGCAAAGAACCAACGCCGCAGCACCTGATGAACCGGATAGAAGATGATGTCATGAATCAGCTGTTGACGGATATATTGATGATTCAAGTCGGAGACGAACTAAGTGAAGCTGAATTAAGTGATTATGTAAAAAAAGTGTTGAATCATCGGAATTTGTCAATGATAAAGGAAAAAGAACTAGAACGTGCAGAAGCGGAGAGGCAAAAAGATTTCTTCAAAGCGGCAACACTTGCAAAAGAAATTATTCAGTTGAACCGTTCGCTGAAGTAATACGTCTATTATTAATGACAGGACTTACGGCTGGCAATGAATCCTTTACGGGAGGAGCATAAGACCGCAAGCATCTTGCCTTCATCATTATTTATTTTATTTCCTATTTGCTTCGTCATCTGTTTGATAGAGAGAGAAAAGCAGGGCGGAAGTAAATCGCAAGTTACTTTAGAATTCGTTGCAAGCTTTGGAAGGAGGGATCCATAATGGCTGATAAACAAGCCCACGAAACCGAAACTGAATTAACCTTTGAACAGGTGAGAGATAAGCTCACTGAAACGGGTAAAAAACGGGGCGTTTTAACATACGAAGAAATTGCAGAGCGTATGTCTAGCTTTGAAATTGAATCAGACCAAATGGATGAATACTATGAATACTTAGGCGAACAGGGTGTAGAGCTCATTAGTGAAAACGAAGAGACAGAAGACCCAAATGTTCAGCAGCTGGCTAAAGCAGAAGAAGAATTTGACCTGAATGATTTAAGCGTACCACCAGGTGTCAAAATTAATGATCCTGTTCGTATGTACTTAAAAGAAATCGGACGCGTCAATTTGTTATCTGCTAAAGAAGAAATTACGTATGCTCAAAAGATCGAAGAGGGCGATGAGGAATCAAAAAGAAGATTAGCGGAAGCGAACCTTCGTCTCGTTGTCAGCATTGCGAAACGCTATGTCGGTCGTGGTATGCTGTTCCTTGACTTGATTCAAGAAGGAAACATGGGTCTGATGAAGGCGGTTGAGAAGTTTGATTACCGCAAAGGATATAAATTCTCAACATATGCGACTTGGTGGATTAGACAGGCGATCACACGTGCGATTGCCGATCAGGCGAGAACAATCCGGATCCCGGTTCATATGGTGGAAACGATTAATAAATTGATCCGTGTTCAAAGACAGCTTCTGCAAGACCTAGGCAGAGAACCAACGCCTGAGGAAATTGCTGAAGACATGGATTTAACTCCAGAAAAGGTAAGAGAGATTCTTAAAATTGCGCAAGAGCCTGTATCTTTAGAAACACCTATTGGTGAAGAAGATGACTCGCATCTTGGTGATTTTATCGAAGACCAAGAGGCGACATCTCCATCTGACCACGCTGCGTACGAACTCTTAAAAGAGCAGCTTGAAGATGTATTAGACACGCTGACGGACCGTGAAGAAAATGTGCTAAGACTACGTTTCGGACTAGACGACGGAAGAACTCGCACGTTAGAAGAGGTTGGAAAGGTGTTCGGCGTAACAAGAGAGCGTATCAGACAAATTGAAGCGAAAGCTCTTCGTAAATTAAGACACCCAAGCAGAAGTAAACGATTAAAAGACTTCTTAGAGTAGAAACCGGACGGATCTTGAAAGAGATCCGTTCTTTCTTATCAAAAATGAAAACGCTTTTTTCAATCTGATTATATTTTACTGAATAACAAATGAATTTGCAACGTTCTTAGAAAAAAGATGTATAAAAAATACATCTAAATGTGCTGAAGACTTCATTTCTCATCTAGAATCATTTTTGTCTAATCTGTGAACTTGACCAAAGTTTTGTATCATAATTCGTTTACTTTTTGTAAAATTAAAGTAGAATTAGAATTGTTTGCATAGTCTCAAAGGGGTTTTCACAAAGGGGAGGATGAAAGAAATGAAACGGAATCCACTTATACCATTTTTATTGATTGCCATTTTAGGTATTGGACTCACTTTTTTCTTATCAATGAAGGGGCTGAAAGATGAAGAAAAAATTGCCTCTGGGGGCAAAGAGCAAAAGCAAGAAGAGACAGCAAATGCAACGCCGGAAGAATTGTATAAGCAGAACTGCATAAGCTGTCACGGGGAAAACTATGAAGGCGGCGCAGGTCCTGCATTAAAAGGTGTTGGAGACAAGCTTGAAGTAGCTGACATCAAGAAGAAAATTCAAGAAGGCGGCAACGGGATGCCAGGCGGGCTGATTCCAAATGAAAAGCTCGATGAAATGGCGGAATGGGTGTCTAAAATTAAATAATCTTACACAAAAAGCTCTTTTTCAAAAGAAGAGCTTTTTTCATTTGAAAACGACTTTTAAAAAGTCCATAATTTATATAAGATAGACAAGTATGAACATTAAAGAAAAGTAGTGATACGTATGAATGAAATGAATTTATCGAAACGATTAAAAAAAGTCGCTGACTTTTTACCAGATGAGGCAGTCTTCGCTGATATCGGCTCAGACCATGCCTATTTGCCATGCTATGCGATTCTGCATCAAAAAGCAGTGAAAGCCATTGCTGGTGAAATTACCGATGGACCGCTTCAATCGGCGCAGCAGCAAGTACATAGACTTGAATTAGATGAACAGATATCGGTCAGAAAAGGAAATGGCCTTGAAGTCATTGAAAAAGGCGAAGTGAATGCAGTGACGATTGCAGGTATGGGCGGGGCACTCATTGCAAGTATTTTAAATGAGAACAAGCATAAGCTCGCAGGCCATGAGCGGCTCATTCTTCAGCCGAATATCCATGCCCACCATATTCGTTTATGGCTTTATCAAGAGGGGTATGAATTGATAGATGAAGTCATTTTAGAAGAGGATGGCAAAATATACGAAATCATCATCGCAGAAAAAGGCGATAAAGATAAAGCCTATAAAGGAATGTCACTTGAAGCAGGCATGCTGGTTGGTCCGTTTCTTGCGAAAGAGCAAAATGGCGTCTTCCAGCGCAAGTGGATGCAAGAGCTTCAGCATATGGAGAAGATAGAAAGTCAAATTCAGCAGGCGGCGCGGACAGAAGAAAATAAAGAACGCCTTGAAGAGCTGAATGCGAAAATAAAGATGCTAAAGGAGGTTTTGACTGTTGGCTAAAACAGTAAACGGGCATGAAATCATCCAATTGTTTGAACAATTCTCACCAAAGGCATACGCCATGGAAGGGGATAAAATTGGTCTTCAGATTGGGACTTTAAATAAAAAAGTAACCAATGTGATGATCACCTTGGATGTATTAGAGAATGTAGTAGATGAGGCGATCGAGCGAAAAGTGGATCTTATTATTGCTCACCATCCGCCGATTTTTCGACCATTAAAACATGTAGCGACGGATCAGCCGGCTGGACGGATCATTGAAAAATGCATCAAACATGATATTGCGGTATATGTGGCACATACGAATTTAGACGTAGCTGATGGCGGAGTCAACGACCTGCTTGCTGAGGCCTTAGAGCTTGAAGAAACAAGAGTGTTAGTGCCGACATACGAAGATCCAATCAAACAGCTTGCTCTCTATGTCCCAGAGGAATTTGAAGAGGCCATCCGGACAGCTTTAGGAAATGCGGGCGCCGGCCATATTGGCAACTACAGCCATTGTGCGTTTTCAAATGAAGGGACAGGCAGCTTTCTGCCATCAGAAGAAGCTGAGCCGTTTATTGGTGAATCGGGTCAATTAGAATTTGTGAAAGAAGTGCGGATTGAAACCATTTTCCCAGCAAGTATAGAAAAACAAGTAATTCGCGAAATGATCAAAGCACATCCTTATGAAGAAGTCGCCTATAGTGTACACACGACAGACCTTCCTCCTATTCAAAAAGGTCTTGGCCGTATTGGAGAGCTAAATGAGCCAATGACACTTAGAGATTTCACACAATTTGTGAAAACGAAGCTAGATGTAAATGGTGCTCGTTTTGTAGGAGACCAAAACGCTGTTGTGAAAAAAGTGGCGGTGCTTGGCGGAGACGGAAATAAATATATCCATCAAGCGAAAAGAATGGGTGCAGATGTGTATGTGACAGGAGACCTTTATTTCCATGTTGCGCACGATGCCATGATGCTAGGGCTGAACGTTGTGGATCCAGGACATTATGCTGAAAAGATTATGAAAGAGGGCGTAAAGGCGAAGCTTCAATCGCTATGTGCGGATAAAAAATATGACGTACAGCTCTTTGTTTCTGAATCAAACACAAACCCATTTCAATTTATGTAATCAAAAAACGTCAGAGCATATCCGCTCTGACGTTTTCTTATTTCTTTGTTTTGACGCGAGGTAAAATTTTAGAAAGAGGAACGGTTCGTTCAATCTTCCAAGTTGTTTCATCATCTGGTTCATAGTTTTCTAAGAAACGAATGACTTCCTTTGTAATAGGTGTTGGTGTTGAAGCACCAGCAGTAACGGCAACGGTTTTGACGCCCTGCAGCCATTCCAGCTTGAGTTCACTTAAGTCGCCAATACGGTAAGCCTGCGTTCCGGCAATCTCCATTGACACTTGTGCGAGACGGTTAGAGTTATTACTTTTTGGATCGCCGACAACAATGGTTAAATCGGCTTGGCCAGCTTGCTGCGATACAGCTTCCTGACGCACCTGTGTCGCAAGGCAAATTTCTTGATGATACTCGACGTGAGGGTATTTCTCTTTAATCAGCTCCATCAGGTCGTGGACATCCCATTGAGACATCGTCGTTTGGTTCGTGATGAGCAGTTTTTCTGATGTTAAATCGAGTGCCTCAATGTCAGCTTCTGTTTCGACAAGATGTACCTTGTCAGGGGCTACTCCGACAGCTCCTTCTGGCTCAGGATGACCCTTTTTCCCAATATAAATAATGTCATAGCCATCGGCTGTTTTCTCTGAAATGAGTTCGTGTGTTTTCGTTACATCGGGACAGGTCGCATCAATGGCGACAAGGCCTTTTTCTTCTGCGATTTGACGAACCTCAGGAGAAACCCCGTGAGCTGTGAAAATGACTGTTCCACTTTCAACCTGCTTTAAAATGTCTAAGCGGTTTGGTCCGTCCAGTGTGTAAATACCATCTTCTTCGAAGGCATCAGTGACATGTTTGTTGTGCACAATCATACCTAATATATAAATTGGGCGTGGCAAGTTCTTATCAAGTGCGGCATTTTTAGCAATGACCATTGCATCCACAACGCCATAGCAATAGCCACGCGGCGATATTTTAATTACATTCATTTATTCGTCCTCCTGTAGGGAAGTGCTGCTAGAGAAGAACAATATAAAAAGCCGTAAAAAACGGCTTTTTATCATTCTCTTGCTTCCATTATAGCCAAAGTAAGCGTATATATCAAAGATTGTTATACGCAGTGAACACTTCGCCGTTAAAAGATCACTAGACATATAGTTTTGGAACAGAGCTGCCAGATCTTTTTTTCGGTTTTGCTTCAGGAGCAGGTGATGTGTGAGGTGCTGTTTTTTTGACGAGGATGTCTTCTGGTTCTTTATTTTTTTCTATTTCGTCAGTTTGTGCTTCTTCCTCGTGCACTTCTGTTTCCGCGCTGGTCTCCGTTGATTCTGCATCAGCATCATTTGCACTTTCTTCATCATCATCCGCACTGCCAAGCTGGCTGTACAGTTTAATCATCGCCGGCAAATTTCTCACTAAAGGACCGTATTGCTGAATCATTGGCGTAAATTGCTGCGCCATCCCGAGCACTTTTTGAACATTTCCTAACATGCTTGAGAGGGTCGCAGGATTTGTGAAGCTCTGGATTCCTTGTAATCCCGCACCACCTCCAGAGACTCCAGCTCCTCCTGCGCCAGGAAGAAATTTAGAGAGCATGCCTTTAATTCCTGCTCCGCCGCCTAGTGCACGGCTCTCACCTCCTGGAATTCCGCCCATCCCGGGTAAACCGCCTCCCTGTACAGACGGGGAGCGAGGCATCATTTGCTGAAATGGATTGCCTTGCCCTTGAAAAGGCTGTTGGATAGGAGGCTGCTGCCCTCTTTGAAATATTCCGGGCTGTCCGCCATTTCCAAGGTGCCGGCGTGAGGGACGGCGCGGCTGAAAATCGCCCATAGGCCTTTGCCCTAACATACTTGTACCTCCCTTACTGCATTCTCTTTCTCTTCATAGGTTATGCAAGGAAGCACCAATTGGTTTCCTGTAGGAAAAGCGGACATGGTTTTTTTACTGAAAATCAGCTATAATGAGGAGATGAGCAAAAAGGCATTGCCTTAAGGAGTGAAAACATGAAAGAAACGAAATTTACGACATATGAATTAAAGCCTTTTATTATAGATGCTATTCATGAACTAGGCTTTTATGAGCCGACTGATATTCAAAAAAGAATCATCCCTGCTGTTTTAAAAGGAGAAAGCGTGATCGGCCAGTCACAAACAGGAACAGGAAAAACTCATGCCTACTTACTGCCGCTGATTCATTCAATTGATCCAAGCAAAGAGCAGGTACAAGTAGTGATTACTGCACCTACAAGAGAATTAGCCAATCAAATTTTCAAAGAAGCTCAAACGATTTTAAAGAATGCTTCTCCAGAAGAAGAGATCAAAGCAAAGCTTTACATTGGCGGAACGGACAAGCAGAAATCAATTCAAAAGCTAAAAAACCAGCCGCATTTGGTTGTCGGTACACCTGGACGTATTGCTGACCTCATTCATGAGCAGGCGCTGAATGTTTACAAAGCGACCTCTCTTGTTATTGATGAAGCTGATTTAATGCTGGATATGGGATTTTTAGAAGATGTGGACCGTATTGGTGCACAAATGCCAGAACAGCTGCAAATGCTTGTGTTCTCTGCAACCATCCCAGAAAAACTAAAGCCTTTCCTGAAAAAATATATGGACAATCCAAAGTATGCGCATGTTGAACCAAGACGGATTACAGCTGAAAACATTCAGCATATTTTAGTTCCGTCTAAACAGCGTGATAAATTAAAATTGCTCCATGAAATGGTGACGAATGTACAGCCATATTTAGGGATCATTTTTGCCAATACAAAAACAACTGTTGATGAAATCGCATCGTTCCTACAAGAAAAAGGAATGAAAATCGGTGTGCTCCATGGCGGATTGACGCCGCGCGAACGTAAAAAAGTCATGAAACAAATTGAAGATTTGGAGTTCACTTATATTGTGGCATCAGATCTTGCAGCTCGCGGGATTGACATTAAAGGCGTCAGCCACGTGATTAACTATGAACTTCCATCTGATCTTGATTTTTATGTGCACCGCGTTGGAAGAACAGCTCGTGCGGGTTCATCTGGAATTGCCATGACCATTTATGAGCTGGCTGATGAGGATGCACTCATTCAAATTGAGAAAATGGGTGTTGTGTTTGAAAACAAAACAATTGTTCATGGCGAATGGCGAGATGCAGATGACCGTCTGAAGCGTCAAAGACGTAAAAAAGCCCCAAATGAAATTGAAGAAAAAGCAAAACGTCTTGTGAGAAAACCGAAAGCCGTCAAACCTGGATATAAAAAGAAAATGACACGTGAGATGGATAAAATCAAAAGACAGGAACGTAGAAAGTCAAAGCGTAATGGAAAGTAGGGGGAAACATTGTTAAAGATTGGTTCACATGTATCCATGAGCGGAAAACATATGCTTCTTGCAGCGAGTGAGGAAGCTGCCTCTTATGGTTCGAATACGTTTATGATTTATACAGGTGCACCGCAAAATACGCGCCGTAAAAAAATTGAAGACCTCAATATTGAAGCTGGACAAGCGCATATGAAAGAGCATGGCATGACGGATATCGTCGTGCATGCTCCGTATATTATCAATATTGGAAATACAGTGAATCCAGCGACATTTGAGCTTGGTGTAGACTTCCTTCGCTCTGAGATTGAACGTACGGAAGCGCTGGGAGCAAGACAAATTGTTCTCCACCCGGGTGCGCATGTCGGAGCAGGGGCAGAGGCAGGGATTCAAAAAATCATTGAAGGTTTAAACGAAGTCATTGTGAAAGGTCAAGAGGTTCAAATTGCACTTGAAACAATGGCGGGAAAAGGATCAGAGTGCGGAAGAAGCTTTGAAGAGCTTGCCCAAATTATCGACGGAGTGACACATAACGAAGCTCTTTCTGTCTGCTTTGATACGTGTCACACGCACGATGCTGGTTATCCGATTGTGAGTGACTTTGATGGTGTATTAGAAGAATTTGATCGAATTGTTGGTATTGACCGAATCAAAGTTCTTCATATTAATGACAGTAAAAACGTGCAAGGCGCAAGAAAAGACCGACATGAAAATATCGGTTTTGGTGAAATTGGTTTCGATGCACTGAGCTATATTGTGCATCATCCGCAGCTTCAAGATGTGCCGAAAATTCTAGAAACGCCTTATGTAGGTGAAGATAAAAAGAACAAAAAACCACCTTACAAATTCGAAATTGCCATGCTGAAAGAAAAGCAATTTGATGAAGGCTTACTAGATAAAATTACGGGTCAGTAAAAAAGGATGCAACATGTTGAGGTGCCGCTAAATGCGGCCCTTTTTTGCTTAACTTGTAAACTGGTTAAACAAATCATTCACAGTCTGTGCTGTCTGTTTAGAAGTAATCGCTTCCACTTGCTTAAGAAGCCGGTGACGCTCTGAGTCATTAAAAATATTGATGTTTTTCCCGTTCATGAGTTTGGCCACCTCAGCAGCTTGATGAGACGTTAAACTGACGCCATACTGTTTCGCATACCTTAACAGATCATTTGCTGTGATCTGATTGAGCCGCTGCAGGACAATTTTTTGAATTAAAATCAATTCCATTCCTCCCCTCTGTAACAATGTATGGGCGAAAACGGAAAATGTGCAAAAAATTTTATTTTATTCTGTGAAATGATAAAATAGTAAAGCGGATAAAATGTTCATTGAAAATTTAACATGTGTAGAAGGGAGAACGTATGGCAAATAGTAAACAGCATAGAAAGGAATCGGTGCCTCATTTTATTTTGAGAATTTTTCTGATTCTAGTAGGAGCTGCATGTGCAGCAGTCAGCATTGAATTATTTTTAGTGCCAAACAATATTATTGATGGAGGCATCATCGGCATTTCGCTTATTTTGGATTATCTCTTTACAGATAACCCGTTTATTAATTTCGCGACGATTGTTGTCATTTTAAATATTCCATTTATGATATCAGGATACAAGCATATTGGGAAAACCTTTCTCATTTCCACTGTGATTGGGATTGTCAGCTTAGCCGTGATTGAATCTTCACTTCATCATGTGGAGGCATTTACAACACAGCCGATCTTAGCCACTGTATTTGGCGGGCTATTGCTTGGATTTGGTGTTGGACTTGTCATCCGTAATGGAGGTTCAATGGATGGAACAGAGATCTTGGGAATTCTTCTGACGAAAAAAATTCCTTTCTCCGTCGGTGAGTTTGTCATGATCGTCAATGTGTTCATTTTTATTTGGGCGGGCTTTGTTTTCGGACCAGAGCAGGCTATGTATTCTGTCATGACATATTATTTGGCAATGAAAACAATTGATGCTGTCATTCAAGGGCTTGATGAAACAAAAGCTGTCATTATCGTCTCAGACTATTATGATGAAATTTCAGATGCGATTCTGCATCGACTCGGCAGGGGAACGACAAAGCTGAGAGGAAAAGGCGGCTATACAGATGAAGAAAAAGATGTCATCTACGCCGTTGTCACAAGGCTTGAAATTACAAAGCTGAAATCCATTGTATTTGAAATTGATGACCAAGCATTTATCACGATTATGGATACGCATGAAACAAAAGGCGGTAAGTTCAAAACAGCCATTCATTAGCTTTTATTTTACTTTTTTATCTTTCTTTTATATAATGAAATGTATGTATGGACAGAGAAAATGGCAAAAGCCATTTTCTTTTTGTTGTATAAATCGTAATCATTCTTTTTATATTGATTAAAGGTGGAAAGATTCATGGCAAAGCCAATTATTGAAATGAAGGACATTTCGTACTCGTATGGACAGCGAAATGTCATTGATCACATTCATTTAACAGTAGAGGAAGGAAACTTCCTAGCACTTGTTGGACCGAATGGTTCTGGTAAAACAACCTTATTAAAATGCCTGCTTGGGCTCATTAAACCGCAGCAGGGTGAATTAAAGCTATTTGGCACGCCTGTCTCAAAATTTAGAGACTGGGATCAAATTGGATTTGTTTCTCAAAAGGCGAATAGCTTTAATACAGGTTTCCCTGCTTCTGTATATGAGGTCGTCGCAAGCGGACTGACCGCAAAAATTGGTTTGTTTAAACGAATGAGCAAACAGGATAAATGGCAAGTGGAAGATGCCATTCGCTCAGTTGGCATACAGGATTTAAAGCATCAAAACATCGGTGAGCTTTCTGGCGGGCAGCAGCAGCGTGCATTTATTGCCCGTGCGCTTGTCAGTCAGCCGAAGCTGCTCATTTTGGATGAGCCCACGGTTGGAGTAGACCAGCGGACAGTAGAAGGCTTTTATCAGCTGCTCGAAACATTGAACAAAGAAAAAGGAATGTCTTTAATTCTCGTCACACACGACGTTGGCACCGTTTCTGATAAAGTCACCCATGTGGCTTGTTTAAATCAGACACTGCATTTTCACGGGGATGCAGAAGCGTTTGATTCAATGGATGATCAGGCGCTATCCCAATTTTACGGGCATGACATTCAAGTGATTCATCACGATCATCACCATCATGGGGGACATGAATAATGCTATTTCCATTTTTTCATTATGAATTTTTACAAAATGCGTTTATCGCAGGGTTACTGATTGGTTTTATTGCACCCTTACTTGGTGTATTTATTGTCGTAAGAAGGCTTTCGCTTATTGCAGATGCCCTCAGTCACGTATCACTTGCCGGTATTGCCGCAAGTTTATTTCTTGATAAAAAGTTTGGCCTTTTGACAGGGGTAAGCCCGCTCTACTTAGGGATGGCTTTTTCTGTTGCAGGTTCATTGTTTATTGAACGCTTGCGCTCCGTGTATAAGCATTATCAGGAGCTTGCCATTCCCATCATCTTATCAGGTGGTATTGGGATTTCCGTCATCTTCATTTCACTGGCGAATGGCTTTAATACAGATTTGTTTAGTTATTTATTCGGAAGTGTCAGTGCGGTTTCAAGACTTGATCTTTGGATTATTGTAGGGATCTCACTCGTTGTTGTGTTAGTTGTTGTGCTTTTATATAAAGAATTGTTTCTGCTTTCTTTTGATGAAGAGCATGCAAAGGCTTCTGGTATTTCAGCAAAATGGATTCATTTTATTTTTATCTTAGTTGTTGCACTTGTCATTGCGGCATCGATGCGTATCGTCGGTACACTGCTTGTGTCGGCGCTCATGACGCTTCCTGTTGCGGCAAGTATCCGCATTGCCAAAGGATTCAAACAGGCGATTTTCCTTTCGATCTTGTTTGGTGAATTGTCTGTATTGGCCGGATTGATTTTAAGCTATTATCTTGATTTAGCGCCAGGCGGAACCATTGTGATGCTGTCGATCTTGATTTTAATCGGGTGTATTAGTATTGGGAAATTCAGAAGGGGGAATCAACATGAACGTACAAGAAGCGCTTGATTTATTAAAGGAAAAAGGCTACAAATATACAAGCAAACGTGAAGACATGCTTCAATTGTTTTCTGATTCTGATAAATACTTGACCGCTAAAAATGTGCTGACGGCACTAAGTGAAGACTACCCGGGTCTCAGCTTTGATACAATTTATCGAAACTTGTCACTATATGAAGACCTTGGAATATTAGAAACAACGGAATTGTCAGGGGAGAAACTTTTCCGTTTTAAATGTTCATTTTCCCATCATCACCATCACTTTATTTGTCTTACATGCGGGAAAACAAAAGAGATCGATGCCTGCCCTATGGACAAGCTCGACGCTGATTTAGAGGATTATCATATTAGTGGACATAAATTTGAAATATATGGAACATGTCCTTCTTGCGAACCGAAGGAAGTTCACTCATGAAAAAGCCAGCCATGGAGCTGGCTTTTTTGTTTTGTCTTTTGAAAACGTTTTACAAAGAGAGGCTGTTTCATTAAAATGAGATTAAGGTACTACTTTTTAAAGTAAAAGGAGGGGTAAAAGTGGCCTATTACGTCGTGTTTGATGTAGGCGGGACGAGAACAAAACATGGATTAATGGATCAGGATGGGGAGCTTGTCACAAGTGGTGACTATGAAACGAACTGCCGGCAGCTTGAACCGTTTTTAGAAGCCATGGCGGATGTGGTCAGGCAATATCAAAGGATGCAGGATGTCAGCGGTATCGCCATCAGTCTTCCAGGTTTTGTGGACAGTGAATCAGGTTATACAGAATTTGCAGGCGCCATCATCGCCTTAAATGGTCAAAATGTAAAAACACTTTTAGAAGAGAAAACGTCTCTTCGTGTAGAAGTGGAAAATGATGCGAACTGTGCAGCTCTCGCAGAAAAATACAGCGGTCATGCGAAAGATTGTGATAGCTTTATTTGTATGACAATTGGCACGGGTGTCGGCGGGGGTATTTTTGCTAATGGTCAGCTTGTGCGCGGTGCATCCTTCCGCGGTGGTGAATTTGGCATGATGCTGACAGAGACGGAAAATGGCCAGTTTACAACTCTTAACAGCAGCGCTTCAACGGCTGGATTAATTCGGAGCTATAAAGAAAAGCAAGGAATTCCGCAAAGTGCTCAAATAGACGGTCAAGAAATTTTTGAAAAGGCGAAGCATGATCCGGCCATTGAGAAGCTGTTGGATCAATGGTACAAGCGAATAGCCATTGGCGTTTACAATGTAGCGACTGTTCTTAACCCAGAGAAAATCCTCATTGGCGGAGGCGTAAGTGCAAGACCAGATTTATTACAAAACATTGAAAAACATTTACATACACTGCATGCGTGGAAGAACATTCAGGTGAAGCTGGAAACTTGCTACTACTTGAATCAGGCAGGCATGAAGGGGGCACTGTACCATTTTCTCATGAAAGAAGGGCAGCTTGCTCCATCAAAAAAGCCGATACATTAAATGTATCGGCTTCAGCGTGTAGACTCGCGAATAATCCGCTTCGGTGCTCGCTCAGTTACATTAATAAGCAGTTTGCAGACGCTGTTCGTATTGTTTGATCCATTGAGACGCTTCCTGCCAGTTGTTCACGCGAATAATTCTGTCGTCAATTGGCATTTGATTATAAGGGGAGTTAAAAAGAATAACCGGAATGTCAGCTTCTTTTGCAATCATTGTGGCATTGCCATGATGGTCTTCAAAAAATACATCAATTTTGTGCTTTTGAACGGCTTCCAGCTTATGATGACCGCCAACCAGCTCAATAGCATCATAGTGCACGTCATGTTCTTGAAACCACTTGTAGGTGATATCTGAATGCTGCTGCCTTCTTGCGGTAATATAAATCAGTCTGTGCTGCAGCTTCATTTCGTCGAGGATCTCTTTTGCACCCTCAGCAGGCTTTGCCTGTTTATAAATAAGAGGCTCGTGCTGATCCATCCAGCCCCAAAATTCTTCTTGAGAAATCTTTAAAAGCTTCGTCAAATCATACTCTGTCATATCATCTAGTGTCATGGCACATTGGAACGACTCATTTAAGTAGGGGACAAAGGTGTCCTGTGCCGTCACTGTACCATCAATATCAATTCCTAAACGTAACATGCCCACACTCCTCATTTTTATACTCTTAAAGTGTAACATAATCAATTCACAATTCCAGCAAGTTTTAGCAATCATGAAACAGACATTTTTGCTCATACTAAAAAAGCTCCTTTCTATTAACCAAAAGGGGGAATTGATCATGGAAAGAGACGAGGATTTCAGAAGAAATGATCGTGAAATCGACACACATTTTAGTAATGATGATGGCTATTTAGAGGAAACAGCTGCTGAAATTGCAGAGCCATATCAAGCTTCAAGAGATCGAGAAGATAGACGAGGACGTGACCAAGCAGGTGACGATTCAGGCAGTAAAGGGATAGGCTATACAGCACTTGCGATTGCGATTATCTCATTATTTGTCTTGCCGGTGCTATTAGGGGTAGCGGCAATCGTCGTTGGTTATATTGCAAGAAGAAAAGGAGCACATGCGCTTGGCGCGTGGTCAATTGGGATCGGAATTGTTTCCGTTATCCTAGGCATATTTATCACCCCGTTCTTTTAACAAGAACAGAAAAACGCCTGACTATGACGTCAGGCGTTTTTTGTTAGGCATTCGCTTGTTTTTCTTTTTCAGCTTCCATTTTCGCATAATGTTCTTCAGCGATTTTATCGATTTCTTTTTTCAGTTCTTCGACCATTGTTTCTTCCGGTACTTTACGAACAATTTCACCTTTACGGAACAATAAGCCTTCGCCTCTAGCGCCTGCGATACCGATATCCGCTTCACGTGCTTCACCTGGACCATTAACAGCGCAGCCGAGAACAGCAACTTTAATCGGTGCTTTGATTTTAGAAATATATTCTTCGACTTCATTTGCAATGCTGATGAGGTCAATTTCAATTCGTCCACAAGTTGGGCAGGAGATCAGTGTTGCTGCATTTGATGCAAGACCAAATGATTTCAACAATTCACGTGCTACTTTTACTTCCTCAACTGGGTCAGCACTTAATGAAATACGGAGGGTGTTCCCAATCCCCATATTCAAAATAGCGCCAAGTCCAGCTGCACTTTTGACTGTACCTGCAAATAGCGTACCTGATTCTGTAATCCCAAGGTGAAGAGGATAATCAAAGGCTTTAGCCGCTTTTTCGTATGCTTCAATTGCAAGGTTTACATCAGATGCTTTCATACTGACGATGATGTCATGAAAGTCTAGGTCTTCTAGAATTTTAATGTGATGCAGTGCACTTTCGACCATACCATCTGCTGTTGGATAGCCGTATTTATCAAGAATCTTTTTCTCTAATGAACCAGCGTTTACGCCAATACGGATTGGAATGCCTTTTTCTTTTGCTGCTTTGACAACCGCTTCGACTTTTTCTCTTCTTCCGATGTTTCCTGGATTGATTCGGATTTTGTCTGCGCCTGCTTCGATCGCTTTCAGTGCAAGCTTGTAGTCAAAATGAATATCCACAACAAGCGGGATGTTAATTTGTTTTTTAATGTCCGCAATTGCATTTGCTGCACGCTCATCTGGACATGCGACACGCACGATTTGACAGCCTGCCTCTTCTAAACGTTTAATTTCAGCGACTGTCGCTTCGACATCATGTGTTTTGGTTGTTGCCATACTTTGAATGACAACCTCATTATTTCCACCTATAGTTAAAGGTCCCACTTTGACGGGACGCGTTTTAGTACGATGTGTGACTTCACTCACTTGTCAATCGCTCCTTAGTGTACAAGCAATCCTTTGCCGTGTACGTCGTGTTTTACAGTTCATATTGTAACAGTCTCTTTGTATGAATGACAAGGAATTAACGTTTTATCTCTTATATACAGGAAACTTATATGTGCTGCCTGCCCTGATTTCGTTCGCCTTAACACCTTGATTCAGCTCCTCGAAATCTTTAATGACATCATCAAGTGGCTTGCTTGTATGTACGATGGAGAGGACCGTTTCACCTTGTTTAACAGTGACATTCTTATAAGTCTTTTTCTCAGCTGTTTGAAGCGCACTTGCTGGGACAGCTTGGTTTTCCTCAACAGGGATGGTTCCATTTTTCAAATCAAAAAAGATAATAAAGAGGACAAACAAACTGATTAGTAAAAAAAGAATTCGCCGCATTTTACTCACCGCTTTTAAGAGTTTACTCCAGTCTATGCATGTCCTGAAATGATAGAACCAAAAAGAGAAGAAAAGCTGGAAAGGGTGGTTCTAGTTCGTACTAGTATGTCTTGTAATAAAACTGCTTGGGTCGTTGGTGTAAATAGGAGGGCAAGCTCATATGACGATTATGATAAAATAAGAAAAGGGGAGATTAAATGAAGAAAGTTAGTCAGCATATATATGTGAGAACACTAACAGAAAATGATGCAGAATCACTGTTAACATTAGAGCTTGAGAATCGCTCATATTTTCAGGAATTTACACCTTTGGTCAAAGATGATTTCTTCACGTTACCTCGTCAAATTGAACGAATTCAGCGGAGTAGGCAAAGAATTGCACAAGATGAATCTTACATGCATGGTATTTTCTTAAATGAAACAGGTGCTTTAATTGGGACGATCTCATTAAGTTCTGTCGTAAGAGGTCCGATAGAAGGTACTTGGCTCGGGTATGTACTCGATCAAAGGCAGGGCGGATATTCGTTTAATCATTGACTATGCCTTTTTTGAGTTGAATCTCCATCGTATTGAGGCTGGAGTAAAGCCGAGTAATAAGGGTTCCATTCGTGTACTTGAAAAGACAGGTTTTGAAAATGAGGGACTAAATCGTAAAAAAGTAAAGATTAATGGAGTGTGGGAGGATCACTATTTGTTTGCGATCATCCATCCAGATGAGTCCTATCATGAATAGACATAAAAAGCTCCTCCGAGCCGGGGGAGCTTTAAAAAATTGTGTAGACAAATCCATGTTCGATGGATCATTTGCTTTTTTTGGCAGGAATTTCTTTCACAACAAGATATAAAAAGATAAAGTTAATGACCCAATTTAATAAAAATGAGTTTGCAACAGGCGTGTTTAATGCACTCATAATGGCGAAAAAGACCGTTGTTAATGTGAGTGAATAAGCGGAGAGCTTCCACAGCATTTGGAAGGACAGCTCTTTTTGCTGCATTCGTTTAATAAAAGTACCAAGCATCGCAAGGAATGTTGCGCTGATAAACATGAGAGCCGCAGTTGATAGATATAGCAGTACACAGATGACAGGGATGATAATCGCTTGGTTCTGATTTGTGACGCGGGCGAGTTCATCTTTTGTCAGCGTTCCACCAAGGAGCTGGTATGGAATATCTGTCATTTGTCCATCAATGGCAATCACTGCTTTTTCCTTTAATAAAGCGATGGCCGTTTGCTTTGATTCAAGCTCACTTGCTTTTATTTTTTCAGCAGGATCAAAGATAATCGTGATGCCGTTTTCTTCTTTTTCTATTGGTTCACTTTGATCCGCTTGAAGCTTTCCTTTTTCGATTGAAAAGTCGGGTAAATCTTTTTTGAGCACATGCTGAAATCCTGACATCGCATTCGAGATCTCTTGGCTCATATGATACCCCTGAGGAACTGCTGCGATAATTGAGAGGAGAAAAATGAATAAAATCGCTTTACCGATCCCTGTAAACCGTGCTTTAGCAATATCTTTTGGTGAATAAATTCCTTTTAACAATAGATTAAATACGTTCAATACCCATTCACTTCCTACATTCTTTTCTATTTCTCATATTGTATCAATGTCTATCCATCAAGTACAAGTATGGCCTTCATCACTGGTTAAGATAGAGGGAATGAGGCATAATGTATACAGCATATAAAAAGGAGGCGGCACGGTCTTGGACATTCTGTATTGGATACTGATTGGCTGTGCATTTATCATTGCGTTTGTTGGACTGGTTTATCCAATTATCCCGAGTGTGGTCTTTATGGTTCTCGGATTTATTCTATATGGCTTCTTCTTTAGCTTCGCGCCGCTTACCCTGACGTTCTGGCTCATTCAAGCCATGTTTACTGCCGTCTTATTTGCGGCAGATTATGTCTCAAACCTTATTGGGGTAAAGCGCTTTGGCGGCAGCAAGGCAGCTATTTGGGGAAGCACCATTGGGTTATTAGCTGGTCCTTTTGTGATACCCATTGCAGGAATTATTATTGGTCCATTTCTTGGGAGTGTCATTGCAGAGCTCCTTGTTCATCAAAAAGATCTGAAGACGAGTGTGAAAGTCGGATTAGGCTCATTAATTGGATTTGTATCAGGTGTTTTTGCAAAAGGATTGATTCAAGCGCTGATGCTAGGGATCTTTTTATTTTATGTCCTTCGCTAAGTGAAAAAGGGTGTTTAAAACTTTTTCAAAAGGGCTAAATACAAAATAAACACTGAAATGTTTCAGAACATGAGCAATAACGTTGAAACAAGCTGTTTCTTTTGATACTCTTTGAGTAGGGTGAATTGCTGACTTACAGAGGAAGCATTTCAGTACATACATTTTAAGGAGGAATTTAACCATGGCTTTTAAACTTCCAGAATTACCATATGCTTACGATGCATTAGAACCACATATCGACAAGGAAACAATGACGATTCACCACACAAAACACCACAACACATATGTAACAAACTTAAACAAAGCAATCGAAGGTGTATCAGCTCTTGAAGATCAATCAATTGAAGAGCTAGTGGCTAACTTAAACTCAGTGCCTGAAAACATTCGTACTGCTGTACGTAACAATGGCGGAGGACATGCGAACCACTCATTATTCTGGACGCTTCTTTCACCAAACGGTGGCGGCGCACCAACTGGTGAACTTGCAGATGCGATCGAAAAAGAACTAGGTGGATTTGAAAAATTCAAATCTGATTTCGCTGCAGCAGCTGCAGGACGCTTTGGTTCTGGTTGGGCATGGCTTGTTGTGAACAATGGAAAGCTTGAAATCACAAGCACGCCAAACCAAGATTCTCCTTTAACTGAAGGAAAAACGCCAATTCTAGGACTAGACGTTTGGGAGCATGCTTACTACCTAAACTACCAAAACCGTCGTCCTGATTACATTTCAGCATTCTGGAATGTTGTGAACTGGGATGAAGTAGCTCGCCTTTACAGCGAAGCAAAATAATGATTTGATTTGAAAAGACCTGCTTTCAAAAGAAGCAGGTCTTTTTATATTTTCCCTCCTTTTTTTACATATCTGCCTTTTGATGAGACAGACTATTGTGTAGAAAAGGAGAATGAATGGTATGAGCAGATTAAAGAAAATGTTCGGGGACATGGATGTTACTAAAGACTTATTGCTCCTCCTCACGATTGGCGGGTTATACGCACTTGCCATTGCGCTTTCGAATACGTTTGTAAATGTGTACTTATGGAAACAGTCTGGGAAATTCACGGATCTTGCGATTTATAACTTGGCCATTGTGGTGCTTCAGCCCATTACGTTTTTATTCGCTGGCCGGCTTGCAAAAAAAATAGACCGGGCGTTTGTCCTTCGTTTCGGTGTCATCTTTTTAGCCGCTTTTTATTTAATTGTCTTAATGGCAGGAGAACAAGCGGCCGCACGGCTAGTTTTATTGGGAAGTGTCCTTGGGATCGGCTATGGTTTTTACTGGCTTGCTTTTAACGTACTCACCTTTGAGATCACCGAGCCTGAAACAAGAGACTTCTTTAATGGATTTCTCGGTGTGCTTTCCTCAACTGCCGGCATGATCGGTCCTCTCATTGCGGGGATTGTCATTTCTCAGTTAACGGATGATACAGGCTACACAGTCATTTTCACATTATCGCTTTTTTTGTTTTCACTAGCGGTTGTGATGAGCTTTTTCCTCAAAAGAAGGCAGTCTAAAGGCAAATTTATGATCAAACAAATTTGGAAAGAACGTCATGCAGACGAGAATTGGCGTAGGATTACAACAGCTCACTTTTTTCAAGGGCTTCGTGAAGGGGTCTTTGTCTTCTTAATCAGTGTCTTTGTGTTTATTGCAACAAACAGTGAGCTTGCTCTCGGGACGTTTGGTTTAGTGAATTCAGGTGTTGCCTTTTTTGCTTATTTCTTCGCTACACGTTTGATTAAGAAAAAGTGGCGGAAGAAGGCCATCATGCTTGGCGGGCTGATTTTATACGGCGCCTTGTTTTTAATCGTTTTCCACTTGTCCTATGTATCACTTCTGATGTATGCGGTAGCCATTGCAATAGGATATCCGCTCCTGCTTGTTCCTTATGTATCCTTAACATATGATGTCATTGGTCATGCAAGGTACGCCAGAAAGGCCCGAATTGAATATATTGTGGTCAGAGAGCTATTTTTAAATGCCGGCCGTATTTGTTCGATTGTTTTGTTCCTGCTGTCTGTCACCTTACTAGGTGATGAGCTCGGAATCCCTGCATCACTTGTTGTGCTCGGAGCAGGACACACCCTCATTTATTACTTTGTAAAAGATATTCATTTGAAAGAAAAAACAGCTGATATGAAAGAGGCTGACGGTCAAAAGCCAGTTTCTCAAACGAACCTTATTAAGGGAGAAAGGTAAAATTTCTTACCTATGGAACATCAAATTTCTAGATAAATGATAGAAAAACCGCTAAAATGATGATGGCACCTTTTATACACAAAAAGGGGTGCCATTTCTTTCTTGATAGAAAAGGTGATGTGATGAGAAACAAGAAAAACAAAAAAGACGCGAAGGAAGGGCGCAAAACACTTCCGATCCGGCTGAATTTATTATTTTTAGCTGCCTTTATTATTTTTACCGGCGTTGTCGTTAGACTCGGATTTGTGCAAATTGTCAATGGAGAAGATTATAAAAAGCAGGCAGAAAAACAAGAGGATGTGAATGTCAGCTCATCTGCTCCGCGCGGAAAAATTTATGATCGAAACTACAATACGATTGTCAGCAATAAAGCGCTAAATGCCATTACATATACGAGAACCTCGACGACTTCACAAGAAGAGCGGCTCAAAGTGGCATCAAAATTAGCGGATATGATTCATGTGAGTACGAAAAAAATCACAGATCGTGACAAAAAAGATTTCTGGATCTTAACGCATCCAAATGAAGCGAAAAAGCTTGTTCAAAAGGAATCAGAATTAAAGGGTGACGATAAGGTCTCTGATGATAAACTATATGAGCTTCAGCTAAAACGCATCACAGACAAGGAATTAAATCAACTGACGAAAAAAGATTTACAAGTGCTTGCCATTAAAAGGCAGATGGATGGAGGCTATGCACTTACGCCTCAATTTATTAAAAATGAAGATGTAAAGCCAAGCGAAATTGCTTACGTCTCTGAGCATTTGGACGAGCTGCCAGGTGTTGATGTGACGACAGACTGGTCACGCAGCTATCCGTATAAAGGACTGCTCCGCAGTATGCTCGGCAGTGTTTCTTCGAGTGATGAAGGTCTTCCGCAGTCACTTCTTGAGCATTATCTATCACTCGGCTACAGCCGAAATGACCGTGTAGGAAAAAGCTATCTCGAATATCAATATGAAGATGTCCTGCAGGGCCAAAAGGAAAAAGAACAGAGCACAACTGATAAACAGGGCAATGTCACAAGCTCTAAAGTGTTAACAGAAGGTAAGAGCGGGAAAGACCTTGTGCTTACAATTGATATTCAGCTGCAAAAAGCGGTTGAAAAAATTATTGAAAAGAACTTGAAAAGTGCGAAACAAAGAGGGGGAACTGAGCTTCTTGACCGCGCATTTGTTGTCATGATGGACCCGAGAAATGGAGAGGTTCTCTCTGTTGCGGGTAAGCAGATTTCAAACAAAAACGGAAAATACAAATTCGATGACTACGCATTAGGAACGATGACCTCCTCATATGCGATGGGATCAGCCGTAAAAGGGGCAACGGTACTGACTGGATATAAAACAGGCGCTATTCATATTGGAAGTACCCAATACGATGAACCTCTTTATATCGCCAATTCACCGCCGAAGAAATCCTATCAAAATATGGGACTTATTAATGATTTAACAGCACTAGAGCGTTCATCAAACGTATATATGTTCAAAACCGCGATCGCCATTGGGAAAAGCGAATATCGTAAAAAGCAGCCGCTCCCAATTGATCCGAAAGCATTTGATACGTTCCGCTACAATTTCAGTAAATTTGGCCTTGGCGTCAAAACCGGTATTGACCTGCCAAACGAAGCAACGGGCTACAGAGGAACGTCTACACAATCGGGTCTCTTACTTGACTATGCGATTGGACAGTATGATACGTTTACACCGCTGCAAATGGCGCAATACGTTTCAACCATTGCAAATGGCGGGTATCGTTTACGTCCGCAGCTTGTCAAAGAAGTGAGAGAGTCAGACCCGCAGCGAGGCATTGGAGCTGTGACGGAATCCGTCAAACCGGATGTATTGAATAAGCTAGACATGACAAGTGATGAGATCAAACGCGTTCAGCAAGGCTTCAAGCTTGTCATGCAGAACCCAAGAGGGACAGCCTATTCAAACTTTGGCAACAAAAAGTATAATCCAGCCGGCAAAACAGGAACCGCTCAATCATTCTATGACGGTCCAATTAAAAGCAAGCGCGGTACATCGACGTATAACACAACTCTTGTTGCGTATGCGCCAGCTGATAATCCAGAAGTGGCTATTTCCGTTGTCGTGCCATGGGTGTATCAAGACTACAACCAGCGCTATCCAATTACAAATGATATTGGTGAACAAGTATTAGATAAGTATTTTGAACTGAAATCAAAACAGGAAAGCAATGATACACAGGCGAAAAACAAAAACAAAATTGAAAATGAAGCAGAAACAAATAACTAGACCTTTCATAGGTAAAAACGCTCACTTTTTGTGGGCGTTTTTTTACGTTTTCTTCAAAAATTCCGATATAAATTGACAAAATTCATAAAAAACGCCGCAATTTCTCTACAAAATTTCGACATTTACAAAACCTTAACATTCCATTTAAACGAAATTAATAAAGAACCTTTAATGTATTACTCGTAGGACAAATTATTCAGGGGGTATTCTTGAAATGAAAAAGAACAAATTATGGCTGCTTACTTTCCTTACTATCGCATTGTTAGCATTCGTCACAGCATGCGGAAACAGCAGCTCAAGCGGAGATTCAAAAGACAGTAAAGGAAATGCTTCAAACAAAGATGAGGCATCAGGTTCCATTACCATCTCAGGATCATCTGCGATGCAGCCTTTAGTTCTTGCGGCAGCAGAAAAATTCATGGATAAACATCCAAAAGCCGATATTCAAGTACAAGCCGGCGGTTCAGGAACAGGACTTTCTCAAGTTTCAGAAGGATCTGTACAAATTGGTAACTCAGATGTATTCGCTGAAGAGAAAGACGGAGTCGACGCAAAAGCTTTAAAAGACCACAAAGTAGCAGTTGTTGGAATGGCCGCAGCTGTAAACCCTGAAGTGGGTGTCAAAGACATCACAAAGGACGAATTGAAAAAAATCTTCACTGGTAAAATCAAAAACTGGAAAGAGCTTGGCGGGAAAGACCAAAAAATCACGCTTGTTAACAGACCTGATTCTTCAGGAACACGTGCAACATTTGTGAAATATGCACTTGATGGTGCAACACCTGCAGAAGGAATCACAGAAGATTCTTCAAACACAGTGAAAAAGCTGATTGCAGAAACACCAGGTGCGATTGGATACCTAGCATTCTCTTATTTAACAGATGACAAAATTACACCGCTTAGCATTGATGGTGTGAAACCAGAAGAAAGCAATGTAGAAAGCGGTAAATATACAATTTGGGCATACGAGCACTCTTATACAAAAGGTGAGCCGGAAGGTCTAGCAAAACAATTCTTAGATTACCTTATGAGTGATGAAGTACAAAAAGAAATCGTCAAAGACCAAGGCTACATCTCAGTCTCTAATATGAAAGTAGAAAGAGACGCAACAGGCAAACAATCGGATAAGTAAGAGGTCTTGAATTGCTGATGAAGGAAAAGTGGAGCATTTCACTTTTCCTTTTATGACATTCATAGGAGTGTAGAAAAAGATGAAGCAGATAGAACATACAGAAGCGAGCGATCGGCTGATCAGCTCGAAGAAAAATAGGCAAATGGATGAAGTAAGAGGAAGTATTTTGGTGAAATTCTGCGCATTCTTAATGATTGCAGTATCCATCGCCATCACAATATTCCTTGGCATTAAGGGTTTACAATCTTTCATCGTAAATGGTGTAAGCCCAATTGAGTTCTTAACCAGTATCAATTGGAACCCAACAGCAGAAAACCCGGAGTACGGCGCATTTCCTTTTATCTTTGGATCGATCGCCGTCACGCTTCTATCGGCACTTATTGCAGCGCCGCTAGGCATAGCAGGAGCGATCTTTATGACAGAAATTGCACCTGCATGGGGCCGGAAAATTCTCCAGCCAGTCATTGAATTGCTTGTAGGGATTCCATCCGTTGTTTACGGATTCATAGGTCTTACAGTATTGGTGCCGTTTATCGGACATTTCAAGTCAAGCGGCTCAGGGCACAGCGTGTTAGCAGGAACGATTGTCCTGTCTATTATGATTCTGCCAACCGTTACATCTATTGCAACTGATGCAATGGCTTCCCTTCCAAAAAGCTTACGTGAGGGATCCTATGCACTTGGCGCTACAAGATGGCAAACGATTAGACGTGTGCTTGTACCGGCAGCTCTTCCAACATTAATGACAGCAGTCGTTCTTGGAATGGCAAGAGCATTTGGTGAAGCCCTTGCCGTTCAGATGGTCATTGGAAACACGCGTAATTTACCAGAGAGCATTATGGATACAGCTGGTACATTAACAACCATTATTACGTTAAACATGGGTCACACAACGTATGGAAGTGTTGAAAACAATACACTTTGGTCAATGGGTCTTGTCCTTCTAGTTGTATCGTTTATGTTCATACTCATTATCAGATACTTGTCGTCTAGGAGGAAGATTTAATGAATAGCAAAATGACCGATCGTTTTGCCACGTTTGTTTTTGGATTATGTGCCGCCATTATTACGGCGATCCTAATTGGTTTGTTTTCTTATATCATCTTCAACGGTGCAAAAGAATTAAATTTTGACTTTTTGACAACCCGCTCAAGTGCAATTGGCTCTGGCGGCGGTATTAGGGATCAGCTGTTTAACTCGTTTTACATTTTGTTTATAACAATGTTGATCACAGTACCACTTGGTGTCGGCGGTGGAGTGTACATGGCTGAATATGCGCCTCAAAACAAAGTCACTGATTTTATTCGCACATGTATTGAAGTGTTGTCTTCACTTCCTTCTATTGTCATTGGTATGTTTGGTTTACTCATGTTTGTCAATTTAACAGGCTGGGGCTATACGATCATCGGAGGAGCTCTTGCGCTCACGGTGTTTAACTTGCCAGTGATGGTCAGGGTGACAGAAGACGCGCTTCGCTCTGTACCAAAGGACCAAAAGGAAGCATCACTTGCGCTCGGTGTGACGAAATGGCATACAGTGAAGACAGTCCTGATTCCAGGTGCGATTCCTTCTATTATTACCGGTGCGATTTTAGCATCAGGAAGAGTCTTTGGGGAGGCAGCAGCGCTTCTTTTCACAGCAGGTCTCACCACACCGCGTCTTGATTTTACAAACTGGAGTCCATTTTCTGATACGTCACCGCTGAATATTTTTAGACCGGCAGAAACATTAGCCGTTCATATATGGAACGTCAATACACAAGGAATCATTCCAGATGCAGAGGCCATTGCAAATGGTGCATCAGCCGTACTTGTGCTTTCAGTTTTAGTATTTAACTTAGCAGCTAGATGGCTTGGTTCATTTATTCATAAAAAGCTTACGTCAAAATAATGTGAGAGAGGTGTGAAGGGGATATGGTTCAAATGCTAGCAGAAAAAAAAGAGATTGCAGCAAAAAAGGCTCCACTTCAAGCGGAACAGATTTTACAGGTGCAGGATTTAAGCATTTATTATGGTGAAAAAAGAGCGGTCAATCACATTTCATTTGAAATTGAGAAGAACGCAATTACCGCATTAATCGGCCCATCTGGCTGCGGGAAATCAACCTTTTTACGCAGCATTAACCGCATGAACGACTTGATCCCAGGTGCGAGAAGTGAAGGGGCGATCATGTACGAAGGACTCAATATTTTGGATGACCGCATTAATGTGGTGAATTTAAGAAGAGAAATCGGCATGGTTTTCCAAAAACCAAACCCATTTCCTAAATCGATCTACAATAACATTACCCATGCATTAAAGTATGCGGGTGAAAAAAGAAAATCAGTGCTTGATGATGCGGTAGAGGAAAGTTTAACAAAAGCGGCGCTGTGGGATGAAGTCAAAGATCGTCTGCACCGCTCGGCTTTGTCATTATCCGGCGGTCAGCAGCAGCGCCTTTGTATTGCGCGTACACTTGCGATGAAGCCCAGCGTTCTTTTGTTAGATGAACCCGCTTCTGCCCTAGACCCGATCTCAAATGCAAAAATTGAAGAGCTATTATCAGATTTGAAAAATGATTATTCGATCGTCATTGTGACACACAACATGCAGCAAGCGTTACGTGTATCTGATCATACGGCCTTTTTCCTGAACGGTGATCTAGTAGAATATGATGCCACTGAACGTATCTTTACACGTCCTGCGCAGCAAAAAACAGAAGACTATATCAATGGTCGATTTGGATAAGGCGGGTGGATTTTGATGAATGCAGTAGCAACTGAAACAGCAAAAAAAGAAGTGTTTCGTGTGAATGATATGAACCTTTGGTACGGACAACATCACGCACTGAAGCATATTGATTTAGACATTAAAGAGCATGAAGTCACAGCAATTATCGGTCCGTCAGGCTGCGGAAAGTCAACGTTTATCAAGACCTTAAATCTTATGGTCAAAACAGTGCCAGGTGTGAAAATCACCGGAGATATGATGTATAACGGCGACAATATTTTAAAAGGCCGTGTCGATCTCGTGGAACTGCGTAAAAACGTTGGGATGGTCTTTCAAAAAGGGAATCCATTCCCTCAATCTATCTTTGATAATGTCGTCTACGGACCAAGAATTCACGGCGTGAAGAGCAAGCAGCAATTGAAAGAAATCGCTGAAAAAGCGCTTCGTGATGTTGCCCTTTGGGATGAAGTGAAAGATCGATTAAATGCACCAGCATTAGGTCTTTCCGGCGGTCAGCAGCAGCGTCTTTGTATCGCAAGAGCTATTGCTACAAGCCCAGACATTTTACTAATGGATGAACCAACATCAGCGCTTGATCCTGTCTCAACATTAAAGATTGAAGAATTAATTATGAAATTAAAAGAGAAATACACGATTGCCATTGTGACGCATAACATGCAGCAAGCGGCGAGGGTATCAGATAGAACAGCCTTCTTTTTAATGGGAGAGCTTGTTGAGGTCAATGATACGAATGTGATGTTCTCAGAGCCAAATGATCAAAGAACAAATGATTATATATCTGGTCGATTTGGATAATAAAACCCCCTGGAGGTCAGCGCCGCCAGGGGGTATTGTTGTTATTTTGTTAAGGCTTTGACGATTTGTTTGAACGTCATCCCTGTTTTTAAATTGAACTTGCCTGCACGAATTTCTTTATGGTAGCCGGCGTCAATCACGTAATCATTAAAATCTTTAGACGAGTTGATAATTCCGTCTTTTTCAAGCATGTCTGAAACGTCACTTGTGCTCATCCCGTTTTTAATAACAAATTTGACCGATTTGCCTTTAGGCTTGTCCGATGTTTCTTTATCATTTTTAGAATCGCCGTCTTCATTTGCTTTCAGTGCTTTTTCTTTATAATCAAGAAGCTGCTGATATGTTTCACGGCTGACAGAGACTTCTTTTTTAGAGTCTAAATAGTTTTTCACATCGGTGTCTGTTACTTTCGCTGCGAGCGTTTCTTTTGTGGTTGTATCAGCCGCCGCTTCATCTTTTCCAGTGAGGAAAAAAACGATCGCCAGAACACCAGTTGCAAGAATCATACCTGCCGCAAACGTTTGGATGCTTTTTTTCGTCATACAAGCACCTTCTCATTGTCTTTAATGATCATGTTGACCTCATCTACAGATACATGCTCAGCGCGCGCAATGGCCTCAGGAGACATGCCATTTTGATGCTTTGAAATGATTTGTCTTGCGATAGATGGATCAATTTCTGAATGTTTGCGGACGACAATGTTTGTTTCAAGCAATTCTTCTTCAAGAACCTTCATTTTCTTTTTCAGTTTATAGATTTCTTGCATTGCAGATAGTTGAAGTGTTTCAAGTTCCTGCTCGACTTCTTTAATCGGCTCTCTTTGAAAATATGAGAATGCGATCAGTACGATACTGACAACAAGCAATCCGATAATTGCAATTTCCATGTTTCATCACCTTTTATTCATATTTTAATGCTGAAAGCCATAAAAGGCTTTCATGATTGTTTCAGACAGTTTTCGACCCTTCTTTTTTATACCATAAAAAAGCTAGTTTCAAAAGGAATTGCTGAAAAAATCACCTTTTTTTCATCTTTTTTCTTTTTATATGAAAAACGAGTATGAAAATCTTGCTCGCTGTCAAAATAAAAGAGGGTTTCTCATGTATACAGTACGACAAAGATTGAGGTTTTATAGGGGAGCAGGCTATTTTTCATGAAATGACCATACGATATGGATCAGAACGCGGATGGATTGCACTGAAAATCAAATTGGTGAAAAAACATTCTAGCATTCCTAAGCTAGAAGTGGTATTATAGTTAGGTCTGAATGTGAATTGATTTTAGTTTGGAGGGAAAAACATGCGCGTAAATATTACTCTAGCTTGCACTGAATGCGGTGAGCGTAACTATATTACTAAAAAGAATAAGCGAAACAATCCAGATCGCGTTGAATTCAAAAAGTATTGCTCACGTGATAAAAAACAAACTTTACATCGTGAAACAAAGTAAGCAGCAGGGAATTTTCCTGCTGTTTTTTTATGATGGGAGATGATCTTTGTGAAAAAGGAACTTCGCCTTCAAACATTAGCCAAGCTGGACCAGATGAGTGCCGAAGAATTCAAGCGAAGCACCGCTTTACTTCATGAGCGCTTGTTTCAACTGCCAGCATGGAAACAAGCGAATACGGTTGCACTTACCATGTCTAGAGGAAAAGAGGTACCGACAATGCCTCTCATTGAAAAAGCATGGCGGGAGGGGAAAACAGTATGTGTACCCACCTGTTTTCCGGAAACAAAAGAGATGACGTTTTATGAATATACACCAGAAACGAAAATGATCTCCCGCTACTTTGGGCTATTGGAGCCAGATCCTCTGACGTCGGCCGCTGCATCTAAAGAATCAATCGATTTGATCATTGTGCCTGGTGTGTGCTTCGATCGACAAGGCTACCGTATCGGATATGGGGGCGGCTATTATGACCGCTACTTAGCTGACTATCACGGCGAAACGCTTGCCCTTTGTTTGACAGTACAGCAAACCGAGCATATTCCGGCTGAAACGCACGACATCCCGGTCTCAATCATGGTCAGTGAGAAAGGTACCATATATCTAAAATAAAGTCCGCTGCTTATACATATGAACGGGCTTTTTGTGTTGAGCGAAGGTGCTTGCTTATGATCAAAAGTCACATGCACGATAGCGATCAACATTCTTCATTAAAAGGCATTTTAGCTGACAGGGGATATGTTTTGAAAAAATTTCGTGAAAAGAAAAGGTACTTCCGTAATATTCGGGAGGAAGTGAATACTTGTGACTTGATCGTGATTCATGGTTTGATTTTTGGCATACGCACCTTGATTTTTTTGGAGTCGGGGAAAATAGCTTAAAAATAAGAAGGGAGCATATCAAAGCTCATATCGCTTTATATCATAGGCGGCTAAAACAGCTTGAAAGCTTTGAAAAGTCCATACCAAACTTGGATTTGTATTCACGAACATGACCTTGGTTTAGACGCTGTATATGTTCATACACCAAATCCATACGACAGTTACTTCCCGCACAAGGTGGAGGAGTTAGAGCGGAATTGTAAGCTGCCTCATACTTTCAAGGATTTAATCGACCTTCTCAATTTGACGTTTCTTATGATCAATCAGAGTGCGGAGAGGTCTATTATATTCAATCAAAAGAACAAGGGATTAGATTGTGAAGGCCTGCTTATGAAAGGAACCTTTTAAGCGATAAAAACGATGGTTCATGCATAAACAAATCCTATTTAAGCCACGATACGAACATAGGAGGGAATATGATGAATAAAATGATTTGGAGCATTGTGTTCACACTGTTTGCATTCGTTCTCGTGCAAAATCGTTATCGGCTCATGAATTTGGTTTTAGGGCAAAATCAAGTCCGGCACTTTTTGATTAAATGGCTGATGAAAAACCCATATTTTCGGACGAAATTTATTCGCCAAGCATTCTAATCCCGCAAAAGCCGGGATTTTTTTGTTTAGAAATGCGGATAAGAACGATTCTTGCTATAATAATGTAAAAAATGGAGCGCGAATGTATGAATGTCATAGATAGTTTATTTTGGCGAGTTGTTGATGAACTTAGACAAAAAGGATACGAGATGATTCAAAGTCCGTACCCAGAAGATGAAATATTTTTTGAAGCACCACGAAACTCAGGTTATGATCTCATCCGTCTATATAGAAAAGATGTGAATTTCAGGCAGGAGATCGTTCGAGATATCGAGGAGCAAACATATCGGATCAATCAGCTGAGAGAAGCTATGCGTAAACGATCTCTTCATCTCCTGCAGCTGCAATTTACAACTGATGTTCCAGTAGATGATTGGGAAGACCTAAACGGTCAGCCGCAAAAAGAGAATAAGGTGACAGTTACTCCTGTATTACTCAATGCAGACACGCTTCAAAACGATGTAAACGAACTGCAAAAATGGCTGAATACATCGCTTGCAGTAGATGTAGAAGAAGCGAAGAAAGATACAGCTGAGGATGCGATGCAGCTGAAAAGGAACGTGCTTCAGGCATTTGATGATCAGGAAAAGCAGCGAGAACGAGAACGGGCCGTGTTTCAAAATGGCAGACCCATTTTTACCTACTTGCTGATCGCTGTCCAAGTGGTGATGTTTCTTTTACTTGAGCTGTCAGGCGGAAGTACCAATACCGCAACTTTAACAGCATTTGGTGCTAAAAATAATGTGCTGATTTTAGAGGGTGAATGGTGGCGCCTGATGACACCAATGTTTTTACATATTGGCTTGACGCACTTACTCTTTAATACTTTTGCTCTTTGGTCCGTTGGAGCGGCTGTTGAGAGAATTTATGGGTCGGGAAGATTTTTGCTCATCTATTTGATTTCCGGCATTTTTGGCTCTATAGCGAGCTTTGTGTTTAATATGGCAATTGCAGCCGGCGCATCTGGCGCGATCTTTGGCTGCTTAGGCGCACTGTTATATTTAGCCATCTCAAACCGAAAGCTTTTCTTTCGGACGATGGGGACAAATATTATTGTCATTATCCTCATCAACCTAGGAATAGGCTTCACTGTATCAGGTATTGATAACGCAGGGCATCTTGGCGGCCTGGTTGGCGGTTTTTTCACCGCATTAGCTGTCCGTCTGCCTAAACAGATCCAGCCTGTCAAAATGCTTCTTGCGAGTGCTGCTTTGCTCTTTATTGGCGGTTTTGGATTGTATACAGGGTTTCATTCTGACGATCAAAAGCAAGCAGCGGCAACAAGTGAGGCAGCAAGTTTATTTGATGAGAAAAAGTATAGCGAAGCAAGTGAACGACTAGAGGAATATGTGCACGATAAAGATGCATCAGCTGAGGCACTTCATATCTATGCACTATCGGAAGCACAGCAGGGCCAACTTAATAAGGCTATTCAATTTTTACAAAAGTCGCTTGAAAAAGATCCAGATGATCCAAATAAACTGTATCATTTATCGCTTTTATACGTAGAAAAAGGAGAGACAGCGAAAGCAGAGGATCTATTAGCGAAAGCGTTAAAACAAGATCCTCAAAATGATCAATTTTTAAAGCTGAAACAATATATCGAAAATAGTCAAACACGTTGAATGACTTGACTGAAAGCGCATTTATGAATACGCTTATCCTATCTGTTGATGAAAAGAAATGGTGGAAACAATGAAAACGTTATATGATGTACAGCAGCTGCTCATGAGATTTGGAAATTATGTGTATTTCGGAGATCGTGAAGTAGAATTAGAATTTATGGCAGACGAATTGAAGGAAATGTATACATCGGGCATCATTGACCGGACCGAATGGTCAAACGCAATGACGATTCTTCAAATGGAGCTAGCCAAATTAAATCGAAAAACAATGTGAAGGTGGAGGGCATATGACAGGGGATTGGTTTGTAGGTATTGATCTTGGCGGTACGACAATTAAGCTTGCGTTCATTAATCTATATGGTGAAATTCAGCATAAGTGGGAGATTCCTACGGATAAATCCGGGCAGACGATCACAGTCGATATTGCCAAATCAATTGACCATAAACTGGTTGAGATCAGTATGCCGAAATCAGCACTTATTGGGATCGGAATGGGTGCACCTGGACCTGTAGATAAAGTATCTGGCATTGTCTATAAAACAACGAATCTGGGCTGGACAAACTACCCCTTGAAAGATCACCTAGAGGCAGAGACGGGACTTCCATCTGTCATTGAAAATGATGCGAATATTGCTGCACTCGGTGAAATGTGGAAGGGTGCAGGCGATGGCGCAAAAAATATCCTGATGGTCACACTTGGAACAGGGGTTGGCGGCGGCATCATCGTCAACGGTGAAGTTGTTCAAGGGGAGACAGGTGCTGGCGGAGAAATTGGCCATATTTGTGCCGTTCCATTTCAAGGAGCACCGTGTAACTGCGGAAGAACAGGCTGTATTGAAACGATTGCATCTGCAACTGGCATCGTCCGGATTGCAAAGGATAAATTAGAAACCGAGCAGCATACATCTTCACTTGGCAAGCTCGCTTCGCTATCGGCAAAGAATGTATTTGAAGCGGCAGAAAATGGAGATGATCTTGCAATGCGTGTCGTAGAAGAAGTGACGACACATCTTGGACTTGTCCTAGCGAATCTTGCTAGTGCTTTAAACCCAACAAAAATTGTAATTGGCGGCGGTGTTTCAAAAGCAGGTGAGCTTCTTCGCAGTAAAGTAGAGCGCATTGTGAAACAACATGCTTTCCCGCCTTGCGCTGACGATGTTGAAGTGGTAATTGCATCACTCGGAAACGATGCGGGTGTTATCGGCGGTGCATGGATGGCAAAAAACAAATGGCTGTCTTGAACAAAAAAGTCATAATGATGTCATTTTTATTAAAAAAAGCGATAGATAGGCATGAAATTGGATGTTTAGCATATTCATAAGTTTGTCATGAGGAAAAAGACATTGATTTTCCATCATATACAGGATAAGATATACTTTAGTTATTTTTCTAGAAGCACCAATAATTAGGGTATATCTAGAGCCTGGGTGCGCGCTTAGCATAAGGAGGTTACAATGCGAAAGAATAGATTAAAGGCGATTTCATTTTTACTGATTGCGACATTGCTGATGTGGGTCAAAACCTATGTTATCTATAAATCTAGCTTCAATATTAAAATTGAAAATTTCATGCAGGAGTTTATCCTGTTTATAAATCCGCTTAGCTTTCTCTTGTTTATCTTCGGTATCGGTTTATTTTTCAAAGAAAAAAATCGCAATCGATATATCATCGTGACAAGCTTTATCCTAACATTCGTTTTGTTAGCCAACATAGTGTTTTATCGATTCTATAGTGATTTTCTAACCATCCCCGTCCTATTTCAAACAAACAATATGGGTGACCTCGGTTCCAGTATTACCTCTTTAATTGAACCAGTCGATTTACTGATGTTTGTTGATATCATCATTTTAATTTGGCTCTATAAAAAACAGCCTTCCTTTAGAACAGATGTCACCGTTTCACGAAAAGAACGAGCAGCATATTACTTATTTGTGGCAGCTACATTTTTCTTTAACCTTGGTTTAGCTGAAACAGAAAGACCAGAACTGCTTACTCGCTCATTTGACCGTGAGATGCTGGTGAAAAATATCAGCTTATATAACTTCCATATTTATGATGGGGTATTGCAATCGAAGCAGTCCGCCCAACGAGCCCTTGCTGACAGCAATAGCTTAACTGAAATTGAAAACTATGTAAGCGCAAATCAAACGGACCGTAATGAAAAGACATTTGGTCAAGCAAAAGGACGAAATGTCATTCTTGTATCACTTGAATCTACACAGAGTTTCGTGATCAATGAAAAATTAAACGGGAAAGAAATTACTCCGTTTTTAAACAAATTGATCAAGAAGAGCTATAACTTTACTAATTTTTATCACCAAACAGGTCAAGGGAAAACATCTGATTCAGAGTTTATTGTAGATAATTCTCTTTATCCACTTGGAAGAGGGGCTGTGTTCTTCACAAATCCAAGTAATGAGTTTACAGCTACACCTGAGCTGTTAAAGGATGAGGGCTACCACTCTTCTGTTATTCATGCGAATAACAAAAGCTTCTGGAACCGTGACCTTATCTACGATAGCTTTGGCTACGATAAGTTCTTTGATATTAAATCATTTGATGTGAATGAAGAAAACTCAGTTGGCTGGGGACTGAAAGATGGTCCGTTCTTTGAGCAGTCCGCTGAATTAATGAAATCGATCCCGCAGCCTTTCTATACGAGATTGATTACATTAACGAACCATTTCCCTTTTGATTTAGATGAAGAAGATAAGCTCATTGATGAATATGATTCAAAGAGCAAAACACTGAACAAGTACTTCCCTACAGTGCGTTATCAAGATGAAGCCCTTAAGCTTTTCTTTAAGAAGATGAAGGAAGCTGGGTTATACGATAACTCCATTTTTGTTTTGTATGGGGATCACTACGGAATTTCTGAAAACCATAACGAAGCCATGGGACAATTCTTAAATAAAGAGATTACGCCATTTGAAGAAGTGCAGCTTCAAAAAGTCCCGTTTGTTGTACACATTCCAGGGGTAACGGATCAACATCCAAAAGAAATTGATACGGTAGGCGGTCAGGTCGATATCCGTCCAACTGTACTCAATCTTCTAGGGATTGATACAAGTAAACAAATTCAATTTGGTCATGACCTTTTATCAAAAGATACGAATGACTTTACAGTACTCCGTGATGGAAGCTTTATTACGAAGGACAGCATTTTTACAGATGGTGTTTGCTACAATAAAGAGACAGGCGAGCCAGCAGATGATAAAAATGTGTGTCAGTCTTATGAAGAGAAAGCGAAGCAGGAGCTTCAATTCTCTGATCAAATCATCTACGGAGATCTCCTTAGATTTTATGATCGAAACAGCCCGGACCATTCACCATCCAAAAAAGAAGGTGAAACGGAGCTGAAAAAGGCGTCCTAATAGATGAAAAAACCTCTGCTATTTTAGAAGCAGAGGTTTTCTTTTTTTGTCTGACGGCTCATATAGTATGAGAGGAGGGATGTAAATGAAGACAACGTCGTTTGGAAAAATTGAATGGCAGCTGGATGAAGCAGGGAGGGATGCTATGGCAAAGCAGCTTGGTATTGGTAAAGCTGCTTTTCATTTATCTAATCAATCAAGCACTGATAACCTTCTTTTACCGGGATATAGACTTCCAGAAGGAGTCCATGTATTTGATTCGATAGGTGATGTGCAGAGATTTATTGCACCTTACAGACTGCAGCAATCCGATGATTGGATTAATGGAACATTTGAATATGATAGCGCTCGATTAGAAGAAGAGCTGAGCCGCTTGAAAGCCGTATTTCCTTTTCTTCATATCAGCGTCATTGGCCATTCAGTGCTTGATACACCTATTTATGAGATCCGAACAGAGCCTGTTCAGCATTTACATTCTATTCATCTCAATGCCTCATTTCATGCAAATGAATGGATCACAACGTCTGTTTTATTAAAATGGTTGAAATCGCTTTGTTTAGCAGCGTCAGATCCGGTACAGGCAAGACATTATGAAGCGGTTCATATCCTGCAGACCACCGCTTTATCCATCGTGCCAATGGTCAATCCAGATGGAGTGGATTTGGTTCGTAATGGACCGGAGTCACTAGGTCTTCATCGTGAAGAATTCACACTGCTAAACGAGGGATATTCCGATTACCGGGAATGGAAAGCAAATATTCGAGGGGTGGATTTAAACAATCAATTCCCTGCTTATTGGGAGATCGAGTACTATCGTCATCAGTCGAAGGCACCGTCCTACCGGGATTATCCTGGGCGCGAGCCATTAACAGAACCAGAAGCGAAAGCGATGGCCAATCTTGCGTTGCGAAAACGATTTGACCGGCTGATCGCCCTTCATACACAAGGAGAAGAGATCTATTGGGGGTTTCTTGGCCATGAGCCAGCCATCTCAAAAGAAACGGTCAAACGATTCGAACGAGTGAGCGGCTACAAACCGGTCCAATATCTCGACAGCTATGCAGGCTATCGCGATTGGTTTATTTATCAATTTCATAGTGAGGGCTATACAGTCGAGCTTGGTCTAGGGAAAAATCCTCTTTCCATGGATCAATTTGATTCGATCTATGAAAAAACAAAGCGGCTTTTGTGGGAAGCGTGTAAATGTTAAAAGCACCTGTCTGGTGCTTTTTCATATTTTGAGAAAATCAATTGCTTATGGTCAATAAAAACAATGTTGAAGCAATTGACGAAGGCCTCCTAGTAAGCTATTGTGAAAGATATGGATGTAAAAAAAAGGATATGATTTAGGGAGATGTCGACTATTGAGTGCTCAAAGCCTGTGGAAAAGAAATTTTACTTATTTATTTGTTTCTAAAATGTGCAAAATTACGGCTGATAGTTTATCTTTCAACAGCATCTTGTGGCTTTTAGTACTAGGAGGGAAAGGGGCCATAGGGACAGCTTTTTTTATTGCAGTCAGCTTTGTTCCTCAAGCGATTGTTGGACCATTTATTACGCCTATGATGAAGCCGCATCAATTGAAATTTTGGATGTGTTTTGCTGATTTAACACGAGGAGCGATTATCCTTGTGATCGTGGTTAGTTACTTTTATGGTTTCACACCATTAGTCCTCATCATTGGCTGTATGCTGCTGCATTCGGCGACAGGAGGCTCCTATGAACCGGCATCTGTATCGATTATCCCAAAGCTTGTTCATGAGGACCTCATACAAAAAGCGAATGCAACGATCCAATCAGCAAGTCATGTAGTAAGACTTGTGACGGTCACGATTTGTGGTGTCATGATTGCGTTTGTAGGCGTAGGTTATACAATGCTTGTGATCATTCCTCTTTACCTTTTGTCCGCTTTATTGGTGTTCATGATTTCATATCAAACAGAAGTCATCATCGATAAAGCCAAAAAAGGGTTATCTTACGGCAAAAGATTAATTCGAGGTTTTTCACTTGTGAGAAGCCATCATATTTTGTTTCCATTAGCGATTTTTTGTGTCTGCTCAAACTTTGCTGCGGCACCATGGGAAGCATTGTCTGTTATTTATTTAACGGAAGACCTACATAGTGGACCGGTCGTCTATTCATTCATCAAAGTCACAACCGCACTAGGGGCATTTTTGATGGGGTTTGTTTTGACAAAGATAAAAGTGAATCGGTATGGATTGCTGTTTATAGGTGCTGGGATTGTTGATGGAATTGCCTTCTTTATCACAGGTATGAACGCATTGTTACCACTTGTGTTTATATCAGCTTTTGCTTTAGGAGCAGCCATTAGTGCAGTTAACGTACCCGAACATACGATGATTCAATTGTCAGTTAAGGCAGAGGATCAGCCGCAAGTGTATGCGATCATTAACATGATTTCCTACTTGATGATTCCGTTAGGCGCCCTCATTGGCGGTTATATGGCAACCCTGTTTGGATCTGGGTATGTCATTGCGGCTGGCGGCATCATTGAAGCTGTTTCAGGTATATGTCTGCTTCTGTTTACAAAGATCGGGAAGGTAGAGAGAGCAGATTTGACGATAAAACGAGACAAACCTGCCGTAAACGCAACGTAAGCATGGCATGATTGAATGAGGATAGGTTACAATGAGGACGAGAAAACATGAGAATTTAATGGAAAGGGGAAAAACGATGGCTATAGCAGACGTCACCATCATTCCGATAGGCACTGAAACACCAAGTGTCAGTGCTTATGTAGCAGATGTACAAATAATTTTAGAAGGCTTTCAACAAGAAGGGAAAATCAAATATCAATTAACACCGATGAATACGTTAATTGAAGGCGAATTATCCGTTTTATTTGAGGTCATTCAGCGCATTCATGAAGCCCCTTTTGAAAAGGGATTGCACCGAGTAGCGACCAATATTCGCATCGATGACAGACGGGATCAAACCACAACACTTACAAGCAAATTAGAAAGCGTGAATAAGCATTTAAATCAATAAAAAAAGCCTGCTAAATGCAGGCTTTTAATGTGCAGTTGGATAACCGCTATAGATGATGGTCATGACAGTGAACCATCCAAAAACCAAAAATGTAGCGCCTGCAAAAGCGATGGCAAGTACGTTCACTTTTTTTAGTGAGCGATAGATACCGAGCGCAGCTAAAATCGTGACTAGACCAAAAATAATGACGAGCATCATGTGAAAGTCCCCCTTTGTCATCAATCCCCTTGATTTCCTTTCTTTTCATTTTAACCGTTTTCATAAAGCTTGTCGAGTAGATTCCAGTTGACGATTGTTTGAATTTTTATTGAATAGCCTTCATAATAAAAAAGAATGAATAAAGTAGGTGATGAAAATGAATTGGAGAAGAATGCCACTAGGCTATGTACAAGCGAACGCATATATTTGGAAAAATGAGCAGGGAGAATGCTTAATTTTTGATCCAGGCGGTGAAGCGCAAAAGCTGATTTCCTATGTAAAAGAAAAACAGCTTACACCACTTGCTGTCTTATTGACACATGCTCACTTTGATCATATTGGCGCGGCAGATGAGGTGCGCGAAGAGTGGGGAGTGCCGCTGTATGTACACGAAAATGAAAAAGAATGGCTCACGAACGCTGAATTAAACGGTTCAGCTCGATTGATTGGGAATGGAATTACGGTCAAAGAAGCTGAAAAATTGATTACGTCAGAAGGAACGCTTCAAATTGGATCGTTTACATTAGAAATGTTCCATACACCAGGGCATTCACCAGGCAGTGTGTCTTACTATTCGGCAGAAGAGGGCTTTGTTATTTCTGGTGACACGCTATTTGAAGGCGGCATCGGGAGAACAGATTTAGTAGGCGGCAGTCAGGAAGTGCTGCTACAATCAATCTATCAAAAATTATTGTCATTGCCAGAATCAACTCTTGTTTTAAGCGGACATGGCGGGGAAACGACTGTGCTGACGGAGCAGGAGCAAAATCCGTTTATTAATGGTTTTTCTCTTTAATTGCAGGCATGAAAAAAGCATCTCTTTAAAAGAGATGCTTTTTTCAATTAATGTCCGGTACCGGGAACCATGATGAAAATCGAATAATATGTAAATCCGGCAAAGAAAATCGTCAAGTACGCTCCGAAAATGTAAATATACATTCTTTCGGATAAATTCAAGTAGGATAAAAATACAAAAAGAACGGTTTGACCGAAGAACAGCAGCGATGCATCTTTCATATGTCCTAAATAGAACATGACAGCAAAAATACCCGTCCAAAAGCCAAGCACGCGGAACATGCGATTCATTTCTTTCCCTCCCCTTAAAAACCCCTTTGATTCATATTATAGCTGATCATCACTTGTTATGTAAACATTTACATTTTTGACATCATGTGAACAATTTATTTTGAATGTAGAAAAAATTTTTTTGAAAAAATGATGAAAAAGTGTTTATGCTGAAAAGCATGAGGGTACTTACTCCATAAGAGAAAAGGTTAACGACCTAAGGAGGAAGACTAATGAGTGACATTACTTTTTATTCATACCCGAGCTGCACGTCTTGCCGCAAAACAAAACATTGGTTAAAGGCGAATCAAATTGATTTTAAAGAGCGTCACCTTTTCAGAGAAACGCCAACACTAGATGAATTAAAAAAGATTCTTTCTTTAACAACAGAAGGAATGGATGAAATTTTAGCCACACGAAGTCAGGCTTTTAAAAGCTTAAATTTAAATATTAATGACTTAAAAGTAAACGAGGTCTTACAGCTTCTCATTGAAAAACCAAAGCTGCTCCGGAGACCAATCATCATTGATGGGAATAAATTAGTGGTCGGCTATAATCCAGGAGAACTCATGAAAATATCAAAGAAGAAAGCGATTCATCAATCGGTTTCCTAATAAAAAACGAAGATCAGCTGAAACAAGCTTCAGCCGTCTTCGTTTTTGTGCTGAACTGGGCTAGCTGGGTTCGAACCAACGATCACGGAGTCAAAGTCCATTGCCTTACCACTTGGCTATAGCCCAATATCAAACGTGTAATGTTATTGTTCACCATCTGCGGTCATTTATACATAAAAGTTGTATGTCACGAGTTTTAGTGAAAAAGGAGCGAAAGAAATAAATGAAAAATGAAAAATCAAAGCAATTATACGAGTTTATCCTAAAAGAAGCCCCTGTCATGACCGAAGAATGGCTAAAAACAAGAACAGAAGAAGGCTCATTATATTCTAAACATGCCTCAGAGGAAACGGAAAAGAAGCTGAAGGAACAGAACACGGCGTTTATTCAAACCATTGCAGCCACGCTTGTGACACTGTCTGACAAAGTAGAAAACCATTTGAAAAAGTGGTCTGTTGATATTGCACGTGATCGAGCAGTGCACGAGGTGCCGTTATATGAAATCATTGGACAGTTTAAGATTTTCCGCCACATTTTCTGTTCGAGAATTGAGACATTCACCCAAGAAACAGAGCTTGAAGTGACGCTGCAAGATGTATGTCAGTGGAATCAGCACTTTCACGCCACATTTGATGACATGATTGAGCGTTTATCAGAAGAATATGACCGCGTGACACTTAGTCAGCTGAATGCACAAAGAGAGATGATTCAAGAACTAAGTGCCCCAGTTATTCCAGTATCAAAAGAAATCGGGATTTTGCCGCTGATTGGAGAGATCGATACGTACCGGGCCAAAATCATTCTGGAATCCGTACTAGAACAGGCTTCAAGACTGCGTCTAACGCATTTATTTATTGATATTTCTGGTGTTCCCGTTGTTGATACGATGGTGGCCTATCAGCTGTTTAAAGTGGTCGATAGTGCGAAGCTGCTAGGAATTGAGACGATTATTTCAGGCATCCGCCCAGAGATCGCTCAAACTGTAGTGAAACTCGGCATTGATTTCTCAAAAGTAAATACTGAACACAGCCTTGCAAAAGCGTTAGAAAAAAGAGGATTTCGTATCTTTGAAGAGCAGCCGCAAGAAGCCACATCATGACCAAAAAACCTGTACTTGTAAAAGTCAGGTTTTTTTATATGCTCTTTTCTAAAAAATGATGTAATGCATCGTGAGTTGAGGGTTTTCATCATTTATTAGTCATGAAAATCATAAATTGCTCTTTTGTCATTCACGTTCCGCCATTCTACAATGTGATCAGAGAAAGGAGTGATCCACTTGTATGGGATTGAATATTTAAGACAAGAGCTGCTAGAAGAAGCATGCCGCATGAGGGCTTCTGATGTGCATATTGTGCCAAAAGAAAAGGAAGCTTCGGTGTCATTTCGTGTTGATTCAGATTTAATCCAGCAGCGAACCATTGATAAAAAAAGCGGAGAGCGGCTTATTGCACATTTTAAGTTTTTATCTTCTATGGATATAGGGGAAAAAAGGAGGCCGCAAAATGGCTCACTAGCTGTGATGCTAAGAAAAGGTCAAGTATTTATTCGGATGTCTACCTTGCCGACAGTGAATGATGAGAGCTTAGTGATTAGAATTTTACCGCAGGATCATGTTCCGAAAATAAAACATCTATCATTATTTCCGAAAGCCTCAGCCAGATTATTATCCTTTTTAAACCACTCGCATGGACTCATTTTATTTACTGGGCCAACCAATTCGGGGAAAACAACAACCCTCTATTCACTGATCCAGTTTGCAAAAAAGAATTTCAACCGAAATATTATTACACTTGAAGATCCTGTCGAAACAAGAAATGAAGAAGTATTACAGGTTCAAGTAAATGAAAAAGCCGGCATCACGTATGCCGCTGGATTACGCGCTATATTAAGACATGATCCAGATGTGATTGTGCTAGGAGAAATAAGAGATGCTGAAACGGCCAGAACGGCGATTAGAGCAGCACTGACAGGCCATTTAGTATTGAGTACGCTCCATGCAAAAAATGCAAAAGGAGCCCTTTACCGCATGCTTGAATTTGGTGTCACGATGAATGAACTTGAGCAAACGATGGTTGCGATTGCTGCCCAGCGATTAATCGAGCTCACCTGTCCTTTTTGCGGAGAAAGATGTCAGCTTTACTGTAAATTAAATCGACCGATCAGACGAACAAATGTATTTGAACTGCTGTTTGGAAAAGAGCTTGGTGAGTGTATCAAGGAGGCTAAAGGAGAATATGCTCACTCGTCATATGAAACACTGCAAAGATTAATTCGTAAAGGAGTGGCACTCGGCTATTTATCAAAAAACACTTACCATCGCTGGGTTTATGAAGAAGCGAGTCTCTAAAGTATGGTCTAAAAAGAACCAAGCTGAATGCCTATCAAAACTAGCTCAATTAATTCAGGCTGGATATACATTGATTGAGGCATTAGTGATGGTGAATATCCAGTTATCAAAACAACAGCGGCAGCAATTAAAACTAGGTATTCAGTGGCTGCACGAAGGCGAGCCTTTTTATGTAGTGCTGGAGAGACTCCATTTTCAGCGGGAAGTCATCGCTATACTATGTTTTTCTGAGAAGCATGGCAGTCTAGCCCGTGCTTTAGAACAAAGCGCCCGTTTTTTAGAGAAAAAAATCAAACAGTTAGACACGTTTAAACGTATGTTACGTTACCCGCTTTTCCTTATCTTCACGGTTTTGGTCGTGCTGGTACTCGTTCAGCAAATGATCATTCCTCAATTTTCTGTTTTGTACTCATCAATGGATACCCGCATGTCTTGGCTGATTCAAGGGATGTTTGGACTTTTTCAATTCCTTCATGCTTTTCTGCTCATCACTAGTTGTCTGTGTATCTGTCTTATTGGATATTATGCTGTTTTTTTTAGGAAAAAGTCGACCCTTGAGAAATTGAGGGTGATGAGTAAGCTGCCTTTTTTATATAAAGGGATGCAGCTGATGCATACGTACCTTTTTTCTCTTCAGCTCAGCGGACTGCTTCAAGCTGGATTATCGATGTACGAAGGTTTGCAAGCTTTTAAACAGCAAAGCTACCTGCCTTTTCTTCAAGAAATAGGTGAACAAATGATGGAAGAGTTAAGAAAAGGAGAAAGCATGGCCCATCAAGTAAGCGTGTCTCCTTTTTTCGAAAAACATTTTGCGGCCATTATCAAGCATGGTGAAGCCAGCGGAATGCTTGCGAGAGAAATGTACACGTACAGCCAATTTCTATTAGAGAATGCAGAGCTAAAAATTGAAAAATGGATTTCTTGGCTGCAGCCAGTTATTTATGGGGTAACAGCACTTCTTATACTCATCGTGTATTTATCTATTCTTTTACCAATGTATCAACTAATGGAGCAAGTGTAAGAAGGAGGACAGAGACATGAATGATAAAGGATTTACCCTGTTAGAAATGTTAATAGTCATGCTCGTAATATCCATTCTTTTACTCATTACCATACCGAATATCACACGTCATCACCAAGCGATTCAGGCAAAGGGCTGTGAAGGGCTTAAATCAATGGTCAGCACACAAGTGATGGCATATGAATTGGAGCATGATGGGAAGACGCCATCTTTAGCTGAATTAGAAAAAGAAGGTTATGTCAAAAAGGGATTAACTTGTCCTAATGGAAAAGCGATTGTCATTCAAAACGGCAACGTGAAGCATGAATAAATTATTTTTACATGAGAAGGGTTTTACCCTGATTGAACAGCTGATGATCTTACTTGTTTTATCGATTGTATTGTCGATCATGGGAGGGAAAATCCCAAAAATAATAGAAAACGCTGAAGCCAAAAGACAAGTAAACATCATGAAACAAGATCTTCAATTGGCATCATATACTGCATTTATCAAAAAAACACGTGTACATGTTGGGATCCATCCGCCGCATGTATCTTATCAGGTAATAGATCAAAAGAGTAACGAAGTCATTGCTTCATATCAACATAAAAAGGGCAGCATCAAAACTTCTACATTCTCGCAAGGTATCTATTTTAATGCAAAGGGACATCCAAGCAGCGGTGGATCTCTCATTGTCGAATTTGGCAGTCAATCGTATAAACTCACGATTTATTTAGGAAGCGGGCGAATCCATGTTCAAAAACAATAGAGGATTTAGTACGTTTGAGACACTGTTTGCCTGTCATCTCTTTCTATTTGCTGCTCTAGTGCTCATTCCAGCCTATGAAAAACTCATGATGGGGAAAAAGGAAGTGAGAGCCAATCTTGAAGCTTATCAGGTTTTACATGAACAGATGAATGAAGCGTTCATAAATGGGACAACATCTTCCATCAAAAAGAAGAGAGGCGAGATCACGTATGTTTTCAATTGGCGTAAACAGAAGGGATGTGTTTCATACAAAGTACAAAAAAAAGAGACCATATGCTTTCAGCATGTGGAGCGATGACAAAGCTTTTACCCTTTTACAAGCTTTGTGGCAGTTGCAGCTCTTTCTATTTCTTTCTTTTGGCTGTGGACTGATCTTTTCAGCAGCGGAGAAAGCTCATCCATTTGAAGACATCAACGGATTTTCCCAAATGGAGTGGAAACAGACTGTTCTGCAATTAGATGAGGAATTAAGTCGTGCCGATGCTGTGAAATCAGTGAAAGATGGAAAAGCGTTAGAGTATATTTCTGATCAAGGGCGAGTGGTAACAATTGAGCCATATCAAGAGATGCTTCGAAAACGAACGGATCAAGCTGGGCATCTTCCTTTATTGCATAAGGTGAAACAATTTCACGTGAGAACGAGTCAGCATAGAGCGATTCTAAAAGTCACAGATGGATCTGGTAAAGTGTATGAAGCCGTTTTTTTCACATATAAAGGAGTGGTTCGTAAATCGTGAAAAGAGAGGAAGGGTTTATCTATCCGCATGTACTTGCGGCGATTTTATTTTTTCTCTTGATCCTAGGGGCGATAACGATGGGGTTTCAAAAAGAACTGAAAAGTGCAGAGCTGACGGTTTCCTTTTATAAAAAACAGCAGCTTTTTAGGGTGGGTGTGAGTGAAGCTGCCAGCACAGTAGAACGTATTTGTGCGAAACAGAAAACCCATATTGATACTAAAGAAGGCCGTGTGACACTGAAGCGGATGAAATGCGATCTTAAGAAAAAACTTGTCCTTGTTTTGGTGAAGGTGAAAACAAAAGATGGTTTATCCGATGAGCGTGAACTGATGCTGGATTGGAAGACCGGTGAAATCATGAGATGGGCAAATCCTGATTAGTTATTAGCCAGTGTATAAAATCATCCTCTTCCTGGAAAGACTTGAAGGAAGAAGAGGTGAATGTGCTTGAAAACAAATGACTATGTAAAATATATGACGCAGGAAATCATTAAATATATGAATACACCACGTGACGAACGGAAGGAACACAAACAAGAAAAAATAGAAACGAAACCGCCGTTTTCACAGCGTTTATTTGGGGTTCTGCCGTTTGGCTTATCCATGATGCTTAAAAAACGCCAGCGCCATCGACGAAAGTAAAAAGCCGCCCAGCAGGCGGTTTTTCTATGCCACTTTAGCTGTATTCCTCCACAACAATCACTTTATTCACCTTATTTGAGTAAGGATTATAGGAAATGGTGACGAATACCCCAAATTCCTTTGTATGGTCTTTTAACGTAATATGATACTGTTTCACAGATTCCTTATCGCGGTGGCGGTCCCATACTTTTTGTTTAAATAATACTTGCGTTAGCGGGTATCTTTTTTTTGCTTCTTTGACTGCCCGCGTTTCCCATTGATCTGCGGCGGCAGTCAAACCTCTCGCATCAACGGGTTTGACCTCTAGAATCATAAAACTCAGCAGTAAACTGAGCATGATTATGATTTTTCCATATTTCACTTAACATCACCTCACCTCTTCATATCCTGACCAAATCCTACATTTTTATGTAAGTTTTAAGAAGTACAAATGTCACACAAAAAAATATTGAATATGGTGAAAAAATGAGAAAATGGGAGAATTTTCTCGTAATGGTTCTTGTTTAAGAACAAAATGGACTAATTTGACGTTTTGGGTTTTATAGGTATTTCCTTATACTGTATATAATCGTTCTTTTTAAAGAACAGTTGTTCAAGGAGTTGAAGGAATGAATGAAACAGTCGCTCTTTGTACTCTTTTGTGCCATTTGTTTGATTTTGACGTCTTCCCTCATGACACCAACGAATGCTTCTTTTAACGATGTTGAGCACAAAAACTTTGTCATGAAAACATGTGAAAATTTTGAACAGACAGATCAGCATTGTCAGCCTAAAAAATGGGATGAAAGTCAATTGGAGCTTATCGATCAAACGATGATCGAAGGAACAGTCTGCGCACCTCAAAAGCTGAGCATGACACTAAAAAATAGTGGACAGCCTATTGCGTACTCTGAATGGAAGTGGGAATTACATAAAATAGGAAATGGTCAGAAGCCATTACAAGATGGTCATATTCTTGAAAAGGGCTCCATAAAGTCCCTGTTGTCGCAAGAAACAGCGACTGTCACGACAGATAAAGCAAAAACAAATGGAAGCTATGCATTTAAAATCTATTATCCTAAAGGGTTTGGCGCATCTGATCAGGCGTACTTTTGGTCTAAACCGATGGTGCTCTCAAAGTGTCAAGAAAAGGCGTCCTAAATGGAGCTGTCTTTTAAAGTGAAAAAATGATAGGCGAAGGGGAGAAGGGGTTATGAAAAAATGGATGAAAATGTCTGGGAGTATTCTTTATGTGATGGTGTTCACGGTGATGATAGCCTCTATTATTGTCGTGTTGTCATCAAGAACAACAGGAGGAGAACCTCAGATTTTCGGTTATCAATTGAAGCAAGTATTATCAGGTTCGATGGAACCAGAATTTTCAGCTGGGTCACTGATTGTTGTAAAACAGGTCGCCTCACCTGAGACGCTCAAAAAAGGAGATATTATTACGTTTCAAACAAAGCAGGATCAGTCCTTTGTGACCCACCGAATTGTTGGGGTGAAGGGAAAGGGTGCAAATAAAGCGTTTGAGACGAAGGGTGACAATAATATGTATCAGGACGGTACGCTGGTAAAAGCGGATCAGGTAACTGCGCAGTATATGGGAGTGAACATTCCTTATGCAGGAAAGCTTCTTTCGTATGCAGGGACATCAGCTGGAACTGCTTTGCTCCTTATTATACCAGGTGTCATGCTGCTCGTTTATTCAACCATTCATTTTGTGGGCGCAGCAAAACATCGTAGACACACGGCTGATGTACATATCTCAGAGGAACAAGCTTAAATCGTTTGTAACCTAATCAGGTTTCAATAAAACAATATATTAGGGGGTTTATTCATGGCAATGAAGAAATCAATTCGTTTAGGTGTATTATCAGGGGCTTTAGGTCTTGCATTAATTGGCGGGGGAACATGGGCGGCGTTTAATGATATTGAAAAGGCAAACGCGGTCTACTCGACAGGAGAGCTGGATTTATCTGCTAAAGAGAACTCCGGCGCCATCAACCTTTCGAACTTAAAACCTGGTGATCGGATCAAGAAAGAATTTCATTTTGATAATAAGGGATCACTAGCGATAAACCAAGTGCTGATGAGTCTTGATTACAGCCAGTTTACAGATGGATCTTCCGCGAAGAATGGCGGTAAAAATACAGCTGAAGAATTTCTCAGCCAGTTTCAGGTGAGTGTTCTTACGGTTGGAGCCGAAGGTGGAAATGGTTATCCGAAAAATATTATTTTAGACCATGCAAACCTGCTTGACTTGCATCAATTAACGTCAAAACAGGATCAGACCGCATTTGAAAAGCTTCGTCATGCCGTCGATGAGAAGTTTTTACATGAAAGTGGGAAAATTAATGTAGCAACTGTTGATGGAACAGTGGCTCCAGAGTATGACGGCATTCCAAAGAATCCGTTTGATTACGATAAAATGGAAATGATCATTGAATTTATCAATGACCAGACGAAGGATAAAGCTGGTCACTATATCCAAAATAAATACCAAGGCGATGCGATTCAAATTGATCTTTCCTTCGAAGCGACTCAGTGGAATGGTTTAACGATCAATCCAAAAAAGCATACGGATGAAAAAGGCTACGTGAAAGAAAACGAAAAAGCACACAGCGAAGATAAAAAATAAAGCCAGTCTTTAGGCTGATATCAAGGTCTGCATAGCAATTGGAGGAGTATGCGCTAAAACGTGCGCTTTACTCCTCTTCTTGCTTTTTTCTCCAGATTTGATAATCTAAAAATTCACGAAATTGCTTTTTCGAAACCCCTGATGTCATTGCATCTCGAACTAGTTTTTCCCATTCACTATCTAATTGACCATCGTATTCGGTTTCATCTTTTTCGTTTAAAAGTGTATGAACCGAGACGTCCAGAACAGCGGAGACTTTTTCAAGAAATTGAATGGAGGGGTTTGTTTGCAAGTTTCTTTCTATTGAGCTTAAATAAGACTTCGCTACCCCAGCCTTTTCGGCCAGTTCTGATAGTGAGTAGCCTTTTTCATTGCGGTATTGTTTAATACGCTGGCCAATCAATGTCATCACCTTCCTTTCGATATTATAGCACATTCAGAAAGGTTTGATAGAATGACTTCTTACCAGAGGGGGAGACTCAGAGGACTTTTCATTTGATTTGAGGAAATGACGGACTTCTTCAACTGTTAGTCCTGCCTTGCGAGCTTCGCGTAATAATTGAACCCATTCACTGTCTAATTTGTTCGTTTTCTTTTCCATACAAATACCCTCCTAAAATACTGAATCATGTATTTCAGGCACTTAACGCATGAAATGGAAAGACATAGGTGGTAAGACCTCATAGTTTGCTTGCGTCATGTTTCCGCCCAATACAAACAGACAAACTTAGCTTTAGACTGATCGAAAATTGTATGTCACATAAAAGGGAGGGGACCATGAGTCAACCTCCTCTTTTTTGCTGTAAGTAAAAAAGTCCGCCATTTTCAATCGTAAGACTGATTTTTGGTTCGTATAAAGTTTTGAGTGCTTGTCTTTCTATTTCATATTCTACAGATGTGTCTGAAGTCCCTTCATAAAATTGGTTTAAAAGTTCGAAGTCTTCCTTCCATTTTTGAACGGCGCGCACTGCCCAGTCGTCCGGCTCCTCATGGGCATAATGCTCCATAAGGCTGTAGAGCCGTTTGATTCCGCTCTCTGGCTTAATCATTGTGCTCATCGTAAAGCAATAATCGGGAATTTGAGACGACAGCTCACGAGCTTCCAGCTTCTCTTGAAATTGTTCAATGACTTCTCCGCGAATGAGATGAAGGCCTAATGATAAAAGCTTATCCTTCTTCCGGTCTGCAAGGTAAGAAATTTTTACATTGAGACCAAGCCATGGCTCAAGGGCGATCTGGTTGTTCGTGAGCGGGCTGACTCGTTCATAAAGCCGGATAAAACGGCCCTGCTCTTTGACCGCTTCAAATATTTGAAATAACCGGGGGGAGCCGAAATGGATAAATTCACCACTGATCGTATCACCCGCTTTTTTTTGATCTGTGATGAAAGTCAATTGCCGCGGTTCAGGTACACCGCCAGTTTTTTCAAGCCAGTGCCAATAAAAAGGACGGTTCATAATCAATTTATCCATTTCAATTGTCAGCTGTACGGTCATATGTCCTGCACTTTCTTCTAATATGCTGCATTGATTCGCCTTGAAAAAACGGAGAAGAAAGGTGTGAATGTCATGCTGCTCCATTGATCAACTCTCCTTTATGAGCCTTGCTGTCTTTTTTCTAAAAGTGGTGTTTGTGCTTCAGTTAAATAAGAAGCAAACTGGGTTAATTTCTTTTTCATGTCTCCGCCTGGTTCATGCTGGAAGAGGATTTGATGCAATTCTGTTTCGACATCTTTAATATCAATTCTTGTTAAAATATCATCTAAATCGCCTATGACGTTTTCAAACAACTGAATTTTTTCATATAAAAGCTTTAAAATATGCTCTTCAACTGTTCCGCTCGTTGCCATATTGTAAATGTGGACATCTCGCTCTTGGCCAAGGCGGTGGATACGTCCAATTCTCTGTTCTAAACGCATCGGGTTCCACGGGAGGTCGTAGTTAATGATTTGGTTACAAAACTGAAGGTTGATCCCTTCGCCGCCAGCTTCTGTCGCAATTAACACTTGCGCCCGTTCTCTGAATAAATCTTTCATCCAATCTTTTTTGCCCCGCTTAAAGCCGCCCCGAAATGGCACAGAGCTGATGCCATTTTGCTGTAGAAACCATTGTAAATAAATTTGTGTGGCGCGGTATTCGGTGAAAATAATGACCTTCTCATTTAACTGCTGAATGAGTTTGACCACTTCAAGCGCCTTTGAGTTTTGCTCCACTTGATTGATTTTCTCCATGATTTGCGTTATTGCAGAAGATCCGAGAATATGCTTTTCTTCTTCCTGCATTTTCTTAATCGTCATATAAACTGCTTCACGGCTTGAACAGCATTCTCGTTCCAAGGTCATAATGGAAAACATATGCTTTGTATAAGAAGGATTCTCTTTCAGCTTGCAGATTTCATCATACAATGCTTGTTCTGTCGGAGAGAAATCAATGGAAATCGTTTTGACATGCCGCTTTGTCCACTCGATGCCTGTGTCTTGTCTTCGGTTTCGAATCATCACTTTATTGACGAGCTGTTTTAATCGGTCATGGTCTTCAAGCTGCAAGTCCTTTTTGGCAAAGATATCTTTAAATTGATGTTCATTTCCTAGGTGGCCTGGCTTCAGAAGAGAAACAAGATTAAATATTTCTCCGATCCGGTTTTGAATAGGTGTGGCTGTCAGCAGCAGGCAGAACTTCTTATTCAGGTTTCTCACAAATTCATAGTTTTTCGTTTTATTGTTTTTCAGTTTGTGTGCTTCATCGATAATGACCATATCGTAGGCAATCGATAAAATCGTGTCTCGATGCGGCTGTCTTTTGGCTGTGTCAATAGAGGAAACGACTACGTCACACTGTTCCCATACATAGCTCTTTTTTTGTTCAACAGCATCAATATAAAATTTCGTCCGCAGCTCCTGTACCCACTGAGATACAAGAGAGGCGGGGACGAGAATGAGAATCTTTTTGGCAAGTCCACGAATCATGTATTCTTTGATAATGAGTCCTGCTTCTACGGTTTTTCCAAGTCCCACTTCATCTGCTAGAATGGCTTTCCCATTCATTTCTTCTACGACTCTTCTGGCTACTTCAAGCTGGTGCTTTAAAGGTGTGAATGCAGGCAGGTGCGCGGGAGCTTGCAGTCCCTCGAATGAATCAATGGCTGTGACTTTTTGAACCTGCGTCGCTAAACGATACATATCCCAGTTCGCCCAGGGGCCGTCTGCTGAAAGCCGCTGCTGAAATTCATTTGCCCATTCCTGATCAAAAATCGTTTGAATATTCAATGTGGTCGCCTGCCTTTCTTTCTAGTAGGATCTGATAAAATTGTTCTGTTTTTAAACGCTTCATTTTTTTGGAGGTCTCTAAAAGACTAGATATATGAATAAAAGCGAACGATATCGAAGGATTATTTTAAAAATGTTAATGATTTTTCTGTTGCTCTTCATCCATTTCTAATGGTAGGATGTTGATAAGTGATCTAGAAAATAAGTCACCCATTTTGATAGTATGTCCAATAAATGTGAAAAATATGAGCGGATGATGGTATGGGGAGAGACTTGGCGGTTATTTTGCACTGGCAGGCGCCGAAGGAGCAAGCTGAATGATTCAGTGAATCTCTCAGGCAAAAGTACTCTTACCGGACGCAACTCTGGAGAGTGTTTGCTTAAGGGTTTTAGCAAACCACCAAAGGGGAAAACGCACAATGATATTGTGCTGTAAACTTTCAGGTGCAAGGACAGAGACTTCTTTTTGATAAAAGGGAGCGCTCTGTCCTTTTTTGCTGTGATTTTTTTCTGAAAATTCAGCTTGCATTTGCACTGTGAGAAAAAAGGGGGAAACGATTGATGTTGAAACGAACACCGCTTTTTCATGCGTATGAAACGTTTGGCGCAAAAACCATTGACTTCGGGGGCTGGGAATTACCTGTCCAATTTTCTTCCATTAAAGAAGAACATGAAGCTGTTCGAACAAAAGCAGGGCTTTTTGATGTGTCTCACATGGGTGAGGTGGACGTCAAAGGTCAAGATGCCCTTCCATTTTTACAAAGGTTATTAACCAATGATGTGTCTAAGCTGACAGACGGTAAGGCACTATATACAGCCATGTGTTATGAAGATGGCGGAACGGTAGATGACCTGCTCGTCTACCAAAAAGAAAAGAATCACTATTTGCTTGTCATCAATGCATCAAATATCGATAAAGACGTGGATTGGCTTTTGAAGCACCAAGAGAAGGATGATGTATTGATCAAAAATATGTCTGATCAAACCGCCTTGCTAGCGCTTCAAGGACCTCTTGCAGCTGACATCATCAAAGAGGTGGCGGGTGAAGAGGTGACATCGCTTAAACCATTTACGTTTTTATCAAAAGCTGAGGTCGCAAATAAAGAAGTGCTCGTTTCCAGAACAGGCTACACAGGGGAAGATGGCTTTGAAATCTACTGCCAGTCAGAAGATGCGGTCCACCTTTGGTCAGCTTTATTAGAAGCGGGGCAGCCAAAAGGACTCATTCCATGCGGACTCGGTGCACGTGACACCTTGAGATTTGAAGCAAGACTTCCGCTTTATGGCCAGGAGCTGACAAAGGATATCTCTCCATTAGAAGGCGGCATTGGTTTTGCTGTCAAAACGGATAAAGAAGCTGATTTTATCGGAAAAGCTGCACTTAAAAAACAAAAAGAAGAGGGACTGAAGCGAAAGCTTGTCGGCATTGAAATGATTGATAAAGGGATTCCGCGTACAGATTATCCAGTCTTTTCAGGAGAAAAGCAGGTTGGGATTGTCACAACGGGCACTCAATCCCCAACATTAAAGAAAAATGTCGGGCTTGCTTTGATAGAAACCTCAGAGGCGGAGCTTGGATCAGAGGTGGAAGTACAAGTTCGCAAAAAACGTCTAAAAGCCAAAATCGTCGCAACACCATTTTATAAAAGAGCCAAATAACGAGGGGGAATAGAGGATGAAGCACAGGTATTTGCCGCAAACAGAGCAAGATCAAAAAGAAATGCTGGATGTCATCGGCGTTCAGTCGATTGATGAGCTTTTTTCAGATATCCCAGAGAAAGTTCGATTCAAAGGAGCATACAACATCAAAGAAGCCGCATCTGAAACAGCGCTTGTCAGGGAATTATCCCGACTAGCTGCAAAGAATAAGGATACAGTTTCCTATGCATCGTTTCTTGGTGCAGGTGTATATGATCATTACCAGCCTGTCATTGTCGATCATGTGATCTCACGCTCTGAATTTTATACAGCGTATACACCTTATCAGCCGGAGATTTCGCAAGGTGAATTGCAAGCGATCTTTGAATTTCAAACAATGATTGCTGAGCTGACTGGTATGGATCTTGCCAACTCCTCGATGTATGATGGCGGGACGGCACTGGCTGAAGCGGCAATGCTCGCTGCGGGACACACAAAGAAGAAAAAAGTGGTTGTTTCTGAAACGGTTCACCCTGAATCAAGAGCGGTGCTGAAAACATACGCCAAAGGACAAAACATTGAAGTTGTTGAAGTGCCTGCGAAAAAAGGGCAGACAGATCTAGCTGCATTGGAAAAAGCGGTCTGCGATGATACAGCAGCAGTTCTCGTGCAATATCCAAACTTTTTTGGTGTAGTCGAGCCGTTAAAAGACATTGAACCCATTGCACATAAAGGAAAAAGCCTATTCATTGTCTCTAGCAATCCCCTCGCACTCGGACTATTGACGCCGCCTGGAAAACTCGGGGCAGATATTGTCGTTGGTGATGCGCAGCCGTTCGGTATCCCGGCGGCATTTGGCGGACCTCATTGCGGGTATTTTGCTGTGACGAAAAAGTTGATGAGAAAAGTGCCAGGTCGATTAGTCGGGCAGACAGAAGATGAAAATGGTGTTCGTGGATTTGTCTTGACCCTTCAAGCACGTGAGCAGCACATCCGAAGAGATAAAGCGACGTCAAATATTTGCTCAAACCAAGCATTAAATGCGTTAGCTGCTTCTGTTGCCATGACGGCACTAGGAAAAACAGGCATAAAAGACATCGCCTATCAAAACGTGCAAAAAGCCCATTATGCCAAGACGCAGGCAGAAAAATATGGACTGCAGGCGGATATAGAAGGGGCTCATTTTAATGAATTTGTGATCAAGTTACAGGAGCCTGTGAAAGAAGCCAATAAACGATTGCTTGAAAAAGGAATCATCGGCGGCTACGACTTAGGGCTAGACTACCCAGAGCTTCAGCAGCACATGCTTGTTGCCGTGACAGAGCTAAGAACAAAAGAAGAAATTGATACGTTTATCAAGGAATTGGGGGATCGCCATGAATAAACAAGATCAGCCGCTTATTTTTGAATTATCTAAAGAAGGAAGAATAGGGTACAGTCTGCCTGATTTAGATGTACCTGAACAGGAGATCCCGTCTTTATTTGATAAGACGTATATCCGTGATGAGGATGCTGAGCTTCCTGAAGTATCTGAGCTTGATATTATGCGCCATTATACAGCATTATCAAGACGCAATCATGGGGTCGATTCCGGATTTTATCCACTTGGCTCTTGTACGATGAAATATAATCCAAAGATTAATGAAAAGGTTGCACGCCTTGCAGGCTTCTCACAGGTCCACCCACTGCAAGAGGCAGACACTGTGCAAGGTGCATTAGAATTACTATACGATCTAGGCGATCATCTTGAAGAAATTACGGGGATGGACGCTGTGACATTACAGCCTGCGGCAGGAGCACATGGCGAATGGACGGGACTCATGATGATCCGTGCGTATCATGAAGCAAGAGGGGATCATCAGCGTACAAAAGTGATTGTGCCTGATTCTGCTCATGGAACGAACCCGGCATCTGCGACAGTGGCTGGATTTGAAACCATTACCGTCGCATCTGATGAAAACGGGCTTGTTGATTTAGAAGATTTACGCCGCGTTGTTAATGAAGAAACAGCTGCTTTAATGCTTACAAACCCGAATACACTAGGCCTCTTTGAAGAAAATATTTTAGAAATGGCAGAAATCGTTCACGAAGCTGGCGGTAAGCTTTATTATGATGGGGCTAACTTGAACGCTGTTTTAAGCAGAGCTAGACCGGGGGATATGGGATTTGATGTTGTCCATTTAAATCTTCATAAAACCTTTACAGGCCCGCACGGAGGCGGAGGTCCTGGCTCAGGTCCTGTTGGCGTCAAAAAGGATTTGATTCCGTATTTGCCAAAGCCGGTGCTTGTGAAGAAGGAAGGCCGTTTTTACTTTGATTATGACCGTCCTGAATCAATTGGGCGCGTGAAGCCATTCTATGGCAACTTTGGCATTAACGTCAGAGCTTATGCGTACATCCGCTCTATGGGTCCAGGCGGCTTAAAGGCTGTAACTGATAATGCAGTGTTAAATGCAAACTACATGATGCGCCGTTTAAGTGCTCATTACGATTTGCCGTTTGATCGTCACTGTAAGCATGAATTTGTTCTTTCAGGTAAACGTCAGAAAAAATTAGGTGTGCGGACACTGGATATTGCCAAACGATTACTTGATTTCGGCTATCATCCGCCAACGATATACTTCCCGCTTAATGTAGAGGAATGTATCATGATTGAACCGACTGAAACAGAATCAAAAGAAACACTTGATGCATTCATTGAAGCAATGATTCAAATTGCGAAAGAAGCAGAAGAGAATCCTGAAGTGGTGCAGGAAGCGCCGCATACAACGGTTGTTAAACGTATGGACGAAACAAAGGCGGCACGGAATCCGGTTCTCGTTTTTGAAAGAAAATAAAGAAAAAAGACTCAGGGGGAATCATGCTCCCAGAGTCTTTTTAGTTAGTTCTTCGTTTTAATGCGGCCGCCCCATTTTTTAAAGCCGCCTTTTAAATTATAAATCTCACGGCAGCCGTTTTTACGTAAAGTTTGGGCTGCTTTTCCGCTTCTAAAATTATTTTGACAATAGAGATAAACAGGCTTGTCAGGACGTATTTCATTTTTGCGCTGCTTTAGTTGGGAAAGGGGGATATTTCTTGCCCCTAAAATATGTCCGCCTTCAAACTCATTTGGCTCTCTCACATCAATGAGCTGGGCTTTGCGGTAACCTTTAATAAATTCTTCTTCCGTCAGCGTTTTCATAATGCGCTGCTGATAAATGTAGCTGCCGATGGAATAAAGAACGAAAAGTCCACAAAGTGCGAGGACGATATAGTTGAATATTGACAATACAACTCGACTCCTTCTTGAGCATCAGCACAGTAGCCTGTCTGATGGTACGTTTTAGACAAATACTATTATAGTAAAGCATAAGAAACTTGTCATCATAAATGGTAAGAATTATTTTCAATTCCGTCCCTATTTGATAGACTGATGAAGAGAGAAAACCGGTGGTCACCACCATCATCTAACATTGACTACGTAAAAGAGAAGGGATTTTATATGCAAAAAGAGAAATGGTGTTTCATTGATTCAGGAAACCAAGACCCTGCCTTTAACATGGCAATGGACGAAGCCTTGCTTTATTGGCATAGCGAGAAGCTCATTCCGCCTGTTATCCGCTTTTATGGATGGAATCCGGCGACATTATCTGTTGGGTATTTTCAGAACGTTGAAAAAGAAATCAACCTAGAAGCCGTCAAGCGATATGGTCTTGGATTTGTCCGCAGACCAACCGGAGGACGGGGAGTACTTCATGACCAGGAGCTGACCTACAGCGTGATTGTGTCAGAGGAACATCCAGAAATGCCAGCGACGGTGACAGAGGCGTACCGCGTTATTTCAGAAGGCATTTTAGAGGGCTTTAAAGAGCTGGGACTCGATGCGTATTTTGCCATTCCTCGAACAGATAAAGAAAAGGAAAGCTTAAAGAACCCAAGATCATCTGTATGCTTTGATGCCCCTTCTTGGTACGAGCTTGTTGTAGAAGGCAGAAAGGTAGCGGGCAGTGCTCAGACGAGACAAAAAGGTGTCATTCTCCAGCATGGATCTATTTTAATTGACCTTGATGAGGACAAATTGTTCGATTTGTTCCTTTATCCAAACGACCGGGTGAGAGAGCGGATGCAGCGAAGCTTTAAAAACAAAGCGGTTGCCATCAATGAAATCTCAGACCGAACATGTACAATAGACGATGCGCGTGCTGCGTTTAAAAGAGGGTTTGAAAAAGGATTAAATATTGAGCTTGAACCTTATGAGCTGACAGATGAAGAATTAGCGTTTGTCCATCATCTCGCAAAAACGAAATATGCCTCAGATGATTGGAATTACAAGCGTTAAGCCGAAGGACACTCCTTGTTTTTTAATGAACGATGGTGTAGAATTGGGTTGATTATTAAGTAAAGGTGCATTATGGAGGGGTTTTATGACTACACCTAGTATGGAAGATTACATTGAACAAATTTATATGCTGATAGAAGATAAAGGATATGCCAGAGTCTCTGATATTGCAGAAGCACTCGCTGTCCATCCCTCCTCTGTAACAAAAATGGTTCAGAAGCTAGATAAAGATGAATACCTCATTTATGAGAAGTATCGTGGTCTAATTTTAACCCCGAAAGGCAAAAAAATTGGAAAACGTCTCGTATACAGACATGAACTGCTAGAGCAATTTTTAAGAATCATTGGTGTAGATGAAGAGAAAATTTATGATGATGTAGAAGGCATTGAACATCATCTCAGCTGGAACAGTATTGACCGCATCGGCGATCTCGTTCAATTTTTTGAAGAAAACGATGAGCGATCTGTTCAGCTGAAAGCGATTCAAAAGAAAAACGAACAAACAAATCAAGAATCTTAATCAAAAAGGACACCCTCAGCATGGGTGTCCTTTTTGATTAAAGTTCTAATTGAAAGCAAAAGCTCCTACACTATTATTAGCGTGAAATCAAAGGGGGCTCCTTGATGAAGATAGATGGTGTGTTCTCAGGTGGAGGCATTAAGGGGGCAGCGCTTGCAGGTGCCTATGAAGCGCTTGAAGCGAGAGGATTTCAATTTGTCCGTCTTGCTGGTACAAGTGCTGGAGCAATCATTGCTTCACTCATCGCAGCAGGTTTTACAAGCCAGGAAATTCGCACGCTTTTAGATGAAATGGATGAGCATCAATTGCTTGATAGGAGATGTCAATTCATCCCCTTTAAAATGCTCAGGTGGGTATCCATTTACTGGCGTCTCGGTCTTTATAAAGGAGACCGGCTGGAAAAATGGCTGACCGATGTGCTAAAACGAAAGGGGGTCACCGTGTTTGGAGACCTCAAAAAAGATTCACTGAAAATCGTTGCGTCCGATTTAACGAATGGAAAAATCCTTGTGCTGCCAGACGACCTTCCTTCATATGGCTTAAATCCAGAGCGGTTTTCCGTGGCGAGGGCTATTCGAATGAGCTGCAGCCTGCCGTATTTTTTCGAACCTGTCAAACTGAAGTCATCAAAAGGCATTTGTACCATTGTAGATGGAGGAGTGCTGAGCAATTTTCCAATTTGGCTGTTTGCTGAAGAGAAAAAAAGACCGTTCGTCGGTGTCACATTAACGCCAAACGAAAAAGAACGCCCTCAACACTCCATCCGCAATGCGTTTGAACTGTTTGGCGCTCTTTTTGAAACGATGCGTGGTGCTCATGACGAAAGACATATCGCCACAAAACACGAACGTCATATTATTTTTATTCCTGTAGAACACGTCATTGCCACTGATTTTCAACTCATGACAGAAAAGAAAAAGGCGCTCGTCGATCTAGGCAGACAGAAGGCCGAGCAATTTTTAAAAAGCTGGACATTTTAAAATAAGGCGCGATTCTTCTTTTTGTTTTTCTTGCCTTCAATCACAGTCAAATGTGTTTGGCTTTTCTTTTTGAGAAGGACGGGCTTAGACTTGTGGTCAGTCGGCACGCTTCGCAAATGAGTGACCCGATTTTTCATCTGGCTTTTCGTTTTTGGTTTAGGCTGCTGGTAGCGACGTTTTGATTGTTTGACTGCTTTACGATAAAGATTGCCCTCTGTTCCAGTTCTTCGATTCATCAGCCATCTAAATAGGAAAAACAAAACCGCTCCAATGATCACAACAGACAGCAGCATGGTAAAAAGTCTGCCTGGGTTCGTTGTGAGTAAGTACACAAATCCCAAAACACCTAAAGCGAAAATAATGGTAAAAGCAGGATGTACTCGGCGATTCATAACTGTCCACCTCCGAAGGAATTTACCGGATTTATAAGTTAGATCACTTGATGAGCAGAATCTGACGCTTGTTTCAGAGATACTTCCTCTAAACGAAGAAGTTCATTAAAACTTGCAATGGCTACCTCGACTTGATCGTCAGAAGGTTCTTTTGTTGTGAGCAATTGCAGCCAAAGGCCAGGATAGCCAAGCGCTTTAAGCACAGGCACTTCTCGGAGTTTGTTCGTGAATTGAAGCACTTCAAATGAAATGCCCAGAACAACCGGAATAAGTGCCAAGCGGTTCAGAACTCTCACCCATAAAGGATCTGTCGGTACGAGTAAATAGACGAACATCCCGACAATGACAGTGAATAAAATAAAGCTGCTGCCGCATCGATAATGCAGACGGGATTGCTTTTGGACATTTTCCACTGTGATGTCAAGGTTCTGTTCATAGCAGTTTATGACTTTATGTTCTGCCCCATGATATTGAAATACTCTTTTAATTAAAGGGGTCATGGAAATAAAGTAAATATAGCCTAATAAAAGGATTAATTTGAAGAATGTTTCCACTGCGATTTGTGCGAAATTCCCTGAAAAGATGGGACGCACAAGCTCTGCTAAAAAGACAGGTACCAGGGTAAAGACAAATTTACTAAAGAGTAGAGAGAGAACTCCGATCACAGCAATGCCGAAGATCATGGATAATTTCGAGCTTTTTTGTTCTTTTTCAAGAGTATGATCTTCAGAAGGATCTAAGTCATATCGCTCACTGGAGAAGTTTAAGTGCTTACTGCCGTTTGCGCTTGCTTCAACAAGTGCAGCAACACCCCTGACAAAGGGGATTTTCTTGAGAAAGGCGGTTCGTTTATTGGAGGTCCGGGGAAGCTTCAAAAACTCAATGGACTGGTCCTTTCGCCGAATCGCTGTCACATAGTTCTTCTTACCTCCGAACATGACACCTTCGACAACTGCCTGCCCTCCATAAGCTGGAGGTTTTGTTTGATTGGACATATTTCATCAACCTGCCTGTTTCCTGTAATTTACATGCATTTCCTTATACCTTTATTGTACAGGAAATGAGGGGAAATCACTAGCTCACAGGTCGATTATCTACTAGAATTCTATCTACCTCTTTTTAGCCAGTATACCCTGTTTTAAAAATTTTACACTCACGCATGGAAATCCTTTTTTTTCATGACATTTTGGACATACTACTTGCTGGAGGTGTTCACAAATGAAACGTGATGAAAAGAAAAACCAAGAAGAAAAAAATCAGTCCGTGCAAACGACATCACTTGTGGCAAGAGCGGCTGCTACAGGCTTTGTCGGCGGTGTTTTTTGGGGCTTTATCGGGTTTCTGACCCATGTGTTTCATTTTTCAGAGGTGAGTCCCAATATGCTGCTTCAGCCATTTGTGCTTGGAGAATGGAAAAAGGGAGGACTTGGTACTTTTATCAGTATTGTGCTGTTAGGAGTTTTATCGATTGGAGCCGCCTTTATTTATTTTGGGCTTTTAAAAAGGATCAAAGGCTTTTGGATGGGTTTAGTATATGGCGGGCTTTTATGGCTGCTCGTTTTTTACGTATTTAATCCCATTTTCCCAGATGTAAAGCAAGTACAAGAGTTGCAGCAAAGCACCGTTGTCACGACATTTTGCCTATATATTTTATATGGCATGTTTGTCGGGTACAGCATTTCGTTTGAATATAATGAATTGACGAGTCAAAAGCTTGCGAGGGCACTCGGGAAAAAGACAGAATAAAGTGTAAATCGCCTATTCATATGATAAAATATTTTTGGAAACGAAAGGTTTCTAAGGAAAAAGAAACAGATCTCGATATAGATTGAATTAGGGTGAAGGAGTGGTCATATGCCTCATTTTCTTGTACTGAATGGACCCAATTTAAATAGGCTTGGCAAAAGAGAGCCTGCTGTTTATGGAAGTAAGACGCTGACAGATTTAGAGACGGATTTGTTCCAGTTCGCAGAACGAGCAAACATCCAATTAACGTTCTTTCAATCAAATCACGAAGGGGATTTGATTGATGCGCTCCATGAAGCAGAAGATCAATACGATGGTGTCGTATTTAACCCGGGTGCATTTACCCACTGCAGCTATGCGCTGAGAGATGCCATTGCAAGTATTTCTTTATCAGTCATTGAAGTACATATCACAAATGTTCATAAGAGAGAGGAATTCCGCCATCATTCTGTACTTGCTCCAGTATGCCAAGGACAAATCGTTGGGCTTGGCTTAGAAGGGTATAAATTGGCGATTCGTTATTTAGTCAGTGAAGGGGGAGCAGTATCATGAAACTTGAAAAACTAAGAGCACTTTTAAGTGAATTAGAGATCGATGGCCTTGTCATTACGAGCAGTTTTAATTTACAGTATATGACCAGCTTTACCGGATCAGCCGGTCTTGCTGTCGTTTCAAAGGACCGGGCAGCTTTTATCACGGACTTCCGCTATACAGAGCAAGCGAAGGATCAAGTCAAAGGCTATGACATCATTGAACATAAAGGAAACATTGTGGAAACGGCTGCTCAAACGGCAAAGGAATTTGGAGTGAAACGCCTTGGGTTCGAACAAAACCATATGACATTTGCCACGTATCAGCAGTACGCAGCCAAAGCAAGCGGTATAGAGCTTGTTCCAGTCTCTGAATCAGTTGAAAAGTTGCGCTTGATTAAGTCTAGTGAAGAGATTAAGATATTAGAGGAAGCTGCGAAGATTGCAGATCACGCCTTTGATCATATTCTCACTTACATCAAGCCGGGCCTGACGGAAATTGCTGTCATGAACGAGCTTGAATTTTTCATGAGAAAAGAAGGTGCTGAAGGATCTTCATTCGATATGATAGTTGCCTCAGGTGTTCGTTCAAGCCTGCCTCACGGAAGAGCGAGTGAAAAGGTGATTGAATCTGGTGATTTAGTGACACTCGATTTTGGTGCTTACTATAAAGGCTATTGTTCTGATATGACAAGAACGATTGCTGTCGGAACACCAAGCGACAAGCTAAAGGAAATTTATCATATCGTTTTAGAAGCAGAAAACGCTGGTGTGGATAGAATCAAGCCAGGCTTAACAGGAAAAGAAGCTGATCGCATCACACGAGACATCATTGAAAAGTATGGCTATGGTCAATACTTCGGGCATTCAACCGGGCACGGGCTAGGTATGGAAGTACATGAAGCGCCAGGCCTTTCCTCACGATCAGAGGTCGTTTTAGAAGAGGGAATGGTCGTCACAGTTGAGCCGGGGATTTACTTGCCAGATGTCGGCGGCGTGAGAATTGAGGATGATATTGTCCTGACAGCTGACGGCAATAAACGATTGACCCACTCACCGAAAGAACTTATCATATTATGATGGTGAAATGTAGGAGGATGACAAAATGATTTCAGTAAACGATTTTCGTACTGGCCTGACAATTGAAGTGGACGGCGGTATTTGGCGAGTAGTGGATTTTCAGCACGTAAAACCAGGGAAAGGCGCAGCGTTTGTTCGTTCGAAACTGCGTAACCTGCGTACAGGTGCCATTCAAGAAAAAACATTCCGCGCAGGCGAAAAAGTAGCGAAAGCACAAATCGAAACAAAAACAATGCAATACTTGTATGCAAATGGCGATCAGCATGTTTTCATGGATACAAGTTCTTATGAGCAGCTTGAACTAAGTGAAGCACAAATTAAAGATGAGCTGAAATATTTGCTTGAAAATATGTCTGTTCAAATCGTGATGTACGGTGCTGAAACTCTTGGAGTAGAACTTCCAAACACAGTAGAACTAGAAGTAGTAGAAACAGAGCCTGGTATTAAAGGTGACACAACATCAGGCGGCTCAAAACCTGCAAAAACTGAAACTGGTTTAATCGTCAACGTTCCTTTCTTTGTGAACCAAGGAGATAAACTAGTGATTAATACATCTGACGGCTCATACGTTTCAAGAGCGTAATGAACGAAAAAAGACTGTAAACCTCGTGTTTACAGTCTTTTTTTATTGGAAAAATGACTCCTCAAGGCAGGCCTTCTCTCAATTCTCTCATTCATCTCTCTTCCTTCCTGAAAAACAAGACTACTTCCAGCTGGTCAAGCATATAGTGTAAAAAAAGCTGGAGGTTCTATATGAAACAATTTCTCCCAGGTCTACACCCGTCAGTCGCTGCAATGGCAGGCATGAGATTCTTATCCGCCGCCATTGAACTGACGGCAGCCATCCTTATTTTAATCACAAATGATGTACGGAAAGCGGTAGTCATCAATAGCATATTGGCAATCATCGGGCCGCTCATTTTTATTATCACGATGACGATTGGAATCTATCAAATTGCCGGGCAGCTATCCTATGCAAAGCTCGTGTTTATTTTCATTGGTGTCGTGTTTATTCTTGTTGGGATCTATAAGTGAAACGGCTTGGCATAATTAACGGCTCACATCATACATTTTAGAGAAGAAAAAAAGGAGGGGAATTCGTTGCGGAGTTTGTTGGATATTCTCCCGCACTCGATTGGACAAGAACTCAGGCTGCTGAAAGAGGCAGAATGGGCGCAAATAGAAGAAATCCGCATTCGCACGGATCGTCCTATTGAATTAATGCAGGGAGGAAAACCACGTTTCCTTTCTTATCACACCACCTGGGAAGATGCGTCTCAGCTATTAGGCAGGCTGAGCAATTACAGCATGTACACACTTGAGGAAGAGCTAAAACAGGGCTATATCACGATATCTGGCGGACACCGGGTAGGACTTGCTGGGAAGGTGATCGTTGAAAACGGATTTGTCAAAGGGTTAAGAGATATCTCTTCATTTAATATCCGCATTGCCAAAGAAAAAATCGGGATTGCGCTTCCTTTTCTTCCTTATTTATATGAAGAGCACTGGCACAATACACTCATCATCGGCCCCCCGCAAACGGGGAAAACCACATTGCTCCGGGATATAGCACGTCTTGCTAGTACAGGCACAAAAACCATTCCTCCTAGAAAAACAGGCATTATTGATGAGCGTTCTGAAATCGCCGGATGTATCAGAGGAGTGCCGCAGCATCATTTTGGCCACCGGATTGATGTACTCGATGCGTGTCCAAAGGCTGAAGGATTGATGATGATGATTCGGTCTATGAGCCCAGAGGTCATGATTGTCGATGAAATCGGAAAAAGTGAGGATGTCGAGGCACTTTTAGAAGCGATTCATGCCGGAGTCAACATCATCGTCTCAGCTCATGGCTATTCACTTGAAGATGTATATAAACGGCCTTCTTTTAAACCGTTATGGGAGCTTCGTGTGTTTGAACGATATGTTGAATTAAATCGAAACAATGGGCCTGGCACGATCGGGCGAATGTACGGCGGGGACGGCCAAGAGATGAAATGGAGGCGGGGAGTGGACGTATGTTAAAGCTCATTGGCGCTATTTTCATTGTCGCGGCCACGACTTGGGGAGGATTCGAGTTTGCCAAACGATATAGCGACAGACCTAAACAAATTCGGCAGCTGCGGTTTGCTCTCCAGTCTCTTGAAGCTGAAATTATGTATGGTCAAACCCCTTTAGCACGGGCGGCAGAGCAAATTGCAGCGCAGGTAGGTCCACCTGTGAATCAGCTGTTTGAACAATTTGCAGAAAAGCTGAAAGTGGGGACCTTTTCTGCACGCCATGCATGGAACGAAAGTCTTGAAGATGTTTGGAAAAAAACCGTATTGAAAAAAGGCGAATATGAGGCGTTGAAGCACTTTGGAGAAACACTTGGCCAGCATGATGTCACTTCTCAGCAAAAGTATATCAAGCTTGCTTTAGGTCATTTGGAATCAGAGGAGAAAGAAGCTGAAATCGCCCAAGCGAAAAATGAAAAAATGGTCAGAAGCCTCGGATTTTTAAGCGGATTACTACTGATTCTTTTATTGATGTGAGAGGAAGGGAGTCGAGAGCATGGGCGTTGATGTAAACGTCATTTTTCAAATTGCCGGAGTAGGCATCGTCGTGGCCTTTCTCCATACGATTTTAGACCAAATGGGAAAGAAAGAGTACGCTCAGTGGGTGACGCTGCTTGGGTTTATCTACATTTTGTTTATGGTGGCAACCATTGTAGACGATTTGTTTAAAAAGATTAAAGCCGTATTTCTATTTCAAGGATAGGGGAGGGCTTACAAATCGAAATCATACAAATTGTTGGACTTGGTTTAATCGCTACTTTTTTAGCATTAATCGTCAAAGAACAAAAGCCAACCTTCGCCTTTATGCTTGTTGTTTTTACCGGATGTGTCATTTTTCTTTATTTAATTGATCAAATCTATGCCATTATCTCGATGATTGAAAAAATTGCAGCAAGTGCCGGCGTCAATATGAAGTATGTTGAAACCATATTGAAGATTATTGGCATTGCCTATATTGCGGAATTTGGCGCTCAGCTGACGAAGGATGCTGGACAAGGCGCCATTGCATCCAAAATAGAGCTAGGCGGCAAGATTCTCATCTTGGTGATGGCAGTCCCGATTTTAACAGTCATCATTGAGACGATCTTAGGAATGATCCCGTCCATGACGTAAATGAAAAGAGGTGATGACAATGAAACGGGTGACCGCTGTAATGGGATTGATGCTTTTCTTTTGGCTGATTGCTCCGCATGCAGGGGCAGAAGAAAAAGAACCTTTATCTAATGAACAGCCAGCAGCACAGGAAGTGGCGAATGGACAGGCTGATGCACTTGAGCTTCATTCCATCAGTGACTTTTGGGAAACCATTTTGGACGAGTATGGCGGCTTTTTGCCAGAAAGCCAAAAGGGCACAGTGAAGGAAATGATTGACGGCGATAAAGAGCTGTCTCCCCAAACATGGCTGAAAGCCTTTGTACATTATCTGTTTCACGAGGTCATTGCAAACGGAAAGCTTCTAGGTACTCTGATTTTACTCACCATCTTTTGTTCGCTTTTGCAGCTTTTACAAAATGCCTTTGAACAAAGCACCGTCAGCAAAGTCGCATATGCTCTTGTTTATATGGTGCTGATTATTATTGCACTTAACAGCTTTCATGTGGCGATTTCCTATGCCACAGAAGCCATTCAAACGATGACCAGTTTTATTCTTGCTCTTATTCCTCTTTTACTAGCGCTTATTGCTTCATCAGGCGGGCTTGTCTCAGCCGGATTCTTTCATCCCGTTATTATATTTTTAATGAACACGAGCGGTGTTTTCATTCAGTATGTCGTTCTCCCGCTCATCTTTTTATCTGCAATATTGAGCATTATCAGTACGCTGACCGAACAATACAAGGTCACCCAGCTTGCCCAGCTGTTAAGAAATGTGGCAATTGGCGGGCTTGCCGTTTTTTTAACCGTTTTTCTCGGTGTCATTTCCGTTCAGGGTGCATCTGCGGCCGTTACGGATGGAATCGCTCTTCGTACAGCCAAATTCATTACCGGAAACTTCATCCCTGTCCTAGGCAGAATGTTTACAGATGCGACCGATACCGTGATCAGCGCCTCTGTTTTACTCAAAAATACAGTCGGACTAGTTGGGGTCGCCATTTTGATTTCAATTGCCGCTTTCCCGGCGATTAAAGTGCTTTCGTTAGCCCTTATCTATAAGCTTGCTGCTGCCATCCTTCAGCCGTTAGGGGGCGGACCCATCATCAGCTGTCTTGATGTCATTTCAAAAAGTGTGCTGTATATATTTGCCGCACTTGCTGTAGTGTCGCTCATGTTCTTTTTAAGCATTACCGTCATCATCACTGCGGGTAACCTGACCATGATGATGAAGTAAGGAGGGGACACCTTTTGAGTTTTCTCACGGAATGGATCACAAGTATTATTCTTTTTATCTTATTTGCGATTGTTATTGATCTTCTGCTTCCCAATTCGAGCATGCAAAAGTATGCAAAAATGGTCGTCAGCCTGCTGCTCATCGTGGTGATGCTCAATCCGATTTTTGCTTTATTTCGAGCAGATCCTGATCAAATTTTTTCAGAATTGATGAAAGGGAAGGAAGAAGCGCAGTCAGAAGAAATAAAAAATCAGATGAATTTAGAAAAAAAAGAAATACAAGCCTCTCAGCGTGCATATATTTTAAAGCAAATGGCTGTCCAACTAGAAAAAAGCGCAAAGGAGCCACTGGAGAAGGAGAGCTATGTAATGAAACACGTAGAAGTGCTGGCTGATGAGGAGCATCTGGATCAGAATATGGAGGCGGATCAATTTCGCATCAAAGCAGTTCTTTCCCCGCTCACAGGTGATGCTGTAGAAACGGTGGCAAAGGTGGACATTGATCTCTCCAAGCAAAAGGAGGAAAGCGCTGGATCTTCTAGCAAAGAGATCACGAGGGTGAAAGAGACACTTGCTGATGTTTGGAATACGAGTCCTGAGCACATCGCGCTGAACATTGAGGGAGGTGACGCAGCAGATCATGAATAACAAGGACTGGAAACAAAAGCTGAAATCATTCTTCCAGCCGCCTGAAAAAGGTGAAGGGAAACCCAAATTAACGAAGCACCATTACTTGCTGCTTGTATTCATTATCGGCGTATCTTTCATGTTAGTCAGTCAGATCTTGTCACCGCCATCAAGCAAACAACAAGCTGCTGTTCCTGCTTCTAAAAAAACATCCTCAGAAGAGCAGGAGGTATTCAAACCGGCATCCTCAGGTAAACCAAAAAATTCAATTGAGGATGTGGAGCAAGAATACGAAAATCAGCTGAAAGAAATTTTAGAGACCATCATCGGCGTTGAGGATGTATCCATTGTGGTCAATGTAGATGCAACGTCTTTAAAAGTGTTTGAAAAAAACAAATCCAATAAAAGTACAACGACCGAGGAAACAGATAAAGAAGGCGGCGTACGAAGTGTCACCGATCAAACAAAAGAAGAAGAAGTCGTCATCATCAAAAATGGCAATGAAGAAACACCAGTCGTTGTTCAAACGAAAAAACCAGAAATCCGAGGTGTCCTCGTTGTTGCTCAAGGAGTAGACAACGTTCAAATAAAGAAAACCATCATTGAAGCGGTTACACGAGTGCTTGATGTACCGAGCCATAGAGTGGCTGTTGCCCCTAAAAAAATCAAGGAGGATTCGGAATGATGTTAAAAAAACAAACGGTTTGGCTATTAACGATGCTAAGTTTAGTTGTCGTATTAAGTGTGTACTATATCATGTCTCCACAGGGTGAAAATGCAGTGACAGTAGAAGATACGAAATCAAAAGGCACTGAAGAGAAAAAAGTTGAAACAGAAAAAGGGACGGACAAAGGCATGGAAAAAGGCGCTGATAAGAAATCCACTGACAAAGAAACAAACGGCAAGCAAGAGGATATCGAAACAAGCGGTGAAGAAGGAAAGGCTGTGTCAGAGCAAACAGACGATGAGCTTTTTACAACATACAGACTAGAGCTTGAAGATAAACGAAGCAAGCAGCGCGAAGAATACAACGAAATTGTCTCCAGTGACGATGCAACAGCACAAGAAAAAAGTGAAGCATACGATCAAATGACAGCGCTCAGTGAAGCAGAAGGAACTGAGCGTCAGCTTGAGACCTTGATCAAAACAAAAGGCTATAAAGATGCGCTCGTAAGTGCTGAAGGGGATAAAGTGAGCATCACGGTTCGTTCTGATAAAAAATCAAAATCTCAAGCGGCCGATATTATTGATATGGTCACAAAAGAAATGAGAGGTCTTGATAACGTAGCTGTCACTTTTGAGCCCACTAATCAATAAAAAATGAACTGGCGCCCTTTGCGGAAAAGGGCGTTTTTTGATGCGGCTTGACGCCCTCTCCAAGGTGCTTACGCGAGGCGCTTCACCACAATAGTAGTTGAATTCATCGAAATCCTCCTGTAAGATGGTTATAGTATGTACTTTTAGTACTAGCCTATAATAAAAAGATAAATCCATACATAGGGGTGCAAATCCATGTTAAAAATCGAAGAAATTCATGAACTGATTAAATTAATTGATGACTCTACTATCGATGAGTTTACGTACGAAAACGAAGGTGCAAAAATCAAACTGAAGAAAAACAAAGAAGTCGTTCAGCAAGTTGCGGCACAAGCACCAGTGGCTCCTGTCCAAGCAGCTCCAGCTCAACAAGCTCCTACAGCACAAGCTCCAGCTCAGACCGAAGCCCCTGCACAAGAGGCAGCTGCGTCTGAAAATCTGCATAAAATCACATCCCCAATGGTTGGCACATTTTATGCTTCATCTTCACCAGAAGCAGATCCATACGTGACAACAGGCTCTAAGGTGAAGGAAAATTCAGTTGTATGTATCGTGGAAGCGATGAAACTGTTTAATGAAATCGAAGCAGAAGTAAAAGGTGAAATCGTCGAAGTATTAGCTGAAAACGGTCAGCTTGTAGAATTCGGACAACCCCTCTTTCTAGTGAAAGCAGAGTAAGGAGTACGATCATGATTAAAAAGCTATTAATTGCAAACAGAGGAGAAATCGCAGTTAGAATTATCCGCGCTTGTAAAGAGCTTGGAATTGAAACTGTTGCGGTATTTTCTGAAGCGGATCGCGATGCGCTGCATGTACAAATGGCTGATGAAGCATATTGCATTGGACCGACTGCTTCTAAAGATAGTTATTTAAATGTCACGAATATTGTCAGCGTAGCAAAATTAACAGGGACAGATGCCATCCATCCAGGATACGGCTTTTTAGCAGAAAATGCAGACTTTGCAGAGCTTTGCGAGGAATGTAATGTGATCTTTGTTGGACCAACTGCGTCAGCGATTTCCAAAATGGGAACGAAAGATGTTGCGCGAGAAACAATGAAGAATGCAGGCGTTCCGATCGTCCCTGGTTCTCAAGGAATTGTAAAAGATCTTGATGATGCTGTTTCAACAGCAGCTAGTATTGGGTATCCTGTGATTATTAAAGCAACTGCAGGCGGAGGCGGTAAAGGGATCCGTGTGGCTCGTACAGAAGAAGAGCTTATTAACGGAGTCACCATCACGCAGCAGGAAGCGGCGCAAAACTTTGGGAACCCTGGTGTCTATTTAGAAAAATTCATTGAAGACTTTAGACATGTGGAAATTCAAGTGCTTGCAGATCAGCATGGCAATACGATTCATTTAGGAGAGCGTGATTGCTCGATCCAAAGAAGAATGCAAAAGCTTCTTGAAGAAACGCCATCACCAGCACTAAATGCAGACATTCGTGAGCAAATGGGTGAAGCAGCTGTAAAAGCAGCAGAAGCTGTTGAATACACAGGTGCTGGAACAGTCGAATTCATTTATGATTATAATGAAGAGAAGTTCTACTTCATGGAAATGAATACTCGTATTCAAGTAGAGCATCCTGTGACAGAAATGGTCACAGGTGTAGACCTGATAAAAGAACAGATCAAGGTTGCATCAGGTGAGAAGCTTTCTCTTACACAAGAGGATGTCGTATATGAAGGCTGGGCGATCGAATGCCGCATCAATGCAGAGAACCCAGAGAAAAACTTCATGCCTTCAGCTGGTGAAATTAAAATGTATCTTCCGCCAGGCGGTTTAGGTGTACGTGTTGATTCTGCCGCTTATCCGGGCTATGTGATTCCGCCATATTATGACAGCATGATTGCAAAAGTGATCACATATGGTAAGACGAGAGAAGAAGCGATTGCGAAAATGAAACGTGCGCTTCAAGAATTCGTCATTGAAGGAGTCTACACAACGATTCCATTCCACCTTAGATTGCTCGAGCATGAAACATTTGTGAGCGGTAACTTTAATACGAAGTTTTTAGAAACATACCAAATCATGAAATAATCACAGCTTTCGGAGGTGAATGATCGTGTCAGAAAACAATTTGCTTGAAATGAACCTTGATGAGGATCAATTGGGAAAAGTGCAAATTGCACCAGAAGTGATTGAAGTCATTGCTGGGATCGCCGCTTCAGAAGTCGAAGGCATTGCCGAAATGCGCGGCAATTTCGCTGCTGATGTAGCAGAACGCTTTGGTAAGAAAAATCACCGTAAAGGTGTAAAAGTAGATGTCTCTGATGAAGGCATCACAATCGATGTGTATTGTGTGGTTGAATTTGGCCTTTCCATTCCAAAGGTATCCACTGCTGTACAAGAAAATATCCGTCAAACCCTTTTGAACATGACTGCCTTAACGATTAATGAAATTAACATTCATGTCGTTGGCATTCAATTTGAAACAAAAGCACCTGAGGCTGAAGTAGATCAAGAAATGTAAAATAGGGTTCAAGTGAAACCAAGGAGGCATTGCCTCTTTGGTTTTTTAAAGCCCATTTTTGAGTAATTTCCGAATATTGATAACGTGACGCGTGGATTGATTCGTTTTTCGTCACAGCTCGCATGGATCTTGGTGCGACCACGGTCAAAATATGTTATGATCTCTGTATGGCTTAACGACAAGCGGATAAAGTGGTTAAAGGAGTAAATAATGAAAAGAAGAACTGCAAGAGAAAAGGCGCTACAAACATTATTTCAAATTGATGTGAGCAATATTGATCCGAAAGAGGCCATTACACATGCGCTGGATGAACAAGAATCAGATCCTTTTTTCGAGGAACTGGTTTTCGGTGTGCTTGAACAAAAGGACAAGCTTGATGACATGATCTCACAGCATCTAGTGAATTGGAAACTCGATCGTATTGCAAACGTAGACAGAGCCATTTTAAGGCTGTCTGTGTACGAGATGGTGTATCAAGAAGACATCCCAGTTAGTGTCTCAATGAATGAAGCGATTGAGCTCGCCAAATTATTCGGCGATGATAAAGCACCGAAATTTGTAAATGGTGTACTTTCGAACATTAAAAACGACCTAAAGCAGCAATAGGAGGATTCGACATGACAGCAACAATCATCGATGGGAAAGAAACAGCAAAAGAAAAACGTGAACAATTAGCAAAAGAAGTAGAAGAGCTCAAACAAAAAGGAGTCACACCTGGTCTTGCCGTTATTCTAATCGGTGATGATCCGGCTTCACTTTCTTACGTACGCGGGAAGAAAAAAGCAGCAGAAGCAATGGGCATGCACTTTCAGCTTGATCATTTAGATGCTTCTTTAACAGAAGAAGAATTGCTTCAGCTGATTGATCAGTACAATGCGAACGATCAATTCCACGGGATTCTTGTTCAACTTCCACTGCCAAAACATATTTCTGAAAAAGCCGTCATTGAACGTATTTCACCTGAGAAAGATGTAGATGGTTTCCATCCATTAAATATCGGAAAAATGCTGCTTGGAGAAGATACATTCCTACCTTGTACACCAGCAGGCATTGTTGAATTACTGAATAAAACGGGTGTCAGTCTTTCTGGAAAAGAAGTGGTTGTTGTAGGGCGCAGCAATATTGTCGGCAAACCAGTGGGACAATTGCTGTTAAACGAAAACGCAACGGTTACTTACTGCCATTCAAGAACGGCGAATATTTCAGAACATACATTAAAAGCGGACATTTTAGTTGTTGCCGTCGGTCGAGCAAACTTTATAAAAGCTGACCAAATCAAAGAAGGTGCAATTGTCATCGATGTAGGAGTCAATCGTTTAGATACTGGGAAGCTTGTTGGGGATGTTGATTTTGAAGAAGCGAAAGAAAAAGCTTCTTACATTACACCAGTCCCTGGCGGAGTCGGTCCAATGACGATTACGATGCTTGCACATAATACGGTTAAATCAGCAAAACGTACATTAGCATAAGCTTTATCCATTCATCCACCTGCATGCTGCCGGTGGATGAATGTGCGTTTTTGAAGAGGAGGAATACGTCATGAGTGAAAAAGCCTTTGTGACGGTCACAGCCCTTACAAAATACATAAAAAGAAAATTTGATGTTGATCCGCATTTAGAAGATATTTGGATCAAAGGTGAGTTATCCAATGTGAAGATTCATTCAAGAGGTCATGTGTACTTCACCTTAAAAGACGAAAACGCACGCATGCAAGCCGTCATGTTCCAGCGTTCCGCAGCAAAGCTGCCTTTTTCACCAAAAAGCGGAATGAAAGTGTTTGTACGCGGCGGGATTCAAGTATATGAACCAAGCGGCAACTATCAATTATATGCAAAAGAAATGCAGCCTGATGGTGTTGGTGCTCTTCATCTCGCTTATGAAGAGCTGAAGAAAAAGCTGGCAAGTGAAGGCTTATTTGATGCGCGCTATAAAAAACCAATTCCTGAATATCCAGAGGTTGTTGGTGTCATTACATCCCCAACAGGAGCGGCTGTTCGAGATGTCATCACAACGATTAACCGGCGTTATCAGCAGGCGAAAATCATTGTGCTTCCGGCGCTTGTCCAAGGTGAAAATGCCATCCGTTCAATCGTAGAGCGGATCAAAGAAGCAAATGAAAAACAGATCTGTGATGTCTTGATTGTCGGAAGAGGAGGCGGTTCGATCGAAGAACTTTGGGCCTTTAATGAAGAAGCTGTCGCAAGAGCAATCTTCGCATCAGACATTCCAATCATTTCTGCAGTGGGGCATGAAACGGACTTTACGATCAGTGATTTCACTGCAGACATGAGAGCACCCACACCAACAGGAGCAGCCGAGCTCGCTGTTCCAAGCACAGCCGATTTAATAGAACGAATCAAATCCATCGACATTCGGCTTACAAGGGCCGTGAAGAACCGAACATCACAAGCGAAAGACCGTCTTGTGGCGCTGCAATCCTCTTATGCCTTCCGTTTTCCAAAACGATTGCAGGAGCAAAAAGAGCAGCAATTCGATTTGGTATTTGACCGTTTTCAAAAACAGCTGACGAGACAAATTGAACAAAAACGCAGTCAACTAGACCGCCAGACATACAGGCTGAAGCCGCTTCATCCAAAAGAGCAGCTGCTTCAGGCGAAAAAACGCCACACCAATGAAACAGAACAGCTCATCCGCAGCATGAATGTGCAAATGAAAACAATTCATTCGCAGTTCCAATCTGTTCTTGGTAAACTAAATGCATTAAATCCACTTCAAGTGATGGAAAGAGGCTACAGTTTAGCCTATAAAGACAATGAACTGATTAAAAGTGTGAACCAAGTCGATACGAAGGATCAATTGGCTATCACCATGAAGGATGGACGTCTGATTTGTGAGGTTATTGAGAAGGAGGGGCAATCATCATGACAGAATCAAATAAACAAAAAGAAGAACAAATGACATTTGAAGAAGCGATGAAAGGTCTTGAGGAGATCGTTGGGAAGCTCGAAGAAGGAGATGTACCACTTGAGCAAGCCATTCATTATTTCCAAGAAGGCATGACACTTTCAAAGCTTTGTCATGAAAAATTACAGCACGTTGAAAAGCAGATGGATTTCATTTTAAAAGAGGACGGTGAACTGGCTCCTTTCTCGGTGAAGGAGGCAGATGCTGGTGACAAGTAATTTGCAGGATTTTTTAACAACACGAAAACAGGCCATTGAAGAGTATTTATTTACATATGTTCAGGAATTGAAGATTCCAGAAGAACTAAAATCTTCGATGCTTTACTCTCTTGAAGCTGGAGGGAAAAGACTTCGCCCTGTTCTCGTTCTTGCTTTATTACATGCTTACGGAAAAAACGAAGAAGATGGCATACCGGTTGGCTGTGCTGTAGAAATGATTCATACGTATTCATTGATACATGACGACCTTCCTTGCATGGACGATGATGACCTTCGCAGAGGAAAGCCGACTAACCATAAAGTATACGGGGAAGCAACAGCGGTTCTCGCTGGTGATGCACTTTTAACGGAAAGCTTTCGCCTCATTACATCGCAGCTATCTAGCAGCGTCACTTCTGACCAAAAGCTTAGAATCGTAGATGAGCTTGTGCGGTCAGCAGGTGCACTAGGAATGGTTGGCGGTCAATTTGATGACATGGAAGCAGAGCAAAAACAAGTTCCGCTTGCTGAACTAGAATCCATTCATGCCCGGAAAACAGGAAAGCTTCTCACATTCAGCGTCACAGCAGGTGCAATGCTGGCAGGAGCATCAGATGACGATATCGAAAAACTAAGAGAATTCAGCTATCATATTGGCATTGCTTTTCAAATCCGTGATGACATTTTAGACCTCGAAGGAAGCGAAGAAAAAATAGGAAAACGAGTCGGCTCTGATACAGCGAATGAAAAGTCGACATATCCTTCTTTATTAACGCTTACAGGAGCAAAAGAAAAGCTGCACGAGCACATCACACGTGCAAAAGAAATTGTCTCAAATCTTGAATTAGAGCAGCAATTGCTGCATGAGTTATGTGATCTGATCGCCTCAAGAGATCATTAAAAACAGCCTAGATTTGAGGGTCTTCGAGCAATTGTGGTAAACTGTAAACAGTTTATCATGATAAGACAACTCTTATTCCCGCTTGGTTTTCATAGGAATAAGGCATTATATATGTAGATAGAAATTTTGTTGAAAGCGAGTTGATCCTGATTGGATCTTTTATCAATAAAAAATCCAACGTTTCTAAAAGGAATGTCAAATGCAGAATTAGAGGAGCTTAGTGCTGACATTCGCATGTTTTTAATTGAGTCCTTGGCTAACTCTGGCGGGCATATCGGTCCAAACCTGGGTGTCGTTGAACTCACGGTTGCCCTTCATAAAGTATTTGACAGCCCGAAAGACAAATTCCTTTGGGATGTTGGACATCAGTCTTATGTTCACAAGCTGTTAACTGGAAGAGGGGCGGAGTTTGATACACTTCGTCAATATAAAGGACTTTGCGGTTTTCCTAAACGAAATGAAAGTGAGCATGATGTTTGGGAAACAGGCCACAGCTCAACGTCATTATCTGGCGCGATGGGTATGGCGGCGGCGCGGGATATTAAAGGGACAGATGAATATATCCTGCCGATTATCGGAGACGGTGCATTAACCGGAGGTATGGCGCTTGAAGCTCTGAATCATATCGGTGATGAAAAGAAAGACATGATCGTTATCTTAAACGATAATGAAATGAGTATTGCACCAAACGTCGGTGCAATTCACACCATGCTTGGCAGACTGCGCACAGCAGGCAAGTACCAATGGGTAAAGGACGAGCTCGAGTATTTATTTAAGCGGATCCCAGCTGTAGGCGGAAAGCTTGCTGCCACAGCAGAACGTATTAAAGACAGCCTCAAGTATTTACTAGTGTCTGGCATGTTCTTTGAGGAAATGGGATTCACTTACTTAGGTCCTGTTGATGGACATTCTTATGAAGATCTTTTTGAAAACCTTGAATATGCAAAGAAAACAAAAGGTCCTGTCCTGCTGCATGTCATCACGAAAAAAGGAAAAGGCTATCAGCCGGCAGAATCCGATAAAATCGGGACTTGGCACGGCACAGGTCCATACAAAATTGATACAGGTGATTTTGTAAAACCAGCAGCTGCTGCACCGTCATGGAGTGGTCTTGTCAGTGAAACAGTCAGAAAGCTTGCGCGGAAAGATGAGCGAATTGTGGCCATCACGCCTGCGATGCCTGTTGGCTCAAAACTTGAAGGCTTTGCAAAGGAATTTCCAGAGCGAATGTTTGATGTAGGAATTGCTGAGCAGCATGCAGCCACAATGGCAGCTGGGCTTGCGACGCAGGATATGAAGCCATTTTTAGCGATCTATTCAACATTCCTGCAAAGAGCTTATGATCAAGTGCTGCATGATATTTGCCGCCAAAACCTCAATGTTTTTATCGGAATTGACCGTGCGGGTCTTGTCGGTGCAGATGGAGAAACGCATCAAGGTGTGTTTGATATTGCCTTCATGCGTCATATGCCGAATATGGTGCTCATGATGCCGAAGGATGAAAATGAAGGCCAGCACATGGTCAATACAGCCATTCAGTATGATGACGGTCCTATTGCCATGCGTTTCCCACGCGGAAATGGTCTTGGCGTGAAAATGGATGAACAGCTGAAAACCATTCCGATTGGGTCCTGGGAGGTTCTTCGTCCAGGGAAGGATGCCGTCATCTTAACATTCGGAACGACGATTAAAATGGCGCTGCAAGCAGCTGAGGAACTTCAAAAAGAAGGGAAATCAATTCGTGTCGTCAACGCTCGGTTTATTAAGCCGCTTGATGAAGCGATGCTACATGACATTCTTTCTGAAGGGATTCCGATTTTAACGATTGAAGAAGCTGTGCTTCAAGGCGGGTTTGGCAGCAGCGTGTTAGAATATTTACACGACAAGAAAGCATCACATATCAAAGTAGAACGTATGGGTATCCCAGATCAATTTATTGAGCATGGAAGTGTTGATGCCCTGCTTGAAGAAATTGGACTGACGAAAGCACAGGTTGCTGAGACTTTACGTGACCTGCTTCCAGCAGCACCAAGAAAAGGAATTGGATCATGACATCAAAGAAAGAACGACTTGACGTTTTATTAGTCGAACAAGGACTAATGGAAACAAGAGAGAAAGCAAAGCGTGCCATCATGGCAGGGATCGTTTACTCAAATGAAACCCGTTTGGATAAACCAGGCGAGAAAATTGCTCGTGATACCCCGCTTACAGTGAAGGGGAACCCTCTCAAATACGTAAGCCGCGGCGGGTTAAAGCTTGAAAAAGCGCTTAAAGAATTTGATCTGACAGTTGAAGGGAAATTGCTGATTGATATTGGCTCATCAACAGGCGGATTTACAGATTGTGCTCTTCAAAATGGAGCAGTCAAATCATATGCTGTAGACGTTGGCTACAATCAGCTTGCGTGGAAATTAAGGCAGGATGACAGGGTCATCGTCATGGAGCGCACCAATTTCCGCCATTCCGTTCCAGCTGATTTTACTGAAGGATTGCCAGAAGTGGCATCGATTGATGTATCTTTTATCTCACTCAAACTCATTCTGCCGGCTTTAAAGCATATTCTTGTTCCGGGTGGTGACTGTATTGCGCTCGTCAAGCCTCAATTTGAAGCAGGCAGAGAGCTTGTTGGGAAAAAAGGCATCGTGCGTGAGCCGTCTGTCCACCTTGGTGTACTAGAAGAGATGAATCAATTTGCTGCAAAAGAAGGCTATGATGTAAAGGATGTATCATTTTCGCCTATCACTGGTGGAGATGGAAATATTGAATTTCTGCTTCATTTAGTGCTTCATCCTGATCAAGAAGAAAATGCGGCACTTCCTGCTTCAGAACTTGAGAAGGTCGTCAAGGAAGCCCATTCCGTATTGAAAGAAAAGAAAAACAGCCCTGAGCCGGCTGACACATGAAATCATTGAAACAAAAGGAATAATAGCTCGCTATTATTCCTTTTCAGATTGTTGACAAAGGGTTAAAATGATCTTTATTTTAGCCCTTTGTCTTCTTTTCAGCGTGATAGAAAACCTTTGAAGTCTAGGAAGTTCAGCTACTTTTGCGGAGCGAATTTGACATTCGTGAGCACCAGCGCGCAGGACTGACACCGAATGCGAGGGTTTGTCTACACGCTGAAAGGAATAATAGCTCGCTATTATTCCTTTTTACATGGTCAAAAGACAAGAATTGGCCGTATCTCACGTAATGCTTGTTTTTTGAAGTGTGCATCATATAACATAGAACGTAAAGACAAACTGAGAATGAAACGCCTAGGGGGGGCAAATATGAATAAAGGTCAAAGGCATATTAAAATAAGAGAAATCATTGCAAGCCAAGAAATTGAAACACAAGATGAATTGGTCGATATTTTGAAAGCCGATGGATATAACATCACACAAGCGACCGTTTCTAGGGATATTAAAGAGTTGCATTTAGTGAAAGTTCCGACGAACAATGGAACATATAAATACAGTCTTCCTGCAGATCAGCGGTTTAATCCGCTGTCAAAGCTGAAGCGGTCCCTAATGGATGCATTTATTAAAATGGATGCTGCCAGTCATTTAATTGTTCTGAAAACAATGCCGGGTAATGCTCAGGCGATTGGTGCTTTAATGGATAATTTAGATTGGGAAGAGATTATGGGAACGATTTGCGGGGATGATACCATTTTAATCATTTGCCGCACCCCAGATGATACAGAGACAGTTTCGAGCAAAATTTTAGAGCTTCTATAAAGAATCAGGTTTACTAAAAGAGGTGTCAAATGAGTGTTAGCAGAACTAACCATTAAAAACTTTGCAATCATTGAAGAGTTAACGGTTTCATTTGAAAAAGGACTCACGGTTCTAACGGGGGAAACAGGTGCCGGAAAATCCATCATGATTGACGCTGTCTCACTTCTCGTGGGAGGAAGAGGATCCTCTGAATTTGTCCGCTACGGTGAAAAAAAGGCAGAGCTGGAAGGGCTTTTTCTTGTACCAGCCGATCACCCTGTATTTGCTCTATGCGAAGAGCAGGGAATTGACGCATCAGATGAAATGATGATCCTCCGCCGTGATATTAATAACAGCGGGAAAAGCATTTGCCGGATTAATGGAAAGCTTGTCACCATCTCACTTTTACGGGAAGTAGGACGGCTTTTGCTTGATATACATGGACAGCACGATAACCAGCTGCTCATGGAAGATGAAAATCATCTGCATTTGCTCGATCAATTTGGAGCAGAAGACATTGCACCGGCTCTCTTGCAGTATCAAGAAGCATATGATCAATATATGAAGACGGCTCAAAAGCTAAGGCAGCTGTCTGAGAATGAGCAGGAAATGGTGCACCGCTTAGATTTACTGCAATTTCAGCTAGAGGAGATTGAGGCGGCACAATTAGAGCCGGGAGAAGATGAGAAGCTTCAGGAAGAACGTCATCAAATCAGCAACTACGAAAAAATCTATTCCTCACTCCAAAACGCGTATAACGCCTTGCGTAATGAGCAAGGAGGACTAGATTGGGTTGGTATGTCCTCAAGCGAGCTTGAGCAGGTGTCTGAGATCAACGATGATTTGAAAAAGCTATCTGAACAAGTGTCGAACTCCTACTACTTATTAGAGGATTCAACCTTTCAAATGCGGAGCATGCTGGATCAATTAGAATTCGATCCGGCTCGTCTTGATTTTATTGAATCCAGGCTGAATGAAATGAAGCAGCTAAAACGAAAATACGGCACAACCGTTGAAGAAATTTTGGAGTATGCGGCGAAGATTGAAGAAGAAATAGATCAAATCCAAAATCGAGACAGCCATCTGCAGACGCTCAAAAATAAATTAGATGCGATGAGCCGTGACGCCCTGCTCGAAGCACTTAACGTTTCGGAGCTGCGTAAAAAATGGGCCAAAAAGCTAGCGAAGCAAATCCAAACAGAGCTCAAGGATTTGTATATGGAGAAGTCATCATTTGACACAGCTTTTTCTGTTCGATATGCGCCATTTGGCAGCACCGATTGTCCGCTATTAGACGGAAAACCTGTGCAGCTCGGGAAAAATGGAATCGACCAAGCCCAATTTGTCATTTCTACAAATACAGGCGAACCGATGAAATCTTTATCGAAAGTAGCCTCAGGTGGAGAAATTTCACGTGTCATGCTCGCTGTGAAGAGTATTTTCTCAGCTAAACAAGACGTCACATCCATTATTTTCGATGAAGTTGATACAGGCGTCAGCGGCAGAGTGGCACAAGCCATTGCTGAGAAAATTTACAAAGTTGCGTCTGGATCACAAGTGCTCTGTATTACACACCTGCCTCAAGTAGCCGCAATGGCTGACACACATCTCTTCATTTCGAAACGCTCGAAAGCGGGCAGAACACTGACGAGTGTCAAACCATTAAGTCATGAAGAAAAAGTGAGTGAAATTGGCCGGATGATTGCCGGTGTGGAAGTGACTGAGCTGACAAAACAGCATGCAAAAGAACTATTGCACCAAGCAAATGATGTCAAAACAACAGGGTAGCTGAATCATCAGCTGCCTTTTTTATATGTTGTGTAAAAGCCGGCGTATATACCCATAAAATCGTCTTTTTCTTTTATCAATTTATCCAATCATTTTCTAAAGCTGCCGGTTATAAATCCTCTCGAAGAAGGCAAAAGTAAAGATGTAGCCAAAACATGAGTGTTCTGGTGTGGGTAAGGAGCGAGGAGAGTGAAAAATGAATGCCCGAAAAGATGAGAAAAGCCATTGGTGTGATTCTCCTTGTTTCTTTAATAAGTACAGGGTTTATGAGCATAGTGAAGGAATACATCAGCATTCCAACAAATGTTGCTGTATTTGAAAAACAGAAGCACTCAATTGACACATCGATTGAAGCGTCAGCCAATGCTTCTTCACCAGCCTTTAGCCTTTCAGAGAAAAAGAATCAGCTGGATATTACAGGACAAAAGGCGGGAAAAGCCGAAATTGTTTATGATTTTAAAGGATTTCCTATTAAGAAAACAAAAGTTGACGTTCTCCCTGAATTAAAAGTCATTCCTGGAGGTCAATCCATTGGCGTCAAGCTCCACTCTGTAGGAGTTCTCGTTGTAGGTTTTCATCAAATCACAACAGCAGACGGCAAAAAATCACCAGGTGAAGCCGCAGGCATTCAATCAGGGGATATGATCATTGAAATCAATGGTCAAAAAATGGAGAAAATGAATGACCTCACCCCATTTATTCAGAAAGCAGGGAAAACGGGTGAAACGCTTCGTTTGCTCATAAAGAGAGATCATAAAACCTTTCAAACAACATTAACACCCGCAAAAGATGCAAGTGAAGGCATCTATCGAATTGGTCTTTACATTCGTGATTCTGCAGCAGGAATCGGCACGATGACCTTTTTTGAACCTTCATCTAAAAAATATGGTGCCCTTGGGCATGTGATTTCTGACATGGATACAAAAAAACCAATTGTTGTCGACAATGGTGAAATTGTTAGATCAACCGTGACATCGATTGAAAAAGGCACAGGAGGCAATCCTGGAGAAAAATTGGCGAGATTCTCTTCCGAAAGAAAAACAATAGGAGATATCTCCCGCAACAGCCCTTTTGGTATCTTTGGTACGTTAACCGAAAAGCTTGAAAATCATGTAGCAGATAAACCACTTCCAGTCGCTTTATCAAATGAAGTAAAAGAAGGCCCAGCAGAAATTTTAACCGTTGTGGATCATGATAAAGTGGAGAAGTTTGATATTAAAATCGTCAGCACAACACCGCAGAAATTCCCAGCAACTAAAGGAATGGTATTGAAGGTAACAGATGAGCGGCTCTTAAGCAAAACGGGCGGAATCGTCCAAGGAATGAGCGGAAGCCCCATCATCCAAAATGGCAAAGTCATTGGAGCTGTCACACACGTATTCGTCAATGATCCGACTAGCGGGTACGGCGTACACATTGAATGGATGCTGTCAGAAGCAGGAATCGACCTTTATCAAAAAAACAAAAAAGCAAGCTGATCATAAACTGCCGCGAATCTTCCGGCAGTTTTTTTCTACCCTTTCTTTCTCTTCCATCATGTTATAAAATAAGGAAAAAGAGATTTTTCGACAAAATGGAAAAAAGCATGTTGTCAAATTGCAATAATCGTCGATTCGTTAAGAAAAACGTAGAAAAAGCTAGATAATGCTCTATTATTCGGAAAATTAAAGTTTTTTAAAGGGGATAGCATGGTTTTGTCGAATTGAACACTCAGAAGAGAAATGCAAAAGACTAAAGGAATCGACATTGGGGAGGAAAGAACGTGGAGAAAATTAAAGTGTGTGTAGCTGATGACAATCGAGAGCTTGTTGGCCTTTTGACAGAGTATATTGAGGGACAGGAAGATATGGAAGTACTTGGCGTGGCGTATAATGGTCAGGAATGCCTGACATTATTTAAAGATAAAGAGCCCGACGTTCTCCTCTTAGACATTATTATGCCTCATTTAGACGGTCTTGCTGTACTAGAACGCCTCCGTGAAAACAATGAAATGACAAAACAGCCAAGTGTGATTATGCTAACGGCATTTGGACAAGAAGATGTCACGAAAAAAGCAGTTGATTTAGGCGCATCCTATTTCATTTTAAAGCCATTTGATATGGAAAACCTAGTAGGTCATATTCGTCAAGTCAGTGGAAACGGCACACAAGTTACCCATCGCTCTTCATCAATCCAAAACAGTGTTCTTCGTAACAAACCTGAACCGAAACGTAAAAACTTAGATGCGAGCATTACGACCATTATTCATGAGATTGGCGTGCCCGCTCATATTAAAGGCTATTTATACTTAAGAGAAGCAATTTCTATGGTGTACAATGACATTGAGCTTCTCGGAAGCATCACTAAAGTGTTGTACCCAGACATTGCAAAGAAATTTAACACGACTGCTAGCAGGGTAGAACGAGCGATTCGTCATGCCATTGAAGTCGCATGGAGCAGAGGAAACATTGATTCCATTTCCTCACTCTTTGGTTATACTGTCAGCATGTCAAAAGCGAAACCAACCAATTCAGAATTTATTGCCATGGTAGCTGATCGTCTGCGTTTAGAGCATAGAGCAAGCTAGTATCTTTTTCATAAAAAAACGTTTCTTCATTGAGACGTTTTTTTATTTTGAAACATGTTGTCAAAAATTGGTTAGGTTGATAAAATCATCTTAATGTTTAAATTGGACAAACGGGCTGCTTTATTTTCAGAATAAAATGAAAAATAAAGCATGAAAAAAATAAAAAAGACATAAAGTAGTGGTAATCAGCTGCGCCAATCGATCATGAAGTCTTCAAAATAGAAGAAGAAAACGCTCATTCGTAAGAAAAAGGATGAGAGGAAAAGGTCTCATGGATTTGGTAATTAAAGCAAACGAGATCGAAAGTTCTATTTCTATTGACCTGATTGGTTGGCGTTTTAAAGTCACTGGCTTCTTAGAGATTGTGCCATTTGAACTGAATATTCCCATTGTCGAATTTAATAATTTTCACATTCTTTTACTATGCTATAATAATGAAAAGAAGAGGGTGAGGTTATGGGAAAGCTGAAAATCCACTCTGCTGAGGTTGCGAACGAAATTAGCAAGTGGACGAGGGTCATTTCTCAGAATGACTTAGAAAAATCTGCTGTCTATAAAGAGAAAATTCAGAATTTGCTAAAAAATACAGATGAAGACCGTGAAGTTCTCCTTTATTATCAGCTTGTTGACGGCAGACATGAAATGTTACTTGGAAATATCGAAAAAGCCAATCAAATTATGAAAAGTGTCGGAACGCTCGATGAGAAGGCAGATGACATTATTAATTTTTATTTTTACTTTTACAAAGGCCAATATGCTGCATATGTGAAAAAGTATGATGAAGCCATTAGCTTTTACAAAATTGCAGAACAGCGGCTAAAACGTGTGAATGAAGACCTGGAAGTAGGAACTTTTCACCATAAGGTTGCTTCAATCTATTACGAACTGAAACAAAATTTCATATCCATTAATCATATTAAAAAAGCCATCGATACATTCAAAGCGCATGAAGAGTACACAGCGCAGGCGATTGACAGCTTAATTTTACATGCAAGTAATTGCATTGATTTGTTCCAATTCGATGAAGCAGAGAAAAAGTATAAAGAAGCACTTGAGAAAAGTAAGCGCATTAACAATGAAGTGCTGATTGGGAAATGCTATCACAATTTAGCGGTTCTTTATTATGCAAAGCATGATTATGAAAAAAGCGCACATTATGCCAAAAAAGGAATGGGCATTCAAATTCACCGTGACAATAGCCATTATTACATCCAATCTTTATATGTTCTGGCCAATGCCTTGGTTCATTTAGGAGATCAAGAGGCGAGGGAATATATTAAAGAGGGTATTTTGTATAGTTGTGATATCCAAAATAATGAATATATAGTAAAATTTGAAATTTTGGATTTGATGTGCGAGAATAGTGGGGCAGCAGACGTATTCTCAGAAAAATTAGACTACATAGAAAAAAATAGATTATATGTGGAGCTTGAGGATTTGTCTGAACAAATATCGAAATACTTCAAGGAACGAAATGATTATCAAAATGCCATTCGTTTTCTTGAAAAGAAATTCGATGCACAAATACTTCAAAAGAAAGTGGAGGTTATCTTATGAAAAAGTTGTTGTTAGGTGTAACCGTTGTTACAGCAGTCGCAGTTGTTTCTTCCCTTTTTGCTCTTGACGCAGAGACGACAGAGCAAGCCATCAGAGCGATTACGTGATCGAATTTATCTGTCAACCTCTTCGTATGAATCAGAAGAGGTTTTTTTTTATGCGCTCAAAACTGGAAAAACGAAAAAAGACACGTCATAATGTAAGGAAGCATCATATTTAGAGGTGACCTATGACGAAAATTTTTGCACACAGAGGCTTTAAAGGCATTTATCCTGAAAACACCATGATAGCCTTCGAGCATGCACTCCATTCGGGAGCTGACGGAATTGAGCTGGATGTTCAGCTGACGAAAGACGGCAGACTTGCTGTCATTCACGATGAGAAACTGAACAGAACAACGAACATGAAAGGTTTAGTGAAAGACCATACATATGAAGAATTAAAAGCGGGAGATGCGAGTCATTCTTTCTACGAAGAAACCGGTGCTGTATCCATTCCTCTTTTGGAGGAAGTATTAGAGCTAGTGACGCAGCAATCATCATTGATCATCAATATTGAACTAAAAAACTCCATTTATCGATATCCGGGTATCGAAGAGAAAGTAAAAAAACAAATTGAGCATTTTCAAATAGAAGACCGTGTACTTGTTTCATCGTTTCATCACGGCAGTTTAGCTCTTTTTCACAAACTGATGCCGCATGTTGAACTTGCGGTTCTCACAATGGATGTGATTCATCAGCCGGAGATGTATATAAAAACAGTACCAGCAAGGGGCTACCATCCAAATATCAAGGGTGCCGGCGTGACCAAAGAGGTTGTGGCAGCTCTCCATGCATCTCAGCAAGTGATCAGGCCGTTTACAGTAAATAGTGAAAAGCAAATGAAAAACATGTTTTCCTTAGGTGTCGATGGCATTTTTACTGATTTTCCTGACCGAGCCGTGAAAATAAGAGAAGAAATGAAATAAAGACCTGCTCTAAATCAGCGGGTCTTTTTTCACGTTTTATCTCTGTTTAAAGCGGGCAGTCACTTTATTTCGTTTACGGTCTCTATATAAAATAAAGCCAGCCACTACATAAAGACCTCCCCCTAAAAATAACAACCCTGCAATTCCTTGCAGCCATAAATATGGAAATGGTGCAATGATGATGCCGAAAACAGTGTCACGCAGCAGCTTAATCCCAAGTGCTGCAAGCGCGCCAGGTATTAAAATAATCACTAGTGCAAGTATTCTCCCCATCAAATGTCCCCTTAAACGTCATTTACTTCCATTGTCTAATTCAAAAAATATTTTGTCAAGAAAGGAAAACGTGGTAATATAAGAGTTGTGCAATTTTTTGCAAAGGAAAAATATGGTGTGCAAATTTTTTCATATAAAGGGGTAACGGGATGCAGAGAGTCTTGATTGTCGGTGCAGGACAGGGTGGATCAGCATTGCTTGAAACATTGCTGAAAACAAATATGATTCAAATCATTGCGATCGCCGACCTTGATCTTGAGGCACCGGGGATGGTAGAAGCGAAAAAGAATGGAATTGATACGACAACGGATTGGAAAGAATACATAAAAGATGACATTGATATCATCATTGAAACAACAGGCAGTTCAGCAGTGCTGAAAGAACTGATTGAAAAAAAGCCAGAGCACGCAGTCATTGTTCCGAGTTCAATGGCTTACGTTATATCAGAATTAATGGCAGAAAAACAGCAGCTGATCCAAATATTAAAGGAACAAACCTATAAGCATGACCGCATTTTTAATGCAACGAACGACGGGATGATTTTTATAAACATGAATGAAGAAGTCGTCCTGTTTAATCGATCAGCGGCCAAAATGGTTGGATGTTCGCAAAAAGATGCGATTGGCCGTCATATACGAGAAGTGATCCCAAATACAAAGCTTCCCGACATTTTAAGATCGAGAGAGCCAGAATTTAATCAAAAACAATTTTTGAATCAGCAAATACAAATTGTTACAACGCGTTTGCCAATTATTGATGACGCGGGGAGAATGCTAGGTGCTTTATCCATCTTTAAAGATATTACAGATGCCGTTGAGCTTGCGGAGGAAGTAACCAATCTTAAAGAAGTGCGAACGATGCTGGAGGCGATCATTCAATCGTCGGATGAAGCCATATCAGTTGTTGATGAGCAGGGAAAAGGGATCTTAATCAACCGGGCTTATACGAAAATGACTGGATTAACAGATAAGGAAGTTGTGGGGAAACCAGCAGGTGCAGATATTTCTGAAGGAGAAAGCATGCATTTGAAGGTACTTGAAACAAGGAGACCCGTTCGAGGCGTCAGAATGAAAGTCGGACCGAATAAAAAAGATGTGATTGTCAACGTAGCGCCAGTCATTGTTGATGGCATTTTAAAAGGCAGTGTCGGGGTCATTCATGACGTATCAGAAATTCAATCACTCACAAATGAATTAAATAAAGCAAGGCAGCTCATCCGTACACTTGAAGCAAAGTACACATTTGAAGACATCATTGGAGAGAGTGAGCAAATGCTTGTGGCGCTTGAGCAGGCGAAGCTAGGCGCGAAAACGCCAGCCACCATTTTACTCCGGGGAGAATCAGGTACTGGAAAAGAGCTGTTTGCGCACGCTATTCATAATGAAAGTGACCGGAAATATAATCGCTTTGTACGGGTCAACTGTGCAGCCTTATCTGAGACCCTTTTAGAGTCAGAGCTTTTTGGCTATGAAGAAGGAGCATTTTCTGGTGCAAGGCGAGGCGGGAAAAAAGGGCTGTTTGAAGAAGCGAATCAAGGCAGCATTTTTTTAGATGAAATTGGCGAAATGACGCCAAGTACACAGGCGAAGCTGCTTCGTGTGATGCAGGAGAAAGAAATAGTAAGGGTAGGCGGAACAAAGGCTATACCGGTCGATGTTCGTGTGATCACGGCGACAAATGTCAATATTGAAAAAGCGATGGCGGAAGGAAAGTTCAGAGAAGATTTATATTATCGAATGAACAGATACCCGATCTCCATCCCGCCGCTAAGGCAGCGCCTTGAGGATATTGACTCGTTAAGCAAACGTCTCATCCAAAAGATCAATTTAGACTATGGACGGAACGTGAGCGGGTTAACGGAACAGGCACTTAATAGACTGCGATCATATAAGTGGCCAGGAAACGTAAGAGAGCTTGAAAATGTACTTGGACGAGCCATGATCTTTTTGAACCCGCAAGAAGAATGGATTGATGAAGGGCATATTTCTTTCATGGAGTCAGAAGATCAGGAAGAAAAAGAGCAGCAGGAACTGACTGTCAGTCAATTTGAGGGAGAGACGCTTTCGGATGCTGTTGAGGCATTTGAAGCGCAGCTGATTAAACAAACCCTTGAAAAGCATCAATTCAATCGCACGAAAACAGCGAAAACGTTAGGGATCAGCATTCGGAACCTTTACTATAAAATGGACAAATATCAACTTGCAAAAGATAGCATGCAATAAAATGCATGTAATCTGCAAAAGATTGCACGAATGTCATGCGAATTGCCTCATATTCACTGCATTTCAAACTGGCACGGAACTTGCATATAAAACATGAACCGAGCACAAGGAAAGGTGGGCATATATGAAGCTTGACGATCTGATTATGAAAGCCGCCCAGCTGCAGAACAAAACGGCGGCTGTGGCTCATGCAGAAGACGAAGAAGTGCTTCATGCCATCAAGATGGCAATTAAGCGAAAGGTCGCTCGCTTTCTCCTGGTTGGGAACAAACGCAACCTGAAGGAGCTAGTGAAGCAGCATGAAATCAATGAGGACTGGATAGATATTATTCATTCAGATTCTCCCGAAGAATCTGCCAAGATTGCCGTTCAGGCAGTGAGCGAGAAGCATGCAGATATTTTGATGAAGGGGCATGTCCCGACAGCCGTTCTTTTAAAAGCGGTATTGAATAAAGAATATGGGCTCAGGACGACCAGTGTCCTATCACATGTTGCGGCATTTGAAGTACCGGGCTTTGAACGCTTTATTTATGTCACGGATTCTGCGATGAACATCGCGCCCGATTTAAATATGCTGAAAGAGATTACGATCAACTCTGTTCAAGTAGCACAAGCTGTCGGAAACGACATGCCAAAGGTTGCAGTGCTCTCTGCGGTGGAGGTCGTGAATCCGGCCATGGATTCAACTTTGACTGCGGCAAGTCTTGCGCAAATGAATCGGCGGGGGCAAATTTCTGGCTGCCTGATTGATGGGCCTCTTGCTTTAGATAATGCCATTTCTCAAACGGCAGCTTCTCATAAAAATATTACGAGTGATGTAGCCGGCCATGCAGATATTTTGCTTGTGCCAACAATTGAGGCAGGAAACATTCTTTATAAATCTCTCATCTACTTTGCACATGCGAAGGTGGGAGCTGTGGTGGCAGGAGCGAAGGCGCCGATTGCTTTAACAAGCCGGTCTGATTCAGCCGAAAGTAAGCTTTATTCAATTGCGCTTGCCATCTGTACATCAAATTAAGCGGAAGTAATAGGAGGAATAACACAATGGAACTTTTTAAATATATGGAACGATACGATTATGAACAGCTTGTATTTTGTCAGGATGAGCAGTCTGGCTTAAAAGCGATTATTGCGATTCATGATACAACACTTGGGCCTGCACTAGGCGGAACGAGAATGTGGACGTATGAAAACGAAGAAGCAGCCATTGAGGATGCACTGCGTCTAGCGAGAGGAATGACTTATAAAAACGCGGCAGCAGGACTTAATCTTGGCGGCGGAAAAACGGTCATCATCGGTGATCCGAGAAAAGACAAAAATGAAGAAATGTTCCGTGCATTTGGTCGTTACATTCAAGGGCTGAATGGCCGCTATATTACAGCAGAAGATGTCGGTACAACGGTAGAAGACATGGATCTCATTCATGAAGAAACCGATTTTGTCACAGGGATCTCTCCTGCATTTGGTTCTTCTGGAAATCCGTCTCCCGTCACTGCTTACGGTGTATACAAAGGGATGAAAGCCGCTGCCAAAGCTGCATTTGGGACCGATTCATTAGAAGGAAAAACAATTGCCGTCCAAGGCGTAGGAAATGTCGCTTACAACTTGTGTAAACATCTGCATGAAGAAGGCGCGCAGCTCATTGTCACAGATATCAACAAAGACTCTGTCAAACGAGCTGTTGAAGACTTCGGGGCAAAAGCAGTCGACCCTGACGATATTTACGATCAAGCATGTGATATTTATGCACCGTGCGCACTTGGCGCAACCATTAACGATGTGACCATTCCTAAGTTAAAAGCAAAGGTGATTGCAGGTGCTGCAAATAACCAGCTAAGAGAAACGCATCACGGAGACCTTATCCATGAAATGGGAATTGTATATGCTCCTGACTATGTGATCAATGCAGGCGGTGTGATTAACGTGGCTGATGAGCTTTATGGCTATAATGCAGATCGTGCGATGAAAAAAGTCGAAGGCATTTATCAAAATATTGAACGTGTGATTGAAATTTCAAACCGTGATGCCATTCCAACTTATAAAGCGGCAGACCGATTGGCTGAAGAGCGAATTGAAAGAATGCGCAAATCAAGAAGTCAATTCTTGCAAAATGGTCAACATATTTTAAGCCGTCGCTAATTTGAAGAATGAGTTGAAACGGAGGTTTTGTTTTTGCTGACAAAAGAATGGCGTATTCTCACGATTAATCCTGGCTCTACTTCAACAAAAATTGGTGTGTTTCATAATGAACGGTCTATTTTTGAAACGACACTTAGACATACAGATGAGGAATTAAAGCAGTTTCCTCATATCATTGATCAATTTTCTTTCCGCAAAGAAACTATTTTGAAAACACTGCATGAACAGGGGATGAATATCTCAAAGTTTGATGCAGTTTGTGCGCGCGGCGGTCTCCTTCGTCCGATTGAAGGAGGCACATATGAAGTCAATGAGCAAATGGTGGAAGACCTAAAAGAAGGATATGCCGGCCAGCACGCATCCAATCTCGGTGGAATCATCGCGAGAGAAATTGCACTTGGCCTGAATATCCCGGCTTTTATTGTCGATCCAGTTGTAGTGGATGAACTAAAACCAATTGCTCGTATTTCAGGGCTGCCAACGATCGAAAGAAAAAGCATTTTTCACGCATTAAATCAAAAAGCGGTCGCAAGAAAAACAGCGGCTTCTTTTGGAAAAAGTTACGAAGATTTGAACATGATTATTACTCATATGGGCGGCGGTATCACCATTGGTGTTCATGAAAAAGGAAAAGTCATCGATGTCAATAACGGTCTGCATGGCGAAGGTCCTTTCAGCCCAGAGCGTGCGGGAACCTTGCCGACAGGTGATCTTGTGAATCTTTGTTTTTCGGGGGAGTATACCCAAGAAGAAATGCTCAAACGCATTATTGGTGAAGGCGGGCTTGCGGGCTATCTTGGCACGACAGACGCTGTGAAAGTGGAACGCATGATTGAAGCGGGTGATGAGCGGGCGGCGCTCATTTATGAAGCGATGTGCTATCAGATTGCCAAGGAAATTGGTGCGGCTAGCGCTGTCTTAAAAGGAGCAGTTGACGTCATTGTATTAACAGGCGGACTTGCATACAGCAAACAAATTACGTCAAGTATTCGCGGCTATATTGACTGGATTTCAGATGTTGTCGTGTTTCCAGGTGAAAATGAGCTGCAATCGTTAGCAGAAGGTGCGCTTCGCATTTTAAAAGAAGAAGAATCACCGAAAGAATACCCAAATGATCAACAGGAAAAGAAAGGAGTGACAAGTCATGGCAACTGAATATGACCTCGTCATTCTTGGTGGAGGCACAGGCGGCTATGTAGCGGCCATCCGTGCCTCACAGCTTGGATTGAAAACAGCAGTTGTAGAAAAAGAAAAGCTCGGCGGAACATGTCTTCATAAAGGCTGCATCCCGTCTAAAGCGCTGCTCAGAAGTGCAGAAGTTTATCAAACCGTCAAACGCGCAGCTGATTTTGGTGTTGAGGCAGGAGGCGTTGCCTTGCAATTTGCCAATGTGCAGAAAAGAAAAACAGAGATCGTCGAAAAACTAGCAGGCGGCGTCAAACATTTAATGAAACAAGGAAAAATTGATGTATATGAAGGAATCGGCCGTATTCTTGGCCCATCTATCTTTTCGCCAATGCCAGGAACGATCTCCGTAGAAATGGCAAATGGAGAGGAAAATGAAATGCTCATTCCAAAGCAGGTCATCATCGCGACAGGATCAAGACCGCGTGTGCTGCCAGGGCTTGAAGCAGATGGAACACACATCCTCACTTCAGATGATGCACTTGAACTGCCAGAGCTTCCGCAGTCAATGCTAATTGTGGGGGGCGGAGTGATCGGAATCGAGTGGGCTTCCATGCTCAATGATTTTGGTGTGAACGTCACTGTGCTTGAGTTTGCAGACCGCATTTTGCCAACAGAGGATCATGACATTTCTAAAGAAATGGAAAAGCTATTATCTAAAAAAGGCATCACTTTTGTGACTAATGCGAAGGTACTGCCAGATAGCGTAGAAAAGCAGGGAAATCTCGTGACAATTCAAGCGGAAAAGGATGGAGACATTCAGACGTTTGAAGCGGAAAAACTCCTTCTTTCAGTCGGCAGAGTACCTAATATCGAAGGCATAGGTCTTGAAAACACGGACATCCAAACCGAAAAACAAGGCATTGTCGTAAATGAACATTATCAAACGAAAGAATCACATATTTACGCAATAGGAGATGTCATCGGCGGGCTTCAGCTGGCACATGTCGCTTCTCACGAAGGGATGATTGCTGTAGAACATATGGCTGGGAAAGATCCAAAGCCGCTCGATGAGACGCTCGTATCTAAATGTGTTTACTCTCACCCAGAAACCGCTAGTGTTGGACTCACTGAACAGGCGGCAAAAGAGCAGGGGTTTGAAGTCAAAATAGGGAAATTTCCATTTATGGCGATTGGAAAAGCACTTGTGTACGGGGAGTCTGATGGATTTGTCAAAATCATTGCCGATCAAAAGACAGATGATATTTTAGGAATTCATATGATTGGTCCTCATGTAACAGATATGATATCTGAAGCTGGATTAGCCAAAGTACTTGATGCAACCCCGTGGGAAGTGGGGCAGACGATACACCCGCATCCGACCTTATCAGAGGCGATTGGCGAGGCAGCCCTTGCTGTTGACGGGAAGGCGATCCATTTTTAATCAAGGAGGGAAACATGATGAGTAACATGCGTCATCAGGAATTAGGATTATCAGATGAACAAGCAATTGAGATATACAGAACAATGCTTCTAGCAAGAAAAATCGATGAACGGATGTGGCTATTAAACCGTTCCGGGAAAATTCCATTCGTTATTTCTTGTCAAGGGCAGGAAGCGCAGCAAGTCGGCGCTGCATTTGCTCTTAATAGAGAAGAAGATTACGTCTTACCTTACTACCGTGATATGGGAGTTGTCCTTGCTTTTGGGATGACAGCAAAAGATTTAATGATGTCTGGTTTCGCAAAACAAGACGATCCAAACTCAGGCGGAAGACAAATGCCAGGGCATTTTGGGCAAAGAGCAAATCGAATTGTGACTGGGTCTTCACCTGTAACAACGCAGGTTCCTCACGCGGTGGGAATTGCCCTTGCTGGACGATTAGAGCAGAAAAACTTTGTCAGCTTTGTCACGTTCGGTGAAGGCTCATCAAACCAAGGTGATTTCCACGAAGGCGCAAACTTTGCTGCTGTTCATAAACTGCCTGTTATTTTCATGTGTGAAAACAATAAGTATGCGATTTCCGTGCCATATGACAAACAAGTAGCCTGTGAACGCATTTCAGATCGTGCGGTTGGATATGGGATGCCTGGTGTCACTGTAGATGGAAATGATCCGCTTGAAGTATATGCCGCTGTCAAAGAAGCAAGAGACCGTGCGGCTAGAGGCGAAGGCCCGACATTGATTGAAACGATCTCTTACCGTTTAACTGCGCACTCAAGTGATGACGATGATTCAAGCTATCGAGAAAAAGAAGAAGTGCTCGAAGCAAGAAAGAAAGATCCGCTCATCCAATATGAAACGTATTTAATCGAAGGAAACGTCATGACTTCTGAAATGAAAGAAGAGATGACAAAAGAAATCATGCAAATCGTAAACGAAGCTACTGATGAAGCGGAAAACGCAGCTTATGCTGATGCAGAAAGCGCACTTCGTTACGTGTATGCGGAGTAAGGGGGAAGAAAAATGCCTGTTATGTCATATATAGACGCCATTACACTGGCGATGAAAGAAGAAATGGAGCGAGATCCGAAAGTGTTTGTGCTCGGAGAGGATGTCGGGAAAAAAGGCGGCGTATTTAAAGCGACAGCGGGTCTTTACGAGCAATTTGGAGAAGCGCGCGTCATGGATACACCTCTTGCAGAATCAGCCATTGCGGGTGTAGGTATTGGGGCAGCGATGTATGGAATGCGCCCAATTGCAGAAATGCAATTTGCGGATTTCATTATGCCTGCAATCAACCAAATCATTTCAGAGGCTGCAAAAATTAGATACCGCTCAAATAATGATTGGAGCTGTCCAATGGTCATCCGCGCACCTTACGGGGGCGGAGTACACGGGGCACTTTATCATTCACAATCGGTCGAGGCTATTTTTGCTAACCAGCCTGGTTTGAAGATTGTGATGCCTTCTACACCTTATGATGTCAAAGGTCTTTTAAAGGCTGCAGTGCGTGATCCAGATCCTGTATTGTTCTTTGAACATAAACGTGCATACCGTCTGATTAAAGGAGAAGTACCTGAAGAGGATTACACTCTTCCGATTGGAAAAGCAGATGTGAAACGTGAAGGCGATGATATCACGGTCATTACATATGGCCTTTGTGTCCATTTTGCGCTGCAAGCAGCAGACCGCCTTGCAAAAGACGGCATTTCCGCTCATATTCTCGATTTGAGAACAGTGTACCCGCTTGATCAGGAAGCGATTATAGAAGCGGCTTCTAAAACAGGGAAAGTGCTTCTGTTAACGGAAGATACAAAAGAAGGCAGCATCATGAGTGAGGTTGCGGCGATCATTTCGGAGCATTGCTTATTTGATTTAGACGCACCAATCAAACGTCTTGCTGGACCAGATATTCCGGCAATGCCTTATGCGCCGACAATGGAGAAATTCTTCATGGTCAATCCGGATAAGGTAGAAGCTGAAATGAGAGAGCTGGCGGCGTTTTAAGAAAGAGGAGGGTTTCAAAGTGGCAATTGAACAAATGAAAATGCCTCAGCTAGGTGAAAGTGTAACAGAAGGAACCATTAGCAAATGGCTCGTTTCACCTGGCGATCATGTGAATAAATACGATCCGATTGCGGAAGTCATGACAGATAAAGTGAACGCAGAAGTTCCGTCATCTTTTACAGGAACGATTACAAAGCTATCGGCTGAGGAAGGCGAAACGCTGCAAGTAGGAGAAGTGTTCTGTGAAATTGAGATAGAAGGAAGCGAGCAGCAGAGTGTGAAAGAAGAAGCAGCACCTGAGCAAAGCGAAGCGCCTGAAGCAGATCAAACAAATGAGAATCAAAGTCAAAAGAAACGCTATTCTCCAGCCGTTCTTCGTTTGGCAGGTGAGCACGGCATTGATTTAGCGGCTGTTCAAGGCACGGGAGCAGGCGGCCGAATCACTAGAAAAGATTTGCTGCAACTCATTGAAAACGGCGGCGTCAAAGAGAAGACAGCACCTGTCAATGAACGTGCCGTTCAACCGGAGCCTGTGCAGCCATCTCAAACAAAAGCGGCACCTGCCGTCCCTTCTATGCCTGGTGATGTTGAGCTGCCAGTCACGCCGATCCGTCAGGCAATTGCAGCCAATATGCTGAGAAGCAAACATGAAATTCCGCATGCATGGACGATGATGGAAGTCGATGTGACAAATCTTGTGACAAGAAGAAATCAGCTGAAGGATCAGTTTAAAGCAAAAGAAGGCTTTAACTTGACGTTCTTTGCGTTCTTTGTCAAAGCAGTGGCTCAGGCCTTAAAGGAATTCCCTGAAATGAACAGCATGTGGGCCGGAGATAAAATTGTGCAAAAGAAAGCAATCAATGTTTCGATTGCTGTCGCTACAGATGACGCGCTTTTTGTTCCAGTCATTAAGGATGCGGATGAAAAGACCATTAAGGGCATTGCCAAAGAAATTCATGAGCTGGCGTCTAAGGTGAGACAAGGAACGCTTAAGCAAAGTGATATGGAAGGCGGTACCTTCACTGTCAACAACACGGGATCATTTGGTTCGGTACAATCTATGGGAATCATTAATTATCCGCAAGCGGCGATTTTACAAGTAGAATCGATCGTGAAGCGTCCAATGATAGTAAACGGTATGATTGCGGCAAGAGACATGGTCAATCTTTGTCTTTCATTAGATCACAGAGTACTAGATGGTCTTGTATGCGGCAGATTCCTTCAGCGAATTAAACAAATCCTTGAAGGCATTGACGAGCAGACATCTGTTTATTAAAACAACAATTTTCCCCCTCCCGGCATGAGAGGGGGATTTCCACATCTAGGAGAAAGGAGCGATGATATGTCTGGACTAGATTTTTTTGCTTTTCTCACGATTGGTCTCATGTTTATCACAGCGATTGCATTCGCTTTTCTGCGGTACATTTCTAAATCACGCAATCATCCTGAACGATTACTGCTTATCATATCGATCGTTTCAATCATTCAAATCGTGTACTGTCTGCTGATTGTCGGCGGATTTAAAGGAGCAGCCAATAGCTTTTTAGGAATATCACTTCTCGCCGGGACGCTTCTCGGATATGCACTTGAATATTTATACAGACGATATATCAAAAAAACGCCCGAATCAAAATGATGTCGGGCATTTTTTTATTCTGCTGGAACAATAAAGGTCAAATGCTGTTTTAACACTTCTAAAGAAGAAGGGGCTGTCATATAAACCTCACCATCTGTATCAGCATCCATTTCCTCTTTTGTGTGGATATGAATACTGGACGCTTGAATGAGAGACAGATCGCCGGTGAAATCCTCCAGCTCTTCCCGGTTCATTGAGAAGATTTCTTTTAAAGCAGAGAAACTCGTATTTCTGCAAATTAAGATTTCTGCTTTTCCATCATCAATGGCTGCATGAGGCAAATCAATTCTATTTGTACCGATAAAATGTCCATTCATGACAAGAACGATGACAGCTTCCTCATCCCAGCTTTCCTCTTCTGTCTCAATACGTACGTGAAAAGGATCTGTTTGCTGCAAGGTGCGCAGCGCACTTGTGAAGTAGCTGATTTTGCCGAGTACGGCTTTTTCCTTGTCGTTAATATTGTTGGACGTGTCTGCGATCAGCCCAATTCCCCAAAAGTTTAACACGTATCGATCTTCTGCTTTGATTAAATCGACCTTTTTCTCTTTGCCGTCTACAATCATTTGAGCGGCTTTCTGCATTTGTTGAGGAATACCTAGTGTTCTAGAAAAATCATTGCATGTCCCGCCTGGTAATATCGCTACAGTGGGCCTTTTTTCTAAACCGCCAATGCCGTTCATGCATTCATGCACGGTACCATCTCCGCCTAATATAATGAGCAATTCCACCGTCTCATCAATTTGACAGCAGAAATTATAAGCATCATTTGGCTGCTTTGTTGGTTTCAAAATGAGTTCATCAATATGTATAGAAAGAAGAGGCACTGTTTGACCGAGTGTTTTTTCCATGTTTTTTTGTCCAGCATTTCCATTATAAATGAGCATCGCTTTTTTGAATTGTGCCATCACGCAGTTCTCCCTTTCATCTCTTTATCATCACTTTTCCCCAATTTGACAGCTCATAAACGATGTTTGGAAAAAGAGGCGGAGGAAAAGACAACACATTTGCCCGCTGGCGTTTTCCTTGATATGATGGAGTTAAAATGGTTTTGGTACGCAAAAGGAGTGGACGGACATGAATATTGATTTTAATTTATTTATGAATGATATTGTGAAACAAGCGAGAGAAGAAATTAAGCAGGCAGGCTACACTGAGCTCACGTCAGCTGAAGAAGTAGACGAAGCACTGACTAAAAAAGGAACGGCACTTGTCATGGTGAATTCAGTATGCGGCTGTGCAGGCGGTATTGCAAGACCAGCTGCCGGCTATTCTGTTCATTACGATAAGCGTCCAGATCAATTGCTGACAGTGTTTGCTGGGCAGGACAAAGAGGCAACAGCAAGAGCCCGTGAATACTTTGAAGGCTTCCCGCCATCTTCACCATCCTTTGCATTATTAAAAGATGGAAAAATCATTAAAATGGTCGAGCGTCATGAAATTGAAGGGCATGAGCCAATGGAAGTCGTGTCAAAACTACAAGCCGCTTTCGATGAGCATTGCGAAGAAATCTAACATATGACTTTTGGTTGAATAAATATAAAGCAGTCCGGTCTTTAGATCGGTCTGCTTTTTGTTTTATAAGACAAAAGAATCAAAATAATTTTAGCAAAATACTATTGCATCTTAAAAAGAAAGTGTTTAAAATACATTATAGTGAATAAATATTCAATCAATACATGATTTTAAATACTGGGAGGCATCATCATATGAAAAAGTGGTTATTATTACTTATGACAGCTGGTCTTGCAGCTGCACTCGCAGCATGCGGAACTTCTTCTAATAATTCAAACGCATCAGGAGATGACAAGACACTCGTTATGGCGACATCAGCAGATTATCCGCCATTTGAATCAAAAGACGGAGATAAAATTGTCGGTTTTGATGTAGATCTTGCAACAGCATTAGCGAAAAAGAACGGCTACAAGCTAGAAATTCAAGATATGGACTTTGCTAGCCTTGTATCAGCCCTCAAAACAAACAAAGCTGATATTGTCCTTGCAGGAATGACACCTACAGAAAAACGTAAAAAGCAAGTTGATTTCTCTGATGTTTATTACAATGCTAAAAACTTGGTTGTATCAAAGAAATCTAGCGGTATTAAGGCAGAGAAAGATTTAAAAGACAAAACAGTCGGCGTTCAATTAGGTTCTATTCAACAGGATGAAGCAAATGGACTGCAAAAGAAATATAACCTAACAGTTGAAGACCGTAATAAAATTTCTGATATCATTCAAGAGATTAAAGCAGGCCGTTTTGATGCAGCAATTATTGAAGATAAAGTAGCTGCTGGTTACTTAAAAAAGGAAAAAGACTTCCAAGCATTTGGATTGAACAGCTCAAACGAAGGTTCAGCCATTGCATTCAAGAAAAATAGCGACTTAACAGCGAAATTCAATAAATCATTAAAAGAAATGAAAGATAATGGCGAACTTGATAAATTAATTAAAAAATGGTTTGCTGATGAAAAGTAAGTCAGGAAAAGGATCAGCGTCATTCCAGAAAATCAAGTAGAAAAGCGCTGAAAAGTTCAACTCATGTTGAACTTTTTTCCTGTTTTGTATGAAGGCAGAAAAAAGGAGAATGTCATGTTTGATTTTAAAGATGTAATACCTCAGATGCCCTTTATTCTAGAAGGACTTAAGGTCACGCTTTCTATAGTAGTGGTATCCCTTTTACTTGGATTTATTTTAGGAATTTTATTAACGCTTTGTAAAATTAGTGTGTTTAAACCGCTCATTTGGCTTGCAGATTTTTATACGTCAATTTTCCGAGGCACACCGCTTGTGCTTCAATTGCTCATTATTTATTTTGGTCTGCCTCAGCTTCTTGGGTTTCAAATCGACCAATACTGGGCTGCTGTAGCGGCATTTTCACTCAACTCGGCGGCATACGTATCTGAAATTATTCGTGCGGGTATTAATGCCATTGATAAAGGTCAAAAAGAAGCAGCCGTTGCTTTAGGCATCCCTTATGCTAAAATGATGAAGGACTTATTGCTTCCGCAGGCGTTTAAAAATATTTCACCTGCACTTGTGAATGAGACGATTACACTGACAAAAGAATCAGCGATTGTAACAGTCATCGGACTGGGTGATGTCATGAGACGAGCCTATCAAGCAGGGGCCGTCACGTATAATTATCTTGAACCGCTTATTTTTGCGGGTCTTATCTATTATGTCATCGTGCTTGTTCTCACCTTTGTCGGCAAATCGGTGGAAAGGAAGTTAAAATCAAATGATTAAAATAGAGAAACTCACAAAATCTTTTGGTAAAAACGAAGTTTTAAAGGGGATCGACACCACCATTAAAGAAGGGGAAGTTGTTGCGGTTATTGGACCATCTGGTTCAGGAAAATCGACGTTCCTCCGCTGCATGAATTTACTTGAAAAGCCGACTTCTGGTGTCATTACGATTAAGGACACCGAAATCACCAATCCAAAAACGAATGCACTAAAAGTGCGTGAGAACATCGGAATGGTGTTTCAGCATTTCCATCTGTTCCCGCATAAAACGGTGCTGGAAAATATCACGTATGCGCCAATGAATGTGAAGAATCAATCGAAGGAAGACAGCATCAAGCAAGCTGAAGACCTGCTCAAAAAGGTAGGGCTTTTAGAGAAAAAAGATGATTTCCCGAACCGTCTGTCAGGCGGTCAAAAGCAGCGTGTAGCGATTGCGCGTGCGCTTGCGATGACACCAGACATTATGCTGTTTGACGAACCAACGTCTGCTCTAGATCCAGAAATGGTCAAGGAAGTATTAGAAGTCATGAAAGAGCTGGCTCAATCTGGAATGACACTCGTCATCGTCACACATGAAATGGGCTTTGCAAAAGAAGTGGCTGACCGCGTGATCTTTATGGATGATGGGAAAATTGTAGAGGATGCAAACCCTGTGCAATTTTTTGAATCACCGTCTTCACAGCGCGCAAAAGACTTTTTACAAAAAATATTATAAAGAAATAAGAGAAGGAGACTTAACATCTCCTTCTTTTTTTGATTATAATGGGGAAAGTAAAAAAAGTTCATCATTTCACAAAAGTGAATGGAAACAAGACAGAAAAGAGTGAATCACATCATGTTTAAAATCGGCTACCGAACGCTGAAAACAGCATTAGGAACAGCGATCGCTATTTATATTGCACAATTGCTTGGCTTGCAAAATTATTCAGCTGCCGGGATTATTACGATCCTGTGTATTCAGGTGACAAAGAAAAGATCCCTCTTAGCATCGGGAGCTCGCTTTGCAGCATGCAGTCTTGCTATTTTATTTTCTTATTTATTTTTCGATCTGATTGGGTATCATCCTTTTGTGATCGGTTTGATGCTGCTTGTCTTTATTCCGACAACGGTTTTGCTTCGAATTAAAGAAGGGATTGTCACAAGTTCAGTCATCATTCTCCATTTATACATGTCTGGCGGGATTACCCTCCACCTCATCTGGAACGAGCTGCTGCTGATTACCATTGGTGTTGGGGTAGCGCTGATTATGAACCTCTATATGCCAAGTGTTGATAAAAAACTTAAACGCTACAGCGAACAGATTGAAGCCAACTTTGCTAAAATCTTTGAGGAAATCGAGCAATACTTAATGACAGGGAAACAAGACTGGACAGGAAAAGAAATACCAGAGACACATCAATTGATCAAAGAAGCGAAAGCTCTTGCATATCGTGATGTTGAAAACCATGTATTAAGACATGAAAACCTGTATTATCATTATTTCAACATGAGACAAAAGCAATTTGAAATCATTGAGCGTGTGCTGCCCAAAATTACGTCGATCTCCGTCACAACGGAGCATGGACAAATCATTGCAGAATACATTAGAGACTTACGCGAACATATTCACCCAGGGAACACAGCGCATAAGTTTTTAAGACGTCTCATTGATATGAAAGAAGAGTTCGATGCACTTCCGCTCCCGCAAACAAGAGAAGAATTTGAGGCAAGAGCGGCACTCTTTCATTTCCTCGGTGAAATGGAACAATATTTAGTACTGAAAAGCTATTTTAAAGGGATGAAAGAATAGAGACGCATGAGTTCCTCCTTCATTGGTCAATCTAATGAAAAAGGAGGAGCCTATGCGTCTTTTATTTTATACCGTACTGACCATGTCCCTTTCACCTATCTGGCCGCTTGGACAAAACCCGCTTCCAGGTGACCCGTTTGTCATCATTAATAAACAAACGAATGAACTTGCCTTCATTGATCAAGGAAAAATCCAAAAAGTATATCCTGCTTCAACAGGAAAAACAGCGGATTTAACGCCAGAAGGTGAATTTACGATTATGATCAAAGCGAAAGATCCCTATTACAGAAGAAAGAATATTGAAGGGGGTGCAAAGAATAACCCTCTTGGGCGAAGATGGATTGGATTTGATGCACGAGGAACAGATGGCAGAACCTACGGAATTCACGGAACGAGTGACGAAACATCGATTGGGAAATTTATCACAGCAGGCTGTGTAAGGCTTCATAATCAAGATGTAGAGCTTTTGTTTGATCAGCTTCCAATTGGCACCAAGGTATGGATTACAAAAACAAGTGCTTCCTTTGAAAAGCTTGCCAAAGACAAACAGGCCATTCGTTGACATCGCGAATCACCTGCTTGTCTGCCTTTATTCAAACCTTATAAAAAGGCTGCTGCTCCTGCTAAAAGTGAAGAAACTAACAGCAGGCTAATCATAAGCAATACCATAAATTTCATGAATTTTTGAGACATATCGCACCCCTATAACCGAAGATTTTTGCGACAAGCGCACTTGTCTTTATTTTATCTGGTTTTTTCATATGCGACAAGTGATCAGCAAAGGAAGTGAACGGATGAACCAAATCGATCATATTGCCATTGCCGTCTTTTCTATTAAAGAAACATCTCAAACGCTTCATCAGCTATTTAACTGGCATTTTTCAGACATACAAGAGATTCCTGAGCAGGAGATTAAAGCGTCCTTCGCTTCACTTGATGATCTGTACATCGAATTAATTGAGCCCATCTCAGCCCGCAGTAAACTACATACCTTTTTAACAAAAAGAGGAGAGGGCCTTCATCATATAGCGTTAAAGTCAGATGACATTCAGGCTGATCTTAGCCGTCTCGATCACCTTGGCGTGCAGCTTCTCCAAAAAAAAGCACAGATGGGCGCCAGCGGAAAGCAGATTGCCTTTATTTCACCTAAAGAAACGTCAGGTGTGTTATTTGAATTGTGCGGGTCCTTGAAAGGAGAGAAATATTGCGATGAATGAATCGTTCAATGACTTGTCTGAATGGCGGAATAAAGCGTTAATGGGCGGCGGCGAAAAACGAGCAGCGGCTCACAGAAGCAAAGGAAAGCTGACGGTTCGAGAGCGGCTGCATGAACTTCTTGACGAGGGCAGCTTGATGGAAATTCAGTCATTTGCAACAGGCGGTCTGTCAGAGCATGTTGGTGACGGCGTCGTCATTGGAACGGGACTCATTCACGGTAAGCCTGTCTGTGTTTATGCACAAGATGCAACCGTATATGGGGGCTCATTAGGCGAAATGCATGCGAAAAAAATTGCTTCTTTAATGGATCTGGCAGCTAAAAATCAGATGCCGGTCATCGGTCTAAAAGACTCAGGTGGTGCGAGAATTCAAGAGGGTGTGGTATCATTAGAAGGATACGGACAGATTTTTAAACGGAATGTGCTGTACTCTGGTCGAATCCCGCAAATATCAGTTATTTTAGGTTCATGTGCTGGAGGTGCAGTTTATTCTCCTGCATTGACTGATTTTGTCTTTATGACAGAGCAAACAGCTCATATGTTTTTAACTGGTCCGAAAGTAATAGAAAAGGCAACAGGAGAAACGGTCTGTCCTGACCGTCTTGGCGGTGCAAGTGTTCAGCATCAGAAGAGCGGGAATGTGCACTATACTGGGAAAGATGAGAAGGACGTGTTAGAAGCGGTTCGAACTCTTTTAACGTACATACAAACGAAACAGCAGGCTGTCACACGCGCTGGGACGCGAAAGCATGATACCGCCGATCCAGGCAGCATCTTGCCAAAGGATCCATCTCGAACTTATGATGTCAAACAAGTGGTGACAGCGATAACCGATCCAGACTCATTCTTTGAAACGCAGCCTTGTTTCTCAAAAAATATTGTCACAGGTTTTGCCAGATTACAAGGAGCCTCCATTGGTGTTGTTGCCAATCAGCCAAAGGTGCTGGCAGGCAGCCTTGATCTTGACGCTGCCGATAAAGCGGCCAGGTTTATTCGATTTTGCGATGCGTTTCATATTCCGATCTTAACCCTTGTGGACGTTCCTGGTTTTTTACCAGGAGAAAAAGCCGAGCATGCGGGAATTATCCGCCATGGGGCAAAGCTTTTATATGCGTACGCTGAAGCAACCGTTCCAAAAATCACTGTGATTTTAAGAAAGGCGTTTGGCGGTGCATATGTCGCGATGAATAGCAAGGGCTTAGGAGCTGACTTTGTTTATGCATGGCCAGAAGCAGAAATTGATGTCATGGGGAAAACGTTCGCAGACGAAATCGTTCATCCTGCTTCGCGCAAGTCTGAAAACAAACCAAGTGTATGGAAAGCGGCTCAGGCAGGTCTGATAGATGATATTTTCATGCCAGCTGAAACGAGAGAGCGATTGATCCGCTCATTTGATGTGCTTCGCAGTAAGGAAGAAGATAGACCGTTAAAAAAGCATGGCAACATGCCGCTATAAGAGGAGGAGCATCATCATGATCAATGAAAAACGCTTACTAGACGAATTTTTAGAATTAGTTCAGATTGATTCAGAAACAAAACACGAAGAGAAAATTGTTGAAGTATTAAAAGAAAAATTCTCGCAGCTTGGTCTAAAAGTGGTTGAAGACGATTCAAAAGCGGTAACAGGCCACGGTGCAGGCAATCTTGTCTGTACTTTAGAAGGGAATCAAGAGGCAGATACAATTTATTTCACTTCCCATATGGATACAGTTGTACCAGGGAATGGCGTAAAACCAGTCATTGAGGACGGCTATGTGAAAACAGATGGAACAACGATTCTTGGTGCTGACGATAAAACAGGACTTGCTGCTATGTTTGAGGCGATCCGCGTGCTGAAAGAGAAAAATTTACCGCATGGAACAATTGAATTTGTGATCACAGCAGGCGAGGAATCAGGACTTGTTGGAGCAAAAGCGTTAGATCCGAATTTGATGACAGCGAAATACGGCTATGCCCTTGATTCAGATGGCAAGGTTGGCACGATTATTGTAGCTGCACCAACACAGGCAAAAGTACGCGCAACGATTTACGGAAAAACCGCTCACGCAGGTGTCGCGCCAGAAAAAGGTGTGTCTGCGATTACCATTGCATCAAAAGCAATTGCCAGCATGCCGCTTGGCCGGATTGATGAAGAAACAACGGCGAATATCGGCCGTTTTGAAGGCGGAACACAAACGAATATTGTGTGCGATCAAGTCGATATTTTGGCGGAAGCACGCTCTTTAGAACCAGCAAAAATGGAAGCTCAAGTAGCGAAGATGAAAGAAGCCTTTGAAAAAACCGCTAAAGAAATGGGCGGAAGTGCCGATGTACAAATTGACATCATGTATCCAGGCTTCAAATTCTCACACGGCGATCAAGTCGTAGAAGTGGCGAAAAAAGCGGCAGCAAAAATTGGCCGTCCTTCAGAACTGCAGACGAGCGGCGGAGGCAGTGATGCAAACGTCATTGCAGGCAACGGCGTTCCAACTGTCAACCTAGCTGTTGGATATGAAGATATTCATACGAAAAATGAGAAAATGCCGATTGAAGAATTAGTCAAAACAGCTGAAATGGTTCTCGCCATTATCGAAGAAACGACAAATCCATCGTAAAGGCAGGAGACTCTGTGAGCACGCAAAAGATTATTATTTTTCAGGTGGGGCAAGAGGAGTTTGGCATCAGTGTAGAGCATATTCGTTCGATTGAGAAGGTCCCTTACTTACAAGAAGTATCGAACCTACCAAAAGAAATTAAAGGGCTGATGTCATTAAGAGGAGAGGTCATTCCTGTCAGTGATACAGGCGTGATGCTTCACGGAAAGCCTCTTGATGTGAACGAGCAGTCCAAGGTGCTGCTATTTGAAGTAAACGATCAAATGATTGGCTGTCTTGTCTCAGATGCAAAAGATATCATCGATATCGAGCAAAGTGAGATCAAGCCATTTCATATGAACACGAAGGCCTCTGAATATTTCTTCGGCGTTGTGGAGAGAGAAAACAAAATGATTTTACAAGTGGACCCAAATAAGTTCCTTGGGAAAATTGAGGACCTTGATCAATTGCCAGACCGGTTGAAAGAAGAATTGGCATAATGAAAAGCCCCTTATCTAAAGATAAGGGGTTTATTTTTATTCAGCAGCTGGTTTGGCTTGTTCGTTAGCCGCAGCTTTCGTTTTTGATTTTTGGTACATGACATTTAAAATAATCGTTTGAATCGTGAGTAATAGTCCGCTTGTCATCCAGTATAAAGGAAGAGCAGCGGGTGCATTGATTGAAAGAAACAGCATCATGATTGGGAAAATCATGCCCATTACTTTCGCTTGCTTCAGCGCAGCCTCTGTCTGAGTGCCTGATTGCTTCGCATATTTTTGTGTGACATAAAATTGCAAGAAATACATAGCCCCTGCAAAGACTGCCACCAATAAATCGGTTTGTCCCAAGTTAAACCATAAGAACGTATGAGTTGCGATCTCAGGTGTTGAGCGGATCGCTGAGTAAAAGCCAAGAACAATTGGAATTTGAATCAGCATAGGCAGACAGCCCATTGCCAGCGGGTTCACATTGTTCTCTTTATATACTTTCATCATTTCCATTTGCAGTTCTTTTTGTTTTTCAGGATCTTTTGTTTTCTTCAGTTTGCTTTGTATTTGGTCAATCTGAGGTTTCACCAGTGCCATTTTTTCCTGCATGACTCGTTGCTTCTTAAATTGGTTCGCAAAAAGCGGGAAAATCAGCAGGCGGACAATCAAGGTGACGAACATAATGGATAAACCATAATCATCATGGAAAAAGTTCGCAAGCCAAATGATCAGCTCAGAAAAAGGCTGAACAAAATAATGATGGAAAAACCCATCAGAGCTCGTATTCGTTTGCGCACTCGCTGCAAATGCAGGTGACGCAATCATCATCAAACATAAAGTCGTAAAAACAGTCAATAAACGTTTCAATTCGTTTCCTCCTCATGATTAAAAAAATTTAATTAGTGAGAGGAAGCGAATGGTCTTCATCATCATTTGATGATCTTTTCATTCGAATGACTTTACTAATCCAAGTTGTAATGCGATCGTATATGATAAACAGAAAGTCTGTTCGATTCAAGCAAGATGCGTCCAACTCTTCCAAACGATGTCCACCAAGGTGTTCGTTCATACGGCAGTCTTTTAGTAAAAACGCAATGCCGATGGCCGTCAGCGCTGGAAGAATAATCGTAAAGAATTCAACAAGGAAAAAGACTTCATTGAATGTATCAATAATCATGATTATCACATCCATTTCATTACTCACAGTGTACTATACACATGGTTAAATGTCTAACACAACCACGTGTTTTCTCTATTAAATAAAATTCCTTATTTTGTATAAAATGGTAAATTTCATCCAAACTTCATATTTCCTATCCTATAATGAGGGGGATAAAAGAAATGGAGGTTTTGAATATGACAAGTATTTACCCAAAGTTTCGAGCAGCTGCCGTGCAAGCAGCACCTGTCTACTTAAATTTGGAAGCAAGCGTTGAGAAATCATGTGAACTGATCGACGAGGCAGCTTCAAATGGTGCAAAGCTTGTGGCATTCCCAGAAGCATTTTTACCTGGTTATCCTTGGTTTGCTTTTATTGGTCATCCAGAATATACGAGAAAGTTCTATCATGAATTATATAAAAATGCCGTTGAAATCCCTAGCTTAGCCATTCAAAAAATAAGTGAGGCAGCAAAAAGAAATGAAACGTACGTTTGTATATCATGCAGTGAAAAAGATGGCGGCTCTCTCTATTTAGCTCAGCTTTGGTTTAATCCAAATGGGGATTTAATAGGAAAACACCGGAAAATGAGAGCTTCTGTAGCAGAAAGACTCATTTGGGGGGATGGAAGTGGAAGTATGATGCCGGTCTTTCAAACTGACATTGGAAACCTTGGCGGATTGATGTGCTGGGAGCATCAAGTCCCGCTTGATCTTATGGCGATGAATGCTCAAAATGAGCAGGTACATGTAGCCTCTTGGCCAGGTTATTTTGACGATGAAATTTCAAGCAGATATTATGCCATCGCAACACAGACATTTGTGCTGATGACATCATCTATATATACGGAAGAAATGAAAGAAATGATTTGTTTAACGCAGGAGCAAAGAGATTACTTTGAAACATTTAAGAGCGGGCATACGTGCATTTACGGGCCGGACGGGGAACCGATCAGTGATATGGTTCCTGCTGAAACGGAAGGAATTGCTTACGCTGAAATTGATGTAGAAAGAGTCATTGATTACAAGTATTATATTGATCCGGCTGGACACTACTCCAATCAAAGTTTGAGTATGAATTTTCATCAACAGCCCAATCCGGTGGTAAAACATTTACATCATCAAAAAAATGAAGTATTCACATATGAGGACATTCAATATCAACATGGTATACTTGAAGAAAAAGTGTAAATGAACGTGAAACCCAGCGCGCAGACAAACCCTCGCATTCGGTGTCAGTCCTGCGCTCCGGTGCTCGTCCTTCCTAGGGCTGCATAGGTTTTTGATCACGCTGAAAAGAAGACTAAGGCTAAAATCAAGATCATTTTAGCCCTTTGTTAACAGTCTGGCCTTCTCTTTTTTAGAGAAGGTTTTTTTGAGGAAAGATGAAATAAATCAATGTATAATTGAACATAAAAGAGAGCAATCATGTTTGATATATTAGGAAACAGCTGATCAAAATACAGGTAGACAAGAAAATGGGGTTATGCCAATGTCAAATATTATTTTTCATATAGACATGAATGCTTTTTATGCCAATGTAGAAATGGCGTATGATCCTTCTTTGCGAGGGAAACCTTTAGCCATCAGCGGAAATGCAAAAGAGCGTAAAGGGATTGTTGTGACGTGCAGCTACGAGGCAAGAGCACTAGGTGTGAAGCCCCCGATGCCTTTGTGGGAGGCGAAGCGGCTATGTCCGGGACTCATTGTCCGCACACCGAACTTTGACCGGTACCGCAGCTCCTCACAAGAGATGTTTACAATACTAAGAGAATACAGTGATTTAGTCGAACCTGTATCGATTGATGAGGGCTATATTGATTTAACACATACGCCATATGCCGAGCATGCGGTAAAAACGGCTCATGATATTCAAACAAGGCTTGTAGAGGAACTGATGCTTCCTTCAAGTATCGGCATTGCACCGAATAAATTTTTAGCGAAAATGGCGTCTAATTGGAAAAAGCCAATGGGCATCACCATATTGCGTAAACGAGATGTTCCGAACATGCTCTGGCCGCTCCCTGCTGGTGATATGCACGGGGTTGGACAAAAAACGGCAGAGAAATTAAAAAAAATCGGAATTCATACCATTGAAGACTTAGCGAAAGCGAATGAGTATACGCTAAAAGAATTGCTTGGCATTAATGGACCGAGATTAAAGCAAAAGGCGAATGGTGAACATCACGGCATCGTAGACCCAGAAAGAATATACGAATTTAAATCCGTCGGCAATTCATCTACTCTGCCTCATGATTCGGATGATTCAGATGAACTTGTCACGTTAATTGATAAGCTGTCACAATCTGTGAGTGCAAGGTTAAGGAGAAAAGAAGTGATGGCGAACCGGCTGCTCATCATGATTCGGTATGCAAGCTGGAAAAATATCACGCGAAGTGTCATGCTCACAAATCCAACGGATCGAAAGGAAGACATATTTGAAGCGGCAAAGCAGTTATTCCTTAAACATTGGAATGACCAGCCAGTGAGGCTCTTAGGTGTGACGGGGACAGACCTTGTCGAACGAAAAGCAGCTGTTAAACAGCTTGATTTATTTTCATATACAGAAGATGCAAAAGAAGAGCCTCTCCAAACCATTTTAGATGGACTGAAAGAAAAATATGGAAAGTCATTGGTGCAAAGAGGGATCACCATTAAGGAAAAAGAGAGCAAAACAAGCGGGACAAGTTTTAATAAAGATTTTTTTCAGGACGAAAGAGGAAATGACTAGCCTGAAAACTTGATAAAAGAGGTGATGTTGTGGTAATTTCAAAGGGTACATCATTTCAGCAGTAATCAATATAGTGTGTTAGAAGGGACGTCAGAATTATGTCAAAACAACAAATCGGTGTGGTTGGACTAGCCGTTATGGGGAAAAACCTTGCCCTCAATATTGAAAGCCGCGGTTTCTCCGTATCCGTTTATAACAGATCTAGCAGCAAAACAGAAGAGTTTCTTCAAGAAGCAGAAGGAAAAAACGTTGTTGGCACATACAGCATCGAAGAATTTGTTCAGTCGCTTGAAACACCGCGTAAAATTCTTTTAATGGTAAAAGCTGGTGCAGCAACAGATGCAACCATTCAATCATTACTTCCTCACCTAGAGAAAGGTGACATTTTAATTGATGGTGGAAATACATATTACAAGGATACACAAAGACGTAACCAAGAGCTTGCAGAAAGTGGTATTCACTTCATTGGTACAGGTGTTTCCGGCGGTGAAGAAGGCGCGCTAAAAGGTCCTTCCATCATGCCAGGCGGTCAAAAAGAAGCGCATGAGCTAGTAAAACCAATTTTAGAAGCGATCTCTGCGAAAGTAGATGGCGAGCCTTGTACAACGTATATCGGCCCAGATGGAGCAGGACATTATGTCAAAATGGTTCATAACGGTATCGAGTACGGAGATATGCAATTGATCTCTGAATCATACTTTATCTTGAAGCATGTTGCTGGATTGTCAGCAGGGGAGCTTCATGAAGTATTCTCAGAGTGGAATAAAGGCGAGCTTGACAGCTATTTAATCGAAATTACAGCTGACATTTTCACAAAAGTGGATGAAGAAACAAACCAGCCGCTTGTGGATGTGATCTTAGATAAAGCTGGTCAAAAAGGAACTGGAAAATGGACAAGCAAAAGCTCACTTGATCTAGGTGTCCCGCTTCCAATCATTACTGAGTCTGTTTTTGCGCGCTACATTTCAGCAATGAAAGATGAGCGAGTGGAAGCAAGTCAATTGATCGAAGGTCCAGAGCCAGCGAAATCAGCTGAGAATAAACAAGAGCTGATCGAAGCAGTTAGAAAAGCCCTATTCATGAGTAAAATCTGCTCTTACGCACAAGGCTTTGCGCAAATGAAAGCAGCGTCTGATGAATATAACTGGGATTTGAAATACGGTGAAATTGCGATGATCTTCCGCGGCGGATGTATCATTCGTGCAGCCTTCTTACAACAAATTAAAGAAGCGTATGACCGTAATCCTGAACTGAAAAACCTATTGCTTGATCCATACTTTAAGGATATTGCTCAAAACTATCAATCATCACTTCGTAAAGTCATTTCACTTGCAGTGGAACAAGGAGTGCCTGTTCCTTCATTCTCAAGTGCACTTGCTTACTTTGATAGCTATCGCACAGCTGTCCTTCCAGCGAATTTAATTCAAGCACAGCGTGACTATTTCGGTGCACATACGTATGAGCGTACAGATAAAGAAGGCGTATTCCATACTGAATGGATGAAATAAATAGAGAACGACTGAAAAACCTTACCTTTGGTAAGGTTTTTTTGTTTGCATCTTTTCGGCTAAAAATGTGAAAAAGAGGGATGCTATGTAAAAAAGACAAGAAAGTAGGGATAGAAGTGGGCATCTTATATGCACTTCTCCCAGCGATATTTTGGGGAAGTATTGTTCTCATCAGTGTCAAATTAGGCGGGAATGCGTATCAGCAAACCCTTGGCATTACGCTCGGCGCGTTTTTATTTTCGATTGCTGCCTTTTTCATCAAAATGCCAGAGCTGACACCGCTTATTTTTGCGGTTTCCGTCATTTCAGGCATCTTCTGGAGTATTGGACAAATGAATCAGCTTTCAAGTGTTGCTTTTCTCGGTGTGTCTAAAGCGGTTCCTTTATCAACGGGCATGCAGCTTGTGAGCACAACGCTATTTGGCGTCATGGTCTTCAAAGAATGGCAGACGATGACGGTCATACTCATTGGTTCTTGCGCCATTTTACTGATCATTGCAGGTGTTGTGATGACATCGCTCGGCCAAAAAAAGAATGGCGGCGGGAATGGCAGAGGCAATTTTAAAAAAGGGATCATTATTCTGCTCATCTCAACCGTTGGCTACGTCGGATATGTCGTCATTTTAAGATGGTTTGATATTGATGGCTGGTCTGCACTTGTCCCGCAATCCGTCGGCATGCTGCTTTCATCATTAGCGATTAGTTTAAAACAGGACCCATTTAGTAAATATACGTTTAGAAATATCATTGCCGGTCTTGTTTGGTCAACAGGAAATCTTGGGCTGCTTTTGGCCATTCCATTAATCGGCGTAGCCGTAAGCTTTTCGATGTCACAAACAGGGATTGTCATCTCAACACTAGGCGGCATTTATTTATTAAAAGAGAAAGCATCTAGAACAAGCTTTGTCATTGCAGGCTGCTTGATGATCATTGCAGGCGGTGTGCTGCTAGGCTTTACAAAATAGGAGGTTACACGAATGTATCCAGATTTAGAAGGAAAAACAGTTCTGATTACAGGTGCAGGTACAGGGATTGGCCAAGCGATGGCCCGCCGATTTGGACAAGAAAAAGCCAATGTGGTGATTAATTACTTCTCTGATAAAGAAAATCCGGATGATACCATTGCAGAAATTCAAAAACATGGCGGACAGGCTGTGAAAATCAAGGGAGACGTATCAAAGGAAGAGGATATGCAGGCGATGATTGATAAAGCCGTTGATACATTCGGCAGTCTTGATGTAATGATCAATAACGCAGGCATTGAAAATGAAGTACCCTCTACAGAAATGACGCTGGATAATTGGAACAATGTAATGTCTACCAATTTAACAGGTATGTTTCTAGGGTGCCGTGATGCACTGAAGTATATGACAGATCATGGGATAGAAGGCTCGATCATTAATATGTCGTCGGTTCATCAGCAAATTCCTTGGCCTCATTTTGTCCATTATGCAGCTAGTAAAGGAGGCGCCAAGCTTTTGACAGAAACATTGGCGCTTGAATATGCCCCTAAAAAAATCCGTGTAAACAGTATTGCACCAGGCGCCATTGATACCCCGATTAATGCGGAGAAATTCGATGATCCAGCATTGAAAAAAGGCGTGATTGAGCTCATTCCAATCGGCTATATTGGAAAGCCGGAAGAAGTGGCAGCATGCGCTGTCTGGCTGGCATCAAAAGAGGCGAGCTATGTCACAGGCCTGACGTTATATGTAGACGGCGGCATGACAAAGTATCCTGGGTTCCAGGCAGGAAAAGGATAAGACAATTAAGAAAAAGAGCGTATTGTACGCTCTTTTTTATATTAAATACAGACAAATAAAATTAAATGTCTAGACATTTAAAAATAAAAATATATAATATTAATTGGAAGCGCTTTTATTACAACAATGGGGTGAGAGAAATGAAACGTATTTTATTAGCATGCAGTTCGGGAATGTCTACGAGTTTACTAGTGACAAAGATGAAAGCACATGCCGATTCAATTGGGGACGAAGCAGAAATTTGGGCAGTTGGTCAAGATCAAGCAAAAAAAGAAATGGCGAATGCAGATGTTGTGTTAATCGGACCGCAAATGAGCTTTTTAAAAGGAGACCTCCAAAAAGAAGCAACAAAATACGGGATTGAGGTAGAGGTCATTGATATGCAGGCATACGGGCTTGCCGATGGACAAAAAGCATATGAACAGGCACTTACATTGATGGGGGAATCTTAAAGGATGGAAAAGAAAACACTGGAAGGGCTCACGGAGGAACAAGTGAGCTTTCAATTGATCTTACACAGCGGGAATGCACGCAGCAAATTGCTTCAGGCTCTGAAACAATATCGAGAAGGTCTAGAAGAAGAAGCTTTTAGTCATATGAAAGAAGCGGAAGAGGATTTACGGCTTGCACATGACATCCATTTTCAACTCGTGCAGAAAGAGGCAGGAGGAGAAACAACATCCTTTTCCTTATTGCTCATGCACGCTGAAGATCATTTAATGTCGACCATTACCATCAAGGAGCTTGTGGGAGAGCTTCTGCCGATATTCCAATCGCTTAAACAATAAAGGGTGTAAACAAGGGGGGAAACCAATGTTTGATAAAATAAGTGCCATTTTGGTTCCGATTGCTGGGAGATTGAACAACAACCGATATTTAGGCGTATTACGTGATGCCTTTATGCTTGCGTTCCCGCTCACCATCTTTGGTTCCATTATGGTTGTGCTGATGAATTTGCCATTTTTAGATAGAATCATGAGTAAAACCGTACTGGAGGGCGTCCAGTCTGCACTGAATATCGCACCAAGTGCGACCATCAGCATTATGAGTGTGTTTGTTGTATTTGGGATTGGCTACTATTTATCAAAAAGCTATGATGTAGAAGCTGTCTTTGGCGGCGTGATTGCTTTAGCCTCTTTCTTGCTTCTAACTCCGTTTTTACTAGAACAAGAAGGCGGTGCAACGATTGCAGGCGTTATCCCAGTTGATCGTTTAGGTGCAAAGGGGATGTTCCTAGGAATGATCACAGGCTTTTTGTCTGCTGAAATTTATCGTTATTTTGTCCAAAAGAAATTTGTGATCAATATGCCGCAAGGGGTTCCACCAGCTGTTTCCAAGTCTTTTGCTGCACTGATCCCGGCTACTTTGACACTTACAACCTTTTTGCTCATAAATATCATCATTACACAAGGCTTCAAAACAAATATGCATGATTTGATTTATCATGCTATTCAGGCGCCGCTTGTCGGTCTTGGAAGCGGTATTATTCCGACGTTGATCGCTGTTTTCTTTATACAAATTCTTTGGTTCTTTGGGCTTCATGGCCAAATTATTATCAACTCTGTCATGGATCCGATTTGGAATACATTGTCCATTCAAAACCTAGAGAGCTACACAAAAACAGGTGAGGTTCCTAATATCATCAGCAAGCAGTTTATTGAAATCTATACGGTTGGAATGGGTGGAACCGGTATGACGCTTGCTGTTGTGTTTACGATTTTAATTTTCCTGAAAAGTAAGCAATTAAAACAAGTAGCCAAGCTTGGCTTAGGACCAGGATTATTTAACGTCAATGAACCGATTATCTTTGGTTTACCGATTGTCATGAATCCGCTTATTCTCATTCCGTGGATTTTGGCGCCAATGGTCATTACATGTATTACTTATTTTGCGATGGCATCAGGGATTGTACCGCCGCCGACAGGCGTGAATATCCCATGGACAGTGCCGATCTTTATTAGCGGAATGATGGCAACAAATTCACTAGCGGGCGGACTGCTTCAGTTGTTTAACCTGATGATTGTGTTTGTCATTTGGTTCCCGTTCCTGAAATTTATTGACCGTATGAATGTGAAAAATGAAAAAATAACGACAACAGAAAAAACGAAGGCAGCAAACATCAAAGGTGAAGGAGACTCAATACATGTCGATGGAAACTAACAAGCAATCATATACATTTCCAGAAGGTTTCTGGTGGGGATCTTCTGCTTCTGCGACGCAAACAGAAGGGAGCGTCCCCGGCGATGGAAAGGGACCGAACATTTGGGATCATTGGTTTGAACAAGAGCCAACTCGTTTTTTTGATGGCGTAGGACCGGACGTGACATCTCAATTTTATCGAAAATATAAAGAGGATATCCGTCTCATGAAAGAAATTGGCCACAATTCATTTCGGTTGTCGATTTCATGGTCACGCCTTTTACCAGAAGGAACAGGTGCTGTGAATGAAGAAGCGGTGTCTTTTTATAATGATGTGATCAATGAACTGATTGCACATGATATCGAGCCATTTGTGAACCTGTACCATTTCGATATGCCAATGGCGCTGCAGGAGAAAGGCGGCTGGGTGAACAGACAGGTGGTCGATGATTATGTGAGCTATGCAACATTATGCTTCCAATTATTTGGCGACCGGGTGAAAAAATGGTTTACCCATAACGAACCGATTGTTCCTGTAGAAGGCGGATATATGTATAGCTTTCATTATCCAAACGAAGTTGATTTCCAAAAGGCTGTACAGGTCGGTTTTCATGAACTTTTATCAAATGCGAAGGCGATTGCGGCTTATAAAAAGCTGCAGCAAGGCGGTAAGATTGGCATCATCCTAAACCTGACTCCTTCGTACCCGCGAAGCCAGCATCCGCGCGATGTAGAAGCAGCAGAGATGGCCGATGCTTTCTTTAACCGTTCCTTCTTAGATCCTGCGGTGAAGGGGCATTTCCCGGAAAAGCTAGTAGAAGTCTTAAAGAAAGAAGGCTTTATGCCAAGTATGGAAGAAGGGGACCTTGAGCTCATTCGAGAGAATACGATTGATCTTCTTGGCATCAACTATTATCAGCCAAGAAGAGTGAAAGCGAAAGAGCATATGCCGCATCCTCAAGCACCATTTATGCCGAACCATTATTTTGATTCTTTTGAGATGCCGGGAAGAAAAATGAATGTGTACCGAGGCTGGGAAATCTATGAAAAGGGCATTTACGACATATTGAAAAAAGTTCAAACAGACTATGATAATATTGAATGCTTTATTTCTGAAAATGGAATGGGCGTCGAAGGAGAAGAGCGGTTTAAGGATGAAGAAGGAATGATTCATGACGATTACCGCATTGACTTTATTTCTGAGCATCTCAAATGGGTGCATCAAGCCATTCAAGAAGGAAGCAATGTGAAAGGCTATCATCTATGGACCTTTATGGACAACTGGTCCTGGTCGAATGCATATAAAAATCGTTATGGATTTGTCTCAGTTGATCTTCAAAAAGACGGGAAACGAACGATTAAGAAAAGCGGATACTGGTTTCAATCCGTTTCAAAGAATAACGGTTTTTAATCAAAATACTTGCTCTTTCCTTGAAAAGAGCAAGTATTTTTCTTATGTGACGGTAAGTGGATGAAACAAAAATGGCTGGCACCTTTTAAGCTCACATCCCTTAGTGTAAAATGAGAGGAAGGCTAAAAAACGCCATATTTCCTTCTAGAATAAAGCGCTATGAAAAAACAAGTCAGTTGGTGGTGTGAGATGAAAAAGTACGAACTCATTTCAGAAGAAATCAGAAAACGAATAGGAACAGCCTATTATCCAGAAGATCAACCCATTCCAGATGAAAACTCGCTTGCCGCCGAATTTCAATGCAGCAGAATGACAATGAAACGTGCGCTTGATCTTCTCGTTGCAGAAGGTCTGCTCTTTAGAAAAAGAGGCCACGGTACATTTATTGTAAAGGCAGCGCTCAATCAAGGGGCAATCAATGTATCAGGCCATGAAAATAAAGGGTTCACAAAGGTCATGGCGGATAAAAACGTCACGACTCAAATCATTCATTTTGATGTCCATTTTCCAAGCGAAGAGGTGGCAGCCCATTTATCTATTGACTCAACCACACCTGTTTATGATATCATCCGGCTCCGTCTTGTGGATGAAGAGCCTTACGTATTAGAAAAAACGTTTATGCCAGTCAATCTCATTAAGGGCATAGATGAAGAAGTTCTACTGGGTTCTATCTATGGCTACATTTCAAATCAGCTTCATTTAAAAATAGCAGGAGCGCACAAGAAAATTAGAGCGGCTAAATCAGATCAGCTGGATCAGCAGTATTTAGGGTGTGACCCAACAGATCCTGTGCTTGAAGTCGAGCAGGTTGCTTATTTAAACGCAGGGCAGCCGTTTGAATATTCATTTAGCCATCATCGCTATGATAAATTTGACTTTTCAACGGTTGAAATCACGAAAACAGGACGTTAAAAAAAGAGCAGAACCCCCAAGGGAGACTGCTCTTTTTTTATATGATTTTATATATTCCACCAATGGTATCCATCTTTTTCTAGAAGCTCATCAGCTTCTTTCGGTCCCATAGAACCAGCAGGATAGTTTGGTTTTAATGTTTTGCTTTCTGCCCATTTCTCAGAAATCGGATCAACGAAGTTCCAAGAAAGTGCCACCTCGTCCCAGTGAGCAAAGTTTGTTGCATCGCCTAGCAAGCAGTCATGAATCAGCTTTTCATATGCTTCTGGTGTATTCATGATGTCGTTATAGTTTGTTTGGTAGTCAAGCTTAATCGGTTTCGCATACGTGCCGCCATCGAGCTTGCGAGCATTCAGGTGAAGGGTGATGCCTTCATCTGGCTGAATATGAATGACGAGTAAGTTTGGATGCATGGCATTTCCGTTTCCATAGTATAGGTTCATTGGAATGTCTTTAAATTGAACTACGATTTGAGTAGATTTCTTTTCTAACCGTTTTCCTGTCCGAATGTAAAATGGCACCCCGGCCCATCTAAAGTTATCAATCAGCAGTTTCCCTGCCACAAATGTTTCTGTGTTTGAGTTCGGGTCAACATTTTGCTCTTTCAGATAAGAAGGAACCTCGCTGCCATCAATCGTACCAGTATCATACTGTCCGCGGACAAAGAATTGATCGACCTCATCTTTAGAAAAAGGACGAAGAGCGCGCAATACTTTCCGTTTTTCGCTGCGGATTTCCTCTGTATTGAGTTTAATTGGCGGCTCCATTGCTAAAAGGGCAACCATTTGAAGCATATGGTTTTGGACCATATCTCTTAGTGCACCAGAATTTTCGTAATATCGAGCCCGGTCTTCAACCCCTAAGGATTCACTGGATGTAATTTGAATGTTTGAGATATAGCGGTTTGTCCAAAGCGGTTCAAAGATAGCATTCGCAAAGCGGATGACCTCAATGTTTTGAACCATTTGTTTACCAAGGTAGTGGTCAATACGATAAATTTGATCTTCTGTGAATGCATCACGAATTTCTTCATTTAATGTTTTGGCACTTGGCAGATCATGCCCAAATGGCTTTTCAATGACAAGTCGTGACCAGCCGGTTGTTTCTGATACGCCCTCACTCTTTAGGAACTTCGCAATCGTTCCGAAGAATTCCGGTGCCATAGCTAAATAGAACATGCGGTTATTTGGAATACTGTACGTATCTTCAAGACCTGTTAGAAGCGTGTTAAGCGATTGATAGGAAGCAGGGCTTGATACGTCAAAATCGTGATAATAGAAATGTGAAATGAATTCTTCTGTTTTCGCTTCTGCATCATCAGAAGAAACAGATTCCTTTACCACAGCTCTGAGGTCCTCATGAGACCATGGACGGCGTCCAACTCCGACAACAGCGAATTGATCACCTAGCTTTCCGCTATGATAAAGTCTATGTATAGAAGGGTAGAGCTTGCGTTTGGCAAGGTCTCCTGTTGCGCCAAAAATGACAATGACTGCTTTAGGGTTGTTAGTTTCTGTATTCACGAGAAGTACCTCACTTTATTCGTAGCATTGTTGTAAAAACCGAGAATGTATGTACATTTTCTTTATTTTAAAGCTTCATTGTTCGTAAAGCAAACATTTGATTCGACTTTTTCTGCTCTCGTTTCACTTTTTTCAAAAATTCCGCTGAATTCACATTTACCTTGTCTTCATGTATTCTATATGAATGAAGATATTGTATACCGGCTTTAGGAGGAAAAGTAATGGAACTGCTCTTTTTAGGAACAGGTGCAGGCATTCCTGCAAAAACAAGAAACGTCACTTGCACAGCGCTAAAGCTTTTAGAAGAAAGAAATGCAGTGTGGCTTTTTGATTGCGGAGAAGCAACGCAGCACCAAATCTTACATACAACGATTAAACCGAGAAAGATCGAGAAAATATTTATAACACATATGCACGGTGATCATGTATATGGCCTTCCGGGACTCCTTGGCAGCAGATCCTTTCAAGGCGGGGAGGATGAATTGACGATCTATGGACCAAAGGGCATTAAGGCCTTTGTGAACGCAGCACTTTCAGCTACTCAAACGCATTTGACATATCCGCTGCATATCATAGAAATAGATGAAGGGGTCGTGTTTGAAGACGATACCTTTCAAGTAGAAGCAAGAAGAGTCTCTCACGGGATTCCAGCTTACGGCTATCGGGTTGTGGAAAAAGATATGCCTGGTTCATTAAAAGCCGAAGACCTAAAAGAAATCGGTGTAAAACCTGGACCTTTGTATCAGAAGTTGAAAAATGGGGAAACCGTGACACTCGAAGATGGAAGAACCATTGATGGAACCGATTATTTGGAACCCCCTAAAAAAGGGAGAATCGTTGCATTTTCAGGAGATACCCGTTTGTGCGAGAATATAACAAGGCTTGCCAAAAATGCGGATGTGTTAGTCCATGAAGCAACATTCGGTAAAGAAGATGCAGATTTAGCCTACAATTATTATCACAGTACAACAGAACAAGCAGCGAAAACAGCAGAGGAAGCAGGCGCAAAAAGGCTCATTTTGACCCATATAAGTGCACGTTACCAAGGAGAAGAGGCACTGAAACAACTGTTGAAAGAAGCCCGCGATATATTCCCGCTGACAGAAGCTGCACATGATTTCTCTTCTTTCCCCATTGAACGCACCCTGTAAAAATTGGATGAATCGTCAAAAAAAGTTGTGTGATTTTTTTGATATTTATGATGACGCTCTTTTTCAGGTAGTGGTAAAATGGTGAAGAAAAAACAAATGACGAATTAAACTATGAAGAATACGGGAGGCACAATCAAAGATGAGCGGTTTTACAGCATTAAGTGAAGCAGAATTGAATGACCTATATGTGGCACTACAAAATGAGTATGAAACTTACAAAAGTAAAAACTTGCACTTAGACATGTCTAGAGGGAAGCCTTCACCAAAACAGCTCGATTTGTCTATGGGCATGCTCGATGTTGTGACATCAAAGGATGCAATGACAGCTGAAGATGGCACAGATGTGCGAAACTATGGCGGCTTGACAGGCCTTCCTGAAACGAAGAAATTTTTTGCAGATGTACTCAATTTAAAGCCAGAACAAATCATCATCGGCGGTAATTCAAGCCTGAATATGATGCATGATACCATTGCACGTGCGATGACTCACGGCGTATGTGACAGCAAAACACCTTGGGGAGAGCTGCCAAAGGTAAAATTCCTTGCACCAAGCCCAGGGTATGATCGTCATTTTGCCATTTGTGAGCTATTTAACATAGAGATGATCACGGTCGATATGAAGGCTGATGGACCTGATATGGATCAGGTAGAAAAATTGGTCGCAGAAGATGAAGCGATTAAAGGCATTTGGTGTGTACCTAAATATAGCAATCCAGACGGTATTACGTATTCAGATGAAGTCGTTGACCGCCTAGCTTCAATGAAAACAAAAGCAGACGACTTCCGCATTTTTTGGGATGATGCATATGCAGTCCACCATCTAACGGATACACCTGATACGTTAAAAGATATTTTTCAAGCAATTGAAGAGGCAGGATACCCGAACCGTGTGTTTATGTTTGCGTCTACGTCTAAAATTACATTCCCAGGCTCAGGTGTTGCACTGATGGCGTCTAGCCCTGACAATGTAAGCTTCACTCAAAAGCAATTATCGATTCAAACGATCGGACCAGACAAAATTAATCAACTAAGACATCTTCGTTTCTTCCAAAATCCAGAAGGTTTGAAGGAACATATGAAAAAGCATGCAGCTATCATTAAGCCAAAATTTGACCTCGTTCTTTCCATTCTTGACGAAAAACTTGGCGGAAAAGATATCGCTGAATGGCACAAGCCAAATGGCGGATATTTCATTAGTTTAAATACACTTGATCATTGTGCAAAAGCTGTTGTGCAAAAAGCAAAAGAAGCAGGTGTCACAATGACAGGTGCAGGTGCAACATACCCATATGGAAAAGATCCGCTTGATCGTAACATTCGCATTGCACCAACATTCCCGACTCTTGAAGAACTAGAGCAAGCGATTGACATCTTTACATTATGTGTTCAGCTTGTCAGTATTGAAAAGCTGCTTTCAGAAAAAAGTCAATCTGCTCCAACGGCATAAATAAAAGAAACTCCTTGACTCATAACGGGTCAAGGAGTTTTTTATTTTAATTAGCAGTTTGATAATAGGAGACAGGTTGTTTGGCTGCGCACCATACATCATAGATAGCAAGCTGTACAATATGCGGTTCATCATGATGAATATAGTGCGAGCTGTTTTGCGCCTGAATCCATCCGCTTTGGGATGACAAAGACAGCATGCGTTTATGAAGTCTGAGCCAAGCTTCATGAGCTGGGTGAAACAATCGGCTCTTACCTGATGAAATGACAAGAAGCGGCATCATTCCATAATGGGTTTGCTCCTCTTTGATTGTGCTTAGCATTTGCTGAAAGTCCTCATGCGTACATTCTGCTGTAAACTGCGCCATATATGAAGTGCGTTCTTCCTTTGATAAAAGCGGCAGGATCACCTGCTCTTGCTCCTCACTTGCCGGGTCTAACAGCACCATACCAATGACATCATCTCCTCTGCGGCTTGCCCATAACCGGCTGACAAGAGAGCCAAATGAGTGAGCGACAATAAGAAATGGCGGCTGAATATTGGCTTCTTTCAGCAGTGCATCTAAATCATCAGCGAGGTCATGCAAGGTTCTTCCTTCACCGCTCTCACTGCTCTTTCCATTTCCTAAACGGTCGTATAAGAAAACCCCAAGCTCTGGGTCAATATCACGTGCCATATTCGACCACGTGTCACTAGAAATGCCGTAGCCTGCTTCAAAGATAATCGTGGCTTGCCTTTTGCCTTGACGATGTTTTGTATAAAAGTGGTGTCCATCTATATGATACATTTTTTCAATCATTGCCGAATTCATTCTTCCATCTCCTCTAAGTGGTTCTTTAGCTAAAAGACGGCACAAAAGGCAGATATGTTTCTCTTAAAAACAAAAAAGATGCCTATTTCGAAAAATAGACACCTTTTTTCCTAAGAGCTTTTACCAAGCGCGATCATATTGACGCGGGCTTTCGATGGATGTACGGAGCTCTTGAGCAGCTGTTTTCGGGAAGTATGGATCCCGTAAAAATTCTCTGCCGATAAAGATCAAATCCGCACGCTGATTTTGTAAAATCTCCTCTGCCTGTACACCAGATACAATCAGACCGACAGCTGCTGTTTGAATGCCGGCTCCTTCTTTTATTTTCTCTGCAAATGTTACTTGGTAGCCGGGGAATGTGTTGATTTTCGCCTGTACGACAGCACCTGAGCTGACATCAATTAAGTCGACACCTTGCTCTTTGAGCCAAGTGGCAATCCCAATATAATCTGCAATATCAAGTCCTTTTGTCGTGTAATCAGAAGCCGACACACGGACAAATAAAGGTCCGTCCCATACGGCGTTGACTGCGTCTACGACTTCTCTTAAGAAACGATAACGGTTCTCTGGTGAACCGCCATAATCGTCTGTTCGGTGGTTCGCCAGCGGTGAAAGAAATTCATTGATCAAATAGCCATGTGCACCATGAATTTCAATGATGTCAAAACCCGCTTTTTTTGCCCGTACAGCTGCATCCTGAAACGCCTGAACGGTATCTTTGATTTGATCAACAGACATCTCGACAGGGGTTTTAGATGTTTCATCAAATGGGATGCTTGATGGTGCAAGAATGTCTCCATCAAGTTCAGCCTTACGTCCTGCATGGGCTAGCTGGATGGCTGTCTTCGTTCCGTATGCTTTGATTTGTTCGTTTAATGAAGCGAATCCTTCGATGTGTTCATCGCTCCAAATACCGAGGTCTTGATCACTAATTCTTCCCTCAGGAGATACAGCACTTGCTTCCACCATGATGAGACCAGCCTGACCTTGTGCACGGGAAATATAATGTGTGAAGTGGAAAGGCTGTAATTTCCCATCACGGTCATAGGATGAATACATACACATCGGGGACATCACGATGCGGTTTTTCAGTGTAACACCTTTTAATGTCCAAGGTGAAAAGAGTTTTGTTTCCAAATACCTTCGCCTCCTCATGGAATTGTATAGCCGATTATAACAGCCATTCAAACTTTCGTCATAAAAGGTGCTCAAAGAATATAGCTTTTATACACGTTTTTGTATAATGGAGAGATAGAGACATCAAAGGGGGAGAACGGATGAAATGGCAAACAGAGAGTGAACTAAGGGAGCTCCTGACAACTCTTATGCAGTATGAAAGCATATCAGGTACAACAGGAGAAGTCGCGTTAGCGGAATATTTATATTATTTGCTAAGGGAGCGGCCTTATTTTGAGCAGAACCCTCATCATTTGGCTTTGCATCCGATGAAAGATGGCCGGTATTATTTAACGGCACTTGTGAAGCGCAGTACGCTGCGGCGTACCGTGCTGCTTCTTAGTCACTTTGATGTAGTCGATACAGAAGATTACGGCGAATTTCAAAACATGGCATGCAAGCCTGAAGAGTTAATGGCTTCCTTTTCGCAAAAAAGTGAGCTTCTTCCAAAGAAGGCAAGAGAGGACCTTGCTTCAGGCGACTGGCTGTTTGGAAGAGGGGCCATGGATATGAAAGCAGGTCTCACCGTGCAGCTTTCTATACTGGAAAGAGCGATGACAGAAACATTTGATGGAAATGTCCTGCTCGTCACAGTTCCTGATGAAGAAGTGAATTCACAAGGAATGCTTGAGGCTGTGCCGAAATTAAAAGAGCTTAAAGAAAAACATGATCTTGACTATAGCGCGTGTTTAAACAGTGAGCCGATGTTTGAAAAGTATCCAGGGGATGAACATCATTATATTTATACAGGCAGTATAGGAAAGGTATTAGCCGGATTTTTCTGTAAAGGGATTGAAACACATGTAGGAGAGCCTTTCTCAGGCTTAAATGCGAATTATATGGTATCTGAACTAAACAGGCTGTTAGAGCTCAATAGTGATTATTGTGAGGAAGTAGATGGTGAAGTAACACCGCCTCCAACGAACTTAATGCAAAAGGACTTGAAAGAAGCCTATTCCGTTCAAACACCTCACACAGCCGTATCTTTATTTAATGTGCTCATGATGAAACGTTCAAGTGAAGAACTGCACGGACTTCTCTATGAAACTGCGAAACAAGCAGCAGACCAAATCGAGGCCAATCTTCAGCAGAAAACAGCGGACTTTCAACGCTTTAAACACTTTACTCCAATTGACACTCAGGTGACGGTTCTTACGTATCACGAGCTGTATCAAAAAGCCGCAGAACGCTCTGGTGAACAGGAAGTTGAGCGCATTGTCAACTATGCATTCGCCAACCGAGGTGAACTTGGAGATCGTGATTTTTCAACGAAAATTGTCTCGGAGCTGACGACACTCTGTAAGGAAGAAGGGCCGCTGATTGTGCTATTTTATAGTCCGCCATTTTACCCTTCTGTGTCCTCAACAGAAGATCCGCATATTCAGACGACATTAAAGAAGATTCAAAAAGAGGCAAAAGAGGTGTATGGACTTGAAGTAGAGGAAGTGAAATATTTCCCGGGATTGTCTGATTTAAGTTACTTACAGCTCGAGAAGCAGGAAGTAGGTTATTATACAACCAATATGCCGCTTTACCAAAAAGGCTATTCTTTACCACAAGGAGAAAAGGAAGCCCTTTACGTTCCAGTCATCAACGTAGGTCCACTAGGAAAGGACCCGCACAAATGGACAGAGCGGCTGCACGTCCCGTTCTCTTTTGGCATTTTGCCAGAATTGCTAGAATCAACGATTCATGCTTTATTAGAGAAAAAATAAGTAGGTGTAATGAAGAGCTCTATCTTGATGATAGGGCTTCTATTTAATAAATAGAAAATGATATTAAAGAAGACTTACATTTATTTGAAGGGGGGTAAGAAAATTAAATGGAAACTGGGAAATTAACAAAAACAGACATCATCACATCACTTCAGGAAAGTATAAGTGAACTAGAGAAGCTAGTGGAGGCTTGTGATGAGCACATGTTGGATCAATCTTTAGGGGAGGAGAAATGGTCAATTAAGCAGCTCACCGGGCATTTGTATGACACAGAAGAAGTCTGGTCAGAGCGGATAGAGCAGGCGATATCAGATCATCACACGCCCTTTCAATCATATGATCCTGAAATATATGTGAGAGAAAGAGCGTATGAATGGTATAACGCAGAGGAGATCAAAGCATTGATCAAACGGATGAAAGAGAGAAGAAACAACACGCTTCGGCTATTAGAAAAAGATATATGGGAACAATCAGGTCTGCATCCGGAAGAAGGAGTGATGACCATCCAAGTATTAGCTGAAACCATCGCTTTACATGAACAACATCATCTGGATCAAATCAAAGCCATCATGTCAATGAGGCAGTGAAAAGCACCTGTCATCAAAACAGGTGCTTTTCAATTTCATTTATACGTACTTGCTGAAAACATTTCGTTTAATTCTGCTGCGCGTTTAGTGGCTGTTTTGACACAATCGACAACGGCCTCTTCAAATTGATAGGCAGCCAGTGTGTTCAGGCCGGCTTCTGTTGTTCCGCCTTCACTTGTGATTTCTTTGCGCAGTTCGGCCGGCTCTTTTCCGCTGTCTTGAAGCATATTAGCGGCGCCCGCAATCATTTGGCAAATGAGTAATTTCGCAGTTGCTTGGTCCATTCCAAGTTCTGAAGCACCTCGCTCCATTCCTTCAATCAAATGATAAATGAAGGCAGGGCCGCTGCCTGCGATGGCTGTCACAGCATTTAGCTGCGATTCATCTAATACTGTGACATGCCCGATCGTTTCAAACAGCTCGACGGCCTTTTTCTTTTGCTCCTCTGTCACTTCATGACTTACGGCAATACCAGTTGCTGACTGCTGAATCGCCGCTGATGTATTTGGCATCGCACGAACGACTGCACTCTTTCCGCCAGCATAGTGTTGAATCGTTTCAATAGAAATACCCGCTAAAATAGAAATGATCAGCTGTCCATGTAAATGAGGACGGACTTCAGAAATTCCGCTTTCTGCATCCTTCGGTTTTAAGGCAAAAACGAGAATATCCGCTTCTTCATAAATAAAGGACCGAGCGAAATCCGTTTTGACCCCATAACGCGCCTGTAATTCCTCTAATCGTTTTTCATTCGTTTTGTTTGTGACAATGATATCTTCATTCGACATCATGCCGCTTTTTAATAAACCTTTGATCATAGACTCTGCCATTGAGCCTGCGCCGATAAATCCAATTTTACTCATAAGCTGCTCCTCCTTGTAGAAAATAAAAAAACCTCTCGCCTGAAAAGGACGAAAGGTTTTTCGCGGTACCACCCTCAATTAGCATGCAAACATGCATACTCAGCTCTAGTCCCTTAACGCGGGAAACGTTTAGGTTTGCCTAACAGCTCAAAGGGCAGGTTCAGCAAATAAGAGGATGGTGAAGTCTTTCAGCCGGCGGACCTCACTCTCTTGCATCATTATTTTGCTTACTAATCCTTGTCATCGCGCATCATATATTTGTTGTTCATTATGCAACGATGGACAAGTTTATGTCAATAGGGGCAGTTAAAAAAATTGCCCGTCTAAACCGCATGACAGTCTGCCTTTTGCAAGATACAATGAAGTAAGAAGGCTTAAGTCCCCACAATCATGAGTCAAAAAGCAGGAGATGACGTATAAAAGTGAAAGAAGAGATCATTCAATTATCCATCCCGACGCCGTTTGCTGTTGGGGATGTGTATGCATATGTATTAAAAGGAGAGGCCGTAACCTTAGTAGATTGCGGGCCGATGACAGAAGAGGCAGAGCATGCTTTTGTCACGCAATTAAAGGAACATCGTTTATCGATAGACGATATTGATCAGGTGGTGCTGACCCATCATCATGCAGATCATGTCGGTCTGTTAAATCTGATGAAACCTCATGTCCGTGTGATCGGACACCAGCTAAATGAGCCGTATATTAGTCAGGATCCAGTGTTTAAGCAGCGCCAAGTGGACTTTATGATTCCTTTTTTTCAGCAGTTAGGTGTCCCGCTTCGGCAAAATGAGTGTGAAAAAATGGTGAAGCAATCTTATACATATTCTTGTACTTCACATGTAGATGAGATCATAAAAGAAGGTGATCGTTTAAGCGGGCATGAACACTTCTTTGTGATGGAAACACCCGGACACGCACAGTCTCATCTTTCCTTTTTAGATGAAACAACGGGGAATTTTATTGGCGGCGACCTGCTTTTGACGACCATTTCTTCAAATCCGTTAATGGAAGCACCATATGAGGGCGAGGAACGTCAAAAATCACTGCTTCAATATAAAGCATCACTCAATCGGTTATTGCGTCTGCCAATCAAGACGATTTATCCAGGACACGGTCAGCTCATCACGTCCCATCATGAATTGATTGAAGAAAGATTTAAAAAACAAGAGAAACGAGCAAATACGATGTATCAGCTGCTTAAACAAAAAGAAATGACGGCCTTTCATCTTTGCCGCAAGCTATTTCCTGTGATGTATGAAGAGGCCTTGTTTTTAACGATGTCTGAGACAGTCGGGCAGCTGGATGTGCTCTTAGAGGCTGGGCGAATTGAAGAAATGCAAAAAGACGGAATCGTCTATTACAGAGCAAACTAAGGAGTGAGACACATGGGGCGATTGACAGGAAAAAGGATTTGGATTACTGGCGCATCTGGGGGCATTGGTGAAAAAATGGCGTACTTGGCAGCAGAAGAAGGCGCAGAAGTCATTATTTCAGCAAGACGAGTGGAAAAGCTTACTAGTGTGAAAGAAAAAATTATGAGTGCTGGCGGGGTGTGTCACATCGCTCAGCTTGATGTCAGCCAGCTTGAGGACATTGATCGCGCGTATGAAGAAGTGGGGCCGGTCGATATTTTGGTCAACAATGCCGGCTTTGGCGTATTCGATCTCGTCGAAGATGCCTCCATAGAGGAAATGGTGTCGATGTTTGAGGTGAATGTGTTTGGCTTAATTGCCTGCACGAAAAAAGTCATCCCTGAGATGAAGCAAAGAGGGCAGGGACATATTATCAATATCGCATCCCAGGCAGGAAAGATTGCGACTCCCAAATCAGCTATTTATTCCGCATCAAAGCATGCCGTTCTTGGATTTTCAAACAGCCTCAGAATGGAGCTGGCAGACTCAGGCATTCACGTGACGACGGTCAATCCAGGACCGATTGCCACAGACTTCTTTACCATTGCTGACCGCAGCGGTGAATATGTGAAGAACGTTGATTTTATGATGCTGAGTGCGGACAAGGTGGCAGGGAAGGTCGTATCTGCCATGATGACGAAAAAGAGAGAGATTAATCTGCCCGGCTGGATGAACGCTGGCAGCAAATTGTATCAGTTATTCCCATTTTTATTTGAAAAAGCAGCACGAAAAGCAATGATGAAAAAATAACAAAAAAGAAACCGGTTTTGAACTGGTTTCTTTTTTTGAGGTATGGCTTCATTGTGACACTTTCTATATCCGTCTTGCCGCTTGCTGAAGCGGGTCCCATACACTGTTAAACGGCGGTGCATAGCTAATATCTAAATCTTCAAGATCTGTTATGGTCAGCTCTTGGTAAAGGGCAGCCGCCACGATATCGATCCGTTTATCTACACCGTTTCTGCCGATGATTTGGGCACCAAGCAAGGTATGGTCATCGCTTCTGTAAATCAGTTTCACTTTCATTTTCTGCGCTTCTGGGTAATACTTCGCGTGATCTGTACTATCAATGGTGATGACGGAGAAAGGAATGTCCGCCTCTTTTGCTTCTTTTTCTGATAAGCCTGTTCGTCCCGCTGTCACGTCCATAAATTTCATGACGGCTGTTCCAGTCACGCCTTGAAACGCCCGGTTTGTCCCTGTCATATGAAATCCTGCGATTCTCCCTTGTTTATTCGCAGTTGTGCCGAGCGGAATATAATCCAGTGATTTTTTGATGCGGTGATAGGTTGCCGCGCAATCACCGGCAGCATAAATGTCTTTTATATTGGTTTGCATGTATTGATTTACTGCAATAGCGCCATTTTGAAGACGCTTGATTCCGGTATGATGTAAAAAGGAGGTTTGCGGAGTGACACCGATGGCCATGATGACCATATCTGTTTGTATGGTTTGTTTGTCTGTGATAACAGCTGTGACATGTGACTTGCCTTCTAATTGCTGTACCGTTTCTCCAAGCGATACGTGAATGCCCTTGGCGTCAGCCTCTTCTTTAAGATATTTTGCCATATCGGAGTCAAAGCCCGGGCCGAGTGCTGCTCCCCGCTGAATGATATGTACGTTTTTTCCGAGCGCTTTTAAATTTTCAGCCATTTCAAGGCCGATATATCCACCGCCAATGATCGTGACATGTGTGATATCCTTTTCTAAATGTTCTAAAATGGACAGCGCATGCGGGATGGTTTTTAATACGTGTACGCCTTCTAATGGCTGGCTGTCTAAATCCAGTGTGACAGGGCTTGCTCCTGTCGCAATTAAGAGGCGGTCGTAGCTTTCTGTAAAGGGTTCTTTTGTTTTCGTATGATGACCCGCCACTGTTTTTTGCTCTGGGTCAATGGAGGTCACTTCGTGTAAGCATCTGGCGTCAATTCCATATTTCTCACGAAAGGTTTCAGCACTGCGTGCGATCAGCTTTCTGTGATCATCAATGAGTCCGCCGATCAAGTAGGGGAGTCCGCACTGTCCATATGAGAAAATCTCTCCTTTTTCAAAAGCAACAATGTATGCATTTGGATCCTCTCTATATATTTGCATAGCGCAGCTCATTCCAGCCGCATCTCCGCCAATCATCACATATTTCATTTAGTGTGCTCCCTTCTATCTATCGTACTGAATACTCTTATTTACCCTCATATTCCTTTTTTTAATGCTTTTTTTCGCAAAACAAACAAACTTTCGTTGAAAAATAAAGACAGCGCCTTCATTTTAAGCTACAATCGGATTATCGTCTTTTTGGGTTACGAGTTTAGTGAAGATTGGTGGGAAAGACTTTGAGTGACACGCGACTAGATTTTAATACGCTATATACGCGCCATACGAGAGAGGCCTGGTCAGCTCTTGGAGAATATATGCCGGTATCTGTTTCAGAAGAGGAAGCAAGAGCGCTGCAAGGGTTAAATGACTATTTATCGCTTGAAGAAGTTCGAGATATTTACATACCGCTTATTCGTTTTCTGACATTACATGTCTTTGCAGAAAAACAAAAAAACCAGCATGTGAATGCCTTTTTAAACTACCCGCATCATGCCAAAATTCCCTTTTTAATTGGGATTGCTGGAAGTGTAGCTGTCGGGAAAAGCACAACGGCTCGTATCATTGAAACGCTTTTATCTAGGCTTGGAGATGGGCTGAAGGTGAGTCTTGTGACAACAGATGGCTTTTTATATCCTCAAAAAGAATTAAAGGATCGAGGGCTGATGGAAAAGAAAGGCTTCCCGGAAAGCTATGATGTCAAAGCCCTGCTGTCTTTTTTGAATGAATTAAAATCAGGTAAACAAACTGTGCATGCCCCGGTATATTCGCATTTGACCTATGACCGGCTTGAAGGGGTGTATGAAACAGTAGAGGATGCGGATATTGTCATTATTGAAGGAATCAATGTGCTCCAATCACCAGCGCTGGATGATCTGAAGGATGAACCGCGTGTGTTTGTATCCGATTTCTTTGATTTTTCGATTTATGTAGACGCCGCTGAAACGCAAATTCAATCATGGTATAAAGAACGGTTTCGTTTGTTAAGAGAAACAGCCTTCCAAGACCCTGAATCCTTCTTTCATCAATATAAAGATTTGACGGATGAAGAGGCAGATCAAATGGCAAGCACCATTTGGAATACCGTGAACCGCCCTAATTTATATCAAAATATTTTACCGACAAAATATCGGGCTGATCTCATTTTGAAAAAAGGGGATCAGCATAAGGTGGAAGAGATCGCCATCCGCCGGGTATAAAGAAAAAACCGCTCAAACGAGAGAGCGGTTTTTTTAATGATCTCCACTTACTTTAACAGCTAGGGCTGCTGCCGATCGCTTTTTTAGACGGTAATATCCAATGAGTAAGAATGGAACGCCTGCGATGGTGATCATTGACAAGACCGTAAAAATGGAGAGGGGATGGGCTGCGCCAAAATAGTCAATGCACAGTCCGCCGACAAATGGTCCGATGACACTGCCGAGCTGAGAAAATCCCATCGCCCCAAAGTACGATCCCTTCACTTCAGGCTTTGCAATATTGTCTACAAAAAGATCCATCATCGCAAACAGCAGAACCTCTCCAATCGTAAACACGACAATGATGAAAGCAAGCATGCCGAGACTTTGTGAAAAAGCAATGGCAAACAAACTGCCGGCAAGAAGAATATTCCCGGTGGTCAGCGACAAAATGGTGGAGTAGCGCTTCGCAATCATAATGAGCGGATATTGTACGACAATGACAACCACTGCATTTAAAGATAAAAGATATCCAAACAGTTTAGGACCATCCTCAATCATAGGTGACGCTGATAAGTATTGAGGCAGCGTTGAGCTTAAATGCGAATACCCGAACGAACATAAGGTAACGCCGATGAGGATGATGCTAAAGACCGTATCTTTTTGGATAATGGAAAGGGCTTTTTTGACGCTGATTTGTTTCGTACTTTCTGGAGCAGCAACTGGATGCTTCTGAAATTGCCAGGCCAGTGTTAATCCATATAACAAATAAATGAAGGCAGCGACAAGAAATGGAAACGTTGTTTTCGATGACCCGAGATATAAGCCAAGCAGCGGGCCGAAGATCACCCCGATATTAATGGCCGTATACCGTAAATTAAAAACAAACAACCGAATACTTGATGGGGTGACATCAGATAAGAGTGCCTTAGACGTCGGTTCAAACAGTGCCCGGCACAGTCCATTTAAAGCGTTCATGAGAAAGAAGACCCAAATGGCATCTGCAAACGCAAAGCCAACAAAGACAAGTGTCCAGCCGAAGATGGATAGAAGCATGACCTTTTTCCTGCCGATTCGGTCAGAAACATAGCCGCCGTAAAAACTCGCCACGATCCCAATAAGGGAGCTGACGGCAATGATTAACCCAGCTGAAGAAGCTGAAGCCCCTTTGACTTGTGTCAAATAAACGGCCAAAAAAGGAATGCTCATGGACGTCGCCATTCGGCCGAATATGGTGCCGATGATGATCGTCCAACTAAGTGGATGTAAAGTACGTAAGTTATTTTTCATGATGTTTCTCCCCTGAGTGTTAAGATGTTCCAATCATACATGAAAAATTGTGCAAATTAAATACACAATTTGATGGAGGAGACATCCGTCATATGGCAGAGGAGGCCCGAATAGCTCGCAAATTTGGAGAGCATGTTTTTTTCTGCCGATGCTTCTAGTCTTTTAGATCTTCTGATTCGTATGGTCATTTAAAGACAATTTAATCAAGATCAATCGCGACAATTTGCTGCAAGGACAGGTGGAGAACATCTTCATCATTGACGATTTTTATGCGCTGCGTTTCATAATGAATGGTTTTCACCCAGCCCCAAAACTGCTGTTTCATACCTGCTGCAGCATATGTCACGCAAATCGCTTGGTCCTCTGTAATCGACTGTGTGATCAAAAAATTCATTTCCTCTAGCTGATCAGTACTCAGCGAAGGAGGTGTGTATTCTTTTTTTTTCCGTTTTTGAGCAAGCAGCTGTTCACGGTGCTCTGGGAGCATCATTCGGCTTGATTCCCACATGATGTTGTATCCAGGTGTTAATTTATTGGGATTCATGGCTGTTCGCCTCCGTTATTTGTAATGTCCACCAATTTTTTCGGCGCGGTGATACGCCTGCCCTGCGCTTGTTAGTGACGAAGCGTGCAAGAGTGCAGCAGGTCCATACTTCATATGGATCGCATCAAATACTTTGCTGAGTCTGTCTTTTTTGAAATGGTGATCAAATAAACTCAGCTGATATTGGCTGTCAGGCTGCAGCTGCGAGAGAGTAATACCTACACTGCGAATGGGCTGGCCGTCCCAGTGCTGCTGACATAGCTGAATAGCTGCTTCTGCAATATCTGTTCCGTATTGTGTGGGTGAATGGAGCTTGATTTGTCTATGAAATCCAGTCGGATGAGAAAAATCAGCGCCTCTTACGCCAACAGACACCGTTTGCCCAACATAATGCTTAAAGCGCGCACGTCTTGCCACTTCTTCACTCAATTCAAGAAGGGCGACTTTGATGTCCTCAAAGGACGCATAATCATGGGGAAGGGTCATATGATGCCCAACCGCTTTTTGCTGATCATGTGTGTGAAGAGTGACCGGGGAAGGGTCGTGTCCTAAAGCAGTTCGCTGCAGAAGCTCCCCGTTGATTCCCCAGCGTTTTTTTAGCCGGTCTAACGGATAAGCAGCAAGCGTCCCGATGGTACTGATGCCCATTCGTTTTAAATGGTGCTCCATCCGTTTGCCGACGCCAAATAATTTTCCAATCGGAAGCGGCCATAAATCAGCCGCAACCCGGTCTGCACGAAGTTCATAGATGCCAGATTTGTTTTTTTTAGCAAAATGGTCACAGGCCATTTTAGCGAGCACTTTATTAGGGCCAATGCCAACACGTGCGTAAATGCCTGTCTGGTTCATAATGGTCGTTTGTATATTTTGAGCGATCTCGCGCGGCGAACCGAGTAGTGTCACACTTCCCGTAATATCGAGAAACTGTTCATCAATTGAATAGGGTTCGACAAGATCTGTGTATTGTTCAAGCAGTTCTGTCATCATGACAGAGACATCAAGGTAGCGCTGCATACGTGGACGTACGACGACGGCTTCAGGGCATTTCTCCTTTGCTTCCCATAATCTTGATGCATTTTGTACGCCCCGTTTTTTAGCGAGCGGGCAGGCCGCAAGTACGACCCCGCTCCGCCGCTCGGGATCTCCTGAGACGATGAGCGGCACATCCTTCAAATGGGGAGCCTCCACTTTTTCGACTGACGCATAAAACGACTGCATATCCACAAGCAGAATGGCTCGTTCATTCATGATTTTCACCTCTTAGAACGTATGTTCTGTATACATTTTAACCGCCAGAAGGTGAAATTGATACTGGTAAATCATTCAAAGAGAAGAGTGTAAATCCATACAAAAAAGACGAAGTGTCTCCACTTCGTCTCATCTGGGTAAAATGAGTCATTTTAAGCATGTGCCAAGTTGTTGGATGTTTGGAGCGGCTCAGAACGCAAACGATAGGCCGTTAGTTTTTTCTTAGGCTTATGGGTAAACTGCCGCACCACATCCACGTGGTCATCGTAATGATACAGATAAAGGGTTACATCATGCTTGCCAAGCTTTGTTTGCATGGTAAGCGGCGCCGGCCCTTCCTGCGGATGAAGAAAACGCTCTTCGTCACCAGGATAAATATAATAGCGTTCAATAAAGATCGCATCATTAAAATGTTGAATAATTTCGGATGTTTGCTGATCATCGAGTGGACGTCCTTGAAACGTCATCGTTGTTTGATCACTTGTTACTTTTGCATGCACCGCATAACGACTAAAAAGGCGTTCAACAACACCCGAAGGCAGCGAAGTGACAAGCAGCTTTAAAAGACTAAACACAACAAGTGAAGTAACAATCCAAACCAATATCATCATCTCCAATAAACATTTGTTACATTTCTTATATGAACAATTTTAACATAACAAAAGAATGGATCTTTCGCATAAAAAGTGAACTTTTTGAAATAAGTGTGAAGATTTAAAAGGAGATGACAGCAAAAGAACGAAGAACCAACAAAGCTGAAAGGAAAAAAGGCTGATACATCACCTTTACAAACAATTGATCAGACAGGTAGACTATTGAAACAGTTGATTTTTGTGAAAAAAGAGCGGTACAGCTAAAAATGAAAAGGGGCGAGGCCATCATGATACGTCAAGTGAAGCCGTCAGATTTTTATGCGGTCACATCCGTCATTCAAAGCTGGTGGGGAGGCAGAGATTTACGCGCGAAATTGCCAAAGCTATTTTTCGAACATTTTCAGCAAACAAGTTTTGTCGTTGTTGAAAAAGGTGAACTGATCGGCTTTCTAGTCGGTTTTTTATCGCAATCGCATTCAGATGAAGCGTATATTCACTTTGTTGGGGTACATCCAGACCACCGGAAATTGAAGATTGGCAAAATTCTCTATCAAGCGTTTTATGAAGCGGTTGAAAAGGAAGGAAGAACAACGATTAAGGCTATTACAGCTCCTGTCAATAAAGTCTCGATTGCTTACCATACAAAGCTCGGTTTTCAGATAGAAAAGGGAGATAAAACAGTGGATGGTATTTCAGTTTTTTCAGATTACGACGGCATTCATGAAGACCGGGTGCTATTTGTGAAAAAGCTGGAGGCGAAAGCATGATCATCAGACTGGATCAAAAAAATGAAGAACAAGCGAAAGAGCTGTTACATATCCAATTGGCTGCATATCAGCGGGAGGCAGAACAAATTGGCTATCAAGATTTACCGCCCTTAAAAGAAACGGTTCAAGACATAATAGAAACAGATGAGATTTTCATAGGCTTTGAAAAAGAGGGGCATTTGTTAGGAATCGCTTCATATGAACTGCATGATGATCGGATCATCCTCAGCCGGTTAGCTGTGCACCCACATCATGTCAATCAAGGAATCGGGACAGCGCTCCTGCAATCCATTATCCAGTATCAAAAAACAATCGAGCTCACAACAGCAGAGGCAAATACACCAGCAATTAAGCTTTATGAAAAACTAGGGTTTAAACAAAAGGCCCGTTTGCAGGTGGAAAACAAGCTGATGTTAACAAAGATGGAACGTTTGATGCTTCGAAAGGTGGAAGTGATTGAATACCAATCGAGCTGGCCAAAACAATTTCAAGATGAGCATGACAAGCTGAAAAAGATAGTTGGCGACAACTGGGTATATGGCCACCATATTGGCAGTACGTCAGTCATAGGAATGGCGGCTAAGCCAATTATTGATATCTTGCTAGAGGTGAAGCATATCAGCACGTTAGATGAGTGTAACCCCCTGTTTCGCCAGCTTGGATATGAACCGCTCGGAGAAAATGGACTCAAGGGAAGACGTTTTTTTAGAAAAGGCGGCTTGAACCGAACACATCACGTTCACGCCTATGAAGCCGGCCATGATGATGTAAAAAGGCATTTGGTGTTCCGAGATTATTTAAAAGCTGCACCTGATCGTGCCAAAGCCTATGCAGATAAAAAGCGTCAATTGGCAAAAGCCTATCCTGAAGATATGGCAAGTTATATCAAAGGAAAAGATGAGCTCATTAAAGAAATTGAACAAGAAGCGTACAATTGGTCAGACCAGTTAAAGACAAATGATCAGACATAAGAGCTAACAGGGCGTGAACATGTTTAATTGATGACTGATATGTTACAATGTAACAATCAACGAAAAAAGGATGTTCGGCATGTATATTCATATAACAGAACCAGCAGCAGCGTTCCTTACAAAACAACAAGCAGGGCATGAAACAAAAGAACTGCTCCTTCGATATGATTCAGATGGGTGCGGCTGTGCGGTAAGCGGTGTCCCAATGATTTGGCTTACAGGTGAAAGAACAGGCGAATGGGAAGAACTCAAGCATAATCAGCTCTTTAAGCTGTACATACACACAGCACAAAAGGTCTTTTTTGACGAGGAAATGACGATTGATTTTAACGAAAAAGCCAACACACTCATGTTGAAAAGTCCTCAACAAATACTCAGCCCGAGAATGGGTATACTTGTAAAGTAAGGTGGAAATGTAGTGGATCAAAAGCTAAAAGTGATACAAAATACGGCACAAAATAAAACATGGGTGTCGTTTTTAAATAACAATCATCCCTATAGCCTTTTGCACTGGTCAATAGGTGGAATGGATTCGGTGAAAAAGGACGTTTGGCTTCTTCAGGATGAAGTCACATTTGAAACAGAAGAATTTCCAACGCTCGAATTAGCTGTCAATTGGATCAAAGAGAATATGGACCAAGTAACAGATGTATTATAAAAGCCCTTTTTCGGAAGGGTTTTTTTCGTGCGTTCATCATCTCATCAAACCGCATGGCTGTCTAATCCGGAAAATGATCTTTTGGGAACGGAAAAAGCCGTTTTTCAACAAACAATTCGACAAAATGAGCAAGCTGGAAATAAAAAAATAATGGCTGTAAATGCCGAAAAATAGGCATTTGTAGCGTTAATTGCGGGATACCGAAAACTTTGCGAAAAATGACATTTCATATTTCTTCCATTCGAGGAAATGTGATAGAATACAACATGTATCGTATATGAGAAGGGAGGTGCTAAAGTGAATTGAAGCTCAAGCTGTCATCGCCTCAGGTTGGAATCAAAATAAACGAATGGTATAGGCAGATTTGCGGATTTCATGTGATGAAAGCAGAGAAGCTGAAGGCGGAGATCGAGCAGGAAATCCTGGAGATGGAGCAGGATCAAAACTTGTTATTGTTTTACCAGCTGATGGATTTTCGCCACAAGGTGATGCTTGAATATTTTGAACCGGCAAAGAAAGCCTCGAATGATGAAGAGATTAAGAATTTGCTAGAAACGATTGAACATTCACAAACGAAATTAACGGATATGCTTGAATACTATGTTCATTTTTTCACAGGAATGTTTGAATTTGAACAGAGAAACTATTTAAGTGCCATTGCTTATTACCGCTCAGCAGAAAAAAAGCTCAATCTCATATCAGATGATATAGAAAGAGCAGAATTTTACTTTAAATTAGCAGAAATTTACTACCACATGAAACAAACCCACTTTTCGATGCACTATGCCTTGCAAGCGTTAGATACGTATTCTGCCTACAGAACGTACACGCTGAGAATCATCCACTGTGAATTTGTCATTGGTGCAAACTATGATGATTTGAAATGCTATGAACATGCATTGCCCTACTTTAAAAATGCTCTAAAGCGAGCACGCTCAATTGGAAACCCTCGAGTCATAGGTTCGGCCCTTTTCAACTTAGGTAACTGTTATTATCAAATGAACGATCTTGCGGAAGCAAGCCGTTATCTGAAAGACTCTATTGAAGTGTTTGAAAAGGAGAATTTAACCCATCTTAATCGCTCTCTAGACCCACTATTTATGCTGACACAAATCCTGTTTAAACAAAAACAAATAGAAGAGTCGTTAACCCTCTATCAACAAGGTATTATGAAGGCCTGTGAATTAGAAGATGAAATTTACATCTGCAAATTTCAGTTCTTAAAAGCATTATACGTTGATGCAGACATAACAATCATAGACGATACATTAGACCTGCTCGAGGACAAGCGCTTATACCCAGATATTGAGGAATTGGCACTTGATGCGGCTCATTATTACAATGAGCTTGGACTGTTTGAAGTATCTACCCGGTTTTACGAAAGGAAAATTCAAGCCATATCAAAAATCCAAAATGGGGGTCATTTATATGAAAACGAGTTTGATAGTTCTTTTATTGGCAGCAACTGCAGGATTATCGGTCATGAGTCAGCAGCAATCGGAAGAGAGCCATATGGAGCTTGCGGGCAGACACCATACAACAGTGGTGACTATCGTATAAGTTAGCTCAAAAAGAGGGGACGAACTGCTGTTCATTCTCCTCTTTTATTTTCATTCAATTCAAATCTTTGAAGAAATGCTTGAATTTCTTGCTCATAAGCTTCCTTATTTTCGCTAAAAGACATTGCATGCGCACCGTGTGGCGCAATAAATAACTGTTTGTCGCCCTTTTTTCGTGCATATAACTGCTGACTTTGCTCACAGGGGATATAGTCGTCATGGCGGCTATGAATAAAAAGTACAGGTTCTTTCACCTGATCAATCACATCAAGAGGGGAAACTTGCCGGATGCGGTATCCGTCCCGCCATTTTAACACTTGATCACTTAGTGGAAGAATCCACTCTCCTGAAAGGCGAAAATCTGTTTTTAATCGATAAAGAAGCTGTTCCTCAAAAGAAGCAAAAGGGCAGTCTGCTATGTAAAAATTGGCGTTTGCTTCCGGCTTTGCAGCATATAACAAGGTCGTGACTGCACCCATTGATTCCCCGTGTATCCCAATGATGGCACTTTCTCCGAGTTTTTGTCTGAGCCACTTTACGATCTTTGCTAGATCTTCTTTTTCATAATATCCATAACTCGTGGTTTTTCCGCCGCTCATCCCATGTCTTCTATGATCATAAAGCATCACATTCCATCCGAGCTTTTGGAATAATTTCATATACTTAACGGAGTTAATCAAACTGACTGTAACACCGTGGCAAAGGACGATTGTGCGTGTTGTATGTGGATACGGCACAAAATAGCCATGGAGATCATAACCAAATGCTGAAGGAATACACACTTTCTCTTTTTTAAGCTGTTGAAATTCCTCATGATGATAATGGCCTCCATCTGATTCTCGTTTGATGAGCTCTTCAACCGTTAATTTTCGAATATACATCATTTTATTGGTGAAAAAAATGCCGATTGCAGCGAGTGGACATAATATGAAGGCAAATATAGCGATCCATTTCTTCATCTAGCCGATTCTTCCTTTCCGGAGTTTTTTCTATGACGATCATACCACATCTTGGGAGATTGGCGTGCCTCTTGCTCAGAAAATAAAACGGATGATACACTAAGTCAAAAGGAGAGAGGCACAATGAAAAAGACCAAACAAGATCAAGCGAAATTAAAGGATGGCATAAACGATGATGTCAAACAGCAGCTTCTTCAAATGAAGCAGAACCTTGCCGTCGAAACAGAAAAAAGAGAAGAACAAAAACGACAAGACCTCCTTCGGCAGCAGAAAGAAAAAGAAAAAAACAAAAGCTTTTCAGAGCTGCTAGATGAAAGCCATTTAGACTGGAGAAAGTATAAAAGCTAAAAAAGAGGGCGATGATGCTCTCTTTTTTTCATACCATCATTTTAAGATAGATCTACAGCAGAAACATAGAAGTGCTTAAAGAGAAAAGCGCTTCTTCCCTCTTCACATCACTTCATTTCAGAATTGTGACAGTATGATATCTACAGTCAAACGAACGAAATCCCATAACTTATGTTTAAGATAGAAGTAAAAAGGTGAGTATTGAATTATTTAAATTCCTTTTTATTGAAAATATGGTCATTAAGACCCTTTTGATAGAGGATCATTCTCCTTATAATGAAGGTGTATTACAAAATTTGGGAATGGAGATGATTCACATGAAATTGAGAAAAACAATGGCTGGAGTCGCTTTATCTTTAGGATTGCTTTTACCTGTTTCTGGACAAGCTCTTGCTACAAATGATTTAACGAATGCTGATTTGAGTACAAAGGCTACTTCAATTGTAGATTGTTCTGTAACCCCTTTTAAAGGCGCAAGTAATCGACTATGTATGTATTCAGATAATGGTTCTTTTGCAAATAGTTTCAGTCGCTTTGGTACTACATTTTATCTTAAAGGCAAATCTGGAAATTATGCATATTATGAAAGTGCAAGATAAGGACAACGGGGCTTTTAGCCCCTCCTCATTTTTAATAGAGAAACACTAGCATCATACATACGCTAAAATAAAAAGATTGTAGAAAAACATGAGTTCTTCTACAATCTGAGAGATCACATCATGTGATCTTTTTTGTTATTTGAACCGGTGCGCTTCATACACAAACGGTTTTGTATAGTAAGTTACTGCTTTGACTTCTTGGTCACTTAAAGAACGTGCATTTGCTGCTGCTATGTTTTCTTTTAACTGATCCACCGAGCTCGCGCCAAATACAACGGAACTGACCGCAGAATGTTTCAGTATATACTGAATGGACAGTTCAGTGAGTGATAGGTCATAAGCGACTTTCTTTAAAGAAGGAATGATCTGCTGAAGCTCTTCAAATGAATATTGAAGATAGCCGTTTTTTTGAATCGCTGCACTTGCTTGAGAAAGTGGTTTTTCAGTTAATAATCCTTTCGCTAAAGGACCTCTTGCGACGACGCTAATGCTTTGTTCTTCAAGAAGAGAGAACCATTCTTCCGGGCGGCGGTCGAGTAAGCTATATTGCATCATCACGCTTACGATATTGGACTTTTTGGCATATTCTTTAATGACATTTGGGCGGATAGATGAAATGCCATAATAGCGAATAACGCCTTCCTCTACTAATTCTTCAAAAGCCTCAATCGTTTCATCAATGGGGTCATCAATCGTGCCTCCATGCAATTGATATAAATCAATATAATCTGTTTGAAGCCGCTTGAGGCTTTGTTTTACTGCTTCCTTTATGTACGCCTTTGAAGGGTCCCAGTCCCAGCCTGGTTTGCCTTTTTCAAAGCGGTTGCCGCCTTTTGTCGCCAAAATCAAATCTTGCCGTCTATTTTTGATGGCTTCCCCAACAATTTCCTCATTTGTCCCAAAATCATATAAATCGGCTGTATCCAAATAGTTAATTCCGAGATCAATGGCCTCATCTAATAAAGAGAGCGCTTTTTCTTTATCAGTCCCAAGAGACATGCATCCTAGTGCCGCCTCGCTCACTAAAAGATCTGAGGTGCCAATACGTCTTTTTTTCAATTCCATCACACTCCTATCCTTTCACATTAAGTGAAAAAAATCAGGAATTCAAGCTAGGTGATTTCAAATGGCGCATTGAAGCAAGCGTTTCGCTTTTCGCTTCTCTTAAATCATCTATGTTAAAATAAATGAAGTAAAAAGTGAAAGTAGAACGAGGAGCTGACAAAATTGAAGGACTTTGAAGAAAAAACATTATCGTCGAAAGAATTATACAACGGAAAAATCATTGATTTGGTACTTGAAGATGTAGAATTGCCTAACGGAAAACAAGGCAAACGCGAAATCATTAAACATCCTGGTGCAGTAGCCGTCATTGCACGTACAGACGAAAATAAAATCATCTTAGTCAAACAATACCGTAAAGCACTAGAGAGAGCCATCGTTGAAATTCCGGCCGGAAAACTAGAAAAAGGGGAAGAGCCGGCACATACAGCATTAAGAGAATTAGAAGAAGAAACAGGATATACAACTCAGCAGCTTCAAAAGCTGACGGCCTTTTATACATCACCTGGTTTTGCAGATGAAATTGTTCACATCTATCTAGCAGATCAGCTAGTTCCGCTTGAAGAAAAAAGAGAGCTGGATGAAGATGAATTTGTCGAAGTAATGGAAGTTTCATTAGAAGAAGCCTTGCACCTCATTGAAGAGCAGCATATTTATGATGCAAAAACAGCCTATGCCATTCAGTACTTACAACTGCAAGAGGTACTTGAGTCAACAAAATGAAAGAATTTTTTGCAGACATCCATATCCATATTGGCAGAACAAGAACAGGCAGAGCTGTCAAAATTACAGGTGCAAGGTCACTGACAATTGATCAAATTCTTATTGAAGCAGCAGAAAGTAAAGGGATGGGGATGATTGGTGTGATTGATGCACAATCTCCAGAAGTCCTAGAAGAATTAATAGAAGGTGTAGAGGAAGGCAGGTACACTGAACTAAATGACGGCGGTCTATCATTTGGAGAGACAGTGCTGCTTTTAGGCAGTGAATTAGAAATCAATGATGACCATTCAAAGGGACCGATTCATGTGCTGGCATTTATGCCCACACTACACAAAATGTCTGAGTTTTCCGCATGGCTTTCGCTTCATATGAAAAATGTACATTTGAGTTCACAGCGCCTCTATGTTGATGGGAAAACACTTCAGCGCAAGGTTAAGGAGCTGGGAGGTTTGTTTATTCCTGCTCATATTTTTACGCCGCATAAAAGTCTATACGGCAAAGGGGTCAACACTTCTTTAACGGAAGTATTTGATCCTGACCTTATTGATGCTGTTGAGCTTGGTCTTAGCTGTGATACGTCAATGGCGTCCCAGTTGAGTGAGCTGAACCGGTATCCCTTTTTAACGAATTCAGATGCTCATTCTTTAGGGAAAATCGCGCGGGAATATACAAAAATCAAAATGGATCATGCCTCTTTTGCCGAATTCAAGCTAGCCCTTGAAGAAAAAGATGGCAGAGCTGTTACAGGAAATTATGGACTTGCTCCGCGGCTTGGGAAGTATTATCATACGACCTGCGAAAAATGCGGGGTTAGACCTCACGCACCAGATCAAAAAGAGTGCCATGTATGCGGACATACACGGATGACAAAAGGAGTAAGTGAACGTTTAGAAGAGCTTGCTGACCAAGAAAGTGAAAAAAGAACGAGACCTCCTTATGTTCACCAGCTTCCGCTTCAGTTTATTCCGGGAGTTGGACCTAAAACACTGGAGAAGCTAAAAGCCGTGTTTCACACAGAGATGAATATTTTACATCAAGCAACAGAACAAGAACTAAAAGCCGTTCTGCCAGAAAAGACAGCGGGCTACATCATCAAAGCAAGGAAGGGCGAAGTCGGACTCATCGCTGGTGGAGGCGGAGTGTACGGTAAGGTGGATATCAATCATGAGTCACATTAAATGGACATGTCACACATTTGAACAATTGTCAAAAGAGGATCTTTACTTAATTCTCATGGAAAGAGTCAACGTGTTTGTTGTAGAACAAACATGCCCTTACCCTGAAATTGATCACAGGGACCAAGAGGCGCTTCATCTCATCGCAAAAGAGAACGGCGTCATTGTGGCGTATTGCCGAATTTTCCAAAACGGGATCATGTACAAAGAGGCGTCCATCGGCCGCGTTCTTGTGACGCAGGCGGGCCGGAAAAAAGGCTATGGAAAGCTGCTGCTCATCAAGGCTTTAGAAAAGCTTAGTGAATTAGGTGAAACAACTGTCAAAATACAGGCGCAAGCCTACCTGAAGTCATTTTACGAATCATTTGGTTTCAAGGCCGTCTCAGATGTTTATGATGAAGATGGGATTCCGCATCTTGATATGGTGAAAACAGAAAGATAGACGTGTATACGTCTATCTTTTTTATGAAACATCGTGTATCATAACGTCAACGAAAGGGGTTTTGCCAAATGGGAAAAAGCAAAGCAAAGAAAAAACGAGAGCATATCCAAAGGCAGCACAGCCGAAATCCAGAACTGTCGAGAGGAAACATGCCGCATTTTAGCACACACGAAAGGAAGACAAAAACAAAACAAGAAGCCTTGCAGCATATGATGAAAAAACATAAAGGACGAAATGCTTATGATCACTATCAAGAGGATCATAAGCATTTTTATTTTGCTTTTTTGTGACAACTAGATCAAATAAATGGAAAAATTTTAAAAAATAGGACAAACGGTCGATTCTTTTTGTCTAAAAATGTAGTTAAATGACAAAAAGAAACGAAAGGGAGAGTGAGTATCGTGAACGTCAAGTCATTTGGAGCAGGGCTTTGTATGGCAAGTGTGCTTGTGGCATCGGTCATGTTTGGCGCGTCAGATATTTCTGCAAAGGAGCAAGCAAAAAAAGAGTACATGATCGGCTTTTCTTCTTCCGTTCAAGACAAAACCCAAAAACAGCTTGTAGAAGAAGCTGGCGGGCATGTGAAAGAATCCATAGAGCAAATAGATATGATGAAAGTGTCATTGAATGAGACTTCGAAAAAGAAACTGAATGAAGCAAAAGAAGTGACCTTCATCGAGGAAGACCAAAAAGCAAAAACTAGCGGTCAAACTGTTCCATACGGCATCAAAAGCATCAAAGCACAAAAGGTACATAAACAAGGATACGCTGGACAGAATGTCAAAGTAGCCGTTCTTGACAGCGGCATCGACGGTAAACATGAGGATTTACATGTCACCGGCGGGGTGAGCTTTGTACCGGCAGAGTCTGATCCGCTTGTTGATCCGCATGAACATGGAACGCATGTGGCAGGCACAATTGCCGCATTAGATAATAAGATAGGTGTCGTTGGTGTTGCGCCAAAAGCTTCTATCTATGCTGTCAAGGTGGCAGATGAAAATGGTGACGGCTACTATAGCTGGATCATAAAAGGGATTGAATGGGCCATTGAGAATGACATGGATGTCATCAATATTAGTATGGGAGGAGCAAGTGAATCTGAGGCGCTGAAAGAAGCGGTAGATCGAGCGTATGATAAAGGTATTCTCATTGTGGCTTCTGCAGGGAATGAAGGAAGCTATGGCTCTCTCAATACGATTGACTATCCGGCTAAATACAGCTCAGTGATGGCGGTTGCCTCTGTTGACCAAAAAAAGCAAAGAGCCTTTGATTCATCTGTTGGCGAGGAAATCGAAGTCTCAGCACCAGGCGTTTCAACGCTGAGCACCATTCCTCATAACGAATACGGCTACATGAGCGGAACGTCAATGGCATCACCGCATGTAGCGGGCGCTGCGGCTGTCATTCTATCAAAACATCCGAATCTGACAAACGATGAAGTACGCGAGAGATTGTCAAAAACGGCGACAAAGCTTGGAGAACCTTTTTATTATGGTGCCGGGCTTGTGAATGTACAAAAAGCCGCACGATAAATGAAAAAGAGAAAGCAGTGAGCAGGCTGCTTTCTCTTTTTTCTTTCGATAAAACTGTCATGTTTCGTAATCTCTCTCATAGAATCTAGTAACCTTACTATTTGGGAGGAAGACACATGCGCAAAAAGTCTTGGAAGGAGCATCTTCTTCAGCACGTAAAAGATCATCTCTCGATTTATTTATTTGTCTCTGTACTCTTTTTAATGGGTGTGATCTTCGGGGCCATCATTGTCAATAGCATGACATTCAGCCAGAAAGAGGATTTATTCTATTATTTAAATCAATTTTTTGGTCAGCTGACAAATGAGAAAGCAGCAGAATCAAAAGAAATGTTTTTACAAAGCTTCCTGCATCATATGAAATATTTAGGCCTTATGTGGATTCTGGGAATCTCCATCGTTGGTCTGCCGCTTATCTTTCTTATGATCTTTTTAAAAGGAATTGTTGTTGGGTTTACTGTTGGTTTTCTCGTGAATCAAATGGGGCTGAGTGGATTTTTTCTCTCGTTCGTATCGGTGCTTCCGCAAAACATTTTGCTCATTCCAGCCTATTTAGTAATTGGCACTTGTGCGATTGCGTTTTCCATCCGTCTCATTGGACAGCTCTTCATGAAAAAAACCATCAGTCAAGCACCCGTCCAGTGGTTTGGCCGGTATGCATCAGTTCTGCTGATGATTTTAGCGCTTGCTGCACTTTCGTCTTTTTTTGAATCGTACATATCATTCATGCTGATGAAAAAGCTGGCAGGTGTTCTTTTATAATTGTTATTAATTAATAATCAATTTATTTATCAATTTAAAATGATTATAGTTGGCTCTCAGCACATCATTTGATATAATGATCAAGTAATGTGGCGTAGGAGGGAAAGTCAATGGAAAATAGGATTGATCGAATTAAGAAACAGCTTCATTCTTCCAGCTACAAGCTCACGCCACAGCGTGAAGCCACAGTAAGAGTACTGCTTGAGAATGAAGAAGACCATTTAAGTGCAGAAGATGTATACCTCCTCGTAAAAGAGAAGTCTCCTGAAATTGGTCTTGCTACTGTTTATCGGACGTTAGAATTGCTCACTGAACTGAAAGTTGTTGATAAAATTAACTTTGGAGACGGCGTTTCGCGATATGATCTTCGCAAAGAAGGAGCCGCTCACTTCCATCATCATCTTGTCTGCATGGAATGCGGAACAGTCGATGAGATAGAAGAAGATTTATTAGAAGATGTCGAAGAGATTATTGAACGTGACTGGAAATTTAAAATTAAGGATCATAGATTGACATTTCACGGCATTTGCCACCGGTGTCATGATGATGAATCCGGCAAATAATCCGAATTGGAACCTTTTCATTTAAGATGAAGAGGTTTTTTGCATTTTCGCTGTATATTCCTTGTCCCACCTGGCATATGCTGAAGTAATGAGAAGGTGAGAAAGGACTTGAAGATCATGCGAAAATGGCTCAAAACAACAGGTGAAGTGATCAAAGTATTTATCTTGTTCACTGGTTTTACCGTCCTGTTCTATTATGCTATGATATGGATAAATTCAGAATATGAAAGCTACCATCGTTATGATAAACCAGAGGGTGCAGCAATTAAAGTGATGGAAATGGATCAGCCGAATCAAGACAATTGGCAAGATCGATTGATTTATTTTTATCAAAACGGGGAGTAGAAATCATTGAACGATCAATTATCCGACTTTATTCATTTTATGACCGTAGAGAGAGGACTCTCTGAAAATACCATTGTTTCTTATAAAAGAGATTTACAAAACTACTTGTCTTTTTTAATGACACATGAACAGCTGACGGATATTCGCGATGTCACGCGTCTGCATATCATTCATTATTTAAAGCAGCTAAAAGAGGAAGGAAAATCGAGTAAAACGTCTGTACGGCATCTATCATCGATTCGTTCCTTTCATCAATTTCTGCTTCGGGAAAAAGTGACAACGGATGACCCGTCATGGAACATTGAAACGCAAAAAACAGAGCGGACTTTACCGAAAGTTCTATCATTAGGAGAGGTCGAAAAGCTGCTTGATACACCAAATCAGCACACTCCCTTTGACTACCGAGACAAAGCGATGCTTGAGCTTTTATATGCAACAGGCATTCGCGTCAGTGAAATGCTGGATCTGACCCTTGCCGATGTACACCTCACAATGGGCTTTGTCCGCTGTTTTGGAAAAGGAAGAAAAGAGCGTATTGTGCCAATCGGTGAAGCTGCTGCAAGCGCGATTGAAGAATATCTCGAAAAGGGAAGAAGCAAGCTGTTAAAAAAACAGCCGTCCGATGCCCTATTTCTCAATCATCACGGGAAAAAAATGTCGCGTCAGGGCTTCTGGAAGAACTTAAAAAAACGAGCCATCGAAGCAGGGATTCAAAAGGAACTAACGCCTCATACGCTCAGGCATTCATTTGCTACACACCTGCTTGAAAACGGTGCGGACTTAAGAGCTGTACAGGAGATGCTCGGACATGCCGATATCTCGACAACACAAATTTATACACATGTGACGAAAACAAGACTGAAAGATGTGTATCACAAATTCCATCCAAGGGCATAAGTAAAGCATGACACAGTGAACGGGTGTCATGCTTTTTCATGTTTACACCGTTTATGGTTGTCAACTGGCTTGTAAACGGTTTATACTTGAGATGTCTGACCTCTCACTGTTTGTAAGGTCAAAAGACAAGAATATTGAAGGAGGCGCTTTTTAATGCCTGATTATCAGTATAAACGTATTTTCCTCGTCGTCATGGATTCAGTAGGAATTGGGGAAGCACCAGATGCTGCTGATTTTAATGATGTAGGTGCAGATACACTTGGACATATTGCTGAAAAAATGAACGGGCTTCATATGCCGAATATGGCGAAGCTTGGGCTGAGTCATATTAAAGAAATCAAAGGAATTCCAGCGGATGAAAAACCGCTTGCGTATTATGGAAAAATGCAAGAAGCATCAAATGGTAAAGACACAATGACAGGACACTGGGAAATCATGGGTCTTTACATAGACACACCGTTCAAAGTCTTTCCAGACGGATTCCCAGATGAACTATTAAATGAACTAAAAGAAAAAACAGGCCGAGGTATTATTGGCAATAAACCAGCGTCTGGTACGGAAATTTTAGATGAGCTTGGCGAAGAGCACATGAAAACAGGTGATTTAATCGTTTATACATCTGCGGATTCTGTGCTGCAAATTGCTGCGCACGAAGAAGTTGTGCCATTAGATGAGCTTTACCGTATTTGTGAAATTGCCCGTGAACTTACATTAGATGAAAAATATATGGTTGGACGGATTATCGCTCGTCCGTTTGTCGGAGAGCCTGGCGCATTTGTTAGAACGCCAAACCGTCATGACTATGCGTTAAAACCATTTGACCGTACAGTCATGAATGAACTGAAAGATGATGGACTCGATGTCATTGCGATCGGAAAAATCTCTGATATTTATGACGGCGAGGGGATCACATCATCTCTTAGAACAAAATCAAACATGGATGGAATGGACAAGCTGGTCGATACACTTAAAACAGACTTTACAGGACTCAGCTTTTTAAACCTTGTTGATTTTGACGCTCTTTACGGACATAGAAGAGATCCAGAGGGTTATGGAAAAGCACTAGAGGAATTTGACGCACGTCTTCCTGAAGTGTTTGACCTGTTGAAAGAGGATGATCTTCTTGTGATCACAGCAGATCATGGAAATGACCCTGTTCATCACGGAACAGATCATACAAGAGAATATGTTCCGCTCATTGCTTACAGCAAAAAGCATCAGGAAGCAAATGAACTGCCAACAGCAAAAACGTTTGCTGATCTTGGGGCAACCGTTGCAGATAATTTCAAGATAGCGATGCCAAAATACGGAACAAGCTTTTTATCTAAACTCAAATAGGGGGAAATCTCGTGGGAGCACAGTTTTCAGAAGCGGCGGCATACATTAAACAAGCATCGACATATGTACCAACAGTTGGATTGATTTTAGGATCAGGGCTTGGCATTTTAGCAGATGAGATTGAAAATCCAATCAAAATAAAATATGAAGATATTCCTGGATTCCCTGTTTCAACAGTAGAGGGACATGCAGGGCAGCTCGTGATCGGAACGCTGAAAGGCACTGTCGTTTGCGCGATGCAAGGACGTTTTCATTTCTATGAAGGATATGATATGAAGCAAGTGACGTTTCCTGTCCGTGTGATGAAAGAAATTGGCATTGACACATGCATTGTCACAAATGCAGCCGGCGGAGTGAATACGTCATTCCGTCCAGGAGATCTCATGCTAATCACAGATCATATCAATATGATGGGGACCAATCCATTAATTGGCCCAAATGACAGTCAAGGCGTTCGTTTCCCTGATATGTCTGCACCGTACGATAAAGAATTGCTGGCACTTGCAGAAGAAACAGCCCAGCGTTTAGGCATATCTGTACAGCAAGGGGTTTATGCAGGGATGACAGGCCCTTCATATGAAACACCTGCTGAAGTTCGTTTCTTAAGAACACTTGGAGCAGATGCTGTTGGCATGTCGACTGTTCCAGAAGTTATTGTTGCGCGTCATGCAGGAATGAAAGTGCTTGGTATTTCATGCATTTCCAATGCGGCATCTGGTATTTTGGATCAGCCGCTGTCTCATGATGAAGTGATCGAAGTAACGGAAAAAGTGAAAGCAAGTTTTCTTGATTTAGTAAAAGATATTGTCAAACAACTTTCATAGCATGTGTCCAGAAGCCTTCTGCTACCCAAGCAGAAGGCTTTTTTATTTGTAATCATACGATCTCTGAATAAAACAGCCTGTATGAGGAAAAAATAGAAAGGATTACGATAATGGAGGTCTGCCACTTGAAACGTCATATATGTGCATTGTTTATTTTAATGATCCTTATCTCAATGGTTTCACCATCAGCGATAGCAAAAGAAAAGATTGAAAAACCAGGAGAAAAACAAACATCAGAATTGGCACACGAAGCCAAATCAGCGATCTTAATAGAACGAGACACGGGAAAGGTGCTTTACAACAAAAACAGCGATGAAAAGCTTGCACCCGCAAGTATGACCAAAATCATGACGATGCTTCTCATCATGGAAGCCATTGATCAGGGTAAACTGAAAATGACAGACAAGGTCAGAACGAGCGACTATGCAGCGTCCATGGGAGGGTCACAAATCTTCCTTGAACCAGGAGAAGAAATGACCGTGAAAGAAATGCTGAAAGGCATTGCGATTGCTTCAGGAAATGATGCTTCAGTTGCCATGGCAGAGCATATTGCAGGATCTGAAGAACAGTTCGTAGAGCAGATGAACAAAAGAGCGAAAGAGCTTGGCCTCACCTCAACAGTCTTTCAAAACCCAACAGGACTTCCTGAAAAAGACCATTACAGCACAGCTCACGATATGGCAATAATGGCAAAAGAGCTGTTGAAATACGAACAAATCACCAAATTCACAGGTGTCTACGAAGACTATCTCCGGCAAAACACAGATAAAAAATTCTGGCTTGTCAACACAAACCGTCTGATTAAATTTTATCCAGGTGTCGATGGGGTGAAAACCGGTTTTACAGGTGAAGCGAAATACTGTTTAACTGCATCTGCTAAAAAAGGTAACATGCGCGTCATTGCGGTTGTCTTTGGCGCAAGCACGCCGAAAGACAGAAACGCTCAGGTAGTCAAAATGTTAGATTACGCATTTAGTCAATATACGACTCATCCGCTTTACAAAAGAGGGCAAGATGTGGCGGAGGTCAAAGTGAGCAAAGGGAAAAAGAAAAACATTCAGCTCGTTACTTCTGAACCGATCTCCCTTTTAACGAAAAAAGGCGAAAATGTGGATCAGATCAAAAAAGAAATCAAATTGTCTCATGATGTCAAAGCTCCATTTTCAAAAGGAACGGAACTTGGTACGATCGTCTTGAAAAAAGATGGAAAAGTGCTGCATGAAAGCCCTGTAGAAGCAAAAGAAGGAATGGAAAAGGCAAGCGTTTGGACTTTCTTCAAACGGGCGATGGCTGATTTTGTAAAATGGAAATAAAAGGCGAAAGGCTGCTGTAATTGGCAGTCTTTTTGCTATGAGGAAAAGAAAAGAACATCTAAATGTGACGAATGGTCACTAGTTTTGTCATGGTGAAGGATTTACTTCATATAAAAGAGAAACACTCTTTATCCGAAATTAGAGCAAGGAGGAATAAAAAATGAGCCTTGGTATTGATTTTCAAGTAAAAGAGAGCGTACTTTGCATTCGGTTAACAGGAGAGCTCGATCATCACTCCGCTGAAACATTGAGACAAAAGGTGACGAATTATTTGGAAACAGAGGACATTCGCCACATTGTGCTGAATCTGGCTGATTTATCGTTTATGGACAGCTCTGGACTCGGAGTGATTTTAGGAAGATATAAAGAAATTAAGCAGCTTGGCGGGGAAATGGTCGTCTGTGCCATCTCGCCAGCAGTGAACCGGTTATTTGATATGTCTGGCTTGTTTAAAATTATTCGGATGGAGCCTTCTGAGCAAACGGCTTTGCAAACATTGGGGGTGGCATCATGAGAAATGAAATGAACCTGACTTTTTCGGCATTAAGCCAAAATGAATCGTTTGCGAGGGTGACAGTCGCGGCATTTATCGCTCAGCTTGATCCGACTTTAGATGAATTAACAGAAATCAAGACCGTCGTATCTGAGGCAGTGACAAACTCAATCATTCATGGCTATGATGGGAATCCAGATGGCAAGGTGCACATCCATGTCACACTAGATGATCATGTCGTTTACCTCACCATCCGTGATGAAGGAATGGGTATTACCGATCTTGAGGAAGCAAGACAGCCGCTTTTCACCACAAAACCAGACTTAGAGCGCTCTGGAATGGGCTTTACCATCATGGAGAATTTTATGGATGATGTCATGGTGGACTCATCTCCAGAAATGGGCACGACCATCCGTTTAACAAAGCATCTATCAAAAAGCAAAGCGCTTTGTAATTAAAGGAGCTGCTCATATGGATGTGGAGGTAAAAAAGCAAGCTAAAAAAGCCCAGCTGTCAAATGATGAAGTCAAAGAGCTCATCAAAAAAAGCCAAGACGGTGATCAGCAAGCAAGAGACCTCCTCGTAGAAAAAAACATGCGTCTTGTTTGGTCCGTTGTTCAGCGCTTTTTAAATAGGGGATATGAACCAGATGATCTATTTCAGATTGGCTGTATTGGACTGCTGAAATCTGTTGATAAATTTGATTTGTCATATGATGTAAAGTTTTCAACGTACGCCGTCCCCATGATCATTGGTGAAATTCAGCGATTTATTCGGGATGATGGAACGGTCAAAGTCAGCCGTTCATTAAAGGAACTCGGAAATAAAATTCGGCGGGCAAGGGATGAATTGTCTAAGTCTCATGGAAGAATGCCGACCGTTCAGGAAATTGCCGAATACCTTGATATCACACCAGAGGATGTTGTTCTCGCCCAAGAAGCAGTGCGCTCGCCATCATCCATTCATGAAACGGTGTATGAAAATGATGGGGATCCGATTACATTGCTTGATCAAATTGCCGATCATTCTGAGGAAAGATGGTTTGACAAAATCGCACTGAAAGAAGCGATCAAGGAATTAGAAGAACGGGAAAAACTTATTGTGTATTTAAGGTATTATAAAGACCAGACACAATCTGAGGTTGCAGAGAGACTTGGCATTTCACAAGTACAAGTCTCACGGCTTGAAAAGAAAATTTTAAAACAAATCCAAATGCAAATGGATCAAAAAGACAGCTAGCCGATTAGGCTGGCTTTTTTTGTGTGGTAATTACCGGTAAATCAAGTTCTATCAGTATGAGAACCATTTTTCACCACATACTATTTTTAACCCATCGTATAGGAAGTGACTTGGATGGACGGACAAATCTTTATTCGGCTGCGCCATCGAATCAAGACCGGTATTGATCAGCTCATTTATTTAGAGGATATCGCCCAAATCACTGGTGATGAGTTTGCTGTGCAAAAGCTTAGTAAAATGCCGGTGTATCATGTCAGCAAAAAGGATCGTCACATCGCCGTTCTTGATATCATGCATGTCGTCAAAACGATCAAAAAAACGTGGCCAGATATCGACATTCAAACCGTTGGCGGCTCTGAGGCCATTGTTGAAATTGATACAGGCAAACGCCAGCTTTCTCCCGTTTTATTTGTGTTTGTATGGCTCCTATTATTTGTTGGAGCGGCGCTTGCCATTATGAATTTCCACGAGGATGTCAGTATGCGGCTCGTTCATATCCGCCTATATGAAATGATCACAGGGAAAACGGTTGAGCATCCGTATTTATTACAAATTCCATATAGCTTTGGACTCGGTTTTGGCATGATTTTGTTTTTCAATCATGTATTTAAAAAGCGTTTAAATGAAGAACCAAGTCCGCTCGAAGTGGAAATGTTTAAATATCAGCTCGATCTCGATCATTATGTCGCACTCAATGAAAATAAAGAAACATTGAAGGATATCCATGATCGGTAAGTGGCTTTTTGTCGTACTCGTTGGACTTGGCGGCGGTTTAACGGTCGGAGCAGGATTTGTGGCTTTTCTTACAGTGCTTGGCATTATTCCCCGCTTAATGCAATTAACCAAAACGCAGCGCTTCATACAAGGGTACGAGGCGGCTGTTATTAGCGGGGCGGTTGTTGGCGGCTGGGCCACCTTAAGTCAAATACATCTTCATTTAACCAAATGGCTGGCGATGCCGGTCGGTCTTTTATCAGGCATCTTCGTCGGCATGCTTGCAGCTGCACTCACTGAAGTATTAAATGTACTTCCTATATTAACGAAAAGAATTGGAATGGACGGGAAAATTGTTTTGCTGCTCATGGCCATCGTCTTAGGAAAGGTATTTGGTTCACTATTTCATTGGCTTATTTATATTTAATCAATTGGAGGGAACAACACGTGTCGAGTTTAAAAGAGAACTATCCATCTAAGGTGAAAACGTATCAGCCCAAACCTCCTTATGTCCTCAACTGCATTAAGGCGTTTTTAGTTGGCGGTTTAATCTGTCTGATAGGTGAGGGGCTGCAACATTTCTATATCCACTTTTTTGATTTTAACGAAAAGACAGCAGGGAACCCGACAGTGGCGACCCTCATTTTAATTTCTTCTCTATTAACGGGTATCGGTATTTACGATAGAATCGGCCAGTTTGCTGGAGCCGGATCAGCTGTCCCGGTGACAGGCTTTGCTAACAGTATGACAAGTGCTGCCCTTGAGCATAAAAGTGAAGGGCTTGTTTTAGGTGTTGCCACAAATATGTTTAAACTCGCTGGGAACGTCATTGTATTTGGTGTCGTTTCGGCATATGTCGTAGGGATCATTCGATACGTCTTGGAAAAGATGTTTTCGTAGGAGGAATGAAAGGTGAAACTAACAGGTAAACAATCTTGGGTATTTGAGCACAAGCTTTATGTCAATGCAGAAGGAACTGCTGCAGGACCGAAAGAAAAAGAAGGCCCGATTGGTCATTTAATTGATAAAACGTACGATGAAATGCACTGTGATCAAAAGAACTGGGAAATGGCTGAAAGGAAGCTCATGGATGATGCGATATCAACCGCTTTATCAAAAGCAAATTTGCAAAAAAGCGATATTGATCTTTTGCTGGCTGGAGATTTACTCAACCAGAACGTCACAGCAAACTATGTGGCAAGAGAGCTGAAGATCCCGTTTCTCTGCTTGTTTGGGGCATGCTCGACTTCAATGGAATCGGTCGCCATTGCGTCAGCACTCATTGATGGCGGCTTTGCAAATAGAGCCATCGCAGCAACAAGCAGTCACAATGCGACTGCAGAACGCCAATTTCGTAATCCGACAGAATACGGGGGACAAAAGCCAGATACAGCAACAAGTACAGTAACTGGTGGTGGAGCCGTTATTATCAGCCAAGAACCCTCTCAAATTCAAATTACGAGCGCAACGGTAGGCAGGGTCATGGATCTTGGCATTACAGATCCATTTGATATGGGATCGGCCATGGCACCAGCAGCGGCAGACACCATCAAGCAGCATTTAGAAGACTTAGGCAGAACAGTAGATGATTACGATTTGATTTTAACTGGAGATTTATCAGGCATTGGTTCACCGATCTTAAAGGATCTCTTGAAAGAAGAAGGCATTCAGCTTGGGCGAAAGCACGATGATTGCGGTTTAATCATCTATACACCCGACCAAAACGTATTCGCTGGAGGCAGCGGCTGTGCTTGTTCAGCTGTTGTGACATTTAGTCATATTTTTAAGGAAATGAAAGCAGGGAATCTGCAAAGAGTACTCGTTGTGGCAACCGGGGCGTTACTCAGCCCAATGATGGTTCAGCAAAAAGAGACCATTCCAACCATTGCGCACGGTGTCGTATTTGAGCGTGCAGGAGGAGAGAGCTAATGGATTATCTTATCGCTTTTGTGGCAGGCGGACTTATTTGCGTCATTGGCCAGCTTTTGCTAGATGTACTCAAACTCACGCCTGCACATGTCATGACTACTTTTGTTGTGGCAGGTACCATTTTAGACGGATTCGGTATTTATGATAAATTTATTGAATTTGCAGGCGCGGGCGCAACCGTACCAATTGTCAGCTTTGGTCATAGCTTGCTTCATGGGGCCATGCATCAGGCAGATGTGCACGGATTCATCGGCATCGGTATCGGTATCTTTGAATTAACCTCTGCTGGAATATCAGCTGCGATTTTATTTTCATTTATTATCGCACTTATCTTTAAACCGAAAGGATAACCGAATATGGGGCAAAGACGGAAAGTCATTTTAGTGACAGACGGAGATATATATGCTGCCAAAACCATTGAGCTTGCCGCTAAAAACGTTGGCGGACGATGTATTTCCAGCTCAAAAGGAAATCCAAGCAAACGGACAGGACCTGAACTTGTTCAGATGATTTTAAAAACGCCGTATGATCCAGTCTTTGTGATGTTCGATGATTCTGGACTGACAGGTGAAGGAACAGGCGAGACAGCGATGAAACATGTGGCGCGCCACCCTGAAATCGAAGTCATTGGAGCGATTGCAGTTGCATCCAAAACGCACCAAGCCGAATGGACTAAGGTCCATGTCTCCATTGACAGGGAAGGTGAACTGACAGAATACGGTGTCGACAAACACGGTCTTCCCGAAATGGAGCCCCATAAAATGAGCGGTGATACAGTGTATTGTCTTGACTCCCTCAATCTTCCGTTAGTTGTCGGTATTGGAGATATTGGCAAGATGGGACGGAAAGATGATCTGAGCAAGGGATCTCCAATCACGATGAAAGCAGTGGAATTAATATTAGAAAGGAGTGGTTTCCATGAAGAAAGACAAGGTAAACGTGTACCGAGACCCGAAGAAAAATGAAGATTACTTCAAGGAAAATGTCGGAATGGGTCTCAGCTTTGACCTTGGTGTTCGGAAAATTTATATACACGATCAGGAAATCCAGCTTTACTATGTAAACGGATTGTGTGATACACAGTATATTATCTACTTATTAAAAGAGCTAATCGAAATCAATGACAACGAACCTGAATCCGATGATCTTGCACATGTAGTCGAGAACCGCCTCGTCAATCAGCAGGTCTCCAAGGTAGAAACGCTGGATGAAGCAGTGGATCAAGTACTGTCTGGGCTTGTAGCAGTCGTTGTAGAAGGTGAAAATTACGCCTTTATCATTGATGTTAGAAGCTATCCTGGCAGAATGCCTGAGGAGCCGGATACAGAAAAGGTGGTCAGGGGAGCAAGGGACGGCTTTGTTGAGAATATTATTGTGAATACAGCGCTTATTCGAAGAAGAGTGCGGGATGAAAAGCTGAGATACAAAATGCTCAAAGTAGGCGAACGTTCAAAAGCGGATGTTTGTGTTTGCTATATTGAAGATATTGCAGACCCTGACTTAGTAGATATTATAGAAAAAGAAGTATCAGGAATCAAAGTCGATGGGCTGACGATGTCTGATAAAACGATTGAAGAATTTATAATTAAGCAAGGATATAATCCCTTTCCGCTAGTGCGTTATACCGAGCGTCCGGATGTTGCCGCTAACCACATATTAGAAGGGCATGTCATCATCATTACGGATACATCCCCTAGTGTCATCATTACACCAACCACTATTTTTCACCACGTTCAGCATGCAGAAGAATACCGCCAGGCGCCTGCCGTTGGTACGTTCCTAAGATGGGTACGCTTTTTAGGCATATTATGTTCTACCTTTCTTTTGCCGATTTGGTTTCTTTTTATTCTCGAACCAAATCTCCTGCCTGACAATTTAAGCTATATTGGGTTTAATAAACCTTCTCATATCCCTGTGATTCTCCAAGTATTTCTTGCTGATTTCGGGGTGGAGTTTTTAAGGATGGCAGCCATTCATACGCCAACCGCATTGTCAACCGCCATGGGGTTGATCGCGGCTGTTTTAATTGGACAAATCGCCATTGATGTCGGTTTATTTACACCAGAGGTCATCTTATACGTCTCGCTGGCAGCGATCGGTACCTTTACAACGCCAAGCTATGAGCTGAGTGTCGCCAATAAGATTGTAAGGCTCATCATTCTAGCACTAGTGGCAATTTTTAAGCTGAATGGACTCATCAGTGGTTTTACGTTGTTAATCATTTATTTAACATCCATTCGTTCATTGCAGACACCTTATATGTGGCCGTTCATTCCTTTCAATGGAAAGGCTTTATGGCAAGTGCTGATTCGGACGTCTGTTCCTGGCTCAAAAGTAAGGCCGAGCATCGTTCACCCTCAAAACAGATCAAAAATTCCGCCAAATTCTTAACGTTCATTGAAAGTGGCTGAAGATTGTGATATTGTATTTTTAACTTTGAGACACGGCAAAAGGCAGCTCACGCAGCTGCCTTTTTTCAGCCGAAGTGGAGAAAGAGGGAATGACATTGTATTTACACGGCACTTGCAGACAAAATGAACTCGGTCATTTAGAAATTGGTGGTGTTGATGCTGTTTCTTTAGCTGAAACGTATGGGACACCACTTTATGTATATGATGTGGCTTTAATACGGGAGCGCGCAAAAAGCTTTCAAAAAGCATTTATAGAAGAAGAATTAACGGCACAGGTAGCATATGCGAGTAAAGCATTTTCCTCCATCGCCATGTTTCAGCTTGCCAAAGAAGAAGGATTATCTCTTGATGTCGTATCAGGCGGTGAGCTTCACACAGCCATTTGCGCTGGATTCCCAGTAGAAAAAATTCATTTCCATGGCAATAATAAAAGCAGAGAAGAATTAAAAATGGCTTTAGAGCATGGGATCGGCTGTATTGTTGTGGATAATTTCTATGAAATGAAGCTCATTGAACAGCTTGGTCAAGAGCTGTCAAAAAAAGTGAAAGTATTGCTCCGCATCACGCCTGGTGTCGAAGCGCATACGCATGATTACATTACGACAGGTCAAGAGGATTCAAAATTTGGCTTTGATCTTCACAATGGACAAGCAGATGAAGCGGTGAAACAAGTGCTTGGTTCAGAAGTGATCGAGCTTTTAGGTGTTCATTGTCATATCGGTTCACAAATTTTTGATACGGCTGGTTTTGTCCTTGCAGCAGATAAAATCTTTTTGAAGCTGGATGAATGGAGAAGATCATTTGGTTTTATTTCTACAGTATTAAACTTAGGCGGCGGCTTTGGGATTCGTTATACAGAAGAGGATGAACCACTTCCTGCGACAGAATATGTCGAAAAAATTATCCAAGCTGTGAAAGAGAACGTGGCCCGCTACCAGTTCGATATGCCAGAGATTTGGATAGAACCAGGCCGTTCTCTTGTTGGAGATGCAGGGACGACTCTTTATACGATCGGATCATCAAAACATGTACCTGGCATCCGTGATTATGTAGCGATAGATGGCGGAATGAGTGATAACATTCGTCCAGCTTTATATCAAGCGAAATATGAAGCCGCAAGTGCCAACAAAATGAGCCAAACGCATGATCAAACGGTTTCAATTGCCGGTAAATGCTGTGAAAGCGGAGATATGCTCATTTGGGATATCGATCTGCCAGAATTATCACAAGGGGATTTATTAGCTGTCTTTTGTACTGGAGCTTACGGCTATAGTATGTCAAACAACTATAACCGTATCCCGCGCCCAGCTGTTGTGTTTGTAGAAGACGGAGAAGCGCAGCTTGTGGTTGAGCGTGAAACATATGAGGACATTGTGAAACTTGATTTACCGTATCAATCAAAAGTGAAATCATCTACTTAAAAAAAGCCGCCTGGTGTTCAGGCAGCTTTTTTCATGAATTATTTTCCTCCAGTGAATACAGAAACGATCGCATTCCAAATGGATACAAAGAAATCCCAAATCTTTTGAAGAAGGTTTTTTCCTTCATCCGATTCTATGAATTTAGTAATCTTGTCTTTTGCTTTATCAATTTGAGATCCTACTTGATTCCAATCGATATTGATGTTTTTCATTTTATCAAATAACGAGACAAGCTGATCTTTTTGATCCTGCGTCAGATTTAAGTTCAAATCAGAAGCAGCCTGATCCACTTTTTCTTCTACTTCTTTTGTGGTTTTAGGGACACCGTTTTTTGCAATGTCATCTTTGATTTTTGCAATAAGGGCAGAAGCGTTATCTTTCCCGATAGAGTCACCCAATTTAGAAGTTGTCACAAGCTCTTCGTTTGCCACCTGCTTCACATCTTCTGGAATGGCTTTGTCGCTTGACACCTCATACGCTTTTAGTAAGCCCGTCAGTGCGGCTGTACCAGATACTTCAAATGGAGCAGTCACGACAACCTTGGCATCTTTGACACCTGCTGTCATTAAAGCATTTAAATACATCTCATCTGTAATGGTCTTGATGTTGTGTGTATCCACAGTGAGACCAGTACCTGATTTTTCAATGGTGATCGATGAAGATGATAATGCTCTCGTCCCGATAGAAGAACGAGGGATGTATTTTCCTAAATATTCGTGCTCTTCTTTATTGGTTACTTCAATTTTTGTCGCATTTTCAGGTGGATTCAACTCGTCAAGCACCTTCTGGCGATCAGCCGGTGTTAAGTCTTGCCCGAGTGTGACGATGACATCGCCGACAGCTGCATCCGCTAAGCTGACTTTTGGCGCACCAATTAGGAAAAGGAGCGCTGCCATCATACCAAGCATCATTTTTTTAAACATGTTGACCTCCTTCAAGTCGAAAGCGTTCCCCTTTCAAGAGAAACTTTAGCTTTTGAGTACACGTAAAGTAGTGCACTCCATCATATAGACGTAACAAATTGGCTTGACGTTTCAATTTTCTTTTTAAGATGTGTTCCTGTTCCGATAAATGAAGACATGTCATTTAGTCAAATATCATTTTATTAGGAAAAAAGAATCAAGCAACCCTATTTTATCAATCATCAGTTAAGAGGTAAATGACAATCGAAGAGCAGGGGATGTTTAACATCACCGAAAATGTGCTATAATGAGCGTTGTTTAACCTGAAAGGAGAATGTGAAAAATGGCGAAAAAAGGATACATACAATTAACGAATGGAAAGAAAATTGAGTTTGAACTTTACCCAGAGGCTGCTCCAGGTACAGTAGCAAACTTTGAAAAATTAGCGAATGAAGGCTTCTACGATGGATTAAAATTCCACCGCGTGATCCCAGGCTTCGTCAGCCAAGGCGGCGACCCAAACGGTAATGGAACGGGTGGTCCTGGTTACACAATTAAATGTGAAACAGAAGGAAATCCACATCAGCACGAAAGAGGTTCATTATCAATGGCACATGCTGGTAAAGACACAGGCGGCAGCCAATTCTTTATCGTACATGACCCGCAGCCGCACTTAAACGGTGTTCACACTGTTTTTGGCAAGGTAACATCTGGTATCGAGGCTGTACTTGATATGGAGCAAGGGCAAGGCATGGAAAAAGTTGAAGTTGTAGATGCTTAATCTAAAACACCGCTTAATCGCGGTGTTTCAGCGTATAGACAAACCCTTGCATTCGGTGTCAGGTCTGCGCTCCGGTACTCACGAATGTTAAATTCGCTCCGTTCCAGTGCTCGCCCTTCCTAGACTTCAAAGGTTTTCAAACACGCTGAAAAGAAGACAAAGGGCTAAAATCAAGTTCATTTTAGCCCTTTGTCAACAATAAAAGACACCGCTTAATCGCGGTGTTTTTTTATTTTGTTTGTGAGACGACTGTGATATGTTTCGTTAGGCGGTAGGTGATGAACCAATACAAAATGGCTAAAGCGCTGATAGAGGCACCAAAGAGACATACTCCGCCCCAGCCATAGGTCGCGTATATACTGGTTGAAACAATTGAACCGGTCGCACTGCCGATGGAGTAAAAAATCATGTAAGCCGCAGTAAGCCGGCTTCTCGCCTCAGCCCGTACTGTAAAAATCATACTCTGATTGGTCACATGAACTGCCTGCACAGATAGGTCAAGAAGGATAATGCCAATGACTAATGCAATAAGTGAATGTTCAGTCAAACTGATGAAAAACCATGAAATGAATAATAGGACAAGGGCTATACCAGTTGTGAACTGTCCAAAACCTCGATCAGCAAGGCTGCCAGCCCGAGCAGCCCCTAACGCTCCGGCTGCTCCAGCAAGACCAAATGCGCCAATTGCAGTATGTGAAAGAGAGTATGGCGGAGTACTGAGAGGCAGTACGAGTGAAGTCCATAACGTACCAAAGACGATAAAAATCAGAAGAGCCAAAATCCCACGGATGCGCAGGATTCGTTCTTGTATGAACAATATAAACATTGAACGAAGCAGATGAACATAGGATAATGACTCTCTTTTGCTGTCATCACGCGGGAGCACTCGGAACAATACGCCAGTTAGGATAAGCATGATGACGGCAGAAACAAGATAAACAGACCTCCAGCCAGCAAAATCGGTTAATACACCAGCAAAGGTTCGAGCGAGAAGAATGCCGGTTACGATTCCACTTTGCACCAAGCCGACTATACGGCCGCGTTCTTCTGGAGCAGCCCAACTTGCTGCAAACGCAACGAGTACCTGAGTGACTACAGCGAGCAGTCCGACCACTGCTAATCCTAGAAATAGGACGGTGACGATAGGAGCGATGCCGACTAGAATGAGGGCAAGCACAGATAAAAGCATCTGACCGATGATGAGCCGTCGTCGATTCAATAGATCACCAAGCGGTACTATCAGTAGCAGCCCCGCCGCATAACAAAGCTGAGTAATCGTAATGACAATACCAATGGATGAATACGTGATACCGAACTCGTCTGCCAGTGAATTTAGTAACGGTTGTGCGAAGTATATGTTTGCAACAGCCATCCCGCACGCTGCTGCAAAAAGTAGTGCCATATAGTGACTCATCTTTGATTCAGGTTTTAATCGAAAATTCATATTAGGATGATCTCTTGGAGTCATTTTATCTTTAACCATTCATTGCATCCTCTCCTTTTTGTATTAAAAAGTATAATATACCGATCGGTATAAAATGATTCCTGTTAAGGATAACCAACAAAATGTTTTAAAGTCAAGAGTTTCATCCGGTCATTCTAAGTTGATCTTGAAAGCAGAAAGACAGTTTGACAATTTTACATGAATAAAATAAAATTATAATGTACTGATTAGTAATAAAAAATGATATCCTTACAAATAAATGAATAATTGTTTTGGTGAAATGATTTTATTGTTGAAAAGAGGAATTGAGGATGGTTCGACAGCGTGAGTTTGATGAGCAAAAAGCGTTGGATGATGCAATGGTGCTTTTTTGGGAAAAGGGGTATAGAGCTACAACGTTAAGCGATTTGACTGCAAAAATGGGAATACAGCGGCCAAGCTTATACTCAGCCTTTGGAGATAAAGAGGAGTTATTTGAGGCTGCATTACGTAAATATACAAAGCAGCATGCAGCCCGCATTCGAACAAAACTTCAAAACAATCAATCTGTAAAGGAAGCATTTCATTCACTATTTACAGATGTAGTGGAAGAGGAATATAGAGATGGCCCGAGTAAAGGCTGTTTTTGCATTAATACGATAGTGGAGCTTGCTCCACACGAAGAGAAATTTGAAATTCTGACAAGAGAGCATCAGATGTATCTTTCGGTCATATTTGAAGAAAAGATTGTGCAAGGTATTCGCTCGGGTGAGCTTGAAAGCAGCTTGAATGCTAAAGCCTTAGCACAGACACTGGTCGTTTCTTTCATCGGGCTTACCGTCCTCATGAAGTCACGTCCAGAGCGTTCATTTGTAGATCATTCTGTAGCGACGATCCTATCCATTTTAAAATAAAATGGACAACACGCTATGACAGCTTCCATGAAAAAATCATACAGCATAGTGAAAGCGTATTTGATCCATTACATCAAAATACGCTTTTTCTTATAGGGCAGTCATGCGCAGAATGTATTTTTATGATATGATAGGAGAACAAACATTCGTATTTGCGGGGTGCCAGCACATCAGATGCAAATGAAGAAATCGGAAAGAAAGAAGGGGATACTTTGAAACCACTCACAAAAGAAGAGAAAAATCAAATGACGATGGCCATTCAGCGTTATTTTGCCGAAGAACGAGAAGAAGAGATTGGTGAATTAGCAGCCATTAATATACTAGAATTTATCACAAAAAACCTTGGAAGCTACTACTATAATCAAGGGGTTCGCGACAGCCGCAGCATCGCTGTTCAGCGGTCACAATTGTTAGAGGAAGACTTATTTGCACTCGAAAAAAGAATATAATGAAAAGCTTACAGTATGGTGTGTTACGAACTAATAAACAGGAGAAAGACCCCCTTAATAAAGAACGCATATTCGTATCATATGTAATGATTAAGAGGTGGAACCAAAGGGCCATCTGAATCGTTATATAAGTAACCATTAATGAAAATCAGCTTTTTTGGTTTTATTTCAATAAAAGAAGGAATAAAACATACAAATAGGCGAAGTGCAGATGATGGAGGTTCTAAATATGGGGAAAATTAAATTAAAAATTGCGATCTTATTTGTTTTACTGCTTTGTTTAGGCGCAGGTTATTTATACATGAATGGCATGAAAATTGAAGATGTGCCAACAGCCATTGGCGAAAGCTTAACAAATAATGATAAAGATTACACCATCTATGAATATACCATTACGAAAATTGATGGAGATGAATATTACGGTCAAGCGAAGAATGGCACAAAAATCATTTTTAATGGTAAGAAATTTGAAGATGATGTGGCCGATCTGAAAAAAGGCGATCGTATTAAAGCCTACTTTAGTAATGAAAAAAGAATAGATGGACTGATAAAAGTAGTAAAAGTCGTAAATTAACATGTCTCCTTTCCTATAAGGAGGCTTTTTTTGTGTGAAGAAATCTTGATTGTTGCATTTGACAACAAGGATCGCTATAATAGCCCCTAAGGACAGCTAAATATCGATTGTATCCTTCGGGGCAGGGTGAAAATCCCGACCGACGGTAATAAAGCAAATGCTTTACAGCCCGTGACCCGTTAATTTATTAACGGTTGATTCAGTGAAAAGCTGAAGCCGACAGTGAAAGTCTGGATGGGAGAAGGATAAAGAAAGCTATGAACGAAAAATATTTGTTGATCATAGTCTTATTTCTGATGCAAAAAAACCACAGCCCCGGAATTTTTTCCGGGGCTTTCTGTATGATTTTGTCGTTAATAGACTGCATGCAGTGTTTATTAGGTGATCCCTCATCTACCTTGTATGGACCATAAAAAGCGACGAAGGTGCTCAATCGATCACATGTCCCTAACATCGCTTTTTTTAAAAGTGAGAAATACAAATGAAACGAAAGGGAGGATCACATGTTTACGGGGATAATTGAAGAAGTTGGCACCGTTCAGTCATTAAGTAAAAAGTCAGCAGATGCCATGGAAATTGTCATTACATGCAGCCGTGTGCTGGAAGATGTTCACCTCGGAGACAGTATTGCCATTAATGGAGTATGTCTCACAGTCACTAGCTTCACAAAAGAACAGTTCGCGGCAGATGTGATGCCAGAGACGGTCAAAGCGACATCGCTGGATCAGCTGACAAAAGGCAGTCCAGTGAATTTAGAGCGAGCCATGTCCTCAAATGGACGATTTGGCGGCCATTTTGTCTCAGGCCATGTTGATGGAACGGCTGTCATTACCCGGATAGAAAAGAAGAGTAATGCCATTTACTATGATTTAAAGATGAACAAGACCCTCACAGATATGCTCACCCAAAAGGGTTCGATCGCAATAGATGGTGTCAGCTTGACCATTTTCGATTTGCGAGATTCACATGTCACAGTCTCTATTATTCCTCACACGCTTGAAGGAACTATTTTCCCGACTAAATCTATGGGGGATATCGTGAATATAGAGTGTGACATGATCGGTAAATACATTTATCGCTTTTTAACAAAAGAGCAGAGCGAAAAACAGCCATCTCGATTGACCCCATCATTTCTAAAAGAGCACGGATTCTAGGAGGCGATTGTATGTATCATTCTGTTGATGAGGCAGTAAATGCCCTTAAACAAGGAGAAATCATTATCGTAGTGGATGATGAAGACAGAGAAAATGAAGGAGACTTTGTGGCACTCGCTGAGCATGCCACACCTGAGGTGATTAACTTCATGGCATTACATGGAAGAGGCCTCATTTGTACGCCAGTCCATGCGTCGATCGCCAAACACCTGAATCTGCATCCAATGGTTGAACATAATACGGATGCACACCATACAGCATTTACAGTAAGCATCGACCATGTGACAACGACGACTGGTATTAGTGCTTTTGAGCGCTCCACGACTATGCTGGCCATGTTAAATAAAGACGCAAAACCAGAAGAGTTTGCCCGACCAGGACATGTTTTTCCGCTTATTGCAAAAGAGGGCGGCGTACTAGAAAGACCAGGTCATACAGAGGCGGCGGTTGATCTTGCTAAACTGGCAGGCTCAGAGCCAGCGGGTGTCATATGTGAAATTATGAATGCAGATGGATCAATGGCGCGCGTCCCTGAACTAAAGGAGATCCAAAAACAGCATGATTTAAAGATGCTGACAATCGAAGCATTACAGACATATTTAAACAACAATCGAACAGCCGCTATTGAAACAAAATAAAAATCACAAAAAAGGATGATCAACATATGAATACAATACAAGGCCATGTAGTAGCAGAAGGACTAAAATTTGCAATCGTTGTAGCGAGATTCAATGATTTTATTACAAGTAAACTGTTAGATGGAGCAGAAGATACATTACTCAGACACGGAGCAAATGGAGATGATATCGATGTTGTGTGGGTACCAGGCGCTTTTGAAATCCCGTACATGGCAAAAAAATTAGCAGAAACCAAAAAATATGATGCAGTCATCACACTTGGAACCGTGATCAGAGGCGCAACGACTCACTATGATTACGTTTGTAATGAAGCTGCTAAAGGAATTGCTCAGAGTGCTATGTCAACAGGGGTACCGATTATCTTTGGTGTACTCACAACAGAATCTATTGAACAAGCCATTGAAAGAGCTGGTACAAAAGCAGGAAATAAAGGCAGCGAATCGGCTGCAGCTGCTATTGAAATGGCGAATCTCAATCGAACGTTCTCTTAATTTAGTGAAAAAGAGTTTAAAAACGGTATAAAAATGTTTATAATGTGTGATGAGCAAATGAATCATAAGACATTTGCTGGAAATTAGGATAATTTGAATATTGAGGGGTATATATGTTAATTCGTTACAAGAGGTCTTTTGAAAAAATTGCCATGGGACTTCTGTCCTTTATGCCGGGTGAGAAAGACGTCAAACAGCTTCAGCAGACGATGAAGTCATATGAAATGGATGAAGATCGGCAGCTGTTCCTATGGAAAGATGGCGAGGATATTGTAGGTGCTATTGGTGTGTTGAAAACAGACGACCAAGTACAAATTGAGCATATTAGTGTGAATCCATCCCATCGTGATCAAGGAATCGGCAAGGAAATGGTTTTAGCCGTGGAAGAAATATTTAAAACCAAAACACTCATTCCAAATGAATTAACGCAAGGCTTCTTTCATAAGTGTCACAGCGAATCAAATTAAATATCACACATGTAAAAGCAGAGGCTACAGTCCTCTGCTTTTTTTACGTTCAATCTGCTTTTTTCGTTCCAGCAAAACTTCTGTCCGGTCACGGAGTCTATGTTTTTCGATTAAAAATGTATGGGATAAGTTGCTTTCCTGTCCAAAGAGCAGTCCTTCTTTTTGGGCCATTTCTTGGCATAAAGCAAGAAGTGCTTCATCTTTGATTGGCAGCATCACACTTTCATAGGGCATATCTTCAACCATTTTCTTTTTCAGCGTTCTCAGAAGCATCAGAAATGCCTCATCATCCAGACCGAGATTCGATAATACTGAACGGTTTGCTTCTAACAAATGAAGACTGTTAGAAATGAGCCGTTTTGCTCCTTTTCCATTTCCCCGCCTTTGATGATACAAGGCAACAGCGAGCTGGATGAGCCCGACCCAATATTCTTTGCGCTGCTCAGGGGGATCTTCTTTCCAATATTCCTCTAAAATTTCATGACACTCAAAATAATCTCTTGTCGTATGAAATTCGTGTAAAAAAGCCACGTACGCTTCAGGATACACAGCGGTCATCTCCTTTTCCACTCTCAGTCTAACATATCGAAAAGAAAAGAAGAAAGAGCGTCCCTTTAGTGAAAAGGACGCTCTGTTTCTTTAATAAACCCAAGCCGCGCCAACGATGATCAGCAAGATGAAAAGCACGACAATTAGCGCGAATCCTCCGCCGAAGTTATAGCCATCTCCCATAATGATACGGCCTCCTTTTTCATCAGTTCTGATTACAATGGTATTCTATGTATAAATGCCCTTATTGGTATGGGCGGATCCACAGTTTTTCTCGATTTGCCTAAGGCATCATGGCCGAAATTATATTGGACGAGAGCTTTATCCTGTCTTATACTAAAGGTTAGCCGGTGAAACGGTACTTAGAAGACAGTAGAAATGGTGAGAAAAAGATGCTGGAATATCAGGTGAAAATAGATTCGTTCGAGGGTCCTTTGGACTTGCTTTTACATTTAATTAACCGGTTGGAAATTGATATTTATGATATTCCCGTCGCTAAAATTACGGAGCAGTATTTATTATATGTCCACACGATGAGGGAGCTTGAGCTCGATGTTGCGAGTGAATATTTGGTCATGGCTGCAACCCTCCTGAGTATTAAAAGCAGAATGCTTCTTCCGAAACAAGAGGAAGAGCTGTTTGATGAAGACCTGCTCGAAGAGGAAGAAGACCCTCGAGAAGAGCTGATTGGCAAATTGATTGAATACCGCAAGTATAAAAATGCAGCACAAGAACTAAAGGAACGCGAAGAAGAAAGGCAAAATGCCTTTACAAAACCACCGAGTGATTTAAGCGAATTTGCAAAAGAATCAGAAGCGAAGGACACAAATTTACACGTAACGGTGTATGATATGTTAGGTGCGTTCCAAAAGGTATTAAATCGAAAGAAAATAACGAAACCAGCACCATCAAAGATTACAAGACAAGAAATCCCGATTGAAGACAAAATGAATGAGATTATGAACCATTTAAGAAAAACAAAAAAGCGGACCAATTTCATGACTCTATTTCAACATGATCAAAAGGAACACCTTGTCGTGACGTTTCTTGCTGTTCTCGAATTGATGAAAAGTCATCAAATCATGCTAGAGCAGGAAGGGAACTTTGAAGACATTTATATCATAGGGAGTGAAACGATTCATGACGCTTGATATCGTGAATTGGAAAGCCATCTTAGAAGCGCTGCTGTATGCAGCAGGTGACGAAGGCTTAACAAGAAAACAGCTCATGTCTGTTCTTGAAGTAGATGAGTCGGTATTACTCGACATTATGTCTTCCGTAAAGGAAGAATATCAAAAACAAGAACGAGGGATTGAGCTCATTGAATATGCAGATTCATATATGCTGCTGACGAAAAAAGAATACAGCATGTATTTAAAAAAATTAGTCGAGACACCATCCAAGGGTTTGTCGCAGGCAGCGCTGGAGGTGCTTGCCATTGTTTCTTATAAACAGCCGATTACACGCAGTGAGGTAGAGGAGATCAGAGGAGTCAAATCAGAGCGGGTACTTCATAGTTTAGTAGCCAAAGCACTGCTCTGTGAAGTAGGACGTGCCGATGGTCCGGGACGAGCGATTCTGTATGGGACAACCCCTACCTTTTTAGAGCAATTTGGCTTAAAAGCTTTAGATGAATTACCGCCGCTTCCAGAGAATGTAGAAGCAGATGGAGTACAAGAAGAGGCCGATCTATTTTTTGAAAACTTCAATCAAACATTTGAAGACATAAAATAGTTCAAAAGAATGAAAAATGTATGATAAAATATAAAAAAGATTTTAGGTCTAAAATCTTTTGATGACAGATAAAATGGTGACAAAGCCATGAGGGGAAGGTAAACACGAAACAAATGGCACATATGAATGTAAAGGCTCAAGTTGATCAAGCAGGCGTCTTTTTATCAAAGGTTGCAATTGAAATGAATGGTTTTCTGAACGAAACCACCTTATCAAGCTTGAAACGATTAAACCCCGAAGCGGAAGCCTATTATTGTGACATATTGAGTACATTACGGAAGCTTGCAGTGTACAGCGAGGATGCAGCAGCAGTTTGCAGGAAAATGGGCCAGCAGCAGACATTCCCGCAGCAAGCCGCACAGAAGATGCTCCACCGTATTTATCATCAATGTATTGAAGAATTTTTCACGCCTAAAAAGGATACATGGTATGAAGACAGCCGTTCGGCCTATACAGGAAAAAGCAGCATTGTTTTTCACCATGAAGTATCCGCTGATATGAAACAATTATTTTCTTCATTAGAAAAAGACTTTTTAGCGATGAGAGAAGAGCTGGAATATACGACTTCTCATCAGCAAGTGAAAATGGTATAAGCAATTTGAAGAAGCGCCTCTATATGTAGAGGCGCTTTTTTTTATGGACGAGGCATCATAACTTTTTCAGCTGAGCATACACTTGTACAAAACGGACAAGGACGTGAATGAACATGCCCTATTTAAAAATTGGAACAGCAGTCCTTCTTCTATTTACACTCTTACTGCCTTTTTCCTCACATGCCAAAGCAGACATTTCATTATCAGTGAGTGCAAGAAGCGCCATTTTAATAGATGGACAGTCAGGCAGAGTCCTATTTGGAAAGGACGAGCACGAAAAAAGAAGAATCGCCAGTATTACAAAAATCATGACGGCTGTATTAGCCATTGAATCAGGAAAAATGAAAGATACCGTCAAAGTATCAAAACGTGCGATTCAGGCGGAGGGGTCATCCATTTATTTAAAGGAAGGGCAGAAGGTGAGCTTAGAAGATTTGACATACGGGCTCATGCTGCGTTCTGGAAATGATGCAGCTGTTGCCATTGCAGAGCATGTTGGCGGCAGCTTAGAAGGATTTATCTTTATGATGAATCAAAAGGCGGCTGAACTAGGAATGGAGAATACGAATTTTCAAAATCCGCACGGACTCGATGATCATAAAAATCATTATTCATCAGCCTATGACATGGCGATCCTAACAAAATACGCGATGAAACATAAACAATATCAAAAAATTGCCGGTACAACTTTTTATAAAGCGAAGACAATGGAAGGCTATTGGAAAAATAAAAACAAGCTGCTTACCGGTTTATACGAATATTCCACTGGAGGGAAAACAGGATATACAAAGCTTGCAAAACGAACACTTGTCTCCACCGCTGCAAAGGGTGATGCTCAGCTGATCGCTGTGACCATTAATGCACCTGACGACTGGAAGGATCATATTTCTATGTTTGAATATGCATTTGATCACTATAAAACGTATATGCTTGCTGAAAAAGGAAGGCTTGCTTCGTTAAAAGGGACCTTTTACGAAAAAAAAGCGTTTATCAAGCGTGATGTGGACTATTTTTTAAATGAAGATGAGAAAAAACTTGTCAAAATTGAAACGGAAATGCTCACCCCTGAAAAGAAGTGGAAAAAAAACGCCGAAGCCATCCCAGATGTTGTAGGAAAAATGACGATTTTGTTAGATGGACAGGTGATCGAGCAATTACCGATTTTTTATGAAAATAAACGAAACCGCATGCCTCAAAAAAGCTTTCAAGAAATGTTTAAGTCTGTCTTTCAGACATCTATAGGCGGATCTTCATGGTCAATCTAATTTGGGTATTTCTCACTGTCATCGGTCTTGTCTATGCGATGTTTAATGGAACGATGCAGGAAGTGAACGAGGCTGTATTTAAAGGCTCAAAAGAAGCGGTTACTATTTCAATTGGTTTGATTAGTGTCCTCGTTTTTTGGCTCGGGCTCATGAAGATTGCCGAAGAGGCAGGGCTGTTAAAATTCTTTAGTAAATTGTGCCGGCCTTTTATTTCAAAGCTATTCCCGGATATTCCGCCTAATCATCCTGCAATGGGATATATTTTATCCAATCTCATGGCGAATTTCTTTGGTCTCGGGAATGCTGCTACACCGCTTGGAATTAAGGCGATGGAGCAGATGAAAGCATTAAACGGCGGAAAAAATGAGGCAAGCCGTTCTATGATTACATTTCTAGCGGTCAACACATCCTCTATCACACTTGTGCCAACAACCGTCATAGCAATAAGAATGACCTATGGGGCAGATCAGCCAACAGACATTGTAGGGCCAACCATTTTAGCAACACTTATTTCAGGAATCGGTGCAATTATCATCGATCGTTATTTCCACTATCGCAGAAGCAGGCGGGGGTGATCTTGTGGCATTTATTAACTGGCTGTCACTTGCTTTGATTCCACTGATCATCGCAGGAATTTTGATTGCTGGAACCATTAAAAAGGTACCAACCTATGAAACATTTGTGGAGGGAGGAAAAGAGGGCATTCAAATTGCCTTTTCAATCATTCCCTATTTAGTCGGTATGCTTGTAGCCATTACGATATTCCGTGCATCAGGTGCGCTTGATTTTGTTATGGGACTATTAAAACCAGTCTTTACAGCGATTGGTTTCCCGCCAGAAGTCGTGCCGCTTGCGTTTATTCGCCCGATATCAGGAACGGCTGCACTTGGAATGACATCAGACTTAATAGCGACGTATGGCCCAGATTCTTTTATTGGCCAGCTTGCAGCTGTCATGCAAGGGTCAACAGACACCACCCTTTACATTTTAACGGTCTATTTTGGAGCAGTTGGGATTAAAAAAATGGGAGATGCGCTGAAAGTAGGTTTGCTAGCAGATCTCATTGGTGTCATTGCCTCTGTGATTATCGTCAGTTTGTTATTTAGCGGCGCCTAATCAGGCGCTTTTTTGTATTTCATGGATGGAAAATCGCTTTTTAGCTGAAATTAGACAGACGAAACGCTTATTTTTCCACGAATGCTTGTTTGTTTTAAGTCAAGCAAGTAAGATAGTACATGAGGTGAAAGACAAATGGAACGTTTACAGAAAGTAATTGCACATGCCGGCGTCGCTTCAAGACGAAAGGCTGAAGAATTAATTAAAGAAGGACGAGTTACCGTTAATGGTCAAACAGTGACAGAGCTCGGAGTGAAGGTGGGCTCTTCAGATAAAATTGAAGTCAATGGATTAAAGCTTGAAAGAGAAGAACCGGTTTACTTTATGCTTTATAAACCGCGCGGCGTCATTTCTGCTGCCGAGGATGATAAAGGACGCAAGGTCGTCACAGATTTCTTTGATGATGTCCCGCAGCGCCTTTATCCAATCGGCCGGTTAGATTATGATACGAGCGGTTTGATTTTGATTACAAATGATGGGGAATTTGCTCATAAGCTCATGCACCCGAAATACGAAATTGATAAAACGTATGCAGCGAAGCTAAAAGGCATTCCATCAAAGGAACTGCTTAGAAAGCTAGAAAAAGGGATCATGTTAGATCATAAAAAAACAGCACCTGCTCGTGCGAAAATGCTTTCTATTGATAAACGAAAACAAACTTGTATTGTTCAATTAACCATTCACGAAGGCAGAAATAGACAGGTGCGCCGCATGTTTGAAGCGATTGGACATGATGTGTTAAAGCTAAAAAGGGAGCAATATTCGTTCCTTCATATTGAAGGTATGAGACCAGGAGACCGCAGAGAATTGTCTCCGCATGAAGTAAAGCGCCTGAGAGCAATTGCCGATCATGGGAAAAGCGCTTTTTAATTTTCACATAAACTTCAAAAAATGAAGAAGCATCAAAAGAAGGAGAATGCTATAATTTACCTGAATGTCTATGGGGAAGGGGTACTTCAGATGAAAAAAAGACGGTTTTTCATACGGACGGGCATTCTCCTCGTGATGCTTGCTGCACTATGTTATACAATGTATAACTCAGTATTTGCCAAACAGGATCGAGTCAAAGAAGGATCTATTGCGCCAAACTTTGTCCTTCAATCTGTCGATGGGGATCGGATTGAGTTAAAGGACTTAAAAGGCAAAGGTGTCTTTCTTAATTTTTGGGGTACATGGTGTGGTCCGTGTAAACAAGAATTTCCTTATATGGCGAATCAATATGAAGTGTTCAAGGATCGCGGTGTGGAAATTGTTGCAGTCAATGTAGCGGAATCCAAGATTGCCGTGAAAAATTTTATGGAGTCCTATGGCGTGAATTTTCCTGTTGCCATGGACAAAGATCGCCAAGTGACAGAGGCATATGATATTACGCCGCTGCCAACCACATTTTTAATCAGTCCTGAAGGCAAGGTAATCAAAGTCATAAAGGGAACGATGACAGAACGTAATGTCTATGAATATATGAATTTGATTAAACCAAAGGGGTCATAGAATGAAAGAGGTAAAGTGCGAGTGTGGACATATTAATCCAATCGGTACTGTTCTATGTGAATCATGCGGGAATCCCATTGCGGCTAAAGAGAAAAACTCTTCAAAGCTGCTTGATATGAGATATGACGGCAGTGCAAGACGCTCGCAAACATACAACAAAACGATTGTTGATAAAGTATGGAACTTTTTTTCTTCCGTTAAAGTGGGTGTGTGGCTGATTGTCATTACACTGCTCGCTTCTTCGCTTGGAACGATTTTTCCGCAGGAGCGATTTATTCCGCCAGGTGCATCTGCTTCCACGTATTATGAAGAGCAATATGGATCGTTTGGCAAGCTGTATTACACACTTGGATTTCATGATCTTTATAATTCTTGGTGGTTTTTAGCTCTTGTCGCATCAATCGGAATCTCCCTTGTCATTTGCAGTCTCGACCGCGTTATTCCTCTTTATCGAGCACTCAAAAACCAAGGGGTTATCAAAAAAGAAGGCTTTATGAGAAGACAGCGTCTGTTTAGCGAGACAGACAAAACATTAGATCAGCATACATATGAAGGCATCATAAGAGCAATGAAACAAAAGCGTTACCGCGTGCGAGAAGAAAATGGGCATATTTTAGCCGAAAAAGGACGTTTTTCACGCTGGGGACCATACGTCAATCACATTGGACTAATCATCTTTCTCATTGGAGCGATGCTCCGGTTTGTCCCGGGCATGTACGTGGATGAAACGCTTTGGGTCAGAGAAGGGGAAACTGCACCAATTCCAGGTACGGATGGTCAATACTTCTTGAAAAATAATGCGTTTTCAATTGATCGCTATGAAACTGGAAATGAAAAAGAAGTGTTTGAGAATGCCATTGAAAAAGCTGGCGACGGTCAAGTGGTGAAAAGCTATAAAACGGATGCTATTTTATACAAACGTGAAGGAGAAGTTGTATTTGGTGAAAAGCCCAAGCTGAAGCAGGTAACAGAACACGATATCAAAGTGAATGAACCGCTCAAGTTTGACAATTTCTCATTATATCAAGTAGATTTTAAGCAAAATGAACTCGATCAAATGGTCTTTCAGCTGATTCGTAAAGATACAGAAAAATCTTTCGGTACAGTGAAGATTAATCTGCTGGAGCCTAAGTCAGAATATGATCTTGGTAGCGGTTACAAAGTCAAGGTGATGAGCTATCTGCCTGATTTTTATTTTGACGATGATGGAACGCCGAGTACGAAAACAAGGAATCCGAATAATCCTGCTTTCGTGTTTGAAATGATTTCTCCTGAAAAACCTAAAGGTGAAAAAAGCTTTGTCGCCATTCAAGAGACAGTAGAGGGTTCTGATAACAATCTATATAAAATGAAGTTTGATCGGGTTGAAACGAAAAACGTTACAGGGTTAACAGTTAGAAAGGATTTAACACTTGGCGTGCTCATAGTAGGCGGAATCATCTTCATGATTGGTGTCGTGCAGGGGATGTATTGGCAGCATAGAAGAATCTGGCTGTCGGCAAAGGATGGAAAAGTATTGGTGGCAGGACATACAAACAAAAACTGGTTCGGCTTAAAGTCCGATCTTGGTGTGTTACTGAACGGCAGTGGCATCAAACAGCCAGTTGATCAAAAAGAACTGCCTGATACAACAAGTATCAGCAAAAGCAAGGGGGAAGGATTAGATGGCGGCAGTCAGTGAAAATCTGTTATTTGCAGCTTTTCTATTTTATTTAGCGGCAGTTCCTTTTTTTGGTGGTGCCATTAAGGGAAAAAAGAAAGAGGAAGGACCGCGCAGGAATAAGGCGGCACTCATTGGCATTACGCTTACCATCATCGGTTTTTTGAGCCAGTTGGGCTATTTTATTTCAAGATGGATCGCATCTGGCCATGCACCAGTCAGTAATTTGTTTGAGTTCACAACGGCTTTTGGCATGATGCTGGTGCTTGCATTCATCATTTTATATTTTGTGTATCAAGTATCTGTACTTGGTTTATTCACACTTCCAATCGCTTTATTGATTATTGCCTATGCAAGTATGTTCCCATCAGATATTTCACCGCTGATTCCTTCACTTCAAAGTAATTGGCTTTATATTCACGTGACAACAGCAGCACTTGGCCAAGCCATTTTAGCCATCAGCTTTGTGGCAGGTGTCATCTTTCTATTAAAGCATGTGGATCAAACAAAGCCAGGGAAGAAGACGTTTGGTTTAGAGCTTGTCATGTTTATGATTGTGGTCACACTTGCATTTATCGCTGTTACGTCTATCTTTAGAATGACAGGATATGAAGCGACATTTAATTGGATCGATAAAAATAAAGAAAAAAGTGAGATGGTCTATGAGCTGCCAGCTCTTGTCGGACCTCATAAAGGGGAGCTTGTGACGGAAGATCGTTTGGAACCGTTTGTCGAGCTGCCGCCTGTTTTTTCAGGTAGAAAGGTCAATACGGTGTTATGGTCATTTGGCGTAGGGCTGATCATATACGGACTCATTCGATTGATCATTCGCAAACGGCTGAGCGCACTGCTTCAGCCGCTAGTGAAACAGGTGAACCTAGATTTAGTTGATGAAATTGGGTATAGGGCGGTTTCGATTGGTTTCCCTGTATTTGCGTTAGGCGGGCTGATCTTTGCCATGATCTGGGCGCAAATTGCATGGACTAGGTTTTGGGGCTGGGACCCGAAGGAAGTATGGGCATTGATTACGTTTCTCTTTTATGCTGCCTATCTTCATCTTCGCTTGTCGCGAGGCTGGCATGGTGAAAAGTCCGCATGGCTTGCTGTGATCGGCTTCGCCATTATTATGTTTAATCTCATCTTTGTCAACCTTGTCATTGCGGGGCTTCATTCTTACGCATAATCACAAGGAAAAGCCAACTTTTATGATTCAATTCGGCTTTTTGTTAAAATGAATGTAACAACGGAGAAAGCAGGAGGACTGTCTAATGGAACACACAACTCAAACGAAAATATTAGTCGTAGATGATGAGGCAAGAATTCGCCGCCTTTTAAAAATGTATTTAGAACGTGAAAATTATGAAATCGATGAAGCGGAAAATGGAGATGAGGCGATTCAAAAAGGGCTTCAAACCGATTACGACCTCATTTTGCTCGATTTAATGATGCCTGGTACAGATGGAATCGAAGTGTGTAATCAAATTCGAGACAAAAAAGCGACTCCAATCATTATGCTGACGGCAAAAGGAGAAGAAGCCAACCGCGTTCAAGGATTTGAGGCAGGAACGGATGACTACATCGTCAAACCTTTCAGCCCGCGTGAAGTGGTTTTACGTGTAAAGGCATTGCTCAGAAGATCGTCTCAAACGTCTTATTTGAATACTGGGACAACAACAAAGGATGTTCTTGTGTTTTCTCATCTTTCTATTGACCATGATGCACATAGAGTGACGGCTGATGGCAAAGAAGTCAGCCTCACGCCGAAGGAATATGAGCTTTTATATTTCCTTGCAAAAACACCAGATAAGGTCTATGACAGAGAAAAGCTGCTAAAAGAAGTATGGCAATATGAATTCTTTGGAGACTTACGAACAGTTGATACTCATGTCAAACGACTTCGTGAAAAACTGAATAAAGTGTCACCAGAAGCAGCGAAAAAAATCGTAACTGTATGGGGTGTCGGGTACAAATTTGAGGTCGGCGCTGAATGAAACTGTGGAAAAGTGTTGTAGGAAAGCTATGGTTAACCATTCTTTTCCTCGTCCTGATCGTTTTATCTATTTTAACTGTGCTTCTTTTAGAGTTCATTGAAAATTATCATGTAGAAGAAGCAAAATCTGATTTAACACAAATGGCAAACAAAGTAGCGGTCATTTTAGAAAGCCATGAGGATCAATCGCTTGCAAGGTCAATTACATCAGAGCTCGCTGACAAATTGACGAGTATTGCGATCATCCAAGAAGACGGGCTAGAGTGGTATTCGTCTGAAAAAGACGGGAAGCTTCCTGCGATTACAAAGAAACAAATTGAAGCAGACAGCGATTTAAATCAAGCACTGAAAGATCGTAAAAAAATCAGTAAACGTGCAGAACCTGATGCAGGCAATCAAAAAGATGAACGGATTGTAGTCGGTGTTCCATATGAGGCGAACGGAAAAAAAGGCATGGTCTTTCTTTCTCAGTCACTCCTCGCTGTAGAACAAACAACGAAACATACGACACGCTACATCTTTTTAGCCGCCGGAATTGCGATTGTACTGACCACTATATTCGCTTTCTTCTTGTCAACACGTGTCACCTATCCTCTCAGAAAGATGAGAGAGGGTGCACAAGATTTGGCGAAAGGGAAATTTGATACAAAGATTCCTATTTTAACGCAAGATGAAATTGGAGAACTGGCGATCGCCTTTAATCAAATGGGGAAGCAGCTTAAATTCCATATCACAGCCTTAAATCAAGAAAAAGAACATTTATCTAATATTTTAAGCAGTATGGCTGATGGCGTCATCACCATCAATATTGATGGAACGATCTTGATGACAAATCCTCCAGCAGAACGATTTTTACAGGCATGGTATTATGAGCAAAATATGAAGATCAAAGATGGAGATGAACTGCCGCCAGAAGCGCGCGAGCTATTTCATACAGCTGTCAGCACAGAAAAAGAGCAAATGATCGAAGTTACGCTGCAAGGGCGTACCTGGGTTCTTCTCATGTCTCCGCTGTATAATCAGCAGGATGTCAGGGGAGCAGTTGCAGTCCTTCGTGATATGACGGAGGAACGAAGACTTGATAAGCTGAGAAAAGATTTCATTGCCAATGTCAGTCATGAACTTCGTACACCAATTGCCATGCTGCAAGGGTACAGTGAGGCAATTGTAGATGATATTGCAGGATCAGAAGAGGAAAAGAAAGAGATTGCGCAAATTATCTATGATGAATCACTGCGAATGGGACGTCTTGTGAATGATCTTCTAGATTTAGCGAGAATGGAAGCAGGTCACATTACACTGAATCTTGAATCAACAGATACGGAAGAGCTGACAGAGAAGATTTATCGTAAGTTTCTCGGGATTGCGAAAGAAAAACAAATCGACCTTACGTATGATATTCAAGTGGATGAACCGTACTTTGTATTCGACCCGGATAAGATTGAGCAAGTGTTTACGAATCTCATTGATAATGCCATTCGTCATACACCAGAGGGCGGCGAGGTTCACTTTTCGGTTCAATCGGTGGAGAACGGACTGAAAATGGATGTAAAAGATTCGGGGAGCGGAATTCCGGAAGAGGATCTGCCCTTTATTTTCGAACGCTTCTATAAAGCCGACAAAGCAAGGACAAGAGGACGTTCTGGTACTGGACTTGGCCTTGCGATTGTGAAGAACATTGTCGAGGCACATCAAGGCTCTATACATGCTCATAGCAAAGCGGGTGCAGGTACACACTTCACATTCTATATTCCGAGAAAAAAGCAGGAACTCGTCTAATCTTGACGAAGAATCTTGTTACATGAGAAACACTTCTTTTCGTAAAGAAAATGAAGTGTTTTTTCTATTTTCAAATTTTTAAGGAGAAGTTAAACAAAAAGCCCTTTCCAAACTGTCGAACTTGTAATATATTTGTCATAAAGTTGTAATGTAACGTTTTATAAGAGTCACTCGACAAAAATAAGTGAACGGAGGGGTTTCCTATGCATGAAACCTTTCAAAAAATATATGATTCGTACCATCAAGATTTGTACCAGTTTTTATTTTATATGGTTAAAGATAAAAATCAGGCAGAGGATCTCGTACAGGAGGTTTACATTCGGGTACTTCACTCATATAAAACTTTTGAAGGAAGAAGCAGCGAGAAAACATGGCTGTTTTCAATTGCAAGGCATGTGGCGATTGACTGGTTTCGCAAGCAGCAAACCATTAGACAACGGGTACTCGGCACGTTTGATTGGGATAAGCAGGATGTAAAAGACCCAGACTTGCTCCCAGACGAACTGGCTGTACAGGATGAAAATACTAAAGAAATTTATGCCGCGCTTGATCACTGCACGATTGATCAAAGAGCTGTCATCATTTTAAGGTTTATCCAGGGCTACTCAATCATGGAGACGGCAAAGGCGCTAAAGTTCTCGGAAAGCAAAGTCAAAACAACGCAGCACCGAGGCCTGAAAGTGCTCCGAAAACATATGGAGCTTTTGAAGGAGGAGCTAGTGAATGAAAACGAACAGGTCCGATTGGAGCGAAGAACGAATCAAGGTGTTACTAAGTCAGCTTCCAAAGGTGGAGGACAACCGTTCATCTAAGCAGATATACCAGCAGGTGCTGATGGCAAGCGGGAAGAAAAAGAAAAGTGTCAAATGGATCGGTCCAGCGGTGGCAACCGTTGTGGTTTTATTTATGGCGTTTTTAATTTCTCCTCATTTATTTCAGCCGGCTGCTCAAGAACAGCATCAACAGATGAAAATGGAATCAAGTGCTGACAAAGGACAGGCAAATGCCACATTAGAGCCGGTCAAACAGGCAAATGGTACCACACACGTTGTTTCTCATGAAGACAAGCAAAAGTATATGACGGTTGCATACATAGATGAATCGACATCTCAAGTGGTTCCCATAAGTATTGAAAAAGAGAATGAACATGGCCATTTGCAGGAAATGATGAACACATATGAACAGGTGCAGCTGCCTGAAATGACAAAGCCTCTTCAATCTTATCTTGAGATGGTGGACCTTCGTGAAAATGGGAATACACTTGTTTTTCAGTTAAAAAATGATTTGTCCCTTGATACGATAAAGGAAGCCAATCGATTTAAAGATATGGTAAAAGAAACGCTCAAATGGAGCAGGTATAAACAAGTGGAGGTCAGGTCAGTTAAAGGTTCTCATCTTCAATTAGGGACTAGCAGCTTTGGCACGATATCAATTGATAAACAAACGAAGAAAGCTTATTACGTGTTAGAAAATAAGAGCGGGACTTTTTTGGTGCCCTCAAAAACACATTATTCTACTTATGAAGATGCGGTAGAGGCCATGAAACGCACGAGTGATTCTGGACTTGAACCATTAATTAAAGAAGAACCCATTAAAGAAGTGACATCAAAAGGTAAGCATGTAACCATCACGTTTGGAGCATCAGCGCAATTATCGGACTCAATTGATCATACTCTACTCATTGAAGGTCTGCTGCTCACAGCGAAAGATTTTGGTTTTACAGATGTCACCATTCAATATGCAGGAACAGATCAAGTAGGACCATATGAATTAAATGAACCAATAGAGGTGCCGGCTCTGCCGAATCCAGTTGTCATCAAAGAACGTTAAAGGACGCAAGCATTTCATTGCGTTCTTTTTTGATGTATAGAAAATGGCCTTCTTGCTGTATACTAAGCTGTCATGAAAAGAACCTCAAAGAAGGGGAGTCACTGATGAAAAGGTATTGCTTCATAGGTGCCAGCTGTTTTTTGCTCTTGATCTTAGCACCATTTGCCCATGCACAGAAGACAACCGAATGGGTGGAACCAGTGAAAGGAGAAGTCACTGACTTGTTTGGGACAAGGGGCGGCTCGCATAAGGGATTAGATATAGCTGCGCCAGAAGGAGAATCCATTTTTGCTGCAAGTGAAGGTGTGGTCACGCGTTCGTATGTATCGGCTACATATGGAGAAGTTGTATTTATTCAGCATCCAAACGGATACGAAACTGTCTATGCTCATTTACACGAGCGTTTTGTGAAAAAGGGTGACCATGTACAAGCAGGACAGCCGATTGGTATAATTGGCAACACAGGGGCCTCCAGAGGCACACATTTGCATTTTGAAGTACATCGTGGCAATTGGTCAGTCAGCAAAGAGGATGCAATAGATCCGCTCAAAATGATTGCTGTGGAACGTTTCCAAGAGCCGGCTCTTCATGTAAATGGACATGAAAAAAATACATATGTCATTAAACAAGGGGATACCCTTTGGTCGATAGCAAAGGCGCATGAAATGACTGTGGAACAGTTGAAAAAGATCAATGAGCTGACCACTCACCTCATTCGAACAGGGGACCGTTTAATGGTTTCAACAAAATAAACCTCATGCAAAGCATGAGGTTTATCACTGTTTTTTATAGATCAATCAGGCGGACAGAAAGAATATCCTGCACTTCAGTTAATTTTTTCACAATTTCGTCCTCTAGATGCTTGTCGAAAGAAAGCATCATAATGGCTTCGCCGCCTTTTTCTTTACGTCCCACCTGCATTGTTGCGATGTTGACATCGTGGTCGCCTAAAATCTGTCCAACCTTTCCAATCACACCAGGTGCATCTGTATGCTGGATGTAGACAAGGTGTCCATCTGGGTAAAAATCAATATTAAAGCCATTAATAGAAACGACGCGTTCCCCTAAATGCGGGATGTAAGTCGCTTTTAGAGTAAAGGTTGAAAGATCACCTTTGACTTCAATAGAAATACTGTTCTCGTAACCAGATTCGCTGGAAGAAATTTTTTCACTAAAGCTAATGCCTCGTTCTTTTGCGACCATTCCAGCATTTACTTCATTCACAGTCGAATCAACACGCTCTTTTAAAAAGCCTGACAGGAGACTCTTTGTGATAAAGGATGTTTCGAGTTTTGAAATAGAGCCTTCATAAGAAATGCCTACTTCTTTTACAGGTTCTCTCATGGATTGAGAGACAAGACGTCCAAGTTTTCCTGCAAATTGATGATAAGGCTGAATCTTTTTGAACTCGTCTTTTGTCATCGCTGGTAGATTAATAGATGACATGACAGGAAGGCCTTTTGCAAATTGAAGGACTTCTTCAGATACTTGCGCCGCTACATTTAATTGTGCTTCTTTTGTAGAGGCACCAAGATGCGGAGTTGCAATGACGTGTGGATGATCCACAAGCGGATTATCAGTTGGAGGTTCTACCTCGAATACATCGAGTGCAGCTCCTGCGACATGGCCGCTTTCAAGTGCCTCAAGAAGGTCAGCTTCGTCAATAATGCCGCCGCGCGCACAGTTTACAAGGCGAACACCTTTTTTCGTTTTTGCAATCGTTTCTTTATTGAGAAGTCCTCTTGTTTCTTTTGTTAATGGCGTATGTACAGTAATAATATCTGATACTTCGAGTACTTCATCAAGTGATTTCGCATTGACGCCAATTTTTTCTGCACGTTCTTTTGTGAGAAATGGGTCAAACACGTTGACTGTCATGCCGAATGCTCTTGCACGCTGGGCGATTTCACTTCCGATTCTGCCTAAACCGACAATCCCAAGAGATTTTCCGTAAAGCTCAGCACCAACATATGCACCTCTGTTCCATTCTTTTGATTTGACAGAAATATTGGCCTGCGGAATATGACGCATAAGTGATGAAATCATAGCGAACGTATGCTCAGCTGTCGAGATCGTATTACCGTTTGGTGCATTGATTACAATGACGCCATGCTTGGTCGCTTCATCAATGTCAATATTGTCTACTCCGACACCGGCACGGCCGACAATTTTTAATGAAGTCATTTTTTCATAAAGCTCTTTCGTTACTTTTGTGGCACTTCTGACAAGTAAGGCATCAAACGTGTGTAATTCATCTTCTGCTTCTGCTACATTTTTTTGGACAATTTCAACAAAATCTGATTCTAAAAGTGGTAGAAGACCATCATTGCTCATCTTATCTGAGACTAATACTCGAAACATCGTTAGATTTCCTCCTAAAATAAACGTCATAAATATCTGATAATTTACCATATTCCTTTTCACTGTGTCAATCAAATTAAAGCAGTAAAGTGAAAAAGGAAACACGAACATTTCTTTGTGTCTTTATAAAGAATGAACACCTTTAAACAAAAGATAACCAATTTTTACGCATTTGTCATTAGAATTTTTGTGTTTTTTACGATTTCTTAAAACTGATGAATTTGCTCAGGATTTTTATCTGTACAAATGCTCATATATCATATATAATAATGTCGAATTGAATAATGATCAATCTTCGGGGCAGGGTGCAATTCCCTACCGGCGGTGATGAGCATAGTCTCTAAGCCCGCGAGCCTTTTTGGCAGGATTCGGTGTGATTCCGAAGCCGACAGTATAGTCTGGATGGGAGAAGATGGAGGTTCATAAACGTTGAAAACATTGATGTTCACACGTTTATTTGTCTAGCCCAATTTCCCCGCTCCTGTTTTCAAGGGCGGTTTTTTTGTGGCTAAAATGGAACAATCCTCTTTTCGAAAGATTTGATCGAAAAGGAGAGAGAATATTGAATCAAAGTAAAGTAAAGCGTTTAGTCGTAATCAGTATGCTTAGCAGTATTTCATTTGTTTTAATGTTATTAAACTTCCCGTTCCCTGGGCTTCCAGGATATTTGAAAATTGATTTCAGCGATATTCCAGCGATTATTGCGATTTTAATTTATGGGCCGGGTGCAGGTATTGCTGTTGAGGCGTTAAAAAATGTACTGCATTACCTCATCCATGGCAGTATGTCTGGTGTTCCTGTTGATCAAGTAGCGAACTTTACAGCAGGTGTATTGTTCATTTTACCAGTGGCCTTCATTTTCAAAAAAATCAAATCGGCAAAGGGAATTGTATGGTCTATGTTCTTGGGCACAGTGCTTATGACTGTGATGATGAGTATTTTAAATTACTTCCTGTTTCTGCCGGCTTACACATGGTTTTTAAATGCACCTCAACTTTCGGATAATATGCTCAAGGCGACGATAACAGCAGGGATATTGCCTTTTAATCTTATTAAAGGCATCATCATTACCATCGTGTTTAGCCTCATTTTTGTGAAAATGCGTCCATGGTTTGAAAATAAACGCCGACTTCAAAATAGTTAATATAAAAAAAGCCCCTGTATAAGGGGCTTTTGGATTGTTGACAAAGAGCTAAAATGATCTTTATTTTAGCTCTTTGTCTTCTTTTCAGCATGATAGAAAACCTTTGCAGTCTAGGAAGGACGAGTACCGGAGCGGAGCGAATTGAATATTCGTGAGCACTGGAGCGCAGACCTGACACCGAATGCGAGGGTTTGTTTACATGCTGAAAGCCCCTGTATAAGGGGCTTTTATACTATTCATGCTTAAGCGGGTCACCATCGAAAGATTCGTCCGCAACTTTGATTGAATCTGTTGGACATCCTTCAAATGCATCAAGCATATCTTCTTCAAGTACTTCTGGAACTTCTACAGTCCCTTGGTTGTCATCAAGCGTAACAAATGCAATGCCTTCATCATCATAATCATAAATGTCTGGAGCAGCTGCACCGCATGCGCCGCAAGCAATACATGTGTCTTTGTCTACAATTGTATATTTTGCCATGTTAAAAAAATACCTCCCAGATTGTTCGATGGAACAAATGGTCTAACCTTTTTAGTTTCACCGATAAAAAACAATTTCCTCAAACCTTATTGTAATGATTTTAATTTCACATTTCAACTGTAAAGTGATTGAGAATGCTTATCACATAAGGGTTTGTTCATAACTTTCCCCCACAAATTGAGTTTAAACATTTCTTCTTCTATGAAATCTGTTAAAATAAAGGGAGAAAATATTCGAATTTTGTCAGGAAGACAGGTGCTTTGGCGAATGACTCTTCATTACTTGGATGTCATGTTAATGGACAGCGTATATAAATTGAACGGCGAACGCTCCATAAGTGCTGTCTACCATCTTTTTAAAGGAAAAAAATCATCACAAACCATACAGGATGCCAGTTTGTTTCAGCTTTCAAAGTATTTCGGCTGTTACCCGGGGTTTACGAGGGATCAGCTGAATCGCTCTACTATAAAGCTTGACGAAAAGCACTACATCAAAAAAACAGGGGAGACATTCATTGTTACAGATGCAGGACAGCAAATGCTAAACCAGCATTTCTCAGAAAAACCGATGCCCGCTTATTTTCATGGTGCCAAATATCATGATAAAGCAAAGGTGTTATGGATGAGGCTCTCGTTACTTGTACAAGTGCTGTCTCACCATCTGGCTGGATCGCATCAATATGTCCCAATACAAAGAGATGTATCTGTACAAAGCTGGACGAAATCCTTCTTAAAACAGCATCACGAGAAGAATATGCTTTCGGAAGAGCTGCATCATGAACTCGAAAAGCTCCTTAGCCGTATAAGTGATCAAGAGGCGCTGATATTTGTTTATTCATTGACCTCAAATGAAAGAATTGGGCGTACGTATCAGCAAATGGCAGAGTGGCTAAAAGAAGATGTGTGGTATGTGTACCTGCTTTTTTGGAATGTCCTCCATTATTTTATTCATGCTGCCCAAAAAGGTGAGGCGCAGCTCATGCAAAAGCTCGTAGGTGACCTTGAATTCAAACGCGTGCTGACAACCTCTACGCACAAAACGCTCGAGCTTGTGCAAAAAGGCTTTGATATTGATCAAATTGCTCACATTCGCTCTTTAAAAAAGGCAACGATCGAAGACCATATTGTCGAGCTTTCCATACATGAACCGAGCTTCTCAATAGAGCCGTATGTGAGCGAAGAACAGCAGCAGGCCATTCATGCAGTAGCTAGAGAGCTTCAAACAAATAAGATGAAGCTGATTAAAGAAAAACTCGAACATCCATTTACTTATTTTCAAATACGATTGGCTCTGACAAGGATGGTGAAAGCAAATGGATAAGCTTCATCAGACGCTCATGCGATATTTTGGTTACGACTCATTTAAAACGGGTCAAGAGGACATTATTCAAAGTGTACTGAATCAAAAGGATACGGTTGCCATGCTGCCTACTGGCGGCGGGAAATCCATCTGCTATCAAATTCCCGGCTATATGACAGATGGATTAGTTCTCATTATTTCGCCGCTGTTATCGCTTATGGAGGATCAAGTCGAACGAATGAAAATGCGCGGAGAAAAACGAGTGGCGGCACTGAACAGCACATTGTCTTTTCAGGAGAGACGGCATATCATTCGGCATTTGCCATCATATAAATTTTTATTCGTCGCCCCTGAGGCATTAATGTCAGAGATGCTGCTAGAACAGCTCAAATCGATGCATATTGGTCTGTTCGTCGTCGATGAAGCCCATTGTATATCCGAATGGGGGCATGATTTCCGTCCGGAATATTCCAAGCTGGGAGAATGGAGAGAAGCGTTAGGTCATCCTGTCGCCTTAGCATTGACGGCAACTGCAACAAAACAAACGCTAAAAGATACCGTACAAACGTTAAGATTGCAGCATCCAGACTTTCATATCCATTCTGTCAACCGGCCAAACATCGCATTGGTCAAAGAAGCGCACGAAACGAAAGAAGCAAAAGAAAAACGGGCCATTGAGCTTGTTGAATATCTGCAAGGCCCCGGTCTGATTTATTGCCCAACCCGGCAAATGACAGAAGATATGGCGCTCATTATGAAACAAAAAACCCATCAGCGTGTAGAGTATTACCATGGCGGGATGGATGCAGGAGACCGTATGCTTATTCAGCAGCAATTTATCAGCGGACAGCTTGATCTTATTTGTTGTACAAGTGCTTTTGGAATGGGAATTGATAAAGCAGATATACGATTTGTTATTCATATGAGCCCGCCGCAGTCAATTGAAGCATTTATGCAGGAAATTGGAAGAGCAGGACGGGACGGGAAAAAGAGTGTCAGCATTCTTTTATATACAGAAGAGGATGCGGATATTCAACAGCATTTAATACAAGCAGAGGGCTTTGATGAGCCAGAAATTGATTTCTTCTTAGCCAGGCTGACACAAATGCAGACAAATGATGAAAAGAAATTACGTGAACAATTGATGGAATCAGGGCTTCAGGAGACACGTGCAAGAATGCTGATCCATTATTACAGGATGTATCAGTCTGACGAGCCGCGTGTGCTGCTGATGAAACTGAAAGAGAAATTGCAGGACAGACAAACAGAAAAACTGAGAAAAGTGTGGCAATTTAAGGAGCGGATCACAGATCATGGCTGCTTTAGACAATCTCTGTTATCATACTTTTACGAACAGCTTGATCAACCAGAGAGCGCATTCTCTGGCAGCTGCTGCTCTTCTTGCGGACTTGACCTGTCTGATTATGAAAAAAAAGATCAACCATTGGAGCTGAATGAAATGAAACACTGGAAGACCGTGCTGGATCGTATGTTTCATCTGACAAAAGAGGCGCAGCATTGATTGAACAACATCGCCGGATCATCGAAAAATTAACCGATCGACAAGTGGTAGAACAGCTGTATTTCACGCAGCTGCTGATGCTGGTCATTTCCTTTTTACTAGGTATATTTATGTTCGATCATTGGACAGATTTCACATCTCTTTGGGAGATCCAAGATGCGCGGATACTGACCTATGGAATTGGCGGCGCTGCGGTTGTGATTATTGTGGATGCGATTGTCATGAAGGTGTTTCCTGCTCATATGTATGATGATGGCGGATTAAATGAAAAAATGTTCAAAAACCGCAGCATCCCGCATATTGTTTGGTTAACACTGCTCATCGCCTTTTCAGAGGAAATTCTATTCCGAGGGATCGTCCAGCAGCAATTTGGACTGGAAATTGCCAGTATTGTGTTTGCGCTCCTTCACTTTCGCTACTTATCAAAAATACTCTTGTTTATCCTTGTGGTTTCTATTAGTATTTTTTTAGGACTTTTATACGAGTGGACGGGGAATTTATTTGTTCCTGTCATGACCCATTTTGTCATTGACTTAGTCTTTGCTTGTCAAATTCGTTTGAAATATAGGGGGAGGGATGAACATGGAAGAAATGTCGAGAATGAAGAGAAAGAAGGAGCAGCTGACAAACATCCATGACGATGTAGAGGAAATTTTTGAAGAAGAAGTAGAGCCTTCAGATGACTCTCACTTTCCTACACGAGAAGATTTCCATGAATATAAAAAGCAGCGCACGAAAAAGGTGCGCAATCCATTGTTTACAACACTGGCTATTATCTTTCCTATTATTGTCGTCACGGTGTTCTTCCTTTTGATCTACTACACATCAAAGGAAATCAACCATAATAATAATCAAGATGTATATAATATTGATTCTACATCAAGTGCTGACACAGACCCAGTCCCGTCAGCACTTGCCGAAACAAAAAATGACTCAAGCGCTGATAAAGCGGATGCGTCTGATGATGAGAAGCAAAAGAAAGAGGAAGAAAAACAGCGATCGAAAGAAAAAGCTGAACAGAAGAAAAAAGAAAAAGCTGCTAAAGAGAAAGAAGAGCGTGAACAAGCAGCGAAAGAAAAAGAACGCGCGAGATCTGAAGCTGCCAAAAAGCGTGAACAGCAGCAACTAGCCTTGCAAAAGCAGCAGGAAGAGAAAAAAAGAAAAGAAGCCGAAGAGAAAAAGAAGCAGGAAGAAAAGCCAGTCCGTGTCGTGCAGCACACTGTTGGTCCAGAGGAAAACCTGTATCGAATTTCAATGAAGTATTACAAAAACCGTTCGGGTGAAGAGAAAATTAGAGCCTATAATCACTTAAAAGGTAACAGCGTATACAGTGGTCAAGTGCTGAATATTCCACTAGAAAACTAATCACCTGACATGAATGAAGAAGCACGCACATACATATGTAGAAAAAAGGGACAGGGTGTATGTGATGACATTACACGCAATCAGCCGATATATGGATCAGCCGACGCAGAAGATGATGGAAACATTGATCAAAAGAAAGTATAAATATGAGGGTTTTGCCAAGCAGTGCAAAAGATGGCAATGGACAGCCCTTCTATCGCTGGCCATTCTTTTGTTTTATTTTGTGATCACGGCAAATGCGGGAGGCGGCTCGCTTCAGCTGGAAGCCATGATTGCCACACTGCTTGGGCATGAAGTATTTCTGTTTTGGATCATGGCCGAGGTCTTTGCTTTTTACGCATCTTATTACTATAAGAAAAAAGAAGAAAAGGCTGAGGATGAATATCATCGGCTTCGATGTGAAATTATACAAAAAAGCACAGATTTATGGCCGCAGTCAAATCAGTGGAAAGAGCGCGAGACGGTTTTTCACTATATGCAGAAGCAGTATGACATTAATCTCTATTATGAAAGTAAATAAATGAGAAAAAAGACGTTTAACAGTTGAAACGTCTTTTTTCTTTCAAGCGTCTTATGAAAGAAAGATACGTAAGGGAGCCATTTGTGATGAAATATGCCATCGGATTTACTGCCGCCATTGCGGCTGTTACAACAGGTGTGTGTGTAACGGCAAAAATGGTGAAAACGGCAAAACAAAACAACATCAAAAAGCATTATTTTACAATAGAAGCACTTCAATCAGACCGGCCTGCTGTCATTTTCTTTATTTCTGATACACACAGACGTCTCATCAGTGACACTTTATTAGCAGAAATCAGACAGGAAGAGCCAGATGTGATTATGATTGGCGGAGATTTAGCAGAAAAAGGTGTGCCCTACGCAAGGATTGAAGAAAATGTGAAACGTTTATCAAGAATTGCGCCGGTTTATTTTGTTTGGGGAAATAATGATCATGAGCTGCACCAGCAAAGGTTTAAAGAAATTCTTCATGCATACGATGTCACGACTTTGCAAAATGAAACGGCTGTATGGAATTTCGAAGGCCAGCGAATCAAAATCGGAGGAATTGATGATATTCGGCTTGAAAAAGCAGATTATGAAGCCATACGGCCTGAGTTTGTGAAAGATGATGTCAATATTCTCTTATCACACAATCCAGATGTGCATCATTTGATGAGTGAAGAAGAGGGAATCGACCTTGTCCTGAGCGGTCATACGCATGGGGGACAGATCCGAATTGGGAAATTTGGTCCGTATGAAAAAGGAAGAACAGGCCAGGTCAAAGGTGCGTTCTTTCTCATTAGTAATGGCTACGGGACCACAAAAATTCCCATGCGTCTCGGAGCAGAACCAGAAACCCATCTGATCTATTTAATGCCTCTAAAAACGCGTTAACTTGCGGCACCCTCAATATTTTCCATAAAAGTCACCGTAAGCATAGCTTCATGCTTGTCTTCCGTCTTGACACAGTGTAAACTGAATACAAAATTAAGAACCTATGACTCATCATCTCATATACTACAGTATGATGTGTGTTTAGAAGAGGCAGGAGGGAACGTTATGCGACTGGAGCGTCTGAATTATAATAAAATCAAAATTTTTCTCACACTAGATGACCTGACAGACCGAGGTCTTACGAAAGAAGACCTTTGGAAAGATTCGTTCAAAGTCCATCAGCTGTTTAAAGACATGATGAACGAGGCGAATCAGGAGCTCGGTTTTGAAGCGAATGGACCGATTGCTGTTGAAGTATTTTCTCTTCAGGCGCAGGGGATGGTCGTCATTGTCACAAAGAGTCAGCAGGAAGATGCTGATGATGAGTTTGATGAAGATTACATTGAGATGCAAGTCAAGCTCGACGAGAGTAAGCATGTGCTCTATCAATTTGCCTCGTTTGAAGATGTGATTCAACTGTCCCATAGTTTAAGTCGTATTGGACTTTTAGGGGGTACAGTTTACCATTATGAAGGTCAATATTATCTCAGCCTGGATGATGTTGGAGAATTATCTGCTGATACAGTCATTTCGATTTTAGCAGAGTTTGGTTCACCTACGACACTCACCATTCACCGGCTAAAAGAATATGGAAAAGTGATCATGCAAGAAGATGCTGTGAAAACGATTCAAATGTATTTTTAATCACTTTTTTCTATTATATTTAATACTGTTGTGATGAAACAACAGTATTTTTTTATATCCTTTTTTATATTTATAAACGCTGATATTTTATTTTGATAAAAAACGCTTTTTACCTTTGCTTTACCAGTACGAAGGTGTATACTATTGCTTGAAAGGGAGCAGTAGATCATGAAAGATTTCTAGGGGGTTTATTTTAATGGCAGCCGATCAAAACGCCGCTCATAACGCAGAAGATAAGCTAGATGTTTTAAAGTCAACTCAAACCGTCATACATAAAGCGCTTGACAAATTAGGGTATCCGCAGGAAGTGTATGAATTGCTGAAGGAGCCAATTCGTCTATTAACGGTCAAAATTCCAGTACGTATGGACGATGGATCGGTGAAAATTTTCACTGGTTACCGTGCACAGCACAATGATGCTGTCGGTCCAACAAAAGGCGGAATCCGTTTCCACCCGAACGTTACGGAAAAAGAAGTAAAAGCGCTTTCAATTTGGATGAGTTTAAAATGTGGAATTGTGGATCTTCCTTATGGCGGAGGAAAAGGCGGTATTATCTGTGATCCAAGAGAAATGTCATTCAGAGAGCTTGAAAAACTAAGCCGCGGCTATGTTCGCGCCATCAGTCAAATTGTTGGACCAACAAAAGATGTTCCAGCACCAGACGTGTTTACGAACTCTCAAATTATGGCATGGATGATGGATGAATATTCTAGAATTGATGAATTTAACTCGCCAGGATTTATTACAGGGAAGCCAATTGTTCTTGGAGGATCACATGGACGTGATACTGCAACAGCAAAAGGTGTGACGATCTGCATCAAAGAAGCGGCGAAGAAAAAAGGAATTGACATTAACGGAGCTCGTGTTGTCGTACAGGGATTCGGAAATGCAGGAAGCTACTTAGCTAAATTCATGTATGATGCTGGAGCAAAAATCGTAGGGATTTCAGATGCATACGGCGGATTATACGATGAAGATGGTCTAGACATTGACTACTTGCTTGACCGACGTGACAGCTTTGGAACCGTCACTAAACTATTTAACGATACAATTACAAACCAAGAGCTGCTTGAGCTGGATTGTGATATCTTAGTACCTGCAGCCATTGAAAACCAAATCACAGAAGATAATGCGGCAAATATTAAAGCCAAAATTGTCGTAGAAGCAGCAAATGGTCCAACGACACTGGAAGGAACCAAAATTCTTTCAGATCGTGGTGTACTACTTGTTCCAGACGTGCTTGCGAGCGCGGGTGGTGTAACTGTTTCTTACTTTGAATGGGTTCAGAATAACCAAGGGTTTTACTGGACTGAAGAAGAAGTTGAAACTCGTTTAGAAGATATGATGGTGAAATCATTTAATAATATTTATGAAATGGCGCAAAACCGCCGAATTGATATGCGTCTTGCTGCATATATGGTCGGTGTACGTAAAATGGCTGAAGCTTCTCGATTCAGAGGCTGGATTTAAGCGGCTGATTTGCATCGCGCCTTAAAATCTCCTATCCTTAAATAGGAGATTTTTTTATGGAATGGAACAAAGAATCAAACAGCCCAGCAATTGTTATTGCAGTGAAATGACAGGAGTGGAACAAATGAAACAAGAAAAAGCGATCATAATAGGAGGCGGCCCATGCGGGTTATCAGCTGCTATCGCATTCAAGCAAATTGGGATTGATGCACTTGTGATTGAAAAGGGGAATGTCGTGAACAGTATTTATCATTACCCAACACATCAAACCTTTTTTAGTACAAGTGAAAAGCTTGAAATCGGTGATGTCGCTTTTATTACTGAGAACCGTAAGCCCGTTCGTATTCAGGCACTTTCTTATTACCGAGAGGTCGTCAGACGAAAAAAACTGCGTGTACATGCTTTTGAAAAAGTAAACGCCGTGACAAAACAAGATGGCCGTTTTACGGTGAATACATCAAAAGACAACTATTCATGTGATTACGTCGTCATTGCGACTGGCTACTATGATCATCCAAACTATATGAACGTCAAAGGAGAAGACCTTCCTCACGTATATCACTATTTTAAAGAAGGACATCCATATTTTGATAAAGATGTGACGGTGATCGGCGGAAAGAACTCCAGTGTGGATGCTGCGCTAGAACTTGTGAAATGCGGAAGCAGAGTCACTGTGCTGTATAGAGGAACTGAATATTCATCCAGCATCAAGCCTTGGATACTACCAGAGTTTGAAGCGCTTGTCCGTAATGGAACCATTCGAATGGAGTTTGGTGCGCAGGTGAAAGAAATCACAGAAGAAGATGTGATCTTTACAAACCAGCAAAATCAAACGGATCGAGTGAAAAGTGACTATGTATTTGCTATGACTGGCTATCACCCAGATCATTCTTTCTTAGAAAAAATGGGTGTCACGATTGATCCAGAATCAGGCCGTCCAGCATTTGATGAACAGACGATGGAAACGAATGTTGAAGGTATTTTCATTGCGGGAGTCATTGCTGCTGGAAATAATGCCAATGAAATTTTCATTGAAAATGGAAGATTTCATGGCGGACTCATTGCAGAAGAAATCAACAAAAGAATCAACGGATAAAAAATGAACTGAATCCTTCAAAGGGGTTCGGTTCTTTTTTTTTATAAATTGGGATTATATAGAAAGATATTTTTAGAAAAATGGGCCCGAGTCATATAAAAAAAGGGTAAATCATGGTACGATAATGAAGGATAATGTAGGGAAAGAGGTCTGGTTATGATCGCAATCATCTCAGCAGGTTTAGCTCCCGGCATCGCACTTTTAAGTTATTTTTATTTGAAAGATCAGTACGACAATGAGCCGGTTCACATGGTCATCAGATCTTTTATGCTAGGTGTCATACTTGTGTTTCCAACCATGTTTATTCAATATGTCCTTCAAGAGGAAAATATCGCAACAAACCCTATCTTGATTTCATTTGTGACGTCGGGCTTTTTAGAGGAATCATTAAAATGGTTTATTTTAATGGTCAGCGTTTATGCACATGCCCAGTTTGACGAACACTATGACGGAATTGTGTATGGAACGAGTGTCTCACTTGGTTTTGCAACACTTGAAAATATCCTTTACTTAGTCGGTCACGGGGTCGAATATGCGTTTACCCGTGCTTTATTACCTGTATCAAGTCACGCATTATTTGGTGTTGTGATGGGTTTTTATATCGGAAAAGCCCGCTTCTCTGATAAAAAAGAGCAGCGCAAATGGCTGATCCTTTCTTTAACGCTCCCTGTGCTGTTTCACGGCCTGTATGATTTCATTCTATTAGGGATGAAAAACTGGGGATATATCATGGTGCCGTTCATGATTTTTTTATGGTGGTTTGGTTTAAGGAAAGCAAAAAAAGCCCGTGCGGTAAAAATGGTGCAAATTTAATTTTGGAAAACGTCCTATTTGTTTATAGGGCGTTTTTTTGTCTTTTCCATCCAATTCTCTCCTGTGTTGAATGTATAAAAATAGGGATCGGAAGAAACATATATTCAAACATCAAAAGTACAGGAGGATCAAATATGGATAAAGCTCGTTTCATGAAACAAATTGTTCTTATCTTCTCAATCGTTCTTCTTGCGTCTTCACTTTTGACAGCCAGTAAAAGTGAAGCCTTCACCGCCCAAGTCATCCAGCGCGGGGCAACAGGAGAAGATGTAGTCGAGCTGCAAGCGCGGCTCCAATACAATGGTTTTTACAATGGCAAAATCGATGGCGTCTATGGCTGGGGAACGTACTGGGCCGTTCGCAACTTTCAAAGCCAATTTGGCATGAAGAAGGTCGATGGACTTGTAGGTGAGAAAACAAAAAGCTTATTAGTTCAAAAGACGAAATACTACAAAGAGTTTGTTCAAAAGCAGCTGCAGGAAGGGAACCAGTTTACCCATTATGGCGGGAAGCCTCTTGATCAGCAAACAAAGGCTCCTGCGCAAAGAAGTTCGCAAAAAAAGACAGCCCAAGGTACAAACGAAAATCAAAAAAGTCAAAGTGGATCATCTGGGAAGTCTGGCAATCAGTCAGGCAGCCAGCAGGGAAATCAAACACCAAAACAAACAGCAGCCAACATGCCTGGTGGTTTTTCTAGTAATGACATTCAGCTCTTGTCGCAAGCTGTGTACAGTGAAGCAAGAGGTGAGCCGTATGAAGGACAGGTGGCCATCGCGGCCGTTATCTTAAACCGTTTGAACAATCCGACCTTTCCAAATACGATCGCAGGAGTCATTTTTGAACCGCTTGCGTTTACTGCTGTAGCAGATGGACAATTTTATATGACGCCAGATGAAACGGCAAAAAAAGCTGTATTTGATGCAATCAATGGCTGGGATCCATCTGAGAGCGCCATCTATTACTTTAATCCTGATACAGCAACAAGTCCATGGATTTGGGGAAGACCACAAATTAAACGAATCGGGAAACATATATTCTGCGAATAAAAAGAGGTGTAAATAAATGATCAGAGGAATATTGATTGCTATTTTAGGAATTGCTGTCATCTCAACAGGTTATTGGGGCTATAAAGAACATCAAGAAAAAGACGCCGTACTGCTTCATGCTGAGAACAACTACCAAAGAGCATTCCATGATTTAACGTATCAGGTGGATCAGCTGCATGACAAACTGGGCGCAACACTTGCGATGAACAGCCAAACGTCCATCTCACCAGCACTTGCAGATGTATGGAGAATGTCATCAGAAGCGCATAACAATGTCAGCCAGCTCCCGCTTACATTGATGCCTTTTAATAAAACGGAAGAATTCCTGGCGAATGTCGGAGATTTTAGCTACAAATCATCAGTCAAATCTTTATCAGATGAACCATTAAATAAAGATACGCACAAAACCATTACAGCTCTATATAATCAAGCGTCAGATATCCAAAACGAACTTAGACAAGTGCAGCACCTCGTACTTAATAAAAACTTAAAATGGATGGATGTTGAAATGGCGCTCGCTGACGGCGATCGAAAGAACGACAACACCATCATTGACGGGCTGAAAACAGTCGAGAGAAATGCAGATGCATTTGCAGATGTCGATCTTGGGCCTACAAATGTGTCCACAGAAAAAGAAACACAAGGCTACAATCATTTAAAAGGCGATAAGATTTCAAAAAAAGAAGCGATCCGCATTGCACAGCAATTCACACCAGACCATAATCAACATTTTAAAGTGAGAAAAAGCGGCAGCAAAACCAATCGCGACGTGTACAGCTTATCGATGTCTGATCCAGACAGCCATGCAAACTTTTATCTAGACTTAACTGAAAAAGGAGGACACCCAGTCTACCTTCTTCAGAATCGTGACGTGAAAAAACAGAAAATCAGTTTGAATGAGGCATCAGAAAAAGCACTCAGCTTCCTAAAGAAGCAAGGGTTTGACACAGAATCGTTCCATTTAGATGAAAGTGCACAATTTGATAATATCGGTGTATTTACCTATGTTCCTCTTCAGAAAAATGTTCTGCTTTATCCAGATAGTATACGCATGAAAGTCGCATTGGACGATGGTGAGGTTGTTGGGTTTTCAGCGAAGGATTACTTAACGAATCATAAAACACGCGACATTAAAGCACCTAAAATCTCGCAAAAAGAAGCGAAGAAAACATTAAATCAGCATGTAAAGATCGAAGATACTCATTTAGCGATTGTGCAAAATGATATGTCAGAGGAAGTTCTGTGCTATGAGTTCCTCGGAACGATAAAAAACGATACGTATCGCATGTTCATTAATGCAGATACTGGAAAAGAAGAGCGAGTAGATAAACTAAAAAACGCAGAACCTATATATAAAGACCTATAAAAAAGGAAACGAGGAAAAGGCTAATAAGTCTTTTCCTTTTGTTTTAGACATGGTTTAATATAGGAGAGGATACGATTTCACAGATGAAAAGAGTGATGAGGAATGTTACAAATAGGGGATGCAATCACAATCGAATATGTCAATGAGAACAAAGAAGTGAAAACAGCAAAATCGAAGGTTTTGGAAAATAATAACGATGATATTTGCATTAATTATCCAGCTGATAAAGAAACGGGACGCACCATCTACTTAAACCAGCAAACAGAAATCACCGTCTTCTTTTTTGACGAAAACCAAATTCCATACAAATGTACAAGCGAAGTCATCGGAAAAAGAAAAGAAGATATTCCGATGATTGTCATTTCCATTCCGCCAAAAGAAGAAATGATTCGCCTTCAGCGTAGAGAATATCTGAGAGTGGATACGATGGTCAAAGCTACTATCATGCAAACGGACGAAGAGGCCTTTGAGACGTTTATTGTAAATATGAGTGCTGGCGGCGTAGCAATCTCTGTTCCTGAGGGCGTGTCATTGAAAGAATATGGAGAAGTGGTCACAGAGTTTGAACTTCCCCTAAAAGAGCCCGTGAAAATAAAAGCGGTTGCAGAGATGAATCGAGTATATGAAGATGAACAGTCTGGCAAAAAAAGAGCGATCATGGAGTTTTCAGAGATCACAAATGACCACCAGCAGCACATCATGAAATACTGCTTCCAGCAGCAGCTTTTAACACGTGTGAAAAAAGCATAAGAATAAAGGGTGTAAAAAGCTTCCATACTAGAGAGGAAAGAATCTAGCGTGGAGGCTTTTTGTATGAAGACAATGGAAAGATGGTTATTGAAAGTGGTGCTCATTCAGCTTGTTTTATTGCTCACCGTTCAGATCACACTTCATTTGACGAAAGGAGAACTTTTTTTGTCAAAAGTCGTGCAGTATGAGGGTGTGAACAACATGAGCATTGAAGAATGGATTGAAACGTTTAAGCAGAAGGATTGATAGAAAATTCCCCCGTTTGAGCGGTGATCGTGTTACAATTCATAAGGGAGATTCAATCAAGGAGAGGTATTATGAAAAAGAAATTATCTATTGCAATTGACGGTCCTGCAGCAGCAGGCAAAAGCACTGTGGCAAAAATTGTCGCAGCCAAAAAATCATATATTTATATTGATACAGGTGCTATGTACCGCGCGATTACACTTGCGGCACTCAATCAAGGTGTAGACCTTGAAGACGAACAGGCACTTGATTCATTACTGAAAAAAACGGTCATTGAACTAGTCACAACAGACGAGGGTCAAAAAGTCCATCTAAACAATACGGATGTCACAGAGGATATTCGCACAGACCGCGTAAGCAACCAAGTATCGGTTGTTGCAAAGCACAGAGCTGTTCGGGAAGAAATGGTCCGCAGGCAGCAAGAGCTTGGCAAACGAGGCGGCGTCGTTATGGACGGAAGAGACATAGGCACTCACGTACTTCCAGATGCTGAAGTGAAAATTTTCTTGCTTGCATCAGTAGAAGAAAGAGCAAAACGCCGCTTTGAAGAGAATCAGAAAAAAGGCTACGATGTCAATTACGATCAGCTGATCGAAGAGATTGCAAGACGCGATAAGCTTGATTCTGAGCGCGAATTTTCACCTTTGAAGAAAGCAGATGACGCCATTGAAATTGACACCACTTCCCTTTCTATTCAAGAGGTGGCAGGGAAAATTTTAGATGCAGCAGACCGCGTGGAGAAACAGTAAGAAATTTTAGAAAACTTTTATAAGTTAGAGGTTTATCTCTTGACAAACAAGGCCTTTTATTAGAAGTTTATACTAATACTATTTTTATTGATCATTCAAGCAATTATATTGATTTGAATGTTTCTATAATACATATTCGGCTGGCAATCATCATGCTTAAGACACATATTCGCCTAGTCGTTTTAACTAAGCTGTGTAGGTTTGGACCAAGGAGGTTATCGAAATGACAGAGGAAATGAATCAAATCGATGTTCAGGTACCAGAGGTTGGAGATGTAGTGAAAGGGATTGTTTCTAAAGTTGAGGACAAGCATGTCAATGTAGATATCGTCAATGTGAAACAACCTGGTATCATCCCAATCAGTGAATTATCAAGTCTTCACGTTGAAAAAGCATCAGATGTCGTGAAAGATGGCGACGAGTTAGAGCTTAAAGTAACAAAGGTCGAAGACGATGCTTTGATTTTATCTAAACGTGCTGTTGATGCAGACCGCGCTTGGGAAGACCTAGAGAAAAAGTTTGAAACAAAAGAGGTATTTGAAGCTGAAGTAAAAGACGTTGTAAAAGGTGGTCTTGTCGTTGACATTGGTGTGCGCGGATTTATTCCTGCATCTCTTGTAGAAGCACACTATGTAGAAGACTTTACAGATTACAAAGGGAAAACACTCTCACTTGTCGTGGTAGAACTTGACCGCGAAAAAAATCGCGTGATTCTCTCGCACCGTGCAGTCGTTGAGCAAGAGCAATTAGACAAAAAGCAAGACTTCCTGCAAAAGCTTGAAGTAGGCAGTGTGATTGATGGTAAAGTGCAGAGGCTTACTGATTTTGGTGCATTTGTTGACATTGGCGGCATTGATGGATTAGTTCACATTTCTCAACTATCCCATGCGCATGTTGAAAAGCCATCTGACGTAGTAGAAGAAGGACAGGAAGTCAAGGTCAAAGTACTTGCTGTTGATCGTGATAACGAACGTATCTCACTATCTATTAAAGAAACATTACCAGGACCTTGGAGCCAAATTGGTGAAAAGGTAAAACAAGGTGATGTGCTTGAAGGAACCGTTCAACGTCTTGTGAGCTTTGGTGCATTTGTTGAAATTCTGCCAGGTGTAGAAGGGCTTGTGCATATTTCCCAAATCTCTCATAAACATATCGGCACGCCGCAAGAAGTCCTTGAAGAAGGGCAGACTGTGAAAGTGAAAGTGCTTGATGTGAATGAAGACGAAGAGCGTATTTCACTAAGCATCCGTGATTTAGAGGAAAATCCTGAAAAACAAATCGAAGAGGATTATCGTCAATATCAGGCGAAAGAAGAAAACACAAGCGGATTCCAGCTTGGTGACCTGATCGGCGATAAACTCAATAAACTAAAATAATTTGGTGATCAAAATTGACGCGAGCAGAAAGAAAGAAGCAGCATATTGAGCATGCGCTGTCCACTGGCCAGCATGCAGCAACAGGTTTAGATGATGTTTCCTTCGTTCACGCCAGTTTACCAGATCTTGCGACATCACAAATTGATACACATACGACAATTGGCGGACTGACTTTCGGTTCGCCAATTTTTATCAATGCAATGACTGGCGGAGGCGGAGAATCCACCTATGAGATCAACCGCTCTTTATCGATCGCAGCGAAGGAGACCAATATCCCAGTAGCAGTTGGATCACAAATGGCTGCACTGAAAGATAAAGAAGAAAGACGAACATATGAAGTCGTTCGTAAAGTCAATCCGGATGGAATTGTATTTGCGAATTTAGGCAGTGAAGCGACAATGAAGCAAGCTCAAGAAGCAGTCAACATGCTCGAGGCAAATATGCTCCAAATTCATCTGAATGTCATCCAAGAGATTGTCATGCCTGAAGGCGATCGCGATTTCAGGGGGGCGCTTGAGCGGATTGCAGCTATCGTTGAATCTGTTGGTGTGCCTGTTGTTGTAAAAGAAGTCGGATTTGGCATGAGTAAGGAGACGGCAGGAAAGTTATTCCATGCTGGGGTTGCAGCCGTAGATGTAGGCGGATTTGGTGGAACGAACTTTTCTAAGATTGAAAATCTCCGCCGCCAAAAAGCACTTCGTTATTTTGATCAATGGGGAATTCCAACTGCAGCGAGTCTTGCTGAAGTACATACAGCCTTTCCGAATCAAACGATTTTAGCCTCCGGAGGTATTCAAGATGCTCTTGATGTAACCAAATCAATGGCTCTTGGCGCATCTGCTGCTGGTCTAGCTGGATTTTTCTTAAAATCATTGACCAGTGGAGGAGAAAGCGGCCTCATCGCAGATATCATGGAACTTCAAGAAGATATCAAGATGATGATGACAGTGCTTGGCGTGAAGACGATTGAAGAACTGAGACAGGCTCAAGTTGTGATCTCAGGGGAAACAAGTCATTGGCTTAAAGAAAGAGGCGTTGACACAACGTACTATAGTAAGAGAGGCATGTGATATCACATGCCTCAGCGCGTAGACAAACCCTCGCATTCGGTGTCAGTCCTGCGTGCCGGTGCTCACGAATGTACAATTCGCTCCGCTCCGGTACTCGTCCTTCCTAGGGCTGCAAAGGTTTTCTATCACGCTGAAAAGAAGACAAAGGGCTAAAATAAACATCATTTTAGCCCTTTGTCAACAAATCTAAGGCATGTGATGATCACATGCCTTTTTTTTATTGATTTCTTTTTCGAGCGCTTTCTGGACCTTCTAATGTTGTTGCACCCTTATGATGAATGGATTGATCACGGTCAGATTCCACTCTTTTTGACGCCTTTAAACGCTTTTCCTGTCTATCTTTTCCCATCATGCATCCCTCCTCAGGTTATTAGGGTGTCACCTCTTGTTTATTTCATGCAAAGCGGGTAACGATCCGCATGTTTAAAAATTGGGGATTTTCCCATAATGTAATTGAGGTGATGAGGCGTTGGAGGCTTTGTACTATTATTGGTCTATATGGTTCGTTTGGATTATGGTGACATTTATCATGGAAAAAAGTTTGTGGCGCAGCGTGCTGGGCATCTGTGTACTTGTCCATATTATATTCAGTCATGTCATGATATCCGTTTTAGATATAAGCATCAATGCGGGTTTCTTGATGACTTTTTTATATGCATGTGCTGCTTTCGTCATATTCAGGCCTAGTTACCGAATGATGAGAATCATGCAATTGGGCTCGATGGTGAGCGCGTATGCCTTTTTTATGATATTTGCATTATATGACCCTGTTTGGTTCACGATAATAAAGGTGGATTGGGTCGTATTTGCCCTGCTGATCTTAATGTGTATGACATATGGACAGCCGTTAACGGAAAGAATCACCTTATGGATGATGTCAGTATGTCTTGGCGAAGCCCTTTATGCGCTGACGATTCACCGCCTCACATCATCAATTGTCATAGGGGATCTCTCTTTTCTTTCCTTCGTTGTACAAGGAGCCGTCTTCCTATTAGGTGTCGATCAGTTTGAAAAGCTCTTGAACGCCCGTTCATCAAGAAAATCAGTAAAAGGGGCTGCAAAATCAACATGACAGACTATACGTTTCCTGTGATTATTGGTGTCATCTTTGGGATGGCGGCCAGACTTTACATGTTAAGAACGGATTACCGGCAATACCCTACGTATATTCATGGACAAGTGATTCACATTGCACTTGGTTTTATTGCGTCAGGATTAGGTGCGATCATTATGCCTGCACTAATTCAGGAGGAATTTACAGCGATTACTTTTCTCACTTTGGCAGCCACGCAATTTCGAGATGTCCGAAATATGGAAAGAAATACGTTAACCCAAATGGATTCGTATGAGCTTGTCTCACGAGGCAGTACATATATAGAAGGCATTGCCATTGCCTTTGAAAGTCGAAATTATATTGCGATTCTCACTGCACTTATTACAACGACAGCCTGTATTTTCTTCTCGCTTGTTGCTGGAACAGTAGTCGGTATTCTTTGTTTTTTCATGGCAAAGCTATTAATGTCAGGCAGTCAATTAAAGGATATCGTCAGCATTCAAAAAGGGGAACTTCGCTTTGATGGGGCAGGGCTTTATGTGAATGATATATACATTATGAATATCGGGCTGCCTGAAAAGCAAAAGCTCATTTTAGAGCATGGGATGGGTTTTATTTTGACACCGAAAAATTTCAACTCTGCTACAACGATTGCTAACCTTGGACAGCGGCAAGCCATTTTATTTGATTTATCGAACGTGCTTGGCGTGTACCGCGATTCTGGTGAACCATCGCTCTGTCCGCTCGCAAAACGTGATCTGAATACCGGTACACTTGGTGTGTTCATTTTACCGCAATGGCAGCGTGAAGATTTGGCTGTCCGTGTATTAGAAGAGGTGCCTATTTTAGAAAATGCCATAAGAATGCCGACAGATTTCATTAAAAAGAAAGTGAGGTAATAGGGCATGGCGAACACCATTGAACAATTTATATTGGCTGTGGCAACAACTAATAAAGAGCGGGTCATTGGCGGAACAGCGGTTTTTTTCTGTGAAAATAAAGAAGAGCTCGACATGTATGCCATGAATTTAGAGGCCATTTTAGATGGAATTGCACACGGCATTGGAGAAGATCTTTACTTGATTGTCAAACATTTTTAAGTTATTCATTGTGGTCTGATTAAAAATTGATATAATATATAAGTTGAACCCTTCATGTTTGAAGGGTTTATTTCATAAAACTGAATGAAAATTATAAATCCCGGTTGAAACATGATGATGAACATATTGAATCGCGGCTGGATTGAAAGGAAGGGTACTATGGGTAAACCTGTCGTAGCCATTGTTGGAAGGCCCAACGTTGGAAAATCTACAATTTTTAATCGAATCGCAGGCGAAAGAATATCGATTGTAGAAGACACACCTGGTGTAACAAGAGATCGAATCTATAGCTCTGCTGAATGGTTAAATTATGACTTTAATTTAATAGATACTGGTGGAATTGATATTGGAGATGAGCCATTCTTGGCGCAAATTCGCCATCAGGCAGAAATCGCAATGGACGAAGCGGATGTCATTATCTTTATGGTGAATGGCCGAGATGGCGTGACATCTGCGGATGAAGAAGTCGCAAAAATTTTATATCGCACGAAAAAGCCAGTTGTACTTGCTGTCAATAAACTGGACAACCCTGAAATGAGAAGCGACGTGTATGACTTTTATGCACTCGGATTTGGCGAGCCGTATCCGATTTCTGGAACACACGGATTAGGTCTTGGTGATCTGCTTGATGCAGTGGCAGAACATTTTAAGAATTTACCGGATACGCAATATGATGAAGAAGTTGTCCAGTTCTGCTTAATTGGCCGTCCGAATGTAGGGAAATCTTCTTTAGTGAATGCGATGCTCGGAGAAGACCGCGTCATTGTCAGCAACATCGCTGGTACAACAAGAGATGCTGTCGATACGATGTTTACGTACAATCAGCGTGACTTTGTCATTGTTGATACAGCAGGTATGAGGAAAAAAGGGAAAGTATATGAAACAACAGAGAAATACAGTGTACTTCGTGCATTAAAAGCCATTGACCGCTCTGACGTTGTCGCTGTTGTACTTGACGGCGAGGAAGGCATTATTGAGCAGGATAAACGAATTGCTGGCTATGCACACGAAGCTGGTAAAGCTGTTGTCATCATCGTGAACAAATGGGATGCTGTTGAAAAAGATGAGCGTACGATGAAGGAATTTGAGCAAAACATCCGCGAGCATTTTCAATTCCTTGATTATGCACCTGTCTTGTTTATGTCTGCTCTTACGAAAAAGAGAATTCATACATTAATGCCGTCCATTATCACAGCAAGCGAAAACCATGCAATGCGCGTTCAAACCAATATTTTAAATGATATCATCATGGATGCGGTGGCGATGAATCCAACGCCGACCCATAACGGACAGCGCCTAAAGATTTACTATGCAACACAGGTGGCCATTAAGCCTCCTTCCTTCGTTGTGTTTGTCAACGATCCAGAGCTTATGCACTTTTCTTATGAGCGTTTCCTAGAAAACCGCATTCGAGATGCATTTGGTTTTGAAGGAACACCGATTAAAATATTTGCGAGAGCGAGAAAATAAAAAGGGTGAGCAGGATGAAGAAAATTTCAGTACTTGGAGCAGGCAGCTGGGGAACAGCTCTTGCGCTTGTATTAGCTGATAATCATCATGATGTACACATGTGGGGACATAGACAAGAGCTCATTGATCAAATCAATGAGAAACATGAAAATCATGATTACTTGCCAAATGTCGAACTGCCAGCGTCTATTCAGGCGACAACCGATATGAAGCAGGCTTTAGAGGGGACAGAGGCGGTTATTGTCGCTGTGCCAACAAAGGCCATTCGTGAGGTATTGAAGCAGGCAAATGAGCTGATCTCATCGAAGGTGCCATTTGTCCATGTCAGTAAGGGAATTGAACCAGATACACTTCTTAGAATTTCTCAAATGATTGAACAAGAAGTCCCATCTGAGAAAAGAGAGGCTGTCGTTGTCCTATCAGGGCCGAGTCATGCAGAAGAAGTAGGTCTGCGTCATCCGACAACTGTCACTGTCTCGTCAGAAAACATTGAAGCAGCTCAATTTGTTCAAGATTTGTTCATGAACAATCATTTTAGAGTGTACACCAACCCTGATGTGATTGGGGTGGAAATTGGCGGCGCATTGAAAAATATCATTGCTCTTGCGGCTGGTATCACAGACGGACTTGGATATGGTGACAATGCAAAAGCGGCGCTTATCACAAGAGGACTTGCTGAAATCGCACGTCTTGGCACAAAAATGGGAGGGAATCCCCTTACATTTGCTGGATTGACAGGCGTTGGCGATTTGATTGTGACATGTACAAGTGTTCATTCGCGTAACTGGCGCTGCGGGAATTTACTCGGTAAAGGATATAAGCTCGAAGAAGTGCTTGAAAAAATGGGCATGGTTGTCGAAGGCGTCCGCACAACAAAAGGCGCTTATCAGCTCTCCAAAGAATACAAGGTCAGCATGCCGATCACAGAGGCTCTTTACGGCGTCCTGTTTGAGGGGAAAAAGGTGGACGATGCTGTAGAATCATTGATGGCACGTGTGAAAACACATGAGATGGAAGACCTTGTGAACATGTTTGAAAACCAAACAAAATAAAAGGAAAGACTGAACTTAGGCATGTAGAGGATGCAAGAAGGGGAAGACTTGCATAACATAGCAATGAAGTTTGAATAGAGCTTTGCCTCTACAGAATGAGGAAAATAGTCGATCCAATGACTGAAGCAGAGTCCCCCTCTTTGCTTCAGTTTTTTTATGCGCTTTTTTCTGAATGATTGGAAAAATGATTGATATTTACCTTATTTTTGGTTTAAAATGAAATATAAACGCTTACAATTCGTTCGTTTTGAAGGGGGACAGGCACGATGAGTTTTGCTTTAATCAAGATGTGGTTTGCGCTTGGTTCAATGGGGCTCATGTTTTTAGCCGTAGTAACCATTTATCTCAGCAGGTTTAAGCTGAAAAGCAAATTTCTTAAAATAACGGCCTCGACCGTTGCATACAGCTTGATGCTGATATCAGGTATCATTGTGTTTTTAGTTGTCTTTAGCGGACCGGTCAATGAATAAAGAAAAAGGAAGAATGTGATGATCAAAGCAAAAGTCAGTGTCACACTGTTAGCACTTATTTTATTAACAGGATGTCTGTATCCAGAAAATCGCAAAGCTGAGAACCGGGTGCCATACGAAGAGCAGCTGCAAAGTGTACAGACAGCGATTGAGGAATTTCAAAAAGCAACAAATGGTCTTTTGCCTATAGAAACGAAAGAAGCAGACACGCCGGTTTATCAGAAATATGTCATCGACTTTAAGCGCTTGTCACCAAGATATTTACACGATGTACCGTCTACATCTTATGAAGGCGGGGGCGAATATATTTATGTCCTCACAGACGTCGAAAAGAAACCCACAGTGAAACTGCTTGATGTCAAAATGACACAGACCATCAATGAATTACGGCTTAGAATCAAGATGTATCAAGATGAACATACATATCCGCCATACGGCAAAGTCGTATCAGCCAATTTATATACGTTAAATGAAAAAAAACTAGGATTAAAATCGCCGCCTGCGGTGATAAGTCCTGTGACAGGGAATTCCCTCCCATTACTGATTTCATCAAACGGTGACATCTATGTGGACTACCGCAGTGATTTTGCTCACATTTTGAAGAATACGAAGCAAAAGCTGAAACCAGGTGAAAACATTCAAGATGTATATTGGCAGGAAACCCCGTTTGTACCCGCGTTTTCTGTCCCATATACCATCAACAAAAAAGGTGAGCCTGCCTTTTTAGAAAAAAAGACGTCATAAACAAGAATGAACCTTTTTCCTCTGCATATAAATGAGGAGAAAGGTTTTTTTATGGCTAAACTTACTCTCAAAACAAAAAGGTGTCATATTCAAATAGGACAACGTCATACACATATATTGTCCAGACACCTTTCAAGCACAGTTTGATTGAAGAATAGAGTATTTAATTTGAAAACGAGGATAGCAAGTCCGGGAGGGGATCACTTGGAAAAAGTCGATATTTTCAAGGATATCGCTGAACGAACAGGAGGCGATATATATTTAGGAGTCGTTGGCGCTGTTCGTACAGGGAAATCTACGTTTATTAAAAAGTTTATGGAGCTCGTGGTGCTCCCGAATATCAATAATGAGGCAGATCGTGCAAGAGCACAGGATGAATTGCCGCAAAGCGCAGCAGGAAAAACCATTATGACCACAGAGCCAAAATTTGTACCGAATCAAGCAGCATCAATTCACGTGAGTGACGGCCTTGATGTCAACATCAGACTTGTCGATTGTGTGGGATACACTGTCCCTGGTGCGCGCGGGTATGAAGATGAAAATGGCCCAAGAATGATCAATACGCCGTGGTATGAAGAGCCAATCCCGTTTCATGAAGCAGCGGAAATTGGTACACGCAAGGTCATTCAAGAGCATTCAACAATAGGTGTAGTCATTACAACAGATGGTTCCATTGGAGAAATTCCAAGACATGATTATATTGAATCTGAAGAACGTGTAATTGATGAACTCAAAGAGGTTGGAAAGCCGTTTATTATGGTCATTAACTCTGTGAGGCCATATCATCCTGAAACAGAAGCGCTCCGGCAGGAACTTAGCCAAAAGTATGATATTCCAGTACTCGCCATGAGCGTAGAAAGTATGAGAGAGCAAGACGTACTCAGCGTTCTTCGTGAAGCATTATATGAATTCCCAGTTCTAGAGGTGAATGTGAACCTGCCAAGCTGGGTGATGGTGCTAAAAGAAGATCACTGGCTGAGAGAGAGCTATCAGGATTCAGTAAAGGAAACTGTAAAGGATATTAAAAGATTAAGAGATGTCGACCGTGTCGTTGGTCAATTCAGTGAATTTGATTTTATCGAAAGAGCGGGTTTAGCAGGAATTGAAATGGGTCAGGGGATTGCGGAGATTGACCTGTATGCGCCAGATGATCTATATGATCATATTTTAAAAGAAGTGGTTGGTGTAGAAATTAGAGGAAAAGACCATCTTCTAGAGCTCATGCAAGACTTTGCTCATGCTAAGACAGAATATGATCAAGTATCAGACGCATTAAAAATGGTGAAGCAGACTGGTTACGGGATTGCAGCGCCAGCGTTATCAGATATGAGTTTAGATGAGCCGGAAATCATTAGGCAGGGATCAAGATTCGGCGTGAGATTAAAAGCGGTCGCTCCATCTATTCATATGATCAAAGTAGATGTAGAGAGCGAATTTGCACCGATTATCGGAACAGAAAAACAAAGTGAAGAGCTCGTCCGCTACTTAATGCAAGACTTTGAAGATGATCCGCTTTCGATCTGGAATTCAGATATATTTGGCCGTTCCCTCAGCTCCCTTGTCAGAGAAGGCATTCAAGCAAAGCTGTCTCTCATGCCGGAAAACGCAAGATATAAGCTGAAGGAAACGCTTGAAAGAATCATTAACGAAGGATCAGGCGGTTTGATCGCGATTATTTTATAGCAAGTGAGACCTCTCATTGATGGGGTCTTTTTTTTGCGTGTAGAATGAGTCATAAAAAGACAATTGTATAAAGATTAGTCAGATTCAGGCTGAAATTAGGAATATTCGTTCGCAAAAGTGCCCTTAATCCTTGACGAATAAGGATTCTTCCCTTTAAAATGCTTGATATGGTATTTCATATGTGTTAATCTACTTACAGAAAATCTTCACTTTGTTGGACAAACATTCCTTCAAAGAGATGTTTTCTAATGAAAAGCCATGTATAACGCTTTCTAGACGCTCTTTTTTTCTGAAAAAGGGTATAGAAAGAAGATGAATTGTGAAGAAATGATAACAATCTACTGAATGCATATTTTTGGGAGGAGGTGAAAGGCATGAACAAGACAGAACTTATTAACGCGGTTGCTGAAGCAAGCGAGTTATCTAAAAAAGACGCGACAAAAGCAGTTGATTCTGTTTTTGATACAATTTTAGATGCACTTAAAAATGGTGACAAAATCCAACTTATTGGTTTTGGTAACTTTGAAGTACGTGAGCGTTCAGCTCGTAAAGGACGTAACCCACAAACTGGTGCAGAGATCGAAATCCCTGCAAGCAAAGTACCTGCTTTCAAACCAGGTAAAGCACTTAAAGACGCGGTGGCAGGTAAATAATCGTTATGTGTAATGATCCTGTTGAAGGAGTTATACATATACAGTTTCACACTGGTCTAGAAAAGCCCCTTTCATAAGGGGCTTTTCCTTTTGAATCAAAAGGTTCGTTTAGAACGCTCTCCTTTGCTTTTAGGATCTGAAGTGTGCTAGAATCTGAATGAAATGTAATCGCCTTTGGAGGATATAATACATGAGTGAAATAAATAAAGAATTAATTGAACACGCGGTACGCGATATATTAAAAGCAATCGGAGAAGATCCGGATCGTGAAGGACTTCTTGATACCCCAAAACGAGTCGCAAAAATGTATGAAGAAGTGTTCTCGGGATTAAATGAAGATCCAAAAGAACATTTTAAAACCATTTTTGGCGAAGACCACGAAGAACTCGTCCTTGTAAAAGATATTGCTTTCCATTCAATGTGTGAACACCACCTTGTGCCTTTCTACGGGAAAGCCCATGTTGCTTATATTCCGCGCGGAGGAAAAGTAACGGGACTTAGTAAGCTGGCAAGAGCTGTAGAAGCCGTGGCTAAACGCCCGCAGCTTCAGGAACGCATTACATCAACCATTGCAGATAGTATGGTGGAAACACTTAATCCGCATGGCGTGATGATTGTCGTTGAAGCAGAGCATATGTGTATGACGATGCGCGGAGTGAAAAAGCCAGGCGCTAAAACAGTCACATCAGCCGTCCGCGGCACATTTGCAAATGATGCAGCCGCAAGAGCAGAAGTGCTTTCCTTTATTAAAAACGACTAATTCAATAGATGGAAGGTGAACAAAATGAGTGAAAATAAAGCATCTGATTTTGTGGTGATTAAAGCCATTGATAATGGTGTAAACGTCATCGGCCTAACAAGAGGCTCTGATACAAGATTTCACCATTCCGAGAAACTCGATAAAGGTGAAGTGATCATTGCACAATTTACTGAGCATACGTCAGCGATCAAAGTAAGAGGCGATGCTGTCATTCAAACAAGCTTCGGCGAAATTCAAAGCGAAGCAAAGAAATAAAGAACTTGTAGCACTTGATAGCATAAAAGTGAGAGCTGATATGGTATAATAAATCTCTATACAATGTGCAGGTCTACATATGAAACTGTAATTTTTTGGGACAAGGGTGATATCTTTGCAAGACATCTACGGAATTTTATCTAATCTAAATATAAAATTAAATAAAAAGCTTTCTCATCCTTATTTGGCGAAGCATTTACGCGCACCACTCATCGATGAAGATAAGCTCCTTCTTTTTCATGCAATGTTTGAAGAAGCTCAAATTGATGCAGAGAAAAAAGAAAATTATATTTTAACGGCGATGCTTGTGCAAATTGCCCTTGATACCCATGACGAAGTCACAACTGCTGCAGCCATCAAGCAAGACGAATTCAAAAATCGTCAGCTGACCATCCTGGCAGGAGACTATTTCAGCGGTCTCTATTATTCTCTTCTCTCTGACATGAAAGACATTTATATGATCCGCACGCTCGCTACGGCGATCAAAGAGATCAATGAACATAAAATTAGACTGTATGACCGGTCCATTCAAGATGCAGCGCACTTTTACAAAAGTGTAGCTACAGTTGAATCTGCGCTTTTCCAAAGGATTTCTGAGCATTTTCAATTAACGCATTGGAATGAGATTGCAAGTCGTTTTCTTGTTTATAAACGCTTCATGAAACAAGCAGAAAATGACAAACATTTAAAACTTTTTTTGAACGATCGTTATAGGGACGCCTATTCGTGCTTTGACAATTTTGAGAATGAAGGCTATGAAAAGGCCAAACGAACGATCAAGGAGCATCTTGTTTCATCTCCGGTCGTTCAAAAAGAGCTATTAAATCGCTTGGATCATATGAAAAATGAGCCTGCGTACCATCAGAAAGTGGAAGAAGGGTAAGTCATGCAGCAATCAAAAGAACAGCGAGTACACGGTGTATTTGAAAAAATTTATAAAAACTATGATCAAATGAACTCTGTCATCAGCTTTAAACAGCATAAAAAATGGCGCGATAAAACAATGAAACTTATGAATGTGCAAAAAGGGTCTAAAGCATTAGATGTATGCTGCGGGACAGCCGATTGGACAATTGCGCTTGCAGATGCTGTTGGAGAAAAAGGCGAGGTCAAAGGCCTTGATTTCAGTAAAAACATGCTGAGTGTTGGAGAAACGAAGGTGAAGACTGGGGGCTACAAACAAATTGAATTGCTTCATGGCAATGCGATGGAGCTCCCTTTTGAGGACAACTCATTTGATTATGTCACCATCGGTTTTGGACTTAGAAACGTTCCTGATTATTTAACAGTGCTCAAGGAAATGACAAGAGTAGTGAAGCCTGGCGGAATGGTTGTCTGTCTCGAGACTTCACAGCCTGAGATGATCGGCTTTAAACAGGGCTACTACATCTATTTCAAATACATTATGCCGCTCTTTGGTAAATTGTTTGCCAAAAGCTATCAGGAGTATTCATGGCTTCAAGAATCAGCCAAAACGTTCCCTGGCATGAAAGAGCTGGCGGCTCTGTTCGAAGAGGCCGGGTTGTCTGATGTCTCGTATCATCCATTTACAGGCGGTGTAGCAGCAACACATATCGGAAAGAAGCTTTGAATAAACGATATTTGGGTGAAGATAATGAAATTAAAAGCAATGATCTCTTTTTTAAATCATGATATCGATATAATTGAAAAAGAGCTTGAACAAACAGTTCGCTCTGATTATGCATTATTAAGTGAAGCAGGTCTTCATTTGCTGCAAGCGGGCGGAAAACGAATCCGCCCCGTTTTTGTTCTCCTTTCAGGCATGTTTGGTGACTATGACATTAATAAAATTAAATATGTTGCCGTTGCCCTCGAGCTGATTCATATGGCATCACTTGTTCACGATGATGTCATTGATGATGCAGAGCTGAGAAGAGGCAAACCAACGATAAAGGCAAAATGGGATAACAGAATTGCCATGTACACAGGGGATTATATGTTTGCGAGATCACTTGAATACATGACAAAAATCAATCACCCAATGGCACATGAAATTTTGTCAAAAATGGTCGTCGAGCTTTGTCTTGGTGAGATAGAGCAAGTGAAAGATAAATATAATATGGATCAAAACCTCCGTACATATTTAAGAAGAATCAAACGAAAAACAGCCTTGCTCATTGCAGGCAGCTGTCAATTAGGCGCCATTGCAGCAGGTACAGATGAAAAAACACATAAAGCCCTCTATTGGTTTGGATACTATGTCGGCATGTCCTATCAAATCATTGATGATGTCCTTGATTTCACATCAACTGAAGAAGAGCTGGGCAAGCCTGTCGGAGGAGACCTTTTACAAGGGAATGTCACACTCCCAGTCTTATATGCACTGAAAAATCCGACACTAGAAGGTCAATTGAAGCTGATCAATAGTGAAACGACGGAGAAGCAGCTGGAGCCTGTCATTGAAAGCCTCAAACAAACAGATGCGATCGACCGCTCGATTCGAGTGAGTGAAATGTATTTGAAAAAAGCTTTTGAACAGCTCGACAAACTTCCTCGAGGACGTGCGAGAACGTCACTCGCCTCCATTGCAAAATATATTGGGAAACGAAAATTCTAATCAACGTGATGTTGATTGGTTTTTTTGTGAAATTTTATGTCAAAAATTGATTATTATAAAAAAAAATGATACGATCACTTTGTAACAATGTAAGCCTATACATACATAACGACGGGGTGGAAAACGTATATGGACAAAACATTTCTTATGGTCAAACCTGATGGTGTGGAAAGACAATTAATCGGTGACATTGTGTCAAGATTCGAAAAAAAGGGGCTTCAGCTTGTTGGTGCAAAACTAATGAGTATTCCAAAGGAAGTAGCAGAAACCCATTACGGAGAGCATAAAGAAAAACCGTTTTTCGGGGAATTGGTTGACTTTATTACGTCAGGACCTGTATTTGCAATGGTATGGCAAGGTGAACAGGTAGTAGACGTGACAAGACAGATTATCGGCAAAACAAATCCAAAGGAAGCGCTTCCAGGCACAATAAGAGGAGACTATGGATTGACTGTTGGGAAAAACATTATCCATGGGTCAGACTCACCAGAAAGTGCTGAAAGAGAAATTAACTTATTCTTCAAACAAGAAGAACTCACAAGCTGGGATCAAACCATCTCAAGCTGGATTTATTAAGTTTCAAGCCAAGGTGTTCATCTAATGAGCACTTTGGCTTTTTTTATATTGAACTTTCTACACGAAATTTCTCATGAGAAGATACAAATTTTCGATAAAAACAGCTATACTAGGACAAAGATAGATGAGACAGGAGAGGACATTGATGGATCCATATCAAGTATTTGTTGGAAAATGGAAAAAACTAACCGGGGTTGATTTAAATTTATATAAAGAAGCACAAATGAAACGAAGATTAACATCACTTTATGATAAAAAAGGATATAAAGATTTTGAAGCATTCGCGGCCGCGCTTGAAAAGGACAGAGCATTATTAGATGAGACGATGGACCGCATGACGATAAATGTGTCAGAATTTTACCGAAACTATCAGCGCTGGGAAGTACTTGATCAAAAAATCCTGCCGCTGCTTTCGAAAAATGGCGGCACCCTAAAGATTTGGAGTGCAGCATGTTCGACAGGAGAGGAGCCATATACACTCTCCATGCTGCTGTCAAGTCATCCTCTTGTGAAAGACTTCCAAATTATTGCAACTGATATTGATGATAAAGTTCTGCAGTCAGCTCAAAAAGGCAGATATCATGAACGCTCTCTGCAAGAGGTGCCAGATCATATCAAGCAAAAATATTTCACAAAAGAAGATTCTTCATTTTACACTGTGAAGGATGAGGTTCGAAAGCATATTCAATTTAAGAAGCACAACCTTTTAGCAGATCCATATGAAAAACAGCTTGACCTCATCGTCTGCCGAAATGTACTGATTTACTTTACTGAAGAGGCAAAAGAAGAAATTTACTTAAAAATGAGCAGCAGTTTAAAACAAAATGGCGTATTATTTGTTGGTTCTACAGAGCAAATTTTTCACCCAGAAAAGTTTGGACTGACATCTGCTGATACTTTCTTTTATCAAAAGAAGGGTATGTAGCTGACTTTTTAGTAGCAAGTGTGTTATTATATTTTTACTTAAAAGCGTTAATGCGATGAAGGGAGATTGAGTCATGAGGTACTTAACAGCAGGTGAATCACATGGTCCACAACTGACCACAATTATTGAAGGAGTTCCAGCGGGACTTTACATAGAGCAGGATGACATCAATTATGAATTGGCTAGAAGACAAAAAGGTCATGGCCGCGGAAGAAGAATGCAGATTGAAAAAGACCAGGCGAAAGTGTTAAGTGGTGTTCGCCACGGGAGAACATTAGGTTCCCCAATCGCACTTGTTGTTGAAAACAACGACTGGAAGCATTGGACAAAGGTGATGGGGGCAGAGCCGATCACAGAAGAAGAAGAAAGTGAAATGAAGCGTCAAATCTCCCGTCCAAGACCAGGACATGCGGATTTAAATGGGGCGATCAAATATGGACACCGTGATATGAGAAACGTATTAGAGCGCTCATCAGCCCGCGAGACAACTGTTCGCGTAGCAGCAGGCGCAGTTGCCAAACAAATCTTGGCGCATCTAGGGATTAAAGTAGCTGGCCACGTTCTTGAAATTGGCGGAGTGAAAGCAGCTCATACAGCATATGAGTCTATTGAAGATTTGCAGAAGGTAACAGAAGAATCACCTGTTCGCTGCTATGACAGTGAAGCAGGTCAGAAAATGATGGATGCAATTGATGAAGCGAAGAAAAACGGCGATTCAATTGGCGGAATTGTTGAAGTCATCGTTGAAGGGATGCCGGTTGGGGTTGGCAGCTATGTTCATTACGACCGTAAATTGGACAGCAAGCTTGCTGGTGCTGTACTTAGTATCAACGCTTTTAAAGGGGTTGAATTCGGTATTGGCTTCGAGGCAGCCTCTAAAAATGGCAGTGAGGTCCATGATGAAATCATCTGGGATGAAGAAAAGGGCTATACGAGAAAAACAAATCGCCTAGGTGGTCTTGAAGGCGGAATGTCAACGGGTATGCCAATTGTCGTAAGAGGGGTTATGAAACCAATCCCAACGCTTTATAAGCCGCTTCAAAGCGTTGACATTGAAACAAAAGAACCTTTCTCTGCAAGTATTGAACGATCTGACAGCTGTGCTGTTCCTGCTGCAAGTGTTGTTGCAGAAGCAGTCGTTGCATGGGAAATTGCCAATGCAGTTGTGGAGCAGTTTGGCCTTGACCAAATCGACCGCATTAAAGAAAATGTTGAGAAAATGCGCCAGCTTCAGAGGGAATTTTAATGAAAACACTGGAAGTTAAGACGTCTTCAGCCACTTATCCTGTATTTATCGGTGATGGGATTAAACGCAATATCGTCGACTTGATAACTTCCACTGGGCATTCCTATACGAAGCTCTTAATCGTCACAGATGCAGCTGTTGATGCCATTTATGGTGATGAGATGGTTCGCTTACTTCAGCAGAAGTGGCCTGTGAACAAAGTGGTTGTGCCGAGCGGAGAGCAGTCAAAATCCTTTGCCGAATTTGAGCATATTCATACGAAAGCCATTCAATTTCAGCTTGATCGTTCCTCCTGCATCATTGCGCTGGGAGGCGGCGTAATTGGAGATTTGGCTGGCTTTGCTGCTGCCACTTATATGAGAGGCATTGATTTTATCCAAGTGCCGACCACACTGCTGGCACATGATAGTGCAGTTGGCGGGAAAACAGGGATCAACCATCCGCTCGGTAAAAATTTAATCGGTGCGTTTCATCAGCCGAAAGCTGTGATCTATGATACTAGTATGCTTGAGACACTATCTCAAATTGAACGAAGATCAGGTTTTGCAGAAGTCATCAAACATGCACTGATTTCAAGTGAAGAATTTTTATCAGAACTCATGGCCATTCGTTCTTTGACGGATTTATCAAAAAGCGAGCTGGCACATATGCTGTATCAAGGCATTCAAGTCAAAGCGTCTATCGTTCAAGAAGATGAAAAAGAACAAGGTGTGCGTGCATTTTTGAATTTAGGCCATACACTCGGGCATGCCATTGAAGCAGAGTATGGATATGGCGCCATCACACACGGAGATGCCATTGCAATCGGCATGCAGTTTGCACTGTATGTGAGCGAAAAGCAGCTGGGACTCAGCCTTAATCGTTTGGAACTAAAAGAGTGGATGAAAGAGCTCGGGTTCCCGGTCAAAGTCACACAAGATATTTCCACAAAAACTTTTGTTGACCGGATGATTGGAGATAAAAAGGCAAGGGGCGGCAGTGTTCAATTTGTTTTATTAAAACAGGTTGGAGACGTCACCTTGCAGTCTTTCACAAAAGATGAGCTGCACTACTGGCTCGAAGAATGGAAACGGGAGGAGGGATGTCTATGATGTTTCGCGGGATACGTGGGGCTACAACTGTAATAGAAGATACAGAAACAGAAGTGTTAAACAAAACGAAACAGCTGTTAGAAGCGATCATTTCAAGAAACCAAGTAGATCCAGAACGTGTCGTGCAGATCTTGATTTCAGCTACACAAGATATTCACTCCGTTTTTCCGGCAAAAGCACTTCGTCAGTTTGAAGGATGGACATATGTACCAGTTACTTGCATGCAGGAACTGGACATTGATGGCGGTTTAAAGCAATGTATTCGTGTCTTAATGACTGTCCAGACGGATACAAAGCAGGAAGACATACAGCATGTATACTTGGAAGAAGCTGTGACGCTTCGCCCTGATTTACAGTTGACAAAAAACAAGGAATTATAATACGATATGAACAGCCGAAGTTTACACACAGGTGTAAACGGCATTGCAAGCTTAGAGAAGATGAGAATGAGACTAGGGTAGTTGAGATGAGTAGAGTTGAGCAGAGATACGATACTTCTATTTAATCATACTGCCTAAAAGAGCAACCCTCTTTTAGGCTTATTTCGTATACTCATACAAACCCTCTATATGTCCCCTCATTCTCCTTAATCCCATTTAAGGAGTGTGCTTATGAATTCCCAATCAAACCTGACCCGATTTTTAAAGGACAGTGAGTCCTACAAAACGATCCCAATTGTTGAAACCATTACAGTCGATACGCTCTCACCGATTCAAATTGTTGAAAAACTCAAACAAGATATTGTGTATTTGCTAGAAAGCAAAGATGAGTCTTCCAGCTGGTCGAGATATTCCTTCATTGGACTGCACCCGTTTTTAACCTTACATGATGACCAAAACAAATACGTTGCACGTGACGCTGCGGGGCAGGAAGTCATGCAAAAGCAAGAGCTGAAAGAACTGCTGGATTGGATGAAGGAGCAATATCAAATCAAAACGCCAGATATTGATATCCCATTTACAGGCGGGGCTGTTGGGTACTTAAGCTACGATCTGATCCCAAACATTGAACCTTCTGTCAGGCCTCACCGCAGCGCATCGCTGGCAGAAAATTGCACATTATTTGTCTGCCAAACGATGATTGCCTTTGATCATGAAACAAATCATGTTCATTTTATCCAATACACTCAGCTGGCCGGACATGAAACAGAAGACGAAAAAATTCGAGCTTACAAAGAAAATCAAAAACAGCTTGAACAGATGATTCACAAGCTCCATTCAAAGGTTGATATGAAAGAACTGATTTTATCAGGGAATATGAATGAGCCGCCATCCTTTGAACATGTGACGTCAACCTATGAAAAAGCGCAATTTTTAAAAGACGTAGAAAAAATCAAAGAATACATTCGAGCAGGTGACATTTTTCAAGGCGTACTCTCGCAGCGATTTGATATCCCTGTATCAGTGAGTTCATTTGAGTTATACCGCGTGCTTCGGATTGTGAATCCATCTCCTTATATGTATTTTATGAAATTAAAAGATCGTGATTTAGTCGGCAGCTCGCCAGAACGATTAATCCATGCCAAAAATGGTCATTTAGAAATTCATCCTATTGCTGGCACAAGAAAACGAGGAACAACAAGAGAAGAGGATGCTGAACTAGCAAGAGAGCTGCTTGAAGATGAAAAGGAAAAAGCCGAGCATTACATGTTAGTGGATCTTGCCAGAAATGATGTAGGCCGTGTGGCAGAATACGGCAGTGTGTCCGTACCAACCTTTACAAAAGTAGTGAACTTCTCTCATGTCATGCACATCATCTCCATTGTGACAGGAAAGCTAAAGCGGGATACACATCCAGTTGATGCGCTCATGTCCGCATTCCCAGCAGGCACATTAACAGGTGCCCCGAAAATAAGAGCGATGCAATTATTAAATGAAATGGAGCCTGAGCCAAGGGAAACGTATGGCGGCTGTATTGCTTATATTGGATTCGACGGCAATATCGACTCCTGTATTACGATTCGTACGATGAGCGTCAAAAATCAGACCGCTTCTATACAAGCAGGCGCCGGCATTGTGGCTGATTCTGTCCCAGAAAATGAATGGGAAGAGACCTGTAACAAGGCAGGAGCACTTCTGAAAGCCATTCAGCTTGCGGAACATATTTTCTCAGAAAAGGAGAGTGTGCAGGATGAATCACCGACTATCAGCTCTTGTTAATGGAGGCTTTCTATCAGAAAATGAAGCAAATAAACTCATGCATGATATGATGAGCGGCTTTTTAACAGATGCTGAAGTCGCTGCGAGTCTCTCGATTTTAGCGCATAGAGGAGAAACCGCTGAAGAAATGACGGGTTTTGTGAAAGCCATGCGGCAAAATGCAGCACCAATGGAACGAGCGCTTGATGTAGTAGATACTTGCGGCACAGGAGGCGATGGACTCTCCACCTTTAATATATCAACTGCCGCTGCCATTGTCGCTTCCGCTGCTGGAGCCAAAATCGCCAAACACGGAAATCGATCAGTTTCTTCTAAAAGCGGGAGTGCCGATGTACTAGAGTGTCTTGGGATTCATATTCAATCCACACCAGAAGAAACAAGAAGACAAATACAAGAGAAAAACATGGGTTTTTTATTTGCACCATTGTATCATTCATCTATGAAACAAGTAGCCGCAGTCCGCAAGCAGCTCGGCTTCCGGACGGTATTTAATCTCTTAGGCCCGCTTTGCCACCCAATGCAAGCCAAAAAGCAAATCATCGGTGTTTACTCAAAGGAAAAGGCAAAATTAATGGCAGAAGCCCTTGCACCGTTAGAGCCAGAACATGTGCTGTTTGTTTGCGGAGAAGATGGACTGGATGAATTAACGATTACAGCAAATTCATATGTGATTGAACTCAAAAAAGATGTCATGACAGAATATACACTCAATCCCGAAGACTTTGGGCTGCAAAAAGGATATTTATCAGAAATTCAGGTCCAATCACCGGAAGAGAGTGCTAAATTGATTCAGAATATATTGAATCATCAAACAGAAGGGGCGCCGCTTCATATTACAGCCCTGAATGCTGGAGCGGCTTTATATGTCGCAGGGAAGTCAGAAAGCCTCATGGCCGGAACATTAAAAGCGATTGAAACGATTAAAAACGGCGCAGCCAAAGAACAATTGGCTCGATTAAAACAAAAAACGAGAGAGGAAGAGATCTATGCTTAATCAAATCATTGCCCGCAAAAAAGAACATATTCAAACATTGCAGTTACCAGTAGATGGACACTTTGAAAGACGATCATTTAAAGAAGCACTCATGAATCCTCATCGCTCAATTGGTCTCATTGCGGAGGTGAAAAAAGCGTCTCCTTCCAAAGGAATCATTCAACCGAATTTTGATCCTTTACAAACAGCAAAAGCTTACGAAAAATCAAACGCTGATTGCTTATCTGTTTTAACGGATGAACCGTTCTTTCAAGGGAAAAACGAATACTTATCCCTCATTAAAAAACACGTAGATCGTCCAATTTTAAGAAAAGATTTCATCATTGACTCCATACAGGTAGAAGAGTCAAGACGTATAGGGGCAGATGCCATTTTATTAATTGGAGAAGTACTTGAGCCGCAAAAGCTGCAAGAGCTCTATGCTGAAGCGAAAGAGAAAGGCCTTGATGTCCTTGTCGAAGTACATGCAGCAGATACACTGGAAAATATTTTAAAGTTGTTCACTCCTGAAATCATTGGAGTGAACAACCGGAATTTAAATACATTTACAACAACAGTCGAACAAACAAAAGAGATCGCACCCCTTGTTCCGAAAGATGTTTTACTAGTGAGTGAGAGCGGTATTCAAACATTTGATGATCTGGCCTTTGTGAAGAAACATGGAGCGGGTGCAGTTCTTGTAGGAGAATCATTAATGAGAGAACATTCACAAGAAAAAGCCGTTCAGACATTGTTTGGAGAATGAACAGGATGAAGCCTTATGTAAAATATTGCGGGGCAGTGTCACAAGATGATGTGGAATGTATTGCGCAATCTCACGCAGATGCCATTGGATTTATTTTTGCTCCAAGTAAAAGACAAGTCCAGCCAGTTCAAGTGAAACAATGGCTCATCCAAACAAAGTGTGAGAAAAAAATTGCCGGTGTATTTGTAAATGAAAAGATCGAAAAAGTGTGTGAGATCACAAAACATATACCTTTAGATATTGTACAGCTTCATGGAGATGAAACGCAGGATGACGCTAAAGAAATCAAACAACAAACAGGGGCTGTCGTTTGGAAAGTGTTCCACCACGCATCCAATATCACAAACACGCTTGAAAAAATGACGGAATTTGCACCTGTTGTCGATGGCTTTCTCATTGATGCGAAAGTAAAAGGGATGAGAGGCGGCTCTGGAACAGCTTTTGCTTGGGAGGCGGTGCCTGCATACGTTAAGCATGCAAAACGGCTGGAGAAAACTTGCATAATTGCAGGCGGCATCACACCAGAAACGATAGCAGAGCTCCTTGCCTATGGTCCAGAAGCGATCGATCTTTCAAGCGGAATAGAAGAAAACGGAAAGAAAAGCAGCGCTAAGATCGAAGCGCTCGAAGAAAGGATGTTAAATGATGTACGCATATCCAAATGAGATTGGCAGATACGGAGAATTCGGAGGGAAATTTGTCCCGGAAACGCTCATGCAGCCACTTGCAGAAATCGAGCAGGCATTTCGTGAATTAAAAGAAGACCCTGCTTTTCAAGCAGAATATGTATCACTACTTCGAAACTATTCAGGCAGACCAACTGCGCTTACATATGCTGACCAATTATCAGCATACCTCGGCGGCGCAAAAATCTATTTAAAAAGAGAAGATTTAAATCACACAGGTGCTCATAAAATTAACAATGCACTTGGGCAGGCCCTGCTTGCGAAAAAAATGGGGAAATCAAACATCATCGCAGAAACAGGCGCGGGCCAGCACGGAGTAGCTGCTGCAACGGTGGCCGCTAAGTTCGGGTTATCCTGCACGGTATTTATGGGGAAAGAAGATGTGGAAAGACAATCACTCAATGTCTTCCGAATGAAACTGCTTGGCGCTGAAGTCATACCTGTCACAAGCGGAAATGGCACACTAAAAGATGCAACCAACGAAGCCATCCGCTATTGGGTTCAGCACTGCAGTGATCATTTTTATATGATCGGCTCCGTTGTAGGCCCTCATCCGTATCCTCAAATCGTCAGCGAGTTCCAGCGCATGATTGGTGATGAAGCAAAAGAGCAGCTGCTTGAAAAAGAAGGAAGACTTCCTCATAAAGTCATTGCCTGTGTTGGCGGCGGAAGTAATGCCATTGGAATGTACCGGGCATTTTTAGATGAAGAGGTAGATATCATTGGTGTAGAGGCAGCTGGAAAAGGAATCGATACGCCGCTCCATGCTGCAACCATCACGAAAGGAACCAAAGGTGTGATCCACGGGTCTTTGACATATTTAATTCAAGATGAATTTGGCCAAATTATTGAGCCATATTCTATTTCCGCTGGTTTAGATTATCCGGGAATTGGACCAGAACACGCATATTTACATGCGAGCGGGCGGGTTCAATATGTGAGTGCAACAGATCAAGAAGCACTAGATGCACTAAAGCTGCTGACTGAAAAAGAAGGAATTCTGCCAGCAATTGAATCTGCACATGCACTAGCCAAGGCGTTTGAGGTAAGCAAGACGATGAATGAAGATGAAATCGTCCTTGTCTGCCTGTCAGGAAGAGGCGATAAGGATGTGCATACATTAATGAACGTGCTCGAAAGTGAGGGGAAAACAAAATGATTAGATTTCAATTAGAGCAAGGCGAAAAATTATTTATCCCATTTGTCACAGCTGGAGATCCGTCAGAAGACATCACAATTGATTTAGCTATCTCCCTTCAAGCAGCCGGTGCACATGCGATTGAACTCGGTGTTCCTTATTCCGATCCATTAGCAGACGGTCCTGTCATTCAAAGAGCCTCCAAAAGAGCTCTAAATCATGGCATGAATATCGTAAAAGCGATAGAATTAGCAGGGAAGATGAAAAAAAACGGTGTAAAAATTCCTGTAATTCTATTTACGTATTATAATCCTGTGTTACAATTAGACACAGAATACTTTTTCGCTTTACTGCGCAAAAATCATATTTCGGGACTCTTAACACCCGACTTGCCGTTTGAAGAGAGCAGCGAGCTGCAAAAGAATTGTCAAACACATGACATTTCATATATTTCACTCGTTGCACCAACAAGCAAGGAACGATTAGTAAACATTGTAGAGCAGGCAGAAGGTTTTGTGTATTGTGTTTCATCTCTTGGTGTAACAGGTGTCAGACAATCCTTTGACGCGTCAATTACAGATTTTATTCAACAAGTGAAACAGCTGAGTCGCATACCGGTTGCGGTCGGTTTTGGCATCTCAACAAGAGAGCAGGTAGACTCAATGAATAAACTGAGTGACGGTGTTGTTGTCGGAAGTGCACTTGTGAAAAAAATTGAAGAGCTTCAAGAACAATTGCTGGCAAGTGATACACGCCAAGAGGCTTTAAGGGAATTTGAAACATATGCAAAAACATTTAGTCCCCTCTATTCATTCAAATGAGGTGAAACATTTTGCAAATCAAAGATCAATTAAAACAGCTAAAACCGTATCAACCTGGGAAACCAATTGAAGAGGTCAAAAAAGAATATCAATTAGACAAAATTGTGAAATTGGCTTCAAATGAAAACCCTTTTGGATGTTCTGTACATGCAAGAGAGGCAATACAAGCTGAGCTCGAACATTTAGCGATTTATCCTGATGGATACAGCGCAAGTTTAAGAACGGAGCTTGCTGAGTTTCTTCAGGTAAGTGAAAAGCAATTAATTTTCGGGAACGGCTCAGATGAACTTGTGCAAATTATTGCGAGAGCATTCCTTGACCAACATACAAATACCGTCATCCCATCTCCATCTTTTCCGCAATACCGTCACAATGCAGTGATTGAACATGCTGAAATTCGAGAAGTGCCTCTTTTAGAAGGAGGAGCTCACGATCTGAAGGGCATGCTGGATGCGATCGATGAAAACACGAAGGTTGTCTGGGTATGTAATCCAAATAACCCGACAGGAAATCATTTGTCAGAATCTGAGATTGTGGCGTTTTTAGACGAAGTGCCAGCTCACGTGCTTGTTGTTCTAGATGAAGCGTATTTTGAATACGTTCGTGCGGAAGATTTTCCAAACAGTTTATCTTTATTACACAATTATCAAAATGTCATTGTCCTTCGAACGTTTTCTAAAGCATATGGACTTGCAGCGCTTCGAGTAGGCTACGGAATTGCATCAGAAGAGCTGATTACTGCCATTGAACCAGCGAGAGAGCCGTTTAATACCAGCCGTATCGCTCAGGCAGCTGCTCGTGCAGCGATCAAAGATCAAGATTTCATACAATTATGCAGACAAAAAAACGAAGCAGGTCTCAAGCAATATCAAGATTTTGCAGACCGTTTTGGACTATATATCTATCCATCTCAAACAAACTTTGTGCTGATTGATTTTAAAAGAGATGCAGATGAATTGTTCAATGCATTATTGAAAAAAGGTTACATTGTTCGTTCCGGGAAAGCACTTGGTTTTCCGACTTCTTTACGTATTACCGTCGGAACAAAAGAGCAAAATGAAGACATTCTAAGTACACTTGCCGATTTACTGCAAGGCATTCGTGCGTAGCATAACCATAAAGTCATATCCTAAGGCAGGATATGGCTTTCATTGTACCAACCTCAATACATATAAGCTGTTGAAATAGGTTGTTTAATTTTCGTGAAAAATCAGGTGATGAATATGAATGATGCAAACGAAACAATATTAATCGCTGGACTCGGTTTAATTGGGGGATCCATTGCACTCTCGATTAAAAAAGAGTATCCTCATAAAAAAATTGTAGGATTTGATGTTTCCAAAGAGCAAATGGTTGCTGCAACAAAGCTGGGAATTATTGATGCAACAGCTGATTCGTTTCTGGCTGGTTTAAAAGAATCTTCGACCATTATTTTGGCAACACCTGTCCAGCAAACAGTAAAGATGCTTAGTGATATTGCAGACTCTGGAATTGAAAGAGAGCTCACAATCACTGATGTCGGCAGCACAAAGCAAAAGGTCGTCCATTTTGCTGAAAAAGCGCTGCCTGAGCAGTACCAATTTATTGGTGGACATCCAATGGCAGGCTCTCATAAGTCAGGTGTTATTGCAGCAAAAGACTTCTTATTTGAAAATGCGTTCTACATTTTAACGCCTGCAAAGGAAACAAACCGCCAAGCTGTTGATCGGTTGATGGATTTGTTAAAGGGGACAAATGCTCATTTCATCGAGATGACACCAGAAGAACATGATGCTGTGACAAGTGTAATTAGCCATTTTCCTCATATTGTTGCAGCCAGCCTTGTGCATCAAGCACATCATTTTGAAGAACAATTCCCACTTGTTAAACGGTTTGCTGCTGGAGGCTTTCGTGATATCACACGAATTGCTTCAAGCAATCCTGCAATGTGGAGGGATATCCTGCTGCACAATAAACACAAGATTTTAGACCGTTTTCATGAATGGAAAAAAGAGATTAACCGCATTGAAACCTTCGTAGAGCAAGAAGATGCTGAAGGATTGTTCTCTTATTTTCAAGATGCAAAGGAATATCGTGATGGACTGCCTCTAAGGAAAAAAGGAGCCATTCCTGCTTTTTATGATCTGTATGTCGATGTTCCGGATCACCCTGGGGTCATTTCGGAGATTACAGGGCATCTAGCAAGTGAAAATATTAGTATTACAAATATCCGTATTATTGAGACGCGGGAAGACATTAATGGGATTTTACGCATTAGTTTTCAAACAGACGACGACCGCAAGCGTGCAGAAATCTGTATAAAAAATAGAGCGAATTACGATACATTTTATGCTGACTGAGGTGACAAACATGAAAATTCATAAAAATGCTCCTATGAATGGAGAAATTCATATCCCAGGTGATAAATCTATTTCACATAGATCAGTGATGTTTGGTGCAATTGCTGAAGGGACCACAGTAGTGAAAAACTTTCTTCCTGGAGCTGACTGTTTAAGTACGATTGATTGCTTTAGAAAGATGGGCGTTGAAATTGAACAAAAAGGGACAGATGTTGTCATTCATGGTAAAGGACTGAAAGAGCTCAAGGAGCCGTCTGACATTCTCGATGTTGGCAATTCTGGTACAACCATTCGATTAATGATGGGAATATTAGCTGGTTGTGAGTTTCACAGTACACTAATTGGTGATGAGAGTATTGCCAAAAGACCAATGAAACGTGTGACGGATCCGCTGAAACAACTAGGAGCCAAAATAGACGGCAGAGCAAATGGCGAGTATACACCACTGTCTATTCGTGGCGGTCATTTAAAAGGCATCTCTTATGAGTCTCCGGTGGCAAGTGCACAAATTAAGTCGGCTGTCCTTTTAGCTGGGCTGCAAGCAGAGGGTACAACAACATTAACTGAACCACATAAATCAAGAGATCATACAGAAAGAATGCTCTCTATGTTTGGTGTAAAACTAGATGAAGATGAACAAAGTGTTTCCATTGAAGGCGGCCAGACATTAACAGCAACAGATATATTTGTTCCTGGAGACATCTCTTCAGCTGCATTTTTCCTTGTAGCTGGATCAATCGTTCCTAACAGCCGGATTGTCTTAAAAAATGTCGGGCTAAACAAAACAAGAACAGGTATTATTGATGTGCTGAAACTTATGGGTGCAAACCTTGAGATCAATGAAGTAGATGCCAAAGGCGGAGAACCGTATGGTGATTTAACGATTTCTACTTCATCATTAAAAGGGATTGAAATTTCTGGTGACATGATTTCAAGACTCATCGATGAAATTCCGATTATTGCGCTTCTTGCGACCCAAGCAGAAGGAACAACGATCATTAAAGATGCTGCTGAGTTAAAAGTTAAAGAAACCAATCGAATTGATACAGTCGTATCAGAACTTAAAAAACTCGGTGCTGATATTGAAGCAACAGATGATGGTATGAAGATTCATGGTAAAACAACGCTTCAAGGCGGCGCAGTCGTCTCAAGCTACGGAGATCACCGTATCGGTATGATGCTGGGAATTGCCGCATGTGTGACAAAGCAAGCAATTGAGATTGAAGATACAGATGCTGTTCGTGTCTCATACCCGAATTTCTTTGAACACATTGAATATTTAACGAAAACAGTCTGAGGAGGTCCTCAGGCTTTTTCTTTCCTTTTGCATATTTGTCAGAAATATAGCATAGCTTGTCTCAAGGTGAAACCTTGAAAAAAAACATTTTGTCCGATGAAAATAGTGTCTGCAGTTTACAAATCATCAGTTTCGTATAGGATGAAATGAAAAACAGTCTTTAAAACACAAAAATGGGTTCATTTTAAAAGAGCAACATATTTGCTGGATGTGTACCTGTCGATTATGATATGAAGTAACAATAGTTTAGGTTTTTGGAAACAGAAAGGAACGGTTTGATTTGAATAGTTCATTACAAGAAGCCATAAAATTAGTTGAGGCGGGTGAGACTGAAAAAGGACTCCAAACACTTGCTCAAGCAGAGAAGCATTTGCATGATGAAGAAAAGGCGCAAGCGGCTCAATTATATTATGATTGGGGAGATATCGATAAAGCACGGCATCTCATCAGTGATTTACATGATTTATATCCAGAGGAAACAGGTTTAACATGTTTTTATGCAGAGCTGTTGATTGACTCTGATGAAGAAGAGAAGGCGATTTCAGTATTAGAAACGATTCCTGAAGATGATGATGCGTACCCAGAGAGTTTATTGTTAATGGCAGATTTGTATCAAATGCAAGGACTATTTGAAGTCAGTGAACAAAAGCTTTTAAAAGCGAAAGAACTACTTCCGAATGAAGCCATCATCGATTTTGCATTAGGTGAGTTGTATTTTTCTCAAGGCCTTTCAAAAAAAGCGGCCGATTATTTCTACAAAGTGGCAGATCAGCAGCATGAGGTTGGCGGTGTCAATGTGTATCAGCGGCTCGCTGAATCGCTCAGCACAGCTGGAGAATTTGAGGATGCACTTGAATGGTACGAAAAGGCAGTAAAAGATCAAGCAGACCCAAATACTCTTTTTGGCTACGGATTTACAGCAATGAGGGCTGGCAGAACGAAAACAGCCATTCAGCAGCTTACAGAACTGAAAGATATTGATCCGTCCTATTCGTCACTTTATATGCCTTTAGCGAAAAGTTATGAGGAAGAAGGACTATATCACGAGGCTTTAGAAGTAGTAAAAGAGGGTATTAAAGTTGATGAGTATAACAAAGAATTATATTTATATGGTGCTAAGATTGATTTGAAAAATGGGGATTCAGAAGATGCGAAAAAACTGCTTCAAGAAGCACTTGCTCTCGATCCGGGTTATATTGAAGCAGTTCAAACATTGCTGGCGATCTATTTAAATGAAGAGCTGTTTGATGAAATTCTGGATGTTATTAAAGAGGTTAAAAGCTTTGGGGAAGATGATCCAAAATGGAATTGGTATGCTGCATCTGCTTCTGTCGGGCGAGAAGAATACAAAGAAGCTGCCGAGTATTTCAAGCTTGCCCTGCCTGATTTTGATGAGGAGCGTGACTTTTTATATGAATACGCTTCGTTCCTTTTAGAAGAGGGCAGACAAAAAGAAGCATTGCCGTTATTACGCAAAGTTCTAGAGAAAGATGGCACGAATGAAGAAATTGAAGAAACGATTTTAAGAATTGAAGACGAAATTTCCTTATAGTTTGCAGGAATGAAGAACTGGTTTGTTGAATAATTCATGTATAGCAATTTAATTTACGATAGAGGAGGGAATAACATGCAGACCCCTGTTTCTGTCAATGAAAAAAAGGAATTTATCCGGTGGTTCTTAAACCATTATCAGCTAAAGCGAAGAGAGTGTGTTTGGATATTAAATTATTTAATGAGTCACGACTCTTTGATGGAAAAGGTTCATTTTGTAGAGCAAGCAGAATTTTGCCCAAGGGGAATCATCATGTCAACACACTGTGTGGATGAAGTTCCCTTTAGATTTTATAAAGAAAACATCATGACGACAGATGCTGAAAAGTCATTTCATGATATTCGTTTGAATAAACAGCAGGATTTGTTTATTCAATTGAATTTCCGTTCTGCTTATCGTTCGCCGGAATATGCAGCTGTTCTTGAAACAAATCCTCATATTCCAAAGGATCTTTATGAGAACGAAAAAGATAAGGATCTTGCTGAGAAAGTGCTTGAGCATTCAATCGCAACTTTCCAAAAAGAACGGCTCATGAAAGAGATAGATGAAGCACTTGACCGTCATGATCAAGAAACATTTAATAAGCTGGCAAAAGAATTAAGCCTATTGTCATAAACTGAACGAATAAGCCTTGCCCTACACAGGCAGGGCTTATGTCATGAAAGAGGGGAAATTGATGAGGTTTCAATCAGAGGACGCGGATCGCTTTTTGCAATCTAAAGCTTACATTGATACCGCTATCATTCCATTAGTTGGGATTGATGCGGATCAAATGAAACAAACCGTGTCTTTAGGAGAGTTTACTATTCTTGTAGCAGATGAACTTGAAAGACAGTTAAAAGGGCGGGTTTTTCTTTTTCCGCCACATACATATTTGGAAGTGAGTGACCGGAAACAAGAAGATATACTCATAATGAAGCAGTCGCTCAAGGATCATTTTCAGCATGTCGTATTGATCACATCTGATCACCAGTGGAAAGAGCATACTGAGATCAGTGAATCGCTATTTTTGCTCAAGCCGGTTCCGCTGGAGCATTTGAAGGTTGAATTAAAGCAAAAAGTCATTCAAGACAGTGTAGAACAAATTTTGAACTTTTTGTTACAAAAATGGAACCCTTCATAAAAACCCTTACATTTGCATTGTACATAGCTTTTTAGAATGTTGACCTTGTGAATAGATTGATATATTATGAGGGTGTCCTAGTTTTATGAAATTTTTTCTAATTCAGTTATAAAGTAGCTGACGACCTGAGGGGGGGAGAAAAAAATGAGCGAGAAGAGACATGGAGTGTCCAGGCGTCAATTTTTGAATTACACGTTGACCGGCGTGGGGGGATTTATGGCCGCTGGAATGCTCATGCCTATGGTTCGCTTTGCGCTTGACCCTGTGCTAAAAGGAACAGAGGATCAGGATATGGTTCAAGTTGTCAGTGTAGATGAACTGACAAAGGAACCGAAGCGCTTTGACTTTAAAATTGATCAAGTAGATGCATGGTACGAGTCAAAGGAATCTAGGTCAGCATGGGTGTACAAAGAAGGGGATGAAATTGTCGCTTTATCGCCAATCTGTAAACATTTAGGATGTACAGTGAACTGGAACAGTGATCCGAAAAATCCAAACAAATTTTTCTGCCCGTGCCATTATGGGCTGTACGACAAGGATGGTACAAACGTACCCGGAACTCCACCGCTTGCACCGCTTGACCATTATAAGCAGCAAGTGAAGGACGGATACCTCTATCTTGGAAAAGCTGTGCCGAAAGGGGAAGGGTAACGATGCTTAACAAGATTTACGATTGGGTAGATGAGCGGCTGGACATTACACCAATATGGAGAGATATTGCGGATCACGAGGTGCCAGAGCACGTCAACCCAGCACATCATTTCTCCGCTTTTGTGTATTGTTTTGGCGGTTTAACGTTTTTTGTGACAGTCATTCAAGTCCTTTCGGGCATGTTTTTAACGATGTATTACGTGCCGGATATTAAAAATGCCTGGGAATCTGTCTATTATTTGCAAAATGAAGTGGCATTTGGCCAGATTGTCAGAGGGATGCACCACTGGGGTGCGAGTTTAGTCATCGTGATGATGTTTTTACATACGCTAAGGGTCTTTTTCCAAGGGGCGTATAAAAAGCCTAGAGAGCTGAACTGGATTGTTGGTGTGCTCATTTTCTTTGTGATGCTTGGACTTGGTTTTACAGGTTATCTTTTACCATGGGATATGAAGGCGCTGTTTGCGACGAAGGTTGGTCTTCAAATAGCAGAAGCAACACCTTTCATTGGTAAAGAGATCAAAACGCTGCTTGCAGGTCATCCTGACATTGTAGGGGCACAAACGCTGACGAGATTTTTCGCTATCCATGTCTTTTTCTTGCCAGCGGCATTATTTGGGCTGATGGCTGCCCACTTTATTATGATTCGTAAGCAAGGAATTTCTGGACCGCTATAAAATGCTGCGTTTGATGAATGTTCAATGAGGAGGGGATGACTTTGCATAGGGGAAAAGGGATGAAGTTTGTCGGAGATTCCAGAATACCGGCAGAAAGAAAACCTAACATACCTAAAGACTATTCCGAATATCCGGGAAAAACAGAAGCCTTTTGGCCGAACTTTCTTTTAAAGGAATGGCTTGTAGGTGCCGTTTTTTTAATTGGATTTCTTGTCCTAACTGTTGTTCATGCGCCTCCGCTTGAGCGGATGGCTGATCCAACAGATACTGGCTATATTCCGCTGCCAGACTGGTATTTCCTATTTTTGTACCAGTTATTAAAATATGAATTTGCTGCAGGAAACTTCACTGTCGTCGGCGCGATGATTATGCCTGGAATTGCGTTTGGTGCACTTTTGCTCGCACCATTTCTTGATTCAGGTCCAGAACGCAGACCGTATAGAAGACCAATTGCAGTCGGGATGATGATTCTTGCAGTCGGCGCAGCAACATATTTAACGTGGGAGTCTGTTGCAACTCATGATTGGGAAGCAGCGGCAAAACAAGGTGAGATTAAGAAAGAAGCAGAGATTGATACTTCAGCTGAAGAGTATAAAATTTATCAAGAGCAGACATGTATCTCCTGCCACGGGGATAACATGCAGGGCGGAGCAGCTGGACCGTCACTCGTTGACAACGGTCTTTCGCCTGAGGAGATCGCTAAAATCGCTGTAGAAGGAAAAGGCAACATGCCGAAGGGTGTCTTTAAAGGCAGTGATGAAGAACTTGAGAAGCTCTCTAAATATTTATCTGAGGTCAAATCAAAATAATTCAGTTGTTTAAATGCAAGTACAAGGATATACTCAAAAGAGAAAAAGCTGGCGCTGTCAGCTTTTTTCTGATTTTAACAGATCGTGAGTGAAGAGACATATGAGATGGATTCAATATTTGCTAGCGACGCGCTACATGCTTGTGCTGGTGCTTATGATCAATTTCCTTGGCACTGTGTATGGCTACTATTGGTATATTCCGCAGCTCGTAGAGACGCCGGCTGTCTTTTTAGCTTTTGTACCAGATAGTCCAACAGCCAGCTTTTTCTTTTTATTTGTATTACTTGCGTTTTTGATGAAACGAAACGCTCCTTATTTTGAAGCACTAGCTCTTGTAACCTTGATTAAATATGGGCTATGGGCAGTAGGAATGAATATCTTTGTGCTTTTATCTGTTGATGATTTTCCGTGGGAAGGATACATGCTGATTGGGTCTCACTTTGCGATGGCGGTTCAGGCTGTATTGTTTGCGCCATATTATCGTTTTCAAATGCGTCATCTCGTGGTAGCAGGCATTTGGATCTTACATAATGATGTAATTGATTATGTATTTGGTATGATGCCCCGTTATTCTATGCTGTCTGCTTACTCAAACGAGATCGGCTACGTGACGTTTTGGCTAAGTATTGCGGTTCTTCTTGTTTCGTATTATCTCGTTCTATCGAAAAAATCGGTCAAGCTGGAACTCCCTTAACAATGTTGGTCTAACCTTGTCCTTTTCTTCATACGCTGTAAGGAGAAGGGCTAGGAGGGACTTGCATGAAACGAAAGCCAATCGCGATGATTCTATTATTTTTTCTCGTATTACAGCCAGCAGTTGTCAAAGGTGAGGAAACAGCTGCTAACACGCTGCAAGAATTAACGGAACTATCAGATTCCATCTTTCAATTAACGAGACAAGCTAAATATGATGAGGCGTTACAAGTCGCATTGTATGTTGAAAAGACATTTAAAGCTGAGAATTGGCGTGGAACTTTGACGAATACGCAGATTCGGCAAATTACACTTGGCTATCAAGATATGATAAAAGGGCTGCCGCAGGAAGAATTGAATGAGCGCGAAAAGCTTCGTTATGCCTCTCAATTTAGAATGCTGCTTGATGCGATCCAGTCGGATTCTGAGCCTCTTTGGGGTTCGCTGGAGAAGCCTATTATGGGCTCTTTTCCTACTTTGAAAAAAGAAGTAAAAGATCCAGAATCGACGACATTTTATGAAACTTGGAATGAGCTGGTTTCTTTATACGATATGATCTATCCAAGTTTAACCATTGATATTTCGCCTGAAAAGCTGCAGACAATTAAGCAGCACATGGAAGTGATTGAGCAAGGTGAATTTTTAAAAGCATCAAGTGGGACAAAGCTTGAACGTCTCACGAAGCTGGAAGAGGATTTATCGAGTGTGTTTGCTCACGTCGATGAAGATGAAGCGGATCCATCGCTTTTATGGGTCATCTTAACAACCGGGAGTATCATTTTATTAACGTTAACGTATGTTGGATTTCGGAAATATCGTGCAGAAAAAGAAAAGAAGCAAAAACGTCAGGCTGATTATCCTAAATCATAAAAAAAGAAGCCCAAAACTGGTGCTTCTTTTTTAATGCGGATTGAGCGGCTTTTTGTGTTCATCTAATGTAAAGCCTTCACCGAGTACATCATGCACGTCACTGACAGATACAAACGCATGAGGATCGACTGAGGTCACGACGCTTTTAAGGTGGACAAGCTCGTTTTTCGGAACGACGCAATAAAGAACGTTGCGCTCCTGTTTCGTATAGGAACCGACCCCTTTTAAGATGGTGACACCGCGCTCCATTTCATCTGTGATTTTCTTTTGAATGATGTCATCTTTTTCAGAGATAATCATGGCGCCTTTGGCAGCGTAAGCGCCTTCTTGCATGAAGTCAATGACCTTCGCAGCAACAAACACTGCGACAAGTGTATACATCGCTTCTTTATAATTTAAGTAGGTCAAAGAGATGGTAATGACGCATGCGTCGAAGATGAACATTGTTCGTCCCATTGCCACCTGATAATGCTTGTTGATCAGTCTTGCAATGATGTCCACACCGCCTGTTGTACCGCCGAATTTAAAGATGATTCCGAGGCCTGTTCCGATAAATACACCTGCAAAGAGGGCGGCTAAGGCTAAATCGTGCTGGAGAGGCATATGTATTTGAAAGCGCTGGAAGATGGCAAGAAAGACAGAAAGACTCACTGTTCCTACAATTGTATAAGTAAACATCGTTCTGCCGAGCATTTTCCAGCCTATAAAAAAGATCGGAATGTTTAAGACAAGGTTTGAAATAGATGGGTCAATGTGAAATAGAAAATATAAAAGCAGTGTAATACCTGTAAATCCGCCTTCCGCCAAATTGTTCTGCATATTAAAATGAACAAGACCGAAAGAAAAAATCGCAGATCCTATTAAAATAAATACGATATTTTTAAGACGAATTTCTTTTAGCAAGAGACCACTCCTTTTTTTGCTTAGACAGCGATAATATTATATGGTATGGGAGAGAAACAAGCAAACTGAGTCTTAAACATTTGTCAAATATTTATGATTTCGCTAACATGTAAGAGATGGATAGGAGGATGAGCTTCATGACGAAAGAAAAAACGCTGCGTCACGTGCAGCAAGAAGTAGATGATTACATAGGACAATTTAAAGAAGGCTATTTCAGCCCGCTTGCCATGATGGCCCGCCTGACAGAAGAATTAGGGGAGCTGGCAAGAGAGGTTAACCATTACTATGGAGAAAAGCCGAAAAAAACAACGGAAACAGAAAAAAGCATGGAAGAAGAAATTGGCGATGTTTTGTTTGTGTTAACATGCCTTGCTAATTCACTTGATATTTCACTAGAAGAAGCACATGATCGTGTGATGCATAAATTCAACACAAGAGATAAAGACCGCTGGACGAAAATAGAAGGGAAGTAGAGACGATGACGAACGAAACCATCAAAGTAGTAATCGCTGGAGCAAGAGGAAGAATGGGGATAGAGGCTGTGAAGCTGGCGGAAGAAACAGGCCATTTTGAGCTGGTGGCAGCACTTGATCACACGCATGAAGGAAAAAAATTATCTGATGTGATTCATACGACATCTCATGCGCCAATTTATACGGATATTGATGTGTGTCTTTCAGAAACAGCACCAGATGTATTAATTGATTTAACAACACCAGAAATCGGGAAAGTACATACAAAAAAAGCACTTGAACATGGCGTGCGTCCAGTCGTCGGAACAACTGGATTTTCAGAAGATGACCTAAAAGAGCTTCAGCAATTAACAGAAGAAAAGGGCATAGGCTGTATTATTGCACCAAACTTTGCTGTCGGTGCGGTCTTAATGATGAAATTTGCCAAAATGGCAGCGAATTATTTTCCTGACGTTGAAATCATTGAGCTTCACCATGATAAAAAACTAGATGCCCCAAGCGGTACGGGCTTAAAAACGGCTGAAATGATTGCAGAAGTAAGAGAAAGCAAAAAGCAGGGACATCCAGAAGAGAAAGAATTGATCGAAGGTGCACGAGGAGCAGATTATGATGGTATCCGTCTGCACAGCGTGAGACTTCCTGGCATGATTGCACATCAAGAAGTGCTGTTTGGAATGGACGGACAGACGCTCACCATTCGTCATGATTCTTATAACCGTGCATCCTTTATGTCAGGCGTGAAGCTTTCAGTAGAGCAGGTCATGCACATTGATCAGCTCGTTTATGGTTTAGAAAATATCATCGACTAATAAGGAGTGGATTCCTGATGAACATTGCTTTAATCGCTCATGATAAGAAAAAAAGTGACATGATTCAGTTTACCACTGCGTACCGTGATATTTTGGCAGATCATACACTTTACGCAACAGGGACAACAGGTTTGAGAGTGAAAGAAGCGACGGGGCTTCCCATTCATCGTTTCCAATCAGGACCACTTGGGGGAGATCAGCAGATCGGTGCTTTAATTGCTGATAATGCAATGGATCTTGTGCTCTTTTTTAGAGACCCGCTAACTGCGCAGCCGCATGAACCGGATGTATCTGCACTCATCCGGCTTTGCGATGTGTATACCATTCCATTAGCCACCAATATGGGAACTGCTGAAATTTTAGTCAGGAATTTAAATAAAGGTACGTTTGATTTTCGAGATGTAGCAAAAAACGGAGGAACAAATGAAACGACTTGATATCCTTGCATTCGGTGCCCATAGCGATGATGTAGAGATCGGAATGGGCGGAACGATTGCAAAATACGTAAAAAAAGGGGCGCGCGTCGGGATTTGCGACTTGACCCAGGCTGAATTATCTTCAAATGGAACAGTCGAGAGCCGCAAAGAAGAAGCAAAAGCCGCCGCCGCTATTTTAGGTGTCAGAGCGAGAATCCAGCTTACACTGCCAGATAGAGGGCTTTATCTAAACGACGAAGCGATGAAGGAAATTGCGGGCGTGATTCGAACTTACAAACCGAAACTGATTTTCGCTCCGTACCACCAAGATCGGCATCCAGATCATGGTCATGCGGGCTCACTTGTAGAAGAGGCCGCTTTTTCTGCAGGTATACATAAATTTGAAGATTCATACAAGCAGCCAGCGCATAAAATAAGCCAAATGTATTATTACATGATTAATGGGCACCATCGTCCAGATTTTGTGATCGATATTTCTGAGGAAATGCACCAAAAAATTGATAGCCTGCATGCGTATAAAAGCCAATTTGTTAAATCGGCAAACTCAGTAGAGACACCTCTTGTGAACGGTTATATTGATTTTGTCAAAATGAGAGAGTCTATGTATGGAAGAGAAGTCAACAAAGCTTATGCAGAAGGGTTTATCACAAAGAAACCACTTTTGTTGGACGATGACTTACTTGGGGGGTAATTATGAAAAAACTGAAGGTCGGAATTACTTGTTATCCAAGTGTCGGCGGCTCAGGCATTATAGCCACGGAGCTTGGAAAACGTTTAGCTGAAAAAGGGCACGATGTTCATTTCATTACCTCTAGCATTCCGTTTAGGCTTAATAAAGTATATCCGAATATTTATTTTCATGAGGTGGATGTGAATCAATATGCAGTTTTTCAATATCCGCCTTATGACCTTGCGCTGGCAAGTAAATTGGCAGAAGTCGCAAAACGAGAAAAGCTTGATATTATTCATGCGCATTATGCAGTCCCGCACGCTGTCTGTGCGTTTCTAGCCAAACAAATGACTGGACACTCTGTGAAAGTCGTTACGACGCTTCATGGAACGGATATTACGGTTTTAGGCTATGACCCATCATTAAAAGAAGTGATTCGGTTCGCCATCGAATCATCAGATCGCGTAACAGCGGTATCGCATTCATTAGCTGCGCAGACATACGATCTCATTAAACCAGATAAAAAGATTGATACGATTCATAATTTTGTAGATGAACGGGTGTATTTGCGTGAAGATCACGATTTGCTAAAGACACATTATGGTCTTTTACCGAACGAAAAGGTCATCATTCATGTATCAAACTTTCGAAAGGTGAAACGGGTGCATGACGTGATTCATGTGTTTCAAAAGATTGTTGAACAGGTGCAGGCAAAGCTGCTGCTCATTGGTGATGGTCCTGAGAAATCGGTTGTATGTGAACTTGTGAAAAAATTAGGACTGACAGACCGTGTGTTATTTTTAGGCAAGCAAGAGAAGGTTGAGGAGCTATATTCAATAAGTGATTTGAAGCTGCTTCTTTCAGAGAAGGAGAGTTTTGGGCTTGTGCTTCTTGAAGCAATGGCGTGCGGTGTTCCTTGTATCGGTACGGATGTCGGCGGTATTCCAGAGGTCATTACACATGGAGAAACAGGGTTTCTTGTCCCGCTCGGCGATATAAACGGAGCAGCAAAGCACGCAGTGTCTCTGCTGAAAGACGAAGCGCTTCATGAAAAAGTGTCAGCGGCAGCTCAGTCTAGTGTTCAGGCTCATTTCTCCTCTGATAAGATTGTGAGTGAATATGAGAAGCTTTACCTAGAATTGATCGAAGGTGATGATGAAGATGAATGAACCATTCACACATGCGATCCCTATATTACATACACTGCACGAACATGGGCATCAGGCTTACTTTGTTGGCGGAGCGGTGAGAGATGTTCTATTAGGACGGGAAATCGGTGATATCGATATTGCGACAGATGCAACACCTGATAAGGTTGAGTCTTTATTTGAAAAAACAGTAGATGTCGGTAAGGAGCATGGCACTGTCATTGTGTTGCATGATGGTGTCAGCTATGAGGTCACGACGTTTCGAACGGAATCAGAATATGAAGATTTTCGCAGACCGAAAGAAGTGGCGTTTATTACGTCGCTTAAGGAAGATCTTTTAAGAAGAGATTTAACGATTAATGCAATGGCCATGGATATAAATGGAGAAATTATTGATCATGTAGGTGGTAAACAGGATATTAAGCGGAAACGAATTCAAACTGTTGGAGATCCTGCGTGCCGCTTTCAAGAAGATGCGCTTCGCATGATGAGAGCTGTCCGTTTTTTAAGCCAGCTTGGCTTTGAACTCGCTGATGAAACGGCTGAAGCTATGAAAAAGGATAAGCATCTGCTTGCCAACATATCAGTTGAGCGCAAAAAGATTGAAATGGAGAAGCTTTTAAAAGGCCGTCATTGTGAGCAGGCCATTCAAGTACTCATTTCAACCAATTTATATGAAGAATTGCCAGGTCTCAAAGAGGAGCGTCTTCATGAATCCTTTCAAGCCTTTCCATATTACTTACTGGATGGACTAGAAGAGGTATGGGGGGCTTGCATCCATTTGCTCGGCCTAGATGAAGCGGAGGCTGCGGCCTTCTTAAAAGAATGGAAGCTGTCAACCAAGCTTTTGAAAGAAGCAGTAGCCATTAGTAAATACGTTGATTGTGACTGGGATGCGGAAAACATGTTTGAAGCTGGTGAACACGTGCTCTTATCTAGTTTGAAGATCACACAGCTAAAACATGAGCGCCGCATTTTCTTTGATGAGCTGGAGGCAGCGAAGCGTTCTTATGATGCACTGCCGATTAAAAAGCTCCAAGACCTCGCTGTTTCAGGAAAAGATTTAATGGCCTTTCGGCAAAAGTCGTCTGGGAAATGGATTGCAGAGGAGCTCAATTTTGTGAAAAAAGCCGTTTTGCAAAACCGTTTAGAAAACCGAAAAGAAGCCATAGAGGAGTGGCTTAAAGCATGCGATCCGCAATTAGAAAACGATTAATTGAACTATTTACAGCATCCAGTGAGGATTTTGTCTCAAGTCAGCAGATTTGTGATGAACTTGGCTGTTCCCGAACAGCTGTGTGGAAGCATATGGAGGACTTGCGAAAAGAGGGGTATGAGGTAGAAGCAGTTAGAAGAAAAGGATACCGTCTGCTTCGTAAACCGGACAAAATTAGTGAGGACGAAATTCTGTTTGGTCTTGAAACAGAGAGCTTCGGCAGGCATATTTACTTTCAGAAAGAAGTCGCTTCAACTCAGCTGATTGCCCATGATCTTGTAAATGAAGGTGCGCCCCACGGCACGATCGTTGTCAGTGATCATCAGACAAACGGAAAAGGGCGTCTTCAAAGAACGTGGCATTCACCACATGGGACAGGCGTTTGGATGAGTCTCATTCTCCGGCCTGAAATTCCGCTGCATAAAGCGCCGCAAATGACGCTTTTGGCATCTGTAGCCATCGCAGAAGCAATTGCGCAGCAAACAGGACTCAGTCCATCTATTAAATGGCCAAACGATATTTTGTTGAATGGAAAAAAGGTCGTTGGCATTCTGACTGAATTAAAAGCAGAAGCTGACCAGGTTCATGCGGTCATTATTGGACCGGGCATAAATGTGAACCAAACAGCTGATGACTTTCCGGAAGAACTAAAGGATGTCGCCACAAGTCTGCGGATGGAACTGAATGAAAAAGTGGATCGTGCTGCACTTATACAACAGATCATGTCCACTTTTGAAAAAAGATATGATGATTATATGAAGCAAGGATTTGCGCCCATTAAACAATTATGGGAATCGTTTGCGATGACGATCGGTCAACATATTGTTGCCCGCACCGTCAATGGGCAATATACGGGGAAGGCGCTTGGCATCAATGAAGAAGGTGTTTTATTGCTTGAAACGGAGGACGGTATCCAAAAAATCTACTCCGCAGACATTGAGATCAAGTCAACTTGAGTGGAACACCCGGCACATTTTTGATATACTTCGTGTGGGCAGTATCTGCAAAGAACTGTACCTGTTAGGAAGAAAAATTCGATAAATTTCTGCCTTGATCCTAAGGGACTTGGACAGAGGGATGATTCGCCGCACATGAGAAATCAAAGCATGTGATGTGAGGCAAGCCATCTCCTCTCCAGAATGAGGAGGAACAAATGAAGACAAAGCTAGATTTTTTCAAAATGAAAGAACAAAACGAACCTATTGTGATGCTGACCGCATACGACTATCCAGCTGCAAAGCAAGCGGAAAAAGCGGAAGTCGACATGATCTTAGTTGGTGATTCACTTGGGATGGTTGTACTTGGACTAGATTCCACAGTTCAAGTCACGATGGATGATATGATCCATCACACAAAAGCAGTGAAAAGAGGCGCAAAAGACACATTTGTTGTGACTGATATGCCATTTATGTCTTACCATTATTCGTTAGAAGAAACAATGAAAAATGCTGCACGCATCATGCAAGAAAGTGGTGCCGATGCCTTAAAGCTAGAAGGCGGAGATGGAGTATTTGAATCCATTCAAGCTTTAACAAGAGGCGGAATTCCTGTCGTCAGTCATTTAGGCCTCACACCTCAATCAGTTGGTGTACTTGGCGGATATAAAGTGCAAGGAAAAGACCACGAAAGTGCTCAAAAATTGATTGAAGACAGCTTGAAATGTGAGGAAGCCGGTGCAATCGCTCTTGTGCTGGAATGCGTACCTGGCGAACTGACAAAACGAATTACCGACATGCTGAAGATTCCTGTGATCGGAATTGGTGCAGGAGCTGAGGCAGACGGACAAGTTCTCGTTTACCATGATGTGGTAGGATACGGGGTGTCTAGAACACCTAAGTTTGTGAAACAATACGCGCAAATTGATACTGTTTTAGAAGAAGCGCTCATTCAATATACGAAAGAAGTAAAAGCACGCACATTTCCAGAGGACATGCACACGTTTCATATCAAAGAAGAAGTCCTTGATGGCTTATATGGGGGAATCAAAAAATGAATGTTGTCACCCATATTCACGAGCTAAAAGAATTAATCAAGCAGCATCAAGAAAAACAGCATTCCATCGGCTTTGTCCCAACGATGGGTTTTCTTCATGAAGGACATCTGACGCTTGCGAAAGAGGCAAGAAGTCAAAATGACATTGTCGTGATGAGTATTTTTGTCAATCCGTTGCAATTTGGACCAAATGAAGACTTTGAATCCTATCCAAGGGATATGGAAAGAGACCAGCGTCTGGCAGAAGCAGCAGGGGTGGATATTTTATTTACACCTGATGTGAAGGAAATGTACCAAAATGAACCATCTATTACGATGACGGTTCAAAAGCGGACAGATGTCTTATGCGGAAAAAAACGTCCAGGACATTTTGACGGCGTTGTCACTGTGCTCACAAAGCTGTTTCATCTTGTGTCACCAACAAATGTCTACTTTGGACTAAAGGATGCACAGCAAGTCGCTGTGATCGATGCGATGATCAAGGATTTCTTCTTTGATCTTCACCTTGTATCTGTACCGACAGTCAGAGAAGAAGACGGTTTAGCGAAAAGCTCAAGGAATGTGTACTTGTCAGAAAAAGAAAGACAAGAAGCACCCGCTTTATACCGCGCATTAAAAAAAGGACGGTCAGCTGTTGAAAACGGTGAACGTGATGTCAGTCGTGTGTATCAGCTGATTGAAGAGGAACTTGTTCAGACGTGCGGAGAAATTGATTATATTGAGATCTATTCTTATCCAGAACTTGAGCCGCTTCAGCAGTTAGCAGGTCAAGTCATTATGGCGGTTGCGGTGAAATTCTCACGGGCAAGACTGATTGATAATGTGATTTTCCATGTTCCTGAAAGCGGTGAAAAACATGTATAGAACCTTTATGACATCTAAGCTTCATAAAGCAACGGTAACAGAAGCAAACTTACATTATGTGGGAAGTATTACAATTGACGAAGATTTACTTGATGCGGCAGGTATGATGGCAAATGAGAAAGTACAAATTGTCAATAATCATAATGGCGCGAGACTTGAAACATATATTATTCCCGGCGAAAGAAAGAGCGGTGTCATTTGTCTAAATGGGGCGGCGGCGAGATTGGTTCAGCCAGGGGATGAGGTCATTATTATCGCTTATGGGATGCTGTCAGAAGAAGAAGCTAAGACACATACACCAAAAGTGGTCGTGTTAAATAAACAAAATCAAATTGAACAAATGATTGGACAAGAGCCTGCGAGAACGATTTTATAACGCAGGCTCCGTGGAAACAGAACAGTTTCAGAAGAGAGGCTGTTCTGTTTCATCTATTTTGTCCAGAGCGTGTTTCACTTTAGGGTGAAACGAGGAATTGAGGTGTCCATTTTATGACCGATCAAAGGTTTGTTGTCGTTGATATTGAAACCACCGGGAATTCACCTAAAAAGGGTGATAAAATCATTCAAATAGCTGCGGTGGTCATTGAAAATGGACAAATTGTCGAACGGTATTCAAAATATGTGAACCCGGGAAAAGCAATCCCAGGATTTATTGAACAGCTGACAGGCATTCAGCAGCACATGGTTGACGATGCGGTGTTTTTTGAGGACATTGCCCAAGAGGTGTATGATCTCATACAGGGTGCTTATTTTGTTGCGCACAATGTTCATTTTGACTTGAATTTTTTAAATGATGAACTAAAAGCATGCGGGAAAAATGAGCTGGATGTGCTAGCAATTGATACAGTTGAGATCTCTAGAATTCTTTATCCTGAGCTTGAAGGTTATAAGCTCACTGAATTAAGTGAAGAGCTCATGCTTCCACATGACCACCCGCATAGGGCGGATAGTGATGCGGAAGTTACTGCCATGTTATTTTTAACTTTATTACATCAATTAAAACATACACCGAAAAATGTGCTGAAGCAGCTGCGCAGATTATCCTCTTATCTCCTAAGTGATATAGGACTTTTAATTAAGCAGCTTGAAACAAGCCATGCTAGCTGGGAAGATTCTTTAGTGGAAGTCGGCTCTTTTGCTGTAAAAAATGTCACCAATCCTATCAGCAGGGCGACACATTCAGTAAGTGAAGATGATGAACAGCTGTTTGAGGAAATCAAAAAGAAGCTTCCGCAAACGGTAGAAGGCTATGAGGTAAGAGAAGGCCAGCTTACGATGATGAATAAAGTGAGAGACGTGTTTCATGAAAGAGCCTATGCATTAATTGAAGCGGCACCGGGTATTGGAAAAACGCTCGCTTACCTCATCCCAGCTGCTCTAGAAGCGAGGAAATCAGGAAAACCTGTCATTATTAGTACATATTCCATACTTTTGCAGCAGCAAATGCTTCAGCGCGATGTGCCGATGTTGAATCAATTGCTTCCGTTTGAGCCTGCTGCCTGTGTATTTAAAGGTCGGGCGCATTACATTTGTTTAGATAAGTTTGAGCATGTGCTTCATGAGGAAGATGATAACTATGATGTCGTCTTAACGAAGGCGCAAATTTTAATGTGGCTCCTTGTAACAGAAACAGGTGATTTATCTGAACTGAATTTACCGTCAGGAGCTGCCAATATAAAAGACCGCATTTCTTGTGTGCATATGCCGTTTACATCGAAAAAGCGCCGTTTTAAAGAGTATTGCTTTTATGAGCGCGCCAAAAAAAGGGCAAGAACAGCTGATATAATTTTAACGAATCATCGTCTGCTTTTATCACAAACGGAGGCATCGTCTATCTTTCAGCATGCTGACGTATATGTGATAGACGAAGCCCATCAATTTGAGAAAACAGCCAATGAAACACTAGGGGATAGTGCGTCTTATATCCAGCTTCACGCGAAATTAACGCAGCTTGGCTCCTTGCAAGGCGGACTGTTAAAGAAACTGAAAAAGAGATTTCATCATGCAGGGTTACAGACAGACACCTTTATTGAAATGGATGAGTATCTCAATCAGCTTCAAATGGAAAGTGACGCTTTCTTTAGCACCGTCCATTCATTTGTGAAAAGGACAAAACCAAAAGCCGACATCAATCGTCTCATTCATAGAGTACGTCATCATTCAAAGCATGCTCAGTGGAAACGGATTAAAGAAACGGCAAGTAAGCTTTGTTCCTTGTTAATTGCTTGTGAGAAACTGTATGAACAGCAAAAAAATGAGCTTCTTCAAAAAAGTGATCAGCTGACAGAACACTTTGCCTTTGAAGCAGAGGAATACGACCAAGTCATGTCGTTTATGCATACTTTTTGCAGTACACTGTACCGGTTTATCTTTGAACCGAAAAACGATGAAACGGTTTGGATTGAAATTGATGCAAAAGGTGCCAAAAACGCAGTCTTTATGCATGCACAGCCGTTAGATACTGGGGAGCTTTTGGCTGATCGTTTCTTTATGAACAAAAAGAGTGTTGTCCTCACATCAGGGACACTCACCATCAATCACCGCTTTGATTATTGCTTGGAACGGTTTGGCCTGCAAGATTTTTACCCTCATCTTGTGCAAATTGATTCACCTTTTGAACTTGAAAAACAGCTTAAGGTCATTGTTCCAGCAGACATGCCGCCGATTACAAACCGTGATGAACGAGATTATGTAAAGCAGGCTGCGCAATATATTAAGGTTATGGAAAAGCAGCAGCATGCAAAAATATTGGTTTTGTTTAATTCACATGAGATGTTAAAAGCAGTCTATGAAGAGCTAAAAACAGAAGGGATGCAGTCAGCCCTTTTTGCTCAAGGTTTGACAGGCGGAAGCCCCGTAAAATTAACGAAAATGTTCAAATTAGCAAAACAAGCTATTTTACTTGGTACGGGTAGTTTTTGGGAAGGTGTTGATTTTCCAGGCTCAGAGCTGACAACAGTCATCATGGCACGTCTTCCGTTCAGGCCGCCTGATTCTCCTCTCATTGAAGCCAAATGTGATGCAGCTAAAAAACAAGGGAAGAATCCGTTTAAAGCCGTCGCTTTACCAGAAGCTGTGTTAACCTTTAAGCAAGGAGCTGGACGCTTGCTGCGCTCTGAAAAAGACATAGGCACATTGCTGATTTTAGACCGCCGAGTGAAAACAGCTTCATATGGAAAACTATTTTTAGAATCACTCCCTCATGCGCCGGTTCACGAGATGTCAAAAGAGTCACTTGAGGCGTATATAGAAAACCTTAACAACGAAAAGCCGCTGTCATAAGCGGCCTTTAGCTGGTGTGGGTTTGGAGTTAATTTATCGTAACGGCTTTTTGTGTTCCGTTGTAAAAATAGTATCGGTTCCCGTGCAGAAAAGTATGACTAACAATATTTACGTACCGAGGAGGAATTAGAAGTGGAAAGTAAAATAGAGGTACTTTCAACTGTTCAAATTAAGCATTCAGAAGACCTATACAAAATCGTTGATTTATTGAACAGAACGCTTAAAAGAGAAGATCTCATGTTTGGATTAGCATTAGATCAAGAAGACCAAAATCAAGCGGTATTTACGATATATCGCACATAGGGGAAGCTTGACATGAAAAAAATAGTCTGGATTATTTCATCTGTAGTGGCTCTCGTTCTGCTTATTGGCATCATCAGCTTTACGTGGATTTATCAAATTGCCATGGGACAAAGAGAACAAGGGCATGAAGCAGCGATCGAACGAGCAAAAGAACAAGCAAACATCGTACAAGTGGAGCAAGTGGAAACCTTTGTCGGGAAAGAAAAACAATTTATTGTTGAAGGGAAAAACAAACAGAATGAAACGATCTACGTTTGGGTTCCTGCCAGCAAAAAAGAAAAAGTGATCGCAAAAAAAGCAAAAGAAGGCATTACCTCGAATCAAGCAGTACAAGCCGTTCAAAAGGAGAACACGGTCTCTAAGCTAAAAGAAGTCAAATTAGCGAGAGAAGGTGACGTACTTCTTTGGGAAGTGACATACTTAAATGAAAACAATCAATATAGCTTCAGCTATGTCGACTTCTCGACAGGACACGTGGAAAAAAATTTAACACCGTAGTTTCTCCTGTCTTGCGTTGACCATGCTGATTTAGAACGGTTATAATAAAATGTATGAAAAAAGATTCACACCTGTCTAAAGGTGAGTTTCTTTCTGGCTTTGGAGGGAATTATGTTGAAAACAACGATTAATCAAGTGTTCAAACACGTCGATCAAGAAGTAACAATCGGCGCATGGATTGCCAATAAACGTTCAAGCGGAAAAATTGCATTTTTGCAGCTGCGTGACGGGACAGGCTTTATTCAAGGAGTCGTAGTAAAAGCAGAAGTGGAAGAGGAAGTCTTTAAGCTTGCGAAATCAGTCACTCAAGAAACATCTGTCTATGTAACAGGTCAAGTGACAAAAGATGAGCGTTCACCGCTAGGTTTTGAATTGCAAGTGAAATCCATTGAAGTGATTCATGAAGCGACAGATTATCCAATTACACCAAAAGAGCATGGAACAGAATTCTTAATGGATCACCGTCATTTATGGCTTCGTTCTAAAAAACAGCATGCCATTATGAAAATCCGTAACGAAATTATTCGTGCTACATATGAATACTTCCATCAAGAAGGTTTCGTGAAAGTAGATCCGCCAATTTTAACTGGAAGTGCACCTGAAGGCACAACGGAACTGTTTGCTACGAAATATTTTGATGAAGATGCATACCTTTCTCAAAGTGGCCAGCTTTACATGGAAGCTGCAGCAATGGCACTCGGAAAAGTATTCTCATTTGGCCCAACATTTAGAGCTGAAAAATCTAAAACAAAACGTCATTTAATTGAGTTTTGGATGATCGAGCCGGAGATGGCTTTTGTCGAATTCAATGAAAACCTTGAGTATCAAGAAAATTATGTGTCTCATGTTGTACAAAGTGTACTTGAAAACTGTAAAGTGGAGCTGCAAACGCTAGGCCGTGATACAGCAAAATTAGAAAATATCAAAGCACCATTCCCGCGCATCACTTACGATGAAGCGATAAAATTCTTGCAGGAAAAAGGCTTTGATGATATCGAATGGGGAGATGACTTCGGTGCGCCTCACGAAACAGCGATCGCCGAAAGCTATGATAAACCAGTGTTTATCACTCATTACCCAACATCATTAAAACCGTTTTATATGCAGCCAGCACCGGATCGTGAAGATGTTGTCCTTTGTGCAGACTTGATTGCACCAGAAGGCTACGGAGAGATTATTGGCGGTTCTGAGCGTGTTCATGATTTAGAGCTTCTTGAAGCAAGATTGAAAGAACATGGGCTTGATCAGGAAACTTACAAATGGTATACAGAATTAAGACAATACGGTTCTGTACCGCATTCAGGTTTTGGTCTTGGACTTGAACGTACAGTTGCTTGGATTAGCGGAGCGCCGCATGTGCGTGAAACCATTCCTTTCCCAAGATTATTAAACCGTTTATACCCTTAAGACGTGAAAGCCTCCAACAAATGGAGGCTTTTTCAAACGTCTTTTTAGAGAGGCACGTGAAATAAAACGTGATATACTTAAAGTGAAGAGGTGTATCCGATGAATAGGCAGCAATTTATTAATATGCAGCAAATGGGGTCGACAAGTTTGCCTAATTTGCTGATTGCTCATTATGAGCAGTTAGGACTGAATGAATCACAGATGATGGTGATGCTCAAGATTAAAATGAATGAAGAACAAGGCGTTTTCTTTCAAACATTTGAAGAGCTTTCTCAAGGGATGACCATTTCAGCGGAAGAGTGCGCGTATATGGTTCAGCATCTGATTCAAAAAGGATTTATCTCGATTCAGCCATTTGAAGACAGGTCTGGTATTCAGCATGACCGTTACTCAGTAGAACCTTTATGGGGCGTGCTGTATGACTTTTTAGAAACAAAACAGGCGAAAGAAGTTCAAAAACAACAGGTGCAGGCTGAAAAATCTTTATATGCTTTATTTGAAGATGAATTCGGCAGACCGCTGTCACCTCTTGAAGGAGAAACACTTTCGATCTGGATGGATCAAGACCATCATGATGCTGAGATGATTCGGCTAGCACTAAGAGAAGCCGTTTTATCAGGGAAATTAAATTTCCGTTATATTGATCGAATTTTATTTGAGTGGAAAAAGAAAGGGCTGAAAACAGCGAAAGAAGCAAAAGAACATAGCCAGCACTTCCGTTCTCAGCAGAAAACGCCACCTTCAAATGAAGAGACGTCCACTTATAAACGACAAGTTCCTTTTTATAATTGGCTGGAACAATAACCAATAAAGGAGAAGGCATGTTATCAAAAAAACAAATCAATGAGTGTTTAGATATTATAGGAGATATGTTTCCAGAGGCTGAGTGTGAGCTTGTTCATGCCAACCCATTTGAGCTTGTGATTGCTGTTGCGCTCTCTGCTCAATGTACGGACGTGCTTGTAAACAAGGTCACCAAAACGTTATTTCAAAAATATAAAACACCAGAAGACTATTTAAGTGTACCGCTTGAAGAACTCCAGCAAGATATTCGCTCGATTGGTCTTTATCGAAATAAGGCTAAAAACATTCAAAAGTTGAGCAAAATGCTGATTGAAGAATATGGCGGTGAAGTACCAAAGGACCGGGACGAGCTTGTTAAGCTTCCTGGGGTTGGCCGGAAAACAGCAAATGTCGTCGTTTCAGTCGCTTTTGGAGTACCGGCAATAGCAGTAGATACACATGTAGAACGAGTCAGCAAGCGTCTAGGCATCTGCCGCTGGAAGGATTCTGTGCTTGAAGTAGAGCAAACCTTGATGAAAAAGGTGCCAAAAGAAGATTGGTCTGTGACGCATCACCGTCTAATCTTTTTTGGAAGATATCATTGTAAGGCGCAGCGGCCGCAGTGCGAATCGTGTCCACTTCTTGATATGTGCAGAGAAGGGCAGAAGAGGCTGAAAAAAGGATTGGTGAAGCTGGCATGAGCGGGGCAGCTGTTTTCACCTCATATGTCGAAAAGCTAAAAGAAAAAAAGGTAGAGATTAAAGGTGATCGAGTAGATATACTGAGAGCCAATCCGCTCGCATATGATCTATCTTCAGAAGTTTTAACAGACGAGTTTCCATGGCAGGAAACGGAAGGATTTGTTCCTGTGATGTTTGAGCTGTGGGACGAATTAAAAGAAAAAATGCTTCCTCGTTTCCAAACAAGAAAATCCCGCTGTGAAGAAGATGATATGCTGCAAGGAATCGTCAGTATGATTGCGATGTTTTACTGGATCAAAGGGGAGAGTGTCCAAACGTTTGAATGGGAACATATCAAGCAAGAGACATTTCCTGTTGCTCCGATTAATTGGACGGAACGTTTAGAGTTCATTTTGCTAAAACCAACTCAATATCACTGCTTTATTCAATTGGACGAGCTATACACGGAATTAAAAAAGCAGTATGGAAAATATGAAGCATTAAAAAAAATCAGACAGCAGCGTTAAAAAAAGCACTTGCCATAGGAGGCAAGTGCTTTTTCATTATTCATCTTCTTTTCGAGAAGTAGCATTTGATTGCGAATTGGAACTTTGAGAGTTGGCTTTCTCATCATCTTTCTTTTTATCTTTATTATCAGTTTGCGAGTTGCTGCTGTTCCCATTTGTACTGTCTGAGCCATTTTCTGAAGAACCATTATTTCCGTTTTCTGTATTTCCACCTTGGTCTTGATCCTTATCCTTATCTTGATCTTTTTTGTCATCAGGCTTTTGCTCATCAGTGCCAGGGGGCTGATTTTTGTTATTGTCAGTTTGGTCTGTCTGTTCGTCGTCAGGCTGCTGCGGTTCTTCTTCTTCTTTATTCTCATCATCCGCTTTTTCTTCCTCATCTGCGTCATCCTTAATGGTGAGGAAGGTAGAAGCCGCTTTACTTGTGACATCATCTACAGTGGCTGTCACTTGGAATTTATAAGTGGAGCCAGGCTTCACATCAGAGATGACCGCTTCTTTAGCAGAGCTGTTTTGAATATCTTTATAGCCGCCATTATCAACTGCTTGCTTGACATTAAATGTAGCATCAGCGTCGTCAGAATAGCCCCAAGTCAGTGTGATGGATTTTTTCTCTTCATCATACACCGCTTTTAAGTCAGAAGGCTTATCGGCTTCTTTTTTCTCAAAAGTGTCAGACACTTTTGTTGGAACCGTACCTTTTACAAAGTATTCTGTTGTCTTCTTGTCACTTGGTGTATTCGGTCCGGCTAATTTTGCAGGATCGGATCCTTTTTCAACCGTAGCTTCAACGACACTGTCTGGTTTTTCAAATGAGCCGCTTCCATCATCAATTTGAGAAATTAATCGCTGGAAGACAATTTTGGCAACACGCTGCTCGTTTTCATTCAGCCATACTTTGCCGTCTGCATCTTTTGAATTACCGATTCCAGTCCAAACGGCTGCTGTATATTGCGGCGTATAACCGACAAACCACGAATCTTTTGCACCGCCAGAAGGGATATTGTGTGTCTTAATATCTTTTTCTATAAAGTTCGTTGTACCTGTTTTACCAGCTACTTGAACGTTCGGTACTTGTGCAAGTGTACCAGTTCCAGATTGGACAGCAGTTTTCAGCATATCTGTGATCATAAATGCTGTATAATCACTCATTGCTGCTTTTGAGTCCGGCGTAAGGTCAAGTTTTGTACCGTCATTAAATTCAACAGACGTGACAGCATGCGGTTCGTTATAGTATCCGTTATTACCGAATGCACTAAATGCTCCAGCCATCTTCAGGGAGGAGACACCATCGTCAAATCCACCGATTGAGTAGGACTCTGGAATGTCAGAAGGTAAGTCCATACCTAAGTTATTAGCGAATTGAACGGCATTGTCTGTACCAGCTTCTTGGAAAGCTTTTAGGGCAGGAATGTTACGTGATTGTGCCAAAGCACTTCTCATCGACATTTTCCCTAAGTGTCTTCTGTCAAAGTTATTAATCGGCGTACCGTTTGAGTACGTATACGGTGCATCATCAATTTGCTGATATGTTGACCATTTTTTGTTTTCAATGACTGGGCCGTAATCTAAGATCGGTTTGATTGTGGACCCTGGCTGGCGTTTTGCATCCGTCGCATAATTAAAGCCGCCGGCTGGTACATCACGTCCACCGCCAATGGCGCGAATTTCACCATTTTTCGTATCAAGCAGGGTCACACCCGCTTGCATCCCTTTCGTAAATCCAACTGAATCTCCATTGATGATATCATTTAGATGATCCTGTGCATTTCGATCAAGGGAAGTATAGATTTTTAATCCATCAGTTGATGCATCCACTTTGGCTTTTTTCTGTACTTCTTCCATCACTTCTTCAATGTAGGCAGAGTACTTACTAGAGTTTTGGCTCTTATATTTACTAGCTGAAACAACTGTCTTACTGACAGGGGTTGCTTTTGCAACGTCATATTCTTTTTCTGAAATGTAGCCTTGTTTTTTCATAAGGCTTAAAACGATATTACGGCGTTTTTCCGCTGCCTCGGGATGTTTCACTGGGTTATAAGCAGAAGGACTCTGCGGCATACCTGCAAGTGTAGCAGCTTGTGCAACGGTTAGTTTATTTAAATCTGTGACTCCGAAAAATTGTTCAGCTGCTTTCCCAACTCCATAAGCATAAGGAGAGAAGAAAATCCGGTTTAAATACATTTCTAAAATTTCATCTTTAGAGTATTTTTGCTCAAGCTGAATCGAGAGCCATACTTCCTGTACTTTCCGTTTTAACGTCTTTTGATTGGTTAGGAGGGAGTTTTTCACAACCTGTTGTGTAATGGTACTTCCGCCCTCAGCACCAAAGCCGTCCTCAACGTTTGCGACAAGGGCACCGCCAATACGGATTGGATCAATCCCGTGGTGCTTATAAAAACGTGCATCTTCAGTCGCAATAAATGCGTCTTTTACCACATCGGGTATATCTTTTATCGAGACATACGTTCTTTTTTCTGCACCAACTTCTGCAAACACTTTCTTGTCTTTATCATAAAGCTTTGAAGAGTATGGTGTTTTAAGCTTACTATCATCAATAGAAGGAGCGCTTGATGCAAAAACGGCAAAAGTTGTGATTCCGGCAACTAAACAAAGTAGACCGATCACGAGTAAAGATAAAAATATTTTTTTAAATAGACCTGCTTTCTTTTTGCCTTTTTTGTTCTTTTGCTTCTTATTGTTAACTTGACTTGCTTTACGTCGCTGTTCACGACTTGTAAATTGATCAGACATCACATCTCAACCTTTCGTGTTAAACCTTTTTCGAACGTAATTGCTGATTGCTTTCATCCGAAAAATGAAGTGTCTCCACTACTTTAATATAATCAATTCTTGGCGAATATCCAAGTGTCATTATGTGGCCAGCTTCCATTAATTCGTCTTTGCTAATGGATTTACGGCCGTTTTTCTTCTGCCGCTCCCAGAAGTAAAAGAGATCTGAAGCGGGCAAATAATAAACGGAGCCAAAAGCGGATATAATAACGAAACAAATGCCGCCTTGCTTTTCAACCTGTTTCATATGCTCAATTTGATGGTCGTGGAAATTTTTGAGCGGAAACGAGGTAGTGCTTTTGGTTTCCTTTGCTTCAAAATCGATATAGCGGCCTTTGTACACCCCGTTATAGTCTGTTGTGGATGATTGTTTAAAATAGGCTTCTTTAATGACAGCAGCACTTCTTTTTGGGTAATCCACATTCACAATTTGAACTGGGGTAGGCTTTTTATGAATGACTGCGATCCCGTTGACCAAATAGTATTGGTTCGTTTCATTTAAATCAGCCTCAAGCGTCATCCCGCGGTTACTATAAGAGGATTCGCCGCTGATTCTTTTTTTTGTCCCAATTTGTTGAATGGGCTGATACGATTTTCCGTTTGGATACCGAATCATCAAGTTTCAGCCTCCTTTTAATGCATTTTGTATTGGAGAGATCACCATGTTGTCCCAAGAAGAGCACATCATCACTCAGCAAATTTTGCGTGAAACGAAAGCAAAAAATAAAGACAACCTGACGAGGACAAATGCTTACAAGCGCTTTTATGACCGGCATCCAGAGATGAAATGGTCGCTGCTCGCTTCCTTTGTCTCGAGAAATGCTGGGTGGTCCATGACGGATTTAAAGGGCGAGCTCTTCCATCCAGGTTTAACGGATCAGCAGGGGCACCTTTTTTTCACAGCATATGAAAGAGCGAATTGGCTGATCTTTTCGGATGCTTACCCTCAGCTTCTTTTGTATGAATGGTCTAAGCGATGCAGTAAACCTTTGTTTCATCTGCTGCCTTATTTCTCCGTGTCTCGGTTTATGAGCGCTGAGTGGGAACGTTTCTGGCTAAAGCGTGACACAGAGCGTCTGCTATATGCACTCATCATAAATGAACAATATACTATACAATCTCCTATTATACAAAATCCTCTTCTGAAAAAGAATGTTTTTCACTCGATTCAATATCTTTTCAGCGAGTGGGGACATTTCCAAACCGTTGTTTTTCCAACGGTGGACGGGCATTTGTACGGCATAACCATACGGAAGTTTTCCAATGTAAAGGAGCGCATTACATTAGGTAAAAAACTAGCGAAACTATTATTTCGAGCCGATTTGTTTTCGGATTTTTATCATTTTTTGCATACCGTTCCGCATACGGGGTCTCGGTTTGATTTTGAGCCGTTTTTAGGGATCGCTAGAAGGTCAACACCTTTTCTTCGGACGGTTTATCCGGTGATGACACATTCATTAGACGATCAAAGGGAAGATTGGTTTCAAAAGAAATTGAGTCCATCTTTATTTGAGGCAGAGCCGCTGCCAAAGCAGATTGATCTGACCGACTGGTATTTCCATAAAAAAAGACAGCTTCGTTTTCTTTTCTCATTAGAGCACTATTTTTTGCATAAATAAAAAGCAGGGGGTGCCTGCTTTTTTTTACGTTGATGGACGATTAGGACCGCCGAGCTTTTTATCAAGCTGATCTGGACTGTTTTCTTTCCCTTTTGGCTTTTGCTCTTTTGGTGCTGGCTGCTTTTTCATGAAATCTACCTCCTTTTGTCCTTAGAATTTACACAATCGGACGCAATCATACAAAGAAGGACAAGCATCTGTCGAAAAGGAAGAAATAGCGCTCATCTACACTTAGATTGGCGATTTGCTTCTAGTTTTGTCATGTGTGAAGGAGGGGGAGAAAGAAAAGAGAATGTAACGAGAGACAATAAAGGAGGAATCTGATGATGAGCGAATTTGTATCAAAAGAATCCATTATGCAGTTGTTAGAGGAAATCGAGCGGAAAATTGATGCGGTGGAGGAAGAGCTGTCTCTTGCTGTGAAGCAGACGAAACGTGCAGCGATAGAAGAGCAAGAACAAATAATTGACCGGCTTGAATCAGAAGTAAAGGACTGTGAAGTGAAGCTTCATGCAGCCGAGTATAAACTGGCAGCAAGACCGGCATATCACGCCGGATAGCTTTTCTATTTGAGCAATAGGTAAACGTTTGATAGGATGGTTCATAGAGGTGAACACTTTGGATAATCAAACATTACTTGAACATACACAAAACTTGAGAATATGGATCGAAGAAGCGTATAAGCAGTACCAAAAGGGAAAGGCTGAAGAGGAATACCCATCGTATGATTTTTATACGGATATTCAGCCGGCCGTTGTTACATTTGATCAGAAAATGGAGGAGTGGCTCACCGCTGCGATCTCGTTTATTGAGCAGGCCAAACCTAGATATTTACACCAAGAACAGCTTGAAGCCGTAAAAGAAAATGGTAAAGAGGTTGTCCTGCAATCTTATTTTGGTAAACAGCACGCACCCCGTGTAAAAAATTTAGTTGAGTCAGTGGTTTACACTCTGAACCTTTTAATAGAAGAAATCAAAAAGCGCAGCTAAAGACATGATGCTGCGTTTTTCTTATGGCTTCTTTAGGCACATCTTCTGCTCTTGGTCATAATATATGAGTGACATCAATATGTGTTGAGAGCGAGAGGAGCGAGATAGATGTTCCCTTATTCAAACCAGCAGCCTTATGAATTCAATCAATTCAAGCAAAGGCCTTTTCCGTATCCAGAGATGCAGCAGCAGCCTCCGCAGCCTCCAGACTATTTCATGCCGCCGTATCAAGGTGGAGGGGGAATGAATCAGGCACCATCTACTGTTTATCAGCCGCCTTATGGATACCAAGAAAACGTGCCGCTTATGCAGCCGCCTGAAGCGATGAATCCACCCCAAATGCAGCCGCCTCCAGGCATGATGCCCATGCAGCCGCCTATGAACCCTTATCCATTGCCAAGGCCGCAAAAACAGCAGCCATCTCAATTTAAAAGTGTGCTGTCACAATTCAAAAAGACGAATGGGCAATACGATTTTAACAAAATGTTTGATACAGCTGGCCAAATGATGAGTACAATGAATCAAGTAGGCTCATTGGCGAAAGGATTTACAAGCATTTTTAAAGCATAGCTAAACCCAATAGATTGAACTATTGGGTTGTTTGCTTTGGCGCAGACACATGAAGCGATTGATCTTTCCACACACTCTTCATTTTTGTCTCATCTATTTTTGCCGGCATTAAAATCGTTTTAGTAAAACTTGAATACGAGGTAGTCGTATTCGTTTTGATTTTTTCCTGTACTGATAAGTGTAAATATTGGGCTTTTACTTCTAGCGCAATGTCTCCTTCGACAAAATGGTCTGGAAATTGAATCTCGATATACACATTCTGTTCATCCTCTGTCACATTGGTCGTAATGGATGCAAGTGAATGCGATGTGGTCATGAGTGCCTCTGCACTATTTAATATCTCGTGAAACGGGGAGGATGCAAAAAATTGTTCAATCGCTTCATATAGCATATCTTCATTTGCCAGCATTTCATGTTTTTTTTCGCCTTCATGTTTCATCTGAATCACCTCTCATCTACAGCCTATGCAGAGGGGGCTCAGGCGGTTATCAATTGATGAGAGGAAAAAATTATGATTAAATAGTGTTGAATGAAGCAAGGTGTATGGGCGTAAAGTTTCATACACGAAATAGATTTAGGAAGCAAAGCTTGAAGGGAGCAAATTGACATTGCTGAAAAAATTATTCGGTTTCGGAAAAAACCAAGATGATGTAAAGGAAGAAGTCATTTATTCTCCAGTTGATGGAGAGTTAATGGATATGACTGATGTACCAGATCCCGTCTTTTCTCAAAAGATGATGGGAGACGGCGTAGCAGTAAAACCAAAAAGTGGGACGATTGTGTCACCAGTAGAGGGTGAAATCATTCAGCTCTTCCATACAAAACATGCAATTGGCATTCGAACACTCTCGGGGCTTGAGCTTCTGATTCATATCGGACTTGAAACAGTTGGGTTAAATGGTGAAGGATTTGAAGCGCACATGAAAGAAGGGGATAAGGTGAAAATCGGGGATCCTCTTATTACGTGTGATTTAGAACTGATTGAAGAGAAAGCGTCAAGTACAGTGACACCGATTGTGATTATGAACGGTGACCTTATCGAACGACTTGATAAAGAACCAAAAGGCTCTGTAGAAAAGCAGACGTCCAAGCTCTTTACAGTGAAAATGAAATAGTTCATGAAAAAAAACTACCCATTGATAGGGTAGTTTTTTATTGAGGTGAGAACATTAATCCTCCATTGGAACCCAGCCTTGACTCGCTTCTATGACAGACCACAATCCTTCTGGAATAAGATACTTGTCTTTTTGGCTGCGTTTAATGACGGTTTCAATCTCTTGTTCTCTGCCTTCTTTAATTTTCTTTGCCCAATCTGGGTCGACGATCAGCTCTCGTGCGACAGCGATGAGAGGAATTCCTTGATTGTAAGCATGGAGTGCATCTTCAGCTGTAATGACGCTGCCTACTCCAATAAGCGGAAGAGCATCGCCGCAGCGTTCTTTTAGCAGTTCCATACGTGTCTTATTAGAATCTGCGCCTCGTCTTGCTTTAGAGCCAATCTCCATTAAAGAGATATGCAAATAATCGAGGCTTTTTGTTTTGAGAACATCCACTAATGTAAACGTCTCTGTCATTGTTAAACCAGGAGTTTCTGGTTCTTCAGGAGATAACCGGTATCCAAAGATAAACGGTTTAGCCGCATGCTCTTTGATGGCCTCTTTAACTGCATCTACAACAGCAATAGGGAAAGCTAGACGTTTTTCTTCGTTTCCTCCCCATTGATCTGTACGCTGATTGCTATGCGGTGAGTAAAATTGCTGTAATAAATAACCGTTTGCCCCGTGAATTTCCACGCCGTCAAACCCTGCTTGAACCGCTCGTCTTGCCGCTTCTTTAAAGGAGTCGATAATATGCGTAATTTCCTCTTCTTTTAAAGCGCGTGCAATTTGTTTTCCATCTTTAAACACATCACTTGGCGCAACCACATCACCGTTTGGAACTAAATGAGGGAGAGCCTGAGAGCCGCCGTGATGAATTTGAATGATGGCTTTTGTTCCTTTTGCCTGGATAGCTGAAGCCAGTTTTTTCAGGCCAGGGATATCTTCATCTCTTGCGATAGAAGGCTGTCCTTCAAATGCCTTCCCATCTGGAGTCACATTCGCACATGCTGTAATGACCATGCCCATTTCACTTGATCTAGCTGTAATGAAGTCAATTTCGTCTTTTGAAATGGTGCCGTCGTCATGAGAACCGAAGTGTGTCATTGGAGCAACCACTAACCGGCCATCAATAGAGGCGCCTCCTGGAAACGTAAATGGTTCAAATAAAGGCTTAAATTCGTTTTTCAATCTGATCATCTTCTTCCTTGATAAAATCATTTCACTTTAGAAGTGTAATAGATACTGTTACAACAGTTCAAAGTATTTGCTCATAAGTCCGCATCAAAAAATTGCCGCCTAGTCATGCAAACAAATATTCGGTACACTAGAATGAGAGGTGGACGCAATATGAAAAAGAAAACAATGAACGAACTGATAGAAGAATTAAAGAAAGACGAACAGGTAGAACATTGGCATGAAATTGAAGCAAAGCCTGCACAGACCTCACCCGTTCCTGAAAGAGTGGACGACAGGCTAAAAAAGGCGCTTGAAAAACGAGGCGTGAAAGAGCTGTATATTCATCAAAAAGAAGCCTTTGAACGAGTAATGAATGGTGAGCATGTAGTAACGGTTACACCAACAGCTTCAGGTAAAACGCTTTGCTACAATCTGCCTGTTCTTCAGTCGATTGCAGAAGACCAGACAAACCGCTCTCTTTATTTATTTCCAACAAAAGCGCTCGCACAGGATCAAAAGAGTGAACTTAACGAGATCATCCACGAGATGGATGTTCCGATTCATAGTGAAACATATGACGGGGACACCTCCCCGGCCATTCGGCAGCGAGTCAGACAAGCAGGACATATTGTCATCACAAACCCAGATATGCTGCATTCAGCTATTTTGCCTCATCATACGAAATGGGTCAGTTTATTTGAGAATTTGAAGTATATTGTCATTGATGAGCTTCATACATATCGAGGCGTTTTTGGCAGTCATGTGGCTAATGTGATTCGCAGGTTAAAACGTATTTGTGCATTTTATGGAAGTGATCCGATTTTCATTTGTACTTCCGCAACGATTGCAAATCCAAAAGAGCTGGCGCAGCAGCTCACAGGGAGCAAAGTGCATCTTATTGAACGAAACGGAGCGCCTAGCGGTAAAAAGAATTTTGTGTTTTATAACCCGCCGGTGGTGAATAAACCATTAAATATTAGACAAAGCGCTGCCACTGTCGTCAACCAATTGGCTAAAACATTTTTAAAAGAAAAAATTCAAACGATCGTTTTTGCTAGAAGCAGAGTACGAGTAGAAGTGATTTTAAGTCATATTCAAGAGCTTGTGAAAAAAGAAATTGGTCCAAAATCGATTCGCGGGTATCGCGGAGGCTATTTGCCAAAAGAGCGGCGCGTGATTGAAAAGGGGTTAAGAGAAGGAGACATTCTAGGTGTCGTGAGCACGAACGCACTAGAATTAGGGGTAGATATAGGTCAGCTAAAGGTATGCATTATGACGGGGTATCCTGGCAGTGTAGCGAGTACATGGCAGCAGGCAGGACGTGCTGGAAGGCGTCATGAGGAGGCGCTCATTATCATGGTGGCAAGTTCCTCACCCCTTGATCAATATATTGTCCGACACCCTGAATATTTCTTTAATAGACCGCCTGAAGCAGCCAGAATCAATCCTGAAAATCTCATTATTTTAGTGGATCATCTAAAATGTGCTTCCTACGAGCTGCCATTTCGGACGGATGAACAGTTTGGCGGCATGGAAGTAGAGGACATTTTGCAATACTTACATGAGGAAGGGGTTCTTCATTTTAGCGGGAACCGGTATTATTGGTCAGATCAATCGTTCCCAGCGCATGGCATCAGCCTGCGGTCTGCAAGCCAAGAAAATGTGGTAATTGTGGATCAATCCGACGTAGCGAATGTTCGGATTATTGGAGAGATGGATCGATTCAGTGCAATGACACTGCTTCATGATGAGGCGATTTATTTACATGAAGGGGTTCAGTATCAAGTAGAAAAGCTAGATTACGAGCATTTGAAGGCTTATGTGAAACAAGTAGATGTAGAATACTATACAGATGCGAATTTAGCTGTTCAGCTCAAGGTACTGGAAATCGATCAGACAACAGAGAAAGAAGCAGTATCTGTTCACTACGGTGATGTGACTGTCAACGCAATGCCAACAATTTTCAAAAAAATCCGGCTCAGTACTGGTGAAAATATCGGGTCTGGACCGATTCACTTACCGGAAGAAGAAATTCATACGAGTGCGGCTTGGTTTGAATTACACGAGGCAGAGCGGAGATTTGAAGAGAAGACACTTGAACAGCTGCTGCTTGGCATCGCAAATGTTCTTCAGCACATTGTACCTGCTTTTGTGATGTGTGACCGCTCAGATATTCATGTTGTTTCACAAATTAAAGCGGCACATACCGGTAAACCGACAGTCTTTTTATATGACCACTACCCTGGCGGAATCGGTTTAAGCAAAGAAGTCCAAGCTCGTTTCGATGAAATAGCAGGTGCAGCCATTCAGCTGATAGAGCGGTGCCGCTGTGAGAACGGCTGTCCATCCTGCATTGGCATGGAAATGAAAGAGGTGAGCGGAAAAAGCAGCATTGTTGAATTGATGTCTGTATTTTAAGGGGAAGGAGGAAGATACCTACTCATGTCTTTAAAAGGGAAATTAAATCGAATGAAGAAGCACCTGTCGCACAACCAGCCAAACGAAAAAAGGCAAAAAGCAGTGGAAGGGCAACCTCAGCCTGTGACGGCCGATAACATTCCATTTTTAAAGGAATGGGAGCAATTGGGAGCAGCTCCTTATCACTTTGAGGATTCTTTTTGTCTCATTCGAGAAGTCACCTATTCATTAGATGATAAGCATGGACTCTACTCGTTTGCGGAACTGCCAAAGATCATCGAGGCATGGAACAAAAGCAGCATCCAGCATTCTCTATCGGCTAAAGGTTACAAGCCGCATGAACTGTTTTTCTTTGATACAGAAACAACTGGATTATCTGGCGGAACGGGAAATATGATCTTCTTGCTAGGACATGCGCGGGTCTTTGCTGACAAAGTAGTGGTGAAACAGCACCTGCTCACAAATCCGGGAAATGAAGCGGCTCTTTATAAAAGCTTTCTCGATGAAGTGAACGTAGAATCACTCGTTACATATAATGGAAAATCATTCGATTGGCCGCAAGTGAAAACGAGACATACTTTGCTGCGAGATCAAATCCCTGCGCTTCCAGAGTTTGGCCACTTTGATCTTCTGCATGGGTCAAGACGGTTGTGGAAGCATAAATATGAACGAATGGCGCTGTCTGTGGTTGAAAAAGAAGAGCTGCACGTTCACCGGGAAGGAGACACACCGGGTTTTTTGGCACCGATGATCTATTTTCACTTTTTAAAGGAACAAAATCCGAAGCTCATTGAAGGGATTTTGACTCATAATGAATTAGACGTCCTTTCGTTAATCAGCCTCTACATTCATCTATCCAAAAAAATTCTATCTATGGATGCAGTAAAGGAGCACGATGAGAAATACGCGCTGGCTAGGTGGCATCTTGCGCATCGTGATGTACAGGAAGCTACGAAGCATTTGCGGGAATTAACAGGTGCTGATTTTGAACATGCCAATCAGGCGGCTTTTGATCTCTCCTTACAATATAAACGGCTAAACGAGTGGGATGAAGCAGTTCGAATTTGGGAAACATTATTTGAATCAAGTGATGTCCATTTAGCATTAAAAGCGGGTATAGAGCTTGCGAAGTGTAAAGAGCATCGCCAAAAAGATGCAAGGTCAGCTCTTTCCATCACGGAATCTTTATTATCTTTCTCATCGTTAAGCGAGCGAGACACAAAAGAGCTTGAGAAACGAAAAAAACGGCTATTGAGAAAAGCTGGGCAATGAAATATTATTACCCGGGAAAGCGCAAAAAATGACAACGTTCGGCTCTCGGCCGAAAATAAAAATTGTTTAGCACTTTTATTGTAGAAAGTCCGCGAATCCTGTAAAATAACGTTAGATATTGAATGAGGAGCGTATAGCATGTATAAGGGTCTTTTCTACTTGTTTTTTCTTGTGGTCATTTTGGTCGCTTTTGTGTTTTCAAACTATAAAGATATTTTTCTTGCCAACTTTTAAAATAGGTTAATGCATTAGTACATGTACACCTCTTAATTCATACATTGTTAATGTAAGAAAATAAAGGAGAGGGGAATGCTACATGTACCATCATCACCATCATTGCCATCCGAATGTTACACAGCCAATTGTTCATCCGACGAATCATTGCTGTACACACAGCGAGTCAACAACAATTGTGCCGCATATCCACCCGCAGCATGTGACAAATGTTCACCACCATAATTTCAAACATGTTCACTACTTCCCGCATACGTTTTCTCAGGTGGACCCGACAACACATCAACACTTTAACTGCGGTGGACCTTGCTGTAACAGATAAAGTGAATGGGACTTTTATAAGTCCCATTTTTTAAAAGCAGGTGAAAAAATGAAAATTATTGCTGTCACAGGGTACAAGCCGTTTGAGCTTGGGATATTCAAACAAGACGAGCCTGCACTTCAATACATAAAAGCGGAGCTTCAAAAAAGGCTGACAGCCCTTATCGAAGAAGGTCTGGAATGGGTTCTCATATCAGGCCAGCTTGGGGCAGAAATTTGGACAGCCGAAGTGGTGTTTGAGCTTCAGGAGGAATATCCAGCGTTAAAACTTGCAGTCATTACGCCATTTTATGAACAGGAAGAGCGCTGGAATGAACAAAACAAAGTGTTGTATGAAGGAATTCTTGCACAGGCCGATTTTGTAGAAAGTGTCACGCATAGACCGTACGAAAGTCCGGCACAATTTAAACAAAAGAACCGCTTTTTTATTGAAAAAACAGATGGTCTTCTCGTCTTATATGATCCCGAGCATGAGGGATCGCCGAAGTATATGATCAGGGAGGCGGAAGCCTATACCGATTACCCGATTATGTACATCACGATGGATGATCTAAGAGCGCAGGTTGAGGCGGAAGATCCGTTTTTTGATTAAAAGCAAGAGAAAATTTGACAACGTCACGTATTTCTGAAAAAATATACTATGAATTCACGATATGAGGTGAAAAAGATGCTTGCTGATAAAGTAAAGCTTTCTGCGAAAGAAATTTTAGAAAAAGAATTTAAAACAGGTGTCAGAGGGTACAAACAAGAAGAAGTCGATAAATTTTTAGATATGGTCATTAAAGACTATGAGACATTCAACCAAGAAATCGAAAAACTTCAACAAGAAAACCTCCACTTGTCAAAACAGCTTGAAGAAGCTGTTGAACAAGGGAAAAGACAGCCTGCACAGTCTAATACAACAAACTTTGATATTTTAAAAAGACTATCGAACCTTGAGAAACACGTTTTCGGCAGCAAACTTTATGATTGAGTGTTGCTGAAAAAAGCTTGTGTCAGATGTCATTGTCGTTTATAATAACGCTTATTGATTAACGTTCGGGTAATCGCTGTAATGCTATTTAGGGCATTGCAGAGGAAAGTCCATGCTCGCACGGTGCTGAGATGCCCGTAGTGTTCGTGCCTGGCGAAAAAATAAGCCAGGGCAGCCTGGGAAAGGCTGACGGCAGGAAAAATGCCTACGTCCTTTTTAGGATATGGCAAAGTATCCTTGAAAGTGCCACAGTGACGAAGTCTCACTAGAAATGGTGAGAGTGGAACGCGGTAAACCCCTCGAGCGAGAAACCCAAACTTGGTAGGGGAACTTTCTCAAAGGAACCAAACGGAGAGAAGGACAGAGAATTCTGTAGATAGATGATTACCACCTGAGTACGAGGCATTTGCCGTTTGCAGTACGATGGAACAAAACATGGCTTACAGAACGTTAAATCCGTTATAATAAACATGATGAAACAAAGCTCTCCTATTTCAACATATGGAGAGCTTTTATCTTGAATACATAAAAGGACGAGAAAACAGGTGATAAATCAATGAAAACCTATACACTCATCGCAACAGCTCCAATGGGAATTGAAGCAATTGTTGCAAAAGAAGTAAGAGACCTTGGCTATGAGTGCACAGTCGACAACGGAAAAGTGATTTTCAAGGGGGATGCTCTTGCGATTTGCCGTGCAAACCTTTGGCTGCGTACAGCAGACCGGATCAAGGTACAAGTTGCTGAATTTTCGGCTAAAACATTTGATGAGCTTTTTGAACGGACGAAAGCGATTGACTGGGCCGCTTTTTTACCAAAAAACAGTACGTTTCCTGTCATCGGGAAATCTGTTAAATCTCAGCTTGCCAGTGTGCCGGACTGCCAGCGCATCGTCAAAAAAGCCATTGCGCAAAAGCTTAAATCCTCCTACAACATTCAGTCTGAATGGCTTGAAGAAACGGGACCTGAATATAAAATCGAGATCGCTCTTTTAAAAGATAAAGCGGTTCTTACGCTTGATACATCTGGTGTAGGTCTTCATAAACGCGGATACCGCATGGATCAAGGCGGAGCACCTATTAAAGAAACGCTTGCTGCTGCGCTCGTCTTATTAACGAACTGGACACCTGACCGTCCGTTTGTTGATCCTTTCTGCGGATCAGGAACAATCGCCATTGAAGCAGCGATGATAGGACAAAACATTGCCCCAGGATTTAACCGGGATTTTGCGTCTGAATCATGGGAATGGATCGGTGAAGACGTATGGAACAAAGCGCGTGTGGAAGTAGAAGAAAAAGCAAACTATGATCAGCCGCTCCGCATTATTGCAAGTGACATCGACCATCGTATGGTAGATATCGCAAAAATGAATGCAGAAGAAGCAGGACTGAGTGAACTGATTGAGTTTAAACAAATGCAAGTAAAAGACTTTCAAACAAAAGAAGAGTACGGTGTGATTGTCGGAAATCCTCCTTATGGTGAACGACTGAGTGATAAACCAGCAGTTGAAAAAATGTATCAAGGAATGGGTGAAGCGTTTAAGAACCTAGATACATGGTCCATTTACATCTTGACGTCACACGAAAAATTCGAAGAGTGCTTCGGAAGAAAAGCGACGAAAAAGAGAAAACTGTTTAACGGATTTATCAAAACAGACTATTATCAATATTGGGGAAAACGCCCGCCTAGAAAGCAATCAACTGAATCGTAATAAAGAGCCGCACCGAAAGAAGGTGCGGCTTTTTTATGCTGAAAAGGTATAACTCTCAGCAAGACGGAATAAACTGAACTTGATTTTAAAAAAAGAGGTGTCTTCATGATTCATTATGATCAAATTCAGTTAATCCAAAAAGCACTCGCTTCGACTGCTCAAGAAATTGAAGGGCATGAAGGTGGACAATCTGCTCAGCTTACGGCAGCCATTGAAGATTTGGCGCTGGCTCAGGCATACATAGAACGTTCTGAGCATGCATTTTTAATGAAGGAAAGCTATCAGCATCGCCTGCGCTCATAAAAAAAGATTGTTTTTCCCCAGCGTAAATGGTACTATTGAATGTCTGAATGATTCAAAAGTTGGGGGTTGAAGCAGGTGACAGCATCTCGTTTGCCTTTTTCATTATCAAAAGAACACAATTTTTACGAAGAACTGGGCAACTGGATTGGTGATGTGTTTTATGACATTTTGCCAGAAAAGGGCTTTGATCTTCGAGATGAACAAATATTTATGGCTTTTCAACTAGAAAGAGCCTTTAAAGAAAAAAGTGTGATGTTTGCCGAAGCTGGGGTAGGCACAGGCAAAACCATCGTCTATTTATTATTTGCCGTCACATATGCAAGGTATACAGGGAAGCCTGCGATTATTGCATGTGCAGACGAAACGTTAATTGAACAGCTCGTTAAACAAGAAGGTGATATCTATAAAATTGCCAATCACCTTGATATTCAAATAGATGCGAGATTAAGTAAATCGCATGATCAATATTTATGCTTAAAAAAGCTGGAGAAAACGATGCAGCGTGAAGATGATGAAAAGTGGCTCGATATTTATGAATCACTGCCTTCATTTGTTCATGAATCACATGGCATGCAAACCTTTTATCCGTATGGCGATCGAAAAGAGTATCCAGAGTTATCAAATGATGAATGGTCACGAATTGGCTATGACTCGTTTCAGGACTGCCTGACGTGCGATATGCGTCATCGCTGCGGTCTGAATTTATCAAGAGATCATTACCGGAAAGCGACAGATCTCATCATCTGTTCACATGATTTTTACATGGAGCATGTGTGGACGAAGGAATCCCGGAAACGTGAGGGTCAGCTTCCGCTGCTTCCTGAGCATAGCTCCGTCGTATTTGATGAGGGACATCTTCTCGAGTTTGCCGCACAAAAAGCGTTAACGTACCGAGTGAAGCAATCAACGCTCGAAACATTTTTGGAACGTCTTTTGCAAAACGACATACGCGAAGAATTTGCAGAGCTTGTTGAAGATGCACTTGCAACAAACGATGAGTTCTTTTATCTCTTAAAAACGCATGCCAAAGAAGTCAAAGGCTCGCACCGGCTTGAAATTGGGCGTGTCGATGAGGTGAAGCGTTCTGCAAGTGAATTGTGTGACTTGCTTGAAAAAATCGGAGAAGCGCTCGTGTTTGAATCTGAGATGTATACGATCGATCAATACGAATTATCTGTTGTGGAAGAATACATTGAACAAATGGCGTATTCTTTATCGCTTTATCAAAAAAATGCCATTAGCTGGCTGGAAAAACAGGAATTAGATACAACATTTGTTGTGATGCCGAAGACGGTCGCAGAGGTACTTGGCGAAAAAGTATTCTCTCAAAAAAGACCATATATTTTCTCTTCCGCTACATTGTCTGAGAATCAATCCTTTGATTATTTAGCTGAAAGTCTTGGGATTAAAGATTACTTATCAATGAGTGTCGCTTCGCCGTATGATTACGATGAACAAATGAAGATTTATTTCCATGGAATTCAGCAGCTCGCTGAGCAAGAGGCAAAAGCACAGCAAGTGATGACTCAGCTGAAAGAAAATGGAGGACGATCTCTGATTCTCTTCCCTTCATTTGATGAACTTCATTTCTTTAGAAAACAACTTGAAGCAGCAAATGAATCACTGCCGTTTGACGTATATTTTGAGGGAGACGAGGAAATCAGCACGATTGTTCAAAAGTTCCAAGCTGATGAGACATCCGTGTTATGCTCAGTTCATCTGTGGGAAGGGCTTGATATTCCAGGTGAATCATTAACGAATGTGATCATCTGGGGACTTCCTTATCCGCCGCATGATCCAGTATTTGAAGCGAAAAGGAATGAAGCAAAGGATGCACATGCTGAAGTTGACCTTCCGTATATGCTGCTTCGCTTACGCCAAGGGATCGGAAGACTGATCCGGACAAGCCAAGACGCAGGAAGCATTCATATTTACTTTGATCGTCAGGAAGATACTAAGCTTCAAAGTAAAATTGAATCCGTCCTGCCAGTGAAGCCCATCATCACATCTTAAATAGGTGAAAACTTGCAAATGAGGAGGATACCACGGTGTATCCTCCTTTTTCATTGACAAAAGAACATTCATTGAAGTAGCCTTGAAACGTACATACATATTTTATTGATTGGGGGAACAAACGCATGAGTCTTGAAGCAACTGAGAAAGCGTTTTATCAATTACTAGGGAAAATCGCCCATTATACAGAGGCGCTCCATTTACTTTATTGGGACTCTAGAACACAAGCACCTAAAAAAAGTGCGGATTTTAGAGCTGAAACGATCGGTCAATTATCAAGTGATATTTTTAATATGAAGACTTCTGATGAAATGAGAGATCTTCTTCTCGCATTAAACAAACATCGAGATGAGCTGTCAAAAGATACACAGAAGGCGCTCGAATTATCACAAAAAGAGTATGATGAAAACAGTAAAATTCCGAAAGAAGAATTTAAAGAATACTCGATTTTGCAATCAAAAGCGGAGCATGTATGGGTAGAAGCAAGGGAGAAATCAGACTTTTCACTCTTTGCACCATACTTAAAACAGCTTATTGACTTTAACAAGCGTTTCATCCAATATTGGGGCGTGAAAAAAACGCCTTATGATGTGCTGCTCAATAACTATGAGCCAGATATGACGGTTGAACAGCTTGATCAAAAATTTGGTGCACTTCGTGACGCTATTGTTCCTCTAGTGAAAAAAATCGAAGCCTCACCTAATAAGCCGGATACTTCATTTTTATCGAAAAGCTTCCCAATCGATAAACAAAAGGAATTGAGTCTCTTTTTCTTAAAAGAATTAGGATATGACTTTGACGCAGGCCGCCTTGATACAACAGTCCATCCTTTTGCTGTAACGTTAAGCAGAGGTGACGTACGTGTGACGACCCGTTATGATGAGCATGATTTTCGAATGGCGATCTTTGGCACGATTCATGAATGTGGTCATGCGATTTATGAGCAAAACATTGATGAAGCACTGAGCGGAACACTTTTATGTGATGGGACTTCGATGGGTATCCATGAATCACAGTCTCTTTTCTTTGAGAACTTTATCGGCAGACACGAAGATTTCTGGAAAACGTATTATCAAAAGCTGCAAGAAGCTTCTCCTGAGCAATTTAAAGATGTTTCTTTAGAAGACTTTGTGCATGCAGTGAATGAATCGAAGCCGACTTACATTCGAATTGAAGCCGATGAACTGACATATCCGCTTCACATTATCATCCGCTATGAAATTGAGAAAGCGATTTTCAATGAAGAAGTAGCAGTTGAAGATTTGCCTGCACTTTGGAATGAAAAATATCAAGCGTATCTTGGTATTACGCCTCCTAATGATGCACTCGGTATCTTGCAGGATGTTCACTGGTCTGATGGAAGCTTTGGCTATTTCCCTTCATATGCCCTTGGTTATATGTATGCAGCGCAATTAAAGCAGCAAATGATCAAAGATTTACCAAATTTTGATGAGCTCATTCAAACTGGGTCTTTTGCACCGATAAAAGAATGGCTGACGGAACATGTTCACCAGCATGGTAAACGGAAAAAGCCATCTGAAATTATTCAAGATGCAACAGGTGAAGAATTAAATGTGCAATATTTAATCGACTACTTAACGGATAAATATACGAAACTGTATTTATCATAAAAGAAGGGCACCCTTTCATGAGAGGGGTGCTTTTTTGATGCTTGAATATTCTAAAAACGAACATTTTGTTCTGATCTATTATTTAAGTTCGGTATTTTTCTAGAAAAGTGCTTTCCAAGCGTCTGAAATCTTGTTATAATTTGAACACTATAACACTCATATAATCGCGTGATGATGGCACGCAAGTTTCTACCGGACACCGATACGGTCCGACTATGAGTGAGCAAAATGAAACAGCTCTTGTTTGAGCTGAAGATCCGTTGATCGTTTTCGCATTGCTTGCTCCTCATGGACAGCAATGCTTTTTTTATACCAAAAATTGAATGTTTGCCAATATGCTAGGGGGAAGAATGATGGAATTGTTACGTCAAAAAATTGAGAACGAAGGAATCGTTCTGTCAAATCAAGTGTTAAAGGTAGATGCTTTTTTAAATCATCAAATTGATCCTGTGTTAATGCATGAGATCGGACAAGAGTTCGCTAGATTATTTCAGCATGATGGCATTACAAAAATCATCACAATTGAATCTTCTGGCATCGCACCTGCTGTGATGGCTGGACTTGCTCTTCAAGTACCTGTTGTGTTTGCAAGAAAACGTCAATCACTCACATTAACGGATAACCTGTTAACAGCCAGTGTGTACTCTTTTACAAAAAAAGTAGAAAGCACGATTGCTGTCTCAAATACGCATCTTAGTGAAAATGATTGTGTGTTAATCATCGATGACTTTTTAGCGAATGGTGAAGCTGCGAAAGGACTGGCTGCGATTGCAAAGCAGGCGAAGGCGAAAGTAGCCGGATTTGGCATTGTCATTGAAAAATCATTCCAGCCTGGAAGAAATGCGCTTGTGCAAATGGGCTACCGCGTTGAGTCGCTCGCACGTATTGAATCACTTGAGGAAGGGAAAGTCACGTTTGTACGGGAGGTACAATCATGAGTGCCGCTAAAAAAGTCAAAATGCTCTCACTGGGTATTCAGCATGTGCTGGCGATGTATGCCGGTGCTGTTCTTGTACCGCTCATTGTTGGAGATGCGCTCGGGCTCACGCCTGCACAGCTGACTTACTTAATCTCGGCGGATATTTTCATGTGCGGGGCTGCCACATTGCTTCAAGTATGGAAAAACCGCTTCTTTGGGATCGGTCTGCCCGTTGTATTAGGCTGTACATTTACTGCGGTTTCGCCTATGATTGCGATTGGCTCTAAGTATGGGATTTCGTCTATCTATGGAAGTATTATCGCTTCAGGATGTATTATCATTCTTCTTTCATTTTTCTTTGGAAAGCTTGTGAAATTTTTCCCGCCTGTTGTCACTGGTTCTGTCGTCACCATTATTGGTATCACCCTCATTCCTGTAGCGATGAACAATATGGCAGGAGGAGAAGGAAGTGCGGACTATGGTTCTTTTGAAAATCTAGGACTCGCTTTCCTTGTACTGTTTATCATTGTACTGCTCTATCGATTCACGAAAGGATTTATGAAGGCGATCGCCATTTTAATCGGTATTCTTCTTGGGACAGCAGTTGCTGCGTTTATGGGGAAAGTGGAAACAGCTGAGGTGGCAAACGCTCAGGTTTTCCGTATGATTGAGCCATTTTATTTTGGGATGCCGACCTTTGAATTTGCACCGATCATGACCATGACGTTAGTTGCGATTGTGTCATTAGTTGAATCAACAGGCGTTTATTTCGCATTAGGTGATTTAACAAACCGGTCATTAAAAGAGAAGGATTTGGCTAAAGGCTATCGGGCAGAGGGGATTGCTGTGTTATTAGGCGGAATCTTTAATGCTTTTCCGTATACAGCCTACTCGCAAAATGTTGGATTGATCCAGTTAACAGGCGTCAAGAAAAACCAAGTCATTGTCGTCACAGGGGCATTGCTCATGTTATTTGGTCTTTTTCCTAAAATCGCTGCCTTTACGACGATTATTCCAAAATCAGTTCTTGGCGGTGCAATGGTTGCCATGTTTGGCATGGTCATTGCATACGGTATTAAAATGCTCTCGCGCGTGGACTTTGCAAAGCAGGAGAACTTGCTGATCGTCGCTTGCTCCGTGGGAATCGGCTTAGGAGTTACTGTCGTACCGCAAATGTTTGAGCATCTGCCAGATTCGATGAAATTATTAACAAGTAACGGCATTGTGGCCGGAAGCTTTACCGCTATTTTGCTTCATATTATTTATCACATGATTCCTTTTAAAAAAGAAGCCGGGCATGACCTGGTAGAAGAACCTAAGCAATCTGTTATGTAAACCCCTCTCTTGGAGAGGGGTTCAGATGATGGACAAAGAGCTAAAATGACCTTTTATTTTAGCTCTTTGTCTTCTTTTTAGCTTGATAAAAAACCTTTGAAGTCCTAGGATCCTAGGAAGGAGCGTGTGAGGGTTTGTCTACAAGCTGAAAGCCCGCATCTTTTGGATACGGGCTTTTTGTGATTAGCACTATTCATGTTGTACCGGCGGCATTGTTTCGTTAATGACTGCAAATGTATAGCCCCTTGCTTTTAGCTGTATAATCAGGCTGTCTAAATAGTTTGTGGTAGAGGGTTGATCATGCATTAATATAACTTTTGGTTCCCATGGTTTATTTTTCTCAAACATTTGCAATTGATTCAATACCTCTGGAACATATTGTGAGTTTTTATATCTCCAGTCAAGGCTATCAATCGTCCAGTCCCAGTAAATAAAGCCATTTTGGTTTAAACGTACTTTTTGATGATATGTTAAATTTGGAACACTGCCAAAGGGGGTTCTTACAAGACGGCTGTAGACGCCTGTAACAGAGGCAAGAATACGCTGAGCTTCTCTCATTTCATTTGCGGGAGACTCGCTGTTCTGATAAAAGAGGTTTATATCATGCGTCATGCCATGAAGACCTAATTGATGTCCTTCTTGATAAAGTCTTTTCACAGTTGATTGGTGTGCTTGAATTTGCGGTCCAAGCATGAAGAACGTCGCCTTCACGTGATGTGCTTTTAATACATTTAACAGCTGATTTGATGTAGCAGAAGGACCATCATCAAATGTTAAAAAGACCGTTTTATTCGTTGCCTGTTGGTTTGGATTGGTCTTAAAATGTGTATCCAATGTTCTTGTAGACTGATCTTTTGCTATCAGACTGATGCTTGTGTCACGGAAGTCACTGCTGGCAACATTTTTTGCTTGCCCATTTGTCGCCTGCAAATGGGGTTTAGACATATCCCAGATAAAAAAGAGAAACAGTGTAAGAAGCACTAAACCAATTACCTTTGAGAGAAGTATCGTGTTGTAGGGTGTCTTTTTTCTGGAAACCTTTTTCATTACAATCACTCCAGTCAATTAAATTTAGAGCCGAACCATGTTGTAGATCCTTTCTTTTTCACTGTTTTTCTTGGTACTCATATTGATTAAGTATATAGTGGAAAAAATCCTTTTTATATGGTTGTTACTTTGTGTTGATCAGCAAAAAAGGTGATCCATTCATGTTTAAATAAAATCATTCCGAATAATGATCGAAACGTTAATATTTATACGCTAAGATAGCAGCAGATTTGACCATTAATTCGAAGCGAAAGGGAGATTCCTTATGAAAGTGTTGTATAATGACGATTTCATTGAAAAAAGGGTGCTCATGTGGAAAGTGGAGACAGAGGCGATTAATCTCAAAAATCATAGAGAAAAGTTCTTACCACTACAAAATAAAGAAGAAACAAAAGAAATCAAAGTCAGTACAACTGAATCAGAGCTAACTTTTTATAGATCAAGAGATAAACCTGTCAAGCCTTACATTCGTCCGAGAATAGCAGCAGATTATTTTAAAAAGAATGAATGCGTGTATGGACGCATATTGTGCCCATATCGGCAAATTCTCTCTTACCGTACAACGACTAGAGAAGGATTTAAACAATATGTGTCCGGTTCAGAGGTTTGTAAAACTTGTTCTTTTCTAGTTAACTATACACCAAGTCAAAATCATACATGGAAAACACTATGTCCAGCGTAAACCCTTTATAATTATAGTGAAACCCCCACTTTTATTTAAAGTAAGGGGGGTTCTACGGTCTGAACACTTCTCTTTTAGAGGTGTTTTTTTGCATAAAAAAAGCAGGTTCGCTTGGCTTAGAACGAACCTGTGAAGGAGGAAAACTACATCATGTTTTCACCTATATTATCCAATATTTATCAATTGTCGTCAAGACAAAAAGTTAGCCGGAGGAAAATATTTTGACTGAATTGTGACGTTTTGGCATGTATATCCTTTTTTCGATAGGGGATATTAATCGAAAAAGAGGTGAAGCCGATGGCGTACATTCTTTCTGTTGGAACGAGTCTGCCAAAACATCATGTGGATCAGAAAAAGGCGGCTGATTTTGCTAGATCCCAATTTAAACGATCGTTTAAAGATATCGACCGGCTGCTCAGAGCTTTTCAAAACGGAGAAATCGAGAGCAGACAGTTTGTGCAGCCAATTGAATGGTATCAGACGCACCACTCTTTTGAGGAGAAAAACAATCTCTATTTGGAAAAAGCATTGGCTCATGCAAAAGAAGCGGTCATACACTGTCTCCATGAGAAGGCGTTCCTGAAAAAACCGATTCCGTTTGATGAGATCGATGCATTGTTTTTTATTTCAAGCACCGGCCTTTCGACACCAAGTCTTGATGCAAAACTGATGAATGTTCTTCCTTTTTCGCCTTATACGAAACGAGTACCGATCTGGGGATTAGGGTGCGGGGGCGGAGCGGCAGGGTTGTCCCGGGCTTACGAATACATAAGGGCATTTCCAGAAGCAAAGGTGCTGGTTGTCGCCTGTGAACTGTGCAGTTTAACTTTCCAGCCGCAAGATCAATCAAAAAGCAATTTAATCGGGACATCTTTGTTCGGAGACGGGACAGCCGCGGTACTCTTAACTGGAGAAAAAGGTGTATCAGAATATACCCATCTCAAAACAGTCCCTAAAGTGATTGGTACACAATCCGTCACAATGAAAGAGTCTGAAGATGTGATGGGCTGGGAATTTACAAGTGACGGCTTTCGGGTTATTTTCTCCCGTGACATTCCTTCCATTATTTCCGGCTGGTTAAAAGAGCAGGTCGATCAATTTTTAGAGCAGCAAGGGTATTCGGCAGAAGATCTATCAGTTTTTCTTGCTCATCCTGGAGGAAAAAAAGTGATTGACGCCTATATTGAAAGTCTATCCTTACAAGACGATCAACTTTTTTCATCAAAAGAGGTACTTAAACAACACGGAAATATGTCCTCTGCCACAGTTTTGTATGTGATCAAACATTATCTTGAACATCGATCTGCTGAAGCGGGAGATATGGGTCTTTGCGGAGCGCTTGGTCCGGGCTTTTCCTCAGAGCTGCTGCTCATGAAATGGGAGGAGGTCTTATCATGATCATTTGGCTCGTCATTGGTTTCTTCGTTTGTCAGCGGCTTATTGAAATGCTTGTGGCTAAAAGAAATGAAAAGAAAGTAAAAGCGATCGGTGCCATTGAATTTGGTGCTAGTCATTATCCTTATATGGTCGCTATGCATGCGGGCTTTTTTCTCTCACTTATGGTTGAGGTATGGGGGTTAAACAGGCCGCCGTCGCGCTATTTTCTTGTGCTTCTCGTTTTCCTGCTGGCCACACAGGTGATTCGATACTGGGCATTATGTTCTCTTGGGACGTATTGGAATACAAAGATTTTAGTTGTACCAAATGCGATGATGGTGAAAAAAGGACCTTATCGCTGGTTAAAGCATCCTAACTATGTAGTGGTGGCGATTGAGCTTATGCTGATCCCGCTTTTGTTTAATGCTTATTTTACCGCCATTTTGTTCACATGTTTAAATGCATGGATGATGGCTGTGAGAATTCAAACAGAAGAGAAAGCGCTCAATCAGTATTTGTTAAATTAATATTGAAAATCATTATCAATTGTGATACACTTTCATTAATGATAAGCATTCTCAATCACGAAGGATGGACGGTGATCACATGACAATGGTTTTCTTACTCGGTACGGTCTGTGTATACAGCCTATTAATTGGCTTCGTATTAAAAGGTGTTTCTAAAAAATCTGCTTCCTGATCGCAGTCAATTGCGACTGATCGGGCAGCAGATTTTTTTTATTTCCTCAGATCAGAAGAAAAATCTCTTCATTTTGTGTAAAATGGTATCACATACATAACTGACTTTTCTAAAAACAAAGGGGTTTATCGTCATGGAAGACTTGTCTATTCGAGATTCGCTCGTTCAAACTACAGGTGCTTTATATCAAAGCCTTCTCAAAAGGGATGATCATGAACGCGCAGCCAAACTTGCATCAATTATCAAAAAGGAAGCAGAAGAAGAAGTGTATATCGCATTTACCGGCCACTATTCAGCTGGAAAGTCATCACTTGTGAATCATCTGCTTCATGATCACATCCTGCCAACGAGTCCAATTCCAACAAGTGCAAACTTGGTCGTCGTGAGGAAAGGGGAGAGTGAAGTAAAGCTTCACACCTCAGATGGCCGTTTTGCAAAAATGAGCGGTTCTTATGATAAAGAAGCAGTTCAGCGTTTTTGTAAGGATGGAGAACAGATTGAAATGGTGGAAATTAGCGGGGACTATAGAGGACTGGAAGAAAAGGTGGCAGTGATTGATACACCCGGAATTGATTCAACGGATCATGCTCACTTTTTATCTGCTGCGTCTATTCTTCATCAAGCAGATGCTCTTTTTTATGTTGTTCATTACAACCATGTTCATTCGGAGGAAAACATTCGTTTCATTCGCTCCATTAAAGAGAAAGTGCCAAATCTTTATTTCATCGTAAATCAAGTCGATCGACATGATGAGCATGAGACAGCGTTTGAAGACTACAAAAATCAAGTAGTTGATATGCTTCAAAAAGAAGGCATTGAAGAAGAACACCTATACTTTACATCTGTAACCGATGAGGCGCATCCAAGAAACGAAATGATTCGTTTAATCGAGAAACTGCAAGAATTACAAACATTGCCGAAAGCATCGCTTCGCGCCTATACCGAGCAGAAAATAGAGCACGTTTTAAAAGAACATATTGACTCATTAAAAGAAGAGCTGCAGGAAGAGGGTCTGGATTTTCAGCTTCAAGAAAAAAGAAAAGAAGTGAAGGAACTCGAAGCGAAAAGCAGCTTCATTGAAAATGGAGCAAAACAGTTAGAAGATGAAGTGTCTTCTGAAGTTGAGAACATTTTAAAAAATGCAAATCTAACCCCATTTAAAATGAGGGAGCTAGCAAGTGATTATATTGAATCGAAAGCACCTGGCTTTAAGGTAGGACTGCTGTTCGCGAAAAATAAAACCGAGCAGGAAAAAGAAAAGCGGGCGAACGAGTTCTTAGCAGATGTCAAAGCAAGAATGAAAGCAGAAGTAGACTGGCATATTGCTGAACTGCTCAAAAAAGAAGTCAAGAAGCATCAGCTTGGTGAAGAATTATTAAATCAAGTGATGGCGTTTGAAACGCCTGTAGAAGAATCACTGCTTGAAAACGTGATTCATCACGGTGCGACATTTTCAAATGAATACGTTTTGCAATATGCAAAAGATGCTGGTGAAGCACTGAAAAGACAGACGAAACAGAAAGCAATACCATTGATTGAACAAATGACCGAGATGCTGAAAACCCAGCTCCTGAATGAAAAGGGAAAGCAGCAAAATAAATGGGCCCAGGCAGCACAGGAGCTCCAAGCGCTGGAGCAATGCATGGAAAAAAATGATCAAATCAGAAAAGATATTGAGCATGTATGGGATATATGGCAAAACGGAACAAATGAGCAGATCGAAGAAGATTGGTTTTATGTGAAAAAACACCGGATGCAGCATGACGAGCTAAATCAGAATCAAGCATCAACTCATACGGAAGAAAGCGAAAAAGAAAATCAGCAGCAGATAAAGCTTGATCAAATGCGACAATCACAGCATATCCCGACAGCGCAGTCGATTGACCAGTTTGAGCAGCTTTCTCAAATTTTAATGCCATTAAACGCGCTTCAATCTCAAAGAAAGTCCTTTGAAAAACGAACAAAGCGGCTGCAAGCGAAGGAATTTACACTCGCCTTATTCGGTGCTTTTAGTTCGGGGAAATCTTCGTTTGCCAATGCCCTTGTTGGGAGAAAGGTGCTGCCATCATCTCCTACACCAACGACGGCCACGATCAATAAGCTGACCCGGCCGACAGAAGACCATCCGCATGAAAGTGTGAAAGTGGTGTTTAAAACCGAGCAGGAAATATTAGAAGAGCTCGATCAAATTCTCGGTTATTCTATAACAGAAGAAAAGGGAGATACGTTTCAAGCGAAACTCGAGCGAACGCTGAAAAAAAGAGAGCTTGAACAAGATCACCGCATCATTGTTGACCATTTTTTAAACGCTCATGAAAAGTTCCGTGATTCGATTCAAAAACAAACGCCGCTCAATGTCACCCTTCAAGAATTAAAGCCATATGTGGCAGAAGAGGCTGTTTCTTGTGTGGTGAAGGAAGTGACGGTCTATTTAAGTACAGCTTTAACAGATAAAGGACTGACGATTGTTGATACACCAGGCGCCAGCAGTATGAATAAACGTCACACAGAGATTGCCTTTCAATATATGAAGGATGCTGATGCCCTTCTTTATTTAACTTACTACCAGCATTCTTTCTCAAAAGCAGACCGGTCATTTTTACGTAAACTCGGGCTTGTAAAAGATTCTTTTAGCATGGATAAAATGTTTTTTATTATCAATGCAGCTGACCTCGCAAAGGATCAAACAGAGCTTGAAACCGTCTTTGACTATGTGAAAAATGAGCTCACAAAAGAAGGCATCCGGCATCCAAACCTTCATCACGTATCCAGCAAGGAAGAGATCGAAGGAAAGGGACAGTCGCCTTATAACCAGTATGCACAGCTTAGAACACAGCTTGACTATTTTATTGAGGAAGAATTAACGAAAGATGCGATTGAGCTGCTGTATTTTGAAGCGAGTACATTATGTAGAACAGTTGACAAGCTGCATGAGACGCTGCATCAGTCGGAAGATGAAAAGCAAGCAGAAAAGAAAAAGATAAACACATCCTATGAAGCGATCGTTGATCAAATGAGCCATATTAAACGATCTAAGCTAGTAACAGAAAGTGTGAAAAAGGACTTGCACGAACAGCTGTACCACATTGTTCAGCGCTTGTCACTTTATGCAAACGATCTGTTAAAGACAGCCTTTTATCCTGGAATATCTCAAGGGGACTTCAGACAGGAGTTGAAAAAAGCGCTGGAACAAGCGTTAAAGGATTATGAATTTGAATTTGTACAGGAGATAAAAGCGCTTGATATTCGAATGGAATCGTTTATCACTCAATATTTCAAAGAGGAGTGGGAGAAAGGGTTACAGGCTGCGTGTGCAGAAGATCCTTACTTTTCTCTCCGGCTGTCGCCGCCAGATGAGAAGAATGCCGAGCTGAAACAAATTGAAGTGGAAGCGGACCTGACGCCGTTTGAGCCGCTCTTAAAGAAGCAAAAATCAGCGAAAGCTTTCTTTGAACAAAACGGGAAGGCAGCGTTTATTGAAGCGATTCGAGATGTCCTTTTCCAATTAACGACGAAATGGGCAGATAAAGAAAAAGAAGAATTACAGAGCAGATACGATATGATGGTAAAGACCTTTACTGAAAGATATGAAACAGAAGCGCTTAAGCAGCTGAGTGAACAAAAACAAACATTTATCATGAGCTTAACGACAGATGCGAAAGAGCAGGCGATGATAGAACAAGTATACAAGCAAACAAATGAATGGAAGAACCAGTTGAAAACCATTTGAGTCATGATACACTATATAAAAAAGAAAGCAGTTGATAAAAAATGACGAGCGTACACGAAGAAATTTCCGCACATTCACAAAAACAGAATGCTCATATCAAATCGTTTCTTGCGCTTGAACAGAAAAGAGAGCAGGCAATAGAGACTGCTGTTTTGAAGTGTGAGCAAAACGAACCATTTACAACTGACGAGATCAATGAAATTACCTCGAAGATGAATGAGCTTGCACGAGGCGGAATTGTTCCGCTGCGTAAGCATGTCACGATTGATATGGTCAGGGAGTATGTCGAACGAAAACAGAAGTAAAGAGTAACTTTCTCTTTTTAGGTCATCTTAACAAGTGAACCGAGAAAGGGGAATGATGATGGAAAAAAAGCAGCATGCAAAAAAGCAGGATGAGCGTCACCCTAAACAAAAAGAGATGCCGTCCTACGCAGAAGCAGAATCGAAAAAAATGCAATACGGTCAAAAGTAATCCCTCAGGTGCCACTTCTTTTCCAAAAGAAGAAGGCGCCTTTTTTATGTCGAATTCGATGTTCTATGATAGAATAGGAGTATTGTTTTGAAAAAGGGAGTTTATAAGAATGAATAAACACGTATTGCTTGTTGATGGCATGGCGCTTCTGTTCAGATCGTTCTATGCAACGGCTGTCCATCGCAATTTTATGATAAATGATCACGGCGTCCCAACGAATGGAGTAAATGGCTATTTGAAGCATTTATTAACCGCTGTTCAGACATTTGAGCCAACTCATATTGTTTGCTGCTGGGATATGGGAAGCCAAACATACCGAAATGAATTGTTTCAAGATTATAAAGCAAATCGAGGAGATGCGCCTGTCGAGCTCATTCCGCAATTCGATTTAGCAAAGGAAGCGACAGAAGAATTAGGAATTGTAAACGTTGGTATAAAGGGCTTTGAGGCAGATGATTGTATCGGCACCCTGGCGGCACTCTATCGGAATGAAGCACGTGTGACTGTCCTAACTGGGGACAGAGATTTGCTGCAGATATTGAATGAACAAGTGACGGTTGCTCTAATGCAAAAAGGAATCGGGAACTATAAACATTATACAAAAGCCTTATTTGAAGAGGAAATGGGTATCTCTCCAAAGGCGCTGATCGATATGAAAGCACTTATGGGGGATTCAAGTGACAATTATCCAGGCGTCAAAGGAATCGGAGAAAAAACAGCATTAAAATTTATTCAAACATATCAAACCATTGACGGATTATTAGAAAATGTTCATGAACTAACGGCTGGCCAGCAAAAGAAAATGCAAGCAGGATTAGAAGATTTGAAGCTTTCTCGTCTATTGGCAGAGATCAAATGTGATGTCCCGCTGAGCTGTCCAATTGATGAGACGAAGGTGAACATCAATCAAGAACGGGCTGCTGCCATGCTGCGATACCATCAAATCAAAGGGATTGAACCGATGGTGAATCGATTAAGTAAAATAGAGATCAGCTAAGCCGATCTCTAAGGTCATCTTTTTGTATTGCTTTTCTTCGCTCTATTTTCGAGCTGAGATAGTGGCTGCTTATCATTTGTTTGCGCATCACCTTGAGGGGTTGTCCCATTTGTGACACGACCTTTATTTTCTTTATCCAATCAGTATCACCTCATACATTAGCATAACCGAAAAAAAGCGATTCATCCTTTAGAAAGGTGAATCGCTTTTCTAGCGAGCTGATCAGCTACTTGATTTTCCTTACTTGGAATCCACTTAATGAAAAATAAATCAAACTGGCTTTGAAGCTCGATCATCTCTTTTATAAAATGCTGAAAGGCTGGATTTTTAGCAAATCCTGCATTGGCCGCACGGTCAACTACCTGTGAATCTGTTCGAAACGAAACGGATCGCAGTCCTTTTTCTACGCAGATTTTCATCCCTTCAATGAGAGCGGTAAATTCTGCTTCGTGATTGCTCATTGATCCAAGAGGAATCGAGAAAGATTCTGCCTTTCCATCATATTTAATGAAAACGCCGATGCCAGAAGGACCCGGATTACCTGCGCTAGCACCATCAATGTATATTTCAGCTGGCAATTTATTTCCCCCTTTCATCAAGTGGAACCATTCTTTTCGCTGCATACGCGTATGGTGTCGCAATCGCGGCGACGATAAATTTAATCACATAAGTCGTGATGAAGATTTCGATCCATACATGAAATGGATAGGTGCCAAGAAAGGCAATAGTTGTGAAGATCAATGTATCAAGCAGCTGGCTGATCATCGTACTTCCAGCGTTGCGCACCCAGAGCGCACCATCAGAAGGAAATATCCGGCGAATAAACGAATATACATAAACATCTAACATTTGACTGATGATATAAGCAGCAAGACTGCCAAGTGCGACCCTTGGCATAAAGCCAAATATGGTTTCCAGCGATGTTTGAGAAATGTCAGATGGAGCGGGATGGAAAAGTAAAGCCTCTTGCATGACAACGGTTAGCGTTAAAAGGGTGGCAAAGCCAATCCAGACAGCTTTTCTTGCTTCATTTTGTCCATATTTTTCATTCAATACGTCCGTTGCAAAGAATACACTGCCGTATAAAATGTTTCCAAGTGTTGCCGTTAAGCCAAACAATTCAACGGTTTTGACCACTTGTAAATTTGCAGCAACCGTCGCAAAGCCAATCCAGACGAAAAGGCCCATCTTGCCAAATCCTTTATAAAATAGAAGAACAATGATAAAATTAATGATCGCAAATAAGATCCAAATACCTTCATTAAACAAGTGACATGAACTTCCTTTCTCATTGTAAAATGTAACTTTTTGATTATAGCATAACGTATGTTTACCTTAAAAGCACAGGAAGGCGATGTGATCAATGAAATTAAGAGCACACTACACAATGAAAGTGAAATCAATTGGGTCCATTGCTTTTTTCCAAGAAGATTGGATGGAGCTAAAAGAGGCCTTGATTTTAGCCAAACATATCGATAAAAAAGAACCACAGTCCCTCCTATCATTTGAAGATGAAAAAGGGGCGATGTGGTCTATTAAAGAACTTGAAAAGCTAAATGAAGAACTAAAGCTTGAACCTGATCAGCTTCAGGTCTATTTTGATGCAAGTTTTCACAAAGAAACAGGCGACTCTGGTCTTGGGGTTGTCGTCTACTATAAGCTCGGAGAAGATGCTTATCGTTTGAGAAAAAATCAGCCCTTCAAAGGAATCACCAATAATGAAGCAGAGTATGCGGCTTTATTTGAGGCAGTCAAAGCATTAAAAGACCTTGGAGCAAGCAGAAATTCTGTCACGATTAGAGGCGATTCACTTGTTGTCATGAATCAATTAAAAGGAGAATGGCCTTGTTATGATGATATACATAACAAATGGCTCGACCGGATTGAATCGGCTTTAAAAGAGCTGAGGCTTACGCCAACCTATGAAGTCATCGATCGTAAACAAAATGCAGAAGCGGATCAGCTTGCAAGGCAGATGCTTGCAGACGTTCCAATTGAAAGTAAATTGAAATTAGAAGCAGACGGAGCTGAATAATGTGGATAAAAAAACAGCAGTACAAGAATTGACGGATCTCCAAGACACGTATTGTTCAGATTGTTTGATTAAGAAGCACTTCCGAAAGGAATATGGCAAAAAATACGCCCATTCCTTTTGTATTCAGCAATGCACAGTAGGAGAGAAAATAAAAGAATACGGACAGACGCTGCTTAAAAAGTAAGCCGCTGCCGCCCCGGTTTTCCCTGCTCAAACATCCGCTCATGAAAAAAAACGGATAGAATGTGTAAAAAAAGAACATATTCTGAAAAATGAGCCGATATAACTATAGAAAGTTTTGGTTGAGTTACTTTTTGACTAAGTGACGGATAATAGAGGAAAAGGGGAAGGCCGGCATGGATAATAAGGATTTCGAAACGGTATTACATCGAACATTTCAAGAGGTATACAGCGATCTAGAGCAGCTAGTAGATGTAGCAAAGAAGGGAAGACCTTTTCTCGAAAAAGATATTTCTGAAATTGAACAACGACTGAAGCAAAATATTTTAGCCATTGAAATTCAGCTGAAAATCAAATAAGAGAGGCATAGGCCTCTCTTTATTTTGTCGTTTCATCATTGATTTAGTTGATTAAAGTTTTGTTACGTTTGCAGCTTGAGGTCCACGATTACCTTCAACAATTTCAAAAGAAACTTCTTGTCCTTCTTCTAAAGACTTGTAGCCGTCACCTTCGATAGCTGTGAAGTGAACGAATACATCGTCTCCGCCTTCAACTTCAATGAAGCCGAAACCTTTTTCATTATTGAACCATTTTACTTTACCGTTTTGCATATTGCTTTTTCCTCCTAGTACTGTAGCACACCTTTTGGCATACTAAAAAAAATTTTCATCACCTAACGACTTTGCAGTTGTTAAATGATGGTTCCACTATACACCATCAAAAGTAAAGCGTCAAGCAGGCGAGCCAAATTTTGAGCAGAATGTTTGATTTTTTTGTTTTTTTGGTGAATAACAATGAAATATAAAACGTTCTTTTCGGAACCTCACGTGCAGTTTGTCCGTATATAAAAAAAATACAGAAAGAGGTGCAATCATGAATCGTTATACACTTGAAGAATTTGTTCAGAATACGCAGCAAGAAGATAAAGGAGAAGGTGTCTTCGAACTTGAAACATCAAGACTTTTAGAAATTAATTTGACTGACACGATTTGGGCAAAAACGGGTTCTATGGTTTCCTATCGTGGGAAAATCAAATTTGAACGTGAAGGTGTTTTTGAGCACGGCGTCTCAAAAATGTTCAAAAAAATGCTCTCAGGAGAAGGCACCTCACTAATGAAGGCGACAGGTGATGGGAAATTATATGTGGCAGATCAAGGTAAAAAAATCTCGATTCTTCGTTTGGCTCAAGGAGAATCCATTTTTGTGAATGGAAACGATCTGCTCGCGTTTGAACCATCTGTCCGCTGGGATATCAAATTGATGAAAAAAGTGTCTGGCATGCTTGCAGGTGGATTATTTAATGTCAAATTAGAAGGGCCGGGCTTAGTAGCAATCACAAGTCATTATGAGCCGCTGACACTCATTGTTCAGCCAGGTGACTCTGTTTATACAGATCCGAATGCGACTGTTGCGTGGTCAGGGGATTTAAAAACTGAATTTGTGACAGATGTTTCATTTAAAACTTTTATTGGCAGGGGAAGCGGAGAGTCCATTCAAATGAAGTTTACCGGAAGCGGCTTTGTTGTCGTTCAGCCGTTTGAAGAAGTATACACAACAAATGGAAATCAAGGATGAAGAAAAGGTGTCCGTCATTGACGGACACCTTTTTATGATAATGCGCGAGCATAAGTTTTGTTATTCATGATGAGATCTGACTGCTCGACGATATCTTCCAGAATGGTTTGAGAAGATTGTTTTAAGTGCAGTTTTTTCATGTTTTGTTTCATTGTTTCTAATTTTTCTTCATCCTGAAGCAAGTTGGTCACAGATTCTAAAATGTCTTCATGTCTGTTAATGACAATGGCAGCGCCATAATCCTCAAAGAAAAGAGCATTTTCCTTTTCTTGACCAGGGACAGGCTTGTAAAGAATGACCGGGACACCGATTGCAGTTGCTTCTGTTAAAGTAATGCCGCCTGGTTTTGTAATCATACAATCTGTTACTCTGAACAATTCATCAATTTGTTCCACATATCCAAGCGCCTTCAATTGATCTGGGTGTGCTTGTTCAAGAACGCTAAGCGATTGTTTCAGCGCGGCGTTCTTTCCGCATACAACAACAATTTGTACTTCACTGTCGAGAAGCAGCGCCTCACATAATTCCTTCACATTTTTTAGTACACCGTGAGCACCGGCCATGATGAGAAGAACTTTTTTATCTGATGATAATCCATATTTCTTATAGATCATCGATTTTGGCACGTCTGCTTCAAACTGTGGTCTAATAGGAATACCTGTCACCTTGACATCGCTTGGATGTGTGCCGATTTCCACTAATTTTTGTTTCACATAATCGGTTGCAACATAGTATCGGTCGATGTTTTCATGTACCCAAATCTTATGGAGACAAAAATCTGTCATGACATTAAAAGTCGGAATCACTTTACCTGTTTTGTTTCGGTATTCTGGTACCACAATCATTGGGAATGTAATAATGATGATGTCCGGATTGTGTAACTGAATTAATTCATCGAGACGCTTATTTCCCATTTTTAAATAAATGTTAAATTTGCGTTTATTGTAAATTTTATCTACACCGTAATAAAACAAGCGATAAAATTGTTTCCCAATGGAAAAGCTCTTCAAGTATAAATATTGAGTCACTTCTGACACAATGGGATTCGATTCTTGATACAAATTAGAAACTACAACATGTTCAAATCCTTGGGATTTGCATTCATCATACAGTGTTTTTGCTACCTGCATATGTCCATTTCCATAATTTGCGGTCAAGATTAATATTTTTTTATTGGTATTCAAGAATATTCACCTCAAATGTAATCAACAACAACAAAACTTCGTACGAAAACTATTAATCTCATAGGTCTACATATACATAAAGATAACATATAAACAGTTAGAGCATATCATTCGTTACGAAAGAATTAAACTAATTTTAAAAAACAAACAGATTCAATTGATAATGGAAGACAGAGCCATTTGTATTTTAACACATTTTGACGATTTATCATCAGACCACAGTCTATTTTATTCCCAAACATATGGTGTTTCTTGATAAACATAATAATTAAGCCAATTCATAAACAATAAGGTTGCATGGGCTTTCCAGCGATTTACTGGGATTAATGTGTCACCATCTTCTATAAAATAGTGGACAGGTTTTTGGACTGTATCATGTTTCAACAAATCTCTTTCATATTCCTGCATCAATGTATCTGTATCATATTCAGGATGTCCAGTTAAAAATACTTGTTTATCATCATCTGAAACAATTAAACAAACACCCGCTTCTTCAGACATACTCAAGACTTTCAAATTCGGCGTGTTTTTTAATTGTTCTGTATTAATATCTGTATGCCTAGAATGTGGGACATAGTATACTTCATCAAAACCTCTGACTAATCTTTCTTTTTTCTCTTTCACAATATGCTCAAATACGCCAAATTTTTTCTCAGGAAGCTTGATTTTTTCAATCCCGTAATGGTGATATAAACCTGCCTGTGCACCCCAGCAAATATGAAGGGTAGACGTCACATTGGTTTTACTCCAGTCCAAAATGTCCTGCAGCTCTTTCCAATAAGAGACTTCTTCAAAAGGTAAGTGCTCGATTGGTGCGCCAGTGATGATCATTCCATCAAATTTTTTATGGCGAATCGATTCAAAGGTCGTATAAAATTCATCTAGATGCTCTCTCGACGTATTCTTCGGTGTATGTGTACTTGGAATCAAAAACGTAAAGTACACTTGTAAAGGAGAATTTCCGAGCATTCTCAGCAGCTGCGTTTCAGTTTGTATTTTTTTTGGCATTAAATTTAAGATCACGATATTCAAAGGACGGATATCTTGCTTGAATGCCCTTGTCTCATCCATGACGAAAATATTTTCGCTCTCTAGTATTTGTTTTGCCGGCAGATGAACTGGTATGTTTATAGGCAACTCGCCACCCCCTGAACCAAAGCTAATTTCACTTCATTATAGGAACTTTCTGGCGATATTTCAATGTTTCAATTATGTTACAATGAAAAATAGAGCAAAAAAGAATGCTGTTTCTGTAAAAAAAGGAGGCCGTTTTGTTATGATCACAAAGCATTTATCAGATATTGACATTGCCCAAAAGGCTAAGCTGAGACCGATTCAAGACATCGCAGCAAAGCTGCAAATACATGACGAAGAATTAGAATGCTATGGTTTCACAAAAGCGAAAATTTCTTTGACTATTTTTGACCGTTTAAAGAAACAAAAAGAAGGACACGTGATTCTTGTCACTTCGATTAACCCTACGCCAGCAGGTGAGGGGAAATCCACCGTAACTGTCGGCCTTGGTCAAGCCTTCGAAAAAATTGGCAAAAAAGCGATCATTGCGATGCGTGAGCCATCATTAGGTCCTACAATGGGGATTAAAGGCGGAGCAGCGGGCGGAGGATATTCACAGGTGCTGCCAATGGAAGAAATCAATCTTCATTTCACAGGGGATTTTCATGCCATTACATCTGCACATAACGCCTTATCTGCATTTATTGATAACCATATCCATCACGGAAATGAACTCGGTATCGACACGCGGCGCATTGTGTGGAAGCGGGTGCTTGATTTAAACGATCGTGCATTAAGACAGGTCGTTGTCGGACTTGGCGGTCAGTTAAATGGATATCCTAGAGAAGACGGATTTGATATTACAGTGGCTTCCGAAATGATGGCGATCCTTTGTTTAGCAGAAGACTTAAACGACTTAAAAAAACGTCTTTCTTCTATTGTTGTTGCCTATAATCAAGAAGGCGAGCCAGTCACAGTGGGAGCACTTGGATATGAAGGTGTTCTGACGCTACTTTTAAAAGACGCACTCAAACCGAACCTTGTTCAAACGATTGAAGGAACCCCAGCCCTTGTCCATGGCGGTCCTTTTGCTAATATTGCACATGGATGCAATAGTTTAATTGCAACCAAAATGGCAGCAAAATTAGCTGATTATGTCGTTACAGAAGCTGGATTTGGTGCAGACCTTGGAGCAGAAAAGTTCCTGCACATTAAAACAAGAGCTGGTGATTTCAAACCTAGTGCAGTTGTCATTGTCGCAACAGTGAGAGCATTAAAGATGCATGGCGGAATGAAGAAAACCGAACTCAAAGAAGAGAATGCACACGCCGTATTAGAAGGTATACATAATTTAGAAAAGCATATTGAAACCGTGCAAGCTTTTGGTCTTCCATATATTGTGGCGGTAAACCGATTTATAACGGATACAAAAGAAGAGATTCAAGCGATAGAAGATTGGTGCGGCAAACATGGCCATCCAGTCAAAGCCGTGAATGTATGGGAAGAAGGAGGAGAAGGCGGGACAGCTCTTGCCGAGGAACTAGCAGCACTCATTGAAAAGAAAAAGAACAACTTTACCTATTTGTATGAAGAGAACGATTCCATCGAAGAAAAGTTATCTAAAGTGGCCAAAGTGGTTTACGGGGCAGATGGGGTCACGCTCACAACTAAAGCAAGAAAGCAGCTGGCTGCCATTGAGGAAAACGGCTGGGCTCATTTGCCGGTTTGTATGGCAAAAACACAATATTCTCTTTCAGATGATCCAGCTTTAATCGGCAGACCTAAAGGCTTTACCATTACGATTCGAGAGTTAAAGCCATCTGTAGGAGCAGGGTTTATTGTAGCCTTAACCGGAAGCATTTTGACAATGCCTGGCTTACCTAAAAAACCTGCGGCTCTCGAAATGGACTTATTAGAAGACGGCAGTGTGACAGGACTCTTTTAAACGGGAGCATAAAAAGCGATTTTCTAAAAGAAGCATGTTACGATAGGAAAAAGTGAATCCTAGGAGGCTATGAGATGTCAATTTATGATATTCAGGTCAAGACCATTAACGGTCAGGAAAAATCGATGGCAGATTACAAAGGAAAAGTGCTCATTATTGTAAACACAGCAAGCAAATGTGGACTGACTCCTCAATTTAAACAATTACAAGAGCTATATGATCAATATCATGAAAAGGGCCTTGAAATTTTAGGATTTCCGTGTAACCAATTTATGAACCAAGAGCCAGAAGGAGAAGAAGCCATTCAAGAGTTCTGTTCTTTGAATTATGGAGTGACCTTCCCTATGTTTGCGAAAGTAGATGTCAATGGCGAAGAGGCGCACCCGCTGTTCAAACATTTAACAAGTGAAGCGAAAGGTGTGCTTGGGACAAAAACAGTGAAATGGAATTTCACCAAATTTATCGTGGACCAAAACGGAGAAGTCACTGAACGATTCTCTCCGAAAACACCACCAAAAGAATTAGAAAGCTCAATCATTGCTCTGCTTAACAAATAAGATGGTGACAGTCATGCAACGAAAACAATTGGAGGCAGCAGCCTCCTTTGTTTCAGACAGGCTGAAGAATGAACCGACTGGACACGATGCGGCTCATGTTGCTCGTGTGCGTCAGCTTGCCGTTCGTATTGCAAATCAGGAAGGCGGCTCTCTTTTTATCATCGAAATGGCGGCGATTGTACATGATGTCATTGATGAAAAGCTGTCAAGTGAATGGAAGGTTACGAAGGAGCAGCTTGAGAACCAGCTCCTTTTGTGGGAATTGGACACGCGGGATATCCGCTATATCATGGACATTATTACAACGATGTCTTTTCGTCATCGGCATAAGCAGTTTAGGCCAATGACGTTAGAAGGGGCCATTGTTCAAGATGCGGATAGGCTGGATGCGATAGGAGCAAGCGGTATCGCTAGAGTGTTTACGTATGCTGGCGCTACAGGTGAGCCCCATTATACAGAGGACACGCAGCAGGGCTCTGTGCTAAAGCATATGGAAGAAAAACTGCTCAAATTAAAAGACTTGATGAACACTCATGCAGGAAAGCAGCTTGCTGATGAGCGGCATGAATTGATGAGTTTATTTATCAAGAAGTGGAAAGAAGAATGCGGCCTTACAGATGAGTAGGGTCTTTATGTGTGTAAGGAGGATATATCAATGAAAATAACAGCAATAGAACCAACGCCAAGTCCGAATACCATGAAGGTGATTTTGACAGAAGCACTTGCCGGCGGTAAAAGCAACAACTACAAAAAGGATCAAAAAGATGAAGCACCAGAAATGATCAAGCGTATTTTAAGCATTGAAGGTGTAAAAGGGGTTTATCATGTTGCAGATTTCTTAGCGGTTGAGCGAAATGCAAAGTTTGACTGGCAGGGTATTTTACAACAGGTCAGAGAAGCCTTTGGACAAGAAACAGAAGGTCTTCAGGAAGGATCGCAGTCAGGCGATGACACATTTGGTGAAGTGAAAGTGTTTGTCCAAATGTTTAATGGGATTCCAATGCAGGTCAAACTGTCAGACGGTGAAAGAGAAGAACGGTTTGGCATGCCTGAACGTTTTCAAGCAGCCATTTTAAAGCTTAGAAGCAGCTCAGACAATGTCGTGTTTGAACGTGTGTGGAAAGAACACGGCGTTCGTTTTGGAGAATTTGCTGATATCGGTCAGGAAGTCACAGAGGAGCTGCAAGCAGCCTATGATGACGAGCGTTTAGCCCGATTAACAGAGGCGGTTAAAGAAGGTCAGGAAGCTGTAGATAGACAGGTGAACCGAAAGGCATATGATGTAACAGAAGACATGCTGCAAGAGGAAGATTGGAAAAAACGTTTTGCCCATTTAGAGCAAATGCAGCCAGAGCTAAAGGACATACCTGTTTTAATGAAAGCAATGGAGGATCCAAAAACGTCTATTCGCAGACAAGCCGTTGTGAATGCTGGTATGATTGAAGATCCTGCCATTCTGCCTATTTTATATAAGGGGCTCGAAGACAAAACAGTGACGGTCCGCAGAACGGCTGGCGACTGTATTTCAGACCTTGGTGACCCAAGTGCTAGCGAAGCCATGATCGCAGCATTAAAGGACCCGAGTAAGCTCGTCCGCTGGCGTGCAGCTATGTTCCTTTATGAAGAAGGGGACGAAACGGCACTTTCAGCATTAAAAGAAGCAGAGCAAGACCCTGAGTTTGAAGTCAGTCTTCAAGTGAAAATGGCGATTGAGCGTATTGAGCATGGAGAAGAAGCAAAAGGCTCAGTATGGAAGCAAATGACAGAAAGTAGAAAGAACGCATCAGAATGATGAGATAGATGAACAAGCTGCCAATGAAAAGCAGCTTGTTTTTCTAAAAAGGATAGACAGAAAAATTTTTTTAGAAAAATTATTTTGAATATTGTTGAAATATGCGAAAAAACTCTATATAGTAGTACCAATATAGAATATTGGAGGTCAGATTTTATGACACGAACCTTGCTGAGCGCTTGCTTCAGCAGCCATGTTAGTCATCAGTCATTCATAGGTGGCTAAATAAACAGAAAATTTGTAAAATAAAATCAACTCAAAATCATGCAGTCAACAAGACTTGTAGTATAGGAGGCTTTTTAAACAGATGGCAGAACTACGCAGTAATATGATTAAACAAGGAATCGACAGAGCACCTCACCGAAGCTTGCTAAGAGCGGCGGGGGTAAAGGATGAGGATTTCGGCAAGCCATTTATTGCCGTATGTAATTCCTATATTGATATTGTCCCAGGACATGTCCATCTTCAGGAATTCGGGAAGATTGTGAAGGAAGCCATTCGTGAAGCTGGCGGGGTTCCATTTGAATTCAATACGATTGGCGTCGATGATGGAATTGCCATGGGTCATATCGGGATGAGATATTCATTGCCAAGCCGTGAAATCATTGCGGACTCTGTGGAAACCGTTGTATCTGCTCATTGGTTTGATGGAATGGTTTGTATTCCTAACTGCGATAAAATCACACCAGGAATGATGATGGCAGCGATGCGCGTGAATATCCCGACTGTCTTTGTGAGCGGGGGACCGATGGAAGCGGGTAGAACAAGTGATGGCAGAAAAATTTCTCTTTCTTCTGTATTTGAAGGCGTTGGTGCATACCAGTCAGGTAAAATCAATGAAGAGGAATTAAATGAATTAGAGCAGTTTGGCTGTCCAACCTGCGGATCTTGTTCAGGTATGTTTACAGCTAACTCAATGAACTGTTTAGCGGAAGCACTAGGGATCGCTCTTCCTGGCAATGGAACGATTTTGGCGACATCACCAGAGCGAAGAGAATTTGCGAAGAAGTCTGCAAAACAACTCATGGAGCTTATCAAAAAAGATATTAAACCACGGGATATTGTCACTGAAAAAGCAATTGATAATGCATTTGCATTAGATATGGCACTTGGTGGTTCAACCAATACCGTTCTTCACACATTGGCGATTGCGAATGAAGCAGGTGTTGAATATTCACTTGAACGTATCAATGAAGTAGCAGAACGTGTGCCTCATTTATCAAAACTTGCTCCAGCTTCAGACGTTTATATTGAGGATTTACATGAAGCAGGCGGCGTTACAGCAGCACTAAATGAATTGTCTAAAAAAGAAGGAGCTCTTCATTTAGATACAATGACCGTCACTGCGAAAACGCTTGGCGAGAACATTGCGGGGCATGAGGTAAAAGATTATAACGTCATTTATCCAATTGACAAGCCATTTACTGAAAAAGGCGGCTTAGCCGTTTTATTTGGAAACCTTGCGCCAGATGGAGCCATCATTAAAACGGGCGGGGTACAAGACGGGATCACACGCCACGAGGGACCTGCCATCGTATTTGAATCCCAAGAAGAAGCCCTTGAAGGTATCATTAATAGAAAAGTAGAAGCAGGACATGTTGTCATCATTCGCTACGAAGGACCTAAAGGCGGACCTGGCATGCCTGAAATGCTTGCACCTACTTCACAAATTGTCGGCATGGGACTTGGACCAAAGGTTGCTTTAATAACAGACGGACGTTTTTCCGGCGCTTCTCGCGGATTGTCTATTGGACACGTCTCTCCAGAGGCAGCTGAGGGCGGCCCGCTTGCCTTTGTTGAAAATGGTGACCATGTCGTTGTCGATATTGAGCAGCGCATTTTAAGCGTAGATGTTCCAGAGGAAGAATGGGAAAGAAGAAAAGCAAACTGGAAAGGTTTTGAGCCAAAAGTAAAAACGGGTTATCTTGCTAGATATTCAAAACTTGTGACATCAGCCAATACAGGCGGCATCATGAAAATTTAATCTGATATCGAACATTTGAAAATTGGCTCTCTCTATAGTATCCTTTATTCACAACATAAGGATTATAGAGGGGGCTTTTTTATGTCAATGGCATATGAAGAATATATGCGCCAGCTCGTTGTACCGATGCGTCAAGAGCTGACAAGTGCAGGATTTCAAGAACTAACAACGGAAGAAGAAGTAGAACAAACGATGCAAGAAGCAGAAGGAACGACATTTGTCGTTGTCAATTCTGTATGCGGGTGCGCTGCCGGCTTAGCACGCCCAGCTGCTACACAAGCTGTGATGAAGGCAGAAAAAACACCAGATCGAATTGTCACAGTTTTTGCTGGTCAGGACAGGGAAGCAACGGCAAAAATGAGAGAATACTTCACAGGGGAAGAGCCATCGTCTCCATCTATGGCACTTTTAAAAGGAAATGAACTCGTTCATTTTATTCCGCGTGACGAAATTGAAGGTCATGAAATGGAAGACATCATGAACAACGTCTTATCTGCATTCGAAAAACATTGCTAATACACATGTTGAAATGTCCTGTAAACAAATCAGGGCATTTTTTCTTGATCATGATGGAGGAACTGCATGCTTATCACAACAAGCTTTAGAGCAAATGAACAAACAATTGAAACAGCAAAAGCCCTTGCAGAGGATTTACATGGTGAGTATGTTGAAAGGCGCAAACAATCTGTCAAGCAGCTTGCGATGAAACGAGGAGATGTCCTTGTTGTGGGGAAGGAAAGATTCGAATGGTATCAGCCAAATGGTGAAAAGTTCTTCTTCCATCCAAGCTCAGCGATGTTCAGGGTGAAGCGGCTCATGCGCGGAGAAAAGGATCCTTTAATCGAAGCCACGCAGCTTCGGCCAGGCGATTCCTTTTTAGATTGTACGCTTGGTCTAGGATCAGATGCCATTACAGCCAGCTTGCGAGTAGGTCCGAATGGAAGGGTCATTGGTATCGAAAAGAATCCCATGACAGCATTGTTAGTCCGAGAAGGATTAAACACATGGGAGACAGGGGTAAGAGAGGCAGATGAAGCGATGAAACGGATATCTGTTGTAAGTGGAGACAGTATCGAGCAGCTAAAAAAGCTCTCTGATGAATCAATTGATGTCGTCTATTTTGACCCGATGTTTGAGGAGGCGATTCAAGAATCTGCAAGTATCGCTCCGCTCCGTCATGCGGCAGAGTACCACTTTGATCACGAAACAGCCGTCCAAGAAGCGCTGAGAGTAGCGAGAAAAAGAGTGGTTTTAAAAGATCATTGGAAAAGCACCCGATTTCAAGCAGACTCCTATCAATTTCACGTTTTAAAACGAAAAACAGCCCAATTTCATTATGGATATATTGAGAAAGAAAAAAGCCCTCGCTAAAGGTTCAGCTGTGCAGACAATTCTTTTTAATTCCTTGTCAAGCATCTAAAAAAGCCCTTATTCAGGGCTTTTAATCTGTAATCTCCATATAGACAAAATAAAATAATGTCAGCAAGGAAGCCGTAATAAAAAACCCTTCAAGCATACCCATTCCTCCCAAATTTTAGTCGCCTTTACTGCCATTGTAAACGTTTTATTATAAAAAAGAAAGTCTCAAATCGGTGACCAAATTGAATGACTGAAAATTCATTATATGCTAGAATAGCAGTATGATAACTTATGGAAGGAATTAGATATCATGAAGATGTGGATGAGAAAAACGCTTGTTGTGCTCTTTACGATTGCAACTTTTGGTTTAGTCTCTCCTCCGTCGGCTTTGATGACAGACAAGCCCTCTGAACTTTCTTCATCTGATAAAACGCCTTATACAGCTGTTTATGATACATCAGATGAATTGCGCAGCTGGGAACGAACGCAAGAGGAAAGCAAAGAGCAGATAGACCCCTTTGAGCAATATAAGCAAGAGGTGCTGTCAAGTGCAGAAAATCAATCCTTTCTCAAATTTGGCCGTAAAATCACACCTGTCATTGAGGACGAGTACAGAGAAGAAATTCAGCCGAAGATTGAACAAGTGTTAACCGACTATTTAACAAATTTCAAAGATGACGAAAAATTTCAAGATGTTGTGATAACTGATCAGCCTTCAAGCGGAAATGGCGAAAAAATCTTCCACATTTACAACCGCAAGACTGGAGAAGATTTGCTCCGTTTTCATGTCAGAAGAGATCAGCCGCCTCACAGCGGATATTGGTTTAACTTTCATTACCATACAGCAGAAGATGGATTCCAGACGCATCATGAACTCGGTAATATTTACTGGGATAAAAACACCCCGCCGAGCTGGATGAGCCACTAGAAGGAGATGTCATGCCAATTGAAAAAATATACAATGAACGAAATGGTGCAGATTACAAAACAAATGTTAAACGATCGCGGAGTGAAAATTGAAGATATCGCACACATTGTGCTGAAGCTCCAAGAAAAATATCATCCAAACCTTCCACTTAGTGTCTGTATTGAAAATGTTGAAAAAGTGCTGAATAAAAGAGAAATTGTCCATGCAGTTTTAACAGGACTTGCCCTTGATCAGCTGGCAGAAAAAAAGCTTTTGCCAGAACCTTTACAGCACTTAGTTGAAACAGATGAGCCGCTATATGGAATTGATGAGATTATTCCGCTTTCCATTGTCAATGTATATGGATCAATCGGTTTGACCAACTTCGGTTATTTAGATAAAGAGAAATTTGGTATTATTCGTGAATTAGATGAAGGCCGTCCAGGTGAAGTGCATACTTTCCTTGATGACCTAGTCGCTGCACTTGCCGCAGCAGCTGCAAGCCGGATTGCTCACTCACACCAAGATATTAAGGATGAAGAGCAGGAACGAGTGAATCAAGTATAAAAAGAAAAACATGTCTGCTCATCATGCAGGCATGTTTTTTTGGTTTCAAGAAAAGCTGAAATAAGGTAAACTACAACAAGAACATAAATAAAGGATGAAAAAAATGAAACAATACAAAGAGTTATGCCGTCATGTATTACAGCACGGGGATGAAAAAGGTGACAGAACGGGTACAGGTACAATCAGCACGTTCGGTTACCAGATGAGATTTGATTTACAGGAAGGGTTTCCTCTTTTAACCACAAAGAAATTACACCTGAAATCAATCATTCATGAGTTGCTTTGGTTTTTAAAAGGTGATACAAATGTCAAATATCTTCAAGAAAATGGTGTCCGGATTTGGAACGAATGGGCAGATGAAAATGGAGAGCTGGGCCGTGTATACGGGGCGCAGTGGAGATCATGGGCGAGCGGAGACGGCGAGACAGTGGATCAGATCGCAAAGCTGATTCATGATATTGAGCACAACCCGAATTCAAGACGACTGATCGTCAGTGCTTGGAACCCGGGGGAAATTGATCAAATGGCGCTGCCTCCTTGTCATTGTCTGTTTCAATTTTACGTATCAAACGGGAAGCTTTCCTGCCAGCTATATCAAAGATCGGCAGATATCTTTTTAGGCGTGCCATTTAATATCGCTTCATATGCTCTTCTAACGATGATGATTGCCAAAGTCACAAATCTTGAGCCAGGAGAGTTTATTCATACACTCGGAGATGCTCATATTTACCAAAATCATCTTCCACAGGTGAAAATGCAGCTAGAGCGCGAAGAACGCACTCTTCCTACGCTTCGTATTACGAGAGATGTAAAAAGCATTTTTGATTTTACGTTTGATGATTTTGTGCTTGAGAACTATGATCCGCATCCGCATATTAAAGGAGAAGTCAGTGTATGATTTCCATGATTGTGGCGACAGGAGATGACAGAGTCATTGGTCAAGATAATCAAATGCCTTGGCATTTACCAGCAGATTTAGCGTATTTTAAAAAAGTCACAGGCGGTCATACGATTGTCATGGGCAGAAAAACCTTTGAATCGATTGGACGAGCGCTGCCTAACCGCCGAAACATTGTGCTGACCACAAGTTCTTCTTTTAAAGCAGAAGGATGCGAGGTTGTTCATTCAATTGCTGACATTTTGGCAATTGCGGAGAGCGAGACAGAGCTATTTATCATTGGCGGGTCTAAGCTGTATGAAGAAATGATGCCATATGCGGATCGTCTCTATATCACGCACATTCACCATGCGTTTGAAGGAGACCGCTATTTCCCGTATTACAATGAAGATGAATGGACGATTGTATCACGCGAAAAAGGCCATCGTGACGAAAAGAACCCCTACAATTATGAATTTGTCGTCTATGACAAAAAAGGATAAGTGAGTAGGAGGAGTACGGTTGTTTCGTTATTGGTTTTTAACGATTTATGTTGTTGTATCCTTTTTAAAAAGTATGAGGCATTTGTACGATCATGAATTAACGGATCCACGCATTTCCTATACGAAACGAATGCATCTCATTCATGAGTATGCAAAAAGATTTGCCCGGGGATGTATTGATCAATCAGGATCAGTCATGACCATTCATCAGCAAAAGAAGCTGCCAGATGGCCCGGTTATTTATGTCACAAAAGAGCTGAATCCAGTCACGACGACATTATTGATCGGCCACCTAGAGAAGCCATTTGCTTTTATGGCAAAGCCGAAGCTCTTTCGGTATCCGATTATAAAACAATGGCTCAAAAAAATGGCGGTCATTCATCAGAATCAAACGGATGAGGTCTTATTAGAAGAAGCAAAGGAAAGAATCATGTCTGGGCAGAGTATCTTGCTTTCAGAAGCATATCGTCACATTGCAGAGGCGCTTGCTGAAGAATACGATTGTCCGCTTGTACCGATTGAAACGAGCGGAACGGATCGTCTTTTAACTGGGAAGATCGTGAAAAGACTGCGTCCTGTTAATGTTGATATTCATATTAAAGCTCCTGTCATGATCAGTGATTACGCACAAATGCGTGCATAGAAAAAACCAGCATCCGAATAGTGGATGCTGGTTTTTTTTCATGCAGCAGGAACGTTCACACAATAGAATAAAATACAGAAGAACATCGAGGCGCTGCCGCCGAGAACAAAGCTGTGCCAAATCGCATGATGATAGGGGATTTTCCGCCAAATATAAAAGATGGTTCCGACCGAATATAAAACGCCGCCTAACAGTAAGAGGCCAAATCCTGCACCTGTTAATTGGATATAAAGCGGTTTGATGGCAATGATGATCATCCAGCCCATTAATAAATAGACAAGGGTAGATACGATAATAAAGCGTTTGACGAAAAAGATTTTAAAGACAATCCCACCAGCAGCAAGCGCCCATACAATCGCAAGGAGTGTATAACCCAGTGCACCTTTTAGAGGTCCAAGTAAAAAGGGTGTATATGTACCAGCAATCAATACATAAATAGCCGAGTGATCGAGGATTTCAAAAATATCTTTTGTTTTTTGGTGCCGAATGCTATGAAGCAGGGTTGAGCTTAAATAGAGTAGCAGCATGGATGCACCAAATATCGAAAAGCTGATAATGTCTGTGACGGTGCCGTATTGAACAGCGAATAAGACGAGAAACACAATAGCTGGAATGGATAAAATAACACCAATGCCATGTGTAATGGCGTTTGCAATTTCTTCTTTTACAGTAAACAATGGATGTCCTCCTTTTATTGAACCGGTATATAACCATCAAGCGACTTCAGGAATGAAAGACCTTCAAGTGTAATCTTCGTTCCGGCCCTGCCTTTTCCTTTCGTCACGTATGCTTTTTTCTCAAGATCATCTAAGCGGTTTCGCACCTGCTGAGGGGTCAGCGGGATGTCTCCTTGTTTGCTTAATTCAGACAAGATACGCCTGCTGGCTGCTTCTCCTTTTTCATTGAGAGATTTAATGGCTTCCAGCAAGAAAACAAACTCTTGTTTTTCCATTAGTGTGAGCTGGTGTTCTTCCTTTTTTCCTTTTAAGGCTGAGGGAAGGGGTGCTAACACAAAGGGCGGTAAATGATGTAAAAATACCGTGTGGCCCTCGAGTATAGACGCAGCGTAATGAACAATATTTTTGAGTTCTTGGACATTTCCTTCAAATGGATACTGCTGCAAGGCCTCCCAAACACTTGGATCAATATCAGGTGCCATGTTCAGCTTTTGAAAGAAAGCATTTGTTAACACAGGAATATCTGTTTTTCGTTCGGCTAAAGCTGGAAGGGCCAAATGAAGAACATTCAGACGATAAAACAGCTCGGGTAAAAAGGTAGAAGAAACCCTGAGTGCCTCTATTGATAAAGACGAAGAAGCGATTACTTTTGTTGCAGGTGACGTTTCTAGAAAGTGAATGACCTGGTGCTGCATAGAAATACTCAATGCACCGATTTCATCTAAATAAAGAATTTGATTGTTTTTTTCTGTGAAGGCTTTCTGTAAGGTTTCTTCATTCAAGATGGGGCAATACATGTGTGTCAGTGATGCGTGTGGAACAGATACGTTCGCCATTTCTTGGGCGAATAGCGTTTTGCCTGTGCCGATGTCTCCTGTTATCAAGACCGGCTGTTCGTTTTTCGAAAATTGTTTTGCCAGATGAATTGCATGCTTGATATCTTGATGATCTCCATAGATAGACGCGAATGATTGAGTGGCCATTGGGTGATTCCTTTCTTTGTGGTTCTAATTGGTTCAATTGTAACACCCAATTAAAACAAATGTACAGGAAAACGAAAAAGTTTATAAAATTTATGATGGATCGTGATCTATTGGTTTATTTTTTGAATATTCATGTTATAATGACAAATTAAATAAGGTTAAAGAGAAAGGATCTTGTACATGAAACCGTTGCTCAAAGAAAATACGCTAATTCAAGTGAAAGACATCTTAAAAGCCCATCAAAATTTGAAGGATGTAGTCATTCATACACCACTTCAAAAAAATGAGCGACTTTCTGAACGATATGAATGCAATGTCTACTTAAAAAGAGAGGATCTTCAAGTAGTTCGTTCCTTTAAATTAAGAGGCGCTTTTAATAAAATGAGCCAGCTTCCAAAAGATAAACTAGAAAATGGCATTGTCTGTGCAAGTGCTGGAAATCACGCGCAGGGTGTTGCCTATTCTTGTAAATATTTAGGCATCCACGGGAAAATCTTTATGCCTGCTACGACGCCAAGGCAAAAAGTATCACAAGTGGAGCTGTTCGGAAAAGAATATGTTGAAATTATCTTAACCGGAGATACGTTTGATGATTCGTATCATGAAGCCGTAAAATGCGGAGATGAAGAGAAGCGCGAATTTATCCATCCGTTTGATGATCTGGATGTGATGGCAGGACAAGGAACGACTGCTGTCGAAATCTTAAATGATATCGAAGTGGAGCCTCACTTTTTATTTGCAAGTGTCGGAGGTGGAGGTCTGTTATCTGGTGTTGGTACATATATCAAAAATATCTCACCAGAAACCGAAATCATTGCAGTCGAACCGCTTGGCGCAGCTTCACTGCATGCCTCGCATGAGAAGGGCGAGGTTGTGACACTTGATTCGATTGATAAGTTTGTAGACGGAGCAGCGGTTCAGCGGATTGGCGAAAAGACGTTTACATCGCTTCAGTCTGTTGTCGATAAAATCAGTCTTGTACCAGAAGGGAAAGTATGTACAACGATTTTAGAGCTGTATAATCAATGTGCAATTGTAGCAGAACCGGCTGGCGCATTGCCGATCGCAGCATTAGATGCTCATCGCGAGGAGATCAAAGGGAAAAATGTTGTCTGTATTGTCAGTGGAGGAAATAATGACATCGGCAGAATGCAGGAAATCAAAGAACGCTCGATGATCTATGAAGGGCTTCAACATTACTTTATTGTCAATTTTCCGCAAAGAGCAGGAGCGCTTCGTGAATTTTTAGATGAAGTGTTAGGGCCAAATGATGATATCTCACGCTTTGAATATACGAAAAAGAATAACCGAAGCAAAGGTCCTGCGCTAGTCGGCATCGAATTGAAAGAAAGAGATGACTATGCAGCGCTGATTGAGCGGATGGATAAAAAAGGATTCCACTATGTTGAAGTGAATAAAGATCAAGATTTATTCCACCTATTTATTTAGGCTTAACAGATAATTGGAAAAGAGGATTGATCGTTTGTGCTGCTCAAAACAATATGTTTTAGACGGATGGATGGAGCTCAGATCAAGGTAACAGAAGTCCCTGTTCTAAAGGGAGATGAGACGTATCGTTTCATGCTCACCTTTAGACTTGAAGCTTTCTTGAAAAAAGTCTATGTATCTAAAGGAAAGAGAGCTGTGTACTCTTTCAGAGAGGATGTGAAACGTAACGTCAAGTGGAGCACATATGAACAGATCTATCAGGAGCCTACATTGAAACACAATGCGTAAGCAGAAATCTTTGTCAAAAGGGGGAAGCAGCCATTTTGAAATGGCTGCTGCTCAGTTTGGCAAGGATTTTTTTCGTGACAAGAAGAAAATGTGACAATTTCAAAAACGTTAGGTCAGTTGTTTTCAAGTGTGCAGGAAATAAGGTAATATCATAAGTAAAGACTAAGACAGCAAGGATGAGACGATAGTGAAACAAATTAAAATTGTAACAGATTCAACTGTGGACCTTCCGCAAGAAAAAATCAATGATCTTTCCATTCACGTGATTCCGCTCAATATCTCCATTTCTGGAGTTGATTATATTGACCGAGTGAATATACAGCCAGATGAATTTATTGAAAAAATGGAGGCCGCTGAGGAACTGCCGAAAACGTCTCAACCTGCGATCGGTCAATTCGTCGAATTATATGAAAAGCTGACGGCAGATGGAAGCGAAGTGATCAGTATCCATTTAACTGGTGGAATGAGTGGTACTGTTCAAACTGCTGAAAGCGCTTCGAAAATGGTAGATGGAAATATCACGGTGATTGATTCGAATTTTATTTCCTATGGATTAGGATTTCAAGTCATCAAAGCAGCAGAACTAGCCAAAAAGGGTGCAAGCCGTGAAGATATTATCACAGAATTAGATAAAATCCGTCATCAAACAAAGCTATATGTCACGATCGATACATTAGAAAATCTCGTCAAAGGCGGCAGAATTGGAAGAGGAAAGGCGCTCATCGGCTCACTTCTTCACATCAAACCTATTGCCAGCTTAACAGACGGGGTATATACGCCAGAAGCGAATGTGAGAAGCTACTCTGCGCTTGTCCGCCATCTGACAAAACAGTATGTACAGGCGGTGAAGGGAAAAACAGTTCAAGCCATTGGGATCGCACATGCAGATGCATTAGAACTCGCTGAAAAGCTAAAAAAAGCGCTGCTTGATCACACACCTGAAGCACTGATTGACATTGCCTACACAACACCGATTATTTCGTGTCATACTGGAAAGGGCGCAATAGGCTTTACTTTTTATACCGATTGATAGAAAAAGGGGATGGACATATCATGTATAGAAAAAGGGGAGCCTTACTTGGTGCGCTTATGATGGTAAGCGTGCTTCTTTTAGTCTCATGTTCAAATGGACAAATCAAGGATGCTTTAAATTATCAAATAGAGCCGTTTGAGTTTGAAAACCAAGATGGCCAAAAGGTGTCATTGGATGATTTAAAGGGGAAAGTATGGGTCGCTGATTTTATTTTCACAAGCTGTGAAACGATTTGTCCGCCGATGACTGCTCATATGACAGAGCTGCAAAAACGGTTAAAAGAAGAAAAATTGGATGCGCATATCATTTCCTTTAGTGTGGACCCAGAGGTCGATTCACCGAAAAAGCTAAAGGAATTTGCAAAAGCCTATCCATTGTCCTTTAAAAATTGGGATTTTCTCACTGGGTATTCACAGTCAGAAATTGAAAAATTCGCAATGAAAAGTTTTAAAACCATTGTAAAAAAACCTGAAGATGAAGACCAAGTGATTCATCAGTCCCTATTTTTTCTTGTCAATCAAGATGGGAAAGTGATGAAAAACTATGATGGCGTGCAAAACACACCTTATGATGACATCATCAAGGACATCAAAACGCTGAACCGAAGCTAGCATAAGGATGTTCAAATGGGCGAAAACATGATACACTTTTTTAATCAGAAAAAGGAGGGACATCATCGTTTGAAGGCTCGTTTGATTTTGATTGTGATGTCTCTAGCTTTTGTTCTTTCTGCATGTTCCGCGCAAGAGGCTGGCATAAAGGATAAACTAGAAGACACACCAAAAGTAAAAGAACATATTACCATCGCAGCGGTTGGAGATTCCTTAACAGAAGGAATCGGAGATCAAGATAAAAAAGGCTATGCAGGCATGACCCGTGACAAGATAGAAGCAGTGGACGGCGTGCAGTCTGTCACATTAAAAAACTATGCTATTAAAGGCAGTAGAACAGTAGATTTATTAAAAAGATTAAAAGAAAAAAAGGTGCAGGACGGACTGAAAGACGCTGACTATATTTTCTTTACGATCGGCGGGAATGATCTCATGCATGTTGTCCGTCAAAATGTGCTTAATTTGACGTTTGCTCCTTTTCAAAAAGAGCAAGGTCCTTTTGAAGAGCGCTTTAAAACCATTCTTGCTCAACTGAGAGAACAGAATGATCATGCGAAAATCATGTATGTCAGCATGTACAATCCTTTTAAATTCAGTTTGTCTGAGCTGCGAGATATTGATGAAGTCGTTCAAGACTGGAATGCCGCTGCCAAAAAGGAACTCAAAAAAGACGGCAATGCGGATATGGTCAATGTAGCAGATTTATTTGAAGAAGGTTCTGATGAAAAATTACTGGCAGAAGATGATTTCCACCCAAACCAAAAGGGGTACTCTCTTATGGCAAATCGTTTATTCTCCGAAGTGAAAAAAGAAGGGCTGCCGAAGGAATAGGGTGAAACAGATGAAAAAATGGAAAAGCTTATTTTTTATTTTACTTGCAATCAATCTATTGATTGTGATTGGCTGCGGTATTTTGATGCTGCTGCCAGGCGGTCAATCCGCTTCAACCAAAGAAGTGAAAAGCGAATATGCTTTTAATATATCCAGCTCAAAGGAATCACTCACCAGCTTTGTGAATGATTATTTGAAAAATCAAGGATCAAATGATATGCCAGACTTTCATGTAGCAATCGATCAAGATGTGAAAGTAACAGGCGCAATTAAAGCTTTCTCTTCAACGATTGATGCAAACGTCTCATTTACGCCAACTGTTGAAGATAATGGTGATGTGCTTTTGAAAGTGGATGACTTTTCAATTGGACAATTGAGCATTCCGATTAGTTTTGTTTTAAGCTACATGGGTCAGTTCTATGAGCTGCCAGAGTTCGTTCATGTAAAACCGGATCAAAAAACGGTTGAAGTGCGTCTTTCAGAAATGCCGCTGACGAATGATATGTATGTAAAAGCAAACAAAATTGATCTACAGAACGATGAAATTGAATTTTCATATTATCATCCAAAGCAATAGAACGTGTGAGTCAGGAGTGTTATCATGAAGCGAGTCTATCAATATTTTAGTTTACTGTCGTTTTTATTTGCTGCGTACTTCGGCATAACAGCTGCCAATGCTTTAAAAGCAGAAAATATCGATCAGTTTTACTTAAATATTGCCTACTGTGCATTATTTCTTGGCACGATGATTCTTGCTTTTGATTTTCAAAAGCAAGAAAAAGCTGAAGATGTCTCGTAAGGAGCCTTTTCCATTTTAGGAAAGGCTCTTTTTTATAGTTGCCGAGACAAGACCACCTTTGCCATAAGTTCAGGTTCTCCGTTCGCAAAACCATGAAGCAGGATCAGGTATGCACGCTTTGTTTGCAGATGAACTTTTGGGATATCAAGCAGTACACTTTGAGTGTCGGCGGCTTTCAATTCAAAATGATATTTATTTGGAGAGAAATGATGAATGTGGGTGCTGTTTACATAATCAAGCTCCTTCGATATGATCCCTTGGTCTCGTTCATATATATCTATAGAAGGAAGGTCCGGAGACAGCTGTACAAATGTAAGTGCTGACAGGTCTTCTTGTTTAATCAAAGGAGTCTGCTGCTCAGTCAGCAGTGCAAAGCCTGCACGGGCACCTGTGATACATAATGTGTAGACCTCGCCGCTCTTAAATCGAATGCGGGAATGAAGAATTCTCTCATTTGTAGCCAGTTTGAACACTTCTATTTCATACATTCCCTCATCCCACTCCATATAAGCGGTCAAATGGCTGTAAGGCATTGGTTTCATTACCTGCTTCCGGTTCACATAAACAGCGAGCTCACTGAGATCTGGTGCAGCGTGAAATAATCGAATAAAGGCTTTTGATGAAGGGCTGCTTTGAAGATGCTCGTAGGTGCCAGCGAATGGCCGATATGGAAAGTCATGATAAAGGAGCTGCTGCATGTCATCAATCCCTTCTTTCTCATGCAATGGTGTTTTTTGTAGCGTATGCATGAAAAAGACGATCTGTATAGGCAAAAGAAGCATAGAAAAAAGCCTGACGTATTCCGTCAGGCCGGCATGTTAAGAAGGAGAAGAATATTGATGATATTCAGCTAGTTTAATGAACGTTTTTTCATCCTCAATTAAACCACAAACACCGCACTGGACTTTCATTTGAGGACCTTGATAGCTCAAGTGAAAAGGAGACAGCTGTTCTCCTTCGTATCTTTCGACAACTGCTCCTGTTGCTGGATCTAGCTTGACAGGTTCTGAAAGCTGCTCAATGAGATTAAAGCGCGTTCTGTTTGTTTTACAGTTTGGACAAAGGTAAGGGCTTGTCATGGTTCATTTCCACCTCTTTTTATCCGTAGCATGTCCTGAGCGCTAAAATCTATGCTTAATCCTTTTGACTTTTATCCAGCTTTTTAAATAATTTGATCATGGTTTTTAGTTCTTCGTCATCAAATGATTCAAATCGCTCCATAAAGTATTCCGTTTTCTTTTTCTCAAAATGCTCAGTAATTTCCTTACCCTTATCGGTTAAGTGGATTTTGATGATGCGGCGGTCCTCTTTTGAGCGGATACGGGTGATCCAGCCTTTTTCTACGAGTGTGTCAGTCACAGCGGTAATATGACTTGCTGACACTCCAAGAATGGAAGCGAATTCCGTTACTTTTTTTGCACCTTGCTCACGCAGCAGATTTAAAATAAGAAATTCATTCCGAGATAATTCGTTTTCGAGCAGGCTGTTAATTTCATAACGGATCTGCTTAAATACGGTTCTCAGTAAAGTGTCCATTTCGTACATCATTTGTTTTCTTTGTTCCAATCATTAAACCCCCATTATATTTTAAAGATACGACGTAATGCTTTCTTTTATTTTGGTATACAAGTCGTATCATTTTCATTATTTTTTATCATGTTATAATATGATGATACCATTTTTTAAATGAAGGGGGCACTAATATGTCTGAAAAACAAGAATTAGCCACATTTGCAGGAGGCTGCTTCTGGTGTATGGTTAAACCTTTTGATGAACAGCCGGGCATTATCAAAGTTGAATCAGGGTATACTGGCGGACATACAGTGAATCCGACCTATGAGGAAGTATGTACAAATACAACGGGACATAGAGAAGCGGTTCAAATTACGTTTGATCCTGACGTGTTTCCATATGAGAAGCTGCTAGAGCTGTATTGGCAGCAAATAGACCCAACAGACGATGGCGGGCAATTTGGCGATAGAGGGGAATCTTACCGTACAGGTATTTATGTTCATCATGACGAGCAGCGAAAGCTAGCTGAAGCATCGAAAGAGCAGCTGAGCCAAAGCGGGATTTTCAAAAAGCCAATCGTTACAGAAATTTTAGACGCAGGTCCTTTTTATCCAGCAGAGGAATATCATCAGCATTATTATAAGAAAAACAAAATGCACTACGAACGATATCATGTCGGTTCGGGCAGAGCCGGTTTTATTGAGTCCCATTGGAGTGATAAATAATGGCAAATGAAAAAGAAAAGCGTATAAAAGAATTAAATCGCATGCAGTACGAAGTCACGCAAAATAATGGCACAGAGCCGCCATTTCAAAATGAATTTTGGGATCATAAAGAAGAAGGTATCTATGTGGATATCATTTCAGGAAAGCCGCTTTTTTCTTCTTTAGATAAGTTTGATGCCCACTGCGGATGGCCAAGTTTTACAAAACCGCTTGAAGAGGAAGAAGTAGCAGAGAAGGTTGATACGAGTCATGGAATGGTGCGGACAGAGGTTCGCAGTAGAACAGCTGATTCTCATCTAGGTCATGTTTTTCCTGATGGACCAGGGCCAAACGGTCTTCGGTATTGTATTAACTCAGCCGCTTTAAAGTTTATCCCAAAGGATGATCTTGAAAAAGAAGGCTACGGGGATTTGAAACATCTATTTGATTGATCCATTTAAAAATCGTCACATGGAAAGCATCTGCTTCCGTGTGACGATTTTTTATTTTTTATGATGTGTATGATGTAATTGTTCGATGATATGGAATAGCTTTTCTTTGGTAATGAGCGGTGCTTCTTTTGAGGTGTAATTCGTTAAGTCGACTTTTTGAAAGGCAGGGTGCAAATGTGGTCTCGGTAAAATGGCATAAAATTGTTCATGTTCAAACAGTGCATCTGCTTCGTGCGGAAATGTGAGCTCCTCGTGAAGCTTTTCGCCAGGTCTTTTTCCGACTACAAGAATATCCGGAGATTTAGCATTGATTTGAGCGGCATATTCATGAAACGCTTTTAGGAGATCGGCAAGCTGTAAGGACTCCATCTTGAGAATGAAGGTTTCGCCGCCTTTCATCATGATTGCTGCTTGAAGTGTGAGGGAAACAGCCTCTTCAATGGACATAAAAAAACGTGTCATATGAGGATCAGTCACGGTCAAAGGTTTTTCATTTAATAGCTGCTGGAGCATGATCGGAATAACGGAACCTCTAGATCCAAGCACATTGCCAAAGCGTACAGAGCAAAACCTCGTTTTTTGATTCGGAATACTTTCGTTTGCTTGGAAAAATAGTTTTTCTGAAATCAATTTTGTTGCACCCATGGCATTCGTTGGAGAAACCGCTTTGTCAGTGGAGATATTGACGACATGACTCACTTCATGTTCGAGAGCGGCTTCAATGACGTGCTGCCCGCCGATGATATTCGTTTGAACAGCTTCGAACGGATTATCTTCACAAGTAGGTACTTGTTTTAAGGCCGCTGCATGGAAAATGATATCCACACCCTTGACGAGCTGTCTCACGCGGCTTGCATCCCGGACATCTCCTAAAGCGAATACGACCTCTTGATGATTTGCGTACTCATTTTTCATCATGTATTGTTTGCTGTCATCTTTACTGAAGACGATTATCTTCTTTGGAGAGCAACTTGTTAATTTATTCACGATTTGCCGGCCGATTGACCCCGTACCGCCTGTAACCAATATTGTTTTGTCACGAAAAAAGGTCTTCAAAGTCGTTTCTATCTGTTTGGACATATCTAATCCCCCAACTCTCAATTCTCTACTTTGCATCATATGTGAAAGAGCGGCATTCGTTTGAGGAAAAGAACCACTTCATGTATAAATTAGGTGAACAAATTATAACCATCTGCTTGTCGTCTTAATAGAATATGGAGAGATAAGAGATCAACTAGAAAAACGAGAGACCTGAATACTTCAGTACTGCGGTCAGCTCGGGCAGAGAAGAAAATTGTAGGGAGCTGTGCGCGAGGGGAGAAGAGAAGACATGTATAGGGGAAATCGTATTTTAGCCATGATACCTGCATTTAGAAGTCACGACAGCCGGCATGATGAACACATACGCATATTGGCTGAGAGGCCGCTTATCTATTGGACCATTCAGCCGTTACTGCAAATGATTGAATTAGATGAAGTCATCGTCTCCTCAGAGGATGTCAATACGCAAATCATTTCATCTCACTACGGAGCAAATGTGATTGAACTGCCAAGCACACATGTGACAGATCAAACGCCGTCACTGTTAGCTGTGAAGCATGCGCTTGCTTATTTAGAGCGGGAGGGAAAAACCTTTGATATTGTGCTGTATCTGCATCCAGCGTCTCCTCTAAGACAGCCGGCAGATATCGAGAAGTGCTTGCAGCTTTTAGTGGAGGGGGGATATGACTGCACCGCATCTTTTACAGAGGCGTTAGAAAACCCAAATGAAACTTGGACACTGCATGAAAACAATGAAGCTACTTTATATAAGGACAATCATTACTTTTTCATGCCAAGGCATGAGCAGCCATATACGTATGGCCGGCTAAATGGTGCGGTATATGCTTTTCATGCTCATTATGCCAAAGAATGCATTCATTCCTTTTTAGAAGGATCTGTCGGAGCATATATGATGGATCACACGCAGTCGCTTGTGGTGAAACAGGAGGCAGACCGGAAAGAGGCGGAGAAAATCTTATTAGCTCGCCGAGATGCGGAAGATCATGCATAAGCTGGCATTCAACGAGAAAAAGCGCCCAGTTATAGGGCGCTTTCAGCGTGTAGACAAACCCTCGCATTCGGTGTCAGGTCTGCGCTCCGGTGCTCACGAATGTCAAATTCGCTCCGCTCCGGTACTCGCCCTTCCTACACTGCAAAGGCTTTCTATCACGCTGAAAAGAAGACAAAGGGCTAAAATCAAGAACATTTTAGCCCTTTGTCAACAATTTGAAAGCGCCCAGTTATAGGGCGCTTTTTACAATGTCATAAAGCCTTTGCGGCATCGTATCAAATGTATTCCAGCGAACGGCTTGCTCATAGTTGTTCAGTGCGGCCGCCTTTCTTTCACCTGCATTTGATCCATAGTATTCCACCTGTTTTATCAAATCATCCTCATCTTTGTAAAAAGCAAAGCTTGAAAAAGCAGGCGGTGGATGTAGATCCGTCAATTGAAAACTTCCAGTTGCAGCAATGTCAAATGCTCTGTTATTGAGGCTCATATTTTGAATCATGGCTTTGTTTTTGTTATACGCAAATTGAGCCGGCCTATGCGGATTCAGAACAATTGCTGTCTGCTGATAGATGTCCGCCATTTGCTGAGGACTCAGCCAATTCGTTATCAGTGTGAAATCACGATAATGTCTCCGTGATTTATTTAAGTGACGGTGCCATTCCTTACCTGCAACGAGAATACGCCATTTGTTTTGCTGCAAGAGTGTATCGATGGCTTTGATGCGGTTGGGATAAGGGTAGCCAATGAGAGCAATGTCATACGTGCACATCTCTTCTGGCGATTCATTTTTCTGAAAGACACGTGTATTTGCCGGAATGGGAAAGTAGTGCGTATTTAGAGCGCCTAATTGTTTATAAAATGGCAAAACCCCTTCATCAATCGTTAATATAAGCTGAGCTTCATGTGCGCAAGCAGCTGACACATCTGTATAAAAGGGATCTTCTGTCATCCAAAGAACAATCGGGATTTTTTCTTGTTTGAATTGATGAAGTACATCTTTCGGAACATGATCACCGATCATCATCAAAACAAAATCCGGAGAAAATGTCCGGATTTTGTGCATGTTAGTGGGTAGAGATTCTCTATCAATCTTTACACATGAAAAGGGGGAATCAATGAAGCTTTCTTCTACCCATTGATCAAACATGTGATAGATTCCGCCGTAGCCAGAACTGATATAAAGAAGCTTCATGATGATCCTCTCACATTAAGATGTGAATGTAACACTTTCAACTTTATCTACATCTAATAGAGTCGTTGCTGAGCCTGTAGGTGTGACAGAGCTTTCTTGTGTAACAAATACAACGCCTGTTGAAGCATCGAATGATACAAATTGAACTGGCCCAATTAAATCTCCTGAGTCAGTGACAATGCTAATGACTGTTCCTGGTGCAAGTCTTGCAAAGATCCATCTTGCTGGCTGAGATACATCGAGTGTTGTAGCAGAATCTGAAGGTGATGCCTCAGCTGCCACTTCACTTAATAAATCGTTCAATTTTTCTTCCATTTGAACTCCTCCTTCTTCGAGATTAGCTGTTAATGCATGAGTAATTGGTTTGAAAAACACTTTCAATAGTTCCTTTTTTAATTCAGCACGCTTTTCGCTCATTTTTTCCCCATCCTTTCTTCATCAATTCAAACTCACCCCTATGTATATGCCGTTCATTTTTTTTGGCATAAGCAGAACGCTGATTCCTGATCTTTTTTTCATTTAATCACTTCACACATTTTTAAAAATGTTTTCAAATGCTGAGGCTAAATGAAGTGGCGCTCATACTCTAGTAAAGATTAAATGTGAAGAGAGAGGGATTATGAATGGAATTTGAACAATTATTAGATGGTTGGAACGAAGAATTACTAGAGTCGGAAGGAGTGCTTGAAGTTATCTTGATTTTACTTCTTCTTCGTCTTTTAGAAGAAAGTGGGGAAGAGAATGTGTCAGACATCAAAGAATTACTTCGTCCATGGCTTGAGCTTGGCATTCCAGTGCCGCGTGTTCATTTAGTCAATGGAGATGTACTTCAAAACGTGGTTGTCGTGCAATTGTTTGATACGGTTGCAGTCTTTAAAAACGCGACAAATCAGCTAAGAGTGAGTGTTCCTTATGTGAACATTGTCAGCTGGGGGGCTTTTTAATCTAATCAAAAAGGATAATGATCATGAAAGTATCGGTGATTTTAACAAGCTACAATAAACCAGATTTCATTGATCGTGTGCTAAAGAGTATGGTAGATCAAACGTATCCGCATTGGGAGCTTTTGATTATGGATGATGGCTCAGAAGAGGGCACCATTCAAAAGATCCAGCCCTATTTAAGTGATGAACGCATTCAGCTGTATTCGCACACAGTTCATCCGGTAAAACGGCTGTTAACCGCACGATATGCGACGCTTATTAATGAAGCATTAACCCGTATAACAGGTGAGCTCATTTGTTATTTAACCGATGATACCGTGTACCATAAAGATCGTTTGCTTAAAATGGTGGATGTTTTTCGGTCGAAGCCTCACATAGATATTGTGTATTCCTCGCAGCGGGTCGTGCATGTTGATCAGCATTTAGTGGAAACGATGAGTTTTATTCGAGAAGCAGATCAAATCTTAGAGCATGCGTCCTTTCAAGTGGACCATTGTTCGGTCATGCACAGAAGCTGCTTGCTTCCACTGATTTATGAAAAATACGGACAATATTGGGACGATGAGCCAAAGCACTGGCATCATGCAGATTCTGTATTTTGGATGAGGCTGAATCACTTCGCTGCGTTTTTTCCATTAAAAGATGTACTGGATACAACGTATAAAACGCCTCATTCCTTTCATCATCTGTTTTCGAGTATGCCGTATGATTTAATTGACGGAACGGTCATTGAAAAAGAAGGAGATTATTATCAAATCGCAGACGGGAAACTTCATGGAATTGAAAAACGCTGGATCAATGAAAAGAACAGGCGTGCGATCCGTGTTCCGCTGTTATGTGAGATGAAATATGAAATGAAAGAGAAGCTGGCAGTACCCAATTATACAGTTGTCACCGCAGATTATGGGAAAACGTTCTTTTATATTGAAGATCAGAAAAAAAGACGGTTTGCTTCAAAACGTGACGTGCAATATTTTCAGTTTCACCCAAAGGAGATCTATACGATTTCAAATGATCAGCTCCAGGCATTTGAGGATGGCAGCATCATTCAAGCTTCTCCAGTTTTCAGTCCGCCAAACAGGCGCCTGTTTAAATGGAAACAAGATGTTTATTTACTTGTGCATCATACCTTTTGCCGAATTGATCCTGAGGTCGTGAAGCGATTTGCTTTTTATCATCAGCCGATTAAGCTGTACCCATCCCAATTTGCGTTTTTTCAGGAAGGAAAGCCGATTGTGCCGCTGTATAGGGAATCGCTGCAAGAATTCGATATGTCTCTTTATCAAACATCCGGACGAAAGCACTCCTCATAAGAGGGGTGCTTTTTTCGCAATGATTGCAGGAAGTAGAAAGGAAAAAGCGAAACATGAAAAGGACAGGAACCTTTAAGAAATGATCAAGCCGCTGAAAACTTGGCAATTGATGCCGGTTTTTTGGCACTGAAAGTGAGGGGGAAAGAATGGGGAAGGTTGTCGAAAGAGCAGATTGGTTTGAATTGATTTTAGAAGCTATTGATGAAGCCATTCACGTTGTAGATGATCGAGGGATGACGATTTTTTACAATCATAATGCCGCTAAGTTTGACTCTTTAAAAAAAGAAGAGGTGATTGGCAAGTACATCCTTGATGTGTATCCCTCTTTAACTGAAAAAACAAGTACGCTCATGCATGTGTTGCGAACAGGAAAGCCCATTTATCATTCGCTGCAAACCTATTTGAATAAAAATGGAGAAAGGATTGAAACAGTGAACACGACATTGCCTATTATCGAAGATAACGAGTTAATAGGCGCGGTCGAAGTCGCAAAAGATGTTTCAAAGCTGTCAGCCCTTTCCAATCGTTTAGATCAAAAAAAGCGGACACAAGATGCGGCTGAGGCCGTACAAATGCATGATTTTGCTTCATTTTTAACAAATGATCCGCTTTTAAAAGAAATGCTTGAAAGGGCAAAAAAAGCAGCTGCTTATCCATCATCAGTTGTTGTCTACGGGGAAACAGGGACAGGAAAAGAAGTGCTCGTTCAAGCCATTGTCCATGAATCTGATCGAAAAAATCAAGTGTTCATTCCGCAAAACTGCGCAGCACTCCCAGAATCATTACTTGAAAGTTTATTGTTCGGATCTGTCAAAGGGAGCTATACGGGCGCGCTTGATCGCAAGGGACTTTTCGAATTAGCTGATGGGGGCACACTTTTTCTTGATGAGCTGCAAGCGATGCCGCTCACGCTGCAGACGAAATTATTACGTGTGTTAGAAGATGGCGTGGTGCGCCGCATCGGTGATGCAAAGTCCATTCAAGTGGATGTTCGGCTCATTACTGCGCTCAATATGGACCCATTCGAAGCAGTGAAAAAGCAAATTTTAAGAGAAGATTTATTTTATAGACTGCATGTATCATCTTTTCATATCCCGCCGCTTCGTGAAAGAAAGCAAGATATCACGCTGCTATCCCGCCACTTCATTCAAACCTATCATCAGCAGTTTTCAAAAAACGTTACACGCCTTTCTGAAGAAACGGAACGATTGTTTATGGCGCACCACTGGCCTGGGAATGTCAGAGAATTAAAACATACAATAGAACATGCTGTGTTGATGATGCCAAAGGAAGCGGAAGAGATCATCCCTCTATACCTTCCGGCTCATTTACGTGAGCAAAAGCTGGAAAAAGAAACATCTGAATCCTCCTTAAAAAATCAAGTGTCTTCATTTGAACAAACATTGATTCAAGAAGCTTTACATCAGCATAATGGGAATATTAAAAAAACCGCCGCTGCTTTAAAAATCCCTCGACAAACGCTGCAATATAAATTAAAGAAATATGCAGATGCCGAAATCTAGGCACAGCATCCAATTGAATATGACGGGTAAAGCTCCTTTTGTAAAGAATAGGGGCATTTTCCCATGTTGGCACATAACTTGCATAGTATAAAGTGAATGCTGATAGGGGGAATGGATATGAATCAGAAATTGTATGAACCGGCACGTCACTGGAAGGACATTGAGCTTTGGAAGGATGTACCTGAGGAAAAGTGGAACGACTGGATTTGGCAGCTGACGCATACCGTGAAAACGCTTGAGGATTTAGAAAAAATCGTAAACTTAACAGAAGAGGAACGAGAAGGGGTGAAGATTTCCACCAAAACCATTCCACTCAACATTACACCCTACTATGCCTCACTGATGAATCCAGACGATCCAAGATGTCCAATACGTATGCAATCTGTGCCAATTGCAGAAGAGCTTCATAAAACAAAATATGATCTGGAAGACCCGCTGCATGAAGATGAGGACTCACCTGTCCCAGGGCTCACGCACCGATATCCAGATCGTGTGCTGTTTCTTGTGACAAATCAGTGCTCCATGTACTGCCGTTATTGTACGAGAAGACGTTTTTCCGGCCAGATTGGTATGGGTGTGCCGAAAAAGCAGTTAGATGCTGCAATTGGATATATTAGAGAAACACCTGAGGTGCGGGATGTGTTAATTTCTGGCGGAGATGGGCTTTTAATCAATGATCAAGTGCTTGAATACATTTTGAAAAACTTACGAGATATTCCGCACGTTGAGATCATTAGGATTGGAACCCGCGCGCCGGTTGTCTTTCCGCAGCGTATTACAGATGAGCTGTGCGAGATTTTGAAAAAATATCACCCAGTTTGGCTGAACACCCATTTCAATACAAGTATTGAAATCACAAAAGAAGCAAAAGAAGCGTGCGAACGTCTTGTGAATGCCGGCGTGCCTGTAGGGAATCAGGCCGTCATCCTTGCAGGTATTAACGACAGTGTGCCGATTATGAAGAAGCTGATGCACGATCTTGTGAAGATTCGGGTCAGACCATATTATATTTATCAATGTGATTTATCTGAGGGCATTGGCCACTTTAGAACGCCGGTATCAAAAGGGCTTGAAATCATTGAGGGTTTAAGAGGACATACGAGTGGTTATGCAGTACCAAGCTTTGTTGTAGATGCGCCAGGAGGCGGAGGGAAAATTGCCTTACAGCCAAATTATTTATTATCGCAAAGCCCTGACAAAGTCGTCCTTCGTAACTTTGAAGGTGTCATCACCTCTTATCCAGAACCAGAGCATTACGTCGCAGGCCAGGCAGATGCGTATTTTAATGAAATTTATGAAGAGAAACAAGAACCGGCAATTGGTATTACCGCACTATTTGAGGATGAAGCGAGATCGTTTACGCCTGAGAATTTAAGCCGAATGAAACGTAGAGAAGCATATGAGACAAATCCTGAGCACGACACACTTAAAAACAAACGTGAGAAACGAGATGAATTAAAAGAGAAGAAATATCAAGCGCAGCTCAAAAAAGAACAAACCGTAAAGGAGGAGAAATAGCCTTGCTGACATGTGATTGGTGTGAGGAAAACAAAGCAAATGCGGAGCAGACAACAGTCTATTGGGAACTGATCACGGGCACACAATCAATTGAAATCATCGAAACGCCGTCCATTTCCTGCACGCACTGCGGGATGATCTATCAAAAGGATGAGACGGTCAAAGAGATTGAAGATCAATTAATTTTAGTGGATCAGACAAAACTTCCAGAAAAAATCTCCTACGAGGAATTAATGAGCATGGAGCGGTTATTAAAGCGAAATTACTTTGACTTTTCATCATAAGTTGTACCTCCGCCTATACAAGTCATCAAATTGCTGTATAATATAACAACAAAATAGTGTGTCGCGGAGGGAAAAACAGGTGAAGTCGTTTTACCATTATTTAATGAAGTTCAGACATCCAAAACCGAAAGATGAAATCAGCCATTTCGCAAATGCTGCGTATGAGGATCACAGCTTTCCTAAAGCTTCCACAGATTATCATGAGCTGTGCGCTTATTTAGAATTAAATGGTGATTATTTAAGCTCAATGACAACATTTGACGAAGCGTTTGAGCAATACGAAGTAGAAGTCAAAAAAAAATAACACACAACCGCTTATCCGAATGGAGAAGCGGTTTTTTCATGAGAAATAAAATGGCGTTTTGCATGGTGTGGTTGCCCATGCAGAATTCCTTGCGCCGGCATACGATACGTTAAGACCAAAAGTCGGGCAAGGGGGAGACAGAATGAAGGCGAAAGCACCAAAATATCAAGTAGGGGATATTGTCGTCGTTGTCATGTACGGCACAGTCGGAACGATTACAAAAGTCCATCAAATTGACCAGCACTATTTATATGAGGTCAATCATAATGAGGTGCTTTATTTTGAAACATCACTTCAGCTTTACGATGAGTATAGCGGAGTGATTGTCGATACAGAAAAGCTGGACATTGAATATGAGTTCCTCATTGGCGATGTTGTATATGTAAAAGATTACGGAAAAGAGCTATTTAAAATCATTGGTCATCGGACTGAAATTTGGCGCTACCTTGAAGATGGCTGGGAAGATGTCATTTACGAACTCACGAGGCTGAAAGACGGAGAGTGGCTGGAAACAGAAGAGGAAGATTTAACGCTTGTCCTAAGAAAATATGAGATGGACCAGTTTGTTCATCAGCTTCTTTTTGTGCATTACGTCGGAGAAACCTCAAAAGAGTTAGAAGAAGATATGGTCCAAACGGCTCTATTGCAGCTAGAAGAGAAACAAGAAAGCGAATCTTCACTTGAATTTCTGGCTGTATCTATAGTGGATGAGCTTCTTGATATTTATAACGATTATAAAATTCTCTATGAATTTTTCAAAGATCCAGAATATAAGGATATGATGGATTTTATTTTGGAAAGTTTACACGAACATTTTGGTTAAAGAAAGACTTGTCCTAACACGAATAAAAAATAAGGCACACAGAAAAATGCAATCACATAAAACCATCCCCTCAAGATACGGCCCATCACCTGATCAAAAGTTTCTCCATCTAATATGCTTAACCATTTCATTCTTTCAAGCCCCTTTTCTTTTTGTTTACTGCATTTATATGTATGGAATGAGCCATTATGACAAACTGTAATAAAAAACAGCCGGCGTTCATACATCATAAAAAAGGAGGCGGAATGCAATGAAAGAAGCAGATTTGGTGATTGATACAGAGGAAATTGCGGAGTTCTTCTACGTGGAGCTGATCAAAAGAGGGTACATACCTGCTGAGCTTGAAACATTTGAGCTGGCTGACATTACATTTGAATATATGCTGAAAAAAGCAATGATAGTTGAAGAAGAGGCGTGGTAGGCACTATACTTTGAAGAGATTCTGAAGAGAGAGGGAGGGGAATCCTTCGCGTGTACATCCTATTTCTTTTCATTTTATTTGGCGCCATTGCTGCGCTCATGGCATCTGGGGCTTTTCAAGATTTGGACAACCAGATCATCCTATGGTTTGAAAGCATCAGACTCCCTTTTTTAAATGATGTCATGCTGGCTTTGACGGACTTAGGCATCAGCGCGCTGCTCGTTCCAATCATGCTCATTTTTAGTGTGGTCTTGTTTATGTATAAGCGCTACTACTCTATCATGATGCTTTTTCTATTATATCTCACAGAAAAAACAATCAATCATGAATTAAAGGGGCTGTTTGCTAGAGAGCGTCCGGCCTTTGATCACCTTGTAGTTGAAACGTATTACAGCTTTCCGAGCGGACATTCGATGAATGCAGCCACAATCTACCCTTTTATTGCTTATCTATTAGTTGAAATAATCCCATGGCTGAAAGAAAGACAAAAAATCGTCTATTTGATCACAGGGCTTTGCGTTCTGGCCATTGGCATCAGCCGGATGTATATCGGGGTGCATTATTTGACAGATGTTGCAGGAGGCTTTGCGATAGGACTCGCTCTATTTCTCGTTTGTAAAAAGATTGACGAAAGATTGCCTGTCATTCGACAAAAATAGAAGAAGGAAATGGACAGATCCCAGCCAATTTTATATAAAAGGGGAGGGATTTGAATGCAATTGACGTTGAGATTTTTTCAAAAGAAACCTTCAGCATTTCACTTAACCATTTATCAGACACCTGAATATGGCGCTGCAAGCGGGCATCAGCCTGTGTACCGGACAAAGATTGGCGGCAGAACACACCTTGATGTACTGGAAAAAGCATTCTCGACATTTAATGTACATGATACAGTCCCTAATGATTACAATGCGCGGTTTATCACAACAGGTGATATTGTTGTGATTGATGATAAGAAAAAGGGGAAGTGCTATTATCAGCTCTCTCCGGCAGGGTGGAAACGCAGTGAACGACTAATGACGATAGGTTAAATAGATAATGAATGATGCCAGCTGGAGATCCAGCTGGTATTTTCTTTTTTAAGCTCGATCGTTTATAATAAATAGGATAAAATACATAGTAAACGTAAGTGGAGGCTAAAAAATGAGTGTACATATTGGAGCAGAAAAAGGACAAATTGCAGAAACGGTATTGCTGCCAGGCGATCCGCTTCGTGCGAAATATATTGCAGATACATATTTAGAAGATGTTGAGTGCTATAACGAAGTGCGCGGAATGTATGGCTATACTGGAACCTATAAAGGGAAACGTGTTTCTGTACAGGGCACTGGAATGGGCGTACCGTCTATTTCAATTTATGTGAATGAACTCATTCAAAGCTATGATGTTCAAAACTTAATTCGCGTTGGATCTTGCGGAGCCATCAAAAGAGATGTCAATGTACGTGACGTCATTTTAGCCCAGACATCATCAACAGATTCACAAATGAATCGTGTGGCTTTTGGACCGATTGATTATGCGCCATGCGCTGATTTTGGCCTGCTCAAGAAAGCCTACGACACAGCAGAAGCAAAAAATGTCGCTGTACGTGTCGGAAATGTATTTACAGCAGACCAATTTTACAATGAAAAACCACTTGAGCTCATGGCTCAATATGGTATCCTAGCGATCGAAATGGAGACAACCGCTCTTTATTCTCTTGCAGCAAAATTTGATCGAAAAGCGTTATCCATTTTGACTGTGAGTGACCACGTTCTAACAGGAGAAGAAACAACGGCTGAAGAGCGTCAAACAACGTTTGATGAAATGATCTTAATTGCGCTAGACTCCGTTTTATAATAGTATAAAGGGTGTGCTACAATGTAGCGCATCTTTATTTTTTTAGAAGAGCAAAAGGAAGGTATGTCATGAAGAAAAGCTACAAAATACTCTCAATCGCATCGATTCTTGGTTTGACAGCCGCGCTATCAGGCTGCCAGTTGCTGGATCAAAAAAGCGGTACATCTGAATCAAACAAAACAAACGAACAAAAAAACGCAGCAAGTTCATCTCCCCAGCACAACTCAAACGATAAGGCAGATTCATCGAATCAAGAGCTGACGTTAAAGAGTGAATATTTCAATGACATCAAGGTTGTGAGCGGTCTGAAAACCATTCAAAATCCTGAAAATGTGCTAGCACTTGTCAACAAAGAATATGCATTACCAGGAACCTATAAACCTTCTGATCTTGTTGTACCAAAAGTAGAATTCTCTTTTTCGGAAGATATTGAAAAGCGATATATCCGCAAAGAAGCAGCGGAAGCGCTTGAGAAGTTATTCAAAGGTGCAAAAAAGGAAAACTTCGAGCTTGCTGCAGTATCTGGCTATCGCTCCTATGACCGTCAAAAAGTCATTTTTGATAGTGAGGTCAAATTAAAAGGCAAAGAAAAAGCACAAGAAGCAGTCGCTTTACCGGGCGAAAGTGAACATCAAACAGGTTTAGCCATGGACATTTCCTCAAAAAGTGCCGGTTTTGAGATCTCTGAAAAGTTTGGTGAAACACCAGATGGCAAATGGGTGGCTAAAAACGCCTATAAATATGGCTTTATCATCCGTTATCCAAAAGGAAAAGAAGACATTACGAAATACGAATATGAGCCGTGGCATCTGCGCTATGTGGGAAAAGAAGCCGCAAAAGCGATGCATGATCATGATTTAACATTTGAAGAATACATGAACAAAGTAAAGAAAATCTAAACAAGTTAAAGGCCTCCCAGCTATTCGGGAGGCCTTCTCTTATTCTTCTTTTAAAAAAAGAACAATCCTGCTAATGCGAAGCCGGTAATGAAACCGAGGCCGATGCCATACGCTGCACCCCAGCCATAATATCCGCCCCAATAGCCAAAGCCAAAGCCTCCGCGAGACCCGCCGACTGGACGAATATAAACTTTGCGGTTTGTCACACGCTCAATGCGTCCGACGTGTACTCTGCCATTACGGTCAGTAATTCTAGCGACTTTCCCCATGTGCTGCTGACAAAGCTTGTAGTAGCGCTCCATGTTTTTCCTCCTTATGACAAAACTCTATTCACTCTTATCCTATGCGAGAGACTTCATAGAGTTTGGACAAAACATATAGGAGATTCGCTCATTTTATACGGTGCATTCAAATAGAATGTGACTTAACTGCTTTCGGTGTGCTTGAATGAGATCGTAGTGTGTTTGCAGTGTCTCGTAAAGAGAAGGCGGTATGTGTTCAGATAATTCCATCTCTGTCGGTTCCTCCTGCACCATATGTTCATCGAATGAAAGAATCTGAATGTCACGGAAGCCTGCTGCTGTTAACTGCTCCTTCCATTCTTCAAGCGACAAGAGCGAGTGAAAGCCGTAAAAATTTCGAACAGCTGCCAGCTCTTCAGGGGTAAGAGGGGCTTTTAACACAGCTTCATTTGCAATCAATTGACTGCCAGGAGCAAGCACTCGTTTGATTTCAGCTAGTGCATCAGGCAGCTTGGTAAAGCTTAAAACAGATTCACTGATGAGTAGAGAGAACGCTTGATCTGGAAAGGGCAGCTGCTCAATAGATGCCTCTAAAGCACGGATCGGCAGTTCCTCCCGTTTGAATCGCAGGTTCGCCTTTTCAATCATCAATGGATGCGTATCAATGGCCTCCACCTGATAACCTATATTTCCTAAATAGGCGGCGGTCTGTCCTGTACCGCATCCAGCGTCCAGTATTCGTGCATGAGGCGGCAGTTTTATATGCTCAATCATCGTTTTTGTTAACTCAATTCCGCCAGGATGGGCACCTGATACGCCAAAATAAGCAAGCATTTCTACATAATCACTCATATAATCCCTTCTTTCTTTATCCTGTTCCTCTCTAAAGATTATGCAATAGAGAGGCAAATGGCTTATCTTTTCAAATAGAAGTTGATCCTTTGGTTGACGGATGAAGCATCGTCCTTGATAATAATGAAAGGAGATAAAGGTGGTGTTTTTTTGAAAAAACAAATGAAGTTCGTGGTAGCCATTCTGGTGACTGCTGCACTGTCCTCAGCGATTACATTTGTGATCACAAAACAAGGTGCTGTCAGCGTCTCAGGAGACGAGAAGTTTAGTAAACTCATGGCTGCGTATACGAAGGTAAAGGATGAGTATTACGAAAAAACGGATGATCAAAAACTAGTAGATGGTGCGATCCAAGGAATGATTGCATCACTTGATGATCCATACTCTACATATATGGATCAGGAGGAAGCCGAAGGATTTAACAATACCATTTCTTCTTCATTTGAAGGAATTGGTGCACAAGTTGAAGAGAAGGATGGACAAATTTTAATTGTCGCGCCGATTAAAGGCTCTCCTGCTGAAAAAGCTGGTTTGAAACCTCATGATCATATTTTAAAAGTGGATGGAAAAAGCACCAAAGGAATGTCGGTCAATAAAGCAGTCTCTCTCATCAGAGGGAAAAAAGGAACGGATGTTAAGCTGCATCTTAACCGTCAAGGAGTCGGCAATGTAGATGTGACCATCACAAGAGACACGATTCCGCTTGAAACGGTGTATGCAAAACTCACAAAAGACAAAATAGGAGAAATCCAAATTACGTCCTTTGCTGAAACCACATCGAAAGAGCTGGATAAAGCAATTGATGACCTCGAGAAAAAAGGGGCAAAAGGTTTTGTCATTGACCTAAGAGATAATCCAGGCGGCATCATGACAGAAGCCATTGAAATGAGCAATGACTTTATTGATAAAGGGAAAGTCATCATGCAGGTTGAAGAAAAAGGGAAGAAACAAGTGTACAAGGCTGAAAAAGAACGCAAAGTCCATCAGCCGGCAGTTGTCCTTGTAAATGGCGGTTCAGCCAGCGCTGCTGAAATCATGGCGGCGGCTCTGCACCAATCTTCAGGCATTCAAATTGTGGGTGAAAAGACGTTTGGCAAAGGAACTGTTCAAAATGCGCAAAACTACAATGATGGTTCTAGTGTCAAGTTAACCATTGCAAAATGGCTGACACCAGACGGTTCTTGGATTCACAAAAAAGGTATCGAACCACAGGTGAAAGCAGCTCTCCCAAGTTATGCAAAGCTGCCGTACTTAAGCCCGAAAAAATCATATGAGCTAAATGACAACGGAGATGAAGTCAAAGCAGCTCAAAAAATGTTCCAAGCGCTCGGCTACAAAGCAAAAGCAAACGGTGAGTACGATCAAGCATTCCAGACTATCGTCAAAAGCTTCCAAACAGACAACGATCTCAAGGCAGACGGTATTCTGACAGGAGATACAACGACCGTTCTGATGACAAAGATCCAAGATAAGCTAAAGAACAACGATACACAAATGAAAAAAGCCATTGAAGTCTTGAAAAAAGAAATGAAATAAAAAAAGCAGTCCTCATCAGGGGACTGCTTTTTCTTATCCTTACACTTCGTTTGTGATTGCTTCTGTTTTTTCATGATCCTTTTCAAATAGATCATTCATGACAGAATTGGATGTGACTTTCTTTTGGAAGAATGGATTCAAAATCAAGATGACAACGACGTTTGCTAGTAAACCAAGAAAACCTTCATAAAGACCGAACGTAACTTGTGAGATATTCGCTGTAAAGGTAACGATGATTCCAACGACTAAACCGGCAATCGTTGCTTCTCTCGATTGTTTTTTCCAGAATAAGCTGATGGCAATAGCTGGGAATATTTGAACCATTCCTGAAACACCAATGAGCTGAAGCGTGACAAGTGCAGTTGGGAACAGCATTCCGAATAAAAGAGCGAGCCCGATGACGATAAACACCATCGAACGTGTAATGATGGTCAATCTTTTAGGTGACACATTCGGATGAATTAAGTCACGGTATAAATTATTGGCAAATAAATTCGATGCGCCAATGGCCATGATGGAGCATGGAATGAGGGAAGCCAGTGCAATCGTTGAATAAGCGAGTCCCTGCATCACACCGCCATATGATGTTTGAATTAAATGAAGAAGAGCAAATCTTGGATTTGTATCTTCTGGTAAGACTAAAAAAGCAATAAATCCAAGGAAGATGACCAAAATCAATACAATATTATAAAGGGGCAAAAACATGCTGTTTTTACGGATGGCATCTGCGCTTTTGGCTGTAAAAACCCCAGTTGCTGCGTGTGCCCACATAAACAAAGCAAGGGCAGAAACGCCTGAAGCAGTAATGAACCATAAAATGCCCTTAGGACCGCCTTCAGGGATCGTTAGAAGCTGAGGGGCTTCTTTGGCTAACGTGCTCATCATCGGTGTCCAGCCGTTAAAATGAATAATTGGCAGTGAAACGACCATAAACAGCATGATCACCCAAACGAGAATATCCTTAATAATGGCTGTATATGTAGGACCTTTAATACCACTGAAAAATGTATAAAGTGCGACTAAAATAAATGAAATAATAACTACTGCATTCACATTAATATAATTAGTTCCAGCGACAGTTAACGTATCTTGAATTCCGCTCAGCTGAAGACAAATATAAGGAATCAGCATAAGTACTCCAACAATCGCAATCAAACTGGATAACAGCTTGCTGTCAAACCGCTCACGTGCATAATCGGCAAGTGTTGTAAGGTTGTGATTTTTCGCAACCGTCCATAGTTTCGGTAAAAAGAAATAAGCAATAAAATAAGCTAGGACTGAATAAGGAATAGCGAAAAAAGCGACGCTTCCAGCTGTATAAGCTGTACTTGTAAGCCCTAAAAAAGTATACGCTGTATATAAGTCTGCCCCAACGAGGAACCATACGAGCAGTCCGCCAAATTTTCTTCCGCCGACAGACCATTCTTCTACTGACTGTCTTGATGATTTGTCACGACCAGCGGCAAATCCGATGACCACGACGATGAAAATAATACTTGCAGTAATCAATAAAGCTGTTAAATTTCCTTGCATTAGTCAGTTCCTCCATTTGAATGTTGCATCTTATAAATGATAAATGTGCAAATTGGTGTGAGTACAATCCATAGTAAGAGCCAGAAGTGGAAAAAGGGTAGGCCGATGACAAATGGATGAATGCGGTTCGCAAAAGGCAGCAATGCGAGCTGTCCGATGAATGGAATCGCGATTAGTAGTGCCAGCATCAATTTTTTGTTCATGATTTCCTCCTGAATATTTTGTAATTTCATAATAATAGCAGTTGTCAGATTAGATCACAAGACCATTTTCAGAAAAAACAATCATTTTGGTGAATATCATACTAATATAACGCTTTCATTCTTGAAAAAGGAGAAAGAGTGAAGTTGTAAAGAGGAGGAAGGTGAAAGAAAGTATGTAGAAATAATATTTAAAGCCAATAAAAAAGCCCCAGCATAAAGGCTGAGGCTTTGCCAATTTTTAAAGGAAATCAGATACTTCTTCGATGTCGAAACGGTTGCTTTTATGAGCTTCTTTCGCTGCTTTACCAACTGAAATCAGCATAACCGGCTCGTAGCGGCCGCTTACATTGAATTCTTTGATGTACGCGTCTTTACTGAAACCACCCATTGCACATGTATCATAGCCCATTGCTTTGGCCGCAATCATTAATTGCATAGCAGCTAATGAAGCATTTGAATACGCTGCTTCGCGTGCATATTGCTCGCTTTGGTATGCTCCATTGATTTGAGTCATCAATGTTTCTTTAATGTCTTCAGTAATGAAGCCTTGTTCAGCCAGCTCACTGTAGATTTTTTCGCCATTTTGGTTAGCTTCAAGGTCACCTAGAACAGCAATAACAGCTGATGCTTGTGATACTTGCTTTTGGTTGTAAGCGATTGGAAGTAATTTTGCTTTTGCTTCAGCACTATGGAAAACAGTGAAATGCCAATGCTGAAGGTTCCAAGCAGATGGTGCTTTTGTTGTGATTTCAAGAAGCTCGATTAACTCTTCTTTTGTCATTTCATGAGAAGTATCATACTCTTTTACTGAAGCTCTTTGTTTTAAGATGTCAATTGTTTTTTGATCGGTCGCCATATGGATATTTCCTCCCGTTTTTGCAAATAATATGGTACAATAACTAAAAAGTGAGAAACTTACTTATTGTAACTAGAGTTATTTTAAATTGTACACCGTTAGTTTGTCAAACAATCATGAAAAGAAAGGCTGAAATTTATGGAATTCCAATTATGTCCACACATTCAGCAAGCTTTTTTACTCCTAGGCAAAAGGTGGAACGGTCTCATTATACATGTATTGCTTGATGGACCAAAGCGTTTTAAAGACCTTACAGACACGATCCCGACGATCAGTCAAAAAATGCTCGCAGAGCGTTTAAAAGAGCTTGAGCAAGAAGGGATTATAGAGCGGACTGTCCTGCCTGAGACGCCTGTCAAAGTCATTTACAGTTTAACTGAAAAAGGGAATGCGTTACATGATGTGTTTCATGAGGTATCTCGGTGGGCAGGGGAGTATACAGACTCACACGGGAAAAAGGAGCAAGCCTAGTTTCAGGTTTGCCCAAACATTTTGACTCCTGATGAATATGCTGATGTTAGGCACATGACAAAGGAGGAGAAATGCATGTACCCTCATACTCCGTATTTTCGAGGCGGCGCCCCTGGCATTCCGCCATATGAATCCAGAGTCCCTTTGTTTTTTGGTTTTGGCGCTCCTTTAGTCGGCGGACTGCTTGGCGGATTTCTAGGAAGTGCGATTTTTAATTATCCCCGTCCATACTACCCGCCGCCACCGCCTGCTCCACCACCTTATGGCGGCGGATATCCACCATATTATTAAGAAAAAAGAGTAAGCCTGCTTCCGTTCTTAAAGCAGGCTTTTTATAATGGAATATCAATTTCAGAAATTCCTGGATCATCATGCTTTAAAAACATAATTTCCAAAATGCCGTCTTGATATGACGCCTTCGTTCCTTTTCGTTTCACAGCAGCAGGGAGAACGACTTTCTTCTGCGTCCCTTCTTCAGGAAAATGATCAATAAACAGCAGATTGGCTGTATGTTTGATTTTGACTTTTTCTGTGTTCGGACGAGCAAGTTCAATTTTGACAAACACATGATCAGTCGTCTCGAACACTTCGACTTCTGGCTCTTTTTCTTTTTCGACATCATTTTCTCTCGTTTTTTGATTTTGAGAAAGGGGATCCTGAAATGGGAACTGAGCAGGATAATTGGAGCCGAATACACTTTCCATGACTTGATTGACATACTGCTCAACGTCTTTAGGATCTGAATTCTTTAAGACTTCTTTTGAGAACTGCTTTTGAAAAGGGAATAATCGGTTCCAGTCGAACATGTGAATCATCCTTTCTAAATGCCCTGAATTAGTATATGCCCATTCGCCGGCGTGCGTGCTATAATATACGTTAGATTTAGAAAGGGATGGTTACATTGAACGAACAGCAATCAAAAGGTGTTCTCTACACGGCAGCATCTTTTACACTCTGGGGTTTATTCCCGTTATATTGGAAGCTGATGGAGCATATTTCGTCAGGCGAAATTTTAGCGCACAGAATTTTATGGTCATTTGTGTTTATGTGCGGTATTCTTTTGTATTTAAAACAAGTCCGCCCGGCAATGCAGACTGTGAAGGGTCTCATACTGGATGGTAAAGCATTTTTTTCATTACTTTTATCTGCTATTTTAATTTCGGTCAACTGGTATGTTTACATTTGGGCAGTCAATCATGGTCTTATGCTAGAAGCAAGTTTAGGGTACTATATTAATCCGCTTGTATCCGTTCTATTAGGCATTATTTTCTTAAAAGAACGACTAAATAAATGGCAAACCATTGCCATCCTCATTGCCGCATTTGGGGTGATCCTTTCAACAGTTCAATACGGGTCATTTCCTGTCGTTGCTTTCTTATTAGCTCTTAGCTTCGGCTTTTATGGTTTGATTAAAAAAAGGATGAGCTTCACGAGCGCGATTGGTTTGACGATTGAAACGCTGCTTCTCGCACCGGCTGCACTTGTGTACTTATTATTTTTCTTAAAAGAACCTGTCGTGACTATGAATCCTAACAGCTTCGGGTCGCTCGGTCTCTTATTTTTTGCAGGCGTTTTTACAGCCGTGCCGCTTCTTTTATTCTCAGAAGGCGCAAAAAGAATTCCTCTTTATCAAGTGGGCATTTTGCAATACATTGCACCGACAATTACGCTGTTTTTAGGGCTGTTTGTCTATCACGAACACTTATCCGCAGCTAAAATTGTGACATTCCTTTGTATTTGGGTGGCGATTTTACTGTTTACCACCTCTCAATTACGCATGAAAAAAACAGCGAATTCTCATTAAGCCAAACGAGCAGTTTGCTTTTTTTTGCAGGCGGATCATGTCATAATAAGTTGTTACCAAAACTGTAGAGGTGATCATATGTCGTCAGCTCATGAGCTTGCAGCCGCCTATCAATCTTTATGGAAAAATCGTCAGCTTGATGTTGATGATATGTCTTCTTTACACGAGGCCATATGTGATGATTTACTTGATGCACGAACACATCCGCGGGCAAGGAAACCATTACACAAAAAGTATGTGCTTGCTGTGGAGAGAATTTTAGAAAGTGAGCTTAAGCATGATCATCAGCTGCAGCTGATCAGCTTACATACGAAAAAGCTGCGAGAATTAATTCAAAATGAAGGAAGGAACCACTCATGAAACCAATTCAAACGGAAGATGTCACAGCACATCTTGAATCGTTTTTAAATCGTCCAGTCTTCGTTCATCTTGAAACGACAACTGGTTCTTATTCAGCTCATGTAAATGAACAAAATATGACGGTTGTTGCGTATATCCGCAACGCGAAAGTCGTCTATTCACAGGCGAAAATAAAAGGACAAGGTCCATACCGTGTTGGAATGAAAACAGAAGATGGCTGGATTTACGCAGAAGGATTAACCGATTATGTGTTTGATGACCAAGGCCGCCTGCTATTAGCTGGACACTTGCCAGACGGCAAACTAGCGATCTCATTACAAATTAGTGAAACACCATTTCAGGTGTAGAAGAAAGGGTGACAAGTCATGAACGAACATGTACTAGTGATGCTGCCTCACCCCGATGATGAATCTTTTGGGGTTGCTGGTCTCATTGCACAAAACAGAAAACGCGGAATTCCCGTCACATATGCATGCGGGACACTTGGAGAAATGGGCAGAAATATGGGAAGTCCAACATATGCGAACCGTGAAACACTTCCTGAATTAAGAAAACAGGAATTAATCAATGCCTGCAAAGAAATGGATATCACAGACTTACGTATGCTTGGCCTGCGTGATAAAACATTGGAATTTGAAGACGACGAGTATTTGGCAGATGTGATGGAAACCATCATTGATGAAGTCAAACCGACACTCATTGTGACGTTTTATCCAGGACACGGTGTACATCCTGATCATGATGCGACAGGTGAAGCTGTGATTCGTGCTCTTTACCGCAAGAAAAAAGAAGACCGTCCTGTCACATACTGCATGGCCATTACGAAGAATAGAGAAGAAGTCCTTGGACATGCGGATATTGTGATTGATATTACAGATGTTGCAGATATCAAATTAAATGCACTGAGAGCGCATAGAACGCAAACAGAGGGCATGCTGAGAGAGCTTGAACAAAAGCTGAAAAACAAAGAACCAGTTGTCCAAAAATGGTTTGATGAAGAAATTTTCTGGACGTATCAATGGAATGACTAAACAAAAAAGCAGCTGATCTATGTCAGCTGCTTTTTTGTGTTGTATTTAGTGATTCGATACATGCCTGAGTTGACGTTTTTGAATCAATCTGAGACGGATAAAGAGGACGATAGCGCCTGCGGCAAGCCCGGCAATCAGTCCGATCCAATAACCAAACGCCCCAAAGGAGGTATATGTGCCAATGAGATAACCGGCAGGAAGACCGATGACCCAGTAAGAGACAAAAGCAGCAATCAGCGTATAATTCACATCTTTATAGCCGCGCAGAGCCCCTTGAATAGGTGCAGCAATCGCATCTGACAGCTGGAAAAAGATCGCGTAAATCAAAAAGTGCTGTGTCATTTGTAAAACAGCTGATTCAGCTGTATATAAACCAGCGATCTCTGGTCTGAATAGCAAGATGAGGGCGGCCGTACATAATGAGAATAATACCGCCGTTCCAATGCCGATATAGCTGTAGCTTTGCGCGTCTTTATACCTCTTAGCCCCCGCTTCAAACCCAACAACGATCGTTAATGCCATTGAGATACTAAGCGGTAAAATATAAAGAATAGAAGCAAAGTTCATCGCTGCTTGGTGACTGGCGATAGTAATGGTATCAAAGTGCCCCATTAATAGGGTCACTGCTGCAAAGATACTCGTTTCAAAAAAGATCGCAAACCCGATAGGAAGGCCAATTTTCAGTATTTGCCCTATACGGGAGATATTCATTCGAGGCAGTTTTTGAAACAAACGAAATGAGGCAAATGGTTCTGCTTTAATGACAATACAAATACTCATGATGAAAATCGCCCAATACGTCATTGCAGATGCAAGACCGGCACCCGCGCCCCCAAGCTTTGGAAAGCCAAAATTCCCAAAAATAAATACGTAATTTAAAACAAAGTTAATAGGAAGTGCTGTGAGCGTGATGAACATTGTCACACGTGTTTTCCCTAATGCATCAATAAATGACCTTAGCACCGAATAACCAAACAGCGGAATGATGCCAAAAGCAAGAAAGCTGAGGAAATGCCGGGCAATATCCTCTACAGAGTGCTCGAGTCCAAGTCCTCCGAGTATGTAAGGAACGCTGATCGTACCAATGACAATTACAGCGATACTTAAAAGAAAGGACAAATAGATCGCCTGAAAGACAGCCCGGGGAACATCATCTTTATGCCCAGCGCCCATCAGCTGAGCCACAATCGGAGTAACGGCCATCAAAATCCCGGCAAGTCCCGTATAAACAGGTGTCCAAATACTAGAACCGATCGCAACACCCGCAAGGTCTTCTGCACTCACTTTTCCAGACATCACCGTATCTAAAAAGGTAATAAGCGAAAGACCTGCTTGGGTGATTAAAATCGGAATCAAAATGGTTAAAAATAGTGTCAGCTTTGCTCGAATGCTATTCGTTTCTCTCATCATAAGTTCCTCTCTGAACAGAAATAACGAGAGGAATTATATCATGCTATGTAAAAAAATCAATTCTCCGTCGGATTATTTTTCTTAGATGGCTTCGTTTTTTTAAACATTTGGGCATAAATAAAAGAAAGACTGACAACACCTAAAATGCTGCAAGCATATTGGATGATTTTCTGAATGGTCATATTAAGCTCACCTCCATACAAATAGAATGTGCACAATTTGCTATTTTATAACAACAAGCGAAAGAAGGGGGGAAAAGATCAGATGATCCATCGGACGAACGAAGAAGTGATATTTAAAGCCGGGATGAGAACACATTTAATGAACATTATGAAGGATGCAAGTGACATCATTGATTCTCTTGATGAAACAGAGCAGTGTTTACTTTGTGATCTCGAAGCATTGCATGATCAGTTTAATGAAATGCATGCAGAGGCCTCGTCGTTTTATTTACAAGCGTATATGGAAGAATTCACACCAGGATTTGCTCAATTTTCTTTAGCCATTGAGAATTTATCAAAACAAAAGCATGGAGCACTCATTGTGATCCAAAGACGCGATGAGGTTGAGGATTTTATTCAAAAAGGGACAAACCTTCATGCGAAAATTAGCGCTTCCTTAATAGAAAGCATTTTCTATCCGGGAAATCCACTGCATGATGGTGCTCTTTTAGTCAAAGAAAATACACTTGTTTCTGCTGCAAATGTGCTGCCGCTTACATCGAAAAAAGTGAGCCCGTCGCTCGGCACAAGGCATAGAGCAGCGATCGGACTCTCTGGTATGACCGATGCACTTGTTCTTGTCGTATCAGAAGAAACGGGAAAAATGTCGTTTGCGAAAGAAGGCGTGCTTTACCCGCTTACCGTAAAAGATCCGGAAATAAGAAAATAAAAACGAACGCTGCATTCTTCATTCGGAAGGATGCTTTTTTATTTGCGGAGAAAAATCGACCAATTAAGTAAAAAGTCATTTGATACAGAAAAATTTGTCATGTAGAATAGAACTATGAAACTAGCAGTGTGCTTGTTTTGACAAATTTCTAAACGTCAACTTAAAAATTCCTTAAAAAATGTTTATAAATACAACAAACAGCCGATAGAAACGATATGGCTTTGTTTTTTAGCATTTTGAGTTGGCTGCTTTAGCCTATTTGTTATTGCCCAACGTCTTCATGTCGAGTAATATAATAGAAATAAAGATAAAATAGTGCAAGAGAAGCAGAACCATTAAATGCTAAACTCAAAACTAGTACATAAGTCTTAATGGACCAAATTACGAAAGGCGGAGATTTCTTTATGAAGAAAAAAGTAGTAACCGGCCTCACAGTTTCAGCGATCGCTGGCTCAGCTGTGTTTGCTGCACCGGCAGAAGCACAGACGATCAAGGTGAAAAGCGGTGACTCACTTTGGAAGATTGCCGAACAGTACAATACAACTATTTCGGAGCTTCAATCTCTTAATCAATTAAAAACGACAATGATTTTTGCAGGGCAAAGCTTAAAAATTCCTGGTGAAAAAAGCAAGAAATCCAGTTCGTCAACAGGGTCAAAAGCAAAGAAATCAAGTGCTTCAACGACTTCCAGCTATACTGTAAAGCTTGGGGATTCTTTATGGCTGATTGCAAAAAATCATAAAATGTCAGTTGCAAGCTTAAAAAGCCTAAACAGCTTAAACAGCGACTTGATTCGTCCTGGTCAAAAGCTAAAGGTATCTGGCAGCACGAAGACGAGCGGAAGCCAGTCATCAAATTCAAACTCATCTTCAAACTCCAGCTCAAGCAATAAAACAACGAACTCAAATAGTTCATCGTCTTCAAGTACATACAAGGTCAAATTAGGGGATTCTCTTTGGAAAATTGCGAATTCGCTAAATATGTCGATTGGTGAAATCAAAACATTGAACGGATTAAAATCTGATATGATTTATCCGAATCAAGTATTGAAAGTAAAAGGGACGGCTGCATCAAAACCAAGTCAGTCAAAACCTACTAAACCAAGCAATTCAAATAGTAACCAGTCTTCTAGCGGGAAAACAACCTCTTATACTGTAAAATCAGGCGATTCGTTATGGAAAATTGCGAATCAATTCAAAGTACAGGTTCAATCCATCCGCACAGCCAACAGCTTGAAAAGTGATGTGCTTAGAATTGGACAAGTATTAAAAATTAATGGTGCAGCTTCCGGCTCAACTGGATCGAACGGTTCTACGTCTAACGGTTCAACAACTCCAGTCAACAATAACAAAAACGATGTACCAATGAACGCAAAGATCACGACAATGATTCAAGAGGGGAAAAAGCTGACAGGCGTTCCTTACAGATGGGGCGGTAATACACCAGCAGGATTTGACTGCAGCGGCTTTGTTTACTATCTCATTAACAAAGTTTCATCTGTATCCAGATTAAGCACAGCTGGCTACTGGAATATGATGACTCCTGTAAGCACACCACAAGTTGGAGATTTTGTTTATTTTACAACGTACAAAGCAGGCCCTTCTCATATGGGACTATACCTTGGCGGAGGAAATTTCCTTCATGCAAGTGACAATGGAGTAGGAATTTCGAACTTAAGTAACCCATATTGGAAAAAAGCCTACTTAGGTGCAAAACGTTTCTTCTAAAAAAAGCCGATTTTCGGCTTTTTTTGTTTGCCCGCTGCTGTGATTGTCCATACTGATAACAAAAGGGGGCAGTCATAAATGAAAAAGTCAGTGTGGATGATCATGATATGTTTGATCTTTACCGCATCAGCATGTCATGCACCGCCAAAAAAAGAAACGACAGAAGAAACAAGCGAAGTTTCAGCACATAAACAAGCACCAGTCACGACGTCACTCATAAACGAAAGCGGGCAAAAAATAGGAAGCATTGAAATAAGAGAGTCCTCAGAAAATGGGCTGGATCTGCATGTGAAAGCGAAAGGGCTGCCGCCAGGTCCTCACGGTTTTCATATTCATGAAACAGGAATATGTGAAACGCCAGATTTTGAAACGGCAGGAGCTCACTTTAATCCAACCCATAGAGAGCATGGTTTTGACAATCCAAAGGGGCACCATGCTGGAGATATGCCTAATTTAGAGGTAGGAGCAGATGGACAAATTGATGTGGTTGTGAACGTACCAGATGTGACGTTAAAGGGAGGCCCAAATCAATTAATCGATCAAAATGGGCGAAGCTTTATCATTCATGCAGAAGCAGATGATTATTTAAGTAACCCTTCTGGAAACTCAGGGAAACGCATCGCTTGCGGATCAATCACAAAAGAAATGGTAAAATAACAGAAGTCTAACCTTTATGTATTGAGTGCATAAAGGTTTTTTTAGTATACTTGGTGAGGAAAATGATCGAAGAGAGGAATTAATCATACATGTTTAACGAACAATCACTCCCAGAAGAAATTCAAGCAATGATTGAAGCAAAAGCAAAAGGGCTGGAAGAAGAATTTCGTCCACTTATTGGAACAGGCGGCTATGAATCACAGGATACTTCTATCATTCAAGATGCCATGATTGCATTAGCACTAGGAAAAAACGTTCTTTTAAAGGGGCCGACGGGCTCAGGTAAAACCAAACTAGCAGAAACATTATCCGCTTTCTTTCAGCAGCCGATGCACAGTGTGAACTGCTCGGTTGATCTTGATGCTGAAAGCTTGATTGGCTATAAAACCATTCACAATGATGGTCAGGTGGCTTCGATTGAATTCATTGAAGGGCCTGTGACAAAAGCAATGAAAAAAGGCCATCTTTTATATATTGATGAAATCAACATGGCGAAGCCAGAAACACTTCCTATTTTAAATGGTGTACTCGACTACAGAAAAATGATGACAAACCCATTTACAGGTGAGGTTGTTCGAGCAGAAGAAGGCTTTGGCGTCATTGCGGCAATCAATGAAGGATATGTCGGCACAGTGCCTCTAAATGAAGCGTTAAAAAACCGTTTTGTTGTCATTGACGTTCCATATATCGGCGGCGGTATCCTGAAAGATGTACTGCAATCTCAATCTGTTTTAAAGGATGAGCGGTTAATTGATCAATTCGTTCAGCTCTCATCAGACCTCATTACACAAGCTCATAACGGACAGGTGAGTGAAGAAGCAGCATCCATCCGTGCACTCCTGGATACTTGTGATCTTGCGCAGTACATCCCGCCGCTTCGTGCCGTTGAACGAGGCATTGTTGAAAAGCTGGAAGATGACCGGGAAAAAGCAGCGGTAAGAAATATCGCTCAAACATTATTCGAGTGAGGTTCTGACTTTTGAAATTCATTAAATTTAATGACAGCAGAATCGATTCATTTTTATTTATGGAATTAACGGATTTAGCCAAAACGTTAGCAAAAAGTGATGATGTCGAGCTTGAATACGGTGTACAGTCCTACTATGAACCGTTTGAAAAGAAAATTTTCATCAGTCATTTTTGGGATGATCGTAAACAAGAAGATATGCTAGCAGGGCTGAAAAGTGATGTGTTCCTTCGTGCAGTAGGCACGGTTTATAGTGATCTTACGGTATTTCAGGAGATCATTCGCTTTGCTCATACATTATCCATTCCTGATGTATGTAAACAATTGTTTATGCTGTTTGAAGATATCCGGATCGAAGAGCGGATTAAACATGACCGCCCAGGAACAAAAAAGGTATTTAAACGAAGAAGAGAGCTGTACCGGCGTCACTTTAAGACACAATTAACGATTAACCAAGAACGAAGTATTTTAACAGATGCACTCTTTTGTGCGATTTATGTGAAGCTGACAGCTGATTCTCCGCTCGAAGAGATTCCGCCTCTTCATGAGCAGATCAACCCGATGATTCCGTTTATTGAGTCAAGTCTTGAACGTGTGTATGATGCGGGTTCAACAGCAGACATCGCAGTTATTGTAAAAGAATTAATGGAAGGCTTCGATGAGCTTCTTGAAAAGGATATGCTGAATACGTACTTTTTCTTCCCTGAATTGGACTATGAACAAGCGGCAAAAGAACCGCTGTTCCATGATTTAAAAAGAAAACCTAAATTAAGTGAGGACATTAAAGTCGACCGTGAAAAAGAAGGCGATGAAGACATTCACCAAGAGTATATGGAAGTGTGGCATCGAGAAACCGAAGCGCCATCCAAAAGCTTCCTTCAATTTGATTTAGAGCACGGCGGTAAAAGTGATCTTGGTAAGGATGCGGCAAGAGAAGGTGATGACGGAGATCAGGCACTCGGAACTGTCCAGGGCTCTGCAAAGCAAACACACCGAAAAGATTATTCAAAGCTTGAAGCGCTGGAAGAGGCTGAAGGTGAAGAAAGCGGGTCAGATGGTTATGAGAATGGAAAAGAAAACAAATATGCGTTTCCAGTCATGATTTCACCAGATCCTCCTAAGCCAGAACAAATCGATGCATACAAGCAGCATGCGAAGGAAATTGAGCCTTATCAGAAACGCTTAAAACAAATGATCCAAAAAACACTTGAACATAAAAAATCATGGCCTAAAACAGACCTTCATGCAGGACGTCTCAGTAAAAAGCTGATTCGCTACTTTACAGAGTCTAACCCGCGTCTTTTCTATAAAAAACAGGCACCGTCTTCTCAGATTGATGCTGTTTTCACCTTATTAGTAGACTGTTCAGCGAGCATGTTTGACAAGATGGATGAGACGAAAAAAGGCATTGTTCTCTTTCATGAAGCGTTAAAATCCGTGCAAGTCCCACATCAAATTGTTGGGTTTTGGGAAGATACAAACGACGCAACAGAAACAAGTCAGCCAAACTACTTCAACACAGTTGTGTCGTTCAAAGATTCTCTATTTGATGCAGGGCCTTCTATTATGTCTCTTGAGCCAGAAGAGGATAACCGGGATGGCTATGCGATTCGCCAAATGACAAAGATGATTTTAAAGAGAAGAGAAGAACAAAAGTTTCTGATTGTCTTTTCAGACGGAGAGCCAGCTGCGTTCAGCTACGAACAAAATGGGATTGTCGATACGCATGAAGCAGTTCTTGAAGCGAGGAAAAAGGGCATTGAGGTGATCAATGTGTTTTTATCCAATTCGCCGATAGAAGAAGCACAGATGAAAACCATTCAAGATATGTACGGCAAGTTCAGCATTTTTGTACCAGATGTCGATACATTGCCAGATGTTTTATATCCATTACTGAAGAAACTGCTGCATAAAAGCATTGGGGCATAAGCTTTTGCCCCTTTCTTCAAATTATTTTTCGGAATGATTTAAATTTTTTGTTTTTCTGTGAATTTTTTATCTTTAATTGAACAAAGAATGTAGAAAGTAATCCAAAACAGTGGTAGAATATTATTGGAAGCGTTTTATTACATAAATTTGGTCATTGTGTTCTGGAAGTTATATCGAGATAGTGTTCAATCACTTGATGATCAAAGTTGGGGGTAGTGTTCAAAATGTTTCAAAATGATGTGAAACAACCGTTGAGTTGGGAAGAATTTCATGGTCCGAACCTCGGCTATGTGCTCGAGCTCTACGATCAATATGTCCAGGATCCTACTAGTGTTGATGAAGATCTAAGAGGCATATTTGATGAACTTGGTGCACCACCGAGTGAAATGAAGGAGGAAATTGGGAAAAAAGAAAATAGCGTAGTTACTTCTGAACAAATCCAAAAGATAGCATCAGTCGTTAAACTGGCAGAAGACATCAGAACGTATGGCCATTTAAATGCTTCCGTCAATCCTCTTCGCAAAGAAAAGGAATTACAAGAACTGTTTCCTTTAAAGGAGTACGGTTTAACAGAAGAAGATGTCAAGAATATTCCGATATCTATTATTAGTCCGGATGCACCAAAACACATTTCAAACGGCATAGAAGCCATTAACCATTTGAGAAATACGTATAAACGTACCATTTCATTTGAGTTTGATCACGTGCATGACTTCGAAGAGCGAAACTGGCTCTCAAAATCAATCGAATCTGGTGAACTATTTAAGAAAAAACCAGCAGATAAACTAGTTTCTGTATTCAAGAGATTAACAGAAGTTGAGCAGTTCGAGCAGTTTCTTCATAAAACATTTGTTGGGCAAAAACGCTTCTCTATAGAAGGTTTAGACGCACTTGTCCCAGTACTTGATGAAATTATTTCAGAGTCTGTTACACAAGGGACTTCAAATATTAACATTGGAATGGCACACAGAGGCCGTTTAAATGTATTAGCACATGTGTTAGGAAAGCCATATGAGATCATTTTCTCAGAATTCCAGCATGCGCCAAATAAAGAGCTCGTTCCATCAGAAGGATCTATTGGCATCAGCTACGGATGGACAGGGGATGTTAAGTACCATCTTGGAGCTGACCGTCAAATTAAAGACGAAGATACAAAGAGTGCGAGAGTCACGCTTGCTAATAACCCAAGCCACTTGGAGTTCATTGATCCAATCATTGAAGGAAGCACGCGTGCCGCTCAGGAATCACGTACTCAAAAAGGCTATCCAGTTCAAGACGTTGAAAAAGCGTTAGCCATCTTAATTCATGGGGATGCAGCATTCCCTGGAGAAGGAATTGTGGCAGAAACATTAAATTTAAGCCAACTTGTAGGCTATCAAGTGGGCGGAACCATCCATATTATTGCCAATAATATGATCGGGTTTACAACAGAAAGCAATGAATCTCGCTCGACGAAATATGCGAGTGACCTTGCAAAAGGATTTGAGATTCCTATTGTTCACGTCAATGCAGATGATCCAGAAGCGTGTTTAGCGGCTGTTCAGCTAGCAGTAGAATACCGCAAACGCTTCAAGAAGGATTTCCTTATTGACTTGATCGGTTACCGCAGATACGGTCATAACGAAATGGATGAGCCTTCTACAACTCAGCCAATGCTGTACGATGCGGTCAGAAAGCACAAAACGGTCAAGAATATCTTTGCAGATAAACTTGTCTCAGAAGGTCTTTTGACAAAAGAGCAGCGTGAAGAAATCGAGCAGGCTGTGACAGCAAAAATAGAAGAAGCTTATAAAAAGGTGCCTTCAAAGAAAGAGCATACGATTCAAGAAATCGAACTGCCAGAGCCTGTATCAAACGGCTTCCCAGCAGTGGATACATCAGTAGAATTTGATGTATTGCGAAAGCTGAATGAAGAATTGATCAGCTGGCCGAATGATTTCCAAGTATTTGGTAAACTGAAGCGGATCCTTGAAAAACGTGCAAAAGTGTTTACAGATGACCGTAAAGTAGAATGGTCACTTGGAGAAGCACTCGCATTTGCATCTATATTAAAAGACGGTACGCCAATTCGAATGACCGGACAGGATTCAGAGCGTGGTACTTTTGCTCAAAGAAACCTTGTTCTTCACGACAGTCAAACGGGAGATGAATTTATTGCTCTTCATGAACTAAGTGATGCGAATGCATCGTTTACAGTTCATAACAGTCCACTGTCAGAAGGCTCAGTCATCGGGTTTGAATATGGTTATAATGTCTATTCTCCTGAAACGTTAGTGATTTGGGAAGCTCAATTCGGAGACTTCGCAAATGCGGCTCAAGTGTATTTCGATCAATTTATCTCAGCTGGCCGTGCAAAATGGGGACAAAAATCAGGTTTAGTCATGCTGCTGCCGCATGGATATGAAGGACAAGGTCCTGAGCATTCAAGTGGAAGAACAGAGCGCTTCCTGCAATCAGCTGCTGAGAATAACTGGACAGTTGCGAACCTGACAAGTGCAGCGCAATATTTCCATATTCTTAGAAGACAGGCGAAAATGCTGCTTCGTGAAGAGATTCGTCCGCTTGTGATTATGACACCGAAGAGTCTGCTTCGTAACCCGAACACATTGTCTGAAGTCCAAGAATTAACAGATGGACAGTTCCGTCCAGTTCTTGAACAGCCAGGTCTTGTACATGATCACGAAAAAGTATCGCGTCTCGTTCTATCTAGCGGGAAGGTATCCATTGATATTAGTGATCGTTTTACTCAAATGGAAGAGCCGAAGGATTGGCTTCACGTTGCAAGAGTGGAACAGCTATATCCGTTCCCAGCCAAAGATATTAAAGGAATTTTAACAAAGCTGACAAACTTAGAAGAAATCGTATGGGTGCAAGAAGAACCACAAAATATGGGAGCTTGGGGATACATTGAGCCATATTTACGTGAAATTGCGCCTGAAAAAGTAAAAGTACGTTACATCGGCCGAAGAAGACGTTCAAGTACGGCTGAGGGTGATCCAACTGTGCATAAAAAAGAACAAGAACGAATTGTATCTGATAGCTTGACTCGCAAAAACTAAGGGGGAAATGAAAAATGGCGGAAATTAAAGTACCTGAATTAGCGGAATCAATCTCGGAAGGAACGATTGCTCAATGGCTAAAGCAGCCGGGCGATTATGTGGAGCAGGGGGAGTACCTGCTAGAACTTGAAACAGATAAAGTCAATGTCGAACTGACTGCTGAAGAATCTGGTGTATTAAAAGAAGTGCTGAAAGATTCTGGTGACACTGTACAAGTTGGAGAGGTCATCGGAACGATTGCAGCAGGTGAAGCTGGCGGAAGCGAGTCCGCAGCTCCAGCACCTGAGCAAGCTTCTGCACCAGCTTCGAAAGAAGAACCGGCAGCTGCTCAAAAAGAAGAAGCAGTGAAAGAAGAGCCGAAAGCTGGTAATGGCAGAACCATCGCTTCTCCTGCAGCTAGAAAATTAGCGAGAGAGAAGGGGTTAGACTTATCTGAGATTCCAACCGTAGATCCGCTGGGCAGGGTACGAAAGCAGGATGTCGCTTCTTATCAAAAGAATGAAGCACCTGCAAGTGCACCGAAAGCCGCGCCAAAAGCAAATGCTGCGGTGCAAACTGAACAACCAGGAAAGCCTATTGAACGTGAAAGAATGTCACGCCGCAGACAAACAATTGCAAAACGTTTAGTTGAAGTTCAACAAACGGCTGCGATGCTGACGACATTTAATGAAGTCGATATGACAGCGGTAATGGATTTAAGAAAGCGTCGTAAAGATGCCTTCCTAGAACAAAATGATGTCAAGCTTGGCTTCATGTCCTTCTTTACAAAAGCAGTTGTAGCAGCACTGAAGAAATATCCGCTGCTTAACGCAGAAATTCAAGGTGATGAGCTTGTCTTGAAAAAATTCTATGACATCGGCATCGCTGTTGCTGCAAACGAAGGACTTGTTGTACCGGTTGTCCGTGATGCAGACAGATTGTCATTTGCGGGGATTGAAAAAGAAATTGGTCATCTTGCGAAAAAAGCAAGAGATAACAAATTGTCTCTTAATGAGTTACAAGGTGGATCATTCACGATTACAAACGGCGGAACATTTGGTTCTCTGCTTTCAACTCCGATTTTAAACAGCCCGCAAGTTGGAATTTTAGGGATGCATAAAATTCAGCTTCGTCCGGTAGCGATTGATGAAGAACGTTTTGAGAACCGTCCGATGATGTATTTAGCTCTTTCTTATGACCACCGCATTGTCGATGGTAAAGAAGCAGTTGGATTCCTCGTTACGATTAAAAATCTGCTTGAAGATCCTGAGCAGCTATTACTTGAAGGATAATCTTCAATTATAAAAAGCTAGCACCTGTTAAGGTGCTAGCTTTTTTTCTTTTCACTGTCATGTTGTCCTCGTTTTGACCAATACGTCGCAAGCCAGGAACCAGATAAATTATGCCACACACTAAAAATCGCACTTGGTACGGCTGCGAGCGGTGAGAAGTGTGCTGTTGCTAGCGCTGCACCGAGCCCGGAGTTTTGCATGCCTACTTCGATCGAGATCGCTCTACGAGAAGGGATATCCATTCTGCACCACTTTGCGATCAGGTAACCAAATAAGAGACCAAGTGCATTATGTAATATAACAACGGCAAATATCAGCAATCCAGTTTGAAGAATCTGCTCTTTATTTGCACTGACAACCGCTGCAATGATCAACACAATTCCAGCAACAGATACAAGCGGCAATGCTTGAACTGCATAGTTTACTTGTTTTTTGAAAAATACCTTAACGATAACCCCTAAGATAATAGGAATTAGCACAACTTGGACAATCGACAAAAATAATGCCTCCGGTGATACAGGTAACCATGATCTTGCAAAAATATAGATAAAGAGAGGCGTTAAAAAGGGAGCAAGAAGGGTCGATATCGTTGTGACCGCTACGGATAATGCCATATTGCCTTTTGCCAAGAAGGTCATGACATTGGATGCTGTACCGCCCGGGCAGCAGCCGACAAGAATAACGCCTACTGCAATTTCAGACGGCAGCCGTAATCCGTAAGCTAATAGAAAGGCGATCAGCGGCATGAGTGTGTACTGCGCCAAAACCCCAATTAACACATAGAGAGGTTTACGAAAAAGCTCCTTAAAATCTTCACCAGATAACGTAAGCCCCATCCCAAACATAATGACACCTAGTAAAAAAGGGATATACGGTCCAATCTGAGAAAAGACGTCAGGAAAAGCAAATCCAAGACATGCAAAGATAATGACCCAGATTGCAAAGGTTCTTCCTGCAAATTGACTAATGGTTAAAAGAATGTTCATTCATTGCTTCATCTCACTTTCCTCACATATCCTTTCTATTTTAAACGAATTTTCTGAAAAAACAACCCATTCTTTATAAAGGTGTTAATAATAAAATTATGTAAACTAAAAATACCCCATATAAGCATTAGCCTATATGGAGCATCGTTTTAAAAAGGGGTCCATCTCACTTGCTGTGCTTGCTTAAGCCTAGCTTCTGGCTCACGCCAGTCGACTACATTCCACCAACGATCTACGTATTTCGCTTTTTCATTCAGATATTGAAGGTAGTAGGCGTGCTCCCATACATCAAGGGCTAGAAGGGGGATCACGTCCCATTGTGACAAAAATTGATGGCGTTCTGCTTGTAAAATCTCTAATCGCTGAGATCTGGGCGCCCATACGAGAATGGCCCAGCCAACACCCTCTACTTGTTTAGCCGCTGCTGAAAATTGAGATTTAAATGCATCATAGCTGTCAAACGATTGTTCAATGAGACGAAGCATTTGTCCAGTGGGCTTTCGTTTTCCTGAAGGACTCATGGAAAACCAAAAAATACAATGTAAATAGTGCCCCGCACCATTGAAGGCAAGCTCCCGTTCCCAATGTTTGATCATTTTAAAATCATTGGTTCTTCTTGCATTTTTTAATGCAAGCTCAGCTTGGTTCAAACCATCTACATATGATTGATGATGCTTCTGGTGATGCAAATACATAATTTCTTTTGATATAAACGGTTCTAGTGCATCATACCGGTAAGGGAGAGGAGGTAACTTGTGACTTCCAGCTGCTACCTCTCGCATGTCTTCTTGTGGGTTCATGTCCTCAGCAATACGTTCTGCCAGTTCGTACCACTCTTGTTCACTGGAATGTTCATCATCCATTGAAAACCATAAATGGTCTACTTTCTGACGGATGTTGTCATCTTGAATCGCGGGTTGAATCGAGCTAAGCCACTCTTTAAGCTGCAAACGGTACTCTTCCTTATTCATTCTTACGCCTCATTTCTTCTAAAAATGTGGAACAAGCCATCATCGGAAAGACAAATGGGTAGCTATGATAAGTGATGTAAAATTGCTTTGGCAGGCCAATGCCTACTGGATAGTGCAAGGCTTCACTCGTATGCTGCTGATGATGGATCAAAAATGAGATGGCTTTTAAAATCGTTTTGTCATCCGGCTTCTCATATTGTAAAAGTGCCTCTGCTGCCCAAGCCGTCTGAACCACTGTACCAAACGGAAGGGGGACATACGTTTTTACCTCTGCACTTTTACACGATTCTCCGAAGCTGCCATCTGCTCGTTGAATCTGCTTTAAAAATCGGCATGCTTTTTGGACAGCAGGATGGGTGGAGGGGATGCCGGCAGCTTTTAGACCTGTTAATGCTGCCCACGTTCCATAAATATAGCAAACACCCCACCTGCCAAACCATGAACCATTTTTCTCTTGATGATCTAGGAGCCATTTGACACATTGATCTTTTTGCCTCTGAATAGGCGGTGACATATTTTTCTCTTCAAGACCAATGAGATGAAGCACGCGGCCTGTAATATCAGGAGTCGATGGATCAATTGCTGCATCCTCCGCAGATTCAAGCGGCAGATGTCGAAGCAGGAAGTGATCTTGATTTTTTTCAAAGGCAGAGAATCCGCCATCACGGTTTTGCATGGAAAGAAGCCAATGAAATCCTCGCTTCCACTGAACTGGTGCGTATGTTTTCGGAATGGCTTTTAATACAATTTGCGTATCATCACAATCAGGGTTATTCGTATTGATATCTGAAAAACCAAAGCCTCCCGGAGCAGCATGCCGGTTATGAATCGCCCAATCTGCTTTCTTCATTTGCTGCCGGTTCAATAAGTATAAGAAAGACTTTGTGATGACTGGGTCTTCTTGTTTTTTGCCAGCTTTTTGAGAAGCATAACTGACAAGCGCTGTATCCCAAACTGTGGATGTGGAATTTTCTGCATACATTCTGCCCTGACAGACAGTGACTAGCTTTTTCATGCCTTTGACTGCTTTTAAAATGAGATGATGTCCCGGCGAGTATCCAAGACTCATCAGTGCATAGACCATAAAAATACTTGCACTTAAATAGCTGTACAGTGTGCCATCTTTTTCGAGGCGGTCAAACATATATCGCTTTGCTGCTTCATATCCGAAAAAGTCCAGCCGGCTGTCAAGTGCTGTATACGATCGCATGTAAGTCAGAAAGTGATGAGTGGAACGTTCTTCTTTTGCCATAAACCAGTCAAATGGATTTTTAGTCATGTTTGCATCAAGGTGTGCTAGGCTTGGGAATTTCTCATGAGAGGTATATCGTTTGTTGAGTGCAATCATCATTGGCACAAAGTGAATTCTTGCATAAGCACTAAGATGATAGAAGTGCAGCGGAAAGTATGTAGGGATGAGTAAAAAGGAAAGTGGTGCATAGAAATACGGCCAAGGGTGCATGCCGTTGACGGCGAGCATCCACTTTGTCATAAAGTGAACGTTCTTTAATCCGCCTTTTGATCGAATAAATTGCGCTGCTTTTTCCATATGAGGCTCATCTTGTTGAAACCTGCCTGAAACAAGCATTCCGCAATAGCCCTGCACAGTGGCTGTTACATGTCCCGTTTGATCATGATACAAAGAAAAAGACCCATCCTCATTTTGTTTTTCGCGTATCGCTTCTGCTAATTGATGAACCAAAGCCTGATCCGAATCGCCGACAGCCTTTAACAGCATAATCAAAAAAGCATTTGTCATCATAGGACCTTCAAAGCAGAAAACAAAGGCACCATCTTCTCGTTGTCTTCGCTGCATTTGCATGTGCAATTCTTCAATAAATTCGTTTACTTTCAATTTAAAATCTTGCATATGCGGCCATGCTCCTTTCCTTTCATACTATATTCAGGAGCCGGCCTGTCACATGCAAACACAAAAAAAGCCGATGACAGGGTCACCGGCTCAGCGTGTAGACAAACCCTCGCATTCGGTGTCAGGTCTGCGCGCTGGTGCTCACGAATGTCAATTCGCTCCGCGCCAGTGCTCGTCCTTCCTAGACTGCAAAGGTTTTCTATCACGCTGAAAAGAAGACAAAGTGCTAAAATAAAAATCATTTTAGCACTTTGTCAACGATCTGAGCCGATGACAGGGTCACCGGCTTTCTTGACGTCATTAGTCTTGGAGGTTAATCCATACACTTTTGACTTCTGTATAGTTGTTAAGGGCATATGATCCCATTTCTCTGCCAAGACCTGATTGCTTATATCCTCCAAACGGGGAGGCGGCATCAAAGACATTATAGCAGTTGACCCAAATTGTTCCTGCTTCAAGACGTGCAGCGATATCATGGGCATGCTTTAAGTTTTCTGTCCAAAGTCCTGCTGCTAATCCATATTCAGACTGGTTGGCTCGTTCGACCACTTCATCAATGGAATCGTAAGGAATGGCAGATAAGACAGGTCCAAAGATTTCTTCTTTAGCAATGGTCATTTCATCTTCTACATCTTTAAAAATAGTAGGAGAGACGAAATAGCCAGCCTCATAAGGGCAATCGCCCCCGACAACGGCTGTTGCCCCTTCGGATTTACCTTTTTCAATATAGCCTAACACGCGTTCGTGCTGTTCTTTACTTACAAGAGGTCCAATTTGCGTATCTTGATGAAGACCAGCGCCTTGTTTGAGGGATCCTGCATATTTGGCCATTTGATCGACCACTTCATCATATTGGCTCCGATGAACAAAGACTCTGGACCCTGCGCAGCATACTTGGCCTTGGTTAAACATGACGCCATTTAAAGCACCTGGAATGGCTTTCTTTAAATCGGCATCAGGTAAAATAATATTCGGTGATTTTCCGCCAAGCTCTAATGTGACCCTCTTAATGGTTTTAGCCGCTTTCTCCATAATTAATTTCCCAACACTTGTTGACCCTGTGAAGGCCAGCTTGTTCACGTCAGGATGATCAGTTAAGGCTTCTCCGGCTGTTTCGCCAAATCCAGGAACGATGTTAATCACGCCTTCTGGGAAGCCGGCTTTGTCCACTAATTCTGCTAAGTAAAGAGCAGAGAGTGGAGTTTGTTCGGCTGGCTTTAAAACGATGGTGCACCCTGTTGCAAGTGCGGCGCCCATTTTCCACATAGCCATGAGCAGCGGGAAGTTCCATGGGATGATTTGTCCTACAACCCCAACCGGCTCATGGCGGGTATAATTAAAATATCCTTGACTGACAGGAATGGTTTGTCCATTCATTTTTGTCGTCCAGCCCGCATAATAGCGCATGTGCTCAATAGCGAGGGGGATATCTGCATTTGTTGTTTCATTAATTGGTTTTCCGTTATCTAAAGTTTCTAGCTGTGCAAGCTCTTCCTGATTTTCTTCCATTAAATCAGCAAGCTTGAACATGAGGCGGGCGCGTTCAGCGGCAGACATTGAGCGCCAAGGACCATGAAAGGCTTTTTTTGCAGCTTTTACGGCCTCATCAATATCTTTTGCACCTGCTTCATAAACATCAATAAGGGTTTCGCCTGTGGCTGGGTTAGGAGTAGCAAAGGTTTTGTTATCGTGACTTGTGACAAACTGACCATTAATGTAGAGTTTTTTCGTCCCTTGGAGAAAAGATTCGAGTTTTGAACTAATTTGAAGTGTTGTAGAGCTCATAAATAAACAAACCTCCTTAAAGATATGGATTGTTTTCTGCGAGTTCTAGGTGGGAAAAGCGGACATGCAACGAAATTGTATACGCACAAAGATGTAAACGTATACAATTATCATATTACACGACCTGTTTGAAAGCAATCCATAACACTCATTGCATTTCGCGAAAATTTGGCTACAATAAATGTATAGATGAAAAAAGGAGTTTTTAAATCATGATCCATCAAAACTGGCAAACGGCTCAAACGTTAAAACAGGTAAAATGTGTACATACAAATGCGAAAAAATATATGGTCGACCGGGCATTAACGGTTGGAAGCACATATGAAGTGAAAAATGAAACAGAAGAATTCCTGTTTGTCGTAGACAATACGGGTAAAGTAGGCGGGTATTACAAGGAGTATTTCGAAGATATTTCAGCTGAATGATTTTGATGGTCATCACTCATACTAAGAAAAACAGTAAAGGGTGATGATGATGAAAAAGCAGCAAAATGACGAGCAGAAAAATCAAAATGCATGGCATGAACACGAGGACGCTGATATGGCGATTACGCTTGAACAGATTTCCGATGTGTATGCCGAGGGAACGATTGATACACCAAAAGACGAATAGTCATTTAAAAACAGTGATTTGGCATAATCACTGTTTTTTTATTGGAATGATTCAGCATTTTTCTCGAAAAGAACTGAAACTTTTTTCCTGGTTTAACTGTCTAAATAAGTAGAGGAAAGAGCATCGGATCAAAAAGAAAAAGTTAAATGAAATTTAATCTATTCGTAATGGAATAACAACCATTTATAGCGTATTCTATAAGTGAGAATAAAACGTACCCACAGAGCCGTGTGGCCGTTTTGTCATAAAGGAATTTGATGCAGGAAGAGGGGGTTTACGTGGGTATTTTTTCTGTCAGTAAACAAAATGATAAGAAATTCGAATCCTTATTGATTGAAGGGGAAAGAATTGAGGCTGTTTACAGACTGCGTCACGACCAAATTTGCTTTACCAATAAACGACTGATCTTTGGCGATAACCGCGTATTTTCTAAGAAGAAAGTCAGGGTCTCCTTGCCGTATCGATCAATTGAAAGTTTTGCCATACAAGAAGCTGGCGTGTTTGATCAGGACACAGGTATGCTGCTTGTCACAAGCTCAAAAGTATTTGAACTCGACTTTTCCAAAGAGACGGATTTGAGTGATGTGCAAGCCATTTTGACAAAACATCTTTGCTGATCAATCTTGCGATTACATAGATCATATGCACTTTTCTCATTCTTCGTTCTTATTTTTATAGATCGCACATTGCTAAGCCCTTCCCATCTGATGGGAAGGGCTTTTTTCTGCTTAAGAGTTTGAATGATAGCAAAAAAGGATAAAGATGAAACAGATACAGAAAGGAGAATGAACAATGAAAGTATTAGTTGCAGGAGCAAATGGACATACAGGCAGACTTGTCGTTCGTTATTTAAAAGAAAAAGGACAGGAGCCGCTTGCTCTCATTCGAGATGAAAAACAAGCTGATGCACTAAAAGAACTTGGTGCAGTACCTGTCATCGGTGATCTTGAAAAAGATGTGACAGATGCTGTGAAACAAGCAGACGCTGTCATCTTTGCAGCTGGTTCAGGCTCAAAAACAGGTGCAGATAAGACCATTGCGGTCGATCAAGAAGGGGCAAAACGCCTCGTTGATACAGCGAAAAAAGAAAACATCCAGCATTTTGTTATGCTTAGTGCTTATAATGCAGATGATCCGAATCAAGGAAAAGGGCAAGGAAGTATGGAAACTTATTATGAAGCAAAAAGAAAAGCCGATGAGCACTTAAAACAGTCTGGTCTTTCCTATACGATTGTCCGCCCAGGTGCCCTGCTGCATGAGGAGAAGACAGGAAAGATTGAAGCTGCCGAACATATTCCAGATGATCAAAACATCGAAATTTCAAGAGAGGACGTAGCCATTGTTCTTGTGGAGAGCTTAACAGAATCCAATGTGAAAAATAAGTCCTTTGACTTGATTAAAGGCGATAAACCAATCGAAGAAGCACTTCGCCATCTGTAAGAAAAGAAAGCTGCTGCCAAAGAGGCGGCGGCTTTTTTGATGTTTTCTTTTCCCTTTCAGCGGGAAGGTAATGAGAAAGGAGTGATTGACCGTGGGCTTAACGAAAGAACAACAAGCTGATTTATACGAAAGATTGATTCAATTAAAAGAAGATGTGAAGGGATCAAAAAAGAAAGAAGAATCGATGCTCGTTGAATCGAGTGAGATTTCAAATGGTGTTGGTAATCATATCGCTGATCATGGGAGCATCTATTTAGACCGTATGACAGAACAAACGCTGGATCAGGTCGATGATCAGCTTGAAGGTGAAATCGATGCAGCACTGAAACGAATGGAAGACGGAACATATGGGATATGTGAGAAAACGGGAAAAGAGATCCCATACGAGCGTTTAAAAGCAGTTCCATATACACGTTATTCAATAGATGCAAAGAAAAATGAAGAAACCACTCAAGATCCAAACGAATTTGACCGTTCATTCTCCGATCAAATGCGCGATTTAACAAATAGAGAAACAATGGATCAGATGCATTCAGATACGTATGAAAGATTAGAGGAAGAGCAAGATGCTGATGTAGATGAGGAAAAATAGGATCATAAGCGAAGGTTAAATTTTTTCAGAATAATTTTTTCTTATGTACACATGAACAAATAACTTGTATACATGAGTATTTCATAGAAAAAAGATCTCTTGAAATTTAATAAACTTTCGTGTAATATAGTTTAAAGGCTGCGATGCGCGTAATGTTAATTAAGTTTTAACCTTTAAGCTGTAATAGGGAGTTTTATATTGAAGCCGGAATGTCATGCCTCCTTAGCGAGGAAGACAGGAACGTTTCTGCAAACACCCACTTTGAGGAGTGGTGGTTTAAAACTTTCTTACTTAGATTACGGCATCCGCAGCTTTTCCTAGGATGATTCAAGCCATTTTCCATTTTGGAAAATGGCTTTTTATTTTGTGAAAAAACGAAATTGCACAGTCAGCCGGAAGAGGCATGAATGTATGTTAAAATAGACAAAACAAAAGACGGAGAGGGAATTGGATGTTAGAACAAGCAGAAGCACTCCTGAAACAATACTTTGGCTTTGACGCCTTTAGGCAGGGACAGAAACAAGCCATTGAATCGATTGTAAACAAACAGAAGGATACCGTCTGTATTATGCCGACAGGCGGGGGGAAATCGGTTTGCTACCAGATTCCTGCCCTGATGATGGAAGGAACAACGATCGTTGTATCCCCGCTAATTTCTTTAATGAAAGATCAAGTCGATGCGCTAAATGAGATGGGCATACGATCGTCCTTTTTAAACAGCACACTTTCCGCAGCTGAAATGAATAAAAGGCTGAAAAAATGTGAAGATGGGGAATATCAGCTGCTTTATATCACACCTGAACGTTTACAAAATGAACGTTTTTTTCAGCTGCTTGATCGGTTAACGATCCCTTTAATTGCAATTGATGAAGCACACTGTATATCTGAGTGGGGGCATGATTTTAGGCCGAGCTACCGCTTTATTCAAGAATGTTTAAATCGGCTGACAAAAAGGCCAGTGATTGTCGCATTAACTGCTACAGCCACGAAAAAGGTTCACCGAGATATATGTGAACAGCTTGGCATGAACGAAGAAGAAACCATTTTTACTGGGTTTGCTAGAGAAAATTTATCTTTTCAGGTGGTCAAAGGAGAAAATAGTGACCGCTTTATCACACATTATATGAAGAAAAATAAGCTTGAGTCCGGCATTATCTATACTGCTACAAGAAAAGAAGCCGAAAATATTTACAATCGGCTAAAGAAACAAAAGATCAAAGCTGGCATTTATCATGGCGGGTTAGATGACGATGTGAGAGAAGAGCAGCAAAACCTGTTTTTAAACGATGACATCCAGGTCATGGTCGCTACATCTGCATTTGGCATGGGAATTAATAAGTCAAATGTCCGTTTTGTGATACATCATCAAATTCCAAGGGATATTGAAAGCTACTATCAAGAGGCTGGACGCGCCGGCAGAGACGGGCTCCAAAGTGAATGCATTTTACTGTTTTCGCCGCAGGGCGTACGAATGCAGCGATTCCTCATTGAACAGTCAACAGAAGATGAAGTGCGCTTTCAGCATGAGCTGCTTAAACTTAGACAAATGGTCGATTACTGTCACACTGAGCAATGTCTGCAGCAATTTGTGATGGACTACTTTGATCAATCAGCAAGTGCCCCTTGCCAAAAATGCAGTAATTGCCTTGATGAAAGAGAGCGTGAAGAGGTCACTCGAGAAGCGCAAATGGTTTTATCGTGTACGGTTAGAATGAACGAGCGCTTTGGAAAAATGATGATTGCTCAAGTACTGGCAGGCTCCAAAAATAAAAAAGTGCTTGACCTCGGTTTCGACCGTCTTCCTACATACGCTTTAATGAAGCCGCAATCAGCCCAGCAAATCAGTGATTTCATCGAATTTTTAATTACAGAAGAGTATTTGCACATGTCTGAAGGAGCTTATCCAACATTAAAAGTGACACATAAAGGAAAGAAAGTGTTAGTCGGGCAAGAGGCTGTGTATAAAAAGCAGGCAGTTAAAAGAGAGGCGATTCAAGAAAACGATGCATTATTTGAGCAGCTGAGAGCGGTGAGAATGAAGCTGGCGAGAGAGCAGGGCGTTCCGCCATTTGTTGTATTTTCTGATCAAACCTTGAAGGAAATGTCAGCCGTTCAGCCTAAAACAGAAGAAGAACTTCTCCATATTAAGGGAATAGGCGCTCAAAAAAGAGAGAAATACGGGGATGTTTTTTTAGAAGAAATCCGTTTATTTATAGAAAAAGAGAAAAATAAAAAGATTGAAGAAGAAAAATAAATTTTTTTCGCTGCGTTTGGACACGTTTTCAACAGGAGGTTTCTGATCCTTTCAAAACCTTGATATGGCGGGTAATCGAGCTGTTTTGTGGTCTGATTTACCAATGGAGAGAGATGTTTCATGTAAAGGAACTGTAATCTAAAACATATCGTTTTGTTATTGAATTGACATTTACATATGTTACGATAGCACTCGTTAGCCGCCATAAAAAGCTAACAAGGGAGGATTTACTTTATGAAGAAGACTATTATGTCCTTGGTTGCTGTTGCAGCAATCTCTACAACAGCATTTGGAGCACAGCAAGCTTCTGCAAAGGAAATCACTGTGAAGAAAGGTGATACACTTTGGGGAATCTCTCAAAAAAATGATGTGTCTCTAAAGGACCTAAAGGGTTGGAACAATTTATCAACAGACATGATTTATGTAGGTGATAAATTGACAATCTCTTCAAAAGAGAAAACTCAGGAGCAGTATAAAGTCCAGAAGGGGGACAGCCTCTGGAAAATCGCTCAAAAATTCAATGTGTCAATTAGCGATATTAAGTCTTGGAATAACTTAAACTCAGATATAATTATGATTGGTTCAACACTAAGTGTTGCTGGTCAAAGCTCAGCTCCGGTAAGCTCAGAGCCTGTACAAAAACAGGAGCCTGTCCAAAAAGAGCAAACAACACAAAAAGCTGCTCCTAAACAGGAAGCACCAAAAAAAGCTGCTCCTAAACAGGAAACAGCTAAAGCAGAATCATCTTCTGCTAGTCAAAGTGTACAAAAAGAAATGACTGTAACGGCTACGGCTTATACAGCAAATGATGGTGGCATCTCAGGTATCACTGCAACAGGGGTAAACTTAAACAAAAACCCAAATGCGAAAGTGATTGCAGTAGATCCTAATGTCATTCCATTAGGAAGTAAGGTTTATGTTGAAGGCTACGGTGAAGCCATCGCAGCAGATACTGGCGGCGCAATTAAAGGTAACAAAATTGATGTACATGTACCAAGCAAATCCCAAGCAAAAAATTGGGGCGTAAAATCAGTCAAAGTGAAAGTACTTAACTAGTAACTTATTGTTTTTTGGAAAGAAAGCATCAGGTGGCGGCCTGATGCTTTTATTGTACCCTTTTTTTGGTCAAAAAAACACACATTTTTCAGAAAAATTTGCATTTTCGACAAAAAACAGCGTATATTCCATCATACACGCTGTTTTTTTGTCGTTAGCTGTCCACCCAATAAATTTCTCCGCTTTGTTCTTTCCAATTGATTTGGACATCAAATTGGTGCTTTTCATAAAAGTGAATCAATCGGTCCACGTGATTCCAATCTCTTTTGACGAGATCACCTGTAATAACTGGAATGTTCTGCTCTCTTGCGATTTCTTTTAAATGCTTCATACAGATTGAGCCGTACCCATTATCGGGAGGGCCTTTAATATCAGCAATATGAATCTTTCCTTCTTCAGGATATTCCGCAATTAAGGAAAAATCAGATTGTCCGCGAAAAGCTTTTTCACAATCGGTCAGCATGATTTTACATGTATCAGCACTTTCAATGGCAGAGACAATCATCCATTCATCTTCTTTCGCCTGATCAATGCCAATGATCTTTGCCTTTTTCGAAATATCTTTCATATTTTCTTGCATTCGATACATTTGGAACTGCAATTGCTGTAATTCTTGCTCTAACGCCTTCACATCTTTGGGTGTTTCCTGTAAGATTGACAAGTCCATTACTCCTTTCATATAAGAAATGATAAAAATCACATAAATTCCAATTTTAAAGGAAGTGGATGGATCTTTCAAGCCGTTAGAATGCCGATTATCGGCAAGTTTGTCTAAAATTCGACGAAGACAGCGAATTCATTGACTTTATAGAGAAAGTTAAATAACATACTCTTAGTCGGAACTAATAAAGAGAGGTTTTCAAACATGAACGAACAGAATCAAAAACCGAAAAATTTCACCGGCATTGTTGTCATTTTAACAATTGCCATAAACGGATTAATCGCTTTATTATTTTTAATGCCAAAAACAGATAAATTTAGTCATCTGGATATTACATTTCTGCCGTTACTGAATGCCGTGATGAACAGCTTTACGTTTATCTTCTTACTTTCAGCACTCATTATGATTAAACAAAAGAACATTAAAGCGCATAGACGATTTATCTTTGCTGCATTTTCAACAACACTTGTCTTTTTAATTTCGTATGTGACGTATCATTCAATGGCAGCTGATACACATTTCGGAGGAGAAGGGATCATCCGTCCGATTTATTTCTTTATTTTGATTACACATATAGTGCTCTCAGCTATTATTGTACCGCTTGCACTGATTACACTATTTAGAGGCGCACAGATGCAGGTCGAGCGTCACCGTAAAATTGCCCGCTGGACGATGCCGCTTTGGCTCTATGTTAGTCTCACTGGCGTCATTGTCTATATCATGATTTCTCCATATTACAGCTAACGTATGTCCAACTGGACATACGTTCTTTTATTTACAAGATGAAGTGCTTTGGATAGAATGGAAATTGGATATCCGACTAGCACGGTATCTTCCCATCTATAGATTCACATCATTTCTGGCCGTTTGCTCGTTTGGAGATCAACAATTGGACGAAACGGGGGTTATATGATGACTGAACAATTGCAGTATAAACCGGGGCTTGAAGACATTGTGGCAAGCGAAACGTCCATATCATACTTAGATGTGGAGCAAGAGGAAATTGTGATTCGCGGGTACGACCTCATTGAGCTGGCACAAAACAAGACATATTTAGAAACAGCCTATCTGCTTATTTATGGAAGATTACCAGATAAGATGGAATATCATCAATTTCAGCAAGATATATCCTCACAAACGAGCTTACATCCAACCATTCAAACCATTTTAACCAAGCTGCCAAAATCCACTCACCCTATGGATGCGATGAGAACGTGTTTATCTGCTCTTGCAGGGTATGATGACGCATTACATGATCGATCTGAAGCGTGCCAAAAGAGGCGTGCAGTTCGATTACTAGGCCAGCTGCCGGCCATTGTTGCTGGAAGCTATTATATTCTCACAAAAGACGCCGCTATTTCTCCAGATCAGACCAAATCCTACACTGAAAACTTTTTATCCATGCTAACTGGACGCACCCCGACACAAGACGAAATTACCACTTTTGACCAAACACTCACATTATATAGCGAACATGAGCTGCCGAATTCAACGTTTGCGGCTAGAGTGATTGCATCCACGCATTCTGACATGTATGGTGCTTTTACTGGAGCGATCTCTTCATTAAAAGGTGACCTCCACGGAGGAGCAAATGAAGCTGTCATGCACATGCTTCTTGAAGGAAAAACAACAGAAGGATTTCTTGCGCTCATTGAACGAAAATTAGCCGCAAAAGAAAAAATGATGGGCTTTGGCCACAGAGTATACATGAGAAAAATGGACCCGCGAGCCGCTCTTTTAAAACGTTCATTGAAAACGCTTACCGAATCAAAAGGGGATACAATGCTATATGACATGTGTGTAGCAGGAGAGGCATACATGAAAGAGCAGAAAAACCTTTATCCAAATCTTGATTATTATGCTGCACCGATTTATTACGTACTCGGAATCCCTATTTCACTTTATACACCTATTTTCTTTGCTGCAAGAGCTAGCGGATTAGCCGCACATGTTATTGAACAGCATTTGCATAATCGCATTTTTAGACCGAGAGTCCGGTATTTAGGGCCAAGAGGATTAAAGGTTTCAAATGATGATGGAAAAACGGGGGAATGAACATGAACAAAACAGCAGTCGCCAATCAAACAGATCAGCTATTAGAAGAAATCGCTGCCTATGCAGTAGACGGAGAAATTACAAGCAAAGAGGCCATTGAAACCGCGCGGTATGTGCTCATAGACACGCTCGGTTGCGGAATGCTGGCTCTTAATTTTCCAGAATGTACGAAGCACCTTGGACCTATCGTACCTGGAACAGTCGTACCTAACGGAGCAAGAGTTCCAGGCACTTCGTTTGTGCTAGATCCTGTTCAAGCGGCTTTTGATATCGGCTGTATGATCCGCTGGTTAGATTATAATGACACGTGGCTTGCACAGGAGTGGGGGCATCCTTCAGATAACTTAGGCGGAATATTAGCTGTAAGTGATTATATCAGCAGAACTCGCCTTGCAAACGGAGAAGAGCCGCTAACGATGAATGATGTACTGCATGCAATCGTCAAGGCACATGAAATTCAAGGTGTCCTTGCTTTAGAAAATTGTCTAAATCGAAATGGATTGGACCATGTGTTATTTGTCAAAGTGGCAACAAGTGCAGTTGTGTGTGCAATGCTTGGCGGAACAAAGGAAGAGGTCCAGCATGTTTTATCACAAGCGTTTGTTGATAATTCCCCGCTTAGGACGTATCGCCATGCTCCAAACACAGGATCGAGGAAATCATGGGCAGCGGGGGATGCAACAAGCCGCGGAGTGAGGCTGGCAATGATGACACGTAAAGGGGAAATGGGTTATCAAACGCCTCTCAGTGCAGAGAAGTGGGGCTTTGAAGATGTTCTGATGAAAGGAAAACCACTTACGCTCGCCCAGCCCCTTGGATCATACGTCATAGAAAATGTTCTTTTCAAAATTGCTTATCCTGCTGAGTTTCATGCACAGACAGCTGCAGAGGCGGCTGTGATGCTGCATGACGCTGTAAAAGATCGTTTAGATGAAATTGACCGGGTAGAGATTACGACACATGAGTCAGCGATTCGGATTATTGATAAGAAAGGTCCGCTTTATAATCCGGCAGACCGTGATCATTGCTTGCAGTATATTACAGCTATTGGACTGATCTATGGTGAACTAACAGCTGACCATTATGAAGAAGAAACAGCGCAAAATCCAGCCATTGATCGTCTTCGTGACCGAATGATTGTGAAAGAGGATAAACGTTACACAGAGGATTATTTAGATCCGAAAAAGAGATCGATTGCCAACTGTGTACAAATTTTCTTTAAAGACGGGACGATGACAGACCGAATTGAAATTGAATACCCGCTCGGTCACCGCAGAAGAAGACAGGAAGGCATTCCGCTGCTTGAAAAGAAATGGGTCTATCATTTAAAGACAAGATTTCCACAAAAGCAAGTGGATCAAATTGTGTCACTCTGCCAAAATCCAAATCAATTAAAAACAACAACAGTACCAGCATTTATGGACTTATTCGTCATATAAGGGGGAGCTAGTGTGTGGATCGTGAATGAAGAAAGAAGTCAGGCTGATTTAGCCGCAGCCTTTAAAGAACAAATGAACAAATCAGCTTTATTTCAAATTCCAGGCGTTCACGATGGAATGTCTGCGCTCTATGCGAAAAAAATGGGCTTTCAAGGACTCTATTTATCAGGTGCCGCTTTTTGTGCCAGCAAAGGACTGCCAGACCTCGGCATGATCCATTCAACAGAAATGGCTGAAAAAGCGAAGGAGATTATTCGAGCTTCCCAGCTGCCGCTTTTGGTCGATATGGACACAGGTTATGGCGGTGTTTTAAATGCAGCAAGAGCGGCAAAAGAAATGGTTGAGAGCAAAGTGGCAGCTGTTCAAATTGAAGATCAGCAAATGCCGAAAAAATGCGGGCATTTAAACGGGAAATCACTCGTTCCAGTAGAAGAAATGGTCGCAAAAATCAAAGCCATCAAACAAGCGGCACCAACGCTTTTGGTGATTGCGAGAACCGATGCAAAGTCCGTAAATGGAATGGAGGATGTCATCCGCCGGGCCAATCTTTACGTAGAAGCAGGAGCTGATGCTATTTTTCCTGAGGCACTCATTACAGCAGAGGACTTCACGCATGCGTCAAACCATATTAAAGGTCCGCTCCTTGCAAACATGACGGAGTTTGGCAAGACGCCTTATTATCATGCAGATGAATTTTCTATATTTGGCTTTCAAATGGTCATTTACCCTGTGTCATCACTTAGAGTTGCTGCAAAAGCGTATGAGCGTTTATTTACAGAAATCATGGAAAAGGGAACGCAGCAGGGGATACTTGGGGATATGCAAACGAGAAAAGAGCTGTATGAAACGATTCATTATGATGAATATGAGGAAATGGACCAGCATTTAGCAAAAACGATCCTCCCGGAAATTGGGAAAGAACAGCGATAAAATGAAAAGCACTTCCTTGACGGAAGTGCTTTTTTTACGATGATGGTGTGGATGAAGAAGCCAATTTCATCTTTTCTTCAACTGTTTTCGTTTTTTCTTTTACTTTTTCAGCGTAAGTGAAGTCACCGTAGCAATACGGATAGCGGAAGTTATCTTTATTGCCGCCGCACGTATAGACCTCGGGGTTTCGTTTCACTTGCTTTTTGGAGTATTGCTTTGCCAGTTTCTCGGAATGTTTTCCCCCGTTTTTTGCAACAAAATCAATATAGCCGATTCCCATGTTATAGCTTTGAATAATGGTTTCCAAATCAACGCCTTTTTTCTTCCCATGCTTGTACATAGTCGAAAAATGATGGACTCCTTGTTTAATGCTTTTCTCAGGGTCATTGATTTCATTTCGTTTCAAACCAAGAGATTCAGAGGCCTGCATTGGATCTCCGCCCCTGCCTTTTGATTCTTGATACATCATACCGAGGATTAACCCGGTATACTGATCTAAATCTTGATCTCTTAACTCTGTTTCTACAAGCGGTTTGTAATCATCCAATCTCGACAAAACAATTGATTCCGTATCAATCGGCAGCTTTTTTAACTCCTTTTGATTAAAGGAGATGGCAATGGCTGCTAATACGAAAACAAAGAGAAAAATCGTGAAACAGCCTGAAATGGCAAAACATCCTGTTTTTTTCTTTTTCAAGGTCAGTTCACCCCTGTTTTGCCCCGCTTTTAAAAGGGAAGTACAGCCTTTTCATTATGCCATATCCTGTGCAGGATACCAAGTGAAAACCTTATAATCAATCATATCCAAACGTAAATTCAGATCTTGTTTTCAGCCTGAAGCAGAAATAAACAAAACCGATAATTAGCCAAATCAAGCCAATGATTAATGCATTTGTACTGATGCTCGTTAACAGCCAAATGCAAAACGCCGTCCCGCATAGAGGGATCACGGCATATCTCAATGTATTCAGTACACCTCTTTGTTTTTGTTTGACGAAAAAGTACGCAAAAACAGACAAATTCACAAAGGTAAATCCAATTAAGGCGCCGAAGCTGATAAAGGAATAAATGACTTCAAGTTCGCCAACGACTGCGGTTAATGAGAAAGCTCCGATTAACAAAATATTAAAAACAGGGGTTTTTAATCTCGGATGAATATACCCGAAGAAACGCTTTGGTAACGATTGATCTCTTCCCATTGCATATAAAAGCCTTGCTGCACTCGCATGTGACGATAAGGAGGAAGAAATGACAGCGACCATTGTGCCAGCTAAAAAGAACGAGTGGAGAAATGCGCCGCCCACGAATTCTGCAATTTCAAGTGAGGCTGCATCAGGATGTTTGAACTGCTGAAAATTTGGAAACACCTGCTGCAAAAAATAAGACGTCAAAGTAAACAGTACGCCTCCAATCGCAACGGTTAAGAAAATGGCAAGCGGAATCGTCTTTTTTGGTTTAATGGTTTCCTCAGACATAGTGGAAATGGCATCAAATCCTAGAAAGGAGAAACATAAAATGGTCGCTCCTGAAAAAATAAGCGCTGGATCTAAGCTCGCTGAATAAAAAGGCCGGGCTGACAATAACTCTCCACTGCCAGCGTTTTGCGTGAGCCCATAAATAACAAATCCAACAAAGGTGACGGCGACAATGACCTGAAATGTCACAAACAGCGCCGTAATGTTGGCTGTAAGCCGTATACCGATGACATTGACAGTCGTTATGGCGATAGCAAGTATGATGATCCAAATGTAATGAGGTACATCAGGAAAGGCTGCGGTTAAATAAGCACTTCCGATCGCAAAATTCACCATAGGCAGAAATAAATAATCCAGTAAGAGTGTCCAGCCCACAAGGAAGCCGACATGAGGATGAATACTTTTTTGCGCATATGTATAAGCAGATCCTGCTTTTGGAAAAGCCTTCACCATATTCCCATAGCTAAGCGCTGTCAATAGTAATGCCAGCAACGTAAATATATAAGCTGCAGCGACGTGTCCTTTCGTCAGCTGAGCAACAATGCCGTATGAATCAAATACGACAAGTGGATCCATATAAGCAAGCCCGATCACAACAAGTGGAAAGACAGTCAGGCTGCGTTTTAGTCTTGGCTCTTCAGTCAATTTGCCTATCAGCTCCTCTAAAAATGAATAAATAATGCTCATTTTAAAAAGAATGCTACCAAGTGTCAATGCTATTTGAATAAATCTTTTGTTTAAAGTGTGCCCGCTTTGCACGCCGGACGTTTTAGTATATGATGATACATAGAATAAGTCGTGATTTGACTAACAAGAAAGGTGAAGCGAAATGAAGGAAGAACTGAATACAAATCAAGAACAGGAACGGATGGAGCTGGATGAAGAAAGTTTATTTCTTGTCTCCCAAACGTTTAAAGCCTTATCTGATCCGACACGTATTCGTATTCTGCACCTCTTGTCTCAAGGTGAATACTCGGTAAATGATATCGCAGAAACGCTGAATCTCATGCAATCAACAGTTTCTCATCAGCTGCGCTTTTTAAAAAACCTTCGTCTCGTGAAATCTAGACGAGCAGGGACATCGATCTTTTACAGTCCTGAAGATCAGCATGTGATGGAAGTACTTGAACAAATGATTCATCATGCACAGCATGACTAATAAAAACCTTCCTATATGAGTAGGAAGGTTTTTACGCATGATGCATACGTGTTGATCGTTTACCTGCTTTCATCATTTGATAAGAAAAAACGACATAGTAAGCAGCTAACAGAAAAAAGCTGAGCATGGTCATGGCATCATCACTCACAATATGCTGATACAGTTCAACGACACCAATCTTTGTGAGCGAATGGTTCGTCAGCTCACCCAGCTTAAAACTAAGTCGAGATAAAAATAAACATAAAATGAAGCTTTCAATCCATTTACTCGTTTTCACGTAAAGACGGCCATTTTCTTCTTTCATGCGGATCGTCTCATAGGCATGAACGGCCAGACTGCTTCCAAAGAGCATACCAATAGCGGCATAGATGAAAATGCTGTGATTTTGCCAGCCTTCTAATAAGAGAATAAGGGCAGTGAGTCCAAATACATACATTCTCATCAAAAGACTGATCGGGCGCACAAGCTGATAGCGTCTCATTCGATTCATTCGAAAGATGATGCAGATTAGCATAATGCTCCCAATTATGAATAACTGCCACACGTGATGTGTCATGATGCAACCTCCTCCTGCATGTGCAGGGATGTAAACGAATGCTGGCTGTTCCTTATCTTTACCATTCTTTCATTTTTTATCAAATCAAAACCTACATTTATGAAAAAGAGGAAAAGGCATGAAAATCGATCGTATTTTGTCTATTGTGATGCTGCTCATTAGCAAAAAGCAAATACAAGCGAAAGACCTTGCTGAACTTCACGAAGTGAGCGTAAGGACGATTTATCGCGATATTGAGACCATCAATCAAGCCGGGATTCCTATTGTGACAACACAAGGAGCAGGCGGAGGCATTTCGCTTGTTGACGACTATCGTTTAGAGAAAAAATTATTTACCGATGATGACATTGAGCTTATTTTAACTGCCCTTGAAAGCATGACGAGTGCATACTCCTTTAAAGAAAGTGAACATGTACTGAAAAAAATCAAATCTCTCATTCCTCCACAAAGTGATGAAAGCGAGAAACAGCACCATGTCTTTATTGATTTAAGCTCATGGGGGAAAGACAGCCAGGCAGAAAAGAAGCTTCAGCTGATCCATACCGCTGCTTCCGCGCATCAATTCATTCAATTCACTTATCGCAACGCAAAAGGTGAAACACTTCCACGTAAAGTGGAGCCTTATACGCTTGTCTTAAAAGGAAGGCATTGGTACTTGTATGCGTTTTGTTGTGTGAAACATGATTTTCGTCTATTCAAGCTGACCAGAATGACAGACCTCATCACCATTTCAGCATATTTCAGGCCGAAAAGAATCAAAAATGAAGAGAAGCCTTGGAATGACTCTTGGCATGAAGAACCTTCAGTCACAACCCTCACGCTCAGGTTAACGGAAGCATCAGCTGGCAAAGTGAAGGAATGGGTGGATGAGAACGAATTGATCATATGTTCAGACGGGACCTATCTGGCAGCATTGACTGTGCCGCAAGATGATTGGCTGCACAGTTTCCTATTCCACTTAGGACCGGACGTCGACATTGTTTCACCTCAGCACATCAAGGAAGCATTTGATCTCCAATTAAAACAATTTATGAAGCGATTAGAAACTTGACACACTGTTGTCAGGTTTCTTTTTATATGATGGGAGAAAAGGAGATGAGAATGTATGTACGATATCGTCACATTAGAGAAACAATGGATCAAAGGGTTGTCTGTTCGAACAACAAATGAAATAGAGAAAACAAAAGAGCGGAAGATTGCACCGCTTTGGCAGGATTTTTTTGCGCAGCAGCTTTATGGGGGACAAGCTCCAGTCATAGGGCTGTATTCAGATTATGAAAAAGATGAACATGGTTTTTATTTATTTACAGCTGGGCAATTTGCGGATCAGCAGATCGAACATGTAAAAGAGATTCCTGCGTCCACCTACGCAAGATTTCAAACGAGAAAAGGACCGATTGAAGAGGTCGTGCTTGAAACATGGCACAAGATTTGGACGTGGGATCAGCGTCAATACCGCACTTATACAGGTGATTTTGAATGGTATGATGAAAGATCTATTGATCCAAAAGAAGCGCAAATTGATATTTATATTGCGGTTGATGAAAAAATGATTGCTAAAACTAATACCATTAGTTAATATAAAACTAACGATATTAGTTTTAGGAGGACAATCATGAGATTAACAACTTTTGACCGTCTGCACCAGCTTACATTGATGCCGCGATTATTTCCGGTAAATTGCTATGTCTTTGAGGAAGAGGAAGGACTCATCTTAATTGATGCTGCTTTAAAAATGGCGGCAAACTCGATCATCGAATTTGCCCGTAAAAAGAACAAACCAATTCATAAGATTATTCTCACTCATAGCCATATGGATCATATCGGCGCATTAGATGAGGTGAAGAAGGCTTTTCCAGAGGCAGTTGTCTATTTATCAAAACGTGATGCACGCCTTTTTGAAGGTGACTTTTCCTTGCTTCCTGATGAACCTCAGCAAAAAATTAAAGGCAGTTTTATGAAAAATATTCATACAAAACCAGATGTACTTGTCGAAGAAGGAGATGAGATTGGGCCGCTCAAAGTGATTGCAACACCAGGGCATACACCCGGCAGCATTTCTTTATACGATGAAAGGTCAGGAGTTGTCATTGCAGGGGATGCACTTGTGACAAAAGGCGGCTTATCGGTTACGGGTGAGTTTCGGTGGAGCTTCCCGTTCCCGGCATTTGCCACATGGGATGCAGAAACCGCATTAAAAAGCGCTGAAAAATTACTAGCGCTGCGCATATCCTGTCTTGCTGCAGGACATGGTGACCTTATCATAGAGCCTCATGAAAAGCTTCAAGCTGCCGTTAAAAAAAGACAGCACCAGCTAAAAAAAGGAGGGCAGTAAACCGTGTCTCCAAGAATGGGAATTACACAAGAAAAAATTATGGATACAGCGGCTGCATTTGTTGATGAAGAGGGCTTCTCCGCTTTGACTATTGCTACATTGTCTAAAAGGCTGAATATCAGGCCGCCTTCTCTTTATAATCATGTATCGGGCCTTCATGAGATTCAGGCAGCACTCGCAGTAAAGGGGCTCTCCATGCTTTGTGAGGAAGGGATGCAAGTCACAGAGGGGCTGGAAAAAGAAGAAGCTGTTTTAGCCTTTGCCAGACAATATGTGCAATTTGTCCGAACACATCCCGGTCTTTATGAAGCTGCCTTTTCACATATGAACGAAAAAGAAGTACGACTTGCAGCAGAGCGCCTTGTTCAGTTTGTTCAATCCATTATGTCACGCTTTGGTGTAAAAGAAGAAGAAATGACGCATGTTGTCAGAGGACTGAGAAGCTTACTGCACGGCTTCGGTGATATTTCTAATAAAAAGGGATTTCAACGAAAAGAACAGCTTGAAGAAAGTGTGAGCTATGCGGTTCGGCTCTATATCACAGGTGTATTGCAAAAAGAAGATCTGTCTATTTGACAGGTCTTTTTTTATAGCAAATCGATATCATAAAGGAGCGTCCGTCTGGCACAATTTTTTAGCGAGAAAAACGAATAAAGATTTGACAGTTTTGTGAAACATGGTATGCTTATTATGTGAAATAATTCACATAGAGGAGTAGAGGCAGATGAAAAGAAAGCCTGTTTATGTGGAAACAACCATTCATGCACCTTTAGAGAAAGTATGGGAATATACGCAAAATCCAAAGCTTCATGAACAGTGGGATTTGCGCTTTTCAACCATTTCATTAAATGGACCCCAAGATGAACAGCCCCAAACTTTTTTGTATGAAAAGCATCTTGGTTTTGGGGTAAGTGTCACAGGGACAGGAGCATATCGAACTAGAATGATGGATGAACGGAATGAACGGGCATCCTCGCTTAAATTCAAATCGTCACACCCATTGTCTTTTATCAAAGAAGGCGGCGGCTATTGGAAATATGTGAAAACGAACGATCATATTGTGTTTCAAACGCAATTTGATTATGAACCGAAAGAAGGAAAAGGATGGGCGTGGGCAGATCGATTTCTTTTTCGCCCGATGATGGGGTTTATGACGGCCTTTAGTTTTGGCGCACTAAAGACGTGGCTTGAAAAGGGTACGCACCCTCGGTTGTTACTGGAGAGAACACTTGCCCATTATGGAATTTGTTTGCTGTTTGCCATCGTCTGGCTATGCCAAGCGGTTATCCCTTTTTCACATTCTGCTTTTGATCATAGTACCGGATTTCGGTTGTTTTATGCCCTTATAGGCGTATCATGGCTGATACCTAAGCTATCAAAGAAATATTTGTTCATTCTTCAAAGTGTGTTTCTGCTGCTGATGCTTTGTATCGGGATCCTATCCCCCCAAACGACACTTCATGAGCCGCTTGTGATGAGTGCATTTTTGATCCTATCCATTGCAGGAATGATTAATTTAAAAGATTGTATAGACGTATTTTCGATCAAACGAAAAAGGGGAGGTAGACATGGTCGTTCATCGTCATCAAGTAAAGGATTACGATAAGCTTCATCCAAAATTAAAAGAGAGATACAATCGTGCGTTTACCGCAGAAGGCACTATGGAGGAAATAGGCGGCGGAACGAGGCTCATTCGATTTTTCTTCAAAATTGGTCCACTGTTTCGCTGTTTTTTCCCTGAGAGAGGAAAAAACATTCCTTTCCGGATTGTGAATAAACCCTTTATGACAAATAAGGGAGAGGAGGGCATGCACTGGTTTCGTACGTTTTATTTCCCAAAGAAGGAACGGCACTTTGATGCAGATATGATCATTGATCAGAAGAGTCATAAAGTACTAGACTATTTTGGAAAGCCTAGACTTCTTATGTCAGAGCTTCATTTTACAGTAACAAAGCATGGGTTCCTTCACATTCAATCCGGCCGGCAGAAGCTGCTCATGTTAGGACGTGAGTGGCCGCTGCCTTCATGGCTTTACGGTGTATCAGATGTCACAGAAGGCTACAACGAGCACGCGGGTGTGTATACCATTGATGTGCATGTGAAAAACCGATTGTTTGGGACCCTTTTTACATATAAAGGCCGGTTTACTGAAAGGGTCATGTCTCATGATGAATAAATGGCATTTGATATCAAGCCTCGTCTTCATGTGCTGTTTTATCGCCACCCGCTTGATGACAGGTCCGGCAGCAGAGTTATTTGTACTGATAGCCATTCTGTTTTTCCTTCCTGCAATTTTAGCCTTTTTTGTGAAGGAAGAGAGGGAGAGTAAGCCGGGGATACTGCTCGGCTTTTTAATGAAAGCCTTTCCATTAGCTGCTCTTTGTGCAACGGCTGCATTCATCTATCATTCTGCCTTGTTTGCATCGGGATGGTTTTTGTATACGATTCTTTTGGCGTTATATGGCTTTACTCGTTTGCTGAAAAGGGGAATCTTTCCGCTTCATGAATTGATCATCGATGGTGCATGGATGTATATCGCTTTAGGAGGGCTTTGGTTTTGGCTGTACACAGCAGATATACAGGTCATGACCTTTTCACCAATCATCGTGCTTTTGACCGCTATTCATTTTCATTACTCGGCTTTTTTTATCCCGCTTTTCTATGGATTTTTAGGGAGACAGAGAGAAAAAGAGACAGCTTTATACAAAGCGGCAGGCTGGGTGATTTTGCTGTCGCCTGTGATGATTGCTGTTGGGATTAGCTTCTCCCGTCTATTTGATACGTTCAGCGTTATACTATATGTCATTGCACTCTACTTGTACGGTATTCTTTGTATGAAAACAAGGTTTCGATCGACTGTGGCCAAAGTGCTGATTGTGTTTTCTAGCTGCGTCTTAATGGGAACGATCGTGCTATCTCTTCTTTATTCTGCTGGCATGCTCATGCGCGTGACCTACATCAGCATTGATCAGATGATTTGGTTTCATGGCAGTATTAATGCCTTTTTTGTTATTTTACCAGGTTTGATTGGATGGCTGATCGAAGGGCCAAAGGATCAATTGAAGCAGAAGGACTTTCCGATATCAAAAGTGCATGGCCGTCTTCATTTGATCTCTTTTCAAAAGGAAGGAATGCATGATCGAGAGAACCTTGGTTTAGTCGATTCACTTGATGATTTAAATGGAACGACATTTTCAGCTGATAGGGTGTCACCTGTGATTCGAAGGTTTTATGAGAACCCGATGGCGTTTACGTTAAAAGCAGCAGTCTGTTTTCATTGGTGGGTGAGGCCGTTTGTTTTTTTACTTCAGCCAGTTTTTAAGAAAATAGGCCAGCTCTATTTGGGGACATCTTGTATCCCGTATGAAATGAAGGGGCGTCTGACTACATTTCAACATCCTAAAGAAGGGCGAAAGAATGTCAGGGCGTGGATCCGTTATAACGAAAAAGGGGAGCAGGTTTTTTTTGCACTTTATGCTCATCATCACGATGCAGCTGCGGGCTATATGAATATTGCGCTGCCGCTTCCATATTCTCAGATGACCGCCATTTTAAAACCTTTTAATGAAAAGGAAGACTTTCTCTTAAAAAGTGCATGTCCAAAAGGCAGTACCGGTGACGAAGGATTGTATTTGCATACACCTTTTATCACCATGAAACTGCCAATGGAAGAAAGCTTTCATATGAAGCCGGAGACAGATAAAAGTCTCACAGCAGTTCATCAAATGAAGCTATTCGGTATTCCCTTTTTAACGATTCATTATCAAATTGACAGCAGGAAGCCATCCTGTTAATCAATGATGTCACATGGTTCACCGTGCCGAATGATGTTCACAATCGCTTGCCCATCACTCGGATGATGATCTGCATACTGGACTGGCAGCAGTGCAAAAAATACATAGTAGACAGAGAAGTAAGCAAATTGATAGAAAAATTGATGTTCTGGCAGGATATCATTGGCGATCATTGTATTCAGTATGAGAACACTGAGCAGGTTGCATAATGATCCGCCTAGGTAGACAAGAATATGCGAGAATCGGTTATTTTTCCTCATTTCTTCATAATGGCAAAATGCATCTAGAAAATAGATTCGTCTAATTTCAACAACACCTATTTTCAATACTTTTTTGCCTCTGCCAAGAGCAAAAGAAACCTTTGCGCCAAACATCCATGCGACCATAATATGGCCAAGCTGATGCAAGATGGCAACGATAGGAAGAATGACGAAAAACGACCAGCAAAATGTCCACATATCTGATAATGTAAACAAGTGTTAACCCCTCCCCAATATATTTGGGAGGAAGCAGTAGGATTATTTGCCATTTTACTGAATTCATTTTCAGGATGCAAATATTTAATACATGACGATAAAAACATTATGTAAACTAAAGGGTAGTTTTTGCGATGAATCGGCTTTTTGACTCACTTTTTTTACGAAATGAATGTGCTACAATGAAAAAAACAATTGATGAATCTAGTAAATGAACCTACCCTTGAATGAAGAGGAGAGAATCAGATGGCAGATATTGAACAGTTTTTGGCGTTAGATATTCGTGTTGGGACGATCATTGAAGCAGAATTCTTTGCAGAGGCAAGAGTACCTGCATTGAAACTCAAGATTGATTTTGGTAAAGAGGTTGGTCTAAAGCAATCCAGTGCTCAGCTGACAAAACGTTATACGGCTGAGAGTCTTATTGGCAGACAAATCGTAGCAGTCGTCAATTTTCCGCCAAGAAGAATTGCAGGATTCAAATCAGAAGTGCTTGTCTTAGGGGGCATGCCGTCAAAAGAAGACGTGGTTTTACTAGCCACAGATGAGCCTGTTGAAAATGGAACAAAAATAGGGTAATAAAAAAGACATCTTCCTGAGAAGATGTCTTTTGCGTATTGAGGCGGAATAACCACACGCCACATTCGTGTGTGTCTCAAGGAGACATGTTACCCGACTTACACAATTCAGCTCATCGCTTGATTAATATAGCATGAGGTGATCGGAATTGCAACCATTAAATGCTTTACTTCAGTTTTTCACGTCATTTCAGCAGAAAAATGACAAGAAATCAATTATTTGGATTATTTTTTCAAAAAATATTGAAAAGTCAGATCAGATTTTATAAAATGAATTCATCTTAGTTTGTTTAGTCGATAAACTAAGATGAATTCCAAGTGATGATCCGGTCATTAAAGGGGATGATTCCGTCATTCAAATCATTTGCTGTGTATGTGGGCTAAGCTGAAAGGATCAGATGTTCAGCTTCATTTTTACAACAAATTGAAAGCGCTTTATATTCTTTGTATTGACTGCTGCTGCCCTCCATCATCTGTTCATTAGAAGAGGCTAAGAGAAGAAGGGAGAAAGCTCATGGTAAGTGAGAATTTAAAAAAGATTCGTATGTCTGAAAAAGTAGGATATGCTTCAGGAGATTTCGCATGTAACTTAATTTATGCAACTGTCTCTACGTATCTATTATTTTTTTATACAGATGTGTATGGTTTATCAGCGGCGGCAGCAGGAACAATGTTTTTAGTTGTCCGCGCCATTGATGCGCTTGCAGATCCGTTTATTGGTGCATTGGTGGATCGAACGAACAGCCGTTTTGGCAGGTTTAGACCTTACTTGTTATTCGGTGCGTTTCCTTTTGTGGTACTTGCTATCCTTTGCTTTACAACACCTGATCTTTCTGAAATGGGTAAACTCGTTTATGCCTACATCACGTATGTTGGTTTATCGCTTACATACACATTCATCAATGTTCCTTATGGTGCTTTAACATCCGCAATGACAAGAAATAACCAAGAGGTTGTCAGTATTACGTCTGTTCGTATGCTTTTTGCTAATCTCGGAGGTCTAGTTGTTGCTTTTTTTGTTCCTTTTCTTGCGACTTTTTTGAGCGATAAAACAGGAAATACAGCTCTCGGCTGGCAGATGACGATGGCTTTTCTCGGCGTTCTTGGCGGTGCATTACTTATTTTCTGTTTTAAAAGCACGAATGAACGTGTCACACTTCAAAAGCCGGAGGAAAAAATTAAGTTCAGTGATATCTTTGTGCAGTTACGTGTCAATCGTCCGCTTGTTGTATTAAGCATTTTCTTTATTATTATTTTTGGCGTGAACTCGATCAGTAACTCTGTTGGGATCTATTATGTGACGTATAACCTCGGCAGAGAAGATTTAGTGAAATGGTACGGACTCATTGGCAGTCTGCCCGCTTTAATGGTGCTGCCGTTTATTCCAAAACTGCACAAGCTGTTAGGAAAGAAAAAGCTGCTGAATTATTCATTATTGCTGAATATCGTAGGTCTTCTTGCATTACTTGTGATACCGCCGAGTCAAATCACTTTAATACTGATTTTTAGACTCGTTGCAGCTGCAGGAAGTATTACAGCCGGTGCTTATATGTGGGCGCTCATTCCTGAAACTGTTGAATATGGCGAATATAAAACAGGGAAAAGGATGGGCGGGCTCATCTATGCCATCATCGGATTCTTCTTTAAATTTGGGATGGCATTAGGCGGGATTGTGCCAGGGCTTGTACTCGATCGCTTTGGCTATGTTGCGAACCAAATGCAATCACCAGAAGCTTTACTTGGCATTTTAATCACGACAACGGTGATTCCTGTATGCTTACTGATTTTAGCGATGGTGGATATTAATTTTTATAACCTAGACGAAGAAAAGCATAAAAAAGTCGTACGGGAGCTTGAGAATAGAGACAAAGTGTATATCGATCATATGGACGATTTTAAAATGTAGGTCTCTGAAAGAGGAGGAAGTTCAATGAAGATTACCAACCCAGTGCTCAAAGGGTTTAATCCTGATCCAAGTATTTGCCGTGTAGGAGAAGATTATTATATGGCCGTCTCTACATTTGAATGGTTTCCAGGGGTGCAAATTTATCATTCAAAGGATCTCGTCCATTGGCGTCTTGCTGCGCGTCCATTGCAAAAAACGTCGCAGCTGGATATGAAGGGGAATCCTGACTCTGGCGGGGTATGGGCGCCGTGCTTAAGCTATGCTGATGGGCAGTTTTGGCTTATTTATTCAGATATCAAAGTAGTGGATGGCCCATTTAAAGACGGTCATAATTATTTGGTCACGGCAAGCGAGGTGGACGGCGATTGGAGTGAACCGATCCTGCTCAACAGCTCTGGCTTTGATCCATCTTTATTCCATGATCACAGCGGGAAGAAATACGTCTTAAATATGCTGTGGGATCATAGGGAAAAGCATCATTCCTTTGCAGGTATTGCCTTGCAGGAATATAGTGTGGCTGAAAAGAAGCTCATCGGTCAAAGGAAGGTCATTTTTAAAGGCACACCGATTAAATTGACAGAAGCGCCGCATCTGTACCATATCGGTGACTACTACTATTTATTAACGGCAGAAGGAGGTACCCGGTATGAGCATGCAGCAACGATCGCCCGGTCCTCGCATATTGAAGGGCCTTATGAGGTTCATCCTGATAACCCGATTTTAAGTGCCTTCCATGTGCCTGAACATCCGCTTCAAAAATGCGGGCATGCTTCAATCGTTCAAACGCATACAAATGAATGGTATCTCGCTCATCTCACTGGCCGCCCGATTCAATCCAGCAAGGAATCGATTTTTCAACAGAGAGGGTGGTGCCCTTTAGGAAGAGAAACAGCGATCCAAAAGCTTGAATGGAAGGATGGCTGGCCTTATGTTGTAGGCGGAAAAGAGGGGACGCTAGAGGTTGAAGCGCCAAAGATCGAAGAAAAGGTTTTTGCACCAACCTATCATACAGTCGATGAATTTAAAGAATCAACACTAAATAGACACTTTCAAACATTAAGAATTCCGTTTACCGATCAGATTGGTTCGTTAACGGAGAAACCTCAGCATTTAAGGTTATTCGGCCGTGAATCTTTAACGTCTAAGTTTACCCAAGCATTTGTTGCAAGACGCTGGCAAAGCTTTTATTTTGAAGCAGAGACAGCTGTTTCGTTCTTCCCAGAAAACTTTCAGCAAGCCGCAGGTCTTGTGAATTATTATAATACGGAAAACTGGACAGCACTCCAGGTGACATATGATGAGGAACTTGGCCGCACGCTTGAACTATCTGTCTGTCAAAACCTTGCCTTTTCTCAGCCATTGACCCATAAAATCATCATTCCTGACGAGGTCACTTATGTCTATTTAAAAGTGACCGTTCGGAAAGAGACATATAAATATTCTTATTCATTTGATCAGAAAGAGTGGAAGGAAATTGATGTACCGTTTGAATCCATCCATTTATCCGATGATTTCATTCGAGGTGGGGGGTTTTTTACAGGGGCATTTGTCGGTATGCAGTGCCAAGATACGAGCGGCGAGCGTCTTCCTGCTGATTTTCACTATTTTCGCTATGAGGAAACAGACGAATAAAAAAGACAACTCGCTACGAGCTGCCTCTTTTTGAAAAATATATAGATCAGGTTGTGAGGGTGGCATCTTGCAGAAAAGCTTCTATGACAAGAGATGTCATCCCCAATACTGGTGCATTGTGTCCTAATGATGAAGGGAGCAGCTCTACATGTGAGCTGAATTGCGTATCCATTCGCGAGGATACCTCCTCCTTAATCACATGTAGAACCGCCTGATGTGATTCGATCACTTTGTTTCTTAAAATAATGGCTTGCGGGTTAAAGGTATGCAGGACGTTTGTGAGACCGACACCAAGGTAAAAGCCAAAGTTGCGCAGGGCATTGAGCGTTTTCATATCATTTAACTTGGCCAGCTGTTCCAGATCTTGATGGGAGATGTGCTGATTATCTGTTTGAAGAGACTGAAACAAGGCCTTCTCAGAAGCATACAATTCCCAGCACCCACGGTTCCCGCAGCTGCATGTCGGTCCGTTAAAATCGATTGTCATATGTCCCATTTCACCAGAAAAGCCATACGCTCCTCTGTATAAATGATGATTGATGATGATTCCGATCCCGATGCCAGTGCCGATGCTTGCATAGATCAAATGGTCATAATGTTTAGCGGCACCAAAGATTTTTTCACCATATGCACCGGCATTTGCTTCATTTTCAATGAAGATCGGTACTTGGAATGTCTCTTGCAGCGTGGTTTTCAGATCAACATTTTTCCATTTTGAATGAGGCGTAAACACGATTTGTTCACCTGCATCCACTAAACCATGTATGCATAGGCCAATGCCAATGAGCCCGTATGGGGAAGAGGGCATTTGTGTGATGAGCTGCTGTATTAATTCAATTAATTTACGTATCGTCACCTCAGGAGAGCTGGGTGGGAGCTTGATCTGCTCTTCGTAAAGAATAGACCCTTCAAGGTCAGTTAATATGCCATTGACGTAATCAACGCCGACATCGATTCCGATGGAACAGCCAGCACGTTTATTAAACATCAGTAAAACCGGTCTTCTTCCGCCGCTAGACTCACCTTGACCGATCTCATAGACAAGATGTTCTTTCATTAACGTACTTACTTGAGAAGAAACAGTCGATTTATTTAATCCAGTGCGTTCAGATAGTTTTGCTCTCGAAATGGGCGCATGCTGGAGAATTTCTTTTAATAAAAGTTTTTGATTTATTTTTTTGACAAAGTTCTGATCAGCGATATCCACGTTATCCACTCCATTTGTTTCGTCTTTAGATTAAGTTGAGAAGAGCTGCTTTTTTTCGCATGTATTCGATAAGAAAGATGATTTTAACTTTATTATAACGAAAATATTTTTAAAAAACTAAAAAATATGGAAAATTCAAAGTGATTTTTTCATAGATTGATCATTAGTTTGTTGTATCAACTTACAAAGTGTACTCAGGAGGAATGAAGAATGGCCAAATCAAATATGAAAACATTATACAGTCTAGAAGGAATCGGCAAAATTCAATATGAAGGAAAACAATCAAAAAATCCACTCGCTTTTCAATACTATAATCCAAGCGAAGTGATTGGTGGAAAAACAATGAAAGACCACCTGCGTTTTTCAGTCGCTTATTGGCATACATTGACGGCTGATGGAACAGACATGTTTGGAACTGGCACGATGCAAAGAGCCTGGGACACCTATAGCGGAATGGATTTAGCAAAAGCTAGATTGGAAGTCGCTTTTCAGCTTTTTGACCTATTAGATGTTCCGTATTTTTCATTCCATGACCGTGACATCGCGCCAGAGGGGGAGACGCTTCAAGAGACGAATCAACAATTAGATATCATTTTAGAAAGAATGAAAGAATACATGAAGCAAAGCGGAGTAAAGCTGCTGTGGAACACAGCCAATATGTTCAAGCACCCTAGATTTGTACACGGCGCTGCGACATCTTGTCATGCAGATGTCTTTGCCTATGCGGCCGCACAGGTCAAAAAAGGCATTGAAACCGCAAAAGAACTTGGTGCAGAAAATTATGTTTTCTGGGGTGGACGAGAAGGGTACGATACGCTGCTCAATACAGATATGAAAAGAGAGCTTGATCACATGGCGGCTTTCTTGCATATGGCTGTTGATTATGCAAAAGAAATTGGGTACACTGGCCAATTTTTAATCGAACCAAAGCCAAAGGAGCCAACCACTCATCAATACGACACAGATGCAGCGACATCCATCGCCTTTTTAAAACAATACGGATTAGATTCCCATTTTAAATTAAATATCGAGGCCAATCATGCGACACTGGCCGGCCATACGTTTGAGCATGAATTACGTGTCGCAAGAATACATGGGCTGCTCGGTTCTGTTGATGCAAACCAAGGTAATTCGCTTCTTGGATGGGACACAGATGAATTTCCAACCGATCTGTATGCCACAACTCTTGCCATGTATGAAATTTTGCAAAATGGCGGTCTAGGGTCTGGCGGTCTTAATTTTGATGCAAAAGTGAGAAGAGCTTCCTTTGAACTTGAAGATATTTTATATGCTCATATTGCTGGGATGGATGCATTCGCAAAAGGACTGCGGGTCGCTCATAGACTCATAGAAGACCGTGTGTTTGAGGATGTGATAAAGCACCGGTATCGCAGCTTTTCTGAAGGAATTGGCCGTGACATTTCAGAAGGGAAGGCAAACTTTCATACATTAGAAGAATATGCGCTGAAACATCCTTTGATCAGAAACGAATCGGGAAGAGAGGAACAGCTGAAAGCCCGTTTAAATCAATACTTGTTAGAAGATTAATTGAAGGGGCTGACCTGTTTTGAAGGAGTGAAAACATGAAATATGTGATGGGAATTGATCTTGGAACGAGCGGGGTCAAGGCGATATTAGTGGATGAGAGCGGGAAGGTGTGCTGCGAAGCCTCTAAGCCGTACCGCCTCATTCAAGAAAAGCCTGGATATTGTGAGCAGCACCCCGAGGATTGGGTAAACCAGACAATGGCTGTGATGAAAGAACTGATGGCAAAGCAGCCTGTTCATTCAAGACAAGTTGAAGGCATCAGCTTTTCCGGCCAGATGCATGGATTAGTTCTATTAAATGAATCTCGCGAAGTGCTCCGCCCTGCAATTTTATGGAATGATACACGAACGACAGCACAATGTGCACACATGACAAAAAAGCTGGGAGACCGGCTGCAAAAGATCACAAAAAACCAGGCGTTAGAAGGATTCACACTGCCAAAATTATTATGGGTAAAGGAACATGAACCACATATTGATCAGCAAATCGACATGTTTTTACTCCCAAAAGATTATGTCAGATTTCGTTTAACTGGCGCTGTCCATATGGATTATTCTGATGCGGCTGGCACTTTGCTGTTAAATATCGGTGAACAGACGTGGAGTGAGGAGATTTGTCAGGCATTTGATATTTCTCCTCATATTTGCCCGCCTCTTATCACATCAGAGGCGGAGGTTGGTACACTTTTGCCGCACATTGCACGTGATATTGGGATGAAAGAAGGCGCGAAGGTTTTTGCCGGCGGGGCAGATAATGCTTGCGGAGCAATTGGTGCTGGCATCTTGTCCTCTGACCGCACATTATGCAGCATCGGCACATCTGGGGTGATTCTCTCCTACGAAGAGGATCATGAAAGAGAGCTTCAAGGGAATTTACATTTGTTTCATCATGCAAAAAAAGACGCTTTTTACACAATGGGTGTCACCCTCTCAGCAGGATATAGCCTTAACTGGGCAAAACACTTACTGGCTCCTGAGGAATCGTTTCAATCACTTTTAGAAGGTGCGGCTCATGTAGCGCCAGGAGCGAAAGGATTGCTCTTTACTCCCTATTTAGTCGGGGAAAGAACACCTCATGCGGATTCGATCATTCGCGGCAGCTTGATTGGATTAGACAGCAGGCATGAAAGGGCACATGTTGTCAGAGCTGTGTTAGAGGGAATTACCTTTTCGCTAAATGAATCTATCACATTATTCCGGCAGGCAGGAAAAAACATAGATTCTATTGTGTCCATTGGCGGCGGTGCGAGAAGCCGGACTTGGCTTCAAATGCAAGCAGACATTTTTCAGGCTGAAGTCATCCAGTTAGACAATGAACAAGGGCCTGCTTTAGGTGCAGCCATGCTTGCTGCGGTTGGCTGCGGATGGTATCCGTCACTTGAAGTATGTGCTAATCAATTGATCCATCAAGCCGCTGTTTATGAGCCAGAGCAGCAGCATGCGGAAGTATATGCTGATCTATTTCATTTGTATCAAAGGATTTATACACAAACAAAAGATATCCATGCCGGGTTAAAGCAGTATCGTTCCATCTAACTGAGAAGGCTGCATGAAAGGAGGTGATGGGTTTTTCACCTTAGGGATGACAGAACAATACGGATGAAAAAAGGAGAGGGATGGAAAATGAATTTGAAAAGATTGAGGCTTTTGTTTGTGGTGTGTATTGGATTTGTGCTGACACTGACGGCTGTGCCAGCTGATGCGAAAACGATTTATAATAATGAAATGGGTACACATAGCGGATACGATTATGAATTATGGAAGGATTATGGAAACACCTCAATGACACTCAATAACGGCGGGGCATTTACTGCAGGCTGGAACAGTATCGGAAATGCTTTATTTCGGAAAGGAAAGAAGTTTGATTCCACTAAAACTCATCATCAGCTTGGCAACATCTCCATCAATTACAACGCAAACTTTAACCCAGGCGGGAATTCCTATTTATGTGTCTATGGCTGGACACAATCTCCATTAGCAGAATACTACATTGTTGATTCATGGGGCACATATCGTCCAACAGGAGCGTATAAAGGATCATTCTATGCAGATGGAGGCACATATGACATTTATGAAACGACCCGCGTTAATCAGCCTTCCATTATCGGGATCGCGACCTTCAAGCAATATTGGAGTGTACGACAAACAAAGCGTACAAGCGGAACGGTCTCCGTCAGTGCGCATTTTAATAAATGGGAAAGCTTAGGCATGCCAATGGGTAAAATGTATGAAACAGCATTTACTGTAGAAGGCTACCAGAGCAGCGGAAGTGCGAATGTGATGACCAACCAGCTGTTTATTGGACGATAAAAGCTTATAAAAAAGCCAGCAGTTTTTGCTGGCTTTTACTTTTTCTATGATAATTTTTCAACTTCCACTCTGCCAGAAAAGAACGTCGCGCCGCCGCCCATATCTGCCAATCGATCAGGTGTTAATCCATTCACTAAATGCTTTTTGCCTTTTTGATCTGCCCATAAACCTTGACTGACCACAACACCAGATAATACATTTTGACCGACTGACACGACAAGCTCACACTCTCCTCGGTCGTTCAACACACGTACCATGTCACCATCTTCAATTTTTCTTTCCTTTGCATCCTGTTCATTCATGTGAAGCTTCGGAAATTTCTCTAGCTTTTGATGCTTTTCATGAAGTGAGAAGGTGGAATTCAGAAAATTATGGTTCGGTCCCGGTATAAAGGTAAGCGGATAATCGCTTTCCTGATAAAGGGGCACATAGGTTGGAAGTGCTGGATACCCGTCTTTTTTCATTTGTTCAGAATAAAGCTCAATTTTCCCGCTTGGGGTTTGAAGCTTTAATTCCTGGAAAGGTCCACGTTTCGCTTTGATCCATTTCTTTTCTTTTAATGCTTCGTATGAAATGTCCTCATAATGCGGATTTTCTGGATGATGAAGAGCTTGTTCCATCAGTTCAGCATCTGTCTCGCGGAAGGCTTCATCTTCAAAGCCCATCGCATGGGCAAGCAGGCGGAATACTTCAGTATTTGATTTGCTTTCTCCGTAGCGTTCTATCACAGGCTCCTGAATTTGAATATAATGATGCCAGTACGATGTATAAAAATCCTCGTTTTCAAAGGCTGATGTCGCTGGCAGGACAATGTCTGCATACGCCGCTGTTTCTGTCAGGAATAAATCATGAACCACTGTAAATAAATCCTCTCTCATCAAACCTTCTCTGACTTTATTCGCTTCTGGTGTCACAACCGCTGGGTTGCACGAGTAGATAAAGAGAGAATCAACGGAAGGCTCTGCGTTTGTCAGCACGCTGCCCAGCTGATTCATATTAAATGATCTAGGCGTTCGTTCTTTTAATAAATCCGGCCGCTGAAGAGCTGTCTCATTATAGCTGAGAAAAGAAGAGTTTGATTTCATCGCTCCGCCGCCCTTGTGCAGCCATTGACCAGTCAGGGCAGGGAGGCAGGAAATGGTTCTAATACTCATCCCGCCATTATCATGGTGCTGCAAACCATTCCCAATCCGAATAAGAGAGGGCGATGTCTCAGCGTACATTCTCGCAAGTGTAATGATGTCATCCTTAGGCACACCTGTGATGCGCTCAACTGTGTCTGGATCATATTGCTTTACATGCTCACGCAGCTCCTTATGGCCGACCGTGTAAGCCTCTAAAAATGCATCATCTGTACGTTCCTCTTTAAAAAGGACGTGCATGATGCCAAGGGCAAGTGCACTGTCAGTACCAGGCCGAAGCGGAATGAACCAATCTGCCATCCGGCCGGTTTGGTTCTTGTGAACATCAATTACGACAATCTTCGCTCCTTGCTTTCGTGCTTTTTGTGCCAAGGTGATTTGGTGCATATTTGTCGACACGGCATTGATGCCCCAAAAGATAAATAGTTTCGTATGAATGGTATCTTCAGGATCTGTCCCAATGCTGGCACCCATTGTATATTTATAGCCAGTCGTTCCTGCTGACTGACAGATTGTCCGGTCTAACTGACTTGAACCAAGACGATAAAAAAAGCGGCGGTCCATTCCTTCAGCGTTGAGATTGCCCATGTTTCCATAGAAGCTGTAAGGCAGAATGCTTTCTGGTCCTTTTTCTTCGATCAGCTTTGTCCATTTTTGACGAATGGTTTCAATGGCTTCTTCCCACGTAATCGGTGCAAACTGACCTTCGCCTTTTTGGCCAACACGTTTTAAAGGAGTGGTCAGCCTTTTTTCATCATATAAACGGGCTGTGACATTACGCACTTTGTTGCATATGTTTCCTTGTGTGACAGGGTGGTCCGGATCTCCCTGCACTTTCACGATCTTTCCATTTTCTTTATGTATTAAAAGACCGCACTGATCCGGGCAGTCTAACGAACAAACTGATTTGAATATTCCGTCTTTCATCGCTGTATAATCGGTCATGAGCTTTCGGCTTCCTTTCTGCATTCCGTTATCACTTTGTATGGATTTTATTTTAGCATGTTCGGAGGAGGAAGGTAAGAAAGAGATGATGAATTGAAGAAAATGAAAAAAAGCCCCTGAAAAGGGACTTTTAAAAACGGGTGACTTGTACAGGAAATTCTTTTACCCCAAAAACAAACGTGCTTTGTATAGGTTTTAGCTGATCTGTGACGCAGGTGATGTCTTGAAACGTATGGAGTAAAACATCAAGCGCAATGTTGCTTTCAAGCCGGGCAAGCGGTGCACCGAGACAAAAGTGGATGCCAAACCCAAAGCTCATATGCGGATTTGATTTTCGGTCAAGCCGAAACGTATCTGGATCTTCAAACTTCTGTTCATCCCGATTTGCTGAAGCAACCCAGCTGATGAGATAGTCTCCTTTTTCAATGTGCGCGCCTGCAATTTCAACATCTTCTGCAGCGATTCGGCCAATGGCTTGAACAGGGGGATAATACCGTAACGTTTCCTCAGTCAATTGAGGAATAAGAGAGGGGTCCTGCCGAACTGATTCAGCGATATGCGGCTGCTCTGTCAGCAGTCGTACGGCATTGGTTATTAAATTGGTCGTTGTCTCATTGCCTGCAACGAGTAATAGAATACAAAAGCCAAGCAGTTCATTCTCGGTTAAACGCTCTCCATCGATTTCCGCTTGAATGAGAAGCGAGATCAGGTCATCGGCAGGCGTTTCTTTTCGTTTTTTGATCAAATGAGCAAAATAAACGGACAGCTCCTCTTCAGCACGTTTCTGCATATCTACAACAGCCTGAATGGCTTCTTTTGATTCATCCTTAGCACCTGCCACAAGGGCATCAGAATGTTTTTTAATCAGCTCTCTATCCTGCACCTCTGCACCGAGAAGCTCAGCGATGATCATCACTGGCAGGGGAGCTGCTAAATCTTGCACAATATCAAACGTACGTTGATCCTTAACTTGATTTAATAGATCATGTGTCAAGTCTTTGATCTTATCTTCTAATTGCTTGATTGCTTTTGGGGTGAACGCTTTATTCACAAGCGCTCTCATCTTTGTATGTTTTGGAGGATCCATCGTTAAAATACTTGTTTTAGACGTGCTTCTTCCTCGCTGTGAAGAGAACACTTTAGGCTGCTTTAGAACAGACTGGATATCCGCATATCGAAAAAGATCCCAGCACTTTCTTGTCTCATCATATCTAATATCACTCTCTGCACGCAGCTCATTGTAAATAGGGAATGGGAAAAGAAGGTCATCGGTAGAACGGATTTCTTTCATTGGAATCACATTGACATAGTTTTCTTTCACTTTCATTATGAACGCTCCTTTTTCACATGATTTCTCTTTCACGGTATCACCAGTAAAATATCATTTCAACGGACATGTTTTCTAAAATATGTCAATAGTCTAATCGAAAGATTCAAGCACATTCACTATATAGGAAAATAGAAAGTCATTAAAATGAGAGCGCTTTCTGAAAAATAGAATTGAAGTCACCGAAACCAAAAATAAAATGGTGAATCCAGTCGAACGAAAGGGCCCTATGATTCAAATGATCATAGTTCTTTTGATCTAAATTAATGTATTTGAAAAACACGGCTAACATACTTGCAGCAAGCTGCCGGCCATGCATTCGGGACTTTTGAAAAGCGCTGGCTCTTTCTTGACACGATTTCTCATCATGTTACGATTACTAACGTGCGAAAAACACGAACAAAAAGCGAACAAGGGAGAGGATCAATATCATTGATCAAAAGAAAGTTGCTTTCATTGGAGCAGGTTCTATGGCGGAAGGAATGATTGCAGGGATTGTGCGATCAGGACAGATGCCGCTAGACCAAATTTACGCAACAAACAGACAAAATCAACTTCGATTGAATGAACTAACGAAACGATACGGAATCCAAACAGCCGCAATGGATTCATTTCCTTTTGAAGAAATGGATATGTTGATCCTGGCCATGAAGCCAAAGGATGCTGAAGCAGCCCTTGAATCATTAAAACCTCGTATTCAGCCAGATCAGCTCATCATGTCTGTCCTTGCAGGTGTGAAGCTATCGTATATTGAAGACATGCTGCATGAAGGCCAGCCTGTTATGAGGGTCATGCCAAATACATCAAGTACGATCGGGGCATCAGCGACTGCTTTATCTGCTGGACGTTATGTGAAAAACGACCATATGAGCATAAGCCAGTCTCTTTTATCTGAAATGGGCGAAGTCTATACCATTCAGGAAGAGCAAATGGATATTTTCACTGGAATTGCTGGAAGCGGGCCCGCCTACTTTTATTTCTTAATGGAAAGAATCGAAGAAGCAGGAGAAGAGGCAGGTTTATCAAAAGAATTGTCTCGCCAAATTGGCGCGCAGACACTCCTCGGTGCGGCAAAAATGCTGCAAGAAACAGAGGAAAATCCTTCTGTCCTAAGAGAGAAAATTACGTCACCAAATGGAACAACTGCTGCAGGACTCAATGCATTAGATGATTTTGGCGGAGGAGAAGCGATCAAGCAGGCTGTCAAACATGCTGCCAATCGATCAAAAGAGATAAGCAATCAGCAAAAACAAAAAGTATCTATATAAATAGAGCTCAGGTACAGGAGTGATTAGGTGTACGCAGATAATGAGAGAAAACGAATTGTTGTGAAAATCGGAAGCAGCTCTCTTACTAGCTTTCAAGGTGAGATTAGTTTGAAAAAACTAGAAAACCTCGTCAATCAAATTGTGAAACTCAAAGATGAAGGACACGAAGTCATTTTGGTTTCATCTGGTGCGGTTGCAGCTGGTTACCGAAAACTAGGATTTATCGATAGACCCAAAACACTGCCGGAAAAGCAGGCATCTGCCTCAATTGGGCAAGGGCTTTTAATGGAATCATATTCTACTTTATTTTTATCACACGGTTATATTGCCTCACAGCTCTTAATCACAAGAAGTGATTTTTCTGATGAAACGCGCTATCAAAATGTGCGTAACACAATGAACGTGTTATTAGATCGAGGCATCATCCCAATTATTAATGAAAATGATACAGTGACGATCAATCGGTTGAAGTTTGGAGACAACGATACATTGTCTGCAAAAGTAGCTGGCCTCATTGATGCGGATTTCCTTGCCATTTTATCTGATATTGATGGCTTGTATGAAGATAATCCTCATACAAATCCAAATGCAAAGAGAATTCTCGAAGTGACAGACATCACAGAAGACATCGAAGCAGCTGCTGGAGACGCAGGCAGCAGCGTAGGTACAGGCGGAATGAAATCAAAGCTCGATGCGTTTAAAATATCAATGGCCGCAGGGATCAATGGCTTTTTAGGAAAAGCAGATACGCCTGACATTTTAGACAAAGCGATCAATGGGACAGAGGATGGCACTTATTTTACCGCTGACGAAAATGTAGCGCCGCTCAATTATAAGAAGCAGTGGATTGCCTTTCATTCTGGACCAAAGGGTGAGATCGTGGTTCAAGAGAAAACACAGGAATTCCTCATGCACCGCGAGGGAAGCCTTGATTCTGATGGGATTGTCAACGTAAAAGGTTCGTTTAAAAAAGGCGATGTGGTCCGTATTTTAGATCAAGATGGAAGAGAAATAGGTCTTGGCATTGTGAATTATGCGTCAGATGAACTCGCACGTAAGAGTGATTTGTTACAAGATGAAATCGTGCATGTCGTCGATCTTGAAGCATTTGTTTGTCATTTAGATTTATCGATTCCAGTTTGTTAACCAAAAGGGAGGAATTCCATGACACTGACAGCTAAAGTTGTCACATCGGTCAAAGAAAAAGCGAAAAAAGCAAAGCATGTTTCAAAAAAACTAAGTTTACTTCAAACAGAGGAAAAGAATGACGCGCTTCTTAAAATGGCAGAAGCATTAGAGCAAAACAGCCGCTTTATTTTACAGGAGAATCAAAAAGATTTAAATGCCGGGAAAGAAAAAGGCTTCTCAGAGGCACTCTTGGATCGATTAATGTTAAATGAAGAAAGAATTCATGAGTTTGCTGAAAGTTTGCGGCTTGTGACGAGATTAACAGATCCTGTTGGAGAAATATTGGATGAATGGACTCTTGATAACGGCTTACACGTAAAAAGCCGAAGAGTACCGCTCGGCGTGATCGGGATGATCTATGAAGCGAGACCGAACGTCACTGTCGATGCAGCAGGCCTTGCCTTAAAGGCAGGCAACTCAGTGATTTTAAAAGGCGGTTCCTCCGCTATTTCTTCCAACAAAGCCATTGTCAGTGTGATCCATGAAGCATTGGATCAAACAAAGATTCCTCGTGATGCGGTGCAATTAATTGAACAAACAGACCGTCCATCGGTTCAGGCGATGTTTCAACTAAAAGAATGGATCGATGTTTTAATTCCGCGAGGCGGAGCCTCTTTAATCAAAACAGTGGTAGAAGAATCCACTATCCCAGTGCTTGAAACAGGGACAGGAAACTGTCATGTCTTTATTGATCAAACCGCGAATGTGAAAAAAGCCATTGAGATTGTGATCAATGCAAAAACAAATCGTCCGGCTGTATGTAATGCACTTGAGACGCTGATCATTCATCGCGATTGGCTGAAAGAGAATGCAGCCTCATTAAATGAAGCTTTGCAGGAGCATCGTGTCACTGTACATGGCGACCAGGCAGCAGAGTCTTACTTTTCAAACGCGGTTCCTGCTGGAGAAGTGGATTGGACAGATGAGTATTTAAGTCTGGATCTTGCAGTAAAGGTAGTCGCTTCAATTGAGGAAGCAATCAGCCATATCGATCAGTACGGCACAAAACATTCAGAAGCCATCGTGACAGAAGATGAAAAAAATGCACTCATGTTTCTAAACGAAGTAGATGCGGCGGCTGTTTATCATAACGCATCGACTCGCTTTACAGACGGCGGTGCACTTGGCTATGGAGCTGAAATCGGCATCTCCACGCAAAAGCTGCACGCCAGAGGGCCGATGGGACTTCCTGCACTCACGACAACTAAGCTGCTTCTGTGTGGTGACGGTCAGATTAGAAGCTAGAAAGATTCAAGAAACACTACCTTTTTTATGAGGTAGTGTTTTTAACTTTATCTTAAAGAAATGCACGTTATCCTACGCTTGCACAATTTTTCTTCATGACCTTCTCAAATTTAAAAAATTCAAATTCCTCAGGTGCTAAAGGTTCATTGCCTGGATCTGCTGCTTCATGAGGTGCGTTTGGGTCTGGATGGTGTAAGTGATAAAATTCAACTATTTGAAAGCCGCACTTATTGACATAAAAATGAATGTTGCGTTTTTCAAAGTATGGAGTCACAACCTCCCATACAATCGTTTCTGGATATTGCGCCTCGATGGCTTTCCATGCTGCCTGACCAATGCCCCGGCTGTGAAAGGATGATGAAATGTATAGCAAATCAACCGAGTTGTGATGTGTCTCTTGGTTGATTTTGATCACAACGCCGCCTGCCTTTTCACCATTTAGCATAATATGATAAACAATGTGTTCAATTGAATGAAAGGATTCATCAATCACTTCATCTGGAGGAATTGGTCCACCATGCGCATCGCCAAATGCATCGATCACGCCAGCTGTAAAAGCTTTCTGGAGCTCTTTTTTCATTGAAGGGAAGTCCTCTTTATTTGCTTGTGCTAATGTTACTTCATGTTGAGTTATTTTGTTCATTTTTTTATCCTTTCCATGCGTAGTGATGTTTCTGGATGTTATAATAAAGGATGGAGTTACTCCATAGTCAAGAAAGGAGCCTTCATCATGATCAATGATGTGCAAAAAACGTTTTTCACTGGAGAATTTGCCAAACTATTTGATGTCAAAAAAGATACGCTTCTGTATTATGATAAAATCGATTTATTTAAGCCGGCTGGTGTTCACGAAAATGGATACCGCTACTATACACTTGAGCAATTTGACCATTTTATTGCGATTCAATCCTTGCGGGCTGTTCAATTTCCGATCAAAGAGTTAAAACAATATTTCACAGAACCTTCCCGCGAGAGACTGCAAAGCCTTGCGGCCGACCAAATAAAAAAAGTCAAACAAGAGATTGAAAAACTTCAAGACATCCAGGCTTTTCTTATGCGGGTGATGGAGACGACACATGAATTAGCAACTGTGAAAATAGGGGAGGTCCTGTTTCAAGAGCTGCCAGAAGAACCCGTTGTACTAAGTGCATCAAACCCGATCGATTTCAATACACCTGTAGAAGAAATATCACGTATTGTAGGGGAATTTTTAAAGGAAGTTGGCATAAAAGGGGCTGCGGCAAATGGTTCTGTCTTAAAAAAGGAGCAGTTCCGTAAACGGCACTATCATCAGTCAGATCAGCTGTTCTGCCGAATGGATGGCCCGGGGGCAGTCAAAAAACCAGGCGGGCTCTATGCGGTGATGTATGATCAAGGAACATTTGATGAGATCGAATCTGCTTATTCGCATTTGTTAGATGAAATCGAGAAAGAGGGCATGATGCTGGATGGAGATGTATTTGAGGAGTATTTACTTCATTCGCTCATGTCTAAAGATGAAGCAGAGTATATAACGAAGCTCAGTGTAAAAGTGAAGAAGCGAGCAGATGACAATTGAAAAGAGGATAGACAGCATGTGACATGCGTGTTTATCCTCTTTTTTTGATGTTATCCCACTTGATTTTCGGCAAATTGACTCATATATAAGTCTGCATAGAAGCCTTTTTGTTTTAAAAGTTCGCTGTGCGATCCTTTTTCAATGATGCTTCCATCCTTCATGACTAAAATAAGGTCTGCATCCTTAATCGTTGAAAGTCTGTGTGCAATCACGAAGCTCGTTCTGCCTTTCATCAATTCATTCATTGCTTTTTGAATATGCATCTCTGTCCGTGTATCCACACTGCTTGTTGCTTCATCTAATATCAAGATCTTTGGATCAGATAAAATGGCACGGGCGATGGTTAACAGCTGGCGCTGACCTTGAGACAGGTTGCCTGCATCTTCTGTTAACAGTGTGTCATATCCATCTGGAAGCGTGCGGATGAAATCATCTGCATAGGCATGTTTGGCAGCTTTGATGACATCCTCTTTGGAAACGTGCTGCCTGCCATAGGCAATGTTGTCGTAAATCGTTCCTTCAAAGAGCCATGTATCTTGAAGAACCATCGCAAATAATTCTCGTACTTGCTGACGGCTGAGGTCAGTTGTTTTGACACCGCCAATGCGTATGGAGCCCTGATCTAATTCGTAAAAACGCATTAAAAGATTAATGATGGTCGTTTTTCCCGCGCCTGTTGGTCCGACAATGGCAACAGTCTGTCCTTCTTGCACATCTAAATTCAAATCTTTAATAATCGGATGATCTTTTTCATATCCGAATTGAACTTGTTCAAAGCTCACATCGCCTGAGAGTGATGCAAGATCAATTGCCGCATCTTCTTCGGTACTTTCTTCTTCCTCATCAAGAATTTCAAACACCCTTTCAGCAGAAGCGATCGCTGATTGAACTAAGTTTGCGACGCTTGATGCTTGCACAAGCGGCTGAGACATTTGCTGTGTGTATTGGATAAACGCCTGCACATCCCCGACACGAATATTCCCGTTAATGACAAGAATCCCGCCGGCTACACTGACTGCCACATAGCCAAGGTTCCCGATAAAGGTCATCATTGGCATCATTAAACCAGAAATGAACTGCGCTTTCCTTGATGATTCATACAGCTTTTCATTTAATTCATCAAATGTATCGATTGCTTTCTTTTCGTAGCCATACGCACGAACTGTCTGATGTCCTGTGAACATCTCATTGATATGTCCATTGATCGTGCCAAGCTCTTTTTGCTGCGCTTTAAAATGCTTTTGAGAAAATGACGTAATACCGCGAATCGCAAACATGCTGAGTGGCAGCGTCAAACAAACAAGCAATGTAAGCAGCGGACTGATGAAGAGCATCATCACGACAATCCCAATGACTGTAATCACAGATGTAATCACTTGGGTGAGCGCCTGCTGAAGCGATGTATTAATATTATCGATATCATTCATCACACGGCTTAGCGTGTCCCCGTGGGTTGTTTTATCAAAATAACGAAGGGGGAGACGTGTGAGCTTGTCATTTGCTTCCTGCCGTAATTCAGCAATGGTCTGTTGAGAGACACCAGCCATGACATATTGCTGAACGAATGAAAAGAGGGAAGCAACGACGTACAGCACGACAAGCAGTAAAAGAATTCGTGAAATGACGTCAAATTGAACGGCTGTTCCATTCGTAAAGCTGTCAAATAGGGAAGAGGTGGCATCCCCAAGCAGCTTTGGACTAATGACGTTAAAGACAGTTGAACCAATCGCTGCAATAAAGACGATGATCAGCTGAAATTTCCTTGGTTTTAAATAGCCTGTCAAACGTAGCAGTGTTTTCTTAAATTCCTTCGGTTTTGCGGCTGGCCCTTTAGGGTGGCCGCCTTTATGGCCCATGCCAGAAGACATTTTCTTACTCATCCTCGCTCACCTCCTGACCTTCCTGAGATGCGACAATCTCTTGGTATACAAGATTGTCCTTTAATAATTGTTCATGTGATCCGATACCTGCGATTTTCCCTTCATCAAGTACAATGATTTTATCACTATGTTTCACTGTACTGATTCGTTGAGCCACAATGATGAGGGCTGCATGAGCTTTTTCTGCTTCTAATGATGTCCGCAGCTTCGCATCTGTCTTGTAATCAAGTGCTGAAAAGCTATCGTCAAACAGATAGAATGATGGTCTTCTCACTAGCGCCCTTGCAATGGAAAGCCGCTGCTTTTGGCCGCCCGATAGATTGGAACCACCCTGATCAATTTCTGCATCAATTCCGCCATCTTTTTGCAAAACAAATTCTTCGGCCTGCGCAGTTCGCAGCGCCTGCCAGATGTCTTCATCGCTTGCATCCTGCTTGCCAAAGCGCACATTGTCGGCAATGGTTCCACTGAATAAAACAGCTTTTTGAGAGACATAGCCCATTTGGTTTCTCAGTTTCTCTTGTGGCAGCTCTCTAATATCTACACCATCTAGTGTAATCCGGCCTTCTGTCACTTCATAAAAGCGCGTCATCAGCTGGAGAAGTGTTGTTTTCCCAGAACCCGTACTTCCGATGATGGCTGTCGTTTCACCAGTTTTGGCTTCAAACGTGATACCTTGAACGGCTGGTTTCTCAGCATTTGAGTAATAAAATGACACATCCTCAAAGCGAATGGATTGAGCGGGCTCGTGAAGCTCAGTCATAGATTCTTCTTTATCTTTAATCTTTGGTTCCATGTTTAACACTTCATTCATGCGTTTAGCTGATGCTTGTGCTCTTGGGACCATAATAAAGCTCATCGACAGCATAATCAGTGCCATTAAAATCATCATCGCATATTGAATGAAGGCAATGAGATTCCCAACTTCCATTTCTCCGGCATCAATTCGGTTTGCACCAAGCCAGACAATACCGATATTCGTGAAGTTCATGATGATCAGCATAAATGGAAACAAGTAAGCCATTAATCGGTTGACTTTAAGACCAGTGTCCTTATAGGACGTGTTGGCTTCTTGGAATCGCTCCTTTTCATCATCCACACGGTTAAATGCACGAATAACGCGGATGCCTGAAAGAGATTCCCTCATAATTAAATTCAGCCGGTCTGTTTTTTTCTGAAGCTGGCCGAATAGAGGAATGGCTTTTCTTGACACCAAATAGATGAATCCGCCAAGAAGGGGGAGGGCCGCTAAAAAGATAAGAGACAGGACAGCATCCCTGGAAACAGCCAAAATAATTCCGCCCACAAGCATGAGCGGGGCCCGCGTCATCATTTGTAAAATCATAATCGTCACATCTTGGACTTGTTTCACATCATTTGTTGATCTTGTAATAAAGGAAGATGTGCCGATCTTTTGAAATTCTTCTAATGAAAATTGTTCGACATGCACAAACAGCTGTCTTCTCATATCACGGCCGAAGCCAAGTGCTGTCTTTGATGACAAGTAAGACTTCCAAATGGTGAGCAAAATGGCGAGTAAAGAACAAGCCACCATCCAGCCGCCAACCTTCCATATGTAAGCAATATCTCCCTGGACGATACCGACATCAACGATATCTGCTGTTAACGTCGGTAAATACAGCTGGAGCATACTGCTTAAAAAGGTGAGAATGACAATGGACACAACGGACAGCCGATACGGCTTTAAAAACGATAAAATTGATTTCATACGAATACCTTTCTTCCATATAGTCTTTTGTTCTGTAACCCATCATATACAAAGAGGGATTATTTCTACAAATGAAATGTCTTCTTTTAATGAATTATTTATATTGTTCAATTTTAGAAAAGAAATCCTTCACAAACACATAAAAATCATGGGCAGAAGGAGACATTTCGCGCGTTTTAGATGCAATAATTCCAACCGTTCGTCTCACTTGAGGAAAATCGATCGGAATTTTCACTGTAAATCGCGGTGTTGTTTCATAAAAGGCGCTTTCGGGTAATAAGGTAACACCCATACCTGCCGATACGAGACCCTTAATGGCATCCAAATCTTCTCCTTCAGATGAAATGGTAGGCTCATAGCCTGCCTGCTTGCAAGCATCAACCGCAATTTGTCTCAGCACATACCCTTCAGGAAATAACACGAAATGATCCCTTCTTAAATCACTTAAATGAATACTCCTTTGTCCGCTAAAGGGGTGGCTAACTGGTAAAAGGGCATATATGCTTTCGGAAAACAAAATATTTCCTTCTATTTGAGAATCGTTTGTCGGTACGGGTCCTAAAAAGGCGAGATCGATATCTCGATTTTTGACCGCTTCAATGAGAAATTTATAGGATCCTTGACGAAGTAAAAAATCGACCTCTGGATATTCCTGCTTAAAGGCGGAGATGACAGAAGGGAGTACTTGGCTTGCTAGACTTGTAGGAAAGCCAATATTCACCGTTCCTTTGTGCGGGTCTAAGTATTCATCAATTTGCTCTTTCGCATAATCAATGGCTTTGAGTGCAGTTCTGACATGATCTAAAAATTGTCTGCCGATCTTCGTTAATTTGATATTTCGTCCTTCTCGTTCGAATAAGGCCACTCCAAGTTCTTCTTCTAAATTCGCAATCTGCCGGCTGATGGCAGATTGGGCAACATGTAAGTTTTCAGCCGCTTCTGACACGTGTTCACGGTCTGCGACTTCTACAAAATAACGTAACTGACGAAGCTCCATTTTTGCACTTCACACCCATCTATCTCAAAAAGAGATTGTTTTGATCTAAATTATATATTGTTTATATCAATTTGAAAACTTAAAATAAGTTACAGAGTTTGTGAGATTTTATTACTGTGAAAAAACGGATCTTTTAAACGGGGGAGAGAAACGATGACTTATAATCAACTACCACAACCACAAGGTCTCTACCGTCCTGAATTTGAACATGATGCATGTGGAATCGGACTGTACGCCCATTTAAAAGGGGAGGCGACACATAGCATCGTCAAAAAGGGATTACAAATGCTGTGCCAGCTTGATCATCGCGGCGGGCAAGGCAGTGATCCGTATACAGGTGATGGTGCCGGTTTAATGGTACAGCTGCCAGACGCTTTCTTTAGAAAGAACTGCAAGGAATTTGCACTTCCTGAAAAAGGCCGTTACGGGGTAGGAATGGTCTTCTTTTCAAAAGATGATGACGAAAAAACGCGTCAAGCCATCGAACAGAAAATCAACGGGTTCATTAAACAAGAAGGCCAAACATTAATTGGCTGGAGAACGGTTCCTGTCGATCCAGGAAAAATTGGTACTGTCGCAGCGAAGAGCTGTCCGGTTGTGAGACAGGTCTTTATCGGAGCAAACGACAACATCACAGATCGTTTGTCATTTGAACGAAAATTATATGTCATCCGTAAGCAGGCTGAGAACTGGGGAACAAGAGAGGAAAAGCAATTTTACTTTGTCAGCCTGTCGAGTCAAACCATCGTATACAAGGGGCTTTTAACATCAGATCAAGTTGATGCATTTTATCTTGATCTACAGGATGAAACATTTGTTTCTGCATTTTCACTTGTTCATTCAAGATTTAGTACAAATACATTTCCGACATGGGAAAGAGCCCATCCAAACCGTTACTTAATTCACAACGGAGAAATCAACACATTAAGAGGAAACATCAATTGGATGAGAGCAAGAGAACAACAATTCGTATCTGAAGCCTTCGGAGACGATTTAGACAAGATTTTGCCAGTGCTGAATGCAGACGGAAGTGATTCATCCATTTTAGACAATGCCTTTGAATTCTTTGTGCTTGCAGGCCGTACACCTGCTCATACAGCAATGATGCTGATTCCTGAGCCTTGGACGGAAAACACGCACATGTCGAAAGAGAAACGGGCATTTTATGAATACCATAGTTCTCTCATGGAGCCGTGGGATGGACCAACAGCCATTTCCTTTACGGACGGGAAACAAATCGGGGCCATCTTAGACCGAAACGGATTGAGACCGGCAAGGTACTATGTTACGAATGATGATCATATCATTTTCTCTTCTGAGGTTGGCGTAATTGACACAAATGAAGAAGATGTGAAGTATAAAGATCGTCTTGAGCCTGGGAAAATGCTGCTCATTGATCTAGAAGAAGGACGAATTATTTCTGACGAAGAAGTGAAATCGACCATTGCGAATGAACTGCCTTATCAAAAATGGCTCGATGAAGAAATGGTCCATGTTAATCGCTCGGAAGAAAATTCAGAAAATTCTAGTATAATGGATGATTTATTGACGCGTCAGCGTGCGTTCCATTATACGTATGAAGACATTCAAAAGTATTTAATTCCTTTACTAGAGGAGGGCAAGGATCCAATTGGTTCAATGGGAAGTGACACACCGCTTGCTGTGTTATCAGATCGTGCGCAGTCTCTTTTTCATTATTTTAAGCAGCTGTTTGCACAAGTCACGAACCCGCCGATTGATGCCATTCGTGAGCAGCTCGTGACATCAACCATGACTTGGTTAGGTGCCGAAGGCGATATTTTACATCCGAATGAATATTCATGCCGAAGAATTAAACTTTATACACCGGTCTTAACGAGCGGACAATTTAACGGCTTGAAAACGATTGTTCATAATGCCTTTAAAAGCAAAACAATTCATACACTTTTCACCGATGATTTAAAGCGCGGACTGGATGCGATGTTTGAAGAGGCGGAAAAAGCGATCAGAGAAGGTGTCTCTTTATTAATCCTTTCAGATCGTGAAATGACAGAACAAAAAGTACCGATTCCACCACTTCTTGCGCTAAGTGCACTTCATCAGCATCTTGTGCGTCAAGGTTTACGGACAAAGGTCAGTCTGATCGTTGAATCTGGAGAGGTGAGAGAGGTCCATCATTTTGCCGCACTAATTGGCTACGGGGCAGATGCGATCCACCCTTACCTTGTCTATGAAACGTACAAAAAGCTGATTGCAGACGAAGCGATTTCGATCAGCTTTGATGAAGCTGTTACAAAGTTTGGTAAAAGCGTGACAGAAGGTGTCGTCAAAGTCATGTCCAAAGTGGGAATTTCCACTGTGCAGAGCTATAGAGGCGCGCAAATCTTTGAAGCAGTCGGGATTAGTGAAGACGTCATTCAAGCGTATTTCACAGGAACAGCTTCTCAGCTTGGCGGGATTGATCTTGACACCATTGCTCATGAGGCAAAACTTCGCCATGAAGCAGGGTATCAAGCAGCAACAGACCAGACACTTGAATCAGGCAGTGAATTCCAGTGGAGAAAAAATGGAGAGCATCATGCTTTTAACCCAAAAACGATCCATACGCTCCAGTGGGCATGCCGTAATGAAGATTACGATCTATTTAAACAATATACAAAAGCAGCGGATGAAGAAAGAATCGGCTTCCTCAGAAACTTGTTTGCATTTCAGCCAAAACAAAAGCCGGTTCGTCTGGAAGAGGTTGAATCTGCTGAATCCATCGTGCGCCGCTTTAAGACAGGTGCCATGTCATTTGGATCTTTAAGTAAAGAAGCGCATGAGGCACTTGCGATTGCAATGAACCGAATTGGCGGTAAAAGTAACAGCGGAGAAGGCGGAGAAGATCCTGCCCGCTTTACAGTAGATGAACACGGTGATGACCGCAGAAGTGCGATTAAACAAATCGCTTCTGGCCGATTTGGTGTAAAAAGTCATTACTTGGTCAATGCAGATGAACTGCAAATTAAAATGGCGCAAGGAGCAAAACCTGGAGAAGGCGGACAGCTGCCAGGAAATAAAGTGTATCCTTGGGTGGCCGATGTACGTGGTTCTACGCCAGGTGTCGGATTGATTTCACCACCGCCGCATCATGATATTTATTCCATTGAGGATTTGGCACAGCTGATTCATGATTTGAAAAACGCGAACCGTGATGCACGCATCAGTGTCAAACTTGTATCTAAAGCCGGCGTTGGCACGATTGCAGCAGGTGTAGCAAAAGGAACTGCGGACGTCATTGTTATCAGTGGTTATGATGGCGGTACAGGAGCTTCACCGAAAACAAGTATTAAACATACAGGGCTTCCTTGGGAGCTTGGATTGGCAGAGGCGCATCAAACCCTTGTGTTAAATGGTCTTCGTGAGAGAGTCGTTCTTGAAACAGACGGAAAGTTAATGACTGGCCGCGACGTTGTGATGGCCGCGATTTTAGGAGCAGAAGAATACGGCTTTGCGACAGCTCCACTTGTCGTGCTGGGCTGCGTGATGATGAGAGCATGTCATTTAGATACTTGCCCAGTCGGTGTTGCCACACAAAACCCAGAGCTTCGCAAAAAATTCATGGGTGACCCTGATCACATTGTGAACTTCATGATGTTTATTGCAGAGGAAGTAAGAGAAATCTTAGCGGAACTCGGCTTTACATCAATGGATGAATTAATCGGACGTACGGACGTCCTAGCGGTCAGTGAACGAGCAAAAGCTCACTGGAAAGCAGGCCAGCTAAACCTTGAAACACTGCTTTATCAGCCAGAAGGAGCGCGGACATTCAGAACACCGCAAAATCATAAAATTGACGAATCGCTGGATATGAATGAAATCCTTCCTTATGTGCAAGAAGCGCTGAATCATCAAACACCGGTTGATCTATCATTGAACATTCGCAATATCAACCGTGTGGCCGGAACCATTACTGGCAGTGAAGTGTCTAAGCGCTACGGGGAAGAGGGCTTGCCAGAGGATACGATCACACTCAGATTCACTGGTTCAGCTGGACAAAGCTTTGGCGCATTTGTGCCAAAGGGCATGTCTCTCTATTTAACAGGTGATTCAAATGACTATATCGGCAAAGGACTCTCAGGAGGCAAAATTGCTGTGAAAACGTCTGATCATTTTGTACAAAATGGACATGAAAACGTCATTGTAGGAAACGTTGCATTTTACGGTGCAACTAGCGGAAAAGCTTATATTAACGGGCGTGCTGGTGAACGATTTGCTGTTCGTAATTCAGGTGTACATGTGGTTGTTGAAGGAATTGGAGATCACGGCTGTGAATACATGACTGGCGGACGTGTCGTTATTTTAGGAGACGTTGGGAAAAACTTTGGTGCAGGTATGTCTGGCGGTGTGGCTTACATCCATACATCGGATGCAAAACAGTTCAAAAGAATGTGCAATATGGAAATGATCATGTTTGAAAAGCTCACAGATCATGAAGAAGAACTAGAAGTAAAGCAAATGATCAAGGAACACCTTGATTATACAAACAGCTCAAAAGCAGCAGCACTTCTTGAAAACTGGGAGCAAGAAAAGGATCAATTCATCAAAGTCATTCCGAGAAATTACAAAATGATGCTTCAAAGTATTGAAGAACAAAAACAAGCGGGCCTCAGTCATGAAGAAGCGGTGATGTTTGCCTTTGAAGCAAACACAAAACCGAAAAATCAAGAAACGGCAAACGGGCAAAAAGCAGCCCTCGCTCATTAAGAAAGGGGAGAGGACAATGGGCAAAGCAACAGGTTTTATGGATTATAAAAGAGAAAAGCCAAATGAACGTGACCCTCTCACTCGTCAAAATGACTGGAAAGAATATTCAGCTCCTTATACAGATGACGTATTGAAAAAGCAGGGCGCTAGATGTATGGATTGCGGAACACCGTTTTGTCAAATTGGGATGGAGATCAGGGGCGGCGTGTCTGGCTGCCCGATCTACAACTTAATTCCAGAATGGAATGATCTTGTCTATCGCGGGAGATGGAAGGAAGCACTCGAAAGACTGCAAAAAACAAATAATTTCCCAGAGTTTACTGGGAGAGTATGTCCTGCACCTTGTGAAGGGTCATGTACAGTCGCTATCAATGATCCGGCTGTTTCGATTAAAAATATCGAACGCACGATCATTGATAAAGGTTTTGAAAATGGATGGATCACACCAAGAATCCCTTCAAGCCGTACAGGGAAGAAAATTGCCATTGTCGGCTCAGGACCAGCAGGACTTGCAAGTGCTGATCAATTAAACCAAGCAGGGCACGCTGTCACAGTGTTCGAGCGTTCTGACCGTCTTGGCGGACTGCTGACATACGGGATTCCGAATATGAAGCTCGACAAAGAAGTGGTCGAACGAAGAGTCAAACTTCTAAGACAAGAAGGCATTGACTTTGTGACGAACACAGAAATCGGCGTGGATATTACTGCTGATGAACTGAAAGAGCAGTTTGATGCAGTTATCCTTTGTACAGGTGCACAAAAGCAGCGTGATCTATTGATTGAAGGCCGGGAAGCAAAAGGGATTCACCTTGCGATGGATTATTTAACCCTTGCAACGAAAAGCATGCTTGATTCAGGATTTAAAGACAAAAACTTCATTGATGCAAAAGGAAAAGACGTGATTGTGATTGGCGGAGGAGATACAGGTGCGGACTGCGTGGCAACTGCACTTCGCCAAAAAGCAAAAAGTGTTGTTCAATTCGGGAAGCATCCAAAGCTTCCGGATACACGTGTAGGGGATAACATGTGGCCAGAACAGCCTTATGTCTTCTCGCTGGATTATGCTTATGAAGAAGCACAAGCAAAATTCGGAGAAGATCCGCGTCAATATTCAATTCAAACCACAAAAATTGTGGCAGATAAAAATGGGAAATTAAAAGAGCTTCATACCATTCAAATGGAAAAGGTGAAAAACGAACAAGGGAAGTTTGAATTTCATGAAATTCCAGGGACAGAAAAGGTATGGCCTGCTCAGCTCGTCTTTATTGCAATTGGTTTTGAGGGAACTGAACAGCCGCTTGTGAAACACTTTGGCGTGGACAGCAAAAACAATCGCATTGACGCAAAATATGGGGAATATACAACAAATGTAGAAGGCGTATTTGCAGCGGGAGATGCAAGACGCGGGCAAAGCTTGATTGTCTGGGCAATTAATGAAGGCAGACAAGTGGCGCACGAGGTAGACCGTTATTTAATGGGGAGTTCGGTTCTGCCAAAATAGGTCAAACAAAGGGTGTTACAATATAAAGAAAAGCCATGACCAACGTGTGGTCATGGCTTTTTATGATTCAGAAATGGTACGGTTGATTAACACTTTTTTACGTTTAAGCTGCGATACGACTAAACAGAGGAAGACAATCAGAACAAAAAGGGAAATGGTCAAAAAGCCAAACGTATATGAGCCAGTCAATTCTTTTAAACTGCCAAGAATATTAGGTAAAAAGAATCCGCCAATGCCTCCAGCAGCCCCAACAATTCCGGTCACAATCCCAATTTCTTTATGAAATACTTGAGGCACCAGCTGAAAAACAGCGCCATTCCCCATCCCAAGGCACATCATCCCTACAAATAAAAGCGCAATGACCACAGGTAAAGCTGGAAGACTGCTCACGCCTCCTAAGCAGATGCCGATGATTCCGAATAATCCAAGCAGTACTTTCATTCCGCCTATTTTATCGGCAATGAGACCGCCCACAGGCCGAAAGAAGCTGCCTGCCGCCACACAAAGTGTCACAAAATCACCAGCATGAATCTTCGAAACCCCATATTGATCCACAAAGAAAATACTGAGGAAACTGGAAAGCCCGACAAACCCTCCGAATGTGATCGCATAAAGCAAACAGAAAAACCATGTCGATTTCACTTGAAATACTGAAAAGTACGACCGAATCGGCTGAGGAGCGGGCTGATTTGGTGCATCTTTTGCAGTGAAAATAAAAAACAAAAAGACAAGACTTAACGGAATCAAAGCGAGCCCCATTACGGCATGCCACCCGTAAATCTCCGCAAGTCTTGGACCAAATAAGGTGGAGATTAGTGTTCCACTATTCCCGGCGCCTGCAATCCCCATGGCTACTCCTTGTAAGTGAGGAGGATACCAGCGGCTTGCCATTGGCAAAGCAACAGCAAAACTTGCTCCTGCTACTCCAAGCAAAATCCCAATCAGTACGAGCTCTGAAAGGGTTGTACCAGCGATAAACCCCCAAATAAGCGGAATCGTCGTTAAAAGCATTCCTATCACTGCGGTCTTTTTAGGTCCTATTCGATCGGTGAATAAACCAAGCACAATCCGAAAAAAAGAACCAGATAGAATTGGAATGGCCACAATCATGCCTTTCTCTACGGTTGATAAAGCAAAATCTTGTGCAATAAAAGCACCCAGCGCCCCTAACAAAACCCAAATCATAAAGCTCACATCAAAATATAAAAAGGAACCAAACAATGTTTTAGGATGACCACTTGATTTTAATTCTGAGAGTTTCATAAAACGCCTCCTCTATTTTGAATTTTCTGACTTAAAGATAGCGAGTTCACTTATGTAATGAAAGTATTATGTGAGAAAAATTGACATGAATAAACACTTTTTTACAAGTGTGTGCCATAATCAATCCATACAATGTGCTCGAGCAAGAGGCTTAGAAAGGTTGATTTCAGATGGCAAAACGCAAACTTGTGTTTATCGGAAACGGCATGGCGAGTATGAAATGTATCGAAGAGATCATTCAAAAGCAGCCAGAACATTATGCCATAACAGTCATTGGAAAAGAGAAGCACTCTGCCTACAATCGCATAAAACTTTCGTCGATTTTACAAAAAAGCGAATCATTAGCTGAAATTCAACTAAAGGAAAAAGAATGGTACACCGCGCATGACATCACATTGTACAAAGGAGAATCAGTTGTACATATCGATACAAATCGAAAGTGTGTCATGACAGATGCGCGCCGGGAAATTCCCTATGACAAGCTCGTCATTGCAACGGGTTCATCACCGAATTTTCTTCCTATTCAGGGTGTGTCCAAAAAAGGGATATACGCTTTTCGGACAATTGATGATTATGAGGCCATTTGTGCGGATGCGGTGCATTATCAACAAGCAGCAGTGATCGGAGGCGGCGTGCTTGGTGTGGAGGTAGCAGCCGGTCTGCAGATGGCGGGGCTTGAAACGACCATCATTCATCATACGGAGCGGCTGATGCAGCGCCAATTAGATGAAACAGCAGCCGGATTATTACAGCGAAAATTCATAAGAAAAGGCATTCAGGTGAAAACAAATGCCCATACGATTGCATGCTTAGGCGGTGAGAGGGTAGAAGGCGTTCTATTGAAAAATGGCGACATCGTGGATGCTGATCTTGTTGTTTTTACAACAGGTATCCGTCCGAATATACAGCTTGCAGAGAATCATGGCATACACACGAGAAAAGCCATTGTTGTCAATGACGTGATGGAGACTAATATCCCGAATATTTATGCGATTGGAGAATGTGCAGAGCACCAAGGAATGGTGCATGGCCTTGTTCAGCCCATTTATGAACAAGCAAGCGTGCTCGCTAAGCATCTTTTAGGAGAAAAAATCACACATACACCAAAGCCCATTTACTCAACAAAATTAAAAGTACCTGATTTGCCGATTTATTCTGCTGGATGTATTGAACATCATTCTCCGTTTATGTCAGCTGTGACTTATTTAGATGAAGAGCAAGAGGTGTATAAAAAATTCGTCTTTGAACGTCAGGCGCTGGCAGGTATTTTATTCGTCGGAGAGCTGGGGAATGCCGATCAGCTTTTGCAAGATGTAAAAGTGGGACGTGATAAAAGTGTGGTCATGAAAGCCCTTCATGAAAAGCCATCATCCCCACTAGATTCATTAAAAATGGAAGACCTCGTCTGCCAATGTCAAACCGTTACAAAAGGGACGATTTTAAAAAGCATTTCGGTTCATCAGCTGACAAACTTAGACGAGGTGAAAAAACAGACAGGGGCAGCAACTGGGTGCGGCGGCTGTCAAGAGCTCGTCCGTGCTTGCTGCCAGTTATCATCACATGAACAAACGGAATCGCAGGCCTTTTTTTGTCCATGTACAGAAGTAGAGGAGCAGACCATTTTTTCGTTTATTAAAAAGCAGCAGCCGGTGAATGCTGAAGAAATAAGAAGACATTTTCAATGGAAAACGAATCACGGCTGCGGCAACTGCCGGCCGGCCATTCAATACTATCTCGAGCAATTTCAAGGATCGGTGGAAAAAATCGGCGCTGCTGAACAGGAAGACGTGTTGATTCCTCAATTATATGGAGGCCGGCTTGATCTGGATTTTTTGAAAATCATTACGTCTTTGTTAGAGAACAGGCTGATTGAGCAGGCAGAGCTGACAAAGCATAAACGAATACGGCTCATCGGTGTGTCAAAACAGGCGGCACAAATCGTCAAAAACCATTGGCTAATTATGTCTAATGAGAAAAGAAGACTATCTCATATCCTTTCATGCGACTGTGACGATCCAGCTGTCACGTCACTTGTGATGGAGCTGGAAAGACAAGTGGAAGATACACTTTTACCAGCTGTCACCTCCATTCATATCACCGGTGCTTCTTGCACGTGTAAACTTGCTCCAATTGATGACATCTGTCTGAAAAAGCAGCTGGGTGAATGGAACATTTATATAGGAGGCCAGCTTTTTTACACCTTGGCTCATTCAAGTGAGCTTATTCCTTTCTTAAAAGCGCTGCTTGAAGAGTATAGAAAAAATGCTTACTTTCAAGAATCCATTGGCGATTGGCTGTCACGGCAAGGGAACATTTCTATTCGAGAAAAGTTACTTGATGAGGAAATAAGAGAAGAGCTCTGTGCGCAATTTGACCAAAGCAGACAAGGAAATGTAAGACATAAGGATGTGAAGGTATGAGTCAATCTTTTTTACAATATGCCCAGCAAAAATCAAAGCAGGAAGAACAAAAGCGCGTATTCCCAGCCCAATGTCCTTTTTGCAGTATGCAGTGCAAAATGCAATTAATCGAGCAGCATGTGGAAGGGCGAACACGTTACCAAACGATTGGTGTACACAATCCAACTACGCACGGAAGACTTTGTATGAAAGGACAGCATGCCCACCAGCACGCGCTTCATAAAGATCGCCTGAATCACCCGCTGATCAAAAGAAACGGACAATTTGTAAAAGCAACATGGCAGGAGGCTCTCGAAGAAATCAAAACAAACATAGAATCCCTTCAGCTGTCGCATGGCCATGATGTGATCAGTGTGTACGGAAGCGCATCAATTACAAATGAGGAAGCGTACTTACTCGGGAAATTTGCAAGAGTGGCGCTGAAAACGAAATACATCGATTATAACGGCAGACTATGTATGTCTTCGGCAGCAACTGCCGCAAATCAAACATTCGGACTTGACCGTGGTCTGACCTTTCCTTTAAGCGACATCAAGCATGCACGGGTGTTGATATTGGTTGGAACGAATATAGCGGAATGTCAGCCAACCTTCCTGCCCTACATTGAAGAGGCAAAAAACAATGGCGCATTTCTCATCGTCATTGATCCGCGCAAAACTCCGACAGCCCAATTAGCCGATTTACATGTCAGCCTAAAACCAGGGTCTGATGCCGCACTGGCAAACGGCATATTGCACATAATGCTGCATGAGCATTTAATCGATGAATCATTTATTCATCAACGAACATCAGGTTTCCAAAAACTAAAGGAGCACATCTCACGCATCTCCTTGCCAGACATTGCTGAGCAAACTGGCGTGACGATTGAGGTGATGCAGAAAATAGCAAGGAAATTCGCGCAAGAAAAGACAGGCATGATTTTTACAGCAAGAGGCATTGAGCAGCAAATAGACGGTACAGCCTCTGTCCGTAATTTCCTGAATATTCTGCTTGTTACTGGGAAGATCGGCCGCTTTGGATGCGGCTACGGGGCAATAACCGGCCAGGGAAATGGCCAGGGAGCAAGAGAGCATGGGCAAAAAGCAGATCAGCTTCCAGGATATCGAGATATCTCAAATCCTGCTCACAGAAAAGAAATGGCTGAACGATGGAACATTGATGAAAAGGAACTTCCAGGAAAGGGTGTGTCTGCTTTTGAAATGTTTGAAAAAATGCAGGCAGGTGAAATCAAAGCGCTCTTTTTAATATGCTCAAATCCTGTCCAATCAGGGCCAAACGCGCACTTGATTCAGCAAGCCATCAAGAATTTGTCCTTTTTTGTTGCCGTTGATTTATTTATGTCTGAGACAGCTGCGCTGGCAGATGTAATTTTACCTGCTTCGTCATATTTAGAGGATGAAGGTACCGTGACAAACGTAGAGGGGCGCGTTACGCTTAGAGAAGCAACATATCCACTTAAACACCAAAGAAAGCACGATTGGCAAATCATTTGTGAAATAGCAGCTGTATTAGGCAAAGGCAGCCATTTTTCCTTTTCATCCGCAGAAGAGATCTTTGAGGAATTAAGAGCCGTAACGAAAGGTGCAAAGGCTGATTATTCAGGCATAACCTATGAAAGGCTGAGGAAGGAACAAGGCATAAGGTGGCCTTGTACTCATTTAGAAGACCCGGGAACTGAAAGATTATTTGAACATGCATTCTCACATTCTGACAGTTTAGCGAAGTTTGCCGTCGTCACACACGATAAAAAGGCTGCAAAGGAACCCGTCAGTCAAGAATACCCTCTTTATTTAACGACCGGCAGGGTGATGGCTCATTACCAAACAGGCGTTCAAACAAGAAGGAGCACCTCTCTTGTTGCCAGACAGTTTGAAGCATATGCGGAGCTTCATCCTGATACAGCGAAAACGTATGGACTTCAGCACGGGGAGCTCGTGACCATCAAGTCAAAAAGAGGAAGTGTTATCATCAGATGCCGCATATCAGACACCATTCGAACAGATACCGTATTTGTTCCATTTCACTGGAGCAAACATCAATCAATTAATCAATTAATTGATGATCAACTAGATCCGCACAGTAAAATGCCAGGCTTTAAATATTGTCCTGTACAGCTGTCAGCCTACGTGAATGAAAAACTATGTGAGAAATTTTAACATGTATTTTCCATCTATGTTTAGATTATGGTACTTTCTAAAAAATGATCACATGAGGGGTGTTTTTTCATGAAAGAAAAACTCGTATTAGTGGGGAACGGTATGGCCGGCATTCGAAGCCTTGAAAACATTTTAAAAACAGACGGCGAACGATTCGACATGACGGTATTTGGGACTGAACCGCATCCTAACTATAACCGAATTCTTTTATCGAAAGTGCTTCAAGGGGATACGAAAGTCGAAGATATTACGTTAAACGATTGGAACTGGTATCAAAAGCATGATATTCAACTGTTTACAAACGAGACCATTGTGAAGATCGATACAGAGAACCAAACAGTCACCAGTGATCAAGGACGGACCGTGCATTATGACCGATTGATTTTAGCAACAGGGTCACTTCCATTTATCCTGCCAATTCCAGGGAGTGATAAAAAAGGCGTAACGGCTTTTCGTACATTGCAAGACACTGAGGAAATGGTCAATGCCTCTACTACGTACAAAAAAGCAGCAGTCATCGGAGGCGGACTCCTTGGGCTTGAAGCAGCACGCGGTCTATTAAACTTAGGCATGGAAGTGAATGTCATTCACCTCGGCTCTCATTTAATGGAACGCCAGCTAGACCCTATTGCAGGACAGCTTCTTCAAAAAGCATTAGAAGAACAGGGGATGAAATTCCTGCTTGGAAAACAGACAAATGAGATTTTAGGAGATACAAGAGTAGAAGGTTTATTATTTTCAGACGGCACTACACTTGAGGCAGACCTAGTTGTCATGGCTGCGGGAATTAAACCGAGTAAAATGCTTGCAGAAATAAGCGGGCTTGAAGTGAACCGTGGGATTATCGTCAATGATTTTATGGAAACGAGTGTCCCGGGCATTTATGCCGTCGGAGAATGTGTGGAACACAGAGGACAAACGTACGGATTAGTTGCTCCTTTATACGATCAAGCGGCTGTACTTGCCAAGCATGTATGCGGCTTGAACCCTGCTCCATATGAAGGCTCTGTTCTGTCAACACAGCTGAAAGTATCAGGAGTTGATGTATTTTCAGCTGGTGATTTTATTGAAAACGATGAGAAAAAGGCGATTAAAATTTTTGACGAACAAAAAGGCATCTATCAAAAACTCGTTTTCCAGCAAAACCGATTAGTAGGCGCCGTCATGTTTGGAGAAACAAGCGACGGACCTCGTTTATTCTCGTACATTAAAGAAGGAATAGATATGTCGGATATGGAGAAGGTATCTGTCTTAACCTCCAATGATCCGGCGCAAGTAAGCACGATTGACAGCATGGCAAACGACCATATCGTTTGCGGCTGTAATGGCGTGTCAAAAGGGCAGATTGTAGAAGCCATTCAGAAAGAAGGCTTAACAACGTTTCAGGAAGTCAAGCAATGTACAAGTGCCTCACGATCTTGCGGAGGCTGTCAGCCTGTTGTCGAAGAGATTCTTTGGCATACGCTAGGTGAGGATGCAAGCCGGACAGCCCAAAAAGAAACCATCTGCGCCTGCACCACTCTTTCACGAGATGAAGTCATTCATGAGATCAAAGAAAAAGGCTTGCAGCATGTCAAAGAAGTGATGAATGTACTTGACTGGAATACAGAAGAAGGCTGTTCAAAATGCCGACCTGCACTGAATTATTATTTAGGCATGCTTTATCCACTTGAATACAAAGATGAAAAGAGCTCACGCTTTGTAAATGAACGCATGCATGCCAATATTCAAAACGATGGTACCTATTCAGTTGTTCCGCGAATGTACGGCGGCGTCACCAATGCAAATGACTTGAGGAAAATAGCCGATGTCGTCGACAAATATGAAATACCGCTTGTGAAAATGACTGGCGGTCAGCGTATCGATCTTCTAGGTGTCAAAAAAGAAGATTTACCAAAAGTGTGGGCGGATCTAGATATGCCATCGGGTTATGCATATGGGAAATCTTTAAGAACAGTTAAAACTTGTGTTGGAGAACAATTTTGCAGGTTCGGCACGCAGGACTCCATGGCTCTTGGAATTGCACTAGAAAAGAAATTTGAAGGTCTTGCGACACCGCATAAAGTAAAAATGGCCGTCTCTGCTTGTCCGAGAAACTGTGCAGAGTCCGGAATTAAAGACCTCGGTATCGTGGGGATAGATGGAGGGTTTGAATTGTACGCCGGCGGAAATGGCGGCACACACCTGCGGGCTGGAGATTTATTAATGAAGGTCAGTACAGCAGAAGAAGTAGAGCAAATGGCCGCAGCATACCTTCAATATTACAGAGAAACGGCAAATTATTTAGAAAGAACCTCTGCTTGGGTTGAGCGACTTGGCTTAGAGCATATTCAATCAGTACTCCTAGATGATGAAAAACGAGCAGCCTTAATCGAAAGAATGGACATTGCGCTTTCAACATATGAAGAGCCTTGGCAGGAGCTTCGCGAGAGCCAAAAAGACACGAGACAATTATTTCAAAAAGCGACGGCTTCCGTATAAATCAATTGAAGGGATGAGATCATATGACAGTTTCAGTTGTTAAAGTTCACATTGGCACCCTATCAGATTTTCCGCTCCAGCTAGGGAAAACAGTTGAAGCCGGTACACTTGAATTAGCTGTTTTTCAAACCTCTAATAAGCAGTTCAAAGCCATTGAAAATCGCTGTCCACATAAAGGCGGCGTTCTGGCTGAAGGCATGGTCAGCGGGAATCACGTTTTCTGTCCAATGCATGATTGGAAAATTGATCTTTCATCAGGAAACGTACAAGCACCAGACCAGGGATGCGTTAAAACATATGAAACATTCGTTGAAGGGGACGATGTCTTTATTTTATTGCCTTCATAAATGGTTTAGATCCTTCCTTTCATGTAAATGCTGTATATAAATGCAGCAAGAAAGGAAGGAATTTTTGTGCCGTTCGTTAATATTTTGATTGAACTCTTAATCGGATTTTTCGCTTTATTTTTTATTACAAAATTATTAGGGAAAACACAATTTGCACAAATCACACCGTTTGATTTCATTTCTGCACTAATTTTAGGCGAAATGGTCGGAAACGCTATTTTTGATCCGGAAGTCAGGATTCAGCACATTTTATTTGCTGTTGCAGTATGGGGCGTTCTCATTTATACAGTTGAATGGCTTTCACAGCGCTTTAAATCCATTCGCGCTTTTTTAGAAGGAAGACCTACTCTTGTGATTGATAAGGGGAAGATTCACTACAACCGGTTGAAGAAAAATATGCTTGATATCAATCAGCTGCAGACACTGGTTCGCGCAAAAGGCCATTTTGCCCTGAATGAAATTGAATATGCTATTTTGGAAACGGACGGCTCTGTCAGCGTTCTTCCGAAAATGAAATACGCCCCAGCCACAGCCGAAGATGTGAACGTGAAGGGAAAAGAAGTGAAATTGCCTAGAACGTTTATTATTGACGGCGAAATTTTAAAAAAAGATCTTCAAGAAGCCGGCTTTGATGAATCTTGGCTGAATGAGCAATTAAAAAAGCAGCATATTTCCTCTTATCGAGACGTTCTATTTTGTGAATGGATTGAAAATGAAGGGATTTATGCGATGCAATATGAAAAGTCTAAAAAAACATCCACAACATAAAAACGTGGGTGTTTTTTTGTGCGTGTACGGAATAGGATCAAAAAGAATGTTTGATGAAAACGTTCACAAAATGAGGGGGAGATATGTGATGAAATTTAGAAACATATGGATGGTCATGGTCTTGTCTTTCTTTCTTTTTGACCCAGCTTCACTTCAAGCAGCAGAAGCCGGGCATAACCGTGTCCTTGTTGTTGATCAAAAGGGAAGCGGGACATACCGCACCGTTCAGTCTGCCATTGATGCGATTCCAGCAAACAATCAACAACCGGCAACGATCTATATTAAAAATGGCGTATATAAAGAAAAAATATTGCTTCCGCAAAATAAACCACACGTATCCTTTATTGGCGAAAACCAGCACAAAACGATTCTTACGTATGATGATACAAATGCAAGCACCGGCAGTACAACAAACAGCTCAAGCACAATGATTCGTGCAAACGATTTTTATGCAGAAAATATCACTTTTCAAAATACAGCTGGCAGACATGCGGGTCAGGCAGTTGCGCTGTATGTGTCTGGCGACCGGGCTGTGTTCAAACAAATACGTGTGTTAGGCTATCAAGATACACTTTATGCAACAGGCACAGGGCGGCAATATTACGAAAACTGCTATATTGAAGGCACGGTCGATTTTATTTTTGGATCAGCCACAGCTGTGTTTAAAAGAGCTGAAATAAAAAGTCTTGGAAATGGGTATATTACTGCAGCATCCACAACAGAAGCACAAAGGTACGGCTATGTATTCATAGATTCTACGTTGAAAAAGGGAACGGCAGCTGCGCAATCGGTTTATTTAGGACGTCCGTGGAGACCTTATTCGGCTGTGACATTCCTCCATACAAAAATGGATGACCATATAAAAGCCGAGGGATGGCATAACTGGGATAACCGTGACAACGAAAGAACGGCCAGGTACAAAGAATTTGGATCGACAGGAGCAGGAAGCAGCCCAGCAAACCGCGTAAAATGGTCAACCATTTTAACCCAAAATGAAGCAAGTCAAATCACAGTTCAGGCTGTTCTTGGCGGAGCCGATGGCTGGAATCCAGAAAAGAGGTAAAGGGCTTGTCAGTTTTCGTCAAAGAAAGCTGACTTTTCTGTTTAAAAAACCTTTGAGAACAAACGTTCTTTTGTGTATAATGAACATATTCTTCTAAAATTGGCTGCAACAAAAAGGAGGGATTGCGTGAAGCGTTTTTCACAGCTCATGTTTTTACAAATATGTATCCTGTCGATTTTATTTCTCCCTTTTTCAGCGAAAGATGAACAACTCAAAGCTCGTGACGATTCACTTCAATGGATGACAGCTTTAGACGAATTCATACGAACAGCACCTGATTTAGAGGGCGCGATCTCTGGCATCAGCGTCCGCGATACTTCTGACACCTCTCTTCTTTATGAACATCAAGCCGATATTCGTCTTACTCCTGCTTCTAATATGAAACTGCTCACATCAGCCATCGCACTTGATATACTTGGAGAAACACACACATTCCCTACAGACATCTGGATGGATGGTTCCATTCAAAAGAAAACGCTACATGGCAGCCTTTATCTTCGTGGCACCGGCGATCCAACTTTATTAGAGGAGGATTTTGCAGCACTCGCCAAACAGGTCAAAAAGGCCGGAATACATACCATTCGCGGACAGCTTGCGGCAGATGACACTTGGTTTGATGACACGAGATACTCGATTGATCTGCCTTGGAGTGATGAGGATCAATATTACGGGGCACAAATTTCTGCTCTCACGGCTTCACCGAATCAAGATTATGATGCAGGGACCGTGATTCTCGAAGTAAAACCAGGAAAAAAAGCAGGACTGAAAGCCGCCTATGATATGATTCCGAAAACGGATGTCGCTCAAGTCATCAATCAAGTGAAAACAGTTCCAGAAGGCGGAAAAAAGAAAATCTCTTTTAAGCGCTCTCACGGATCCAACAAGATTACGTTGACTGGGACCATTCCGGTTAAAGCAAGCTCATCTAAACAATGGGTAGCTTTATGGGAGCCGGCCGCCTATGCTTTAGATTTAATGAAACGAGCGTTAAAGGCGGAAGGGATTCAAGTAAAGGGACCGCTGAAATCAAAACAAGTTCCTAAAAAAGCCAAAAAAATTGCTTCCCATACATCGATGCCATTATCGGAGCTGCTTGTTCCTATGATGAAATTAAGCAACAATACCCATGCAGAAATTTTGCTAAAGGAACTAGGCAAAAAAGTGAAAAACAAAGGGAGCTTTGAAGCTGGGCTGGACGTCATGAATGAACGGCTTCCTGCGTTTGGCGTTGATCCTTCGCTTGCAGTGCTGCGTGACGGATCGGGGATATCACCTATTAACCTTGTCTCTGCTAACCAGTTCACTTTATTTTTGACAAACATTCAAAAGGAAAAATGGTTTAAAACCTATGAACATGCGCTCCCTTTAGCAGGGGCAAGTGAACGAATGGTGGGGGGAACGTTAAGGAACAGATTGAAGGAACCAGCTACACTAGAAAAAGTACGTGCAAAAACAGGGTCGTTAACAACGGTCAGTACACTTTCTGGATATATTGACACGCAGGGCGGAAAAACGCTCGCTTTTTCCATTTTATTAAATCACCTTGTTGATGACGAAAAAGGGAAAGAGATAGAAGACCGTATTGTCAGCATACTTGCTGAGAATCTTTAGATTTAGAGAGAGAAGGAGAACCATCATGACGTTAGATAATAATCAATCTTTAGTAAAAACCATGTCCATTTTTCTCATCCCGCTTTTGCTAAGTAATATTTTGCAATCGATCGGACAATTAGTGTCTATTGTTCTTGTCGGAAGATGGATTGGAGAGGATGCAGTAGCTGCCATTTCTGCATTCTTTCCGCTTTTCTTTTTACTCGTTTCTTTTTCCATTGGCATTGGATCGGGGAGCTCGATCCTTATTGGACAAGCGTATGGAGCAAAAAATGAACAGAAATTAAAAGAAATTATTGGCACAACGCTTTCATTCACTTTTTTAATCGGAATATCTTTAGCGATCATTGGAGGTTTTTTCGCAACTGATATCTTAAACCTCATGGGAACACCCGCTAATATCGTGGAGGAAAGTGCGGCATATGCCAGAATTCTATTCATCTCAATGCCGATCTTATTTCTTTATTTTGTTTATACGACCTTCTTGAGGGGAACAGGGGATTCGAAAACACCTTTTTATTTCTTAATGATTAGTACGGCAACGAATATTTTGATGCTGCCCATTTTATTATTTGGCTGGCTGGGACTGCCGGCGTTCGGCTTATATGGCGCTGCGTATGCTTCTGTGATTTCAACAATTGTGACGTTTATCATTCTACATATCTACTTATATAAGACAAAGCATCCGCTTCGCATTGATGCATCGGTGAGAAAGCATTTATTAATGAAAGGGGATCTATTAAAAACGTTATTAAAGCTTAGTATCCCATCAAGCATTAATATGATCCTTATTTCTTTATCAGAAATTGCCGTTATTTCTTTCGTCAACGATTATGGATCACAGGCGACAGCTGCCTATGGTGTTGTCAATCAAGTCGTGAGTTATGTGCAGATGCCGGCAGTGAGTCTTGGCATTGCGGTCTCAATCTTTGCAGCACAATTCATTGGTGCAGGGAATATGAATCGACTGAAAGATGTCATTAAAATTGGGTTAGGACTTAACTTTGCCATAGGCGGATGTATCATTATTTTCGTTTATATTTTTGCACCGCAGATTTTATCTATCTTTTTAACAGATCCTAAGACGATAGACATTGCCTATAGTTTGGTCGTCATTACACTATGGAGCTATCTCATTTTTGGAACGGCCCAAATTGTTGCAGCCACAATGAGAGCAAGCGGGACAGTTCTTTGGCCAACGATCTTTAGTATTTGTTCCATTTGGCTTGTAGAAGTACCAGTCGCTTATGTGCTATCACACTATACATCCCTTGGCATTAAGGGAATATGGATTGGCTACCCTGCTGCGTTCTTTGTGAACTTACTCCTCCAATACAGCTACTATCAGCTCGTATGGAAGAAAAAACAAATTGTAGCGCTTGTTCAATCATAATGTGAAAGCGTAAAGCAGCATATACATACGAAGATCTCTCACTTTTAAGGAGGCCGGATCTTCTATGTTTTTGAATCAAAGAAGTGAACTAATCTCGTACAATATCGGTGATTTTTCTTATGCCGGACCAGATTTCCAAGTGTTGACTTGGGGAGAAGGAACGACATTACATATTGGGAAGTTTTGTTCCATCGCAAACGAAGTGAAAATTTTTCTAGGCGGGGAACACCGTACAGATTGGGTCACAACGTATCCGTTTAATCAAATTTTCAAAGAAGCTGTCCACATTAAAGGACATCCCAAATCGAAGGGAGATGTTCATATTGGACATGACGTATGGATTGGATATGGTGCGACGGTTATGTCAGGAGTATGTATAGGAAACGGGGCCGTGATCGGAGCAAATAGTGTGATCACAAAAGATGTGCCGCCATATGCAATTGCCGCAGGAAATCCCCAGCAGCTCATGAAATATCGATTTTCATCCGAAATAATCGAAAAACTGCAGTTATTAGAATGGTGGAATTTGGAGTTTTCAATCATCCAATCTATTTTTCAACTTTTACAATCTCATGATATTGAACGTTGTATAACTGTAATAGAAGATATAAAAAAGAAAGGCTGAGAAAGCCTTTCTTTTTTATGTTTAGCTGAGCCGTATGATGGTCAAGGTAGCACCTGCAGCATCGCCACCGCCAACTAAAATAGCTGTGACAACTGCCCCAAAAAACTGCAGTGAAATGGTGCTTCCAGCTGTTATATTGACGATTAAAGTATTATTGAGAAACGAAGTAGAGATAACCGGTGATTGAACAGAACCAGGCACAGTATCTCCATTTAAAAGCAAACGTGTATTAATTAAAAGAGCTGTTGTGGTGTTGACTTGATACGTAATATAATATTTACCAGTTTGCAAAACGGTAAAAACAGTGCTCGTTCCGTTTGCGGTAAAGTTAGTAATGTTTTGTAAATTCGGCAGAGGAATATTCGTCCCACTAGCTACAGTGATAATGGTAGATCCAGAACTATTAGCAGCATAAAGTGCTGTATCCGTAAAACCACCTGTTCCAGTAGCCCCAGTGACACCAGTAACACCGGTCGCACCAGTAGGTCCGGTTGGTCCGGTGATCCCTGTAGCGCCAGTAGCTCCAGTTGACCCAGTCCTACCTGTGGCACCGGTAGGACCAGTTAATCCAGTACTACCTGTGGCACCAGTAGGTCCGGTAGCTCCAGTGATCCCCGTTGCGTCGGTAGGCCCGGTAGCCCCAGTAATCCCCGTGGCACCAGTAGGTCCAGTTGATCCGGTAATCCCAGTAGCGCCGGTAGGACCAGTTGATCCAGTAATCCCCGTGGCACCAGTAGGCCCAGTGCTGCCTGTAGTACCCGTATCTCCAGTTGATCCGGTAATCCCCGTGGCGCCGGTAGAACCAGTTGATCCAGTACTACCCGTGGCACCGGTAGGTCCGGTAGCCCCAGTAATCCCAGTAGCACCGGTAGGTCCAGTTGATCCGGTAATCCCCGTGGCACCAGTAGGACCAGTTGCCCCAGTGCTACCCGTGGCACCAGTAGATCCGGTAGCTCCAGTAATCCCCGTGGCACCGGTAGGTCCGGTAGCTCCAGTAATCCCAGTAGGTCCAGTGCTGCCTGTAGTACCCGTATCTCCAGTAGCACCGGTAATCCCCGTTGCGCCAGTAGGACCAGTAGGTCCAGTGCTGCCTGTAGTACCCGTATCTCCAGTAGCTCCGGTAATCCCTGTGGTGCCGGTAGGCCCAGTAGCTCCAGTGATCCCTGTTGCGCCAGTAGGCCCAGTAGCTCCAGTGATCCCTGTTGCGCCAGTAGGCCCAGTAGCTCCAGTGATCCCTGTTGCGCCAGTAGGCCCAGTTGATCCAGTAATCCCCGTGGCACCGGTAGGTCCAGTTGACCCAGTAATCCCCGTGGCACCCGTATCACCAGTTGCTCCAGTGATACCTGTAGCACCCGTATCACCAGTTGTTCCGGTGATCCCCGTCGCACCAGTAGGTCCAGTTGATCCAGTAATCCCCGTGGCACCGGTAGGTCCGGTAGCCCCAGTAATCCCAGTAGCGCCGGTATCTCCAGTAGCTCCGGTAATCCCCGTGGCACCAGTAGGACCAGTTGCCCCAGTGCTACCCGTGGCACCAGTAGATCCGGTAGCTCCAGTAATCCCCGTGGCACCGGTAGGTCCGGTAGCTCCAGTGATCCCCGTTGCGCCAGTAGGTCCAGTTGGTCCAGTGATCCCCGTTGCGCCAGTAGGCCCGGTAGCTCCAGTAATCCCAGTAGCACCGGTAGGACCAGTAGGTCCAGTGCTGCCTGTAGTACCCGTATCTCCAGTTGATCCGGTAATCCCCGTTGCGCCGGTAGAACCAGTTGATCCAGTACTACCCGTGGCACCAGTAGGTCCGGTAGCTCCAGTGATCCCCGTTGCGCCGGTAGGACCAGTTGATCCAGTACTACCCGTGGCACCAGTAGGTCCGGTAGCTCCAGTGATCCCCGTTGCGCCAGTAGGTCCAGTTGGTCCAGTGCTACCCGTGGCACCGGTAGGTCCGGTAGCCCCAGTAATCCCAGTAGCCCCGGTATCTCCAGTAGCTCCGGTAATCCCCGTGGCACCAGTAGGACCAGTTGCCCCAGTGCTACCCGTGGCACCAGTAGATCCGGTAGCTCCAGTAATCCCCGTGGCACCGGTAGGTCCGGTAGCTCCAGTGATCCCCGTTGCGCCAGTAGGTCCAGTTGGTCCAGTGATCCCCGTTGCGCCAGTAGGCCCGGTAGCTCCAGTAATCCCAGTAGCACCGGTAGGACCAGTAGGTCCAGTGCTGCCTGTAGTACCCGTATCTCCAGTAGATCCGGTAATCCCCGTGGCGCCGGTAGAACCAGTTGATCCAGTACTACCCGTGGCACCGGTAGGTCCAGTTGATCCAGTAATCCCAGTAGCACCGGTAGGTCCAGTGCTGCCTGTAGCACCCGTATCACCAGTTGTTCCGGTGATCCCCGTCGCGCCAGTAGGTCCGGTTAATCCGGTGATCCCTGTGGCGCCGGTAGGACCTGTTGACCCAGTGCTGCCTGTAGCGCCAGTAGGTCCGGTAGCTCCAGTGATCCCTGTAGCACCGATAGGACCTGTTGGTCCAGTGCTGCCTGTAGCACCCGTATCACCAGTTGTTCCGGTGATCCCCGTCGCGCCAGTAGGTCCGGTTAATCCGGTGATCCCTGTGGCGCCGGTAGGACCTGTTGACCCAGTGATCCCTGTAGCGCCAGTAGGTCCGGTAGCTCCAGTGCTGCCTGTAGCACCGATAGGACCTGTTGGTCCAGTGATCCCTGTAGCACCCGTATCACCAGTTGTTCCGGTGATCCCCGTCGCACCAGTAGGTCCAGTTGATCCAGTAATCCCCGTGGCACCGGTAGGTCCGGTAGCCCCAGTAATCCCAGTAGCGCCGGTATCTCCAGTAGCTCCGGTAATCCCCGTGGCACCAGTAGGACCAGTTGCCCCAGTGCTACCCGTGGCACCAGTAGATCCGGTAGCTCCAGTAATCCCCGTGGCACCGGTAGGTCCGGTAGCTCCAGTGATCCCCGTTGCGCCAGTAGGTCCAGTTGGTCCAGTGATCCCCGTTGCGCCAGTAGGCCCGGTAGCTCCAGTAATCCCAGTAGCACCGGTAGGACCAGTAGGTCCAGTGCTGCCTGTAGTACCCGTATCTCCAGTTGATCCGGTAATCCCCGTTGCGCCGGTAGAACCAGTTGATCCAGTACTACCCGTGGCACCAGTAGGTCCGGTAGCTCCAGTGATCCCCGTTGCGCCGGTAGGACCAGTTGATCCAGTACTACCCGTGGCACCAGTAGGTCCGGTAGCTCCAGTGATCCCCGTTGCGCCAGTAGGTCCAGTTGGTCCAGTGCTACCCGTGGCACCGGTAGGTCCGGTAGCCCCAGTAATCCCAGTAGCCCCGGTATCTCCAGTAGCTCCGGTAATCCCCGTGGCACCAGTAGGACCAGTTGCCCCAGTGCTACCCGTGGCACCAGTAGATCCGGTAGCTCCAGTAATCCCCGTGGCACCGGTAGGTCCGGTAGCTCCAGTGATCCCCGTTGCGCCAGTAGGTCCAGTTGGTCCAGTGATCCCTGTAGCGCCAGTAGGTCCGGTAGCTCCAGTGATCCCTGTAGCACCGATAGGACCTGTTGGTCCAGTGATCCCTGTAGCACCCGTATCACCAGTTGATCCGGTGATCCCCGTCGCACCAATAGGTCCAGTTGATCCAGTAATCCCCGTGGCACCGGTAGGTCCGGTAGCCCCAGTAATCCCAGTAACCCCGGTATCTCCAGTTGATCCGGTAATCCCCGTGGCACCAGTAGGACCAGTTGATCCAGTAATCCCCGTGGCACCAGTAGGTCCAGTGCTACCCGTGGCACCGGTAGGTCCGGTAGCCCCAGTAATCCCAGTAGCCCCGGTATCTCCAGTAGCTCCGGTAATCCCCGTGGCACCAGTAGGACCAGTTGCCCCAGTGCTACCCGTGGCACCAGTAGATCCGGTAGCTCCAGTAATCCCCGTGGCACCGGTAGGTCCGGTAGCTCCAGTGATCCCCGTTGCGCCAGTAGGTCCAGTTGGTCCAGTGATCCCCGTTGCGCCAGTAGGCCCGGTAGCTCCAGTAATCCCAGTAGCACCGGTAGGACCAGTAGGTCCAGTGCTGCCTGTAGTACCCGTATCTCCAGTAGATCCGGTAATCCCCGTGGCGCCGGTAGAACCAGTTGATCCAGTACTACCCGTGGCACCGGTAGGTCCAGTTGATCCAGTAATCCCAGTAGCACCGGTAGGTCCAGTGCTGCCTGTAGTACCCGTATCTCCAGTTGATCCGGTAATACCTGTAGCACCAGTAGGCCCAGTAGGTCCAGTGCTGCCTGTAGCACCCGTATCACCAGTTGTTCCGGTGATCCCCGTCGCGCCAGTAGGTCCGGTTAATCCGGTGATCCCTGTGGCGCCGGTAGGACCTGTTGACCCAGTGATCCCTGTAGCGCCAGTAGGTCCGGTAGCTCCAGTGATCCCTGTAGCACCGATAGGACCTGTTGGTCCAGTGCTGCCTGTAGCACCCGTATCACCAGTTGTTCCGGTGATCCCCGTCGCACCAGTAGGTCCAGTTGATCCAGTAATCCCCGTGGCACCGGTAGGCCCGATAGGTCCGGTAGCCCCAGTAATCCCAGTAGCCCCGGTATCTCCAGTTGATCCGGTAATCCCCGTGGCACCAGTAGGTCCGGTAGCTCCAGTGATCCCCGTTGCGCCGGTAGGACCAGTTGATCCAGTAATCCCCGTGGCACCAGTAGGTCCGGTAGCTCCAGTGATCCCCGTTGCGCCAGTAGGTCCAGTTGGTCCAGTGCTACCCGTGGCACCAGTAGGTCCAGTAGCTCCAGTGATCCCTGTAGCGCCGGTATCTCCAGTTGGTCCAGTGCTACCCGTGGCACCGGTAGGTCCGGTAGCCCCAGTAATCCCAGTAGCCCCGGTATCTCCAGTAGCTCCGGTAATCCCCGTGGCACCAGTAGGACCAGTTGCCCCAGTGCTACCCGTGGCACCAGTAGATCCGGTAGCTCCAGTAATCCCCGTGGCACCGGTAGGTCCGGTAGCTCCAGTAATCCCAGTAGGTCCAGTGCTGCCTGTAGTACCCGTATCTCCAGTTGATCCGGTAATCCCCGTGGCGCCAGTAGGACCAGTAGGTCCAGTGCTGCCTGTAGTACCCGTATCTCCAGTAGCTCCGGTAATCCCTGTGGTGCCGGTAGGCCCAGTAGCTCCAGTGATACCTGTTGCGCCAGTAGGCCCAGTAGCTCCAGTGATCCCTGTTGCGCCAGTAGGCCCAGTAGCTCCAGTGATACCTGTTGCGCCAGTAGGCCCAGTTGATCCAGTAATCCCCGTGGCACCGGTAGGTCCAGTTGATCCAGTAATCCCCGTGGCACCGGTAGGTCCAGTTGACCCAGTAATCCCCGTGGCACCCGTATCACCAGTTGCTCCAGTGATACCTGTAGCACCAGTAGGTCCGGTTAATCCGGTGATCCCTGTGGCGCCGGTAGGACCTGTTGACCCAGTGATCCCTGTAGCTCCGGTAGGTCCAGTTGTTCCAGTGATCCCTGTAGCCCCGGTAGGACCGGTAGGACCTGTAGGTCCAGTGTTACCTGTGGTACCCGCCGCACCGGTAGGGCCAGTTTCACCTGGTGCTGCTAAAAGTGTGTAATCTGGCGACGTATCTGGCGTACCTGAAGGTGGTGCAGAATCCACAATATACGTACCACCACCATAAGTGACCACTTGACCGACTGAATATGTTGGTGCCATAACAGGATCATAGGCTTCAATACCACTTAATCCGATCCCAGTAGGACCCGTAGGACCGGTTTCTCCAGAAGCAGCTAAAAGGGTATAGTCGGGGGAGAGTCCAGGTATACCTGATGGAGCGTCAACATTGGCAATGTAAGTACTGCCATCAAACGTGACCACTTGCCCTGCATCGTAATCTTGTGATTGTGAGGGATTAAAAGGAAGGGCGCCGGTTAACCCGCCAGCAGGTCCAGTAGGTCCGGTTGGTCCAGGGGGACCTGCTGGGCCTGCCGGGCCTCTTGGTCCAGCTCTTTGATTTTGTTTTGATTGTTTTATTCCTTTTGCAATGTGGCAAGGTTGATTCCCTTGAGATGTATTTTGTTTTGAATATTCTTGTTTAATGAATGGACAGTCTCTTTTTCGAGGACGGTCATGACGTGATCTTTTGTAATGAGGCTGTTCATGGTATTTACCGCAAAAGGGACATTTGTGTTCGAATTGATTGTACAAATTGCCCATCTCCTAGAATTGATATTTCATTCTATGTGCAAATTTTCAAATTGGAAGTAAAACCTAGAAAATCATCATTTCGAAAATCATCGAATCAAATCATTTAAATCTTTCATTGATTTGTGTTATGGTGTTGAAAGTATAAAATAGTATGATTTTTGACAGAAATGGGGACATCATATATGAGTCAATCAGTTTTACAAGGCAAAGCCTATTCCGTTTTAAATTTATCCTCAGTGACAGAAGGAGGTACCATTAAAGAATCTTTTGATCGTAGTATGGATTTAGCAAAGAAGGCGGAGAAGTGGGGTTATCATAGATACTGGCTGGCAGAACACCATAACATGGAAGGGGTAGCGAGCTCTGCAACGTCTGTTTTAATTGGATATATTGCGGGAGGAACCGAAAAAATTCGAGTAGGATCTGGCGGGATTATGCTGCCAAACCACTCTTCACTTGTCATTGCCGAACAATTTGGCACACTTGAGACATTGTATCCGGGGAGAATTGATTTAGGTCTTGGCAGAGCACCAGGGACAGATCAGTTAACAGCAAGAGCGCTTAGACGTAATCTTCATAACGGAGAAGATTTCCCTGAGCAGCTTGAAGAACTTCGTCAATATTTCAAACCGACCGGTCAGGTTAAAAAACATGTAAGAGCTGTTCCAGGGGAAGGCCTGGACATTCCAATTTGGCTCCTTGGTTCAAGCGGTTTTAGCGCTAGACTTGCAGGAGAACTTGGATTGCCATTTGCCTTTGCAGCACACTTCTCACCTAAAAATACAATTCCCGCATTAGAGTTGTACAGACAGTCATTTAGACCTTCTGATGTATTAAAAGAGCCTTATGCCATGGTCGGTGTGACGGTTTTTGCTGCAGATCAAACAGAACGGGCTGAATATTTGGCATCCTCTCATTATCAGCGGTTTTTAAGTCTCATTCGCAACACACCAGGAAAACTGAAGGCGCCTGTCGACAGCATGGACGGTCTTTGGAGTCCATATGAAAAGGCAATGGTGGATGAACAATTAAGCTCGACTATCATTGGGGATAAAGAAAAGGTGAAAACAGAATTAGAAGCCTTTATAGAAGCTACTCAAGCAGATGAAGTGATGATTAATTCGGATATGTTTGACCATCAAGAAAGAATGCGCTCGTATGAAATCATCGGAGAGATTTTTCAAGAGGCACAAGAAAAATAAACATAAAAAAAGAACTGCACAGAGCAGTTCTTTTTTATTTAAGCTTTTGTAAAAATGCGAAATGGTTGTCCGATTGGCAGAACAATACGGCCAAAATGTGTATTAAGGACAACAGCTGCAGAACCATAAAATGAGAGCAGGGAAATGATCAATTCTGCAATACCAGCCATGGTATGAGTCACATCGTACATCACACCAAAAGTGCTAAGGGAAAGACCAATGAATAAGAAATCAATAAAGACGAAAATCAAAAATAACACTTTATGTGTTTCCATTGCACCAATCGTCATAAACAAGCTGAAAATCAAATAGCCAATAAACGCAAAGCCTAGCTGTTTTGGATCTGCTGCTCCCGCAAGTGTTTTCCCAAAGACGCCGGCTTGAATGAGCCAAGTTGTTCCAACGCCCATCCAGAAAAGACCGAATGCGCCAAAAGCAGTGGCTCCAAAAATATTATGATGCTTTGAATCTTGTATGGACGCGATCAGCTGCGCGATTCCTCCAAGGAAGATAGCCCAAGGTAAAATAAGGGAAGTGCCATCTGTGATTCCTAGTTTTTGTGAGGACGCAACGAGCGTCACCATTGCTAAACCAAACAAACCAAGTGGTGTTGGGTCTGCAATTGATAATCGAATTGCTTGAACATTCTGTTTTTCCATAATGACCTCCTACAATTTGCACTTACAAAAGATACTCGAATTCGATAGAAACGTCAAGCTCTTTTTTAGTAGACACTTGCATCGTCTTCCAAATAAATCTATATTTAATACATATCAAATGTGATAGAAAAAGAGGGATAACATGAGTAAAGGCTTATCTGGAAAAACGATTGCCATTTGTGGAACAAGAAAAACAGAAGAAATGCGTACACTTGTCGAAAAACAAGGAGGACAAGCCGTTATTCGCTCTCTTCAAGGAACCGTATTTTTAGCCAAAGAGGATTTAAAGCCAGGCATAGAAACCTTTGTGAGGCAAGGGGCCGACTGGGTGATCTTGACAACAGGCATCGGTACAGATACATTGATTGAGAGTGCAGAAGAGCTGCAGCTTGGTAAAGAATTTATGAACATTCTATCAAACGCACATATTGCTTCAAGAGGGTACAAAACCTTTGCTGCGCTGAAAAAACGCGGAATTCAGCCAGAGGTCTCTGATGAAGACGGAACGGTTCGTGACTTGATTTCAAAGCTTGAAGACAAGGAGTTTCAAGGAAAACGCGTGATGGTGCAGCTTCATGGTGAAAATGCACCAGCTCTCATTCAGTTTTTACATGACAAGGGGGCAGATGTTTTGCCGCTTTTACCATATCAGCACACACCTCCTGAACCAGAGGCAGCTGAAACGCTGCTGCAAGAAATGAAAGATGGACAAGTTCATGCCGTCTGTTTTACAACCGCTGTCCAGGTCCACGCTTTTTTCAAACTAGCCGCAGAGTGGGGCAGAAAAGAAGAATTGCAAGCATTATTCGAGCAGGATGTGCTTGCAGTAGCTGTCGGAAAAGTTACGGCTGAAGCTTTAAAAGAAGAAGGAATAGACCGAATTCTTGCCCCGTCACTTGAGAGAATGGGAGCAATGATTATAGAATTATCCCAATATATGAAAAAACAATCAGCACACATATAAAAAAAAGCCTTTCGCCAGATCAGTGAAAGGCTTTTTTGTTAGATTGTCCGTTTTCGATTCGTCCGAATTTTTTTGAGTACAAAGTAGAGAACAATCAGGACGATGGCAATGACCATAATAGGGGTTGTATAAGCATGAGCAACACTTTGAATATGATCCCATTTTGTCCCGAGCTGCATGCCCAGATAGATAAATAGGATGGACCAAGGAATGGCAGCTAATCCTGTCAAGAAAACAAATTTCAAAAAAGGCATCTTGGCAATACCCGCTGGAATCGAGATGGCATGACGGACAACAGGGATAAAGCGGGCGGTAAAGACTACACCGGTTCCATACCGATCAAACCAGCGCTCTGCAGTCGCGATATGATGTTCATGGATGAATAAATACTTTCCATAATTTGTTAAAAAAGGTCGTCCGCCGTACAGACCGATCCAGTAAATAAAACACTGGGCAAGCGTACCACCGATGACGCCGGCAATCACAGCTCCTACAAAACCAATTGTGCCTGTTGATACCATATATCCGCCATAGGCAAGTACAATTTCACTCGGAATGATTTCAATCATCAGTCCAAGTGCAACACCCGCGTAACCTAGGCTTGTCAGCCAGGTTAAAATTTCATTAAACAAGGTTCCCATTCATTTCACTCTGCCTTTAAATACGAATTTTCTTCAAGCATCCTTATAAGAGCCTATGCTTGTTTTTCTTCTCTCATGAGTATGCTTTGCATATATGCTAGCATGGCTGGCCGCATATCATGACGCATTAATCCAAGTTCTGCCGCTGCCTTAAACGAGCCGAGCTTATCACCAACATCAAATCTCATCCCATCTAATTGTGTTGCATAAATGGGTGATTCATGTGCAATGATTTTCAGCGCATCTGTCAGCTGGATTTCGTTCCCGGTACCTCTCTCGATTCCTTGTAGAATAGGAAAAATCGATGGTGTTAACAGATACCTGCCCATCACGGCTAAATCGGAAGGAGCTTCATGAATAGCTGGCTTTTCCACTAAGTCTGTGACTTCAAACACTTGACCGTCTACTCTAGCTGGTCTTATCATACCATACTTACTGACATCTAGACGATCCACTTGCTGGACGCCAATGACCTCTCTTTGCTTGTCTTCAAAGACTTTCATGAGCTGAGAGAGTGCAGGTCTTTCTGACACCATGACATCATCACCTAAAAGGACCGCAAAAGGATCATTGCCAGTAAAATGACGTGCACATAATACCGCATGTCCAAGACCTAAGGGCTCCTTTTGACGAATATAATGAATATTGGCCATATCCGCAATATGTTTGATTTCAGCCAGCTGTTCTTCTTTCCCTTTTTCAAGCAAATTCTGTTCTAGCTCAATCGAACGGTCAAAGTGATCTTCAATCGATTTTTTATTTCTTCCTGTGATAATCAGTATATCTTCAATGCCTGATTGAACAGCCTCTTCAACTATGTATTGAATGGCGGGTTTGTCGATAATAGGCAGCATTTCCTTTGGCTGTGCTTTCGTTGCGGGTAAAAAACGTGTGCCTAATCCGGCTGCTGGTATGACGGCTTTTTTAATGTTCATTGAATCATCGCTCCATTTCTGATGGTTTATTTTCTGATGGAAAAACCCATAGGCGGCTTCCAGTAAAAGTGATCATCATGCCAAGAAGGGTACCAATCGTTTTACTAATGAATAATGAGAAACCTGCTTGCTGTATGACATATAAGACAACATAGGTGAGGAGGCACGCTGCGCCGTTGACTGTGGCCCACTTGATCCATTCCCACTTGTCAGCTTTCTTTTTCACTTGGAACGTCCATTTTCGATTCCAAACATAACTGTTCAGCATTCCTGCGGTATAGGACATGCACTGTGCAAGAAAAGAGGGAACAAAGCAAGCAGTTAAAAAAAAGAAGAACAGAAAGTCAATCATCGTATTGCTAGCGCCTACAGTTAAAAATGCGGCATAGATCCGAATATTTTTCTTTGTCATGCGAAGGATCATCACCTCCTAGTGTTTGAGTGGGTGTATGAATACTGTACAAAAGTGAGTTGACGAATCAGTGAAAAAGATGAAAAAAACATGAACAAGCGATATCTGTTTTTTCACCAGCTCGTGATATAATTTGCTAGATGAAACGAACGGGTGGTGCACAAACATGTATTTAACAATCGCAGAAACAGCTGAATACTTAGAAGTATCTGAAACATATGTTGAAAAATTAATCCAGCAAAAAAAGATCCGTTACGTATTTGACGGGGAATCTTATCTCATTTATCAAGGGCAGTTTCAAACGCATTTAAAGCAGCTCGAGCAATATAAAGAGCTCGTCCAAGAGATCTTAAATGAACCGATTCCGGAAGACCCCGATGTAAAGGATGAAGATTAGAAGATCGTTATTTCTTCATTTGAAACAATATGGACGAATGGCCGCGGTTATAGAAAGAATGATTTCTATTTCACCTTAAGCTTGCTCGAATGAAAGAAGCAGAATAGCAGTAAAAGGAAGTAAAAACAATGGGGACAACTACTTTATGTGAAGCCTGTCAAAAAAACGAAATGAACGTTGTAGAATCGTCTGATAACCGAAACAGCCTTATCAATTATGCCATCAATGCCACGAAAGACTGCTCAGCTATTCATTACGGCCTATTGAATGGTATAACCTAGCTGTTCTCCATTCTCCTAAACAATTTTTACTGTTTGATGATTTTTATGGAGAGGACGGACAGGCTTTTCAAGTAGAGGAGGATGTCGTCATCACCAAAAGCGAGAAAGCTCCAACATTACAAGCCGTTAGGCATAATTTGGTGTCTTTATTAGACTTTTCAATCACTAGATGGTTTCTTGAGGATGATGTGATCGATGCTTTGAAACAGCACGACCAGCAAAAAATCTTGGATTCTATTCAAAGTAGGTTTCATGAAACGGAGCATGCCGAAGTGAATGTTAGAGATCACGGCTGATGTTCTAGATACATTTGCCGCTGAATGGGTCAGGGAACTTTTGGATTACGAGGACGAAGAATTCCTTTACCCACTTTCGTGGGCAGCAGCCAGCAGTTTGCCAGGAGATGAGGGATTACACCATATATTAGAAAAATTGAAATCGATCAGTGAAAAAGAATTGCCGTTAGAGGCTTTTATTTGCCTGCATCGTTTCCGTTCTCACAAAATTTTGGATTGGATGGAGTCAAATTGCACCCATTTTCACGATCAGTGGGAAAGGCTGGCAGCCGTCAGCTGCCCAACCTGGGAGAGAATGAAATCTTGGCTAAACAAAGGAAGACCTTTCTGCTTCATTGCACTAGATACAATGGCAAACTGTGCAAAAGGGAATAGACCGCCTCTTGTGGAAAAATTTTCACCTAAAATTCTTAGAACTGATAAAAATGAAGTAGAAAAGATTTCACATGATGTTCATCAAAAAGATCCGGTTCCACGAGTGAAAATGAAAGTGTCCAACATCTTGGAGAACAAGCAAGACATATTTGAATAAGCCTTTTTATTGGCTGACTCCGGTTTGAACAATCTTCATGTGGCATTTAACTTGTACATCTGCATCAGGATAAATGCTTTTCCACTTTTCTGGTGTTACTGCTTTGTCTTTTGATCTATACCTCAGGCCCAGCCCAAGCGGATCTATGTTTTGCTTTTTAAAGGATTGAACAAGGTCTTGTCCTTGCTGAGCGACACGTTTTTCTACTTCTTTTTCAACATGGTCCAATATAGATGGTTTATCAATTTTTTTGGACTTCATGAATTCTTTTAATTCGCCTTTCAGCTTGATATCAATCGTGATATGGGGTTTTTTAGTGAGGTTTTCAGTTGGTTTTATATGATAAGACACCCGTGATTTGATATTTTCAATCACAACATGAGTCTTCCACTTATCATGAAAACGAAATTCATAAATGCCGTTTTTATGGTTTTCAATCATGGCTTTAAACGTAAACGTTTCTTCCGCCGGAATATGCCCCACCATTTTTTCTTGATCAAAAAGAGCGACACCCGAGACCTTTATAGCACTGCTTGTTTTTTTGATGTAAGGGAGGTATGCATCGACCCCTTTTGCCAGCATCTGATTCATAAAAATATGCTGATTGGTGACAGGTTCATTGCCATTTCGCATATTTTGGGCCAACATGTCAGAGAGATATACACCTATATTTAAGTTCGTTTGATTCATTTTTGTGTATAATAACTCTTCAACTTCTCCGCCTACAATCGCAAACACTTGGCGTGAACCAATGATAGGATCACGATAAATATAATTCATTAAATCGATCATGCCGACTTCTTTTGCTAACTTTTCACTGACTAAAATAACGAGCACCTGGCCCATGACTACTGGAAAAGGTGATTCTTCTGACACGAGAAATTGAATATTACTAATGGTGTTTGACTTTCCGCTTAATATTTGATAACTTCCTTGCTCTTGACTTTTAAAGACAGGGAAGACAAAGAAGCCCTTCATTTCTCCATCTTCCAATAAATCAAATCCTGCCGCCTGAGAGATATTTAATTCATCTAAAAGGCGGGGCTCTGCACAGCTGGTTAACAAAAGACTACACAACATGAGGCCCGTAAGTATATAACGTTTCATGCTCGTTTTTTCCCCCTCCTTTTTTTCAGCATCAGTCCAATGACCATACAGATAATCAATCCATAGATCAGAATGAATCCGCTAAATTCCACCCATTGATTAAAGGTTTCAAAAGAAGTTGCACTGGCAAAAAACGAAAACATGATCAGAATGAGGATGCTGAGCCCGATGTACGTGACGCGCTGGCTCGTATGAAGCATTTTTTTTGCCATTCGGCTCGCTGCCCATAATGGAATCGTGATATTAGGAATGATCAGAAGCAGCCAAAGAGACACTTCAATAAATTCAAAGCGCTGGATAAACGGAAGCTTCACAATGCTCGTTAACGTTAGCGTCGGCCATTTTGTTAATTTGAGCTGAGCACTTGAGTAATACGCTATAGAGACGAGAAAAGTGAGCAAATTTAAGCATGTCGTAAATAATACCCCCATGTGAGCAAATTTTTGAGATGTCTGAGCTTGTTTAATAAAGGGATAATAGACAAGCAGCGTGCCAAAACCAAACATGGATAAGGATGCATCTTTGACTCCCACGAGCATTTGCGAAAATGTATGATCAAACATTGGGAACATGAAACGAATGTGACTATATTTCATGGCATAAAAACAGATAAACGTCATCCAATACGTCAATACAACACTAAAAAATGCCCATCCAGCAATGGTTCTAAAGCCGCCAGTATGAATGTAATACACAAGCAGAAGCAGTACAGACGCAAACAAAAGACCAGGAATTTCTTTAAACAGCCATACATGGATCACATCCATGTAATGGATAAGAACGGTCAGCGACAAAGAAGCAAAATATAAGATATAAAGAATGTTGAATAATTGCCCAATCCATTTGCCAAATACATATTGCGCGATTTCACCAAATTCATCCGAAGGTGCCTTTTTAAACATTAAGTATATGAGAAAGATCATCACATTGACGCTCATGCCAGAAATCAAAATAGCGATCCATCCATCATTATTGATAGAACGAACAAGGTTTGTTTGAAAGTTTAAAATGCTGACACCGACTTGATTGGCATTGATGAGAAAAAACACAAAATAAGGGGATACTTGAAATTTCTCTTTGACAGAAGAAGAGCTCATGCCTTCACTTCCTTATTCATAAAAATCATTTTTCCCCTTGCGGCCTTGCTTCGGCTTAGAGCGATGGATGGTTTCATTTTGAGGACGTAAATTTTCCGGCCTTTTGTTCAAAAAACGGAGCTGAGGACGAATCAAACTGCCCTTTAAATCAGCAAGGCGCATTGGAAAAATAGGCTCTAAATACGGCCGGCCAATTGAAGTTAATTTCATTAAATGGGTGAGCAGAAAAGATCCCATCACAGCAATACCTAATGCGCCCCAAACCTGTGCTGCAACTAAAAAAGGAAATCTCAGCAGCCGAATGGTACTGCCCATTTTGTATATAGGCGTGACAAATGAGGCGAGAGCAGACAGGGCAACAATAATGAGTAAAATATTGCTCGTTAAGCCTGCTGCTACAGCAGCCTGTCCAATGACAATCCCTCCAACAATCCCGAGCGTCTGACCGACTTTAGCTGGGAGCCTTGAACCTGCTTCTCTTAGTAATTCAATCGAAATCTCTAAAAATAGTGCCTCAATGATCGGAGGAAATGGCACAAGATAGCGCGAGGAGACAATGGTTTCTAATAAATCCTTTGGGATCAGTTCATAATGAAAGGTTAAAACGGCGACATATAAAGGTGTCGCAAAAATGGAAAATATCACAGCAAATATGCGTAACAGCCTAAAGCAAGAAGCCGCAATCCATGACATATTGTAGTCTTCCATCGTGGAAAAATACTCAAGTAAAATAGTTGGGGCAAGCAAGACATGAGGCGAACCATCAACTAATATGGCAATTTTCCCTTCTGATAAGCCTGAAGACACGCGGTCGGGTCTTTCTGTATTCAAAAACAACGGAAAGATCGTATTGGATACATCATAAAGCATTTGAGCGAGGTAATTCGCATCTAAAATCTGATCATAATCAACGTCCTCAATTCGCTGAAGAACCGTTTCGATGTTTTCCGGGTTGGCGATTTCTTCAATATATAACACGGCAACTTTTGTTTGAGAGAGCGTACCAACCGTCTTTTCCTCAACTTTCAGGTTAGGCGTCGGCAGCCGCCGTCTGACCAAATTTAAATTGGTATCTAAAACCTCCACAAATGCTTCCTGTGCACTGATAATCCCAAATTCAATTTCAGGCGGACCTATTTGTCTGCCTTTCTTTTCTTCAATCGGCAAGAGAAGCGTTTTGCCCCAGTCTGTCTCAAGTCTAATCGCAATGCTGCCCCGGTGAAGGGCTTCTTGCACTTTTTGAAGATCGCTCGTGATGACAGCCTGCTCAATGGGAATTCGTTCTTTCAGCTCTTCAAGAGTGGGTGACAGGTGCAGTTGTTTGAGGGAGGGGAGAATTTGTTCATGTAGAAGATGTCCATTAATCAATGAACGAAAAAAGGAAATCCTATACAGAAAATCTCCATTTCGAGACAGCTCATTTGTAAAATCAGCAGAACGTGACAATGCTTCAAATACTGAATTCGGGTCCTTTTGTTGTTTGTTTTTCTTCAGCATTTGGACCAGCTCCTTCGGCGATTTGCCTCTATTATCTAACCGATTGTCTAAAGATATGCATGAAAAAAGCGTTCAGCTTGATGGGCTGGACGCTTTTTTTTCATATAGAACGGCTTCTAATAATAAATCAGCTAGATGGACGGCACGCATGCTCGGTGAGTGTCCTGAGCGTTTGATGCCTGCTGCCATTTGCAGCTGACAGCCTGGATTAGACGTAACGATGGCAGCGGCCTTTGTTTGAGTGGCTTCTGTCATTTTATGATCTAAAATTTGCATCGACATCTTTGGCTGCAAGATGTTGTAAATGCCAGCTGAGCCGCAGCACCGGCCCGAATCCTTCATTTCTTTAAATGATACACCTTGAATGGCCTTCATCAGCACCCTTGGTGCATGCTGTACACCCATTCCGTTCCGCAAATGACAAGAATCCTGATAGGTGATGACCTGCTCTGGCAAAGCAAGCGGCATGCGGCGGTGAAATTCCAGCTCCACTAAAATGTCTGATATATCCGTGATTTTCTTTGAGAAGGCTTCACTTCGCTTTTCAAAATCCGGATCATCGCAAAGCAAATGATCGTAATCACTTAAAAAAGCGCCACAACCGCCCGCATTCATGACTATGGCATCCGCATCTATCTCTTCAAACGCTTCAATATTCCGCTTTGCTAACTGTTTCGCTTGTTCTTTTTCACCGCTATGGCCATGGAGCGCTCCGCAGCACGTCTGAATAGGAGGGACGATGACGTCACAGCCTGCCAGCTGCAAAAGCTGGATGGTCGCTTCGTTTGTGCTGGAAAAAACGGTGTCCATTAAACAGCCAGTAAAAAAGGCGACCCGTTTTCTCGCTGGGCCGGCGGCTTTGTATTCCGTCAAACGGCTTTTTCGTTGACGCGGCACCTTTGGAAGCGCCTGTTCCATCAGACGTAAATGCGGTGGAAGCACCTTCAGCATGCCAGTTTTGCGGGCAGCCGTTTGCAGACCAGATGTTTGATAAAAACGAAGAAGTCCTGCTGCTTTCCGCATTCGGCTTTGTGAAGGAAAGAGACCTTTAAACACGACACGTCTTACAAGTTTGACAGGAATGGATTGTTTTTTGTGCTGCTGAATGATGTCTCTTGCATCTTCAAGTAACCGTCCATATTTAACGCCGGAAGGGCAGACCGGTTCACATGCACGGCAGCCAAGACAAAGATTCAGTGAATGCTCGACATCTTCATCTGGCTCAATGACGCCGTCTCTCACCGCCTTCATTAAAGCAATTCGGCCGCGGGGAGAGTGTGTTTCTTGTTGACCAGATTCAATATAAGTCGGACAGGAAGGAAGGCAGAATCCGCAGCGCATGCAATTGAGCAGCTCTTTTTCGTCCATTTGCTGCTGAAATGCTTGCTGAATCTCTGTTTGTTTAGAACTCATGAGACCACCACCCGCTTTCTTGCGGCTTTTCCGAACACTTTATCAGGGTTCATGATATTTTCCGGGTCTAGCGCATGTTTGATCGCTTTCATTGCCGCAATGCCTTCTTTTTTAACCTTCAGTTCTAAGTAAGGGGCTTTCATAAGACCCACGCCATGTTCACCCGTAATGGTGCCGCCAAGTGAGACTGCTTTTTCAAAAATGGCCTGAAAGGCTTCTTCCACCCGTTTCATTTCTTCTTCATTTCTTGCATCTGTTGCACAAGTAGGATGCAAATTGCCATCACCTGCATGACCAAATGTACAGATTTTCACTTTGTACTGCTTCGCAATGTCTTCGATCGCCCGCACCATGCTGGCAATTTCAGACCGGGGAACTGTGGCATCTTCTAAAATGGTCGTCGGGCTTAAGCGGGCGAGGGCAGATAAAGCGGATCGTCTCGCTGTTAAAAGTGCATTTGCCTCTTCTTCAGAATGAGCGATATTTACTTCTTTTGCACCGTGCTGCTGACAAACTTTTGCGATTCGCTGCATATCACGGGAAACCGCCTCGGGATGGCCGTCCTGTTCGATTAACAGCACCGCTTGAACGTCAGTCGGCAAACCGATTTTTGCAAAGTCTTCAACGACTTCCAGAGTCGGCTGATCCATAAATTCTAATGTGGCGGGGATGATACGCTCTGCAATAATCGCCGACACTGAAGCGGCGGCTTCCTCTAAACTTTCATATAAGCAAAGCATCGTTTGTTTTGTTTCTGGAAGCGGCAAAAGCTTTAGCGTGGCTTCAGTGACAATCCCGAGCGTTCCTTCTGAACCTACGAACAAACGGGTCATATCATACCCGGCCACGTCCTTTGCAAGCTTTCCGCCTGTTTTGATGATGTCACCGTTTGGCAGAACGACTTCAAGTCCAAGGACATAATCTCTCGTCACTCCATACTTTAACCCCCGGAGACCACCTGAATTTTCATTAATATTTCCGCCTAATGTAGAGATTTTCATAGAGCTTGGATCAGGTGGATAGAAGAGGCCTTTCGCCTCTACTTGGTGAATGAGTTCCTGTGTGATCAATCCAGGCTGCACCGTTGCTGTCAGGTTTTCTTCATCTATTTCTATTAATTGGTTCATTCTTGTAAACAGCAGCACAAGTCCGCCTTGAGTGGGACATGTGCCTGCACAAAGGTTCGTTCCTGATCCTCTTGGCACGATCGGTATGTTATATGAGGCGCAGAGCCGGACAATTTGCTGGATTTCCTCAGCCGTATGCGGGCTTACGATGACATCTGGCATATGCTGAAAATTTGGTGTTGCATCATAAGAGTAGGCAAGCCGATCGGCTTTACTGTCCTGCATGTAAGACGCGCCAACAATCTTTTTTAATTGATTTAAAAATTCAGAATGTAACATACGCATTCAACTCCTATTGATGAGACGTATCGTTTCTTTCAGTATAAAAAAAGAATCGCCTCATGCCTATGGACGATTCTACAAAATATCGGGCTGTTTGCTTCGTTTTTTTGGATCATCATCTAATAGCATGAAGGCTAAATAAAAGAGCATGGCATCTTGCATGCGCTTTGGATCAAGTGTCGTTAAATCTTGGATTCGTTTTAGCCTGTAATGCAGTGTATTGATATGGACATGCATCGCTTCTGCGGTATATTTCAATGAACAATCTGAGGTCATGAGTACCCGCAATGTTTTCACTAATTCAGGATAGGGGAGAAGAGGGGCGATCGTTCGATCAAGAAACACTTCTTTTGTTTCCTGACTCACTTCCTCCATAAAAAGTTCGAGCGTTAAATCTTCATCAAATACAATCGGCGTATCAGCATGTGCCATTTTTAATGCTCGAAAGGCTTGTTGAAACGATTGCTTCATCAAATGAGCAGCTGCTGGTTTTCCCGCTCCAATCAAAACCCCGGGCGAGCTCCGCGCCGTAAGGGAGGCATGGATGTGAAACAGGCGCTGCTGCAGGGCTTTACGATCATCTGCTGTTGTTTGCAGCATGAGTAAAAAGCGGCCATGCCCCCAGCGGACGATGATCTCCTGGCTGTTGAGATGCAGCGTTTCCTTCAATTCTTTGTATTGATTTTGCTTCATAAACGATTCATCCTGACAATCGATCAGAACAACTGCGCGCTCCTTGTTGATATCAAGCTGAAGCCGCGACGCTTTTTCAGTGAGATCAATCGCTGTCTCTGGCAGATGAAGCCAGTCGAATACAAACGCTTCGAGCTGACGTTCATCCGTTTCAGTTTCTTGAAAAAATTCATGTTCATGAATAAGCAGCTCGGTCATTTTTCTTAATATTTCGCCAAAAGGAGACACATGTACAGGATCTCCTGTCATTCCAATGACCCCGATGACCTCTTGCTTAAAATAAATAGGCAGATTGATGCCAGCTTTGACGCCTTTCATGTGCTGCTGGTCATCCTTTGTGAGAATTCGTTTCTGTCCTTCAACAGATGTCAGATACGCTCCTTCATGAAATTGTCCAACGCGCGCTGGATCTGTTGCTGCAATGATGGTGCCGTTTGTTTGTGCGATGATGATTTCCTCAGTCAGCACCTTTTTAACCTCATCTACGATTTTTTCTGCCAGTGTCATTGTGAGCAAAACGTACCCCTCCGAGATGTTTCTTTTGACACTATCATACCATCATATGCTGGGACATATCTTTCTTTTCATGAGTTATGCTAAAATAATAAACACACATGAAGGAGAAGAAAGGAGACATAGCCATGTCACTGCAAAATCGCTTACAAGACTTACTGAAAGAAGGACAGGCGCTAACCGACTTTGAATATGATGAAGCGGCGCGCCGCAATTGGACATTAGAAGGGGCGAGAATAAAAGAAGAAGCCCGTTTTGGCGATGTATATATAGAGCGTGTAGACAAGGAATCAGAGAACATGATTCAAACAGAAAACGCCTCATTTCTAAACACACCGCTTACATATGTGAAAAAACATCAAAAAGAATTCATTTATATCGAATCCAAGTGGTTTGATGTCGTGAAAGTGGATGGCTTGGCCATTGAATGGGATGAAGTGTTTCAAACGTATACCGTCCTATTCGGTTTAAAACGTCCTAAAAAAGACACGAATATTCTAAAGGACATGCTATCGCCATTAAATGGTGCTCAGCTTCAATTTAATGGACAAGATGGCTTATTTGATGTGAATTTGCAGCTTCTTGAGCTTGAGGATATCCACGAAGATACGGCTTTCATTGATGTCATCTCGGCCGTGTATCGATTTTTATTCCATATGATCATACAGCTTGAAATCAATGAATCAAAAAACGGCTCAAATTCCTGAGCCGTTTTTTTGTCCATCTATTCATTTGATGAAGGCGTGACAAACCGTACATCATGCTCTTTTCCATATTGAAGATAATCTTCATTTGGCTCCTGATTGGTCACGACGAAATCAATCTCGTGCAAATCACAAAACGTGGTCAAGGCGTAATGATCGAATTTGCTATCATCCACTAATAAAAACGTTTTGGCACTTTTTTGAACGAGCGTCTTTTTAATATCGGTTTCAAGCGGAGACGAATTCGTGACGCCGTGATCAATGGTTAAACCAGTTGATGCGATAAAGGCTTTATTCACATTGTAAGCTTTTAAGCGCTCAACACTTTGATAACCAACGAAAGAATTCGTTTTTCTTTCAAGCATCCCGCCAGTGGAAAAGATGGTGAGATTTTCATAAGGCATCGCTTGTGTAATGAAATCAACATTATTGGTCACAATGGTCACCTGTTTCTCTGTCAAATAGGGGAGCATCTCAAGTGTTGTCGTACCAGAATCAATAAAAATCATATCCCCGTTTTCCACAAAAGCGGCAGCGGTCTGACCGATCAATTGCTTTTTACTGAGCTGACGGATCTTTCGCTCCTGATACACCACTAACGTTGAGTGGTTCACAGCCACTCCGCCATACACTTTTTTGAGCACGCCGGACTCGACCAACGCCTGTACATCTCGGCGTATCGTGTTTTTTGAGACACCAAAATGCGCCACAAGCTCATCAAGTGAGGCAGATTCCCGGTCAAACACATACTCTTTGATTTGCTGAATCCGTTTTGTTTTTATCATACTTCATATCTCCAATCAATCCGAATGTCCTTTTTCCATTATACCAATAAATTCTCTTACATGGATTAGGTCAATTGATTCTCTTTTCTCCTTTGATATAAAAGCGTATGATAGAAAAAAGAACGAAACCAGAAAGGAACTTTCACTTCTATGAATCAATCAAACAACCCATTTTCAAAGCTTGCGAATTTTAGAGAAGTAGGGGGACTTCAAACAACAGATGGGATGGTGATCAAACAGGGAATGATTTATCGATCCGCAGACTTATCCCGTTTGTCGAAACAAGACATCGAGATATTCTCAGCACTCGGAATTCAAACCGTTTGTGACCTCCGTACAGCCTCAGAACGTAAATCACATCCGCCAAAGATCAAGGAACACGACAAAATCGTGCATATTCCGATGCAGCCTGACAGTAAGATGCCAAGTAAATGGACCATGTTTCGTATGCTGGTAACAGAAGGGAAGTCTCTCTCATTTACACCGATCATGAAAGAGTTATATCAAAGCATGCTGACAGAGCGTAAAGAAGAAATTCGGCAGCTGTTCACACTGCTTTCAGATCAAAGCCATTATCCGCTGATGCTTCACTGCACGAGTGGCAAGGATCGTACAGGTTTTTTATCTGCCCTGATTCAGTTGGTGGCAGGTGTACCGCTGGTTGTCGTTTTAAGTGAATACATGCGTTCCAATGAAGGCGTGCAAATGCTCGTCAGAAGGCAGGAACGATTTGTCCGATTGATGAGTTTATACCGGGTGTCAAAAGAACAAATTCAGCCGCTTGTCGGTGTGCAGCAAGATTATCTTGAAGATGTGCTGCACGAAATGCTGGAGACATACGGGAGTGCAGAGCGGTATTTAATTGAAGCCTGCAAAGTCCCTGAAGCTCAGCTCAATGAAATGAAAAACATTCTGCTTACACCATCTGCTGGCATTCCATCACAAAAAGCGGAATAAACTTAAGATGAGGTGATGCAAAACATGCTGAAAAAGATCAGTATGACAGTTTTAACACTGATGTTGATGTTTGTATTTTTATTGATTCCTTCTAGCAGTCTAGCAGCTCGTGCAGTGCCAAAAGGGAAGCTTGAGAGCACAAGAGAGATGCGCGCGGTATGGATTGCATCGGTTTATAACTTAGATTGGCCCTCAAAGAAGGGGCTGCCCGTAGCAGAGCAGAAGCAAGAGTTTATTCGTTTGTTAGACGAAATCAAAGCGATGAATATGAATGCCGTCATTATGCAAATTAAACCAACAGCAGATGCCTTTTATCCTTCAGCATACGGGCCGTGGTCAGAATATTTGACTGGAACACAAGGGAAAGATCCGGGGTACGATCCGCTTGAGTTTATGATTGAAGAAGCTCATAAACGCGGCCTTGAATTTCACGCTTGGTTTAACCCTTACCGAATCACAATGAATCATACTGATCTCAGCCGTTTGTCTGTCGATCACCCTGCAAGACAACATCCTGATTGGACGATTGCGTATGGTAATCAGCTTTATTACAATCCTGGTATTCCTGAAACTCAGGACTTCATTATCGGCGGTATAGAAGAAGTTGTGAAAAACTACGATATTGATGCAGTGCATATGGATGATTATTTTTATCCATATAAAATAGCCGGTGTACCATTTCCAGATCAAGAAACGTATGAAACATATGGAAAAAAAGCATTTACACATATAGAAGATTGGCGAAGAGATAATGTGAATCAGCTGGTGAAGAAAATCAATAACACCATTAAGAAAGAAAAACCGTATGTGAAATTTGGTATTAGTCCATTCGGGGTATGGCGCAACATAAAAGATGACCCGACTGGTTCAAACACCACTGCAGGAATGACCAACTACGATGATTTGTATGCTGATACAAGAGAGTGGATTCAGCAGCATGATATTGATTATGTTACTCCGCAAATTTACTGGAGCATCGGCTTTCAAGCTGCCGCTTATGATGTGCTGACGAAATGGTGGTCAAATGAGGTGAAAGGGGAGCCGGTTCACCTGTACATTGGGCAGGCGGCATATAAAATTAATCAAAACAGTGACCCTGCTTGGTCTGACCCGGAAGAATATTTTAGGCAGATTGAGCTGAACAGGCAGTCACAGCTTGTGCAGGGAAGCATGCATTTCAGCCTGAAGGATCTCAATCGCAACCCTTTGAATGTAAAGGATCGATTGATAGAAGAGTCATACAGCAAACCAGCTCTCATTCCAGAAATGCCTTGGCTTCATCAGAAAGCACCTAAAAAACCAATCATTCAATCTGTGAAAAAGACATCGGATGGTGCGGCTTTACAAATCAAAAATGATCCGCATTCTACCGTATCCTATTATGCGGTCTATCGATTAACAAATAAAGGAACGTATGAATTGCTGCAAACGGTTAGAAAAGAAAAAGGCGCCATAACAACGATTAAAGACCTCCCAGTCAATCAAAAGAAAATGGATACTTACAAGATTACGGCTCTTAATCGTCTTCATCACGAAAGCAAGCCTTCTACAAAAATAGTGAAATAACAGAAAAAGCATGAGTGAGATTTTCTTCGTTCATGCTTTTTTTCTATTATTCTTGTTTTAATTTTCTGAATTCAATCAAGCTTGGCATGAAGCAGCTGCTTGATTAATAAATATGATAGAAAAGAGCTAAAGGGGGAAGCAAGATGGATTTTGAATTAACGAAAGAACAACAAATGATCCGCCAGATGGTCAAAGATTTCGCCAAAGCAGAAATTGCACCAATCGCTCAAACCATTGATGAACAGGCCGTATTCCCAGCCAAAACGTTTCAAAAAATGGGAGAGCTCGGCTTTATGGGCATCCCCTTTCCAGAGAAATACGGCGGCTCAGGAGGAGATACGATATCATATGCACTCGCTGTAGAAGAAATCGGAAAACAGTGCGGTAGTACAGGTCTTAGCTATGCCGCAGCCGTCTCCTTAGGCGCAAGCCCGCTTTATTATTTCGGTACAGAGGAACAAAAGATGGACCACCTTGTCCCGCTGGCTTCTGGAACAGCACTTGGTTCCTTCGGATTAACAGAACCAAATGCAGGGTCAGATGCAAAAGGAACGAAAACAAAAGCAGTCAAAGACGGACAAGAGTATGTCATTAGCGGGGAAAAGTGCTGGATCACAAACGCCAATTTTGCCAGAACCATTATCGTCACTGCTGTCTCGGATCAAGATGAAAACGGCCGCCCGATCATCTCCGCCTTCATTGTGGAGAAAGGGCAAAAAGGGCTGACCATTACAAATCCATATGACAAAATGGGCGTGCGCGGTTCAGATACAGCAGAAATCATTTTAGACGGTGTACGTGTACCAGCCCAGAATATTTTAGGAGACCCAACGAAAGGCTTTAAGCAATTTTTATATACATTAGACGGGGGGCGCATTTCAATTGCTGCGTTATCAGTTGGCATCGCACAAGCTGCACTAGATGCTTCGCTCTCGCATGCAAAAGAAAGAAAGCAATTTGGGCAGACCCTTTCTTCCTTCCAAGCGATTCAGTTTAAGCTGGCAGATATGGCGATGCAAATAGAGCTCGCTAGACAAATGGTGTGGAAAGCCGCTTGGCTGAAAGATCACGGCAAGCCGTTTACAAAAGAAGCTGCCTATGCCAAACTCTTCGCTTCTGAAATGGCGACAAAAGCAAGTCTTGATGCTGTTCAAATTCACGGGGGAACAGGCTACATGAAAGAATGTGGTGTAGAACGGCTTGTGAGAGATGCCAAGCTAATGGAAATTGGAGAAGGGACCTCTGAAATTCAGCGTCTAGTCATCGCAAGACAACTGTTAGCGTAATCCGATAATGAAAACGCTTACCATCAATGGAGGAGGAAAGCCATGATGTCGATTCATCCACAGACAATCGGCTCGTTATTAAAAGAGAAAAAGGATCAGCATCCAGGACATGAAGCCATTGTGTATCCAGAACGTTCTTTACGTTATTCATATGAAGCGTTTTATCGAGAAGTCAAGGAAACCGGGAAAGGTCTTATGGCATTAGGGGTTCAAAAAGGGGATCATATCGCCATCATGGCGCCCAATGTACCCGAATGGCTCATGCTGCAATTCGCCTGCGCGTCGATTGGAGCCGTTCTTGTCACCGTGAATACAAACTTTCAATCACAAGAACTCGCTTATTTACTCAAGCACTCTGATAGCAGCATGCTGTTTATCGTAGACGGGTTTAAAGAGACATCCTATGTCAAAATGCTTGAAGAACTCATACCGGAGCTTCAAAACGCTCATCAAGGAGAGATCACATCCTCATCTTTTCCTTATTTAAAAAGTGTCGTCTATATAGGTGAGCACACGCCAAAGGGCATGCGCAGCTGGAACAGTATTCAAGCAGCTGCCAAAAGAACAGAGGATCATGAGTGGGAGAAACGAATGGATGAGCTTGCACCGGATGACGTCATTAATATGCAATATACCTCAGGCACAACCGGCTATCCAAAAGGAGTCATGCTCAGCCATACAAACATTGTCTGCAATGCCAGCCAAATCGCAGATTGTATGAAGCTCACCCAAAAGGACCGAATGTGTATCCCTGTTCCTTTCTTTCATTGCTTTGGATCCGTCCTTGGCGTGCTTGCATGTCTCACAAAAGGAGGAACGATCATTCCAATTGAATCCTTCCACCCAGAGCGAGTTCTTCAAACCGTAGAAAAAGAGAAGTGCACCGTCCTTCACGGCGTCCCGACAATGTTCATTGCAGAGCTCGACCATCCGAATTTTCACCAATACGATCTGTCCACATTACGAACGGGCATTATGGCAGGATCTCTTTGCCCATCCCATGTGATGAAAGCCGTCATTGAACAAATGGGACTGAAGGAGCTCACGATTGCTTACGGCCAGACCGAAAGCTCTCCTGTCATTACCCAAACAAGAACGGATGATTCATTTGAAAGGCGGGTTCAAACGGTCGGCCGGGCACTTCCTCACATTGAAGTGAAAATCACCGTTCCAGGCACGCCGGAGGAAGTACCAAGAGGAGAACAAGGAGAGCTGTGTACAAGAGGCTATCATGTGATGAAAGGCTACTATAAAAATGAAGAAGCCACAAATGAAGTGATTGATCAGGACGGCTGGCTTCATACGGGTGATTTAGCAGAGATGGATGAGGACGGCTATGTGAAAATCACAGGACGGCTGAAAGATATGATCATTAGAGGCGGGGAGAATGTTTATCCAAAAGAAATTGAGGATGTTCTTTATACTCATCCGGATATTCTTGATGCACAGGTCGTTGGTATACCTGACGAGACGTATGGAGAAGAAGCCGCCGCATTCATTCGGCTTAAACAAGGTAGGACGGTGACAATTGAGACACTCACCAGCTATTGTCAGTCGCAAATGGCTCGCTACAAAATTCCTAAATATTTTTTCATCACTGACGAGTATCCAATGACCGCATCAGGGAAGATTCAAAAATTTCGTCTGAAAAAGCAGGCGCTTGATCTAATAAAGGAGTGAAGGCAGTGATGTTTCTAAAAGTACTGATTGCAAATCGAGGCGAAATTGCCCGGCGAATTATTCGAACGTGTAAAAGGCTCGGAATCCACACCGTCGCCGTTTATTCAGAAGCAGATCAGCATGCACTTCATGTGCAAGAAGCAGACAGCGCCTATCCGATTGGAGGCGCGAAAGTATCTGAAAGCTATTTAAACATGGAAGCCATCATTCGTGTAGCCAAACAGACAAATACAGATGCTATCCACCCAGGATATGGCCTCTTATCAGAAAATGCAGCCTTTGCAGAACGCTGCCGCAGCGAAGGAATCGCCTTTATTGGCCCATCCGCACAAGTCATTCAGCGAATGGGGAATAAAATTGAAGCAAGAAAAACGATGGCTCAAGCAGGTATCCCCATTGTACCAGGCGTTTCAGCTCCGCTGCATGATGCAGAAGAAGGGGTCAGTCAAGCGCAGTCACTCGGTTATCCGATCATGCTCAAGGCATCAAGCGGGGGCGGAGGAATTGGCATGCAGCTCGTGCAAAATGACGAGGAGCTGTACAGGGCTTTTGAAGGGAATCAAAAAAGAGCGCAAAGCTTTTTCAACGATGGGACGCTGTATATGGAAAAGGTCATTGAAAACGCTCGGCACATTGAAATTCAGGTCCTTTTTGATTCCTTCGGCCATGGGGTTCACTTATTTGAGCGCGACTGTTCACTCCAGCGAAGACATCAAAAAATCATTGAAGAAGCACCAGCCGTCTGTCTCGATGAATCGGTGAGACATCAGATGGGGGAGATGGCCGTCAAAGCAGCCAAAGCGATTGGGTATGAAAATGCAGGAACGATTGAATGTTTAGTCGATCAGCATCAACAATTTTATTTCCTAGAAATGAACACAAGATTACAAGTAGAGCACCCTGTCACAGAAGAAATTACAGGCATTGACCTTGTCGAGGAACAGCTGAAAATCGCTGCATGTGAGCCGCTTTCCTTTAATCAGGAGGATATTCATCAAATCGGCCATGCCATCGAGGTTAGAATTTATGCGGAAGATCCCGTCACCTTTTATCCATCACCAGGAACGATCACTCAGCTTTCCACACCTGAAGCTCCGTATATCCGTCATGAGTCAAGCGTGACAAATGGAAGCATCATTACCCCTTTTTACGATCCTATGATTGCGAAAATGATCGTTTACGGTGATACACGAAAACTTGCAATAGAACGATTAAAAGGGGCATTACAAGCATATGAAATAGAAGGGATCAAAACCAACTTACCGCTTTTAAGGGAAATGGCCGGATCTTCTGCTTTCTTACAAGGCAGCATCACCACCGATTTTCTCATGAAAAAAAGGGAGGAAAACCGTTCATGAAAACTGTCACAATTCAAATGGCCGGAAACTTGTGGAAGCTTCTTGTGAAACAAGGGGATGAAGTGCAAAAAGGACAGGAGGTTGCCATCTTAGAATCAATGAAAATGGAGATTCCGATCGTTGCTGAAGAGGGCGGGATCATCAGTAAAGTGTATAAGGCAGAGGGAGAGTTTGTCGATGAAGGAGAGGTTCTTTTAGAACTATCAGAATAGGAGGGAGCCAGATGGCATTACCAAAGAGTGTGCTTATCAGGGAGGTCGGCCCGCGGGACGGACTGCAAAATGAATCAGTCTGGCTTGACACAGGCGAGAAGCGAACGTGGATTGATCTGCTCGCAGCAGCCCAGCTCCCTTATATTGAAGTCACATCATTTGTTCATCCTAAATGGGTTCCAGCCTTAAAAGATGCCAAAGAACTCACCCAATCCTTTAACAAAAAAGACGACATCACCTATGCAGCACTCATTCCCAATGAAAAAGGCTTAGCTCATTTTTTTGAAGCCAATCTTGACACTGGCGCTATGTTCATCTCTTCGAGTGAAACACATAACAAGAAAAATATGAATCAATCCATCCACGAAACACTTCCTGTTATCAAACAAATGACAGCTGATTTAAAAGCAGCAGGAAAAAACACGCGCGCGTATATTTCCACCGTGTTTGGCTGCCCATATGAAAAACAAGTGCCAATGGATCAAGTCCTCCGGTTAACGGATATTTTGCTTTCTTATGGCATTGATGAAATATCTCTCGGTGACACCATCGGTGAAGCCCATCCGCTTCAAGTAGAAAGGCGCTTAGACATTTTACTCGAACGTTTTCCTGCTGATAAAATCGCTCTTCATTTTCATGATACGAAGGGGATGGCTCTTGCGAATATTTATACGGCATTAAAAGCTGGGATCACCATATTTGACTCCTCCAGCGGCGGGCTTGGCGGATGTCCCTATGCACCTGGTTCCAGCGGAAATGTGGCGACAGAAGATGTGGTGCATATGCTTCAAAAACTAGGAATTGAGACAAATATTCACCTTCCTGCATTAATTAAAGCGGCAGAATGGATTGAAGCGAAAGTAGATCGAACCCTGCCTAGTCACTGTTTACGTGCTTTTCACTCTCAGACTACTTCATAAAGGATGAATAACATGACATCATTGGTCCATTTTTCGATACAAGATGAACAGATCGGCATCATGACCTTAAACAGGCCAGAACAAGCGAATTCCCTATCTGCTCCAATGCTGGAGGAGATCAATCAAATCATTCAAGAAATCAAACACGATGAAAGCATTCGCTGTCTTCTCATTACAGGAGCCGGTTCAAAAGTCTTTTGTGCTGGAGCAGATTTAAAAGAAAGACGATTGATGACAGAAGCAGAAGCAAAAGGCGCTGTTCTTTCGATTCAGCAAACTTTTATCGAGATTGAATCTATTCCTGTACCTGTCATTGCAGTGATAAATGGACACGCACTGGGCGGAGGACTTGAGCTCGCGCTCGCTTGTGATCTCCGCATTTCACGAGCCGGAGCAAGACTCGGCCTGCCAGAAACAGGACTAGCTATCATACCAGGAGCCGGAGGGACGCAGCGCCTTCCGCGCCTCATTGGACTCGGTAAAGCAAAAGAACTTATTTTCACAGGCGCATCATTACAAGCAGAAGAAGCCATTCAAATTGGGCTGATTGAGCATATCTCTGTAGCAGATTCCCTCATGAACGATGCCATCTCTCTTGCAAAACAAATCATCAAAAATGGCCCGCTTGCCTTAAAAGAAGCGAAACAAGCGATTCAATCAAGCCTTGATCACGATTTGCATACAGGTTTGACAAAGGAATACGAAGCCTATCTACGGCTCATTGAGACAGAAGATCGAACGGAAGGTCTTCAAGCCTTCCAAGAAAAACGAACGCCTCAATACAGAGGCAGGTAGCAAGAAAGGGGAATGGGTATGATCGAAGGATATGAACTAAAAAAACAGCAGATTCTGAAAGGCGGGGCAGACCGATACCATCAAAAAAACAAAGAAAAAGGAAAATTGTTTGTCCGTGACCGCCTCCAGTTGTTATTAGATGAGGATTCTTTCATTGAGGATGCCATGTTTGCCGAGTGTCAAAATGAACATTTACCAGCAGATGGTGTTGTCACAGGGACAGGGCGGATGAATGGGCAGACTGTTTGCGTTATGGCAAATGATTCTACCGTCAAGGCAGGATCATGGGGCGTCAAAACGGTAGAAAAAATCATTAGAATCCAGGAAACAGCCGAAAAGCTCAACTGCCCAATGCTGTATTTAGTTGACTCTGCGGGTGCTAGAATCACCGATCAAATCGCCATGTTTCCAGGCAGAAGGGGTGCAGGCCGCATTTTTTATAACCAAGTGAAGCTGTCTGGACGTATTCCGCAAATTTGTTTACTATTTGGTCCTTCGGCAGCCGGAGGTGCTTACATTCCTGCTTTTTGTGACATCGTCGTCATGGTCGAAGGGAATGCCTCAATGTACTTAGGCTCACCGCGAATGGCCGAAATGGTGATTGGAGAGAAAGTATCCCTTGAAGAAATGGGCGGAGCAAAAATGCATTGCAGCATTTCTGGATGCGGCGATATTTTAGCAAAAACAGAGGAAGAAGCCATTCAAATCGCCCGCACTTATTTAACTTACATGCCTGCCAACTATACAGAAAAACCAAAACGGGCAGCCGCAAAAGCACCTAAACCATCAGAGATCACCATCCAAGACCTCATCCCTAAAGGGCAGAATACCCCTTTTGATATGTATCAGCTCATTGATTTACTCATTGATGAAGGATCATTTTTTGAAATCAAAAAACTGTTTGCCGCAGAATTGATCACAGGCTTTGGCCGCATGAATGGTCAGCCTGTCGGTCTTATTGCCAACCAGCCGAGGGTAAAAGGCGGCGTTTTATTCCATGACTCAGCCGACAAAGCCGCTAAGTTTATTCAGCTATGTGACGCCTTTCATATTCCACTCCTTTTCCTTGCCGATATACCGGGGTTTATGATCGGAACAAAAGTGGAACAAGCAGGCATTATCAGGCACGGGGCGAAAATGATTTCCGCCATGTCAGAGGCAACCGTTCCGAAAATATCCGTCATTGTTCGTAAAGCATATGGTGCAGGTTTATATGCAATGGCGGGACCGGCCTTTGAACCGGACTGCTGTCTCGCACTTCCATCAGCACAAATTGCTGTCATGGGGCCAGAAGCCGCTGTAAATGCTGTCTATGCGAATAAAATTGCCGAACTGCCTGCTGAGGAAAGAGCAGCATTTATTCAAGAGAAACGCAAGGAATACCAGGAAGATATGAATATATATGAGCTTGCCTCTGAAATGATTGTCGATGGTGTCATCCCATTTGACCATTTGCGAGATGAGCTTTGTCATAGATTACAAGCTTATACCTCTAAAGAGATGACATTTACAAGACGAAAACACCCGGTTTATCCGGTCTAAAGGGGGCGGCCTCATGATGAACCTAAAACCAGCGTGGATACCCGAAGAACAGATGATGAAACAAACACGCCTTTACAAATGGATGCATTCACTTGGTTTTTCTACTTATGATGCGTTCTATCAAGCTAGTATCGAGCGGACCGATTGGTTTTGGAGAGAAGCCGAAAAGGCGGTCGGCATCGTGTGGAAGAAGCGGTATGAAGCCGCATTAGGCCAAGATTCATTCATGTGGCCCAATTGGTATAAAGGCGGCCGGCTCAACGTGGTCGAAACGGCTGTTGACAAATGGGCAGAGAATGAAGAAACCCAGCATCAACCAGCTGTGATGTGGAGAAATGAAGCGGGAGAAGAGAGAAGATGGTCGTTCCTCGAACTTCAAGAAAAGGTCAATCGTCTCGCTGCTGGTTTTTTGAAGAAGGGAATACAAAAAGGGGATGTAGCGGTCATTTATATGCCGATGCTTCCGGAAACGGCTGCTGTCATGCTTGCCTTTGCAAAGATTGGTGTCATCTTTAGCCCGGTTTTTTCTGGCTATGGAAGCGAGCCTCTTGCCGTACGTATTCGTGCATCAGGTGCAACCATTGTCGTCACAGGCTCAAGCGTGACGCGCCGGGGAAAGACAATCAACATGCGTGAATGTGCGGCAGAAGCGATCGACAAAACCAAGACTGTCCAAACAGTCATTGTACATGCTTCCTCTTCTACTGGATATAAAGAGGATATTGAGCTAAACGATTTGTTAAAAGAGGAACCACTGAGTAAAACAACTTATCTTTCAAATGAAGATCCCCTTATGATCTTATACACGTCTGGAACAACCGGTACACCAAAAGGGGCTGTCCATACACACGCAGGCTTTCCTGTAAAAGCGGCTTTTGATGCCGGTCTTTGTATGGACGTTGCAAAAGGAGACCGTTTGTTTTGGCTCACAGACATGGGATGGATGATGGGGCCCTTTCTCGTCTTTGGCGGCTTGATCAATGGAGCTGCAATTGTTTTATATGATGGCGCCCCCGATTATCCAGATGAACAGCACCTTTGGTCATTCATCCACGAGCAAAAAGTCACCCATTTTGGACTTTCACCTACTTTTGTTCGTTCTGCGATGCAGCAAAACCTTTCAGACATTGAGCTGCCGCATGTGAAAGCCATCATATCTACAGGTGAACCGTGGAATGAAGCACCATGGCAATGGCTTTTTGACACCATTGGTCAAAAGCACATTCCAATCTTAAATTACTCAGGGGGAACAGAGGTTTCTGGCGGTATTGTAGGAAGTACGCTGCTTCGTCTAATCAAACCGATCCTTTTTAATGCGGCCATCTTAGGAATGGCGGCAGATGTGTATAATGAGGCAGGAGAGAGCGTTCTGAATGAGGTAGGGGAGCTTGTTGTGAAAAAGCCGTGGGTCGGCATGACATGTGGGTTTTGGAAAGATCCGGAGCGATATGAAGACACCTATTTTAAACGATTTGATGGGGTATGGACACACGGTGATTGGGTGATGCAATCAGAGGATGGCGCATTCCATATCACGGGCAGATCGGATGATGTCATTAATACAGCAGGTAAACGCATTGGTCCAGCTGAAATTGAATCCATTCTTGTCGGGCATCCAGCCGTACATGAGGCTGCTGTGATTGGAGTAAAGGATGAGGTGAAGGGAGAAGCACTAGTTTGTTTCATTGTGGCCAGTTCACAGACTTTTGAAGAAGCAGCACTCATTCAAGAGCTCAAAATACATGTAGGTTCATATGCGGGAAAAGCGCTCACACCAAAGGAAATTCATCTCATTTCAGCTTTACCGAAAACTAGAAACGGAAAAATCGTCCGGCGTTTATTAAAAGGAGCTTATGAACAGCAGCCTTCACCAGATCTTTCGTCTCTAGATAATCCTGATGTGTATAACAGCATTTGCGAATACTTGAAAAGAAAACAAAGTCCATAAAAAAAGACAGGAGAGCGTCCTGTCTTTTTTATTGCACATGAAAATTCGTGCCATCTGTTGTTTCTTTTACAATACCTGCCCGAATCACAAAATCACCGAAATGTTCATGCTCCTTGCGTTCTTTTGCATAGCGGGGGAGTAGAGTGCCAAGCTCATTTAAAATGTCTTCTTCTCCTACATTTTCTCGGTACAGTTTACTTAATCTGCTGCCATCAAACGCAGCGCCAAGATACATGTTGTATTTACCAGGTGATTTCCCGATAAAACCAATTTCACCAAGCGCATGACGGGCGCATCCATTTGGACATCCAGTCATACGAATCGTGATTTCTTTATCACTTAAGCCATTTTCTTCGACAATCTCTTCAATTTTGTCAATTAAGCGCGGGAGGTAGCGTTCTGCCTCTGCCATCGCTAAGCCGCATGTCGGAAGAGCAACACAGGCCATTGAACTGCGGCGCAGTGCAGAGTGCTGTTGTCCATCTGACAAACCAAACTCCTGAATGAGCTGCTCGATTTGTTTCTTTTTATGAGATGTGACGTTTCCAATGATCAAATTTTGATTCGCTGTTAAGCGGAAGTCACCTGTATGAATCTTTGCGATTTCACGAATGCCTGTCATCAGCGGATAATCATCGTAATCCGTGATACGTCCGCCTTCTACAAACATCGTATAATGCCATCTGCCATTAATGCCTTTTACCCAGCCATAGCGGTCACCGTTATGATCGAAGTGATAATCTCTTGCGTCTAATAGGGTAAATCCAAGGCGGCGCTCAAGCTCTTCTTTTACATTCTCAAGACCGAGGCGGTCCACTGTATATTTAAAGCGGGCATTTTTTCTCACCGAACGGTTTCCGTAGTCCCGCTGGATGGTGATCACTTGTTTGGCAATCTCTACAACTTGTTCCGGTGTACAAAAGCCAATTACTTTTGCAAGCTGAGGATAGGTCGCTGTATCACCATGAGTCATGCCCATTCCACCGCCAATCGCGACATTAAAACCGACTAATTGATCATTTTCAATAATCGCAATGAAGCCTAAATCCTGCGAAAATACATCAATATCGTTAGCAGGAGGGACCGCCACACCAATCTTGAATTTTCTTGGCAAATAAAGTGGACCATACATCGGCTCAACCTCTGTATCAGGCGTTGCTGCTACCTTTTCCTCATCAAGCCAAATTTCATGGTACGCTCTTGTTTGCGGAAGCAGGTCATCACTTAATTTTTTGGCGAGCTCGTATACATCATGGTGCACTTCTGATTGATAGGGGTTTGATGTACACATGACATTACGGTTCACATCGCCGCAAGCAGCGATCGTATCAAGCATAGTGGAATGAATGTCTTGAATGGTCTTTTTCATGTTCCATTTTAAAATACCGTGAAGCTGAAAGGTTTCACGAGTTGTCAGCTTTAACGTACCGTTTCCATATTTATGAGCAAGCTCATCCATCACAAGCCACTGTTTGGATGTAGCGATTCCGCCAGGCAGGCGGACGCGCAGCATAAATTGATAGGCAGGCTCAAGCTTTTGTTTTTGCCGTTCATTTCTCAGGTCACGATCATCCTGTAAATAACTGCCGTGATGCTTCATCAGACGGTTATCATCATCAGGAATACCCGCTGAAATCGGATCGAGCATCACTTCTTTTAAAGTACCCCGTAAATAATCACTTTTTTCTTTGATTTCCTCTACGTCGCTCGGAGGTCCTTCCGGCGCTGTTAATGCTGTCTTCACCATGTAAGTAAAAGCTCCTTTCTTTCAAGCATTCAATCAATATACGTCACGCTGATAGCGTTTTTGCTGCTGCAAGTTGGCTAGATAGCTTTCAGCTTTCTCTTTGCTCATCGCACCTTCTTCTTGGATGATTGATAGAAGGGTATTATGAACATCATGCGCCATATGTTTTTCATCTCCGCAGACATATACATAGGCACCTTGCTCCAGCCATTCGAATAATTCTTTACTTTGTTTCTTCATTTGATGCTGGACATATACTTTTTCCTCTGAATCTCTTGAAAAAGCCACATCCATTTTCGTTAACACACCATCTTTTAACCACTTTTGCCATTCGGTTTGATATAAGAAATCCGTCACAAAGTGCTGATCACCGAAGAACAACCATGACTTTCCGTCTGCACCAACTTCCTCGCGCTCCTGCATAAAGGAACGGAAAGGGGCGATGCCTGTGCCTGGTCCTACCATAATGATCGGTGCTTCAGGGTTTTCAGGTAGCTTAAAGTTTTGATTGTGCTGGATATAAACAGGCAGCTTATCACCTGGCTCTAAGCGCTCCGCACATAAGATTGAGCAGACACCTTGACGTTCTCTTCCGTGAGCATCATATCTCACAGCACCGATCGTCAAATGAACTTCTTCTTCATTTGCTTTCAGGCTGCTTGCAATGGAATAAAGGCGAGCCGGAATTTTTCTTAAAATGGCAGTGAAGTCTGCCGCTGTTCCTTCAAAAGGACCGAAATCACGAGCAGCATCTACTAAATCTCTTCCTGCTATATATGCTTTCAGCTTTTCTTCGTTTCCTTCTTCTAAAAGAGCCTGCAAGGCTTCGCTTTTTGTAAAGGACGCCATCTTTTGAAGAAGAGGTTTTGTCAATACGGTAATCTCAAAATGAGAGGTAAGTGCTTCTTTTAAAGGAAGCGTGTCGCCGTTTTTATGAACGGTTACGGCTTCCTCTGCATTCCATCCGCATGTTGTGATCAGTTCATCAACAAGCGCAGGATCATTTGTTGGATAAATACCAAGGCTGTCACCAGGCTCATAAACAAGTCCTGATCCTTCAAGAGAAAGCTCCAAATGCCGGGTTTCTTTGTTAGAACCGCGGCCATTTAAGTTGATATTTTCAAGCACTTCAGCATAAAAAGGATTTGTTCTTGAGTATTCAGATGCAGCTGTTTGAGTGTTTGCTTCCGCTGATTCCTGCGGGGCTGCTGCAGCTCCGCCTTCGCTAAGTGATGATGCCACCCCTTGAAGCCATTCAGAAAACGGCTCATCATAATCAAGATCACAGTCCACTCGATCGAAAAGACGCGTTCCGCCAAGCTCTTTTAAGCGCTCATCAAATTCTTTACCTGTTTGACAGAAGAATTCGTAAGAGCTGTCACCAAGTGATAGGACAGAAAAGCTTAAATGATCAAGCTCTGGTGCACGTCTGCCGTGAACATATTCATGGAAAGAAAGGGCATTATCAGGCGGATCTCCCTCGCCATGTGTGCTGACGATAATCAGTAAATTGTTTATTTTTTTCAGACTATTTGGTTTAAAATCTGACATAGAAGAGAGCGTCACTTGAAAACCTTTCTCTTCAAGATGCTGAGCTGTCTTTTTTGCTAACCCTTCAGAATTGCCTGTTTGTGAGCCATAAAGGACGGTCACATCTTTGCTGACAGGCTGCGCTGGTGCTGCGGCAGAAGGAGAAGGGGCTAGGGCAGTATTTTCTGATCCGGCTAAAGCTGCCTGTGCTGATAAATAACCGGTAAGCCAAATTTTTTGCTGATCTGTTAAAGTCGGAAGCAGCTGATTAAGCAGTTCTGCCTGCTCCTGACTAAACGGACTGTTCAATACATGAAGTTGCAACGATATCCACCTCACAAGGAATATAAACATAGATTAATTCGATAGGAATTATATATATAGGTTCAATTTGAACTTTACCGAAAGTTTGCCATTAAGTAAAATATATAATATTGATTGTCATGATTAAGATTTCTAATACCTTTGCAAGGTGACAGAACTTGAAGGTGAATCGTTTAATTGTATAAAGCATCTTTAGAAAAATGGGCCGTTTTGAATGAATAAGCGATCGTAAGGAATTGAAAAGGGGTGTATGAAATTGATACTGCTAAAGTTTAAAAATATAAAATGTTTTCGGCTTGTCGCCTTGATTTTTCTCATTTTATTAGTAGCGTGCAATTCTCCAAAGGACAATATAAAAGATTCATACAATCAGAATAAAACAACAGCATCTTTTTCAAAAAAAGGCATCCTGCTAAGAAAAGGGGAGACGAATTTACTTCTTATAAACAATAAAACGCCATTAAAAAGCGATGATTCATTGAAAACTCATCTTCTTATTGAAAAGTATAAAAATGATCTCATCGTTATGGATTTAACAAAAGTAGACTCTAAAGAGCTGTCACAGGGTCAAACGATTGAGGTTTGGTTTGATGAGTTACAAGAATCGTTTCCTCCTAAAGCAAAGGTCGAAAAATATAAAATCATCATGGATAAGTAGGGGAGCAGGGGGCAGATTCTTTCTATCATGAAAAAAGGAGAAAAACCTTAGAGTTTTTCTCCTTTTTCAAATTATGCTGTTGGAAGTCCCATCACAGCTTTCACTTCTAAATATTCCTCGATACCGAAGTCTCCCCATTCTCTTCCGATACCAGATTGCTTAAAGCCGCCAAATGGGGCAAAGTAATCTGTTTCGGCGTTGTTAATGGTAATTTGACCGGCACGAATATGTTCAGCTACATATTTTAATGTTTTTTCATCTTTTCCAACCACATAGCCAGCAAGACCGTACACTGTATCATTGGCAATCTCAAGGGCATGATCCAAGTCTTGATATGTGATCACACTCATGACGGGTCCGAATATTTCCTCTTGCGCAATGGTCATATCATTTTTCACATTTGTGAAAATAGTATGCTTGGCGAAATATCCTTTGCCTAGTCCGTCCGGCTTACCAGTTCCCCCAGCAAGCAGGTGAGCACCTTCTTCAATTCCTTTTTCAATATAAGACTGCACGGTATCCCATTGCTTTTTGGAGACAAGCGGACCAGTGGCGTGATCTTCTCGCGGATCACCAACTGTAAACTTCGGCAGAGCATTCAGCAGCGCTTTTTCAAATGCGTCTTTCATTGATTCAGGAATCAGCACACGTGTAGCTGCGGAACACACTTGACCTGTATTCATCGCAATATGATGAACGGCTGTTTCGGCTGCCTCATCCACATCTGCATCATCTAAGACGATAAGAGGGGATTTCCCGCCGAGCTCAAGAGCCACTTTCTTAATATTGTCTGCAGCATTTTCCATTATTTTAGAGCCGACAGCGCCTGATCCTGTAAATGAAACAAAGTCAATATCAGGGTGTGAGCTAATGCCGTCACCAATGACATCACCAGTTCCGTTAACTAGGTTGAAGACGCCTTTCGGTACGCCAGCTTCATCAATGATGTCTGCAAGAATCATTGCGGCAAAAGGTGTAATTTCCGCAGGCTTTAAGACAACTGGTGAGCCTGCTGCAATGGCACCCGCGATTTTAAGTGATGTTTGATTTGTTGGGAAATTCCAAGGTGTAATCAATCCGCTGACACCAATTGCTTCTTTTATAATGGTATGTCCGCCGCGGTCCTCAGTAAATGTATACGATTTAAGTGCTTCCGCTGCTTTAGAAAAATGTTCATGTCCCATTTTGTAATGAACCTCTTCCGATACTTTCAGCGGTGCACCGAGCTCTTGTGTCATGACTTCAATTAGTTCATCCTTACGCTTTTCGTAGCCGCGCACAATGTTTTCCAGCATCTTTACGCGTTCATTTCGAGATGTTTTTGAGAAAGAAGGAAAGGCGTCACGAGCAGCTTTGACTGCCTTATCTAAATCTTCTTTTGTTCCTAAACTAATGGTGCCAATGACTTCCTCTGTAGCAGGATTGATGACTTCCGTCGTTTCGTTTCCTGTTGATGCGATCCATTCTCCGTTAATAAAATGTTTCTCTTGATTTCTCATTCTGACATGTCTCCTTTTTATATGTGATTCCATTCAATATTCTGTTTTCAGGTGATATAAAACTGTACCCACTGTGAAAAATCTAAAACGATGCAACTGTAAAAGAAAAAGTTTCTGATATAATACGCAAAGTGGGACATATGTCCTTTTCAACATGAGGGCATCTATCTTTTAATGGAACTAGACTGAAAAAGAAGGAGCATTTGAACGAATGAAAGGTGTTATTTTCGCTTTATTAGGAGGCGCTTGTATTACACTGCAAGGCGTCGCAAACGCAAGAATCAGCCAGGATATCGGCACATGGCAGGCGGCAACCATCACGCAGCTGACCGGCTTTATGATCGCACTGATCATTTTACTGATCGTACGTGACGGACACTTTCGAGAATATCGAAAGGTGCAGCCGCTTTATTTAGTAGGCGGTGCATTTGCAGCCATTATTATTTTCAATGAAGTGACTGCGATTCAAATGATCGGTGTCACACTGACCATCGCTGCTTTACTCATTGCTCAGCTTGCTTTCACCTTTGCAATCGATGCAAAAGGATGGTTTGGTGTACAGAAGAAGAAAATGAAATGGCAGCATTATGCAGGAATTCTATTGATGATCGCAGGCGTAATCATTTTAAAGCTATAAAGGAGGGCGTCAGATGGAGGAGCTTCATGATGAATCTCTATTTTCCTCTTATCTCAAGGCACATGAATTAGAAAACGTCTTTCATCAGAAACTCATATCACACGTCAGCTTATGGCGCTATGAGCAAGGTGAGCTGATTTGTTCAAAGGGAGATCAGAGGGAGCACTTGTACTTGTTAGTAAAAGGAAAATTAAAGATTTTCACCACCACAAAAGAAGGAAAGACCTTCATTCTTTGTTTTAAACATCCTCTTGAAGCGATTGGAGATATTGAATACGTTCAGCAGACTGATATGGTCAATACAGTGGAGGCTGTCACAGAAGTACATATGCTAAGGATTTCTCATCAAGCGCTCATGCGCCATGCGAAGGATGACTCCCGCGTGTTAACCTTTTTACTAAAGGGCATCACAAACAAATTTTATACGAAATCAAACGATTTGAGCTTCCACCTTTTATACCCTGTAGAGGTCAGACTCGCAAGCTACTTATTGTCTGTGTTAACAGGGGATAACAGCGCGAGCGCACTGCGTCTTACTGATGCGGCGAGCTTAATTGGTACAAGCTACCGTCATATTAACCGGGTGATTCAGCAATTTTGTGAAAAAGGGCTGATAGAGAGGCGAAGAGGGAAGATTACGATTCTTGACCGGGAAGGACTCTTAGAAATAGCGGAGCGAAACATTTATGAATAGAAGAAATGAAGGGATTCAGACATGATCATAGGAATAGGATTAGCCATCACGGCTGGCGCACTCGTCAGCTTACAAACCATTTTTAACAGTAAGGTCAATGAGCAGACAGGCTCTTGGTCAACGACCACTCTCGTTCTAGGTATGGGCTTTATTGCTTCACTTTTGATGGGTCTTTTGCTAGAAGGAACCGGCATGTTTCAATTAAGACATATGGAAGCGTGGTACTGGATTAGCGGAGCCATTGGAGTAGGGGTGGTCATCTGCCTCGTTCAAAGCATCAAACGTCTCGGTCCGACTTATGGAATCTCGATTGTCCTGATTTCACAGCTCGGCTCCGCGCTTTTGTTCGATTCGCTCGGCTGGCTTGGGTTAGAGAAAGTAGAATTTTCTCCCGCAAAACTATTAGGTGTCATTGTGATTGTTGCGGGGATTCTGGTGTTTAAATTGACCAAATTGGAGTCAGCAGAAGAGGATCAATCAGAAGAAAAAGGGCTGCCACAAGAGTAGCCGCCCTTTAGATTAACCGCCGCCATAGAACAGTTATCGCGGATAAACCATTTAAAAGGAGCCTTTTCATCAAAGGCTTTTTTTTCTGCCCATAGGACTCCGCTTTATAGGCTGCTTTGTCCTTCGCGACAAGTATACTATAGGCAATTTTACGTTCTATTGCCTGAGTAAGTGATAGCGCAAAAGGGGCACTATCAATGACCAAAATTGACTCTGTATTTAAAAAACTAGACCTCGCATCTAAATTATATGTGCCAATAATACTTAAATAATCATCAATGACCATTGATTTCGCATGAATGGAATACGGACCTTCATATTCGTACAAATGAACGCCTGTTTTCATCAGTTCCTTTTTCGTGCTTAAGTAACCTGCAAAAGCTAACGGATTTGGCGTCGCTGTAAGAGAATTCGTGACAACTGTCGTTTGAATCCCGCTGGCTAAGGGAGTGAGGCCGTCTTTCATGGGGCGTGTCGGGATGACATAAGGCGTCTGTATGAGCACAGAACGCTTTGCCCGGTGAGCAAGATCGTTTAGTTTTTTGAGCACAAGAGGACGCTTATTGAAACGCTCCACAGGATTTGTAAAAAATGCAATCTGCTTTACTGAGGTGCCATCTGCTGCCCAATTAAAGGACGACATCACAAAAGGTTCTTTCGCATGCACTGCCTCCTGATAGGATCTAAGCAGTTTCTTTCTTAGTTTTAAGCCTTTCTTTGCTTTTTGTTTAGAGAACACAGCTTTTGTTCTTTTCGTAAAGTCATGATTCCATAAATAAACGAAGTATTGTTCCATTTCATCTAATACTTTTCCTTTTTTGTCGTTATAAAGCAGCACATCGCGGTCAAATGCAAAATCTTTCGGGGGCTGATCTGCAAAGTATTTATCACCGATATTTCTTCCGCCCATCACAACCACTCGGCCATCTGCCAGCAGCAGCTTATCATGAAGGCGGTTATGCCACGTCCATGGCTTAAATAACCGAAAGGGCTCATAAAAACGAATGGCCATATTCGGGTGATTTGCCACGGCATATCGTAAATCTTTTAGCGGTCCACGCAAACTGTGGCAGATGCCGTCTAAAAGCAGCTGAACTTTCACCCCTCGATCAGCAGCTTCAATTAAAGCACCTAGTACCCATTCGGCTGTTTTCCCCTTTTGGATGGAATAATAACTAAGGCGGATCATCCTCTTTGCCTCACGAATCATTTGGATTCTGGCCTGACCGGACACAAATCCATCGTCAAGAAGCATCACTTGATTTGTGCCCTGATCGTCTCCTGAGATCGAAGAAGCTTTATAAATACAATGTTCTTTGCATGTTTTTTGGATCGGTAAATAAAACAAAACAAATGCGGTCAAAAAGACATAAACGACATAGAGAAGGATCAGATAAAACAAAAGATGAAGCATACGGATCAGCTCCTTTCACATAGACACAACTTTTCTTTAGTTTATGTCAAAAATAAAATTTCACTCATTTTCGCCTTTCATCTAAATACATGACAAAAGAATCATCTTGTTTTTATTGGGCATTTAATTATAGTATGAAATGAATAAGGGGGAATCGATTTGAATGAATCATTATTTAACATCCCAAGTGATGTATATCAAACGTTAAGTGAAACAGAACGATATTTACTCAATTATATTCACCAGCATTTAGAGGATATCTCCACCTTATCCATTGTCACTTTAAGCGAAAGAGCCAATGTATCAACGGCCACGATTGTCAGACTGATGAAAAAAATTGGCTATAACGGCTATACATCCTTTAAATATCGATTGAAACAAGAAAAGAAAATGACAGATGCAAGCGACCAGCTCAAAAATATTGATGAAGACATCAAACTAGCAATTCGGAAAAATGAAGAAGAGGTTTTAAAAACGATACAGCTGCAAAGTATTGGACAAATTGAAGATGCCGTTCAAAAAATACATAATGCAGACAAAATTTATATTTTCGGCAGAGGCTTCTCAGAGATGATTGCCAAAGAGATGACCATCAAATTACAGCTCATCGGGAAAACATGTGAAGTACACGACGATCCGAATATCATTCGGCTGAAATCGCGAGACATTGAAAAAAGTGAGCTTGCCATCTTTGTTTCATTAAATGGCGAAACAGCTGAGCTTGTTGAAGCGTGTCAAAACCTCAGTATGAAGCAAGTCACAACCATTACGGTGACGACAAGAATAGATTCTACATTAAGCAAAATATCAGATATGACACTAGTCGGATATAAAGGGGAACAATCTTTCTTCCCAGATTATGAAGTCAGATCCCGCCTGTCTCTTCATGTCATTGCCCGCATTTTACTTGACGCCTATGTGATCCGAATGAAATAACCAATAAGAAAGCCTTCGAGACTTTGATCTGGAAGGCTTTTTCTCATGAAAACCTTTACACATTCTGAAAACATTTTCACTGAATCGTATGAGATACTTTCTTTAGAGAAAAGAAAGAAGGTGAAACCAATTGATTTATACCTGCACCTTAAATCCTGCTATTGACCTATATATTGCATTAAAAGAAATGCGGGCAAATGCAGTCAATCGCACAGAAGATGAAGATTATCAGCCGAATGGAAAAGGCGTGAACGTGTCAATTATGCTAAAGAAATATGGCTTCACCAGCACTGCACTAGGATTTATTGCTGGGTTTTCAGGCTCTTATATTGAACAATCCTTAAAGGATCTCTCCATTCAAACCGATTTTATCTCGGTTGAAGGCATTACACGCATTAATGTTTTTATCAATACGACAGAAGAATACAAGCTAGTGAATCAAGGCCCTGCAATTGAAGAAAAAGCGCTTCACGCCTTTCGTGAGAAAATTGCGGCTATCCCGCAAGGAGGCATCCTCATCATGTCAGGCAGTCTGCCAAAGGGCGTTCCTGCCAGCATTTTTTCAGAAGTAGCAGCTATTTGTCATCAACAGAAGGTCAAGTTCATTTTAGACACAAGCTCCGCAGCGGTTCTTGAGACGCTTCAATACAAACCGTATTTATTAAAACCGAATGAAGAAGAAATCGCTGCTTTTTTCGGCAAAACACATCCTTTGTCAGAAAAAGAACTCATTCAATCAGGAGAGAAACTCATTGAGATGGGTGCAGAGCAAGTGCTTATTTCCCGCGGGGGAGAAGGGGCTTTGTTCATTACGAAAGACGCCGTCTTAAAAGGAAACGCACCGACAGGCACTGTAGTAAATACAGCTTGCTCTGGAGATGCGATGCTCGCAGCCTTTCTTAGTAAACAGCTTGAAGGTCATTCATCTGACGAGTGCTTACGTTACGGCATTGCAACTGGCGCATCTACTGCATTTTCTAAAGGCTTAAGTGATTTACATGACATTGATTCATTGATTGAGCAAGTACACATTCAGAAGAAATAAGGGGGAATAACACATGAGCCGTAAAAAAATTGTCGCTGCAACCGGCTGTCCAACAGGCATTGCACACACATTCATGGCAGCTGAAGCATTAAAAATCGCTGCCGAGCAACTAGGGGTCGACATCAAAGTCGAAACGCATGGTCAAGTAGGAATTGAAAACGCTTTAACTGATCAAGACATTCTGGAGGCCGATGGGGTCATTGTCGCAGCTGACAAAGATGTAAATACAGATCGTTTTCACGGCAAACCACTAATTGAAGTGCCTGTAGCGAAGGGTATCCGCACGCCAAATGAACTGATCCAAGGCATTATCAATGGAGATGCCCCCGTTCATCAAGTGAAAGGAAGAACTTCTGGAACGGAGAAACCATCTGCTCCTTCATCCTCTCAACAAAAGTCGGCAAATAAATGGATACACACCATTTATAAGCACTTAATGAACGGTGTATCACACATGCTGCCATTTGTCGTTGGAGGCGGTGTCTTAATTGCCCTTTCTTTCTTATTTGGTATCTACTCTGCTGATCCTAAGCACGAAACGTATCATCCGTTTGCTGCCTATTTGAAAAGCATTGGCGGACTTGGCTTCAGCTTAATGGTACCAATTTTAGCAGCATTTATCGCTGATTCGATCGCAAGACGCCCAGGGATGGTCGTTGGATTTATAGGTGGTCTCCTTGCAAATGATGGAGGCGCTGGATTCTTAGGTGGTATTATCGCTGGTTTTGCAGCAGGGTATATCATCGTACTTCTTCAATTCCTGCTTCAAAAATTACCAGCATCACTTGATGGATTAAAATCAATCTTCATCTATCCTGTCATCGGTATTTTCTTAATTGGGGCTGTCATGACCCCGTTGTTAGTTCCAATCACAGGGCTAAATAATTCCTTAATGGACTTTCTTTCATCTGTACAATCCACAAATCCGCTGCTTTTAGGCTTAATTGTTGGAGCAATGTGTGGATTTGATATGGGCGGACCTTTTAACAAAGCAGCCTATGTCACAGGAACGGCTTTACTTGCAGAAGGTAACCTTTACTTCATGGCAGGTGTGTCAGCAGCATGTATCACACCGCCGCTTATCATTGCGATTGCTACAACGATTTTCCGAAAACATTTCACGCCACAAGAACGAAATGCAGGGGCAATCAACTATATTCTAGGAGCGACACATATTACAGAAGGAGCCATCCCATTTGCGGCCAAAAACCCGGTCGTTGTCCTGCCAATTATCATGTTTGGCTCTGCCATCTCTGCTATATTGACATATTTGTTTGGGGTACAGGTTCCAGCTCCGCATGGTGGATTCCTTGTTCTTCCGGTCGTCACAGGTGCATTCCAATGGGTGCTTTCCATACTAATCGGCTCACTCGTAGGTGCGATTCTCTACGGACTTTACCGTAAAAAAATAGACAACCCAGCAGTTTAAAAGGGAGGATGAGAAATGATGGAACATATCTATATGAATCTTCACGAAACAGCTTCTTCACAGGCTGGCGTGTTCGCAGCCATTGCTGACATTGCCTACAAAGCAGGTATTTGCACCTCACCAGAGGATGTCAAAAAAGGGTTAGCGGAAAGGGAAGCACTGAGTACAACCGGATTTCAAGATGGATTTGCCATTCCGCATACTCAAACAGAAGCCATCACGAAACCAGCACTTGTGATCGTCCGCACGGAAACAGGTATTGAATGGGACGCTTTTGATGGGAAGCCTTGCTTTTTCTTCTTATCCTTACTGATCCCTAAAAGTGAAGCAGGGACGACTCATTTAAAAGCTCTTTCAGCCCTTTCACGAGGCTTAATGGATGAAACGAAACGTCAAAAACTGCTGGAAACAAGAACAAATGAAGACATGCTTGCTGTATTAGAAACGGATATTTTAACTAGAGAGGATGTTTGATCATGCCTTTACTTTCAACAACACCAATGCTTGAGGCTGCGAAAAACGAAAAATACGGAATTGTGGCATTCAATGTGCACTCCTTTGACAGTATCTATTGGGTGCTCGAAACTGCCGCAGAATTAAAGTCACCTGTGATTTTGCAAACAACGGTTGGAACGGTTCAATCTCTTGGAGCAAAAGCAATTGCAGATACAGTGAAGGCGGCGGCTGATCAATATCAAATCCCAATCGGTCTTCACCTGGATCACTGCACAGACTTTGATGTGATTCTCACCTGTATCAGGGCTGGATATACATCCGTTATGATCGATGCATCTATGCACTCATATGAAGAAAATGTACGCCGCACAAAAGAAGTCGTGGATCTTGCCTTAAAAGTCGGTGTAAATGTCGAAGCAGAGCTAGGCAAGGTAGGCGGTGTAGAAGATGATATCGTCGTTGACGAAAAGGATGCTGAAAAAGCCGTTCCATCAGAATGCCGTCAATTTGTAGAAGAAACTGGGGTGCCTACTTTAGCGCCTGCGATTGGTACTGCCCATGGCATTTATAAAGGGGTGCCGGATATTGACTTTGACCGCATTGAACAAATTGCAGCGCTGGTCGATGTACCACTTGTCCTGCACGGTGGTTCCGCTGTACCAGATGAGGACGTCAAGCGATGCGTTGCACTTGGTATGGCAAAGGTGAATGTCTCAACTGAACTGAAAAATGCATATTCCGAAGCGATACGTGATCATTTCTCAAACGAACCTGAAAGCTTAGATCCGCGTATGTATTTACAAAAAGCAAAACAAGCAGCGAAAGACATGGTCCAATCGAAAATACGAATCGTTGGCAGTGAGGGCAAAGCCCATCCGTTATATCAATAAGAAAAAAAGCAGAGCCGCTATCGCTCTGCTTTTTCACATTATTCGTTTTCCTTCATTTCATTAGATGTGCGTACCCGTGCATTTCCCATAAATACGACCGTAATCGCCGCAAGTGCAATCGGGAATAATGCAAGCAAAAATACGTACGTAATACTTTGTGACATCGCATCGATGACTTTATTTAAAATATCAGTCGGAATTTGTGAGCGAGCACCTTCTTGGAAAATAGCCTGTGGATCGCTTATTTGAGAAGGGGCTCCTTTCATTCCGCTAAAGGCATCAGCTAAACGATTTGTCAGCACATTGGTTTGAATCGTTCCGAAAATTGTTACACCGAGCGTCATTCCAAGTGATCTCATAAATGAATTGGTCGAGTTTGCACTGCCTCGGTAACGCGGCTCAAGATCATTCATTGAAGCTGATGGCAGAAGGGAGAAGCTGAACCCGACGCCAAAACCTGATATCATCATAAAGAGTGTGAGCCACAGTCTTGCTGTATCTGGTGACATATTGGCAAGCAGCAGCATCCCAGCGAAAAATGAAATGACAGAAATAGTCATAAGACGTCTGAAAGGCACTTTCGTCTGCATCGTTCCTCCAATCATACTGCCAATGACTGATCCAATCATCATCGGTGTTAAAATGAACCCTGCACTTGTCGCAGATTCACCGTACACCGCCTGCACGAAAATAGGAATAAAGACAGCAAGAATAATAAATGTCCCGCCATATAAAAACGCCAAAATTTGAGATGTTGCAAATAATCGATTTTTAAACATCCAAAATGAGATAATCGGCTCCTCAGCCTTACGCTCAACAATAAAGAAGATCGTACCGAACACAAGAAACACAGCAAAAAGTGTGAGGATTTGCACCGAATCCCAAGCATAAGATTTACCGCCAAGCTCAAGCGCGAACATTAAGCTGACAACCGCAACGACAAGTGTAATAGCACCTGACCAGTCGATTTTCTGCTTACGATGTTCAAGCGATTCCTGATAGTATCTGGCGATCAAGAAGACACTGACAATACCAATTGGCACATTAATATAGAAAACCCAATGCCAGCCGATCGAATCCGTAATAATAGCACCTAAAAGCGGTCCGAGTACACTTGATAAACCAAAGACTGCTCCAAACATACCAGACATTTTTCCGCGCTTTTCAGGCGGGAAGATGTCAAAGATAATCGTGAATGCGATCGGTAGAAGTGCACCGCCTCCAAGCCCTTGAATGGCTCGGTAAATAATGAGTTGATCCATCGTTTGTGCGATACCGCACAGCGCTGATCCAATTAAAAAGAAAATAAGTCCAAACAAAAAAAAACGCTTTCGACCATACATATCAGAAAGCTTTCCGTAAATAGGCATTCCCGCCATCACTGCCACCATATAAGAAGCCGTCACCCAAGCAAATTTATCAAAACTGCCTAAATCTGCTACGATGCTTCCCATTGCTGTTGCAACAATGGTATTGTCCATCGCTGCCATAAAAATCCCTAACAGCAAACCGATGACAACAAAGCGAGTGGATGCCTTGCCTTTATCCACATGATTCATTTCATTTACCTCCTGCTTACGTTCTCTCATTATTTTTGCTATGATCAACTTAACCATAAAGTAAGAGAACATTTATCTTGATGATCAAGATAAATTGATTTTAAAGGGAGGAGAACAAGTTGTCAATAATGAACGAGGCTGAAGACAGAGCAGCCCAGATCATACATACAATGAGGCGCCTCGCCACACGAACCGTTTTGTTCCACCAAGCGGCCGCTCAATCGCTCGGCCTTTTTCCAACAGATCTCAAATCCGCCGATTTATTAAACGAACTCGGTCCTCTCACAGCAGGAGAATTAAGTGAAAAAACAGGCCTTAGCTCCGGTGCGGTCACAGCTCTCATTGATCGGCTTGAAAAAGCGGGGTACGCCAAAAGAGAAAAGGACCCAAAAGACAAACGAAGAGTCATCATTGTTCCTCTAACAGCGGGGAAATCACAGGTAAAAGAACTCTTTCGATCCTTATCAACATCAACGAAGGAACTCACAAATGAATACAAACCAGAAGAATTAGATTTAATTATTCAATTTATAACTGAAGCAGCAGATATCATGGAGCAAGAGCTGCAATTGCTGAAGTCTAAATCGTAAAAAGTACACTGATGCGGGTGTGCTTTTTCTAAGTGCATTCCTAATTCATGTAGGGATTGCCTCGACTAGTGACATCTTCCTTACCATGGAAGGGCTCTATAACATTTTTTATAATGGAGTAGCTCAAAAAAATGTTCTATTTAAAAGATTGTTCTAAAAACGACATTATAATTGTTATGACAAAAGTGGAGCTAACGCATTCTATAGTGAGCTTTTCAATTGCAACAATGTCATTTACATAATAAGTATTGTTTTTGTGTCTTAATTCCTATTTAATGACAAACTTTGTATTGGTAAAATTGACCTTGTCAATGAATAGGAAGGAGTGAATTCTTCTGGGCAAGATACTTGATGCAAAAGCACTAACAAGTGCCATGGACACAAGGGCAAAACACTATCAGGAACTCCGCGAACAAATGGTAGATTTAAAAAAGGCATTACAAGGTGTGGCCAATCTCGGTGATGATTTCACTGGGAAAGGTGCCGATAATATTAAAAGTTTCTATAAAGAGCTTGCTGGAAATGTAGACATGTTTATCAGCTTCATTGATAAACAAAAAGCCTTTCATGAAGGTGTTTCTGGGACACTGGATGATACGAGCTTTGGCGGCGATACCTTTGTAGAAGAACACTTTTTAGACAACGCAGTACATATGGGCATCAAAAACGCCAAAAGCATTGTAAAGGATCAAAAAAAGGCACTCAAAACGATTTTTCAAGACATTGATGACCTCATTTCCCTAGAGGTATTTGATAGCCAAACCTTTGATGAAAAAATAGAAGATGCGGAAGATGAACGAAAAAAGACGGTCAAAGAACTAAGAGAGCTTGATCAAAATTTAAAAGATGAATATGCTTTGTCAGAGACGGAGCAGCAAGCTACAATGGCATTGTACGCTGAAATGATGAATGCGACAAATGACGGAAAAGCGATTTCGCCTATGAATTTTGACAAGAAAGCGTATCAAAATAGCGACATCTACAAGGCAAAAAGCGATATTGAAAAGCAAACTGCTGAATATCTGAAAATCAAAAAAGAACAAGAAGAAGCCCGCAAGGTCGCAAAGGAACAAGAAGCCCTCGCCAACCGCCCTTGGTATGAAAAAGCCCTCGATTATGGTGGAAACATCGTGAATGAACTGACTGGCGTGAACGATGCAAAACGTGCCGCAACAGGCGTCGATCCAATCACAGGGGAGGAACTCACCGCAGGCCAGCGAGTCGCTGCAGGAGGAATGGCTGCAGCCGGCTACATCCCTATCGTCGGCTGGGCAGGACGCATTTTCAAAGGCGGGAAAGCTGTTTATAAAACCACCCAAGCCACATCAGCTGCAGTCAGAGCAGTCGACATTTACAAGACATCACAAAAATCCTTTGACGCCCTGAAAACATCTCAAAAAGGTTTATATGGACTCACCGCCACCAACGGCTTCAGCGAAGCGATCACAGGCCGAGACATGTTTGGAAACAAGATCTCAAAAGAACAGCAGGAAGCAAGTATGAACGCGGCTCTGGGGATGCTTTTGCCGTTTGGGGCTAAAGGGTTTCATGGTAAAATGGGGATTAAGGGTAATAAGATAGATTCTGATACAATAAAAAAATATATTAGAGATATAGAAGGACGAACAGGTAGAGAGTTACCTAAAAACCAAACAGAGAAGTTGAAGGAGGCCTTAAGAAATAAAGAATATAAAAAAATGACACCAATAGAAACAGCTAAGCATAGAGCAGAATTTGATAAAGTAAAAAATACAGTAATCAAAAAGTGGGAAGAAAATACTGGGCAAAAGTGGCCTGAGTATAATGAAAATGTTATTTCAGAAAAAACAGGTAAAATAATTAGGAAAAAAGGAGATAAGTATGATGCTCATCACATAATTGAGAATACATTTGGAGGAGAGCATGAATGGTGGAATATGCATCCTGCAAAATTCCCAAATGAGCATCAAGCTGGTATTCATGGGAAAGGTTCACCAGCAAACGAACTATTTAAAGGAGGTAAAAAATAATGGGATACGAATCTTTGAAGGCAAATCAAGAAAATAGTTTTTATCCAGTAACCGAAAATGAAATAAAAGAGGTTGAGAAGGAACTTGATTTAAAATTTCCTAAAGAGTTAGTTAATTTTTATATGGAGGTTGGCTACGGGTTTATTAAAGGTTCAGAGTTTAATAACAATCGTATTATGGATCCTTATTCCGTCAGAGATTTTCGATTAAGAGTTAATGATTTTGAGTTTTATCCTGATATAGAAATCTATGATGAATTTGAAAATAACAAACTAATATTTTTTGAAGGTAGTGAATCAGCTTTAATGTCAATTGAATTGAATGAAAAGAATAGCAGTCCGGTTTACTATTATGATATTCAAATTGCGACTTCTCTTGAAGAATTTTTAAGAAAAATAGAAGAAAATGATAAATATTACTTGGAGTTACTAGTTGATTAAAAAAATAAAACACATACCTTGATTGGCTAAATGCCTTTCAAGGTTTTTGACTTTAATTAATATTAAACAACCCTGATATTTGAATGAGTTAATAAGAAAATGACTAGTTTGAGAATCGAGACCACGATGATAGTACCATCAAAGAGTTTTATTTTTAATACTGACTAGATAATATGGAACGGCCTACAAACTAAATTTATAAAGCTCGTTGCGATAATCAAGGAAATTGGTACAATAAACAGAAAAACATCCTCTAATAATGCATAGAGAATGCTGCTCTGTTTAGAAGGGGGAAATAATTTTAATTTATTTGTTCAATCAGATTCACAAATTCGGGTTCAATATTCCCCTTTAATTTTAAAAAATGACCCACGAATCGTTCCAGCAAGTTTAGACTTCTGCCTAGCAAATTTAAATTTCCCTTCTAATTCCTTTGGTACTTCCATACCTTCAGAAAGCTTAAAACCAACAGCACGTTTTTTCGGGTCATCCACTGTATACAGGACGTTAATTGCAAGACCATCCTCATAAAAGACGTAAGTCCATTTGATATTTTCCACTTGAAAACTTGCCGTTTCTAAAGGTTTGGCTGCAAACTCTAGTTCACGTTCTTCTTTTAACACTCGGTTCACATAATCAAGGGTATCCTGACTTTCGCTGGCAGGTAATACTGTAAATTCATGCTTATATTTGTTCATAAAGTAACGAGCCTCATTAGCACGTAAGCCAGCAAGTGCTTCTGCTACAGGTGAAGACTCTAAACCAATCGTAGACACATGTTTAAAATCAACGATATAGGCCATTTCTATCCCTCCATATCCTTCTTATTTTCGTACAACAGGAATCCACATCTCACCAAGTAATAAGTCGTTTCGCTGCCCCATCTCTACCACTGCATTTGGTCCACCAACATAAGCGAAATTCTTTGCTTCAGGCAAGACTTGACCAAATGCAATACCAGTAAGCGTTTGATGCAATTCATCAGCGGTTTTAGCTTCCCCTTTAACGATTAGATATTCCCCTTTAGGAAATTGAATCACTCTGTCCGCTTCTGGTAACGATTCCTCTGTCATGACCCCGACATAATGCATCAGCTTGTTATTTACCGCTTCGTTTACGATAAAAATATAGTCATTTGAGGCAATGGCTTTTAAGGTGTCAAACTTACCTTCTTGTGTGACGGCTTGCCAAAAGTCTGCTTTTTCCTTCGTGATGCCCGCATAGTCTGTGTAATGACTCTTAAGTTCAGTTCCAATACCTAACACGTGAAAGCTGTCTTTTTGTTCTAGTATATAATCTGCCATATTCAACACTTCCTTTTGAAAAATTGATCAAATGTTTTTTCTTTTCACTTGATAAATATATAATAGGCTTAAACCATGTCAAAAAATGATACTGTTTAGGGGGATCAGATGAAAAAAGTTGAACGGATTAATACCATCATGCGGTATATTAACAACCGCGCCAACTTTACAATTTCTGAAATCATGAGAGAATTTCATATCTCTCGTTCGACAGCAATTAGAGACATCAGAGAAATTGAAGCTATGGGGATGCCGCTTGTCGCTGAAGTCGGAAGGGACGGGGGGTATTTTGTGATGAACAATTCAGTCCTGCCAACTGTTCGTTTTACCGATAATGAGATTAAAGCTCTTTTTATTGCCTTTATGGCCACAAGAAACCAACAACTCCCTTATTTAAAGAGTCGCCAGTCTTTAGCTGAAAAATTACTAGGACTCATCTCAGAAACCCAGCAAGATGACCTTGTTCTGTTAAATCGCCTTTTGCTATTTGAAGGGACTAATCCGAATAATCCTGATCTGCTTGATTTGACAGATCTCCCTCATCCCATGTTAGAAAAATTAATCCAACTGCTTATTTTGGATCGATATTTACTGATTACCATGAGAGAGGAGAAAGTGATAAAGTCCTATCCTATTTACCTCTTGAACCTTTATCGTGAAAAAAGCCTTTGGCTGATTGAAGGCTTTGATTTAAAGGAAGAGAAGAAACGGATTTTGCCTGTCGACAACCTCACAGATGTTGAACCATGCTCTACAAATAATCGATTAAGCAGGAAAAAGATTTTAGAAAAACTAAGTAAGCAGGAGGAAGTAATCAACCTTGTCCTTGAACTTGGTCCAAAGGCAATTGCACAGTTTAAAAAATACCATCCTTTCAAAATGTCAATTTCTTATACGAACCCTTACCAAACTACAGCCATTCTAAAGACTTTTATCAATGTTAATCATTCAGAAGAAATAACCGAAATAACAAATTGGCTTTTTTTCCTAGGCGATGATATCAAGGTCAGGGAAATGCCTGTAGAAATCTTGGAAAGTTTACAAGAGAGACTACTCCTATATTGTCCATAATCAATGCTGGTTAGACCTCATACGTGAGTCGTATCAAAAAATTCTTGCTCCAAGTTTTCGAACAAAATCTCAATGAACCACCAATCTTATTTCCATCTTCTTTAGATCTCAGCTGTTGAAGAAAGATAAATATGCTTTGTCAGAGACGGATCAGCAAGCTTCAATGGCATTGTACACTGAAATAATTGCAACAAAATGACAAAACAGCGATTCCTATAGATCTTGACAAGAAAGACATTAAAAAACACAAAAGGGGTAATTTTATTGAATTCTTATGATGAAGATCTAATAAAGGATTTGGAATTAAAAGACCTTATTAAATATGTCAAAGTACATAAAAACCCAAAAATTTATTTAGATTTAATAGAACAAAAATTTGATTTTGCTGGTTCAAAAATAGATTGGTTACAAACCAATAAACATTATAGTAAGAGCTCAAATCATGAATCGTTACTTTCTGATGCTCTTCTATTTATAACTGAATTAAAAGAAAAATATTTAGATAATAACTTACAAGTAATTTACATAGGGGATAACCTTACAGAGTTTGGGTACCAGTTTGGATTAAAACATTTAAAAGAGTTACTAGTCTATTTTTTAGATATCCCACAGCACCACTACTTTATATCCTTAGAAGGCGATTGGTGTATTTGTATTTCATTTGAAAACGATTTGGATTTTGGGTTTAGTTTAAACAAAAAATAATTTTAAACGTCACGTATAGGAAAAATAAAAGATGATAAGAAGTGAAAAAACCTTGGCTGGCTTTATATCATTCAAGGTTTTTTGCGTTTATTGGTTCGCAAACACGTAAAAGAAGAGAAAGGACTCTTTGTATACAAGCCTGAAAGCACACTCAAATGGTGTGTTTTTCTTATGAAAAGAGAACACAATCGCTGCACAGCACGTGCTGAAGACATTTGGACTTCTTTGATGCATGTGAGTTGATTAGACTTATAAGCAAAGGGAAGAAAGGAGGAATTCCAACTGTACTTAACCAAAAGGGGCACGACGTTACTATCTATGCTGCTTCATACGACATCTTATCTATCAATAGAAGATTTGCAGAATCGAATGAACGTTTCGACTCGAACCGTTTACGCTGAAATCAAGCGAATGAACAGCTGGCTAGAAACTCATCAGCTTAGTGGTGTGCAGCGAAAAGGCCAACTTGGCTATTATTTAAATCCTCATGAAAAAGAAATCATTATTCAAAAAGCTGATACCATTCTTGTTGGTCACGATTATGAACCATGTGTAAAGGAACGAAGGGCTATCTTGCTTTTAACCATTGCATGCAGCGAGCATTGCCTAAGAATTGATGATTTTATGAAGATGACAAAGGTGAGCCGAAATACATTGCTCGAGGATATGAAACAGCTAAAAGAAGCGCTTTCAAAGCAGGAGATCACACTCCGCTATCAGGCAGCAAGCGGCTATGTCATTTCAGGAGACGAAAGGGCCATTCGATTGGCACTGAAACCTTATATACATTTCATTCGCACCATGATAAAAAACGAAAAAACGTTTCCGTCGTTTTGGTTAAAGGGACCTATTTCATCCAAACGGGTACACCATCTCCTCCAGCAGTCAGAACAAGAACTTAAGCTTGAATTTGCAGATGAGATGCTGGATCAGCTCTCTTTGGATCTCTTTTTCTACTTCAAGCGGATGAAGCTGGGGCATGCTGTACACATTTCAAACGAAGAAAAGCGAACATTGCAGGAAACAGAGGAATGCTTGGCGGCTATTCGTTTCATGGCACAGATTCAAAAAGAGGCCAGTCTCATTGTTCATGATGATGAGATCTATTTTCTTAGCACCTTATGGCTCAGTGCCAAAAAACAAAAACTTCCATCAATTAAAAAACCAGAAGAACATCTCATTCGCACCATCGCTAGACAAATGATATTTGACTTTCAGCGATATGCTTGTATTTCCTTTCAAGAACCAAAAGCATTGGAGCAAAACTTAACAATGCATTTAATTCCAGCCTATTACAGGCTCATCTATCACATTGGTATGATCAACGAACTGACGGATTCTATAAAAAAAGCACAGCCAGAAGTGTTTGAAATCACTCAAAAAGTTGCATGTCATTTAGAAAAGGCGGCCTGTTCAAAGTTGAGTGACCATGAAATTGCATATCTCGCCATGCATTTTGGCAGCTGGATGAGAAGAGAAGGAATTTCATCCATTGCCAGGCGTTCTGTATACATTGTCTGCGGAGAAGGAATCGGCACAAGTAACATGCTGAAAACTCAGCTTCTCGAATTAATCGGCTATATTGAAGTACGCGGACTGTTATCAAAGCGTGCATATGAAGAATTAGCAGCAGTTGATGCAGATTTCGTTGTGTCCACAACACCTATTTCGTTTAAAGGAAAACCAGTTCATCTCGTTCATCCTATTTTAACTGCCTATGAGAAAAAAACATTACTTCAATACGGAAAAGGCTCAGAAACGAAGATTGACGAGAAGCATGTAAACGCTTTATTCAACATCATTCAGCAGCATACCATCGTACAAAATAAACAAGCACTGCTTCATGACATTCGGGAGCTGCTACATCCCACATATGTATCCTATCAGAAAGGGTGGAACCCAGTGTTAAATGATTTATTAACAGAACAAACCATCAAGCTCCACCAAACAGCAGACACATGGCAAGAGGCGATTACAAAAGCGGCGCAGCCTTTACTTGATCAAAATGCTATTAAACCAAGTTATGTAGAAGCCATGATACAGTCTGTTCATCAAAATGGTCCTTATATTGTCATTGCACCACAAGTGGCCATTCCACATGCAAGGCCCGAGGATGGCGTGAACAAATTGAGCATGACGCTCATGTCATTCAAACAGCCCATTTCGTTTTCAAAGGATGGAAAAAAGCAGGTGCGGCTCGTCATTGTGTTAGCCGCTATTGACAGCATGAGCCACTTGAAAGCACTCAAACAGCTAACCATGCTGTTAAGTGAAGAGAAACGCACGAAACAATTGATGGAAGCAGAAGATTTAGCATCGGTTCAAAAACTAATTGATCAATTTTCACAAGTATAAAGGGGGAGTAAGAAAATGAAAAAAATTCTTGTTGTATGTGGAAACGGGTTAGGAAGCAGCTTTATTGTAGAAATGAATGTCAAAAAAGCATTAGAAGAATTAGGTCTTAAAGCTGAAGTGGATCATACCGATCTCAGTACAAGTAAAAATGAACAAGCAGACCTTTATATCGGAGCAGCTGATATTATTGACCAGCTGAATGACGGCACAAGGAATGTGGCTGGCTTAAACAATTTGTTAGACCAGGAAGCCATTAAAGACGTCCTTCGTCAACACATTTAAGTCATGAAAAAGGGGGATTCACATCATGATAGAACTGATCATGAACGATATATTGGGCACACCTGCCATTCTCATCGGTTTGTTTGCACTAGCCGGTTTACTTTTGCAGAAAAAATCAGCTGCAGACACTGTGTCAGGCACCTTGAAAACAACCATGGGTTTCTTAATATTAGGGGCGGGCGCTACAGTCGTCTCTGATTCACTTGGGGTTTTTCGAAAGATGTTTGAAGCAGCCTTTCACATTCAAGGGGTTGTCCCAAATACAGATGCTATGGCCGCCATTGCTCAAAAGGAATTCGGTACACAGACAGCACTTATCATGATTTTTGGTATGCTGGTCAATTTGTTACTTGCAAGATTTACACCTTTTAAATATATCTTTTTGACTGGTCATCATACGTTGTATATGGCGGCGATGCTCGCCGTCGTTCTTTCGACAGCCGGCATGCACGGGTGGCTGCTCATCTCCACTGGCTCCATGATATTAGGTGCAGCTATGGTCATTGCACCCGCAATCCTTCAACCGTTTACGAGGAAAGTCACCGGAAGCAATGATCTCGCGCTCGGACACTTCAGTACTTTCGGTTATTTTACTGCGGGAATGATTGGTAAATGGGTTGGTTCTCCTGAAAAATCAACGGAAACCATTCAAGTCCCTAAATCACTCGGTTTTCTAAGAGATACATCTGTTGCCATTTCGATTACGATGGCTTTGCTGTTCTTTGCGATTGCACCGTTTGCAGGAATTCCTTTTATTGAAAAAATTAGCGGAGGCACGAACTTCGCTGTCTTCATTCTCATTCAGGCGATTACGTTTGCTGCTGGTGTGTACATTATTTTAGCAGGGGTACGGATGGCCATTGGCGAGATCGTGCCTGCGTTTAAAGGGATTGCCGATCGATTCGTGAAGGGGGCAAAGCCGGCACTTGATGCGCCAACCGTTTTTCCATTTGCGCCAAATGCGGTCATTATCGGTTTTTTATGCAGCTTTGCAGGAGGCATCGTATCCATTTTTCTTTTACCTTTGTTTGGTTTAACTGTCATTGTCCCTGGACTTGTCCCGCACTTTTTTTGCGGTGCTACAGCAGGGGTGTATGGCAATGCAACAGGAGGGGTTAGAGGTGCTGTCGCTGGGGCCTTTGTAAATGGATTGCTTCTTTCCTTTTTACCTGCCTGTTTATTACCTGTGTTAGGAGCCCTTGGCTTTGAAGGGACAACGTTTGGAGATACAGACTTTGGTATCATCGGAATCTTGATTGGATTGATTAAGTTTTTATTTCAGCTGTAAAAAGGAGGAGCCTGAGAATGACAGCCGTTTTTTCACCTTCACTGATGTGCATGGATCTAACGCACTTCCGTGAACAAATTCATCTTCTCAACACGAGAGCAGACCGGTACCATGTCGACGTGATGGATGGGCATTATGTGAAGAATATGACGTTATCACCCTTTTTCATTGAACAGCTTCGGAAACTGACAAATTTACCGATTGATGTTCATCTAATGGCCGAACATCCGCAGGAATTTTTAATCGATGCATGTATTGATGCAGGCGCAACGATGATTTGTTTACACCCAGAAGTCGTGCAAAAAGATGCCTTTCGAATCATCCAGCATATTCACCAAAGAAAATGTGATGTTGGCTTTGTTCTAAATCCCGCCACACCAGTTGCAGCATTAGATTCCTTTATTCATTTAATAGACAGAGTGACGATCATGACAATCGATCCAGGCTTTGCCGGACAGCCTTTTATTAAAGAAATGCTTCAAAAAATTAAACAGGTGAGAGATATCAAAAAACACGGAGGATACTCGTTTTCAATTGAAGTAGACGGCTCTTGTAATGAGAGCACGTTCCGGCTGCTTGCTGAGGCTGGAAATGAGATTTACATCATCGGCACCTCAGGTTTATTTGGACTTCATAAAGAACTCGACACTGCTTGGGAAAGAATGAAGCAAATATTTGCAAAAGAAACAGCCTCAATCGAATCACGTTAGTAAAAGAGAGGATGAAAACCATCCTCTTTTTTACGCAAATTTTACTAAAACACAATTCATTCACCAAAACTTACCCAAAAACAACATAAAAATCACAAATTCATAATTGAAAGCGCTTTATTTATATGTTATCCTTCAAATATCTTTAGTAAATATTTAGTCAAATAACGATGAGGAGTTTGCCTATGACCACACTCAAAGATATTGCTCATGATGCAAAAGTGTCCGTTTCTACTGTATCCCGTGTGTTAAATGGCGATCAAACGCTTGCCGTTTCACATGCAACGAGACAAAACATCCTCGACATTGCGAAGAAGTTAAACTATACCCCAGTGAGAGCAAGAAAAGCCGATCAAGCAGAAGAAAAAAGCCCATCTGAATCCCCAGTCATCGGTGTCGTTGTCGCTCAATCCATTGACGAAGAATTAAATGATCCCTTTTTTTCATCGATTCGAAAAGGAATTGAAAAAGAATATGCCAAACAAGGCTTGTCCACTCTCCATACCTTTCGCCTAAGAAGCATGGATAAAGGGGCGATGCTAAAGGATATTGACGGCTTGATCGTCATTGGACGAATCAGCCCGGATACAGTTGAAAAAATGACAAATCGAATGGAACACATTGTTTTTATCAATCATTATGCGGATGAAGATTTGTATGATTGTGTACATGTGGATTTTGTCAGAGCGGCAGATCGCGCCATTCGTCATCTGCAATCTCTCGGTTATACACATCTAGGCTATATTGGCGGGAAAGAGCGGGAGCATTATTTTGAAGGTAATGCTGTGATTGAGGACGAAAGACAAACGACGTTTATAAAAAGAATGCAGGAGGCGGGAGCTCTTCATATGGAAGACATCCACATTGGTGAATACTCCATGCAAGAAGGCTATACGCTTATGCAGCAAGCGATCAAAAAGGGAAAACTGCCGCAAGCCTTTTTCATCGGAAGTGACTCTATGGCAATCGGCGCAATGCGCGCTCTGCATGAAGCCGGTCTACACGTACCTTCAGATGTATCCATTGTTGGTTTTAATGACATTGAAGCCGCGTCATTTTCAAGCCCGCCGCTTACGACCGTCAAAGTATATACAGAAGAAATGGGGGAAGTCGGTTTGAAACTTTTGCTTGAGAGAATAAACGGAAGAAAACTTCCTCTAAAAGTCGTCGTGCCAACAACACTCATCGAGCGAGGCAGTACATGTCTCATCCATGAAAGGGGGTGAACCATAGATTTCAGCACACAAAAAAGAGACAAAAAAGCAGAAAGCAAGCTGCTTAGCATGATGGCCAGATCATGCTAAGAACAAGGCAGCCTGCCGGTATGCTCTCTTATCTCTTAGAAAAGAATAGAATTCCAGTATAATGGACTTCCTTTGTTTCCGCAACTGCATGAATTCTACCGATTATCGTCTGAATTTTCAGTGATTAAAAGGAGGAAACCATGAATAAAAAAATCATGCTGCTGACTGCAGCCGTGTTCTTGACCATGATTTTGTCTGCTTGCGGTAATAACAGCTCATCTGAAGCAAATGGAAAGGTCACCTTGACGCTATTTTCAACGATGAGCAACAGCGGGGAAAGAAAAGCGTTTGAAGAAGTCATTCGCGAGTTTGAGAAGGAGCATGAGCAGATTCGAATCGATGCTAATTTCCCAGGCAACAGCTATGAAGATATGATCCGCGTCAAAATGGGAGCAAACGATATGCCAGACCTGTTTGATACACATGGCTGGGCCAAACTGCGCTATAGCGAGTATGTGGCTGATTTAAAAGAGATGGATTGGGTCAAACAGCTTGATCCTTCACTCGACCAGATTTTAAAAGACCAAGATGGGAAAGTGTACGCTTATCCGCTGAATCAAGCAAAAGACGGGCTTAGCTTTAATGCCAATCTATTAAAGGAATATGGCATAGAAGTGCCTAGAACACTTGATGAATTAAAATCTGCTTTGCTGACAGTGAAAGAAAAGAGCAAAGGAGATGTTGTGCCGCTCTGGATACCAGGAGGAGATAACTCAAATATTGCCCAAGTCTTTGATGAGCTGGCGACGCCTTTATTAATCACCGATCAAAAGCATCAATACGGAAAGGAACTTGAAAACGGATCATTTGATTGGTCTCTCTATACACCGCTTGCACAATTCATGAAAGATCTGAAGGATCAAGACCTTTTAAACAAGGATGTCCTGACAGCGAAACTCTCTCAAGCGCCCGAACTCATGGCACAAAACAAAATCGCCTTCACTTTTGTCGGAGGATCCTTAGGACCTGAAGCAACAGAGCTGAATTCATCCATCAAAGTAGGCACGATGCCTGTTCCAGCCATTCATGAAGGAGATGAACAAAGCTGGATTGGCGGAGAACGTTTTACTGTTGCTGCTTGGAAAGACTCTAAGCATCTAAAAGAAGCAAAACAATTCATCGATTTTTTAGCAAAACCTGAAAACGCAAAAAAAATCGCAGAGGGCACATCCTCTGAAACAGCTCTAAAACAAGTGAAAGCGAAAAACTATTACTCTACATTTTACGATCAATACGAACAGGTAAAGATTGAACCGTATTTCGATCGAAAATACTTACCAAGCGGAATGTGGGCGGTCATGGCAACAACGGGTCAAGAATTATTAGCAGGCTCGATCACACCAGAACAGTTATCAAAGAAAATGGAAGAGGAATATAAGCGTCTGAAAAAACAATAGCTGATGGATGCTGAAACAGGAGTGAAGCCAATGAATGACATCACAAAAGCAAAGCAGCCAGCCGCATTCACCTCTTTACCAAAAGTAAAGAGGCAAAAACGCCAGAATTCATCACTTTGGTGGATGTACATGCCAGCTGTTCTCGTCGTCAGTACCTTTATCATTTATCCTTTTTTGAACGGCATTCAGCTTTCTTTTACGAATTGGAACGGTTTCTCACAAACTTATCAATGGATTGGTCTTGAGCAATATCAAAGGCTGCTTCAGGATCAAGCGACATGGCTTGTTGTCAAAAACACGCTTCTCTATGGAATTGGGAGCACCATCTTGCAAAATATCATCGGACTTGGATATGCTCTTTTATTAAATCAAAGCTTAAAGATGAAAGCCATCACAAGAACGGTCATCTATTTACCTGTCATGATCAGCCCGATTGCGATGGGCTATATTTGGTATTTTGTGTTTGCTTACCAAGGCGGTGCCTTAAATGATGTGGTGACGCTTTTTGGATTTGATCAAATAAATGCGCTCGGCAACCCAGAATTAAACACATGGATCATCGTGCTTGTCAACACATATCAATTCGTGGGGATTGCGATGATCATTTATTTAGCAGGACTTCAAAGTATTCCTAAGGATTATTATGAAGCGGCGCAATTAGACGGCGCATCGAGCTTCCAGCAATTCAGGCGGATTACATTGCCGCTGCTTATGCCGTCGATCACCATTAATGTTGTGCTGAATGTCATTGGCGGGCTCAAGCTCTTTGATGTCATTGTGGCACTCACGGGCGGCGGACCTGGAGATTCCTCGCAATCCATGTCGACCTTTATGTATGATCTGTATTTCAAACGTCAGGATGCAGGCTATGCAGCGACGCAAGGGGTGTTCATGGCAGTCATCATCCTTGTCATTAGTGTCGCAGCGCTGATTTATTTCAAACGAAAGGAGACCGAGGTGTGATGGATAACGCCTATAAACGCAAGAAAAGATGGTACTCCGTCCTCGCACTATTGATCACATTGCTGCACCTCATTCCATTTTATATTTTGGTGACGACATCATTAAAGGGGATAGGAGATTTTAGTTCAAAATGGCTGTTTCCGAAAGCACTGCATCTTGAAAACTTCCGCACAGCATGGATAGAGGCTCAGCTTGGCCAGTCCTTTTTGAATACAGTGATCATTACGTTCAGTTCCGCTGTATTGCTCATTATCTTTGGATCTCTTGCAGCCTATCCGCTTGCAAGAAGGAACACAAAGCTGAATAAAGCAGTCTATGTTTTATTTATTGCCATTATGGTCATTCCACCGCTTACAGCCCTTGTCCCGCTCTATAAAATGGTCGTTCAAATCGGGATGATGAATACCTATCAAATTGCTATTTTAAATAATGTGGCTGCTTTTTTGCCGCTGACAATTTTCTTATACGCAGGCTTTATCCGGTCGACAATTCCAAAGGAGCTTGAAGAAGCTGCCCGTATTGATGGAGCAGGGACATTCAGAGTTTTTTTCACAGTCGTTTTTCCGCTTCTGAAGCCCATTACGGCTTCTGTATTAATCATTGCCTGCGTGTATATTTGGAACGACTATCAATTTGCTATCTTCTTTTTGCAAGATAAAGAGATGCATACACTCACAGTCGCCTTATCCCATTTTTTTGGTCAAAATCAGCATCAGCTTCAGCTCGTTGGGGCAGCTGCACTCATTGCGATGTTGCCAATGGTCACGATGTTTTTACTTTTGCAAAAATATTTTATCGCAGGGCTTTCACAAGGCTCTGTCAAAGGCTAGCCCAATATGGATGTGAAAAGGAGAGTCGTCTATGTCTAAAATTACATTTATCGGTGCAGGGAGTACCGTGTTTGCTAAAAATATATTAGGAGATTGTCTGTTTGTTCCCACCCTTGCAGGGTTTGAATTCGCATTATATGATATCGACCACAACCGGCTGAAAGAATCAGAAACAATGCTGTCGCATTTAAAAGCAAATTACGGTGCAAACGTGACCATCCAGTCCTATCACAACCGCAAAGAAGCCTTAAAGGATGCAAAATATGTCATCAATGCCATCCAAGTTGGAGGCTATCGGCCAAGTACTGTCATTGATTTTGAAATACCAAAAAAATACGGATTAAGACAAACGATCGCGGATACGGTAGGGATCGGCGGCATCTTCCGTTCCCTTCGGACGATTCCTGTCATGCTAGACTTTGCAAAGGATATGGAAGAGGTTTGTCCAAATGCTTTATTGTTAAATTACACGAATCCAATGGCCACACTGACAGGTGCGATGCTGCGCTATACTCAGGTTCAAACGATTGGTCTCTGTCATAGTGTGCAAGTCTGTACAAAGGACCTATTTGAATCTCTTGAAATGGATCATGAAGGCATTGAAGAAAAAATCGCCGGCATTAACCATATGGCATGGTTATTAGAAGTAAAACGGGACGGAAAAGACTTGTATCCAGAAATCAAAAGACGAGCAAAAGAAAAGCAGCAATCGAGGCATCATGATATGGTTCGTTTTGAACTGATGGATAAATTCGGCTACTATGTCACAGAATCCTCAGAGCACAATGCCGAATACCATCCATATTTCATCAAATCACGGTACCCTGAACTAATCGGTCAGTTTAACATTCCTCTCGATGAATACCCGAGACGCTGCGAGGAACAAATCAACAATTGGAATACAATGAAGCATGACCTTGTGGGAAACACACAGATCACACATACCCGCTCAAAAGAATATGGTTCCCGGATCATTGAAGCGATTGAAACGAACGTTCCCTTTAAATTTGGCGGAAATGTTCTGAACACTGGCGGGCTCATTGACAACCTGCCTGAAAAAGCCTGTGTAGAAGTACCGTGTGTGGCAGATCGAAGCGGCATCATGCCATGTTATGTCGGAGAAATACCTGAACAATTGGCAGGACTCAACCGAACGAATATCAGCTCACAGCTGATGACGATTGAAGCAGCGATCAGCGGTAAAAAAGAACACATTTATCAAGCAGCTCTACTGGATCCACACACAAGCGCTGAATTATCAATTGATGACATCGTGAATCTTTGCGACGACCTCATTGAAGCGCATGGGGATAGACTGCCAGCCTACAAAGGGGCTACACAGTATAGCGCTTCATCACCGTCATCAAATTAATCATGCCAATCAATCTTTTTTTAAAAAATAGGAGTGGGTGAAAATCACAGGAAAAAGAGCCAAATGGATGAATTGAAAGTTTGTTGACGCTTTCATCTGTTTTGCAAATAAAACACACTGTCTTCATAATGAAAGAATCCGAAAAACGAAGGAGTCATTCATTATGAAAACATATGTGAAAAAGTTTATTGAAGAACTAAAAGAATCCATGAAGCATTACGGTGAATCTATCATTAAAATTAAGTCAAATCTATAATAAATGAATAAGGAACAAGACCTGATGTGCAAATGCCATCAGGTTTTTTTATACAAAAAATCACAAATAAATAGAAAAAATTCAGAAAAATAATTGACTGAAAGCGCTTTTAATATTATGATTACCTCAAACTTAACCACAAGTTACCCAATTAATTATCACTATATTGGTTAACTCGTGATAAAGTTTGATGGGAATAAAGATGATGAATAAAAGGATGGTGACAAACAACGTGTCTAAAGAAGAAATTTTATGGGGCATCGCGCCTATTGGATGGAGGAACGATGACATCCCAGCACTTGGCGCCGAAAACACACTATCTCATTTATTAAGTGATATTTGTGTCGCTGGCTTTGAAGGAACTGAAGCAGGTGGTTTCTTTCCAGAACCAGCTGTCTTGAATAAAGAACTAAAACTTCGCAATTTAAAAATAGCTGGAAAATGGTTTAGCAGTTATATGATCCGAGATGGTTTAGCGGCTTCAATACAAGCATTCAAAAAGCATTGTCAGTACTTGCAAGACATTCATGCTAGTGTAGCTGTTGTCTCAGAGCAAACGTATTCCATTCAAAAAGAAAACATCAACATCTATCAGCATCAGCCATCTTTCACAGGTGAGGAATGGGCACTGCTTTTAGAAGGTCTCAATGAATTAGGTCAAATAGCAAACAGTTATCATCTCAAACTAGTCTATCATCATCATCTCGGAACAGGGGTACAAACCTTATCAGATGTCACACGTCTTTTAGCTGGAACAGACCCTCGGTATGTTCACCTTCTATATGATACTGGACATATTTACGTATCAGATGGCGATTATTTATCCTTGCTCAAGCTGCATATCGACCGTATCCAGCACGTGCATTTTAAAGATGTGAGAAAAGAAGTGATGGAAAGCTGTCGTCAAAAAGAATTGTCTTTTTCTGAATCTTTCTTAAATGGATTGTTTACAGTACCTGGGGATGGCTGTATCGATTTTAATGAAGTATACCGTTTGTTAATCAGTCATGGCTATAAAGGGTGGATCGTCATAGAAGCTGAACAGAATCCTGCGATTGCCCATCCTTTAGAATATGCATTAAAGGCTCGTCAGTATATTGATGAAAACTTGGCTATTCATTCTTAAAGAGAACAGGAGAAAAGACCATGAACAAAAGTCAACAAACCAATTTAAGATCTATTATCCTAATTTCGACCTTTGGAGGACTTCTTTTTGGTTATGACACTGGTGTATTAAATGGTGCATTACCTTACATGTCTTTACCGAATCAGTTAAATTTAACAGCATTGATGCAAGGGATTGTGACAAGTGCATTATTATTAGGTGCAGCATTAGGTGCAGTCATATGCGGACGTTTATCAGACAGGTTCGGACGCCGTAAAACTATTTTTTACTTAGCCGCTCTATTCTTTTTTTCTACATTAGGATGTACTGTATCACCAAACGCTGAAGTAATGGTCTTATTCCGATTCTTATTAGGGCTTGCAGTTGGAGGAGCTTCAGTCATAGTTCCAGCCTTTTTAGCTGAAATCTCTCCAGCAGAAAATCGCGGAAGAATCGTCACACAAAATGAACTGATGATCGTATCCGGTCAATTACTTGCTTTTACCTGTAATGCATTGATTGGAAATATATTTGGAGAGAACCCGTATGTATGGCGCATCATGCTACCAATTGCGGCGATTCCAGCCATTATTTTATTCTTCGGTATGCTAAAAGTGCCAGAGAGCCCAAGATGGCTTGTAACAAAGGGGAAAAACAAAGAAGCACTTCAAGTACTTCACCGCATTCGCTCAAAAGGAGCGGCGAAAACGGAGTTGCTCGAAATAGAGAACGCTTACAGGGAAGAAGTGAATTTAGATAAAGCGACTTTAAAAGATTTATCCACGCCTTGGATTAGGCGGCTTGTGTTTATCGGCATAGGAATTGCGGTTGTACAGCAGTTCACAGGAGTTAATTCCATCATGTATTACGGAACAGAAATTTTAAAAGATGCAGGTTTCGAAACGAAGGCAGCACTAATTGGGAATATTGGGAATGGTGTTATCTCTGTCCTTGCTACATTTGTTGGCATTTGGCTGCTTGGCAAAATAGGACGTCGCCCTATGTTAATTTCAGGCTTGATTGGAACAACCTTTACATTACTGTCTATCGGCATTTGCTCTAATCTTTTTGCAGGAACAGCCTTTCTTCCATATTTGATTTTATTTTTGACGATTACATTTCTTTCATTCCAGCAAGGCGCCATCTCTCCTGTCACTTGGCTCATGCTGTCAGAAATTTTTCCTCTTCGGCTGCGGGGGCTTGGTATGGGGGTAAGTGTATTTTGTCTATGGATGGTGAACTTTTTAATTGGTTTGACGTTCCCAATATTACTTGCTCAGATCGGCCTCTCGATGACTTTCTTCGTTTTTGTCGCTTTCGGAGTCCTGTCTATTTTGTTTGTGGTGAAGTGCTTACCGGAAACAAAAGGGCTGACACTTGAAGAACTAGAAATGAATTTCCGTAAGCACGATCAAACATCAATTGACATCACAACAGATCATCAAACACTGTCTTAAATAAAAGGGATGAAAACAAAGATGGTGTCGAACCAATTTGTGAAAATGGAGTTTCAACAGTAAGGAGTGTTCAATAGATGAAAGTAATAGATTCAAAGCTCATTTCAATGAAAAGCATACTGCATGAAGCAAAACAAAAACAATATGCAGTAGGACAAATGAATATCAATGGTTTGCAATGGGTGAAAGCCATCTTACTTGCGGCAAAAGAGGAGCGATCTCCTATCATTTTAGCAGCATCTGACCGGCTCATTGATTATTTGGGCGGCTTTCACACGATTGTAGGCATGGTTGAAGGGTTAATGAAAGATTTGGAGATCAGTGTCCCAGTTTCTTTACATTTAGATCATGGCATGACTGTCTCTCGGTGCAAAGCTGCCATTGATGCAGGATTTAGCTCAGTCATGATAGACGGCTCTTCCTATCCTCTCTCACAAAATATTGCCATGACAAAAGAAGTTGTTCATTATGCCTCTAAAAGAGGTGTATCTGTCGAAGCTGAAGTTGGCTCTGTTGGAGGAATGGAAGATGGCTTGATAGGAAATATCATCTATGCTGATCCATACGAATGTGTGCGTCTTGTTAGAGAAACAGGAATTGATGCCTTGGCCGCAGCACTCGGTTCAGTGCATGGCCCTTATCAAGGAGAACCGAAGCTAGGATTTGATGAGATGAAGCAAATAGCTGAACTCACAGACGTTCCGCTTGTCTTACACGGCGGTTCAGGCATTCCTGTTGATCAGATTCAAAGGGCAATCTCACTTGGTCATGCAAAAATCAATGTCAACACTGAATGCTTGGAAGCTTGGAATCAAGCTGTCCGAGCTCAACTAACTAAAAACAAAGCAACCAATGATCCACAAACAATTTTAACACCTGGTACAGAAGCCATTAAACAAGCTGTCAAGATGAAAATCCAACAATTTGGATCAAGTCAGCGTGTTTGATCACATCTAGCAGACACTCCCATAGATAAGATGAAAAGGAAGATTAAGCATGATAAAAACGAAAAGAATCCAGCAAATAAAAGAATATGTGATCCAACATCAGTCTGTCTCGTTAGATGATCTTGTCTCAACCTTTGGGGTGTCAAAAAATACGATTAGGCGAGACGTTCAAAAGCTCGTTGAAGAAGGACATATCCAAAAAGTTTATGGGGGAGTAGCAGCCAATCATGCAAGGCTTGAATCATTTCATGACAGACAAACACGAAACCAACTTCAAAAAAGATGGATTGCAAAAGATGCGGCTCGATTAGTAGATGATGGCGATGTCATTTTTATTGACTCTGGTACCACAACATTAGAAATGATTCATTTTATAAAAGAAAAGGAATTAACGGTTGTCACGAACAACTTAGACTTTATTGTACAAGCATTGCCTTACACTCAGCTTCAAGTCATTTCAACTGGCGGCCAATTAGAGCGGAAAACGAAATCATTTTCCAGCATTACTAATACAAATGATGTACTTCAATACAACTTCGATAAAGTGTTTATGGCCTCAACAGGGGTCTCTATTTCAAATGGAGTAACAAATTCATCGCCAGTAGAAACAAGCATGAAGGAAATGGTCGTCAAAAAAGGTAGAGAAGTGATTCTATTAGTCGATCATACAAAATTCAATAAATATGCGATGTTGACATATTGCCAGCTGGATGAAATCGACTACTTAATCACTGACGATTCTCTGGATACCTCCTATACAACCTTTTTCAAAAAGAATCAAATCAAATGGATCGTTGCTCCTTCACAAGATGAAAGTCAGCAAACTTTAACATGAAGGAACATGTCAAAAATATTTTCAGATAAGGCAGGGGAAAAAATGGACACAATCAGATTAACGGTGAGTCAAGCATTGGTCAAATTTTTAAATGCCCAGTACGTTGAATATGACGGTGAAAAAAAGCCTTTTATCAAAGGAATCTTTACTATTTTCGGTCACGGAAATGTGTTGGGGCTCGGTCAAGCCCTTCAAGAAAACCCTGGAAGACTCGAGGTATATCAAGGAAGAAATGAACAAGGGATGGCACATGCTGCAACGGCTTTCGCAAAACAAAAGCAACGTAAACAAGTAATGGCCTGCACCTCATCCGTTGGGCCTGGCTCTGCCAATATGATCACAGCTGCTGCAACGGCAACAGCGAATCAAATTCCACTTTTGCTTTTCCCAAGTGATGTCTTTGCCACACGACAGCCAGATCCAGCACTTCAGCAGATTGAACAAACATACGACTTGAGTTTATCGACGAATGATGCCTTTCGGGCTGTGAGTAAATACTGGGACCGGGTTTCAAGACCAGAACAGCTCATGTCCGCACTGATTAACGCCATGCGTGTTTTAACAAATCAAGCAGATACTGGTGCGGTCACAATTTCGCTTCCTCAAGATGTTCAAGGAGAAGCATGGGATTACCCGCTGTCTTTTTTTCAAGAGCGGACGCATTTTTTAGACAGATATGCACCTTCAGCAAGAAGTATTCAAGAAGCAGCGGCACTCATTCGTAAGAAAAAGAAGCCTTTCTTGATTTTAGGCGGAGGGGTGCGTTACTCAGAGGCGGCTGACGAGTTTGTCCAATTTGCTGAAACTTTTCATATACCCTTTAGTGAAACACAAGCTGGTAAAAGCTGTGTTGAAAGCAGCCACCCATTAAATGTAGGCGGACTTGGTGTCACTGGCAATAGTGCTGCCAATGAACTCGCTCAGAAGGCTGACCTTATTATTGGCGTCGGCACTAGATTTACAGACTTTACAACATCATCTAAACGGCTATACGCAGACAGTGATGTTTTAACGATCAATCTATCCGATTACCATGCATCTAAATTAGATGCAACAACAGTCATTTCTGATGCGAAGATGGCACTCCTTGCATTAAAGGATGAACTAGCAAACTATCAAACAGGTTATCAAAATGAAATCAAAGAAGCAAAGCAGCGCTGGGCACAAGAATTACATCGGCTTCATCATATTCAGTACACTGAAACAGGCTTTACACCTGAAATTAAAAGCCACTTTGATCATGAATTAGATGAATATAAGGAAAAACTTCATACAACGCTACCTCAAACGACTGTACTTGGCTGTTTAAACGAATGGATTCCATCTGACGCCATTATTACATGTGCTGCAGGCAGTCTCCCAGGAGATTTACAGAGAATGTGGGTGACAAAAGAGCGAAACACATATCACCTTGAATATGGATACTCTTGTATGGGCTACGAAATTGCTTCTGCACTTGGAGTGAAAATGGCTGAACCAACCAAAGAAGTGTATGCCTTAACAGGTGATGGCAGTTATTTAATGCTGCATAGTGAACTTGTCACAAGCATTCAAGAGGGCTATAAGATTAATATCATTCTTTTTGACAACTCCGGTTTTGGCTGTATTAATAATTTGCAAATGGGCCATGGAATGGACAGTTTTGCGACTGAATTTCGAAAAAGAAACAAGAAAACAGGACAGCTTGATGGAGAGATTATGAAAATCAATTTTGCACAATCAGCAAAAGGTTATGGAGCAAAAACATATGAAGTTCATACACTCGATGAACTGAAATCTGCGGTTGAAGATGCTAAAAAGCAGACAGTCAGTACCCTGATTGATGTGAAGGTACTTCCAAAAACTATGACAGCAGGTTACGGTGACTCATGGTGGAACGTAGGTATCTCAGAAATCTCTGATAAAGAACAGATCAAAAAAGAATATGAAGAAAAACAGCAAAAATTAAAACAAGCAAGACAATATTAAGAAAAGCTACATGAAAGGTGTGTGCATAATGGCTGATTTAATTGTACCGAAACAAAAAAGAGACAAAGAGGGAAAGGTGCTGAGCATCACACCTCAATCAGCAGGTTGGACCTATATTGGCTTTGAGGTGTACACATTGGCAAAAGGTGAAAACCTTCGTAAAAAAACAGGTGGAAATGAGGTGTGCATTGTCATTCTCTCAGGTAAACTTCATCTCCAAACGAAAGAAGAGACATGGAAAGAAATTGGGGAACGAATGAATGTTTTTGAGAAAACACCTCCTTTCTCCATTTATATACCAAACGATGATCATTACGAAATTGAAGCCATAACAGATATTGAGATCGCCGTTTGTAGTGCACCTGGAAAAGGCACATATCCAGCTCGTCTCATTCTTCCTGAACGAGTAGGGGTTGAACATAGAGGCGCAGGTAATATTGCAAGACAGGTTCACAACATTTTACCCGAACATGAACCAGCTGACCACCTGCTTGTTGTAGAAGTATTTACACCGGAAGGAAACTGGTCGAGCTATCCGCCGCATAAACATGATCAAGATAATTTACCGCACGAATCTTATTTAGAAGAAACGTATTATCACAAAGTAAACCCAGAACAAGGTTTTGTTTTACAAAGAGTATATACAGATGATCTTTCACTAGATGAGACAATGGCTGTAAGAGATAGTTCCGCCGTTCTTGTACCAAAAGGATATCACCCTGTGTCAGCACCACCAGGCTATGAAATCTATTATTTGAATGTCATGGCAGGTCCAGTGAGAACTTGGAAGTTTCATAACAATGCTGAACATGAATGGGTGATGAAAAACAAATTGAGTATGAAAAGGGAGGGGCGCTGATGCTAGACTTAACATTTAAACAAGATCGGCAGCTTGATGTTATTGCAATGGGTAGATTATGTATTGATTTAAATGCGAACGAACTGAATCGGCCGATGGAAGAGACGATGACTTTCACAAAATACGTCGGGGGGTCTCCAGCCAACATTGCCATTGGTTTAGCAAGGCTCGGTATGAAATCTGGATTCATTGGAAAAGTCGCTAACGATCAGATGGGACGTTTTGCAACAAGCTACTTGGAAAAGAACAACATCAATACAGACGGCATTGTCATAGATCAATCTGGTGCTGTCACGGGTCTTGCTTTTACTGAGATTAAGAGTCCCGAAGAATGCAGTATTTTAATGTACCGAGAAAATGTAGCAGATTTAAAAATCGATGTCCAAGAAGTATCTGAACAATATATCAAAAAGGCGAAAGCCTTACTCATCTCAGGCACTGCGCTAGCAAAAAGTCCATCAAGAGAAGCAGTATTTGTGGCACTTGATTATGCACGTAAGCATCACGTAACTGTCTTCTTTGACCTGGATTATCGTCCATACACTTGGCAAACCGAGCAAGAAACAGCGATTTATTACAATTTAGCTGCTGAAAAATCAGACGTGATCATCGGCACAAGAGAAGAGTTTGATATGATGGAAAAACTCATAGCAGATGGACCGTCAAATGATGAATCAACCGCCAAAAAATGGTTTTCACACCATGCCAAAATCGTTGTTATTAAACATGGGGGTGATGGTTCCATCGCTTATACACAGGATGGACAGTCATATCGAGGCGGCATCTTTAAAACAAAGGTCCTCAAAACATTCGGAGCGGGTGATTCATATGCTTCAGCCTTTATTTATGGACTGATGAACAACATGTCCATTGAAGAAGCTATGCGTTTTGGAAGCGCTTCTGCCTCCATCGTAATTTCTAAGCATAGTTCATCAGATGCCATGCCCACAGTTAAAGAAATCAAAGACTTTATGATCGAAACAAAAGTTGAACAATCACAACCAATTTAATCGTAGAGGAGAGAATACCATGGCTAAAACAACTGTCAAAACATTAAAAAATTATATTGGAGGAGAATGGGTAAATGCTGAAACAAGTCAAACTGAACCCGTTTATAATCCAGCAACAGGGAAAATCATTGCAGAAGTTCCCCTATCAACAAAAGAAGATGTAGAACGAGCAGTTCAAGCAGCAAAAGAAGCGTTTTCCATCTGGTCTAAAACCCCTGTACCAAGACGTGCACGTATTCTCTTTAAATATCAGCAATTATTAGTCGAAAAATGGGAAGAATTAGCCGAACTGGTTACGCTCGAAAATGGAAAAAGCTTAACTGAAGCACGCGGAGAAGTACAGCGAGGCATTGAATGCGTCGAATTCGCAGCCGGTGCCCCAACTTTAATGATGGGAAAACAGCTGCCAGATATTGCGACTGGACTTGAATCAGGCATGTACCGCTATCCTATTGGCGTCATTGGCGGCATTACGCCATTTAACTTTCCAATGATGGTTCCTTGCTGGATGTTCCCGCTTGCCATTGCCTGCGGAAATACGTTTGTCTTAAAACCTTCAGAACGTACGCCTGTTCTTGCGGCACGGTTAGCAGAGCTGTTTGAAGAAGCGGGTCTTCCAAAAGGTGTTCTTAACATAGTCAATGGGGCTCACGATGTCGTTAACGGCCTGCTTGAACATCAAAAGGTCAAAGCCATATCGTTTGTCGGCTCCCAGCCAGTCGCAGAATATGTCTATAAAAAAGGAACAGAGCATGGCAAACGTGTCCAAGCACTTGCAGGGGCTAAAAATCACTCCATTGTCCTAAAAGACGCAGATATAGATGCAGCCGTCAAACAAATTGTTGGTGCTGCCTTTGGCTCTGCTGGAGAAAGATGTATGGCTGCAGCTGTTGTCACAGTAGAAGAAGATATCGCTGACGAGCTCATTCAAAAATTAATCGCTGAATCCAATCAAATGGTCATTGGAAATGGCATGAATGAAGATGTTTTCCTCGGCCCGGTCATTCGGGAAAGTCACAAAGAACGAACGCTTCAATATATTCAATCAGGTATTGAAGAAGGAGCGAGTCTCATTCGTGATGGCCGCAAAGATCGTGAAACAGAGGGAGAAGGATACTTTATCGGACCGACTATTTTTGATCATGTAACAAAAGAAATGAAAATTTGGCAGGACGAAATTTTCGCTCCAGTTTTATCCATTGTTCGCGTTTCATCGCTTGCTGATGCTATTGAAATTGCCAATGAGTCTAAATTTGCAAATGGTGCCTGCCTTTACACTGATAGTGCATCAAGTGTGAGGGAATTCCGCGAGAATATTGATGCAGGCATGTTAGGTATTAATGTCGGCGTTCCAGCACCAATGGCATTTTTCCCATTCTCAGGTTGGAAAGATTCATTCTATGGCGACTTGCACGCAAATGGCACGGACGGTGTTGAATTTTATACTAGAAAGAAAATGGTCACCGCTCGTTATATGTAATACAACATACTCCTATCAACTTCAAAACAGCTGTGCGAAAAAGCACAAATACAGGAGGTAACAAGATGGAATTAAAGATTGGTGTTATTGGTATAGGTGCCATTGGTCAAGATCATATGAAGCGAATTACAAATACGCTGTCTAAAGGAAGAGTGGTGGCTGTTACCGATGTAAACAGACAGCAGGCAAAAGCTATCGTAGATGCATTCAGCCTTGATGCACGTATTTATGAGGATGGCCATCAACTCATTCAATCAGATGAGGTAGATGCCGTTATCGTCACATCATGGGGGCCGACACATGAAGAATATGTGTTAGCTGCTATTGAAGCTAATAAACCTGTTTTTTGTGAAAAACCACTTGCAACCACAGCAGAAGGCTGCATTCGTATAGTCGAGGCTGAAATGAAGAAAGGGAAATTACTCGTACAGGTTGGATATATGCGCCGGTACGATTCGGGATATCGCGCTTTAAAACAAGTACTGGATGAAGGACAAGTAGGTGAACCATTAATAATTCATGCTGCACATAGAAACCAAACCGTCCCTGACACATATACAGGAGATATGTCAATTGTCGATACATTCATTCATGAAATCGATGTCCACCGCTGGTTACTAAATGATGAATACGTATCCGTACAAGTCATTGCACCTAAAAAAACGCAGCAAGCTGCTGAGCACTTACAAGATCCTTTAATAGTGATCATGAAGACGCAACAAGGAACCATCATCAACAGCGAAATATTCGTTCATTGTCAGTACGGCTATGACATTCAGTGTCAAATTGTCGGTGAAAAAGGGATTGCAAGTCTGCCTGATCCGGCCAGTGTCGTTTTGCATAGTCAGGCAACACGATCTACAAATATCTTAACAGACTGGCAGCATCGATTTAAAGCAGCCTATGACGAAGAATTGCAGGATTGGATCAATTCCTCCTTAAAAGGAGAAGTAAATGGACCTACTGCTTGGGATGGATATGTAGCTGCCGTAACAGCAGATGCTTGTCTTAAAGCAAAGGCAACTGGTGAGACAACACCAATCCATCTCCAAGAACGTCCAGCCTTTTATCATCAATCATTTGTCCCTGAAAAAGTATAATCAATTCAAAAGAAGAGGCTGCTGAAAGCAGTCTCTTTTTCATTCCAAAAAAGAAAAAATGCAGCTCCATCATGGGAGACTGCATTTTTTGTTGTCTTCTAGTCAAAAAGTAAGGGTTTTCATCGTGATTCCAGCAAGGATTTGCCCTAGAAATCATTCTTTCTATTCATTCTTCATCAGTATCTATCAACATATTTTGAAATTGGGCCTAAACCCCAATATTAGGAAGATGAAAACAGGAGGAAATGAAACGATGAGGACGAGGATGAAGTGCGGCGTTGGTTTATTGATTTTTGCTTTGGTACTGAGCTTTTTACCGGTATATGATGCGAGTGCGGCAAGCACAACAATTGCAAAACGTGTAGGAAATGCAAACCCGCTCATAGACCACCACTTGGGCGCTGATCCGTTTGCGCTCACCTATAACGGAAGAGTGTACATTTATATGTCGAGTGATGACTATGAATATCACAGCAACGGAACGATTAAGGATAATTCTTTTGCCAATTTGAATAGGGTCTTCGTCATCTCTTCAGCAGATATGGTGAACTGGACAGATCATGGCGCGATTCCAGTAGCCGGTGCAAATGGAGCAAATGGCGGCAAAGGGATCGCTAAATGGGCAGGTGCTTCCTGGGCTCCATCAGCGGCGGTGAAAAAAATCAATGGGAAAGATAAATTTTTCCTTTATTTCGCGAACAGCGGCGGAGGGATTGGTGTTCTGACAGCAGACTCCCCAATCGGTCCATGGACAGATCCTATCGGAAAAGCGCTCGTCACACCAAATACACCAGGAATGTCTGGGGTTGTATGGCTGTTTGATCCAGCCGTTTTTGTAGATGATGACGGCACTGGGTATCTATATGCCGGTGGAGGCGTACCAGGCGGTTCTAATCCAACGCAGGGACAATGGGCCAATCCGAAAACAGCAAGAGTCTTAAAACTAGGGCCTGATATGACAAGTGTTGTGGGCAGCGCCTCGACCATTGATGCTCCTTTTATGTTTGAAGACTCAGGGATGCATAAGTATAACGGAACCTATTACTATTCCTATTGCATCAACTTTGGCGGCTCCCACCCAGCAGATAAACCACCTGGTGAGATCGGTTATATGACGAGTTCAAGTCCGATGGGTCCCTTTACGTATAGAGGGCACTTCCTGAAAAATCCGGGTGCATTTTTCGGTGGAGGCGGTAACAACCATCATGCTGTGTTCAATTTTAAAAACGAGTGGTATGTCGTGTATCATACCCAAACGGTCAGCTCTGCCTTATACGGGGCAGGAAAAGGCTACAGATCTCCACATATAAATAAGCTTGTGCATAATGCTGACGGCTCCCTTCGAGAGGTTGCAGCCAATTTTGAAGGGGTCAAACAGCTTTCCAACCTGAATCCTTATCAGCGGGTAGAAGCTGAAACATTCGCATGGAATGGACGCATTTTGACAGAGGCCTCTTCAGCTCCAGGCGGACCGGTCAATAACCAGCATGTCACAAACATTCAAAACGGAGATTGGGTGGCTGCCAGTAACGTCGATTTTGGATCAAACGGCGCAAGAACATTTAAAGCGAATGTAGCATCAAATGCAGGCGGAAAAATAGAAGTACGCCTCGGAAGCCCTGACGGCAGACTCGTTGGGACACTAAATGTCCCTTCCACAGGCGGAACAAACAATTGGCGAGAAGTAGAAACGACAGTAAACGGAGCAGCTGGCGTGCACAACGTATTTTTTGTCTTTACTGGAACAGGTTCAAACCTATTTCAGTTTGATTCCTGGCGGTTTACTCAATAACAAAGGATGACAAAATGATAGGAGAGTGGAAAAATTTGATGTCAATGATCAAAAAACCAATCTGTACTTTATTGATCTGCTTCACCATGCTGTCTGTCATGTTCATCGGACCTGGCGTCACTGAAGTTTCAGCAGCAGATGCCAATATTAATATCAATGCAGAAAGACAAGTGATTCGCGGCTTTGGCGGAATGAACCACCCGGCTTGGATTGGTGATTTGACCGCACCTCAAAGGGAAACCGCTTTTGGCAATGGGCAGAATCAATTAGGGTTTTCCATTCTAAGAATTTTTGTAGATGAGAACAGAAATAATTGGCACAGAGAGGTCGCCACAGCTAAAAGAGCAATAGAGCATGGAGCTTTAGTGATCGCTTCACCTTGGAATCCTCCAAGCCACATGGTCGAGACTTTCAACCGTAATGGTACAACTGCAAAGCGGCTGAGATACAATCAATACGCTGCATATGCTCAGCATCTGAACGATTTTGTGACGTATATGAAAAATAATGGCGTCAATCTCTATGCGATATCAGTACAAAACGAGCCCGATTATGCACATGAATGGACATGGTGGACTCCTCAGGAAATCCTGCGTTTCATGAGAGAAAATGCCGGATCCATTAATGCCCGCGTGATTGCACCAGAATCCTTTCAATACCTTAAAAATATATCAGATCCTATCTTAAATGATCCGCAGGCGCTAGGAAATATGGACATTCTCGGAGCCCATTTGTACGGAACCCAAATCAGCCAGCTTCCGTATCCTCTGTTCAAACAAAAAGGAGGGGGGAAGGAGCTTTGGATGACAGAGGTCTACTACCCGAACAGCGATAACAATTCAGCGGACCGCTGGCCTGAGGCATTAGGGGTTTCAGAGCATATTCACCATTCGATGGTAGAAGGGGACTTTCAGGCATATGTTTGGTGGTACATCCGCAGATCCTACGGCCCTATGAAGGAAGATGGCCTGATCAGTAAACGCGGTTACAACATGGCGCATTTCTCCAAATTTGTACGCCCAGGATACGTCAGAATTGATGCAACGAAAAGTCCTGAACCAAATGTTTTCGTATCTGCCTACAAAGGAAACAATCAGGTCGTCATTGTCGCGATTAACAAAAACAATACAGGAGTCAATCAGCACTTTGTGATGCAAAATGGAACTGCTTCACAAGCATCAAGATGGATTACGAGCAGCAACAGCAACCTTCAGCCGGGTACAGACTTAAATATATCAGGTAATCAATTTTGGGCTCATCTCCCGGCTCAAAGTGTGACAACATTTGTAGTCAAACGCTAAAAAATCAATTGAATCACCAAAAGCCAATTTCCTCATTTCAAAAGGAAATTGGCTTTTTTTATGCAAATAGGAAGTTGATTTTTTCACTATGTTCTTACATTGGGTATAATAATGGCAATGACTTCAGGAGAGTGATCAATGTATGCCAAAGCATCAAAGCAAAGTATTAATGATCGATGACGAAAAAGAAATTTTGGAATTAATCAACACAGTATTAACAAGAGAAGGCATTGATCGTGTCATAACAGCTTCAACTGCCAGTGAGGGGCTCACGAAATTTCATCAAGAACAGCCCGATCTTGTCATACTTGATATTATGCTGCCAGACGGTGAAGGCTATGATATTTGCAGACAAATCAGAGAGACCTCCCATGTTCCGATTATCTTTTTATCAGCAAAGGGAGAGGAATCAGACAAAATTGTAGGACTTGCCATCGGCGGGGATGACTACATTACAAAACCGTTCAGCCCAAAGGAAGTCGCCTACCGGGTGAAAGCGCAGCTGAGACGGCTCTCATACTTGCAGTCATCTCAAGCCGATCCCGTGATCAAAAAAGGGCCGTTTGAATTAAACGAGCAGCAAGCAGAACTGACGAAAAACGGCACGGTCATTGAGCTCACGCCGAAAGAGCTTCTGCTGATGACCTACTTCTTGCAGCACCCGAACCGGATCATCAGTAAGGAAACGCTTTATCAAACTGTTTGGGGGGAAGACTTTTTCGGTTCTGACAATACGGTGATGGTTCATATCCGAAGACTTCGGGAAAAAATAGAAAATTCCCCGTCAACACCTGAGTTTCTCGTCACAGTCAAAGGGCTTGGCTATAAATTTGTTGTAAAGGATGCGTAAGGATGAAATGGCGATTAACAGGCAGATATATGGTCTCTGTCATTATCGTGACCATAATCACGGTCTTTATCAACTTATTTGTATTTATGATTTGGCTCGTACTTCAGGCAAACAGCCAGCATAACGAGGAAAATACGCCTGAAACCTTTACAAGATCATTTGAACAATACGTCTCTTTTTCTGATCAAGGGATAACCGTAAACAAAGAAGGACAGAAAGCCTTAAAACAACAGAATGCATGGATTCAAATTTTAGACGAAAATGGACAGGACGTGTATCATGCGCAGGCACCTAAAGGATTAAAGAACAAATATACACCGATTGACATCGTGAACTTACATAAATATAAAGATAAGCAATTATTATCGACCATTTATGCTGGCGGAAAAAAAGTAAAGGGCAAAGAATACAGTTACTTTATCGGATTTAAAGATCCTTCCATTGGAAAATACCTATTCTCGTTTGACACGAAGGATTTAGTAACAAGATTCAATATCGGGACGATGATTTTATTATCAATTGATGCCATCATAGCTTTACTCATTGGTTACTTATTCAGCCGGCAGCTCACAAAACCGCTCGGCCGTGCCATTCATAGCATCCAGCGGCTGGCAAACGGAGATTACACGACAAATCTTCCTGCTAAAGGAATTTATAAAGATGTCTTCTATAATGTCAATCACTTATCAGAGCAGCTCGCTTCAAGCAAAAAAGAAAAAGACAAACTAGAGCAAATGCGTGAAGAATGGATCAGCCATATTACTCATGATATTAAAACGCCGCTCGCTTCTATTCAAGGCTATGCAGAAATCATGAAAGACCCAAAGTATCCTCTTTCAAAAGAAGACATCAGACATTACGCGGGCATCATTGAGAATAAATCATTGTATATCAAAGATGTTATGGAGGATCTGAATTTAACGACAAGGCTGAAAAATAACGGCGTCATGCTCAATAAAGAGCTGGTCAACATCGTGTCACTGCTGCGGGAAACGTTAATTGATATTTTAAACGATTCAAGATATGCGGATCAGACGATTGAGCTTCAAACGAATGAAGACAAGCTCATGCTGAATATTGATAAAATCCTCATTCGAAGAGCGGTTACCAATCTGATTTTAAATGCCCTCGTTCACAATGATCCTGATGTGACGATTATTGTACAGCTTGAACAAAAAGAAAAAACCCATATCACGATTAAAGACAACGGCAGAGGAATAGAAGAGGCAGAGCTGGAAAAAGTGTTTGACCGCTATTACAGGGGGACGAATACAGGAGTTTCACATGCTGGCTCTGGTCTTGGGATGGCCATTGCAAAGGATATTATCGTCAAGCACGGCGGGGACATCACGATCCGCAGCAGTGTAGGAAAAGGAACAACAATTGATATCCAACTACCAGCATAAAAATAGACAAAAAAACGGTTCTGATCAACAACAGAACCGTTTTTTACCTATTATTTATTCTGAAAATACTTTGATGCCTTTCACAATGTTCCAAATGAAAAAGTAGATGGCAACAAGGAATGTCACTGCATATGTCGCAATTAAGAAAGGCCCCGCATGGCTGATATCTTTCATACCAAGTAAACCTGAACCAAGGATGCCAATACCAAAAATCAAATAAGGTATGACATGCGTCCATAATGATTTTTTCGCATGATATTTCACTTCGTCCTGACCTAAGAAATAGACGATAATTGGGAACAAAAATGGTGCGAAAAAGATACTGAAGTAACATAATGATGACAAGACTTTATTTTCTCTCAAAACGTTTCACCTCTATGATTTATTCACTACAAACACATTGTACTACCTCAACCTTAATCCGTATTAATCTGAACCTTACAGCAACCTTAAAAATGTTTACCTTTTAAAATAATTTATAAACGACATACTATAATATAGGTATTTAAATCTATTTTACCGAAAAAAATAGTTGACTTTGGTTTATCCTGTGTTTACAATAAAGTCGTAACCGATGCAGGAGTGTTACTGATATCATCAGGCACCACCAAGTCAGGTAAACATGTTGTACATTTGTACGTTGTTTGCTGAGATTTTGGTGTTTTTTTATGCTTTTTTAGCAGTTTTAGGTAAGGTGGGATGAAGATGTTCACCGTCGTTAAAGTTTTAAACAATAATATCGTATTAGCTCTAACAGACACTCAAAATGAAGTAGTTGTTTTTGGTACAGGAATAGGCTTTAAGAAGAAAAAGGGTGATACACTTGATGAGAGCGCTGTCAGTAAGACATTTTATTCTGATCAGACGTCTCCATTAGAATCTCAACTTGCCGCTATCCCAACTGATATCCTTTTATTAACTGAAAAAATCATTCATATGGGCGAAGAGATGTTGAATAAAAAATTAGGTTCTAGCATGCTGTTTTCGCTATCTGATCATCTTACCTTTTCTATTCAAAGGCATCAAGAAAAAATGGAATATGAAAACCCAATTGTATGGGAAATTCCACATCTATATTTTCAAGAATATCAAATTGGGAAAAAAGCACTTAAAATTATTCAAAAAATGATGGGGATTACTTTTCATGATACAGAGGCTTCACTCATTGCCCTTCATTTTGTAAACGCTCAAATAGATGGTCAGTCTATGGGAGATACGATCAAAATGACCCATCTCACGAAGGAAATCGTTAAGATTATTCAAAACATTTTCGAGATGGTGTTAGATAAATCATCAATAGATTATTCGAGGTTTATCACTCATTTGAGATATTTTATTGTCAGACAAGAAACAAATCAACCACCGCAGCAAATGGATGATTCATTAAAAGAATTAATTCAGGATCGTTATATGAAGAGCTATGCATGCGGTTTAATTATTAAAGAAATGTTAAAGCGGGAATTCAATTGGAATGTCACTGAAGACGAACTTGTTTTTCTAGTCATTCATATTGAAAGAATTACAAAGAAACATCAACAAAATAAATGATTTCTTTTAGGCGTGTTATGAAAAAGCATTAACCTAAACAAATCTCCATTTAGAAGTCTTTCTAATGGTGGATTTTGTTTAGGTTTTTTTTGTGAAAATGAAGGGGTGAAGACATGGGAAACAAAGAATTGGCGCAAGAAATTATTAAATTAATCGGTGGAACCGGCAATATATCTCAAAGCTGGCATTGTATTACGAGGCTGAGATTTAATATCAACGATGAAAAACAGGTGAAAGTAGATGAACTGAAAACAGTAGACGGTGTGCTGGGAGCGCAATTCCAAAGCGGACAATTCCAAGTCATTATTGGAGCAAAGGTTGCAGAAGTCTATGAGGAAATCGACCATCTGATTGGAGAGGGCAGCAATGATTCTACTCCTGCTAAAAATACGTCAAAAATGAATCCAATCGAAGTCGTATTCGATGTCATTAGCGGGATTTTCACACCGATTTTGCCGGCGATTGTTGGTAGTGGATTGATAAAAGGGATCATGGCTTTGTTCGTTAGTTTAGGCTGGATGACGGAAAAAAGCTCTACCTATGCTGTACTTCAAATCTTTTCAAATGCTGTCTTTTACTTTTTACCTTTCCTCATTGCGTATTCTGCAGCGAAGAAATTTAAAACACGAGAATCTCTTGCGATGGCACTCGCTGGGATTTTATTGTACCCAACGTTGGTGGAAGGTGCAGCAAAAGGGGCAGATCCACTTAGTTTTTTAGGATTGAGTATTCCATTAAATAATTATACTTCTTCTGTCTTACCGATTATTTTAGGAGTGCTGCTCCTTAGCTTTATTGATAAGTGGATAACGAAAGTGATTCCAAAATCCTTAAGCATCGTGTTTACACCGGTACTGAGCTTAATGATCACGGCGCCTCTTACACTAGCTTTCATAGCGCCTATTGGAAACGTTTTCGGTCAGTATTTAGAGATCTTTTTCACTTCTTTATTCCATTTTGCTGGGCCGATTGCAGGTTTATTAATGGGAGGCCTCATGCCTTTAATTGTGCTAACTGGGATGCATTACGCATTCTTCCCAAGCACGTTTGCCAGCTTTGAAAAAGTTGGCTACGATATCATGCTGCTTCCGATGAACTTTATTGCCAATATGGCACAAGCAGGTGCCGTTTTAGGGGTCATCATTCGCACAAAACGAGTAGAAACAAGGTCTTTGGCGTTATCAACATTGCTTCCGAGTTTCTTTGGAATTACAGAACCAGCCATTTATGGAGTAACACTGAGATTGAAAAAACCTTTCTATGCTTCATTAATAGGCGGCGCAGTTGGCGGATGTTTTTATGGGTTATTCTCAGTCAAAACGACAGCATTTTCAATTCCAGGTATTACATCTCTGCCAACCTATATTATGAAAGGCACAAATAATTTTCAGCTGGCTTTAATTGGAATAGCGCTGAGCTTTTTGGTCTCACTGCTTGCCACTATGTTTCTTGGCTTCAATGAACCTGCCACAAAGGATGAAGGGCAGCCAGAAAAACAGGGAAAGCCATCTAAAAATCCAGAAAATCCAGTCAATCAACAAGCTGCCAGACAAGTAAATCCTTATGAAGTACAAGCACCTATAACTGGTAAAGTCGTTCCTTTATCTGACGTAAATGATGCCGTCTTTTCAAGCGAAATGATGGGCAAGGGAGTAGCGATTATACCTGATAAGGGGGTGGTACAAGCGCCGTTTGCCGGAAAAGTAGTGACCGTTACACCTACTAAACATGCAATTGGTTTGGTTTCAGATGATGGGGTTGAATTATTAATACATGTAGGGATTGATACCGTCAGCCTAAATGGTCAATTCTTTGAGGTATTGGTGGAAGAAGGAGATGAAATCAACATCGGGGATCATTTATTATCATTTGATATAGAAGGAATTCAATCAAAAGGATTAGATGTCGTGACACCTATCATCGTCACTAATTCCTCGAAGTACCTGGATGTTATCTATACAGGTGACTCTTATGTCAACGCAGGAGAAAATAAACTCTTAATGCTCATTCATTAATCAAAATAGAAGGGATGATTGAAATGAAAGAATTAAAACAAGGATTTTCAGATAATTTTCTATGGGGTGGCGCAACCGCTGCCAATCAAATAGAGGGTGCATATTTAGAAGGCGGAAAAGGGCTGTCAACTTCAGACTTCGCTGCATATAAAGATCCTTACGCACAAGGAAAAGTGAACAACTTTACATTCGATGTGAGTTCAGCTGAACTAAACAAGTACAAGGAAAATCCTGATGCATTTGATTTCCCAAAAAGACGCGGAATTGATTTTTATCATCGTTATGAAGAAGATATTGCACTGTTTGCAGAAATGGGATTTAAAGTATTTCGTTTGTCTATCTCATGGGCAAGAATCTTTCCAACAGGCTTAGAGGACAAGCCGAATGAAGAAGGATTGGCTTTTTACGATAAAGTATTTGATGAATGTGCGAAATATGGAATTGAACCGCTAGTAACGATGTCTCATTATGAAATGCCGATTACTTTAACAGAAAAATATAATGGGTGGATGAGTAGAGAGCTTGTCCCATTGTTCGAAAAATACGCACGTGCGATTTTAGAAAGATATAAAAACAAAGTGAAATATTGGATTACGTTTAATGAAATGAATATGAACCTCAATAGCCTTTATACAGGTGCTGGAATTTTAGAGGATCTAGTAGACCATAAATTACAAGCTGCTTACCAAGCATCTCATCATCAATTTGTGGCAAGTGCCTTAACAGTGAAGGCTGCGAAGGAAATCATTCCAGATGTCCAAATTGGCTGTATGATTAACCAGATTGAAGCGTATGCAAAAACAACAAAACCAGAGGATCAGCTGCAGGCAGTCAAATCGAATCAATTGAATATGTTCTATCCTGATGTTCAAGCTAGAGGCGAATATCCAACATACATGGTAAAATACTTTGCTGATAATCAAATCAAGCTGGATATTAAAGAGCAGGATGAACAAATTTTAAAAGAAGGCACTGTTGATTTTGTGGCGATCAGCTACTATATGTCCCATGTAGCAGAAGCACGTGAAGATGCAGCTGAGCTAGCGGGTACGTTTGACAGTCCGATTAAAAATGAACACTTGGAATTATCACAATGGGATTGGCCGATCGATCCAATGGGTCTGCGCATTTCATTAATTAAACTGTATGACAGATACCAAAAGCCTTTATTTGTTTGTGAAAATGGACTTGGTGCAAGGGATACATTGACACAAGACGGAAAAATACACGATGATTATCGAATTGATTATTTGAAAAAACATATTGAACAGATGAAAGAAGCCGTAAAAGAAGGTGTTGACTTAATGGGGTACACACCTTGGGGCTGCATTGACTTAATCAGCTGCGGAACATCTCAAATGACTAAACGCTATGGTTTGATCTATGTGGATCAAGACGACCTAGGAAATGGTACACTGAATCGTTACCGCAAAGACTCATTCTTCTGGTACAAAAATGTAATCGCATCAAATGGAGAAGACCTATAAAAGCAAATTGAATGATGTAAAACACCATCTCAGGGCGCCTTAACCGGCTGCATGCGATGGTGTTTTGTTTTTTACGAAAACGTATCTTGACCTTGAAGTATACTTCAACCTTTATAATGTAAATATAGAAAGACAAAATTACGAAAAAGGGGTAACGATGGAGTTGATGACTAGAGGAGAACTTGCCAAACAAACAGGAATAAGCCCTGCCGCAATTCGTTACTATGAAGAACACAACATTTTACCTGTCCCGAGACGCCGTTCGAACGGTTATAGACTATACACAGAAGATTATATTGTGAAAATTCAATTGATCAAAGATGCCAAATCATTGGGTTATTCACTAAAGGAAATAAAAGAAATATTGGAAATGCTGAGTCAAGACATAGAACTTGATACTTTAAAAAGAATTGTACATCAAAAACATGAAGAAATTGAAAAGAAAATTGACAGTCTCCGTCTCATACAAGACCTTTTATCTAACTTATTAAAGACTCCTGAGAAAGAAGTACAAGTGTATCTCAAATCATTTCGTATGATGAATCAGGATGACGAATAAACATATCTGCTTAAAGTAAAGGAGAGGAAACAAAATGAGTATCGACATTTTTAATGGAGAACGTTCTGAAGAAAGTATTCAATTTGAAACATTATTCACGTCCCAAAGTAATAAAGAGAGTTTTGCTAGTGTCGAAAAAACCAAAAATCTTCTGTCTCAAATAGAAAATATAAAGCCTTATGCAATCGGAGACGATGTGAAATTAAAGAGTGAGATAAAGGAGCAGACTTTCGAAGAAATGCAGGTTTTCACATTGAATGACCAAATGTCGCAAAAACAAAAGGTGATTTTATATATACATGGTGGTGCCTGGGTAAACCAGCCTCTCGATTTCCATTGGTGGTACATGAATAAAATGGCTAGGTCCCTTAACGCCAAAGTGATCGCTCCTATTTACCCTAAATTACCTCATTACAGCTACCAAGATACCTATCCAAAAATTCTAAATCTATATAAAGAAATACTAAAAACAATTGAGAGTACCGATCAATTAACGATCATGGGTGATTCAGCGGGCGGAAATATCTCTCTTGGCCTTGCGCACCTCTTAAAGATGGAAGGTCTGCCGCAGCCGAAGGATATCATTTTATTATCTGCATGTGTTGATATGAGTTTAAGCAATCCTCTTATATTTGAATATGCCGATAAAGATCCCATTCTAGCGCCAGAAGGAATAGATGTCATTACAAAAATGTGGGCAGCAGATAAAAAGGTAACTGACCCATTAATCAGTCCAATTCACGGTGACTTTAACGGTCTTGCGAAGATCACTCATTTTATTGGAACACATGATATTTTATATCCAGATGCACTAAAACTTGATGAAAAGCTAACAGAACAAGGAATTGACATGAAAACCTTTGTTTATCCAGAAATGCTGCATGTATTTGTCGTCATGCCAATCCCTGAGGCACAAGACGCTCAGGAAAAAATCATTCAGGTGATAAATAGTTAGATGCTCTTTTCACATATCAAAATGCTCCGGCTTGAATATTTGAAAGCTTAGCGAAATGGGCTGCTTACTGAAAGCAGTCTTTTTCCATTCAACATGACATACATTTAGAATGTCAATCCGCCTCAGATTAAACATTCCTTAAATTCCATTTTTTGTTTACAACGTGCGGATTTCCTATTAATATGATACATATTCGGTTGTTCACCGGTTCATAAAGGAGAGTGACATGATGAGTGTTTTCTTTCTTCATCCCATGGCGCTAATCTTATTTACACTGCCTTTGTTATCTTTGGTATGGGGGATTGTTGGCTACTGCATCTTTAAGCGAGTTTACATCGTTCTTATCATCACATTTGCAGTCTCCACTATTTTCATATTTGCCTATACTGGGTTTGACATGTCAAATATGTATTGGGTCGTGGTCATGACCTTTTTATGCATGTGTACCTCTGTCATCACAAAAATCATTCGATATATGTATGCCCGCTATAAAAGAGCATAACGAAAAAGCTGATGGTCACAAAAATCAGCTTTTTTGTATCCATTCTTCATCTAGCGGAACCGCCCATTATCTGAAGTTTGGTATAATAGATCAGTATATTCAAAACGAGCATAGAAGGGCGAAGGGGACACAATGCACACATTTGATCTTACTCCAAAAGATGTAGAGTTAATAGACGAAGCAAAAAAGAAGATTACGAGCCTTTATGAAGAGGATAAACACCATGTAGGAGCCGCTATCCGCATGAAAACAGGAGAAATGATCTCGGCTGTCCATATAGAAGCGTATATCGGACGGGTAACGGTTTGTGCAGAAGCCATTGCAATTGGCAGTGCTTTATCGAATGGATATAAAGATTTTGATACAATAGTTGCCGTTCGACATCCATATTCAGATGAAGAGGATAGAAGATTGAGGGTCGTAAGCCCTTGCGGCATCTGCAGAGAGCTCATTTCAGATTTCGGACCAGAATGTTTTGTCATCATAGAAATAGATGGCGAACTAGTCAAAGTGAAAATCGGGGAACTGATTCCACTCAAATATACTAGAAGTTGATGTACGACCTAGACTTAGCAGGAAGAGGGACGCATCAAGCGTTCTCTTTGTTACATTCCAGATAACTGAAAAATCGCTCCACAAAATCAGCCCCATGTATGTTCTCCATATGCGCCGTGTTAAAAATATATTGTTCCATATGCTCAAGCCTGCGCAGGCTGCGTACCAGTACTTTCCGATCCTCGTCAGAAAGATGAGGGTCATGATTTATCTTCAGCAATGCCTGTTTGACACGCGCGGAGACCTTTTCAACATATAGATGGTTTTTGGAAGCTGGCGGAATACATTGCGACAGGTCACAGCCTGTAAAGCGAACACCGTCAAGAATGCAGTTTTCAAAGTTGGCGATCAGCTTTTGTTTACCATTTCCCTCAAACGTTATATCCACTAGCTTACCGGTAAAGGTACAATGAACGATATTCGCTGCTTGTAAAATGCGGTCATTAAACCTGCATTGATAAAATGTACAGTTGATAAACGCAGCATTTTCCAATGTCATTCCTCTCATATCACAGGAGGAAAATTCGCAATTCGTAAAAACAGCCTCGCCTTTAGCAATCCCAACAGAGCGCAAATCGGAACGAATAAACGTACAATGCTCAATCGTACTACCTGCAAAGAATCTCGCATTCGTCAGATCACACGTATTAAATACAAGATGACGCAGCTGACAGCTCCAAAATATAGGTGAATGAACATTCGAGTTGCTAATCGTCGATCCACTTATCGTTTCATGTTCATACCTGACAATATCCGAAAATATTTCATTGTCTACTGACATACCAGACTCAAGCCTTCTCATTGTGATCACCTATCATTTCTTCAGAATCTTTTCCAATGATGAATACCTTCCAGCAAGTTCATGTCGGTTGACGCATTCCCAGAACCAATCGGCGGCTATACTGCCGGGCGCACACAGATGGATTTTGAGTACACGGCATTTGATCACTCAAAAAGAGAACTGACCGCATTTGTATACGATCCGTCTGATAGCAATGAAGGGAAGATCCTATCAACGTACATGTTTCCTGAAGTATACGAAATGCTGCATGACCAGCTGCTTGTCACTGAGTATATGAAGGAAAAGGATTTTTTCTCTATCGATATCCAAACGCATTGTTAAGACGACCTGGCTCTTTCCGGGAAAGAAGAACGCTATCCAGTGTTATTTTATGTTTGCGGCGGGGGCGGCTCTCCAGAATGGGGGACTGTGATCTGTACAGACCTTGCAAGCATGGGGTATGTTGTCGTCAGTATCGGTCATCAAAGCAGCACGATGTATAAGCGGAAAGATGGGCGTTTGTTTAATGTATCAAAGGATTTTTCAGATGTCATTATGGCGTTTTCTGAAGATCCAGACATGATGGCCCTGGCTGGTCAGATGACGATGCGGCCAGACGATGAAACTGCCATTGAAACATGCCGTAATGTCCTAACACTGCCAATACTTCATCCGTTAACAAAATATAGTGAATTACAGGCAGAGGATGTAAGGTATGCAGCCGATTATCTTTACAAACTAGACTCCGGGGAACTCAATTCCATCTTTAATGGAAGATTGTTGCTTGACGCCGGCATGGGCATAATCGGACATTCTTACGGAGGGCCTACGACAGCGATTGTTTGCCGGGATGACGACCGATTTGCCTGCGGGATCGGCCTCGATAGCGGTGCATTCGGTCTTCTTGACAGCGACCTGAAAAAACCCTTTTTGCTGCTTTTTTCTGAGCCTAACTATCATATGAATGCGATCATTGGTGCTAACAATAGCATGGAAACCTATTATTTCTCTGTTGACCATGCTGCACATTTAGATTATTGCGACATCCTGTTTACCGGTGTAAACGAAGAACTGAGAGGCAAACGGAATGCGATGGAGATGCAGAATCTTATCACAGACTATACAAGGACCTTTTTTGATCATTACATTCTGCAAAAGCCTGTACATGTGGAAAGTCTGTCATACGATGGCGTGGAATTGATTAAGAAAACGAGTAGAAAGTGATGACCTGATGGTCTCTTGTCTATTGCATGGCTGAACGGTGCAATCATGGCCAGATAACAGCATATAAAATGAAAAAAAGCCTTGGAATTAGGCTTTTTTCAGTTTCTCCATGTTATAAACTAAGAAGGATGATTTTTTATTTGTTTCTATTTCTGTTCCCCAGAATAGATATCCGCAACGATTTTTAAAAAAGCCTTCAAAGCACGTGTTTTATATCGATCTTTCTTCACGACAATGCCAATTTTCCAGGGAATATATTGACTGCTAATTGGTTTTACACAAATGTCCTCTCTGTACATATCCGTTAAAGGACTTGGAAGGATCGCCACTCCAAGTTCATCACGAACTAATGTCAAAAGCAAATCCCATTGTGTTGTGCTGTAAGCGATGTTGGGAACAAAATGTTCCTTACGGCAGCTATCTAAAATCACTTGACTCAACGCAAATGAAGAATCAAACAATATCCAGTTATCCTCTTTAAGCTGTTCGAGTGAGAGCTGTTGTTCATCTTTTAAAGCGTGATTTTTTGGTAAACAAGCCACAAATGGCGCTTCAAAAATGAGTTGTTCTTCTAATTCATGACTTTGCGCAGGTATGACAACAAAGGCAACATCTACTTCGCCTTTCTCAACGAGTTTTTCTACATGCAAGCCGCCCTCTTCAATCATTTCGAGCGTCACATCTGGATGCTTTTTAGTAAAAGACTTTGCCACTTTGGAAAAGAAAAAGGTACCAATTATTTGTGGCAGACCGATCTTTAAATGGCCGCGAATATGCGTCTCGGTATCACCCAGCTCCATTTGCAGCTCATTCATTTGCTGCAGCACCGCAATCGCTTTTTCATATACAAGCTGTCCTTCATCCGTTAACCTAAAAATTCGATTTGACCGATCGAATAGGATGACACCCAGTTTTTTCTCTAATTTTTGAATGGTTTTAGAAAGGGAAGGCTGTGCGATAAAAAGCTTTTCACTTGCTCTTGAAAAACTTCCACATTCCGCAATTGTTTTAAAAATTTCAAAGTCCCGTATGTTCATTTTATCCTCCCATTATTCCAATAAGGCATACTCATTATGATGATGATATATTGTACATGATAAACATTTATTTTTACACTGAGAATAAGGAGGGGGTAAGATGTCAACATGTAGAGTTGCTGTTGTGCAAGCTGCTTCTGTCATTATGGATAGAGAAGCTTGTATTGAAAAAGCCATTTCGTTAACACTTCAGGCTGGAGAAAAAGGAGCCAATATTGTTGTATTTCCTGAAGCTTTTATACCTGCTTATCCAAGAGGACTAGCATTTGGCGCCACAGTAGGAAGCCGTTCTCCAGAAGGAAGAAAGGACTGGCTTCGTTACTTAGAAAATTCAGTTCCAGTTCCTAGTCAAACGACAGACAGATTAGGAGAAGCAGCCCGCAAAGCTGGTGTCTACCTCGTCATTGGTGTCATTGAAAGAGATGATGAATCAAGCCGCGGGACTTTATATTGTTCCGTATTGTTTTTCGGACCAGATGGAACCTTACTTGGAAAGCACCGTAAACTAAAGCCGACAGGATCTGAACGACTCATATGGGGAGAAGGGGATGGCAGCACACTGCCGGTTTTCGATACACCATATGGTAAAATAGGCGCTTTAATTTGCTGGGAAAACTATATGCCATTAGCTAGAGCAGCGATGTATGCAAAAGGCGTCCAAATCTATATAGCCCCTACGGCAGATTCCAGGGAGCTATGGCAATCAACGATTCGCCATATTGCCGCAGAAGGCCGATGCTTCGTTCTATCTTGTAATCAATATGTGAATAAAGAGATGTATCCTAAAGATTTAGCCTGCTATGATGAATTAGCATCTTCTCCTGATGAAATGTGCCGAGGGGGAAGTGCAATCGTCGGTCCGTTAGGCGAATATATAAAAGAACCTGTCTATGGTCAAGAAGAGATACTGCTGGCAGATCTTGATTTGCGTGATATTTCTTCTAGTCAATTTGACTTCGATGTCGTAGGACATTATTCAAGACCTGATGTCTTCCAGCTCGTCGTCAATGAAGAGAAAAAAGAAAATGTAAAGTGGATAAATCGATGAAATCACACGAAAAAAAGAGCAGCCATCCAGCCGCTCTTTTTTCGTGTGTCAACCTTGATGAGTTTTTAATGGACCTTTTGTGATTTGAGAAAGCTCAGCATTAATATCAAAGATTTTAGCGTTGATGTCTGTTATTCCAAAGCTGGTTATTCTTTTAGAATGCATTTCAAGATAGTTTTCAGCTGCTTCTTTTGTTTCGAATAAGTAGATTCCGCCAGCCTCATTCTTCTCGGGATTCTCCGTCCATATTTTCCATATGAATCCGTCTTCCTCATTTATACTTTTCGCTAAATCAGAAAACTCTTTTGCCATTTCATCACCGAAAGGGCCCTTCATCTTAAAATCCATCTGTTATAAATGTGCCATCGTCATTCTCCTTATGTCGAAGTTGTAAAATACAGTTCTCCCAGCACTTCTTTCATTTGATACTGCTGCTGGGGAAGTTCTTTCTTCATAAAAGACCGTACATCTGATTGGTCAACATCGTACATTACTTCAATTTCTTTAGAAAATAGAAGTTTTTCTTTTTCGAGCAGGATTGAAACAGCTGGGCGCTTTTTCGGTTGAAGTTCTTCAGTGTTTAAAGCTTGCTTTAATCCTTCAACATAGACTTCAAATGAGCGGCCACCCGTGATTTTGACTCCTTTATTTTCTTCGTTGACGAAGATGATCGTTGGGAAACCTCTAGCACCAAGGTCTCGAACAAGAGTAAAATCTTGATCTAATAATTCCTGGCCGCTAGGCAGCTCCGCTTCATGGACTATCACATCTCCGTTAAGTCCAAGGTCGTTGACGATATCAATTAACACCGTGATATCCGATATATTTTGATTGAAGGCAAATAGCGCTTCTCTTGCACGGCGTAAAAAAGTATAGGCTAGTGCATCATCATGATGTTTTTGAATCACTTTGAACACGCGAGAGGGCGGGTAGGAGGATTGAACAGGATTGTCAATCATTAAGGAACCATCTATTGGCATGCGAGAATGTTCTCCAACCTCTCTCCAGTGACCAGCAACATCAGCAGGCTTATAAATTCCGTTTGCAGGATCAATTGGACCACCATGCCATTTCTCTAACAGTCCACCCAACACAGTCTGGAAATGAAAATAATGTCCATATTGCTCTTTCAATCGACGCAGGACAGGTTCAATTGCCCAGCAATGCGAACAAATTGGGTCTGTTACATAATAGAGCGTAATAGATTTTTTAGATTGTTGAAAATCAATCACCTGGATATCCTCTTCTTCACCTACACCACATACACCTGTTTCTATATCACAAAACATCTCATTGTTTTTCAATTTCATTTACCTCCTCAAATTATGCAGGAAACGCTATTCCCTATGTTTGTTTGAATCAATCATTTGCATTACAATTAGATCTTAAGACACAATGAGTAAGACCAACACCAATAATTTCTTCAATTTGTTGTTTATCCAACAGATTGATAGATGTGTTGAAAAAGGAGGAGGGATAAGATGACGCAGCCAAAGACAGACCCTCGGGTTTTAAGAACGCGTAAGTTAATCATGGAGTCTTTTATGAAACTTTCATCGAAAAAGGAATTTAAGGATATTACGATCAAAGATGTCACGGCAGAAGCCATGATCAACCGAGCGACGTTTTATTATCATTTTGAGGATAAATACGATTTGCTGGATAAAACGCTGTCAGAAGTATTATCGATTAATTTAGAAAGTATTCATTTCAATCATCGTAAACTAGATGAAGATACGATCATCAATATTTTTAAAGCATTAACGAATTTTCAACAATCTCTGCATAACCGCTGCCAAGTAGAATATGAAACTGAACTTGCTCCTATTGTGAGGGAACAGCTTGAAATTATTTTTTATCAATTGTTAATCAATCAATATACAAATGTCGAAAAGCAAATTCTGAAGGTCACAGCTGTATTTTTAAGCTGGGGAATTCACGGAGCTTCTGTTGAGTGGAGAAAAAATAGTTCGCACATATCATCAGAGGAGTTTATCAAATCAGCAGTGCCATATATTTTGTCAGGGATTGATTTTAAACAAGCAGATAGTTGATTTGACAATTTTTAAAGGCTTCACTAATATAAATGCTATAGCATATAAATTTCATAGAGGGTGTTTTACATGGAGTTACAAGATTTAATAGGTTATCTCGTTCATCGTACCGATCTCAAAATGACAAATTATTTTACGAACAGGTTAAAGCCTTACGGGGTCACTCCTGAACAATGGAGTATTATCAGTATTCTGAGCAGTGAAAAGGGAACTACTCAAAAAGAATTGGCAGAAGGAATTGATAAAAATCAAACCACTGTCGTCAGAATGATCCAATCAATGGAACGAAAAGGGCTTGTCAAAAAAATCTATAACGAACAAGACCGGCGCTCACATCACCTGCTTTTAACAGAAAAAGGGCACAAGGTCAAAAAGGCCATTCTTCCTGTCGTCATGGATGCACATCAAACGGTAACAAAGCAATTAAGCGATGAAGAGATTCAACAATTAAAATTACTTTTAAACAAATTATTTCATTCACACTATGAATCTTGAAATGTCTAATCTGTAACAAACGATTTATATCTAATATATGCTATGACATATAATTTTCACCAGCTGAAAATTTGTCCATTTGGACTGAGTGTTTCAGTCAAATAACTTAGAAAGATGTGATCACGATTTTCATACTTATTCTGCAAATGATATTGGCCGCTTTCTTTTTTGTAACAGGATCGAAAATTATATCAGGGAAAATGGCAGAAGAGTTCAAACGATTTGGTTTACCTGCTTTTTTTAATGTTTTAACCGGAGCTTTTGAGCTCATAGGCGCTGCTGGAATGCTGATCGGCATATGGATGCCAACAATAGCAATATTATCAGGCTTACTGTTAGGAGGCACGATGCTTGCAGCTGCCTTTACTCTGATCGTATTAGCCAAAGATCCCTTTAAAAAAGCACTCCCTGCACTTGTGTTATTCGCTCTCAGTATCGGGGTCAGCTTGTACCACATTCTTTAAGTTCATATCAAGGTAAGTCACAAAAACCTAAACAAATCTCCATTATTCTAATGGCGGATTGTGTTTAGGTTTTTTAGCGATTGAATTGTTTTCGAAGAACTAGGCATGAGACAGCGAATACTGCGAAAGCGCCCGCTGATCCAGCAGCAAACACCAGCTCAAATTGTTCTGGTTTGGACTTGAATAACAAAGGGACAGAAAGAATGAGAGCCGCACCACTAAAACTCAATCCTAATATCAACATTGCCAATAATTTATTCATAGGAACACCTCTTACACTCAGAATTAGAACAATGGAAACGACTGATTCAAGAATCATTGTGATGATTCGACATCCTTTCACATTCCTAGTTGGAGTGTATCATATGGTGGCGGGCGATTGTAAAATACACAATTGTGAAATAAACTTTTTAAACGAACACTGTTCTTTACGAACGGTGTTCGTTATAATATAAATGTGATATGGCTTTAAACGATTTCCATAAAGAAGAGGAGATGCATACGATGACGGCATTATCTAAGAAACAAAAGCAGATCGCTATTATTGGAGGAGGACCTGGGGGGCTAACACTCGCCTTAATACTGCAAAATTACGGTATACAAACTACTATCTATGAGCGAGAGATGCATGACAAGAGTCTTGAAAGAGGAGGCTCACTGGATATTCATGAAGAAACAGGTCAAAAAGCTTTAAAAGAAGCAGGAGTTTATGAGGAATTTCAAAGGAACGCCCGCTATGAAGGAGAAGATTTCCGCTTACTTGATAAATCAGGAAGAATTTATTTAGATGAAGAAACGGAATCAGATCAAAAAGGAACCCGCCCAGAAATTGATCGTGGTCTTTTGTGCGAACTGCTGTTAGATCAAATTGATGCTGAAAACATCAAATATGGATATAAACTAGAAAGTTGCATTTCACTAGAAAGCGGCATGACGGAGCTTCATTTTGAAAACGGAGTTGTTGAGACAGTTGATCTTGTAATCGGGGCAGATGGTGCTTTTTCTCGTGTGCGTCCTCTCTTAACAGATATTGATATTGAATACGCCGGACTCACGATGCTGGAACTGAATATCCTCAACGTAGAGATGAACCACCCTGATTTAGCTGAATTTAATAAACGTGGTAAGATGTTTGCTTTAGCTGACCACAAAGGACTGATTGGTCAGTTAAACGGAGATGGACGAATCAAAGTGTATGCAAGCCTTATGGTAGAGCGTAACTGGATTGAGACTTGTGGTATTCCGTTTCATCAAGCGAAAGAAGCAAAAGAACAATTATTAGAATTATTTAGTGATTGGGACGATCAGCTGAAAAATTATATTCGTTATGCAGAAGATGCCATCATTCCAAGACGGATTTATACGCTTCCTGTCGGTTTTAAATGGAACCGCCATAAAGGAGTAACGCTTATCGGTGATGCCGCTCATGTCATGTCGCCATTCGCAGGGGAGGGTGTAAACATGGCGATGTTTGATGCAATGGAGCTTGCACTTGCGATTGTTCGAAATCCTCATCATATTGAAAAGGCTATTGAAGAATACGAAGACAGGATGTACGAATATTCATCGGAGAAAGCTCATGAATCGGAAAAAAGTTTAAAGCTGTGTTTTTCAAAAGATGCTGCAATCAAGCTTGCTGAAATGATGAATTCTTTTCAAGAAAACGGTGATTGATGCTCAATTTACTATTTGACTTTGACATGTTATAAAGAGATTATGAACAATTCAAATCGTCGTATTATAAGTCGTCGGTCTCGGCCGGCTAAAGAGCCCTTAAGCCGTGAACTCATTGTGAAAACTGCCTATGAGCTTCTAAAGGAACAAGGGTTAGAGGGCATGAGTATGCGTAAGGTGGCTAAAGCACTCGATACGGGACCTGCATCCTTGTATGTCTACGTGAACAATTTTCAAGAACTAAGTGCTTACGTATTGGATTATGGTCTCGGCCAAATGGTTTATCCAGATTCAGTGAATGGCACATGGAAAGAACAGTTATTTGACATATTGCATACTTATTTCCTACTGTTATTCGAAAAACCTGGTCTTGCTGAAATTTCTCTTTCCACCATCCCGCAAGGAACGAACTTTTTACAGTTGACCGAACATATTCTCGCTGCATTGCATGAAGGCGGGGTTAAATCTACATCTGCTGCATGGGGAGTAGACCTGTTACTGTTATACGTATCTTCCGTAGCATACGAAAAGGTCTCTTGGAAGAAACATGGCTCTTCGCAGATTTCAGATACAAAAAAAGCATTTCATGATGCAGACAAAACGCGGTTTCCTTTCATCCATAGCCTAAAAGAAGAAATGTTTGCAGGTGATACCGTATCAATGGAACGGTTCAGGTGGGGAATTGAAGTCATTTTGTATGGAATCCAGCAAGAAATCAATTAGAAAGGAGCACAAGCAAAAAGCAGTCAATGGCTGCTTTTTTTATATTTTCTTAACTTTTTCAACATATATAAAAAAATCTATATATTGTTTTTATATATAAAAAATTATATAATCTAGTGGAATAAACAAATGAGGTGCTTAGGCATGGAAAATATAAAGAATTTATTAGAGAGCTATATTCCTTTAGCAAAATCTACAGCAAAAATGTTTGGACCAAATTGTGAAGTCGTTATTCATGATTTAACGAACCCCCTAGCATCTGTCATGTTTACAGTCAATCATCATGTGACGGGAAGAAAAATCGGTCAATCATTTGATCATTTGGTAAAGACTGTTTTACAATCAGAAGATTTTAAAGAAGATTATCTTGCTGGGTATACATTTAAAACAGAAGACAACCGTACCATTCGTTCTTCGACTTCATTAATTCGTGATTCGAAGAAAAAGGTGATCGGGGCATTCTGTATCAATTTTGATGTTGAAGCATTGAATCAAATGCAGCAATTTATGGATACTTTTCTTTCTACAAAAGTTGAAGTTCAAGAGAATGAAACAACATCAAATGATGATCTTGAAAATGTGGAAGGAATCGTAGATCAATTGATTCAACAGATCATTCAAAACAGTGTCCACCCAGTCATGAAACGTCATGAAAAAATTGAATTAATAAGGTTCATGGATGAAAAGGGAATCTTTTTAATGAAAGGTTCAGTTGAGAAGGTCGCATCTATGTTAGGTATTTCTAAAGTCACCGTCTATAGCTATTTGGATGAAATCAAACATAAATCGAATGAAGGGGAAACGAAATGAAAAGCATCCTCGAGGTAGGGAATCTAAAATCCAACGGACACTATGCATTCGCAACCATTCATCAAAACACGGTCTATGTTTCAGGACAATTTGCCATCAATCCCGAAACGAGAGAAAAAGAATTCGGCCCCATTGAGGAAGAGACATTACAAGCGCTTAAGAATGTGGAGATGATTGTAGAAGCAGCCGGAAGTAAAAAAGAAAAGATTTTGCGTATGACATTATACATTTCTGATATTGAACTATGGGACAAAGTAGATGCGGTTTACACTGAATTTTTCGGTGAACATCAACCAGCACGTACTGTTGTACCAACGAATGAATTACATTTTGGTTTCAAAATTGAAATTGATGCTATTTCTTATATTTAGAATATTTTTTTGCCCATGATATATAAAAAAGTATATTTTATATAAAAAATTATCCAAAGGGGTTGATGATTGATGAATCAATTGATTTGTAACGATTGCGGTAAAAAGTATGAGATGACACCAACTCTATGGAAATGTGATTGTAACGGCGTATTAAACCTGGTGAAAGATACCCCTCAAATAGATATTGCGGCTTGGAATCACTACCCAAACTCATTATGGCGTTATGTTGAAACCATGCCATTTTCAAAAGGTTCAAAGACTTGGGAATCTGTAACAATGGGTGAAGGCCAAACTCCGTTAATCGTTTTAGATCCTCATGAGCCAAACACTTATGTAAAAGTTGATTATATGATGCCTACGCTATCCTTTAAAGATCGAGGAGCTGCTGTTTTAATGACAAAGGCAAAGGAATTAGGGGTATCAAAAGTCATTGCGGATAGCAGCGGGAATGCAGGAACGGCGATTGCCGCTTATGCAGCTCGTTGCGAGATTGCATGTGACATCTATCTAAGCGATGAAACTTCACCTAAAAAGATCGCTCAAATAAAAGCCCATGGAGCAACGATTAAAGAAATTCGCGGTACACGAGAGGATATTGCAGCCGCGGCGCAAAAAGCAGTAGACGCCGAAAACGTTTTTTATGCAAGCCATGTGTATAATCCTTATTTTTTTGAAGGAACAAAAACATACGCCTATGAAATATATGAACAAGTAAACGGAGCACCTGATACTTTAATCATTCCGGTTGGAAATGGTACTCTCCTCCTAGGTGCATATTACGGTTTTAAAGAGTTATTTGAAAATGGTTTAATTCATAAAATACCAAAAATCATTGCCATCCAAGCGAAAAACTGTGCTCCTCTCGTGAAAGCTTATCAAAACGCGGAGGAATCAGCATCACCTGTTACGAATACAGGAACTTTGGCAGAAGGTATAGCCATTGCTGCCCCGGCACGCTCCAAACAAATTCTAGAAGCTGTACAAGATACCAATGGTACATTTATAGATATTGAAGAGGATGAGATATTGAATGCACGCTCTAAACTAAGTGAGAAAGGATTTTATGTGGAAGTGACATCTGCAGTCAATTTTGCTGGCTACATGAAATATAAAAAGGAAGCAAAAGAAACAATCGTCATACCTCTTTGTGGTGCAGGAATTAAATCAAAATAACCAGATATGACTAATACAACTGATCCGGAATTGGCCAAATGATGATATAGATAAAATGAACGCTCTCTATAAATAGAAGGGTATCTCAAAAGAGATGCTCTTTTTCTTGCCTAAATGTACAATCCCTTTTGCCCAAAAGTACAATTTCAATCAACTATTTCATTACGTAGAATAAAGAGGTGAATATCATGAATTCGATGAAAAAGGAGTAAGTGAATGGCTAAATTTTTATATAACTTAGGAAACTTTGCTTTTACTAAGCCTAAACGAATGTTAATCGGTTGGTTACTTATTTTAGTAGCTGTAGTTGCAGCAACAATAGGGACAGGCGTTTCATTTAATGGAGATATGTCGATTCCAGGAACAAAATCTGAAAAAGCGATGGATCTCTTGGAAAAGAAGTTCCCAGCAGGTGATGATGAGGGAACAATTCGTCTAATATTTAAAGCACCTAAAGATGAAACTTTAGAAGCAAAGAAAGTGAAACATAAAATTAATGAGACGATAAAAGAAATTAAAAAGGATAAAGCAGTTAAGCAGGTGACCGATTTATATCAGACCTTTACGATAAGTAAAGATAAGAAAATAGGATATGCGGATATTACGTATCGAGTGAAATCGGATAAGGTAAAGGAATCCTCAAAAGAGAAAGTATTAAATAGCATAAAGATTTCAAAAGATGCAGGCATCCAAACGGAATTAGGCGGCTCCGTCACATTCTCTGAAATTGAAGTAGGTGGGATTTCTGAAATCATAGGGATTGTCTTCGCCTTCTTGATTTTAGCCTTTACATTTGCTTCACTTTTGATCGCAGGATTACCAATATTGACGGCTGTAATTGGGTTAGTAATAGGTGTGATGGTCATTTTAATCACCTCAAACTTTGTAGAAATGTCTGCATTTAGTCTCACATTAGCGGTGATGATTGGTCTTGCAGTAGGAATTGATTATGCACTGTTTATCATTTCAAGATATCGACAGCTGTTAGCAGAAGGCTACAATTTGAATGAGGCTGCTGCTAGAGCTGTGGGTACCGCAGGAAGTGCTGTATTATTTGCGGGCGTCACTGTCATTGTTGCATTATGTGGACTTGTATTAGTTGACATACCATTTCTAGGTATCATGGGCCTTGTGGGAGCCTTTATGGTACTATCTGTTATGCTTGTTTCTCTCACGATTGTTCCAGCTATACTAGGGCTTCTTGGAGATAAGGTGAGTCCTTCTAGGAAAAATAAGTTATTTTCTAAATTACAGCCAAAAAAAGAGAAAAAAACAATGGGCTGGGCAAGATTTATTCAAAAGCATCCGGGTAAAATAATGATAGGTGTCATTTTATTGACAGGATTGATAAGCTGGCCAGCGCTTCATATGGAGCTTGGTCTTCCGGATAACGGTATGAAAGGCAAAGAAACAACTGAACGTAAAGGATACGATCTTTTAGCAGAAGGATTTGGCAAGGGGTTTAATGGACCACTTGCCATCATCATAGATGCCTCTCAAGCAAATAAAATGATGAAGTCCAAGTCCATCGAGGAATCATCAAAATTGTTAGAAAAAATGGATGGTATCAAACAAATCACGCCGGCGATCCCTGATCCATCGGGTGAGTACGCAATGTTAACAATCTTACCTAGAAGTGGTCCGGAGGATAAAGAAACGAAGCAATTAGTAAAAGACATTCGAAATGTATCGAGTGTGACTGACACAAAGTTTCTTGTGACTGGTTCTACTGCCGTGAATATAGATATTTCAGATAGACTCAGTGAAGCATTGCCAAAATTTGCAGGAGTCATTATTGGATTTGCTTTTGTGTTAATGATTCTTGTATTTAGATCATTCCTTGTTCCATTAAAGGCTGTACTAGGGTTTTTAATGACATTAACTGCTACATTAGGTTTTGCTGTCTTTGTTTTACAGGATGGACATCTTGCCCCATTGTTTGGAATACCTGCAGCAGGACCGTTGTTAAACTTTATGCCTGTACTAGTGACAGGAATATTATTTGGTCTTGCAATGGATTATGAAGTATTTTTAGTTAGTAGAATGAGGGAAGAATTCCTTCTATCTCATGATGCAAAGAAATCTGTTATTTCTGGATTACAGCATAGTGGCAGGGTTGTAACTGCAGCAGGCTTAATTATGATTTTCGTTTTCGCAAGCTTTATTTTTGCTCAAGACTTGATTATTAAAACAATGGGATTAACATTGGCATTTGGGGTTTTATTCGATGCATTTGTCATTAGAATGACCTTTATCCCTGCTTGTATGATGCTATTAGGGCGGGCAAATTGGTACTTACCAAAATGGCTGGCACGATTGCTTCCGCATATTGATATTGAAGGAGAGTCAATTGCCCAAAAGGAAAAGAAGATTATATAATGTATTCTTTTTAAATGTTAAAATCCTAATACCGCCATTGCCTCTTTAAAAGGCGGGCGGTATTTTTCGTGTTATGATGGGGTTTGGAAGGTGAGAGTTTATGCTTAAGAAACGGATAGACCCATTTAATGAAATGATCTATTCCCGAATTCCCACGTTATTATGGGGCGTTCTTGTGTATGTTGCAGCGATGATTTTTCAGTTTTTAACAGCATCTTTATCGCTTTCAAGTTTGTTTTTTTCTGGCCTTATCGCGATCCATCTCATTTTGCACTGGTGGTCATTTTATTGGTTCAAGAAGAAGCCTTGGATTTATTTCTTCATACAAGGAATCGTTATTCTACTTTGTGTTTTAGCTATGCAAGCTGCCTCTCCTGTTATTTTAATTGGTCTTTTACCGGTATTAATTGCTCAAAGCATCGGTGTATACTATCATACATTAAAGATTATTTTGACAGGACTTTGTTTTTATGTACTTTTTTTTCTAGCTCTTATTTTGGTTAATGATACAGATGATCTGACTGTCTACATTCCGATTTTATTTCTTATCCTTATTGTGGTCGTTGCATACTCTATCTTATTTTTTAGACAAGTAAAGGCTAGAATACGAACTCAAACGTTTCTAAAGGAACTAGAACTCGCACATCAGCAGGTGGAGGAGTTAACCCTTGCTAATGAACGTCAAAGAATGGCGAGAGATTTACATGATACCCTTGCACAAGGGCTTGCAGGCATTATTATGCAATTGGAAGCTGTTCAAGCACATTTAGAGAATCAAAATACCCAGCGTGCTCAAAGCATTATCAAGGGCTCAATGAGCCAAGCTCGAAAAACATTAGGTGAGGCACGAATGGTGATTGATGATCTTCGGAAGGATCGTCAGGATCAATACGATTTAACTGAAACAGTGAAAAATGAAGTAAATCGATTTACGACAGCAACGAATATCCCAATTCGTACAAAGATATCTGTACCTCAGAATATGTCACCTTTTTTTATTGAACATACTGTTTACATGATAAAAGAATGCTTAACGAATGTTTCAAAACATGCCAAAGCAAGCCATGTCGAGTTAGTGATGGTACAACAAGGTGATCACATCCATTTGAAAATAGCAGACAATGGAGTGGGATTTGATGAGAAAAAACGAGAATCCACTTTTGGACATTACGGCATCATTGGTATGTCAGAACGTGTTCGGCTGCTTGGTGGAGAGATCCATTTGAAAAGTAAAAAAAATGAAGGTACACAAGTAATAGTGAACATACCTTTGAAAAAGGAGTAAATACAGTGTCTTATCGAATTGTGATTGTTGATGATCATTATGTTGTGAGAGAAGGATTAAAATTAATTCTTGAAACAGACGAAAGATTTGAAGTTGTTGGAGAAGCAGAAGATGGAGGAAAGGGGATAGATGTCATAAAAGAAAAATCCCCAGACCTTGTATTACTTGACCTCAACATGCCAATGATGAGCGGGCTTGATATGCTTAGAGAAATGCAGACTCTTCAAATAAAAGTTCCCGTACTCATTTTGACTACTTATAATGAAGAGAACTTAATGATTCAAGGGTTACAGCTTGGTGCAAAAGGCTACCTCTTAAAGGATGCCAGCAGAGAAAACTTATTTAATACAATTGAAGCGGCCATCAGAGGAGACATTTTACTTCAATCAAATGTGGCCTCAAAGGTATTTGAATCAACCGTACACAAAGAACCTCAAGAAAAATTGAAAACAGACAACCACTTGCTTACCGAAAAAGAAATGCTCGTTTTGCAAGCAGTAGCTAGAGGGTTTCGGAGTAAGGAAATTGCATTTGATATGGGAATTTCCGAGAGAACTGTAAAAGCACATTTAACAAACATTTATCAAAAACTAAATGTGACATCAAGAGCTGAAGCAATTAAAACATCAATAGAATTAGGGATCATTCATTTTTAGATAATTGAACAAACAGGAGTGAAAGCCATTCTTGCAGAAAGCTCTTTTGTACAAACCTATGAGCTTGGGAACTAATAAAGAGACTACTTTAGATAGTCTTTTTTTAAAAAGCATGGAGTTAGACTCTATAAAAGAAAGAAGGTATGTGGGCTTTGGTTGAAGAAGTCTAATAAACAATGAAGTAAGATTATAAAAAAGGAGAAACCTATGCAACATGATCTTCTCAATCAATTATTAAAGATAACAGATGAAGAGGAACTGCTTCTACAAAACAGAAGAGAGATAAATAAAGACATTTATACCAATCAGTCTAATTTTATTATAGAAAGTCAAAAATTTCTCAATCAAGAGAGTATGATTACGGTTCGAAAACATACACGCTTTGTGGATTTTCCTAAACATAAACACGACTACATTGAGATTAATTATGTTTACAATGGAGAGTATAACCAAAAAGTAGGGAATCAAAGAATAAATTTGCAACAAGGGGAGCTGTTATTTTTAAACCAGCATATTGAGCATGAAACTCAAACTTGTGCAGAAGAAGACATTATTATTAATTTTATCATTTTACCTCATTTTTTTGATTTTATCTTTTCGTTTTTAACGACTGAAAATAGAATTAGTAATTTCTTAATTAACAGTTTATATAACAGTACTCAAAATGGACAATTCCTTTACTTTAAAGTTTCAGAAGTAGAAAGCATTCAAGAATTGATAAAAAAAATTATTATTGAAATTATGTCTCCTGCTTTTATGTCTGAATCCACCATTAAATTGTATATGGGTCTTTTAATGGTGGAGTTAATTAAACACGCTGATAAGGCCGAACATACAGAAGACAATCCTGTACAACATTATTTAATTGTTGAATCATTAAAGTATATTGATGAACATTTCCAGAGTGCATCACTGAATGAATTAGCCACAAAATTAAGCCAGCCCGCTTATGCTTTAAGTAAAGAGATTAAAAAGGCTACCAACTTTACATTTAAAGAATTACTTCAAGAAAAACGTTTAAATAAAGCGAAAGAGTTACTGGAAAGTACAGATATGCCAATTGCCTCTGTTATAGATCAAGTTGGATATGATAATGTAAGTTATTTCTATCGGATTTTTTAAAAAAATATCATCAGACACCAAAGCAATTCAGAGAACACTTAGCAAAAAGATAAGATGCTGCTAAATGTTCTTTTTTATTTTAAACAATTGCAAATAAGGACAATAAATAAATCATTTTAGACATTATTTTCTCCTTTTAGCTGGCTTAATATAAAGACATAAGCAAACGCTCTCATGCAAAGGGTGATTAAAATGAAGAAATGTTGTTTAGCAGTTGATATTGGTGCTTCTAGTGGAAGATTAATAGCGGGTCATCTTGAAGATGAACGTTTAAATCTAAAAGAAATCCACCGTTTCGAGAATAAAATGGTCCAAAAAAATGGCCAGTTTTGCTGGGAGCTTGATCGATTATTTGAAGAAATAAAAAAGGGAATTCATCAATGTAGTGAAATGGGATTATCTCCAGAAAGTATCGGTATTGATACATGGGCAGTAGACTTTGTTTTACTAGATGAATGGAACAAACCTTTAACAGATTTTGTTGCCTATCGCGATTCGAGAACAGACGGGATGATGGATGAGGTTTTTAAAACATTCATGAAGGAACGTCTGTATCTAGAGACAGGAATTCAATTTCAAAAATTTAATACGATTTATCAACTTTATTCAATCAAACAAAATCATCCGGAGATTTTAGAAAATGCAAAATCTTTTCTAATGGTTCCTGACGATTTTCATTATTTATTAAAATGTTAGTACCAAATGAACATTTAAAACAGTTACAGGAAGATGGAAACTTTACAGAAAGATTAGCATTAATAGAGGAATTCAAAACGTATCCTTTCGGTGCAATCTGGGATTACTATTGTGAAAAAATGGGCGTGCCTGTAAAAGAAACATGGCTGGAAGAAGTGAAACAATATGAGCAAGATGTATTAACAAAAAGAAACTCTGTTTTAGCCTAAAAAATCATGAAAGGCTAACTAGTAAATTTACAAAGAGATACAGTCAGGGGAAGGGTCTAATAGATCAATTCCCTTGTTTATATTACAAGGATTCCTTTTTAGATGAATAGGTTACAACTCAATGTTTTTTCCACTCTACGCGTGCTAATTGAAGGGAATCATATTCATCTCACATGGAGAATACACAATAAAATACTTATGAGAGAAGGGGCCTGCTTTTATTTTTCAGTCATCAGCCGATCAGGTAAATCTAAATATTCGTTAAGAGGAGGTTTTAAAATTGAAAGTGAGCTTATTTATTACATGTTTAATTGATACTTTCCAGCCGAATGTCGGTAAGGCAACAGTTGAGATACTTGAACACCTTGGTTGTGAAGTATCATTTCCTACATCACAAGTATGTTGTGGCCAGCCCGCCTATAATAGTGGCTATGCTGCCGAAGCCAAGCAAGCAGCGAAAAATATGATCCAAACCTTTGAAGATGCAGAGTATATAGTAACTCCCTCTGGTTCTTGTGCAGCAATGTTCCACGAATATCCACATATATTCAAAGGAGATTTTCAATGGGAGGAGCGAGCAAGGCGGCTTGCTGAGAAAACGTATGAACTAACTCAATTTATCGTAGAGGTGTTAAAGGTTACAGATGTAGGGGCACGTTTAAAAGGGAAAGCGACCTATCATACATCTTGTCATATGACACGTTTGCTAGGTGTGAAGGAAGCACCTTTTACGCTGCTTTCTAATGTAAAAGAATTAGAGGTTGAGCACCTTCCCAACGCCCAAAATTGCTGTGGATTTGGTGGAACTTTTTCTGTGAAAATGATGCCAATATCTGAACAAATGGTAGACGAAAAAGTGGAAAGTGTTGAACAGACCGGTGCGGACTATTTAATTAGTGCAGATTGTGGATGTTTAATGAATATTGGAGGACGAATAGAACGTTTAGGAAAATCAGCGCAGGTACTGCATATTGCAGAGGTATTAAATAGCCGTTAATTCAAGGGGGGAACACGACATGAGCATGAAAATTAGTGATAAAAAATTTAATGAACGTATTGATAAAGGAATCCAAGATTCTACGATGCGTGAAGCTGTGTCTACAGCTCAAGAACGCCTATATACACGTCGTTTGGCAGCTAGTGAAGAGCTTGGGAACTGGGAAGAATGGCGCGATTTAGGGGAGCAAATCCGTCAACACACGCTGGAGAATTTAGATTATTACTTAATGCAATTAAGTGAAAATGTTACAAAACGCGGGGGACATGTCTTTTTTGCGAAAACAAAAGAAGACGCCGCTCAATACATGAAGGAAGTTGCAGAAAAAAAACAAGCCAAGAAAGTCGTGAAATCAAAATCAATGGTAACCGAAGAAATAGAAATGAATAAAACTTTAGAAGACATAGGTTGTGAAGTAGTAGAAAGTGACCTTGGCGAATACATTTTGCAAGTTGATGATCATGAACCACCTTCCCACATTGTAGCGCCGGCTCTTCATATGAAAAAAGAACAAATTCGTGATGTATTTCAAGAAAAACTAGGTTATGGAAAATCGGAAGATCCTTACGAGATGACAAAATTTGTTCGTAAAATCCTGCGCGAAAAATTTCTTGAAGCAGAAATCGGTGTCACCGGTTGCAACTTTGCCGTTGCAAATACAGGATCAATCTGTTTAGTGACCAATGAAGGAAATGCGGATCTTGTAACTGCTATTCCAAAAACGCAAATCGCTGTAATGGGAATGGAACGTCTTGTACCAACAATGGAGGAGCTGGATGTACTCGTTGGATTGCTTTGCAGAAGTGCAGTAGGGCAAAAGCTAACGAGTTACATTACAACAGTAGGGCCTAAATATGAAGAAGAGGCAGATGGTCCAGAAGAATTTCACCTTGTTGTCGTTGATAACGGCCGTTCTGAAATCTTAGGGTCTGAGTTCCAACAAGTATTACAATGCATCCGTTGTGCAGCATGTATTAATGTATGTCCAGTATATCGTCATGTCGGAGGACATTCTTATGGCTCTATCTATCCGGGGCCCATTGGTGCAGTATTAAGTCCACTTTTAGGTGGATATGACGATTATAAAGAACTGCCATATGCATCAACTCTTTGTGCAGCATGTACTGATGCTTGTCCAGTTAAAATTCCGCTACACGAACTACTTTTAAAACATCGTCAAGTAATTGTTGAAAAAGAAGGACGTGCTCCTCTCGGTGAGAAACTAGCGATGAAAATGTTTGGAATGGGAGCATCATCTGCTGCTCTATACAAACTAGGTACAAAAATGGCACCTGCAGCTATGAAGCCCATTGTATCAGGAGATCGAGTCTCCAAAGGAATTGGCCCATTAAAAAATTGGACTGAAATTCGAGAATTCCCAGCTCCAAGTAAAGAACGTTTTCGAGACTGGTTTGACAATCATAAAAAAGGTGGTGAAAAGTAATGAGAGGAACAGCTCAAAATCAGGAAGTTTTTTTAAATCATGTGGCTAAACAGCTGGGACGGGAAAGACGAATAAGTGGTGTTGTACGTCCAGAGTGGAAGAATAACGTAAACTGGGATGTAATGAAAGGTTATACAGAAAAGGAGTTAATCGCTACGTTCACAGAGCACTGCAGCAAAATTCATACTACTGTTTTTGAAACAACAAAAGATCACTTAGCTGAAGCTTTAAAGAAAATTGTTGCTGAACATGGCGGGGGGCCTGTAATGACAGCCCAAGATTCACGTTTCAAAGAATATGGCTTAACAGAATTACTTGAAAAAGAATGGCCGGAAGAAAATATAGAGGTACATGTATGGGATTCAAAAAGAGGACGTGAAGCGAATCATTCCCTCGCCGAAAAAGCCAATATTGGTATTACATTCAGTGACTATGCACTTGCCGAGTCAGGAACAATCGTTGTAAAAACTCATGAGGGACAAGGGCGCGCACTTCACTTTTTGCCGACTGTCTATGTCACGATTATCCCGCGTGAAACGATTGTGGCACGTATTACACAGGCTGTTTCTGACCTAAACCAACGTGTTGAAAAGGGAGAAGCTGTTGCTTCTTGTATTCACTTTATTTCTGGACCAAGTAATTCTGCAGATATCGAAATGAATTTGGTAGTAGGTGTGCATGGACCTTTAAAAGCTTTTTATTTCATTGTGTAAGGTTGGTTGATATAAAAAATAGAGTTTCCATTTGGAATCTCTATTTTTTTCAAGGATTCCACGCAGGTCGTAAGAAATCTGGAATTGGCGGAGCAGATGGTAAACATGGTTTAGAAGAATTTTTACAAACTCATGTTGTTTATTTGCAGCATAACTCAAACAAAAAATAAGAGAAAGACAACTTAATATTCCATGAGATTTATCAATGTTCTAAGAGTATCTCAAGAGAGATGCTCTTTTTTTGACTGAATGTACACCCTTTTGCCTAAAAGTACAATTTCACTCAACGTCTAACTATTTTTTCATTTGTTCTTCACCCCAATAGCAAATCGCATCTAATACAGGGATCAATGATAATCCCTTTTCCGATAAACTATATTCTACTTTTGGAGGCACTTGAGGATATTCTTTACGATTAATTAACTGATCTGCTTCAAGTTCTTTTAGTGTATTGGTTAATGTTTTAAAAGAGATTGCCCCAAGCATTCGTTTCAACTGATTATAGCGAATAGGCGCATTGTTTGCATATAAAGCATACAGTACCGTCATCTTATATTTCCCACCAATTAATGATAAAGTGTACCCAAATCCAGTTTCTTTTAGATCAGCATGAGCTGTAAAGGATTCTTTGGTCATTTCACACTCTCCTTTAGGTTAGTATCGCACTTTAATTACCGTACTTGTAGTACGTTATAGCATACAATAAAATGAATGTACATCAAAATATGATGAAAATAACAAAAAAGGGTGAATGAATCATGAAAACAATTGTCTATGCACATCCTTGGGATGGAAGCTATAATCATGCCATTTTGACTTCCATTACAGAAAATCTAGAAACAAAGAGAGAACCATTTCAAGTGATTGATTTATATAAAGATGGGTTCAATCCCGTTTTTTCAGCTGAGGAATTGAAGTATTTTCATAAAGGAGAAACGCCTGATCAATTAGTTAAGGATTATCAAAAGAAATTAAGTCAGTCAACTGAATTAATTTTTATATTTCCTGTCTGGTGGTGGGATTTACCTGCAATTTTAAAAGGATTTATTGATAAAGTCATGTTAAGAGGTTTCGCATTCTTAGAAGATCAAAACACTGGGGCTTTAAAAGGTTTGTTGACATATATTAAAAAAACAACCGTGATCTCAACATCTACAACAGATAAGGATTATATAGAATCTGAAGGTGGGAATGCGATTCAAAGCGTTTTTATTAACCGAACTCTTGCTGACTTGGGACTTAAAAATGAAGACACCAAATGGATTCATTTTTCGAGAGTTAATTTAACAACAGATGAAAAGAGAAAAATATTTTTAAACGAAATATCCCAAAGTATTTAATTTACTGTAGCAGCCAATAAGGAAAGGCACAACCTTTACGACCGATCTAATTTATTGAGAAGGTGGTAGAGGTTGTGAAATTAAATATCGACACTCAAATATGTATTCTCATTTCTTAGTTTACATAATATATATTCTAGGAAGTTAAACAAACAATGAATTTCCCTCGTCTCAAAATTAAGTATACTTATCTTATTGAGACAAAATAGAAAAAATCAAAATCCAACGTTATTCGCCAGATTTTGATTCATCAAGATATTTAATGATTTTCGCAGGATTTCCGCCAACCACCACATTTGCTGGAACATTTTTTGTCACAACGGCACCAGATGCAATGACAGCATTGTCGCCAATTGTGACACCTAGATTAATAATAGCACCGCCGCCAATCCATACATGGTTTCCAATGGTGACTGGTTTGCCGAATTCAATGCCTTTTGCACGTTCTATCGGGTCAAGCGGGTGTCCAGCCGTATAAATATGTACATTCGGACCTAATAAACAATGATGTCCAATGGTAATTTTACAAACGTCTAATAACACTGCATCAAAATTCGCAAAAAAATGCTCACCAATCTCGATATTGTATCCGTAATCGCACTGCAGTCTTCCTTCAAAAACGACATCATTTCCGCAAGCGCCTAATAATTCCTTTAAAATGGATGTTCTTTTTTCTTGCTGATTGGTTTGCTGATATGCGTATGTCAATTGTCTCGCTCTTTCACGATCTGCGATCAGTGTTTGGTCACTAGATACATAATGTTCTCCTTGAATCATTTTTTCCTTTTCACTTTTCATGTTGGTCTCCTCCTCCCTTCTATTTATACCGATGCGATATGATTACATCCTACCGCCCCCTTTATGTTTATTTTACCTTCTCATCATAAGAATTGGGAAGGAATGATTTCTTTTGACTAGAATTGACCTTGTTCCTCCAGCAAGTTATTTACGAATCAGCAAGTCTCATTTATAATCGAGTAGATTTGTTCAATAACATATATATCTTTAAATGTGAGGGATTAGATGGAATTAAAGTGGTATAAAGCAATTATTGTGATCTTTACGATGTCTGGTATCTCCATTTCTACATGGTTTTCACGGACACCGGAAGTGAGAGATTTATTACAAGCAAACACAGGAACAATGGGACTTATTTTACTCGGTTTATCCGTTGGTTCAATTGTTGGGCTTGTTCTTTCAAATGTATTCGTCCGCAAAAAAGGCGGCCGAGTGGCGATTGTGATCAGTGCTTTTTTGATGTTCCTTGGATTTACTACTCTTGCCATTGGTTCAACACTCTCTTCTATCTTTGTCGTCACTTCTGGTCTTTTTCTTTTTGGCGCAGGCTCTGGCATGTGCAATGTAGCGATGAACTTAGAAGGAACAGAGATTGAGTACAGCATCAAGAAAACCATTCTGCCTATATTGCACGCTTCCTTTAGCATTGGGACTTTTATTGGAGCAGGTGCTGGTATTCTTTTTATCCATTTAGGGGTTTCTGTATTGATACACCTTCTCGCTATTGCCCTTCTGCTTTTCCTCAGCATATTGATTTGTACACGGTTTATTCCGCACGGGACAGGAAAGGATCAGCATGAGAAACAGTCCGATACAGTTGAGCCTACTCAAACGGCATGGCTGAACAAACGAACGATATCTCTTGCGATGATCGCCTTATGTCTTGCGTTTGTCGAAGGCTCCGCCAATGATTGGATTCCACTTGCAATGGTGGATGGCTACCAAGTTTCACATTCCATGAGTACAGTCATCTATGCTTTGTTTTTGTGCGGCATGATTAGCGGCAGACTGATCAGCGGACGTTTGATCGATCGCTTTGGCAGAGTATTATTGCTAAGAGTTGCGATTTTATCAGCAGCTGCCGGCCTATTCTTAGTCATTTTGAAGATTTCACTTGTTGTATGTATGATATCAATCTTTTTATGGGGACTTGGCGCATCTTTAGGCTTTCCGCTGACCATTTCTGCTGCTGGCGATGATAGCCGGTACGCTGTCAAACGCGTTAGTATTGTGACCTTATCTGGTTACACAGCCTCCCTTTCCGGTCCTCCTATTTTAGGGCTGCTTGCCAATCAGGTTGGACTCCTTCATGCCTTTATCTTTGTTCTATTTGCCATATGTATTGCAGGAATCTTTACTAAAGCTGTAGCAAAACCACATTCATTACAAGCGACTAAAAGTGTCTGATCCTTTGTGATCATGGCACTTTTTTTAAATTTAAAAAATAAAATTGAAACCTTTCATGAAGTGAAACAGTCCTATAGATGTCGTGATGTTTATCGCTTTTTTAAAGAGGGAAAGTAAAAAAATAAGACTTTTCAAATAACTGAAAACGTGGTAAGATCATGAAAATAACCAGGAAGGGGTGAGAAAAATGAAAAAAAATATGCTATTAAAATTAGGTGTTTTATGCATAGCACTTGCAAGTTTTCATTTGTTCTCAATGCCTCATTCCGTTCAGGTATACCATCATGCTAAGGTGGTTGCCGATCAAGAATCACATGAAATGAAAATCGTCCAGACAATGGGCGATGAAAAGAAACAAAAACATGTGAACGCAGTATTTGCCGCATTTACAGCACTGCTGATTATTGGCAGTATGACAGCTGGATTTGCACGCATCACTCATACTGATCGATTTGACCGGAAAAAGAAGCATTTACTTGCAGTGTTCTATCAATCTTCTTATTTCCGACAAGCTCGTGTTTAACCCAACCATCTAAATCAAAACAAAAATTGGGAGGTTTTACACGATGTTATTTTTCTTAAGAATTTTCATTCTAGGTCTTTTCTCTGTCACTTCACTTTCTCTTTTCGTCTACCAAGGAATTGAAGTAGTGCACGCCATTACAAGCATGTTTGGCAACCACGAGAGCTAAATGACCCGTATATAAAAGAAACCCCCTGCCAGTCGCAGGGGGTTTTCGTTTGCTTATTTATTATCATCTGGTGCAGGTTCAGGTGTCAGAAGGACATGAGTCACTTCTCCCTGCTCTTCCTCATCTACAATAAATGATCCATTGCTATAGCGGTCATTTGCTCTTAAAGTAGAAATATCAAGTGGAATCGTTGTACCTTTTTCGGTATCTATCTCAAGTGTATCGTGCAGCGCTGCAGCGATCACAGCCACAATACGGTGCGGGTTTTTCTTTAATTCTCTCAGCATAAGAACTCCGCGTTTCGCTCTTGATGTTTTATCAAATTCAGAGAGGTTCATTCGCTTTACAGCCCCTCTTTGTGTCGTGAGCACAAGGACATCGTTTTTCGGATCAATGATCTGGCCAGAGACTACCTCGTCCCCTTCCTTCAAGTTGATTCCTTTGACGCCGGCCGCTCTCGGTCCAACAACACTTACTTCTTCTTCATCAAACCACAAACCGTAACCATTTTTCGTTGCAATAAACAATTCCTGCTGTCCTGTTGTGACATGAACATCGACGAGTTCATCGTCACCTTTTAGGTTCAAGGCAACAAGCGGTTTCGAATAACGCTGCGCTTTATATTGAAGAAGCTCCGTTTTCTTCACCATTCCGCCTTTCGTAAAGAATAAAAGATATGACGTTTCATCAAATTCTTTTATTGGAATGGCTTTTTGGATTGATTCCTCGCGATCAATCGAAATGATATTCGTAATATGCTGCCCCATGTCTTTCCAGCGTATATCTGGCAGCTGGTGAACAGGACAATAAATGTAGCTTCCTTTATTCGTAAACAGCAGAAGAACATCCGTTGTATTCATTTCAAACTGATGAATCAACCGGTCAGTATCCTTCATGCCAAAGTCCTTACCGTTAGAGGCAGCATAGGAGCGCTGGCTTGTTCGCTTAATGTAACCATCCTTTGTGACTGTCACATAAACATCCTCTGATGCGATCATCACTTCAAGGTTAATCTTAATTTCTTCGATTTTTTCCTCAATAACGGATCTTCTCTCATCAGCATATGTCTTTTTGAGCTTTTTCAGGCTGTTTGTAATGACCTTCAGCAGCTTTTTCTCGTTCGCTAAAATGTCTTCAAGCTCTGCTATGCGCACATCTAGCTCTCTTGCTTCGTCTCTTAATTGCGTAATATCTGTATTCGTTAAACGATATAACTGGAGTGAAACAATCGCTTCTGATTGTGCTTCTGTAAAGTCATATTTCGCCATCAAGTTGTTCTTTGCATCACGCTTATCATTAGAGGAGCGGATTGTGGCAATAACTTCATCTAAGATGGAAAGTGCCTTAATCAATCCGTCGACAATATGGTGGCGTTCCTTCGCTTTACGAAGCTCGTACGCTGAGCGGTTCGTCACCACTTCTTTTTGATGGGCAATATATGCATCTAGTACAGTGGTGAGCGTCATTAAGGTCGGTCTTCGATTATGTATCGCTACCATATTAAAGTTATATGGGATTTGCAGATCTGAGTTTTTATATAAGAAATTCAGCACACCATTTGCATCTGCTTCTTTTTTCAGCTCTACTACGATTCGAAGCCCAGTACGGTCTGTTTCATCTCGGACCTCTGAAATGCCTTCTACTTTTCTTTCAATTCGGAACTCGTCCATCTTTTTGACAAGATTGGCTTTATTCACTTCGTAAGGAATTTCTGTGATCACGATTTGCTGGCGTCCGCCGCGGATGGTTTCAATCTCCGCTTTGCCTCGAATCATAATCTTTCCTTTTCCTGTTTCATACGCCTTCTTAATACCGGCTACACCTTGAATGATACCACCTGTTGGGAAATCTGGCCCTTTGATGACCGTCATTAAATCCTCAACCGTACAATGGGGCTGTTCGATTCGTTTAATAACGCCATCAATGACTTCTCCCAAGTGATGCGGAGGGATATCTGTGGCATAGCCGGCTGAAATCCCTGTTGATCCGTTCACAAGAAGGTTTGGGAACATCGCTGGTAATACAACGGGCTCTTTACTTGTATCATCAAAGTTTGCGACAAATTCGACCGTTTCCTTGTCTAAGTCCTTTAAAAGCTCTGAAGCAATAGCAGACAGCCTTGCTTCCGTATAACGCATGGCAGCAGGCGGATCACCATCGATACTCCCGTTATTCCCATGCATCTCAATCAGTACATTTCGTACTTTCCACTCCTGACTCATTCTTACCATCGCTTCATAAACAGATGAGTCTCCGTGCGGGTGATAGTTACCAATCACGTTACCGACTGTTTTAGCGGCTTTACGGAAGTTTTTATCCTGCGTATTTCCTTCTGCATACATCGCATATAAAATTCTTCGTTGTACAGGTTTTAGTCCATCACGTGCATCTGGAAGCGCACGGTCTTGGATAATATATTTACTATAGCGGCCAAAGCGGTCGCCGATTACTTCTTCTAATGGTAAATCATGAAATCGTTCTTGTTGTGCCATGTTTAAACCTCCTCAGCTAGCGACAAGTTTTCATTTTCAAGAATGTTGCTTTCCTCATCAAGTCCAAAGGCGACATTCTTTTCAATCCATTTACGGCGTGGTTCTACTTTGTCACCCATTAGAGTTGTGACGCGGCGTTCCACACGTGCAGCATCATCAATTTTGACCCTGACAAGTGTTCTCGATTCTGGATTCATTGTCGTTTCCCATAGCTGGTCGGCATTCATTTCACCTAACCCTTTGTAGCGCTGAATCGTGTACCCTTTTCCAACTTTCTTCAATACATCATCCATTTCTTCATCAGACCATGCGTACTCAATGATTTCTTTTTTCCCTGAGCCTTTGCTGACTTTATATAAAGGCGGGAGTGCAATAAACACTTTGCCATGCTCAATCAGCGGCTTCATATAGCGGTAGAAGAATGTTAATAGAAGCACTTGAATATGCGCTCCATCCGTATCCGCATCTGTCATGATCACGATTTTGTCATAATTGATGTCTTCTACATTAAAATCGACACCGACGCCTCCACCAATTGCATGAATAATGGTGTTGATTTCTTCGTTTTTGAAAATATCAGCAAGCTTTGCTTTTTCTGTATTGATGACCTTTCCGCGCAGCGGCAGCACCGCCTGGAATTTACGGTCGCGCCCCTGTTTTGCTGACCCGCCCGCTGAGTCACCCTCTACTAGGTATAGTTCGTTTCTTGCTGGGTTTCTAGATTGAGCAGGTGTTAATTTTCCGCTCAGCGTGGCTTCAGACTTTTTCCGTTTCTTGCCGCTCCTTGCTTCTTCACGGGCTTTTCTAGCAGCCTCTCTTGCCTGCTGCGCTTTAATCGCTTTTTTCACAAGAAGAGTGGCTGTTTCCCGGTTTTCTTCAAGGAAATACGCAAGTTTTTCAGAAATGACAGCGTCAACAGCTGAACGTGCCTCACTTGTCCCAAGCTTTCCTTTTGTCTGCCCTTCAAATTGAAGCAGCTCTTCAGGAATTCTGACAGAAATAATAGCAGACAGTCCTTCGCGAATATCAGTGCCTTCTAAATTTTTGTCTTTTTCTTTTAAAAGAGCGACTTTGCGAGCATATTCGTTAAAGGCTCTCGTCATGGCCGTTTTGGCACCAGACTCATGTGTTCCGCCATCTTTTGTTCTGACGTTATTAACGAAAGAAAGGATATTTTCCGAATAGCCATCATTAAATTGAAAAGCAAAATCTACTTCAATGGACTGATGCTCTCCTTCAAATGAGACGACTTCACTGAGAACATCTTTTTCTTCATTTAAATAAGCAACAAAGGCTTCAATGCCTGTCTCATAGTAAAACGTTTCTTGTACATCATGCCGTTCATCGATCAGCTCTATTTTTAACCCTTTTAATAAAAAGGCAGATTCTCTTAAACGCTCTGATAATGTATCGAAATTATAGGTCGTGACACTGAACATGGTAGGATCCGGCTTAAAATGAATCAGTGTTCCCGTTTTTTTCGATTTTCCGACTTTTTCAAGTGATGTGACAGGTTTACCGCCGTTTTCAAACCGCTGATGATAAATAAATCCGTCACGTTCAATTGTGACAGTGAGCCATTCTGACAGCGCGTTCACAACAGATGCCCCAACTCCGTGAAGTCCACCACTTGTTTTATATCCGCCTTGACCAAATTTTCCGCCTGCGTGCAGGACCGTTAAAATGATCTCAGGTGTCGGTTTTCCAAGCTTATGCATACCAGTAGGCATTCCACGCCCTTTATCTTGGACGGAAATGCTGTTATCTTTATGTATTTTGACAATGATATGATCTCCATGGCCAGCGAGCACTTCATCGACAGAGTTGTCTACAATCTCATAGACAAGGTGATGAAGACCGCGCGAATCCGTAGATCCAATATACATCCCTGGACGTTTACGGACCGCTTCAAGCCCCTCTAGCACCTGAATAGAATCATCGTTATAATCTACTTGCTGCTTTTTAACCAAATGCTTAATCCCCTTTCACTAACAAACATAACCGGCTAATCATCAAATGATCTCTCTAGATTTTAATGATGATCATGCTGCTCATTACTGTCCACTTTAATAAGCTGCATCATCATCATGCATGTGTCATTCACCAATACATGCTCTTTTGCACAGCTATGAGAATCATTCTACATTCTGCAATCAGAACTAGAAGTCCATTATAAACAAGACTGTTTCATAAGCCAAATGCAATCATATGATGGTTTTATCAAAACAGAACAAATGTTCTATATTGATCTTATCGCTCTTTTTCTCGATATGCAAGGCCGCCGATATGTCCCTGTCGCCTTATTTTATCGCTTTCTTTCAGAATCGCAAATATATTTCTGCAACAAAAAAGCAAAAATCCTTGAAAAACCAAGGATTTTTGACGATTTAATGAGTTTTTGTCATCGCATGAGCCACCTTGATACATAAATCCATGATGGCGACCTTGCCATTTTCCTCAATCAGCCTTTTCGCTTCTTCGTGATATATGCCTTGCTGCGCCCAAAAAACAGGTGCGTCTATTTCGAGAAACTCTTCTGCCACCTCTGGTAAAAACTCTGAACGTCTAAAGACATTGACGATATCAACAGGCTCTTTTATATCTTTTAAAGAAGCGACTGCTTTCACACCGAGTGCTTCATCGATCGTTGGATTCACTGGGATCATCTCATACCCGGCATCCTGCATCGCCTTAGACACCATATAAGACGTCCGGTGCGGCTGATCTGATAATCCAACAACAGCAATTCGTTTACTGCTTTTTAATATACGGCCGATTTCTTCTTTCGTAGGATTGTTCATCAAGACACTCCTTTTCCTCCATTTTAGCGAATTTCTGCTTAAAAACAAAGCCGAATCCATCTGCTTTCGATTTTTTCAAAAAAAGTTCCCCATGTTTTTCACAAGATCATGTTAAAATGTAAGACAAGAGGGAGAATATAAAGGAGTTATGCAGATGTTAATTGCTTTGATGTTTATTTTGGCTTATCTTCTCGGCAGTATTCCATCCGGTCTCATTGTCGGGAAAGCTGCAAAGGGTATCGATATCCGTGAACATGGCAGCGGAAACCTAGGTGCGACGAATGCATTTCGTACACTTGGCGTAAAAGCAGGGTCTATTGTGATTACTGCTGATATCCTAAAAGGGACGCTTGCTTCAGCTTTACCGTTTTTCATGCAGCTGGACATCCATCCCTTATTAGCAGGAGTTGCTGCTGTTATCGGTCACAGCTTTCCTGTCTTTGCAAAATTTAAAGGGGGAAAAGCAGTCGCTACATCAGGCGGTGTGCTGCTATTTTATGCCCCATTCCTATTTATCACGATGATCGCTGCTTTTTTCTTATTTTTATACATTAGTAAATATGTTTCACTATCATCTATGCTGACCGGGATCTATACATTCATTTACAGCATATTCACCAAAGACCTATTCTTAATCATTGTTGTTGCCGTTCTTGCTGGCTTTGTGATCTACAGACACATCGCCAACCTCAAACGAATTCTCAACAAAACTGAACCGAAAATCAAATGGCTCTAGCCGTTTCATCCATTTAAATATGTGGTAAAAGTAAAGAAAAGCTGTTTTTGCATCCTGCATTTTAAAAACAGCATGACTTCAAAAAGGGGCGATCACATTGAAATTAACGATAAAAGAAGATGCACTCAATTGGTACAAGGATGAATTAGATTTAGAAAAAGGTGATCAAGTTCGCTTTTTTGTGAGATATGGCGGGTGCAGTAATGTACAAAAAGGCTTTTCTCTCGGCGTCGCAAAAGATGAACCTCAAAATGCCGGCGCAACCGCTGAAATAGAAGGTATTACTTTCTTTATTGAGGAAAGTGATATTTGGTACTTTGACAACCATGATCTGCATATTGATTATAACGAGTCCGTGAAAGAACCAGAATTTCATTATGAATAAACAAAAAAGATACCTCATCCCTCGGGTATCTTTTTTGTTTTACACTTCAATATACAGCCCATACTCCTGAATCTTCCCTAAAGATCGTTCCTTTTGCAGAATTCTTTTTTGCGGCTCACCGATCAAGTCAAAATGAGGAAACCCTTCGCGGTCATGAATCCATTCTTTTTTTAGTCCATGTCTTTCTCCCCACTCAACTAACCGCTTCATATCCTGACAGGCTGCTTTTGTGACAGTATTGGCATTTGGAAAACGGTCATCGAGCCAGTAGTGTGTTAAAAAAGCAACTTTTCCTTGCTGGACAGCTGATTTCCAAGCGTTTAAATCGCTTCGTTTAATACCAAAAGCCATAAATTAAACCTGCTTCTTCGACTGTTCATATACTTTATGCCAGGCAGGAAAGGCTTTTCTAAATTGAATAGGTCTAAAGGTGTCTTTATCCACACATATATGTGAGGTTGTCCCTGTAATCGCTGTTTGTCCATCAGGTTTTTGAATTTCATAGCCATACACCGTTTTGAGACCATTATATTCTTCAATCCATGTATGAACGGATGCTGTTTCACCATACAGCAATGGTTTTTTATATTGAACCTGCAAGTCTATCACAGGTGCAAGAGCACCATCTGCTTCTAGCTGCGCATAGGAAAACCCTAATTCTTTAATCAATGCTGTTCTGCCGACTTCCATCCAAATTAAATAATTGGCATGATACACGATGCCCATTTGATCTGTTTCTGCATAACGGACTTCTATTTCTTTTTTGGATACATACACGTTTTCATCGCTCTCCTATCAAAACCTAAGGTCTGTCTCTGCCATTTTACCACATTCCAAATGGTTCTTCTAAAAAGAGGCAATAAAATAAACCAGGAATCCCTGGTTTATTCGGTATAACCATTCTTTCTTGCCGCTTCTTCGTCCTTGATCTCAGAACGCATCGCGTCAATACTCATTTTGCGGTTTTCGTTTTTTTGTTTGATCATTTGCTTTTCTGAATCTGTCGAAAGGGACATCGCTGCTTCAGATTCATCGATATTGTCAAGTGTGTTCTCGATCATATCTTGCAGCTTTTCAACATTATCAGAACGATCATCTGGATTGGATTGATAGGACTTGTCATTCATCACGATTCCCTCCTTATTCGCCCTTCGTCTGTATCACATCAGGCTGTTCATTTGATTTATTATGCATCTTTTTACCTTTATTCCGTTTGTATGCTACAGGTTTTGTCCCTAAATGGTCTGGTGTAAACTGCGCTTGTTTATCATGCTCTCTACCCATTATTCATCCCTCCCTCTTCTTTAGGATGAACGAAAACGGATAATTCATAACTTATTTCTGTCTAAATCGCTCTTCCAACTTTTCTTCAAGCTGGTTTAAAAATTCCTCATTGCTTAATAATTCTTTTTTATTTTCAAGCACAAGCTCTTCAAATGTGCGTCGTTTTCTTCTTCTCATTTTCACTCACCTCCATATATGTATGATTACATTTTCGCCAAAACATTTAGAAAATAAGCAAAAGAGCTGAATCATTATAGATCCAGCTCTTTTTCAATTTCTTTTTTTGTCAGCATTTGATGCTTCACAGACATGATGCGTCCTTTTTCATCTAATATGTATGTCGTTGGGTATGAAAGCACCTGATATCTTGCTTGAATGCCTTTTTGGTCCAATAAAACAGGAAAGCTCACCTTTAATTCTTTTGTGAATGCTGCCACATGATCCACACTCTTTTCAGTGGTCGTTAAATTCACTGCTAGTACTTCAACTTGGTCATTTTCGCTCCTAATCGCGTCTAAATCCGGCATTTCCGTCCTGCACGGCTTACACCATGTCGCCCAGAAATTAATGAGCACCTTTTTCCCTCGGTAATCAGATAACGAGGCGGTTTTGCCGTCAAGGGTTTTCAGTTCAAAATCAGGGGCTTGATCCCCTTTTTCAAGACCGATTGCGGGCTCTTTTGGCCCAAATAAATTCCACGCAAGTAAACCAATCAACACAAGTAAAACAGCGCTTGCCATTCCTTTTTTCCACATGATTGATCCTCCACTATTTTAAAAAAGAAGAGAAAGCTGTTGGATCGCCTTCTCTTCTTTGCTGTATTAGTTGCTTGCCAATTTTTCGCGAAGTACCATTTGAAGGATACCGCCATGACGATAGTAGTCAATTTCGACTTCACTGTCAAAGCGAACCACCACTTCAAACGTTTTCTCGTTTCCATCTGTGTCAATTGCTTTCACAGTGACGAGATCACGTGGACGAACTGTTTCGTCAACATGAACTTCAAATGTTTCTGTTCCTGTTAGACCATGAGTTTCTGCACTTTCTCCATCTTTAAACTGCAGAGGAAGTACGCCCATGAAGACAAGGTTACTTCTGTGGATACGCTCAAAGCTTTCAGCTAGAACAAATTTAATTCCAAGAAGGTTTGTTCCTTTAGCAGCCCAGTCACGTGAAGAACCCATTCCGTAATCTTTACCTGCTAAGATCGCAAGACCTGTTCCATCCTCTTTATAACGCATGCATGCATCATAAATCGATGTCACTTCACCAGTTGGCCAGTAAGTTGTATAACCGCCTTCTGTTCCTGGTGCAATTTGGTTCTTAATACGGATGTTTGCAAAAGTACCTCTCATCATGACATGGTGGTTACCACGGCGAGATCCATATGAGTTAAAGTCTCTAGGCGATACGCCTCTTTCTTGCAAGTATTTGCCCGCCGGTGTGTCCTTACCAATCGCTCCAGCAGGAGAAATATGGTCAGTTGTGACAGAGTCACCGAACTTCGCAACGACGCGCAAGCCTTTAAGCGGTTCAACTTTACCAGGTTCAACTGATAGGTTTTCAAAGAATGGCGGGTTATCAATGTATGTGGAATTTTCATCCCATTTATACAATGCATCATCCGTCGTTTTAATTTCATTCCAGCGGTCATTGTTGTCAAAAACAGTTTCATACTCTGAACGGAATAGCTCAGGTGTGACAGTGCTTTTAACGACGCTGTTGATTTCATCCATTGATGGCCAAATGTCATTGAAATAAACGTTCTCGCCATTTTTATCGACACCGATAGGATCTTTTGTTAAATCAATATTCACCGTACCAGCAAGTGCATAAGCCACAACTAATGGTGGAGATGCAAGGTAGTTCCCTTTCACAAGCGGATGAATACGACCTTCAAAGTTACGGTTACCTGATAAAACAGAAGTGATCAGCAGATCATTTTCAGAGACTGCATCTTCAATTTCTTTCTCAAGCGGTCCGGAGTTTCCGATACATGTTGTACAGCCATATCCAACAATGTTAAATCCAAGGTCTTTTAAATATGGAAGAAGTCCCGAATTCACAAGGTACCCTGTTACAACTTTAGAACCCGGCGCTAGTGACGTTTTCACGTAGTTCGGCACTTTCATACCGAGCTCGCTTGCTTTCTTCGCAACAAGACCTGCTCCGATTAACACGTATGGGTTCGATGTATTCGTACAGCTCGTAATCGCTGCAATCGCAATCGCACCTGTCTTCATCACAGCTTTTTCACCGTTTGCAAGATCAAATTCGATTTGTTTATCAAGCTCTGATTTATCTAAGCCAAACCCTTGGTTACCAGCTGGGCTTTCGATGTGTTTATGGAACGTCTCTTTCATTTGAGAAAGTGGAATCAAATCTTGTGGACGTTTAGGACCAGATAAGTTTGACTCAATTTTAGAAAGATCAATTTCCACAACATCAGTAAAAATTGGTTCTTCTGCATCTGGCGTATAGAATAAGCCATTTGCACGAGAATATTCTTCAACGATATTAATTTGCTCTTCATCACGTCCAGTAAGGCGCAGGTAAGCAAGCGCTTCTTCATCTACTGGGAAGAATCCGCAAGTAGCACCGTATTCTGGCGCCATGTTCGCAATGGTTGCACGATCTGCTAACGGCAATTGTGCAACACCCGGTCCGAAGAACTCAACGAACTTGTTCACTACGCCTTTTTCACGAAGGACTTGTGTAACTTTTAATGCAAGGTCAGTTGCAGTTGTTCCGTTTGGAAGCTCTCCAACTAATTTAGCACCAATCACTTCTGGTACTGGGAAGTATGAAGGCTGACCAAGCATACCAGCTTCCGCTTCGATACCGCCAACGCCCCATCCAAGTACACCGATACCGTTAATCATCGTTGTATGAGAGTCAGTTCCAACTAATGTATCTGGGTAAGTGATGATCTCGCCATCTTCTTCAATCGCATGAACAACACTTGCAAGATACTCTAAGTTCACTTGGTGAACAATTCCTGTTGCAGGCGGGACAGCTTGATAGTTATTAAACGCTTTCTTTGCCCAGCTAAGGAAGTTATAACGCTCTGCGTTACGTTCGAATTCTAAATCCATGTTAATGTTTAATGCATCTTCAGTTCCAGCTTTATCAACTTGTACTGAGTGGTCAATCACAAGGTCAACTGGAATTTCAGGGTTGATTTTATCCGGATCCCCGCCTACATCTGCCATTGCTTTTCTTAAAGAAGCAAGGTCAACGACTGCTGGTACACCCGTGAAGTCTTGTAAAATAACACGAGAAGGTTTAAACGGAACATCAATTTCTTTTACCTCGGCAGTTCCCCATTTTGCCAAGTTTTCAACGTGTTCCTTCTTGATCACTCTACCGTCTACTTGGCGAAGCACTGATTCTAAAAGTACCTTAATGGAATAAGGCAGCTTAGAAACATTTCCGATTCCTTGTTTCTCTAGTGCTTCTAACGAATAATAGTGATACGTTTTCCCATTTGTCGAAAACGTTTTTCTAGATTGAAAAGCGTCTTGTTTAGCGACTTGCTGCTGTTTCGACATGTCCAAAATCCCCCTTTTGATGATCAAGATCAATTTCAATTCTCAGAAAAATCGTCGTATTTCACCACAATTTTCTCACAATTTCATCTTAAAACAAATTCATACATAAGTAAATAACAATGCTTTTATTAAATTCAATAAGTTTAACTTATCATTAGGAAATGATTACTCTTCATAAACGAAGCGGGGCGGGCTCATACTACAAATGAGGTGATAGAACATGACAAAACGCAAAGCTAATCATGTCATGAATGGCATGAACGCAGCCAAAAGCCAGGGTAATGGCGCAGGCTATACGGAAGATGATCAGCTCGTTTTAACAGAAGAACAAAGGCAAAACAATAAAAAACGTAAAAAGAATCAATAAGAAGGAGCCAAACATCATGACGAATAAAAACACAGGGAAAGACATCCGTCAAAACTCTCCTAAGGAGCATCAAGGCGGTCAGCCTGAGCCGTTATCAGGCAGTAAAAAAGTGAAAAACCGCAACCATACAAGACAAAAGCACAATTCTCATCATGATATGTAATGATCCCCCTCTCATCCCGTGACCACACGGGATGTTTTAGGTCTTTCACACATTTCCATTTTCATCATATGATTTATTATGAGATGTGATGGAGGAGTGTTTATGGAGAATGAAAAGCAATCGAATTCCTCTGATTTTATTGAAATAGATGATTGGCTCAATGTTTTAATGGATGATCCATTTGCCTGGTATGATGAACACCTCCCAATTGATCTTTATGAAACAAGCCGTGATTATATTATCGAAATCGATGTCTCCACCTTATCGATCACTGATGTAAAGCTGACCTTCGCTGGACATGAGCTGACGTTGACTTACACAGTACAGCATCCAAATGGTGAAGGCGAACAGCCAATTGAAAAAAGCGTGATGCTCCCTTTTTATTTAAACGACAAAGACATTGAAACAGATTATGAAAACCGAATCATATCGATAAAAATTAAAAAATGTTCCGACCATCCAAACGGTGCATTTTCCTTTCAAATCCCGCACTTCAAACATTAAGAGCCCACCTTTATATAGGTGGGCTCTCTTCCCGTTCGTTTCAAGTCAATACCTTTTGCGAACCACCATGGCCAAATAGTAGAGTCGCTATATGATAGAGTATTCTTTTTCTACTAATTGGTTTGGGTCATTCTAGTAAATGGGCGGCTATCAATGAAAAAGGGCGTTTATAGAGAAAATAGACATACATTTTTGTTATTTTCTTCTATCCTCTCTTCATGTAATATAAAATAGAGAGATAAGGGGTATAAGGAGTGAGAACATGTTAAGCGGCTGGTTTTTGTGGTTCATTTTATTTTGGGGTACAGTGATGATCGGATTACTCGCAATCGGTGGCTTTTTTATGTTTCGTAAATTTTTAAAACGATTGCCAAAGGAAGATGGGAAATCAGAGCTTGATTGGCAGGACGAATATATTCAAAAGAGCCTTCACCTATGGCGGGATGAGGACAAACAGCTGTTAAATGAACTCGTATTACCTGTGCCAGAGCTGTTTAGAGATGTTGCCAAAGAAAAAATAGCGGGTAAAATTGGTGAGCTGGCATTAAAAGAACAGGCTGCCAGCATTAATTTAGACTTAATCATTCGCGGCTACATTATGGCCACACCAAAGCGGGATCATAAGTTTTTACTGAAGCGCCTTCAAGAAAAAAACATTGATCACTCGCCATATGAATCGTTATTAAAATAACCTCCTTTAAAAAAGGAGGTTTAATTCATTTGAATCTGCTGCGGATCTAATTGTTTAGACAGCTTTCTAAACGATAAATACATGGCAACCCGCCAAGGCACGATCATGCCAAAGGCAAGAATCCAAAACATCCCGCTTAATGAACCATAATCAATAGAAGAGCTTAGGATGGTCTTCATCCCGATACGAAGGACAAGAAGTCCAATGAGAATGAACACAAATGCTTTTGACCGTTTTAAGTAGATGTCATTGCCTCTAATTTCAAACTTCGATGTTTTGATTAAAAATATCGAGAAAAACATCCCCACTGTGATCGCTTCTAGAAATTCAGCTCCAGTTACCCGAAACATAGGAACGAAAAACATCAATGCGCCAGTGCTCATGAAAATAGGAGGTAAAATAATTTTTTTCGCAGTTGCAGGTTTTGCAGATGACTTAATGCGAATAAACATGACGGCCACCGCCATACATATCGCAATTATAGAAGAGATCAAGATCATCATATCAAATCATTCCTTTATTCTTTAAGGTCAGCCTATGTATAATATACTCCAATTGACGAAAAAAAACCATTCGCCGCGACTGTAGAAAACGATTTCAAAAGCCTGTAAAGCCGCCAAACAATGATGAGAACATGATGATAATCCATGTCAGCAGATCAAAGAACAGCAAAATCCCTACCACAATCATAATGATTCCGCCAATTCGCATGATGAGCTGCTGACGTTTTCTGATCCACGCCATTTTCGTAATGAAAAAGGAGAGAATAAAAAACGGGACGGCAAAGCCCAATATATACGCAATCATATACATGACCGCCGACTCAGGATTGTTACTCGCCAGTGTGATGACAGCGGATAAAATAGGTCCTGTACAAGGTGTCCATCCAGCCGCAAAGCCCATTCCGATGAGAATGGATCCAAAAAAACCAGCAGGACGGTTTTTGAACTGGATTCTCTTTTCGCCCATGAGGAAAGAGGGCTTGAATACGCCAAGAGTCATAAAACCAAAGAAAATAATGAGGATGGCTCCAATTTGACGAATCGCTTGATGATAATCATTAAAAAACTTCCCGACAAACGATGTCCCAAAGCCAATCGCAATAAATATAATAGAGAACCCTACTAAAAAGAATAAAGTATGAAGCAGACTTCTTCTTCTCAGCATCACCTTCTCGGATTTCACTTCATCTATACTAACGCCCGTAATATACGATAAAAATGCGGGATAAAGCGGCAGACAGCACGGTGAAATAAAAGAAAGAAATCCTGCTCCAAATGCTAAAAAGTAATTCAAATCTGTCAAAAGAACACCCCCTTCTTACAATATACAATAAGAGATGACAAAATCATTTCATTTTTTTTACATCACCTCAATAAAGATGGTCTATTCTCTTAAAACCTTATATAATTTAATTTGACATCAAGATAATGAATCCTTTAAATTTGAAAATAAACCTTAAAATGGATATAATAGAATCGATTCTTTTTATCAAGATTTGCATGAAAGGAACATGACTTTGGTAAAAACATCATTATTAACTCAAATCGAAGAAAAAAGAGAAGAGCTGATGAAAGTTGTCTTGCATAATGGGATGACATCAACAGTGACCATCGAACATAGCCAGCAGCTAGATCATCTCCTCTTACAATATCAACGACACTTACACTCAAACTCAGCCAACTAATCATACTTCATGATATCAAACATGCCGCACCATTTTTAGAACAGTTGATATGTGTGACCATAAACGAAACAAAAACCTCTGACATAGGGGTTTTTTGTTTTTCACATGCTCTTGACGCCATAATAAAAACCACCTTCCCTGCTTCATTCATGCAAGTACAGTGGTTTTAAGCGTCTGATGAAGGTGAATTGAATAAAGAAAGGACAACGCTTGTCCATTCTTTAAAACCATGTTCCATCTATGATCATAATATCGTACGTATTATTTCGCTTGGTTGTTCATGGCTTTCATCATTTGATTGATTTTCTTCTGGGACGGTTTCATGCCCATTTGCATCATCATCATTCGAAGCATTTGTTCATTAATCGGTGGATTCTTTTTCAAATAGCTCATCATATACTTACGAGCAATAAAGAATCCGAGTGCAACTCCTGCAAGCAGTGCAACAACGCCTACAAGGATGACAACCCATAAATCCATAATTCTTCCTCCTTCATGTTGTCTCGTATAAAGTGTACTAAACAAAAGGCTATTATACAACATTTCACGTTCAATTTTATTTTTTTAAACAAAATTCCTCACTTTTACTGGATTGAGCCATCCGTGTTTCTTTGAACTAAAGTCCATCGCAAGAAAACAAGGGCTGATTTTTCTCAGCACTTCAAAAAACACCGCTTCTGCCTCATAACTGCCAGTGGCAGACATTTGAATATACCGGTCTTTAATAATAAATGCTGCAGTTCCTTTTCCATCTGGTAAGGAAGCGCTGTAAATCGAGCCTATTTGTGTATAGTGAATGTTCGTTAAGTTATTCATTAGACGCTGGTGCATATGAAAAGCAGGGATACGTTTCGTCACATAATCCACTTGCTTCACAAGCATAACCAACTCATCGTCAGTGCGGTTCGTCCAATGTAACGACTCAAACAAATGAAACAAAATCGATTCTCTGCCAAAATAGTGATGCGCAAATTCATCCTCAATCCAATAAATATAATAATGACGTTCCATGTCTATCCCTTCCTTTCACATTTCGTCAATCTCGTTTATTGCTTGTATTATACAAAAATGTGAAAGAAAGAATTGTCTATATATGAAGCAAGAAGAAACTAGTTTTGTCAAAAAAACAAGAAAAAAGAAAAAAGTTTGCAGAGCGGATGAAAATGCTCTGCAAACAGATAGCAAAAAAGCATGATGCTTGGAGTTCGTTTATTTATTCAGCTTCGCTTTCACACGGCTGACTACATTGCTGACAGTAAAGCCGTATTTCTCGATAATGGTTTCTCCTGGTGCAGAAGCGCCAAATTTATCAATTGCAATCACGTCACCATCAAGGCCAGTGTAACGCTCCCAGCCAAGTGAAGCACCCATTTCAATTGCAATACGTGCACGTACTGCTTTAGGAAGAACGGATTCTTTGTATTCGTCTGACTGCTGATCGAAGCGATCCCATGCAGGAAGGCTGACAACAGATGCGCGGATACCTTCTTTTTCAAGTGCCTTTTGCGCTTCAATGGCTAAACCAACCTCAGATCCTGAAGCGAGTAGAAGAGCTTCAGGCTGTGCATCAGCTGCTTCAACCACAACGTATCCACCTTTTTCTACTCCCTCATATGCCTTCTCTGGTGCCTGGTCAATCGTTGGAAGGTTTTGACGAGTAAGAACTAGTGCTGTCGGTTTATCCGTTGAAGATACAGCTAGTTTCCACGCTGCAGCTGTTTCATTTCCATCTGCTGGGCGGATAACGGAAAGGTTAGGCATCGCACGCAGTGAAGCAAGCTGTTCAACCGGTTCATGCGTCGGACCATCTTCACCAACAGCGATACTATCATGAGTAAAGACGTAAGTGACTGGAAGTCCCATTAAGGCAGCAAGACGAATTGCTGGTCTTAAGTAATCTGAGAAAACAAAGAACGTTCCGCCGAATACACGAAGACCGCCGTGAAGTGCCATACCATTGAGTGCTGCACCCATTGCAAACTCTCTGACACCGAACCAAATGTTTTTGCCGGCATAATTATTTTTACCGAAATCATCTGTGTTTTTAATCGTTGTTTTATTTGATCCAGCAAGATCAGCAGACCCGCCAATAAAGAAAGGTACTTGCTTTGCAATGCCATTTAACACTTCACCTGAGGATGCGCGGGAGGCAAGGCTTGAACCTGCTTCATAAACAGGAACCTCTTGATCCCAATTTTCAGGAAGCTTTCCTTCAATCGCAAGCTTCAGCTGTGCTGCCAGCTCTGGATATTCTTTTTCGTATTGCGCAAACAATTCATTCCACGCTGCTTCTTTTTTCTGTCCAGCGTCTTTGACAGCTTCTTTGAAATGATCGTACACTTCAGAAGGTACATGGAAATCTTCTTCAAACGTCCAAGAGTAAGCTTCCTTCGTCAGCTTTGCTTCCTCGCTGCCAAGCGGTGCACCATGCACACCAGACGTTCCCGCACGGTTTGGCGATCCGAAACCGATCGTTGTTTTCACTTCGATTAATGTAGGTCTGTCTGTGCTTTGCTTCGCCTTTTCAATAGCAGCTGTTACTTCTTCAATGTTGTTGCCGTCTTTCACGTAAAGAACTTCCCAGTTCATCGCTTCAAAACGATTCTTCACATTTTCAGAGAATGAACGATCTAAGTCGCCATCTAAAGAAATGTCATTTGAATCGTAAAGAACGATTAAACGGCCTAAGCCTAAATGACCAGCAAGTGAAGCTGCTTCAGAGGAAATTCCCTCCATTAAGTCTCCATCTCCGCAAATGCTGTATGTATAGTGGTCTACAACATGAAAGTTGTCTTTGTTATACGTTTCCGCAAGATGTCTTTCTGCAAGTGCCATTCCTACTGCCATAGCAATTCCCTGGCCTAGTGGACCCGTTGTCGCGTCTACGCCTTCTGTGTGTCCAAATTCAGGATGTCCAGGTGTTTTGCTTCCCCATTGGCGGAATTGTTTTAAATCGTCAATGCTCAGATTGTATCCGCTTAAATGAAGCATGCTGTATAGAAGCATAGAACCATGGCCCGCAGATAAAACAAAGCGGTCTCTGTTAAACCAATTTGGATTTTGCGGACTTACGTTTAAGTGATTCGTCCATAAAGCGTACGCCATTGGTGCAGCACCCATCGGCATTCCTGGGTGACCGGAATTCGCTTTTTCAATTGCGTCTATGGAGAGAGTACGTATTGTTGCAATAGATTTCAATTCAATCGTTTCCATATAAATCCCCTTCCGTATCTTGTGTACACCATTATCATAAATCTACTGTCCTTTTTTCACAACTATTTCACGCTGAAAAAGAAGGATTTTGTCACATTTAGTTTATCGATCACCTAAAAAGTTATGCAAATATGAAAAAAGACGAGAATATTCTTCCCATCTTTTCAAAATTCAAGAAATCACAGCCTTAATGAAGGTTCTGATCTTTTTCTCTTTTTAATTTTTCTGGTGTAACATCGTTTCCTTCAGGGTCAACGATTTTAACAGTTTTAAGTGTATTTTTCATAGAAGAACGAAAAGCTTTCAAATACTCTTCTCTCAACTGCTTTTGTTCTGTTTTTTCAGCGTCTGATAAACCGGTCTCTTTCGATTTTTTTGAAAGCTCATTTATTCTTGCAAGCTGTTCTTTAGAAATCATGACAAACTCCTTTAAAGCATTTTCTCTACATACTACTAAATATCAATCATTTTGACAACAAATCACGCTTTAGGTGGTAAAGCCTTTTTCATATTCTTGATACCTTCTATGCACCGTTGCTTTTGAAATGTCAAAACCTAATGCCTGAAGAGTTGCGGCAATTTCGGCGAACGTCATGTTATTTTTTCTTAATCGAACAATTTCTGATATCGGCACTTCAATACGCTCACGGCCAGGTGCATGGTTCTGCTGCCTTAAATTCAGTTCAGGCTGATATCCGCGCTCAACAGCCCTTTTCATCCCCCGCTTGATTTTCAGGTTATGAATTTTCCGTTGGTACTCTTCGACGACTCCTACAATCTCGATGACCATTTCATCTGCTTCTGAAAGCTCAAGCTCTCCTCTATGAAACATGCTGTATACCTTTACGTTCTCTTTAAATAGACAATGAAGAAGCGCAATTTTTGCTTGTCCTCTTCCAAGACGTGTTTCATCTTGGATAAGAACGGCATCGATCGACTCTTCCTTCAGTGCAGCAAGCATTTCAAACACGCCATCACGATCTAGCTCATATCCACTTGCTTTTTCTTTGATGACTTTGACCACATTCATCTTGTGCATGGCAGCTAAAGCCAGCAGTTCTTCTTCTTGTCTTTTCAGCGAGGTTTCCTGCTCTTCTTTCACAGTGCTTACTCTCGCATAAATGATTGCGTTCATGTCTTCAATCGACCTTTCTACTGTACTGTTGCAAGCTGATATACGACTGGATGCTCTTTTTTCACGGGTATGACAAGAATGTCTCCAGGCTGGATTTCTGTTGAAGCAAGATCATTGTGTTCTGTTACCCAGTCAATAAATGCATTTTTGTCGATTGATTTGCTGTCATTTACTTGATCAGCTAACCCCCACAGAGTATCTCCTGATTGAACCTCTATTTTAACATATTGATTTGAATCATTATGGCTTGTGACTGCAATAAGTGAGAGAAAAATGCCAACGATGAATGAGAATACCCCAATAAAAATAATAGATTCTTTTAACCTCATAATGTCATCTCTCCTAATAGAATATGTGTTCGCTCTTTCTGTCTCTCATTATAAATACGAACAAACGTTTCTGTCAAACGTTTTTTCGAACCTATGTTTGTACTGTTAGGAAAAACATGCTATAATTTCTTTAAAATTGACGTTTTGAGGTGCAAAAGATGACGAAGCTATCAAAAAGACAACTCGATATCCTGAAATTCATCAAAGATGAAGTAAAAAGCAAGGGTTATCCCCCATCCGTCCGTGAAATTGGAGAAGCTGTCGGTCTAGCATCCAGTTCAACGGTCCATGGACATTTAGCTAGACTAGAAACAAAGGGTTTAATTAGAAGAGACCCGACAAAACCTAGAGCGATCGAAGTACTAGATGAAGAGGAAATGAATATTCCAAAGAGTGCTGTAATGAACGTTCCAGTCATCGGAAAAGTAACGGCAGGCCTTCCTATCACAGCTGTTGAGAATGTAGAAGAATACTTCCCTCTTCCAGAGACATTTGCTGCACCAGACGAACAAGTGTTTATGCTTGAAATTATGGGAGAAAGTATGATTGATGCAGGTATTTTGGACAAGGACTATGTCATTGTGCGTCAGCAAAGCACTGCTAACAATGGTGATATTGTGGTCGCCATGACAGAGGAAGATGAAGCGACAGTGAAACGTTTTTATAAAGAAGATACACACTTTAGATTACAGCCAGAAAATCCATCAATGGAACCGATTATTTTACAGAATGTGAGTATACTAGGTAAAGTGATTGGCGTTTTTCGAAATATTCATTAAAAAAAGCCGGTATTCATCAGCTGCTGATGAGAACCGGCTTTTTCTTATGCACAAGAATAGGCAAGAATACTTGAGCTTGGGAAGGAACCAAATGTAAAGTTCGGCCATATAAAGCCAGTTGTTCGGCCAAAAGGCTGTGAGGAAAGAACGAACATTAAAAATACTTGGCCGTTTCTCAAAAGCACAATCGTCCATCTTCTATTACATCCCGCTGCAAATTGTACAGCTTGATGGCCTCCCCCTGCACCATGCCCAAATAGAAATGACTGCATACTTTGAGGCTGAGAGAGTGCTTGCTGATACTGCGAAATCATATGCTGCGGCGGTGCTGGCGGTGCCGATTGTCCGCCTGACCCTTGACCTGGCCAAGTACCTCCTCCAATCGGAAACCCAGGAAAACCTCCAATTTGAGGAATAGAAATCGATGGCAATCCCTGCATCTGCCTATCATATGAGTAACCATTCCCCATACCTTCATACGGATGATACATATTAAACACCACTTTCTTTAGACATTCATCACGACAGTATATGCCTTAAATAAAAAAGAGTGTTGAACGTCTAAATAGAAATTTTTCCAAAAGACGTTTCGTTCTTCTTTAGAACGGTTAAATAATGATTAAGAAGAAAAATAAAAAAAATGAAAACTTTTTGTCTCCCTCAAACGTTATATAATTAGAAACAAAAGAAATAAAAAACATTTAGATTTAATACTTGTAATATCTCTGTAATTATTGTAACATTTGTAACATAAGAAGTTTTCATTGAGAAAAGGAGGCAATCGCCTTGAAAAAATTATTTGTTTTATTAACTGCTATTATGCTTATGATCTCATTACAAACAACAACATTGGCCGCTTCCAAGAAATCAGCCGCTTTGACAAATAAAGAAGCGTTACATATTGCCCTTGATGCAAGAGAACATTTTTGGAGTGCAATGTCAGGCTACAAAATTAAAGACCATTCTAATGTCAAATTAAAATCATTTACCTATAAAGATATGACGTACAACTATCTTTCTAAAACATTTGATACAAAGAAAAAATTAAACAGCTACCTATCTCAAGTTTTCACTCCAGATGCCATCAAACATGGTTTAAAAGATTATCAGTTCATTGTTCATAAAGGCAAAATGGCTGTTCCAGTCGGTGATGGAGACAACATGCTCAATTGGGAAAAAGCCACACCTAAACTTGTTTCTAAAAAACAAACGGTCCGCACATATGAATTTACTGTCCCAACTCTTGATGGACGCAAAGTAAAACGAACTGTTACGTACGAAAAAGTACAAAAAAATTGGAAAGTCACACAAATTGACGCTGTCATCTAAATAAAAAACCAGGCCTTTCATCGGCCTGGTTTTTATATTGAAGAAAATTCAGTCATTCGGTCCAGCGCGTGAGCAAGTGATGATGCCGTGCGAAATTCATTAAAAGGAAGCCCAAGCTGCACTGCTGTTTGGGCAATTTCTGGTCTAATCCCTGAAATGGTCGTCTCTACTCCAATTAACCGAAGTGACGTGACAAGATCAAAGATTTGATGAGCCACCATTGTATCAATTATGACCACACCCGATAGATCAATACATAAATGCTGAACACCTTTTTGCGAGCACTGATTTAGCGTATTTTCTAAAATAATCTTTGCTCTCGCTGTGTCAATGTCACCTACTAAAGGCAATAACGCAATCTGGCTTTTTAGGACAATTACCGGCGAGCTCAATTCGTAAATCATATCTCTTTGAGCCACGAGTTTTTCGGTTGTATTTTTCACATATTGCTGGATAAACACATGGATTGAAATATTAAACGCTTCGGAAATTAAATCATACCAATAAAAGATGCGGTCAATATCAATTTCATCTTGACGCTGTTTGATAAATTCTTTTAAGTAATGCAGAACCACTCTTTGATTGGACATGTATTCTCTCACGACATAATCTAATGGTGTATTTAAATGCTTTGGGTCACTGGCTAAATCCTCAGACCATTTTTTAAATTCAGTATGTAAATACGTCTTATCTTCAATAATAGCTCGTATAAAATGCTGGTAATAATCTTGATTCTGCCGTTTTAGCTCTGCTATGATGCTGGAATCTGTTGAACGATATATGGATTCTGGATCATCGTCCTCAATTGATTCATACCATGTTTCAGTCAGCTTCTCTGCATGCTGCATAAAAAAATCGTATAATGCACTGTTCTTATCCATAAGCAAATGTCCCTTCACATTTTCTTCTTGTCAGTCTTTGTACCTTATAGATTGATTGTACCACTGAATCTTTTGACCCTGCTAGCTCGAATAGGCTCTGATGATAAACAAAAGAGCCCCCCACTCAAGGGAGACTCTTTCCGATTTATTTCACAATGAATAATATTCTTTTCCCATCAGGAAACCCGCTGATTTGATGCCCGACCCATGAGCCTGCCCCCCTATTATCAGATGGACTGACATATTGAACGCTTGCGCCTTTTCCTCCCTCAAGACAAACCGCCATTGGCCATTCATCCCTGTCAAAGCCAGGTTTTGTCGGAATTCCTTTTAATGATTCTTGCCTGCGGGCATCTGCTCCATTTCGGTCAATGGTACACACATCTGAATGCCCTTTTCGAATGGCTTCTTGAATATGACTGCCTGTTTCAGGGTACCTTTCCTTTGGAAATTGAACGACATGATCATATCGATCAGCCCCTTTTGCTGCCTGCTTCTCTCCAAATCCGCCAAACAACGTGCCCATCCATATCACAAAACATAAGGCGACAGCAGCGATCCAGCCTCTTTTCATCTTCAAAAGCGTGTGACCTCCTCATCCATCTTAAGCATCATCTTGACTTAAAGGAAATGTGTCATTTTAATGTATGAGTGGTGCGCAGATGACATGAGAAAAAAATGATGAGGCTCTCAATCTCAAATCTCTCAGGTTAGAAATATGAATCCTATCAAATCGATTCATACAAAAAAGCTTGTCCCCTATGAAGGAAACAAGCTCTATTTTTTATTGCGCTTTCGCATAGTTTATAAACTCAACAAAGGCAGCTGTCGCTTTCGGCCCGCCATTTATCGTTCCGTTTGAATACCCAGCGTTATGAACTCCAACGATTTGCTGGTTCTGATCCAGCATGGCAGAACCTGAATTTCCGCTGAATGTATCAATCGTATAGTATGCTAGATTCGTATCTTCTCTCGTCACAGGACCTGACATCTCCCATTGTGACACCTTGCCAGTCGATCTCATTTTATCACCAGGATATCCTGAGATTTTAATGGTTGTCCCAGTCAAGTTTGTCACCTGGCGGATGGATCGGTAGCCGACCGTATTGCCAATGTTCGTATCGGTTTTAATCACGGCAAAGTCATATTGGCTTGCACCAGTATTAATATACCCGCTTGGCACATAGAACTCAGTCATTTTTGCTGAACCGTTCACCGCTGTACTATCATTCATACCAGGATATACAGTCCCTTTCTCACTATAGCTTCTCGATGCCGTATTGTACACACAGTGTCCGTTTGTCAAAATTTTGTTAGGAGCAATGAGTGTTCCCGTACAGCTTGAGCCGCCAAATGTAATATAAGCAATCGAATTGTATGGTGCCACTCTTGTATTTGCTACTTTGGTTCTACCATCGTCTCCAATGACGACTTTCGTTTGAAAATCTTTTAAATATTTTGATAGTGGTTTTACTTTTTCGCCAACAGTAGAAGAAAGATCATCCACTTTGTCAAAGGATGAGGGGGCTTTCGTATCATTGTGGAAATCACTTGAAGAAATCACTTTACCATCAGAAGTCACCATGTCATAATCAGACGTTAGTACTGAATCCGATGCGGCATGGGCAAAACTAGGCACACTTAAAGCACCAAAAACGAGAAGAGAAGGGAGTAACATTTTCACCTTTTTCATCATATTCCTCCTTTATGTCCTATATCAAAAATCATACGATTGTTTCATATTGGAGTAAATGAGAGAATATTCTTATTTTTTACAAAATATTTCATTTCCAAATTAGGTGTTTTGTATCTTCCCAACCTTCATTCTATCGATCTCTTTCTATGAGAATAGAAAAAACCGCCTAATAGGCGGTCTTTCCTCTTTGTCAGCTCCACACATCTTTTACATATCTATTGTCATTTGCGAGGGTTGTCAGCCAATTTTCAGCTGTTTCTCTCGAGCATTGTTTCTCGTTTTGATAAAGATCGATCAGTGTAGCCTCTACATCAGGGGCCATAACTTTTCCGTCTCCGCACACGTACAGATAAGCACCTTGATCAAGCAATTCGATCAGCATGCCGCCGTCTTCTTTCAACAAATGCTGGACATATACTTTTTGCTCATCGTAACGAGAATAAGCACGATGGATATGGACAATGCCGTTTTGCGCTGCAAGCTTCATTTCATCAAAATACAGATCATCTTCCTGAGGGTGACGGCAGCCAAAATATAGGTGGGCTTCGCCTAGCTGCTTCCCTTCCTTCTGCCACACTTCTCTTGCCTGAACAAATCCTCTAAATGGAGCGATTCCTGTACCTGGTCCAATCATAATCATCGGTATGTCTGATGAAGGGGGCAGCTGGAATCCGTCTTGTGCTTCATGCAGGAAGCAGGCTACTTCTTCCCCTTCTTTCAGACCACATAAATAGGTTGATGCGACTCCGGCATATTCTCCGCTGCCGCTCCATGCTTTACCTTTGACAACTGCCACTGTGATACTGACTTTTTCTTCATCTACCTTTGGCGAGCTAGAGATCGAATAATAACGCGGCTTCAAACCTGGTAAAAGCGCCAAAAAGTGTACAAATGGCAGCTCACACGCTTCATATTGATCTAATAAATCCAGCATGGTTACTCGTTTCTTTAAGATGGCTTCTTGATATGCTTCACCAGCCATTTGTTCAAGTTCTACGCGGTGAGGCGGACATACCGTATGTGCTGCAAGCTCTCTTAGCTGTGTACGTGTTGCAGGTTCTTGAAGCTCAACATGCGAGGCAAGTAATTCTTTGATTGGAATCGGCTGATCTAATGGTAAATGACTTGCCTCTTTATCAGATGAGAGCTTAATGCGCTGCTCTGGATCTAGTTTAAAGCGGCAGGTCACACGCTCAACGAGTGCATCACTATTTTTCGGCACAATCCCGATATGATCCCCTTCTTTGTATGCTTTGCCAGCAGGCAACTTCAGTTCAATATGTCTTGTCTGCCGCGTGCTTGTTTCTGATTGTAATTCTTCATTTTTCAATACAACAGCTGAAAAGGCATCATATATTTTAGCTACAGGACGCTCCACTAGCTCATTCGTATAAGAAACTGATAGGTTTGGTTTTTCCTTCCCCTTTTCTTGGAAGGTGAGCTTAAATTCTTTTGCAAGCTGTTCGAAGACTGTTTTCTGGAAGATTTCTTTATCCTCATCCATATCACCGCCTGCATCACCTTCTCCTAAATCAGCTACACGTTTGGCTCCTTTTCTTTCTAGAGCTTCATCAATTAGACGGGGGATCCGCTGGTACGTACTCGCCCAATTTCGATCTCCGCATCCAAAGACAGCAAATGTCACGTTTGATAAATCCTGCTCTTCATCCTGCGCCAGCCAATCCACAAATTGCTTCGCATTGTCAGGCGGATGTCCGTTGTATGAAGCGGTCACGATGAAGACAGCACCTGTATCTGGCAATTGGCGTGTAAAGTCATCAAGCGGCGCAGTGGTCACATCAAACCCTTTTGCTTTCCCATCTTCAGCCAATTCGTTCGCTATTTGCTTCGCCGTACCAAGATTTGATCCGTATAAAACTAGCAGCGGTGTACCGTGACTCGCCACTTTTGACTCATGAGATTTGGTGCTTTTCTTAGATTCTTCTTTCGGTGGTGCCATAAAGAATTGCTGGTTCCTTGGCCGCACTTTGATTTTAAAATCGTTAGGTTTAATTGTGAGAGATTCTTTTAAATCAAGCTCATAAGATGTGTAATCAATTAACTCTAAATTGTGCAGAACCATCGCGAGAACCATCGTAGCTTCATGCAGGGCGAACTGCATACCGATACATGCACGCTGTCCATTCCCAAAAGGCTTGTAGGCATGTTGCGGGATTTTCTCAGGATGTGTAAACCGCTCTGGTTTAAATTCTTCAGCATCCTCGCCCCATACCGCTGGATCACGGTGTAATTTAGGGAGCAGAACAGAGACACTTTGATTTTTTTGAATCGGATATTTTCCCCCGATTACTGTGTCCTCTTTCGCATAAAGAGAGAACGTAGGCGCTGTTGGCCAGAGGCGGAGAGCTTCATTTAACACCATACGAGTGTAGCTTAGCTTTTGCACCTGTTTAAATGCCGGAAGCCCGCCCTGCAGTACCTCATCTGCTTCTTGGACGGCTTTCTTTAATTTCTCTGGATTCTTCAGTAAGAAATAAATCGCAAATGATAGCAGCCCGCTTGTTGTTTCGTGGCCTGCAATTAAGAAGGTGATGATTTGATAACGGATATTTTCATCGGATAAACGTTCACCTGTTTCAGGGTCCTCTGCATGCAGCATAAGAGACAGTAAATCATCGCCCGCTTTATCTTGTTTTCTTCGTTCCTGAATAATGTCATCTACTAATTGCTTCATAAAATCGACATGCTGGTCAAATTCTTTTCTTCTTTTGATCATGAGTTTATCTGCAATTGGCAATCGACTCGACTGCTCCATTGCTTCATTTAAGCCTTTCAGCATGCTGTCGATAAACGGATGCTGATTTTCTTTATAAAAGCTGTTAAAGCGAAAATCAAAACCGCAAAGGCCGATCGTATCTAAAGTCAGCTTTGTCATATCCTCAGCTACTTCAATTTCTTCATCGCGGCCTGTTCTTTGCCATTTTTGCACAAGCTGTGTGGCAATATCGAGCATCATCTCATGATAGCCCTTCATGGCCTGCTGGCTGAATGCAGGCATCAAAATTTGATGAGCCTTTCTCCAGTTCGGTTCTTCTGTCCAGCTTGTAAATAGTCCGTCCCCTGCAAATGCTCTTACTTTACTCAGACTAGTTCCAATAAATTTATCAAAACGGCTTTCGTCACATACTTCTTTGACAAGTTCATGGCTGGAAACAAAAATACTTGTTGCATTTGAAAATTCAAACTGAAAGATCGGTCCTAATTCATCTGCCAGCCGCCAAAAGGTTTGAGCAAGCTCTCCCTTTTTTATATGGGGAATATTTTTTAAAGGTCCGTATGTTTTTGGTTTTGGAATGATTGATGTTTGCTTCATATGCCCACTCCCTTTATTTCTTTAAGATGCAATGCTAATGGCGCGCCATAAACATTGCTCAATATCCTCTAAAAATTCAATCGTTGGCTCTATTTTTTCTGCAAGAATTTGTTTATGCAGCTGCACGAAGGCACCAAATACAATGGATAAAATGGTTCTGCCTGAGAGGTTTGGGTGAATCCCATCCTTTTTTCCTTCTTCAAAGATAAGGAATAGCTCATGTAACAAATGCTGCATTTTCTCTTTGCTCGTCTCGTCTAAGTAATGGGACCGTTTATCAATCTCTAAGAAATACAGCCCGCTTGGATTCTCCTTTGTAAATAAAACTAAGCAATAAAATACATGCTTAAAGTACGCCCGAATACTTAACTTTGGATCTGGACTGTTTGTGTTCATTTTTTCGATAAATGCTGAGAGGCTGCGCTGGTACAAAATATTGACGAGTGCCTCCTTGCTGTCAAAATAACGGTAAATGGTGCCCGCTCCGACGTTTGCTCTTTTTGAAATCATCGGCATTGTGGTGCCATCAAAGCCTCGTTCAATAAATAGTTCCAGCGAAGCCTTCATGATCTGTTCTTGTTTATCAGTCACTGCTGGCATTTCATCCCCTCCTTTATAGGAATGAACGTTCATTCCGCTTGTGGTATATTATATTAATATTTTAATTTCATCTATTTATACTTAAACATACTTATTTTATTCCGTCACTACATTTTCTGAAAATAATAATAATTGAGAAATGATACCTAGTCACATGACATCCAAAGGGCTTATAAAGATTGTCAAATGTGTGTCATGCAGGTGTCATCAGCACTACACATTCATTCCTGATCGATTGGGGAATGAATGTGGTCGTCATATGTATCAATATATAAGCTTCCATTACTTGAACGGACAGCATAAACAATGTCCTTTAAGGACAGCTGCCTTTTTTTCAGCTCTTCTTCTATCCATTGCTCTGTTAATTGATTTTCTTGTATATTTTTTTGGATGAGTTTCCCGTCCATGATGACTTCAATCGGCATGTAACGCTCTGCCTCCATGAATAAATGAAGATCCTTCCGCGTGACTTTTTCAAACGAAGGGTATTTTTTCACTGACATATGCCCATCTGTTTCAATCATTGCAAATTCAACTTCGCTAATATCAAAGATGTCTTTTTCTCTCAGCTGCTGATTTAAATAATCAAGGGTATATCTCATCCCTTTCATATTTCCTTCAAGAATTTTTCCATTTTGTATGACAAGTGTTGGTTTACCCGCCATCAACCCTCTCATCTTCCGGCTTCTTAATGCAAGCAGGGAAATCACATAAATAATCATGACAAGTGACACAAAGGAAATCGTTGTGTGCTGAAGCGGGAGCGTTGTATTAAACGCCAGGTTCGCTGCAATTGAACCTAAGCTGATGGCTGCTATAAAATCAAAAATATTCATTTGCGCAATGGTTTGTTTCCCTAAAAGACGTGCTCCTCCAAATAAAATCGCAAAAGCAAACATCGTCCGAAGAATGACTTCAATATGGTCAGACATGCAAGTATCCACCTTTCAATTGCATCAAAAAAAGCCTTTTCCTTAGAAAAGACTCTTTGTTAGACTATGCATTTATTTCATCATTATTCAATTGGACAGTACCGCTTTGTTCAAATTGTGATCGCAGTTCAATAATTGAGCTATTCCTCACATGATCTGCTTCTTGCTCAAGAAGCCATGTATAAAATCTTGCTTGCTCCGCTGTCTGCAAAGCCTGCATATATTTTTGCGAGGTACGCTTCTCTGCAACGCGCTGCTTCATCCCGCGCATCTGCTTCCAGAATTGATAATAAGGGAGCTTGAGTTTTGTCATAAAGCCTTGATCATCCTCAATGACATACCCCTCTTCTTTAATTGTATTATCATGAGAGACAGCCTGATACCATTTATAAAAAGACGTCCAATCATGGAAAACAGCCACTTCCTGCTTGCAGGATATTCCAAGCTGTTCACTTAATCTTTTCACTTCAGCGAATGGTGCTTTTTCATAGCTTAACTGCCGCTTCACAATATCAAGTAAAATGAGTTGATCTTGTTCATATGTGATAATATGCGGATCTTTTTTTGGCAAAATGACTTCAAACACAAGAGATACATGGTGGTCACGGACATATGATTTAATGTAATCAGCCTGCACGTCACTGAAGGTCTTATTAAATAGCTCTTCGACCCATGAAGCATGCTGATTTTGTTTCACATGTGATGTATAGGATTTGGATGTAAACACCAATTCATCTTCCATTTCATTATACCCAACAGTTCCTAAGTATCCATTTGCTTTATCATATACGGTGACAGGGAATTGAAGATGGTTCACTAAATGCTGCATTCTTGTCTCCGGACGCTCATCAATGTTAAAAAATTTATTGTAGCTTCTAGACACAATCTGCTTAGAAACCATATTGACAAACAAACCTCTTGCTTTCACATTCACATCATCCCACTGCCGTTCACTAAAAGCCTTTTTCGTAAAATTAAAAGATGAAATATGGTGCGGAAGCTTTAATTCCTGTACGTATTCATGCTGATCTAAATGAGCTAAAAAATCATCCAGTGAAATATCTGGCTGAACAGCAGCCGATTGTTTTTTCTCAGACGCTCTGTAGACTGGATTGTCGATTTCATGAGTCTCAATCCCGTCAGGTGTGATTTTCAACACCCGCAGCTGCCCCCCAAATTCAACCTGACCTTCTAGGTTATAAGACCTTTCCGCTGCGTGAATAGGCAGTCTGTATAAATTGCGATGCCCGTGAATTTGGATGATATCCAGCCCAGCCGTATTTTGTACAAATAAGTGATCAATATCATCTGAATATTCTCCTACGCCGTGAATGAGCTGCTGTGTTGAGACATGCAGAAGTTCTTCTGGCAAATGAGCAAGCCCGCCATGTGTAACAAGAAATGTCTGATCATGGTACGTAAAATAAGTAAGCTGATGAAAGGTTCTGACAAACTTTCGTACTTCCTTCAAATCAAAGTTTGCTGCTTCAATTTCAGGCACAGTATGACGATTAAACATATTGCTTCTGACTTTTTCACCATGTGCAAACCGGTATAAATGCTGATCATGATTGCCTTCAATGACGATGACATTCCGGCATTCCCTATGGGCGAGCATCCATTCTAATACTTCTTTGTTTTCTATTCCTCTATCAAGCAAGTCACCTGCAAAGATATAAAGTTCGTTTTCTTTGATGTCTCCTTGCAAATAGGTGGTAAGTGCGGTGTAACAACCGTGAATATCTCCGAAAACATGAATGGCCTCATATTGATCAAAGGATCGAGGCTGATAAGTCATCACTTGCGGATAATCCTCCGGCTGCAAAACAGTCACCCATGATGGGACCTTTTCTGTTTTTAACCGCTCGTTCATTTGATACAAAACAGATTCCCGCACCACTTTGTGAGATTCACGTGAGCGATTTTGCAAAAGAGCTGTTTCAAGGGGGACCTGCGTGAAATCGACGACATACACCCTGTAACGATAAGATGTCGCTAAAGACTTATATTGAGAAATCGATTTACTTGAAATATGTGTCGCATCAATCACAGTAAAGTCTCCGCGCTCCATACGGGCTGTGAGTAGATCGAATAATAAAGACCAAACTTTGTGGTCATGCTTGCTTGAAATGTCTAGTTTCCCATTGACTGATAGCTGCGGCGGCTGAGTTAACAGCCGGATTTGATCCGCTGATAAAGTGTAAGGCTCTAAGCCTTGTTCTTTGATCCATGTTGATTTACCTACGCCTGGGAGACCTCGTAAAAGGACTAAAGTTCTCATATTGGTTCTCCTTTAATGAGTGATATTTTACCTATTATAGATAAATTATGGATAAATCTCAATCTTTTATTGATTATGGTAATATATAGATAGAAAAGGAGGTTTTACGTATGTCTAATAGAGAGAATATGGCATTCAACATGGGAGATCTTCTATTTCAAGTGTTCTCTCTTCTATTCATTGCCTTTATTGTGACAATCATTGTTATCGCGTTTCGCATGATTAGAAGAAAACGAATGGAATTGAAAAAAATCGAGGCAAGATTAAACAAAGTGATTGAAAAAAACGATTTAAAAGAGTAAAAAATCCGGAAGTTAACCGGATTTTTTTGTTTTCATCACGATACCTTGACGCTGCTGCATCAAAAAGAAAAAGACGCCTAAAAGAACAAGCAGACCGCCAAGCATTTGAAGCAGCGTGACTTTCTCTCCAAGCAGCCATACAGCAAGGATCGTTGCCCCAACAGGTTCACCTAGAATACTCATTGAAATGGTAGTCGCATTAACATAGGTTAATAGCCAATTATTAATGACATGAGACATCGTGGGAATAATGGCGAGCAATAAAAAGATTCCCCACTCTTTAACCGGATAGCCTATAAAAGGAGTTTGCTGAAGCAGGTTGAATAAAATTAAAAAAAGACCGGCAAAGCCAAATACACAAAAACTATAAATCCAATGAGATATTTTTCTAACAGCCTGTTGGCCTATTAACAAATAACAAACAACAGCGATCACACTCAAAAAGGATAAAATATCTCCTAAGATGGCTTCCTTGCTATGACCAATATCTCCCCAGCCTATCATGAGGGCACCAACAATCGCCCCACACATCGTTAATATTGCAGACATTGTTGTTCGTTCACGGAAAATGAGGAATCCTCCTAATAAGGACACCATCGGCTGAAGGGCGATAATAATGGTAGAGCTTGCCACTGTCGTCAGCTTCAGTGAGCCAAACCATAACACAAAGTGAAGCCCTAAAAAGAAGCCTGAGGTACATAAGAAAAACCAGTCTCTGCGCTTTATCGAGAGAAATTCTTTTTTTCTTGGCAAGATAAACGGCAGCATGAGAGCCGCCGCAAAAATCATTCGATACATACTTAAAATAGCAGCAGGTGCATTTGACCATTTCACAATGATTGCAGAAAACGAAATGGCAATAATTGAAATCACAAGCGGCAGTGCAATTGATTTCGTTTGAGCAGTTGTCTTCATTTCCATTAGCAGCTTCCTTTACATCAGCAGTAGATGAGCAGTTCATCTTGTATGTCGTCATCTTACTATGTCCATTCACCTAGTGGCAAGATGATTTTTTAAAACTGGCGTGAGCTTTTCGGATGGAAAAAACGCCCTTTTCATAGGGCGTTTTTGTTGTTTATTCTGAAATCAATTCACGAATTCTCTCTTCAATAGGTGTTAACGGCCGGCCTAGTAATGTTTCGAAATCTTGACTTTCGACAGCTAAAGCACCATCGCGTATGCCGCTTTGAATGGCTTTGACAAATGGCACTGCTTCTTTTGGTACACCATTTGAAGCTAAAAAGTCTCCAAAGGTGTCTACATCTATTTTTTCTACTTTGATTTCTTTTCCACTCACCTTACTAACAATTTGTGCAAGTTCACTATGCGTCCGAAGAGGTCCTGACAGTTCATATATCTCCTGATCATGTACGGCAAGTGTTAACGCATTTGCTGCCGCTTCTGCGTAGTCATTTCTTGTTGCCCAGCCAACCTTTCCTTCGCCAATAGGGCTTAAAAATGGTGCGCCGCTGACTGACGCCAGAATCGTATCCTTTTCGTTTTCAACATACCAGTTGTTTCTTAAAAATACATGAGGAATGCCAGAGGCCAAAATGGCTTCTTCTGTTTTGGCATGGTCATTTGCAAGGACAAGCTGACTCTCTCTTGCATTGACAACACTTGTATAAGCAATAAACCTCACATTTGCTGCTTTCGCCGCTTCAATTGCTGCTTTATGCTGCTCGACGCGGTCACCATCCGCTGTTGAAATGATCAACAGACGATCAATGCCCTTAAATGCTGATGCCAGGGTGTCTGGCTGAGTAAAATCTCCATGGCGTACATCCACCCCTGCATCCTTCAAATGTGCTGCTTTTTGCGGATTTCGAACACTGACTGAAATTTGTTCAGCCGGTACTTTTGTGAGCAAATGCTTGACGACGAGCGATCCAAGTTGTCCCGTTGCGCCTGTTACTAATAATTTCATTTGTTGACCTCCTCATTTTTCGTTCAACGGTGATGTACATTCGTTATAATCGAAATGGTTACAACAATGGTGTAAAAAAAGCTCTAAAGTACGAGCTTTTTTATTCCGCCTCTGTTAATAATTGCTGAATTGTCACTTGCTTTAGGTGATTCTCAAGTGCAGCTTGTGCTTCTTTTAGTTCATGCCGAAGTCTCGTGTCCATCGCTTGACCAATCGGGCATGCGATGACGGGCTGATGAAAGTTAAATAATTCTTTATCCTCGCTTACATCCACAGCGCGATACACATCTAACAGCGTGATGTCCTCAGCCGGTCTTTTTAAATAAGCACCGCCCACACCGCGGCGAATTTCAATGAGACCCGCCCGTTTGAGCATTGCCATCATTTTTCGAACAATGGCTGGATTTGAATTCACGCTCTCTGCAATAAAATCACTAGTACACTCTTTTGGAACACCTGCAATAAATGACACAATATGAACAGCAATCGGATACCTGCTGCTAATTTGTTTCACAATCTTTCACCACCGTTGTAATCAATATAGTTACAATGAGTGATTTTGTCAATCAATAAACGGATTTTTCTTTTGGTCCCAGTCCTCATATGCCATGATATCGTAGTTTTCTGCTGTATCAAGTTCAAGCGGGGCAATGCATTCAAGCAGATTCTCATCTGGGTCAAGAAAATAGATCGCTGCATGAAATTGCGGCGGATTATCGAGAACTAAAGGCTGCTTTTCTTCTGAAAAACCAAACATTGGGTGAATACTGATGCCTCTTTCAATCAGCCAAGTCTTAATCTGTTCGATACTGGACGTTGTAATTTGAAAGGCAACGTGACGAGTCGAAGGATGGTATGGATAGGCATTTATATCTACTTTCCACAGTCCAAGCCAGCTCTTTCCTTTCTCAATCCATAAAAAAGCAACTCTTTCATTTTCATGAGCAAGTGTCAATTCCAATTTTTCATAAAACGCAATCGATGTCTTCAAGTCACTCACAGGTAAATGTGCTTCATACAAACCTTTCATCATCATCAAAATCACTCCTTTTCTATCTTCTATTCTGCGTGAATGAATGATATTCTGCCTCAGCAAAACGATGTATTTTATCCCTAACATTAGTTTGAGAGACATTGTATGTTTGATTTATTGCAGATGGGGGAAGGTGTTCAAATAAAATAACAGAAAGGAGCGGTCCATATGCCTTGGACGATGAACGATTATCCAGCTTCATTTAAATCATTAGACAACGTCATTCGAAAAAAAGCGCTTGAGATTGCCAATAAAATGATTCAGGAAGGCTATGAGGAAAATAGAGCCATTCCAATTGCAATCAGTCAAGCGAAAGAGTGGAAAAAGAACGCAGCGGAGAAAGAGGTAGAGAATTTTTCATCTCATGGTTCTGTCAAACCTTCAGAGAGCAGCAGCTCCACAAGACCAGAGCTCATGGATCATGCGCAGCATGTAGTGAAACACGAGGAAGGCTGGGCGATTCAAACAGAGAAAGCGAAACGAGCAAGTGAGGTCAAAGAAACAAAACAAGAAGCAATTGACCGGGCAAAGGAGATTTCAGCTAATAAAGGAACTTCCGTTGTCATTCATCGAAAAGACGGGACGATTCAGGACGTGTTAAAACCGCAATAAGACCGCTCGTCAGCGGTCTTAGCGTGTAGACAAACCCTCGCATTCGGTGTCAGTCCTGCGTGCCGGTGCTCACGAATGTTAAATTCGCTCCGCTCCGGTACTCGTCCTTCCTAGGGCTGCAAAGGTTTTCTATCACGCTGAAGGAAAAAAAAGGCTAAAATAAAGATCATTTTAGTCTTTTGTTAACAATTTAAGACCGCTTGTCAGCGGTCTTTTTTTAAGCATTCTTTTCTTTTTTCGCTGGAGTTTTTCTTTTCTTAGGTGCTGCTTTTTTCGCTTTGGCTGGTTTTGATCGGTCGATCGAAGCCTGTAGTGCGGCCATTAAATCTGTCACATTGGCTGCAGGATCTTTTTTGCCTGTCGTTTCTGGCTGAACGGTATGTTCTCCAGATATTTTATCGCCAATTAAATTCATCAGCTGTTCTCTGTATTCATCTTGATATGCCGCTGGATCGAACGTTGTGGTCAGCTGCTCGATTAAAAGGAGCGCTGTATCTAACTCTTTCTTGACAATGTTCTCCTCTTGGGGGATATTCGGTACATCTGATACTTGTCTAATTTCGTCAGGGAAATGAATGGTTTCCATCAGCAAAATATGTTCATAGCACCTAACGATCGCTAATTGCTCCTTTGAGCGGATCATAATTTTTGCCACACCAATTTTCCCCGACTCCTCTAAAGCTTTTCTTAATAATGAATAAGCTTTCGATCCGCCGGTATCCGGTGATAAGAAATAACTTCTTTCATAATAGATTGGATCTATCTCTTCAATCTTTACAAAATCAATGATTTCAACGGCTTTTTCTTCATTTTCTTTTCGCAGTTTTTCTAGCTCTTCATCGTCCAATTCAATAAATTTATTTTTCGCATATTCATACGCCTTCACAATTTGTTCTGGCGCTACCTCTTCACCGCAATTGGCACATACTTTCTTGTAGTTAATCGGCGTGTGACACTCTTTATGCAGCTGTCTTAATTTAATGTCTTTGTTCTCTGTAGCGGTAAACAGCTTGACTGGAATATTGACCAATCCGAAACTAATGCCGCCTTTCCATACTGTATGCATCGCGCTTCCTCCGTTCTTTTCTCCTTACTATGTAATGTTTTCATCAGACTTATGTATGTGATTGAAAATTTCATCCCACTCTAAGAACACATGATATAAGGAAGTGACATGCACAATGAAACCTATGCGATTAACACCTGCACATGATATACCTGCCGGTGCAGACTGGGTGTATGAATTAAAATATGATGGCTTTCGGGCTATTCTTGTATGGGAAGAAGACGAGATTCGTTTAGAAAGCAGGACCGGAAAACAGCTAAATGAGCAATTTCCTGAAGTGATGGATCAGTGCGAACAATTAAGAGACGAATTTGCTCCCTTTCTTCCACTGACACTTGACGGAGAATTGGTCTTTTTACTAAGTGAAGAGCAAAGTGAGTTTGCGAAGGTTCAGCAAAGAGGCAGGCTGAAAAACAAAGAAGCCATCCAAAGACAGGCTGAACGATTTCCATGTCATTTCATTGCATTCGATCTATTAAGCTGCAAAGGGAAACCTCTCGTTGATTCACCGTTGATGGAAAGAAAAAATCAGCTGCAGCAATTATTCCAAGAAGCAAAGCTCCCCTCATCAGTTCAGCTTGAGCACCCTTCCCTTTTGCAGGTCATTCATACAGACCCAGACTCTGAATACATGAAAAACGTGATGACGACATATTTAGCAGAAGGACTAGTAGCGAAAAAAAAGATGAGTAAATGGCATGACAATACTCGTTCAAAAGAATGGCTAAAAATGAAAAACTGGCGGTATGTCTCTGTCATTGTCACCCGTTTTGACAAAGAAAATGGCTATTTTCAAGGTTCCATTTATCAAGATTCGGCTCTCATCGAGGTTGTCCAATTCAAGCATGGTTTTTCTAAAGAAGAAGAACAAACGCTGCGTACGCTATTTCAGACAAAAGGCCAGTTAACAGGAGGATCATTATACGAAATCCCTCCTTCTATCGTTGCCAGCATTGCTTGTATATCCTTTGATGGATCGGCGTTAAGAGAGCCGCGTTTTTCTTCCTTTTTACTAGATGCTGATCCAGCAGCATGTACATTTCAGCAAATGCTCAAACAGCTGTATCCACTCCCTGCTGCTATAGACGTCACTCACCCTGAAAAACCGATTGTCCCGGCTCTTAAACTAAACAAGGCAGATTACTTACTTTATTTAAGACAAGCGGCTCCCTACCTTTTGCCCTTTTTACGTGAAAGGCGTCTTACTTTAATTCGGTATCCGCATGGCACTGGAGAAGAATTCTTTTATCAAAAGTCGACACCTGATTATGCGCCGGATTTTGTTTTAACAGATGAAGTTGATGATATTTCTTATACGGTCTGTAATGATCCTCGTACGCTTCTTTGGCTTGGCAACCAGCTGGCGATGGAATTTCATATCCCTTTTGAGACAAGAGATACGGATCGGCCGACAGAAATCGTCTTTGATCTAGACCCGCCATCTGTAAATGAGTTTCATCTAGCCATAGAAGCCGCTAAACGAATCAAAGCGCTTTTAGACGGGCTTTTTCTCACAGCCTTTATTAAAACAAGCGGAGGTAAAGGGCTTCAAGTCTATATTCCTTTAAAGAAAAACGCCTTCACATACGAAGAAACAAGACAATTCACCGCGTTCATATGCCAATTTTTATGTGAGCAAGCACCGGATCTTTTTACTCTGGAACGTCTTAAGAAAAAACGCGGCAATCGCTTGTATTTAGACTACATTCAGCACGATGCTGGTAAAACAATCATCGCTCCGTATTCTCCAAGAGGAAATGAGCTTGGACTTGTTGCGACACCCCTTGAATGGGACGAACTCTATCATGATGAGCTTCATCCTTCTCTTTTTACGATGCCGGCTGTTATAGAGCGTTTAAAGGAAAAGGGCGATCCGTTCCGCCGCATGAGGCACCTTGTGAATGATGATGCTTTTAGACAAGTCTTACATCAGCTTGCACACATGTGACCATCTCATCAGATGGACATTTGCGGTCATGACGCGTTACACTTATTCATTAGAGAGGAAGAAAGGGTTGACTATTTTGACCGCACATTCATTTCGAAATACAGCTTTGATTTTCTTATGTCTTTCCGCAGGAATTGTGGATGTGATTGGCTATTTAAGCCTAGGGCATGTGTTTACAGCCAATATGACAGGTAATATTGTGCTGCTTGGCATTGCTGCAGGAAGCTCCTTGCAGCTAACAGCCCTTCATTCGATCATTGCTCTAAGTGGATTCGTTTTAGGGGTTTTACTTGCAGTTGTGATAGGCGGAAATCACGAGAAAACGTTTTGGCCAAAAGCCGTTACACGCATTTTTATCATCGAATTGATGATTTTGCTTCTATTTGCTCTCATGACCATTTTCCCTTATACACAAGGTGCTTACTTTATGCTGATCATCCTTTTAAGTATGGCTATGGGCATGCAAACGGCGGCCGCACGTAAATTGAATGTTGCTGGCATTTCCACAACCGTTCTCACGAGTACACTTGCTAATCTATTTGAAGATGCAGCCCAGCGTATATCATACCGGGAAAAAAGAAAGGCCCCTATCCAGCTTGTAAGCTTGATGCGAATAGGCTCTATTGTCTTCTACTGCCTAGGTGCAGCTATTGCTGCATACACAGATCGTTACGATCCGTTTATTATCATATGGCTGCCGATCATCATTCTAGGCATCATTGTGATCACTGCTGGATTGAAGCACTTTCACCAATTGAAATAGCCTCTCTTTAGGGGGCTATTTCAATTATTGTGATCTTACACTAATAACTCCTTACATAAAAACCAGGAGGGCGTCCCATGATGAACGTTGAACCATATGGATATCCAGAAAATGTCCCGAATCCTCCGTACCCGGGAAAACCGCCTAAGCCAGAGAATACACCAGGGCTCAAATAATACCCGCCAAAGCCGATATGGGAACCAACCGGCCCAATATGTGCCCCACCTCCGCTAAAACCGCCTCCATGAAAACCACCATAAACCCGTGGATACATACAATCACCTGCCTTCGAATCAGACCTTATCTCATCATATGCATGACGGATGGGCGGTGCTCCTGCTTTTTCTTTCCTTCTATGTACATTAGACCAATTTGATAAAATTTGAATGAAAAGTCCTGCAAAAAATTAAATTAAGCAAAGAAAAGTGACCTTTTTAACTTGTTGCTCTGCCCTATGTTTATTTAGAATAATGGAGCAGGTAATAAATTTGCACACCCCCTTTGTTGCGAATTCTTCTTATTAAACGTTCTTGCAGCGTTTAATAAGAAGAGCCTATTAAAACACAAAAAACCCTTGCTGACGATCATCAACAAGGGCGAGAGAAAAAGATATTAACCACCAATGATTTTTTCTGCAACTTCGAATGAACCCGCAACGTTTTGCGATAGAACAGTCGCAGCGACCGCTAAACCGACAACGAATAATACTTTTAATCCTGTTTTCATCTTAAATCAACCCCATTCTTTTCATATGTAAATCCGCTTCTAAACTTTTGTTCAAGTAAAAAACAGACTGCTCATAAAGTGCTTGCTTTTCACAATATTTTGCTGCAAATTGTGATAGCTCTTTTACTTCATGATATTCATTCTTTTCTTCTAACTTTCTTAATTTCTCATCAATTTGCTGAAATCTTTGTGGCGCATGCGTTAAGTAAAGATCATGTACGATGCCTATTTTTAGCTGAAACACTTCATGAGAAGCATCTTTTATTCTGGCATATGCAGCCTCTATATATTGGCTTGCACGCTGCTTTTCACCAATCACACAGAGTTCCCGGCTGATCAGATACGTAGAATGGAAAAAGAAATCTGAATCATAATACTCTTGATGGGACAGTGCTTTTTCAAGATGAAGTATCGATTCCTTCGGTTTATTCCAAAATGAATATAAAATGGCCACATTGTGATGAAGCTGAGCCAGCATAAAATCATCCTGCTCGCTTGTCAAAACTTCTTCTGCCAGACGATAATTCTCAAGCGCCTCTTCATACCGGCCGATCTCCGTTAGATTCGCTGCTATAAGAGAGTATGAAAGGGCCGTTCTTCTTTCATACTGCTTGTGCCGCTTATAGACGTGCAGCGCTCTGCGGATATAGCTTAATGAGAGCATGATATGACTGAGACGGTAATAAAGCCATGCCACTTTAAAATCGAAATCAGCACGTTCTATCTCACTTGGAATTTTATCTAAGAGCTTTTCAGCACTTTGATACATCTGCAATGCAACCTCATAATTACCTTGATGCTGCTCATACACACCCTCATAAAAATCAAAATAATAGGCAAGACGGTTAGACAGGTCATCTTCTTTTTTTCCATAATGACCCTCTATGCTTTTCGTTGAAACATTGCCCTTTTGCCCTCTTAAATTGTACATCAGAATGTGATGTCTCTTCTCAAGAAGAGAATAGTATATGAGGATATCCGCATCATCAATTTCCTCTACCGCTTGTTTCGCTTTGGCAAATAACCGTTCTGCCTCATCTGCATGATCTTTTTTGATTTCCATGTTCCAGTCATTTAATAGTGATGCCAATTCCGCAACAGGAACTTTGCTCATTCTACACCCCCAATCACCTTCAGCTGCAACACATATTTCACTAAATATGGAACTTCTATTAGCAATTGCTAATTAGTCCATTTGACATCATTTTAATATGAATCACTTGAATCTTCAATAACCGTTTCCATTGAAAGTGCGTTTCTTTCTCCTAGTCAATGATATTTGCGAAAAAATTCCGCCTTTTTTAAAAATAAACATCTTGAGATGAAATGAAAAAAGCGCAATGCCGAAGCCTTTCTAATCTTATGATGGTTCATAGCAGCTTTTCATTTATCCAATTTCTATATATAATATGATCAATCACTTACACGCCTCAGTAGCTCTAGAAGGGAAGAGCGCCGTAAAACAAATTGTAGCTGGCGGGTCGCAAGGCAAGGGTTTCAGAAGCACCGAAAAGCACATGAGCTGAGACAGGTGAAATTCCTGTCGGTGAAATTCCGTAGGGAAGCGTGTTGCCCCTAGCCTATGCTTACGAAAGGAGTGCGGGTTCGAATCCCGTCTGAGGCTTATGAGGTAGATGGATTGGGAGGATAAAATATCATGCATGTGTTTGAAGAATATATCAGCAAAATCGGTAACCCAGAGCTGAAGCAGCGCACTCAAGACATCTTACAATGGGTAGAAGACACATTCCCTCAATTAGAGCCAAGAATTGCTTGGAATCAGCCCATGTTCACAAATCACGGCACATTTATTATTGGGTTTAGCGTGGCAAAACATCACATTTCTGTCGCACCAGAAGCAAAAGGAATTGATCAATTTTCAGCTGACATTGTACAAGCTGGGTACGATCATGGGAAAAATCTGTTTCGCATGAAAGAAAGCTTGTCAGTTGATTATCCTCTCCTAAAAAAAATCATCGAATTTAATATCGAAGACAAAGCGGATTGTTCAACGTTTTGGCGAAAATAAACAGTACCCCGATCTCAGCGTTAGCAGATCGGGGTATTTTGCTGCAACAATATTATTTTGTTCTCTTCCCTACCAATTTTTGTTCAACCCATTCATAACATGACAAAAGGGCATCAACGCTCTTTTGGCATATCGGCAAATATACAACGGCGACGGCTGTTAAACACGCTATAGCAGCTCCTGCTAATACATCAAATGGATAATGAACACCTACCCAAATCCTTGAAAAACCAACAGCACACGCAATGATCAGCCAATACATATGGCGTTTGTGAAACAGCCAAAAGATCACACAAATCGAAAAAATAAAGATGGTATGATCACTCGGAAACGAGTTATTCACTTCCTTTTGAATCAAAAGATTGACGTGGCTCATTTCTGCAAAGGGCTGCTGATTAAAATAAAACACCCCAGCGATTTTCCCAAGTAACTCGGCGAGTACGAAGGTCAGTCCGGCAGAAACGACCATCGCCCTATTGTACCTGCTGCGATTTTGAAACCATACGAACAGACACACAAGCGCTGCCAGCAGCACTGTATATTCAGCTAGTCCAATAAATATTGGATTCAAGTAACCATGATCGATACTGAGCTCATTCACCCGCCTAAATAAATCTTCATTAAGTCCCTGCATCTCATTTCATCCCTTTTTACTTGATTTACGATAAGGATAATTGAAATGAGATGTCTGCCTCCATCGATCGAACGAACAAACCATGGAATCATATGACATGTTTGTCACTTTGCTGTCACCTGAACATCGTGTACTAACTAAAAACTCATCAAAGGCTATTAAATCACAGGAACAAAACTGTTATAATAGAACGTAAGTTTGCATTTTATCAAAAAGGGGTTACTGCATATGATCAAAACGGTAGACGGCAATATATTAGAGGCAAGCGAAGACATCATTTGTCACCAAGTGAACTGTAAAGGAGTCATGGGAGCTGGATTAGCAAAACAGATCAAAAGCAAATATCCGAATGTGTTCAAAGATTATAAACAGTTATGTACAGAACAAGGAGATGACTTGTTAAGCTCCGTTCAACTCATCACAACAAAAGACGGAAAAACAATTGCCAACTTATTTGCCCAAGCTGGATACGGAAGAACAAGAAAGCAAACAGACTACGATGCCTTACGCAGCTGCTTTCAACATCTAAAGGATACAGTGACACAATCACCTGAAGAGAAAAAACAAACGTCCATCGCCATTCCATACGGGATCGGCTGCGGATTGGCTGGCGGCGATTGGACGATTGTGGAAGAGATGATTGAAGAGGTGCTGGGTGATTGTGAGGTGACGGTTTATCGGTTTAGATAATGGAAATGAGGTTTTATGAAACATATATGAGAAATACCCTCCTTAAATTGGAGGGTATTGTGCGTTAGTTATCTTCTTTATTTTTTTCATAAATTAATACGGCTTCTTTATCTTCTTCATCGTCGGGTAAAAATCCGAACGTTTCATATTCCCAAACTGCGATTCTTTGATCACCATCAATGCCTAATGAATAAATATCTTCGTACCCATACTCAATCGAGAATTTCCCTGGTTGCTCCATTTTTAAAATTGCTGTCGACCAATCTCCAAATCCATTTTTTACATATTCCTTTTTTAAGTCTTCAAAAGAATGGAGAAGTTTTAATAATAACTCTTTATAAATAGAGTTGCTAACACTATACTTTTCAGGAATATTATGACCATATATTAATTCTTCATTGCCTGGGTTGCAGAAATAAAAATTCACTTCTGACGAATCATCCACGATTTCTGCATACATCCAAACTTTATCCCATTCTACAGGAATCATTTCATTTATTATTTCCGCTATTTCTTTATAGTTTTCTTCTATTTTTTCCATACTTCAACCTCCTGGCTTGTTTTTAATAGTTCTAAATCTCTTATGGTCTCCGATTTTATATTCTACAAGAAACTCTGCAGGTCTTAATGAATCATTCATATAGACAGGTTCAATTTTAACCTCTACATGCTTTGGAGGGTCAGCCGTTAATGCTTTTTTCCACTTCTGCTCCATCTCATACCATTTCCCACCACTACGATTAATTTGTGAATTCATCGGAAGTAGGTTATCAATATCCCCTGAACCTTTAAAAATAGTTGCAATCAAGTGACCTCCATCATCATCCATTAATCGATCTGGCTTACCTGAATTGGATTGGGCATATTGGTTTCTTTTGACCTCTCCGTATTTTAAATCACTTGCTTCGACTTTGACAATACGTCCGTAGTGATCAGTTGTGTAGGTGTAGCCTTGCTTTGTTGAATAAACAACATTTGGTTTTAATACTTTTTTACGTTTCCATCTCACATAGTGATCTCCGTAGCTAACAATAGTCGGTGGTGATTTTGGTGCCGGTAATCGTCTGCCTGTTTTAGAGATACCGTATCCTGAATTGTTATCTAGGCGCTTTGCCATAGAGAGGAGTTTATTTTTGAGATTTTCTCCGTCAAACACGTTATACGGCAGCTTCGGGCCGCCAGCCATTTGAAACTTTGGTGAGTATGGCAATAGATTCGGAATAGAGACTCTGTCTAATGATCTTGCTCCTTGTTCAAGCCCTTTCTTCACCGTCGTTTTAGCTGCTGTTGTCCCCGTTTTTGTAATGGCACCTGCCCCTTTAGGGCCAAAGACGATTTCTGCTAGAGAACCAGTCGCATAGGCGAACCAGTGTGATCGAGAATATGCATCACCATCGATGACTTCTTTTTGGAATGAATCTGAAATCGACTTTCCAATCGCTTTCGACGTTTCAATTGGATGTGAAACAGCCGTTACGACCGATTCAACGGCACCTCCAGGATCTGTCACAAGATCGTAGATGCCAACTACTGTATCTTTGGCTACATCATATAGACCAACTGCTGCACCTTTTACAACATCAACGAACCCCTCTGATGCTTCTTCCTGCGCTTTGATCTGGAGAAGCTGGCTGTAATACATTTTTTGATCGTAAGAAAGGTTTTCATATCCAATTTCGTCTACAATCTCAAAGTATTTCTCTTCTGATATACACGAAGGATCGTTGAGTTTTTCTTTCAATTCTTTGATTCTTCGTTTCTCTTTTTCTTCTTTTTTCACTTTTAAATATGCTTTCACCTGTGCATTGATTTTATCGTGATTCTTGTACACATCTGTCTCATGAAACGCTTTTGCATCGTAATACATGGGCTGCGCATTTTTTCCTTTTCCTGTAGCAGCCATCATTTTTGCATAAAAAGTTGCGAGGTGTTTTTCGATCGCTTCTGATTTTGCGTATTCTGTTTTTAGCTCATGATCTATTTTATGTAAAACCTCAATTGCATCTTTTCTTTTTTTGTTCGCATCATCTAAATGTTCATTGACCTCTTTACTTGAAAATACATTCAGTTCTATGAGATCACTGATGTCATCAAAAATAGTGGATAAGGCTTCTTTTTGTTCGTTGACCATATCTTTATTATTCTGAATCCCTTGTTTCAGTTGAGCGTCTAAGAAATGCTCATCAATAAATGTACTCCCGCCTAACGATTCATCATCAAGCTTTCCTTTTACCCCATCTAAAAAAGCTTTTTGCATATCAATAAAATCAAGATAAGTGTCTGTGTAAAGCACAAGATCCTCATAAAAGGCTTTAATATTGTCTGCACCTTTTCCAGTAAATTCATCACCTAATCCCGACACACTTTTTAATGCTATTTTCACATGCTGCATTTCGTCTCGAAGGCCCTGATAGGCTTTTGACCTTTGTTCGACAGCTGACAGTAAAGATGGAGCATCTAATATTTTCATATAAAAAAGACTCCTTTTATGGAATATTCTTTTACTAGAATACCATAAGGAGTCTTACACTTTAATCCACTTTATCGTTTTTTAACCAATTATCCTCCAGAGCTCCCTCTTGATGCGACGGTTTGGACATCATCATGTTGAGGTTGAATGAAACCATTTGTAAAGAAAAGTGTACCTAATGCTACCACAGCTATTGATAATGGAATAACTCCTTTTCCTCTAATAAATATTTCGCCCATCAACCAAGCTTTCCTCTTCTACAACAGTAAGATCAGTTACAGCGATAGCTGCTTAGATCATCAAATTTCTTGTCTATAAGAATAATATTATGAACATTCATATAGTTAAATGTCCAATGTTTTATTTCAATTCATCCTTATCTTTTTCTCTTAGTTATTAAATAAAAGGATAGCACTCTAGGATTAGGTGTAGGGTTGTGAATAGTGATTATCCATTGATCACTACGGTTGTGTATAATATCATTGAAACTTTCAATTGCATAAGCAGGCAAATAGCTTGCGATAGACCACCCTGCACTAATAGCTCTTCTACCTAACCCATTTAAACGCATCACAAGATATCCATTTCCAGGAACCTGTGTTGAATCTTGCCATAGCCAAAGGTCAAAACCATCGCCAAGATCTTCATGACGTGAATGATCAGATACATTTAATAACCCATTAACAACTTGCCTTTGTTCTCGGTTCTCTTGACGATGTACGAGTGGTTGATAAACTGGATACCCATAATTAGGAATATAATCTGCTCCTATGTTATAATTTTGATTTAAATACAACGTTGTCACTCCTCAAATTAAACAATTTGTTTTATTATATGAGGAAAATCTAGACAGGTGCTTAGTCATTTTGTAAATATCCCCATCTTCTTTAATATATCATCTAGTATTATGATTATAGAGTATCAGCAAACAATCATTCGTTGAGAATTTATTTGAGACATACTTTCTTTATCAAAGTTTCTAAAAACAAAATGAAAAAAGCAACTTCCATGTCAGAAGTTACTCTTTTTAATCTTCATCTTCAGGATCTTCGTCTACACCCAATATCAAATTCTCATCTGTAAAATACATTTCATAAAGTGTACGCTCTGTTACTTCTCCTTTTTTAATTCGTTGGTTAAGAATAAACATTAAATCTATAGGTTCACGCTCATAATAAATGCTGTCGCCTTTATCGAAATGTAGAATAGGCTTGTTTAAGTATGCATAAGATTTTGGCTTAGTAAAACACGTCCACTTCACTTGAGGATGGTTTCTTCTAATAACTTCTGCATAATAAATCCCTATATCCATTGCTATTGCATAGTCCACTTTTGCAATTTCAACTGGATTAGCCAATAAGCTCTTTTTTTCATCTTCATAAATAAAATCAGGATATTGCCTTAATTCTTCTAATTCTCTACCAATCTCTTCTTCTGATAATTCATAAATTTCAATCTGAGATAAAAACCAACTATAGATATCTATAAGTGATTCGGGAGTGAAATTAAAGTCCACCTCTTCATTAGTAACATTTTTCAAAACTTCAATCCGAAGTGGTATCTGATTAACAAACCAATCGAAGAGAATTTTAGCCTCTTTTTTTGATAAAGTTTCAAAGGATTCCATTATAATTGGTGGTTCCATTAATACATACTCCATTAAATTTCTCCCTCATATTTTAATTATTTTCGAATATTGGCTATACTGCTCTAACTCAGTTGTATTTTATGGTTTGCTTGCTCAATTCTACCAGTATTTGTACTTATAATGAAGTACTACTTTATCAATCATTCAATTTTTTAATCGGAAATCTTTAACCACTTGTTTCCTTAAAAGAATGAGAAGTTCGTATAGCCTATATTTGATACATCGATACAATTCTATTGCTCATTCAACCGCTGAATATCGATCCAAATTATTTGCAACTTGTGACCTAGACATCCCTACAGCTGCGGCCATTTCTTTTGCGACAGCTTCATCAATTTGTTTTTCTTGCGGATCAGGCTGACCGCCTTTTTCAAGGTCATCCAGACGCTTTACAACCGGTGCAATTGTATCCTCTAGCATCTTTTGCAAATCTTCTTTGTTCACGTCTTCTTCCTCCTTCTTCTCTTCCGCTTGACTCAACAGATTGTCGATAGCGGCTCTTGCATTTTTTAGCTCATTTAGATTAGCAGCTGAAAACTTTCTACCTGTTTTTGCGACTTCTTCAGGTGGATCAGTTTGAATCCCAGCCAAGTTATCAGTAAGCAAAATCTCTTGTGTGATTTCCACAAAATCTTGCAGTGCTGCTCTTACTTTTTCAGGATCAGTTTCTAAACCATCATCCTCGTAAGGGTCCCATTTATACAAAACGGAATTCAGCGCATCTTGTGCAGCCCAAAACTCACGACGCATGCGGCCTTTGTCGTATCGGTTCTTTACTTCTCCTTTTGATAAAAAGAAATTTTTGAGCAAAGAAAAAAGCCCCTTCTCATCAGAAGCTGGCTTGTGATCCTCTTGTTTTCCTATATCTGCTGTTCCGGCCATTGAATATCCGGTTGATCTCGCCCTTTTTGAATCTGTTCCCAGTTTTCATCAGATGCTTTTGTCACAAGGACCCACGATCCTTTCTTGATAACTTCATCACCTATTTCAAAATCAGATGGAGCAATGTACGATTCAACGACTTCCCCGACACCGCTTTGAAAGTCGTGCTGCTTATCAATCTCACGTGCATCCTTCAGGAACCCATGAGCGGCTTTTTCAATTTCTTCTGGTGTCATGAAATCTCCATGTGCATCAGCTACGTTTGGTTCGTATACAATTCCATACACAAGACGCTGTGCATCATCAGCTTTCGCAATGACCTTGATCTCTTTTTGAAAGTCTGGCTGCTTTTCTGACTTCATAAAAAAGAACTGCTTTTGATTAGCAGCCTTGTCCACGTATGAAACGTGTGTGATTTTTGCATTTATCAATTCGCGTGGCAATTCATTCACCTCCTTTCAAAAGAAAAAGACCTTCTTTTTAAGAAGGCTCACTTTTTTTGTTTAGTTTTATAATATTATCAAGATATACAGCTAACTCTTCACATGTTCTAACAAATTTCTCTTCAACATCTCTTGTCAATGGTTTTGAAAAATAAAAAGGAAGCCTCCTAGTATCCGTAATAATTTTAGCTACTGTACTATTAATAATTTTACGCTGTTCTAACAAATCAATAATAGAAGGTATATCAATATCTTTGAAACTCATTTTTTCAACTTTCGTTTCAACAGTCACGTACAATTCAATAATAGTCATATCAAGGAAATTTAAATACTCATGGACACGGTTTTCAAGCTTATTACTCTTTGCAATTTGCTTTTTGGAGACTTTGGGTATTTCAGGCTTTTCTGTTTCATTGTTATTAACACCCTTATTTTCATCCGTTTCCAAATTTTGATCAATATCCGATTTCAACTCTTCTTTAATTTCCCCTTCAATTTCTTCTAGTTTGTTCCTAATAAAATTAAGTTCAAAGCCTCCATATTTTATCGTTGCTATATCTTGAATAAGATCTGTAATGGGCCTTTTCAACATGGCGATAACAATAATTATTAGGATCGGCCATATCATCGATGTAAAAATAGTTATAAATCCATTAAACATAGAAGATATTAATTCATAAACATTCATAAGTTCTCCTCATTCCCAAAGTAATGAGGATATTATACTATTTCATTCCATGTTTTGTAAGACTCTTCTTCTAATCTCTTCTTTTTCCTCAGCTGACAAACCCAAAATGACTGGGTCAACCACAGGACCAACCGCACAATGACAATTTACTCGCTCTTTTGGCGTGAGCTGTGTATCTCTCGGAAACATGCACAGCTCTCCGCTTCCTGGTATCTCAAATTCTTCATCGAGTGGAATGATCGTGCCGTCCAGCTGCACATGACTATCCCTCGACTGATTCTTTTTCCCGCCACTGTGCTTCCACTTCTTCCCCGTTACAGCTGGATATTGTACATAAGATTCATGTTGAGCAACAGAAGAAGCCGTCAACACTTCTGTTACAGCTGTCACACGTGCGCGCTTTCGACTGACCTCTAAATCCTTCAGCAGTTCAGTAAGTTTATACTCATCCCATTCACCGTCTATCTTATTCAATGCGATATTCAGTGCTTTTTCATCTTGTTCATTAAGCGATACAACTGATACAGGAATATCACTTGGATTGTCCTCCATCAATACTTTGAAACGTTAATGACCTCCAACGAGATGTCCAGTCCGTTCATTCCAGATAAGCGGATCAACGTATCCAAACTTTTCTATAGATTGTTTTAGTGAATCGTACTCGTGATCTCCTGGCTGCAGATCGATGCGGGGATTATATGGTGTAGGATTAATTTTATGTACGGGGATTGTTTTAATATTCATGATATATCGCCTCCAATAAAAAAACACCCTATCTTCTAAGGTGTCTGGTACTTATTTAAAACTTCTATTTGGAATTTCATCTAAACATTCTTGTAGTAATCGTTTATATCTAATCAAAACTTTGTTCTCTTTTCTATCAACAAAGTTTTGCATTTTCCAAATTCCCAAAGTTAAAAAAGAAACATACAAGATCATAAATGTAGGCGCATGTACATTTAATTTTTCAACTATAGTGATACCATGATTCATCATACTTCCAAATAAAAAAGACATGATTGAAAAAAGTGCTGTTTCAAAATAATAGAATATGAAGCCTCCTGAAGGTGAAGCTCATTGTACATTGACACAAAGTACCTAACTTTTAACGATTAGATTTATGACTAATTGGCAATAGTAACATGTTCTTTTCGCATTCCGGCAATCGGGACAAGAACTTGTACCGATAAAATAAAAAGCCGCTAAAATAGCGACTTCAATGGGGACCATGTTCTTGTCCCTCGACAATCTTTAATAAACGGAGCAAATTTGTCCCTGGACAATTTTCTGTACCATTCGTACCATTCATACGGAGTATCCCTCAACCGTGTTTAACCTCACATCGTGTCAGTTTTAAGTGCATGTGATTGATGTTCTTGTCCCTGGACATCTTTAATCAATCTTACATGGTCTAAAAGTTTCATGTTTAGCTTCATACTCTTCTATTAATCGGATTTTATTTCCATCAAATCTAATCTTTGATATACCATCAAATGAATAAAGTTGTTCTTCTTTTGCTTTAAAATACCATTCTACAAAAAATAAGGTATCATTTACTTGATGAATATTTTTTATCTTCCATTCTAAGACAACTTGCTTCAGTAACATTTTTTTGATCCACAAATGGACTTCCTCTATACCCACATACATTGCTCCATAACATTCGCGGTAGATAATATCATCAGAAAAATACGTATCTAAAAACGTAAAATCTCTAGTTACCCACATAAAGAAATATTCTTTTATAATTTCTTCTTTCATAAGTACTCCTCTATTTTTTAATTAAGCGCAGTTCTTAACTAGTGTTTTGAATCTATTATATCAAAATGAACAAAAAAAAAGTTCTTGGTTGGAATTTATGTCATTCTACACTCATTCGCTTTATTGGTGCACTTTAAAGCCTTGTTATAGTTGCTTTATGCATCTTTTTCCCAAATTGTTTCAAATAAATCCCGATGTATTTACTCTGTTCAAATGATGTAAATTCGTTGGTTTCGTTAATTTCATTCATAAGAAATCACCTCCTAAACATATATCGGAGGTGATTTGGAAATTTTCAGGTTTTCACTGAATTGGTTCTATTTAATGTAAAATTCGCTAGTGTAGAATGTTCCCAGAGTTGCAACATGATTGCCCTTTTTGTCGTAACGTTCTACATCCACTCTAAAGCGATAAGTACCTTTTTTGTTACCAAATGACCCTTTGATGTCAAATTGATCATAAAGTTTTTCACCTGGGTTAAGGGGGTTCGGGGAATTTGTTTTAATTGTCTCCCACTTTCCATTCACCTTTCTTTGTGGAATAAGGTTGGGACCAGCACTAAAGTCATTGTGGTTTTGTACTGCAATTCGTACGACCTTATCCTCTCCAATTTTGTGATTAGCTTTTGTCGGGTTTGCCGACACTCCAAATCCTGATGCCATGCTCATCATCTCCCTTTTTATATTTTTGCGCTCCTATCCCTCACCAAAGCACGTGCAGCCATACACCCAAAAGACGACTGTTCCCATCAAATCATCGTTTCCTCCGGATACGGCCGCCTTGTCTTTGATACGTTTCGCGTCTCGTTCCCATGATTTCTTCCCAATCCCTATTGGTAATGGGATCATCGTTCTCCTTCTTTCTATTAGAACCAGGAGCAATGCTTTTAAATTGCTTTAATGTCTCTTTAGAAACAGAATCCCTGATCTTCATGTTCATACTCTCCTTGCCGAATAAGCACCACCTTACGCTATAGATTTTGCAATGATGACTACACTCCGAGAGGATGCCAAGTACAGTCAATCATCAAGTAAAATGAAAAACTGTCCTCGATACGGCTGCCGCAGACCAGCTGCTATCCAGGCTCAGAATGTCCCTCTCGTATGGCCACATTCCTCAACACCTTTGTTCCGTATCCAGATACGCCATTGATAAGGGAAAGACGCGTCTCCCAATAAAAAAAAGCGGACACCAATCAAGGCACTTAAAATGCTCAATGATCAGCGTCCGCAGGTTCTTCCTTCTGGACAAAATATTCACGTTCGTTTTGCTTGTCTCTATCATACAATGATCCGCTTATGAAAAAAGGTCCCCTTTTTATCCCCCTTTTTGTCGGTTTTTTCTCGGTTCTTTCTCTGCAATGCAAATAAAAAAGTGCCCATAAAGATGGACACTCTAGTTTTAAAAATCATGTTCAAAATCGATGTCATATAAATCAACCCATTCAACAAAATCAGGCATAGTTTTTGTACTTAAAAAGTGTTTAACAATTCTATATGCTTCTTCTCGACTTACATAACTGCATGATGGTACCTTCATTGGTTCTCCACCAACCAAATGCTCTATTGTTTCTATTTCAACATCCTTATTCAAAGGGACTAAATAATCAGGATGTCTCATGATAAAGAATCCATATGGCTCATCATAAAAGAAAATAAGCCATTCATCTTCTCCTTCTATCTCAAAACAAGAATCTCCACTTCCTTGTTTCCAATAATCCGCTTCTTTTTCAAAGAAAATATTTTTAATAAATTCTTCTTCTGGGTTTTCAACTGATTCTTCAACTGGTCCAATGTATACAATCATGAGCTTTTCCCCCTAGAGAAAGAACGTCAAAAAGCACCTATTGCCATTTGAGCAAGTAAGTGCTTTATATTGATCAATCTACGTATTCTGCTGTACCAATAAACTGTAGTGTGTACTCACCTTTATCTACTGAATTAACAGCCAAACCGTCTTTCTCATAATTATAATTATAAATTAAAATAATAGTATTATACTTAGAGTTTAATTGGATATCATTAAATTGTTTTATCAATTGATCATCATATGAGAAATCAACCAGAAGTTCTTTTATATCATCTTCAGCTTCTGGAATCCAATCTTTTTCAATTAAACTCCTATCATAATAACCCAGTTTAAATTCTTTCTCAAAAATAGATGGAATGCTATCACCGTCATCGTTATACATAACTTTTGTGTAATTTTCGACCTTATCAAAATCACTAAAGTTTCCCAACCACAAAGAAACATCATTTTTCATTGTATTACCTCCTTAGCCCTTCCGGTAAATCCTGAACTCCATTTTTCATTCGTTTACTCGCCCATTCATTTAACTCTCTAACAAAACTTTCATAATCAGGAGCAGTATCAATAATTTTTAATATTTCATTATGTGCTTTAGTAGAGCCCCGTCCTCCATGCCGTCCAGGAGGATTAACAAATTCAACATCTTTAGTTAGCGTCCTCAATTCTTTTATGCGATCCATACTCACATCCCACTTTTTAAATTGAGGTGTTCTTGCTACAAGATGCCACTCGTGGTAGCCTCCTGGTTGTCTGATCCTATCTTCAATTTTACTTCTCAAAGCAGGAACATTCCACGCTTTCTCAAATTCATCGACTGATAATTTATCAAACCACTTATTAAATTCTTTATTTCTAACAGAAGGAATATCAGTGCTCTTGCCAGCTTCCTTTACCCCCATTTTCCCCTGAAAACCTTTCGCCCCAAACGGTAAAAGCATTGCAAGCGCAGCATTCATACTTGCTTCCTGCTGTTCTTTCGAGACCTTATTTCCAAACATATCTCGACCTGTAATCGCTTCGCTGAAGCCGTTGGTGGCGGTGAGCCCGTATAAACCTTTTTGTGATATTTTCAAGGCATCAAAAGATTTTTGTGACGTCTTGTAGATGTCGACCGCTCTTACTGCGGCTGACGTGGCTTGGGTGGTTTTATAGACGGCTTTCCCGCCTTTAAAAATGCGTCCTGCCCAGCCGACGATAGGGATATAACCGGCTGCTGCCATTCCACCTGCCGCGACTCGTTGGCCTGCCGTAAGCTTTTCGCCTGTGATTGGATCGACGCCTGTAGCTGCTCGTTTTGCATCATTCACACCGGTTAGCTCATTGACAATGTTTCCCCCATAATCAAGGGCTTTTTCATACCAAGGACGGTTGGCGAGCGCTTCTTGTTCCTTCGCAATCTTTCGGGCTTCTTCTTGTTCTTTTTTGATTTTCAGATATTCAGCAGTTTGCTTTTCAATATCGCTTTTTGCCTTGTAGATTTCGCTATTTTGATAGGCTTTCTTGTCAAAATTCATAGGCGAAATCGCTTTTCCGTCATTTGTCGCATTCATCATTTCAGCGTACAATGCCATTGTAGCTTGCTGCTCCGTCTCTGACAAAGCATATTCATCTTTTAAATTTTGATCAAGCTCTCTTAGTTCTTTGACCGTCTTTTTTCGTTCATCTTCCGCATCTTCTATTTTTTCATCAAAGGTTTGGCTATCAAATACCTCTAGGGAAATGAGGTCATCAATGTCTTGAAAAATCGTTTTGAGTGCCTTTTTTTGATCTTTCACAATGCTTTTGGCATTCTTGATGCCCATATGTACTGCGTTGTCTAAAAAGTGTTCTTCTACAAAGGTATCGCCGCCAAAGCTCGTATCATCCAGTGTCCCAGAAACACCTTCATGAAAGGCTTTTTGTTTATCAATGAAGCTGATAAACATGTCTACATTTCCAGCAAGCTCTTTATAGAAACTTTTAATATTATCTGCACCTTTCCCAGTGAAATCATCACCGAGATTGGCCACACCTTGTTTTGTTCGCGGAGTTCCTGGTAGTGTTTTGCCCTTGTGTCCATGGCACTTGTTAGTGCTTTTGCATCAAGTATCTTCCCCAGCAGAATTCACTCCTTCCCATTCATTGACAAGGTCAATTTTACCAGCACAAAGTTTGTCATTAAATAGGAATAAAGATACAAAAACAGCACTCAGATGATTCCAAGTGCTGTCGAAAGTTTAAACGTTGCTTGTTTTTTAAATTGTAATATCGATCTTTCTTTAATCCTAGTTCTTCACATACCTCAAGATCTTTGACCACTCGTGAAGTAAGGTACTTCATGCGAATAATGTCTTGTTCAATTTCATCCAAGCTGTACTCTAGTGCTCTTTCTATTTGCCGCACCTTCAGCTCCGAACAAACATTTTGATCTCTTAATTTTGGAAACAAAGCTAAGATCCATTTGCTTTTTGCTCATCCAAGTTCTCTTGTTTAACTTTTAATGCTTTATAAAGCTTCAATTCATTTATTAATGTCTTACGTACCTGCTTTTCATTGACTTCAGGAATAAGGCATAATTGGTTGGTTAACAAATTTATACCCTCTCTCTAAAAAATCTTATAAGCAGACTGTTTAATTATATAATTGAATTATTGTTTGTAGTACTATCGTTCGTAAATTCCTCGTTTGTAGAATCTTGATCGACCTCTTCAATCGACATTTTTATATTGCACAAGTCTTCTAACTTGATAATTTTTGTTTCTGTACATAACTTTGGCTTAGGATTATTTCCTAATAAAATTAATTCTTTGTTTATAGCGTGTAGTACATACCAAGATTTTTTATTCAAATCACTTTCAAGAATATTTTGTTCATTAGCTAAATCAATGTCAGAAACGAGTATATACTTTTCTTTTGTCCAATATAAAAACTTTGAAATTTGCTTCATTAATGCTGGTATAGGGAGACATAGAACGGTCATACATCCTATTATAATTGCTAATTTTCCAATTGGATTTTCTACGAATACATTTGTTACAACTGTTCCATTCAACGGAAAATAATAGCACAATAAGCAAACCATGAACAGTATTGCTAATAATACTCTTACCCCAAACCGATTAATTTTTGAAGAGAATTGACTGTTTATAACATAAATTATAGTGAAAATTGGAGCACCAATTGCGAAAAAAATTGATCCTATCATGGGAGATAAATTTGGATCCCCAGTCCAGGACGGTACACCAAAAGTATAAAGTATAGACAGATTAATCAATACCCACCATAAAGTCTGTCCAAGATATTTAATACTTAATAATAGTATAACCATATCTTTAGTTAACAACTTTTGTTCAAAGATACTTGATGATAATAAATTAATAGGTCTTATTAATTTGAAAATGATAATAAAAAGTATAGTTGCAGCAGCCAAATTACCTGGTATCCCCATCGTTTTAAGAAATCCAAAATAGTCCATAAATACACACCTTTTCAATATTCTTCTTTATTGAATCGGCATTTTTTAGATTTTTTCAAGTAATTAGGAAGCTCTATCTGCTAAATATCTATTCTGTGAAGAACTTGTATAATTTAAATTTGTGAACTGGCCGTCATGTGTAGTGATCTCGGTTTTACCGTACATTGGGGTTTCAGCCAACACCACATTGTTGAAATTTCAAAGACACTTTTTTTGTTGGTGAATTGTAGGTGGTGCCTGCTTCATTTTGAAATATTAAAAACATCCACAAAACAAAAACCCCTTGAAACCATTGGTTCCAAGGGGTTTTCTTTATTAATACTGAGACATATACTGATCACGTTCCCATGGGTGTACTTGGGTGCGGAACATATCCCATTCAATTTCTTTTGATTCGATGAAGTGCTCGAATAGGTGATCGCCTAGTGCGCTGATCATGACTTCGTTTGATTTTAGCAGCTCGAGTGCTTCTGCAAGTGTTGCAGGAAGGTCAGAGATGCCGTTTTCAAGGCGCTCTTCTTTGTCCATGACATAGATGTTTCTGTCGATTGGTGCTGGTGCTTCTAGTTTGTTTTTGATTCCGTCAAGACCTGCTGCAAGTAATACGCTTAGTGCAAGGTATGGGTTTGCAGATGGGTCTACGCTGCGCACTTCTACACGTGTGCTGATGCCGCGTGATGCCGGGATACGGATCAACGGGCTGCGGTTTTGTGCACTCCATGCCACATAGCAAGGTGCTTCATAGCCAGGTACAAGACGCTTGTAAGAGTTTACAGTTGGGTTTGTGACCGCTGTAAAGCTTGTTGCGTGCTTGACGATACCTGCGATAAAGTGTCTAGCAGTCTCGCTTAATTGTAAATCTGCTTTTTCATCAAAGAATGCGTTTTTACCATCTTTGAATAATGATAGGTTACAGTGCATACCAGATCCGTTTACACCGAACAATGGTTTTGGCATGAATGTCGCATGAAGACCATGCTTTCTGGCAATGGTTTTGACAACGAGTTTGAACGTTTGAATGTCATCACAAGAACGGATCGCGCCTGCATATTTGAAATCAATTTCGTGCTGCCCTGGTGCTACTTCGTGGTGAGATGCTTCAATTTCAAAGCCCATTTCTTCAAGCTCTAGCACGATATCACGGCGGCAGTTTTCGCCTAGATCTGTTGGCGCAAGGTCAAAGTATCCGCCTTTATCGTTTAGTTCAAGCGTTGGCTCGCCTTTTTCATCTAATTTAAATAAGAAGAATTCTGGCTCAGGTCCAAGGTTGAAATCACTAAATCCTAGTTCTTCCATTTCCTTTAAGATACGCTTTAAGTTGTTACGCGGGTCTCCATCAAATGGTGTCCCGTCTGGCTTATAAATGTCACAAATAAATCGTGCAACTTTACCTTTTTCTGCTGTCCAAGGGAAAATAACAAATGTGTTTAGATCTGGGTATAGGTACATATCTGATTCTTCGATACGTACGAATCCTTCAATAGATGAACCGTCAAACATACATTTGTTATCGAGAGCTTTTTCTAACTGGCTCACAGGAATCTCAACATTTTTAATCGTTCCGAGAATGTCTGTAAATTGCAGACGGATGTACTTTACGTTTTCCTCATTTACTAATTTTACGATATCTTCTCTTGTGTACTTTGCCATTTCGTAAAACTCCTCCCCTACAAAAGGTAAAATGTGTATAGCAATGCTTTTGCTAATTGGTTAACGGAAGAACCTTGACATATCCCCCTGCCTAAAGGTCGTTCCTTGTTGGAAACGTCCAGCCTGAATGAGTTCCTTCTTCAGTAGCTTCCTGAGTTCATCATCTGTCAAGTTGTGCTTAGCTGTAGCTTTTTCCTCCGTCTTTGTATCAGACGATGGATTTTCTGCCTCAGCTTTGGCAAAAAGTTTTTTGATTCCTGCCATGTTTACACCTTGTTCGATGAGGTTTTTAATTTCTAGTAATTTATCAACATCATGAAAAGAAAATAATCGGCGGTTTCCATCACTTCTTGCTGGAAATACTAAACCATTTTCCTCATAATAGCGAATTTGTCTTGCAGATAATTCTGTTAGCTGCATGACAATCCCAATTGGGAATAAAGGCATTGAGCGGCGAATGTTATCACTCATCTCAACTGTCTCCTCCTCTTTGCTTAAATTTATTATATGTCATGTTATATTATGTGTCAACAAGATGTTAGGAATATTAACATGGATTTTTTTATTGAGCAGGCACTTCAATAAAACCTTGTTCCAATAAGGCATCGACAGCACTGCAAATCGCATTTTTCACATGGGCATACGTGAGTCCGCCTTGAACGTAGGCAGTATAAGGCGGTCTGATCGGACCATCGGCTGATAATTCAATACTGGCTCCTTGTACAAACGTGCCCGCTGCCATAATGACATCATCCTCGTAGCCCGGCATATAGCTTGCATGTGGTGTGACGTGACTATTAATCGGAGATGCATACTGGATTGCCTGACAGAACGCAATCATTTTTTTAGGATCCCCAAATTCGACTGATTGAATCAAATCCGTTCTTTTCGCATTCCACGCCGGGTTTGTTTGGAATCCGAGCTTCTCAAGAAAACGAGCCGTAAACACTGCGCCTTTTAAACTTTGAGCTACAACATGCGGCGCCAAGAAAAAGCCTTGATACATTTCTTGGAGCGCATACAGCGATGCACCCGCTTCACTGCCGATGCCTGGAGATGTCATTCGATAAGAGCAAGCTTCTACCCATTTTTCTTTTCCTACGATGTAGCCGCCTGTTTTGGCAAGGCCTCCGCCTGGGTTTTTAATGAGTGAACCGGCCATGAGGTCAGCTCCGACATGACACGGCTCTTTTAATTCAGTAAATTCACCATAACAGTTATCTACAAACACAATGATTTCTTCATTAATCTCTTTCACAAATGAAATCATTTGCTCAATTTCTTCTATAGTAAAGGATGGTCTTGACGCATAGCCTTTCGAACGCTGAATGCCGATGACTTTTGTTTTAGAGGAAATCGACTCTTTTACTTTCTCATAATCGACGGATCCATCTTGTCGTAAATCAATGGCTTTGTAGTCAATCTGGAAGTCTTTTAATGAGCCTGTCCCTTCTTTCCCGCGAATCCCGACAATTTCTTCTAGCGTATCGTATGGTTTTCCCGTCATATAGATCAATTCATCGCCAGGTCTCAGCACACCAAATAAGGCAATGGAAATTGCGTGTGTACCGGAAATAATTTGCGGACGCACAAGCCCGCTTTCTCCGCCGAAGACATCCGCATAAATCTTTTCTAATGTGTCTCTCCCCATATCATCGTAACCATATCCAGTCGTCGGATTAAAGTGAGAGTCACTGACTTTGTGCTTTCGATAGCTTTCAAGCACCCGCCACTCATTTTGTTCGCTCTTTTGATCAATTTGCTGATGCACGTGTAAAATCTCTTGTTCTGTTTCTGCTGCTGCTTTTTCTAAAATACTGCCGTGTTTTAATGTGTGAAACATCTTGATTTAATTCCTTTCCAACATATACTTCTTGATTTGACCTAAAATGGTCTGATCCTCACCACTATATCCGGTGATGTCATATATCTCTGCTTCTTTTTGAAATTCTAGTGACTCCACAAGCGTTTCTGATTTTAATGCGGAAATGAGCTTGCCTTCATGCGCTGGAATCTTTACATGATATGGCTTTAAAAAGGCTTTTTTCAGCTCTGCCATAATATCCGCTTTTAACCTTTTTACATCTTCTTTGCGCTTAGCACTGATTAAGATGTGGCGATGCTTTGAAGATGGGATGAAATCTGGTCTAATTTGATCTTCCTTGTTATAAACAGTCAGCATCGGAATACGGTCCGCTTCTAATTCTTCTAAAAGCTCATGAACCGTTCGTTCGTGCCCTTCATAATCCTCATTAGAAGAGTCGATGACATGAAGCAAATAATCGGCTTCCTTCACTTCTTCAAGGGTGGAACGAAATGCGGCAATCAGTGTGGTCGGAAGGTCTTGGATAAAGCCAACTGTATCTGAAATCAGCACACTGTAGCCAGATTCTAATGTCATCTTACGTGTCATTGGATCAAGTGTCGCAAACAGCAGGTTCTCTTCATGACTATCCGCTTCTGTTAATTGGTTAAACAAAGTTGATTTTCCGGCATTCGTATAGCCGACAATGGCAATTTGGAACACACCATTTTTCTTTCGGCGCTCCCGGTATCTTGTTCGGTGTTCTTTGACTGCAGATAACTGCCCGTTAATTTCATGAATGCGGTTTCGAATATGGCGTCTGTCTGTTTCAAGTTTTGTTTCACCTGGACCTCTTGCGCCAATTCCGCCCCCTTGTCTTGAAAGGCTGATCCCTTGTCCACTTAGTCTCGGCAAGGCATACTGAAGCTGGGCAAGCTCTATTTGCAGCTTCCCCTCTCTTGTACGGGCTCTTTTTGCAAAGATATCTAAAATCAATTGTGTACGATCAATAATTTTTACATCTAAAGCAGTCGCCAAAGCTTTTAGCTGGCTTGGAGAAAGCTCGTCGTTAAAAATAATGACATCACATTCGAGTTCCTCGCAAAGCACCTCAAGTTCTTCTACTTTCCCTTTACCGATATATGTTGCACTGTCTTGTCTATTTCTCTTCTGCGTCATCACGCTGACAGCTTCACCGCCAGCCGTTTTAGTTAAGGAAGCTAATTCTTCCATTGAGTATTGAAAGCGTTCATCCGTTACATGCGGCAATTGGCAGCCGACAAGGATCGCTTTTTCAGTCATTTCATGTTCATTCAACGTTAGTTGTTTCCTTTCTGTACTTAAGTTTTCAGTAGTACCATCATACCAAACACATCACACGTATACCACTATTCGGATAGTTTATTTTAGTGACTCTTTATAAAAAGGATACGCCATTTCAAGAAGGCGTATCCTCTTTCATTTGAAGATCGTGACTTTTAATGGTCAGCAGATCTTTTTTATCATAATGATCCACAAGAAGCAGTCTCATCGCCTGGGTTCGTATGGCTTTTTCAATGGTGTTTCGCACAAACCGGCCGTTGCTGAATTTTGCCGGGCTTGTGGTACTTTTAATGTGCATTAAATAATCCCGCAGCTTCCATTCGGCTTCTTGTGTAAATACATATTCTCTGTCTGCCATCATTCGTTTTGCAATATCCATGAGCTGATCAACTGTATAATCAGGAAAGCTGATGTTGATTGGAAATCTTGATTGCAGGCCGGGGTTTAAAGAAAGAAAATGATCCATTTCCTTGGAGTAGCCAGCAAGAATGAGAATGAATTCGTGCTGTTTGTCCTCCATATGTTTTACAAGGGTATCAATCGCCTCTTTTCCAAAATCCTTTTCTCCTCCGCGTGCAAGAGAATAGGCTTCGTCAATGAACAAAATACCACCTAGTGATTTTTTAATTAAATCCCTTGTTTTTTGCGCTGTATGACCAATGTACTCACCAACTAGATCACCGCGTTCTGCTTCAATTAAGTGACCCTTTGAGAGCACATTCATTTCAAAGAAAAGCTTCCCGACAAGTCTTGCAACTGTGGTTTTTCCTGTGCCAGGATTTCCTTTGAACATCATATGAAGCGCTTGTTTTCCTACCTTTAACCCTTGTTCCTGCCGTTTTTGATTAACAAAAATCCAAGCATAAATCTCTTTTATGTTTCGTTTCATTTCATCCATACCGACAAGGCTGTTCATTTCACGCTCTATTTCCCGTAAGATGCTGTGTTTTGCCTCATTTTTCTGCAAGGCTTCTAGGTATTCTGCCTCTGAGTCTGCATCAACCAATACTTGCTTTTGTCCGTTAAGTATAATATTGATTTGGCCGTTGTTTTTATATGTGACAGCTCGCTCCAACGTATTCACCTCTCGCTCTTCTCTCTTTATTCTATTCGGGTGGAGCTGTAATCGTGACAATCGCCCGCTTAAGCCCAAGTTTGCTGTCAAAATGACCCGAGATACCGAATATTGTAGGGATTTCTGCGGTTTCCCAGGAAATGATGTGCTATTTCCATTGTATTCATCCCGTTTGGGCGGACAAACCAACAATTTGCTTTTTCTTAGAAAAATGTAGCTTTTTAATCACAAATGATGCAGAAAAGAGTCTCAATGATTTCCGCATTTTGTACAGGCAATTCTTCTATTTTCTCATAAAATAAAGACGAGGTGATGAATAGATGGTGAAAATTTTTATTGATCCTGGCCACGGAGGAACAGATTCTGGAGCTAGTGCTAATGGACTTTTGGAGAAAAATATAACACTTCAAATCGCGCTTTTGTTGAGAGACATTTTGATTAGTGAATATGATGGGGTTTCCGTCCGCTTAAGTCGGTCAACTGACCAATCCGTCACTTTGTCCCAGCGTACAAATGCGGCAAACAGCTGGGGAGCTGACTATTTCGTGTCTATTCATATTAATGCTGGCGGGGGCACAGGGTTTGAAAGCTATGTGTATCCTGGCGTTTCAGCACCGACCACCACGTATCGCAATGCCCTTCATGATGAAATTGTCCGCTCGGTTGATTTTGCGAACCGCGGCAAGAAAACTGCGAACTTCCACGTTCTTCGAGAAACTTCTATGCCCGCTATTTTAACAGAGAATGGTTTCATCGATACAGCAGCTGATGCTAATAAGCTCCGCAACGCAACCTTCCTTCAAGGCATCGCTCGCGCTCATGCGACTGGTTTAGAAGAAGCCTTTCAATTGAAAAAAAAAGCAAGTAATCTTTATAAAGTGCAGGCAGGAGCTTTCAAAGTGAAAGCCAATGCAGATGAATTAACAGCAACACTTAAATCCAAAGGCTTTGACGCGTTTGTTGTATTAGACGGCGGCATGTTCCGAGTGCAGGCCGGGGCTTTCCGTACAAAGCAAAATGCAGATGATCTCGTCGCAAGATTGAAGCAGGCCGGTCACGACGCATTCGTTTTCCAATAAGCTGAAGCTGTTGTAACGAAACAAACCGGCTCAAGTCTTCTGCTGAGCCGGTTTGTTGTGTATTCATTTACGCTAAGATGTTAACGACAAATTGAGACCATGTTTCAAGACGATCGAAGTATTCAGGCTTTTTCAAATCGGCTGCTTTCATCCATTTTCCTGAGATTTGATCTGTTTCTTTTACTTCCACATGAGCACCCGGAGATAGCTCAAGCGCTGATAACAGTCCGATGTGCACACGGCCGACACTGTTGTCATCGTCATTGATTAAACCAAGGGTTTTCATTTCAAGTTTGTCTTCTTCTTGAATAGAAAGTTCTTCGTCCAGCTCACGATCTGTATTTTCTTTTAGAATCTCAGCAAAGTTTTTTCCTTCGATGAAATTCATATGCCCCCCAAAGCCAAGAGATAACTTATGATGTAAGCGAGTCTCTCCCCCGCCTTGAAGTCTTTCGTATACATACACTTCGTCCTCACGCTTAATCACGACATAAGGAATCGGCTGCTTGAAGTCAGGATTTTCTTCTGCATCGCCTCTTCGCATTTGCTCGAAGTGCTCTTCGATTTCTTTCATAATGGTGCTGATTGTTTTCTCTTCACTGTTCACACCATTAAACGCAAGTGTTTCGTTTTGAAACACGCGTGCGCGTGGTGCTACTAAAATGATTTCGTCCATTTTTCCCATGTTCGGTAACCTCCAGTATGTAACTATCACATTGTTAGAAATGGCAAAAAGCCAAAACGAGTGATGCGTTTTGACTTTTACGCTTTCCTTATGATTCATCTCCAAAGAAGAAGTCGTCATCTTTTAACGGCTCAACTGTTGCTTTTTTGTAGCCGTTCCCTTTCATTGAGAAGAAGTCATGCGACTTTGTTTTTGTATTGAGTCCGTTCAATACAATAGGGTTGATCTCTTCTTCTTCAAAGTAAGGGGCAAATCCAAGGTTCATTAACGCTTTATTGGCATTGTAACGAATGAACTTTTTCACATCATGCGATAAATTGACTTGGTCATAAATATCTTCAGTGTAATGAAGTTCATTTTCATAAAGCTCGTTTAAAAGGTCAATAGAGAAATCATACAGCTCTTTTTGCACGTCAGGTGTTTGTTTGTTGTAAATTTCTTGTGCTAATAATCCAACGTACACACCGTGAATCGCTTCATCACGCAAAATTAAGTTGATGATTTCACCACTTTGCATGAGCTTTCCTTGTCCATAGAAATAAAGCGGGTAGTAAAAACCACTATAAAATAGGAAGCTTTCTAAATAAACAGAAGCAACCATTGCTTTAAAGAGAGAAATAGGATCGTCCTTTTGAATCGAACGGTATAAACTGACAATCATATCTGCTTTCTTTTGCAGGAATTTATTCTTCTTGACCCATTCAAACACTTCACTGATCGTTTCAGTTGGTGCGAGTGTCATGAAGATATTTGAGTATGATTTCGCATGCACCGCATTTTCCATCATTGCCATAAAGTTGAGTACAGCTTTACGCTGATGGCCGTCCACATGTTCAGCAACAATCGGCATCCCTGTATTTCCTTGTTCTGTATCAAGTAAAGTCAGTCCAGCAAGTACCTTCATGTACGTATCTCGCTCTTTTTCACCTAAATATTTCCATGTTAAGAGATCTCCGTTTAAGGAAATCTCTTCTGGAAGCCAGAACTGCTTCACATTTTGGTTGTAAAACATTTGTGTAAAATCGTCTTCGTGTTTTGACCAGTTGGCTGCATCATAAATTTTTGTCACGTTAAACTCTCCTTTAATCAAACAACACAAGAAAGACAGCCTTCCTGCCCTGTATCCTTCGTTCTTGCATAATAAAGTGTCTTAATGCCTTTATGGTGTGCATAAAGATCGATGCGGTTTAAATCACGCGTTGTCATCGTATCTTTTAAGAATAGTGTAAAGCTGATTCCTTGATCGACGTGCTGCTGAATCGTTGCGATCATATCGACCACTTTAAACATGTCCATATCGTACGCTTCTTTATAGAAGAACCAGTTTTGTGCTGATAGACCTGGCATTGGGTAATAGGTTTTGCTGTTGCCGTATGTTCTTTCTTCGATACGTTCCATAATTGGCATCACAGAAGCTGTTGCCGATTGAACATAAGAAATGGAACCTGTTGGTGCAATACATAAACGATAGCTGTGATACATGCCATGTTCCGCTACAAATTCTTTGAGTGCTGCCCAGTCTTCTTTTGTTGGAATGTGCATGCCTTCAAATAGTGCTGCTGCTTTTTCTGTTTTTGGTGTGAAATCATTCTCCACGTATTTATTGAAGTACTCACCAGTTGCATAGCCAGAGCCTTCATAACGATGGAATGTTTCTCCTTTTTCTTTCGCAAGCTCACTTGAGCGTTTAATTGAATAATAGTTCACCATCATAAAGAACGTATTTGCGAAATCTCTTGCTTCTTCACTTTCATAAGCAATTTGGTTTTGAGCTAAATACCCATGAAGGTTCATCGCACCAAGTCCGATTGACTTCATCGCTTTGTTCGCTTTTCGAACAGCTGGTGCATTGCGAATGTCTGTTGTTTCAGACACAAGTGTTAGTGAGTCTGTTGCAAGCTTAACCGTTTTTTCAATCGATTTGTTTTTCATGACATTCATGATATTTAATGAACCAAGGTTACAAGAAATATCAAGGCCGATTTCATCTTCTTGATCATAGTCCGTGTAAGAAGAAACCTCTGAAGCCTGAAGCACCTCTGAGCAAAGGTTTGAGAATTTCACTCGTGAAATATGGTTCAAGGCATGCTCTCTGTTTACATTATCTTGGAACATGATATATGGATAGCCTGATTCTGAGCGTAGAACAGCCAATTTTTCAAGAAGCTTTCTCGGATTGACTTTTTCTTTTTTGACTTTTGGGTTTTCTACAAGCTCGTCATACATTTCTTCCATGTCCATCTCATCAAGATGCTGTCCATATTCTTTATAGACTGTATGCGGATAGAAAGTGTAAGCTGTTTTATCTTCTCTAGCAAGCTCGATAAATTTATCCGGGATGACGACTCCAATGGATAGAGTTTTCACGCGAACATCTTCATCGGCAGAGATTTTTTTCGTATCTAAGAAATCATTGATATCTCTGTGGAAAATATTCAGGTAGGCACTGCCTGATCCTTGTCTTTGCCCCATTTGATCTGCATATCTGAATGCATTATCAAGAAGCTTCATCACGCCGACGACACCTTTTGTCGCGTTTTCGACATCTTTGATTGCTTCACCTTTTGCACGAAGTTTTGACAGGTTCAAACTGACGCCGCCGCCTAGTTTTGACAGCTGCATGGAAATATCAATCGCTCTTGAAATATCGTTTAGTGAATCATTTACTTCAAGCAAGAAGCAGCTCACAAGCTCACCGCGTCTTTTACGTCCAGCGTTCAAGAAAGTTGGTGTACTTGGCTGGTACTCTTGATTGATCATCAGTTCTACAAACTCAAGTGCTTTTTCTTTATCCCCGCCCGCAAAGAAAAGTGCTACAACTGAAATGCGGTCTTCATAGCGTTCAAGGATTTTCTTTTTATCATTTGTTTTCAGTGCATAGTCATTGTAAAACTTAAACGCACTCATAAATGATGGGAATCTAAATTTTTTGGCATATGCAGCTTCAAAGACTTCTTTAATATCTGCCATGCTGTATTGTCTTAAAAATTCTTCCTCATAGTAGTCGTTTTCTATTAAGTAATCAATCTTCTCTTCTAGATTGTGAAAAAAGACCGTGTTTTGATTAATGTAATCTACGAAATAACTATGTACAGCTTCTTTGTCCTTATCGAACTGAAACTTTCCTTCTTTTTGAATCATAATTTCGTTATTTAATTGTATCCACTTTGGAACCTGATTTTGTGACAATTCTTTCTACCTCCTGTGTAAACAATTCAACATCCCTTTTTGTTCCGCTTAGTTCAAAGGTGTGCAAAATAGGAACTTGATATTGTTTAGAAATCGTATCGGCGCTTTTTGCAAAATTATCTCCCCACACTTTGTTGCCACTCACCGCAACACCTAGTAAAAGGTGAGCATTTTTCTCTAAAAAGGACTGAGTGGTACTAGGGACTTGTCCAAATCCTGTTGTAAAGGTGACGAGAATAAACGGCGTATCCAAAAACTCTTCTCCAGTCAATTTTCGTTTGTCTGTAAAAGGGGTCTTGTCCAAAAAGCGTTGAACATTTCCTGTTTTTGAATCAAATACGATTTGAATCAATTCCATCACGACCTAGTTTTTAGTATTGTTGATCATTTCGCTATTCACTATATATAGTATACTATGTTTTTTCAAAACACAACATATAGATGTTCGAAACGAAAAAAATCAACCAACCCGGCCGAACCTTCATAGCCGAACTCGTACGTTCAAATAAATAGAGCAGAACAGGATCTAAAAATAGACTGCTCTACTCCCTATTCAACTGAAACCGAAATCTATCATAACACGAAAAAAAATCGCTTAGTAGACTAGACTTTTTGTTTTATTTTTTGTAGGCATCGCACTGTAAATCTTCTGACACTTCTGTAATTTCCACTTCAACACCTAATTCTTTTAGCACCGCTTCAAGCGCAGAGACGATTGAAGCTTCTCTCACTAATTCTTTCCCATTTACAGAAACACTCGTTCCATATTCGAAACAGGAATCGTCTTCACAAGTTTGTTCCCAATGATTAATTTTAATTTTATGTGTCATGAACTCATCCTTTTCTGTCTAAATGTCTGATGCATGATTATAGTGTAGCGGCTTCACATTCATTTGTAAATTTACGTGCTTACTCTTCTTCATCAAGGTCATCATCATATTCTTCGTCGTCCCATTCATCTATGTATTTCGTTGTAACGAGAGTCAGCTCTCCTTCTTTTTCATCAAATCGGTACACATGTACTTGATCATCTTTCACAACAGCAAAATGATTATTTTTTAGTGCAGCAGATGATGGTAAAACGCCATCTGCATTTTCATGAGAATGGTTATTCCAACTTTCTTGTCTCGTTTCAATGTTTGAGATAGCGCACGATCCAAACAAGACAACAATTCCAATCAAAAGGAGGATCACTCTAATCCTTCTTAATTCAAGCTCTGCATTTTCCATATAAATCCCCTCACCCTTCTAATATCCAATAAGGAATGATACGGAAATTTGGCAGAAAAGTTTCATTGCATGCAAAATAGCCCCTCTGCACTGACAAAAAACGTAGCGGGTTCCGGCCGGTTTATTCGCAGAGGCATGGGGCTATTTTAAATACAACATATCCTATTCTAATTCTAGATTTACATTCTTTTGAGGTGCAAATGTAGAAATGGCGTGTTTATAAATAAGCTGCTGCTTCCCTTCTGTTTCAAGCAGCACCGTGAAATTGTCAAACCCTTTCACTTGACCGCGAAGCTGAAAGCCATTCAGCAAGAATACTGTGACAAATGTATTGTCTTTGCGGATCTGATTCAAAAACTGCTCCTGAATATTAATCGGTTTCATGTTTCGTCCTCCTTGATTCTGATAACTACAGTTTCGCTTTAAGTCCAAGCTTTCCTGCTATATATGCGAAAATTTCCTCTTTTTTGTCTGAAAAGTGGCAAGGCGGTGTCATATCAAACCAAGTGACCGCCATTTTATTACGGAACCACGTGAACTGACGCTTCGCATATCTACGGGAATTTTGCTTTAATTGCTGGATGGCTTCATCAAGTGAGCAGTCACCTTGAAAATAGGCATACAGCTCTTTATAACCAATGGCTTGAACAGACTGACAATCCTTCAAGCCAGATTGATAAAGTGCTCTCACTTCTTCAATTAAGCCTTCATCTATCATCATATCAATTCTCTGATGAATGCGCTCGTACAAAACCTCTCGATCCATTTTCAGCCCAATGAAGGCTGTATCATAAAGAGGAACTTCTTGATGCCCGTTTTGCATCTCCGACATTTTCTGACCTGTTGTATGAATCACTTCCAGCGCCCGGATCACGCGGCGGACGTTATTTGGATGAATAGCGTTTGCCGCATCAGGATCTACTGCCTTTAGCTTTTCGTGCAGCAAAAGCGCGCCGTGCTGCTGTTCAAAGAGCGCCATTTCTTCTCTAAAAGCAGGATCACTTTTCTCATCCGTAAATGTGTAATCATATAAAACAGATTGGATATAGAGGCCTGTTCCGCCGACAATCATTGGCGTTTTCCCTCTAGCCGCAATCTCTTTGATTTTCGCACGAACCAGCTGCTGAAATTCAGCTGTCGAAAAAGATTCGTCCGGCTGTTTAATATCAATTAAATGATGCGGGATGCCATTCATTTCTTCGGGAGTGATTTTAGCTGTTCCGATATCCATCCCTTTATAAATCTGCATAGAATCCCCGCTGATAATCTCTCCATTAAATGCTTTGGCTATATCAATGCTCAATTTGGTTTTGCCGACAGCCGTCGGCCCTACTAACACAATTACTGGCTGCTTCGCTTTATTCATAACATCACTCACTTTTACAAAACTGCCTACAGTATAGCATAACTTTTCTTACTCTCCTATCTCCTGCCCATTACCAGCCAAGCGGTTCATTTCCAACCACTTCATATGTTTTTCCTTTTAAACGATGCTTATGTGTTGGCCGCTTCTCATCTGGACTATAGACGACACCTCCATATGGAATGGGAACAGAATCGAGATAGGCTGAATAGGTGACTTCCTCGATCTCGTGATAATGTGTTCCATCCACTCTTGGAATTGCCGGCCCTGTGACCCCGTAGTACCTGTGAAAATGCCCTCTTTCAAAGGAGGTAATCCCGCGATAAAAATGAGTATGCCGGTCGGTACTGCTTCCATTTACAGGCTGAGAAATACCTTCTATTAAATGATAATGCCCCTCCGTTACATCTGTACGTGCTTTATATGCATGAGCATGCGGCGGACAGTTTGCCCAATCAGATGGATACAGGCCCATTTCTAACATTCCTCCTTATATTAGGCGTTCACCCAAACATCTATAGGCTGCTGGAATACACTGATGTCAGTTACAGTGATTTTATGAGAAAGGAGCCTTTTATTATGAATTATTTTGACGCACCTCCGTTTATTCAAGAAGACATGAGAAGACCTTTTGGATTTGGGTTTGGCCGACCTGGTTTTGGATTTGGGAGACCTGGTTTTGGATTTGGCCGCCCAGGGTTTGGCTTTGGAAGACCTGGATTCTTTGGACCTCCATTTTTAGGTGGTTTTGCTGGCGGCCTGCTTGCTGGATCTCTGCTTGCGCCAGGATATGGCTATGGATACCCTTATCCGCCATACCCGCCATATGGACCATACCCTTGGTATTAAATATGACGTTTAAGTGAAAACATCCGTTCATAAAATGAATCGATTGACACACTCTTTTTTTATGGGTTAACATTTACTTTACCGACTGTTCAGTAAAGTAGGTGTTTTTTTTATGTCTAAAACCAAAAAAGAGCAAATTTTTGATGCAGCTGCCAGCACAATTTTAAAAGAAGGATTAAGCCAGCTCACCCTTCAGCAGGTGGCAGAGCATGCAAATATGACCAAAGCTGGTCTGCTTTATCATTTTTCAAGCAAGGAAGAGCTCATCCAACAAATGAATGAGCATGCGATTCTTTGCTTTCGTCAGCAGCTCGAGACGTATTACGAAACATACAAACACGAAAAAGCGCCTTATGTACGCGCATATCTATTGACCACATTACATGATCTAAATATGCAGCATACGACGCAGCTATGTACAAGTATGCTAGCTACCATGTCATTTGATGATGCGCTGCTGCAACCTTGGCGTGATTTTTATACGGAGTTCAAAGAAAAAGCAGTTGAGGAAATAAGCGATCCTGGACTGAGTCAGCTGATCCGCCTTGCATGTGATGGATATGGTTTTCAGAAATGTTTCAGCTTGAACCGCTGAAAAGAGAGGAAAAAAACCTTTTACTTCATCGGATTTTACACCTATTAGAGGAGGGATGATCATGATCCTCGGATATCTTTTTTTAGCTGTGGCCATTTTTTCAGAAGCCATTGGCGCCGCGATGTTAAAATTATCTCATGGTTTTACGCGCTGGAAGCCTAGCGCGGTTGTTGTGGCTGGCTATACACTTGCTTTTTATATGCTGTCATTGACGCTCAATATCATTCCGCTAAGCATGTCTTACGCAACATGGTCTGGGGTTGGCACGGTTCTCACGGCTATTTTTGGCGTGCTCTTTTTCAAAGAAACCTTGAACCAAAAAGCCGTCATTGGCATGGCGATGCTTGTCTCAGGGGTCGTACTATTAAATATGTCATAAAGGATGTGGGAGATGATGAAAGGAATACTCTACTTAACAGGAGCCATTTTGACGGAGGTTTTTGGCAGTACAATGCTGAAGCTTTCTCAAGGCTTTTCGCAGCTGCTGCCGAGTATCGGGGTACTGATCGGATTTGGATGCGCCTTTACTTTCCTGAGCTTGGCACTTAAAACCATCGAGCTCTCGTCTGCCTATGCAACCTGGTCTGGCGTTGGAACAGCTCTCACTGCTCTTGTAGGACTTGTGCTGTTTAACGAAACGATCAGCACGAAAGGCTACATCGGCCTTGCACTTGTCATCTGCGGCGTGATTGTCTTAAATCAATCCAAGAAGCAAAAGAACGAAACCAAAGCACAACTCGATCAAACCGAATGGACGTCATAAAAAAAGTCATTTTCTCCATATTTCTAGAGAAAATGACTTTTTTGTTTTAACGGCCGACTTGAATGGTTTCTTCTAAGGAAATGTTCACATTCCCCTGAACAGCTCTTGAAATCATACATGAGCTTTCGGCTTTATGCGCAAGCTTTCGGGCCAGCTCAATATCATGTGCGGAAGCGGACTCTTTGAGGGTGATGACAGGCCGATGAATGATTTCCTCATAAGTAAACACACCATTTGTCACATCTACGACGGCTTCAGAGCTCATCGATAGATCCTCTTTGTCTAATTGACTCCGCTCCATCATGGCTGCAAGTGTAATGATATAACACGTAGCCGCTGCACCTAAGAGCATCTCATCTGGATTGGTTCCAATACCTGGACCGTCCATTTCCTTTGGAATCGAAATCTTTGTTTTTAATTGTTCACATGCGATTGTACCCACATCGTTACGCAGACCGGGCCAGCTTGCCTGAAGATGAAAATGATGACGCGCCATATCCGTCTCTCCTTTTGTTATCACTGTTCATAGTGTAACAAGAATTCCCCTGCTTGTCTTAACATGTGCACAGCCCTTACGTATATTCTTCATCCAGCACTGTCCGAATCGCCCTGACATAACGATAGAATGTCTCGTTTTTTGTACTTGACCGTCTCCGAAAATCGAAACTGTCAAATAAAGCTTCACGCTGACTTCTACTAATCTCAAGCTGCACACTTTGCCCTGTTTTTGTAAGATTATTAATATTATGATTGCTTGTCCCGCTCAGGGTTGCGTGTGCGACAGCTAGTTCAGCAGAAAACCCGTTCCGCTCTAATGAGCTCACAATTTTCTCTGCACGATCGTAATCTGTTCCGCCGACGAGAGTATGGTCAATACCTTCCTCGCCTTTGTATCCATGCACTGCTAAGATGTAATCATGTGCTTTTGCCTGCGCGACGCCGATTGGCTCATCAAAGTTTGTACTTGTAATATGAAGTTCTGATGCATTCTCTCTTAGACCTTCAAATAAATACGTCGAAAAATCGTTGTCAAAAAAATGGACGATCTCGCTCACGCCGCCTTCGATCCTCCCGCCATGAGGTGACATCACAAGAAGGCGGCTGCCAGGCACTGGGTTGGCTGTAATGTTATAGCTGTTTGTTGATTCGTTTTCTTCAAGTTCTTTAAAATTTCGATAAATATCATTTGAACCGCTTTCGTCTTCCCCACCTGATGACACTGGCTCATCATGTTCCTGTGCTTGCATAGTATAATAAACGCCCCATCCGATCGCAAGCAGGAGAAGCAAAGCAAAAAACTTCTTCATTCCCGTTCTCCTTTAACAGATTTCTAAGCCGTTTCTATGATTAATATTGAATCATCATTTCTTATCATTTTTTCCACATTTTCTCTTCACGTTTGATCATAACACTCTAGATCATGAGATTCCTCAAAAATAAGATAATTGCATTTATATACACAGAAACGCCTCTCCTCTTTGAAAACAGAGTTAGAATAGTATGACAAAAAAATGACGTTATGTTTAATATGACCTAGTCCTATCCAGTCTGTTTTCTTTAATTCGGCTTTTTTTGATAAGGATTTGATGTTTTCCATCTGTCACGCATCACATTTATATGAGCATTGACCCTGTCCACAGCCCTCCTTTTTCTGCAAAATCCTTTGTTTCACTGGTTCTCTCAGAAGAACTCTCCCACCTATCATCGGCAGATTCTACGTGAATTCCACCTTTTTCTATTATTTTACAAAATGTAAGCGCTTTTCTTTTTTGAAAGACATAAGCAAGCCGCCAATATAAAGAAAAGGAGGGACAAGAATCCGAACCAAGCAGTTCTCATTCTCATAACGTAAGAGTGTACGAGAATGGATAGCTGGAATGGAGGGCATCTCATGTTTGGATTTTCTATGGTGCAGATGGTCAGAACACATGCTAGTAAACTAGATCAGCCTTTAAGAGAGACCGTTCTTCACCTTTATAAACCTTTTAAATGGACGCCATGCTTTCTTCATCGTTTTTTCGAAGGCAGGCTGAAGAAGAAAAAGAAGCTTCGTGTGATCATTGAATTTAAGGAAGGTGCAGCCGAGGCAGGGATTCAAAGCACAAAGCAGCTCATGAAAAAAAGCAGAAAAACAAATATAAGACGGCATTTTTCACATATCGACTGCTGTGCTGCTGATTTAACGCCTGCTGCTTTAGAGGACCTATTAGCAAACGGTGAGCATATTCGTAAAATTTATTTAGACCGGAAAGTTCATGCGCTGCTGGATGTAGCCACAGAAGCAAGCCATGCTGAAGAAGTCATCCGAAACGGGACAACTTTAACAGGAGAAGGCATTACGGTCGCTGTCATTGACACGGGAATTTATCCACATGAAGATTTAGATGGAAGAATTCGAGATTTTGTGGATTTAATCAAACAAAAAACAAAGCCTTATGATGATAATGGCCACGGTACTCACTGCGCGGGAGATGTCGCTGGAGATGGAGCCGCCTCAGACGGCTTATACAAAGGACCTGCCCCAAAAGCAAATCTGATTGGCGTGAAAGTGTTAAATAAACAAGGGGCTGGATCACTTTCTACTATTATAGAAGGTGTTGAATGGTGCATACAATTCAACGAAGAAAACCCGGATGATCCGATTCATATTATCAGTATGTCGCTGGGCGGAGCTGCGCAGCGTTATGATGACGAACAGGACGATCCAATGGTGCGTGCTGTCAATGCGGCTTGGGATCAAGGGATTGTTGTATGCGTCGCTGCCGGAAACTCTGGTCCTAACAGCCAGACGATTGCAAGCCCTGCTGTCAGTCAAAAAGTCATTACGGTCGGAGCCTACGATGACAGGAATACACCAGAATCAAGTGACGATGTCATGGCACCTTTTTCAAGCAGAGGACCAACGGTTTACGGGGAGGCAAAGCCTGATGTCCTCGCACCTGGAGTAAACATCGTTTCTCTCAGATCACCAAGATCCTTTCTGGATAAACTTGATAAATCAAGCAGAGTCGATCATGATTATACAACGTTATCTGGCACATCGATGGCAACACCGATTTGTGCTGGTATTTGCGCTCTACTACTAGAGCATTCACCAGATTTAACACCGGATGAAGTCAAAACCCTGTTAAAAGAAAATACAAGCAAGTGGTCTGGGGATGACCCGATGGTTTATGGAGCAGGTGCAATTGACGCAGAAAAAGCAATCAAAGAATAAAGAAAAAAGCCCTTTACGTTTTGCGTAAAGGGTGTTGTTTGTCTCATTTTTAAGTGTGAAGTCTTTCATCTACTTGAGCAGCTGACATGTTATGCTTCGTTCTCATACATCTCATCTCCTTTTTGAATGTGCGTACGCGCTTCGATCACAATCTCAAAAAAAGTGGAGGATTCCTTGTACATGTCGCGTTCCTTATAATAATTAGCCGCATCAAGTGCTAATTCCTCTAAATCAGCAAACATTTTTTTATTTCTCAGACCAAAAAGGGCCGACCTCAATTGCTCACAGCCGTCTTTCTCTATATAGAGCGCCTGCAAAAATTGGAATTTCAGCTGATAAATTTCATCTTCCAATACACAAGCCTCTTCCATTCCTGTAGATATGGCCTCGCCCGCCCGCTTGATATCTCCGAGTTTAAAACAAGTAAGGGCAAGTGAAAACAACGATTTGATCATCGTGGATGCTTGATCTTTCTGATAAAGTGAAATGGCTTGTTCAAAAAAGACAGTCGCTGTATGGTACGTTCCCATACTATAATGACAAGTGCCTAAGTTATTAAGAGCCATTGCTTTAAAGTAAGATGTGCATTCTTTTTGTTCCATCGCTTCACAGACCTTTAACGCTTTTTCTAAATAAGGAAGCGCTTTTTGATACTGATTAACATCAATCCAATTACCTGCCATGACAAAATCACATTGAATGCTTCTTTTTCCATAAAGCTGATGTTTCTTGTAGATGTCTCTTGCCTTTTTAGCGTAGTGCATGGAGAAATAGGTTTGTTTCATATGATAGTATACTTCTGCGATTTTATAGTAAAATTCTGCTTTTTCGATCTCATCTGTCACTAAAATCAGTTGATGTTCCGCATGCTTGTAATATGAAATGGCCTCGATATACCGGCGCTGGATAAACGCATACATTCCATGAAAAAAATGAAAATAATAGCCGAGTAAGCCTGTCATTTCATCTTCTGCATCGTCAATTTCTTTAGGAAAGGACACTGCTTGAAGCGTTTCACTCCCTGCATGGACTGGCGCTAAGTGCTGAAGCATCATTTGATGGCGAAAATCCATTAGAGAATAGTATAGGAGTAAATCTTGATCCTCTTCCATATCATGAATTTCTTCTTCAACAAGGCGCTTCATGCCGTTTGCCTGTTCAACTTCAAATTTGCAAATATGCGTGTACCATTGATTGATCTTTACACCTACTTCGGAAGATGGTATTTTGTGTGCCATCCACTTCAGCCCCATTCTATCATATCAAACTGATAACTATTATTTTACATAATTTATGTTTTCAAGGCAAATTGTAAGTTATTACATATTTTATGTTCAAATCGCATATTCCTATCTTTTTTACCAAGTTTAAATAGAGTACTTTTGCCCATCAAACTTTTTTACGCAGACGGATCGAATTCTCTTAGTACTTCTTTTAATGCATTAATATAGCGTCTAAATGCTTTTTTCTTTCCTTTTCTCGTCTCAAAATTATCAAAAAAAGCTTCTCTTTGCGCTGTACTAATTTCGAGCTGAACGCTTTCACCACTCGCATTTCGATTATTTATATTTTTGGGATCTGTACCAGAAAGCCGTTCGCCTTTTTGTACCATTTCTGCGGAAAATCCCCGATCTTTTAGTTCTCGTACAACTGCTCTTTGCATTTTTTCATTTGTGCCGCCAACGAGCGTGTGTCTTTTATCACTTTTATAGCCGTGGATGGAAATTGAAAAAGGATACGTTTTAATCATTTGAACCAAAATGGGTTCATCAAAATTGGTACTCGTGATATGCAGGTCCCGGTTATTGTCTTGCTTTGTACCTTCAAACAAATACGTAGAGTAGCTTTCTTGAAAGGCTTCTACAATTTCACTTGTTCCTGGTTCAATGTCACCTCCATGAGGAGAAAATACAAGTAAATCACTTCCGCCCTTTTCGTGAAATTCTATCTCATAACCGTCTCTTTCATATCGCATGAGCTGTTTAAAGCTTTCATATTGATCGCCTTGTTTTCGCTCTTTTCGATACTTTTCTACCTCTTGATGATGCTGCTTTTGCTCTTTTTTTTCTTGAACAGAATGGCTGCATTTCACCATTAAAAGAGTACACAGAATAAGAAAGATGAATCCACATATTAGTAGCCTTTTCATTTCACCGCTCCTTTTTTCTCTTAGGTGTCATCTTACCGCAATATTTTACTATCAATGGCTTAGAAAATTCAAAGGTTGTCCGGCTCATTTGAATGAATCAGGAGAAGTTACCTGTTTTTCATATGATCTAGGTATTTCAGAGGTCTTTAAATTTTTGTTGTGAACGTAAAAACTAAATCGTATGACCTCATTTCAATTTTAGTTAAAACCACCTACAAAAATGGCAATATTACTCTTTTTTTCAAACAAAAAAGCTGTAAACAAAAGAAGTAGTCCCCTTCAGTTTACAGCTAGTCTCTGTATATCATCATTACATTCTTAATTCATTCTCTAAAGCTGTCATCACTTCATCTTGCGTCAGTCCCTGTGCAAGTGAAATCTCACTCACTAACATGCCTCTTGCATCTTCAAGCATCTTCTTTTCACTTGAATTTAACGCTTTCTTCTGATTTCGTCTCATTAGATCTTTCACAACGTCTGCACCATCTTCGATCGCACCTGTTTTTAGCTTTTTCAGATTTTCATCATATCTTTGCTTCCAAGTAAGCGTGTCGTCGTTTGTTTCTTCTGCAAAATTGTTCATCACAACTTTCAGCGTTGCTTGATCTGCTACCGGACGTATACCTAGTTGATTGATTCTGCCTTTTGGGACCATCATCTGCATATTCGGCATTTGAATCAGGAAATATTCCTGTGTCTTACCTAAAATCTCTTTTTCTTCCATTCCTTCAATCACACCGGCTCCATGCATTGGATAAACAATTTTATCACCTATTTGAAACAAATCCGCCACCTCCGAAAGTATTCACAATATCATTATAACACATTTCGTCAGAGGATAAAAATTTATATTTTATCATGTTAATTTAGCACTAGTCAATTCTTTTTATTTGAGTTTTTTTAGAAAAAGCCTTTTTTTATAAAAGAAGCATGAGCATCCAGTCCTCATGACTCTTTCTTGCATATACTAGCATTGAGTCACATTTAGGAGGGATGACAATGTGCAAATGCAAGTGCAAACATTCCCACTCACACTGCCATAAAAAGCATGACGATCATTGCCATGAGGATCCATGTAAAGAAAAAAAGTTTTGTCATAAAAAAGATAAATGGTTTGAGAGCGATTTTTGGGATACCTCTCGAAGCTACGATCCCTGTTATTTTCCTAAAAGTGTCTGCAGCAGATGTAAAAAGCGTCGCAGAAGAAGACACAGCTACACAATTTAACGCTTGACGCTTTACCTGCTTTTCCTTTTCCCGGCTGAAAAGCCGGTTTTTTTCTTTCATATGGATAGGCTCATGAAGCAGATCTGTCTCATAGGATATGGCAACCTGACATAAAGGATGAGATATACATGAACGATATGAACAGCCAAATGAATCATTATCACCAAGAAAATCCCTATCACACATTTGAAAATGTGTATACAGCCAATCATGAGCATATGATCGCGCCAAACATGCATGATCATATGAATATGCCAAACCATTATCATAGCGGCAAAAAAGATGTGTATAACGCGCACCATCCACATCATCATTCAGTTTATTCACCGTTCCCAAATCAGCATGATACCTTTTCAAAGCATGTTCCAATGAAGGATCACCATCATCTAGGCCATTATGGTGGATATGGGATGATGCCACACCATCCATATGGTTATCAAGATATGCATATGATGATGCCAACAAACCAGCAAATGCCAGGCCATTATTACGGAATGAATCAACCAAATGCGCTATTTCCCCGCTATTACTAAAGAATGACAAAATAAGGGTATAATATCCCATTTAATACCATATGGTAATATGGTAACATTATAGGTAAATAATGGGTGTAATCATCTATTATTTACCTATATTCAACAAGGGGGAAGGAAAAAATGAAAAAAACATGGACGATTCTTATGATGGGGATGCTCACATTGGTTATGGCGCTGTCAGTACCGCTTTCTGCATCTGCTGAGGAAGCCGGCAAAGCAACAACCAATGCAAAACCAGCTGCACTTTACGCAAAAATTACAGGAGCAAGTAAGCAGGAATGGTCTTTTTCTGACATTGAGCTGACATACAGCCCAAATTCTGTTCTAAGTCTTGGTGCGGTTGAGTTCACTCTGCCAAAGGGTTTCCAGGCAACAACTAAAGACATTATGAACGGCAAAGCATTAAAAGACAGCTATATTTTGAACAACGGACAAACCGTTCGTATTCCGCTCAGACTGGATTTACTTGGAATTTCCAAATATACATTAAAGCTTTCACATAAAGTACTTCCTGCTGCAGGTACATACACGTTCCGTGCAGAAAATCGAGCCATCAGCATCGGTTCCACATTTTATGCAGAAGATACGATTGATATTAATACACGGCCAGTTGTGGTCACACCGCCAGATCCTTGCGGATGCTAAATAAAAAAGCGCTCTGATTAGAGCGCTTTTTTTATATCACATCACCCGTTTAAACATCTTCTCCATTTCATAAGTGGAGTGATGAATGATGATCGGCCGGCCGTGCGGACAGGTAAATGGGTCCTTCGTTTGCCGAAGTTCATCTAATAAGGCTTTGATTTCATCATGACGCAAATGACGATTTGCTTTGATTGAGCCTTTACAGCTCATCATAATCGCCGCTTCTTCTCTTAGTTTCTTAATATCAACACGTTTTTCATCAAGCACTTGCTCTATAATCTCTTCGATCAATTCAGCCTCTTCACCTTTTGGAAACCACTGCGGATGCGACCGAACGATGTAGCTACCTGAACCAAAGGGCTCTAAGAAGACCCCCACTTTCGCGAGAATATCCTTATGCTCTTCAATGATCAGCATATCGTTTTTAGAGTAGTGAAATGTTAAGGGGACGAGCATTTCTTGCACTTCCTGTTCGATCTCTCCTACCTTCTCACGATAATACTCATACTTGATTCGCTCTTGAGCCGCATGCTGGTCGATGATATAAAGCCCTCGTTCATTTTGAGCCAAAATATATGTGCCATGCATTTGCCCAATTGGATACATCACAGGGACGCGTTCGTTTTCAGGAATCGTTTCTGTCACATCTTCATGCAGTACCGTCTCTTCATATTCAAGTGAAGCGGCGGATTCCTCTAAATGAACACGCTCAGATGAGGCTTCTTCATAAAATACTGGTGATGATGCTTCTGCCTTCTCTTGTTTAGGCATTCCGTATGCATCGGTATGACTTGTCTCGTATACGACCGACTCGTGCGGCTCCGGCTGATAGGTTAGCGGTGTTTCCGCTGGGCTTGCGTTCCTTTGTTTCGCATCAAAGGTTAAGGATTGCTGCTCATTTTTCACAGCTGGCATTGGTGCTTTTTTTGGTACTGAAGCACTTGGAATGAGCTGCTGCTTTTGAAATACTTCCTTAATTCCTTGTTTAATCAGATCATGAAGTTCCTGTTCTTTACTTAGCCTCACTTCTAGCTTCGATGGATGAACGTTCACGTCCACTAGAATGGGATCCATCTTCATCTCAATGAATGTAATTGGATGACGGCCAATCGGAAGCAGCGTGTGATACCCTTCATGGATCGCTTTCACGAGCGGAAAATGTTTGACATATCGGCCGTTTACAACAGAAGACATATAATTCCGTGATGCCCTCGTCACTTCTGGTAAGGAAATATATCCTTTCACTTCAAAATCAAGTGATTGTACGTGAAGCGGCAGCATTTTTTTAGCCACAGCTGTCCCGTAAATAGCCGCAAGTACGTGACGCACATCTCCGTTTCCATTCGTCTGTAGCAGGACTTTCCCTTGATGACGCAAACGGATCGATACTTCGGGATGAGCTAGCGCAATTCGATTGACAACATCCGATATATTGCCAAGTTCCGTATGAACGGTTTTCATGTATTTTAGGCGGGCTGGCGTATTGTAAAATAAATTGGTGACCACAATCTCAGTGCCGCGGCGGCCAGAGGTTTTTTTCTCTGAAATAATCTTCCCGCCTTGCAAAGCTAAGTGTGTCCCAGCTCCTTCGCCAGTACTTGTTTTCATTTCTAGGTGAGAGACGGATGCAATACTTGGCAGCGCCTCTCCTCTGAATCCGAGCGTTCTAACACGAAACAGATCATTTTCATCTTTGATTTTACTCGTTGCATGGCGCTGGAAGGCGAGCTTACAATCTTCAGCATCGATTCCAACACCATTATCAATAATCCTGATAGAAGAAAGACCTGCTTCTTCTACATCGATTTCAATGACTGTACTTTTTGCATCGATCGCATTTTCCACAAGCTCCTTTACAACAGAAGCCGGGCGCTCGACCACTTCACCTGCAGCAATTTTATTGGATAGGTCATCGGATAACTGAATAATCTTTGCCATTTCTGCTCACCTCACCTTACATTATAATTTCTTTTGCAATTCATACAGCTTTGTCATTGCTTCAAGCGGCGTCATATCCATTAGGTTGTAAGACTTTAATTCGTCGATGACCGCTTGATCCTTCTGTTTTAGTGCAGCTTTTGGCTGCGGTTTTTCTTCTACTTCAAAGAAAGATAGCTGCTGTTTTTCTACAGTCTTTTCTGCTTTTGGTGCTGCAGATACGACGTGCGGGGTCACATCATGTGATCCGCTCTCAAGCTCAGTTAAGATGGTCTGGGCTCTATTAATGATGGCATCAGGCAATTCAGCAAGCTGCGCTACATGAATACCATAGCTTTTATCAGCTGCACCTTCTTTGATTTGATGTAAGAAAACGACCGTGCCTTCATGCTCTTCAGCTCGCACATGAACATTTTTCAGCTCGCTTAATTGGGATTCAAGGACAGTGAGCTCATGGTAATGTGTAGAAAATAGGGTTTTGGCCCCAATATGATCATGAACAAATTCAATGATCGCCTGCGCAAGAGCCATTCCATCATAGGTGCTTGTCCCGCGTCCAATTTCATCAAATAAAATCAAGCTGTTTTTCGTAGCATGCACCATCGCATTTTTTGCTTCGAGCATCTCTACCATAAAAGTACTTTGACCAGAAATCAAATCATCTGCTGCACCAATACGTGTAAAGATTTGATCGAAGATTGGAAGCGTCGCCTTTGACGCAGGAACGAAGCAGCCAATCTGCGCAAGAATCGAGATGAGCGCCATTTGTCTCATATACGTGCTTTTCCCTGACATATTTGGTCCAGTGATGAGTAAGGTTTGTCTGCCTTTTCCCATATGGCAGTCATTCGGTACATATTCCTGGTGATCCAGCACTTTTTCAACGACAGGGTGTCGGCCATCTTTGACATCCACGTCATCCTCTGAGAATTCCGGCCGGATATAACGGCGCTTTTCACTGACAGTCGCAAAGCATTGAAGCGCATCAAGCTCGCTCATTTGTTTTGCAAGCAGCTGTAATCTAGGAATATAGCCTTTTACTTGCTCCCTGAGAGCTGTAAATAGTTCATATTCCAATTCGTTAATATTTGATTCTGCTTCAAGAATCAGTGCTTCTTTTTCTTTTAATTCAGGTGTGATATACCGCTCTGCATTGGCAAGCGTTTGTTTTCTTTCGTAACGCCCTTCCTCCAGCAGATGTGTATTTGCGCGTGTCACTTCGATATAATAACCAAACACTTTATTAAACCCGACTTTTAAGGAGCGAATGCCGGTATATTCTCTTTCCTGCTGTTCAAGCCGTGCAATCCAGTCCTTTCCGTTTCGGCTGGCATCACGGTATTCATCTAATTTTGCATTGTAGCCATCTTTAATCAGATTGCCTTCTTTTATCGTCATCGGCGGATTTTCATAAAGTGCATCTTCTAATAAATCAAGCAAGTCATCACAAGGATCAATCTCATTCGCTCTTGATTTCGCCATTTCCTCTGGTAATGAATGAACGAGTTGTTTAATATCCGGTACTTGTTTTAAGGATTCTTTGAGCTGGATGAGATCACGGGCATTCACGTTGCCAAATGCCACGCGGCCCGCTAAACGCTCAAGATCATATACTTGCTTTAATCGTTCGCGCAGATCCTCTCGCTCAAAGAAATGATCCATCAGGATTTGCACCATTTCCTGACGCTCATTAATTTGCGAAAGGCGAATAAGCGGCCGATCGATCCATTGCTTGAGCAGTCTGCCGCCCATCGCTGTTTTTGTTTCATCTAACAGCCATAATAAAGAGCCTTTTTTGCTTTTTGAACGAATCGTTTCTGTTAATTCTAGGTTTCGTTTTGAGTAAAGATCGATTTTCATCGTTTGTTCAAGTTCAAACACTTGAACTTTCTGAAGATGATCCAAGCTTCTCTTTTGCGTTCTTCTTAAATAGGCATATAGTGTTAAAAATGACGTTTTTAACTTTTCGTCTAGATGGGAAACGAGCCGTTCAGCTTCCTCTAATAATGCATCACTATCTTCGTATGAAATGGTTGCTTGGCAGCGTTCTTTAAGGGTTTTGATTGTTTCCTCATCCAGCTGCTTTGACACCACAATTTCTTTTGCACCGACAGAATAAATTTCTGATACGACTTCATCTAATCGATCGATGAAAGCCGCCATGTTTTCACCCGTTGATAAATCAGACAGCGCAAGACCGTACCCATTTTGAAAGCTGGTAACAGACGCAATAAAGTTGTTCTCGTTTTCACTTAAACCTTTACCATCCATGACGGTTCCTGGTGTAATCAGTTGAACGACTTCCCTTTTGACTACACCTTTTGCCGTTTTAGGGTCTTCCACCTGCTCACAAATGGCGACCTTGTATCCTTTTGAAATCAACTGTTCTATGTATGCAGAAGCAGAATGATAAGGAACGCCGCACATTGGAATTGTGCCGCCGTCTCTGCTTGTTAACGTAATTTCTAGTTCTTGCGCGGCTTCCTTTGCATCATCAAAAAACATCTCATAAAAATCGCCTAGGCGAAAAAATAAAAAGGCATCTTGATAATCTGCCTTGATCTTTAAATATTGCTGTATCATGGGCGTATAACTTGCCATATTTCTAATCCCTCACTATATTACTTTCGAATTCATACCATCTCTAATTATAGCATAAAAAATCACCTTTTTTCTCCTAGATCAAGCACAAAAAAACTAGGGGGATATGCGCCCTAGTCATTCCTTACTCTTCTGTCTCACCTGCTAGGAATTCTGGATGAATATCCTCTAACTCCTCATCCACTTCTTCTTCCCACTCGTGATCATCTTTTTCTTTCCAGCTTGAATCGACCTCTACGACAATTTTTGTTTCACCGACTACCTCAGCAATGAATTCACGCTCTGCCTGAACGATAATTTTATTGCCATTTGGAGAAATGGTCACTTCTAAGCAATTGGGCTGCTGCAATACTTTCGCAATTACTTCGTGCTCATCATCAAGGAAATTTTTATCTTTATATCTCAGTTTAATGATGTCTACATACTTCACACGCTCTGTGACGACTTCTGTTTTCGTGTTGTCGGCGTAAGAGTACCATACGTTAATATCAAATGTTCCTTCGATCTCAACGGTTTTACCGACCTTCTCAGCATCATACTTATGATTAATGATCCAACCACCTAGGATGCTGGTTGGTTTTTGCGATGGAGAAATGGTGTGTGTGCTTTGGGTGAATTTCCTCCCTTTTGCAACCACCGCTTTTGTAATAATTTCTCTGTATTCAGACATTCCGGCATGCCTCCTTGTTCTTGATCGTTTTATCTTATGCTGGGCATTCGTCTAGTGTGTCACGATTTTGAACTTCATGTTCAATTAAATTCATTTCTGTTTCAGTGTATGCATGGTCGCCCATAAACTTGCCTTGAAAATTGGAAAAGTTGGAGAGTGAGAGGTTTGGAGGTTGATTGGAATAGAAGGATGTGGTTTAATGATGAAGTCACAGTCCCTTTAGGAGGGGCTATTTATAAAAATCAACATTCGGTTTTCTTTATATTTAAAATTAGATTTAAAAATAATAAAGAATATCATTAAAAAATATATCCACTTTTTTTAGTTTGTATTACGTGTTTTATGAAGAAATAAGGTAACCATAGAAAATAAAAAAGGGGCTGTGACATCAACAAATTGTTGATGTCACAGCCTATAAAATATAAATTACATATAAGGTGAAGTGAGTTTTTAGTGACCACAAAGATCTCACCTTTAATGAGGTATTATGCGGTTTTCTACTATTCCGTATTAATTTTCCTTAATATTAGAACGCAAGAAATCTCATCTATTTCTGTTATACATGACTTATAGCAACATTTAAGCGTTATAAACCTATAATGCCAAGGGATTTTAAATACTAAACTACAAATTACAAATAAATAAGAGTCCGCAAACAAAAAACCCCGCATCTGCGGGGTTTTCTCATTTAATGGAGCAACTTGGTGATGAGTTTTTCACTTTTGAACCGGTTTCTCCTAATAAGAGGTCACCGCCGGTTGAAAGAATGATTTCATCTGTTACTTGATTCGAAATTGTGTGCGCTACAAGCTGAAGCAGGGAATTGACTTCCATTTGTGATTCTTTGAATTCTTGAATGACTGGGATGTCATCCAGTTCTTCTTGCAGGGCATCGATTTTTTCTTCGACTTGCTTTAAGGCTTCATGTTTGCCGTAATGCTTTAAGTTCACAGCTTGTTTTTGAAGCGCCTTAATTTGATTAATGATCGTTGAAATTTTTGTATTTTCATTGATTTGCGCTTCTGCTTTTTTGAAGAAATCAACTTCTTCCGTTTCAGAAATCATTTTAGCGAGCTCTCTTGCGCGCTCGACAATCTCTTTCTTTGAATAAAGTGTCATTTTAATTCACCTCGATAGCTTCTCCAACCATTTCTCCGTCAAGAGACCAAGTTTTGGCTTGTGTGATTTTCACTTTGACGATGTTGCCAATCGCTTCTTTTGGTGCTTTAAAATTCACAAGCTTGCTTTTACTTGTATATCCGGCTAGGATCTCAGGGTTATTTTTACTTTCACCCTCTACTAATACTTCGACAATCTGCCCTTCATATTCCTTCATTTTTTTCGCAGAAATTTCATTCACAAGTGCATTTAAGCGCTGCAGACGTTCTTTTTTCACACGCATTGGCACGTTGTCTTTCATTTTCGCTGCCGGCGTTCCTTCTCTTGGAGAATAAATGAACGTATAAGCGGCATCAAACTCAACCTCGCGATAGAGGGAAAGTGTTTCTTCAAACTGCTCATCTGTTTCATTTGGGAACCCAACAATAATGTCCGTTGTTAATGAAGCATTCGGCATAGCTTCTTTGATTTTGCGCACAAGATCAAGGTAGCGCTCACGGTCATATTTTCTCGCCATAAGCTTCAGCACAGAAGAACTTCCGGATTGTACTGGCAGATGAATATGATCAAGAAGATTTCCGCCCTTGGCTAGCACTTCAATTAAGTGATCATCAAAATCACGCGGGTGACTTGTTGTAAAACGGATACGTGGAATATCAATTTTTCGCAGCTCATCCATCAGGTGGCCAAGACCATATTCCATATCTTCAAAATCTTTTCCATATGCATTCACGTTTTGACCAAGAAGGGTAATTTCCTTATATCCTTCTGCTGCTAAACGTCTGACCTCTTGAATAATTTCGTCTGGGCGGCGGCTTCTTTCCTTGCCGCGCGTATAAGGCACGATACAGTATGTACAGAATTTATCACAGCCGTACATAATATTCACCCAGCCCTTGATTTTACCTTGACGGGCTCTCGGAAGGTTCTCAATCACATCGCCTTCTTTTGACCAAACCTCAATGACCATTTCTTTTGAAAGGTAGCATTCAGATAACAGCTCTGGCAGGCGGTGAATGTTGTGCGTGCCGAAAATCAAGTCAACAAATGGGTGTTTCTTCAAAATACGGCTCACGACAGATTCTTCTTGTGACATACATCCGCATACACCTAAAATTAAATCTGGCTTTTCGCGTTTTAATGCTTTTAAATGACCAAGCTCTCCAAACACTTTGTTTTCTGCATTTTCACGAATAGCACAAGTGTTTAATAAGATGACATTTGCATCTTCCGTTGAGTTTGTTGGTTCATAGCCAAGCGCCATAAAAATACCAGCCATCACTTCTGTGTCATGCTCATTCATTTGACAGCCATATGTGCGAATATAAAACTTGCGGCCGTTCCCTAACCCTTGAAACTGCTCGTCAATTTGAAATTGATTGTATTCGACTTCTTCTTTACCCCGTTTTTTTGCATCTTTTAAGGAAGGCGGAATGTACACAGCTTCAAAATATTTGCTGTAGTCCTTCTCGGATTTTTTGTCCGATGAACTTACTTGTCCGCTCGCTTTTCTCTGCTCTTCATTCATGAATTTGTACTCCTTTCAAACCAAGTTCCACCCTACAGTATAGACTATTTTGTGATGAATTGAAAATAAATCATATACGGTTCTTCTATGAAAATTGCTATTAGTCATAACCATTTTTCACAAAAAGAAAAAGAGAGCCTGCGCTCTCTCAATCAAGTATGTTTAGTTTTTTTGCTTCTTCTTCAATGATTGTCAGTGCCCGGTCTAGTTCTTCTTTTGTGTGCTCGGCTGTGATGATGGCTCTAATTCTTGCCTTGCCTTTTGCTACAGTTGGGAAAGCGATGCCTTGGGCAAACACGCCTCGTTCTATTAAAGCCTTTGAGAATCGAAAAGTAAGTGCTTCGTCTCCAATCATGATTGGGATAATCGGTGTCTCTGTTGGGGCGACTTGAAATCCTAGGCTGATGACCTTTTCTTTAAAATAAGCGGCGTTCTCCCAAAGTGTATCGATTCGCTCCGGTTCATCTAACAGCACTTCAATCGCTTCTTCACACGCTCTAGTTACAGCTGGCGGATGAGAGGTGCTGAATAAAAACGGTCTTGCTTTATGCTTTAAATAATCAATTAAAACCGCTGAACCAGCCACATAGCCGCCGAGCACTCCGACAGCCTTACTAAGTGTCCCGACCTGAATGTGCACTCTGCCGTCGAGTTTAAAATGGTTGACCGTCCCGCGGCCATTCTCTCCAAGCACGCCCGAGGCATGCGCATCGTCTACCATCACAAATGCATCATATGCCTCTGCGAGCCTGACGATCTCAGGAAGTGGCGCGATATCTCCATCCATCGAGAATACACCGTCTGTAACGATGAGGCGGACGCGGTAATTCATTGATTTTTTCAAAATCTTCTCCAGCTCTTCCATATTGGAATGACCGTATACCTTTTTATCTGCTTTTGTTAATCGGATGCCATCAATAATTGAGGCATGATTCAGTTCATCTGAAATGACAATATCATCTTTTGTCAAGATACTGGATAAGACCCCTTGATTGGTCGTAAAGCCTGATTGGAATACAAGTGCTGCTTCTGTCTTTTTAAATGCAGCAAGCTTTTTTTCAAGACGTTCATGCATCGTCATTGTGCCGGCGATGGTACGTACAGATCCTGTACCCGCACCGAATTCATCGATTGCCTCTTTTGCTGCTTTCATCAGCCTTGGGTGTGAGGTGAGCCCTAAGTAGTTATTTGAGGAGAGTTGTATGACAGATTGTTCATTTAATGTCACAGTGGATGATTGTTTTGAGTCGATCTCTTTCAAAGTTTGGTGGGTGCCTTGCTGCTTCATTGTTTCCAATTCATCTTGTAAATACGTGAATTCTTTCATCATTTCTTCCCCCTTTGATATGATGGCATCATCAGTACGACTTTCCCGCACGTACCGCTTTGCATAAGTTCAAATCCCTTTTCGAACTCTTCAAATGGCAGTGTATGAGTGACAACTGGCTTTACATCAATGGTATTCGTTCTTAATAGCTCAGATACTTGACGCCACGTCTCAAACATTTTTCTCCCCGTGATCCCTTGCACGGTTAATCCCCTAAAAACAATTTGATTCGTAATATCAATTGTTACTGGCCGTTCTGGCAAGCTTAGTATATTGACTTTCCCTCCATTTGCACAAGCTTCGAGTGCTTGATTAATGGCAGCTGGATGACCTGACATCTCACACATCACATCTGCCCCTTCCATCCGCGTGAGCTGCTTAATTATCGCGACTGGATCATCTTTTCCAATATCCACGATATGATCTGCACCCATTTTTCGGGCAAGATCGAGCCTGTATTCATTTTTATCAACAGCGAACACTTGAACAGCCCCGGAGGCTTTTGCAACAGCGATTGCCATTAAACCGATTGGTCCGCAGCCAAAAATCGCCACTGACTTACCTGAAACAGGTGTGTGCAGTACAGTATGAACAGCATTTCCTAGCGGCTCTTGTATAGAGGCAAGCTCAACCGGCATTTGAGCTGGATTGTGCCACACATTTTGTTCAGGCACTTTGACATATTCAGCAAAACAGCCATCAATGTCTACCCCTAAAATTTTCGTTTCACTGCACAAATGCTGCTGCCCTGTTAAGCACATATAACATTGATTACATACAACATGCGTCTCAGCTGATACAAAATCTCCTACCTTTGCTCGTGAGACCTGCTTCCCCACTTTAACAACTTCCCCTGTAAATTCATGTCCAAAAATGTAAGGCGCTTTGACTCTTCCCTTAGCCCAGTCATCCCAATTATAAATATGCACGTCTGTTCCGCATATCGAAGTGGCTTTCACTTGGATTAAAACTTCATGATCTTTGATTTCTGGAATCGGCATCTCCATCATCACCGCTCCGTAAGCGCTTTCTTTTTTAACAATTGCTTTCATCGTTCCACACATGACGTACAACCCCTTTGTTAAAAAACTTCTCCCAATCAGATTTTAACACGACTTATTTTAGCCGTAAATACCACTGTCTACTAGAAAAAGACAAATGAACACCCCACATATTTTTTTGGATATTTTTCTAAAAAAAAAGCAAATCTCCTTTCGATCGGAGATTTGCTTTCATCATCAGCGTTTCTTTGAAACGGCAACATATAGTGCTGGCACAATGAATAAGGTCAGTATTGTTGAGAAAAAGACACCCGATACAATACAGATGGCCAGCGGCTTAAAGAGTGGATCATGACTTAATGCAACAGGCATTAGTGCAACAAGTGCCGTAAATGCTGTTAAGAGAATCGGTCTAATCCTTGCTCTTCCTGCTTCAATGACAGCTGTCTGTTGATCAAATCCTTGCTTGCGCCGCTGTTCAATAAATTCAAATAGGACGACCGCATTTCGGACGACAATACCAGCCAATGAGACAATCCCCATTGTTGCCATAAAGCTGAATGGTGTTTGTGTGACAAACAGCCCGATAATGGCTCCTGATACGGCTAAGTAAACCGTTCCTAGAACTAACAGCGGAAGCATCAATGAATTGAACTGGAATGCGATGGTCACGTAAATGAGCAGCAAGACTACTGCAAATAAGAGACTAATTTCAATAAAGAACTGGGTCTGATTTTCATTTTCTCCACCCTGTGAGATGGTCAAATCCTTCGCTGCAGCGCTTTTCCCCACTTGATTGACGACTTCTTTCATATCGTCTTTAAACGAATCTGATGCGCCGGGATACGCCTTCAGCGTAATGGTTGGAACTCCATTTTCATGTGGAATGCTTTCGTACTGCTCTGTTTCTTTTTCTTTTACATATCGGCTAAGCGGCTCAAGTTGAGGCATACCGCCCTCATTTGTCTTCACAGGCACTTTCATTTCTTTTAGCTTTAAACCATTTTGATGTGTGCCTATGTCCTGTTTCACTACTAAATCGATATCATTTGTTCCTTGTTGAAAGGTACCTAATGGCATCCCTTCTGTCACAAGACCAAGCTGTCTGCTGACAAATTGAGCACTGAGCCCATCCTCTGCCATCCGCTCGCGGTTTAATTCAAAGGAGATCGTTTTCACCGGCTGATTGACATCGTCCGTAATCAAGCTTGCCCCTTTGTCCTTCATTTCATTTGTCAGTGTTTCTTTGACATCAATGAGCTTTGAAAAAGAGTCACCCGCAACCGTTACTGTCACTGGCGCTCCAGTTGGCGGTCCTTGTACAATGGTTTTCATAAAGATTTCAGCCTCTTTGAATGTCTCTCGCAAAGGCTCGGTCATACGATCTATTAATGCCTTACTTGTCATCTGATCATTGTCTACTCTCACGACAACCTGACCCGTGTGGTCACTTGCATTTGAAATACTTTCATTAAACAGGTTCGGCACACCGCCGCCTGCAAAAATCGCCGTTTCTTCAATGCCTTTTTGCTGTTTGATCTCTTGTTCTATTTTCTTTAGTGTTTCATTTGTTTTGTCTAATGTTGTTTCACTTGGAAGCGTGACAGTGACGACCACTTCTTTCTTATTCGCCGCAGGGAAAAATTCAAATGGTGTGACGAAAATAAGTAAAAAAGCAAGCGTTGCAACGAGCAAACCACTTAGTCCAATAACGAGCGGCCGCTTCACAATGTTTGTCAGCACACGGTCTGCATAGAAATCAGCCAGCCTTTTTAATGGTTTCCCTAGGAATCCCGGCTCTTTTTGACTGTTTTTGTTCTTTCTTTTCCGGTTCACAGTATATTGATAGACCGGTACAAGTGTCAGCGAAATCACCATGGACGCAAGCACAGTCGTCACTAGAACAGACGGTAATGCCCGAATAAATGAACCGTTTGCACCTGATAGGAATACAAGCGGCAGGAAGGCAAACACAACAGCCAGTGTTGATGTCAAAATGGACCCTGCGACTTCTTTCACCCCTGCAATTGTTCCTTTAAGCGGACTTTCGTATTTTTTCATTTGTCTTAAAATATTATCATTGACGACAATGGCATCATCGACAAGTATCCCTAAAGCAATGATAAAGCCGATGATCGAAATTTGATTGAGGTCCACTTGTAAAAATGGCAGCGGAATCGTTCCAATTGTAATGGATAGCGGAATGGCGAGTGAAACGATAAACGCCCCGCCAATCGTGAGTCCAAGTGTGGTAACAATTATGACAGCAATGACCGCAACAATGGCTTCTTTTATTAAATCATTGAAAATGGTATCCACTTCACTTTTTTGTGAATAGTAGTCTACCCACTCCACCCCATTTGGCAGCTGCTTTTCTTTCTCAAGGACATCACTGACTTTGTCATACATTTTAGGAATATCAAGCCCTTGTTTAATATTCACAGTAAATGAATAAGCGGGCTTTCCGTTATACGACACAATATCACTTTTCTGTTTTTCTACTTCTTTTAAACTGCCAAGCTGACTAATTGTGACCGGCTCTCTTTTCGTTTTTGAGAAAAGCTCAATTTTTTTAACTTGATCTAAGCGGTCATATGTATCGATGGACAGCTTCACCTTCTCTTTGCCTGCCCGAATATCGCCTAGTGGAGATGTGTCAAATTCCTGATTGATGGCATTTGTGACATCAGTTACATTGAGCCCTTCACCCTCCAGCTTGTTTGAATCTAAGTTTAAAATCGCTTGTTTGTCATTGAAGCCTTTGATAATGACACTGTCTACCCCTTTGATGTCCTCTACTTTTTCCTTCAATGCACGCAGCGATTGCTGACTCTTTGCTAAGTCTGATGATTCATTTGACACAATCATATAAGAGCCAACCGGCACGCTGCCAAATTCATCCTTTACTTCCGGCTCCTTCACCCCGTCAGGAAAAGACGACGCAGCACTTGTGGTTTCATTCTTAATTTGACTTGCCACCTTTTGAAAGTCGGCTTGGTCCTCAATTTCAAGCACAATATTTGAGAAACCAATGGCAGAAACCGAGCTCGTTTTCTCTACACCGTTGATATCAGATAGGGCTGATTCCAGTTTATTGGTGACATCTCTTTCCACCTGTTTTGCATCTGCACCAGGAAAAACGGTAGAAATCGTGACGAGATTCGCCTCGAATTCTGGCAGTTCTCGTTTAGGAAGCTGTGCGAATAAATAGCCGCCAGCAATGAGAACGATAAAAAATAAAATAAAAACAAGCTTTCCTCTTTTCAAAAAAGCTTCAAACATTATTTCACCTACTTAAATATTTATTTTTGATGAAGTAAATTCAACTTAATCTTAATTTATCATCACGGTGAAAAAATGCAAGCTCTAATATGTCATTTTTATCTATTTCACGAACTGAATATGTTATATAAGAAATGTATAGCGGTAAACAAAAACAACCTGCTTACATGATGTAAGCAGGTTGAAAATAATAAAATTAGAATTATCGTGGTTCAACAATCAATTTGATGGCTGTTCTTTCTTCTCCATCGATCAGAATATCAGTAAAGGCTGGAATGCATATCAAATCCACTCCGCTTGGCGCGACAAATCCCCTTGCAATGGCAACAGCCTTAACCGCCTGATTCAGTGCTCCAGCGCCGATTGCTTGTATTTCCGCTGCACCGCGTTCACGTAAAACGCCGGCTAATGCTCCTGCTACTGAATTCGGATTTGACTTTGCTGAAACTTTTAAAATTTCCATTTCTGCTCCCCCTTAAATTTACAATGGATAAGTGAGTGTTCATTAGAACAATCTTTGTTAGATGATGCTATTTTTTTGAAAATCCATCCCCAAAATGTTTTTCAAAAATAGCAGGCTACCTACCATTTTTACTATATTCACGATAGAGGGCGCATATTCCTTCTTTCTGATTAATATTTTTCTGAAATAAATATGTGAACATTTATTCAAAGAAAATATGGTCATCATTTATCAAAATTCGATCAATTTTGACAGCTTTTTTCGACTGTTCGTCAATTTCTACGATTACTGCACTTAACGTCGTGCGGCCTTCTGCAATTTCAAACCGGACTGGGAGACTTGTTTTGAATCGTTTAATGATCGTTTCTCGGTCAACACCTAAAATGCCGTCATAAGGTCCTGTCATCCCGACATCTGAAATATACGCAGTTCCTTTTGGCAATACGCGGTTATCTGCTGTTTGAACATGTGTATGCGTGCCAACGACACATGATGCACGGCCGTCTGTATACCAGCCCATCGCCTGCTTTTCACTTGTGGCTTCAGCATGAAAATCAATAAAAATAAACGGTGTTCGTTTGGATGCTTCCGCAATTAATTCATCTACTTTTTGAAATGGGCAGTCAATTGGCGGTAAAAACGTACGTCCTTGCAGGTTGATGACAGCCAATTCTTTTCCTTGTTTTTTAATAAACGTGAGACCTTTTCCTGGTGTGCCTTCTGGGAAGTTAGCAGGGCGGACCATATTAGCTGCATCATCGATGAAATCGAAAATGTCTCTTTTATCCCATGTATGGTTGCCCATTGTGAGCACATCAGCTCCTGCTTGCAGCAGCTCATGATAGATTTTTTCAGTTAGACCTTTCCCGTGAGCAGCATTTTCTCCGTTGACAATGGTAAAGTGCGGCTGATATTTTTTCTTTAGCTTTGGCAAATATTCTTTCAGTGTGTCTCTGCCAGGTGAACCGACAATATCTCCAACAAATAATATTTTCATGCGCTTTTGAACCCTTTCTCTTTTAAATTGATCTTCTTATCAGTGTTGCATATTTACACAAAAAAATAAAGCGGCGCTAAGCGCACCGCTCTATTTTGCATACTCTACTGCGCGAGTTTCTCGAATGACTGTCACTTTAATGTGACCAGGGTAATCGAGCTCGTCCTCAATTCGCTTACGAATATCCCTTGCTAGACGGTGAGCTTCAAGATCATTAATTGAATCTGGCTTCACCATAATACGTACTTCACGTCCAGCCTGTATCGCAAACGATTTTTCAACACCTTCATAAGATTCAGAGATATCTTCTAATTTCTCAAGTCTCCGAATGTAATTTTCAAGCGTCTCACTTCTTGCACCAGGGCGTGCTGCAGATAATGCATCAGCTGCCGCAACAAGAACAGCGATAATAGATGTCGGTTCTTGGTCACCGTGGTGAGAGGCAATACTGTTGATGACAACAGGATGCTCTTTATATTTCGTCGCAAGCTCAACGCCAATTTCTACGTGGCTTCCTTCTACTTCGTGATCAATGGCTTTTCCAATGTCATGCAGAAGACCTGCTCGTTTTGCAAGCTTTGCATCTTCTCCAAGCTCTGAAGCCATGAGACCTGCAAGATGTGCAACCTCAATTGAATGCTTCAGGACATTTTGTCCATAACTTGTACGGAATTTTAAGCGGCCGAGAATTTTGATCAGATCCGGATGCAGACCGTGAACTCCAACTTCGAATGTCGTTTGCTCACCCATCTCGCGGATATAATCATCGACTTCACGGCGTGATTTTTCCACCATTTCTTCAATTCGTGCAGGATGAATGCGGCCATCCTGGACTAGCTTGTCCAGAGCTATCCTCGCTGTTTCACGTCTAATCGGATCAAAGCCCGATAGTATAACAGCTTCAGGTGTATCATCTATGATCAAGTCAATACCTGTTAACGTTTCTAACGTACGGATATTTCGTCCTTCACGTCCGATAATACGACCTTTCATCTCATCATTTGGAAGATTGACTACAGATACCGTTGTTTCAGCCACATGATCAGCTGCACAACGCTGTAACGCAAGTGAAAGAATATTTTTCGCCTTTTTGTCAGCCTCTTCTTTCGCTCGGTTTTCAGATTCTTTCGTCATGACTGCAATGTCGTGGGAAAGCTCATTTTCAACTTGATCCAGAATGATTTGTTTCGCTTCATCTCGAGTTAGACTTGAAATACGTTCCAACTCGGCTTTCTGCAAACGAATCATATCATCCACTTTGCTTTCCATCTCTTCAATATGTTGTTGTCGTTCATTCAGAGAATGATCTCTCTTCTCCAACAGGGACTCCCGTTTATCTAAAGATTCGTCTTTGCGATCAAGATTTTCCTCTTTTTGAAGTAAACGGTTTTCTTGTCTTTGAAGCTCATTTCGTCTTTCACGAACTTCTTGCTCCGCCTCTACACGAAACGAATGAATTTCATCTTTCGCTTCCAAGAGCGCTTCTTTCTTCAATGCTTCCGCATCACGCTTTGCATCCTCAACAATTTGTTCGGCCATGTTTCTTGCGCCGGATATTTTTGCTTCTGCAATGGTTTTACGAACAAAGTAGCCAACAACTAAACAGATTAGGCTCAGCAAAATGGAGATGATCGTAAACATCGTAGGCGACATATTTTCACCTCCTCTTGCTATGAACTTGGTTTTACAAATAAAGTGTCGGCATGTACATTGTTTTGTGTCTCAACATACAGGGCCTTCACAGGGAATGAGATCCTCACTGCCCTTGTCAAGTTTAAATTAGTTATCAATCATGTTAAGAAAAACAAGTGATACATTCTCATTGTAATTGTGTCGGAAATACTTGTCAAGCTAGCCATCTTAGCGTTTGCAAAAGCAGATCAGAATTATTCTTGATTCAGCAGCTGATATACTTTATTGTTCACTTGGCCCAGTTTAGTGTTATTTTGTATATTTGAGAACAAAACAACGATGGTTTGTCCAGATTTGCTAAAGCTGTTCAAAATGTTAAAGCCCGGCACGACACCATGGCTTGAATAGCTACCGGGAGCAACATAAAATCCCATTCCGTATGTGGAACTGCTTCCTGGCGTAAACATTTTTTTATAGCTCTTCTGCGAATACAGTTTGCCGTCTATCAGGGCTTGGTCAAATTTGTACATATCTATAGCACTCATATAAATATCTCCAGCACCGTAAAGCTGAGATAGATCGGGCATATACGGTGTAACCGCTTTGCTGCCTTTCAGCTTATACCCGACAGCAGGATAAGGTTCTTTTTCATATGTTTTGTAAAAGCCTGCATGCGTCATCCCCGCCGGTTTAAAAATATGATTCTTTATATATTGTTCATAGGACTCACCGCTCACTTCAGCAACAATATAAGCAAGAACAGAATAGTTTGAATCCTTGTAGCCCCATACACCCGGCTGACGATTAATTCCCTGACGTTCTATGTCTTTTATTAATTCGTCCGGAGTAATTACGGCGTTTCCTTCAATATGTCCGTTTATTCCCGATGTATGTGTCAGCAGATTTTTCAAAGTAATCGCTTGTCCGTTAGGGAAATGAGGTAAATACGTGCTTACCGAATCACTTGTCTGAAGTTTCCCCTTTTCCTCAAGCTGCAAAATAGCGGTTGCAATCAGCGCTTTTTGTGACGAACCGACATAAAAAGATGTCAAAGGATTATTTCGAACTTTTTGTTTACGGTCTGCATAACCAAAACCTTTATTTGTTACGATTTCTCCATTTCTAACAATCATGGCTGTTCCGCTGAAACCGATCCCATTTAAATAACTGCTGATTTTGTGATTACGGTCCACTGTTTTGATTTGTTTCTCTGATATTTTAGCGGTTTTCCTTTTAACTTCTTTATTCTGGCTGTTTTCTAAAGCTACTGCAGTTTTTTGAAACGGGTTCTTCTCTTCACTATTTCGATGAAGCACATTCCACATCGTTAAGCAAATCATCGCTGCTAAAAAAACAAGCACAAGTTTTCCCCTCTGACTTGGTTGTTTCCGGCTGTGTTTTGCATTTCTTCTGCGGGTCGGGCTTGTCATTAGTTTTTCCTCCCAAAATAAATGCCATTTTGTACACTTTAGACGGATGAAATACTGAAAAAGTTGTCGAAAGTTTTTTGCAAAATAAAAAAGGCTGAGTTTTTTCACCCAGCCTTTTTTATCATTTCATACTGATTTAATTTTTATTCTAATTCTAATTGTTCTAGCGCCTCTTCAGATTCCTGCTGCACTGTTCCGTTATTATCCAAACCGTAATGTTCGCGAATTTGCTCCTGGATCATCAGCATGATATCTTTATTTTCTTTTAGGAACTGTTTCGCATTTTCACGGCCTTGTCCAAGACGTTCCTCTTGGTAAGAATACCAAGCACCGCTCTTTTGTACGATATCTAGCTCGCTTCCAAGGTCGATGATTTCTCCCTCTTTTGAGATCCCTTCACCGTACATAATGTCTACTTCGGCAATACGGAATGGCGGTGCTACTTTGTTTTTGACCACTTTAATTCTCGTTTTATTCCCCATAATGTCATTGCCTTGTTTCAGCTGTTCAGCACGGCGCACTTCTAAACGAACAGACGAATAGAACTTCAGCGCACGTCCACCTGGCGTTGTTTCAGGGTTACCGAACATGACCCCAACTTTTTCACGAATTTGGTTAATAAAGATGGCAATTGTTTTTGATTTATTGATAGCACCTGATAGTTTACGAAGTGCTTGGGACATCAAACGTGCTTGAAGACCAACATGTGAATCACCCATATCTCCTTCAATCTCTGCTTTTGGTACAAGAGCAGCTACAGAGTCAATAACAACAATATCAACTGCCCCGCTGCGGACAAGAGCTTCTGCAATTTCAAGTGCTTGCTCTCCTGTATCCGGCTGAGAAAGTAACAGTTCATCAATGTTGACACCTAGTTTTTGAGCGTAAACTGGATCGAGTGCATGCTCTGCATCAATAAATGCAGCTTGTCCTCCCTGCTGCTGAACTTCAGCAATGGCATGAAGGGCTACTGTCGTTTTACCAGAACTCTCTGGACCATATACTTCGATAATACGGCCTCGGGGATATCCGCCTATTCCAAGCGCAGTATCAAGTGCTAACGAACCACTAGGTACTGTTGAAATACGTGTATCTGTTTGCTCTCCTAGTTTCATAATAGAGCCTTTACCAAACTGTTTTTCTATTTGTTTAAGAGCCATATCTAAGGCTGCTTGACGATCACTCATTCTATTGTTTCCTCCTTTATCAATTCCACTATCTATACTATACCTTGTTTTACGTCATTTGCCAAGAAAAAAACGAACACATATTCGATTTTTTTCTTGGCAGATTTCTTAAGAAAAGAGTGTTTTCTATTAGAAAAAACGCTCTTTTATAAAGGAGTAAACCTAACAAAAAACAAAATTAACTCTCTTTTAATAAGTTGAGTAAGTGATGCAGACCATATTTCACAGCGCGCTTTCGAATGCCTGACCGGCTGCCTGTAAACATCCATTCAAACACGTCCGTCTGGTCTTTCGTAGATAGTCCAATGAACACTTTTCCAACAGGCTGACCCTCTTGGGTATCAGGTCCTGCTACACCCGTAAAGCTAATGCCAATATCACTTCCGGTCAGCTTTCTCACCCCTTCAGCAAGCTCTAAAGCACACTCTTTGCTGACAGCACCATGAGAAGACAATGTTTCTTCCCGGCAGCCAAGTACCTGCTGCTTGACTTGGTTTGTATAACAAACCACACTTCCGTTCAAAATGGATGATGCTCCTTCGAGATCTGTCAGCCATTCGGAGAACATTCCGCCAGTCAGGCTTTCTGCTGCTGCTACTGTTTTCCCGTGCTCGTGCAAAGCTTTGGACGCTTCGCGGACAAGTGATGTATCCCCATATCCGTAGAAGTACTCTCCTACCCGCGCTAAAATTTGCGCTTCTGTTTCTTTTAACAGACGCTCTGTTTCTTTTTCATCCTCATGCTTAGCAGTCAGCCTTAGCGTCACTTCACCGTCAGATGCGAGTGGTGCAATCGTCGGGTTGGTTTGAGCATCAATTAAATCTTCTAGGTCTGTTTCAAGCTGCGATTCACCGATTCCGAAGAAGCGCAGAACAACAGACACGATCTTTTCCTTTAAGCCAAGCTTCTCAGAAATCAGCGGCTTTGCCTCGTTTTCAAACATCGGGTGCAGTTCACTTGGCGGTCCAGGAAGAAGCATATAAAACGTATCGTCTTCTTGAACAAACATACCCGGGGCCATCCCGAAACGGTTCACGAGCACATCAGACCCTTCTAGAACGAGTGCCTGCTTACGGTTGTTCGGTGACATAACGCGTCCGGTCTTTAGAAAGTAGTCTTGAATTGATTCAAATGCTTCTTCATTTAGTACAAGCTCTTTGCCAAGCGTACTCGCAATGGTTTCTTTTGTTAAGTCATCTTTGGTTGGTCCAAGACCACCTGAGAAGATAATAAAATTAGATCTTTCCTGCGCCACCTGAATGGCCTGTTTTAAACGCTCTGGATTGTCACCAACTGCTGTGTGGTAATAAACATTCACACCAATTTCAGCTAGTTGTTTGCTGATGAATTGTGCATTCGTATTCGTAATTTGCCCTAGCAATAGTTCGGAACCGACTGCAATAATTTCTGCTTTTCTCTCTGACTTCAAAGCGTACACGTCCTTTTTAGTTAGAATTCTTTAAAGCTTCCCAGTTTTTTGCAAAGTAATCCCAGCCTGAGACAACAGTGAAGAACACCGCTACCCACATCGCTAGATCACCAAACGGGAATGACACAAGTTCAAACGGCAGGTTATGCAGTAAAAGTGCTGAAATCGCAATGATCTGCGCCCATGTCTTCACCTTTCCAAGCATATTCGCTGCCACTACTTCACCGCCTCCGGCTAATACAAGCCTTAGACCTGTTACAGCAAATTCACGGCTGATGATCACAATCGCCATCCATGCCGGTGTGAGGTTGTATTGAACAAGTATAATTAAAGCAGCTGAAACAAGCAATTTATCTGCAAGCGGATCTAAAAATTTACCAAAGTTCGTCACTAAATTAAGCTTACGTGCGTAGTATCCATCAATCCAGTCAGTTGTTGAAGCGACAATAAACAGGATCGCTCCAACAAGGTGCGTCACTTCGATGCTGACGTCGCCAAAGCGCGCAACACCCCAATCTAGCGGTGCAAGCATAATAATCATAAAAACAGGGATCAAGGCGATCCTAGAAAGGGTTATTTTATTCGGTAAGTTAAACATGAAATCCAATCCTCCAATAATGCAATTTTATTATGTATATAATAGTAGGAACAAAAGAAAAGTCATCTACTTGCTTAAGATGACTTTTCCTTTCCTTTATTCACAATCACAATGTTTTGTGTCATGGTGTCCTTAGGGTCTAATTCGTACTTAAGTGTCTCGTCATTTACCTTGATATCAATTCCAGACGCATTGCCTAGACGGATATCGACCTGAGAAAGATCAGACAGGTCTGTTTTAAACGATTCGCCATCTTTTAGTTCACCCATCTTCAGCACTTTTCCAGATTCGTCTCTTACACGCAGCCATGAAGCTTGCGACGCAGAAATTTTTAACTCCATTTCGTCTGCACCTGATACTTCATACGTTGTTGTCGAGCCTTCTGTATTCGTCGCCTTTAAAGATACAGTTTCATCGTCTTTTGATGAATCATCTTTTTTAGATGATTTTTCTTTATCATCTGACGAAGCTTTTTCTTTTTTCTTTTGATCTTTTGCAAGAGATGAATCCTCAGATACTTCATATTTAGATTCTGATTGCTGAGGGGCCGCCTGATTATTCTTCTGTCCGCTATCATGATTGACCGCCTGCACGATCACATAAATGATGGCGATGACCACAATGATGCCTCCAATAATTAAAATTGTCGGCAATAGTTCAAGCACTTTCGAAGCTGGCTTTGGCAGCTCTCTTTGCGGCTTAATATTCGATAATTTATCAGATACTTCATCGTTATACGTGCTTGGAACATCTTTACGAAATTCTTCGAACAATTGTTCAGGATTCAGTCCAACGGCTTCGGCATATTGTTTAATAAACGCTCTGACGTAAAATTTACCTGGAATAATATCATAGTTTCCTTGTTCGATTGCTAGCAAATAGCGCTTTTGGATCTTGGTCACCGTCTGAAGATCCTCCAGCGACATCCCTTTTTCCTCTCTGGCCTCAACGAGCCGTTTTCCCAATTCAGTCAAAACAAACACCTACCATTACCATATTAAAAATCGAAGCCGGAAAAACCAGAATGATCAAACACTTGTGGTTCTTCAGCGTGTTCATATGTAATCTCTTCGTCTGCGCTATTACGCAATTCAATGATATAGTCGAAATCATCCATTGTATATTCTGAATTTTGAATAAAGATGTCTGGATGCTCGACCACCTTCGTTGCCGGCAGTCTCATAATTTCCCTTAAAAGCTGCAAATGCTTCTCAGAACCTCTTCTTGTCGATACAATCCCATCAATAATAAAGACGTTATCTGGGCTGTATTCATCTGCGATCAGCTGACTTCGGATCGTCTGTTTCAAAAGAGTTGATGATACAAACAGCCATCTCTTGCTTGCACAAACACTCGAAGCCACAATTGATTCTGTTTTTCCGACACGCGGCATTCCGCGAATCCCAATCAATTTATGTCCTTCTTTTTTAAAGAGTTCAGCCATAAAATCAACAAGAAGACCGAGCTCGTCTCTTTCAAAACGGAACGTCTTTTTGTCATCGGCATCACGCTGTATGTATCTTCCATGACGAACAGCTAAGCGGTCACGAAGCTTCGGCTGTCTTAATTTCGTTACTTTTATCGTTTCCATTGTATTTAAAATTGATTCAAGCCGCTTAATTTGATCTGTGTGGTCACAGCGTAAAAGCATTCCGCGTCTTGATACATCAACACCATTAATTGTCACAATATTAATTGAAAGCATCCCCATTAGAGAAGAAATGTCTCCTAAAAGTCCGGGACGGTTTACCTGTATCTCATATTCAAAATACCATTCGAGCTTTGCCAAATGATATTACCCCCTTCATTGTGGCAAATTTTTACCTTCCTTTATCATAAAGCATTTTCACATTTTTAGAAAGCACAATGTTGTGAAACGGTTAAAATAAAAAGAGAGGCACAAACGACCTCTCTTTTTGTTTAGTGCGAGCTATTATTTTCAACTAGCTTGACCATCATATTTGCAATGGCACGCTGCTCATCTTCTGATGCAACGCTCCAAAGGTCAGCAAGTACTCTTTCCTGCTCGTTCTTTGCCTCAACTTCGTTAGCTAGATATCCGCCAATTTCATACGCAAGGTTATTGATAGTCTCATCTTCTAAACCTTTATCCTGCGCATGATTTAAGCGATCACCTAAAAAGTTTTTCCAATGGTCCCAGTTCTCAAGTACAGACATGTCGATTCCTCCATTCGAAAAGATGAATTACAGCCATAGCTTTTGTCATGGAGAGACGAATTATACACGTTTTTTTAACAGTACCAGCCGCCATTAACAGATAAAATTTGACCTGTGATATAACTTGACTGTTTTGACGCGAGAAACCAAATGACATCTGCAACCTCCTCAGGCGATGCAAGCCGGCCAAGCGGAATTTCTTCTTCCAGCATAGCGATGTCTTCCTGCGTAAAACGATTCATCATGTCTGTTTTGACAGCACCTGGCGAGACAGCATTTGCTCTAATTCCACTTGGAGCAAGCTCTTTTGCTAATCCTTTGATAAACGCATTTTGCGCACCTTTGACCATGCTGTACAGCACTTCACACGATGCTCCCGTTTCTCCCCATATCGAGCTGACCGCAATGATATGGCCTGCTTTCTTTCGAATCATGGCGGGTAAAAGGGATTGGGTAAGCTCATATGGGCTTGTGACATGAAGCTGCACCATACTGGCTAATACGTCTTTTTCTGTGTCTGTCACCAAGCCGACATGGCTTCTGCCGCTATTTAAAACAAGAATATCTGGACAGAGCGGCAGACGGCTGACAAGCTCTTCTGCTCCGCCCATTTTAGATAAATCGGCTTGAACGACGTGCGTTTGAATGGAATATGCCTCATCCAAATGAGCAGCGAGGCGCACAGCTGCCTGTTCATTTTTATGATAATGGAGCATCACATGGCAGCCTTCTTGGGCAAGCTTTTTCGCTGCTGCCTGCCCAATCCCGCCACTGGCACCTGTTATCAGCGCCCAACGACTCATCACATTGATTCCTTCTTTCTATATAGAATACCTATTCTTTTCGTTTAAATGGGAACCAGTTGGCTGATCCGAACAATTTCACCATTACAGGTACGAACAATGGTAGCACAACGAGTGCGTACAGTAAAAGTCCTGTAAGGACAAGTGTTGCAATCTGCAGGAGAGACAGCACACCTGATGGAAGCATGGCGGCAAATGTTCCTGCCAAAATAACAGCAGCAGACATAATGACAGACCCCATATTTTTCATTGATTCAGTCATGGCAAACTGGATGTCTTTTGTTTTGTATTCATTGAACCGCTCCATTAAGAAAATCGAATAATCGACTCCGAGCGCCATTAATATGACAAATCCAAAGAATGGTACAGCCCAGTTAATGCCAGGATATCCGAAGAAATGGGTGAAAATAAATTCTGTTACACCGATTGCTGTAAAGTAAGTCAATATGAGTGAACCTACCAAGTAAAGCGGCATGACAAGCGAACGGAACAAAATAACCAAAATAAGGAAAATACCAATCATCATATAAAGCACTGTCTTATTGAAATCTTGGTCTGACAGTTGTTTCAGATCAGCATTCATACTTGATACACCTGAGACGCCAAATGACGCATCTTTTAGGTTTGTTTCAGGAAGTGCCCGCTCGACAGAAGCTTCCACTTGTTTAATCGTCGACAAGGCGTCATTTCCATATGGATTTTTCTCTAAAATGACATCAATCTTTGTCATCTTGCGATCATCTGACATGTATGAATCAAATACTTGCTTAAATGCTTTATTTTTCAAGACGTCTTTTGGAATAAACCAGCCGGCCATGTCTTGATCTGGTGCATTTTTCAGTTCGTCTAAGTAGTCACCTGCACCCATTAAGCCGCTCGAAATTTTCTCCAGTCCATTTACACTTTTGTTCAGGCCGTCTGTCAGCTTGGTTAGATCATCTCCAAAGCCGCCAATCTTTTCTTTCATTTGCTTTTGGCCATTAATGATGTCCCCCGCTCCATTTGCAAGCTTTGGCATATTATCGGCTAATTGTCCTTGACCTTTAGACGTTTGATCCAGTCCATTTTCAACTGCATCTAAGCCAGCAATGAGTTCATCGATTTGATTCGTCAAGACTTTTTGCTGCTCAGAAGCTTTTGCGATAAAGGCATCAGCTGCTTCAAGCTGCTTTCTAGCTTCTTTCGCTTGTTTGGCATAGCTGTCTGCCTGTTTCGCCCCTTCTTGCAAGGTCGCAGAAAGTTCATTGTACGAAGCTTTAATCGCTTGATACGATTGATTTTCTTTTACCTGCGGGATTTGCTTTTCAAGGGTACTAAATTGTGTATTTGCTTGTTTGATTAACGCTTTTACATCTGCTGCGGCAGAGGATGACGTATCCACTTGCGCTAATGCTGCCTTTAATTCTTTGGAAATGCTTTTATACAGTGAAACTTGCTGATTCACTTGTGCGACTTGAGCCATTAATTCCTTTTTTGCACCTTTGATTTCATCTTTAATGGCTGCTACACCTTTTTTATTTTGGTCGATGCCGTTTTGCAATTTTCTTAAGGATTTTTCAACATTTTGAATCCCTGTTTGCACAGATTCTGTACCAGAAATCAATTTGTTAATGCCTTTTCCTGATGATTTGATTTGCGGTGTTTGATCCTCAATGGATTGACTCATTGTCGTCAGTGCATCTTGGATGTTTTTCAAGCCTTCATTGCTTTTATCAAGTCCTGTGTTCAGTTCTTTGGCTTGTGATTTCACGTACAGATCACTCAGCCCTTTACCGACCGGACGGGTGGCACTTCTCACTTTACTGACCCCATCTGTTTGTTCAATTGCACGGCTGAGTTTTTCGATGGCAATCAGCCCTTCATTGTTGTCTAAAAGGTCAGATGATTTCACGACCACTGTTGCCGGAAGTGCTTCACCCGGTCCAAACTTATCAGAAATGGTATTGAATGCGTTAACCGATTCGTATTTATTACCAATTTCATCTAAGCTGTTATAAGAAAGAGTTCCTTTATACATGAGAATTGGCGGAAGCGTAATGATTCCTACAATTAATAAGCTGAAAAGCGGTTTCTTAAATGAAAAACGGCCTGCTGTTTCCCACATTTTTGACTGCGGATGGGCAATATCGCCTTTAATCGGCCAAAATAACACCTTTCCTAAAACTGCCATAAAGAACGGCACAATCGTGAGAAGAGCCACAATGAGCACTGCAACCCCGACTGCTACTGCAACAGCTGATTTATAAAGCTGGAATTGTGCGAGACCAATACATGTAAAGCCGATCAGCACTGCAATTCCGCTGAATAAGACGGTCTTTCCTGCTGTTTTATACGTAATCAGAATCGCTTCAATTTTATCTTTACCGTGTGCGATCTCTTCCTTAAAGCGGCTGAGAAGCAGTATGCAGTAGTCCGTTCCAATTCCAAACATGATCGCGACCATAAAGATCTGAGTAAAGGTCGAGAGCGGAAAGTCTACATATTTCACTAAATAAGCCACGATCGATTGACTCACCAAGTAAGACAGTGCCACTGCGACTAAGGGAACGAAAGGCGCCACAGCTGACCTAAAAACAAGAATAAGGACAACGAGAATAAACCCAATCGTAATGAATTCTGTTTTCTTCAGGCCTTCCTGCGAACTTGTGATAACATCATCATCAATTAACGGCTGCCCTGTCATTTCAAATTTCAGGTTTAAGCTTTTCAGCTTTTCATTGACTCTTTCTTTAAAATCGGACGCTTTGATTTTGTTTGAGTCATATGTAACTGGAACAAGGAGTGTCGTTTGATCTTTAGAGAGCATTTGTTTTTTGATATCTTTATTGGCTTCAAAGTAAGAAGTGATGTCCTCTATGTGGAGATCTTGATCTTTTTCTAAAATATCCATTGCCTTTTTTAAAGATGTTTCTCTTTCTTTCACAATGTTCTTTTCTTGAAAGACAATGACGATTGATTTTTCTGTATCGCCGTTTTCAGACATTTTCTTTAATAACTGATTGGCATATGAGGACGGATAGCCGTCTGGTACAGAAATTTGCCCCTTTTCTTTTGTTAATTGCGCCATATTAGGAGCGGTGATGAGTAACACTGCCGCTAATACGATCCACAGAATCGTGATCAGCCATCTACCCTTTATGATTGCTCTCATTAGTACTTTGTGCCTCCTCTTCGATGATCACTTGATAGATCTTTTCATATGTTTGAATAAATGATTCCATTTCTTTTTCTTCAAGCTTTTCAAAATAAGATCGAACCAGGTCTTGAAGCTGCTTTTCCATTCGGCTGACCACATCTTTGCCCTCTGGCGTGACGTACAGGTGAACATTTCTTCTGTCAGCTTGATCATGTTCACGAAAAATATAGTTTTTCGTAAAAAGACGATTAGTCATGGATGTTACAGCACTTTTGTTTACATTACATACATTAGCAAGGTCCGTAGATGTACATCCTGGATGTAAATTGATGTATCGAAGCGAGTAATATTGATCAAGCGTCAGCTCTTTATCAAGCTTTTCGGTGATCATACTCGAGACTTTTTTCTCCATCCAGAGATAGACATCTGCATACCTCTGGATAAGCTGGGCAATTTTATTTTGTTCCATACGCTGCTCCTTTTTAGTTTAAGTGTTTAACTATTAAAGAGTTTAACTAATGTCCAAAACAATTGTCAATGAATATCCTCACAAATAAAACGGCTTTTTCAATGAACATAAAAAAGACAAACTCTGCCGATATGAGTTTGTCTTTTTACATTTATTTTGTTTTTGGGACGACTTTGAAAACAGACATCCGTTCTTCATCAATTTCTTCATCTAAAATTTGCTGAATATCAGTCAATTGAATTTGTTCCAGCATTGTGACGACATCAAATAAGCTCATGTCTAAGAATGCATATCGAGTAAATTGGTTCGCAATATATTCTGGAGAATTCATGGCTTTTAAAAAGCTGCCGATTTTTTTCTTGCGTGCAAGTTCAATTTTCTCTTCTGTCATGAGGCTTTTTGCTTGAAGAAGGGTTTCTTTTAATACCTTTGCGAGTTGATCAGGATCATTTGTATCCCCGCCAACTGAAGTAAAGCCAAAGCCGCCCTCTTCTGTATAATCGTAGCTGAATGTTTCATCAATTAAGCCTTTTTCATACATCTGTTCATATTGTAAGGAGCTTTTGCCAAACAGCGTCTCTAAAATGAGGTTCATCCCAAGCTCATGCTTTAGCAGCTGATTTCCTTTTTTATGCGGATTCTTTGTTTTCAAACCGAACATACATTTAGAGCCTTGTACGTTCATTGGAAGTTCGTATTCTTTCCGGTACACACCTTCTGGCTCATTGATGTCTTTTCGTTTGATCTCCGGCTGATCTGTAAATGGCTTTTTCGCCTGATTCGCTCTGACTTGATCTAAAATTTGCTTCGGATCAACAGGCCCGACGACGAATAGAAGCATATTGCTCGGGTGATAGAACGTTTCATAACATTCATACAAATGATCTTTTGTAATAGGGGCAATGCTCTCTACTGTTCCAGCAATATCTATTCTCACAGGATGCTCTTGATATAAATTTTCAATCAGACCAAAGAATAAACGCCAGTCCGGATTGTCATCATACATGTTAATTTCTTGACCAATGATGCCCTTTTCTTTTTCGACTGTTTTTTCAGTAAAATAAGGCTCTTGAACAAAATCAATGAGTGTCTCAAGGTTTTGTTCGACATTTGAGGTGCTTGAGAATAAATAAGCCGTTCTCGTAAACGTTGTAAAGGCGTTTGCGGATGCTCCCTGTTTACTAAAAGTATGAAACACGTCTCCATCTTCTTTTTCAAACAGCTTATGCTCTAAGAAATGGGCAATTCCGTCAGGCACTCGAATCATGTCTTCTTTGCCAAGCGGCACAAATTCGTTATCGACAGAGCCATATTTTGTTGTAAAGGTCGCATAGGTTTTGTTAAACCCTTGCTTTGGCAGCACATAGACGTCAAGTCCGCTTTCCATTTTTTCGTGATAGACCGTTTCTTGCAGCTGATCGAAATGAATTGTTTTCACTGTCATGAAGCACCCTCCGTTCCTTTAAGAAAATAGGTCGTATCCCATTCAATTTTCTGACCCACATTGATGATGTCCTCTTTTGTCACACGGTCTAATGCTTCTAAAAAGGAATCAAGGGTTTCCCCAGTTGGTACAACGGCATGCTGATACAAATATTCTGCTGTCCCATAAGACGTATCGATCGTTTCGAGCAGCTGATTTTTGACGACTGCTTTTGTTTGATCAATCGCTTCATCTGAAAAATCACCTTTTTGCATCGCTTCAAATTGTTCTTTGATGATGTCCACTGCCTGCTGGTAGTTGCCGACTTCAATCCCTGACATGACCATCATCAAGCCTTTAAAGCTTTCAAGTCTAGACACAGCGTAGTAAGCTAGACTTGCCTTTTCACGAACATTAATGAATAGCTTAGAATGCGAGAAACCGCCGAATATGCCATTAAACAAATGCAGCGCCGGATAATCTTTATCTGCAATCGTTGTATGTGTACGAAAGCCAATATTCAGCTTGCCTTGTTTCACGTCCTCTTCATCAATGACTTCTTTTGGTTCATTTTGAGGTCTTGCTGATTCAGCCTGCTGTTTGACTGGTTCTCTTTCACTTGTTTTAAAGTATTGGGAGACCATGCGGCTGATGTCTTGTTCGTCAACATCTCCGACAACATAAAGATCAAGCTGGTTTGAATGAAGCGCATGCTCATAAGCTTCAAAGAGCGAGTGAGGTGTGATTGCTTCGATGTCTTCCATTTCACCATTGACGTGCAACGCATATGGTTCACCTTTACACATTTCCTGCACGAGTCTTAAGTTCGAATAACGCATTTTGTCATCATAAACTGCCTGAATTCGCTGTTTTAATGTGCGTTTTTCTTGATCTACATATAATTGACTAAACACTCCTTCTTCAACATAAGGGCGGAATAATAGGTCAGATAGTAAGGCAATCCCTTTTTCTAGTAAAGGGGTTTGATCCTTTAAATATTTTTCATTCGCCATTTCTAGGCGAAAGGTAATGATGTGATTCTCACCTTTTTTCGCCATGTCTGCCGAAACGGTTGCTCCATAGAGCTCATCAAAATAGGCACGCAGTGCGCCTGTTTTCGGCATCTTTTCTGTTCCTCTTAACAGCACATGCGGGAAAAGAGAACGCATGGTGACGTCATCTTTGGATAGCGGTGCAAGCATTTTAAAAAGGATTGTCACGGTTTTAAATTTTTCTGTTTTGACAATATGAGTATGAAGACCCGGTGTGTCCAGTGTCTTCTCTTGTAAGTACGTCATGAGAAACCTCCTTTGTTCATCCTATTTATTATGTATTAGAACATAGCTGATATATACGTGAAACAGCCATTTAATAGACATTATATCAATCAGAGGAAAGGATAGGAAATAAAAACGCCTCTGCTCATAGCAGAGACGCCAGTCGTTATTTCATTCTAAACGGCCACCAATTCCATTTACCAAAAATACGAACCATGACCGGAATAAAGAGGGGCAATACAACAAAAGCATATAATAAAAGTCCAATGAGTACGACTGTTGCAATTTCAACAAGCGATAATACTCCTGATGGCAGCATAGCAGCGAACGTACCTGCTAAAATGGCCACTGCAGAAATAATAACAGAACCCATATTTCTCATCGCTGATATCATCGATGCTTGTACATGCTCTCCCTTCCATTCATTAAAACGATCCATGAGGAAGATGGAATAATCGATCCCGAGCGTCACAAGAATGACAAAGCTGAAAAATGGGACAGCCCAGCTGACACCATCGTAGCCAAAAAATGTTTTAAAGATCCATTCTGTTAACCCGATTGATGTAAAGTACGTTAAAATCAGTGAAAGTGTTAAGTATATCGGCATGACGATTGACCGTAATAAAATAATTAAAATAATAAAAATACCAATTAACATGAAGATAACAGTTCGAATAAAGTCACCGTCAGACGTTTCTTTTAAGTCCACATTTAAGCTTGAGATACCAGATACACCGTATTTGGCATTTTTGAGTCCACTTACAGGTAAATATTGATCAAGGGTTTCCTCAATTTTCGCGACACCTTTCATCGCTTCATTGCTGTATGGATTCACATTTAAGATGACTTCAAAAGTCGTTAATTTACGATCTGGAGACATATACGTATGAAAGATTTGCTTAAATTCTTGGCGTTTCAGCACTTCTTCTGGAATAAACCAGCCCGTTATTTCTTCATCTGGCGCTTGCTGAAGCTGCTTTAAGTAGCCGTCAGCCTCGGTGAAGCCGCTTTTGACCTGCTCAAGCCCTTCAATACTTTCACCTAATCCATCTGTTAACAATGTAAGTTTTGATGAAAGCTGGCTAAATCCTTTTTTGATGGCTTTTTGGCCGTCTGTCAGCTGATCTGCACCATCTTCGATTTTAGGCATTTCTTTAATCAATTGTTTTTGGCCCTCATTTGTTTGGTCAAGGCCGTCATAAATTTGATCAAGCCCATCCATGAGCGCTTGCACTTGGCGTCTTACTTCTTTTTGCTTGCTTGATAAGGTTTGAATCACTTGATCTGCCTGCTTGATCTTTTGCTTAAAGTGAGCGGCTTCCTCTTCATATACACTCATTTGATCCCCTGCTTGATCAAGCATTCCTTTTGTTTCTTTGAATACCTTCTTGATTTCTTTATATTCATCCATGTCTTTTACTTCTGGAAGACGATTTTCTAGTGCTTCAAATGAAAGATTTTCATAGGATGCCCTTACTTTCTTAATGGTTGTCATCAGCTGCTGATTCGATTTCGCATGGCGTTCAAGTGTATTCACCACTCGCTCTAGCTCTTGAAGCATCGTTTCGCTGCTGCGATATTCTTGCTCTAATTCTTTTTTCGCTTTTTTGATTTTACTTCGAATGGTGCCGACGCCTTCCTTACTGCGTCTCACTCCATCTTCTAAAGAGATTAAGGATTCCCTAACTTCTCCGATACCGCTTTTGATTGCTTTTGTTCCATCAATCAGCTGGTCAATGCCTTGAGCGGATTCTTCAATTTTTGGTTTTTGTTTGAGAAGAGCGAGATTTGTTTCGGTCAAGCCATCTGAAATTTTCCCGATTCCTTCATGGCCTTTGCCGAGTTCTCCTCCAAGCTCTTTCGCTTGAGAGGTGACATAAAGCTGGCTCAGCCCGTCCCCAACAGGCCGCGTGACACTGCGGACTGTTTTGACTTCGTCAATGTCATTTAATTTACGAGTCAGCTTTTCAATCATGACAATCTTTTCCTGATTATCCAGCTTATGATCATTTTCGACAAGCACATTCAGCGGCAGCGCTTCACCAAAGCCAAATTGCTCTGATATCGTATTAAATGCTGACACCGACTCATACTTATTCCCAATTTCATTTAAACTGTTATAAGATAGGGTGCCGTCGTACATCAGAATAGGAGGCACCGTAATAAGAGCGACTAACCCTAAGCTGATCAGCGGCCTTTTAAATGAAAAACGCCCAGCCCATTCCCACATTTTACTTTGCGGATGCCGAATGTTTTCTCTTTTAGATGGCCAGAATAGAGATTTTCCGAAAACAGACATAAAAAAGGGAACGATGGTGACAAGGGCAATCAGCAGAATGCCTACTCCAACGGCAACACTAACGGCTGATTGATACAATTGGAATTTAGCAAATCCAATACTTGAGAAGCCGACTAACACGGCTAAGCCGCTGAAAAATACCGTTTTCCCTGCACATTGATATGTGACGATAATCGACTCTTTGACATCACGGCCTTGCCCGATCTCCTCTTTAAAACGGCTTAACAGCAGGATGCAATAATCCGTTCCGATACCGAACATAATGGCTACCATAAAAATCTGAGTAAAATTAGATAGAGGAAATTGTGTATATTCTACGAGAAAAGCCACAATACACCGGCTGACAGCGTAAGAAATGCCTATCGTAATGAGCGGAACAACAGGTGCCAATATCGATCTGAAAACAATGATTAAAATAAAGAAAATAAAAATCATCGTGATAAGTTCAGTTTTCTTCAGACCTTGTTGAGAGCTTTGAATGACATCTGAATCCACAAACTTTTGACCCGTTATTTCATATGAGACATGATAGGGCTTTAAAACTTCCTCAATTTGTTCTTTAATCTTCACAGCTTTTGTTTCGTAGTGGTCGAATTTGAATGGAACAAGAAGTGTACTTTTATCCTTTGATAAAAGTTGTTTTTGAATGTCCGGATCTACATGAAAATACGAAGTAATTCCGTCAATGTGGAGTTCTGGGGCATTTGACATGAGTGCAGCTAAAGCCTTTTTTAATTCCTGCTCTTTCGCAGGGAACAGATGTTGTTCGGAGAATACAAGCACACCTGTATCTTTCTTCCCGTTCTTATCTGACAGCTTATCCAATAGGTGAAGTGCCTCAGCTGTTGGTGTCCCCTCCGGAACCTTTAATTGCCCTTTTTCTCTTGTTAATTCCTCTAAATCGGGCGCAGTAATAAACAGAATCACAGCTGTTATCATCCACACCACTAATACAATCCATCTTGCTTTAATTATTTGCAACATAGCTGCTTCAAGCTCCTTCTACTTCTTCAATCAATTTGCTGTATTTGAGCGTGTCTGAAGTGCTGACTGCGTCTCCTTCAAATGGCAGGATGACCTATTCAATTGTCCTTTCGTGTTGAAGAAGCATATCTCCATCATCAGCACGCGAGCTCAATTTCTGCCTAAAGAAAGACAGAAAATGAATGTTTTTGAACACCTCCAATTTGGGATAATTTAAAAGATATTACTATACATTAGTTTAACTATCAAAATTTTACATGTCAATTTATAAAAAAGAAAAAAGATGGCAAAATACCATCTTTTTTCTATATTTAAACCGTTTTCAATTGTTCACTCTCATCCTCTTCATCTGGCTGGATGAAAAAGAGGACCAAAAATAGTGAAATGAGACTGCAAATGGTCGAGAGAATAAAAACAATGGAGTCCCCTTTATCCATTAGATAGGCAAAAATCGGAGGTCCTAAAGCAACACCGATAAAACGCATACTGCTATAAAATGACGTAATGGTACCGCACTGCTCTTTTTCAATTCCTTCTGTAATCAGCGCATCAAGTGCAGGCAGCACAATACCGATGCCCACTCCGCCAATGCTTAAACAGATAAACAATACGAAAAAGCTGTGATTCCACCATAAAAAAATATAAGAAAGTGATAACAAAGCCATCCCTACGATTATAAAGATTCTCATTTTTCCTTTTTCTTTTCCAATCGTTTTTCCAGCAATGTAGGAACTGATTGATAGAAAAAGGAGCGGAATACTCAGCAGGAGCCCTTTTTTAACGCCTTTTATTTGATAAGCTGCCTCGAGGTTATCGGATAAGTAAAAAAGCACACCAAAAAGAAGAAACATAATAAAACCGCCAATAGCAAAAATGGCATAAAGCCAGCGTCCCTCATGCTTAAAAATGGTCTTTGTTGATTTTAAAAATTCTTTAAATGTAGGCGGGTCCTCCTCTTTTTTCGCCGACTCTACCATGAACAGTACCATGAGAAAGCTGATGATCGAAAAGAACGGAATGAACCAAAACGGCACAAACCAAAACCATGAAGCAAGAAGTGCCCCAATAATAGGACTTAGTACCTTACCTGCTGTATTAGAGGTTTCAATGGCGCCAAGTCCGGCACTGACCTCTTCATCATCATGAAACAAATCTCCAATAAACGGCATAACGACAGGTGCGGCTCCAGCTGAACCAATCCCTTGAAGGACCCTGCCAAATAGAATCCACATATAAGGTTCTTTCATGATCGTTGAGGCGACTGCTGCCACAGCTCCTCCAAGTCCAGCGATTAAAAGACACGGCAGCAGTACCTTTTTCCGCCCAATCCGGTCTGATAAGTAACCGGCGATTGGAATACATAAGATGGCTACAACCGAATATACCGTAATAATGAGAGAGACTTGAAAGGAAGTAATCGAGAGTTTCTTTTCTATCTCTGGCAATACTGGTATTAACATCGAGTTCCCTAGTGTCATGATTAGAGGCACTGATGATAATGCAATGATATTCTTTTTACTGACTGTTTTCTCGCCCAACATCATTCACCCAATTCTATATACTGTTACGTATTAGTGTGGCAAGTTTGACGAGTATTATGTATGGGCGAACAAAAAGCAGCCGCCTATGGAAGCGACTGCTTATTAAAATCGTTTGCGTATGACATGAAAGCTGAATTTATCCGCTCGAAAATAATTGAGGGAGTATAAGACCGGCTGATCATCCTGATCATAGTGCATTTGTTTCAGTAATAATAACGCCGTTTCAGGGTCACAATCTAGAATCGGTGAGACCTGATCGTGGTAGCCAATTGGTTCAATATCAGCAACTGCATATTTAATCCCGCTGTGCGGTTCTCTTCCAAACAGCTCAAAAAGAGACTCTTCTTCATGTGTAAAAGAAGCGGGAAGATGTTTGACCGGAATTTTATCTAAACAATAAACAACTGGCTGCCCATCTGCCGTTCGAACGCGTTCCATTGAAAAAATCCCATCAGATTTATCACACTGAAAACGAATGACATCATTCTCTGTTGGCTCCCCTTCTTGCGAGGATAAAAAGATGGTGCCAGGCGTCATATTGACCTGCTCAATCATTTTCGTAACACTTGTCAGCTGTTCTATGCCTGTCGAAAAAAGCGGTCTTGAATTGACGAAAGTCCCTACCCCATGCCTTCTAATTAAATACTTCTCTTCTTCTAATATACGAAGGGCCTCACGCAGTGTCGCTCTGCTCACACCTAAAAGTTTTGAGAGCTCAAACTCAGAAGGCAGTTTTTCTTTTTCAGCATATACACCTGTTTGAATATCTTCTTTAATACGGTCAATCACTTTCAAATATAAATGGCGATTGTCTGTTTTGGTCGACATGTTTTCCCTCCGTCTAATCAATGCAAATGATAAGATGAGAAATCTCTATTCCGAGATAAGTTGAACATAACTATATCATGTTTTTGCAAATAAATAAATAGTCTGACATCCAGTTAACATAATCATACTATTGTTCACTGTTTTTCAGGAAAGCTCTCTTCAATTTATGAAGAGAGCTCGTCATATTGTTCTTTTGAGAGAAGAACTTCTCTCGGTTTACTTCCTTCATATGGGCCTACCACGCCCCGCTCTTCCATTGCGTCAATGAGACGTGCCGCCCGGGTATAACCGATGCGAAATCTTCTTTGCAGCATAGAAACAGAAGCCGTCTGCATGCCGATAATCAATTCTACTGCTTCATCATATAGATCATCTTCAACAGCCGCAAGCTGATCATGCGTTTCTTCGCTCGGAATCATTTCCTCTTGGTATTGTGCTTTTTGCTGTGTGATCACATGATCCACAACATGTTCCACTTCTTCATCTGATAAAAAGGCGCCTTGCACACGAACCGGCTTGTTTGCACCAACAGGTAAAAACAGCATGTCCCCTCTGCCCAGTAGCTTTTCTGCGCCTCCCATATCAAGGATCGTCCTTGAATCTGTTTGAGAGGATACGCTAAAGGCAATGCGGGATGGGATGTTGGCTTTAATGACACCTGTAATGACATCGACAGAAGGTCTTTGTGTGGCGATAATCAAATGAATTCCCGCAGCACGAGCCATTTGAGAAAGTCGTGTAATGGAATCTTCCACATCAGAGGAAGCGACCATCATTAAATCTGCAAGCTCGTCTACAATGACAACAATATAAGGAAGCTCTGGCTGTTTAGCATCTTCTGTTTGATTCATCCGTTTAATGTAATCATTGTATCCTTCAATATTTCTTGTCCCCGTATGCGAAAACAATTCATAGCGGCGTTCCATTTCGCTGACTACTTTTTTAAGGGCCTGCGAGGCTTTCTTAGGGTCTGTTACGACAGGAGCCAAAAGATGCGGAATGCCGTTATACACATTTAATTCAACCATTTTCGGATCAATCATCATCATTTTCACTTCATGAGGCTTCGCTCTCATGAGAATGCTTGTAATAATACCATTGATACACACACTTTTTCCGCTTCCAGTCGAACCTGCTACAAGCAAATGCGGCATTTTGTTCATTTCAGCAAGCACGGCTTCACCCGAAATATTGCGGCCGAGTCCAATGAGGAGCTTGGCATTTGGACGGTCATTTTGCTTCGATTCTAATACCTCTTTTAATGAAACCATAGCAATTTCTGCATTCGGAACTTCGATGCCGATGGCTGATTTACCAGGAATCGGCGCCTCAATACGAATGTCCTTTGCTGCAAGGGCAAGGGCTAAATCATCACTTAGATTGACGATCTTACTGACCTTCACGCCGACATCTGGATATACTTCATATTTGGTCACAGCTGGACCTAAATGAACCTGTGTGACTTTTGCTTTCACACCAAAGCTTTGGAATGTTTTTTCAAGTTTTCTGGCATTTTCATAAATATTTTTCTTATCTGTTTGCTGACCTGAATGCTGAGGCTCTGCCAAAATATCAAGTGACGGCAATTCATAATCTTTGTTTTCAAGTTCTGTAAATGTCATCGGAGGCGCCTCTTTTGGTTCATCGGCTGTATCTGATTGAACTGGTGCACTTTGCACAGAGTCCTGAAGAGGCGCTGTCTCTTTTTCCGCCTGCTTTTTTTGAACCGTCGGGGTGAGAATGTCATCTCTGTCTGCAAAGCTTGAAATAATCGGCTGGCTATTATCAGAAGACGGCGTTTCCTCTTCGATCAAGATCAGATCATCCTCGTCTTCTTCTTGAATGCGTGAACGTTTTTTCTTTTCACCTGTTTTCTGAGAGGACGCGCTCTTTTTGGCCTGCCTGATTCCTTTCATATCTTCAACAAACGCTTTCCACTGCCTCACCATAAATTGTGATACAGGAATCGTCACTTTTTTCACCATTTCCTGAAGGGATCGGTTTGTAATCAGGACAATTCCAATCAGCATCAGAACAATCGCCATGATTTGCGAGCCTGCTTGTGCAAATAAGAAATAAGAAGCAGCGAACAAGACGGCTCCGATCATGCCGCCCCCTAAATCAGGCGATCCTGTTTCACCTTTCATATCCATCAAGAAAAGCTCAAATGTATTTCTAATCACACTTTGAGAGCCAATGACGCCAGCAGATGAAAGATGCTGAAAGAGCTTCACATGTGACAAAAGCAAGATGCTCGCAATGATGCAGTAGAGACCTGCTTTTCTTCTTGTTAAAATATCTGGGATTTGTTTTTTCCAGAAAATCGTCACACCAAAAAGAAATAATCCGATAAGGCAGAGAATGAACCATTCACCTGCAAAGAATCGGAATAGATGTACAAAGGTTTGTCCAACAACGCCCAGCTGTAAAATGGCAATGATCGCTATGGCAATACAGACTAACCCATTTAATTCATATTTCAGTTTTAGCTGTTTATTTTGTTTTTTTCTCGTTTTCCGTTTTCTCTTTTTAGCCATACTCATCACCTTACTACGAAAGAAAATATAACCTACCGAAAGATCAGAAAGAAAGCAGCCTGGTTTTGGCTGCATCTTGTTGTAAGTTTTCCCTTTATTATAGCATAGAATCATTCATATGAGTCGGTTTGATTGGTGCCTAAATGTAACTTCAATCGCTTGCCTGGTGCAAGCTCTTGATTGAGAAAATCCATTGGATTGGTGCTCATGACTTGAACGATTTCTGCTTCATCTTCTTTCATTTCAACCATCACTGGCACACCTTGAATGTTTACCTGCTGGAGCTTGCGTTCTCCCTGTTCCTCAGCGTAAATGGCTTCATATGGCATAGGCGTATATAAAATCATTGGATCAGCCCCTCGTTTTGAGATGCCCTGTCTCCGATAAGTTCGTTCAACTTTTTAATCGCTTGTCCTACACCGCCCACTTCATTCATGAGTCCGTATTCTGCTGCCTCATGACCAACGACATTTGTTCCGATGTCTCTCGTCAAATTGCCTTTTGAGAACATGAGCTCTTTAAACTTCTCTTCTGTAATGTTGGAGTGGCTTGTGACAAAATTAATGACTCTTTCCTGCATTTTATCTAAGTATTCGAAGGTTTGCGGAACGCCAATCACAAGACCTGTTAAACGCACAGGATGAATGGTCATCGTAGCTGTTTCTGCAATATACGAATAGTCACACGATACAGCAATCGGGACACCTATGGAGTGGCCGCCGCCAAGCACAATCGAGACAGTTGGCTTTGATAAAGAAGCAAGCATTTCTGCAATCGCAAGTCCCGCTTCAACATCTCCCCCTACTGTATTTAAGATGATCAGAAGACCTTCTATTTTAGGGTTTTGTTCAACGGCTACGATTTGTGGAATGACATGTTCGTATTTGGTTGTTTTATTTTGCGGTGGAAGCTGCATATGGCCTTCAATTTGTCCAATAATGGTGAGGCAATGGATATTTGTATCTTGCGGCAGCTGTGGAACGGCTGTTTCACCAAGCTGCTGTATTTTGCTCATAATGCTGTCTTTTTCTTCTGGCTTTCGCTCAGGCTGCTGTTCATTCTTTTCGTCCATTTGTCTCCATCCTTTCCTCAAACTCTTCTCCTATTATGAACAAATAGGGCATATTCCATCCGCATTCCTCATCCCACATCAAAAAAGCCCAAAGAGCTTATACTCTTTGGGCTTTTCTCATCACACTTCCATAATAATTGGAATGATCATCGGCTTACGTTTTGTTTTTTCATAAAGGAATTGATTTAGCACATCGCGCATGGATTGTTTCAATGTTGACCATTCAACAATTGAGTTTTCCGTTTGCTCTTTGACAATCCCTTTGACCATTTCTGTTGCTTTCACAATCAGCTCTTCGGATTCTCTTACATAAACAAATCCTCTTGTGATGATTTCAGGTCCAGAAATTAATTGTTTCTTTTGTTTATCGAGCGTAATGACAACAATCAAGATGCCGTCTTGAGACAATAGACGTCTATCGCGTAACACGATGTTTCCAATATCACCAACGCCAAGACCATCGATCAAAATGTTTCCTTGGTGAACTTTTTCACCGATTTTGACGTTCTGTCCTCTAAACTCAACAACATCTCCTTTATCAATCAAGAAAATGTCACTGCGTTTCATGCCTACTTCTTCAGCAATACGAGAATGTGCTTTTTGCATACGATATTCGCCATTCACCGGAATTAAATACTTCGGTTTTAGTAAGTTCAGCATTAGCTTTAACTCTTCTTGGCAGCCATGTCCAGATACATGTACACGTTTTTGCGCAAAAATGACTTGTGCTCCGCTTCTTGTAAGGAAATCCACTGTTTTAGAGTATGTGAGTTCTTGTCCAGGAAGAGGTGTAGATGCAATCACAACTGTATCATCTTTTTCAATATGAAGCTGTTTGTGATTTTGCTTCGCCATTTTTGTTAAAGCAGCAAGCGGCTCTCCGTGGCTTCCAGCGGTCAGGATAACCACGTCGTTTTTCGCCATTTTCTTCACTTCTTGAACGGGTACAAATAATTCTTCGTCTGCTGTAACATAACCAAGCTTGATCGCCAGCTGAAGGGTTGTCATCATATTTTTCCCTGCAACGGCAAGCTTACGGCCATTTTGATTTGTTGCATTTATGATTTGCTGCACGCGGTTAATATTAGATGAAGACACAGCAACAATCACACGATTTTCAGCATTGTACATCGCATTTGAGATTTCGTCTTGGACGAGCGCCTCAGAAGGTGTATAGCCTGGTTTTTCAGCATTTGCACTGTCTGAAAGTAGTGCTAAAACGCCGTTGTTTCCAATTTTCGCAATCTCTCCGATGTCACAGGCTTGGTTAAGCGCTGGGGTTTGATCAAATTTAAAATCACCTGTGCATACGATTGAACCAAGAGAGGTTTTGAAGCTGATCCCAACTGAATCAGGAATGCTGTGATTCGTTCTAAAGAACGATACTTTTGTTGTTTCAAAAGTAATAACTGATTTTGCATGTACCTCACGCAAATCAGCTTTTTGATTGAAGCCATACTGCTTTAATTTTTCTCGAAGTAACGCAAGGGTCAGCTTCGTTCCGTAGACTGGTACAGACAATTTGCTCAAGCAATGGAATACGCCTCCGATTGCTTCATCATGTCCGTGGGTAAGAAAAATTGCTTTCACCCGATCAGCACGCTCTGTTAAATAAGAGATATCAGGAATGACGACGTCAATGCCCAGCATTTCATTTTCTGGATGCATTAAACCTGCATCTACTACATATATGTCCGAATCAATCTCAATGACATATAGGTTTTTTCCGATTTCTCCAACGCCTCCGAGTGCAATAATTCTTACGTTCTCTGTATTTTTCTTTTTCAAAATTCTTATCCTCCTAGTCTCAAGCCCGTCCATCATCGCTTAATGCTATTATAACTGAATCTAATTTTAGAAAACAAGATGAAGTCACATTTTAAGAAAGTGTTTATGTATAAAAAACGGTCATACTCAGGGACATCTGAGAATGACCGCTTACGAAATCTTTTGTTTTGATCAGCTGTTTAAAACGCTGCTTAAATCCAGTCTCTCTTCTTCTGACAAAGGCAAAAGCGGAAGACGAACAGATCCGACGTCTAGTCCTTTCAGCTGAAGGGCTGTTTTGACAGGCGTTGGATTTGGTGCTGAGAAAAGCTGTTTCATGATTGGAAGCAGCTTTTGATGGATCAATGCTGCATTCGCTGTTTGGCCTGAAGCATAGCTTTTCAGCATTTGCTGCATATCCAGTCCTACGATATGAGACGCAACAGAGACAACTCCTTTTGCACCAACAGATACAGCCGGAAGTGTTAAGCTGTCGTCCCCTGAATATACGTCGAAATCTTCTGGCGTCTCTGCAATGATTTTTGTCATAGCATCAAGATCGCCGCTTGCTTCTTTAATGGCAACAATGTTAGGTATTTGCGCAAGCTTAATCGTTGTTTCTGGTGCTAATGAAGCTGCCGTTCTTCCTGGTACATTGTAAAGCATGACAGGAAGAGATGTAGACTCGGCAATGGCTTTAAAGTGTGCATACATGCCTTCCTGTGATGGCTTGTTGTAATAAGGTACGACAAGCATCACTGCATCAACGCCCGCTTCTTCTGCTTTTTTTGTTAGTTTAATAGACGCATTTGTATTATTACTGCCTGTTCCTGCAATGATTTTACAACGACCATTTGCTAATTTGACCGATTGCTGAAAAAGAGCGACTTTTTCTTCATTCGATAAAGTTGGCGATTCGCCTGTTGTCCCTGCAACGACTAAGGAGTCACTGCCGTTTTTTAACAAGTAATCAATGAGAATTGATAGCTTTTGGAAATCGATGTTGCCCTTTTTATCAAAAGGTGTAATCATAGCTGTTGCGATATTTCCGAAATTCATTTTTTTCACCTCATCATGATTCAATCACATTTATCTTGAAAGTTCAAACACTTCATGCAGGGCATTGACAGCCGCTCTCATGTTTTCTTCGTTCACTAACACCCAAATGGTCGTATGACTGTCAGCCGATTGTAAAATCGGAATGTTTTGCTCGGATAGAGCTGTTACAATTTTAGATGTGACACCTGGTACACCCATAATGCCTGCGCCAACAGCTGATACTTTCGCACAATTTGTTGTCACAATTGGTGTATAGCCAAGATCTTTTAGGATCGACGTTGCCTTTTCAGTCATTGCACCTGTCACTGTATACACAATTTCACTCGGTGTGATGTTGAAGAAGTCGACACTGATTTGTGCGTTTGCCATTGCTTTGAAGACCTCTGTTTGTACGCTGTACTGACCTTCTTTTGCAGGGACTTTGATTTGTGTCACATCATTGACATGTGCAATACCCGTAATGAGGCGGTCATACGCATCATGGCTCATTTTATCTGAGTAGTGTGATGTAACGAGTGTGCCCTCATCATCAGAGTATGTTGATCGGACCCTCATTGGTACTTTTGCCTGCATCGCAATTTCGACAGCTCGCGGGTGAATGACTTTTGCCCCTTGATATGCAAGGTTGCAAATTTCCGTATATGTCACGACTCTCAGCGGTTTTGCATTTTCAACAATGCGGGGATCTGCTGTCATAACGCCTTCTACATCTGTAAAAATATCAATAAAGTCTGCCTGCAATGCAGCGCCTAAAGCAGCAGCGGACGTATCACTGCCACCTCGTCCGATTGTTGTCACGTCTCCATTTTTCGCGGCTCCCTGGAACCCAGCGACAACGACCACATCATGTTCAGAGAGTGCTGCCTCCAGACGTTCGCACTTCATGTCAATAATTTTCGCACTTGTATGCTCCTTATCTGTCACAAAGCCCGCCTGAGCTCCAGTCATCGCTACAGCCTTTAGACCGTTTTCATTCAGCATACTTGAAAACACAACAGCTGAGATATTCTCTCCGCAGGAAACAAGCAAGTCTTTTTCTCGATTTGTCATGTTCTGCGCGCTGCCGTAAAGCAGACCAAGCAGCGTATCTGTCGCATAGGGATCGCCTTTTCGTCCCATTGCAGAAACGACAACAACCGACTTATAGCCTTTCTCTTTTGCAGATAAGATATGTGCAAGTGCCCTTTTTCTACCTTGATCATCTTTGACAGATGTACCGCCAAATTTTTGGACAATTATTTTCACTGTTTTCACTCCAAGTTCATTCTGACGTAACAGAAGAGAGCAGGCGAAAGATGCCTAACTCTCTTCTGTTCGTCCTCATCATCCATTGAATGTTAAACTAATTTTAATGCTTTTAAGCTTTCTGCAATTTGAACTGAGTTCCATGCAGCGCCTTTAAGCAGGTTATCAGATACAATCCACATATGGAACCCGTTTGGACGGTCCAAATCTTTCCGAATGCGGCCGACAAATACGTCGTTTTTCCCAACAGCATCTGCAGGCATTGGATAAATTTGCTGAGACGGATCATCTTGCAGCGTAATTCCTGGTGCATCTTTTAGAATTGATTTGAGGTCTTCCACTGTTGCATCATTTGATTCTAGTTCGACGTAGACAGATTCTGAATGGCCTGTTTCAATTGGAAGCCTTACGCATGTTGCCGCTACTTCCAGCTCAGGCATATGCATGATTTTTTTCGTTTCGTTGATCATTTTCATTTCTTCGAATGTATAACCGTTGTCTTGGAATTTATCAATTTGCGGGATCGCATTAAATGCAATTTGATAAGGCATGACTTCTGGTGTTACATCCTCTTTATTTAAAATGGCTTGTGATTGGCTGTATAGTTCGTCAATGGCTTCATGTCCCGCACCTGATACTGCTTGATACGTAGAGACAATGACTTTTTTCATTCCATATGCCTGACGAAGCGGTTCTAATGCCGCTACCATTTGAATCGTTGAACAGTTAGGGTTTGCAATGATCCCTTGATGATCATGCAAATCTTTTTCGTTTACCTCTGGTACGACAAGAGGGATGTTTTCGTCCATACGAAAAGCACTTGTGTTGTCAACAACAATCGCACCTCGTTTGACTGCTTCAGGAGCCAGCGCTTTAGAAACATTTCCTCCAGCACTGAATAATGCGATGTTCACTCCTTCAAAGCTTTCAGGTGTTGCTTCCTGAACAGTGTACTCTTGACCTCTGAATGTCACTTTTGTTCCAGCAGAACGTTTTGAGGATAGTAGAGTAAGTGTATCCATTTCAAAATCTCTGTCAGCTAGTGTTTTTAACATTTGTTGACCGACAGCTCCAGTCGCTCCAACTACAGCTACATGCAATCCTCTTCCCATCAGTAAAACTCCTTCCGACCCATCCATGATTCTTTTCTTTCGGATGGCCATCCTATGACTTTTTACATTTTATTTTACCATAGAAAAGCAAGGCTTGAAGCATCTTTTTTGAATCTTTCATGATTTTCTAGTGAATCTATTATTCGTTTGGTCCAATTAAAATTGGCTGAATTTGTCTATGCTGGAGTGCCTCTTCTACTGTTTGAGATAGCAGATCCATGTTCGCGACCATAGAGGTCGGTTTTTTGAATGGATCATCCTGACCAAACGGAATAAAGAAAATATTCTTTGTCGACATCAGCCTCATCAGATTTGTACCATTTAAACCTAACGCATCATTTGTTGAGATACCTAAAACGACTGGTCGATGATTCCGTATGGTTGCTTTAGCAGCCATTAAAACAGGACTGTCTGTCATGGCATTTGCAAATTTCGCCATCGAGTTACCAGTTAAAGGAGCAATGACCATACAATCAAGCGGCAGCTTAGGTCCGAGCGGCTCTGCTTTCACGATTGAGTCAATCGCTTGAAATCCAGTCAGCTTCTCAATCCGCTCGATCCACTCGGCTCCATCTCCAAATCTCGTATTCGTGCTCTGCACCGTGTACGACACCACTGGACGCACCTCTGCGCCTTCTTTTACAAGCGCTTCGATTTGCGGAAAAACAGCTTCATACGTACAGTGGGAACCTGTTAAACCAAAGCCGATTCTTTTCCCTTTTAATGTTGTCATGATTCCATCCCCCTTTTTTCCTCCGCAAGTTCACATAAAAGCCCGGAAAGCACTTTTGCAATGATTTGTCCTGCTGTTTTTGGTGCAACAATCCCCGGGAGTCCTGGTGCAAGAAGTGCCTTCACTCCGTGCTTTTGTGCAAAGTCAAAGTCTGTTCCGCCTGGGCGTGAGGCGATATCCAAAATGAGTGTCTTTGGTGTCATGCTGACGATGACAGATGAATCTAATACAAGACTTGGAATGGTATTGATGATAATATCAACATCCGTTACTTCCTCTTTTAACTGGTCCATTGAAAATGGATTAAGCCCCATCTCAAATGCCCGCGCTAAATGCGCTGTGTCTGCCGCCCCTACTTTTACGTCTGCCCCTAGTGCCCGAAATGTGCGGGCAATGGTGAGTCCTGTTCTTCCAAGTCCGAGAACAGCGACATGAGACCCGTGAATCGTATAGTCCGTTTGCTGAATGGCCATCATGATAATTCCTTCAACTGTTGGAATAGAGTTATATATGGCAATATCATCTCGCTCAAACAGCTTCACAAGCTTCCGGTTCACCTGCTTTGCCAGATTGTCTAAGTACGTATTTGAAATACCTGAGTACAAGATACAATGGGCTGGGGTTCTTTCTAAATATTTAGCTTCCAGCAAGACCTGCTCGTTTGAAAAAACGGTAGCAACAGCGCCTTCATCCGTTGTCCCAGATACTGGCAGGATCATACTGTCTACTTGTTCGAATGGAAGTTCAGACATTTTCAGCTTTTCAGCACCGATAAATCCATGATCCAGCTGGTCAAATCCAACCAAAAATACTTTGGCATGCTGCTGTGACAACTTGCGAATAATTTCAAGCTGCCTTGCATCTCCCCCGATCACCGCAACCGTTAAACCGCTCAACATACTGACCGTTCACCTTCTTTATTTAAAAAAGTCTGTAATATTTTCTGAATCTCCCTTTCAGCATATGAGGAGAGGATTCAGCCTGTGAACGAAACAGAGAGAGAAAAGAAAAAGAGCACCCATTATTATGGGTGCTCTTTTTCTCCGTGCGGCTGAAGTTCTTCAGGCACATCGAGAATGATCATATCTGATCCTATTTTTTGAATGTGATTCCACGGGACGCGGATGTCATTTCCTTGTTTTCGAAAGCCAAACCACTTCACGGAAGGTATAATGAGTGCTGTAATTTGACCGTCCTGTTCATTGATTTCAAGGTCGGTTTGTCCAAGCACGCCAAGCCGCTCCGCTCTTTTAATATCGACGATCTCTTTTCCTGACAGTTCACTCAGCCTCAAAATCGCATCACTTCCCTTCCGTATCATATATGCAGCAAAAGGAAGAAATAGACCGTCCTGCTCTTTTCAAGTTATGTATGATGTGAGTTGGTATACCAAACAGGCTTAAGTTGATGAAAGCAATTATGATCTTTTAGCATTCTCTCCACTCGTTTCACCATGTCTTTTACATGTCCCGGATCATAGGAAAGCGACCAGATGATAGATGAAAAGCAGCTCATTGCTGTATAGATGGAAAAAAGAAGCCAAAAATCGTTTGTGGACTGCGTACTCACGTATTGATCCAGTTGTCCAGCTGAGAACGGAATGCTGCTTTCTCGACTAAATAAGGACAATTTATAAAAGTCATGAACCGGGTCGCCCCAGTCGGATTGATCGAAATCAATCACACCGGCATATTGATTACCTTGTATGATAATATTCCCTAAATGAAAATCATCATGCTGGAACTGGTTAGGCCTCTCTTTTACCGCATCAACATTCGACTTGATAAAATCTAATACAAACTGATCATTGGAAAACGTCACGCCACTTGATTGATAGGCATGTACATACCGTTCATGTTTTGCCATGACTTTCTCATCCCACGGACGAACATGAGAAGGTGCACGGCATGTATGCATCAAACTTAGCTCTCTGGCTGCCCGCCTCCCGATTTCATACTGCTCTTCATTTGTAAGTAGATGGATGGAGTCTCTAGCATTCTCGCCTTCGATAAAGGAGAAAATACGATAGGTACAGTTTAGTTCAGCGCTCATTCCAATCTCAATCACTTCAGAACAAAGAATCCCTCGATCTTTTAACTTCCGCTGAAATGATGCTTTTCTTTTATAGCGCGAATACGTTTGAATGTCTGATAACTTAAGCACCAGCTTTTCACTAGATGATATTGTAACCAAAAAGGTGCGATCTCCCGAAAAACCAGATGTCATGGCTTGGAAGGAAATAGCTTGTGTCAGAAGTGGAGAGAGCTGTTTCAGCTTTTCATGTTCCATGAAAGCAGAACCCCTTTCTTCTTTACCTACAATAAAACGGCAGACTTTTTTGAGTCTGCCGTGTTGTTTACATTATGATGGCTGATCACCCGTCGGACTAATAAGCGAAAGCGCATAATCTTCTGTAAAGATGCGTTTAGATAAGTTATTCACGCCATCTAATGTGACGCTGTTGATTTCATCAATAATTTCATCGAGTGTCCGATGTTTGCCAAGGAGCAGTTCATTTTTACCGTTTCGGCTCATTTTGCTGTTTGTGCTTTCAAGGCTGAGCATAAGGTTGCCTTTCATTTGCTCCTTAGAGTTCTCTAGTTCTTTCTGCGTGATTCCCTCACGCTTTAAGACGTCTAATGTTTGTAAGATGGTCTCAGAGAGCAGGTTTAGCTGCTTCGCTCCAGTCCCGCCGTAAATCGTCAGCATTCCATTATCTGCAAATGAACTGTGATAGCTGAAGACGGAATAAGCAAGTCCTTTGTCCTCTCTTACATCTTGGAATAATCGGCTGCTCATGCTTCCGCCAAGAACATTATTTAAGACGATTAAGTCATAGATGCCCTTATCTCCAGCTGGAAGGCCATTAAAGCCCAGGCATAGGTGCGCTTGTTCCGTTTCCTTTTTGCGTGTGAGCTTGTCATAATGAAATGTTGGAGCTTCTACAGGCTGCTTCTTCCCTTTTCCTTCATAAGAACCGAACAGCTTTTCAACCTCACGAATAAAGGTCTCATCTACGTTCCCTGCAACAGAGATCACGACGCGGTCCGGCGTATAGAATTCATCCATATATTTTCTAAGTGAGTCTCCGTTAAAGGTAGAGAGTGTTTCCTCTGTTCCTAAAATCGGATATCCTAATGAATGATCACCATAAATGGCTTTGCTTAATAAATCATGAACGATGTCATCAGGAGTATCCTCATACATTTTAATTTCTTCGTACACCACATTTTTTTCTTTTTTCAGCTCTTCTTCATCAAAAGCTGAGTGAAAGAACATGTCGCTTAATACATCGAGGGCGTAGCCAGCATGTGAATCAAGCACCTTCGCATAGTAGCAAGTGTATTCTTTTGATGTAAAGGCATTCACTTGACCACCAATGCGGTCAAAGGATTCTGCGATATCACGTGCAGATCTTGTCTTTGTCCCTTTAAAAAACATATGCTCTAAAAAGTGTGAGATCCCATTAATTTCAGGTGTCTCATGTCTAGAGCCTGTTCCAATCCAGACGCCAATTGCGACAGACCTTACAGTGGGATTGTTTTCGAGTACAATTCTTACTCCGTTTTGGCATGTATACGTTTTGACCAAGTTTTGCTCCTCCTATTCAACAAACAGATCGCATCACGGATGTCTTTTTTCACTTAGGAGGTCAGAAACCGTCCCTAATTCATATCCTCTTTCCTTGATTTGAGTGATAAGTGCGTCAAGACTTTTCGCTGTTGCATCTGTTGGATGCATTAATATCATCGCCCCATTGTGAATTTTCCCAAGCACCCGCTTTTGTAAAATAGCCGGGGATGGCTTTTGCCAGTCGATGGTGTCTACTGTCCACATAATGGTTTCCATGCCTTCTTGTTTGGCAAGCTTGACTGTTTCTTCTTTAAAGCTGCCGCTTGGAGGCGCAAACCATTTTGGTTTCTTCCCAAGGGATTCTTCAATTTGGCGATTTGTTTTCGTTATCTGCTCTAATGCTCGTTCTCTTGTCAGTGTGCGCATATCTGGGTGATTGTATGAATGATTTCCAATTTCATGACCATCTGCCACGATTTTTTTAGCAAGCTCTGTGCTTTTTTTCACCCATTTGCCTTCTAAGAAAAAGGTCGCCTTGACTTGATGCTTTTCCAGCGTCTTTAACATGTTGATTAAATGCTCGTCACCCCAAGCTACGTTGATGAGGAATGCATTCATTTTTTTATCTGGATGTCCCTTATAAATGGGCTCTGGACCAAGCTCATGTAAATGAATAGATGGTTTTGTTTCATTAAAAACAAGCAGCTTTTCATCGAATGACCCCTGTTTCTTCATTTTTTCATAAGAGGCATCGATATCAACTGTCTGTCCATTTAAGCCAGGCATCTTTTTCCACACTTTATCAATCTTAGCATTTTGCGCCTTTACTTCATAGTCAGAAGACTTCGATTCAATTTCCTGAAATAAAATATCTTTTGAAACAGATGCAACCTCGGCATGCTCTTTCATTGATTCAATATATGTAACAGCAGCCGGCTGCTTCATCGTTTGATATGACACGAGCAGTAAAAATACAAACACAATGAATGGTAACGTTTTTTTCAATGGTTGTCCCTCCCCTTTACCACAAATTATGACGGGGAGAAACAAGCTAGAACTATTGTTAGCGCAAGAAAAGAAAGAAGCCTGGCACGGATACCTGGCTTCTAACACATTTTATTTGATCTCATTAAGACTGCTTTTCTTCTTTTTCCTTTTCTTCACGTAAAACAGCTTTCCGAGAAAGGTTCACACGGCCTTGTTTATCGATTTCAGTGACTTTGACAAGTAATTCATCGCCAAGTTTCACGACATCTTCTACTTTGCCCACACGCTCAAGCGCAAGCTCAGAAATATGAACAAGTCCATCTTTTCCGCTGAAGATTTCAAGGAAGGCACCGAATTTTTCAATGCGTTTGACTTTACCTAAGTAAAGCTGTCCTACTTCAACTTCTCTCACAAGATCTTCAATGATTTTCTTCGCTTTTTGGTTCATATCTTCTTCTGTAGAAGATATGAAGATTGTACCATCTTGTTCAATATCGATTTTCACACCGGTATCTTCAATAATTTTATTGATTTGTTTACCGCTTGGTCCAATGACATCGCGAATTTTATCCGGATTGATTGTCATCGTTAAGATTTTAGGTGCATAACGAGACAATTCTCCTCTAGAAGCAGGAATCGTTGACAGCATGCTGTCTAAGATTTCCATTCTTCCTTTTTTCGCTTGTTGAAGAGCCTCTTCTAAGATGTCTTTTGACAAGCCATCGATTTTGATGTCCATTTGAAGGGCTGTGACACCTTTTGATGTACCTGCCACTTTAAAGTCCATATCTCCAAGTGCATCTTCCATTCCTTGAATGTCTGTCAGCACTGTGTAGTATTCCCCAGATTTCACAAGTCCCATTGCAATCCCTGCAACTGGTGCTTTAATTGGAACACCCGCATCCATCATCGCAAGTGTGCTTGCGCAAATACTTGCTTGTGAAGTAGATCCGTTAGATTCTAATACCTCTGAAACGAGGCGAACCGTATAAGGGAAATCTTTTTCGGATGGAATGACTGGTTCTAGTGCACGTTCACCTAGTGCACCATGTCCGATCTCACGACGGCCTGGACCGCGCATTGGACCTGTCTCACCAACACTGAATTGCGGGAAGTTGTAATGGTGCATGAAGCGTTTTGATTCTTCAACACCTAGACCATCAAGAATTTGCACATCGCCAAGTGCACCTAATGTACAAATACTGAGCGCCTGTGTTTGTCCTCTTGTAAATAGGCCTGAACCGTGCGTTCTTGGCAGAAGTCCTACTTCTGAAGAAAGTGGACGGATTTGATCTACGCCGCGTCCATCTGGACGTACTTTCTCTTCAGTGATCAGACGGCGAACTTCGTTTTTGACAAGCTTGTTTAATACATCTTTCGCTTGTTTAATCGTTGCTTCGTCACGTTCTTCTGCTTCAAACTTCTCAACTACAGCTTTTTTCACAGCACTGATCGCATCCTCACGCGCATGCTTCTCATGTACTTGAATCGCTTTCAGCAGGTCAGCTTCAGCAAGTGCTTTTACTTCGTCTGCTAACGTTTGATCTACTTCATATAAAGGAATATCGATTTTTTCTTTACCGACTGCCTTCACAATTTCTTCTTGGAATTCGATTAAGCGTTTAATCTCTTGGTGACCGTACATGATCGCTTCAAGCATTGTCTCTTCCGGTACTTCATCAGCACCAGCTTCTACCATGTTGATCGCATCTTTTGTTCCGGCAACCACAAGATTGATGTCACTTTGTTCAAGCTGCTCCACATTTGGGTTAATGATCAGCTTTCCATCCACTCGTCCTACTGTAACGCCGGCGATTGGTCCCTCAAATGGAATGTCAGACACACATAAAGCTAAAGATGAGCCAAACATTGCAGCCATTTCAGATGAACAATCTTGATCCACACTCATGACGATACTAATGACTTGTACTTCGTTTCTAAATCCATCTGCAAACAGCGGACGAATTGGTCTGTCAATTAAGCGGCTCGCAAGGATAGCCTTTTCACTTGGACGGCCTTCTCTTTTAATGAAGCCGCCAGGAATTTTACCTACTGCGTATAGTCTTTCTTCGTAGTTCACAGTGAGCGGGAAGAAATCAAGTGGTTTTGGTTCTTTAGAAGCTGTTGCTGAGCTAAGCACAGCCGTATCTCCGTAGCGTACGAGGACCGCTCCGTTTGCTTGCTTTGCAAGCTGGCCAGTTTCAACTGTCAGTTGACGTCCAGCCCAGTCTATGGTGAAGACATGTTTCTCTTGTCCCATTCTGAGAAAAACTCCTCTCTTATCGAAAAATTTTAGTTAGTTCTTATTATGAACAAAATGATTTTCACATATCAATGTGAAAGCTGTATGTAGAAGGGTTTTTGCCATTCTTTCAACATTTTAACCATAAAATATTAGTGATTATACGATAAAAAAGCGGGAATCCTCCCGCTTTTTACGATTATCGACGTAAGCCTAGTTTGTTAATTAACTCACGGTAACGAGTTACGTCTTTATTACGTAGATACGTAAGAAGATTACGACGTCTACCTACCATTTTCAAAAGACCGCGACGTGAGTGGTGATCTTTCTTATGAGTACGTAAATGCTCGTTCAAGTTGTTAATTGATTCTGTTAGGACAGCGATCTGAACTTCTGGAGATCCAGTATCAGATTCGTGTGTTTTGAACTCATTAATTAATTGCGTTTTACGCTCTTGAGTAATTGCCATCCTGTTTCACCTCCAAATCATGTTAGCCCCATCTACCTCGCAGCCGTCGGTGAAGTCGGCCTGCCAAGTAAGTGGTTTTAAAGCTACAGGAATAATCATACTAAAAATATGCTGAATTTGCAAATGGTAGAGCAGTTTTTCTATGATTTTTTTGTTTGCTTATGCTGATCTTGAAAAAACTGAATCGCTTCTTCTTTATCTTGACTGATTTGAGCCGTCAGCTCCTGGATTCCGTTAAATTTTCGTTCACTGCGAATGCGTTTGAACCATTGTAATTTAATCGGCTGGCCATATATTTCTTCGTTAAAATCAAAGAGGTTTACTTCAATGGCAGGCTGATCAGGACGTTTTTCATAAAATGTTGGTTTATAGCCGACATTACAAACACCGTCATATACTTTACCTTTTACTTCTGCTCTTACTGCATATACCCCTGTTGGCGGAATAATGTATTCAGCAGATAAGCCGACATTAGCTGTCGGAAACCCGATCGTCCGTCCGCGTTTGTCTCCATGGATGACAATACCGCGAAGCTGATAAGGTTTGCCTAAAAGCTCGCTCACATATTCAACATCCCCATTTTTTAATGCGGAACGGATGAGAGTGGAGCTGACTTTTCTGTCTTGATTGGACAGCTTAGGTACGATGGTTGCATTGATACGGCCCTTTCCGTATTCGTCGAACGTTTCCATTGTGCCTGCACCAAAACGGCCAAACGTAAAATCAAACCCCGCTACTGCGTGCTTCACATTCAATTCATCCAAATATTGATCCACAAACTCTTGAGGAGATAGAGCTGCAAAACTCTCGCTGAATTGTACGATGTATAAATAGTCAGCGCCCAGCTGTTCGATAAAATCAATTTTATCCTCAAGCGGTGTAATTAAGTCTTTTGGTTCCCGTGCCTTTTGCAAAACATGTGATGGATGCGGATGAAAGGTCATGACTGCTAAGGCCAATCCTTCTTTTTTCGCAATGCTTTTTGCTTTGTCAATGACTTTTTGATGCCCAAGGTGAACACCGTCAAAGTACCCTAAAGCCATGACAGACGGGACTTGATCCTTTTGATTCAATGTATGTGGGTGTGAAATATGTATAGTCTTCACGAGATGTCACCTTTTCTTTAAGATTGCTTGTCCTGAGATAAGATCTTCGCCGGCTTCATCAGGTTCTGTTTGGTCGGGTGCTTCATATAAATCGCCAGACAACGGCCTGAAGGAGCAAATACAGCGACACGATCCGACTCTGCGAAATGAGCAAATTCATCAGGCATTGGCAGGACTGCACCGTTTTCCACTTTACTTGCTAATGTATCATTTATCTCCCATTTCGGCAAATGATTGAGCGCACGCTCGATCGGGACAAGGTGCTCATCTACAGTTCCTTCCTCGCTTATATCTCGCAGCTCATCCAGCGTGATACATTCATCAAGTGTAAAATCACCAGACCCTGTACGAATGAGATGTGACATGTGGGCTGGAAACCCTAGTTTCTTCCCGATATCAACCGCTAAGGTCCTCACATATGTTCCCTTTGAACATAGAACGGTAAACCTAAATGACACGCTACCATCCTCATATGTGACAGGTGTAGTCCGCTCGATACGGTGAATAGTAATTTCTCGGCTCGGCCGCTCAATTTCAATGCCTTCTCTTGCATATTCATAGAGCTTTTTCCCGCCAATTTTCACAGCAGAAAACATGGGAGGAATTTGTTCAATGGTTCCTTCAAACTGCTTCAGCGCCTCATCAATTTCTTTTTCTGAGATCGGTTTTTCCACCTTTTTTTCTTCTACGATCTCACCTGTTTGGTCTTCTGTTGTTGTAGAAAAGCCAATCGTGATCTCCGCATCATACGTTTTCGATTTATCTGTTAAGTATTCTACAATCTTCGTTGCTCTTCCGATACAAATAGGGAGAACACCTGAAACCTCTGGGTCGAGGGTGCCTGTATGGCCGACTTTTTTTGTGTGCAAAATTTTTCTTACTTTAAACACACAGTCGTGTGAGGTCATGCCTCTTTCTTTATGTAATAAAAGAACACCATTTATCATCTGCGTTCTCTCCTTTCATAAACGATGAAAAAGGACAGACGATCATCGCCTATCCTTATTTCAACATCTTATTCGTGATCTTTTGTGTTTAATTCAGCAATCAGGCTTTCAATTCGATTTCCGTAATCTACAGATTCGTCGAATTCAAAGTGCAGTTCTGGTGTTTTGCGAAGTCTGATTCGATTGCCAATTTCAGAGCGGATGTACCCTTTTGCCTTTGCAAGACCTTTTAAGGTTTCCTCTCTTTTCTTCTCGTCGCCAAGAACTGAAATGTAGACTTTGGCAATTTGCAAATCACCGGATACTTCGACATCAGTTACAGTCAAAAAGCCGATTCTTGGATCTTTTAGCTTTCTGCCTAAGATGTCGCCCAATTCTTTTTTCATTTGCTCACCCACACGGGTTGCTCTCATACTCATGATCTTATCACCTCTAATTAAAACCACTCAGTTTTCGTGATCGTACGTTCAATTTCAGGAAAAGAATCGATAAAGCTTAATACACGCTGAAGCTCCTTTTCCACTTGAACCCGAGATGAGGAAATCACGGCGATTCCGATTGATGTACGCTGCCATGTATCCTGGTAATCCATTTCAGCAATGGTTACATTGAATTTATGACGCGTTCTTGTCAATATTCGCTGAAGAACCGCACGTTTTTCCTTCAGTGAGGATGCATCATAGATCATGCACTCACATTCGGTATAACCGATCATTTTCTTTCGATTTCTTGCATAACGAATGATTCCATGACATCACCTTCACGGATATCATTGTATTTCTTAATGGTAATACCACATTCATAGCCTTGTGAAACTTCTTTCACATCATCTTTAAATCGTTTTAACACGTCAACTTCGCCTTCAAAAATAACGACGCCGTCACGGATTAAGCGGATTCCGCTATCTCTTGTAATCGTTCCTTCAGTTACATAACCGCCAGCAATTGTACCGATTTTAGATACTTTGAACGTTTGACGAACTTCAACTTGACCGATGACTTTTTCTTCATATTCAGGGTCAAGCATCCCTTTCATCGCAGCTTCAATTTCATCGATGACTTTATAGATAATGCGGTGCAAGCGGATATCTACGTTCTCTGTTTCAGCTGTGCTCTTCGCATTTCCATCAGGACGTACGTTAAAGCCAATCACGATGGCATTAGAAGCACTTGCTAAAATGATGTCTGATTCTGTAATCGCTCCAACACCCGTATGGATGATTTTCACTTTTACGCCTTCGACTTCAATTTTTTGAAGAGCTGCTGTTAATGCTTCAGCAGAGCCTTGTACGTCTGCTTTGACGATCAAGTTGATATCTTTTACGTCACCTTGTTTGATTTGCTCAAATAGGTCGTCTAGAGATAATTTTGCTTTATCTGAACGCTGTTCATCCAGCTGTTTAGAAGCACGCGCCTCACCGACTTGACGAGCTGTTTTTTCATCTTTGAATACGAGGAACTGATCCCCTGCATTCGGTACATCGTTTAAACCAGTGATTTCAACAGGTGTAGATGGTCCTGCTGTTTTCACGCGGCGGCCAATGTCATTGACCATTGCACGTACACGGCCAAATGTATTTCCGACAACGATTGGGTCACCTACATGAAGTGTACCTGTTTGAACAAGGAGGGTTGCAACAGAACCTCTTCCTTTATCAAGCTCAGCCTCGATGACAGTCCCTTTTGCCGCACGATTAGGGTTGGCTTTCAGTTCTGCTACTTCGCTGACAAGAAGGATCATTTCGATCAATTCGTCAATGCCTTCACCTGTTTTCGCAGATAGTGGAACGAAAATGGTTTCGCCGCCCCAAGCTTCTGGTACAAGACCATGCTCAGTTAATTCCTGCATCACGCGGTCAGGGTTCGCTGTTGGTTTGTCAATTTTGTTAACAGCGACAATGATTGGCACTTCTGCCGCTTTCGCATGGTTAATCGCTTCAATTGTTTGAGGCATGACACCATCATCTGCTGCAACGACTAGAATTGTCGTATCCGTTACTTCGGCACCACGTGCACGCATCGTTGTAAATGCTGCGTGTCCAGGTGTATCAAGGAACGTAATTTTTTTGCCGTTTTCTTCAATTTGGTATGCACCGATATGCTGCGTGATTCCACCTGCTTCGCCTTCGACGACTTTTGTCTTACGAATGCTGTCAAGAAGAGTTGTTTTCCCGTGGTCAACGTGGCCCATGATCGTTACAACTGGAGGGCGTACTTGCATATCTTCTTCTTTATCTTCAACTTCATACTTTTCAAGTTCAGTTTCTTCTAAAATAATGACTTCCTCTACTGGAACACCATATTCAGAAGCGATTAATTCAACTGTATCTTTATCAAGTTCTTGGTTGATCGTTGCCATGACACCAAGCATCATCAGCTTTTTGATGATTTCAGCTGTTTCTTTTCCAAGCTCATCAGCCAGCTGGCCGACAGTCATTGAATTTGTAAATTCAATTTTTTCAGGAAGCTCTTTTTTAGGCTTCACAGGTCTAGCTTGCTGATGCTGCGGTTTGTTATTTCCACCGCGTTTATTTTTGTTTTTATTTTGGTTGTTGTTTTTTTTGTTTTTATTAAATTGATTATTCTGCACGTCATTCTTCTTTCTATCATTGTTTTTGTTAGATGATTGTTTTTTTTGTTCTGCGGGTTTCTCGTTAGCTGTCTCTTTTGCTTTGGCTTTTTTATAGATAGCGTCTAGCTTTTTCACAGTGTCGTCTTCAAGCGTCGCCATGTGGTTGTTCACTTCCACGTTCATATCCTTAAGCGCTGCTATAATATCTTTACTTGAAACATCTATGGCTTTTGCGTATTCATATACTCTCACTTTAGCCATTCGTTCACCCCCAAATAAATTAATCGAGCAAGCTTATGAGCTTCTTAGCGAAGCCTTGGTCAGTGACAGCGACAACTACGCGAGCTTCTTTCCCAATAGAACGTCCGAGAACGGAACGGTCTTCAACTTTTCTAACCGGAACATTATAAAATTTGCATTTGTCAGATACCTTTTTCTCTGTGTTAGATGAGGCATCTGCTGCAAGAAGAACCAGCTTAGCACGCGCATGTCTAATTTCTTTGATCACCAGATCTTCTCCTGACACGACTTTACGAGCTCGATTTGCTAGACCAAGCAAAGGATACCATTCAGATTCATTCATTAGGTTTTTTCACCTTTTCAGCTAGTTCTAGTAATTCTTCAAATATGTGTTCGTCAATCTGTGTCTGAAATTGCTGCTGTAAACTGCGTTTGTTCTTTGCCGCAAGAATGGTTTCTTTATCGAGAGAAAGGTAAGCTCCGCGTCCGTTCATTTTTCCGGTAGCGTCAACAGACACTTCTCCTTCTTTAGAACGAACAACACGGATCAGTTCTTTCTTTGGTTTCATTTCTCCCGTCACGACGCATTTTCTAAGCGGGATTTTTTTTCGGCTTTTCACCTTTAATATCACCTCTTATTCGTCAGATTCCTCAGCTACTGGTTCAGCCTCTAAGAAAAGAGATTCAGAGTCTTCAGTTCTTGGGAAAATACCGAGTTCCCTTGCATCTGTTTCGCTTTTAATGTCGATTTTCCAGCTAGTCAGCTTCGCTGCAAGGCGGGCATTTTGACCTCTTTTACCAATCGCTAATGACAGCTGATAATCAGGGACAATGACTGTTGTCGCCTTGTCTTCTTCATTCACAATGACATCAAGTACTTTTGATGGACTGAGCGCATTGGCAACAAATTCAACCGGGTCATTAGACCAATGGACAATGTCAATTTTTTCGCCTTTTAGCTCATTGACAATTGCTTGTACACGCTGGCCTTTTGGTCCAACACAGGAGCCAACTGGATCAACATCAGGATCATCTGTACGAACAGATATTTTAGAACGGTCCCCAGCTTCTCTAGCAACCGATTTAAGTTCTACAGTACCATCATAAATTTCTGGTACTTCAATTTCAAATAAACGCTTTAAAAGACCTGGATGTGTTCTAGACACATAAATTTGTGGTCCTTTTGTTGTTTTTTCTACTTTTGTAATGAACACTTTAATGCGGTCATGTGGTTTGTATTCTTCATTTGGCATTTGTTCATTGACAGGAAGAAGGGCTTCGATTTTGCCAAGTGACACGTAAATAAATTTACTGTCAATCCGCTGAACGATTCCCGTCATAATGTCTTCCTCGCGGTCGATGAACTCAGTGTAGATCACACCACGCTCTGCTTCTCTCACTCGCTGCGTCACAACTTGTTTCGCTGTCTGAGCTGCAATGCGTCCGAAGTCTTTTGGTGTGACTTCAATCTCAACGACGTCACCAACCATGTAATTCGGGTTAATATTGGCTGCATCATCTACAGAGATTTCAAGGCGAGAATCATACACTTCATCTACAACATCTTTTCTTGCGAACACACGAATCGTTCCCGTTTCGCGGTTTAAATCAACACGAACATTTTGTGCTTGATTAAAATTACGCTTATATGCAGAAATGAGTGCAGCTTCTATCGCTTCAATTATAATTTCTTTACTAATACCCTTCTCTTTCTCAAGAACAGTCAGGGCATCTAACAACTCACTACTCATTTTTATGGTTCCCCCTTATATCAATGAAAAGGTTAATTGAACGAAACTGCTAATCTTGCGTTAGCTATTTTTTCGTATGGAATATTGATCTCTTTCTTTCTTGTCTTGATCTTCACTGTCACTGTTGCAATCTCACCATCAAAGCTTGTAAGCTCACCTTCAAATGCTTTTTCACCATCAATTGGTTCATATGTTTTCATGAAAACATTTTTTCCAAGTGCTTTTTCAAAATCAGCTTTTTTCTTTAATGGGCGCTCCGCTCCAGGAGAGGACACTTCAAGAAAGTAGTTTTGGCTAATCGGATCTGCCTCATCAAGCTTTTCGCTCAAGGCTTCGCTCACTTTGGCACACTCTTCGATATCGACACCTTTATCAGAGTCAATAAACACGCGAAGGAACCAGTTTTGACCCTCTTTGACAAATTCAACATCAACGAGTTCAAGCTGTAAGCCATCTAAAATTGGCTGCACCATTTCGCTTACGACATCCACTACTTTTTTGCTCATTCTCTTCCTCCTTGTGCTTTCGATAAACGCTCTTATCAATCATTCTGCATAAAAACCCTGCTTTATGTGAGCAGGGGGAGCAGAAAACGGATGAATAATGTCGAGACAAAAATTGCCTGTTCAATACAAAAGAGCGGGTTTCCCCACTCTTGTCTCGGTAATCGTTAGCATTTCCATAAAAACTATACCATATCCAATTTTTTTATGCAAATGAAGTTCCTTATTCAGCAGGCATTCGTCATCGATTCTTTTCATTCATTCTTTTCGCATGTTCACTAATAAGTGCTGCCTCCCTGCTTCCTTTTATAATGCGGAAACCGTCATAATCCGGATAGAGCGAGTCATCGTCCTGAATGCTTGTTAAAATCCAAAATTGACTGCCAGCGCCTCCGAGCCGCTCTACCGCTGACAGCCAGCTCTGATATACGTCAGGACGAGCTGATTGATTTTGACAGCCAAACTCTTCTAGCACAACTGGCTTTCCGATTGACTTCCCGCGGGTGATATGGTCTTCGATCCATTTCACTCCCCAGGCAGCAGACTTGCTCCAGTGATCTGGGTACAGATGATAGGTTCCATAATCGATATTAGGAAGAGATGTTAAACGGTCCCAATCGACGCCTTCTCCTCCTCCGTAAAACCAATCTTCATGTCCTGGTATGCGAAAGAATCCTTCATCTCCTACTGCAACAAGATGGTGACGATCCAGCGATTTGATCCATGTACTCATTTCATCTGCCCATTTGACTAGTACATTTCCCGTTGGATCTGACTGCATCCGCGGCTCGTTGGCTAATTCCCAAGTCATAATAGCTGGATCGTCTTTATATTGAACACCTGTGTACGTATTGGTTCTTTCTAATACATAGCGCACATAATTTTTGTAAGCTTTTTGAATACGAGGATCTGTATAGAAGGCATCATGCGATCCTGCCCCGAACCACTTCACATATTGATTCATACCGCCAAAGTCATCCCAATTGTTCACTAGTGGGATCACAAGCTTTATTCCTTCCTGTCCTGCTTTATAAATCGCATAATCTAGTTTTTGAAAACCAGATTCTTCATAGACGCCTGGACTAGATTGTAAGACTGAGTTTTCTTGAGGAGCCCCGTCGTGAAAGCCCCAAATCCGTATGACCTTTAAATTCATTGCTTTCATATCATCGAACACAGCATCTACCATTTTTTTAGATTTGTAATGGAAATAGTAATTATTTGTGCCGGCGAAGTAAAATGGTTGATTGTTCAGCGTAAATTGTGTACCAGACGTCTGCACATAAGCGGCAGCCTTCATCGTAAGCGAAAACCAGCCAGACCATATAGCGGCTATAAGTATGAAGCAAGACACTCTTTGAGCCCAATTTTTCATTTACATTCTCCTCACAATCTATCTCTATCCTTCTTGAGGCAGGATCACGTTTAGTTGATACGGTGTTTGTTCATTTGAATCAAGTTCAATCGTCTGCTGTTTGAGCATTTTATTTTCTTTACCGATTCGAATCTCATATGTTCCGTGAAATGCTGGACATTTCACATGGCCATTAGCATCTGTTTTTTCAACTCTTTGCGTCGTCCACTCGTTTAGAAGCTTTTCATAACGTCGTCCTGCTTCATTTAAAGACCAATCATAATTCACGATGGCTGCATGTTCACCTCTCCAATGGGCACCTGCCCAAAATCCCCACATCAGCACTCCTTTTACGGCTGGATGACTAAATGCGACGCGATATAAAGCTTCCAGGTTATCCGCTCTTCTATTAGGGTCAGGGTGAACAGAATCGTACTCTGTGACCCATATTGGAAGACCAAGCTCAGCCAGCACATCGAGCCTCTCTTTGACAATGACTGGATCGACCCGTTCTTCAAAATGGCCTTGAACCCCAATCGCCTCAATAGGTGCGCCTAACTGACGCAGTTCATTGATATGGGCTTTATAGGCATGGTGTTCACCATAAGAGATCACATTATAATCATTCACAAACAATAGTGCTTGAGGGTCAATTTTTTTCGTTTCTTCATACATCCACTTCCAAATATTTTTCCCAAAGCGATCTTTAAAAAATGAACCATGCATCATTTCATTGTTTACATCCCAATGCCGGAACCTTCCCTTAAAGTGATTGCCCGCATGCTCAAGCCGTTTTTTCATGGCTTCATATACTTCGTGATTCGGCAGTGACCTCAGCCAGCTTGGATTCGCATCCTCTACCTCCCAAAATAAAGCGTGCCCCCTCACTGGAAGCTGATGTCGATCTGCAAAATTCAGCATCGCATCTGCTTTTTCGTAGGTGATTTTCCCTCTTTCTGGCTCATTCGCATACCATTTTGCTTCATTTTCAAAAACAGCCCAATTAAAATGCTTCACGAAAAAATCAGCATATTGTTGATTAAATAACACTTGATCATTCATCGCTGAACCAAAGGCGAATTCATGTCTGATTTGCTTTATTTCAACCTCTATTCCTGCTATTGGCTTTTTTTCGCCGTTTGTCACGTTGATCACAAGATCTCTTTGTCTATGCTCTGAGATTCGATCATCCGCCTCTTTTTTCCACATCAGATTTTCCTGCCCATTTTCGCCTCTATTGAAGGAATGATGAAGAAAGCTTCTTTCTTTGACCATGTGAAATCACCCTTATCTTCATTGGATTAATATTACCTATTCAAACTGCCGGCCAGAAGCCGGCAGCTTGCTTTTAACCTCTTAGTTGAACAGACGATGGTATTCAGCATAGGCAGTGGCCATATCCACTTGAGACCAGAAGCGGTGATAAGTGAAAACTGGTGCGCCATTCTCCCATTTGCCTGTAGCTTCATTAAATGAAGACTGATATTTACTTTCGAGTGAAGACCATGCTGGATCTTGTTTAATCTTCGGACGAAGATCAGCAAAACTCGTATAGACCCCATTCCCTCCTCGCTGCGGGTCAGAAGGAATGGTGCTGGCTCCAGGAATTTGATTTCCTTGACCAAATGTCCCGTTCCATCCATTTGGGAAATACACTTCTTTTCTAAAGAAACGGTCATAGTCTTCTCTATCTTCCTCTGTCACTATGCCGACGCCATCATTGTAATTCCATGCAACCTCTAGGAGCTGCGCGGCTGCATCTTTCGCTCTTGCACCAAGCGCTGTATAATCACCTGTTTCCTGCTTTGTGGCTGCAGCAAAGAATATCAAAGCTTTGGCTAGACTTCCTAATACGCCTGTATCCTGAGTCGGATCTTTAGTTACAGCTGTTAAATTTGGATTTCCTGTTGCAGACTGGAACCCATTCCAAGTATCAGGCTGTCCGCTCCAAGCAATATTTCCAGGAAGCCAAAACTCTCCAGGCGCACTTGTTGTAGCAACCGAAACATTCGTTCCTCCTAGAATTCTCTGTCCTTGCTCATCTAAGAAATAACCCTCTTCATCTGACACAGGACGGCTGCCGATAAAAATGTAATCTAAGGCATAGCTGACCCATTTTGTTATGACAGATTTGGCCATTTGGACATTTTCAGATGTTTTATCGCCATCTTTTACAAAAATATAATAAAGCTCTGCTACGCGCTCCATTGGCCACGCCTGCATTCCAAACCAGTTATTTGAAGGCGGGTCAAGGTAAACAGGTGCATCTTCATATGCCATATCATAAAAAGTACTTCTTCCTGCTGGATAAGCGCTATAGTCTCCATTCCAGCTATTGGTTGCGCCTCCTGCTATGGCTCCTTCTTTCGATTGAAGCCATACGTAAAATTCAAGCTGTCTCTTTAAAGTTTTTTCCCAATCGCTTGCCCCGGTAGCAGAAGATGGCTTTAAGCCTCCTTTATCTGAGGATAAAGCATAAGCAGCGACAGGATTTTGATATCCTTGATGACAATGGCTCGCTCCGATACGCCATGACCAGTTTGCATACTCTCCAAGTCCTCCGCCCCAAGAGGTATACCATGCCATTAAGTAATGACAGGCGCCCTTTCCGTTTCCAGGATACGGATTCCCCTGCTTCCCGCTTCCAATCGTTTGAAAATATTTATCGTACATGCCGTAACGGAGGAAATCCCCCATTTTTTTCGCTTTATCAAGATAAGCTGACCGATTATAGCCGAGCTCCTTTGCCCAATACATCGCTTGTATCGCGCGCGCATCAGCATCCGTTGCATTCGTATAGCGCCACTGGGCAGCTGGAGCTTGATTTTCTTTTGTGAACAAACTCATAAAGCCTTCATTCGGCTTACCAAAAGATTTATCGTCCTGTGATGGATGAGGGATGGACTCCCATACAGATTCTTGCGGACCACGCTGGAATGTGTTCACATAGGCGGCTTTATGTGATGGGTTGAGCAAGTTGCCATAGCCATACCAGTTATCTACGTCAAGGAGCCAGTGCATTAAATACGTTTCATTCGTCCCATAGGTTGATTTCAATTCACTATCAATTGGATCTTGACCAGCAGGACGAGCACCGGTCAGCTGGCTTGGGTATTGATCCGGAAATGGTTTCTCTGCTGCGTATGTGGCTGGGCTGGACGGATTGTAAGCGTTCATATGCGGCTGCTCATCATTTCCATCTTCATTGACTGGGATGATGTACTTCTCCATATTGTCCCAAGCTGCCTCTAATTTGCTCCAGTCCCCTGTGTAATGTCCGTACAGCACCTCAAGCCACAGCCAATAGCTATATGCTTCTGAAGTTGTCATATGCCCGTAATCAGGTGCTTCGCAAATGAGTGTCTCGATTGAATGATACGGAATTCCTTCTGGTGAAAAATATCCATTCGCATCGCTTTTAATTTGATGATAAAGCGTTAAAAACCGTTCTTTGTTTGACAAGTCCTTCACCCTTTCAATAAAATCGTTGATTTTTATTTATCTGGAAGTGTGCCAAATACTAAAACACCATCTTCAAAGACAGGAATCTTTGTTGTTTTTTGCATATTGGATGTTAATCCTTGATAGGAATAATCATTTGAGGCATCCCATATATTCGATCCATTTGGAGCAGATAATCGAAATTGTATTTCCTTCTTATGCTCAGATTCTCCTCTAGGAGAAATGGCTACGCCTGTAAAATCGATTTCTGCAAAATAGACGCGGCTTGATGCGTCATATACTTTTAAAGGCGATAAGGAAGCGCCTTCATTGTAGGCTGCTGTCACTTGAATATCCTTTTCAGTGAATCCCTTTGCAAAAACCTCGCTCAGATTGACGTAATATCTAAAAGATAGTGTTTGACTGCTTCTTGCCGGCCAGCCGGACCTGTTGTACAACACTGCTTTCACTTGAGTAGATGTTGTATCATTATGCATCACAGCTGCCTCTACAAAAAACTCATCCTCCACTTGTTCTTTAGGCGGGAAATTTGGCAGCTTTGATTGCCCTTCACCAAACAGCTGCACCATTTTGGCGATATTTCCAGTAAAGGCGGCATTATAATCGGTCGCCACCTCGTTAGATATATAATCAGAGATGTCATCATCATATTGATCCTGTGCATTAGGACCCCCTACAAGCGCTCCATAAAGAGTGTGCCGGTGAGATGGAGGATTTGTCAGCTGGTTAGACCATGAGCCATGTGCAGTACGGTGGTGCGGGTGCTTCGGCGGATTTTGGCCAAACCCAACGACGTAGCTTCTATTCAGTGGATTATCACCTAACATATAGTGGGTTTGCTTAATCGCAAACGATTGGTATCGATTTTTCTTTTCTTGATCAGATACCCAATCAGCATAGACAAAGGCTAAAAATGCTGCATTGGCGGCATAACGAAGTGAACCCCATTGATCCAGCCATGCCAAGCCGCCAGGCGTATAGGTGATTCTTTCTACTTTTCCATTTTGAACAAGACCTGTGGTCCAGTAATCAAGATTGCGCTCTGTCGATTCTATAAATCTGTTTTCTTTCGTGATTCTTGCTAGTAAGATTTGTGAAGCAAAAAAAGTATTGTCCCATGACATGGTAAACGTATAATCCCAATCCTTCGGCCATTCTTCTACCGCTTTTAATGCTTTGTTTAAATAGGTTTCTTCATTTGTCGCCAAGTACAGCCAGATTCCACCCCAAATAAGTTCGTCAACATAGCCGCTCCAGGAGTTGTAAAATGGCTGCGCATTGGTGACACAATCTGTATATTTGCCGCGATACCTGTCAGCAAATGCATATAGCTGTTTGGCGTGTGTTAAAAGCTTTGCTGCATAGGACGCATCTGTTTCTTTAAAAATGATAGAACCTGCTGCTAAAGCCGCCGCAGTTTGTGCAGCTACTTCTGTGCCAGGACAATGTTCATCAATTTTAAAAGCCGGCCGGTTCATCGGCATCACTTCTGCTGGTCCCCACCAAGCATGATCGGCGTTTCCATCACCTACTTGCGCCCAAAATTCATTCGGTCCTGTATGTGCTTTCAAAAAATAATCTGTTGCCCACTTGATTTGATCTAAGATCTCATCAAGCAATTCTGCTTCTTCATAAGCTTCCCGGTATTCATATACTGTCCATGCAAGCACGGCTGCTGAGTAAGCCATCGGAAGTCCAAATTTCACATGATCTCCTGCATCATACCAGCCGCCAGTTAAGTCATGCCCAACATCCTTCCCGTCCTCTAGTCCAGAATCTCCCCGCCAGTTAAGGCGATTACTTTCCGGAAGCCGGCCTGACCGCTGCGCTTCATAAAACAGCATGGATTTTTGTAATACCTCTACATAGTTGTAAGATGCCATTATTCTATTGCTCACCCCTTCTTTTTAGTGAAACATTTGATCAATAGACGAACCGCCTCCTTTTTATATTTCGTTTCGTGATCTGTACAGTTTTGAAAAGAATCAAATAGGTTTCAAAAATAAGCATAGTAAACAGCAATCAGCTTTACGCTCATCGAAGGTTTTCTCTTGATTCTCCTTCTGACTGTACCCAGAATGATCATATGTCGCTTAAGAACATTTCAGACGGCGAAATTCTCTTTTGAGCTCTATTTGGGTAGAAAGAATGACATACAATCTCTTCTCTTAAAACATCACGCTAAATCAAGATATATGAAGGAATAAGAAAATAATTCCAATTGATAAGAAATCTTTATTAGTTAACATAATATAATTATTGTATATAGAGAAAAGAACGCCCTTTTAGGGCGTTCTTATTTATCACATTAAAATAAAGAAAGCTGGTTTTGATCAGGAAGTGCTTCTAAACAGCCTTGACGATCTAAATATTCAAGGATGGTCTTCGACACTTTTCCGCGTTTTTGTAAATCTTCTTTTGAGAGGAATTCCCCATCTTGCCGCGCGCGGACAATATTTAACGCAACGTTTGTACCGAGGCCAGGGATGGAGTTGAATGGCGGTATTAATCCGTCTCCATCAATGATAAACTCTGTTGCACTTGAGCGGTAAAGGTCAACTTTTTTGAAGTGATAGCCTCTTTCACACATTTCAAGGGCAAGCTCTAGTACAGTTAATAGGTTCTTTTCTTTCGGTGATGCATCTAAACCTTTTGAATTAATATCGTCCATAACAGCTCGAATCGCATTCGATCCTTTTGTCATCGTTTCAATATCAAAGTCATCCGCACGAACGGTAAAGTAAGCCGCATAGTACAGGAGTGCATGATGCACCTTGAAATAAGCAATACGAACAGCCATTAACACATAAGCAGCCGCGTGGGCTTTAGGGAACATGTATTTGATTTTTTTACAAGAATCAATATACCAGTTTGGTACATTATTATTCTTCATTTCTTCTTCCCATTCAGGAGGAAGTCCTTTTCCTTTACGAACAGATTCCATGATTTTAAAGGCAAGTGACGGCTCTAAGCCTTGATAGATGAGATAGACCATAATATCATCACGGCACCCAATTACTTCACTTAGTTCACACGTTTTATTGTGAATGAGCTCTTGCGCATTTCCGAGCCAAACATCCGTACCGTGTGATAGTCCAGAAATCTGAACAAGCTCTGAGAAAGTCGTTGGTTTTGTATCCTCTAGCATTTGCCGAACAAATCTTGTCCCAAATTCCGGGATACCGAGTGTGCCTGTTTTACAGCCAATTTGCTCTTCTGTGACACCTAGTGGCTCTGTCCCTTGGAAAATCTTCATGACTTCAGGGTCATCTGTTGGAATCGTTTTTGGATCAATTCCGCTTAAATCTTGAAGCATACGAATGACCGTTGGATCATCGTGCCCAAGAATATCCAGCTTCAACAAGTTATCATGGATCGAATGGAAATCAAAATGTGTCGTCTTCCAATCGGAACCTGTCGCATCTGCTGGGTATTGAATAGGTGAGAAATCGTAAATGTCCATATAATCAGGCACTACGATAATCCCGCCTGGATGCTGGCCTGTTGTCCGTTTTACTCCTGTACAGCCTTGTACAAGCCGGTCGATTTCAGCGCCTCTCATATGAAGGTTATGATCCCCTGCATAGCCTTTTACGTAACCATATGCTGTTTTTTCTGCAACGGTACCAATCGTACCTGCTCGGTATACATAATCTTCACCGAACAACTCTTTCGTATAGTTATGTGCGATCGGCTGATATTCGCCTGAGAAGTTCAAGTCAATATCAGGGACTTTGTCTCCTTTAAAACCTAAGAACGTTTCAAACGGAATATCATGGCCATCTTTTTTATACGGCGCTCCACATTCTGGACAGTCCTTATCAGGAAGGTCAAAGCCTGAACCAACAGATCCGTCATTAAAGAACTCAGAGTGCTTACAGCTTGGGCATACATAATGAGGTGCAAGTGGATTCACTTCAGTAATCTCTGTTAATGTCGCAACAAGAGATGAGCCGACAGATCCCCTTGAACCAACGAGATATCCATCATCAAGTGATTTTTTTACGAGCTTATGAGAGATTAAGTAAATAACGGCGAAGCCATGACCGATAATACTTTTTAATTCTTTCTCAATGCGGTCTTCTACGATTTTCGGCAAATCATCTCCGTAGATGCTGCGCGCCATTTGATAGCTCATTTCCCGTATTTCTTCATCTGCACCTTCAATTTTTGGTGTGTAAAGATCATCTTTAATAGGTTTAATGCTTTCGACCATCTCAGATACTTTTTGCGTATTTGTTACGACGATCTCTTTCGCTTTTTCGTCTCCTAGGAAGGAGAAGGCTTCGAGCATTTCATCTGTCGTTCTAAAATGAACTTTTGGCAGTTCATGGCGGTTCAGCGGATTCGCTCCACCCTGTGATGAAATTAAGATTTTACGATAAATTTTGTCCTCTGGATGCAGGTAATGTACATTTCCAGTCGCCACAACTGGTTTATTCAGCTTTTCGCCAAGCTTGACAATGTTTGTGATGATTTCTTTTAACGCACGTTCATCTCGAACAAGCTCAAGCTGCAGCAGGTGCTGATACACTTCTGGCGGATGTACTTCTAAATAGTCATAAAATGCTGCAATGTCTTCCATCTCATCAGGGGACTTTTGCATCATTCCTTCAAATACCTCACCCTTATCACAAGCAGACCCAACAATTAAACCTTCTCGATATTTCTCAAGCTGAGAGCGCGGAATACGCGGGACCCGGTAGAAATAATGAATATGAGAAAGTGAAACAAGCTTAAATAAATTCTTAAGACCTGCCTCATTTTGAGCAATCAAAGTCGCATGGTAAGGACGTGAGCGCTGGAAAGCATTCGACTGCCCCATGTTTTCATTCAATTGATCGTGATAGGCAATTTCTTTTTCAGCCGCATCTTTTAGCATCTTCAGCATGAGATAGCCTGTCGCCTCTGCATCATAAATCGCCCGGTGATGCTGCGTCAGTTCAATATCGAACTTTTTACAAAGGGTGTTCAGCCGGTGATTTTTAAATTCTGGGTAAAGGAACCGGCCAAGTTCAAGTGTATCAATGACAGGGTTTGACGCTTTATCTGTTTTTAACAGGCGTTTATACGCTGCATTTAAAAAGCCCATATCAAAGCTCGCATTGTGCGCAACAAGGATATCTTGTCCAATCCATTCTTTGAAATCCCGTACGACGTCGACGACATCTGGTGCATCTCTCACCATATCATCGGTGATACCTGTTAATTCGATGGTGGTCGCTGATAACGGGTGATGGGGATTTGCAAATGCCTCAAAGCGGTCAATAATTTCCCCGCCTTTTATTTTCACTGCTGCAAGCTCAATGATCGTGTCATAAACAGCTGAAAGTCCAGTTGTCTCGACGTCGAATACGACATACGTCGCATCCTCTAACAAGCGGTGCTCTGGGTTATATGCAATCGGTACCCCGTCGTCTACTAAGTTGATTTCCACACCGTACATCATTTTGATGCCATGCTTTTTACTTGCTGCATACGCATCTGGGAAGGATTGTACAACGGCATGATCTGTCAGAGCAATTGCTTCATGTCCCCATTTCTTTGCTTGTTCAACAAGTCTGCCAATGCCAGTGACAGCATCCATTTGGCTCATAGGGGAATGTAAATGAAGCTCCACACGTTTTTCACCCTCAGGTGCTGTATCTTCTTTCAACTGCGGTTTCATTTCATTGACATCATTAGCGATCATGACAAGATCTCTGACAAACGTATCATTTTGAATGCTTCCTCTTGCTTTCACCCACATGCCTTTTTTCAATGATTTCATCAGCTGAGCATCTTCTTTTTCTCTTGCAAACATTTTGATCAGAATACTGTTTGTATAATCTGTGATCTTAAAGATACAAAGCGTTCTCCCGCTTTTCAGCTCACGCGTTTCTGCATCGAATACGTAGCCTTGAACGGTAATTCTTCTTTCCTCGTCCATGATACTGTCAAGCGTACGAATTTCTTCATTGTCTTTGATTTGATAGCCAATCATCAGAGGGCCTGACGGAGCTTCATTCTGCTCCTCACTTTCTTTCTTCTCCATCTCAGTGAGGGCTTGCATGGCTCTTTCTTGATCTTCAGCAAGCTTTTGTTCTCTGAACTTCTGAATCTCTTGATCTGATACAAAAATTTCTGTATCGAATTGCAGCTCTGGAAAGCCCACTTGTTTAAATGCGGCCTGGAGCATCGGGCTGTACTTCTTCTTAATAGCGAGTGCCTCTGTTTCGCTTTTCGTTTTAATGATGATTTTATGTCCAGACAGCGATGGTTTTTGCTGCTGAAGCAAGCTGATGATTGGGGGAGAAATTCCTTGAAGTTCTTCCACACAATGTGACCAGTACGATTGCACGAGTTCTTCAGATATGTGCGGATCACTCACTTCAATCGTACAAGTGATTTGTGCAATATGTGAAAATGCATTTGTCAGCCTGCTGAGAAACATGGCGTATACTTTGTAAGGCAAAAGCGCCTTAAATTTAAAAAGGAAATGCCAAGTTTTCGTCGCCTTATGCACCGTCAATTTGACGATTTCTCCTTCTTCAAAGTAACGACTGAGGTCATCATCTGTCATTTGAATCTGATTGAGTAATATATGAAATTGCCGCCGTGTGATCGGTAATTGTTCATCCAAGACAGGACCCTCCTTTTGTCAATCAGAAAGGTACCTCTTTTCTACAGGAGGTACCTTCATTTTTTTGTTCGTTTTATGCTTGGCGTATAAATGAAATCAGATCATCAACAGATACTTCATGTGATTCACCTGATTTTCTAAACTTCACTTCTACTATACCTTCTTCTGAACGTTTTCCGCAGCTAATACGAATTGGCAGTCCAATTAAATCACTGTCTGCAAATTTTACTCCTGCACGCTCCTGGCGGTCATCGAAAAGTACGTCGAAACCTTCATCTCCTAATCGCTCGTACAACGTTTCAGCCAGTTCTTTCTGCGCATCGTTTTTCATATTTAATGCAAGGAGGTGAAGGTCATATGGTGCCACTGTTTCCGGCCAAATGATTCCTTTCTCATCGTGATGCTGTTCAACAATCGCTGACAGCGTTCTAGAGATGCCGATGCCATAGCAGCCCATAATCATTGGCTGCGCACGACCATTCTCATCGAGGTACGTTGCATCCATCGACTCAGAATAACGAGTGCCCAGTTTAAAGACTTGTCCTACTTCAATCCCTTTTGCAAACTGGATTGTGCCTTCCCCATCTGGAGAAACATCTCCTTCTTGAATCAAGCGAAGATCTGTGAATTCTTTTACTGACACGTCACGTGCAGGATTGACATTGACATAATGATAATCCGCTTCGTTTGCACCAGCGACTGCATTTGTCATTCCTTTCACAGCAAGGTCCGCATAAATATCGACTTCTGCTTCCAATTTAACAGGTCCAACAAATCCAGGCTCAGTTCCAATGACTTCCAGCACTTCTTCGCGTGAAGCAAGCTCGACAAGCTGTGCTCCTACCAAGTTTTTCACTTTCACATCATTTACTTCATGATCACCTCTAGTAAGAATGAGAACATACGCATCATCTGCTTTAAACAAAACAGATTTAATGCAAGCAGCAGGGTCAACTTCTAAAAATTCAGCCACATCTTGAATGGTTTTCACTTGCGGTGTGTGGACTTTTTCAAGTTCTTTGAAGTCCGCAGGATTTGCTTCTTCTCCGTGATATACAGCCTCAGCCATTTCAATGTTTGCAGCATATGAGGAAGTATCAGAATAAGCGATGGTATCCTCTCCGACTTCTGAAAGCGCCATGAACTCATGCGTATCTTTTCCTCCCATTGCCCCAGAATCTGCAATGACTGGTCTAAAATTGAGACCCACTTTTGAGAACACATTAGAGTAAGCCGTAAACATTTTGTTGTATGTCTCATCAAGGCTTTCTGGTGAAGAATGGAATGAGTATGCATCCTTCATGATAAATTCACGTCCGCGCAGCAGTCCAAAGCGTGGTCTCTGTTCATCACGGAATTTTGATTGAATTTGATATAAAGTTAAAGGAAGCTTCTTATACGATTTCACTTCGCTGCGTACTAGTGATGTGATCACTTCTTCGTGGGTTGGGCCAAGCGCAAATTCGCGGCCATGGCGATCCTTCATACGCATCAGTTCTGGACCGTATGTATACCATCTTCCTGACTCTTGCCACATTTCTGCCTGCTGCAGCACTGGCATTAACAGCTCAGCTGCGCCTGCCTTTTCCATTTCCTTGCGGACGATCGATTGAATATGCTGAATGACTTTATGCGCAAGCGGCAGATAATGATAGATTCCACTTGTATTTTGTCTAATAAACCCAGCTCTTACTAAGAGTTGATGACTTTTTGCCTCAGCATCTGCCGGCACCTCTCGAAGAGTTGGAATGAAAGTCAGGGATTGTCTCATGTCGTTACACCTCATTTATGAAATAGGACTTCTCACAAAAACTCTTGTTTCCCGGAATGAGAAACAAGAGAGAATGGTTTTTATAAAAATAACCGCTGAATGTCATTCCACGTTACCACTAACATTAACAGCATGAGGAAAGCAACACCGATAAAGACAACAAGTGCTTCCTTCTCACGATTAATTGGTTTACCGCGAATGGCTTCAACAAATAAGAATAGTAAACGCCCTCCGTCTAATGCAGGAATCGGTAACAAATTCACGATGCCTAGGTTGATACTGAGGAACGCCGCAAACTGCATTAATGTTAACACACCTTGTTTGGCTACTTCTCCTGTCATGTCATAAATTCCAACAGGACCTGCTAACATGTCTAGTGAAAATTGTCCTGTGACAATTTTTTGCAAGTTCGTTAAGATCAGACCTGCCGTTGAAATGACAGTTGTTCCAGAAGATGAAATAACTTTCAAAAATCCATTTTCCGTTGGCGGATATGATCCGAAACGGCCAATGCTTTTCCCATCTGCTTTTACAGCTTCTGGTACAACCTGCACAGTGCTTTCTTTGCCGTCTCGGTCAATGACGACATTCATTTTTTTCTCAGGGTTCTTTTGAACTGTTTGAACGACGTCTGTCCAAGAATTCATTTTCTCGCCGTTAATGGACACGATGTGATCTCCCTGCATGAGTCCAGCCTCAGCCGCCCGGCCGTCTTTCGTCAGCTTACCGAGTACAGGATCATCAACGGTTACCCCTTGAATAAAACCTAAAGCAACCAAAATCACATACGCCAGGATAAAGTTCATAATCGGTCCAGCTGCGATGGCTTTAATTCGCTGCCAAACTGTTTTTGAACCAAATTGACGATTGTATGGTGCAATTTGAATTTCTTCACCATCTGCAATATAGAAGCTTGTTTGACTGACATTGTAGCCAGTCAGAATATCTTCATTTCCAGCTTCATATCCCGAGATTCTCATAGCATGATCTAAATCAATCTGCTCAACTTCGATGACAAGTGCATCAGGATATTTTTCTTTATCATTTAAAATGATCTTTTCTACTTCATTTTGCTCATTGAATAAGAGCCCCACTGTATGACCTGGTTTAATTTCGATAACTTCAGGGTCCTCTCCAGCCATTTTAACAAATCCGCCAATAGGGAGAAGTCTAATGGTATAAACGGTTTCTTTTCGTTTAAAGGAGAAAATCTTCGGCCCAAAACCAATTGCGAACTCGCGGCATAAAATCCCCGCGCGCTGCGCCATAATTAAATGGCCAAGCTCGTGGAAAAAAACGAGCGTTCCAAAAATAATAATAAACGCAATCACTGTATTCACGAACATACCACCTTATGTGAGGATTGATTGAACAAAGTCTCGTGTATCTTTGTCCACTTCATGGATATCTTGCAAACTAGGCGTTGAAATCACATGATGTCTGATTAGTGCCTTTTCAATCAATTCTTCAATTTGCAGGAACGTTACTTTGCCTTTCAGAAATGCATCGACTGCCATTTCATTTGCTGCATTAAGTACAGCAGGCATTGTCCCTCCTATTTTACCTGATTCATAAGCAAAATGTAAGCAGCGATACCTGTCAAAATCCGCTTTTTGGAAATTCAATTGTCCAATCTCCCAAAGGTTCAATGATTTCGCTTCTTGTAACGGCGCCCTGTCAGGGTATGTGAGTGCATATTGAATAGGCACTCTCATGTCAGGTGTCCCTAACTGAGCCATGACGCTTTTGTCGTGAAATTCCACCATCGAATGGATAATGCTCTCTTTATGTAGCAGCACATCAATTTGTTCATAAGGGATATCAAACAACCAATGTGCCTCGATCACCTCGAGCCCTTTATTCATCATCGTCGCTGAATCAATGGTGATTTTCGCTCCCATCGACCAGTTCGGGTGGTTCAGCGCTTCTTCAACCGTAACACCTTCAAGTTCAGTTCGTTTTTTATCTCGGAAACTACCACCTGAAGCTGTCACGATTAAACGTTCAATATTTTTAGCTTGTTCACCTTGCAGGCATTGAAAAATAGCGGAATGCTCACTATCGACAGGAAGTAAAGGTACATCATATGTTTTAGCGTACTCTTTTACTATATGACCAGCTGTCACAAGTGTTTCCTTATTTGCGAGAGCAATCGTCTTTTTTTGTTCAATGGCCTTTAATGTTGGAACAAGTCCAACACTTCCTACAAGTGCATTGACCACTACGTCCACTGCATCATAGGTCGCTGCCTCGATGTTGGCTTCATCACCAGCAGCCAGCTTCACATCGTATGCAAATGAATGATTTTTTAGCATGTGATAGGTTTCTTCGTCTACACAGCCGACGAATTCAGGCTGAAAGCGCTCAATGATCGGAATCGCCTTTGCTATATTTCTGCCAAATGTCATGGCTTTCAGCTTAAACTTGTCCGGGTGCTGACTGATCACATCTAACGTTTGTTCTCCAATTGATCCTGTTGCGCCTAATAGCGAAATATATTTCAAATTGCCACTCCTTCTCTCGTTCAATAAGTTTCTATGAGGTTAGCTGGCAAACGTTGCGAGCAGTAAGTATAAAAACGGCAGAACGAATAAAAAGCTGTCAAACCTGTCCAAAATCCCGCCATGGCCAGGGAGAATTGTCCCTGAATCCTTCACGTGATAATGACGCTTTAAAGCAGATTCCACAAGGTCGCCAAGCTGTCCAAAGATACTGAGTAAAAGAGTAATAAACATCACAAGCAGATATGATGGCAAAAATCCTGTAACCGCCTGAAACACAAGTGACAACACGACCGCTGTGACGATTCCGCCGATAAATCCTTCTACTGTTTTGTTTGGGCTGATTTCTGGCCAAAGCTTTCGTTTCCCCATAGATTTTCCAATAAAATAGGCTCCTGAGTCAGTAGACCAAATAATCACTGCTGCGAAGAAGATCGCACTCATGCCATATAAGCCTCTAATTTGGATAAAATAATAGAAACTAACGCCAATATATAATGTGGCTAATACAACAAAAGCAACCTCATCGAAAGTGAAAGAGTTTTTGCTCAAAACTGTATAAGTTAAAAGTATTAAGACTGCAAATAAAGCAATCTGCATTTTTGATGCGTCCACGTTTGGGAAGAAGCTGTTGTCTCCGCCCATTAAAAGCCAAAGCAATATTAAGCTGACAATACCAGGAAAGCTGAAAATCGAGATCTTTTTCATTCTTAAAAGCTCAAAGAGAGCGACACTTCCCATTAAATAAATCAGCAGGGTAAATGGCATCTGTCCATATATAACTGCAAGCAAAAAGACTGCAGCTGCCAAAACACCCGTCAAAATTCTTTGTTTCATCTGCACCACCCTCTAAATTCCACCGAACCTCCGGCCGCGGCGCTGGTATTCTCCGATAGCGCCTATAAGGTGCTCATCAGAAAAGTCAGGCCAAAGCACATCCGTAAAGACAAACTCGCTGTATGCAATTTGCCAAAGCATAAAGTTGCTTAATCTAATTTCTCCACTCGTGCGAATGAGCAAATCCGGATCTTGAAGAGATTCTGTCATTAAATAAGCTGAAAACATCTCTTCCGTGATGTCTTCTGCTCGAAGCTTACCTTCTTTGACCTTTTCAGAAATTTGTCTGCATGCGGAGACGATTTCTGTGCGCCCTCCATAGTTGAGCGCAAAGTTTAAAACGAGCCCGTCGTTATTCGCCGTACTCTTTACTGCGTTCTCTACCGCTTTTTTCGTATGCTGCGGGAGGCCGTCTGGATCACCTGTTAAACGCACACGGACATTCTCCTCGATGAGTTCAGGCAGGTAGATGTTTAAAAATTCTTCAGGAAGTTTCATTAAAAAGTCTACTTCTAGTTTTGGACGTTTCCAATTTTCCGTAGAGAAAGCATACAAAGTCAGCACTTTGACATTCAGCTCATTTGCAAGCTTTGTCATGCGCTTGACGACTTTCATTCCTTCATGATGACCTGCTACCCGTGGAAGAGCACGTTTTTTCGCCCATCTTCCGTTCCCATCCATGATAATGGCGATATGTTCAGGAATTTCTCCATTTAATATGTCTTCTTTTGTCAGGCTTTCTAAGTTGGAAGCTGCTGTTTGCTGATTCTTCCAATTTTTGAGTATATTGAGCATGAGATTCCTCCATCACCCAAAAAGGTTGCGTTCCCGCTAAATAATATAGTCATCAACAGTATTAACAAAAAAACCCCCTGTAAACATGAAGAGGGTCTTTTCACTATTATCTATTGTACATAGTTTTTTCTTAAACTTCCATGATTTCTTTTTCTTTATCTTTCGTCACGTCATCAATTTTAGCGACATATTCATCTGTCAATTTTTGGACATCTTCTGTTGATGATCTTAATTCATCTTCAGTGATCTCCCCATTTTTCTCAAGCTTTTTCAAATCATCGTTTGCATCACGACGCACGTTACGAACAGCTACTTTTGCTTCTTCTGAGTATTTTTTTACGACTTTCACAAGCTCTTTACGTCTTTCTTCTGTCAGCGCAGGAATCGCAATGCGGATCACATTTCCGTCACTTGTTGGCGTGATGCCAAGATCAGACTTTTGAATCGCTTTTTCGATATCACCGATTGCTGTTTTATCGTAAGGTGTGATAATCAGCATACGTGCTTCTGGCACTGTGATCGACGCAATTTGGTTAAGCGGTGTTTGTGCACCGTAATAATCCACTGTCACTTTATCAAGCAGTGAAGCATTCGCACGGCCTGCACGAACAGTTGCAAGCTCACGCCCGTACGCTTGTACGGCTTTTTCCATTTTTTCTTTCGTTTGGTTCAACACTTCTTTTGACACGTTATTTCCCCCTCACGATCGTTCCGATTGATTCGCCGTTTACGGCACGTTTAATATTTCCTTCTTCCATAATGGAGAAGACGATTAATGGAATGTCATTGTCCATACATAATGAGGACGCAGTAGAATCCATTACAGCAAGCCCTTCTTTAAGTACATCAAGATATGAAAGCTTATCATATTTTACTGCATCCGCATCTGTACGAGGATCAGCACTGTAGACACCATCTACATTATTTTTCGCCATTAAAATGACATCTGCTTCAATTTCTGCTGCTCGAAGTGCTGCTGTAGTATCTGTAGAGAAATAAGGATTCCCTGTTCCAGCAGCAAAAATGACGACACGTTTCTTCTCAAGATGACGGATCGCTTTTCTTCTTATGTATGGTTCTGCAACCTGTCTCATTTCAATAGAGGTTTGCACTCTAGACTGAATGCCAAGCGTTTCTAGGCTGTCCTGTAACGCCAGTGAGTTCATCACTGTTGCCAGCATCCCCATGTAGTCTGCTGTTGCACGGTCCATTCCTAGATCACTGCCTGTCTTCCCGCGCCAAAGGTTTCCTCCGCCTACAACGACTGCAACTTCAACATCAAGCTCTGCAATTTCTTTTACTTGCTTTGCAATTGACTGAATGACAGTTGGGTTAATTCCATTTCCAGCATCACCCGCTAGTGCTTCGCCACTTAGCTTCAGTACAATGCGATTATATTTCGGTTTGCTCATGATAACCTCCAAGTGTATACTATACCGTCTCTTATTATGCGTAAGAAACTGCCTTTTGTAAATCAATATCCTCTAAAAAATAGGGAACACAGTGCTTGTGCTCCCTAAAAAAGCCCCAGAGAGCTTTTCAAACATTATTTTTTCACTTGGCTCATAACTTCTTCAGCAAAGTTGTCTTGACGTTTTTCGATACCTTCGCCCACTTCATAGCGAACATAAGTTTGAACAGTTGCGTTTTTCGCAGCTACAACTTGTTTCACTTTTTCATCTGGGTTTTTAACGAACGCTTGGTCAAGTAAGCAAATTTCTTCGAAGAATTTGTTTAGACGGCCTTCAACCATTTTAGCTACGATGTTTTCAGGCTTTCCTTCTTGAAGCGCTTGCTGTGTTAATACTTCACGCTCACGGTTTGCTTCTTCTTCTGACACTTGGTCACGAGAAATGTATTTAGGGTTTACAGCTGCAACGTGCATTGCGATGTCTCTTGCAAGCTCTTCGTCAGTTGTTCCGTTAAGAACAGCTAACACACCGATACGTCCGCCCATGTGCAGGTAAGAACCGAATGCAGCATTATCTTCTTTTGTGATGACAGAGAAACGGCGTAGAGTGATTTTCTCTCCGATTTTCGCAATTGCAGATGTGATATGCTCTTCAACTGTTGAACCGTTTTCCATTTTAGAAGCATGAGCTTCTTCAAGTGTTGCAGGTTTAGCAGCAAGCAAATGATCAGCAAGTTCGTTAAGAAGTGCTTGGAATCCTTCGTTTTTCGCAACGAAATCAGTCTCAGAGTTCACTTCTAGGATCACGCCTGTGTTGCCGTCAGTTTTGATAAGAGTTAATCCTTCTGCCGCAATACGGTCTGCTTTTTTCGCAGCTTTTGCGATTCCTTTTTCTCTTAGAAGGTCGATTGCTTTCTCGATGTCACCATCAGTTTCTGTTAACGCTTTTTTACAGTCCATCATACCTGCACCAGTTTTTTGACGCAGTTCTTTAACTAATTGAGCAGTAATTGCCATTTTACATTTCCTCCTTCTATGTTAAAACACGGATTACTAGGTGAAAAAAAGGTGATAAAAGGCATTTCCCTCTTATCACCTTTTGAATAGGTTACGCAGTTGTTGTTTCAGTTTCTGTCGTTTCTTCTACAACAGCTTCTTCTTCGCCTTGTTTAGACTCAAGAATCGCATCTGCCATTTTAGCAGTTAGAAGTTTTACAGCACGGATTGCATCATCGTTTGCAGGGATCACAACATCAATTTCGTCTGGATCACAGTTTGTGTCAACGATACCGATGATTGGGATATTCAATTTACGAGCTTCTGCAACTGCAATACGCTCTTTACGAGGGTCGATAATGAAAAGTGCATCCGGAAGACTCTTCATGTCTTTGATTCCGCCTAGGAATTTTTCAAGACGCTCTAATTCTTTTTTCAGTTGAACGACTTCTTTCTTAGGAAGAACTTCGAATGTACCGTTTTCTTGCATTTTTTCAATATCTTTTAAACGTTTAATACGTTTTTGGATTGTTTCAAAGTTTGTTAAAGTTCCACCAAGCCAGCGTTGGTTCACATAGAACATACCAGAACGGATTGCTTCTTCTTTCACTGAATCTTGTGCTTGCTTTTTCGTACCAACGAAAAGGATTTTTCCTCCGTCAGCAGCAAGGTTTTTCGTGAAGTTGTAAGCTTCCTCTACTTTTTTCACCGTTTTTTGAAGGTCGATGATGTAGATACCGTTACGCTCTGTAAAGATGTAACGCTTCATTTTTGGGTTCCAACGGCGAGTTTGGTGACCGAAGTGAACACCAGCTTCTAGCAATTGTTTCATAGAAATAACTGACATTTTGTTGCCTCCTAATATAATGGTTTTTTTTCCTCCGCTTAAGTCATGTTCACATAAAACTGCGCCACGGCAGCACCTTTATACGAATCATTAAGCGTGTGTATTTAACACCAAGAAATAATATAACACATGATGGACTGACAATCAAGAATCCTTTACAGCTTTCCGCTAAATTTTAATAAAAGCTCGATTTCTGTCTTGCCAGTTTTCATTTCTTTCGCTATTTCTTCTAGTGACCGCCCTTCATCATATAGGGTCTTCACTTGGTCCTCGAATGTTTCTTCTATTTCACTTTTAGAAGGCAGAGAAGCCTCTGTTTCAAGTTGTGGAACGGGTTCGTTTACCTTCTCTTCCTGCACCTCAACTTCGCTAAGGAGAGCCGACAGGTGCTCTGGTACGGGATCTTCACTTTCGACCGATTGCTGGGATTCAATTGGTGGTTGTGGCTGCTTTGGTGTCTGAAGATCCGATTTCAGCTCTTCAGCAGAAAAATCAGGGGAAGCGGCTGCCGCTTTTGATAGTTTGTCATTCTCTTCTTTGACCTCCATCAAAAATGCAGCCAGGGTATTTTCCGTTTCTTCTAGAAGTTCTCGCTGCTTTTGTTCTGTTGCCTTCAGCGAATTCATTCTCGTATATAAAATAATCACAAAATAAATAAGTGCAGCATGAAGCATGAAGCTAATCAGCCATAACATATTTTTTCACTCACTAACTCTTTAAGATTGAATGGCTTTATCAAGCAGATGCTTAAGCTTGAACAAGGCCTTTGAATGAATTTGCGAAATGCGCGAGGTAGATAAATTGAGCACTTGACCGATTTCCGTTAATGTCAGTTCTTCTTTATAGAAAAGACTGATCACAAGCTTTTCTTTTTCTGAAAGCTCTGTGATTTTTTCAGAAAGCTGTTCAATTAATTCATCCTTCAGCATTTTCTCTTCTGGAGTCACAGACTTCTCGTCGCGAATCATGACTTGGACGTTCTCTCCGTCTTCTTGATCATGCAGCTTCTCATCGATTGAGAGCAGATTTGCAAAGAATCCTTCATTCATCGTTGTGACGACATCCTGTTCACTCATGCCGAGTTCCTCAGCCACCTCTGTCGGCGTCACATTACGCAAATAACGCTGTTCAAGCTTTTCAATAGCCGCTTCTACTTTTTTTGTTTTTTCTCTTGATGTACGGGGCAGCCAGTCCTCTTTACGAAGACCGTCGATAATGGCCCCACGGATTCTGAAGGATGCATATGTATCAAACTTCAGATCTCTTCCGGGATCAAATTTTTCAAGGGCATCATATAAACCGAGCATCCCTAGACTGATCAAGTCTTCTTTATGCACTGACTTCGGGAGACCGATGGAAATTCTTCCAACATGATATGTGACGAGCGGCATATAGCGGCGCATAAGATCATCTCCAGCAGCTGGGTCTTTCCACTCTTTCCATCTAGCCCATAGCGCCTGATCTTCGTAATTTAAGGATTGCATCTTTATCCCCCTATACTTCCTTAGTTATATCTTCATAATGCCTTGCTTCACAGTACGGATCTCAAGCTCTGCCGTAAGCGGATCGAATTCAATCGTACGGCCACTGTTTCCGCCTGTATCCTCACTAATAATCGGGATATGATGAAGAGACAGATGTTCTTTTACAGCTGAAACGTTTCTAGGTCCAATTCTCATTAGATCATTGGTTGACTTAAACTTAAACATTTCCGCGCCGCCAGCAAGTTTTGCCTTTAGCGCATGTTTGCGTGCGCCTGCTTTTAAGAGCAGATCAATTGTATGTTTGACACCTGTATCTGCATATTTAGCCAAGTTCTCCACCGCCCCTTTTGAAAGAGAGGAATCTGGAAGCATAACATGGACAAGGCCTGCCAGCTTTTTGTCTTGATCAAACAAGACAAGCCCTACGCAGGAACCAAGACCGGATGTCCGAATGCGGTCCGGTGATTTAACAAGCTGAACATCCGCAATACCAACCTTTACAACTGCCGGAATTTGCACGTTCATTATAGGTTACCTAATGCTTTGAATAGTTTTTCGAACGATTCAAAGTCTGGTAATAGAAACATATTTCCTTTCAGCTCTTGCTTATTTTGATCATCAAAAATAGATGTATCAATCACAATCGCCTGATCCCCAAGAGGACTGAATTGCATCAACCCTTCACTAATGACAGCCCCGAACATATCGAGCGTGACATCTGGAACACTTGGGTAAAGCTGCAATTTGGTTAAATCGGCAAGGGCTGATAAATAAGAGCCCGCTAAAATATTTCCAAGTTCATGAAGTGCTGACGTCCCCATCTCATGTTCATGAATCGTATCAATATCAAATGCCGGATCCTGGACAAGCTCTCTTACAAATTGCTCTGCTTGCTCAAACGGCATAATGAAAAAGATTGAGCCGGTTAAATCCCCTTCCATTCGCAGGAAAATGCTTGCAACAGGAAGGTCTGCACCGCCAAAGAAATCCATTAAATCTTCAAACGAGAGAACCTTGACAAAAGGAACAGCCATATCGATTTTTCGATCCAATAGGTTGGCAAGAGCAGACGCTGCGTGGCCTGCCCCGATATTCCCAACCTCTCCTAAAATATCTAGCTGTTCATCTTTAATTTCGTTGAAAATGCTCATTTCACATCCCCCTTAATGAACAGGTGCACCTTGAACGCTCTTGTCGAGGACAGCACCGGCATGAATGATATTGAAAAGACGCTGATCATGCTTAATGATACCTGTCACCCATGACTGTCCTTCTTTTTCAGCTGATTCAGGAGAAGATTCTACTTCTTCCTGATGGACGGTTATGACATCATTTGCTTCATCAACAATCCAGCCGACTTCAATGTCACCAACTTGTACAATGATCATTCTTGTTTCATCTGTAATTTCGTTGTCAGTAGAACCAAGTCTGACTCTCAGGTCAATGACAGGTGTCACGACACCGCGTAAATTAATAACACCGCATATATAAGGGGCAACGCCAGGAACTCTTGTCGGCTGCTGCCATTTTTCAATGGACTTTACTTCTGATACTGAAATGGCGTATTCTTTTTTGTTTACGATAAACACAATCATCTTTTCGCCAGTTTTGATATCTGTACTCATTTCAGACCGCTCCTCTATTGTTTTTTACTTGATCAGTGCATTACAGTCAACGATGAGTGCAACTTGACCGTCACCTAGGATCGTTGCGCCGGATATCGCAAATACGTTTGGCAGATAATCTCCTAGTGATTTCAATACAACCTCTTGCTGACCAATAAATGAATCGACCACAAATGCTGTCAGCTTGTCTCCTTTACGAACAACAATGATGTGCAGTTCTTCCTCTAATTCATTCGCATTTGGTACGTGGAATTGTTTCTTCAAGTACACGACCGGTACGATAAATCCGCGGAAATCAATCACTTCACGATCATGCGTTTGCAGGATGTCACTTTTCTTAATGACAGCCGTTTCAATAATAGAAGAAATCGGAATCGCAAATGTTTCCTCTTCTAGTTTTACAAGAAGAACGGAAATAATCGATAATGTAAGCGGAAGCTGGATTGAGAATAGTGAGCCCTGTCCTTCTGTTGAGTTAATGCTTACAGATCCGCCAAGTGATTCCAGCTTGTTTTTCACAACGTCAAGACCTACACCGCGGCCTGAGATGTCAGAAATCGTATCAGCTGTAGAGAATCCTGCTGCAAAGATCAATGAATCAATTTGATGATCTTCAAGTGTTTCTGCTTCTCTTTCTGTGATAACCCCGCGCTCTAATGCTTTTTCAAGCACCTTTTTACGGTTAATTCCGCCGCCATCATCTTCTACTTCAATGAAGACATGGTTTCCGCTATGGTACGCTTTTAATAGAACCGTACCTTTTTCCGGCTTGCCTTTTTTCACACGTTCTTCTGGTGATTCAATCCCGTGATCTAGACTGTTTCTGAGTAAGTGCAAGAGCGGATCACCAATCTCGTCGATCACTGTTCGATCAAGCTCTGTCTCAGCACCCTCAATAATAAGCTCAATTTTCTTATTAAGCTCTTTCGTCAATTGACGAATCATACGCGGGAATCTGTTAAAGACAGTTTCCACAGGTACCATTCTCATGTTCAGGATGATTGATTGCAGGTCTCCAGAAATACGAGTCATTCTTTCGACTGTGTCTGTGAGTTCGTTATTTTCTAGTTCTTTCGCAATCTGCTCTAATCGGCCTCTATCAATCACAAGTTCTTCAAATAGATTCATAAGAGAATCAAGACGGTCGATGTTGACACGAATTGTTTTCGTTCCGCCGGCAGCTGCACCGTTATTGCCATTTGCTTTTGGCGCATCATTTGCTGGCGCTTTCGCAGCAGGAATGGATACTTCTTCTTTTTTCTGTTCAGGCTGCGTCTCTTGCTTTTCAGCTGGAGCTGCTTCTTCAAATGCGGAGACTTCAGAGATCTCAACCTTCTCAACCTCTGAGATCGCCGTGACGATTTTCTGCACTTCGTCCATCGGCTGTTTAGAAAGATAAGAAATGCTGAATTCAGATTCAAAATCTTCTGATTCTAACAGCTCTGCATTTGGAACGGTTTTGACAACCTCGCCTGCTTCATTTAATCTTTCAAAAATCATATAGACACGAACGGCTTTTAGTAAGCACGCTTCACTTAATGTCACGTTGAGTTCATAGCATTTGAAGCCTTGCTCTCTCGCTTCATCAAGAACTGTTCGTTCAAATTCGTTATAATCTAAGTCATTAGAAGCAGCTGATGCATCTGCTGTTTCAACGCTAGAAGCTGCCTCAGCATGGCTTCCTGTCACATCTAGCTTTTTACTAATCTCTGTGACATCACGTTTCCCGTCTCCTCCTTCTGCAATCGATTGAACCATTGCTTCAAGATGATCGAGTGCTTCGAACATCGTATCCATTGACTCAGGAGTGACAATCATTTGTTCATTACGGATAGCATCAAACATGTTTTCTAAATGATGCGTTAAGTGAGCCATATCATCAAAGCCCATCGTTGCACTCATGCCTTTCAATGTATGAGCCGCTCTGAATATATCATTCACTAGCTGCAAGTCGGTTGGGTTCTTTTCTAAATCAAGAAGTTTTTCATTACAAGTTTGTAAGTGTTCTCTGCTTTCATCTAAAAAGATATCTAAGTATTGGTTTACATCCAACGTGTTCACGCCCTCTCTTTTTTCATGGAGCTTATAATTGCATGTGCGATGTCATCCACATGCCTTGTTTCATGTGCAAGGCCTGCTTTAATGACTGATTTAGGCATTCCGAAAACAACACATGATTCTTCTTTTTCTGCAATGACTTTCGTATGACCGCTTGCGACCATTTTTTTGACACCTTCAGTACCGTCACTGCCCATACCTGTCATAATGACAGCGATTTTCTCGTAACCCTTTATGCTGCTGATGGATTCAAATAAATAGTTAACAGATGGCTTGTGCCGGCTTTCCGTGTCTTCAGGGGACAGCCTGATAACAAGTGAGCCCCCTTGGTCATGAAGTGACATATTCATTCCACCAGGAGCTATGTAAGCCACTCCATTTTTCGCGATGTCTCCATCTTGCGCTTCTTTAATCGTAATTTGTGATAAATGATCTAACCTAGTAGCAAGTGATGCCGTGAATCCTGCTGGCATATGCTGCACAATCAATATAGGTGCCTCGATGTCCTTAGGCAGCTTCGTGACGACTCGTTGAAGTGCCCTTGGCCCTCCTGTAGATGTTCCGATAGTAATAATCTTTCGGAGTGAGCTGCCTTTTACAGATGGCAGCCGGGGTGCAGCCACTGGACTTGGCGGCTTTATCACCGGCTTAGGAGACATCTTCTCTTCAGTGCGTTTCCTTGACAGTCCTGCCGCAAGTACCCGCTCTACAATTTGCCCCCTCACTTTGTGCAAATCGAGCGAAATACTTCCCGAAGGCTTTGTCACAAAGTCAAAAGCACCGAGTTCTAAGCAATGGATGGTTAAATCTTTTCCTTGCTTTGTCTGGCTTGACACCATAATCACGGCAAGGTCGTGTTCAGCCAGAATTTGTTTTAATGCTTCTGTTCCGTTTAAAACAGGCATTTCCACATCTAATGTGACAACATCTGGATTCAGTTCCTTGATCCGTTTTAAGGCATCTTCCCCATTTCGCGCCGTTCCGACGACTTCTATTTCTTGCTCGGCACTTAGAAAATCACTAATGAGCTTTCTCATAAAGGCCGAGTCATCTACTACTAGCACTCTAATCATGAGTCCACCTTCCTCCTTTTAAAAAAAGAGGACAACTTATCTATAAACGTATGCTGTTCTCTCCGTGCCTCTCTTATCTGCTGATGATATAGTGTTTCTGCCAGCATCTTAATGGTTTTACTCAGCCTTGAATGAGGCTGCTTCATATAAAATGGAATTTGTTCTGATACTGCTTTAGGAACCGCAGGATCATCAGGCACAGCGCCAGCAAATACAAGTTTTCTGTGAAGAAAAGATGTGACCACTCCTGCTAATTTCCGGTAGGTTTCAGACCCTTCTGACGGGGTTTTGCACCGGTTAACAATGATTTGCACAGACCGTTCAAACTGATGAATGGCTAAATGTTTAATCGCGCTGTAGGCATCCATGATGGATGTTGGCTCTGGCGTAGTCACAACGACCACTTCTCCTGCCGATAAGACAAAAGGCAGCTGATCTTTTGACAAGCCAGCACCCATATCAAAGAAAATACAATCGAAGTCCTGCATCATTCTTTCCATCTCTTCCAAAAAGAACGACCATTGATCTTTATCTAAAGAAAACAGCTGTTCAAGCCCGCTTCCGCCAGAAATGTAATATAGGTTATCCGTTCCTTTTGTCATGGCTGCTTGGAAGGATTTTTTTCTAACGAGAACATCTAATATAGAACTAGTCGATGTTTTCCCTAGTAAAATATCAATATTCCCCATCCCAAAATCAAGATCAATCACTAACACTCTTCTCTCTGTACTTGCGATAGACAGTGCCATATTCAGGGTCAAATTCGATTTACCTACCCCGCCTTTACCGCTCATGACGGCAATGGTTTTTGCCTGTCCGCTGGCGTTAAGAGGAGCCGGTGTGATCATTTGACTCTGCTGAACTAGTTTTCTTAACCCTTCTGCTTGGTCGGGCTTCATGATTGTAAAACCATCCTTGTTAGTTCAAGAGGCGAGCCTTCAAGAATATCCTCAGGCACATTTTGACCATTTGTTAAAAAACCAAGTTTGATTTGAGAGTCAGCAATGATTTGAAAAATGGTTCCCATCGTGTCCGTTTCATCTACTTTTGTAAAAATGAATTGATTGATTGGAACTTGTTCAAAGCGTTTGACCATGGCTTTCATGTCTTGATACTTCGATGTAGCACTCATCACGAGAAAACTTTGAATGCTCTCATCAAATGGAATAATGTCGGTCAGCTCTTTAATATACGCTTCTTCTTTAAAGTTACGACCTGCTGTATCGATGAAGATATGATCATACTCTTTAAAGGTCTCTTGGGCTTTTACAAAATCCTCTCTTGAATAACAAACCTCAAGCGGTGCATTCAGCAGTTCAGCATATGTTTTCAGCTGTTCGATCGCTGCAATCCGGTACGTATCGGTTGTAATAAAAGCAATTTTCTTTTGCTGCTGAATGGCCGTTTTAGCAGCCAGCTTTGCAATCGTTGTCGTTTTACCAGCTCCAGTTGAACCGAACAAAACAATGTATTTTGAAGAAATCATCGGCTCATCAGAGGTTTTAGCTGGCAGCATATCTGTCAGCAGTTGTTCAAGTTCTTTTTTTATGTGATTTTCTTTAACCGCACCCTTTGTTAAAAGACCCTTCAGGCATTCGTCTCGAATGGCATCATCAAGTCCTTGATCCTTTAGCTTTTGATCGATTGCTATGAGAGGATCAGGCAGAATACCCGCATGCCGTTCATTCCTCACATATTCTAAAGGCTGGGTATGAGAAGGCGCTGGTTTCGCCGCCTTGGGAGCAAATGAAGGCTCTTCGGGCAGCTTTTGAACTTGTTCCTTTTTTGGTAATACTGGAAGAGGCGGCGCAGGGTTTAACCCTTTACCAGCTCTTTCCTCGAAATCTTGATCCAGCACTGCAATCACTTCGACCATTTGCTGTTTCTTCAAACCGAACAGTTTGCGTTTGACAACGGTTTTAGAATTTAAAATAACGGCATCTTTCCCAAGCTGCTGCCTGATTTGAATCGTTGCCTCCTGCATAGAATTTGCTGTGATTTTTTTCATTTTCATTAGATATCCACCACTCCGATGCTCTGTACTTCCACATTCGCTTCTAGTTCGTTATAAGATAGTACCGGTAAATCTGGGAAATATCTTTCTAACAACTGCTTAACGTACATTCTTATAGGAGGTGAGCATAATAGAACCGGCGTTTCCTGACGAAGCGAAAGCTGTTCAATTTCTCTCGCCACTGATTGAATCACACTTTCAGAGGATTCTGGATCTAACGATAAGTAGTTTCCGTGCTCTGTCTGCTGAACGCTGTCTGCAATCACCTTTTCTACTCGGCCTGAGCAAGTCACGACTTTGAGTGATTCATTTTCTCTTGCATACTGTGCGGTAATCTGTCTTGCCAGCGCCTGTCTAACATACTCTGTTAATAAATCTGTATCAGTCGTTAATTTTCCGTAGTCTGCAAGCGTCTCAAAAATGGTGACAAGGTTTCGGATAGAGACCTTTTCTTTCAGCAGCTTCGCCAGTACTTTTTGAATATCACCGACTGCCAGCGGATTTGGTGTTACCTCATCCACTAAGACAGGATAACTTTCTTTCAGATGATCGATTAATTGCTTCGTTTCTTGGCGTCCGAGCAGCTCGTGTGTGTTTTGTCTAATCTTCTCTGTGATGTGAGTAGACACAACAGACGCTGGGTCCACAACCGTATAGCCTAGCATCTCAGCCTGATCTTTTTCTGCTTCTGATATCCATTTAGCCGGCAGGCCAAAGGATGGTTCGATTGTTTCAATTCCTTCAATCGGATCATCATCAGGCGTTGGGGACATCGCTAAGTAGTGATCAAGCAGCAGCTCACCTTTTGCTACTTCGTTCCCTTTAATTTTTAACCGGTATTCATTTGGGTTCAGTGCAATATTGTCCCTGATCCGGACGACTGGAATGACAAGACCAAGTTCGAGGGCAAGCTGCCTTCGGATCATCACAATTCGGTCTAACAGGTCACCGCCCTGATTTGCATCAGCGAGCGGGATGAGGCCGTAGCCAAATTCAAATTCAATGGCATCCATTTGCAGAAGATGAATAACACTTTCTGGACTTTTCATCTCTTCTACCTCTGCTTGTTCCTCCAGTACCTCTTCGATTTCTTCTTGGTCTTGTTTGTTTTTCGACATCAGGTATGCGCCAAGGGCAAGTAAACCTGCGATCGGCCCTGTCAAAAGGATGCCGATTGGTGTAAACAGCCCAAGAAGGAAGATCGTGCCTGCTGTCACATAAAGCATGGCTGGGAATGCAAAGAGCTGCCCTGTAATGTCTGATCCAAGGTTTCCGTTAGAAGCAGCTCTCGTCACGACAATCCCTGTTGCCGTTGAGATGAGGAGTGCCGGAATTTGCGAAACGATTCCGTCCCCTACCGTTAATAGGGTAAAGTGAGAAGCTGATTCTTGAATCGACATTCCTTGCTGAAGCATCCCGATAATGATTCCAAATATAATATTGATGATGACGATGATAATACCTGCGATGGCGTCCCCTTTAACGAACTTACTGGCACCATCCATCGCTCCATAAAAGTCTGCTTCTCTCGCTACTTTTTCACGGCGGTTTCTTGCTTCACTTTCGGTCAGCATTCCTGCATTTAAATCTGCGTCAATACTCATTTGTTTACCTGGCATCGCATCGAGTGTAAATCTTGCCGCAACCTCTGATACACGCTCTGCCCCTTTTGTGATAACAATAAACTGAATGATGATCAGAATAAGGAAAACAACAAGACCAACGAGGACATTTCCTCCAACAACAAATGAACCGAACGTTTCGACAACCTTTCCAGCATCTCCTGTTGAAAGAATAGAACGTGTTGTAGAGATGTTTAGCCCTAAACGAAACAGCGTTAAGAGCAAAAGCAACGATGGAAAAATTGAAAATTGCAGTGGTTCTTGCATGTTCATTGTGGTGAGAAGCACGATAAGCGCAAGAGAAATATTAATAATGATTAAAATACTTAACAAAATGGGCGGAAACGGTATGACCAGCATCGCCACAATTAAAATAACACTGAATAAAACAGATAAATCTCTTGCTGACATGCCTGTTCTCTCCTTTTAAAACCAAAAATTCATAAAATCTTTTGTTTCGTTTTATAGACGTAAGCTAAAATTTCTGCGATGGCCTTAAAGTATTCTTCCGGCACCGCTTGGTCGATGTCGACCTGATCATAGAGCGCGCGGGCAAGCGGGCGGTTCTCTACAGTCATGACATCATGTTCTTTCGCAATCGTTCTAATTTTCAAAGCCAAAATATCCGTTCCCTTCGCCACAACATAGGGCGCGTCCATTTTTTCTTCATCATACTTTAAAGCAATGGCATAGTGGGTTGGGTTTGTAATGATGACGTCCGCTTTTGGGACTTCCTGCATCATCCGTCTCATGGCCATTTCCCGCTGACGCTGTTTAATCTTTGATTTGATGAGCGGGTCACCCTCTGATTTTTTATACTCATCTTTGATGTCTTGTTTGGACATCCTCAAGTTTTTTTCATAATCAAATTTCTGATACATATAATCAAGCCCTGCCAAAATCAAAAGAGCACCAGCAGCATACAGCCCCATAATTAAGGTCATATTTGCAACGAAATGAAGGGTTTCCTCTGCTGTTAATAAAGGAAGCCGTAGAATTTCGTCAAAGTGCATCCAAAGAGCAATAAATGTCGCAAAGCCAACAAAGCCAATTTTTAAAATCGATTTTAATAGCTCTACGAGGGCTCGAATACTGTATATCCGTTTAAATCCTTTGATTGGGTCAAGCTTTTCTAATTTCGGTTTGATCACTTCTGCTGAAAAGAGAAAGCCGACTTGTAAATAGTTACTGATAATCCCCGCCAGCATGCCAACACCAAGGATTGGCATGAGGAGGAGCCCTGTTTCCTGAAGCAATTCCAAGAATAATTGATGAATATTAGATGTGCTAACTTTCATTAGCATGGTTGTTGAATAAAAACGTTCTATGAGCGCGATAATCCGCTCTTTCATAAAAGGCCCAATAAAAAAGAATGATAAAAAGATTAATAGAAATGAGATGGCTGTATTGACGTCGGTACTTTTGGCAACCTGTCCTTTTTTACGTGAATCCCGCCTTTTTTTCGGCGTTGCTTTTTCTGTTTTTTCACCTGCGAAAAATTGCAAGTCTAGTCTAAGCCTTGTCATCATGACGAACCACCGACCAATGCTAAGAAATTCCTCATGGTGAGTACAATCGTTTCAAATGTATTTTGGACAACACCGAAGATGACGCCCATACAGATGATGATCATAATAAAACTCACACCCATTTTAATAGGAAGTCCAACCACAAATACGTTCATTTGCGGAACTGTACGTGCCACAATCCCCAGCGCCAAATCGACTAAAAACAGACTTGCCACGACAGGTGCCGAGATTTGAAAGGCGATGATAAACATTTGGTTGAAGCTCTTTGCGATAAAGTAAGCAAAGGATTCACTGCCGAAATTCAGCGCGTATTGATCAACTGCAATGTATTGAAAGCTGTAATAGATTCCATCAAGCAGCAAGTGATGTGCGTTAGTTGCCAGCATCAACAGCAATGTGACCGTATAAAAAAACTGTCCCATCAGCGGTGTCTGAGCCCCTGTTTGCGGATCAATAATATTGGCAATCGCAAAACCCATTTGAAAATCAATGAATGAGCCGGCAATTTGAACAGCGGACACCATGATGTATGCAATCAGCCCAAGCAGCAGACCGACCATTGCTTCTTTCACCGCTAGCATCATATAAAGACCGTCTATGTCGAGTGCTGGCGGTTCTTTTATGGTGCTAAAACTAATGACAGCTAAAAACAGTGAGAATCCAACTCTGTGTACAGCTGGGATCGTTCTATGCGCTAAAAGCGGTACTGTCACAAAAAAAGCGGTGATCCGAATAAAAACTAAAAGAAAAGCAGGGAATAATTCTATGATTGACATCGCTTGTTAACCTGCAAATCGATCTAAATTGGAGAACAGCTCTGTCGTAAAGGACACGATTGTTGAAAGCATCCATGGACCAAACACAACAAGCCCAATGAGTACAGCAACAATCTTAGGAATAAACGCAAGCGTCTGTTCTTGAATTTGGGTTGTCGCCTGAAACACACTGACAATCAGTCCCACAATAAGTGCGAGCGCTAGAAGCGGCCCACTCACAAGCAATACTACATACACTGATCTTTCAGCCATCGTAATGACAAATTCTGAACTCATGTTTTAAGCACCTACTCTAAAAGCTTTGCAGCAAAGATTTCACTATCAAATACCATCCATCGACTAAAACAAATAACAATATTTTGAAAGGGAGCGATATCATAACCGGCGGAAGCATCATCATCCCCATTGACATCAGAACACTTGCGACCACCATGTCAATAATTAAAAATGGAATAAAAATCATGAAACCAATTTGGAATGCCGTCTTTAATTCTGAAATGGCAAAAGCGGGAACCATCGTCGTTAACGGAATATCTTTAATCGATTCAGGTTTATCCATTTTTGCGTAATTAAGAAATAAAGCCAAATCTTTCTGTCTCGTATGTTTACTCATAAACTCTTTAATAGGCACTTCGGCTTTTTCATACGCCTGATTTAACGTGATGTCATCATTTAAAAGCGGCGTCAGCGCCTCTTTATTAATCTGTGAGAACGTGGGTGCCATGATAAAAAATGTGAGAAACAAAGCAAGTCCAACAAGCACTTGGTTTGGCGGCATTGAGTTGGTTGCAAGCGATGTTCTGACGAATGAAAGAACAATCACAATCCGTGTAAAACACGTCATCAAAATGAGAATGCCCGGTGCAACCGAAAATACAGTTAAAAGTAAAAGAAGACGGACAGATGTGCTGATATTTCCTGCACCGCTGGAATTAAATAAATCGATAAACTCATTCATTTTGTTTCGGGCCTTTCTTTCTGACTTCTGATTGGGTCTTTTTCAATTCGGCTAGCTGCGCCTTTAAATTGGCTGAAAAAGAAGAAGTGGTCGTCTGATCATGTTTCTTTATCTGCGATGTGAATTTTTGAACCATTTTTGGTAAATCGGTTTTGCTTTCCATCGCTTCTTCATATTGTTTCACGATTGCTTCACATTCTTGTTCATCATCAATCTCTTTTAGCAGCTGGATTGAGTCTGCTACGCCGACAACTAATACTCTTTTGCCCACTTTGATCAGCTGGACTGAACGGTTTTGTCCGACTGTCGTTCCGCCAATATTTTCAACATATCGAAATGGTTTGAGTAAGCGGTTTTGCTTACCAACAAATCTCACCAATCCATAAATAAGCAGGATGACAAAAAGTAAGGCACCAATCATTTTGACAAAATCCATAATGGAGACAGAAGAAGAGGGAACTTCTTCTGCCGGATTCGTTTGATTGTCAGTGGTTTTCTTCTCTGTATCCTTTTTGCTTTCTTTCTCACCTTTGAGCCAGTCATTCACTGTGCCATTCTCAGGATCTTTCGTTTCGGCAAACAGTGAGGCAGGCTGCATCGTCAAGAAAAGCATAAAACTGATCATTGCTATACATATCAAACGTTTTTTCAACAAATCTTACACCCTTTTTTAGCCTAACGTTTTATTAATTGCTTCAAGTACGCGGTCTGCCTGGAATGGCTTCACGATAAAGTCTTTTGCACCTGCTTGGATTGCGTCAATAACCATTGACTGCTGTCCCATAGCAGAACACATGATGATTTTTGCTGAAGCATCGATTTGTTTAATTTCTTTTAGTGCAGTGATTCCGTCCATTTCTGGCATGGTGATATCCATTGTGACAAGATCAGGAGATGTTTCTTTGTATTTTTCAACTGCTTGTGCGCCGTTTTCTGCTTCTCCTACTACATCAAATCCGTTTTTTACAAGAATATCCTTGATCATCATTCTCATGAATGCTGCATCATCTACGATTAATACCTTAGTAGCCATTTACTTATTCTCTCCCTATATGTTTGTTTATTTTAAATTAGAAAGTCTTTCTGACTGACTTAAAATATCAGTCACACGAACACCAAAGTTCTCATCAATGACAACGACTTCCCCTTTGGCGACGATTCGTTTGTTCACTAGAATGTCTACTGGCTCACCAGCAAGTTTGTCCAGTTCAATGATACTTCCAGCTGAAAGCTCAAGAACTTCTTTCACACTGCGCTGAGTTCTTCCAAGTTCCACCGTAATGGAAAGCGGAATGTCCATCAGCATATCAAGGTTTCCAAGCTGGCTTGTTGTATGCTGAGGCTCACTGAACGATTCAAATTCAACTGGCGCCACATTTACAGGTGCTGCCGGCTTTGGCTTTGCCTGTCTTTTCGGCGGTGCTGCTTGCTGCGCTGGGGCAGACTGCGTTTGCGGAGCTGCCGGCTGAGGTTCAGGTGCACTCACTTCTTCTTGAACCGGCTCTTCTTCTTGGGCAGGATCTGTTAATTCTGCAATTAAATCCTTCGCAAATGTAATAGGATAAAGCTGCATAATATTTGAATCGATGAGTTCACCTATTTTTAATCTGAAGGATACTTTGACAAGCATTTCTTCAGCTGGAATGCGGTCTGTCCCTTCTCCTTCTTTCACATCAAGTAATTCGACGCGCGGCGGAGAAATATCAATCTTTTTATTAAAGACAGTCGACATGGATGTCGCAGCAGAACCCATCATTTGGTTCATTGCTTCTTGTACTGCACTTAAGTGAATCTCACTTAAAGAAGGGTCAGCATTTGTCCCGTCTCCGCCCATCATTAAGTCCGCAATAACTGCTGCATCTGTTTGCTGGACGACAAGCAGGTTACTTGCGCTGAAACCTTCCGTATAATTCACTTCAATAGCGACATACGGATGAGGAAATTCCTCATTCAGCATACTTTTTTGAATCACTGTAACAGTTGGAGTTGTAATCTCCACTTTTTGATTTAATAGGGTTGAAAGTGCTGTTGCAGAGCTGCCAAATGAAATATTTCCGATTTCTCCAATGGCATCTTGCTCCATTGCAGAAAGGATTGTATCAGGCTCTATATCGTCATTGCTGCCTCCTTTAAGGAGCGCATCGATTTCGTCTTGTGATAATTTACTTCCGTTATTCTCCATCTTCTTCACCTCTTATGTCGTGATCTAGAATTTGAATCGCCTGTTTCCGATTCACGCGGCCGGCCTGTCCCAAGAATTTCGGTTTATTTCCGACCATAACAGTAAGAGGCGCATTTACTGGTTTGTCCAAGGCAATACAATCACCAATTTCCAAATTCAAAAACTCTTCCACCGTCATTTCCGATTGTCCCAGCTCTGCGACTACCGGTATTTTTGCCTTCATAATCCGTTTTTCAATGGCCTTTGTTTCTTGCTGTTTTGGTTCATTTCGTTCAGACTGCATCCAGTAGTGTACAGACAGCTTCGGAATAATAGGCTCTAATACAACGTGAGGAATACATAGGTTAATAACCCCGCTTACCTCGCCAATCTGTGTATTAAGAGAAATGACGACAACTGTTTCGTTTGGTGACACCATTTGAACAAACTGGGGATTTACCTCGAAATCTGCCATTTCAGGCTCGATGTCGGTTATGGACTGCCACGCTTCTCTGTAATTTTCCAAAGCTCCCTCAAACATGTTTGAGATAATCTTTGTTTCAATTTCTGTAAGTGATTCTGTCTTATTATGACTAATGCCAATCCCGCCCATCAGCCTGTCCATCATCGCATAGCCGATTGTTGGGTTTACTTCAAGCATGATTCTTCCTTCAAGCGGGCTGACATAAAATAAGTTTAATAATGTCATATTAGGAATCGAACGAATAAATTCTTCGTATGGTACTTGGTCAACCGAGCTGACAGTAATTTGAATATATGATCTTAGCTGCGCTGAAAAATGCGTGGTGAGCAGTCTAGCGAAGTTATCATGAATCCTAGTTAAACTTCGAATCTGGTCTTTTGAAAAGCGCAGTGCACGTTTAAAGTCATACACCTTCACTTTTTTCGTCGTTTCCTCTTTTTTCAGCTCTTCTGCATCCATTTCGCCTGTTGAGATGGCGGATAATAATGCGTCGATCTCATTCTGGGAAAGCACTTCTCCTGACATTTCTTCACCTCCATCGCGTTAATTAATCGCCTCTATTGCAGATTAAAGGAGGTTATATATACTTCTTTCACCTTGCCATCTTGCAAATAGTTATTCACTTTGTTTTTGACTTGTGTTTTAAAATGTTCTCTGCCTTTTTTGCCATCAAGTTCATCTGCATTCGTGTCTGATAAAATGTCGATGACAGCATCTTTTACTTGGAAACTTCTTTTCTCAAGCTCTGATTTTGCTTTTTCAGAGTCCGTTTCAATATTCAGGACAAGTTTGACAGCATTTCCTTCAGATTTTAAATTGGTGATAATCTCAGGAATTTCAACAGAAGCTTTTACAACTTCATCTGCTGTTGGCTCTTTTTCGGCTTTTGCTTCGTCTGACCCATTCAGCAGAAAAAAGATGCCTGCTCCAATTCCGACGATGGCAATAATCATGATTAGCATTACTACGACTAATTTCTTCTTCATTCAAACTCCTCTATTCCTTGATTCAATGAAATGACTTGGATTTTTCTGTAGAAAGAAATGATTTTCTCTTGAAGCTGCTCTTCATCTTCTTTCACAACGAATTTCTTTCCATTGGCCAAAGTAATGGTCGTGTCTGGAAAACTTTCGATTTGCTCGATATGGAGAGCGTTCAGCATAAATCCTTTGCCATTTAATCTTGTCACTTCAATCATATTAAGCAGAGAAGCGAGCATCCGCTCCCCCTACCTCCTATCGTTTCAGATTCACAAGCTCTTGCAGAATTTCATCAGATGTTGTGATCGTCTTTGCATTCGATTGGAATCCGCGCTGCGCGATAATCATTTCGGTAAACTCATCTGTTAAATCAACGTTTGACATTTCTAGTTTACCTGTTTGGATCACGCCAGTTCCTTCTTGACCAGGTACGATAGGGTTACTTGGTGCACCTGAACTTAACGTTTGGCGGTAAAGGTTGTCACCAACTTTGTCTAATCCTCCTGCGTTACTGAAAGATACGAGTGAAATCTGTCCAACATTTCTAGATACGTTGTTTTCAACAACCGAAATTGTTCCATCTGGACCAACACTTACACTTGAAATGCCATCTGGGATCGTTATTTTTTGTCCATCCATTCCGAGAAGGTAATTTCCGTCAGTAGTCGTTAAATTTCCCTCCGAATCACGTCTAAAGTTCCCGGTTCTTGTATAAAGAACTTCTCCTTGACTTTCAATACGGAAAAATCCATCTCCATTGATATAGAAGTCGTAAGGTTCATCTGTATTTTGAGAAGATCCCGGTGACATGACTTTATCAATAGAAGCTAAAGATGATCCTAAACCAACTTGTTTTGAGTTAATTGAACCAGAGTTGTTCGTTGGTCCACCTGAGCTTGAAATGGTTTGACTGACCATATCTTTAAACGTGATACGGCTTTTTTTGTATCCGTGTGTATTGACGTTGGCTACGTTATTGGCTACCACATCTAATTTTGTTTGGAAGTTTTTCATTCCGCTAATTCCTGAGTAAAGTGAGCGTAACATTTATTTTCCTCCTCGAATTACTTCGTTTTTTCTCCAACTGCTGTAACATCCCAAGGGCTGATTTTCGTACCATCTTCTAAAACAAGTAAGTATTCATTGTCTATGTTTTTAACAGATTTCACAGTGCCCGATATCTCTTTATCATCCAATTTGCCCGATACTTCTTTACCAATCCAGCCTACATACGTCGTAAACGGATCTTGGTGTGCAACAAATGTAGACATGAGCTGATTCAGTTTGGTGATCGAATCGTTCATATTGGTTTGCTGTTCTAAAGATGAAAATGTCGCAAGCTGAGTGACAAACTCACGGTCATCAAGTGGGTTTGTCGGATCTTGGTTTTGAAGCTGCGTGAGCAAAATTTTCAAGAATTGATCTTTGCCAAGCGTATCTGTTTTCTTTTCTGTTTTTGAAGAAGTGTCTGCTTGTGCGGCTGTTCTATTCGTAGCATCAACTGTTGCCATTAGATCTCCTCCTCTTCTTCATCTGACCCAACAAGAGCATCCAGTACATCTTGGAATTCTGCTTCCTGTTCATCAGTCTGCTGGGAATTCTGCCCTTTTGACTGCTGCTGCTTGTTTTCTTCGTTAAATTGTTGTCCAAATAACGGCTGCTCATTTGATTGAAGCGGTATATGGAAACGGTCCACTTGAACCGACATATTCGGAAGTGCCTGCTTGAGCTGCGGCAGATGATGCTCTAACAGCTCTTTCGCTGCTTGCGTCGAGGCTGTAATTTTACTCGCATACATACCGTTTTGCTTCGTTAGCTGAATGGTAATGAATCCAAGATTTTCTGGATTTAATCGAACGGTGAAGCGTCCGCTTGAATTGCCAAACGGCGTGAATTTCATTTGCTTCCACGTGTTTAGAATTTGCTGATCAACTGTTCCCGGCTTCTCATCAGTCGTTTGTGTCTGCTGAACAGGAGCCGCTGACTGCAGTTGGAAAAACTGCTTATGACCTGGCAAAAGTGTATGGGTCATTATTTTTTCAGAAGCTGGTGCAGCAGCGCTTTGTCCTTTCACGACTTCTTTTTTGATGAGCCACTCAAGAGATGCATTCCCTTTTGCCGGAGAAGCGAGTGTAGATTCTTGTTTTGGAGAGATTAGCTCTTTCAACTCTCCAAGTGAAATTTTCCACTCTTTGTCAGACCCTTTCGCATTCGCCATCATATGGTCGATTAACTGATTAAAGTGCTTTAGCTCACTTTGAGTCATCGAATTCAGCTTTGGCGTTGATCCCTGCGAGAAGAACTGCTCTTTTACTTGCTGAATGAGTTTTTCATCTACCCCGTTTTTCGAAAGAAAGTGGATAAAGTCTTGACCTTTTCCTTCAATATCCTGCACAAGTTTCGCATCAAAGCTGAGCGGCTGTTGATTGAGCAATTGATAGATGAAGAAGTGGACTTGTATGAGCTGTTCACTATGTTCAGAACCTGGCTTTTCCGCTTGATCACCGTAAATGGAAGATTCCATTTTTTGAAATAATTCTTCAAGTGATTTGAGATCGGATGATTCAAGCGTTTGACCTTGTAGTGTTTGAAGCGCACTTAGTAGGTCTGCGCTCATTCCTTCTTCAGGTGATTGCATCCATTTTTCAACAATTTGCATCGCATCATTGATAGAAAGAGAGGCTGCATCGGCTGTCTCAGCATGAACAGGACCGCTTTGAGCGCCTGCTCCGCTAAGCAATTGTTTAAACAAACCTCGTGCAGATGCGGCGCCGTCTCCTTTTAGCCCTGAAAGACCTTGAGAAGATTGCTGTAAGGCTCCAATATCCAATAGCTTCACTTATTGTCCACCCCCATTTTCACTTTCTTCTTTTTTGGCAAGCTCTTTTGTAAACGTTGCTGCCTTCTGAGGTGTCAGTTTTGCTAATATGTCTGTCAGTTTATTTTTGCTCAGCTCTTCAAGAATTTTTAACGCCTCTTTATCACTTAATTCTGATAAAATTTTGGCGGATTTTCCTGAGTCCATGCTTTCATAAATGCTGGCGACCTTTCCTTTTGTCTGCTGATTAGAGGATGCCGCTGCATCAGAGGACGTCCCTGCCGAGTTATTATCTGACGTGTTATTTGATGAGCTGTTATTCGATGAACTGTCATTGGCTGACGTATTCTTTGCATCATTTTCAGATGTTTTTTCAAGTGAGTTGATTTTTTGATTCAGTCTTTTAATCTCTTCATCACTTGTTTTCAAATCTTTTTGTGCAATTTCGAGTTCATTTTTTTGCTCTTTAATGGTCTTTTTCAGTTCTTTCAACTCTGCATCGCTTTGATCATTAGGTGAAGATGACGTTTTTGAGGTGTCATCTGAACCAACTAAGCTGCTAATCACCGGAATGTTTTGGAGCGGTTTTTTTAGATCAAAACCTGCCATATAAAGGATCGTGCCAGTGACAATCACAAGCACAATCAATGGGATGATGACAATAAACAAGATCCATTGAAATTTCCCGCCGCCTGATTCCTTCGTTTTTTCCTTCTTAGGCATTCATCTCGACTCCTAATGTCCTTGAAACATGAATTGGCTGATAGAGATATCATCCATTTCTTTCATTTCAATTGCCTTATGTTCAAGGGAGAACTTTTCAAATTGCTTTTCTTTCATTTTTTCAAACTTTTTAAACTCAATGTTTTTTTCAGTTAAATCAGATTGTTTTTCATTCATTTGATGGCGTTTCATGATCACAAGCTGCTGATAATGCTGGATGGTGTTATCTAAGTTGGTCACAAATTGCTGGTAATGACGCATTTCTTGAACACTCATTCCACTTCTCAGCTTTTCTTCTTTGCTTTTTTCCATTAGCTCTTTTTTACTCATATTTTCATAGAGTTTTTCAGCAACTTGCTCAAATGCCGAAACGGATTGTTGGTATGCTGCGAGTGACTTGTCTTTTTCACTTTCTTTCAGTTCTAAGAGCTTTTGAAATTTGTATTGATATCTCACTGTTTTTGTCAATCCTCTCTATTCATCAAACTGAGCAATAAACTCACACTGTCTTCAATAGATACAGCCTCTTCTACATCCTGCTTCAAAAAAGAAATCAGGTGAGGGTAAGCCTGCATGGCCTCATCAATATCTTTGGAGGAGCCTTTTTTATATGCTCCAATATTAATGAGGTCTTCAGCGTTTTGATAAGTGGATAAAAGCTGGCGGAACCGGTTAGCCGCTTCCTTGTGATCATGACTTGCGATATTGCTCATGACACGGCTGATACTTTTCAAAATATTAACAGCGGGAAATTGTCCTTTGTTGGCTAAAGCACGATCAAGTACAATGTGACCATCCAGGATCCCCCTCACTGTATCAGCGATGGGCTCGTTCATATCGTCCCCATCAACAAGCACTGTGTAAAACGCTGTGATCGAACCAAGCTGATTTGTCCCAGTTCGTTCGAGCAATTTTGGCAGTATAGCGAACACTGAAGGTGTATATCCTTTTGTTGTTGGCGGCTCGCCAGTTGCGAGTCCTATTTCCCTTTGCGCCATGGCGACCCTTGTAACAGAATCCATCATGAACATGACATTTTTGCCTCTGTCCCTGAAATACTCCGCAATAGCTGTTGCTGTATACGCAGCTTTCAGTCTCGTCAGTGCAGGCTGGTCAGAAGTTGCAACGACAACAATGGATCGCTTCAGTCCTTCAGCACCTAAATCCTTTTCAATAAACTCACGAACTTCACGGCCACGCTCTCCAACAAGAGCAATGACATTCAGGTCTGCTTCTGTCTGCTTTGCAATCATCCCCATTAAGGTACTTTTTCCAACACCGCTTCCGGCAAAAATCCCGATCCTTTGACCAGTGCCAACTGTGAGCAGACTGTCAATGACTCTAACACCGACACCCATCTTTTCTCGAATAGGCGGTCTGTCCATTGGATTTGGGGGTGACTGATCTGTCGAAACAGGTGCAAGTCCTTTTGGAAGCATACTGCCATCAAGCGGATCACCGAAGGCATCAACGACTTCACCAATTAATCCAGTCCCAACTTTGACCTTCAGCGACTCACCCGTCGCTTCAACAAGACTTCCTGGTGAAATATTGGATGCTTCTACATAAGGCATGAGCAGAATGTTTTCATCTCTAAACCCTACGACCTCTGCTTTTATCGGATGGTGCTTGCTCCCTTTTTTATGAATGAGACATACATCACCGATCGAACTCTCCGGTCCCTTAGATTCAATCATCAGCCCAACCACTCGATTGACTTTACCAAATCGTTTATAAGGATCAGCGGTTTCAATCGTTTCTTTTAGCACATCCATTTTCATTTGTGATCACCTGAATCAATGACTTCTAATAATTTTTCTTTCAACTGATTCATTTGGGTATCAACACTCGCTTCCACTTTTCCAAAACTTGTTTCTACGTAACAAGTTCCTTTTGGCGCTTTTTCATCCGAGTAAATGGCAAGGTGTGTATCCTTTTGAAGGATTCTAATCAATTCGTCTTTATATTCCATCACATGCTCGTAATGTTCAGGGTCAACATAGATGGAAATATCATCATATTCTTTCACTTCTGAAATGACCTGCTTCACAAGAGCCAAAAATTGATCTTTCGTGTCCTCAGCTGCATTCCAAACGCGTTTGGCGAGTTCAAAAGCGAGTTCCACAATTTGCTCAGCAGAGCTTTCAATTTTTTCTTCGTAGTCCTGCCTTGCAAGACGAACGATGTCATTTGCTTGATCAAGAATAGCTTGGTACTGCAAATTCGCATCTGCTTCGCCCTTTTGGAAGCCTTCTTGATAACCTGCTTGTTTCGCTTCTTCAATGAGCTGCATTCTTTCTTCTTCAAACTCAGTCCGGCGCTGATTGATTTCAGCCATTGTTTTTTCCAGCTCACTGTTTGCTTGTTCTAATATGCGGCTCGCTTGATCTTCTGCATCACTGAGTACTAGCTGCGATGCTTCGGTTTCATTGACAAGCTCTTCTTCGTGATGTTCTCTTTTAAAGTGTACTTGCTGTAAAGGAATCGTTTGCCGTCCTTGTTCAGGAATAACAGATGTTTCATGTTTGATAATCCTAGACAATGATATCGTCTCCTCCGCCTCGAGCTATGACGATTTCTCCAGCTTCCTCAAGTCGTCTTACGATGCTGACAATACGGGTTTGTGCTTCCTCGACATCTCTAAGCCGGACAGGCCCCATAAACTCCATTTCTTCTTTGAATGTTTCGACCATACGCTGTGACATGTTACGGAAGACAATTTCTTTGACCTCTTCGCTTGCCACTTTGAGTGCGAGCAATAAGTCATCATTTTCAACATCTCTGATGACGCGCTGAATCGCTCTGCTGTCAAGAGTGACAATATCTTCAAAGACAAACATACGTTTCTTAATTTCATCCGCAAGCTCTGGATCTTGAATTTCAAGTGTGTCTAAAATGGTCTTCTCAGTAGCACGGTCTACACCATTTAGCACTTCTACAACCGCTTCGACTCCGCCCGTTTGCGTATAGTCCTGCGTAAAGGTTGAAGAAAGCTTTTGTTCAAGAATACGTTCCACCTCATTGATGATCTCTGGAGATGTGCGGTCCATTAAGGCAATACGTCTCGCAACCTCGGTTTGTACTTCCTCGCCTAACTCAGATAAAATTTGCCCAGCCTGCACTGGATCCAGGTAGGAAAGGATAAGTGCAATCGTTTGTGGATGCTCATGCTGGATAAAGTTTAAAATTTGTTCTGGCTCAGCCTTTCGAGCAAAATCAAATGGTTTCACTTGAAGAGAGGATGTCAGCCTGTTTAAGATGCTGTCCGCTTTATCCTCACCAAGCGCTTTTTCAAGCACTTGTCTTGCGTACATAAGACCGCCCTGCGATATGTAGTCCTGCGCGATGGCAATGCTGTGAAACTCTTCGATGACTTCATCTTTTTTAGCAGTATCTACACTTCGTACATTGGAAATTTCTAATGTTAATTTTTCTATTTCGTCTTCAGACAGATGTTTGTATACAGATGCTGACACGTCTAGCCCTAAGGAAATCATTAGGATTGCTGCTTTTTGTCTGCCTGTTAGTCGATTTGGATCTTTTCTCGACATGTTTATTCCTCCTAATCCTCGGACAGCCAGCTGCGTAGCAATTTAGCAAAGTCTTCTGGTTTTTCTTTTGCCATTTTTTCAAGCTGATTTTTTCTCACCATTTCTTCTGTTTCTGGTTCAGTATCGATATCAGGAACATCAATTGGTGTACGTTCATCAAACTCAAACTCTTCTTCTTCATCTCTTCTACGCTTGCGTACAAGAAGAATGATAAGAGCGATAATTGCAAGTAGGAGCACACCGCCTACAATATAAACCCAGATTGGAATATTGTTTGAAGGGTTATCTGCCGCAGTTTGCTGTTTACCGTCTAATTTTGATACAGATAAAACGATTTTGTTATCTAAGTCTGCTTGAGTGAGCGCTTGACCATTTGTGTATTCTTTATCAATCGATGTGCTAATGATCGTTGAAAGAATCTTTTTGATATCATCTTGTCTTTCAGCAGTTAAAGAGTTTACATCGTTTGCAGTTGGTGGTTCGACCAATGCTTGAATGCCAACATCTCTGATTTTATAAGGACTTTCTTTGATATCTTTATGAATGCGGTTGACTTCATAATTGATACGATCTTCGCTCTTTTCGTAATCTCCGCTTCCATTCGCTCCATCGGCACCTTGATAATTTGTGACATCATCATCACCTGTTCCAGCGGTGCCTCCAGCTGCTGCGCCATTACCTGAATAAGTTTCAGCAATCTTTTCAGCGCTGACAGCAATTCCCTGCATGTTTTCTTTATCAACAGGTTCTACAAGGTCTTCTTTTCTTTTTTCTTCAGTAAAATCAATGTCTGTTGTGACCGATACAGCTACTTTATCTTGACCCATCATTGTTCCGAGCAGCTGCTGAATTTTTCTTTGAAGATTCTTTTCGATTTCCTCTTTTTTCTGCTGCTGTGCATCCATTCCACTTGCATAGGAATCGGAGCTGGTGTTTAAGTCGTAGTAGTTGGAATCTTGGTCCATAATGACAATGTTTTCTGTTTTTAAATTCGGCACACTTTTTGAAATAAGATGATAAAGGCCTTTTACTTGCTGCGGTGTGAGCGTGTAGCCTGGCTCAACTTGCAGCACAATGGATGCTGATGCATTACTTTGCTCTTCTCCAACAAAAACGGAATCTTTTGGCAGGTTAATCATCACTTTTGAATCTTTAATCCCATCAATCGTGTTGATCAGATTGGATAGTTCTGTCTGAGTTGCGTCTACTTTCAGAACATCAAATTCATTATCTGTTAAACCGAAGCCTGAATTGTTTGCAAAGAAGGAATAATCAATGTTGCCTGTCTTAGGGAGCCCTTCAGATGCGAGTGTTACTTTTAAAGAATCTGCTTGCTTTTCTGGAACGAGAATCGTTGTTCCATTGTTTGCAAGTTCCGATTTAACGTTTTTGCCATCTAGTTCCTGTTTGATTTGTCCAGCTTCTGCCTCAGACAAGTCTCTAAAGAGCGGAACCATTTTTTCAGAAGAAGCAAAGATGCTAACAACCGTAATAATGATTGCTAGGGCAGCAACGCCGCCAATCATGAGTATTTTTTGTAATTTTGATCGATTTCGCCAAAACTCAACTGTTTTTGTTCTTAATTGCATTAAAGTACGATTCATCTTAACCCCCGGTCATTCCATTCAGTCTTTTTTTGTCCACCAGCACCTCCTACATCTGCATTCTCATAATCTCTTGGTACGCTTCGACTGCTTTATTTCGAAACTCTGTTGCAGCTGTGAGTGTAACACTCGCTTTTTGTGAAGCAATCATGACTTCATCGAGATTGACATCTTTTCCTTGTGCAAGCGCATTTGTATACTGGTCTGATTTCAGCTGTGATTGATTTAATGCCTCAATGGAATTCTTCAGCACATCAGAGAAATTCGTTTGACTTTTAGGTGCAGCCGCCTGAACGGGCGTTGCATTCGTCAATTCACTTGCTTGCTGAGCAGTTTGAAGCTGGAAAGGAGATATTGCATTAACCAATTATTTTCACCTTACTTTCCTATTTCTAAAGCTTTCATCAGCATGCTTTTATTCGCATTTAGAGCAGTCACGTTTGCTTCATATGATCTTGAGCTGCTGATGAGGTCGACCATTTCTTTTAATGGATCGACATTTGGTGTTTGAACATATCCATTTTCATTGGCATCGGGATTTGTAGGATCATATTGAAGGTTGAATGGAGTTTCGTCTTCAGTAATCTTTGTTACTTTGACGCCGTTTCCTAATTTGCCGCTCGAATTCATACTTGAGTTCAATATAGATGAAAACGATTCACCTGACGGCTGTAATGTGACAAGCTTACGTCTATAAGGCTCCCAGTTGCCATCAACCTGTTTAGCTCTTGTTGTATCCATATTTGCAAGGTTTGAGGATACAACGTCCATTCTGAGCCTCTGTGCCGTTAATGCTGAGGCCGAAGCGTTCACTCCTGAAAAAATCGACATCACTTACCTCCTGTCAAAACTGTTTTAAGAGAATTGAATTTCCCGCTCATTCTTTCCACCAGCGCATTATACTGAATTTGGTTTTTAGCGAGTTCACTCATCTCTTGATCAATATCGACATTATTTCCGTTTTCTTGATAAGAAGTACGGTTGCTCGAAACAACTGAATAATTAGACCCTGTTTTTGAAAAATCAATGTGACCTTGGTATGTTTTTTTAGCATCTAATTTGATTGACGCATCATTTAGCATGTCATGGAATGCGACGTTTTTCGACTTGTAGTTCGGTGTGTCTATATTTGCGATATTATTGCTTATGACTTTTTGCTTAACATTCGCTCTGCCCAAGGCATTCTCAAGGTTGCTTATCGTTCCAGAAAATATATCCAAAACCATATACCTCCAATCATATGTATTTCATTCCATTTAATCATGTCGAGATTTGTAAAACCATATGTTCATTGTAAGAAATAATAGGATTAAAGTCTATGATGTATATGTAAAAAAAACTCGTAATATATATCTATTTTACGAATAGGTATAAAGGCCTAGATTCAAAGCACTACAGATTTGTAAGGGGTTTCTTGGAAAAAAGAGTGACATTTTTCGGACAAATCCTCATTTTTTCACATAAAAAAACCCTTTTCAGCATTTATTTCGGCCAAAAAGGGTTTTTGATTAATGAGATTTTAAATTTTCGAGTTCAATTAAAAATTTGTTGTTTAACACTTTGATGTACGTTCCCTTCATTCCAAGAGAACGAGATTCAATCACGCCTGCACTTTCTAACTTACGTAAGGCGTTTACGATCACTGAGCGCGTGATCCCTACACGGTCTGCAATTTTACTTGCAACGAGAAGACCTTCGTTTCCATCCAGCTCTTCAAAAATGTGCTCAATCGCTTCAAGCTCACTGTAGGAAAGAGAGCTAATCGCCATTTGAACAACCGCTTTACTTCTTGCTTCTTCTTCGATTTCCTCTGCTTTCTCGCGAAGAATCTCCATTCCAACAACTGTTGCCCCGTATTCAGCAAGAATTAAATCATCATCTGTGAATGTATCTTGTAAGCGGGACAGGATTAACGTACCTAAACGATCTCCTCCGCCGATAATTGGAACAATTGTTGTTAAACCTGATTGGAATAAGTCCCGGTTTTCAATCGGAAAAGCTGTATATTCACTGTTAATATCAAGGTTTGAAGACGTTTCAGGGACATTGAATAGACTCTTTGTATATTCTTCAGGGAACTGACGATCTTCAAGCATTTTTTTCATACGTGCATTTTCGATCTGTTGATTAATGGAGTAGCCAAGAAGCTTTCCTCTTCTGCTTAATACGAAAATGTTTGAATCAATGACATCTCTCAGTGTTTCTGCCATTTCTTTGAAATTAACTGGTTTCCCCGCTGCATCTTGCAGCATTGAGTTAATAATCCTTGTTTTTTGTAGTAACGCCATAATAATGATCCTCCTAGATTACTTTATTCATTTGTTAAAGTATAAATTGACTTAAATCTTTGTTATTTGCAATCTTTCCTAGCTTCTCTTCGACATACTGAGGTGTAATGGTCACTGTCTCCATCGTAATATCAGGCGCCTCAAATGAAAGCTCTTCAAGCAGCTTCTCAAGTATGGTATGAAGCCTTCTTGCACCGATGTTATCTGTCTCCTGATTGACATGATAAGCCACTTCGGCAATCTTATGAATAGCATCGTCAGAAAATTCAAGAGATATACCTTCTGTTTCAAGTAAAGCTTTATATTGCTTTAATAATGCATTATCTGGTTCCGTTAAGATTTTCACAAAGTCTTCTATACTTAATTTATCTAATTCTACACGGATTGGGAAGCGTCCCTGAAGTTCTGGAATCAAATCTGATGGTTTTGCCATATGAAATGCACCTGCTGCAACAAACAGCACATGATCAGTTTTAACGGCACCATATTTTGTCATCACAGTTGAACCTTCTACAATCGGTAAAATATCACGCTGAACCCCTTCACGAGAAACATCTGCAGATGATGCACCACCGCTTTTGGCGATTTTGTCGATTTCATCGATAAAAATAATTCCTTGCTGCTCTGCTTTGTAGACCGCTTCCTGACTGACTTCATCCATATCAATCAGTTTTGAAGCTTCCTCAGCCGTTAACGCCTTTCTTGCTTCTCTGACAGTCAGCTTTCTGCGTTTTTTCTTTTTAGGCATGAGATTGCCGAGCGCATCCTGCATGTTCATACCCATTTGCTCCATACCCGAGCCTTGAAGCATATCAAACATGGAAGGCTGCTGTTCTTCTACTTCAATCGTAACGTAATGATCTTCAAGTTCTCCCATCGCCAGCTGATGAGCGATTCGCTTTCTTGTCGATTCGAGTTCCACTTCTTCATTTGAATGATCTCGATCACGGTCATCTTCATCAGAACCGCCAAACAGCATCTCAAACGGATTTTTCACAGACTGGCTTTTTTTCTTGCCAGGAACAAGTAAATGAACAAGACGTTTATTTGCTTGTTTTTCTGCTTCCTCTTGAACATCTTTCATCTTTTCTTCTTTGACGAGTCTAATCGCTGTTTCAACTAAATCTCTCACCATGGACTCTACGTCACGGCCGACATAACCCACTTCAGTAAATTTCGTCGCTTCCACTTTAATAAAAGGCGCACCAGAAATTCGAGCAATTCTGCGGGCAATTTCTGTTTTCCCCACACCTGTTGGACCGATCATTAAAATGTTTTTAGGAACGACTTCATCCTTTAGCTTATCATGCAAAAGACTTCTTCTGTAACGGTTTCTTAAAGCCACCGCCACTGCTTTTTTCGCATCAAGCTGACCAATGATGTATTGATCAAGCTTTTCAACTATCTCTCTTGGGGTGAACGGCTTTTTCTCCATACGTCTCATGTCCTTTCTATTCAAGCTCTTCTAAAGTGATTTGATCGTTCGTGTAGACACAGATTTCTCCGGCCGTTTCAAGAGCGGCCTTTGCAATTTCTCTCGCTGAGAGATGATCACCTGCATGGGTTTTGAGTGCTCTCCCGGCGCTAAGCGCATAGTTGCCGCCTGAGCCAATGGCCAAAATCCCATCATCTGGTTCGATGACCTCTCCTGTTCCAGAGACAAGCAGGATGCTTTCTTTGTTCATGACGATGAGCATGGCCTCAAGCTGCCTTAGCATCTTGTCACTTCGCCATTCCTTCGCTAGTTCTACGGCTGCCCGCTTTAAATTACCACCATATTCTTCAAGCTTTGTTTCAAACTTTTCAAAGAGTGTAAAAGCATCGGCTACTGAACCTGCAAAACCTGCAAGCACCTTGCCTCCAAAAAGACGGCGCACTTTTTTTGCTGTGTGTTTCATCACGACAGCCTGCCCGAAAGTGACTTGACCGTCGCCAGCCATTGCACTTTTTCCTTTATGCTGAACGGCAAAGATGGTTGTTGCATGAAATGATGACATGAAAAAACCTCCTTTTAGGATCGTTTAAAAGCCCTTGGGTGATGAGACATGTACGTGTTTCTTAAAGAATCTTTTGATACATGCGTGTACACCTGTGTAGATGATAAATTTGAATGACCGAGAAGTTCTTGAACACTTCTCAAATCCGCCCCCTCGTTTAAGAGATGCGTGGCAAAGGTGTGCCTTAACATGTGAGGATGGATATGTAATGTACCTGACGCCTTTTTCATTAATTCAGTGAGAATGAATCGTACACCTCGGTCTGTAAGAGGCGTCCCGCGCTGATTCAAAAACACATGAGTATCAGCGCGGTCTTTCCCTTTAGATTTCAGCTTCTGCCTTCCATCCTCTAAATAAGTAATGAGCGCTTCATGAGCATATGACCCGAAAGGAACATACCGCTGCTTGCTGCCTTTCCCATGAACAAGCACTGTATCCATCGATAAATCAAGATCAGATTCTTTTAATGAACATAACTCACTGACCCTCATACCTGTTGCATAAAGAAGTTCTAAAATGGCTTGATTTCTTTGCCCAAGCGGTGTGCTGACATCAGAAACTGTAAAAAGCTCTTTTAGTTCCTCTTCATACAAAAATGAAGGAATCCGCTTATCCTGCTTTGGTAAGCTAACGAGTAAAAAAGGATTTTCTTTCACAAGCTGTTCTCTTAATAAAAATTTATAAAAGCTGCGAAGCGCAGAGACTTTCTTACTAATCGTTCTTCTTGTCAGGCCTTTTTCATAAGCTTCTGTTAAATAAATTCTCGTATCTTGATAGGATACCTCTTCAAAACCGTCTATTCCTTGAATGTTCATAAATCTGACAAACTCTTCAATGGCTTCTGTATATCCTGAGATCGTTAAAGCTGAATAGTTTTTTTCAATTTGCAGATATTCAATGAATAAGTGGACAAGACGCTGTTTATTCGTCATTTTTACACCTCTTTAAGGCTTTTAAATGGTATCACATATCTTGCTTTCCGTGCAATGTTTTACTACAGAGATTTCGAAATAGTTTGAATAGTTTCGATTGCGCGCTTAGCGTACTCTGCATAACGTTCTTGTTTGTTCTTAATTCGAACACCTAGATCTTTCAGCAAACCAAAATTCGCATTCATCGGCTGGAAGCTTTTCTTGTTTGTCGATGTGATGTAGTGAGCCATACTGCCAATCGCCGTCTCCTCAGGAAGTGTCACAAGCTCTTCTCCTTTGACAAAACGAGCGGCGTTAATGCCAGCCACAAGTCCGGACGCTGCGGACTCGACATACCCTTCAACGCCTGTCATTTGTCCGGCAAAGAATAGGTCATCTCTATTTTTAAACTGATAAGTCGGTCTTAAAAGGCTTGGCGAGTTAATAAATGTATTACGGTGCATCACGCCGTAACGAACAATTTCTGCTTCTTCAAGGCCTGGAATCAAACGGAATACTTCCTTTTGATCGCCCCACTTCAGATGTGTCTGGAAGCCAACGATGTTATATAAAGTACCTGCTGCATCATCCTGTCTTAATTGAACAACAGCGTAAGGTCTTTTTCCTGTTTTCGGATCTTCCAGTCCTACTGGCTTCATCGGACCAAACAGCATCGTTTTCTTTCCTCTTTTCGCCATGACTTCAATTGGCATACAGCCTTCAAAGAAGATTTCTTTTTCAAATTCTTTTAATGGCACAGTTTCAGCAGAAATGAGTGCCTCATAAAAACGATCGAATTCTTCTTCTGTCATTGGACAGTTTAAATAAGCGGCTTCTCCTTTGTCATAGCGTGATTTCAAGTACACCTTATCCATATCAATGCTGTCTTTCTCTAGAATAGGTGCCGCTGCATCGTAGAAATAGAGATATTCTTCTCCTGTTAACGATTTTAATTCTTTTGAAAGTGCTTCTGATGTCAGCGGGCCAGTCGCGATAATTGTCGGACCTTCTGGTATGCTTTGCACTTCTTCTTGAAAGACAGTAACATTCGGATGATTTTTCACGCGGTCTGTCACGTTTGCTGCAAATTCATGACGGTCTACTGCAAGCGCGCCGCCAGCAGGAACTGAGCTTTCATCTGCTGCTGCGATAATAGCTGAATCTAAATGACGCATTTCTTCCTTTAATACACCTACTGCATTCGTTAAAGCATTCGCACGCAGTGAGTTGCTGCATACAAGCTCCGCAAATTTATCTGTGTGGTGAGCCGGCGTTTGTTTCACAGGTCTCATTTCATATAAATTGACTTTAATCCCTCGTTTAGCGATTTGCCATGCAGCTTCACTTCCAGCTAAACCGGCTCCGATCACATTTACAAATTGACTCATTGTACAACTCTCCTATTTCGTAAGGTCTGTTTGATGACATAAAAAAGCAGGTGAACAAGGCTGCTCACCGCTATTTTTGTTGTTCCTCTTTATAATCACAGTTGACACATTGAACTTGAACGCCTTTTTTCAGCTTTTTCTCTACAAGCATATTTTCGCATTTTGGACACTTTCTTTCAATTGGTTTGTCCCAAGAGACGAATTCACACTCTGGAAAACGATCACAGCCGTAAAAAATGCGGCGTTTTTTCGATTTTCGTTCAACAATGTTTCCTTCATGACATGACGGGCATTTGACCCCGATATCTTTGACAATTGGTTTTGTGTTGCGGCAGTCAGGAAAGTTAGAGCACGCCATGAACTTGCCGTATCTACCCATTTTGTACACCATCGGATGTCCGCACTCTTCACAATCAACACCTGCGTATTCCGGCTCAATCTCAACTTCTTGCATCTCTGCTTCAGCTTTTTCTACCCGTTTTGCAAAGTCTTGATAGAAGCTGTCGATAATACGAACCCATTCGATCGTACCTTCTTCAACACTATCAAGTTCCTTTTCCATTTTCGCTGTAAATTCAACGTTAATGATTTCAGGGAAGAATTCAATGATTAAGTTGAGTACAATCTCTCCAAGCTCTGTCGGAGTAAATCGTTTATTATCAAGTGCGACATAGCCGCGCTTTTGAATTGTATCTAATGTTGGTGCATACGTAGATGGACGGCCTATACCGAGCTCTTCAAGTGTTTTGACCAATCTTGCCTCAGTGTAACGCGGAGGCGGCTGTGTGAAGTGCTGTTCCGGTTCGATATCTTTTGAAAGAACTGTGTCCCCTTCTTTCAGATCAGGAAGCATTTTGTCCTTTTCCTCTAGCTGGTCGTCCTTTCCTTCCACATAAACCTTCATAAACCCAGGGAATTTTACTTTACTGCCATTCGCACGGAAAGTAAGACCGTTATGATCAAGGTCCACACTCATTGTATCAAGAACAGCCGGCGCCATTTGGCTTGCCACGAATCGTTCCCAAATCAATTTGTACAGACGAAGCTGATCGCGGCTTAGCACGTGCTTGACATCTGCCGGTTTTCTTAACGTCGAAGTCGGGCGGATGGCTTCGTGAGCATCTTGTGCATTTTCATTCTTTTTAGCTGTTCGTTTTGTTGTGTTTAAGAAATTCTTGCCGTACGTCTGATCAATGAAGGCAGATACTTCTTCAATCGCTGTATTGGAAATACGTGTTGAGTCCGTTCTCATATATGTAATGAGACCGACTGTACCTTCTTTACCAAGATCAATTCCTTCATATAATTGCTGTGCAATCATCATTGTCTTTTTCGCACGGAAGTTTAATTTTCTTGCAGCCTCCTGCTGTAAAGTAGAAGTCGTAAACGGAACAGCTGGATTACGTTTACGCTCTTTTTTCGTTACTTTCTCTACAGAGAATTTGCTTCCCTTTAATTTCGAAAGGATTTCTTTTACATCTTCTTTTGTTTTCAATGGATGTTTTTTGCCATTGAGGCCAAAGAAACTCGCTTCGAAGCTTTCTTTTCCTTTTAGGAATGTACCGTCAATTGTCCAGTATTCTTCTGGTTTAAATTCATTAATTTCATTCTCGCGATCAATAATCAGGCGGAGTGCAACTGATTGAACACGTCCGGCACTTAAGCCCTTTTTCACTTTCTTCCATAAAATCGGACTGATTTTATACCCAACGAGACGATCTAATATCCGTCTTGCCTGCTGCGCATCAACTAAGTCCATATTGATCATACGTGGATGCTTAAAGGAATCTTTAATCGCATCCTTTGTAATCTCGTTAAAAACAACGCGGCAGTCAGAAGAGAGGTCAAGGTCAAGGCTGTGTGCTAAATGCCAAGCAATCGCTTCTCCCTCTCTATCGGGGTCAGCTGCGAGATAGACTTTCTTTGCTTTTTTCGCTGCTGTTTTTAATTCTTTTAAAACTGGGCCTTTCCCGCGAATCGTAATATATCTCGGTTCAAAGTCATGCTCAGTGTCAACACCGAGCTGACTTTTCGGTAAATCCCTTACGTGCCCCATTGAAGCTTTTACTTTATACTTTTTTCCTAAATAACGCTCAATCGTTTTCGCCTTTGCTGGCGACTCAACGATGACTAAATAATCAGCCATACTCAAAATCCCCCTTAAGAGGTGTTCTCTCTTTATACATTTCACAATTCATATTTATGTTAATTGCACCTATCTAACAGGCAATCATTAAAAATTCTTTATGATGAACATCATTATAAACACGAAAAACAAAGTGTAAACTTAAATCCTCACTATTATTAAATATTCCGATGTCTTTTGTCAAACGATATTTTTATGAGAGTTCAGTATATTGAACGCTGTGGAAGGAGAATTCCTCTAAAATATCCTTTGTGGAATGAACAAGCTTTGCCCCCTGCTGAATGAGTCTTGCCGGACCTGTGGAATTAGAATCAAAGATGGATCCAGCAACCGCAAATACTTCTTTGCCTTGCTCAAGCGCTTGATAGGCTGTAATAAGAGAACCGCTCTTTTCTTTGCACTGAATCACGATGGTCCCTTTCGTCAATGCACTAATTAAACGATTTCTCATTGGAAAATGCCACTTTTCTGGTTTGACATAAGGCGGGTGCTCTGACAAAAGCAAATGATGTTCGCCCATGTATTGAGCCATTTGTGCATGTTCTTTTGGGTATACATGCTGAAAGCCGCCTGCTATAATGCCGATTGTTTTCCCTTTTTTCCTGATGCACTCTTTATGTGCCAGTCCATCGATTCCTTTAGCTAAACCACTGACAATCATCCACTCTTCCTTGACAAGCTCACCAACAATTTTCTTCACACATGCTTCTCCATAAGACGATGGAACTCGCGTGCCGACTACACCTAAACTTTTTTCTTCATTTAAATATAATACGTTTCCTTTTAGGAATAACACAGGGGGAGGATCATAAATATTTTTTAGTGTGCTGGGATATAAGGGTGATGTGATGGGAATCATGTGAATGTTTTGCTTTAAATAGGCTTGAACGATGTGTTGAAAAATGGGGAATTCATTTTCTTCAGCTTGTTTTAAGCGGGTAAAGTCGATCGTTTGTAATGCTCGATCCTGTTTAAAATGATGTGTTTCTTCATTTATATATAGTTCAGGATCGACTTTCCACCATTTTGTTAATAATGAGGGTGAGATGAGGCCTTTTAAGCGGTGAAAAATCATTCTTTCGGACACGTTGTACATACCATTCCTCCAGTTTAAGATAGAAAGAAGAAGACTTGTCAAAGAACAAGTCTTCTTGTGTCATTAATGCGTTTTACAAGCTTCGAAGAGATTCTTCTCTTTTAATACTTTAATCAACGTTTCTCCCATGACAGATGGTGTTTCTGCCACTTCAATTCCACATTCACGCATTGTTTTTACTTTTTCATCAGCTGTTCCTTTACCACCAGAAATAATAGCACCAGCATGTCCCATACGTTTTCCTGGAGGCGCCGTTTTACCGCCAATAAAGCCAACGACTGGTTTAGTCATATTTGCTTTTACCCATTCAGCTGCTTCTTCTTCAGCCGTACCGCCGATTTCACCGATCATTATTACAGCATGTGTTTCAGGGTCTTCATTGAATGCTTTTAAAACATCAATAAAGTTTGTCCCATTTACCGGGTCCCCCCCGATTCCTACAGCTGTCGATTGACCAACGCCAGCTTCTGAAAGCTGATGTACCGCTTCATATGTAAGCGTTCCAGAACGAGAAACAACACCCACATGACCTTTTTTATGAATGTAGCCAGGCATGATACCAATTTTACATTCTTCAGGTGTGATGACACCTGGGCAGTTTGGTCCAACTAGTCTTGTCTTTTTCCCTTCCATATACCGTTTCACTTTGACCATGTCAAGCACTGGAATATGTTCTGTGATACAAATGACGAGATCGACTTCTGCGTCAACAGCCTCTAAAATGGCATCTGCCGCAAATGGTGCTGGTACATAGATAACAGAAGCGTTCGCTCCAGTAGTCTGAACTGCTTCAGATACAGTATTAAATACAGGAACTCCTTCTACTTCAGTTCCACCTTTTCCAGGTGTGACACCGCCAACAATATTTGTTCCGTACTCAATCATTTGTTTTGTATGGAACAATGCGGTTGAACCGGTAATCCCCTGAACAATTACTCTCGTATTTTTATTAATAAATACACTCATTTAGGTTCCCTGCCTTTCTGCTCTACTTGACTAAAGATACAATCTTTTCTGCCCCGTCAGCCATAGACTCAGCAGAAGTGATATTTAAGCCTGAATCACTCAGGATTTTCTTCCCTAATTCAACGTTTGTTCCTTCAAGACGTACAACAAGTGGTAATGTTAAGCCGACTTGTTTCGTCGCTTCAACAACACCTTCTGCAATGACATCACATTTCATGATGCCGCCAAAAATGTTCACGAAAATCCCTTTGACATTTTGATCAGATAAAATGATTTTAAATGCTTCCGTTACTTTTTCAGCTGTTGCACCGCCGCCAACATCTAGGAAGTTTGCAGGGTCCCCGCCGTAATGCTTGATGATATCCATTGTAGACATCGCAAGACCTGCTCCATTGACCATACAGCCAATATTTCCATCTAAAGAAATGTAGCTTAAGTCATATTTAGATGCTTCAATTTCTTTTGGATCCTCTTCATCAAGGTCACGGTATTCTAATATATCTTTTTGTCTATATAAGGCATTGCTATCAAAGTTTAATTTTGCATCAAGTGCCATGACTTTTCCATCGCCTGTTACAACAAGTGGATTAATCTCAGCAATTGAACAATCTTTTTCAATAAACGCATTGTAAAGGCTTGTCATAAACTTAACAGCTTGGCCAACTAATTTTGTTGGAATATTAATTTTAAATGCCACTTCTCTCGCCTGATAGCCTTGCAGACCAATCGCTGGATCGATGACCACTTTGACGATTTTTTCTGGCGTTTTTTCTGCTACTTCTTCAATTTCAGTACCGCCTTCTTCAGATGCCATCAATACAATTCTTGATGTCGCTCTGTCCAAAACTAGTCCAACATAGTATTCCTTTTGAATATCGCAGCCTTCTTCAATAAGTAAGCGTTTTATTTCGCGCCCTTCAGGCCCTGTTTGATGTGTGACAAGTGTCTTGCCGAGCAATTCCTCTGCAAACCCTTTCACTTCATCTTTCGTTTTTGCAATTTTTACCCCGCCTGCTTTACCACGGCCGCCTGCATGAATCTGTGCTTTTACGACATATACAGAGCTCCCTAGCTCTTCTGATGCTTTCACTGCTTCATCAGGTGTAAATGCTACTTTACCATTTGGAACTGAAACCCCATATTTTCTTAGGATTTCTTTTCCTTGGTACTCATGGATATTCATTTCCCATCCTCCCAACATATGTAGAAACAAAAATTATAAAATAGACTGCGCTTTCATTTTAAAGAATAAAAAAGAGAATGTCTAGGGTTCTATGTAAAATCGTAAAATCCTTCTAAACATTCAAACTTTTATTTTATTAAAAATATAAATTTTTCAGCCAAATCACTTATTTTACCTTATTTTTTCATTTTTTGATCTAACCTGTAGATAAACGAAAAAATTTCTGCTACAGTATCGTATAACGCTTCAGGGATCTCCTCATCTAATGTTAAGTGGCGCATGAGTTCGACTAGATTACGGTCTTCCTGGATTGGGACTCCCGACTTTTTGGCTTCTTCAATAATATGATCTGCCACATAGCCGCTGCCTGTTGCAACGACTTTTGGCGCCTTTTGTTTTTCTTCATCGTAATGCAGAGCGACCGCTCTTCTAAGCGGTTTTGAATCCTTCATACTCGTAAGTCCAGCCCTTTCTCGCTGATTTTATGAAAGTGTTCATCTAGAAATTGAGACGGTTCTACTGGCTCTTGTCTCTTTTTTGCTGTAATTCCCGTTAAACTGTATCCTAGCGCATTTAAATTCTCTCGAACAGCCGGAATCATTGGATTAATGGTGCCTTGCAGTTCATGGGCTGTCTCGACTGTAATGGACATGACCTTTTGCTGAATCGTACAGTCTATCAAGGTTTCTTCAAGGTTTTCCATGTTTAAATAAAACATAAGGCGGCACTGAGAAATATCAATAGAGCCATCCTTTTTCTTATGTCCTTTTAGAATAAAGGTTAAATCTTGAACACTATGTTTTGAGAAAAGCGGATAGGAAATCATCATTTGACTGACGGTTTGGTTCTCCTGCTGCACAAATAACTGTCCATTCAATCTATGAAACAATTGATCCACTTCTTTTTTAACGGGCTCTGGTAAATCCGCCTGCCTCACATCATTTAAGGTGAGCTTTAATTGGTGCAGCTCCTGACTTTTGACATCCTGGCTGCCTTTTTCAAGCAGTTTCAGCATACCAATTTCATCACGTACACCTATTGCCTTTTTCATCGTCATAAGTAAATCGAGCACATCGGTTTTATTACTTAATGTTGGTTCTGTCTGCTGCACTACCTGGGCCAAAGCTTTTGCCTCTGCTTTTGACAGGAAAGGAAACTCTTTTTGAAGCACAGCTGCTTTTGCGTCAGGCTGAGATCCTGCCTGCTGGAGCCCGTGCAGCAATGCTGTGAGCTGTTTTAAGTTAGGTTCTTGCTGCCCGTCTGCACCTTGTTTCATCAAACTTGCCAGTATCCGCTCAATTTGCTGAGGCGGGATTTGCAGCCCTTTTGGACTTGTTGACTGCTGCACGTTTGTCTGAAGAACTTGGGACGACTGACGCTCTTGAACGATTGCGGCATGGCTATTTTCTTTTTGCTGAGACGGATTGAGCTGAGTCGTTACTGGTAAACTGCCACCTTGCTTCGCCTCTCCTTCTCTCGCTGCTAGAAGGACCGATAAGAGCTTTTCTGAATGGACGGCTGTCTCTGCATCTACAACTGACCGAACGGCTTGTATAAGTGTCTGTGTGGCATCTGTGTGCTTCGGAAGCTGTGTTAATTGATTTAATAGCGCTGTTATATCCTGATGAAGGGCAGAGGGTGATTTTACGGCTAAAATAGATTGAAGCACCCCTTGCTGGATCGGTAAATCTTTCTTTAAAGCAAAGAGGAGGGCCTGGAGCCCTTTCTTCACATCAGCTCCTTGAAGCTGTTCGATCCACTTCACTGCCGTTTTTAACTCTCCTTCGTTGATGACGGACTTTTCCTTTAAAAAAGCTGTAGCTGTCAGCATGTTTTCAAGCCCATTTTTCAGTGAGAGACCTTCTAATAGTTTGGCTGCTGCATCCTTTAATGTCTTAGGATCTTGATCAAATTGCTGAACGGGTCTTAGTTTATTGAGGCTGCCTCCACCCTCTTGTTCAAATTGGAACCAATAAAATGCGTCTGCTTTAAGCTGAGCCGCCAGCTGTGCTTTTATTTTCGTTGAACCTATTTGAACAAGGGCTGTATCATCTCCAAGCATTTTTAGTACTTTACCGAGAATCAGCCGATGAACATTATCCTTCCCTTCGGTGTTTAATGGAACCGATTCGGCCGTATTCAGCCGGCTATTCAGTGCTGTATGTATGTCCTCAACTCTTGTCATCACAGGCAGCCTCCTTAGATTAAAATTTATGATATAACAGATTTCACTGGCGCAAACGATAACCGGTGGATGGGGGTAGCACCATGTGTTTGAATCGCAGCCAGGTGCTCTTTCGTTCCGTACCCTTTATGTTTTTCAAATTGATACTCAGGATACTTACGCCCGTACTCTTCCATCATCTGATCCCTTGTCACCTTCGCAATACATGCACCTGCTGCAATGGATGCACTTTTTGCATCTCCTTTGATGATCTTCTCTTGGTGAGTAGAAAGCGGGAGTGTCATGGCATCTATGAGTAGATAATCAGGTGTATGAGTTAACTGCTCTACAGCTCTTACCATCGCCAGTCTTGATGCTTCATAAATATTGATTTCATCAATCGTAGCCGCATCAACAATGCCGATTCCGATATCAAGTGCTTCTTTTTGAATTAAATCATAATAAGCCAATCTTTTTTTCTCAGATAATTGCTTTGAGTCGTTTAAACCGAGCAGGACTGTATCTTCCTTTAATATAACGGCTGCTGCCACAACTGGGCCGGCAAGCGGTCCTCTTCCTGCTTCATCTATTCCAGCAATACATGTGTATCCCTGCGCCTTTGCTTTGTTTTCAAATTGCAGCATGTCATGCCATGCTGCGCGAAGTGCTTGCTGCTTTTCTCTCTCTTTGTGCCACTTTTCTACGAGTTTGTGGACACTTTTTCTCGTATCATCTTTCACAAGCTCGCGAATGTAGGACTCGTCTCCTGCATGCTTTTCTATAAGTTCTTTTATTTGTTTCACCGTGTACATAGGCTTTTTCGCAGCCTCCTTCTTTATATCGGCAGTTTTTCGCAAAAAATAAAGACCCGCATGAGCTGCGTGTCTTTTAGCTTTCAGGCTTCTCAAAAGTGAGGGGACCAAATTTTTCTGTTCGAATATCCCGAATAATGATTTCGGTGGTTTTGTCATAGTTTATGAATCCCCCGCTCATTAGACAGCCGCGCTTAGTGCCAATTGCATCAAACAGCTCAACCGTATCTTCAGGTATCTCCGCTAGGTCATAGCGTTTTTTTAATCGCTCTGGGTAGTTCTCTTCTAGAAAACGAAGTGCATACACAGCGACATCCTGTAAATTGATGATCGAATCTTTGATCGCTCCAGTCACCGCAAGTCTGAGTCCTACTTGCTCATCTTCAAACTTCGGCCAGAGGATTCCAGGGGTATCGAGCAGTTCTAGTTCTTTCCCTACCTTTACCCATTGCTGTGATGTCGTAATACCAGGCCGGTCTCCTGTTTTGGCAATGTTCTTTTTTGCTAAACGATTGATTAAGGTCGATTTGCCGACGTTGGGAATTCCGATAATCAGTGCTCGAATGGCACGTGGTTTGACGCCTTTTGCTTTCATGCGGTCGAACTTTTCTTTTAAAATTTCTTTTGAAGTCGTGATGATCTGATTTAACCCTTGTCCATCGACAGAGTTAATGGCAAGTGACCGAACGCCTTGCTGCTCAAAATGCGCCTGCCACTCCTTTGTCATACGAGGATCTGCTTTATCTGCTTTGTTTAAGAGCATGATTTTGGGTTTGTTTTGAAGGATTTCTTCGATCATTGGGTTTCTAGAGGACATCGGAATTCTTGCATCGGTTAATTCAAATACGATGTCGATGAGCTTTAATTTTTCTGTGACTTCACGTCTTGCTTTTGCCATATGGCCTGGAAACCATTGAATCGTCATATGTGCACCTTCTTTCTTCTACCATTATCTTTATACATTGTACAAAAAAAGAGCCTGTTACAGGTAACAAGCTCTTTCCTTTGATATCATTATCGTCTGATTTCTTTGATACGAGCCGCTTTACCGCGAAGTTCACGTAGGTAGTAAAGTTTCGCACGACGTACCTTACCGTGACGTACAACTTCGATCTTAGCGATTTTTGGTGTGTGTACAGGGAATGTACGCTCAACGCCTACACCGTAAGAGATCTTACGAACTGTGAAAGTTTCGCTGATTCCACCACCACGACGCTTAATTACAACACCTTCAAAGATCTGGATACGCTCACGAGTACCCTCGACAACTTTAACGTGTACACGTAAAGTGTCACCAGGACGGAACGCAGGAAGATCAGTGCGTAATTGTTCTTTTGTGATTTCTTCAATCAAATGTTGCATCGTTTTCAACTCCTTCCAACAGATGCTCATGTCCTCTTTCTTCATTGCAGCGGAACATCGTTTTCAAACTTGGATCAGCAAGCCGTCCAAGTCACAAGTAGTATCATACCATACCTCTATGCCGTGTGCAATACAATCTAGTCATTATGAAGCTGCCAAAGCCATCTTTTTTCTTCATCCGTTAATGTTTTGCAAGAATCGATCAAATCTGGTCTTCTTGTATAGGTTCGCTTCAAGGATTCTTTGCGCCGCCACTCTTCAATTTTGGCATGATTTCCAGAGAGAAGCACGTCCGGCACTTTTAGTCCTTTATAATCAGCTGGCCTTGTATAGTGCGGGTGCTCAAGCAGACCTGTACTGAATGAATCTTCGATGTGAGACGCTTCTTTTCCAAGCACATGAGGCAAAAGCCTGACCACACTGTCTGCAATCATCATCGCTGGCAGCTCTCCGCCTGTGAGGACGAAATCTCCGATTGAGATCTCATCTGTGACAAGATGCTCCCTGATGCGCTCATCGTAGCCTTCATAGTGGCCGCAAATGAACATAAGATGCTCTTCTTTTGCAAGTTCTTCTGCTTTCTTTTGTGTATATCTTTCTCCTTGAGGACAGACAAGAATGATTCGGGGTTTCGTGCTTGCTTTTTTCGTTAAATCTTCTACCGCATCAAATACGGGCTGCGCTTTCAGTACCATACCAGCACCGCCGCCATACGGATAGTCATCCACTGTTTTATGCTTATGATCCGAATACTCTCTAAAATTGACGACTTGAAATGAGACAGCTTCTTTCTCCTGTGCTTTTTTTAAGATCGATGAGTGAAGTACACCTTCGAACATTTCAGGAAAAAGGGTTAAGAAATCGATTTTCATTCGTCAATAAGTCCTTCCATCACTTCAATGTGTACGGTTTTGGATGAGATATCGATCTTTTTGACGACAGATGGTATATATGGAATGAGGGCATCTTTTTTGCCTTTTCTTCCAACCACCCACACATCATTTGCCCCTGGCGTAAGGATTTCTTTGATTTGGCCGATCAGCTTGTCCTCTTCATCGTATACTTCACAGCCAATGATTTGGTGGAAATAAAATTCTCCTTCGTCTAATGACCCAAGATGTTCTTTTTCTACCTTTAAGATTGATTCTTTCAAATGCTCTGCTTCATTTAATGAGTTGATTTCTTCAAATGTGAGCAAATCAAACTGTTTGTGCTGGCGATGTGATGCGACAGTCACTTTCAGCGGCTCGCTTTGACCTTGCTTAAAAATATAGAGGACGCTTCCCTTTTTGTAGCGCTCTTCTGGGAAATCCGTCTTTGACACGACGCGTACTTCTCCGCGCACTCCGTGTGTATTGACGATCTTTCCAACATTCAACCATTCTAGCTCCATGTTCTCAATCACCCCTGACGTATTTCCACAATGGTGCCGTCTTTCACGACGATGACATTATCTTGCATCTTGTCATCCCATTTATCACCTATTTTTACTTCAACCAATGCATCCACTTCTGTTTCTTTCATTTCACTTCCAAGCGGCAAAATATGCAGCTGCTCTACTTGAAAATCAATTTGCCGGATCTTCTCTTGCCTTTTATCGATCGCTTTTTGAAATTGAGGGATGGCTTCTTGCTGATGTGGTTCTTTTTCATGTTTTTTTAGTTGAAAATATAGTTGATTGCATTCACGTTCTAGTCTTTCTTTTTTCTCCAAAAAAGTCGTTAACAGTTTGTCCTTACTGCTTTCAGTTAATACTTGCATCACGGTGACATGTTGAATGATCTGCATCTTCCTTTTTGTCCCCCTATCCGAAGGCATTTGTCCTCTACAGTATAACGATAAATAGATTTAAACGTGTAAAAAAAGGGGAGGTCCTAAGCCCTCTCCCTTTTTAGTCAGCAATCTCAAGTTGAACTTTCTTAGAAGACTCTGCACTTGCTGCAAAAATGACTGTTCGTATCGCTTTTGCTGTACGTCCCTGCTTTCCGATCACTTTTCCGGTATCTTCAGCATTGACAGACAGTGTGTAAATCACCTGTTCATCTTTTTCTAATGAAGATACGTGAATATCTTCTGGGAAATCAACAAGTGGCTCGACGATGGACACAATCAATTCTTCCAAGGACAGCTCATTCATTATTTGCTGTTTTTCGCATTATGAAATTTTTCAAGAATTCCTTGGCTTGAGAAAAGGTTGCGAACTGTATCAGATGGTTTCGCACCATTTTGAAGCCATTTAAGCGCTAATTCTTCGTTGATTTTCACCTCAGCTGGTGATACCACTGGGTTGTAAGTTCCAACTGTTTCGATGAAACGACCGTCACGTGGTGAACGAGAATCTGCTACAACAATACGATAGAAAGGAGATTTTTTTGCTCCCATACGTTTTAAACGAATTTTTACTGCCATTTTACTAGCACCTCCGAAAATATTTCAACAAGATAGTATATTAACAATGATAAAAGGGTTTGTAAAGTGTTTTTTCTTAACAACGGTTTTATCATGTATAACCAATTACATAAATGGTAATTTAAAGCCCTTTTTCTTTCCTTTGGACATGTTGGTCATTTGCTTCATCATCTTTTTCATTTCATCAAATTGCTTTAAAAGGCGATTGACTTCCTGTACAGATGTTCCGCTTCCTTTTGCAATCCGTTTTCTGCGGCTTGCATTGATGACCTCTGGCTGTTCTTTTTCCTTGGTCGTCATTGATTTAATGATCGCTTCAATATGATTGAGCTGCTTTTCGTCTACTTGGACGTTTTTGAGCCCTTTCATTTTACCGGCTCCCGGCATCATTTGGATCAGTTCATCAAGAGGACCCATATTCCGAACTTGGCCAAGCTGCTCGAGGAAATCATCGAGCGTGAAGCTCATTGTCCGCATTTTTTGCTCAAGCTCTTTCGCTTTATCTTGGTCGACGTTTGCCTGTGCTTTTTCAATCAGCGTGAGCACATCTCCCATGCCAAGAATTCTTGATGCCATCCGCTCTGGATGGAATGGTTCAATCGCATCAAGCTTTTCTCCTAGTGCAGCGAATTTAATAGGCGTGTTAGTGACAGCTCGAATAGAAAGTGCTGCACCGCCTCTTGTATCACCATCTAGTTTTGTGAGAACGACACCCGTTAAACCAAGCTGTTCATTAAAGCTTTTTGCGACATTGACCGCATCTTGACCTGTCATAGAGTCAACAACTAGGAAAATTTCTTCTGGATTCGCTACTTCTTTTACTTTCTGAAGTTCATCCATTAATTCTTCATCGATATGAAGACGTCCTGCTGTATCTAAAATGACATAATCATGGTGTTCTTCTTTCGCTTTTTCAATTGCCTGTTTGGCAATTTCGACAGGGCTGACTTGATCACCTAATGAAAACACCGGCATATCAAGCTGTTTCCCAAGCGTTTGAAGCTGCTGGATCGCTGCTGGTCTGTAAATATCAGCAGCCACCATCATCGGCTTGCGATTATGTTTTTTGCGAAGTAAATTGGCTAGCTTCCCAGTTGTGGTTGTTTTACCTGCCCCTTGAAGACCAACCATCATAATGACGGTCGGAGATTTTTTCGCTACAGCGATCTTACTCTCTTCTCCGCCCATTAATTCAGTGAGTTCTTCTTTTACAACTTTAATGACCTGCTGTCCAGGGGTAAGGCTTTTCATGACCTCTTGTCCAACTGCCCGCTCACTTACTTTTTTCACAAAGTCTTTGACTACTTTAAAATTGACGTCAGCTTCAAGAAGGGCAAGGCGTACCTCGCGCATCATTTCTTTTACATCTTGCTCTGACACTTTTCCTTTGCCGCGGATTTTTGAAATCGTCTGCTGCAGTCGGTCGGCTAATCCTTCAAATGCCATACTGTGCCGCCTCCTAATCTAATTTCTCAAGCGATTCAATTAAAGCTTCTGCTTCTTCTGTTTGCGCAGAATCAGCTACAAGCTCTCTCATTTTTTTGAGAAGTTCTTTACGCTCTTTAAATTTCTTAAACAAGAGCAGCTTTTCTTCATATTGTTCAAGCATCGCTTCAGTCCGTTTAATATTATCATAAACAGCCTGCCTTGATACTTCATATTCATCCGCAATTTCACCGAGGGAAAAATCGTCTAGGTAGTAAAGCGACATGTAGCTCTTTTGCTTTGCGGTCAACAACGATTGATAGAAGTCAAACAAGTAGTTCATTCTCGTTGTTTTTTCAAGCGTCATGGGCTCTCTCCCCTTTGTTAAGTTCATTCCCTTTACATCAACTAAGTTTACACGGTTCTCTTCTGTGTGTCAAGTTTTTATCTTGTCACTTCATGAAGCGGCGTATAAATAAAAATGCCAGCAGTTTCGCCGGCATTTTTTTGTTAGTCTTGTTGATCAATTACGTCTGAGAATAATCCATACACATATGATTCTGCATCAAACTCTTGCAGATCGTCCACCTTTTCACCTAAACCAACAAGCTTCACGGGAATGTTCAGCTCATTTCGAATCGCAAGAACAATTCCGCCTTTTGCAGTACCGTCAAGCTTTGTTAAAGCAATTCCTGTGACATTTGTCGCTTTAGAGAATTCCTTGGCTTGTGCCATCGCGTTTTGACCCGTTGTCGCATCAAGAGCGAGCAATACTTCATGAGGTGCATCTGGAACCTCGCGCTCAATGACTCTCTTGACCTTCTCCAGCTCTTTCATCAAGTTGACTTTGTTTTGAAGTCTTCCTGCTGTATCGCAGATGAGGACATCCGCATTTTTCGCTTTTGCTGATTGAACGGCATCATAGATCACCGCTGCTGGATCAGAGCCTGCTGTTTGTTTGACGACAGGAACACCTGAACGTTCTCCCCACACTTCAAGCTGCTCGATGGCACCGGCACGGAACGTATCACCTGCTGCTAAAATGACGGATTTCCCTTCATTTTTCAGCTTGTTTGCAAGCTTGCCGATCGTCGTTGTTTTTCCAACACCGTTGACGCCTACAAATAAAATGATATTCAAACGCCCGTCTTCAATGTTCAGCGCAGAGATTTGTTCCTCTCCGCTATTGTAGATATCAACCAGTTTTTCAGAAATGACCGCTTGTACTTCGCTTGGGTCTTGAATGTTTCTTAATTTCACTTCTTTTTTCAGCTCATCAATCAGTTCCATCACAGTTGTGAAACCGACATCAGCGCCGATCAGAACCTCTTCCAGCTCTTCAAAAAAGTCTTCGTCGACTTTGCGGTAGCGGGAAATCAGTTCATTTACTTTTCCTTGGAAGGAGTTTCTCGTTTTTTCGAGTCCATCTTTAAACTTTTCTGATACTGAATCGGTTTGCTGCGTAAATTTTTCTTTTAATTTCTTAAAAAAGCTCATTGGTTCAAAAACCTCCTTTAATTACTGGACAAGCTCTTTCGTTTCTTCTAGTTTGACAGATACAAGCTTTGAAACACCTGATTCCTGCATGGTCACGCCGTAGAGCACATCGGCTTCTTCCATTGTTCCCTTGCGGTGCGTAATGACAATGAACTGTGTTTCCTGGCTGTATTTCTTTAAATATTGCGCAAAACGGAAAACATTTGCCTCATCAAGTGCCGCTTCTACCTCATCTAACACGCAGAATGGAACAGGTCTCACTTTTAAAATAGAGAATAGTAAAGCGATCGCTGTTAAGGCTCTCTCTCCGCCTGAAAGAAGGCTTAAGTTTTGCAGTTTTTTCCCTGGCGGCTGCGCGACAATATCAACGCCAGAGTTGAGTAAATCATTTGGATCTGTCAGCTTAAGATCTGCTCTTCCACCGCCAAATAATGCTTGGAAAACAGATTCAAAGTGCCCGCGGATTTGAGAGAATGTCTCAGAGAAACGCTTTGTCATCTCTTGATCCATTTCTTCGATGACTTGGAATAATGTATTTTTCGCTTCTGTCAGATCATTTCGCTGTTCTGTTAAGAAGAGATAGCGTTCATTCACACGTTCATACTCGTCAATGCTGCCTAAGTTTACGGTTCCAAGCTCTTCAATGGCTAGTTTGATCAGCTTCACTCGTTTTCTTGCTTCATCTGGCGATAACGTCAACTGATACATCTCTTTTGCTCCTTCAAATGAAAGAGCATATTCATCGTTCAAATAAGCGATCAGGTTATCGAGCTCGACTTCCATACGGCCAAGCTTAATCTCTTCATCTTTTAAGCTTGTGGTGAGCTGCTTATACAAACGTTTTTGTTCTTTAAGCTCACGTTCAGCAAATTCTAATGTTTCAGAAAGAGCGAGACGCTGCTTACGACGCTCTGAAATGAGGGCGGTTGTTTTGTTTTTGTTTTCCAGCTTCTCTTTCGCCGCTTCTTCCAGCTGTTCGGCTCCGCTTGAACTAGATGACATTTCACTTGTTAAGAGTGACAGATCTTCTTTTGTTTCCATCAGCGTCTGTTCCGCTTCTTCTAATTCAGCCATTAAGCTCGAAAGCTTTTCTTGTTCATTCGCTAAGGACTGCTCTTTTTTGGCAAGCGAGATTTTCAGCTCTGTTAATTCAGCTGAAATGGCTTCCTTCGTTGAGCTTTGCGTCTGCTTACGCTTTGTTAATGTATTGATCTCTTGATCAAGAGCCGTCAATTTTTCACCTATAGAGGTTTCAAGAGCGACCTGCTTTTTGTCCTTATCCGCGAGTTCAGTAGAACGCTGCTGCAACTCTTCTTTTTCTTGATCATAGAGCTCAAGATGAGCATTGATATTTTTTTCTGCAACTTGCAGTTCGTATAGCTTCCCTTTGAGATCTTGCTGCTTTTCACGAAGCGTTTCGCCGCGCTGACGCAGTTCGTTTAATTGGCTTTCGTTTACTCCGATTAGTTGCTTCGTTTCTTTTGTTTCTTTTTCAAGGATCGTTGTTTTCTCTTCCATTTCAACGAGCTGCTTTGTTAACGTTTCGATCTCCCGGTTTCTTGATAGAAGAGAGTTGTTCTTTTTCTTTACGCCGCCACCAGTCATTGAACCGCCGGGGTTTACGACATCTCCATCAAGGGTCACGATGCGGTAACGATGTCCAAGCATTTTCGCCAGTTCATTGGCGCCTTTTAAGTCTCTAACGATCAGCACAGTTCCAAGCAAGTTCTGAATCACCTTTTGATACTTTTCGTCAAAGGAAACGAGGTGACTCGCTACGCCGATAAATGCAGCATGCTGCTCTGCTGTTTGAACATCTCTGAGCTGAATGGTTCTTTCTTTGATCACGTTCATTGGCAGGAAGGTTGCACGTCCAAAGGAGTGCTGCTTTAAGTATCCAATCGCTTGTCTCGCAGCTGCTTCATTTTCTGTAACGACGTGCTGCGTGGCTGCACCCAGCGCAATTTCAATCGCTGTCTCATACTGCTGATCCGTTTGAATCAGCTCTGCAATAGCACCATGAATACCGCCTAACCGTTCTTTTGCCTTTAAGACCTCTTTCACTCCTTGGAAAAAGCCTGAGAAGTCTTCTTGCATGGATTCAAGCATTTCTTTTTTTGATTTTGCCTGCTGTACGTATTGATAGGCTTGGTAAAGAGCCGTTTCTTTTTTCTCGTATTGACGTCTCATTTGCTCAAGCTTTTGTTCTGCTTCTCTAAAGCGTTTGACTTGAGCCAGAATGTCTTCTTCCAGTGCTGAAAGCTGCTGCTCAGCTTCTGTTTTCTTTTCTTTGACAGACACTCGTTCTTCGATATGTTTTTGGTTATTTTGCGTCAGCCGCTCTAGCTGCATCGCTGCCTGGCGCTGCTGTTCTTCTAGTAATTTACGTTCATTTCGGATGGAAGCCTGTTCATTGAGCAGATCAAAATAATCGCTTTTCAGCTGTTCAATTTGACCTTCCACATCTTCACTATGAAGCGACAGTTGATGCTGCTTTGTTTTCACTTCATCTTTTAGCTGGTGCACTTCTTTTTGCAGGCTGTCCCGCGTGATTTTCTGCTGCTCAATCTTTTCGGTTAACAGCGACTGCTTTTCAGTTAAGCGAACGAGCGTTTCTTCAAGCTGTCCTTGGTTTGCGGCCGCATTTTTTTTCCGTTCTTTTAGCACTTCTTTTTTTCCTTCAAGCTTTTCTAATTCTTCACTTGTGAAAAGAAGAACTTCTTGCAGGTCATTAATTGATTCGTCAAGCGCTTGAATGCGGTCTCTCGACTCTTCAATTTTGGCTTCTTTTGCTTGGATATCTGTAGACTGCTTCATTTCATCTTGTTTGAAGCGCTCGACTGCTTCACCAAGTGTTGTCCATTTTTCATGAAGTGCTTCGATGTCATGGACAGTTAGGGCAATTTCGACATTTTCAAGCTCTTCTTTTTTTTGCAAATAGTCCTTTGCAATGGATGCTTGCATTCTTAATGGTTCTACTTGATCTTCTAGTTCATGCAGAATATCTTCTACTCGGTTTAAGTTGTCCTGCGTTTCAAACAGTTTATTCTCGGCTTTTTTCTTTCTTGTTTTATATTTTAAAACGCCAGCCGCTTCTTCAAAGATACTTCTTCTCTCTTCTGCCTTGCTTGATAGAATTTCCTCTACCTTTCCTTGACTGATGATTGAAAAAGCTTCCTTTCCAAGACCTGAATCCATGAAAAGATCAATAATATCCTTTAAGCGGACAGATTGATTGTTTATGAGAAATTCACTTTCGCCTGAACGATAAACCCTTCTTGTCACACTGACTTCATGAAAATCGATCGGTAAAAAGTGATCTTCGTTATCTAACGTTAAAGTCACCTCTGCTAGATTGACTCTTTTTCTTGAGTCACTTCCTGCAAAAATGATATCTTCCATTTTTCCTCCGCGGAGGCTTTTCGCTGATTGTTCTCCAAGTACCCAGCGGATGGCATCGGTAATATTACTTTTGCCGCTTCCGTTTGGTCCAACAACAGCTGTGACCCCTTTAACAAAGTCCACGGTCACTCGCTGTGCAAATGATTTGAATCCTATCACGTCTAAACGTTTGAGGAACATGAGAGTGATCCTCCTTATGTATTTAAAGTACTATCATCTTACCATATGAAGTGAAAAAAGATGATGGAAAACAGAGTGAAATCCCCCTGAATAACGAGGGGGATTTTATTGGTTCATATGATGTTTCTGCAATTTAGCAAGTGCTTCCTGTGCAGCGTGCTGTTCTGCTTCTTTTTTAGAGCGTCCGTTTCCAATTCCAAGCACTTCACCTCGAAGGGAAACATTTGCTTCAAATTCCCGGTTATGTGCAGGTCCTTTTTCATGCAGGATGCGATATTCAAGCACACCTTTTCCATCGCGCTGTACAAATTCTTGCAGCTGGCTTTTAAAGTCCATGACGTGCGAGAATGCTCCATCGTTAATTTTCGGATAGACGTACGCTTCTAGGAAGCGTTCAACTGGCTCCAGCCCCTGATCTAAATAAAGTGCGCCGATAAACGCCTCGAATACGTCCGCTAAGAGTGCTGGGCGTTTTCTGCCGCCTGTCATTTCTTCACCTTTTCCTAAAAGAACAAGGTCTCCAAAGGACAGCTCATGTGCCAGTGATACAAGTGACGGTTCACATACGATCGCCGCTCTTAGTTTCGTTAAATCTCCCTCGCTCATCGCTGGATATTTTGCAAATAAGAATTGAGAGATGGTCAATTCTAAAACAGCATCTCCTAAAAATTCAAGTCTTTCATTATCCTCGTATGGCTTTTTCCGGTGTTCATTCACATAAGAGGAATGGGTAAATGCTTGATATAGAAGCTTTTCATTTTTAAAGTGTACAGAAATGCGCTGCTGGAATTCTCTAAATTGCTCTAGTTTTTTGCTCTGTTTCTGTTTGTCTTTATATTGTTTTGGCATAGCAACCTCCAGGTAGGCGTAATCGCCTTTAAGGATACTGATTATATGGAGTCTCTCTTTCTACATGCAGGGAAACATTGCTCCCAGCATCTGAAAAAGGCTGACAATTGATCAGCTGAATGTGTTGAAACTAACATAAATTTTCAAAGTCCCGTCGAAAGTAGACGGGACTTTGTTACGCTTATTGCTGGCTATTTATGTAGTTCACAGCGTCACCGACTGTTGCAATTTTTTCAGCATCTTCGTCAGAAATTTCCATATCGAACTCATCTTCAAGTTCCATAACTAGCTCAACTACATCAAGGGAATCAGCGCCTAAATCTTCTTTAAATGAAGCTTCCATTTTCACGTCAGCCTCATCAACGCCAAGGCGGTCTACAATAATTTTTGATACACGCTCTAATACGTCTGCCATTGCCTTTCACCTCCCCTCAAAGTATTATAGTTGAATTGTTTTTAAAAAACTAGAGAAAACCTAATGAAATTTTGATATTTCTTAGGACATGACCATTCCGCCATCTACTTGGATGGTTTGGCCTGTAATATAACCTGCTCCTTCTGAAGCTAAAAAGACAACGACGTTGCTAATATCTTCAGGTGCACCAAAGCGTGCGAGCGGAATTTGCTTGAGCATTTCCGTCTGTACATTTTCATCAAGCTTGTCTGTCATATCTGTTGAAATAAAGCCTGGTGCTACTGCATTAACAGTAATATGACGGGTTGCCAGCTCTTTTGCTGTTGTTTTCGTTAATCCGATGACGCCAGCTTTTGCTGCAACATAGTTTGCTTGTCCAGGGTTTCCACACACACCAACGACTGAAGCCAAATTGATGATTCTTCCGCTTCTTTGCTTCATCATTTGACGTGTCACGGCTTTTGTACAGTTAAAGACACCTTTTAAGTTTATGTTAATGACATCATCCCATTCATTCTCTTTCATTCTCATGAGCAGATTGTCCTTTGTGATCCCTGCATTATTCACAAGAATGTCAATTGAACCAAAGGTATCAATTGCTTGTTTCATCATGGATTGTACTTCTTCAGCATTTGAGACATCAGCTTTCACAGCAAATGCCTGCTGGCCGAGTGCTTTGATTTCATCTACGACTTCATTTGCTTTTGCTTCGTTTCCAGAATAGTTCACGACAACATTTGCACCACTTTTCGCTAGATCGATCGCGATGGAACGGCCAATCCCGCGTGATGCTCCTGTTACAACGGCTGTTTTATTTGTAAGCATCAAGAATCCCCCTTGAGTGTTTGAATGGCTGCTTCAATTGTTTCTTGATCTGAAACGGAAATCGTCGTCAGGCGGCGATTCACTTTTTTCACAAGACCTGAAAGCACTTTGCCAGGACCAATTTCAATAAATGTTGTGACGCCTAAATCAATAAGGCGTTCCACACTTTCTTCAAAACGAACTGGAGAATACAGTTGTTCAATGAGCTTTGTTTCAATTTCATCACGAGAAGTCACGATGTCTGCTGTTACGTTTGAGATGACCGGAGTTTTGGCATCCGCAATATCCAGCTTTGACAAAACATCTGTAAATTTTTCAGCGGCTGGTTTCATTAATGCAGAATGGAAAGGTCCGCTTACTTCAAGGGCAATTGCACGTTTTGCGCCTTTTTCTTTCGCTTTCTCTGAAGCAAGTTCTACTCCTTTTGCTGTACCAGAGATCACGATTTGACCAGGACAGTTTAAGTTAGCGAGCTCTACAAGGTGACCGCTCTCTGTCACTTCTTTTGTCACTTCTTCAAGTGCCGCTTTGTCTAAGCCAAGAATTGCTGCCATGGCGCCTTCTCCTGCTGGAACAGCTTCATTCATTAATTCTCCGCGCTTTCTGACTGCATAAACAGCATCTTTAAACGAAAGTGCGCCTGCTGCAACGAGGGCAGTGTATTCACCAAGACTGTGTCCTGCTGCATAATCTGCTTTGATTCCGCTCTCTTCAAATTTCTTTAAGATGGCGATACTTGTCGTTAAAAGAGCTGGCTGCGCGTTAAAGGTGAGCGTCAGTTCTTCTGCATCCCCTTCAAAAATCATAGAAGATAAGTCAAACCCGAGGGTATTGTCTGCTTCTTCAAAAACAGCTTTAGATACTGCTTCTTGGTCAAATAAATCTTTTCCCATGCCAATTTTTTGAGAGCCTTGGCCAGGGAATAAAAATGCAATTTTAGTCATGCTGCTTTACCTCCAATTAAGACTCTTTCGTCGTTTCTTTTTGGACTTCTTGATGAATGATAGCTGAAACATCTTTTTCTACAATATCACGCGCCTGACGAATTGCATGGAAAATGGCATTTTCATCAGAAGAGCCGTGCGCTTTAATAACAGGTGCCTTTAAACCAAATAAAGCGGCACCGCCATATTCGGAGTAATCCATTTTAGATTTCATCTGCATCAATTTCGGCTTCATCATGCCTGCTGCTATTTTTGCTGTGAAGCTGGATGTTAAAGTTTCTTTCAGCATTTTAAAAACAGAAAGGGCTGTGCCTTCAATTGTTTTAAGCGCAATATTTCCTGTGAAACCATCTGTGACAACAACGTCAGCAACACCTTCTAATAAGTCACGGGACTCTACATTTCCTACGAAATTCAAGTCGGAAGCTTTTAATAATTCAAAGGTTTTTTTCGTTAAATCGTTGCCTTTTTTATCTTCTGTTCCTACATTTAACAGTCCAACACGCGGATTGCTCTTTGGGAAAACACGCTCTGCGTAGATGGATCCCATCATGGCATATTGCACGAGATGTTCTGGTTTAGCATCAACGTTGGCACCAACATCTAGTAATAAGAAGCCGCTGCCATCCAGTGTTGGCAAAGTTGGGGCAAGGGCTGGTCTGTCAATACCGGCAATTCTGCCTACGATAAACAGTCCCGCTGTCATGAGGGCGCCAGTATTTCCTGCTGAGATGCAGGCATCTGCTCGTCCTTCAGACACTTCCTGCGCCATTTTCACCATAGATGAATCCTTTTTACGTCTGACTGCACGCACTGGTTCATCTGTCGGTTCAATGACTTCTTTTGCATCTAAAATCGTGATGCGGTCGTTGTTTGTTATGTATGGTTTGATTTTGTTTTCATCGCCGACAAGTATAATCTCGATATCTGAAAATGCTGTTAAGCTTTTTTGCACACCGTCAATAATGGCTTTAGGGGCATGATCTCCCCCCATTGCATCGACTGCAATTCTCATATTACGTGCCACCTTTTACTTTTGTTTTGAGCGATACATGACGAAGTCACCTGAGAAGACAACTTCCTCACCAACATAGCTGTTTACTTCAACTACGGTTCTTCCTTTTTCTTTATCATGTGAGGCTACTTTGGCTTTAGAGACGACTCTTTCGCCTTGTTTCACCTGCCTTGTAAACCTGATATTCGCTTTTGCTGTCAAAGCCAGTTCATCGTCAATGACGGCAACTGCCAGCGAATTTGCCTGGGCGAAGAGATGATGTCCCCTGGCAATTTGGTTTCGGCTGAATACATGCTCTTTTCTCACTTCTAAAATGGAAATGGCTTGATCATCAAGCTCTACATCAATCATTTCTCCAATTACTTCATCCAGTGGAAGTGACTTTACTTCATCCTCTAATGTCTTTTCGGCCACATGCTTAATTCTTTCGCGTAATTCAGGGATCGACAGCTCTAAACGATCAAGACGAACCGTTTGTATGCTGACACCGAATTTACTTGCCAATTCTTCATCAGTAATGAATGGAGTCGAGCTGATCGTTTGCTGGAGAAGCTTTTGACGTTCTTTTTTATTTAGTTTCATATGCAGACACCATCCGTACATTTATGACTAGGTACTAATAGTAGTATATAATCTCATAGATGATAAATCAATCCTTGTTTCAAAAAGACAAGAAAATTCCTCCAGCATTTGATCAGCTTAATTTATCTCCTCCCAGCACACCGCTGTCTATCAGCGTTTGCCGGAGTTCTTTGTATTCGGGATCAGTCCAAAAGGCGTCCGATTGGACAAGATCTGCTGCATCTTTTCTAGCCGTTTCCAGCGCTCTATAGTCGTGAACCATATCTGCTACCTTAAATTCTGGCATCCCGCTTTGTTTTTTACCGAAGAAATCGCCGGGTCCTCTTAGTTCTAAGTCCTTTTCAGACAGCTCAAAGCCATCGGTTGTTTCGGACATGATCCGCATCCGCTCTTTCCCCGTTTCTGACTTCGGATCAGCCATTAAAATACAAAATGATTGATGCTCTCCTCGTCCGACCCGGCCTCTTAACTGATGAAGCTGAGACAGTCCGAAACGGTCTGCATCATAAATGACCATGATGGTTGCATTCGGCACGTTGACCCCGACTTCAACAACTGTGGTTGAAACGAGAATTTGCACTTCATTTGCGGTAAAGGCTCTCATGACCTGATCTTTTTCATCACTCGCCAGCTTCCCGTGCATTAAGCCGATTGACCACTTGCCGCGGTATGCCTCAGTGAGCATGCTATGGACATCAAGCGCATTTTGCACATCAAGCTTGTCTGATTCTTCAATGAGCGGACAAATGATATATGCCTGTCTGCCTTTTCTCAGCTCTTTATCCACAAATGCAAGAATTCTCTCAAGCATGTCATGCTTCACCCAATACGTTTCGATTTGTTTTCTGCCAGCTGGCAATTCATCAATGACGGATACGTCCATTTCTCCAAAGACAGTGATCGCAAGTGTTCGCGGAATAGGTGTGGCCGTCATAAACAAGACATCTGGGTCCTGCCCTTTACTTCGCAGTTTTTTCCGCTGCTCTACGCCAAACCGGTGCTGTTCATCTGTGATGACAAGACCGAGCTGCTGAAATTCGACTTCGTCTTGAATGAGGGCGTGCGTGCCGACTAATATGTCAATCTCGCCTTCTTTTAAACGTTCAAGCAATTCTCTGCGTCTTTTTCCTTTCACAGAGCTTGTCAAAAGGGCGATATTCAGCCCCCATTTTTCAAACAGCTGGTAAAGTGAATCGGCATGCTGCTCTGCCAAAATTTCTGTTGGGACCATTAATGCACCTTGAAAACCTGATAAATGAGCGGCATAAAGCGCAATGGCTGCAACAGCTGTTTTCCCTGAACCTACATCTCCTTGAAGCAGCCGGTTCATTCGATATGGAGACGCCATGTCCGACATGATTTCATCAAGTACTCTTGATTGTGCCTTCGTCAGCGGAAATGGCAGGCTGTTAACAAACTCAAAAACAGCCTCTTTGGAAAACGGATGCTGGATGCCTGATGTTCTCTCTCGTTCTTTCTTTCTAATCGCCTGCATCTTCAGCTGAAAAATGAGAAATTCCTCGTACACAAAACGGCGTCTTGCTTGCTTGAGCGAGTCCCTTGTTTCTGGAAGATGAATGGCTTTTAATGCTTCCTGATAGGACATGAGTTTATAGGCAGAGACAAGCTGCTTTGGCAATGGATCTTCCGCTTTGTCTGCATAAAGTGACAAGGCCTGCTTTACAAAGCGCCTCATCATTTTCACGGTCACATTTTCTTTTACTGAATAAACGGGCTCTATACTGCCATCTTGCTCGTGCGTCCCTTTTTTAAATTCCTGCACCATGATAGATTGACGGTTTTTATCCCATTTTCCTGTAACGGAAACTGTATCACCTAACACAAGGCTTCGTTTTAAATACGGGCGATTGAAACAAATCACTGTAATGAGAAAACGCCCGACAAGCAGCCTGAATGTCAGCCTGCTTCGTTTTTTTCCATAATAGGTGAGAACGGGCTCACTATGTACTTTTCCTTCAACTGTGACACGTTCGTCATGTTTGACTTCTTCTAAGTTACGAAGCTCATAGTCGTCATATCGATAAGGAAAGTAGCCGAGTAAATCGGCTACTGTGTAGATTCCAAGTTCATTGAGTGTTTTTTCGGTTTCCTCTCCAATCCCCTTCAGGACAGAGACATTATCTTGCAGTTTCTGTATCACGAGATGAGGTCACACCTCCGAAAATCTTCTTTTCAAGCTCTCTTGCTGTCGGTGTCGCAGCGAGACCGCCTTGTGCAGTTTCGCGAAGAGCTGTTGGCATCGTTTGACCGATTTTGTACATCGCATCAATGACTTCATCACAAGGGATTCGGCTTGTGATGCCAGCAAGAGCCATGTCTGCTGCGATCATAGCGTTAGATGCACCCATTGCATTTCGTTTCACGCACGGTACCTCGACAAGTCCCGCTACTGGATCACAAACAAGTCCAAGCATATTTTTCAGTGTAATCGCCATCGCTTCTGCAGATTGCTGCGGTGTCCCGCCTGCCATTTCGACAATCGCTGCTGCCGCCATACCTGATGCAGAACCTACCTCTGCCTGACAACCGCCTGCTGCACCGGAAATGCTAGCGTTATTGGCCACAACAAAACCAAATGCGCCAGAAGTAAATAGGAATCTGACCATTTGTTCCTTTGTTGGCTTTAATGTTTCTTTTACTGCAAATAACGTACCTGGTACAACACCTGCTGAGCCTGCTGTAGGCGTGGCACAAATGGTTCCCATTGCGGCATTGACTTCATTTGTTGCAACAGCCTTACTGACAGCATCTAATATCGTATGACCAGACAGCGTTTTGCCTGAGGCGATATAGGCTTGAAGTTTGACTGCATCTCCGCCTGTTAAGCCTGATAATGATTTCACACCCTTCAGCCCGTTTTCAACGGCCTGCTCCATCACTTCTAGGTTGCGGTACATCTGCGAGAAAATTTCTTCACGTGACTTCCCTGTCACTTCCATTTCTTGCACAATCATAATCTCTGAAATGGAGGTATTCCGTTCTTCTGTTAGCTGCACGAGTTCTTTGACGTTTTTAAACATCATTCATAACCTCCTTGTTGTTACTCTGCAATTTGTGTGACTTGAATAATGTTTGGCAGCGTTTCAAGCTCTGATAGGACAGCTGGGTCAATATTTTGATCAACTTCAATCGTCATCAGTGCCTCTTGCCCGACATCTTTACGCGCCACTTCCATATGACCGATGTTGATGGCGAATTTCGCTAGGACATTAGCAACTGCCGCAATCGTCCCGTAGCGATCGTTATGAACCACAAGAATGGCAGGATGATTCCCTGAAAGCCTGAGCTCAAAGCCATTTAATTCTGTTATTTCTATTTTCCCTCCGCCGATGGAAATCCCGATTAATTCAAGGCTTCCGTTCGCATCTGAAATCTCTACTTTTGCTGTATTCGGATGCGCCGGCACCGCCTCTTCTTCTTTAAATTCAATGTCGATCTCTTTGCTTTTTGCAATATCGATCGCTGTTTTGATTCGTTCATCAAATGTATCAAAGTCAAGAACACCGCCAATAATGGCGACATCTGTACCGTGTCCTTTATACGTATCTTTAAAAGAACCATAAAATGAAACGACAATTCGCTTCGGTTCTCTTCCAAATAAGCTGCGAGCTACTCTCCCTATACGAGCCGCACCCGCTGTGTGCGAACTTGATGGCCCAATCATGACAGGTCCAATAATATCAAACACACTTCTAAATTTCATAGGTCTTCCCCTCTCATCACCACTCGCGTATGGTTTGGTTCTTTCTTTAGACTAATGGATTCATTCGTTTCCCGCAACTCATTTCACCGTGGAATGGCTAGTAAAAAATTGCAAAAGAAGAAGAAGGGCTTTATTTGCCCTTCTTTCGTTATTCAACCGCCAAAATATATGAATAAAGCGGCTGTTTTCCATCGTGGACTTCAACTTCTACATCTTCAAATGTTTCTTCAATAAAGGCTTGCAGTGCATCCAGCTCATCAGATGGTGCATCTTCCCCTTTAATGATTGTGACGATCTCATCATCTTCTGACACCATTTTGGTGAGAAGTTCTTTTGCTGCATCTAATTGATTTTTCGCTGTTAACGTGATTTTTCCGTTGAACAGACCCATATAGTCACCTTTGGCAATGTCGATGCCATCAATTTGAGTATCTCTCACTGCAAAGGTAATTTGCCCGCTTTTCACATGGTCAATCGCTTCTAGCATCGCTCTTTCGTTGTCTTCATTTGAAGCTGCTTCATTGAGAGAAAGAAGTGCCGACATTCCTTGAGGAACGGTCTTCGTCGGAATGACAACGACCTCACGGTTTGAGACAGTTGCCGCCTGTTTAGCTGCCATGACAATATTAGAATTATTAGGTAAGATAAAGACGGTTTCGGCATGTACGCTTTCTATTGCTGTGACAATGTCTTCTGTGCTCGGATTCATCGTCTGTCCGCCTTCAATGACGACGGAAGCTCCGATGCTTTTGAACAAGTCAGCAATTCCTTCCCCCATTGCGACACTGACGACGCCAAAGCGCTGTTTTTCAGCAGCAGGTGCTTTTGGTGCAGCAGGCACATGTTCTCTTTCTTCGTTCACGATTGAGCTATGCTGCTCTCTCATGTTTTCTATTTTCATATTAATTAAGCTGCCGTAGCGCTGTGCATAGGATAAGACATCTCCTGGCTGCTCTGCATGAATATGAACTTTCGCCAGTGTATCGTCAGACACCACAAGAAGTGAATCTCCGAATTCACTTAAGTCTTCTCTGAAGGCATTCTCATCAAAGGACTGTTTGTCTTCTTCAAATTTCACCATAAATTCAGTACAGTAGCCAAATTCGATATCTTCTGTGTTCATATGGCTTTGCGCACTTTTATGATGCTCAGCACTAACGAGTTCTTTTAGCGTAGGTAAAGAAGCCGCTTTAGGAGGAAGCTCTTCTCCTCTTAATGAAGCAAGGAAACCTTCATATACGCATAGAAGTCCTTTACCTCCACTATCGACAACACCCACTTCTTTTAAGACAGGAAGCAGATCTGGCGTTCGATCAAGTGATGCTCTTGCTTCCTCAATCGTTAACTCTAAAACGCGGTCAATTTGATCCTCTGCTGCTGAAACAGCAACCGCTTTCTTTGCTGCATCCTTTGCAACTGTTAAGATCGTTCCTTCAATCGGTTTCATCACGGCTTTATATGCTGTATCAACACCCGCCTGTAAGGCAAGAGCAAATTCTTTTGCATCAATCGTTTCTTTTTGTTCAATATGTTTACTGAAACCTCTGAAGAGCTGTGACAGGATCACGCCTGAGTTTCCTCTTGCGCCCATCAATAACCCTTTCGAGAGGGCCACGCCGACCTTCCCAATATGATCGGTATTTGTTTCTTCAACTGCTTTTGCCCCTGAAGTCATCGACAAATTCATATTTGTCCCCGTGTCTCCATCTGGCACTGGAAAAACATTTAACGCATCAACAATTTGTGCGTTTTGAGAAAGATGGTGAGCACCTGCAAGAATCATTTTTGCAAATGAGCGGCCATCAAGATTTCTAATAGACAATATATTTCCTCCTTACTACGGGTTCGTAACTTTTACTCCTTGTACATAAATGTTGACCGAGTCAACAGAAAGTCCAATTGTGTGATGAATCGTGTATTTGACTTTCGTTTGAACATTATGTGCGACTTCTGATATTTTTGTACCGTAGCTGACGATGATGTACATATCAATATGAATGCGGTCTTCTTTTTGACGCACAAGAACACCCCGGCTGAAGTTCTCTTTGCGGAGAATATCCGTCAAGCCGTCCTTGATTTGATTTTTGGACGCCATGCCAACAATACCATAGCAATCGATCGCAGCGCCTCCTGCCACCATTGCAATGACTTCATTTGATATATCAATTTGTCCGTATTTCGTTCTAAGTTCAATGGACACATTGGTTCCCCCTTTTTGAGAAATTGCCCTGAGTTATCACTATTTTACTATAAGACCCTTCTTTTTAAAAGAAATCATTCAATCCGACCCAATCCTACTTATACTATAGCCTTGATTTTTTATCAAGATGTCAAGGTATTTTTCTTGAAAGAGGAGTAAACAATCCTTGCAAACCCCTTGAAGCTGTGGTAAATTATTAAAGTATCTTGAGGCATCTCTAAGTACGTATATGAAGAATATGATGATGTTTTCGCAGTTAGGAGGGAAACAAATGGCACGTAAATGCGTTATTACAGGCAGAAAAACAAAAGCTGGGAACAACCGTTCTCACGCAATGAACTCTACAAAACGTACATGGGGCGCGAACCTTCAAAAAGTTCGTATTCTAGTGGACGGTAAGCCTAAAAGAGTATATGTATCAGCTCGAGCTTTGAAATCTGGTAAAGTTGAGCGTGTATAAGCAAGAGTAAACGCCTGCTACAATAAACTGTAGCAGGCGTTTTTATGTGGAAATAAAGGAGATTACTCATTAATCTTTTTTAAATGAACCAAGCATCGCACGGACAATGCCGCCAAGAAATCTAGGCAGTTTGATTGTATAAAATTTCATTTTGTCCCCCTCCTAAAAGTACCGCTTGCAGCACAATTGAGCTTAATCAGCCATCCACATTGATAGGTTGGTCAATCTTTGCTTCTTACCATTATTAATATGCCTTCATGAAAAGAAAAAGTACCATTTGAGTGGATGAGTTCGTTACTAATACATAGTGTGGAACCAGGCTCAATATGACAATTTTTCAGAGGATATTTGAAACCTTTTAATGTCAGCTTTTCAACCGATGTACCAAAGGGCAGAAACGACACATATTTTTTATCAGGGTCTTCTTTTATTTCGTATGTACCAGGTCCAAACATTTGAATGATATTTTGCTTATCTACAAGAGTGATGTTCTGCTTGTGCTGAATGCCTTGATATAGAAGGTGAATATTTCCTAGAAAGTGATCAGCCCTTCCTCCTGTAATGCCGTAGATGTGAATATGCGCTGGGTGCTGGCGCATGGCCCAGTTCAGCGCAAGCTCTAAATCGGTTTCATCCTTTTCAGCCTGAAATACATTCAAGGCAGGCAATTTCTTCTTCAGCTCACAAAGCTCTTCTTCTGTCACACTGTCAAAATCACCAAAAGCCTTGGCAGGCATGATGCCGTGCTCTAGTAAAAAAAGCGTCCCCCGGTCTACACCGACCCAGAGAATATCGTCCTGCGATGCTTCCCGTTCAAGGGGCGGGATGTATTCAAAAGGACCGCCGGCTACGATATGTATGTGCATGATATACGCTCCTCTCCATGTAAAAAGAACCAAAGATCAGAGTGACTTTGGTTCCTTTTTTTACGCTTCTCGAATGGCCTGAATGGCGGCTGCACGGTTGTTTTTACCGTATACCGCTGAGCCGGCCACAAGTAAGTTAGCGCCCGCCTCTTTACAGCTCTTTGCAGTCTCTACATTGACACCGCCGTCTATTTCTATGAGTAAGTCTGATAAGCCCTTTTGTTCGCTAAGGGTCTTCACTTCTTTTACCTTCGTGAGGACAGAGGGAATGAACGCCTGTCCGCCAAAACCAGGATTCACCGTCATGAATAAGACAAGGTCTACATCCTCTAATACATGCTCAATCTGAGAAACAGGAGTGTGCGGGTTCAAGACGACACCTGCTTTTACACCTTGTTCTTTTATGTGCTGTATCGTGCGGTGCAAGTGCGGACAAGCTTCTACATGGACAGAAATAATATCAGCACCTGCTTTTGCGAATGCAGGAATATACCGGTCTGGCTGCTCAATCATTAAGTGAACATCGAGCGGCAGCTTTGTATGCGGTCTGATTGCTTCCACAACATTCGGACCAAATGTAATATTCGGTACAAAATGGCCGTCCATCACGTCGATATGAATGTAATCTGCTCCGCCTTGTTCCACATCACGGATATCTTTCTCCAAATTGGCGAAATCTGCTGATAAAATGGAAGGGGCAATATAAACCATGAGTTAGTACCTCGGCTTTCTGTCTTTGATTTCAGTTAAAAACTCTAAATAATGCTGATAGCGATACGCTCTGATTTGCTCTTGTTCGACCGCGCCTTTTACCGCACAGCCAGGCTCTTTCACGTGCAGACAGCCTCTAAACTTACAATCTGCACTCCGCTCTTTGATTTCTAAAAAGTAAAGGCCTAAATCTTCCGCTTCAATGCCGGTAAATTCGAGCGAGCTAAAGCCAGGTGTATCTGCAATGAGCCCTTCTGCTGTACGAATGAGTTCGACATGTCTTGTCGTATGCTTCCCCCTTCCAAGATGAGAGGAAATATCATTGGTTTTCAGCGCCAAATCAGGACTCATCGCATTTAAAAGAGAGGACTTACCTACACCAGACTGACCGGCAAATACAGTGATTTTATTGTGAAAATGCGGGGTCAGCTTTTCAATTCCGTCTCCCTCGATCGTGGATGTTACATGAACATCATATCCAATTTGCCGATAGTCCTCTGCATAGCCTTGAATACTTTCACGCTCTTCATCTGTTTTCAATAAGTCCATTTTTGTGATACAGATTATCGGCTTAATATCATTTGCTTCCACCAGCACTAAAAATCTGTCTAAAAGCGATGTGCTAAAGGTCGGTTCTGTCGCAGAGAAAACGAGCACCGCTTGATCGACGTTACTAATAGGCGGACGAACAAGTTCGTTTGTCCGCTCTTTTACTTCTAATAAATAGCCTTCTTTATCGTTATCCGCTTGATATACGACATAATCTCCAACTAGAGGTGTGATTTTGTTTTTTCGAAAAATGCCTCTCGCTCTGCACTGAATCACTTTTCCACTTTCTAGAGACTCATCGAGCACATAATAAAATCCGCTTAATGCTTTAATAATTTTGCCCTCAGGCATAAAGTCCCTCCTTTATTCATCGTCAGGGTATTCGATTGTTTTAGAGCTTACGACTTTATCATCAACCGTCACTTGATAGTACCCTTTTTGACCTGGTTCAATCTTAAATTTAATGGTCCGTTCAGTTGGTGCAGTGATGTTAAAGGTTTCATATGAATCAGAAATGCTATGCTCAGCATCGTCAATGGAAATCTGAACGGTCATCTCTTGCCCTTCAGTGACTGGCTCATACGGGATGGCAATCTTCTCAGTTACCGTTTTAGCCGGTTTTTTCTTCGGTCCGAGTGAGAAGGTGATCTTAACCGTATCCCCTGGTTTCACAGCAGTACCTGCTCCTGGCTCCTGCTTCATGACCTCACCTTTTGGTACATCATCAGAATACGCTTCTTTTTCATCAAGCTTTAATCCGTTATCCTCTAAATAATTCGATGCAGCCTGTTTACTATATGTCGTTAAATCCCGCAAAGTAATATCGGCAGGACCTATGCTGACCGTCAACGTCACTTCTTCATCTGCTGCCACAAGCTCAGTACTCGCTGAAGGTTTCTGTTCCATGACAATCCCAGATTCGGTGTCATTATCATTTACTTCCTCTACAACAACTTGCTTAAACCCTTTTTTCTCTAATAATTCTTTTGCTTTATCGACCTTTTCACCTGTTACATCAGGTAATTCGGTCTTTTCTTTGCCAGTACTTTGGTAAAGCTGAATCTCGGTTCCTTCTTTTACCTTTGTGCCGATTTTCGGGTCTGTTTTGACGACAAGCCCTTTTTCAATTTTTTCATCAGCGATCTCAATTGGTTCAGAGGCAACGGTAAAGCCGGCTTTCTTCAAGGTGTCCTCTGCTTTTTCAATCGTCATGCCAGATACATCAGAGACCTCAACATCTTTTGGAAAGAGCAGTCCGGGAAACACAGTGATGGCTAAAATGGTCGCAGCAGTTAGAATAAACAGGATGGATGCCACAACCCAAGGCCATTTTTTTCGTTTCTTTTTCGGCTTTTGTTTCTCTTTTTTCTTCGGTTTTTGCACCGGATGGACAGCTGTTTTTTCATTGTCTTGATCGACTTGATGATCTTGAATGATTGGGATCGCTTTCGTTGCTTCATGATCCTCTTCAATGACAAAGCGTTTTTCTTTTAGTCTTGAAGGGTCGAAAGCAGTTTGCAGATCTTTTTGCATTTCAGATGCATCTTCATATCGATAAAATGGATCTTTGGCCATTGCCTTTAAAATGATGTTTTCCACGCTTTGTGGAACAGAAGGATTCCACCTTCTTACAGATGGCGGCTCTGATTGCAAATGCTTCAGCGCAACACTGACAGCTGATTCCCCTTCAAATGGCATGCGTCCAGAAATGAGTTCATAGAGCACAATTCCAAGTGAATAGATGTCTGACTTTTTCGTCGCAAGACCTCCGCGGGCTTGCTCTGGAGACAAATAGTGCACCGATCCTAGAACCGAATTTGTGTGGGTGATGGTCGCTGAGCTGAGTGCAATGGCAATCCCAAAATCAGTGACTTTAATATTCCCCATGTTGTCTATTAATATATTGTGAGGCTTAATGTCCCGGTGGACGAGCTGCTTTGCATGGGCTTCTTCCATTGCCGCAACCACTTGCTCCATAATGCGAACGGCTTCTTTCGGATGAAGCGGGCCATTGGCATGTATGTATTCTTTCAGCGTCATCCCCTCGACATATTCCATGACAATATAATAAATGTCATCTTCTTCCCCTACATCGTAGATGCTGACAATATTTGAATGATCTAAACTTGCGGCTGACTGCGCCTCGCGCCGGAAACGTCTAATAAAATCATCATCGCTTGCAAAGTCAAAGCGCAAAATTTTAATCGCGACTTCGCGATCTAAAATCATATCCTCCGCCAAATAAACGTTTGCCATTCCGCCTCCGCCTATGACGCGAAGAATCTGATAACGGCCGCTGATCCGTTTTCCGATCAACACTTGCTGTCACCCTCCTCTGGCTGGGAGGAGATTTCTAACAATACTGCTGTAATGTTATCTTCACCGCCGTTGTCATTCGCTGTTTGGATTAATGCTGTTACTTTTTCATCTGGTGCGGTCGTTTGGTTTAAAATATGAATCAAATTCTCTTCTTCTACTTTATTTGATAAACCATCTGAGCAAAGCAGGATTTGATCTCCTGGGTCCACTTCAAAGGTATGTGCATCGATTTGAACGTGTTTATCTGTTCCTAATGCTTTCGTAAGCACATTTTTTCTTGGATGATATTCTGCATCCTCTTTAGAAATTTCACCTGTTTTCACAAGCTCATTTACAAGTGAATGGTCATCTGTTAGCTGGGTCAGTGCTCCTTCTCTTAGCAAGTAGCAGCGGCTGTCGCCAATATGGGCAATTGTGACCGTTTGCAAATGAACGAGCGCACAAACAATGGTTGTCCCCATTCCTTGGCACTCCTCATTGTTTTTCGCATGTTCATATACTTGATCATTAATGTCACTTATTTTTGAGATTAACCAGCTTTCTTGCTCTGCTGGTTTTGCTGGAATTGAAGATGTTTCTTCCCAGTATTCTTTTAAAGAAGAGACGGCCATCCTGCTGGCGACATCACCAGCAAGATGACCTCCCATTCCATCTGCTACAACAGCTAGAAGGGTGTCTTCTTTTGCTTCAAAAATACCTGCATCATCTTCATTATGCTGACGGACTTTTCCTGTATCGGTTTGAAAGGCTGCCCTTATCAACATTCGTCACCTCGTCTCTTCCTGACGCTCCTTCGCTCTTAGCTGACCGCAAGCAGCATCAATGTCATGGCCTTGCTCTCGTCTAATTGTTACGTTTACGCCGCGTTCTTTCAGCGTTTTTTCAAATAGGAAGATTTGTTCTCTCGGTGTTCTTACATAATCCCTTTCCGGTACATAGTTCACCGGAATGAGGTTCACGTGGCACTTGATTCCTTTTAATAAGTCTGCAAGCTCTTCTGCATGATGCACTTGATCATTTACTCCGCCAAACAGGCCGTATTCAAAGCTGACACGTCTACCCGTTTTTTGAATGTAGTATTCAATGGCTTCCATTAATTTCGGCAGCTTATATGCTTTATTGATCGGCATCAGACGGCTTCTGATCTCTGTGTTCGGTGCATGCAGAGAGACAGCAAAATTGATTTGCATTTGCTCATCAGCGAATTGATAGATCTTTGGAATGATTCCGCTTGTCGACACTGTAATATGACGCGCGCCAATGTTTAAGCCGTTGTCATGGTTGATGATTTTAAGGAAGGCAAGCATTTCGTCAAAGTTATCAAACGGTTCGCCAATTCCCATGATGACAACCGAGCTGACTCTCTCATCTGTTTCGTCAAGTGCCTGCTGCACTTTCAATACTTGAGCAACGATTTCTCCTGCTTCAAGGTTTCGTTTTAACCCGCCAAGTGTAGATGCACAGAATGTACAGCCGATTCGGCAGCCAACCTGAGTTGTGACACAGACAGAGTTGCCGTATTCGTGGCGCATCAGTACTGTTTCAATCGTATAGCCATCATGTAATTCAAATAAAAACTTGATCGTTCCGTCTTGAGACGTTTGTTTGATCACAGTTTTTAATGTGGTGATCGCAAATTGATTTTTTAATTTTTCTCTTAATTCCTTTGAAAGGTTAGACATATCGTCAAAGGATGTCACACGTTTCTCATAAAGCCACTCGAAAATTTGGGCTGCGCGGAAAGGCTTTTCGCCTTGTTCTTTTAACCATTCTTTCATTTCGTGAAGCTCAAATGAGTAGATCGACGGCATTTCTGTCTTCAGTTCTTTTCTTACTTTTTGTTCTGTCATTTTTTATCCCTTCTTTCTCATGCTGCAAATAAAGAAACCATCTGTTCCGAAATAATGAGGAAGGATTTGTACACTTCCGTTTTGAACAAACGGAGCAACCTGCTCAGGCAGCCGTTCATTAAGAGATAGATCGGGTTCGAAGTCTTGGTGTTCTTGTAAAAACGCATGAATCACTTGTTGATTTTCTGTTGGGTCCATTGTACATGTACTGTATACAAGGGTTCCGCCCGGTTTTAAAAGCGGGGCCGCTTCCTTTAAAATGGCCTGCTGGATAGCTGCAAGCCTTGCTGAGTCTTCTTGTGACTTTGTATATTTCATATCTGGTTTGCGTCTAATGACGCCAAAACCGGAACACGGTGCATCAATGAGAATACGGTCAAACGAAGCTTCGCTGTAATAGTCTGCCGCTTTCCTTGCATCAAGTGCTTTTGCCTCAATGTGAGTAAGGTTCAGACGTTTTGCTGCTTGTTTGATGAGTTTCACTTTGTGTTCATGTAAATCAAGAGAAACAATTTTGCCCTCATCGTTCATACGTTCTGCAATATGTGTTGATTTTCCGCCAGGAGCCGCACAGGCGTCAAGCACCGTTTCTCCCGGCTGTGGGTCGAGCGCTCTTGCGACAAGCATCGAGCTTTCATCTTGTATCGTCACATAGCCTTCTTGAAAAGAAGGGGTTGAGACGATGGACCCTTTCATGAGCTTAAGTGCATCTTCAGATAAGTCGCCAAGCTCCGTTTCAATGCCTGCATCCATTAGTTTTTGCTGCAGTGCCATGCGGTCAGTTTTCATTCGATTGACACGAAGGGTTTGCTTTGGCGGAACTAAATGAATGCGGCACATGCTTTCTGCCGCTTCAAACCCGTACGCCTGAACCCACTCCTGCACAAGCCATAATGGGTGGCTTGTCTCAATGGACAGCCGCTTTACGGGATCTTTGATCGCATCAAATGACGGAACGCCTTCTCTTTGCACGGAACGAAGAACACCGTTCACAAGTGAAGAAATGCCTTTGTGCCCGCGCTTTTTCGTTAGCTCGACAGCTTCATGAATGGCTGCACGATCTGGTATTTTTTCAAGATACACCATTTGATAAAGAGACATCCGCAAAAGCTGCATCACCCATGGAGCGACCTTTTGCGGTTTTTTCACAAAGGGCATCAGCATATAATCTAATGCCAGCTTATTTTGCAGTGTACCATATACAAGCTCTGTTAACAGCGGTTTGTCCTGATCAGCTAAGTCTTTATCTTTCATGACTGACTGCAACAGCAAATTACTGTAAGCTTGATTTTGTTCGAGTTTGATTAAAGCGTCCAGCGCTACTTCTCTCACATTACTTTTCTTCATTCATTAGCCCTAATTTCTGTCCAATTTCGATATTTGCGCCTCTTAAGAAGTCTTCGCCGCTCATTTTTTTCTTACCAGCTGGCTGCACACCTGTTAATAAAAGGCCTTGCTCATTACCCGTTGCAATGACCGGACCTTCTTTTTGAAGCTCAATCACTTTCCCAGGTTCTTCTTGCGCTTGAAGCGGAACCTTTTTCGCTTCCCATACTTTTAGATGAGCGCCGTTCCATTCAGTATAGGCAACTGGCCAAGGATTTAGCCCGCGAACTTGGTTGTAAAGCTCTTCACCGGTTTTTGTCCAGTCTAATCTTTCTTGCTCCCGCTTAATATTTGGTGCGTATGTGGCCGCTTCTTCATTTTGCGGAATTGGAGAAATAGACCCGCTTAGAACATTTGGCACCGTATCTTTTAGCAGCGCGGCACCAGCTGCACTTAATTTATCATGCAATGTTCCGACATTGTCTAATTCATCGATTTCTACTTCTACTTTACTGATCATGTCACCTGCATCAAGTCTTTCCACCATGTACATGATGGTAACGCCTGTTTTCTTTTTGCCTTGAAGGATCGCATAATGGATCGGCGCGCCGCCTCTTAGTTCTGGCAGGAGCGAGGCATGAACATTGATACAGCCAAACTTAGGTTCATCGAGTAATCGCTTTGGTAAGATTTGTCCAAATGCCGCTGTGACGATTAAATCCGGCTGTAATGCAAGCACCTTATCAATTTCTTCATCAAGGCGCACCTTTTCAGGCTGCAACACAGGAATGCCGTGCTTTAAGGCTTCCACTTTTACAGGAGGCGGTGTGAGCACTCGTTTTCTTCCTTTTGGGCGGTCTGGCTGCGTGACAACCCCTACCACTTCGTATCCTTCTGTTATCAGTGTTTGCAGCACAGGTACTGAGAAATCAGGGGTTCCCATAAATACGATACGTGCCATTTTCTTCACCCTTCCATTTCCGCAAGTTCTTTTTCTGTATACGTTTCAATGATTTTTGACGTAAATAAAATGCCGTCTAAATGATCAATTTCGTGCAATAAAGCTCTTGCTAAAAATCCGTCTGCTTCTATTGTAAATGGTTTACCTTTCTTATCAAAGGCTTTTACCTTCACATAGTTCGGTCTCTCTACAGTGCCGTATAAAGATGGAAAGCTCAGGCAGCCTTCAATATCTGTCTGGCTTCCTTCTACTTCAAGCACCTCGGGGTTCACTAAGTCAATTCTGCCAGATTCTTCTCCGATATCTACAACAGCGATTCTTTTTGAAATACCGATTTGTGGTGCTGCTAGTCCAACTCCATCCAGCTCAAGCATTGTATCATACATATCATCCAGCAGTTTTTTAAGCTTTTTATCGAACGTCTCGACGCGCTCTGTCTTTTGTTCAAGCACTTCTGCCGGATGTATGACTATTGGTTTTACTGCCACTTACAGCCCTCCGTTTTACATCATCATATATGGATTCATATCTATTGAAATCATCAATTGTTTTTGTTCCATTTCCTTTTGATAATGGTCTTGTATTTTCCGTAGTAAACTTGCCAGTTCATTTTCCCTTTTGTATTTTATCACGCATTGATACCGATATCTATCTTTGATCTTAGCGATTGGCGATGCCGCTGGACCAAGGATTCGAGTATTCGGTGCACAGTTCATTTTTAGGAACTGGACAATTTGGTCAGTAACATGCGCTGCCTTCGTCACTTCTTCGTGTGACACTGTCACCATCGCCAAAAAGTAATAAGGCGGATAGGACTGGTGGCGGCGATGCAGCATCTCCTGTTCATAAAAGGCTTCGTAGTCATGCTGCTTCGTTAATTCAATACTATAGTGAGAAGGTGTATACGATTGAATAATAACCGAGCCCGCTTTTTCATGGCGCCCTGCCCTGCCGCTGACCTGCGTGAGAAGCTGAAATGTTTTTTCACTTGAACGAAAATCAGGGATGTGAAGGGATGTATCCGCACTGAGAACACCAACAAGTGTGACATCTGGGAAATCCAGCCCCTTTGCAATCATCTGCGTCCCGAGCAAAATGTCCGCTTCTTTATTGCCAAAAGACGTAAGAAGCTTTTCGTGAGCACCTTTACGAGACGTTGTATCCACATCCATTCGGATCACACGCGCCTCAGGCAACACCTTTGTCAGTTCCTCTTCTACTCGCTGCGTGCCAGTCCCAAAGTAGCGAATATGCTCACTGTGACATTCTGGACATTCAGAAGGTACTGGAGCTTCGTGACCACAATAATGGCACTTCAGCCGTTTTTGATAGCGGTGATAGGTGAGAGAAATTTCGCAATGAGGACATTGCTCCACATATCCGCAATCACGGCACATCACAAAAGATGAATAGCCTCTTTTGTTCAGAAATAAAACGGCTTGTTCTTTTCTTTCAAGCACTTCCTTTAACCTGATCATTAATTCTTCTGAGAACATGGAGCGGTTGCCATTTCTTAATTCTTCTCTCATATCAATTAACGAAACGTGCGGCAGCTGCTGCTGGTTGACGCGGTGCTTGAGCGACAGCAATGTATAAACGCCTTTTTTCGCACGTGCATAGGTTTCAAGTGAAGGTGTTGCACTGCCTAATACGACTGGACATTGATGCCGCACTGCTCGTTCAATGGCGACATCCTTGGCATGGTAACGAGGCATTTCTTCTTGTTTATAAGAGGATTCGTGCTCTTCATCTATAATAATCATGCCTAAATTTTCAAATGGAGCGAAAACAGCAGATCTTGCGCCAACGACAAGCTTGACTTCCTTGCGATGAATCTTCCGCCATTCATCATATTTTTCTCCTGTCGATAAGCCGCTGTGAAGAACAGCCACATTTGAGCCAAATCGTTCTTTAAATCGCTGCACCATTTGAGGGGTTAATGAAATTTCAGGAACTAAAACGATCGCTTCTTTCCCTTTTTGAAGAACATGATCAATTGTCTGCAAGTAAATCTCCGTTTTGCCGCTTCCTGTCACTCCGTGCAGCAAAAAGGTTTCGTGCTGATCCTCACTGACCGCTTGATGAATATGTTTTGCCGCCTCTCTTTGCTCAGGCGTGAGATCAAGTGATGCAGATGGTGTAAACTCCCGGTCACGGTAAGGATCCCGGTAGACCTCTTCATAGCTTTCTGTTAACAGCCCTTCTTGAATAAAGGTTTTAAGCGTTTGAGAACTCGCGCCTGTTTGCTGCTGCAAGTCTTTCGCTAAAAAGGTTGTCTCTCCCGCTTGAAGCAAGTAAGAGATCAGTGCCTTTTGTTTTACCGCATTTTTCTTTAGCTGCTGCTGCTTTTCTTCAAGTTTTTCTTTCGATACAGCCAACTGGAGCATGCGGACCTTTTTCTTTCCAGATTTTTGCGAGACATGGTATCTCACCTCTAGATGACCTTTTTGGACATGCTTTTGAATCTGTTTTAATTGTTCAGCCGGGATGTCAGCATAAAGAATGCTCTCTCGCTGACCGAAAAGCTCTTTCAATGACTGCGGAAGTTCTTCCTCTGATAGCACCTGTATTTCTTTTTCATACTTTGCCTTCATGGCTGCGGGCAGCATCGATTGAAGTGCCGTAATATGATAGGACAATGTTTTTTCCGTCAGCCAGTGGGAAAGCTCCAGCAGCTCATCTGTCAGAACAGGTGATAAATCAAATAAATCGACTATCTCTTTGATGCTTCCTGTCTTGATGTCTGTTTCCTCTTTGACTTTTGTCACAAACCCTTGAATCTTCCGCGGGCCAAAGGGAACGACCACCCTCATTCCCGCTTTGACGAGATCTTTGAATCGATCTGGTACACGGTAATCAAATGGCCGGTCAATGGCTTTCGTTGTGACATCTACAATGACTTCAGCAATCATGCGCGATCACGCTCTTCTGGAAGCAGCTGTATTGCCTCCTTTAAAATTTCAAAAGCGAGGTCTTTTTTGCTCATCATCGGCAGCTCTTTTTTCGTTCCATCTGCTTTGATGATCGCTGCCACATTTGTATCTGTGCCAAATCCTGCACCTTCTTTAGTGACGTTATTGGCCACAATCATATCTAGATGCTTGGATTCAATTTTCTTTTTCGCATAATATTCTACATCCTGCGTTTCAGCTGCAAATCCGATCAGCACTTGATGCTCTTTTCTTTTCCCCAGCTCTTTTAAAATATCTTTTGTCCGGGTGAATTCAATGTCCAGTGTGCCGTCCTGTTTTTTCATTTTATGAGCATATGTCGTGACAGGGGTGTAATCGGCGACAGCTGCTGATTTTATGACAAGATCAGCTTCTCCGTATACATCTAGCGCAGCTTGATACATATCTTCAGCTGATTCAACGTGCACTACATGTACATGGTCAGGTTCAGTTAAAGAAACAGGTCCAGAAATCAGCGTAACATCTGCCCCCATTTGCTGAGCAGCCTCTGCGATCGCATAGCCCATTTTTCCACTAGAATGATTTGTAAAGAATCGGACAGGATCGATGACTTCACGTGTAGGACCAGCTGTCACCACGACTTTTTTTCCTGAGAGCGGTAAGCTTTTTGGCTCATCAAAAAAAGCACGGATGTGTTCAACAATTTTTTCAGGCTCCTCTAATCGCCCTTTTCCAATGTATCCGCAGGCTAAATAACCTTCACTTGGCTCAATAAACCGGTAGCCGTCTTCATATAATGTGCGAATGTTCCGTTTCACAGCCGGGTGATCGTACATATGCACATTCATCGCTGGAGCGATCCATACAGGCGCTGTTGAAGCAAGCAAAGTCGTCGTCAGCATATCATCTGCAAGTCCAGCGGCCATTTTACCAATCGTATGTGCTGTTGCAGGGGCAACAAGAATGAGATCGGCCCAGTCAGCTACGTCAATATGCGCAATGACTCTTGGATTGTTTTCTTTGAATGTATCTACATATACCTCATGCCGAGACAGAGCTTGGAAGGTTAGCGGAGACACAAACTCACGAGCAGATTCCGTCATAATCACTCTGACATTTGCGCCTGCTTGTACGAGTTTACTAGTAAGTGCTGCTGCTTTATATACGGCGATTCCTCCGCTGACACCGAGCAAAATATTTTTTGACTGTAACATTTGTTTGTCCCCCTTAACGGCCTTTTTCACAAATTCGTCTACAATTCAAAAAAGTCAAAACCAATCATAGTTTTGACTTTTTTGAACGTATCGTATCTGCATTGCAGAAGCGATGTGTTATTCTTGATCCTCTTTTTCAAATGTCAAAAGACCAGCGTCGATTTCTTCTAGTGCTTTGCCTACGAATTTGTAAGACTTTGTGTTTTCAATCTGCTGATCTTGGTGGATCTGCATTTCACGTGCACGGCGTGCAGACACTGTTACAAGTGTATATTTTGAATCAAGTTTGTTCATCAATGAGTCAATTGAAGGATCTAACATGGTTTATTCTACCCCCAGCATTTTTTTATATCTCGGTGCGACTCTGTCTCTGCGCAGGTGTTCTGCAAGGACGATCGCTTTGATTCTTTCACAAGCCAGCTCGACATCATCGTTTTCAACGACATAGTCGTAAGCATCCATCATTTCAATTTCTTCTTTCGCAGCGGCCATTCGGTTTCGAATGAGCTCTTCAGACTCTGTACCGCGTGTAATGATGCGGTTTTGAAGTTCTGAAAGGCTAGGCGGTGCAAGGAAAATAAAAAGACCTTCCGGGAATGCTTCTCTTACTTGAAGTGCACCTTGCACTTCAATTTCAAGGAAAACATCTTTTCCTTCGCTTAATGTCTGTTCTACATAGTCAACAGGCGTTCCGTAGTAATTCCCGACGTACTCTGCCCATTCTAACAGCTTTTTGTTTTCAATCATATGTTCAAATTCTTCCCTGGTTTTAAAGAAATAATCGACACCATTTCTTTCACCTTCACGCGGTTTGCGTGTCGTCACAGAAATAGAGTATTCAAATCTCGTATCTTCCTGGGAGAAAATGGCTTGTCTGACCGTTCCTTTTCCAACTCCCGAAGGTCCAGAGAGAACGATTAAAAGTCCTCTTTCTTTCATAATGGCGTATTACCCCTGCCCTTCATCTATGATTTCTTCTTTTACAGAAAGTCTTTGCGCGACAGTCTCAGGCTGAACGGCAGATAAGATGACATGGTCACTGTCCATAATGACAACAGCACGGGTTCTTCTTCCGTATGTAGCATCTATGAGCATGCCTCGATCTCTTGCGTCTTGTATCATTCGTTTAATCGGTGCTGATTCCGGACTGACGATCGAAATCATCCGATTCGCTGAAATGATGTTTCCAAATCCGATATTGATCAACTTTATGGTCATCTTCTTTCGTCCCCCTGTAATATAAACGTCTCTAGTCTCGCCGAAAGAGACGCACTGTAAACAGCATACACAATGACTATTCTATATTTTGCACTTGTTCTTTTATTTTTTCAATAGCACTTTTCATTTCAACCACCAGCTTTGTTAAATGGTGATGGTTCGCTTTTGATCCAATGGTGTTCACTTCACGGTTGAGCTCCTGTACAAGGAAGTCAAGTTTTCGGCCGGCAGCACCGCCTTGCAGCAAGATTTGCTGAAACTGCTGAAAATGACTTTTTAATCTCGTAATCTCTTCTGTAATGTCACACCGGTCAGCAAAGATGGCTGCCTCTGTAGTCAGTCTGCTCTCGTCAAGCGCCTCTCCGATCCATTCTTGCAATCGCTGATTCAATCGTTCTTTGTACTGACTCACAACCTCTGGTGCAAAGACTTTGATTTCTTCTGTATAGGCCTCTAGTTCAGAAAGCCTCAGTTCACAGTCTTTTTGAAGGGATGCTCCCTCTTGCTCTCTCATGAAGCAAAGCTCCTTGACAGCAGCCTCGCAAGCTTCCATCAGCAGCTGCTCTAACTGTTCATTTCGGCTGGCTGACTCTTCCACCTGAACGGCAAGCTCCAGCCCCAATAAGTCATGTGCATGCTGAATGCCTGAAATGTGATAGCGTTCCTCGAGGTCTTTTGCGGCTTTCATGTATTCATCAAGCAGCGGCCAGTCGATCTGTAAGGACCGGCTTGCTAGTTTACCGCCTTCAATCGTGACAAACAGCTCAATTCTACCGCGCTGCACGTGACGAAGAATGATCTTTTTTAATGTATCTTCGAAATATAAAAGCGGCCTCGGCAAACGGGCATGAACCTCTTTAAAACGGTGATTGACCGATTTTAGCTCAACTGACACTGTCAGTTCTCCATCCGTTTTACTCGCTTGGCCGAATCCCGTCATACTGCGTATCATGTTAAAACACCCAATTCTTTCATATTAATAAAATGAAAAAGGTAATAGCAGACACTATTACCTCAAAATTATACCATAATCAATTATTTTTTTCTTGTCAAAAGTGATCCTGCCAGTAAAAAAGTTGGCAGTGCAGACATCCCGATGATTAGCAGCCAATCAATTGGTGCAACCGCGACCGTTTTGAAAATCGGCTGAAGCGGCGGGTAATAAATGACCACAAGCATGAGCAAAAGTGATGACAAAACCGCACCGATCAAATAAAGGTTCCCAAATGGGTTACGTTCAAAAATGGACCGTTCACTGCGGCAGTCAAATACATGAATGAGCTGCGCCAAAACAAGCGTACTAAATGCAACAGTCTGTGCATATTGCAGGTTGTTTGGATCGCGGTGATACACAAATATAAATGCCAAAAGGGTCGCAAGTCCGATGAGGAAGCCTCTTGAAATGACCTTCCAGCCAAGCCCTCTAGCAAAAATGCCCTCTTTCACATTCCGCGGCTTTCTCTTCATGACATCGCCTTCTGGCTTATCCATGCCAAGTGCCATAGCCGGCAGACCATCTGTGACAAGGTTTACCCATAAGATTTGTATAGGAACGAGCGGCAGCGGCAGCGCGAGGAGCATCGCAAACAGCATGACCAAAATTTCTCCGACATTTGATGCCAGCAAATAACGGACAAACTTACGAATGTTTTCATAAATATTCCGGCCCTCTTTAATGGCGGATTTTATGGTCGCAAAGTTGTCATCAAGTAAAATAAGAGAAGACGCTTCTTTGGCTACGTCTGTTCCAGTGATGCCCATGGAGATGCCGATATCAGCTTGTTTAATGGCAGGCGCATCATTGACCCCATCACCTGTCATCGCCACAACATGCCCATTTTTTTGATAGGCTTTGACAATTCTCAGTTTATGCTCAGGGGAAACCCGGGCAAAGACGTATACATTTTCAGCTGTTTGCTCAAGCTCTTTGTCGTTCATCTGATCAAGCGCTTTCCCGTCGAGCACCTGTCCTTGCTTCGGTAAAAGGCTCAAGTCTTTGGCGATCGCTTTGGCCGTTTCTACGTGGTCGCCTGTAATCATGACCGTTTTAATCCCGGCATCCCGGCACTCTTTAATCGCTCGTCTGACTTCAGGACGCGGTGGATCGATCATACCCTCTAACCCGATAAATGTTAAATCGGTTTCAGCCTGCTTTACAGAGGTGATTTTTTCTGTCAGACCGACTTTTTTATACGCAATGGCAATGGTTCTAAGCGCCTGTCTTGCCAACCCTTGAATCGCAGCTTCTGCTTCTTGCCTGTGAGTCGCTGAAAAAGAAGCTGTGCGTCCGCCGTGCATGATATGACTTGAACGGTTCATTAGTACATCCGGCGCACCTTTTGCAATGACATACCGCTCTTTTTGATTCGTTTCAACGACGACTGACATCATCTTTCTTTCTGAGTCAAAAGGAAACTCCTCAATGACATGAAATCCAGCTTCAATGAATTGCTCTGTAAAACCCGCTTTACGTGCTGCGGTAAGAAGCGCTCCCTCTGTCGGATCGCCATCAAGCCTCATCTCTCCATCTTTTTCAACGATGGTCGATGTATTACAAAGCGCCCCGTATAATAACACCTTTTGCAGGCTTGGGTGCTTGTCGGCATGGACGATTTCTCCGTTTAAGGTAAAGTCACCGGATGGCTCGTAGCCTGTGCCAGAAATATTCCACGTTTTCCCCTCTGCCCATACATGGGTCACGGTCATTTTATTTTGCGTCATCGTTCCTGTTTTATCTGAGCAAATGATTGACGCGCAGCCGAGTGTTTCCACAGCCGGGAGCTTTCTGACAATCGATTTTTGTTTGATCATCCGCTGCACTCCTAGGGAAAGTGCAACAGTGACGATCGCCGGCAGTCCTTCTGGAATTGCCGCAACAGCAAGAGATACTCCCGCTAGGAACATATGATACAATTCATGTCCTTGCACAACACCGAGAACCACTACGAGCACCGTTAAAAATAGAGCAGCCACAATCAGAATTTTCCCGAGCTGCTCGAGACGCCTTTGCAGCGGCGTTTCCATATTACCTGCTGCATCCAGCATACCGGCAATTTGTCCCATTGCCGTATTCATTCCTGTACCAATGACAACCCCTACGCCGCTTCCTCTAGTAACCAGCGTCCCCATAAAGGCCATGTTCGTCAAATCTCCAAGTGAGACATGGCTGCTTGAAAGAGGACTTGCGTGTTTGACCGCTGGGATAGACTCGCCAGTGAGAGCGGACTCCTCAATTTCTAAGCTCTTTGTTTCTAGTAATCTAATATCTGCCCCAATCCGGTCTCCGCTTGAAAATTTCACAATATCCCCTGGCACGAGATGTTTAGACGGGATCTTGACCCATTCATTATTTCTCCTTGCATATACATGCGGAGTTGATAATTCTTTTAACGCTTGAAGGGATTTTTCCGCCCGGCGCTCTTGATAAAAGCCGAGTACACCATTAATCAAAACAATGGCTACAATCGCAACAGCATCAATGTATTCTCCTAAAAAGGCAGAAATGATTGTTGCTGCAAGCAAGATTAACACCATGAAATCTTTAAACTGTGCTAAAAAAATGATCAGAGCCGACGCCTTTTTTCCTTCCTGCAATTCATTTGGCCCGTGTTTTTCAAGCCGCTTTTGTACATCTTTTTCTGACAGTCCGTCACCTATCGATGTATTCATGGTTTTTAATAAATCGGTTTGGTTCAGTTCATGCCAATTCATTTGACCTCGTCCACTCCTCTTTTGTTCTCTCTCATATGCAGTGTTCTATAAGCCAGTTTATTCAGACTCGTCCTAAATCATGCTATAATAATAAGACTGCCTAAAGAACGAGTAAACGGAAGTTCTTTCAGTAGATTTGTGCGAAAGAAGAGGGTGTATCCAACATGTCATTTGACGGCATTTTTACATATGGTATGACAAATGAATTGCAAGAGACATTAACTGGCGGGAGGATTTCTAAAATCCATCAGCCATATAAGCACGAGCTGATTTTTCATATTCGGGCAAACGGGAAAAATCATAAGCTCCTTTTATCGGCCCATCCGAGCTATGCGAGAGTGCAGCTCACTGAGCATCAATACGACAATCCAAGCGAGCCGCCAATGTTTTGTATGCTCCTCAGAAAGCATCTTGAGGGCGGCTTCATTGAACGTTTTGAACAGATTGGATTTGATCGGGTGATCGTGCTTCATGTAAGAAGCAGAAATGAAATTGGCGATGAGCAGACGCGTAAGCTTTACATTGAAATCATGGGACGTCATAGTAATTTCATTCTGGTAGAGGATGGAACGCAGCAGATCATTGATGGTTTGAAACACCTTTCTCCATCTGTGAACAGCTATCGAACGGTGCTTCCTGGTCACGAATACCTTCTGCCGCCTGCGCAGCAAAAATTGAATCCTTTTGACGTGACAAAGGATGATATTTTGAAGCATTTACGCTTTCAAGAAGGAAAGATCGCAAATCAAATTGTCGATACCTTCTCTGGGGTTTCCCCGCTGTTTGCAAAGGAAGTTGTACACCGGGCCGGTCTTGCCAATCAAGAAACGATTCCAAATACACTGCTCGACATGTTCCAGCTCATTCGCATGCATTCTTTTACACCGCAGCTCACAAGAAAAGACGGAAAAGAGTATTTCTATTTATTAGAGCTTCAGCATGTCCATGGCGAGATGAAGACATTCGACTCACTCAGCCAGCTGCTTGACCGCTTTTATTTTGGAAAAGCTGAGAGAGATAGAGTCAAACAGCAGGCAGCGGACCTTGAACGGTTTGTCGTAAATGAAAAAAAGAAAAATGAAAACAAGCTGAAAAAGCTAAAAAGAACCCTTGAAGAATCTCAAGATGCACACAAATATCAGCTCTATGGTGAGCTGTTAACAGCCAATTTATATGCGATTAAAAAAGGGGATAAAGAAGCGACTGTCATCAATTATTACGATGAAGACGGCGGAGAAATCACGATTCCGCTCAAAACAAACAAAACCCCTTCTGAAAATGCCCAGGCATATTTTACAAAATATCAAAAGGCAAAAAATGCTGTAGAAGCTGTAAATGAACAAATTAAGCGGACACATGAAGAAATTGCTTATTTTGAAGAGCTGATTCAGCAGCTGTCCTCTGCTTCACCGAAGGATTTAGAGGAAATGAGAGAAGAGCTTGTTGAAGGAAAATATTTGCGCGCCAAACAAAAGCGTCTCGCCAAAAAGAAAAAACCGGCTGCTATTCAGCTCGAAACGTATGAATCATCCCAAGGCATACCAATTTTAGTCGGAAAAAACAACAAACAAAACGAGTATTTGACTACAAAGGCAGCTGCTCGTGATGATATTTGGCTGCATACAAAGGATATTCCTGGGTCACATGTCGTCATCCGTCACCAAGCACCTGATGAACAAACGCTGCTTGAAGCGGCTCAAATTGCCGCCTATTTTTCAAAGGCAAAAGAGTCCAGCTCCGTACCTGTCGACTATACAAAAATCCGGCATGTGAAAAAACCAAACGGAGCAAAGCCAGGCTTTGTTACGTATGATCAGCAGCAAACATTATTTGTCACACCTGACGAAGATCTTGTGCTCAAGCTAAGAAAATAAATAAAAGAAGCCGATAAAATCTCCTGTAAGGATTTTATCGGCTTTTTCTTTGTCGTTTTTTTCTTTCGATGTAAAGGGCATCAAGTGCGTCAATATCCTCTTCTTCAAGCAAGGATTCAATTGCCGCAGCCAGCTGTTTTGTCCGGGCGGGGCTAGCACCGCTTGTAGAGACTGAAATCGTCACTTTTCCTGCTTTGACAACCTTCGGCACCATCACATTGCCGAGCTCAGATTGGCTCACACAATTCACGAGCTGGTGAGGCTGTGCTGTTTGTGCAATCCATTCATTTACCGAAGGGTCGTTTGTAGCAGCTACAATGAAAAACGCATCCTTCAAATCTTCAGCGCCCACCTTCTTTTCCTTCCAATTCAATGCGTATGTATCAATGAGGCACGCCATCTCTTCAGAAAGATCAGGACTCACAACAGTTAGATGGCAAGGCTCCGTACACAATGTCTTTGCTCTTCTTAATGCAACAGATCCGCCGCCGGCGATGACCACTTGTTTATTGGTTAAATCAAGATGGACTGGAAGCATGGCTTTCTCCTCGGAAACGAAACGCATCGTCTTTGTTTAAAATGGTTTCTTGCACGCGTTCAATATAAGCCGCTTTGACATGCGGATGAAAGCCAATATACCGGCATACCCGGACATCTTTCAGCCGCTTTCTCGCCTGAGCGGCTTCACTTTCAATTTCTTTCATTAAAATCCCCGTAAACAGTAAGTAAGGAACGATATAAACAGGCCCATCGTCATCTTCTGATAACTGCGCGAGAACATCTCGATAATTTGGCTCACATGCTGTAATAAAACACGGAAGAACCTCTGCATGCGGAAGCAGGCTTCGGACATCGTCTGCAATGCCAAACACATCTCGCTTCACATCCGGATCAGAACTCCCGCGGCCAATTAAAAGAATCCGCGCGCGCTCGCCTTGATATCCTGCTTCTTTAATTCTTGCGGCAACCGCTTTTGTTACTTCTTGATTCACCCCGATCGGCTTTCCATATGTGACCTTCACTTGCGGGAAACGCGCACGCACTTTCTCAATTTCGACCGGGATATCCGATTTGGCATGCATGGCAGTCAAAAGGAGGAGCGGGACGATTGCAATGTGTGTCGCTCCTTTTTTCACACAGGCCTCAAATCCTTCTTCTATAGAAGGGTCCGTCAGCTCTAAAAAACAAATTTCTTGTATATCTGCTTTCACTAACGGCATACAGCTTTTCATAAAAGAAATGGCCTTATCTTGTGCTTCTTTCACCCTGCTTCCATGCCCAACATAAAGGACAGCTTGTTTCATGCGGCTCCTCCCTCTCACTTGTTTTCATCAGACGAAAAGACACGATGTATGCACGTGTCTTTTCTCTACCATTCTCATTTCTCAATTAATGCGGGTTCAAACCAGTTCAGCTTTTGATGAAAATGAACGACATCTCCAACAACAATTAAACTTGGATGCTCGATCCCTTCTTTTTCAACAGTTTCAGACAGTGTCGCAACCGTGCAGCAAGTTGTCTTTTGCCTCGATGTGGTTCCCCAGTGTATAAATGCAGCGGGTGTTTCTGGGTCCCGTCCATTTTTTAAAAGCAGGCGCTGCACTCTTTCCACGTTTTTGACACCCATGTAAATCACAAGAGTATCAATCCCTGTAGCCAGCGCCTCCCACTTTTCTTCAAAATGTTCATCCTTTTGATAGTGGCCCGTGACAAAAGCAACATTTGAGCTGAATTCACGATGTGTCACAGGGATGCCCGCATAAGCAGCCGCTGCAATCCCAGAAGTAATTCCTGGGACGACCTCATACGGAATTCCGTGCTCAGCTAAGCATTCGATTTCTTCACCGCCGCGGCCAAAGACAAAGGGGTCGCCGCCTTTCAGCCGAACGACAACGTTCCCTTCCTTTGCATGAGCCACAAGCGCTTCATTGATGGCTTCCTGCCTCATTGTATGATGATTTGGCAGCTTGCCGCAATAAATCAATTCCGCCTCCGGTTTGGCATGGGCGAGAATTTCTTGATTGACAAGACGATCATATAAGATGACATCTGCCTGCTGTATCGCCTTATGGGCCTTTAATGTGATTAAATCTGGGTCACCGGGTCCAGCACCCACAATGTATACTTTTCCCATCTTGCTTTTCTCCCCCTGCCATCAGGCGATTATTTCGTTGTTCCTTTTACATAATCAACAAGACGCTGTTTAGATTCCTCACGGGATAATTCCCCTGTATCTAATACAAGCTCAGGCGCAGCAGGCGCTTCATACGGTGAATCGATTCCAGTAAAAAATGGAATTTCACCGTTTCTCGCCTTTTTATATAACCCTTTTGGATCACGCTCTTCACACACGTTCAGATCACATTTGACAAACACTTCGTGAAATTCTCCCTCTTCGACCAACTGTCTGACAGTGTGGCGGTCTTCCTGAAATGGAGAGATAAAAGCAGTGATGACAATCGTTCCTTGCTCCACAAATAATTTCGCCACTTCTCCGATCCGGCGGATGTTTTCTTTTCTATCATCATCTGAAAACCCTAGATCTTTATTGAGTCCGTGCCGCACGTTATCGCCGTCAAGAACTGTGACTTGGTAGCCTTGTTCAAACAGTTCTCTTGCAGCTGCATTCGCGATCGTTGATTTACCTGAACCGCTTAGACCTGTAAGCCAGATAATGCCGCTCGTATGATTGTTTTTTTGTTGATATTCTTTTTTTGTAATAGATGAATCATGCCACACGATATGTTCGTTGCTCATGTCATACCCTCCCGTTAAGATACCGTCGTTTTTAATCCTTCGATTAATGTTTCAATGACTTCTTTTCGGCTGAACGTGCTTGGTGGTAATTCACCGTTTCTCAGCATTGTTCGAACCTTTGTACCTGAAAGAATGACATGCTCGCTTTTGTCGTGAGGACACGTTTTTGGAGTGGCCATCGCTTCACATGTATTACAGTAGAAGCTGTGTTCAAATTTTAATGGAGTAATGCCGATTTCTTCGCTTGTAAATTGATCAAATAGTTCCTGCGCCTCGTATGTGCCGTAATAGTCACCAACACCTGCATGATCTCTTCCGACAATAAAATGGGTGCAGCCATAATTTTTCCGTACTAGCGCATGAAAAATGGCTTCCTTTGGTCCAGCATAACGCATTGCAGCAGGAAAAACACCTAAAAAGACGCGGTCTTTTGGATAATAACCGTCCAATAACACTTGATAGCTTTTCATTCTTACATCTGCCGGGATGTCGTCAGATTTTGTTTCACCGACAAGAGGATTTAAAAATAAACCATCGACTGTTTCCAGTGCTGTTTTTTGAATATATTCATGAGCACGGTGAACCGGGTTTCTCGTTTGGAAACCAACAATGGTTTTCCAGCCGTTTTCTTTAAAATGACATCTTGTTTCTTCTGGCTCATACGTAAATTGAGGGAATGGTTTTTCACTGCGTTTCGTCAGTGTAATTTTTCCGCCAATGTAAGTATCGCCGCGTTCAAATAATTTTTTCACGCCTGGATGATTGCGGTCATCTGTTTTATAGACATTCACCGCTTCTTTTTCCTTATCTGGTGTGTATTGATCTTCTACTTCAATGACCCCATATACTGTTCCATTGTAGGATAAGCGCACGATATCGCCTTGATGGATTTCCGCCGCCTTTTCTTTTGTCACTGGCAGTGTAATAGGAAGAGACCAAACGACACCACTTGCTAGCCGCATACTGCTTACAACTGCTTCATAATCAGCTTTTGTTAAAAACCCTTCAATTGGACTATATCCGCCAATTGCAATGAGTTCAAGGTCTGCAAAGGAAATCGCATCTAGTTCAATTTCCTTCGCAGCCGTGCTGAGATCATATTCTTCATTTACTCGATTAATTAATACGCCACCATGTGGTGTTAAACTCATTTGTTCATCTTCCTCTCAATGTTCATATTTATTAGATGTTAATAGTCGGATTTATGGTTAAATCCCGCCGCCCTGTTCATGAATAGAGCTGCTTTCATTTTTGACTGCTTTCATCAGACTCAGCGCACCAAGTGAGGCAAGCAGTACACTCATCATGATAAAGATAGAGTAATAGTCTCCTTTTAAGAAAAGGCTCACAAGCAAATACGATAGGCTGAGTGATAAGAAAGGTGAGACCACCCATACTTTCAGCATTTTTTTCACCACATGTTTGTGAAAAATGTTAGGCCCGCCTTTTGCCATTCCAAGCCCGATAATAGACGAGGAGGTGATTTGCGTAAGTGGAACGGGCAGCCCAAAAATAGAGCTGACGATGACAAGCCCGGCACCGGTACTCGAAAGTAAAATCCCTTCGCCTGTTTGATAGCGGGTAATTTTCTTTCCGTTTGTTTCCAGTACTCTTCTGCCTAGCAAGAGGGCCCCTGCTGCGACGAAGATTCCGCCGTAAAGTGTTCCCTGCCCAACTGACAAAACGCCTGAAGCGACGAGCGGGCCGACGGCATTTGCCACATTGTTCATACCGGCTGAAAATGCCTCTAAAAATCCGCTGAGAATTAATACGATAGATAAAATAGCTGTGCCTTTTTTAGACAGCTTCCGTTTAGGGAACATTCTGATGATTTTGACGACAGCAAAGGTAAAAAGAAAGGCGAAAAGCGGGATGATGACCCAAAATGCCACAATCACTAAAATGGATTTCACAAACAAAACTTTATATGCGACTGCCACACCAACTACAGCCCCTACTGTGACCTCACTTGTTGATAAAGGAATCGCCATCAGATTTGCTATGAAAAGTGATAGTGCAGCAGAACCAATGATAATACAAACGATTTCAAGTGTAATGACTGATTCTGGCATAATACCAGAGCTGATCGTTTTGACGACCTCACCGCCGCCAATCACTGAACCTGCTAAAATCCCAACTGCACAAAAACTGAGCGCATAAATGGGCTTTTGAATGGCACCTGATCCATACGCAATGCCCATAGAAGCAGCTGCTCCGCTTGCGCCTATGTTTAAAGCAAAGAATAGACTAAATAAAATTGCGGCGATTTCCATACATTATGCTCCCTTACTCATGTAATCCGCACTCTGTCTTTGCTGTGCCTGACCATCTGCCAGAACGCAGATCATCTGCAGTAAATGCTGGCTGTGTACACGGTGCACAGCCGATACTTGGATATCCTTGGTCATGCAGCGGATTATAAGTAAGTTCCTCTCTAGATGCATATCTCCATATGTCCTTCCACGTCCAATGGATGAGCGGACATACTTTCACTGATTTGAATTTTTCATCCTTATTTAAGAAATTCGTCCCTGCTCGTTTTGGTGACTGCTCTCTTCTTAAACCAGAAAGCCATGCTGGATAACCAGATAAGGCTTCTTGCAAAGGAATGACCTTACGCATATGGCAGCAGCTTTGAGGATCTGTTTTCCATAATTGATCACCGTGCTGCTCATTTTGCTGTTCAACCGTCAGCTCAGGCGTTTTCAGTACAATATCTAAGCCCGGATATCTTTCCTTTACCGCATCAATTGTGTCGTAAGTTTCTTTAAAATGCAGACCTGTATCTAAAAAGACAATTCTCGCATCTTTTTTTACTTTTGCAATCAGATCAATTAGAACAATGCCCTCAATCCCAAAGCTGCACGCATATACGAGCTGGTCACCATAATGACCGTACGCCCATTTCAGTACAGACAGGGCTCCTTTATACAAATCATCCTCTTGAAATGTAATGGACGGCTCTTGCCAATTTTCATAAGTTAACATGATTTCTCCCCTTCCGGAGTACCGCTCATATTGCTATTTTCCGCACTACTTTAATCTAATTTTTTCGTTTTTTTCCACTTGAATCACTTGACCGTCCTGAACAATTAACGTAATTGAACCAAATTTCATATCCCCAATCAGTTCTTGCATATGCTTTACTAAGTCCTCATCCTGATTTTGTTTCACTTCCATCTCCTCTTCCTCCTCACCGTTAAAATAAAAAAACTTTCTTTCAGTCCGAAAGAAAGATGAGGAAGCTCACAATTTCCTTATCTTTCAAAATAGAATCATTTTGCAGGAAGTAGCACCTTGCGAATCGCAGGTTGCCGGGTTTCATCGGGCCAGTCCCTCCACCTCTCTGGATAAGAGTTTCAATTTGTCTTAAATATTAACACAATTCAAACAAAAGTCAACCCGACTTTATTGATAGGATTAGTTTTTATTAAATTTGAGTCTATTTTACTATTTTTACCCAAATAAAAAAGCCGTGCGGGCAGGCACAGCTTTAAAATTGTTAACGATGGACTTTGACTTTTCAGACCGTTTCTTCCATCCAAGATTCAGAGGAAGGATCTTGTCTCCAGCGTTTTAGTTTGTTCATCGCAGACGGCTCAATCGCTTTCAGTTCAAGTGCCACATCTGTCAATGTGTCATAGTCTGTCAGGGTGACATATGGAATATTTTTTTCTTGAAAAGCGGCCGCTGCTTTTGGCAGTCCGTATGTGAAGATTGCGGCAACTCCTAGTACCTCGCAGCCTTCAGCTTGAAGAGCAGCAACCACTTCCAGTACACTGCCTCCTGTGGAAATAAGGTCTTCGACGACGACAACCTTTTGGCCTTTCGATACGGCCCCTTCAATTTGATTTCCTTTGCCGTGTGCTTTCGGCTTACTTCTGACATAACACATCGGGATGTTCAAGCGGTCTGCTGCTAATGCCGCATGCGGAATGCCTGCTGTTGCAGTACCCGCAACAACCTCTGCACCCTTAAAATGAGTGAGAATCAAATCTTTTAGACCTTCCGCAATGTCGTGTCTGACTTCTGGATATGATAATGTGAGGCGGTTATCACAATAGATCGGTGATTTTATACCGCTCGCCCATGTAAACGGTTCGTCTGGTTTTAATGAGACCGCTTTGATTTGTAATAGATGTTTCGCGATTTTTGATTTCATCTGGCAGTCACTCCCACTCTTTCAAAATTTGATGATAGGCTTCTATTGGTTTATCAGCTTTTGTGATTGATCTTCCGACAACAATTTGTGAAACACCTTGCTCTTTTGCATAGGCAGGTGTCGCCACACGCTTTTGGTCATCGGTTTGATCATTCGGTAAGCGAATACCTGGCGTTACAGTGAGAAAGGAGGGTGAGATATGTTCATGAAGTGCTTTAGATTCATGAACAGAGCAAACAACCCCGTCCAGCCCACTTTCATATGCTAATTGTCCGTACCGGATCACAGTCTCTTGCAGCGGACGGTCAATGAGTAATTCTTTTCTCATCATGTCTTCTGACGTACTAGTCAGCTGGGTCACTGCAATAATGCCCGGGCGGCTTTGTCCAGCAGGAGTCCCGCTTTCAAGTCCCTCTAACGCAGCCTGCATCATTCGTTTCCCGCCAGCCGCATGCACATTGACCAAGTCAACGCCAAGTGCGGCAAGCCGGTTCATCGCTTTTTGCACCGTTGTTGGAATGTCATGTAATTTTAGATCGAGAAAAATGCGGCAATTTTTTTCTTTCAGCGCTTCAAGGATGGCAGGTCCTTCTTGGTAAAACAGCTCCATGCCGACCTTCACAAATAATGGTGTCCCTTCAAAGGGATCTAAAAAGGCAAGCGCCTCCTGTCCTGACGGAAAATCAAGCGCGATGATGGGCAAGTGCTTCATGTTTCCAGCTCCTTCCGATACATTCCTCTACAGATGAATAACCATATGCTGCTAACACATTTGGCAGCTCTTCAATGATTTCCGGGCAAATAAATGGATTCACAAAATTGGCTGTACCGACAGCTACTGCACTTGCACCTGCTAGTAAAAATTCAAGTACATCTTCAGCACTTTGCACTCCGCCCATTCCGATAATCGGAATAGAAACCGCTTGACTCACCTCATGCACCATACGTACAGCGACAGGTTTGACAGCTGGTCCTGATAATCCGCCTGTTTTATTGGCAAGGATGGGTTTCCCCGTTTTTAAATCTAAACGCATCCCAATTAATGTATTAATCATGGTGAGTCCATCCGCTCCAGCAGCTTCAATCGCTTGAGCAATTTCTACAATATTAGCTACGTTAGGTGACAGCTTGACATAGACAGGTACGGAAGAGACTTCCTTGACTGCTTTTGTCAATGATGCTGCCATATTTGGATCTGTACCAAAGGCGATTCCGCCGGTTTTAACATTTGGACAAGAAATATTCAGTTCAAGGGCATGAACATTTTTTGCTCGGCTGATTTGCTTGGCTACTTCAACATAATCTTCAACCTGTGAGCCAGCAACATTCGCAATAATAGGCGTATCAAACTGCTCAAGCCAAGGCAGCTCATTTTCAAGCACACCTTTTAGACCTGGGTTTTGAAGGCCGATTGCATTGAGCATACCGGCCCCTGTCTCGGCTACCCTTGGTGTCGGATTGCCAAATCTCGGTTCAAGGGTTGTGGCTTTGATCATGATACCGCCCAGCAATGATAGGTCATATAAGGATGCAAATTCTCTCCCGAATCCAAAGCAACCTGATGCAGGGATAATTGGATTCTTTAAAGATAATCCCGGTAACTCAACGTTTAGCATGACAATGCCACCTCCTCTGCTTTAAAAACAGGTCCATCAAGACACACTTTGACGTAAGGTTTGTCGAGCTGATCGGTATGACAGACACATGCAAAGCAGGCACCAATCCCGCAGCCCATTCGTTCTTCCATCGAAATGTAGACAGGCTTATCAGGATACGTGTCTTTCAGCGCTTTTAGCATAGGTGTTGGACCACAGGAAAGCAGCACATCAAAGCTCAGGTTTTGCTCTTTTATCACATCTGTTACAAAGCCTTTAGCACCGTATGTGCCATCAACCGTTGCAATAAACGTATCGCCGAGTGCTTGAAATTTTCCCTCGTAAAATACATCCTTTTTCGATTGAAAGCCGAGGACATGCTTCACGATGACGCCTTTTTTCGTTAAACGCTTGGACAGCTCATATAGAGGCGGTACGCCAATTCCGCCGCCGACTAGTAATGCCGTCTCTCCGGGCTTGACGACTGAAGGATCATACCCGTTTCCAAGCGGCCCTAATACATCGACTGATTCTCCCTCCCGCTTTTGGGAGAGGAGCTTTGTGCCCTCACCCTCTGCGCGGTAAATGATGGTTGCTTCTTTTTGCTCGGCATGAATGTTGGCAATACTGATCGGTCTTCTCAGCAGCGGTGTCATCGATTCACTGACCTTTAGATGAAGAAATTGTCCAGCCGTTTGAAAGGAGTCCACAAGGTCACCTTTTAATGTCATTTCGTAAATATGATCAGCGATCTCTCGGTTCGAGACGACCGTCAAGTATGCTTTTTTCATATCGTTACTGTCACCTCAGCATTCGTTTTCACTTCTGGCATTTCATCCGCTCTAAATGTCATGCTCTCAAGCACTCTTAAAATGGCTTCTGCTGTATCTAGTGACGTTAAGCAAGCCACTCCGTTTTCAACAGATTCACGTCTAATTCTAAAGCCGTCTCTTGCCGGCTGTTTTCCTTTTGTTAATGTGTTGATCACAAATTGGGCTTCCCCGTTTCGAATGACATCGAGAAGGTTTTTGCCTTCTTCTCCAATTTTGCCGACCACACTTGATGGAATGGAGGCTTGTTTTAAATAATTCGCCGTTCCTTCTGTTGCTAAAATATGATAGCCGATCGAATGGAATCTTCTTGCGATCTCAAGTCCTTCTTCTTTATCCTTATCAGCCACTGTCAGAAGAACTGTTCCGTCATTAGGGATTTGAATGCCTGATGCAATCAATCCTTTATATAGGGCTTTTTCGATCGTGACATCTTTCCCCATGACCTCACCTGTTGATTTCATTTCAGGCCCGAGTGTAATATCCACTCTTCTTAATTTTGCAAAAGAGAAGACTGGAACTTTGACGTACACTCCTTCTTGCTCTGTATGAAGGCCTTCTTCGTAGCCATAATTTTTGAGCTTGTCTCCTAAGATGACTTTTGTCGCAAGGTTTGCCATCGGAATGCCTGTAATTTTACTTAAGAAAGGAACCGTCCGGCTTGATCTCGGGTTCACTTCAAGTACATACACTTCACCTTTTGATAGGACAAACTGAATGTTCAAAAGCCCAATAATGTTGAGTCCTTTTGCAAGCTTGATCGTGTATTCTGCGATCTTTGCTTTGATGTCCTCAGACAATGTTTGCGGCGGATAGACCGCAATCGAGTCACCAGAGTGAACTCCGGCTCTTTCAATGTGTTCCATAATGCCTGGGATTACGACAGTTTCTCCATCAGACACCGCATCTACTTCAATTTCTTTTCCTGTCAAATACTTGTCAATTAACACTGGATGCTGCGGGTTGACCTTCACCGCATTCTCCATGTAGTGAAGAAGCTCAGCTTCTTGATACACAATTTCCATCGCGCGGCCGCCTAATACATAGGAAGGACGGACAAGGACTGGGTAGCCGATTTGATTGGCAATCGCTACAGCTTCAGGCACAGACGTTGCTGTTTTCCCTTTCGGCTGGGGCACGCCGAGTGTTTCTAACGTTTGTTCAAACTTGTCCCGGTTTTCTGCGCGGTCTAGGTCTTCTAGAGAAGTTCCAAGAATTTTAACCCCTCTATTTGATAATTCATCTGCTAGGTTGATCGCCGTTTGTCCGCCGAACTGAACGACGACTCCTTCAGGCTGTTCAAGGTCGATGATGTGCATGACATCTTCTACAGTGAGTGGTTCAAAGTAAAGCTTATCTGAAATACTAAAGTCTGTTGAGACCGTTTCAGGATTGTTGTTAATAATGATCGCTTCATAGCCTGCTTGTTTAATTGCCCACACAGAGTGAACAGTCGCATAATCAAATTCTACCCCTTGTCCAATTCGGATAGGACCTGAACCTAATACGATAACACTTTTCTTGTCTGTACGTTCTGATTCATTTTCATCTTCATACGTGCTGTAGAAATAAGGTGTCTCTGATTCAAATTCTGCCGCACATGTATCCACCATTTTGTATACAGGTACAATGCCTGCTTCTTGTCTTAGCTTGTAGACATCCGCTTCGTTCATCTTCCACTCGCGGCTAATGTAGATATCTGAGAAGCCTTTTTCTTTCGCTTCTTTTAATACGTCTGTATTGCCTTTGTTTTCTTTTAATGTCTTCTCAAAGGCAATGATGCCTTCCAGCTTATGAAGGAAGAAGTAATCAATTTTTGAGAATTCATGTATTTGTTCGACTGTATAGCCTCTTCTAAGCGCCTCAGCGATATAAAATAATCGTTCGTCTCCCGCTTTGATAATCCGTTTTTCAAGCACTTCATTTGTGATGTCTGCTTCATCTTTTAATTCAATGTGATGCACATCGGCTTCAAGTGAACGTACAGCCTTTAGAAGAGACTCTTCTAATGTGCGGCCGATTGCCATGACTTCACCAGTTGCCTTCATTTGCGTACCAAGACGTCTGTTCGCAGATTCAAATTTATCGAACGGCCAGCGCGGTATTTTTGAAACGATATAGTCAAGTGCCGGCTCGAAGGCTGCATAGGTTTTACCTGTGACTGGGTTCATCATTTCATCAAGCGTTAAGCCGACAGCAATTTTCGCTGCCAATTTGGCAATTGGATAGCCTGTCGCTTTTGACGCAAGCGCAGATGAACGGCTCACACGCGGGTTTACCTCGATGATATAGTATTGAAAGCTGTTTGGATCAAGTGCCAGCTGAACGTTACAGCCGCCTTCAATGCCAAGTGCACGGATCAGCTTAAGCGACACATTTCGAAGCAGCTGATATTCACGGTCACTTAACGTTTGGCTTGGGGCTACAACAATACTGTCACCAGTATGGATGCCGACAGGGTCAAAGTTTTCCATGTTACAAACAACGATTGCATGGTCACCGCTGTCTCGCATGACTTCATATTCAATTTCTTTAAAGCCTGCAATGCTTTTTTCAAGTAAGCATTGTGTGACTGGGCTTAGCTTCAGACCGTTTTCAACGATTTCCTTCAGTTCTTGCTCGTTTGTACAAATTCCGCCGCCTGTTCCGCCTAATGTATAGGCTGGTCTGACGATGACAGGGAAACCGATTTGATCTGTAAACGCCATTGCTTCTTCCAGGTTATGAATGATTTCACTTTCTGGTACAGGCTCATTTAGTTCATTCATTAAATTACGGAATAAATCTCTATCCTCTGCTTTTTGGATGGCTGACAGCTTTGTACCGAGTACTTCAACGCCGCATTCAGCTAATACGCCAAGGTCTGACAATTCAACAGCAAGGTTTAATCCAGTTTGCCCGCCAAGTGTTGGCAAGATCGCATCAGGGCGTTCTTTTCGAATGATTCGTGTTAAAAATTCTGGTGTCAGTGGTTCGATGTATACCTTATCAGCCATTTCTGTATCTGTCATGATGGTCGCAGGGTTAGAGTTCACAAGAACGACTTCATAGCCCTCTTCTTTTAGCGCTAAGCAAGCCTGTGTACCTGCATAGTCAAATTCCGCTGCCTGACCGATGATGATAGGACCTGATCCGATTACTAAAATCTTTTTGATGTCTACGCGTTTTGGCATACTTCTTCCCCTTCTTTCTCAGTCGTATGAATCATTTCCATGAACTGGTCAAATAAGTAGTTTGCATCTTCTGGACCCGGTGATGCTTCTGGGTGGTACTGAACAGTGAAAGCTGGTGCTTCTTTATGTTTTAATCCTTCAATCGTATTGTCGTTTAGGGCAATATGTGTGACTTCGAGCACGTCTTCGTTAATACTGCTAACCGTGTAGCCGTGGTTTTGAGACGTCAGTGTCACCTTGCCAGTTGCTAGTTCTTTCACCGGATGGTTTGATCCTCTGTGGCCAAATTTCATTTTTTCTGTGCTTGCACCGCATGCTAGAGCAAATAATTGATGTCCGAGGCATATACCAAAGAGCGGCACCTTTCCAATCAATTGCTGAATCATCTCAACGGCTTCCGGTACATCCACAGGATCTCCAGGTCCGTTTGAAAGCATGATGCCATCAGGCTTTAGCTGCAGCACTTCATCTGCAGTGATGTTGTATGGCACCACAATGACGTCGCAGTCACGTTTATTGAGCTCGCGCAAAATGCCATGCTTCATGCCGAAATCGACAAGGACAATTCTTTTTCCTCTGCCTGGGCTTGGGTACGCATTTTTCACAGATACTTGACTCACTTGATCTGTTGGCAGCTGCAATGTTTGAAGGCGGCGGACAACGTCTTCCACTTGTTCATCAGGTCCTGCAAATGCCCCTCTTAAAGTCCCTGCACTTCGAATCATTCTAGTCAGCTTCCGTGTATCGATTCCGCTCAGCCCCGGAATGTTTTTCATTTTTAAATATTCATCGAGTGAATATGAAGAGCGCCAGTTTGAGGGCTTTTCACAAAGCTCTTTCACAATCAGCCCTTTCACAAACGGTGTGATCGATTCAAAATCGTCACGGTTAATGCCATAGTTGCCGATAAGCGGGTAAGTCAGTGTGACAATTTGTCCGCAGTATGATGGATCAGATAAAATTTCTTGATAGCCCGTCATCCCTGTATTAAAGACGACTTCTCCGACTGATGGTTCTAAGCTGCCAAAGCCTGTTCCTTCGAATACTGTTCCGTTTTCTAGCACTAAGCGTCTCTTCATTTTACTAGTCTCCCCTCTTCATAAACGACTTTCCCAGATGCAAGTGTCATGACCGGCCATCCTGATACAGTCAATTTGTCAAACGGTGTATTTTGCCCTTTAGATAAGAAGCTTGTTTTATCGATTGCCATTTCTTTGTTTAAATCAATAAGTGTGATATCAGCTATGTGCCCTTCTTCAAGCTTTCCGTATGGAAGAGAAAATGCTTCTGCTGGTTTAATTGTCATATAATCAACGAGTTCTTTTAATGTCCATTCGCCTGTTTTGACAAATCGTGTATACAGAAGCGGGAACGCTGTTTCAAGTCCCACAATTCCAAACGGGGCACGCTGCATGGTTTCGTTCTTTTCTTCTTCTGTATGCGGCGCATGGTCTGTTGCGATGAAATCAATCGTTCCATCTAATAGTCCCTCGATCAATGCCTCGCGATCCTCTTTTCCTCTGAGCGGCGGGTTCATTTTATAATTTGTATCAAGACCTGGAATGTCCGTATCACACAACAGCAGGTGATGCGGTGACACCTCAGCCGTCACACGGATGCCTGCTTTTTTTGCATCGCGTACGACCCGCACAGATTCTTTCGTACTGATATGACATACATGATAATGACAGTTCGCTGCTTCTGCTAAAAGAACATCTCTTGCAATATGCACCGATTCACAAATGGACGGTATTCCGTTTAACCCATTTGCTTTTGAAAATTCTCCTTCATGAACGCACCCGCCGTAAATGAGCGAGTTATCTTCACAGTGCGCCACAATCGCTTGATCAAGACTTGCTGCCTGTTTCATCGCTTCGTACATCATGCCTGCTGTTTGGATGCCAACACCGTCATCTGTAAAAGCAAAGGCGCCTGCTTCTTTTAGTGCTGCAAAATCCGTCATCTCTTCCCCAATTTGTCTCGTTGTGATGGATGCGTATGGCAGCACTCTCACAGATGAGGTCTCTTCGATTCGATTCATCAGCCATTCCATTTGCTCTTTTGTATCTGGAACCGGCCTTGTATTCGGCATCGCTGCAATCGTCGTATATCCGCCTCTTGCGGCTGCTTTAGAACCTGTTTCAATCGTTTCCTTTTTCTCTCCGCCTGGCTCTCTTAAATGCACATGCAGATCAATCAAGCCTGGTGACACAAATAGCCCTGCTGCATCAATAACCTCTTCTCCGTCTTCTCTTTCTAGGTGACCGATCGCTTGAATCACTTTTCCTTTTACCCTAATATCCTGCTGCACTCTTTCACCTGTGCTTGTTAAGATAAAACCGTTTTTAATGAGATATGACATAGACAGAATCTCTCCCTTTTTGATGTAGTGTGCTATTTTGAAAAGCTCTTTTTAATACGGCCATTCGGATATAAACACCATTTTCCATTTGTTTAAAAATTCTTGACTGCTTGGACTCTACTAATGAATCATCTATTTCAACACCTCTGTTTACTGGTGCTGGATGCATAATAATCGCGCGTTCTTTCATTTTGTTTGCTCTGTCTACTGTTAATCCATAAGTTGATAAGTAATCTTCGCTGCCCATTTTTTCAGCGTGCCGTTCATGCTGGATTCTAAGCAGCATCACCACATCAGATTGTGCGATGGCTTCATCTACTTGGACATACGTTCCGTGAGGGTTTTGTTCATCCTGGAAGGAAGCAGGCCCTGAAAAGAGGACTGTCGCTCCCAGCCTTGAGAGAACCTCAGCATTTGATCTTGCCACCCTGCTATGTTTGATGTCTCCATGAATCGAAATCGTTAAGCCTTCAAAGCCGCCAAACTCTTCAAAGATGGTCATGAGGTCAAGCAGTGATTGGGTTGGATGCTGTCCGCAGCCATCTCCTGCATTGATGATGGGAATTCCAACCTTCCCAATCAGCTCGTTATAATATTCATCGGTGCTGTCTCTGATCACACAAGCCTTTACTCCGATCGATTCAAGTGTTTTTACCGTATCGTAAAGTGTTTCGCCTTTTTGAACGGAGGTGCTTGCTGCATCTAAGCTCAGGACATTCATCCCTAGTTTCTTTTCGGCTACTTCGAAGCTAAAACGTGTTCTTGTGCTTGGTTCAAAGAAAAGGTTTGCCACAAATTCTCCGGCTAATCCATGTTCTTGTTTCCCCTTTTTGAGTGCAGCTGCTTCTTCAATCAGCTGTAAAATCTCTTCTTTTGATAAGCTGCTCATTGTCGATAAATCATTCATTTTTTCTTCCCCCTCTAGTTTTTCATCACTTTCAGGTTCAAAAAAACCCTAAGCCTCGGCAGCTTAGGGTTCTCCAAAAGAAGCAGCGGCACTTTTGTGCATTCTGCTCCATTTAGAACCCTTGTCAGCCTCACTGGACTTCTTTTAAAAGGTTTTCTGTATTTGATTCATTTGAGTTGTCATCTTCTGCTTTTTGATGCGGCAGGATCAGATTTAACAGGACACCCGTAATCGCAGCAAGTGCCATTCCAGATAGGGTGAGATTGATTTGTTTCACCTCAATGAATGCCCCGCCAATCCCAATGACTAGGATGACTGATGCGATAATGAGATTACGCTTTTCTTCAAAATTCACTTTATGATCAATCAGAATTCTCAGGCCGCTTGAAGCAATGATTCCAAAGAGCAGGAACGAAACGCCTCCCATCACCGCGGACGGCACTGTACTGATTAATGCTGAAATTTTTCCTACAAAACCGAAGCAGATCGCAAACACGGCTGCTCCGCCGATGACGAAGATACTGAACACTCTTGTGATGGCTAGTACGCCAATGTTCTCTCCATAAGTTGTTGTTGGTGGTCCGCCAATAAGTGAAGCGAAGATCGTCGCCGCACTGTCTCCTAAAATGGAACGGTGAAGACCTGGTTTTTTAATGAAATCTTGTCCTACGACCTTACTTAACACCACTTGGTGGCCGATATGCTCAGACATTGTGACAAAGGCTACCGGCACCATCACTGTGAGAATGCTTAAGGTCACAGCAGGTGTATAGTCGACAAATGGCACAACGAAGTCTGGTACAGCAAACCATTTTGCGTCAATGACCGGCTGGAAGTTCACGATGCCTTGTGTTAAGGCAAAGAGATAGCCGCTGATGATGCCGATTAATACTGGGATTAAGCTAAGGAATCCTCTTAGGAAAATCATACTGATAATGGTGACAGCCAGTGTGAAGCCAGCGACCATTAAGTGCTTGAGGCTGTAAACAAGCTCGGTTGCATTTGGATCAACATACATCGCCATGTTGACTGCTGTTCCAGCGAGTCCGAGTCCGATGACCATAATGACTGGTCCTACGACCACCGGCGGCAGAAGCTTCATCAGCCAGCCTGTGCCGAGCCATTTAATGAATAGGGCGATGAGTGCATAAGCGACACCCGCCATGAAGGCGCCAACCATTGCGGCTCCAGGGCCGCCCGTTGCTTTCACATTCAGTATGGGGGCGATGAAGGCAAAGGACGATCCAAGATACGCCGGAATTTGTCCTCTTGTGATGATTAAGTAAACAATCGTTCCCACTCCGCTTGAGATGAGCGCGACGGCTGGACTCATATCAATGATTTTTGGTACAAGAATGGTCGCACCAAACATCGCAAACAAATGCTGCAGGCTAAGTGACAGCCATGTGAATGGTTTTGGGATATCTCGAATGCCTAAATTGGCTTTTTGCTGACTCATGATTTTCCTCCTAGATGTGTCCTTTTTCATTAAAAAAGCCTCTTTGCGAGTATGCGCAAAGAGGCCTAGATAAACCGGACACGTCATGTTGGCCGTGTGCTCGGTTTCTCTGTTATTGCCCTCTTTGCAAACTCTCTGGAATGCATTTAAAAAGGTTATTTTTCATATATAGCGACAAGGTCGTTTTGATCTACTTCATTGAGCTGAACCATGACTGTCTCTGCTTTTGAAGTCGGAATGTTTTTCCCGATATAATCCGCTCGGATCGGCAGCTCCCGGTGTCCCCGGTCAACGAGCACAGCCAGCTGAATGGAAGATGGTCTTCCTACATCCACAAGGGCATCCATAGCTGCTCTGACGGTTCTGCCTGTAAACAGGACATCGTCAACAACAATAAGTGTTTTGTCATTAATGTCAGCTGGTATGTCTGCACCCTTTACAAGCGGGTCTTGGTTGTCTGTCTTTTTTGTCAGGTCATCACGGTATAGCGTAATATCAAGTTCACCTACAGTGACTGGATTCCCTTCAATTTGCTCGATGCGCTCTGCAAGGCGCTTTGCAAGATGTATGCCTCTTGTCTTGATCCCGGCAAGGATGACATCCTTCATCCCTTTGTTGCGCTCAATCATTTCATGTGCAATTCGGGTAAGCGCTCGTCTGATCGCTTGTTCATCAAGAATGACTGCTTTTTGTTCCATCTTTTACACCTCTTTTTGACAAATAAAAAGCCCCTTCTGCAAAGGGCAGAGAGGGGCGTTCATTTGTGCATATGCGTGCACAAATTGATCCGTTATCCTTCTCAGCCTCTCTGGACTGTTTTAAAGAATCTCAATTTCTTCGTTTATTATTTCAAAAAAAGAACGGCCTGTCAATCGTTATTTCTTAATGAATCGATAAAGGCTTGCATATCAGCTGGAATTGGTGCTGTGAACTCGATATATTCTCCTGTTCTAGGATGATCAAATCCTAAAACACCTGCATGCAGCAGCTGTCCATTAAAATCGACTGTTTTTCTCGGCCCATATTTCGGATCTCCTGCAAGAGGGTAGCCGATATATTTCATATGAACACGAATTTGGTGTGTTCTTCCTGTTTCAAGGCGGCATTCGACAACTGTGAAGTCTTTAAAGCGTTCAATCACATCAAAGTGAGTAACGGCTTGTTTTGCATTTTCTTTTGTGACCGTCATGCTTTGGCGGTCTTTTTTGTCTCTGCCAATTGGTGCATCAATTGTGCCTGTATCATGCTGGATAATACCGTGGACAACAGCCGTATACTTTCTTGTGACAGTTTTAGCCACCAGCTGATTGACGAGTGACTCATGTGCCATATCGTTTTTAGCGACCATTAACAGCCCAGACGTATCTTTATCAATTCGGTGGACAATTCCAGGACGCATCACACCGTTAATCCCTGATAAGTCTTTGCAATGTGCCATCAGGCCATTTACAAGTGTTCCTGACACATGACCCGGCGCTGGATGAACGACCATTCCTCGTGGTTTATTTACGACTAACACATCTGCATCCTCATAATAAATATCAAGATCCATTGGTTCAGCTTCTACATCAAGGGCTTCCGGATCTGGAATCTCCACTTTGATTTGATCTCCAGCTTGTACTTTGTAATTGGCCTTTACTTGTTTCCCGTTTACTTCGATCAGCCCATCTTTTACCCATTGCTGGACTTGGGTTCTTGACCATTCTGGTTCTGTCGTGCTTAGAAATTTATCTAGCCGTTCACTCGTTTGTTCTTCTGAAACGGCAATATTTACTTGATTCATGTAGTTGACTCCTTATTTTTCTTTCCATCTAACAGCATTTGAATGAAGAGCAGAATAACCCCTACACAGAGAGAAGAATCTGCAATATTAAAGATTGGGTAGTGATAATCCCCAAATACGAAATGAGCAAAATCAACCACTTCCTGACGGAAAATACGGTCGATAAAGTTTCCGATCGCTCCGCCAAGCATTAAGGCCAGCGCTACTCCCAGCAGCTTGTCCTTTTGTCCATGTTTTTGTAAGTAATAAACAATTCCCGCAATAACAACGAGTGTGATCACATAGAAAAACCACATTTGCCCTTGGAGAATTCCCCATGCGGCTCCTGAATTTCGGTGAGACGTGATATAAAAGAATCCATCAATGACTGGAACAGAATCACCGAGCATCATATTTTTGACAATGAGCCATTTTGTTAATTGGTCTAAACAAATGATAACGAATGCGATTATGTAATAGAACACACACGTTCCTCCATCTTCATACTTTGATCTTTAAGCATTTTATCAAGAAAACAGGAAGGAGTAAAGAAACTTTAGTTGACAGACAAAAACCTCCCTACATGTGGAAGGCTTCAAAATGAGAATCATTTGATTCGTAAGGATAAGGAGTGAATGCTTTTTTCTCGTATTGCTTATGATATAAAAAGTCGTCAGCCGTGCGGGCGGTAGGAAGAATACTCATTTGTTCAAGCGGAATCACATCTCCTGTTGCCTCACATATGCCATAGGTTCCTTGTTCGATTTTTGCAATAGCGAGAGACACATCTTGCAGCTCTTCTTTGATGTGATAAAGAAGCGTGGTCGTTTTGACCTCATTCAATGTGACATGCTCAGCGGGTGAACGAAATGATGCGTATTCAAACAGTTTAGATTGCAGCTCTTCTTTCATTTGAAGGAGTTCCGTGTAAATCGTCTCTAGATCGCCATTCATGTCGCTATTTCAACTCCTGCCTGTCGTGATAATCATATTGTTGCCCCGCCTGGTCACTTTAAAGCCATAAGATTTTTCCTTTCGTTCTAAAGGCTGTCATTTTCTCATAAAAGAAAACGCCCCGCATATGACGGGGCGCCAGCTTGTGATATCGCATTGTTAATTTTGGTAATATTTCTCCACGATTTCAGCATTTTTCAGCGACAATGTTGGGTATTTCGGATTTGCACCAACGTCTTTTGAAATAATGCGGGAACGTTCGCACAGTTCTCCTTCTGCTTTTTGAACCACAATTCGTCCTGATGCATATTCAGGCGCTGATGTATCTGCAAGCTGCTCATCTTCTACCGTTAATTCAGAGATGATAAAGAGCTGCTTCACATCTTCTTTAATGGATGCAAGAAGGTTTTTCACTTCATCTGTCGCATAAAGCGTCACACTTGCTTCAAGTGAACGTCCGATGACTTTCTCGTTACGCGCAATCTCCAGCGCTTTTAGCACATCGTCACGTACTTCCATAAAGCGGTCAAATTTCGCTTCTGTCGCTTCAGCTTGAGGAACTAGCGCACCTTCTGGCATATCTGTTAACTGAACACTTGGCTCTTCAACAAAGCTTAAGTGGCTCCATAATTCATCTGCGGTATGCGGAAGAATTGGTGCAGTCAGCTTCACTAAAGCCATTAATGTTTCGTAGAAGACCGTCTGCATGCTGCGGCGGTCTGGATGATCCGCATGCTCAATGTAGACGACATCCTTTGCAAAATCAAGATAGAAAGAGCTGAGCTCAATCGTACAGAAATTGTGAATCGCATGATACACGACCGCAAATTCGTAATCATCATAAGCTTTTTTCACTTTATCAATCAATTTGTTTAATTTGATCATGATGTATTGATCCACTTCGCGAAGCTCTTCTACCGGCACGGCATTAACTGCTGGGTCAAAGTCAAATAGGTTTCCATGCAGGAAGCGGAAGGTGTTACGGATTTTACGATAGACTTCTGCTACTTGTTTCAAAATATCATCAGATACTGGATGATCGGCTTGATAGTTGACTGAAGATACCCAAAGTCTTAGAATCTCTGCACCAAGCTGCTTCGCAACCTTCGTTGGATCAATCGTATTGCCTAATGATTTACTCATCTTACGTCCTTCTTTATCAAGCGTAAAGCCATGGCTTAGGACACCTTTATAAGGTGCTTTTCCAGTGACAGCAACTGCTGTTGATAATGAGGAGTTAAACCAGCCGCGATATTGGTCAGAGCCTTCAAGGTAAAGATCTGCCGGACGGACTAGGTCGTCTCTTTCTTCTAAAACGGCTTGGTGAGAAGAACCGGAATCAAACCATACATCCATGATATCCTGCTCTTTTGTGAATTCACCATTCGGGCTGCCTGGATGTGTAAAGCCTTCTGGCAATAGCTCTTTTGCTTCTTTTTCAAACCAAATATTCGAGCCATGCTCTCTAAATAATTGAGATACATGCTGAATGGTTTCGTCCGTGATGATCGGCTCACCATTTTCCGCATAAAAGACCGGAATTGGAACGCCCCATACACGCTGTCTTGAAATACACCAGTCACCTCTGTCACGCACCATATTGAACAGGCGTGTTTCTCCCCATGCTGGAACCCATTTCGTTTCTTTAATATTGTCTAATAACGCTTCTCTAAAATCTTTAATGGATGCAAACCACTGAGCTGTCGCACGATAAATCGTTGGTTTTTTCGTTCTCCAGTCATGCGGGTAGGAGTGCGTGATAAAGTCGAGCTTTTTCAGCGCACCTTTTGCTTCAAGCTGTTCTGTGATGGCTTTATTGGCATCCTCGTAGAATAGTCCTTCAAAACCAGGCGCCTCATCTGTCATCACACCTTTTTCATCTACTGGACAGAGCACATCAAGACCGTATTTCATACCGACAATAAAGTCATCTTCCCCGTGGCCTGGTGCTGTGTGAACACAGCCAGTTCCCGCATCAGTTGTCACGTGATCGCCAAGCATCACAAGAGAATCTCTATCGTAAATTGGATGTGCTGCAACGATTTTATCTAATTCTTTACCTTTTAATGTTTTCACAACTTCGTATTCTTCAAAGCCGAGTGTTTTTACTACTTGTTCAACCAGTTCAGATGCAACGACATAACGCTCAGCACCGACTTGAAGAACACTGTACTCTAAGTTTGGATGAACACAAATGCCAAGGTTTGCAGGAAGCGTCCAAGGTGTTGTTGTCCAGATAATGAATTGTTCGCCGTTTTCAAGAACGCCTTTGCCATCTTTTACTTTAAACGAAACGTAAATCGATGGTGAACGTTTGTCTTTATATTCAATTTCCGCTTCAGCGAGGGCTGATTCACTTGAAGGAGACCAGTTAACAGGCTTTAATCCTTTATAGATATAGCCTCTCTTCGCCATTTCACCAAAGACAAGGATTTGCTGAGCTTCGTATTCAGGCTTTAATGTGACATATGGATTGTCCCAGTCTGCTCTAACGCCTAATCGCTTAAACTGGCTGCGCTGACCTTCAATTTGCTTCCAAGCATACTCCTCGCATAGTTTGCGGAATTCTGCTGTAGACATTTCTTTGCGTTTGACTTTTTTATTTTTAGTAAGAGCTGTTTCAATTGGCAGCCCGTGTGTATCCCAGCCCGGAACATACGGTGCATGATACCCGTTCATTGATTTAAATCGGACGATAAAATCTTTTAGGATTTTATTAAGTGCATGCCCCATATGAATGTCACCATTCGCATATGGAGGTCCATCATGCAAAATAAACGTCGGGCGTCCTTTAGTCCGCTCTAAAACCATTTGATAGATGTCTTTCTCTGCCCACTCCTCTTGGATTTCAGGCTCTTTGTTCGGCAAGTTCCCTCTCATCGGGAATTCTGTTTTCGGCATTAATAAGGTGTCTTTGTAGTTCATACCCATTCCTCCACATGCAAATTCTGATTAAAAAACAATAAAAAAAGCCCTCTCATCCCATAAGGGACGAGAAGGCTTGTCTCGCGGTACCACCCTTTTAGACAAGCGATATGAAAGAGCCGCTTATCCACTCTAAAATCGTAACGTGATCAGACGCCTTTTCTTACTGTTTTTTTCAGAAAAGGAACTAAAGGGGTGATCTCATTGCAGCGTCTCGTAATGTCAGGCTTCCACCATCCCTGATTCGCTTTATTACGCATATGACAGCTGCGAGTGTCCCTTTCAAACGTTTATCTCTTGTTAATTTATGATGGTATTATATGCAACATGAGCACGTCATGTCAAGATGATGCGCTTATTCTTTTTCGTCAAAGACAGCGTCTACTTCATATTCCAGTAAATGATCCCAATCGTCATTTTTCAGAAGATCAAGCTGTGCTTCGATGAGCATTTGGAAACGAGTTCTAAAGACCTTCGACTGTTTCTTCAGCTCTTCGATTTCCATTGCAATTTTTCTTGATTTTGACAGCGCTTCGTTGATAATACGGTCTGCATTTTTCTCTGCTTCACGAATAATCAATTTTGCTTCTTTATCAGAATGGCGCTTTACGTCTTCTGCTGCTTCCTGCGCCACAAGAATCGATTTGTTTAATGTCTCTTCAATTGTTGCAAAATGACCTAGTCTTTCGTCAAGCTCGTTTACTTTGTCTTCAAGCTCATTCTTTTTACGAAGTACGATCTCATAGTCTTTACGTACTTGGCTTAAAAACTCGTTTACTTCATCTTCATCATAGCCGCGAAAGCTTTTTGTGAACGTTTTATTATGAATATCATTAGGTGTTAATGGCAACCTCGCCACCTCCAGATTCAAGTTCGTTATGTCAGAAGCTCAAATGTTACTTTGAATTTATCTTTTTTGGTCTTCCCATCAATCGTTTTGAGGCTAAAGCGGCCAAATCCCCGAACAGAGAGCTGATCGCCTTCACCGATTGTAAAAGAAGGGTCCTCTGTGACTTTCCAATTGACTTTGACAAGCCCATTTTTGACTAAAAGCTGTGCTTTTTGCCGAGACTGACGGCTGACAGCAGCACATACAGCATCAAGCCGAAGTGAAGAAATGGTATCTTCTTTGATATCAGTCTTCATGATCACTGGCTTTATTTCTGCCTGCGTGATTTCCTCTAATGAAACGGCTGCTCTGCCGACATGAGTCAGCTGCGCCCGCACAAAATCGGCGACATCACTTGTACAAATAAACTGCACATCTTCCTCTGAAAATAATAGATCTCCGAATTTTTGACGCTTCAAGCCTGTCCCAATCAATGAGCCGAGAAGCTTCGGGTGTTCTAAAGAAATAAACTTTTTCGCATAGTTCACCTGAAAATATGACAGCTCAACATCTTGAATAGAAGGTTCTAAATAATCAGGATAAATGAGGGCTCTTTTGCGCTCCGCTCCCTCATACCCGCCAAAAAACATGATCCCAAGTTCTTCGCCATGCTGGATGACCGACTCAGTAATAAATTGCTCACGCGGATCAAGGAAATCTGTTAATTTCATTCGATATTGGTCGAGTGCGATTTTTTTCCAGCCTAACACTTGGTCGACAAATGGCTGTTCGTCTTTTCTAAAATGCTGATAGATATCGCTCATTTTGTTCCCCTCTTATGTAAAAGAGCCTGGCAGTGCCAAGCCCGGCAGCCTGTTTACATGAAGCGCACAATCATATTGTAAAGACCAGTTAGTCCATATGATGATGCAAAACGAATCACAAGCAATGCCACAATCGGCGAGATGTCAATCATGCCGATTGGCGGAATAATTTTACGAAATGGTTCTAAATACGGTTCGCAAATATTTGTCAGAAAACGGCCAAACACAGTTTCTCTTGCAGATGGCACCCATGACATAAAGATGTAAATAATAATCGCGAATGAGTAAATCGTTAATACCGTTCCTAAAATATTAAAAATGAAATTTAGAATCACTATGATTTACCACCTCTGAGGTTCTTCCTCTGTCAATAGCTCTGATATTGTACCAGATACATCTACATTATCAGGTGTGCAGAGGAATATATTCGAGCCAATACGCTGGATGTCTCCACCGATTGCATAAACGGTTCCGCTTAAGAAGTCAATGATTCGCTTTGCTTGATCATGCTGAATGCGCTGCAAATTCACGACGACTGCACGTCTGTTTTTAATATGGTCTGCAATCTCCTGCGCCTCTGCATAAACACGCGGCTCACTTAACACCACTTTAGAGGATTTTTGCACGCTTTGCAAGCTGACGACATTTTGTTTTCCTGTCTGCGGGCGATCTTGAAATGCTGCTTTGTCCTTCGTTCCTTTTTCTTCTTGAACGGGTTCTCTTTCTTCATCAATATATTCGTACTCATACTCTTCATCGTCGAGAGTGAAAAAGCTTTTAAACTTATTTTTTATGCTCATGTCACGCACCTCCTGTTTCATTTCCAACAAGTGAAGAGCCAATCCGAACGAATGTCGCACCTTCTTCAATTGCGATTTCAAAATCATTTGACATGCCCATCGATAAATGCTGACAAGGTGCATTTACTTGGTTAAGATGTTTTACTTCTTCTCGAAGATTTTTTAATGTTTTAAAACAGTTGCGAATCACAGTGTGATCATCTGTAAATGGAGCCATCGTCATCAGTCCAGCCACTTCAATGTGTTTGAAATCTGCCAGCTGCTTTACAAATGGAATGACTTCTTCACTTTTCAAGCCGTGTTTTGACTCCTCAAGTGATGTGTTCACTTGTACAAAACAGCGAACTGTGTGATCCGCTCTTTTTTCAATTTCATTCGCAAGAGACATCCTGTCGAGCGAATGTAAGTAGTCAATTGACTGAATGACAGATTTCACTTTTCGTGTTTGTAAACTGCCGATGAAGTGCCAGCTAATGTTTTCATCGGTTATGGCCGCCTGCTTTTCAAGTAACCCTTGGTCACGATTTTCACCAAAGTGCATAATTCCTGCTTCTTTAGCTTCTTGTGCTCGTTCAATTGAGACATACTTTGTCACAGCGACGACCGATACATCTGCTGGTTGTCTACCGGCTCTTTTACATGCTTCGTTTATTTGTTCATTTATTTGTCTGAGATTCTCTCGTACATTCAATTGCACTTATGCCTCCTTAAACCCGACAAAAGACATCATACGTCCTGTTTTCCCTTGATCACGCCGGTGTGAGAAGAAAAGCTGATCATTGCAGCTTGTGCACATCGAACTGACATGTATGTTTTCTTCCTTTATTCCTGCATGAAGCAATACGTTTTTGTTTAATGTTTTCAAATCAATTTTATATTGTCCTGGTGAAATCTCGGAATACACATCCTCTGTTGAAAAAGGAAGCTGTTTCACTTGATCCATGACTGCGTCATCGACTATGTAGCAGCAGCTGCCAATGGATGGTCCAATGACGACTTGAATATGATCGGCCTTGGCATCTTCTTGGCTGACCCATACATCAACCATCTTTGCACCAATTTGCTTGACGGTTCCTTTCCAGCCGGCATGAGCCGTTCCAATTAATCCGTTTTCCGGAGCTAGAAAATAAAGCGGAACACAATCAGCGAAACAAAGAGCGAGCATCATGTTCGTCTCAGACGTATATAAACCGTCTGTACCAGGCAGTGCCTCATGATAATGAAGACTTCCTCTTCCTCTTTGCTCCTTGGTGACTTTCAGGATGCGATCCTCGTGTGTTTGGTCTGCAAACACCCAATCAGAGAGCGGCACAGCAGCAGCATCTGCTATGACTTGACGATTCATTTGAACACTAGAAGCATCATCTCCTACATGGAGTCCAGTGTTCAATGATTGATATGGAGGTAGGCTGAAGCCGCCGTTTTTTGTGGTAAACCCGGCCAATACCTCTTTACCAGAACATGTCATGTTCGTCCAATCATGAATGGTCATTGCATATGGTGATTTCTGCTGAAAGGGGTCATATTTGTATGTCAAAGCTGCCTCCCACCTTTCATTCATCTCTCTTTATTTCGCTCCTATTTTACCACAAGACATGCATAGACAGTTAGTGGGATTCATTAAATATTACACTCAAATGTGCCCTTTCTGCAGTTTTTTTTACAAATTGATATGAAAACGTAATCTTTTTACCCGAAAAAGACATTGTTTGCTAAGAATGAAGAGTTTGTTTTAAGGAAAAATTGAATGATTCATTGAGGAATTATACGAATTAAGAAGACAAGCGGACAAGTATCACATCTTCGCCAATTTTTACTATATTTCGCCATGGGACAATCATTTCCTCTTCTTTTCCGAAAAATCCCATCATTTTACCTGTACCGCCAATAATAATCGCTTGGATTTTGCCGCTTGTGACATTAATATCAATGTCCCCAATGGTACCTAATTTTTTCCCGCTGGATACATCGACGACATCCTTGATTTGGAATTCAGAAATACTGATCATCTGTCCTTCCCCGCCTTTCGTTTTCTACTATAATATGTATGATGGAAAAGCAGGGAAGCAGACCAATAGTTTCTTTTATCTACAATTTGCTTAAATGCGGACGGCCATTTCTCCACATGACATCTACCGGACATTCAAAAAAAGAAGAAAGCAGGCCGCTTGTCATCATCTCTTTTGTTTCTCCTTGATCAAAAACCGATCCATTTTTTAATAATAAGGTATGCTGAAAAACAGGCAGAATCTCCTCTGCATGATGGGTCGTATAGAGCAAAGTAGGCGCATCAGGCTTAGCTGCAATAAATGAGATGGTCTCCAGCACTTGCTCTCTTGCTAAAAAATCAAGACCCGTCACAGGTTCATCTAAAATCAAGAGCTGCGGATCATTCATTAAAGCCCTCGCAATCAAGACTTTTTGCTTCTCTCCCTGTGAGAGGGTTTCATATGTTCTGTTGGCATATTTGAATGAACCAAACGCTTTTAATAGATCAATGGCTTTCTCTCTCATTTCATCTGTCGGGGTCTCATAAAGCCCGATAGAAGCAAATGCGCCGCTTAAAACAATTTCAAAAGCATTGTCGTCTCTGTGCAATTTCTTTTCAAGTCCCGCTGAGATGAGACCAATTTTCCTCCTGAGCTTTTCACCAAGAGCTTCCTTGCCAAAGACATGCCCCAGCACTGTCATCTCGCCTGAGGTGGGGAAATAATAGGAGCAGAGCATATTTAATAAAGCGGTTTTTCCCGCACCATTTAAACCGTAAAGCACCCAGTGTTCCTGCTTATTTACCTGCCAGTCAACAGACTGCAGCAGCCATTTCCCATTTCTTTTTAATGAAACATTCTTCAATTCAAGTGACACCATAACTTCCTCCTGAGTAAAAATTCTGAATATACAAATAATGAATGTTTACAGCATATCGTAAATGCTCTTTCTGGTAAACCTCATATAAAAAAGCTGTTCCAATTTAGGAACAGCTTTTTTTACAAGGTTACGAAATTTCAATTCGTACGCCTTCTTTTATATCAGGAAACGTGTGCGGGGATGCAAATACAGCTCCTGGTAATACATCATCAAACGGCTCTTGGAAGTAGATCGAAATATGGCCGAGCTCTTTAAAGTTGTCATTTGCTTTATTGCCTAGGGCTGTGATCGTGTACGTTTGATCGCCCACTTGAATGGTTCCGCCTAGCTTCAGCGGCTCTTCTTCTAGATGTTCGAACTCATGAATGACAGACATATCTCTTAATTCCTGCGGCGCTGCGGGTCCAAATAAAACAATCAGCTTATCTTCTTTAAATTGCGGGACTAAGATCCCAATTTCTTTTACGACAGATTGTGTTACCATGTATCTCGATTCCTCCTTTAATACGTTTAATACATACCGAAGCTGGCAACGTATGCGATCACAACAGATAGAACCCCTGTAATAAGACGGCTATACAAAACAGCTGGTACCCCATATTGTACCGTTTCCGGCTTCGCTTCACCAAGTGACAGCCCCACTGGAATAAAATCACACCCTACTTGACCGTTAATGGCAAATAGTGCTGGAAGTGCAAATTGAGGCGGAATGTTTCCTAGTGCAATTTGACTACCAATCAGAACACCGATGACTTGGGCAATGACTGCTCCAGGTCCTAAGACAGGTGATAGGAACGGCAGTGTACAGACCACAACAAGCAGTAAGAGCCCCCAAAGAGATCCTGCCAAAGGTGATAGAAAATGGGCAATCAGATCACCGATTTTTGTATAATTGATAATTCCAATTAACATACTGACAAATGCCATGAATGGAATAATGTTTTTCAAAAGCATATCAACAGAATCACGGCCAGCCTGGTAGAACGTACCGGTGACTTTCCCGATTCCGCGTGAGAATCTCATCAGGAAATTGCCTTTTTCCTGCCGCTCAATATTTTCCTCTTTCAGCTTTGCATACGTTTCTTTGAAATTCTCTTTATCAATCGACTCACTGTTTTCCTGACCTTCTGCTTTCGCCTCACCATCAGATGCTTCTGCATAGGAAATATCTTTTTCTGTTACGCCTGATACGAAGATATCTTCTGTAATATGTTTAGCAAGCGGCCCAGAAGGAGAGGATGCCAAAACGTCTACAGTTGGAATGCGTTTCATTGGATAAAGTCCGATTCGCGCTGTTCCCCCGCAGTCAATGACAACACACATCATTTCATCTTCTGGTATAGAGTTTTTAAAGCCATCACATGCTTCTGTCCCTGTCATTTCTGCAATTTTACGTGCAACCGGGTGAATGCCTCCCCCTGTAATGGAAACAACCTTTCTTCTTTTACCAGTTGGTTCAAGCTCTAAGCCTTCTCCCCATCCGCCAGCACCTTTTGCAACAAATACTTTGTGGTTTGTCATGTCTAACCCTCCCCTATTGTGAATTCGCTTTCATTTTTCCTGCTAAATATTTTGTAATCCATTCAGTAATGATTCCGCGTAGCAAAATGACGACGATCCCGACTAAGAAGTAACGAACAGCAAGCTCTGACATTGAATATCCAGCTTCTTTAATCCCGTTCGCAATTCCTAAGTAGACAAATAGTTCTCCTGCGTTGGCATACGGGAACAGTGATGTCACCGGATGAACAAATGAAACAGCTGAATCATAGAATGCTGGTTTTTGTTTTTCAGGTAAGAAGCGGCCAAACGTATAAGCCATTGGGTTTGTCAAAATAAGAACAGATAAGATCGGCATTAACGTGTAGCGCAAAATGGTATATTTCGCTGCAAACTGAATGGCTCTATTCACTCGCTCTTCTCCAATAAATTTCATGACAGCATAAGTGAAAGTAAGTAACACAACAAGCGTTGGAACGATACCTGTAATCAGACCCATGAACTGCTTTCCGCCGGCTTCAAACATTCCGATAAAGTGCTCTCCAAACCATTGAATCCATTCCATGTTTCATCTCCCCTTTCTTTAGTTCACATTTGTTATATTTTTTTTCGAAATCGAGACAAGTGCCTGCTCAGCCGCCATGGAAAGTGCTTGCATGACAGCTGGCGCCTTTTTACGCTTTTTCAACGTTTTCTTCATCATGTGGTGCTCATCCAGCACAGCCCCTACATGCTTGCCTTCATATGCAGGGACTTCTTTAAATTTAGATAAGATCGACACGCCGCCAAGCACATGGCATTTTTGAATGATATACGATTCATCCACAATGATGAGCGCAATGGCCCCAGGGCCAACTTTGCGCCGTTCCATTCCTGAAAATAAGTGATAGCCTTGTTTCCCTCTGTAGTCATCAATTAGTGAGTCCATGCTTTTGCGGTAATACTTGATTTGAATAAAAGATAACCCATACTGCACGATGAGAATGATACAAAGTACGATTGCTAATTTTTCCATAGCTTCACGTCCTTATGATTGAAATAAGTGATCTTGTAATGAACGCAGCTTCCAGACGGTTGTGTTTGAATCAAGCTCTACATCATCATGAGTCAGGAACTGTCCTAATTTGATGTCTTTTTTCGCTACGACTTTTCCGCTGATTAAACCAATTGGAATGTGACCGTTCGTTTTCATGTCTTGATGCGTTTCAAGTACACCTCTTACGGAGTATCCGCCAATCCCGTCAAGTGATTCCCCTGCTTTAATAGCTCTTTTCGCAACAGCGACTGTTTCTGACACTGGTACACCAATAGGGTGGATCGATGAATCATGCTGTAAGACCGCTTTTGCGATGGTAACAGGTGTTTCAAGACTCGCTAAGTGGAAAGGACGGTAAAGCGTGTAGTGAGGACCTTTTCCAACTTTTAAGTAACGAAGCTCTTCATCTACTGGCTCTAGATCACTCTTGACGATAACGAATACGCCAGGAGCAAGTCCATTTACATATTCAACGACTCCGAAGTTATCGAGCACGCCGCCTTGTTGTTTTTGATTCAATTTATCTGCTACATTCTCTAAATTTGCTTCGACTCCGTGCATACCGACTTTATCTGGCAAAAGCCCTGTCGCGTTACTTAATAAGTTCATTTCTGCCATTGTTTTTGTTCCGTCTTGGAAGGCAGCGAGCATATGTGCACTCATATGTTTACTATCTGCTTCTGCTTTACACGTATCTGGATTTGCTTCTGGGAAGAATGGGTTGTTCTTGCCTTTCCCAGCAACGAGCACTTCAAGTCCCATTGTTTTTGCAAATTCATATAATTCTAGTGTTGCTGCCGGTTCGTCTCCAGCTGATCCAGAATAAACAAGTCCTGCATTTGTGAATAATTTATGCATCACCAAACCGATGGTAATATCAACTTCTACATTTAAAAGAACGAGATGTTTCTTTGAATTAAGCGCTTCCAAAGAAATGTTTGCTCCGACCTCTGGCACTCCTGTTGCATCTACGACAACTTCCACAAAATCTGATTGAATCACTTCTCTATAATCATTTGTGACGACCATTTGATGCGGCTTCGCATGCTGCTTGTAAAAATTCGCTGCCTTCTCTGCTGCACTAAGGTGAATATCACAAACACCTGCTACAATCATGCCTGGAATTTTAGAAATTTGTGAAATAAGTCCAAAGCCCATTTGGCCTGCCCCAATAATTCCTACTTTGATTGGATCTCCACTGCGTTCTCGAGCTAACAACTGTTGATAGATTGACATCTAAATCATCCTTTCAGGTTTTCTTGCTTCTCGGGTAGATTGCTAGAAAAATAATCTGAAACTTTTAACAAATGTTATAAAAATTAACAAAAATCTGTTTCTTGTAACATTTGTTATTTTATTTATCATTTGTTATGAACTTAGTTTATATGATGTGTCAACTTTGTGTCAAGATAAAATCAATAAAATTTTCAATCTTTTTGAGTCTAAAGACTCAAAAAAACTACCTAATCATATTAGGTAGTTACTTTAATAAGGCATCTCCTGTTCGTTCATCCGTAATTAATACATGAATTAATCCACCTTCTAAGGCTGCCCGGATCGCTTCAACTTTTTCTTCTCCTCCAGCGACACCAATGACTAGCGGGATTTCTTTCAACTTTTGCGGGCTTATGCCCATTACCCTGTCGTTCCATGGGTGAGGATACACTTCCCCTTGGTGATCAATAAAGTTATAGCAAATGTCACCCGCTACATCCTTCGCTTGAAGAATATCCTCCTCACCGCTTGTCATATAAGATTTCACCATCGTTGAATGCTGCGGAACCCCGCCAATCCCGACAACCGCAATATTTGATGATTCTCCTAATTCAATCACTTTTTTGATTGACGGCTGCCGTATCAGTACATCCTTCGCTTCTTTCGTATCAAGCATGACAGGCACATGTAAAAACTCACATTTAGATTTGAGTGCCTCTGTGCATCTCGCAATAATATAATTGGCATGGATATCAACATCTTCGTTTCCCACACCCCCGACAAGCGGAACAAATGTCACGGATGGGTAGTGCTGAATTGACGTAAGCGATTTCGCCATTTCATGCAAAGTGGTTCCTGAGGAAAAACCGATGACTTGTCCATCCTTCATGACTTTTAATAAAAAGCCTGCCGCCGCAGCGCCGATTCGGCTTTTTGTTGTTTCTTGGCTGAGCGTTTCCACACAGACGACTTCTCGCAGCCCGTATTTCCGCTCTATTTTTCTTTCTAAAGATCCATATTGTTGATTCATTTCATCATGAATAATGATTTCCACGATTCCTGCTTCACGTGCTTTTGCCAAATATTTCGATATGAGCGAACGGCTAACCCCAACAGCATCTGCTATTTTAGATTGAGTGGCGCCTTCTTCATAATACATATGCGCAACCTTAATGAGCAGCCTTCTTTCATCATGGAATGTCATAATAACCCTTCTTTCCGCTTAAGTGTTCCCTAACAAATGATATCTAAAATAACATTTGTTAAAAACAGATTAAATGAAAAAAATAACAGAGTCAATACTAGAGACGTGCTCTTTCCAAGAATGAAAAAAGCCGCACATGAAGCGGCGGCTTTAAAAGATGTTTTTATTCATTTGTTTGATGGCTGCTTTTTCAAGTCTTGAGACTTGTGCTTGAGAAATCCCGATCTCTTCAGCGACTTCCATTTGCGTTTTTCCTTGGAAGAAGCGTTTGCGGAGAATCATTTTTTCTCGATCATTCAATCTGCGCATTCCCTCTTTTAAGGCCAATTCCTCTACCCATTGTGTGTCTTTGTTCCGATCATCACTAATTTGATCCATCACATAAATCGGATCTCCTCCGTCATTATAGATCGGTTCAAACAAAGAAACAGGATCTTGAATCGCATCTAGGGCAAAGACAATTTCCTCATGAGGCACTTCCAGCACTTTGGCAATGTCTTCTGCCGTTGGCTCCTTGCTTGTCTCACTAATCAGCCTCTCACGAACCTGAAGCGCTTTGTAGGCAATATCTCTTAGTGAACGAGACACCCGAATTGGGTTGTTATCACGCAAGTATCGACGGATTTCTCCTATGATCATAGGGACCGCATAAGTTGAAAATCTGACATTGTGGCTTAAATCAAAATTATCAATTGATTTCATTAATCCGATACAGCCTACTTGGAAGAGATCATCCACATACTCGCCTCTGTTGTTAAAACGCTGAATCACACTTAAAACCAACCGCAAATTGCCATTGACTAGCTTTTCTCTTGCTGTATCGTCACCCTCATCTTGCAGCTGTCTGAACAATTTTCTCATCTCTTCGTTTTTCAGAACAGGCAGTTTGGAGGTGTCGACTCCGCAGATTTCCACTTTATTTCTGGACACTTTTTTCCCTCCCTACAGGAGCTGTTGTACAAAGTTCAGTATCTCCTTGGGATGGAAAAATATGCACGAGTGATGACGAGAATCATGAGAAAAGAAGTTGATTCCTTTGACAGCAAAGGGACAGAGCTTTTTAAAAAATTTTTTTAGACCATTTTGTTAAATTCTTTTTGTAATCGTTTAATAATTCTTTTTTCAAGTCTTGAAATATACGACTGGGAAATGCCTAGCATATCAGCGACATCTTTTTGGGTTTTTTCCTCACCGCCAACCAAGCCGAATCTAAGCTCCATGATCTGCTTTTCGCGGTCATTTAATTGTTCCAGCGCTTTTTTCAAAAGTTTTTTATCTACATTTGCTTCAATATCTCGTGTGATAATATCATCATCTGTTCCAAGTACGTCTGATAAAAGAAGTTCATTTCCGTCCCAATCAATGTTGAGCGGCTCATCAAACGACACTTCTGAACGAATTTTATTATTTCGGCGCAAATACATCAGAATCTCATTTTCAATACATCTCGAAGCATATGTCGCAAGCTTGATCTTTTTTTCTGGGTTAAATGTATTGACTGCCTTAATTAGACCAATAGTTCCAATACTAATTAAATCCTCAATATTAATCCCTGTGTTTTCAAATTTTCTTGCGATGTAGACCACCAACCGCAAATTTCTTTCAATCAGGATAGCCCTTGCTGTTTGATCACCTTTTGGTAATTTGACAAGCAGTTCCTGCTCTTCATCCTTTGATAATGGCGGCGGCAGCGCCTCACTACCACCAATATAATAAATCTCATCACTCTTAAGACCTAGCTTCATGAGGAGTTTATACCAGTAGTAAGTGAGTTTAAATTTTAATTTTTTCATCTTCTTCTCCCTTCTAAATGTCAAGTTGACCTCGTAAGATAAAAGACATCACCAAAACTTAAGACACCCCTTGGATGATTTTTCCGTCTAACATATCTGGATGAATGATGGATTGAAATTCCTGATCTGCTGATAAACCGCTCAGACTCATGCCTACAAAACACTTGGCTGGCTGGATCATATGCGTTTTTGAATAAATGATGACCGTATCTGGTTTTAAGCATAGAAGAAACCCGTGATCATGACCGACCGCTCGATATGGAACAAGTCTTAAACGGTCAAGAAGCGGAAATTGATCATCGAGCTTTTGCATCACTTCAACAGGATGAGACTGCTTCATAAGCTCTATAAATGGCTCTCCGCAAATGGCCATGAGTTGATCTGCTTGAACGATCATCACAGGTGTTTTCGTCATAGGATCATACAGCTGATTGCCAGAATCGACGAGTCCCTTTAAGCGGATGGTCTCTCCTTGAATGTGTATCTCCGCAAGGACTTGTTCATCAAACTGTCTTTTTTTCGCACCGACCTCTCCTAATCGTTTCTTTGAAAACAGCCAAATCGCAGGAAAGCCGGTTAAAACGAAAAGCCAGCTAATGGGATCACCAAAGCCATCATTTTGTGAAATCAGCAGCCCGTCTTGAATAACAGTATTGGTTTGTAAAAACGAATGAACCCCGATCATGCCTCCTCCCATCAAAAATGTGACAAAGTAAAAAGCAAACAGGTTTTGAAAAAAGAATCGAAATCTTTGAAATCCAAAAGTTGCAAGCACGATCAAGACAGAAAAAAGCAGTTTGCCTAGAGGGTGTGACACAAACATTGCAAATGGTGTAAAGAGCAAGAGAACAATGCTCGATCCAATCAGAGCTCCTAACATATATCGCCGTTTTTTTACTTGTCGTTTGAGAATAAATGCAGTGAGTAAGAGAAGCAATAGATCAAAACAAAAGTTTAACAGCCAAATCACATCTAAATAAATGACCACCTTCTGCTCCTTTCATCTGAAACAAAGAATCAAAAGCAGTACTTGCACTTGTTTGTACCAGTATAAAACAGCCAAGAGATGGAAGTCTGTCAATTCTTGTTGGGGATGATAGAGAACTTTTGGTGGATTGTTATTGTTTTTGTCGAGGAATGAGAGCACAAAGAAAGAGAGTGTGCTTCCGGACAAGCTTACAAACAATCATTCGAAACGAAAAAGACACGCTCCAAGGAGTCGTGCCTTTTTTAAGGGTTATTTTACATTGATATTTAATGTGCCTGGGGCCTTTTGTCGAGTAACATTTCCATAATCATCCCGCACAATTACTTCAATGACTGCACCTTTTGCTTTGGCGGTAGAAGTAGCTGTCCAGTAACCTTCATATGTTCCCTTGGCTACCTCACGAAGCGGCAGCTCTGTTGTATTTTGCAGCTTTGATCTCGCGTTTGTCAGCGGCATGTGAATGACAAACGTTGCGTCTAGCTTTTCTCTGCTGTTAAATGAAATTTTAACAGACTCACCTGATGATAGATTGACATTCTCTGCTGGTGTCAGCTTAGAAATCTCAGGCGCTTCGTATTGAACATCGATATCGACTTTTTTAGTCGTTTTGTTTCCTGCTGCATCTTTTGCTGTTACTTTGATCGTATTTTTCCCGTTTTCAAGCAGGATTCTTGCAGAATATTTCCCATCTTTTATTGCTGCTTTTTTTCCATTCACAGTGACTTGATCAAGATGATCATCCGTTACCTTTCCTTCTACAGTGAGTGATTCTTTGTTAGACTTTTCCCCTTTTTTTGGTGTATCTATCGTTAACACTGGGGCTGTTTGATCAATGATCACCTTGACTGATTTGGATTTTTTCGTTGCGCCTTTATCCGTAACAGTAGCAGCCGTGAATACATGCTCTCCGCTTGACACTGTAACCTTCTCTTTGAAAGCACCCGACTGATCTGCTTTCACTTTGGCAATCTCTTTATCGTTTTGATAGATCGCTACATCAAGCCCTGGAGAGGCTTTACCTTCGATCTCCAGTTCATCTTTGTTCGTGATCGTTCCAGCCTTTGGAGATGTTATTTCTGGCACATCTGCTTCATATTGGACAAGCGCACGAATCATATAATTTCCCTCTTCTTTTGGAGAAGGAGAAAAGGCACCGCTTGTCAGCTGCCAGCTTCTTTCAGCATTTGGTCCATCTTCATCTGTTGCAAGGCCTGGAGATTCCGTATTCTTTTTCGTTTGAATATAGACAAGATAGAAATCTCCATCCACCGTAATGGCTTGATCTTCTAAATCTACTTTTGTCCATTCACCATTACGCAGCGCATTCGCTTTAAAAGGTCCCGCAATTTTCTCACCTGGAGCGCCGTCCTTCCCAGAAGCATCATACACTTCAACCGCAAATTCATTCCCGCCAGGGGCTGGCCACTCTGTTGTCCAGAAACGGAAAAGCCCCCCTGTGACCTGTGCTTGTTTCTTCCCTTTTTCTAATGAAAATTTCACCGCCCAGCCATTACCAGGATCATAGAACGCCCGTGCATTTTCAGCTGTTCCGTCATCGTAGCCAATTTCGCCAGCAAAACCGATGAAAGGTTCCAGCTTGATTGCTTTTTCAAGCGGCTTTTCTGTCACATCGGCTGTAAACGAATATCCTTTAAACCCTTTCGCAAATACTTTGACTGTATATACACCGCTCAATGCCTCTAGAGAAAACTCGCCAGATTCATCTGTTTTCACCGGCTCAATTTTCGCATCCTCTACAAGATAAACCGTAGCATCCTTTACTTTTTCACCCGTTGTTTCATTGACAATTGTGCCAGATATCGTTCGTTTTTCTAGTGGCTGTAACGAGAAATTTGCCTCTGCCTGATCATTTGCAGGAATATTGACTTTTTGTGTGCGTGATTCAAAGCCATATGCTTCAGCTTTCACTGTAAATTCCCCTGCACCATGAGAAAGCTGATATCTCCCTGTCGCTTCATCTGTGTACGTGGACTTGCCGCTTTCAAGAACACTGATTTCTGCCTTCATCGGAAGAGCTTTGATAGATGGGGCATCTAAGCTTTTTTCCTTTTTCATCTGGACATGTTTTTCTTTTATTTTAGCAGGCTTTGCGCTTTTCGGATCGACGGGTTTCTTCTGCTCCTGTGCTGACTTTTCTTTTTTGATGACGCCAAGCTGTTTCTTTGCCTTTTGAGGCAAGGCTTGATCTGTTATTTTCACATCATCTAAATAAAAACCGTCTTTTGTCACACTGCCATCCGTTCTTAGCTGAAAAATAACTCTCACGTTCTGACCTTTGTAAGCAGATAAATCTACTTCTCCTTTTGTCCATCCACTTGTTTTGCCTGTGTAGGCTGCCACTTGGACAGCATCTTCCCCCTCAGGCTGCACATGAATATGCACATAGTCATAATTTGCTTCAAGGTCATGCCAGTATTGATATTGTAAAAAGGAGGAGCCTGACTCAGGTACAGCAATCATCGGCATAGATAAATGAGCATCTGTTTGATTTTCATAAGGACTGTCTAGGTTTGTGGCGTAGACATGATCTCCAGTAAAGGCTTGTTTCGGACCTGTGGTCGGCTTCCCCCACTGCCAAGGATCTTTTGTTCCACCACTGAACCATCCACTTGGCCATGCTTCAAAATCTTGCGAGTAGCCAGTCGTGATGGATGATTTAATCGGAATCGTATACGGTTCTGATGCGGCTTCATTTTCTCCAAAATCTTTCACAATCCATCGGTACGTGACGTTTTCTCCCTCAAGTTCTGGGAGCTGGACAACATAGGTCCCTTTTAAATGATTTCCATCCGTACGTTTTGCTTGCAGCGTCTCTCTTTTCCCTTGATCCACTTGATAAGTCAAGGAGACATTGGTCACAGCTACTTCATCTTCTGCTGTGATGCTTAGAGGTGTTGGTGTAGAGGCAAAAATTTCATTCGGTCCTTTATGAGAAAAAACGGGTGGTTCTGTATCTTCTCCTTCTTTTGTCACCTGTCCTTCAATCGTACCAATTCCATCTGTTAATGCTGTGATCGCTTCTTTTGCATCAACTAATCCTGCCCCATAGCCATTGTTAGGGGATTCCGGAAATTGCTGATCGGTCAGCGGCTTTGCAGTATCAGTGAGAATGTCTTCGATCTCTTCAACAGACAGATCTGACTGTACTTGGCGCAGAAGAGCCACAACAGCTGAAACATGCGGACCTGCCATCGAGGTTCCATTCCAGCCATCTTCATACCCTTTCCCAGGAATAGAAGAACGAATGTTTACCCCTGGGGCCGCAATATCTGGTTTCATGACGCCATATGGAGAGGGGCCTTGCAAAGAGAAAGAACCCAATTTGTTGTTTTGATCTGTTGCACCCGTCGCAAAGGCTTCCTGATAGTTCGCAGGATTTGCAATAGATCCCTCACCGCCAGGGTTAAATAAATCCGTATTGCCAGCTGAAAACTCTGGGAAGATGTCCGCTGCTCTCCAAGCATTGACCACATCTTTATACCAATCATCAAGACCGGGTCCACCGCCCCAAGAATTATTGACCACATCTGGCGCCTTTTCTGGATGTGGGTTTCCGTTTTCATCTTTTGGAGCTAAAATCCATTCACCTGCGTCAAGCAGATCAGCATCTGAACCACCATCTTCTGAGAAAGCTTTCACCGCGATCCATTTTGCACCTGGTGCGACCCCAATTTGATTCTCTCCATTTGGCTCAGAGCCAACCATCGTTCCCGTTACATGTGTACCATGCTCTAAATCATCGTATGGCGCTTCAGAACCTGTCGTTGCATCGTACCAATTGAATTCATGAGAAGGTTCATTCGGACGTGCAGGATCGAATCCGCGGTATTTTTCTTTTAATGCAGGATGATCCCATTCCACACCTGTATCAATACTTGCCACAACGGTACCAGTTCCGTCATAGCCTAACGCCCATGCTTCTGGGGCATGAACTTGAGAAATGTTCCACTCGATTCCATCTGCTGCTTTGATTTGTTTATTCTTCTTTGAAGTCTTCAAATCAACAGGACGATGGATTTGACGGATTTCATTTGGCAGCACTTGATCTACTTCTGGGAAGGAAGCCACCTTTTCCATAACTTCTTTCGTGCCTGTCACAGCGAGACCATTCACAATATAGTACGAATGAATATCCTTCACTTGCTTTTTCTTCTGTGCCTTTTGTAAATAAGTAAGCAGCGCTTCCTGCGTCTCTTCAGACGTCGCTCTTAGTTCTGATACGACAGCTGATCTTTTTGTGTACTGCGTTTTAGCAGCTGTTAACTTCTGTCTTTTGGCTTTTGATACAGCATCCTTCGCCACTTTTTTCACATTTGTTTGTTCCTTCATTTTGACTAAAAAGGTCACCTTGTCTTCTTGTTGAAACTGTTTCATTAATCTAGATGAGATCTTTGCTTTTACTTTCTTGGAGGAAACAGCGTCCTCTTGATATGAGGTAGAAGTCGATTTTGCTTGAACCATCCCAAAGCTTGTCATCGTTAAAGTACCAATCACCAAAAGACTCATCAAACGATAGCCGGCGGTTTTGCGAAACTTCATTTTCAATCAAATCCCTCCTCCTCAAATGGTCAAACAGAGTGTGGATCTCACTCCTCTCTTTCCTTTGTTCATGACAAGATTCATGGTGTTCTATTTAATGTAGTCAAATAAAGTTCATCATTTTGTCGCTTTTTGTAATAGGATTTAAAAATGATCCTTTTTACTTAATCACCCTAATCCAAAATACATATGTTGAATGAAGTGATCCAGACACATTTAATACTTTATGATCAGAAGAGATGCGGGTTTCTTTATATATTGAACATGAAAAAATCCCCTTCCAATGGAAGGGGATGAGTGATAATCGATTAGCGTTTATTACGGTTGCGCAAGAACGTTGGGATATCCAGCGTATCATCACTTGATTGTGTATTTTGTCTCGGTTGAGATGATGGTTGCTGATGTTCCTCACGTTTTACTTCACGCTTTTGAGGAATGGACTGATTGTGCTTTAATCCTTGTCCTAATGGATTTCTTTGTGGTTTTGTCACTTCTGGCTCTTGCTCAATAAATCCAGTAGCGATGACGGTTACCACAATTTCATCCTTCAAGTTATCATTAATGACAGACCCGAAAATCATGTTTACATCTTCGTCAGATGCAGAAGCAACAATGTCCGCTGCTTCTTGTACTTCATAAAGACTTAGGTTCGTACCACCAGTAATATTCATGATGACACCTTGTGCACCGTCAATCGCCGTTTCTAGAAGTGGTGAAGAAATAGCTTTCTTCGCAGCTTCAGCAGCACGATTTTCACCTGTTGCGACACCAATACCCATAAGAGCAGAACCTTTATTGGACATGATCGTTTTCACGTCAGCAAAGTCAAGGTTAATTAAACCTGGTGTAGCAATAAGATCTGAGATCCCTTGAACACCTTGTCGTAGCACGTTATCTGCTGCACGGAATGCTTCAAGCATTGGCGTGTTTTTATCAACAATTTCAAGCAAGCGATCGTTTGGAATGACGATTAATGTGTCAACTGCTTCTTTCATAGAAGCAATTCCTTCGACGGCTTGAAGCTGACGCTTTCTTCCTTCAAATGTGAAAGGACGAGTCACGACTCCAACTGTCAATGCACCAGAATCTTTTGCGATTTTTGCAATGACAGGTGCAGCACCCGTACCAGTTCCACCGCCCATACCAGCAGTAACAAAGACCATGTCTGCGCCTTTTAATACTTCTTCAATCTGTTCTTTGCTTTCCTCAGCAGCTTTTTTACCGACTTCAGGATTCGCACCTGCTCCAAGCCCTCTTGTCAGCTTAGCACCGATTTGCATTTTCGTTTCTGCTTTTGATAGATTTAACGCCTGTGCATCTGTGTTGACTGCAATGAAATCGACACCTTGTACGTCATTTTCGATCATTCGGTTGACAGCGTTATTTCCGCCTCCACCTACTCCGATTACTTTAATTGATGCTAGGCCGTCTATATTTGTTTCAAACTCCAACATGCTGAATCCTCCTAATCCGTCGAAAATCTAATTCTATTCCCAGAACATATTAAATAGTTTTTTCATTTTGCCCGGTTTTTTATTTGTCTCTTCTTGTGCTTTTTGTTTTACTTTCGGTCTTGGCTGCGCTTCTTTCACTTGTGGTGCAGAAGAAACCGGCTCCATGGATGCGCCTACTTCATGAAACGCCTCATCCGGCATTTGGAATCCAACTTGTCTGCCCTGAATCTTTGCATTGCGATAAGCAAAGTGGATCAGACCCACTCCTGTCATATACTGAGGTTCTCTCACCCCAATATAATTCGGACTTGCAATTCTAACATTGTTTTGCAAGACCGTTTGTGCAAGAGAAAGGATACCTGGTATAGCTGCCTGTCCACCTGTTAGAACGAATCCGCCAGGCAAATCATGGACACCCATATTTCTTAATTCCTCTGCCACAAAGAGCAAGATTTCTTCCAGCCGAGCCTCGATGATATTAGCCGCCTCAAGCTGTGTATACGTCTGTTTCTGATCGGTACCGATGACAGAAACTTCAAATGTTTCTTCAGACGATGCCTCATCATAAAACGCATGTCCAAATTGTTTTTTGATTCGTTCAGCTTCTTCAGTAGAAGTTCTAAGTCCTATAGACAAATCTTTTGTAATGTTCTCTCCGCCCAAAGGGATACTGTGAGTAGAATAGAGATGCCCGTTTTCAAATACGGAAATCGTTGTAGATCCGCCGCCAATATCGACGAGAGCTACCCCTAGATTTTTTTCATCTTTCGATAATGCTGCTGAGCCCGATGCGAGCGGCTGCAAGCAAATATCCATAATTTCAATTCCAGCTCTTTCTACACATCGGAGCCAGTTATGTAGAATCGTTTTAGAACCTGTAATTAACGATCCATCCACCTCTAGCCGAACACCAAGCATTTTTTTCGGATCAGTGATCTCATCTCTTCCGTCGACGATAAATTGTCTCGGGATGACGTCTACGACGAGATGTTCTTGAGGAATAGATACTACCTGTGCAGCATCTAAGACACGTCTCACATCTTCAGCATGTATTTCTTTGTTTTCACTAGATACTGCGACCACGCCGCTCGTATTCTGAATATGAATGTGGTTTCCGTTAATTCCGACAATCGCCTTTTGTAAAGGAAAACCTACCATTCTCTCAGCCTGTTCAAATGCTTGTCTAATAGAATGAACTGTCTCATCTATATCAACAATCGATCCTTTTTTTAACCCTTCTGAAGGGACATTTCCAACACCTATAATGTTAAGCGAATCATCCGCCATTTCTCCGACGATGACTTTTATATTGGATGTACCGATGTCAAGGCTGACGTAAATTTCATTGTTGTTCATTCTATGGCACCTCCTCACATATCAATACTTTCTATTCTATTATTTGCTGAACAACAATACAATGAATGTGTTTTTACAAGTGTGTAACAAAACTTAAAAAATCAACATTTCTTATTAGGATTACTGAAAATATTCGTTACATCATATGTATATCCTTTTTTATGACTCACTTTTTTTCTTTTTTTCTCTAGAAATTGTCCATTTTGTTAGTAGAATTCTGCGAATAACTGCTATATTTTGAAACAATCTAACGCCGAAAGCAAACATTCCGACTAAATACAAGTCTACACCAAGATGGACGCCCAGAAAAGCTAAACTTATTGCAAGTATAATATTAAAGAAAAAGCCTGATACAAACACTAGTTCATCGTATGCCCCTTGCAGATGTGCCCTGATTCCACCAATCAATGTATCAAGCGCAGCAAGTACAGCGAGGGAAAGATAATTAGAATACTCATTCGGTATCGTAAAATTTGTTAAGAAACCGATCGCAACTCCTATGATTAAGCCAAGTACAGGAAGCCACATTAAGATTTTCCCTCCTTTACATCGTCAAGAGGCTTCAACTCGTTTAACTGAATTGCACCGTCATATGCTTTTAATTGAATTTGCTGCTTCGGCTGGCTAATACTTAAGCCGAAATTTTCCTGAGCAAACAAATCACCAATATCTGATACATTTAAACGGCTGTATAATTTGTCGGCCTGGTCGCTGATCATCTTGATGGTCACTTCATCACCATCTAAGCTGTAGCCATCCATTTTCGTCGTACCATTAATATCTCGAATCACACTTGTATTAATCACACGGTGGTCATTAATAGAAATATGTTTTGCTCCATACATATTGGCTTCGTTGATTAGCTTTTTCAGAAGATCAGGGGGGATATTTTTCACTTCTTCCCCGGTCAGATCCTTGGAGAAGAGCTGAGAGATGTCAACTTCAATTCCCTCCCCTGTCACTTCTGTAAAACCAGCCTTTTCTTTTAAATCTTTTAATGTTTTAGTTAGTTGAGCTTCTTTTGATTGATCTCCTTGACGACCATACTTTTTCAGCATTTCATCGTATTTATCAATTTCTTTCAGTAAATCCAATTCTTTACTTTTAGATGCAGATAAATCCTCTCTTAGCTCCCACACATCGCGAGTATCACGAACTTTGGGCTTTTGCAATGAATTAAATTGGATGGAGACCATGATGCCGAATATCACCATTAAGGCTGTCAAACTAAGTAAAGGCTTCTTTTTCCTCAACACCACTCACCTTTTCACTTTTAATCTTTGTGTTTTAAAAGAGGATTCATACGAATATCCTTTTTTTCAATCGTCATCGAAATGTGATCACTTGTCAGCTGATCGACCACTCCTCCTGCAATATTTAATGCAGGTATTAACACAGCCGGATCACCAATAGCAGAAATAACAAATGGCGCTGGATGCTGAACACCGTCAACTGTGACAACTGGGCCATTACAATGTATGTATGATTGGTGTGTAATTCTCTGTCCATTAATAGATACGGCAGAGGCCCCTGATATAAACAGTTCGTTTATCACATGAAAAATGTGGCTCTCATGAACAATGTAATTATTGACATTTTGTCCACTCGGGATATAAGATGCATCTTCAAGGGATACTTGTACCCCTTTTCCTTTTACACCGATCTCTCCTGTAAACATCCTGTATTTCTCAACATCTTCCAATACATTAAAATACTGCTCTTTTTCATTTTTCAAATTGGACTCAGTGGCTTGAACCTGTGATTGAAGACTATATAATTCTTTTTCAAGTTTCTGATTCGCCTTTTCTTGCTTTGTCAGCTGACTTTTCAAGGAGTATTCTTTTTTCCATTGCTCTGTTCGAATGACATCTGCCTGATGCTGCTTAGTATATTGGTATGAAAAAGAAATCAGAAAACCAAGAACAAGCATGACAATTGAGAATATAACTGTTTTGCCTCTCAACGTTCATCTTCCTTTTTCTTAGATTTAAACGCTTCAAAATACGTCGCGACTTCCATATGGATTGTGCCTTTTTCAGATGGCGAAAGTTCTTTTACAATGGCAGGATAGGTTTTCATTTTATCAGCGAATGTTTTAATTGATGCAATCACGGTGTTCCCGTCATTCATATAAAATTTAACGAGCCACTGGTTTGAGCTTGTTGGCACATAATATATTTCTGAGATGAGTTCCTGAATAGAGGCTGGCAGCTGATTTAAAGATCTAACCGTTTGCTTCAGCTTCTCTTTATTGTCCCAATCAACAAAAATAGGTCCTGCATGACTTGGTGTGACTTCTTCTGGTAATGCTGTCCCATTTTCAAGAAGCTCATAGTATAAATTTCCCTTTTGAAGATACGCAATATTGGCATATTCCTTGACAGCAATACTAACCTTATTTGGAAAATGTTTTTTGATACTGACACTTTTAATCAGTTTGTTTTGCTTAATATGATCTGCTGTTAAATCTTTATTTAAATTCCAAAACTCTGTTTCGCCTTCTTTAATCTGGGAAAGTTTCACAAGCTGTTTTGTAGGGACATGCTCATTACCCGTGATAGTTAAAGAAGAAATTTTACTGATTGGTGTCTGCAAATAAATAATGATTAAAACCATGATAAAAAACAGTAGAATAAAAGAGATTAGTCTCCGATTCGCTTTCTGCTTCCTTTGTTCTTTAATTTTAGGAATTCGTTCTTCTATATTGACGATCTTTTCATTTTCATGATCAGGCCGCATATATATTCTTCACCCCATTCAAAGCTGCTTGTCCACACCTTTGGGTCATCTTTTGATGAGAAAACAAACGGCATTCTTTCATGCCGTTTGTTTTCCTGTGATGCCATCATTCATAAAACTTGCTTTTAATTTGCTTCACCGATAATTTCTACTTCTGTATGCATATCTACATTGTAGTCATCTTTAATTTTCTTTTGAATGTACTGGATTAAGTCCAGCACGTCTTGAGCAGTAGCCCCGCCAGCGTTCACAATAAAGTTGCCATGCATATCAGAGATTCTTGCTCCGCCAATTTGGTACCCTTTTAAATTCGCTTTTTCTACAAGCTGTCCTGCATATTCAGGCAGCGGATTTCGAAAAATACTTCCGGCACATGGTCGATTATAAGGCTGTGTTTCCTTGCGATAGTCTTTATTTTGCTGCATTTTCTTTGTGATTTTCTCGCGATCATCCTGTTTGAGCTTAAACACGGCCTCGAGAACAATGCCTGGTCGTTCCTTTTGAAGGACAGACGTTCTATAGCTAAAGTTCATCTGCTCATTTGTTAGCCACTCGATGCTTCCATCTTCAAATAAGATTCTCGCTTTCACAAGAATCTTACTGATATCAGATCCGTGCGCACCTGCGTTCATATAAACAGCGCCGCCAATAGACCCTGGGATACCAGCTGCAAATTCCAGCCCTGAAAGACCCTGCTTACTAAGAGACGTTGCAAGCCTTACAACAGAGTAGCCGCCGCCAACTGTAATTTCTTCATCATTTACAGTTAAGTGATCAAGTCCAGCGCCTAACTTCAGGACGACGCCACGTATTCCTTTATCAAGTACGAGTAAATTTGACCCTCTTCCAATAACCGTCCAGTCCGCGTGGTGTTTTTTTATCTGATCCATGATCGTTTTAACTGAATCGATATCTTTAGGAACGATCAATAGATCTGCCGGCCCGCCTATTTTCATTGTCGTATGATTTGCAAGCGGCTCATTTTCAAGCACTTTACCGACTTGCGCTTCTAATAATTCATTCTTCAAGTTCTCCATATTACCCTCCGCCTTACCTAATATCATTCCATCATGTAGTCGTAATTTCTTTTAATACATTATATAAACGTCCAGCCGCATCTGGTACTCCAAGTTCTTTTGTTAAACGGCTCATTTCGTTTAATTTTTCTTCATTACCAGCAATTTCATCAATGGCATGAAGGAGGCTTTCTCCAGAAAGCTCTGATTCTCTTAAAACGATTGCAGCGTCATGCTTTTCTAGTGATCTTGCATTGATTTCCTGGTGATTTGCCGTCACGTATGGGCTTGGAATAAAAATAGTTGGAATTCCAAGGGCTGTCACTTCAGCAATCGTTGTGGCACCGGCTCTTGCAACAATCACATCAATCGATTTCAAGTATTCTGGCATTTGATGCAAGAAAGGCTTTGTGATCATATTAGGTGCTGCACCTTTTTCCTTTAGTTCGTTCAGCACTTTTTCATAATGAACCTCACCCGTGATATATAAAAGCTGATAGTTCTTAGCCTTTAATGCATCTTGCATGTCAATAACTGCTCTATTAATCGGCGCAGCCCCCCGGCTCCCGCCAAAAATAAGAACCGTTTTTTTCGTTTCATCCAGCCCAAACTCCTTCAGAGATTTCCCCTCTTTTATAGAGACGACTTCAGAGGCTCTAGGGTTTCCCGTAAATACAACCTTTTCAGAAGGAAAATGTGCCTTTGCTTCTTCAAAGCAGATGGCTACCTTATCAACATATCTTGCTAGAAACTTATTTGTGATACCAGGCAGGCTGTTCTGTTCGTGAATAATGGTCGGGATTTTCAGCTTAGAAGCTGCATAAACGACAGGGCCGCACACATAACCACCTGTTCCAATGACCGCATCTGGCTTAAATTCCTTTAAGTAAGATTTGCTTTTTTGAACGCCTTTTAGAAATCTCATCACCGTTTTTACGTTATCAAAGGAAAGCTTTCTTTTAAAACCTGAAATTTCTATGGACTTGAAAGGGATATTTTCTCTTTCTACAATTTTCTTTTCAAGTCCATTTTCAGTACCAATATATAAAAATTCTACATCAGGATGCAGTCTTTTCACTTCTTTAATAAAAGCTAAGGCTGGATAAATATGTCCGCCTGTTCCGCCTCCACTGATTACTATACGCATTATACCATTTCCCCTCAATTTTTTTCTGCTCTGAACAAAGTATAAACCCTGTTTTAAACAACAGGGCTCCGTTAAAACCTGTAAAGAAGAGTCAAAAAACATGTTTCCAATACAAAATCTGTCATTTCTACTCTTCAAATCATTTTTTTGTACTTTTGCAAAATAAATGTCATCATGGTTTCATGAACTAGCAGCACTAATATCTAGCGTACCTGCTTACATTCAAGAGTACGCCAATTGCCATCAGCATTAATGTCAGTGATGAGCCGCCATAACTTAGGAATGGGAGCGTGATACCTGTCACAGGGATAAGTCCAGTAACAACTGCGATATTAATCATCACTTGAATGGCAACCATTGAAATAATACCAACTGCTAGGAAACTTCCATATAAGTCTGGGGCTCCAAGTGCTATTCGTATGCCTCTCCATAATAGAACACTAAAGAGCAGCAAAATGAGTGATCCTCCTATAAAGCCAAGCTCTTCAGACAATATTGCAAAGATGAAGTCTGTTTGAGGCTCAGGTAAATAAAAGAATTTTTGTCTACTTTGACCGAGACCCATTCCGAACAGACCGCCTGGACCAACAGCGTATAAGGATTGAATAATTTGAAACCCACTGCCTAGTGGATCTTCCCAAGGATTTAAGTACGATGTAATTCGTTTTATGCGGTAGGGCGCTGATAAGACTAGTGCAGCAAATCCGCTGAGCCCTAGAAGACCGAGAAATATAAAGTGAGCAATTCTCGCACCTGAAACAAATATCATAATAATACAGGTTCCAACCATTACCGTCCCTGTTCCCAAATCTGGCTGCAGCATGATGATGGCAAATGCAGAAAATACAATGCCTAATGCTGGTGCGAAACCTTTACGAAAGGATGTGATATTTTTTTGTTTTTCAGATAAGAATTTTGCAAGAAACGCAATCATCGCAAGCTTCATAAATTCAGAGGGCTGAATACTAAACGCACCGACACCGATCCAGCTTCTTGATCCATTTCTCTCCATACCGATACCAGGAATAAGTACAAGCAGCAAAAGGAGAAAACAAACAGCAATCAATATCTTTGACCAAGTCCGCCACGTCCAATAATCGACTCGCATAATGAAAAACATCGCGATAACTCCGATTCCGGCAAACAAAAGCTGTCTTTTTGCAAAATAAAACGAATCATCAAATTTATACGATGCCCACACAGCACTAGCGCTGTACACCATAATTAAACCAATCGTCAATAAAAGTAACGTAATGACAACAAGCAAAAAGTCCGGAGAAGTTTTCTTATTCGTCAAGAGACCGACACCCCAAGCATAATTTCATTTGGGCTGTCAGTCATACGAGAGACAAGCCCTTATTTAAGCATATGCACGGCGTTTACAAACATGTCTCCACGTTCTTCAAATGTTTTATGTTGATCCCAGCTTGCACAAGCCGGAGATAATAAAATCACGTCTTCTTCTTCAGAAATGTTAAACGCCGCAGGTACTGCTTGTTCAACATTATCGACATGTTTTACGTGATGTATTCCCAGTTCTTCACCAAGCTTCACAAACTTAGGTGCCGTCTCACCAAATGTGATAATTCCTTTTACATTTTTCATAAAAGGTTTCAATTCATCAAATTCATTGCCGCGATCAAGCCCGCCAGCTAGTAAAATGGTCGGCTGATTAAAAGCTGACAATGCTTTACTTGTTGCCAGTATATTGGTGGCTTTACTATCGTTATAGAATTTTCTGCTTTGAATTGTATCTACAAACTGCAGACGATGCTTCACTCCACTAAATGTCGTGAGAACGTGTGCGATTGCTTCATTTGAACAGCCTGCATTTTTTACGACACAAATAGCTGCCAAAATATTTTCTTGGTTATGCTCACCAGGAAGAACAACATCCTTTAAATCGATGATATGTTCATTCATGTAGTAGATCGCACCATTTTTAATATACGCACCATGTTCTACTTGCTCTTTCACTGAGAAAAACACTTTTTTTGCTTTTGAAGCTTCAGCCAGTTTTACGACTGATGGATCATCGAGGTTAATAACAGCTATGTCATCTTCAAGTTGATGTGCGTATACTTTCTGCTTTGCATTTTCATATTCATCACGAGTGTGGTGATAGTCTAAATGTGCATCAAAAATATTTAATATTAAGCTGATTTTAGGTCTGAAATCAACTGTTCCCATTAACTGAAAAGAAGAGAGTTCAGTTACGATCCACTCATCGCCAGCTGCCTTTGCAGCGACTTCGCTGGCAACTGTGCCAATATTACCTGCTACTAAAGTTTTTTGACTGTCTTGTTTCAACATTTCATAAATCAAAGTCGTGGTAGTGGTTTTTCCATTTGAACCAGTAATCCCAATAAAAGGAGCTGAGGTTAAATGATAAGCTAATTCTATTTCCGTCCAAACTGGAATTCGTCGGCGAAGCGCTTCTTGAACCATCACATTTTCATATGGAATTCCTGGATTTTTAATTAAAATCGTAATTTCTTTATCATCGAACATACGAAGAGGATGGCTGCCGCAAACGACATCAATCCCCTTTTCAGAAAGAAGCTGAGCAGGTTCATTTTCTTCAAACGGCTTTTGGTCATTTACTATGACATTTACTCCATGCTCATGAAGAATTGAAGCTGCCGCATATCCGCTTTTTGCAAGACCTAATACTAGTACATGTTCGTTTTTTAACATTTGCATCTTATTCAATTATAACCACACCTCGATGTAAATTCCTAAAACAGCAAGTAATAAACCAGCTGTCCAGAAGGTGACAACTACTCTCCACTCAGACCAGCCAACTAACTCATAGTGGTGGTGAAGCGGACTCATCTTAAAGATTCTTTTTCCAGTTGTTTTAAAGGAGATCACTTGAAGAATAACGGATAACGTTTCGACAACAAATACTCCTCCAATAATGACAAGTAAAATTTCAAGCTTTGTTAAAATCGCAATTGCTACAATCGCTCCGCCTAAAGCAAGCGACCCTGTATCACCCATAAATACTTTTGCAGGATGCGCGTTAAACACAAGAAACCCAAGAACGGCTCCAGCAACAGCTACTGAAAAGATCGCTACATCGTACTGTGATTGATTCCAAGCCAATATAGCAAAGGCTCCAAAGGCAATAGCCGCGGTTCCAGATAATAGACCATCCAGTCCATCCGTTAAGTTCACGGCATTAGAACCTCCGACAAGCATGAAAACGACAAGGATAAAGTAAGCCCATCCTAAATCGAAGCTCACATCTGTTCCTGGAATGCGAATCGTCGTTGCAAACTGATAATAATGGAAGACTGCATAAAAAATCACTGCGATCACAATTTGACCAATTAATTTCTGTTTCGATGTTAAACCTAGGTTTCGTTTCATCGCTACTTTAATATAATCATCTAAAAATCCTAATAGACCGTAGCCAAGCGTAACAAATAACAATAAAAACATTTCTGGACTAATCTCAGAAAATTTGTTGATCATCACAATCGTTGTAATGGTAATAGAAAAGATAATCATAATTCCGCCCATTGTCGGAGTACCTGATTTCTTTTGGTGAGACTGTGGTCCTTCTTCTCTAATACTTTGACCAAATTTAAGCCTTCTTAAAAACGGAATAAAAATCGGGGATAAAAGAACACTGATTAAAAATCCCATTATGATTGTAAACAATATCACCTGTTCAAGCATCGTTCTTTACTCCTTCCGAATTTCCAAAGCCGTTTTCCATCAGAAAATCACATTCATTATTAAGGTATTCATTCGCGTTCTTCGTATGTTGTTTTTGTACAAAATGCTTCATTTCATTACACTCTTTTCATCATTTTAAGATTTGTTTAGATCTAAAATAGCGTCCATAGCAACCTTTGCATCATCAAAATCGTAAACTTGATCGCCGACGATTTGATATGTCTCATGACCTTTACCCGCTATTAAGACTGTATCGCCTTTTTTCGCATTGGCAATTGCAAAAAAGATGGCTTGTTTGCGATTCACAAAACTATGATAATATGCGTCTGGCACCCCATTTTCCATATCCTTTAAAATAGCTGAAGGATCTTCGCTTCTTGGGTTGTCTGAAGTAAATACAGGTTCATCTGCATACTTCACAGCGATTTGGGCCATTTGAGGACGCTTTGTTTTATCACGGTCGCCGCCGCAGCCTATCACACAGAAAATTTTGCCCTCTGTTAATTCTCTACACGTTGTCAGGACATTTTCTAAGCTGTCAGGTGTATGGGCGTAATCGACGATAACAGGGAAATCTTGATCACAGTTCACAAGTTCAAATCGGCCTTTGACTCCCTCCAGCTCTTCAATAGCACTTACAATCGTTTCAAATGTTAAGCCAGATACGATCCCTACTGATACAGCTGCTAGAATGTTGTACACATTAAACTTACCGATGAGGGCAACTGTCACATTTTTTGTGCCAATTGGAGTGATCAAATCAAATTGAGTCCCCTTCGGTTTGATTTGAATATTCTTTGCCATTACATCTGCTTTTTGCTCTAAGCCATATGTCATGACTTCAGCAGCTGTCACTTTTTCATAATAACTCGAAGCGTCATCATCTGCATTTAAAATCGCATGCTTCGGCTTGTCGTGATGAAAGGCACTGCCAAGCTGTGAGAATAGCAAGCTTTTCGCATGTTTATATTCTTCCATTGTGTTGTGGTAATCAAGATGGTCCTGAGAAAGGTTTGTGAAAACAGCAATATCATAATCACATCCATGTACCCTGCCAAGATGCAGTGCATGTGATGATACTTCCATAATGGCTGTGTCTACATCTTGGTCAAGCATCTGTTTAAAAGTTTTCTGAAGTGTGACACTTTCAGGTGTGGTGTTTTTCACATCGAGAATGTCATCATTCACCTTCATATACATCGTACCGATTAAGCCAGTTTTCTTTTCGGCTTTTCTCATCATTTGTTCAATCATGTGTGTTGTCGAAGTTTTTCCGTTTGTTCCTGTGATCCCGATGAGATTCAGCTTATGAGTTGGCTGCTCGTAAAACGCATCAGCTATTCTTGCAAGAGCTCTTTGAGAGTGTTTTACAATAATGACTGGTACATCTGATATGTTAAGAGGGTGTTCTGCTACAATCGCTGCAGCCCCGCTTTTCACCGCTTTTTCAGCATAATCGTGTCCATCTACTGTATAGCCTTTTATACAGACAAAAAGGCTTCCTTTTTTCACCTCTCTTGAATCCATTTCAATGGAAGTGATATCAGGATTTTCGTTTATTAGTTCGTTGTTTTCACTTTTAAAATATGTAAGGAGTTCTTGTAATTTCATTTCATATCAAACCTCTCAAATTCGTTCACGTGCATGTCTTGTGAAAAAAACACACAGTCTATATTTTATCGTAAAAAAAGGGATACATCCAGCGTATTCCTTAAGTTTCTCTTGGAAAAAACACACTTTGGGCTCTTTTTTACAAACAGACCTTCTCTTTCAACAAAAAGAGGCAGCCGAATGAGTGCGGCTACCCTCTGTTCATTCTTTATTATTCATCGTTTAAGTATAATCTGATGGTGGAGCCTTCTTTGACTTTTGTCCCGGCAGCAGGCGATTGCTTCACCACTTTACTGCCAGTTCCAGAAGCATCGATCTTAAGGTTAATCAGTAAGGATTCAAGGTCTGAAACAGATCCCCCTACAAGATTCGGTACTTCAATGGTTTTTGTGTCCAGCCACTGGTACTTCTTTTCAATTTGTCCTTTTCTTTTTTTCACACCCATCTCAGGCAGGCTGTCCCGCATAATATGACCCACAATTGGTGCAGCAACTGTCCCGCCAAATTGAATAGTGCCTTTCGGGTTATCTACCGCCACATATACAACGATACTTGGATCATCAGCAGGCGCAAACCCGATAAATGACACAATGTGGTTATTTTCCATGTACTTGCCGTCTTTTACCTTCTGTGCTGTCCCTGTTTTTCCGCCAACTCGATATCCTTCAACAAATGCATTTCGGCCAGTTCCTTGAGCGACTACACTTTCAAGCGCATATCTGATTTCTTTTGATGTTTCTGCTGAAATCACTTTCTTTTTGGCAATCGGTGATTGCTTTTTCACTACCTCTTTTGTGATTGGATCTATCCATTCTTTTGCAATGTAAGGCGTGTAAAGTGTTCCGCCATTTACCGCAGCTGCTACGGCAGCTACTTGCTGTATCGGCGTAACAGATACACCTTGACCAAAGGCAGTTGTCGCCTGCTCTACAGGGCCAACTCGGTCCAGCGGGAACAAAATGCCTCGCCCTTCCCCTTGAAGATCGATTCCTGTTTTTTGGCCAAATCCGAAATTTTTAATATAGGAAAATAATTTATCCTTTCCTAGACGATCGCCTAGTTCAACAAAACCGGGGTTACAGGAGTTTTGAACCACTTCTAAAAATGACTGTGATCCGTGGCCGCCTTTTTTCCAGCACCTAAGTCTTGCACCATCAACTGTCACAGAACCGCTGTCAAAAAAATGATCGCGTTTTAAATTGACTTTTTTCTCTTCTAGTGCTGCTGCAAGCGTAATAATTTTAAACGTCGAACCTGGCTCATATGTGCTCCACACCGGTAGATTTCGGTTAAACACTTTCGAGTCAACTGATTGATAATCCGCTGGATCAAAATCCGGTCTGCTCGACATCCCAAGCACTTCACCGTTCTTCGGGTTCATCGCAATTGCAATCATCCCATCTGGGTTATATTTTGCCTGCGCATTGTCTAATTCCCGTTCTATAATGGTTTGCACCTTCGCATCGACAGTTAACTTCATATCAAGACCATCTTTAGGCGGTGTATAATCATCTGCTTCATCTGGCATTTTCTGCCCTTTTGCATCGGAATAGAACTTGACAGAGCCTTTTTCACCTTTTAGGTCATCATCATAATAGGCTTCCAGTCCAAGTAACCCTTGATTATCAATTCCAGCGAAGCCCAGCACATGAGAAAGAAAACTGCCAAACGGATAGTGTCTGATGCTGTCTTCCGCAACATAAACGCCATCTAAATCAAGCTCTCTGACTTCTTTTGCTTTTTCATGAGATACTTTTCTGCCTTCTGGAGAAATTCGTTCGATGGATGTTTTCTTTGTGACGTGCTTGTACGCTTTCTCTTCAGACATATTCAGTACTGCCGCCAGTTTTTTGCTTGTTTCTGCGGGATCTTTAATTTGCCGCGGGACGACCAATATAGATGGGGCACTTTTGTTCGTCGCAAGCTCTACCCCATTTCGGTCCAAAATATCTCCCCTTTCTGGTTCGAACGGGAGATTCCGGCTCCATGAATCTTTTGCTAAGCTTGTGAGCTTCTCGCCCATAATAAACTGTACATATCCTAATCTAGTATCTATGATGAAAAAAATGATCACCCCAAACAGCAGCACGAAAAGCAATCGTTTTCTCACTGTTACACTTGATACTCGCACGCCCGGTTCACTCCTTACATACATATGGCTTGTTTCCATCATATGCAGGCCCGTCCTTATGTAGAACGTCTCGTCTATCCCGCTCGGCAAAAGAAAAAACCTAGCAAGTCGTTTGCTAGGTTTTGCAGTTAATTCGGGCTTTTAAATGTCACAGTGACGACTTTATCTGAAATCTCCGCTCCATTTTTCACACTTTGTTTGACAGCATATCCTTGTCCTTTTGTTTCGATATGCACACCGGAAATGGATGCATATTGAAGGACTTCCCGTCTCGACCAGCCTGTCATATCAGGCATTTTTATCGTTTTTCCTGCTGTTTTCAAGAAAACTTTCTGGCTTTCAGAGAATTCAGAGCCTGCACTTGGCCACTGTCGTTTAATGGAGAGGCCGTCGCCGATAACAACAGGCGTTAAGTTTTTGTTTTTGGCTTCTGTTTCCGCCTGCTTCACTTCTAAATCTAAGAATGAAGGCATTGTTTCTTGCTTCACTTTTTGTTCGCCTGATTTTTTATCGTCTGTTTTTGTTGGTGCAATATTTAAATATAGCAGACTATTTTTCATCACTGGGTTAAAGATTTGTGCAACTGGGGCAGAGCCAGTTTCTGTATCAGACAGCTGCGGCTGCTGTACAGCGACATAAACGAGCAGCTTCGGATCATCTTTTGGCGCCATTCCCATAAATGAAAAGACGTAATCGTTTCTTCCTTTGAGATAACCGCCGGCACCGCCAATTTGTCCTGTTCCTGTTTTCCCAGCAACGTCAAATCCTTTGATTTGGTAAGGCTGGCCTGTTCCAATCTTCGAGGAAACCACCTCACCTAAAATGTCACGGACTTGCTTTGCTGTATCAGAGGAAATTGGTTTTCCAGCTACTGTTGGTTCGTGCTGTAAAATCGTTTTGTTTGTGTTCGGGTCTGTAATATGATCAATGACATATGGCTTCATCATCGTTCCGCCGTTTGCTATTGCTGTCGCTGCTTCGATTTGTTGAATCGGTGTAATGGCAGACGCTTGACCATAAGCCGTCGATGCTTTGTCATATTCGTATCTGTAATTGATTTTACTAGACGCTTCGTTCGGTAAGTCAATACCTGTTTTGTCATAGAAATGGAACTTCTGCAAATATTGTTCGTAGCGCGTGAAGCCTAATTTTTCTTTTGCCAGCTTTGCAAAAGCTACATTAGACGAACGGAGAACCCCTTCATGAAAGTCAATTTTTCCCCAGCCGTTTCCATTGTTGTGGTCTCTTACAAGGCCGCCTCCTACTTTATAAGTACCCGATTGATATTTATCATTGCCTTGGTAGACCCCTTCTTGGATTGCCGCAGCAAGTGTGAAGATTTTCATCGTTGAACCTGGTTCAAACGCATATGAAATGACATCATTGTTATAATTCGTAATGTCTAATTCATTTAAATTAAAGCTTGGCCGCTGTCCCATCGCGAGCACCTTTCCCGTTTTTGGGTCAACGACTGTGGCAATGATTTTCTTCGGTTTATATTTTTTGGCAACCTGCGTCATACTTTCTTCAAGGAACGCTTGGATTTTTTGATCGATGGTCAGCGTGACATTTTTTCCATCCTTCGGAGCGACAATGTCTTCTTTACTATTTGGAAGAGCCCATCCGCTTCTGTCACTGTTATATGTCACATAGCCGTCTTTTTCTTTTAAAAATTTGTTCAGCGCCTTCTCAAGTCCCATCGCGCCTGACATGTCCTTCGTTGCCTCATCTAATCTTGCATAACCGATCAGATTCGACGCAAACATGCCGTTTGGATAATATCGCTTCGTGTCTTTTTCAAATGCGATCCCTGGAAGCTTTAGCTTTTCAATTTTTTCTTTTGTTGAAAAACTGATGTCTTTCCCAGCTTTACCAAACTCAACTTGGAACGCATCTTTTGTATTCAGACGCTTTAAAATTTCGCTTTCACTCATATCAATGACTTTTGACAGCTCTTTTGCTGTCTTTTCTTTGTCGACGACATGCATCGGGTGCTTTGGATCGACCGTCATTTTCTTGCTCATGATTGCAATGAGCTTATAGACAGACGTATCCTCGGCAATCACATTCCCATTTCGGTCTAAAATAGACCCTCTTTTCGCTTCAAGTGTTTTCTTCGATTGATATTGTTCATTTGCCTTTGCGGCTAACACTTGGCCATCGACCGTTCCTGTAATCTGAATATAAATAAAACGTGCAAGGATGATAAAGAAAAACAGGGCGAAGCAAATACTCGCAATTGCCGCGCCTCTGTTCATCATTTTATTCTTTTTAGGCATCGCCATCTTAATCGACCTTCTTAACATCTTTCGAAATGCTTAAGCCAGCTTTTTTCGCAGTATCAATGACTCTCTCTGGCTCACTCAGCAAGTCTTTTTCCTTTTGAAGCTCAGTGATCTTCTTCGATTCTAAAGATACTTGCTGCTCTAATTTCTGCACCTCGATATTGGCGTGATAGACAGCAAAGGCTTTAGAAATGATGAGAATGGAGCTGCACATAAGAGCCATGACAAACATGACAAGTAAGATTTTTTCACCAAGTGTGATAGAACCTCTTCTTTTAATAACAACCGATTGGCCTTGCTGCTCTGTTTGATATTGTTTTACTTCTCTTTGGTAAGCCAAATTACTCATAAGAAACCTCCTTTTTATCATCATCTATGGTGTCGTTTTACTTTTTTTCTGCAATTCGGAGCTTCGCTGAACGGGCACGGTTGTTATGTTCCAGCTCTTGTTCTGATGCAACGATTGGTTTTCTCGTGATCAGCTTCAGCTTTGGTTCAAGTCCTTCTGGAATCACTGGTAGTCCGTGCGGAAGTTCTGGAAGAGAAGACATTTCTTTAAATGTACTTTTACAAATCCGGTCTTCAAGTGAATGGAATGTAATGACAGAAATTCTCCCCTTCGGATTGAGTAACTCTATTGCTTGTTCTAGTGCTTCTTCAAAAACTTTCAATTCATCATTGACAGCAATTCGGATCGCTTGAAACACTCTTTTTGCTGGATGTCCGCCAGTTCGTCTTGCAGGTGCGGGAATTCCTTCTTTGATAATGTCGACAAGCTCACCTGTTGTTTCAATTGGTGCTTTTTTTCTAGCTTCTTCAATTTTGCGTGCGATTTGCTTGCTGAATTTTTCTTCCCCATATTTGTAGAAAATCCGAACTAGATCTTCAAATGGCCATTCATTCACCACTTGTTTTGCCGACAATGCGGCTGTTTGATCCATTCGCATGTCAAGAGGTGCATCATGGTGATAACTAAAGCCTCTCTCTGGTGTGTCGAGCTGAGGAGATGAAACCCCAAGGTCAAAAATCACACCATCTACGCTTGTAATGCCTTGTTCATTCAGACGTTCTTTTAAATATCGGAAGTTGCTCTTTATGAAAAGAATGTTCGCTTTTGAATCTGCGAGCTTCTCTCGTGCATGATCCAGTGCAGCATCGTCTTGGTCAAATCCAATCAATGTACCTTTTTCTGATAGTTGAGATAGTAAATATGAGCTATGACCTGCTCCGCCCAGCGTGCAGTCTACATATGTACCGTCTTCTTTGACGTTTAAACCGTCAACTGTTTCTTTTAATAATACTGTCTCATGTTGAAACATGATGTTATGGTCCCACCTTTTTCAAATAGAAATGAATGTGTAGAAAGCTTGCTGCACAAGGGATTATTATATATCAAACCCAATCATGTTTTCAGCAATTTCAGCAAAAGAATCTTCTTGCTCTTCTGTATATTGTTCCCAGATCGACTTACTCCACAACTCAATTCGATTTGAAACGCCGATGACCACACATTCTTTTTCGAGTTTTGCATATTGGAGTAGGTTTGATGCGATGTTAATGCGCCCCTGCTTGTCCAGATCACATTCAACTGCGCCGGAGAAGAAGAACCGGGTAAACGCACGTGCATCTTTTTTCGTTAGCGGCAGTGCTTTGAGTTTCTCTTCAATTAGTTTCCACTCACTCATAGGGTAGCCAAATAAACATTGATCAAGCCCTCTCGTCAGCACAAACTGTTCTCCGAGACCGTCTCTAAATTTAGCAGGGATGATCATGCGCCCTTTTGTATCAATCGTATGTTGGTATTCACCCATGAACATGATAATCAGAGCCCCACTTTCTCACCCTTACTCTCCACTATCCACCACTTCTCTCCACAAAACTTATTTTACACTGTTTCTACATAAAAAAAAACCCTGAACTAGTCAGGGTTCATTAAAACTTTATTTCAAAGTTTGACAATTTGCTGCTTGTTTTGAAATGAAAATGGCAGATTTTTGAACGTTTTGAAGAATTCTGGACCATGTTTGTTTAAAAAGTACATGATATTCCAAATTCTTTCTTGCGGGGCATCTAATGGTTTTAAGCTGTTTTCAATCCGTTCAAAATCTCGAAGGATATATCCTTCCTTCTCTTCCACACGCTGCGCCACCTTTTGATAAACAAATTGAAGCTGATCTTCGATAAATTTGGCATTTTTATCTAGCAGCTGCTCGAAGTTTGGTTCAACCTTCAGTGCTTCTTGCCTCAATACACCATGAACATTCGCTAATTCACGTTTCGCTTGATCAACGGCTTGAACAAAGCTGTCTGGAAGGCTTTGCTCAAAGTGAGCCTCTTTCTTTTCTTTTACTCCGTTTGTGAGCACTTCTTCTAGAGAAAGTTCTCTGACCGGCAGCTTCTTATCGATGTGCCTTTCAAGAATGGTCACGTGCAGTCTTGGAAGAACGGGTGCCATCTTTAATTCAAAATGCTCAAAGATTCCTTTCAGTTCTCCCCAATAGTTGACTTCACCGTGTCCTGCCATAAAAGCAAGTGTTGGGAGAAGGGTTTCCTGCATTAAGGGACGCGTCACCACATTGTTGCTGAACCGTTCTGGGTGCTCCTCAATTTCCTGCAAAAGCTCTTCTTTTGTCCACGTAAGCCCCACTTCTGATATAGAAAACTGGCCGTTTTCTTTTTCAATAAGGAAACGCTCTTCATCATATTCGTAAAACAGGTTCGCCTGATTGTCACCAGCTTCAATGATCGGCTGATATCCCGCTCGTTTCATGGCAGCCTGCGTTTCATTCAAACGAGCTGTGACTGCATCATTTGTCTCGACAATGTGCTTGAATAACGTACGCTCAAGTGGTTTGACGCCTAAGTCTCCTGAATTAAATAGAAGCAGTCCATCTTCTTCAAAAAGGTCGCATACAATCCATTCAAAGAAATCCGTAAACGTTTGTGATTTGCGTAAACATCGAAGAAGCTGATCAAGCAAGTCATTAGTATACGCAGATTCTTCATACGTTGAAAACACATCGCGGAGCCATTTTTCTGTTTTTTCTTGATGCAGAGGTGTTCTTTTGGCCGCAGTTTTTTTGAGGTTATGTAATGGCAGCTTTTGCTTGACTGGACCTTTTTCGCCGGATGTGTAGACAAAATTAATTTCATCTACGTCATGATCCTCACCTGCTACCCAAAAGACTGGAATCACTGGAACGCCAAGCGCTGATTCTTTTTCTTTTGCGAACTGAATAATGGATATGATTTTATGTATGGTATAAAGCGGTCCTGCCAGTAGGCCTGCCTGCTGTCCTCCAACCACCATGACACTCCGCTTGTCACGGATCTTTTCAATGTTCTGACGCATCGCTGCCGATTCAAACTTTGCGTGGTATGCGCTCATATAATCTGCTAAAGCCTCGCGCGGGAAGCTCATTTCCATGAGATCGTCGTATCTTTTTTTCCATGTGTCTTCAGAATGTATATCATAATCAAAAAAAGCAGTCATCTCTTTTTTTTCTTCTATATAATCACGTATGAATAAATTCTGACTTCGGATGGAAAGTTCAGTCAATTGCATGTTTAGAACTTCCTTTCTTCAATAAATAGTTAGTTTCCCGAAAAAAGTATAGCATGTAAATGAGCTCACTCAAAAGATTTTGTTTGCTTTTTTTCCAATACTTCCAAGCTTCGATTAAAGAAAGTAAGATGTGGCGCCAGAATCTCTTGAGTTTGAGCCTTTTTTAAAAGATAGCCAACGATGGCTTTTCTTTCGGTTTCACGGCCTTTGACGATATCTTGAAGCATCGACGATTGATTGGCGGCCGTTTTTTTACAAATTGAAACGACGTGTGACCAGAGACGCTCTTCTTCAGCCAGCCCTAGAATGGACAATGCTTCTTCAAATGCACATTTCATCATGTATTCATATGCAGGATTTGCGATCAATTCTCCATTTTTCACATGCAATAAAGCCGTGAGCGGGTTAATGCATACATTGACTAGCAGTTTTTCCTCCAGCACTTTTTTCCATTCATCCGTATAAATCATCTGAAAATGGGCCGGCGTTTCATTCAAAGCATTTCTCACATCATCTGTATCCTCAGGATGAAAAGCTCCCCACTTGATGACACCGATCCCTGTATGGTTCACTGCATGGTCTGATACCTTCATGGCGCCGTGCTCTACGACACCTATATATATCGAATGCGACGTGTCCCAGTTTTCTAAATCTAATAAGTGGGCCATGCCATTTTGTAAAAATAAGATTCGCTGACGAGGTAATGTTGATAGTTCATCAAGCACCTCTTGCAGATGGTGATATTTCACTGTCACAATCAGCAGATCAAATACTCCTGTAATCCCCGCCCTTGCCTCCGCAGACGCCCGGAATGTCTCTCCTTTTACCGTTCGCTTAATTCCTGATGTTCGAATCTCCTCTGCTTGTTCTTTTCTTCTTGTCAAAACAGTGATGTCATGATGCTGTGATAAATAACTGGCACAAAGCAGACCAATCGCACCGCCGCCAATGATTCCAATGTTCAACTGCCGCACTTCCCTTTTTCTGTTTACTTCATCATATCAACCATTTTAACAGTTTCAAGCCGCGATGCAAAAAGCAGATAGCGCGCCGTGATTGAATTTTTTTAATTTAAAAACTATAATAGTAAGTGTAAAAACTTTTTAAGGCGGATGGGATGAAAACGCCTTCAATGACATCACTGTCGACATTATGTGTGTAAGGGGGAAGATCATATGACACAAGTAAAACGACTTCTAATCAATTACAAAACTTTAGAGGAATTTAAACAATTTAAAGAATATGGCATACAAGAACTATCCATGCTTGAAGACCTTGAAAGTAATATGATTGAAAATGACAGCAATTCTCCATTTTACGGGATTTATTTTGGAGATAAGCTGGTTGCACGTATGAGCCTTTATCAAGTGGACGGCTCGACGACAACGTATTTTGACCACAATCATGATTATTTAGAGCTGTGGAAGCTGGAAGTGCTTCCTGGGTATCAGCGTAAAGGGTACGGCGAGGCACTTGTTGATTTCGCCAAATCTTTCGGATTGCCAATCCGGACCAATCCTCGCGTCAAATCTGCCGGTTTTTGGGATAAAATGGGCTTTGAAGCGGTCAAATACGATATGGAACGCGACAAAGGGGAAAATCCACTCATCTGGGAACCTGCCCATATCCAAAAAAATACAGGTGAATCTGCTTAATACTGATGGCAAAACGCCCCTCCTTTCTCTGTGAGGGGCGTTTTCTTATTTAGCATATTCTTTTAAGTTGATATTCTGTTTGACTCTTTCAACAATCCCAATGAGTGCCCGGTAATCTTCTTCTGTCATTTTTAATTGCCGCTTCAAGTGTTCATTTTCCTCAGTGAGCGACTTCAGTTGATGCTGCGTGTCCGCTAATTCTTCGCGTAAATCAGCAGAGCCAGCAGGTTCTTTTTCAAGCTGCTCTAAGAACTGAATCACTTCTCGCAAGGTCAATTCAGCCTGAACTGAAGTTGCCTTTTCTTCTATCGTTAACGTATTTTGTGGTAAACCCGAGGAATGAATCCCAATCTTTTTACGCAGTTCTTTCCGCTGTTTTTTCGCCAGCTCAATGCCTGCCTGATATTGTTTTCTGACGTATGAATTCCACCTGAATCCACATGCTGCAGCCGTTCTTGACAACGCTTTTCCGACTTCTTCAAATGCGGAAAGCTGCGTTCCTCCATCTCGAATGTGTCTTAAGACGACTTCTGCTAAAAGTAAATCTTCATCTTGCGTCCATGCGTCCTGCCTTGTAATCGTCAATTGATCATCCCCCCTGAATCTGAATACCACATCATATGCGCTTACTAGAGTAGATAGACTATTTGCAGGAGAGAAACCTAAAAAATAGACAAATAAAAAAACGCAAGGGAAGATTCCCTTACGCTTTTTTATCAAGCATTAGTTGCTTTTTACGTCTTTGCCTTTGTATGTTCCGCAAGATTTGCAGACACGATGAGAAATTTTCATTTCACCGCATTCTGGGCAAGCTACCATACCAGGTACTTGTAGTTTGAAATGCGTACGACGCAATCTTTTTTTCATTTTAGAAGTTCTTCTAAAAGGTACAGCCATTATTCCCACCTCCTTAAAGAGTTAAGATTCATTATTTTCTTCTAAGAGCTTCTTCAAGCCTTCCAGACGCGGATCAATTCGGTTTTGATGTGCATCTTCCGAAATGACCGCCCAGTCATTCCCTTCCTGTGGTGCAGCACCTTTTACGTCTGTTTGGTCGCAAAAGATTTGCATCGGCACTTCAAGAAGAATTTCTTCCTTGACTATAGGCGTTAAGTCGATGATATCGTCTTCTACAACAGATACGTCTTCATCTTCTATATCGTCTGTCTTATGAAGTACAAATAGTTCTTTCGTTGAAATCGCAAATGGATAATTTACATCAACAAGCGTTCTTGAACAAGGCAATGTCATTTCACCTGTGATGGTTAAATCAAATGCGACTTGCTTTGATTCGATCACTCCAGTCCCTTTCACCTCTACTGGTGAAATGCGACGTATATCTGAATGAAGGCTAGTAAGTTCATTTAAGTCAACCGTCTCATGAAAATCGAAGCTGTTTTTAGCTTTTTGATGTAACTGATAAACTGTCCATTTCAATTGTATCACCTCTAAGAGCAACAAACATGATTATAGCTTTCATCATGCTATTTGTCAATATTTTTTCTTTACAGTCCTTTGTGATGTCAGAGCGTTGTTTGACATCAGTTCACGGAATGCCTACACTGAAAAAAATGGGCTTCATTTTTCCCTTATGCTACTGTAGCATAGACCATTTAACCATAGCAAGAAAGGCGGAACATCTATTGAAAGCAACAGGAGTCGTTGTCGAGTACAATCCATTTCATTATGGGCATGCCTATCATGTTCGCCAGGCGAAAACACATACCTCCTCAGATGTAGCCATTGCCGTCATGAGCGGATCTTTCCTCCAGCGCGGAGAACCTGCTATCGTCTCCAAATGGGCACGTACAAAAATGGCATTGCAAAACGGTGTAGACATCGTATGTGAGCTTCCATACATCTATGCAGTGCAAAAGGCAGAAACCTTTGCAAATGGCGCTGTGTCCATTTTAGACGCTTTAAAATGCCGCTCCCTTTTTTTCGGAAGCGAGGATGGGGACATTAAAGCATTTGAGCGAACAGCGCACGCTTGGCATGAAAAAAAAGAAGAAATTGACCTTTTCACAAAAGCAAAGGTCAAAGAAGGGCTTAGTTATCCGGCAGCCTCTGCCGCTGCGTTTCAAAAGATCATTGATCCTAAACACTTACTGGATCTGTCTAAGCCCAATAACATTTTAGGCTTCCACTATGTCAAAGCCATCTTAGAGAGATCTCCTCACATAGAGCCCTTTACCTCTCAAAGAATTGCATCCGGTTATCATGATCAAGAGCTTCCTAAACATCAGAAAATCGCAAGCGCGACAAGCATCCGAAAAGCCTTAAAAGAGAACGGATCATTTGAAACTGTCGCCTCTTATCTCCCGGAAGCTTCGCTTAAGCAATTACATGACTATTATTCTTCTTATGGTCTTTTACATACGCAAGAAGACTATTTCAGCTTCTTAAAACATGTGTTTCACACAATGGATACAGCAGAATTAGAAGGCATCTATGAAATTGAAGAAGGCATCGAACACCGCATGCAAAAGGCGATCACACATGCGTCCACCTACGAGGAATATCTATCACTTGTGAAAACAAAACGATATACGTGGACAAGGCTGCAGCGGATGAATACGCACCTTTTAATGAGGGTGAAGAAAACTGTTATGCATGAGCTGCTAAAGGAGAAACACGCGCCATACATTCGTTTACTTGGTATGTCAAAGAAAGGTCAGCAATACTTATCTCTTGTCAAAAAGGAATTGGACGTACCGCTTGTCAGCAAGCTGTCTTCCTTTTCACATCCTGCCCTTGATCTTGACATTCGCGCTTCCCGCGTCTTCAGCCTTCCCATCAGCGAACCAATGCAAACAAAGTTAACAGAAGCAGAATTTAAAACCTCACCGATCCGCTATGATGAAGAGACTGGTCTCTTCCAATCTCGATAAAAAGAGCAGCCTTTGATGAAGGCTGCTCTCTGATTGTTGACAAAGGGCTAAAATGATCTTTATTTTATCCCTTTGTCTTCTTTTCAGCGTGATAGAAAACCTTTGAAGTCTAGGAAGGGCGAGCACCGGAACGGAGCGAATTTGACATTCGTGAGTACCGGCGCAGAGACCTGACACCGAATGCGAGGGTTTGTCTACACGCTGAGAGCAGCCTAAGGCTGCTCTTTTTTCACTTAAGATGATTTCTCTTTTAACTTGTTTAAATAGTTCAGTGCGTCCTGCATTGTGTCCACAGGAACGATTTTCATATTACTTTTAATATCTTTCGCTGTTTTCACTGCATTTTTGTAGTCTGAATTTGGATCACCTTTATCGTTTGGTGCAAAGAAGATATCTTTTCCTGCTTTATCTGCTGCAACAACCTTTTGATCAATTCCGCCAATTGGCCCGACCGTACCATCAGCGTCTATCGTTCCAGTCCCTGCAATCGCATAGCCATGTGTTTCGTCTTCTTTTGTCAGCTGATTATAAATTTCAAGTGACATCATTAAACCTGCCGACGGGCCGCCGATATTTTCAATATCCACCTTAATAGATGGCGACACTTTCACATCTCGGTCTGTAAATAAAGATACGCCAATTCCGACTCGATTCGGCTCTTCTTTAAAAGGCTTCAACTTCACTTTCTGCGTGATATCCTTGCCGTTGCGTTCAAGGACAAAACGGACAGATGTACCAGCTTTTTGACGGCTGATATACGACACCATTTTATCAGCAGAATCATACGTCTTGCCATCAACGCTTTTAATCCGGTCGCCCACTTCAATTTTGCCGTAAGCAGGCATGCCTTTCATGACGTAGCTCGCATATACCCCATTAAACGTATAATCTACTTTTTTGCCTGCTTTTGTATACGCTGCAATCATGGCATTTTCTTGAGAGCTTTTCATCAGCTGAAGCTGTCTTTTCATATAATCTTCATCCGACTCTCCGTCCGCTTTAATATTTTCTTCTGGGACGATTTCGTCATATTTATTCATTTTCGCAAGCAAATACGTATACGGATTGGCTGGACCTACTTTTATCGTCATAAGAGAGAAGCTGCCCTTCTCGCCGTATCCACCATCCACTTGAATGTGAGGGGCAATCTCTGTTGCATCACCCGGCTTTGTCACGTAATATGGCAGTTTAACAAAAGTTAAGCCAAATAAGACAAGAACAACGATAAAAAAGCTGAGCCAGCGAATATTCAATTTTTTCATTCGATTAACACTCCCATTTATCAATGACATCTTTCAGTTCACCTGCTAATTGGTCTGCGGCGAGCTCACCGGCCTCAATCATCTCCTGAACCTGTGTGAATGAACTGGAGCTGAATGTTTCAAGCCTCGGCCGAATCATGAGATCTGCATGAATGGTTTGATGACGGACCAATTCATTTTGAAGGATGTCCAAACTTTGCATAATCACATCCGATAATCTCGTCGCCTTTTCTGTTTTTTTCACCCTAGATACATCAGAGGCGATAATAAAGTCTGCGCCCATTTCTTTTAAAACAGACACAGGAATGCGGTCAACAACCGCTCCATCCACTAGCTGTCTGCCGCCCATTTCGTGAGGAACAAACACGCCTGGAATGCTGATGCTTGCTCTGACTGCTTGTGAGACAGACCCTTCTTTAAACACAACCTTTTCCCCTGTCTCGAGGTCACAGGCAACCACCGCAAGGGGCATTCTTAATTCTTCGAATTTTTTCCCATATGTAAACGTGTGAATCAGCTGCAAAATTCGATTTCCTTTTAAAAGACCGATTTTTGGCAGTGTATAGTCAGCATAATACTTTCTTCTGAAGACAAGTGCAAGTTTTTTCATTTTTTCTACGTCTTGTCCTGCCGCATAAAAGCTCCCAACAAGTGCGCCAATACTGCTTCCAGCGATCATATCTACCTGTATCCCTTGCTTCTCAAGACTAGACAAAACCCCGATATGCGCCATTCCCCTCGCACCCCCGGAGCCTAGTGCAAGCCCGATGATCGGTCGCTTCATGAAAATCCACCCTCCTCTTTCTATGCATATATACGAATCTATAGGTCTAAACATGCCCCTACTGCTCGTATAGTAATAGAAGACAGGCTCGGCTAGTTTCTTTTTCTATAATCACGAGCTCGCCAATAGATCATAACGGCAAGGGGCGAAATCTCCATGAAAAAATGGAACACTCTGTTCATCGCTGCTTTTTTTATTTTCTTAACAGCCACTGTGATTACACACCCACAAGCCTCTTTGCAAGCATCGAAAAATGGACTTGCAATGTGGTGGGAGGTTGTATTTCCATCATTGCTTCCTTTTTTTATTTTGTCCGAGCTATTAATTAGTTTTGGGATTGTCAGATTTGTCGGGGTATTATTAGAGCCATTTATGCGCCCCATCTTCCGGGTGCCGGGTGTAGGGGGATTTGTACTGGCTATGGGAATGGCTTCAGGGTTTCCTTCTGGTGCGAAATTAACGACAAGACTGAGGCAGGAAAGGCAGCTGACGCGGATCGAAGCAGAGCGTCTCGTTTCCTTTACAAATTCATCGAATCCATTGTTTATTTTCGGTGCAGTGGCTGTTGGTTTTTTTCATCATCCAGCTTTAGGCATTGTATTGGCCAGCGCTCATTATTTAGGGAATCTCGCTGTTGGTGTGACGATGAGGGGATATAAAGCGCGGCATGATGCACACCTAAGAAGCCGAAAGAAGTTTTTATTCCCGCCGTTTAAAGAGGCATTCAATGCTCTTCATACAGCAAGACTCGCAGAGAAAAGACCGCTCGGCCAAATTTTAAGTGATGCAGTCATGTCATCAGTCCAAACACTCTTTATGATTGGCGGCTTTATTATCTTATTTTCTGTGTTTAGCAAAATGCTGTCAGTTGTCCATGTGACAGACCTTTTATCCATCGGGCTCGGATATATGCTGCAAACGATGCATCTTCCGCCAGAATTAGACCTTGCCATGATTGCCGGTTTATTTGAAATCACATTAGGAAGCCAGATGACGGGGTCACAGGAAGTCACCCTTCTCGCTAAAACCATTGTCGTCAGCTTTATTTTAGGATTCAGCGGGTTTTCTGTTCAAGCCCAAGTCGCCGGCATTTTAGCTGCAACCGATATCCGCTTTAAACCGTTTTTCTTCGCCCGTTTGCTTCACGGAATTTATGCAGCTGTTTTTGCCTTTTTATTATTCAAGCCTCTTTATGTCTCTCGATCAGACATGGCTCTCCCAGCGGGTGCCTTTGATGCAAGCCAGCAGGTCGTCATGTTCAGCAGCGTGCTTTGGAATCAGCTTGTGAAAGCCGGTCCCTTCATCACACTTTGCAGTATGATAGTGTATATCGCGCTATACTATCGGAAATTAAAAAATGGATGAGTGCCGGGTGGCACTCATCCATTAAATTTTTCCTTCAGCGCTGCTTCTACCTCTTTTGGTACAAGATCGTTGACTGCTCCATGATATTTCGCTACTTCTTTGACAATGCTGGAGCTTAAGAAGGAATATTGATTGTTGGTCATCATAAAAAACGTTTCAATTTCATCGTCTAACACTTTGTTCATTGAGGTGCCTTGCATCTCATACTCAAAGTCCGTCACAGCTCTTAGTCCGCGTAAAATAACTTTGGCTTCTTTTTGCTTCGCATAATCAACAAGCAGGCCGTGAAACGATTCAACTTTGATATTTGGCAGCTCCTTCGTTGCTTGGCGAATAAGCTCACACCGTTCTTCAACAGTAAATAACGGTTTTTTAGATGAATTATTTAGTACACATACATACACTTCATCAAAAATCTTTGCACCTCTTTTAATGATATCCAAATGCCCCAATGTAACTGGATCGAAGCTGCCCGGACAAACGGCTATGTTCCCCATGCTAATTTCCCCGCTTTCTATAGATCGTAATACCAGTCAATCCGTACAGTTCCTGTCTTGTGATGTGGAGCTGCCCTGCTTCTTCTGGCAGCTTCACATCTTTATCATGCTCACACACGATCACGCCGTCATCTGTTAACAAGGCGTGCTCGTCAATCATTTCAAGAAGTGCTTTTAGCTGTTGATCTTTATAGGGCGGATCAAGGAAAATGGCTTGAAAGGATTCCTCTCGTTTCACAACAGCTGCAAGTGCACGCTTTGCTTCATTTCGAAACACTTCACTTTGATCCATTAGCGACAATTGATTCAGGTTTCCTTTAATCGTCTGAATCGCCTTTATATCTCGATCAACAAATATGCAATGATCGAATCCTCTAGAAAGCGCTTCAATCCCTAAACCACCGCTTCCTGCAAATAAATCAAGAGCCCATCCGCCATCAAAATACGGGCCGATCATATTAAATATCGATTCTTTTACTTTATCTGTCGTCGGTCTTGTTGATTGACCTGGTACCGCTTTAAGTGTGCGGCCTTTTCTCGTTCCAGAGATGACTCTCATTTTTCCACCACTTTTTCTACTTGCTTCTATTCGTCATTGTTTATGACAAAAAATTCAACATTATCTTACCACATCACTCCTCAAGGAACAATGCAATGATATTCATTCATTTTCTATGTATAGATCAAGAAATCCGGGGTCATACTACTTATAACAGCATCTGATGTGGTGCTGTTGCCAACCGCGGAGAAGACTTACGTTTCCCCATAAGTTCTTCCTCCGGTTTCTCCTCTCCCTTTGCCTTCTCCTTAATGAATCATTAAGAATAGAAGGACCCCGCGGGTGATGCCGCGGGGATTTTTTTGTGTCTTTAAAAGCCCACCTTATAATCATACTCTTTTGCTTTGTCCAATTTGGATTCGTACTCTAATTTAATAAAAGGTTTATATGAAGGCTCAACACGTTTCACAAATGGTAACGAGCTGAGTTTAGCCATATGGCGCTCAAGATCATCCATATCACAATAGATCACCGCATATTTCATTTTCCTTGAAATATAGTGAACATTCCCGAATTTTCTTAGCGCTTTTGACTGCTTTAACGAATGCAGCCAGACGACCATCCCTTGACGTTTGGTTTCCATCTTTTCACCTGCCGCTTTTCAATTCTTTTCATTCATTATGTAAAAGACGAGACATTCAAGTCTCGTCAAGATACTTTACAGCCGCAGCTGCCACCTGATCCACAGCCACCGCCGCATGATGATAGACCATCAAAATATGGGTTCCCTGTTGGAACTTTAATATATGCTGATACAGCTTGACCGATTTCAATACTAATCTCATCTAAGATGGATTGAATCGCTGTTTCTGCTTTTTTGAAATCAACCACTGTATCGTGAAGATCTAGCTTTCTTTTGACCTCACGCATTTCCTTTGAGATCGTTCTATAGTCCGGATGATATTTGCCGAACCGCTGCACATCCTCATACTGCTCTTTTACTTTTGTAAAATGGGCAATAATTTGTTGGGCTTCTTCGTCTTGCTGGAGACGCTTAAAGCAGTTGCGGTAATGTTCAGCCTCCTCCGACTGAAGAATCATGGCAGCCAATTGATTTGCTTCCTCTTGGAGCTCCACAGATTCGATTGTCGCATACATAAATGTTGCACCTCCAATTCATAGTTTACCATGAAACCTATGGATCAGAAAATGCTTTTACGTGACAAATACATCCCATGTTTCTCTTTTCTGTTTATATTCTGGATGACGGGAATTCAGCACAACAGTCATTTTATGCTTTCCTTTTGAAAGATGCTTGACCACAAATGCCGCGGTATACTCATTCCCTGCACGTTTCCCGTCTACATACACTGTAAAATATCCCGCCTTCTCGTTCTTTTTCAGACGCTCTGGCTGAAGATGAAAATCTTGAAGTGTACTTTCTATATAGACAGACGACCCTTGCACTTTGTATTTCAAAAAGCCTTGCTGCTTCATTTCGCTTTGGGCTTGCTGCATGACTGGTACTGCTCGGTCATGCTTAATCACTTGCTCTTCTCCATGTTGACTTTGACACCCGGTGACAAGAAAAAGCAATGCGCCTATTGACAGCATCCATTTCATCATCTGATTCTCCTTTCATCTACTTTTATAGGATGCTCAGGAAATAGACATCTTAATCAACTCAAAAAAAGCCTCAACCGGCTCCATTTTGATTGCGCATTGCTTGGAACATTTGAATCATCATTTCAGCCATTTGGACGCTATTGCTCAACTGACTCACACGATGAGGAATGGTTTTTTCGTAAAAGTTCATTTTATCTAATTCAAAGGACGTTAGATTTTCAGGATGTCGCGTCAGCTGTCTGTACCAGATAGGACGCTGCCTTATGAATTTGATTCGCTCCTCTTCGGCCATGACAAATTCCTGTACTTCTTTTCGCACCAGAAGCATCCCCTTTCACTTAATCTTTCCTGAAGGAGAATGGGTGCTGACTGCCTCCAGATGAACCTTTCTTTGAACCATTGGATGAAAATTGGCCGAGCAAGCTTTGTAAAGAGGAAATAGACTGGCTCATTTTGTTAATCTGTTCATTCATTTGATCAGCGTCCATTTTTTTCACAGCAGAAACCATTTTAGACATAAAATCTGCTTTTCCTGCTTCACTTGGCTTAGAGACTTTTTCTTCTTTCGCATCTTCTGATTTCGATTGCCGGTAAGGTGACCACATCTCATCTTCCTCACCAAACATGACCCAATTCTCGTATACACTTTGCCAGCTTTTTTCTTGCGTTTGCACTTCTTGAATTAACTTCGGATGGCGTCTGACGAATTGTTTAAATTCATCAATGGATGTTTGTTTATGCTTGTTTGTCATATCCTCACCCCCCATACAAATGCCTACTATACTATATACACCAGCATCTGTTTTGGTGAGCCTCTTTTTAACCATCAAAAAAACAGCTGCGACCATGCAGCTGCTTTCGTTTAAGAAGTTTTCTTGATGAAATTTTGGGTGTAATATTTTTCTTTCACCCCTACGCCAAGATGCGTGTAATCTTTATTTAATAACGCCTTCCTGTGACCTTCACTATTGAGCCAGCCCTCTACCGCTGCAGGTCCATCGACATAGTTATAGGCAATGTTTTCACCTGCGAGCTGAAAGCCCACCTCGCCTCTTTCTAACCGATCTTTCAGCGTACCGTATTTTTTAGATTCATGGGAGAAATAATGATTCTCTTTCATGTCCTCACTATGCATGAATGCCACTTCAGAGGTTTCATCATCCCACTTTAAGATCGGCAGGTTGTACTTATGGCGGATAATATTGGTCATATCAAAAATTTGTTTTTGACTGGAAGCTTCGATATCTTTCCACTTTTCGCCTGATATCGCTTCAGGTTCTACCAATTGACCTCGGTAGACCACCTCATACGGCTTTTGTTTCACAAATGTATCTGCGTTGAAGGCCCTGATACTTGAAAGGGTGCTTTCAAACTTATCCATGTAAAGCTGAACATACACATCATCTCCCACTTTCACAGTAGGTCTTGTATTCATATCATCTTCTGAGAATTCAAAGCGGTATGAATTTTGTTCATCCTCCACATGAATGTAAGGTGCAATTTGTGTTTTCTTAAATACTTCACTCGTGGCTTGACCGATTTTAAACGGTTCTACATTCAGACCGTCTCCTGTTGCAAACAAGGTCACCACTTTACTATCCTTTACCCCTACTTGAATATAGTGCTTCTTCGATTGGTTGTAAATCCACCAGTCATAATCATATGCGGAAGGATCAATTCGATCTGGTTCTCCCAGCTGTTTAAGCACTTCGTTTGAAGATTTCCCCATAAAGGACATGAGCCCCTTTTTTGGGATGTTGATCGGCTTATCGCTAGATGTTTCTTCATTAGACACCTTCGGTTCATTGCTGTTTTCTTTTTCTGGTGAAGATCCATATTGAATAAACAGAACGTACGTTCCAGATATAATCAGGAGGATGAGGAGTGTTTTGAGCACAGTTTTCAAATAAACACCTCCGTTAAATTGGCAAGGTACAAAAAGTACCTTCTACTGTCATTTAAACAAAACTTGCTCCATTTATCAACGACAATACAGCCTATTTAACACGAATTTAAAATATGCCCCTCTTAATGAAGAAATCCTTGTCCATGATCTTGATCCTGTTGAGAGATTTCTGTCAGTGCCTCTCCCGCGCGATCATTTGATAAATCTTCGACTGATAAATCTCCAAGAGCGACAATCCCTGTTAATGCGCCGTTTTTCACAACGGGAATGCGGCGGAGCTGATGCTCTGACATGAGCCGGACAATTTCTTCAAGTGTTGCATCTTCTTCAGCTGTTAATACTTCCTTTGTCATCAGCGAGCCTACTTCCTGTGAGTTTGGCTTTTTTTCTGCAATGCCTCTAAGCACAAGGTCACGGTCTGTCACTATTCCTACGAGCTGATCTCCGTCAACCACTGGAATGGCACCAATATCAGCATCTCTCATTTTGACTGCTGCTTCATACGTATTGTCATCTTGATTACATGTCACTACTTTTTTGGTCATAATATCTTTGATTTTTTTCGTTTTCACGTTGATTCCTCCATCCGTTATTTTCTTTATTACTGTAACCAGCTTATAAAAGAACATACCTTTCACAGTTGAAAGTTTAACGCTTTCATACTATGATTGTCAGTAAAGGGAAATTTTATAAGGAGGGGTTTTGGGTGAAGTTTGAAGGTACGGGGATTGAAAAGGTATCAGCTGACTTAAATAAATTAGATTTCATTATGGAAAGTGAAGGATTTGTACGAGCCGATCAATGGGATTATGAGCGTGTGACATACGACAGAAAGTACAGCATGGTAGAGGGAACCTTTTATTTACGGATTTCCGGCTACGCTACTGAAGGAGATGTCGGTTCCAAAAAAGCACACATTCAGCTTCTAACACCGTTACTTGGAAAACACTATTATCCACATGGTGTTGAATACGGCGAAGGCGAAGAATTCCCTAAGTCTCTCATCCAATCAAGCAAAAAAACACTTGCACAGCTGAAGGAAAAACTAGAAGCCATGACGGCTGAAGCATAAAACAAAGGGCTAAAATGATCTTAATTTTAGCCCTTTTTCTAAGATGAAAGCACAGCCAGATGGCTGTGCTTTTTTTATTCATATTTCGGAATAAGCGCATCTGGTACGGCATCTTTTGCTCTTTCTTTTCTTGCCCAGTCAAAAAAGACAACAGCAAGAATAGAGCCGTACACAATCTCCTGAATAATTTTCATCAAAATCGCACCTAGCTGCTGGTCCTCTAGCAGCGGCAAGGTGTGGAACATATCAGGGCCAGTGAGAGCAAGGCCTGCAAGCATATCACTTGGCACACATAAATGCAGTGCTTGTATCCATGCGCCGGCATCTGAATAGGTTGCATAGATCGGTGCTTCACTAAACATGATGAGTGCACAGGCCGGTGTCATCAATATCCCGTCTGCCATGATATATCCAAGCTTCAAAATACCTGTGATCTGCGGCTGACTTTGAACTTTATGAACAAGCGGCCACCACATGAAAAAGGCAGCGATAAAAATAACCACCGTCATCACTGCGTGGTAAAACGGATCTGTTTTCACAAAATCAAACACAAGCGGAATGTGATACAGCGAAAACAAGCCGTTAAACCCAAGCAGTGCAATTAAAGGTTTGGAAAACAAACGGAAAACAGCTTGAATACCTGGTGTTTGAATAATCCGCTCCCAAATGGCTGGAGGCAATCCTGTAATAAGGAGAGGCGGGATGACTAAGTACAGCACCGCCATTTGCGCCATATGTGCACTAAACATAATATGCCCCATTAAATCAATTGGGCTCCCTTTCACAGCATATAACAGAACAAGCCCTGTCAGAAACAACGTCTTCTCTTTCACTGTCGCACGGTGCTTTCCCTTTGTCACAAGAAGCAGATAAAGAGCAGCTGCTATCACAATACAAGTCAAATAATAAGGGCTCCATAAAGCCCGAAATCCGAAAATTTCTAAGTTCTCCATTGCTGCGCCTCCTTCAAGGGCAAAGCGGGTTTACCACCATATAATGGTCAAAAAGGCTAATACGGTAATAAACGCAACAAACACACCTGAGTATAGAAACAAGGCGGGTGTTTCATGCCCTTTTTGGTTCATGTGCATAAAATAATAAAGCTGAAAAGCCACCTGAATGCCTGCAAGCAGTAAAATAAATGGTACTGCGAACCAATTTCCAACGTCTTCTGAGGCGATCGTTAAAAACGCAACAAATGTTAATCCAATCATCAAGCCGAAAGAAATGAGCTGATGCTTCATTTCTTCGGCATTTTTCTTTTTACGATATACAAGGTCGACTTTAGACTGATTTGTGTTTTTATTTCCCATTCTTATCCCACCATTCCCATTAAATATACAACGGTAAAGATGAAGACCCACACAACATCAATGAAGTGCCAATAGAGACTAGCCACATAATATTTCGGCGCATTGTATAAATCGAGTCCGCGTCTCATATTTCGAATCATAAGAGCGGTAATCCAGCAAAGTCCGAAGGCGACGTGAGCTCCGTGAGTTCCTACAAGTGTATAGAAGGAAGAACCAAGAGCAGAGCTGGTAATCGTAAATTCATACGCATGCACATAGTGATAAAACTCATATATCTCAACCCCTAAAAATCCAGCACCTAAAAGGACCGTGATACCAAGCCAAAGCTGCATTTTTTTAAAGGCAAAGTTTTTCATATGATACATGGCATACACACTCGTTAAACTGCTCGTTAATAGAAGCATTGTGGCAATAAAGACAAGTGTGAGGTCAAACATATCAGTTGTTTTTGCTCCGCCTGCATTTGAGTTTTTCAGCGCCAAATAAGTGGCAAAAAGCGATGCAAACAGAACGGTTTCTCCTCCAAGAAACAGCCAGAACCCGACAAACTTATTCTTCCCTTCTAACGTGGCCTTCTCAGGAGAAGCCGGAAAGGTTTCCGCCGTCATTTTTTGTGGTTCCATTATGCTTTCACCCCTTTATCATCGTCGTCAGTCAAATCTTCTTTGTGAATATGGTATCCATGATCATCTTTCAGAGATCTAACGAGCATGGTCGCAAACGTAATACCAAGACCAATGAAGATCACCGGAAGCCCCCAGCTGTGCTCTTGACGATACATGAAACCAAACGCTGACACAAATAGACCGAATGAGATAATGACAGGCAAAATGGAGTTATTCGGCATGTGAATATCATCGAGCGGTTCAGATGCTGTCATTCCTTTTTTACCATCCATTTTTTCAATCCATAATGGATCTAGTCCTCTCACAAGCGGCAGCTGTTTAAAGTTGTATTCTGGCGGAGGCGAAGAAACTGCCCATTCAAGTGTTCTTCCATCTCCCCAAGGATCGCTCGATACCCGCTCTCCTTTTGCTGTTGTCCAGATGATGTTAATCAGCATGATCACAACAGCTACAAACATAAACAGTGCTCCAATCGTACTGACTAAGTTCCCAAGCTCGAGACCCTGACCTGGCAGGAATGTAAAGACCCGGCGCGGCATGCCCCATAAACCGAGAAAATGCTGGATAAAGAAAGTTAAATGGAAACCGACGAAAAACAGCACAAAGCCAATTTTCCCAAGCTTCTCATTCAGTATTTTTCCAAACATCTTCGGCCACCAGTAATGCACACCTGCTAGAATACCGAATACAACCCCGCCGATAATGACGTAATGGAAATGCGCGACAACAAAATACGTATCATGGAACTGATAATCCGCTGCAGCTGCTGCAAGCATGACCCCAGTTACCCCGCCAAGTAAGAACGACGGAATAAAGGCAACAGAATAAAGCATCGGCGTTGTAAACTTCACATTACCGCCCCATATCGTGAGCAGCCAGTTGAATACTTTAATTCCTGTTGGCACCGCAATTGCCATGGTCGCTACAGCAAAGATCGCATTGGCGATAGGTCCAAGCCCCGTAGTGAACATGTGATGCGCCCACACCATGAATCCAAGGAAACCAATCAATACAGTAGCGAACACCATGGACGAGTAACCAAACAATCTTTTTCTTGCAAACACCGGAATGATCTCAGAGAAGATTCCGAATGCCGGCAGGATCAAGATATATACTTCCGGGTGTCCGAAAATCCAGAACAAATGCTCCCAGATGATTGTATTTCCTCCAAGCTCTGGATTGAAAAAGCTCGTGTCAAACATTCTATCAAGCATCAGCATCGCAAGCCCTGCTGTCAGCGGAGGGAATGCGAATAAAATAAGTGCGGAGGCGACAAATGTCGTCCAAGTAAAGAGCGGCATTCTCATATACGTCATACCAGGCGCTCTCATATTAATAATCGTTGCAAGAAAGTTAATTCCTGCAATCAGCGTACCAATACCCGCGATCTGTAAACCTAAAATGTAGAAATCCATTCCATGACCTTCTGAATTCAGCGTGAGCGAAGCGTATGCAGTCCAGCCTGCATCAGGTGCTCCGCCCATAAACCATCCAAGGTTTAAGAAAATTCCTCCGAAAAAGAATAACCAAAAACCAAGTGAATTCACAAACGGAAATGCTACGTCACGTGCACCAATTTGAATTGGTACTACCGCATTCATTAATGCAAATAACAGCGGCATAGCTGCAAGGAAAATCATTGTCGTTCCATGCATCGTCATGATTTCATTGTAAACCCCTGCACTGACAAAATCATTTTCAGGGATGGCTAGCTGAATACGGATAAACATCGCTTCTAGGCCGCCAACCAAAAAGAAAAATCCCCCTGCCACTAAATATAATATGGCAATTTTTTTGTGGTCAACCGTTGTCAAGTAATCCCATAAGACAGCGCCAAACCCCCGCTTTTTAGCTATTGTACTCACCATGAAATCCCCCTCTTATCTCCCATTTGCCCCTTTTCATATAGATGTCTTTCTTCACGATCCTTTAAGCAGACTATGTCTGACAGATGACGACTTCTCGGTTGTAGAGACATATTCGGGAGCTCTTAACAAAAACTTCACATCGATCACATACCCTCTTGAATATCTGCTCTAGTTGTTACTCGATTTTAAGACCTTTTAAATACTCGTAAAGTGCATCTGCTTCTGAGTCATTTAATTTAGGGTACGTTCCTGTCATCTTATTACCTGGTTTAAAGCTTTCTGGATCTTTCAGCCATGCTTTCACATTTTCTTTGTTCATGTCTTTAATTCCAGCTACTTTCGTCCGCTCTCCGAAGGTCGCAAGGTTTGGTGCAGTCCTTGCTGCTTCCGGCCGTTCGTCACCAGGCTCTACTGCGTGACAGCTTAAGCAATTTTTCTCTTTAAATAGCTTCTCGCCCTCTAAAGCGAGATCCTTTGTGGATTCAGGCTTCTTGTAATCAGCCATTTTTTTCGTCCATCCTAAAAACTCATCTTGAGAAAGCGTTTTAACTTTAAAGTCCATTAAAGCATGTGACGGCCCGCACAGCTCCGCACATTTCCCGTAGAAATATTCCCCTGCATCTTTCGTTCGTTTCGAGTCAAAGGTTAAATAAAATTTGTTTTCATTATCTGTGTTTGTATCAATTTTACCGCCAGCCGATGGAACCCAGAATGAGTGTTTGACATCGGACGCTTTCAGCTTAAAATATACCTTCTGATCTGTTGGTACGATCAATTCCTGACTTGTGACAATCTCATAATCAGGGTATTCAAATTCCCACCAATATAAGCTGGCTCTTACATTGACAACAAGTGTCTTTTCAGGATCTCGTTTTTTCTTATCCATAGCGCTTGTATCCCCTAGTTCAAGCGTGTATGCCACAACAGGTACAACGAGAATAATGAGTAGAAGAATCGGAATCGCTGTCCATGTGATTTCCAGGTTGCGGTTCCCTTCCACCTGCTTTGGAATCGTATCTTCTCCCACTTTAGAACGTTTGAATTTAATGATGACGTAAAAGAAAATGATCGATACAACAATGACGACAAGAACCATAATGAGTGTACTCAGTACCGTTAGGAAAAACTGTTTATCTGCTACTTCCCCAACAGGCTTGAGTGTTGATAAGTATGGTTCACCACAGCCCGCCAAAACGAGCGTCAGTAAGAGAAACAGTGAATAAACACGCCATTTTCTTATCATAATTTGTCCCAACCCCTTTTGCTTGATCTCCTTTGCCTTTCGCTTTTTACCTCTTATTTATAAAATCACTTCTCACCCATGCATAACCCCCGCCTCTTATAAAAGCACTTACATTTCCTCTTTTCATAAAAAAATGATGTTTTTACTCAAAATACCATCTATGTATAAACAGAAAGCCGCCTAAATAGAACTGAATATCAGGCGGCTTTCATAGTTGTTAGAAAATGTTGTGTTATAAGATATAGCCATTGTTTTGATGTGATCAAAGTGTATTTCACTCTAGAATAGTGTAATAATAATCATCGCTACGAAAAAGATGGTTAAGTAGTTTAATGAATAAACGAACATGAGCGTTGACCACTTCATGATGTCTTTCATTTTAAAGCCCATAAGGCCAATAACAAGCCATCCAATATTAAGCAATGTACCAAGTGCGACAATCGGCCATCCTAATCCACCTAAGAAAAATGGAAGCGGAAGAAGACATGCTGTCCAAATGATGATCTGGCGTTTTGTGACTTCAAAGCCGTAAACAACTGGCAGCATTGGAATGCCCGCCTTACGGTAATCTTCCGTTTTCTTAATCGCAAGTGAAAGGAAGTGCGGGATTTGCCAAATGAACATAATCATAAACAAAACCCAAGCTGTTGTGTCGATTGTACCTGTGACAGCTGTCCAGCCGATTAATGGCGGAACCGCGCCAGATACACTTCCGATAACTGTATTGATGGTGTAATGGCGTTTAGACCACATGGTGTAAAGAACCGCATAAGTAAAGACTCCAATAAATCCAATCACTGCTGATGTAATGGTTGTCATCAGAAGCATAATGAGTCCTAATACAACAAGCAGAATGCCAAATGCATACGCTTGCCCCGGCTGAATTTTACCTGTAACCGTCGGTCTTGTTTTTGTTCTTTCCATTAATATATCAATATCACGGTCAAACGCATTATTAATCGCGCATGAACCGGCAATAATAAGAGAAGAACCAATCATTGTTAACAGCACAATATCAAGATTTCCAAGAAAACTCATATCTGTAAAATAAAAAGCAAGCCACATTCCAGTAAATGTCGTAATGAAATTGGAATTGACGATGCCCATTTTAATCAGAGCAAGAAAATCTTTCCACGCTGTTGTTTCTTCTATTTGTCCATGAATAGCTGCTTCCGCGGCTGTTTTGGAATTTGCCAATGTGTATAACCTCCCTTGCCCAAACCTTCAAACGAACGAATGACACGTAAAATCATTACAACTCTATCATACAAGATAAACAGCTGTAAAAAAACATCCTATTAAATAATAAACGACAAACTTGAAGTTATTTGTGAACTTTTCGTGAATTTATTAGGATATATGTGTGTTTCAGAAGGCGGTGCAAAATGAAATATTCTCTCCTCTATTTCTATCAGACTGTCAAAGAAAGATCAAGCACTCTAAATCTGTAAACTTTGTGAACTAACATATCATTTTTTTGTGAACTTTGGTCATTATGAATTGCAACAGAACACGCATTTGGCTTAAACTTGAGAGCATGTGAGGTTTTCATTTACATCAGAAGTTTTTTAGAGAAGGTGAAATAATTTGATGAAATTTGCTTTAAGGCTATTGAGCGTGATCACAACGTTTGTGATGCTGATCGTACTGATTGGCGGTGCGCTTGTGACGAAAACCGGTTCGGGTCTTGGCTGCGGTAGACAGTGGCCCCTTTGCCACGGTCGTTTCTTTCCTGAAATGAACCCCGCTTCCATCATCGAATGGAGTCACCGCATGTCAACAGGGGTTTCCACCATTCTTGTTCTGGCACTGGCGGTCTTATGCTGGAAAAAAATTAGTCCAGTATTCCGTGAAACCAAATTTTTGGTCATCATGTCCATTATATTCTTAATGCTTCAAGCGCTGTTAGGAGCTCTTGCCGTCGTATTTGGTTCTAACGCACTTGTAATGGCACTGCACTTCGGTATTTCACTCATTTCATTTGCTTCAGTATTACTGCTTGCACTTCTTGTCTTTGAAGCAACCAGATCTGAAACAAAGCTTGTGAAGCCGCTTCATATCGGCAAAAAAATGCAGTTCCATATTTATGGGTTGATCACGTATACGTATATCGTGGTATATACGGGCGCTTATGTGAGACATACAAAGTCAAGCCTTGCTTGTTCTGTCTTCCCGTTTTGTTCAAAAGACGGTGCGCTTCCAACGTATTTTAATCAGTGGGTTCAAATGTCTCACCGAGCAGCAGCACTTCTTTTATTCGTCTGGATATTTGTCGCAATGTTCCATGCCATGAAACATTATAAAGAACAGAAGCAGCTTTATTATGGGTGGATTATCTCAGCCATTCTGATTACACTTCAAGCCATTTCAGGTGTGATGTCTGTTTATTCTCAGCTTGCACTTGGTTACGCGCTGGCTCATTCATTCTTTATTTCTTGTTTGTTTGGGGTACTATGCTACTTCTGCTTACTCATTGCCCGGTTTAAATATGAAAGCAAAGAGCCATTTAGATAAGAATTGTATCCCCCTTTCATGTGGAGAGGGGGATTTTTTATTGTTGTTTTGCTTCTTCGAATAGCAAGATGGCTTTTTTGCGTCTTTCCTTGTGATCAACTGTTGGCAGCGGGTATGTATCCCCTAGTACACAGCTCGATTTCAGTTGTTCATCAGTCGGCATTTTACTTGGTTCATGAATCCATTTTTCATCAACATGCTCTAGCTCTGGTACATATCTTCTAATATATTCCCCGCTTGGATCAAACCGCTTCGACTGGGTCGTTGGGTTAAGAATACGGAAGTACGGCACGGCATCTGTCCCAACAGAAGCTGCCCACTGAAATCCTCCGATATTCGAAGCCTCATCATAATCCACAAGCTTTTTTGCAAAATACGCTTCTCCCTTTCTCCAATCAATCAAATAATCTTTTGTTAAAAATGAGGCGGTGACCATCCTTAAACGGTTATGCATCCAGCCTTCCTCATTTAACTGTCTCATCCCTGCATCAACGAGAGGAAAGCCTGTTTCACCTTTACACCATGCTTCAAACAGCGACTCATCTTCATTCCATTTCACCCCTTGAAACGCTGAATTGATTTCTTTTTCTTTCATCTCTGGATAATGAGCATAAATCATATGGTAAAAATCTCGCCACGCCAGCTCTTTGATAAAGGTTTCTCTGCCCTCGTCTTCAAACAGTGCTTCCTCATGTACCGCATGAAAGATCGTTCGAATTGAGATGGTCCCTGTTTTTAAGAACCGTGACAGCTTACTCGTTCCAAAAACAGATGGAATATCTCGTTTTTCATGGTAACGTGTTAGTCTTTTTTGGATAAAGTCATGCAGCGTGTTCATCGCTTTGCGTGAGCCGATTTGATCAAATTTTCTTGAGCATCTCATGATTATACTGCGCAGTTTGTCATTCCCTTTGTGTGAAAGTGACTCATCACAAATCGTATGAGCGCTATTGAGAAATGATTTGTCAACTTTTATCACAGGCTGCTTCTCTTGCTTTCGCCATGATTGATAGTATGGAGTAAACACTTGATAATGAGTGCCATCCGCTTTTAAAATATCTTGCGCCCCGTGAAGGTGTGTATCTTGCCATTTTGACACATGAATGCCCTTCTTTTCTAAAAAAGCGGTTACTTGATGGTCACGCTTTTGACCGATTCCCACTTGATCTTCATTAAAAAAGACAGCTTTGATGTCATACACATCGATAACTTGCTGAAAGGCACGCAAGACATCTCCATAGAGAAGATGAATATACATTTGAGATTCTCTTGCTACCTTGACGAAATGCGCCAAGTTTTGAAAAAAATGTTCGTTGTTTAAATCGAGGTCCATTTCAGTAAAAAATGGATCTAGATGATAAAGAGCAAATAATTTGCACTCGTGTTTTTTTGCATATGTGATCGCTTTTGATAAGGCGATATGATCATCTAATCGCATATCCCGGCGAAACCAAATCACAACAATGTTGTCCAACCTTCTTCACCTCACTCTATAGTGTAATCACTCTCACTTGCTGCTGCACATTTTAATGCGCTCAAAAAAAAGACACATCACGGTGGATGTGTCTCGCTTCTTATTCAGGCTTTAATACAATTAAAAGATCACCGGTTTGAATCGGTTCTCCATTTGTCACATGTATTTCATCTACGACCGCAGAAAATGGAGCTTGTACAGTCGTTTCCATTTTCATGGCTTCATTGATCATCAAATGCTCACCTTGTGAAATTTTCTGCCCTTTTTCGACGAGTACTTTGATGACAGTGCCTGGCATCGATGCGGCGATGTGATTTGGATTTGAACGGTCCGCCTTCATTTTTTCTTGAACGGAGGATTTGATGCTTTCATCCTTAATCACCACTTCACGCGGCTGGCCATTTAACTCAAAGTAAAGAACTCTTGTGGCATCTGGATTCGGTTCACCAATTGATACGAGTTTGACAATCAGGGTTTTTCCTTTTTCGATTTCTACCTCAATCTCTTCTCCGAGTCTCATCCCGTAGAAGAACGTTGGTGTATCAAGAACAGAGATGTCACCATAGCTTTCTGCTGTTTGGACAAATTCAGAAAAGACTTTCGGATATAAGGCATACGCAATTGCGTCTTGCTCTGTTAACGTCAGGTCATGAGATTCTTTGAACTGCTTCTTAATGTCTTCAAAGTCCACTGGCTTCAGCTTCTCACCAGGTCTGACAGTAAGAGGCTCTTCCCCTTTTAAAATCAGCTTTTGTAGCTTTTCTGGGAATCCGCCATGCGGCTGGCCTAAATAGCCTTTAAATAATTCCACAACAGAATCCGGGAAGTCTAGTGTTGCGCCTTTTTCATAAACATCTTCTTCTGTTAGATCATTTTGCACCATATAAAGTGCCATATCTCCAACTACTTTAGAGGATGGTGTCACCTTTACAATATCACCAAACATGTCATTCACACGTCTGTACATTTCCTTTACTTCATTCCAGCGCTCGCCAAGACCGACACCTTTCGCCTGCTGCTGCAAGTTACTATATTGACCGCCAGGCATTTCATGCTCATAAATTTCTGTATGAGGCGAATTCATGCCGCTTTCAAATTCATGATAGTATTTTCTGACGGAATCCCAGTATTGAGAAAGGCGTTCGACAGATTGGACATTCATGTCTGGCTTTCTTTCATGTCCATCTAAAGCATAATAAAGTGAGCTTGCACTTGGCTGCGATGTGAGTCCTGCCATAGAGCTGACGGCAACATCCACAATATCAACACCTGCATCAATCGCTCTTGCATAGGTGAACAGTCCATTTCCACTCGTGTCATGCGTATGAAGATGGATTGGGATCGTAAGCTCATCTTTTAAAGCAGAGACTAGCTCGTAGGCTGCCTGCGGTTTTAATAGCCCCGCCATATCTTTAATACCTAAAATATGTGCGCCGGCAGATTCAAGCTCTTTTGCAAGAGATACATAGTACCCAAGATCATATTTTGGACGAGATGGATCAAGAATATCCCCCGTATAACAAATCGCCGCCTCTGCCACTTTGCCTGATTCCCGAACAGAATCAATGGCAAGCGTCATGCCTTTGACCCAGTTTAAGCTGTCGAAAATACGGAACACATCAATGCCTGCCTCGGCTGATTCTTTTACAAATGCTTTGATCACATTATCCGGATAGTTTGTATATCCGACAGCGTTTGATGATCTTAAAAGCATTTGGAACAGCGTGTTTGGCACTTCTTGACGAAGCTCTTTCAATCGTTCCCAAGGATCTTCTTTTAAGAAACGGTACGCAACATCAAATGTAGCCCCGCCCCACATTTCCATACTAAACAGCTCTGGCCATAAACCTGCTGTCGGCTGGGCAACTTTCTTTAAATCATGTGTTCTAAAGCGTGTCGCAAGCAGAGACTGATGCGCATCTCTAAAGGTTGTGTCAGTTAAAAGAACGTTATTTTGTTCTTTCACCCAGTTGGCAAGCCCCTCAGGTCCATGCGTATCTAACAATTGTTTTGTCCCAGACGGAATCTCTTGATTGAGAGGAAGCTTCGGAACGTCTGGCTTGTCAAAATGAGGCTTCTTTTTCTCCGCAATACCTGGGAACCCATTAATGGTAACGTTACCAATATAAGTCAGCATCTTCGTTCCGCGGTCTTTTTGCTTAGGGAAATTAAATAGCTCTGGCGTTGAGTCGATAAACGATGTATCGTACTCCCCTTTTAGGAACTTCTCATGCTTAGCCACATTTTCAAGAAATGGGATGTTAGTTTTAATTCCGCGAATCCTGAATTCTTGTAAATTTCGAACCATTTTAGCAGCCGCTTGATCAAACGTGAGCGCCCATGTAGACAGCTTGACCAATAGTGAGTCGTAATAAGGTGTAATGACCGCACCTTGGAAGCTGTTCCCTGTATCAAGACGTACACCAAATCCCCCACCTGAGCGGTAGGCCATAATTTTTCCTGTGTCTGGCATAAAGTCATTTAAAGGATCTTCTGTTGTGACCCTTGATTGAATGGCAAAGCCGTGTGTAAAGATATCTTCTTGCTTTGGAATACCAACTTCTTTGCTGTGAAGGTTATGCCCCTTTGCAACAAGAATTTGGGTTTGAACGATATCGACACCTGTAATCATTTCTGTGATCGTGTGTTCTACCTGCACCCTTGGATTGACTTCAATAAAGTAAAACTCTCCATTTGCAACTAGGAATTCTACAGTCCCTGCATTAATATACGATACATTCTGGGCCAGCTGGACAGCCGCTTCGCAAATATCTTCACGCAATTGATCTGTTAGAGACACACTTGGCGCCACTTCAATGACCTTTTGATGCCGCCTTTGAACAGAGCAGTCACGCTCATATAAATGAATGATATTGCCGTGATTGTCTCCAATCACCTGCACTTCAATATGTTTTGGATTTTCAATCAGCTTTTCAACGTATACTTCGTCATTTCCAAAAGCAGCTTTTGCCTCTGACTTCGCACGGTCATAGGCTTCCTTCAGCTCTTCTTTTGATCTGACAATCCGCATACCCCGGCCGCCGCCGCCTAGTGAAGCTTTAATAATAAACGGGTAACCGTATTCTTCACCGAATTTTTCGACTTCTTCGACCGAATCAACTGGTCCGTCACTTCCTGGAATGACTGGAATACCAGCTTTTTTCGCTTCATCTCTCGCCTTTACTTTATCTCCAAACATATCTAAATGCTGAGAAGTTGGACCGATAAATTGAATGCCTTCCTCTTCGCATCGTCTTGCAAAATGAATGTTTTCGGATAAAAATCCGTAGCCTGGATGAATCGCATCCACGTCATTTCGTTTTGCAATTTCGATGATCCCCTCGATATCGAGGTAGGCATCAATCGGTTTCTTCCCTTCTCCAACTAGATATGCTTCATCAGCTTTATAGCGATGATAAGAGCCCGAGTCTTCTTTGGAATAAATGGCCACTGTACGTAAATTGAGCTCCGTACAGGCCCTGAAGACTCTGATAGCGATTTCCCCTCTGTTTGCAACTAGAACCTTTTGAATTGTTCTCTGTGACATTCTCACTCCTCCATATCCCTTAAAATTTTATATGTACTCTATAATAAAGGAAGAAATGAAAACTGTACACTTTTGTTTTCTAAAGATTCAAAGTTTTCTGCAATCCATTTTTTTCAACCGATGGTTTGCTCATTGATTTTTTCTTTTTGTAACGCTCTTTATATTCAGTAAACATGCTGATATTCAGCAGCATTCCCATACAGATGCTAAGTAAAATGATAGACGATCCCCCGTAGCTGATAAACGGAAGTGTCACCCCAGTAATTGGAATAAGACCTGAAACACCGCCTAAATTGATACAAGTTTGGATCGCAATCATGGAGGAAATTCCTATTGCAAGCAAACTTCCAAATGGATCTTCACACTTTCTCGCAATATAAAAACCTTTCACGACGATGAAACCAAGAAGAGCGAGAACAAAAAACACGCCGAAAAAACCAAGCTCTTCTGAGATAATTGCCATGATAAAGTCTGTGTGCGGTTCTGGAAGATACCCGTACTTTTGAACGCTTTCTCCTAGACCGAGTCCAAAAAAGCCGCCTGATCCAATCGCATAATATGAATTAATCAATTGATGCCCAGTAGCCCCTGCATCTTTAAATGGATCTTGGAAACTCTCAAAACGTCCGAGACGATTTTGCGTGAAAATTTTATCCCAAAAAAGAATAATAAACGGGGTCACGACGACCATTACTGCACTAAATAGCGCCAGCAGCTTCGCAAGCGTTTTGCCGCTAAAGCCTGAGCATAAAATCATCGCAAGGGCAATCATGCCAATGATAAAGGCTGTCCCATAGTCTGGCTGCAAAATGATAAATCCGCACAGGATAGAGACAATCACGATTGGAGGCGTGACACCTCTTAAAATATGATCAATATAATGCTGCTTTTTGGCATACACCGCAGCAAGATAGATGATGACGACAATCTTTACAAATTCAGCTGGCTGAAGACTAAAAGGGCCTAATTTGATCCAGCTTCTTGCGTTCCCTGCAATATGACCGCCAAAGTACACATAGATGAGGGAAAAAACTGAAATCAGCAGCATACCAATCTGGAATTTCTTATTTGAAAACAGCTGATATGGAACTAATGCTGTAAAGATCAAGATGGCTGCTCCAACAATCATAAATAAGAGCTGTTTCTTAAAAAAGTTATCTGGCGCGGCATCGTATCTGATAACAGATGTAATCATACTTGAGCTATACACCATAACCAAACCAAATGCGCTGATTAAGATAATGGCGAACAATAATGAGTAGTCATACGATTTTAGCATTCTCTTTAACATATAATCCTCTTCCTAACGTCTGTTTCTACTGCTTGATATCTTCTTAGCTGTTCTTATTCTACTACATTTTCTCCGTTTGATCCCGTTTTACCTCTTTTATATTGTTCGCCATTCATGAAAGAATCAAGTCCGTTTGCCGTCAATCCATCAAAAGAAAATAGGGGACAAAAAAACTCAAACTTATGTTGTGGAAGTTTGAGTTTTCAATCGTTATTTTTTTGTGAACGCATCATGAAGTGCGGAAAGCTCTCTCTCAAGTTTATCGAGTAGTTTCTTGCCTTCATGTTGATCAACTAATCCAAGCCGGACAGCAAAATCAATCTCTCTCGATAATCCGAACATTTGAGTATCTAAAACCTCTTCATAAAGAGGACATTGCGGCATCGTTAAGTTGTCCATTTGCACTTGGATCAATTTTAAAATTTTATCTGCATCCAATTTTAATAAAGCCAGTGCTTTTTGCCGATGATCGACTAAAATTTCTGACGCCAAAAGTATCCCTCCGTTCCCCAGGCGAGTACCTAATTCTTCTATTTATCATAAAGCGAAACGCCCAAAATTGCAAGCAGATTTGTACAGTTCGCTTTGTGAAAATAAAAAGAAGACATTTCTCATTAAAAGATACTCATCTCATATTTTTCACTCATGAGCTCAAGCAGCTTAATCCCAGCAATACTATTCCCTTTTTCATCCAGGGCAGGACCGAAAATTCCGATCCCAAAATCATATGGTGCCGCTCCCATAATCCCGCCTGAAACACCGCTTTTAGCAGGTATGCCGATATTAATGGCAAATTCCCCGCTTGCATTATACATGCCGCACGTCACCATAAAGGTTTTACAAATTCTAGCGACATCTTTTGAAAGAATTTGCTTGCCCGTCTCTGGATGTCTGCCATCTAATGAAAAAACACAAGCAATTTTCGCCAAATCTAAGCTGTTCATCATGATGGCGCATTGTTTCGTATACACATCCATGACCTCTTCTACGTTCCCTCTAATAATATGATATTGCTTCATATAATAGCACATAGCCCGGTTAATCATCGATGTCTCAAATTCGGATGCGGCTGTTTCCTTGCAGTATGTAATGCTTTTGTCATTTGCGAGCTCTCTAATAAAGCCAAGCAGGCGGTTCAGCTGATCTTGCGGAGTCGCTCCTCTTATTAAGCTTGTGACTGCAAGCGCTCCTGCATTAATCATCGGATTCAGCGGCTTATTCGGACTTGCTGTTTCCAGCTTAATCATTGAATTAAACGGGTCACCTGTTGGCTCTTGTCCAACAAATTGAAAGACTTTTTTTGGCCCTTCTTCTGAAAGCACGAGCGCAAGGGCTAATACTTTAGAAATACTTTGCAGGGTAAAGCGTTTATCTACATCTCCTGCCGAGTGGCAAGTATTACTCACATGGTACACAGCCACAGATAAATCCGTCTGATCCGCTTTGGCGAGAGCGGGAATATAGGATGCTACTTTGCCATCTTTGGCCACTTTTTTTGCTTCTTCTACAAATCGCTGAAGCTCTTCATTGTCACGACATGCCATGCCCAACATCCTCCCTATCTTTCATGTACGATTAGTGTGTACAAGGAAAAGCATGTTTATGAAAGTGACAAAGCAGGCGAAAACTTCTATAATTTATGTTGGAAAGGGGTTGTCTTGAACATGAGCATCATTCAAATTAAGGGGAACGTAAAGTACAAGATCACCATTGATCCAAGTGTATGGATTTTTGATGACCGCAAATTTTTAATGGATTCATTTTTTGAAAAAAGCACGGCAAATGAAGAAAGTCAGCTGGATCAGGAGCTTGACCAAGAGCGGGTGATCAGAGAAGGACAAACACTTCCACCCACTTTAAAAACAGAGAAGAAGTACGAAAAGGAAAGACTCATCACAGGCAGCTTCGGGATGAAGCTGGGTGATATGCTGAAAAATGCAGAACCGCTTGAACATGCAGACACATGCGAATTTGTCACAGAAACAGAGACAATTGCTGTTCCGCTTTCTCAGGCAATGGAAAGCATTGCACACTTCAGCCAAAATGGGAAGCCGATGACAGAAGAAGGACCAATCCACGTTTATTTCGCAGATCAGTCCAACCTCACTCAGCCGATAAAAGGTGTCAAAGAGCTCATCATTACATAAGACAGAGGGTCTGGACTACAGCAAATCAGCTGCAAGCTGTGCAAGTCCAGACCTTTCTCCTTTGACAAGCTTGACATGTCCAGATATTTGCTGACCTTTGAACCGCTCAATGACATACGTAAGCCCATTATTTAAGCTGTCTAAATAAGGATGATCGATCTGCTCCGGGTCCCCCATCAGCACAATTTTACTTCCCTCTCCGACGCGCGTTAATAATGTTTTCACCTCGTGTTTCGTTAAATTCTGCGCCTCATCAATGATAATAAATTGATCAGGAATACTTCTTCCACGGATATACGTTAAAGCTTCTACTTGAATAGAACCAATTCCCGCCAAAATCGCATCAAGTTCACCAGGTTTTTTTGTATTAAATAAAAATTCCAGGTTGTCATAAATCGGCTGCATCCATGGTCTGAGTTTCTCTTCCTTTTCACCTGGCAAGTAGCCTAAATCCTTGCCAACAGGGACAATGGAACGGGCTACGATCAGTTTTTTAAACATGCCGAGATCCTCTGTCTGCATTAATCCGGCAGCAAGTGCAAGGAGTGTTTTACCAGTACCCGCTTTTCCGATCAATGTCACAAGCGGAATATCACGTCGCAATAGCAGCTCTAGGGCCATCGTCTGCTGAACATTTTTCGGACGGATTCCCCAAACATGCTCTTGATCATAAATAAGCCGTTTCACATGCTCTGCCTTTTGATCAAGCATTCCTAAAGCAGAACCGCCTTCATTCCCCTTCATAATGACAAATTGATGAGGGTTTAATGGTGCACTTGTGACTTCTTTTATCGGCAATTGACTTTGCTTATAAAATGTATTCAATTGCTCGGTCGGAATATAGAGCTCATGATAGCCGTTATCAATGTCTTCGTTTTGCAGCACACGATCACTTAAGAAGTCCTCTGCTTGGAGACCTATAGCATCTGCCTTTACCCTGACTAAGACATCCTTACTGACCAAAATGACAGGCCGGCCGTGAGGCTTTGTTTCTTCCTCTAAGCTCAAATTTTTCGCGACCGCTAAAATCCGATTATCGTTCGTTTTTTCAATAAAAATTTCTTGAAGTTCATGGAAAGAGCGGTGATTCAGCTCGATGCGCAGCGTCCCTTTTGATTCTAGTGTAATTTTTTCATGCAGTTTCCCTTTCGATCTCAAACCGTCGATTAAACGTGAGACGCGCCGGGCGTTTTGCCCAACCTCGTCCATGTATCTCTTTTTCGAGTCTACTTCTTCTAACACAACGGCCGGAATGACGACCTCGTTGTCTTCAAATGAAAAGATTGAATTCGGATCCTGTAATAACACATTTGTGTCTAATACATAGATTTTACTCAGGTCCTTCGCCTCCTGATCGGGGTTTCATTCATCCTTGTCTTTCCCAAAACGATTGTTAAAATATATGTTTTCATGAATAAAGTTAGAAGGTTAATTCAACAATAAAATAAATCATGCAGTTTGTGAAGGAGGGAATTTAGATGCGACTATTTTTGACATTATTCATGATTCAAACGATCATTCTGTTAGGCGCTTGCCAGCAGCAGGAAAAGCCAGAAGCACTGGATGAGCAAGATGGACGCCAGCACTTAGTAAGGGTGTCTGACTCATCGAAGAAAAAGACAGATCAAGCCCGCCCATCCACAGATGTTGCGGAGCATCTTGTCAATGTGACTGAGCACGTAGCAGATGTCAATGATGCAACGGCAATCGTCATCGGACGCTATGCTGTTGTTGGTATTGATGTAAAAGATGATTTAGATAGAAGCAAAGTAGAAACCATTAAATATTCAGTTGCAAAAGCGCTGAGAAATGACCCGGAAGGTGCAAATGCTGTTGTGGTTGCTGATCCGGATACAGTCAGCCGTTTAAAAGAAATGGGCAAAGAAATCCAAGCAGGCCGTCCTGTAAGCGGTATTATGGATGAACTGGCTGCCATTGTCGGCCGCGTGATGCCTGAGATGCCGAAAAATGAGATCGACCGTAACGAAAAGGATCCGACAAATCATCCGAATAATCAGCTCAAAGAACGAGATCAAAAACAGTTAGAAAAAAATCAGAACGACCAATCAAACCATCATATGAATCAGAAGAAATAATGAGAACGGCTTATATCTCCTGTGATATAAGCCTTTTTCTACGCTGATTTTAAGTAGCTGGAAAACATGCTATAATAAATGCATTAAAGTGAGGTGAAAATGATGAGAGTGAAGTGCTCATTATGTGAAAAGCTTGAAACCATTGATGATGATACACTCGTTGCGAAACGGTTAAGAAACCGGCCAATTCATACATATATGTGCGATGACTGCCAAGAACGCATTAAAATAAAGACAGAAGCTCGCATCAAAACCGGCAGATTCTCTCTTTATCAGGATCCTGCGACAAAAGAGAAAAAGAAGAAAAAAGGAAAGAAAGAACAAAAGACATAAAAAAAGACCTGACACATGTTCAGGTCTTTTTTTACGTATTGACTGTTCCTTCTTTTTTCGCACGATGCAGCCGTATTTTATAAATAATCAAAATGGCAGCTGCCACAACTAGGCCTTCCGCTACTGGCAGGAAGATTCCTAGAAATGTGAGAAACGTGCAGCCAAAAATCAAAAACAAATAAATCACGAGCGCTTTTAAAATCGGTAAACGTCTTGCAAAGCCGAGCTTAAAAACAATAATCGCTAAAACAAGGATGGTGCCATATAGGAGCCACATCCCTGTTTGCGGATTTTCATCGACACGAAACAGCATCGCGAAAAAGGATAGATTTTCACTTACTTCCTGATCATTCAAAAAGATTCCCTCCCCTTATCTTTCAGGGTTCTATCTTTTTAATTCTTCATGGAATTAAGATAATCCTGCTAGCTTTTTCTTCTTCGCTGCTCTCTCACGTTCGTTTTTGTCTAAAATTTTCTTTCTAAGACGAATTGATTCAGGAGTAACCTCACAGTATTCGTCTTCATTCAAGTACTCAAGAGATTCCTCAAGTGACATAATACGAGGTTTTTTCATACTAACCGTTTGATCTTTCGTCGCTGAACGTACGTTTGTTTGTTGTTTCATACGGCTTACGTTTACAACAAGGTCATTCTCACGGTTATGCTCCCCAACAATCATCCCTTGGTATACTTCAGTACCTGGCTCAACGAAGATCACACCGCGCTCTTCAACACCTTGGATTCCGTAAGCAGTCGCTTTACCTGTTTCCATTGAAACAAGTACACCTTGACGGCGTCCGCCAACTTGACCAGACTGCATTGGCTGGTAGCTGTCAAACGTATGGTTCAAAATACCAAAACCACGAGTTAATGAAAGAAATTCAGTTGTATATCCAATTAAACCACGTGATGGCACTGTAAAGATCAGGCGAACTTGACCGTTACCATTGTTGATCATGTCAATCATTTCACCTTTTCTTGCACCCATTGATTCCATGACAGAGCCAGTATGCTCTTCTGGTACATCAATTTGAACGCGCTCAACAGGCTCACATCGAACACCATCAACTTCTTTTACAATAACTTCTGGCTTCGATACTTGTAATTCAAATCCTTCACGTCTCATATTCTCAATGAGAATGGATAAGTGAAGCTCTCCGCGTCCAGAAACAACCCAAGCATCAGGTGAATCAGTTGGATCCACACGAAGACTGACGTCTGTTTGAAGCTGCTGCTCTAAACGCTCTTCGATTTTACGTGATGTCACGTATTTTCCTTCACGGCCTGCAAATGGGCTGTTGTTTACAACAAACGTCATTTGAAGTGTCGGCTCATCAATACGAAGGATTGGAAGTGCCTCTTGGTGTTCTACCGGACAAACCGTTTCACCTACGTTGATGTCTTCCATTCCAGATACAGCGACAAGATCTCCCGCTTTCGCTTCGTTGATTTCCACTCGTTTTAACCCTTGGAAACCAAAGATCTTTGTCACGCGGAATTGTTTCACAGTGCCGTCGACTTTCATCAAGGCTACCTGCTGTCCTACTTGCATTGTTCCTCTGAATACACGGCCAATTCCAATTCTGCCAACATAATCATTGTAATCAAGTAGCGCCACTTGGAATTGAAGCGGCTCTTCATGGTTATCGACCGGGCAAGGAATATGGTTCACAATAGCTTCAAACAATGATTCCATGTTTTCATCTTGCTTGCTCGCATCGTTACTTGCTGTACCATTGATTGCTGATGCATAGACAACTGGGAACTCAAGCTGTTCTTCTGTTGCATCCAATTCAATGAACAAGTCAATCACTTCATCGACTACTTCAGCCGGACGAGCAAAGTCGCGGTCAATTTTATTGACGACAACGATTGGTGTTAAGTTTTGCTCAAGTGCTTTTTTCAGCACAAAGCGTGTTTGAGGCATACAGCCTTCATAAGCATCCACAACAAGGAGTACACCATCTACCATTTTCATGATACGCTCAACTTCACCACCGAAATCGGCGTGTCCTGGTGTATCTAAAATATTAATGCGTGTATCTTTATAATTTATCGCAGTATTTTTAGCTAAAATCGTAATACCGCGCTCTCGCTCTAAATCATTTGAATCCATGGCTCTCTCAGCGATATTTTCATTCGCACGGAAAGTACCAGCTTGATGGAGCAATTGGTCAACAAGCGTCGTTTTACCATGGTCAACGTGGGCAATAATTGCGATGTTGCGAAGGTCTTTTCGAAGTTTCACATTTTCATCTCCTAAAATAATTAGATAACTTTCATATTATATCACAATCCCCTTTAAATGCCGATCGTTTTTCTGTAAACTTATATTAACTCTAAAAAAAGGGATGGGGACATATGAAACAAATCAAATGGCTTCTATTATTATGTGCATTACTTGCAGTTGTCAGTATGGCGTTTATTGGGGTAACTCTTGCAGAAAAAAACATACTGGGTATATGTCTAAGCATTGTATTCGCCATGATTTTCATGGGTACAGGATTTACATTAAAAAGAAAATTAAACGTGCAATCATAAAATTAGTTAAAAGCCTTTTACATTCTACATGTAGAAGGCTTTTTATTTTGAGTAAAAACAAGACAAATCACCTATGAAAGCTTCATTCATCAGACGGAACGTATCTTGAAGAGTTGACAAAAGTAAGCAATCTGAACCCCTCCATTTTTCGACAAGAACTTTTATAGTTCTCCAAAATCAAACATAAAGTTACAATTTTCCTATTCTTCCACAAAGTTTCTCATGGTATGCTTTTCTTGCAACAAAATTTAACAGAAAAGGGAGAGAAAAGAAGCATGAAGAAGTTTTTGAGCAAATCGCTCAGCTCTGTTGTATTTTTCGCTTTAGCTATCATTCTTACTTTCACAACAGTAGCTCCTGGGCAAGCAAGCGCTGCAACTTTCAAAGGAATTCCTTTTGAACAGCAGCAAATCATTAAAGAATTATTGGAGAAAAACGAGCGTGTCATCAACATTCTCATCAATTCATTTGTTGAGGAAGACAACAACTACACATTTGATGTGAAAAAAGCTGTTGAGCTCGGACTAACTGAAGAAGAAGCGGCGACTGCTGAGAAATTCTTAGATCGCGCAGCTGTTCTTACAATCGTTTTCAGTGAAAGCATCACTAAAAACGAAAAAGGGAAATTGGTTTTTGATGCAGCAAAAGCTGTTGAACTTGGTCTTACAAAAGAAGAAGCGGCTAAATTCGAAAAGCTTTTCAAATCAGTGATCAGAATTGCTGATCTTGCTGGTGATGCCCTTGTTCTAGACAAAAAAGGAAACGTTGTGATTGATTCAAAAATCGCAAAAGGTCTTGGATTCAGCTCTACTGAATTACTTGTTTTCAACCAAATGCTTAAGAAAATTCCTCAAGAGCAATTGAAAACGTTCTATGATGCAGTTCAAATTGCGAAAGAAAAATTAAGCTAAGCTAGAAAAACCCCCACCTGGTTTATCCAGATGGGGGTTTTTTATTTCAGCCAATAAAGAATGATCATCACGACATATCCCATACAAAACGCGATACTTGCTCGATATAACAGCTTGCCATAGTAGCGCTTTTCGAATTTTCTTCTTTCTTCCTTTTCATCTATATATGGCATGAGATCAGGAGTTTGTATAAAGGTTATTGGCTCTTTCATTTCGTGATAAAGGAGTTGGCAGCTCTCGCAGGATTGTAAGTGCTCTGCAACAATTTTATTTGTTTCTGCACTTGTGTCCCCCTCTATATAAAGTGGTAACAATTCTTCAATCAAATAACAGCTCATTTATTGAACTCCTCACAATGTAGCTTTCGCTTCAGCTCTAATCTGGCTCGATGAAGGGTTGTTTTGACTTTAGATAAACTCCAATTCAAAATTTCAGCTACTTCTTCATATGACAATTCTTGAATATCTCTTAAAATAAGGACCTCCCGGTAGGAATCCTTCAGCTGATAAATATGATGCCACAGCCTTTCTACATCAGCTTGTTTTTCAATGTGATCTTCTGGTGTCGTGAACGACTGCTGCTCTAAGAAATCTATTTCCTCTACGTTCGTAAAAGTCCATTTTACTTTTCGGCGATAATCATTCACAAATGTGTGATACGCAATGGTATAAAGCCATGTTTTTATACTTGAATGTCCCTTAAAGGAGGACAACCCATGAAGTGCCTTCATAAATACGTCCTGCGCAAGGTCCTTGGCCGTTTCCATATTTCCCGTCCGGCGATATAAATATTTGGTGATTTCCTGAAAATATTCTTCATAGATTTTTTCAATTTGCTCTGCTGGTCTGGACATCAAAAATAAAACCACACAGTCATCCAAATCGATAAAACGATAAAAAAGAAATATAACGAGTAAATAAACCCTTTCATACGTTTTAACTCGTCATAGTCATTCTGACCTTTCATCGGCGCTGAAGACTGCTTTTTACCCGTGTCCACATGCTGAAATTGCTGCTTGTGTGCCTTCATCCAGCTCGCTGCCTCGGCTCCCAGATCCCCTTCTTGATACAGTTCATATAAGTCTTGAAAGATGGCTTGTTTTTCTTTATCTGTCAAAACGATGCACCTCTTTTGTTCGTCCATTCACTTCATAGATTTTATGCTCATTTGATCCGAAGGTTTGGATGATGACAAGCCATGAAATGTCGATGTTCCCTTCTTTGTCGATCATCTTCACAGGTTTTATTTGTTTTTTATAAATCGTATATGGTTTATACCTTTTAAGTACTTGCTGATAGACGTCCTCCCGATCTTGATTAGATACTGCGTGCGGGATTGAAGAATCTGATTGTACTCTCAACTCAATTCCATCATCCCCTTTAAACAGATTGGCGACATGAGAGAAACGGTTAAACGTATATTGTTTGCTTTCACTAGTACCTGTTTCTTTCCTTACGTCTTTTGGCGTTTTCCCTATGATTTTTAACAAATCTTCATCGCTGACGTTCCCTTTTTTCTGTTGAAGAATCGTTTTTGACAGCTTAAAGCTGATAACTTCTTTTGTTGAGCCATTAAACAGAAACTCCGATTGATCTTTAGTTGTGACCCTCACTTCATGCTGCCAATTAAAATAAAATTCATCAATGCCTGTGATTTGATAAGCTGGCGGCTTTAAATTTAAATGTTTATAAATACTGTTGATCCTGTTTTTTATCTCCGTTTCTGTTAAACGGATGCCGTCTATATCCTTTAATTGAAAGATGGCGTTTACGTATCGCGCTTGTCGAAGCGTCCCTTTTTTCCAGGTGGCAGACGCTAAACTGTCCTCTTCATTCTGAGACATTTTTGGCAGAAGAAGAACGTCCGTTTCTCCGTCCTCTTTTTGTACAGTCAATTGAATGCGATTGAGATCTATTGACCGCCCGCTTCTTTCGAAAAATTCAATGGTTTTTTTCCTATATTCTTTATCGGTCATCTCCTTTCCCTCTACACGACCTCGATAAGAATATCCGCTTAATTCACCTGTAAACGGAGAAATATTCACTTCATACTGATCATCTGCAAACACGTAATGGTAAGGGATAGGCTGATGACTAGTATTTAAATACAGCGATTGATTCTCCGGTACAAACTTTGAAGCGAATGCTTTTGCACTTGCTGCTGATAAAGGGCGATATTCTTCTGAAAAAGTATCTACCAGTTCCGTTTTGGTAAATTGGAACATGGTATGAGGAATATTGACAACCGGGTTGAGTAACAGCAGAAAAAAGACAGTTATACAACCAACGCCCCACTTCCTTAATCTCAGCTTGTCCCGTAGTAAAGCAGATAACAAATCAATCGTCATAAAGCTTCCTGCTGCTGCCGCTAAAATGACTATCGATTTAAATGAAGATTGGAGCTCATGCTTCGAGATAGAAGGATAAAATATATAAAGCAAGGCTGCGAAAATTAAGCCATAGAAGAAAAGCAATTCCTTCCACTTTCGGTGCCAAAACAAGCGAAAGAAAAGGTGCAGCAGCAAAGCGGCAAAGCAAGCCATAACCAAAATGGTGATCATATCTCTCCATACTAGCCCCGTATCACCGCTAAGAAAGAACTTTTTGCTTTCAGCAAACACAATAAACACTGTTTGACATAAAGGCAGAAGTAATACAGATAAATCAAAAACAAAGAACATACCTTTATTTTTTAAATAAGGAAGAGTAATCACATAGTACAGTGATGCAAGCAAGACATACCCATAAATGAGAAATTGCATGAAATCTGTCAGCACTTCAAATGTTTCGATCGTATACTGTCTAGACAGAACTTGGTGGATCATTTCAACTGTCATCCCGCCAAGCAGAACAACTCTTAATACGATTCCAGCATAAAATACATAACTACTCCTCTTTTCTTTCCATATGGGGAGTGTTACGAACAGGACAAATAGTCCAAGTACACACCATTGAATGATGTGGATACTGTACTCATTTAAAATAAAATACCTTTCAAAATGGAGCGATAAATCACTAAACAAATCAAACATTGATACACAATCCTTTACTTGAAATTAAGGCCTCATTCGTATAGACATCCGCCTTACCAAAAAGTTTCAGGAAAAACAAAAAATCACTTCATTCTCATGAAGTGATGTCGTTTATTTTTTATTTCCGCTTCCTTTTATGTAATCATGCAAGATTTTTTCACAAATGGATCGATTTCCAGCCACTATACTGTTTTTGTCTAGGAACGTAAGACGTTCTCCGTGAATATTTGAGTAAACGGCCCCTACTTCATCAAGCAGTACGCAGCCCGCTGCATAATCCCACGGCGCAAGCCTTAAGGTGACATATGCGTCACTTCTGCCGCTTGCAATATAAGCAAGCTCAAGAGCAGCTGATCCAATCGTTCGTGTCCCTCTCACGTCACGCACAAGACGGGCAAATGGTTTGGCGTCAAAATAAGGGCTTTCAATCGCCCATGTCGGATTAATACCCACAATGGCTTTTTCAATCTCCACATCTTTTAATGGAGGGAGCAGGATATCGTTCATATAGGCTCCTTCTCCTTTAATGGCATGGTAGAGCTCGTCATGAATGACGTCATAAATAAGACCGATTTTCCCCACACCATTTTCAAATATCCCGATTGAAATGGCAAAGTTGCGTTTTTGATGGACAAAGTTCATTGTGCCATCGATCGGATCAATGATCCACACAATTCCATCGAGTGAGGTCACCTCTTCCCCTTGTCCCTCTTCTCCTAAAATGTGATGATCTGAAAATGTCGACTGTATTTTTTCAATAAAAAAACGTTCTGTTTCTTTATCGATATTCGTGACTAGATCATTTGGATTTGATTTTGTTTCAATTGATAGACCTTCCTGCATGGACGCTTTAATACGGCTTCCTGCTTCTTTTACCCAGAGCTTTGCAAGACGGTCAATTTCCACCCAGTTTGTCATCAGATTGTAAACCTCTTTTCTATGTAGGACCTATTTGTAATAGCATACTGATATTATGTACGTAAAAGCAAGAAAAAAGCAGCTTCATACAAAAACGAACCGATGAATTGGTTCGTTTTTACCTCACGCTGTTTTACCCTTGAAGCTGCTCCCATTCTTTTCTTAGGCGCTCAAGCTTTCGTTTGCTGCGTTCGATTTGGATGTCATCTTTTTGTTCGATGGCTTCATGAAGCGTAGAAAGCTCATAATCAACCTCTAATCTCCACACAGCGATGCGATTTTTCTTCTCCTGTCTATAGCCCTGCTTCACGATTTGCTTCATTGGTCAACGCCCCTTCCAGAGAATGATTCATTCCTTGTCAGTTTTCATTGATAAAAATTCAATCGATAAGAGAAATGGTTCTTGCTTATATCGTATGAAGCGATCGCATAACCGCAACGACATTCTGAAAATTGTGTCTTTACCTATTAATGATGTACCACAAAATGAAAGGTTTTAAACGCTGCACCACGCCCTTTTATCTGCCGGTGCATCTTTTTTTGAGCTTGACCCAAGCTATGATAAAATATGATCAGCGAAAAGATACAGGAGGCATAACATGAGTGAAATGCGTTTTAGAGATGAAGATTTTGAAACATTCACAGTTGATGGTTTAGATGAACGAATGACTGTATTAAAAGAAAGAGTCCGTCCAAAGCTTGAGGCACTTGGCGAACATTTTGCACCACTTCTTTCTTCTATTACAGGAGACGAAATGTTTGTACACGTCGCAAAGCATGCTAGAAGATCTGTCAACCCGCCAAATGATACATGGGTTGCTTTTGCAAACAGTAAGCGCGGATATAAAAAGCTCCCTCATTTTCAAATTGGGCTTTGGAAAACACATGTCTTTGTCTGGTTTGCGCTCATTTATGAATCTCCAGTTAAGGGTGAGTACGGCCAGCTATTTGAAAAAGAGCTAGACACCATCCAGCAGAAAATACCGCAAGATTTTGTTTGGTCTAAAGATCATATGAAACCAGATGTCATGCTTCACAGCGAACTAGATTCCGAACAGCTGAAAACGCTTTTTGAACGTGTTCAAACAGTGAAGAAAGCCGAGCTTCTGTGCGGCATTCAGCTGCCTAGAGAGGAAGTCGTTCAAATGAATAATGAAGAATTCCTATCGAAAATCGAAAATGCTTTCCGCACGCTGACGTATCTATACCGCTTCACACAGAAAGAATCTGTATAAAAAAACGAGCCTTTATAGGCTCGTTTTTTACATGCGTATAACGGCTGTCTCTTCTGCCTCTCTTGCGGTTTTCACTGCACGATAAGGGGAATACCCGCTTCCCTTTTCAAACGCTGCACAATGCGTTTTTTCCTCTGCTTTTGATGGCACAACCTCTTTAAATCGTTTATAAGCATCTAATAACTCCTGCTTCGCAATTCCTTTTTCATAGGCTTTTTCAACAGCCTGAAAAAATGAAATGACTGCAATTTTTTCCTCTGTCGTCCAGTCGACATCCATTGGATATTGATATTCCATTTACTTGTCCCTCACTTTAACACTCATTTCTCATTTGAACTTTTATTATAGCATCTGTTTGATCAGAAACCGATTGATTTTATGCTTTACATTCCGATCAGTTCATAATATAATTCTTTTGTTTTATGCAATGAAATCTGCTGTAATTGGCACAATAATAGCAGGTATTTCGATGAAGGTGGGAAAGCAATTGTCACAACATGATACACCCTTATATACTGGACTAAAAAAACACGCAGCAACCAATCCAGTCCAATTTCACATTCCAGGCCATAAAAAAGGAGCCGGAATGGATCCTGAATTTAGAGCATTCATTGGCGACAATGCATTAAGCATTGACCTCATTAATATAGAACCTCTCGATGATTTACATTCACCTCGAGGGATGATAAAAGAAGCACAGGAGCTTGCTGCTGAAGCCTTCGGTGCTGATCATACGTTTTTCTCCATTCAAGGCACAAGCGGCGCTATCATGACAATGGTGATGACGGTATGCGGGCCTGGAGATAAAATTATCGTTCCACGTAATGTCCATAAATCAATTATGTCCGCGATTGTATTTTCTGGCGCAGTTCCTGTTTTTATTCACCCAGAAATAGACAAAGAACTTGGCATCTCTCACGGTATTACACCTGAATCAGCCAAAAAGGCGCTCACTGAGCATCCAGATGCGAAAGGATTGCTTGTCATTAATCCAACGTATTTTGGTATTTCAGCAGACTTAAAATCAATCGTAGACATTGCCCATTCATTTGATGTGCCTGTCCTTGTCGATGAAGCACACGGTGTGCATATACATTTTCACGATGAGCTTCCCCTCTCTGCGATGCAGGCAGGTGCCGACATGGCAGCAACAAGTGTCCATAAACTCGGCGGCTCTCTTACGCAGAGCTCTATTTTAAATATGAAGGAAGGGCTTGTTTCAAAAGACCGCGTGCAATCGATTTTGAGTATGCTGACGACAACATCCACTTCTTATTTGCTCTTAGCGTCACTTGATGTCGCTCGAAAACGATTAGCCACTGAAGGAAAGGCACTTGCAGACGAAGCCATTCGTTTGGCTGAATCAGCGAGAGACCGCTTGAATCAAATTGACGGTATTAGCTGCATTGGCAAGGAAATACTTGGATCAGCTTCTACTTACGATTATGACCCAACGAAATTAATTATCTCCATTAAAGACCTTGGGTTAAACGGACATGATGTCGAAAAATGGCTGAGAGAAAGCTATCGAATTGAAGTAGAACTCTCTGACCTTTATAATATTTTATGTATCGTAACCCCTGGCGATTCAGATGAGACAATTGATACGCTCGTGACGGCGATGCAGGAAATTGCCGCAGTCTCTACTCGTGATGGCGGCAAACAAGCGGTAACAGAGGTACTGCTGCCTGATATCCCATCGCTTGCTATGACGCCGCGTGACGCCTTTTATGCCACAACAGAAGTCGTTCCTTTTAAGGAAGCAGTCGGCCGCATCACCGCAGAGTTTGTGATGGTATATCCGCCAGGTATTCCAATTTTTATACCAGGTGAAATTATCACAGAAGAAAATATATCGTATATCTTTAAAAATATTGAAATTGGCCTCCCTGTCCAAGGACCTGAAGATTCAACGCTTGAAATGATCCGTGTGATTAAGGAACAAAAACCAATTTTATAAAAAAGAAACATGCAGCCCCAAATGGAGCTGCATGCTTTTTTTATTTATTCAGAGGCTTCATCACAGCAATGACAGTGACCGCACGTTCCGTATAGCGTTGTCACTTTTTCATTTTCAAATTGATCAATGGTTTCATTGCAATCTTGACAAATAATTGTACCCACGTACATTCCCCTTTTCTTCATTCATAGTTTGAAAGCGTTTGATCTATTTCTTATCTCTATAATATGATGTCACATTTAAGTTGTCAACGGTTAATTGTATGACACATTTAATCATTTTTTATAAATATGTGCTTTTTTCTCATCATATTGAGGGAACGTTTCAATTGTATTTTGCTTCATATCAATTCTGTAACAATTGAGTAACAATCGAAAATTGTCAAAAGGGACATGATACACTAGAGTGACTAACAGGGAACAAGCTCCTAAAAATGTTGGGACAACCCCAAATGATTTTGAGGTGAATAGATTGAATTTTATGAGGACACTTCTCATTATATTCCCCATGCTCTTTGTACTTAGTTCATGCTCATTTGCGTATATCATACCGAATCAGACCGACCAAGTCCGTCATATTCAAAAACCGAGAATTCTCTTTTTTACTGATGCAGAAAACCTTGATAAAGAAAGCCCTTATTATGATGCAGTCCTCGATTTAAAGAATGAATACCCTAAGGAAATGTCAAAAATGATTGTGAAAGAAGATCGTAAAGGCTGGAAAAATGAAGTGGACGAATTACCGGCTATTTTACTTGTCAATGATGAAAAAGTGATCGTGAAGGTGGAAGGAAACGTCCGCAGTAAACAGGAGATCTTATCGCCCTTATGCCATGCTTTAGACCGCGTCAATACAAACTAATGATATTTTCCTTGCACTTATATATAACCATATGAAAAAACCCCTCACCTCATGAGGGGTTTTTCATATGGTGTTCAGGGCGCAAAAAAACCCTCTCCATCAAGGAGAGGGTTTCATAGGTTCATTATTTTACGATGTGGATTGGGCTTCCGATTGCTACTTCAGCCGTTTCCATTGTAATTTCACCTAATGTTGGGTGAGCATGAATTGTCATAGCGATGTCTTCAGCAGTCACTCCAGCTTCAATTGCAAGGCTAAGCTCTGAAATCATATCAGAAGCGCCAACACCTGCGATTTGTGCACCGATAACTAGACCATCCTCTTTACGAGTGATCATTTTCATGAAGCCATCAGTTGCATCAAGAGAAAGTGCACGTCCGTTTGCTGCGAATGGGAATTTCGCTGCAACGATTTCGATTCCTTCTGCTTTTGCTTCTGCTTCAGTGTATCCAACAGTTGCAAGTTCTGGCTCAGAGAATACAACAGCAGGAATACCAAGGTAATCAATTTCAGCTGGCTCTCCAGCGATTGCTTCAGCTGCAATTTTACCTTCGTAAGAAGCCTTGTGTGCAAGTGGTGGTCCATCAACGATGTCACCAATTGCATAGATGTTAGATACGCTTGTACGGCATTGTTTGTCTGTTTTGACAACTCCGCGGTCAGTCAATTCAACACCAACTTGCTCAAGACCAAGCTCATCAGTGTTTGGACGACGACCAACAGTCACAAGTACGTAATCAGCATCAACTGTTTTTTCTTCACCTTTTACTTCGAATGTAACAGTGACACCATCAGATTTTTCTTCAACGCCTTTTGCAAGAGCGTTTGTATGGATTTCAACGTTTCCTTTTTTCTTCAGGTTACGTTTAACCAATGAGCTCATTTGCTTTTCGAAACCTGGAAGGATTTCGTCTCCACCTTCAAGGATCACAACTTCTGTTCCAAAGTTTGCATAAGCAGTACCAAGCTCAGTACCGATGTATCCACCACCGATAACAACTAACTTTTTAGGTACTTCTTTAAGCGCTAAAGCACCAGTTGAGTTGATCACGCGGTCTGTGTATTTAAAAGTAGGCAATTCGATTGGACGAGATCCAGTAGCAAGAATTGCATTTTTGAAAGTGTAAGTCTGTGCTGAATTTTCATCCATTACACGTACAGAGTTGCTGTCTACGAAATAAGCTTCACCTTTAACGATGTCTACTTTATTTCCTTTAAGAAGACCTTGAACTCCACCTGTTAATTTGTTTACAACAGAAGCTTTCCACTCTTGAACTTTTGTGAAATCAACTGTTACGTTTTCAGCTTTGATACCCATGTCTTCAGAATGCTTAGCATTTTCGAAACGATGGCCAGCATTGATTAATGCTTTTGAAGGAATACAACCAACGTTTAGACATACACCGCCAAGTGTTCCTTTTTCAACGATTGTTACTTTTTGTCCAAGCTGTGCAGCACGAATAGCAGCTACATATCCACCAGGACCTGCACCGATGACAAGAGTATCTGTTTCGATTGGGAAATCTCCTACTACCATGACATTACGCCTCCATTAAAATTAATTGTGGATCATTCAATAAACGCTTGATGTGGTTAAGGGCATTTTGCGCAGTAGCTCCGTCAATCATACGGTGGTCAAAGCTTAGGGAAAGAGCTAAGACTGGAGCTGCAACGATTTCGCCATCACGAACAACCGCTTTTTCAGCGATTCGGCCAATACCAAGGATCGCTACTTCTGGGTGGTTGATGACTGGAGTAAACCATTGTCCACCAGCAGAACCGATGTTTGTGATTGTGCAAGATGCACCTTTCATTTCAGCTGGAGCCAATTTACCATCACGTGCTTTTGTTGCAAGCTCATTGATTTCGTTAGAAACTTCGAAAATCGCTTTGCGATCTGCATTTTTCACAACTGGAACGAGCAAGCCTTTTTCAGTATCAGCTGCAATTCCGATGTTGTAGTAATGCTTTTGCACAACTTCATCTGTTTTATCATCGATAGAAGTGTTAAGTACTGGGTACTTTTTCAAAGCAGAAGTTAAAGCTTTTACAACGTAAGGCAAGTAAGTTAACTTGATTCCTTGATCAGCTGCAACTTGTTTGAATTGTTTACGATGTGCAACAAGGTTTGTTACATCAACTTCATCCATTAATGTTACGTGAGGAGCTGTATGCTTAGAGTTCACCATTGCTTTCGCGATTGCTTTGCGGATTCCGCTCATTTTCTCGCGAGTTTCTGGGAATTCTCCTTCAAGAACTGGAGCTGCTGCCGCTTTAGGAGCTGCTTCTTCTTTCGCACTTTCAGCTGCTTGAGGTGCTGCTGCTGGGGCTGCAGAACCACCATTAACGAAGCTGTCGATATCTTCTTTTAACACACGTCCGTTTTTACCAGAACCTGCAACTTTGTAAATTTCAACGCCTTTTTCACGAGCATATTTACGTACAGATGGCATAGCGATCACGCGTTTGTTTGGATCAGCATCTACTTGCTCTTGTGCGCCTGCACCAGTTGCTGCTGCCGCTTCTTCTTGTGCTACTTCTTTCTTCTCTGGCTCGTTACCAGCTTCAGCAGTACCTTGTACTTGAGCTTCAGTTTTTGCTTCGCCTTCTTCTTCGCTGCCTTTAAATTGAAGATTTTCGTAACCAGGTGCATCAAACGTAATGATTGTTTGTCCTACAGTTGCAACTGTTCCCTCTTCAACTTTTAATTCTAATACTTTTCCTTTAACAGGTGAAGGAATTTCTACAACTGCTTTATCATTTTGTACCTCTGCTAAAACGTCATCTTCATTGATTTCGTCGTTTGGTTTAACAAACCACTTAACGATCTCACCTTCGTGGATACCTTCTCCGATGTCCGGAAGTTTAAATTCAAATGCCACTGTTTTTCGCCTCCTAGATTTTGTTGAACCCTTGTTGTGTATGTTTACACGGTCATGTAATTGATAAAGGGGAAGAGAAATAAATTCTTTTCCCCTCTGTCATTTAATTAAAATTCAAGAACTTTTTTCGCTGTTTCAAGTACATCTTTATGGTTTGGAAGCCATACGCTCTCAGCTTGAGAGAAAGCAAATACAGTATCAGGTGCAGCTACACGAAGTACTGGTGCTTCCAGGCTAAGGATCGCTCTGTCATTGATTTCAGCTACTACGTTTGCAGCAATACCAGCTTGTTTTTGTGCTTCTTGAACAACGATCGCACGGCCTGTTTTTTCAACAGAAGCGATGATTGTTTCAATATCAAGCGGGCTTACTGTGCGAAGGTCGATAACTTCAGCAGAAACGCCTTCTTTTTCTAGCTCTTCAGCAGCTTTTAGTGATTCGTGAACCATTGCACCGTAAGTGATGATTGAAAGGTCAGTACCTTCACGTTTCACGTCAGCTTTACCGATTTCAATTGTGTACTCTTCTTCAGGAACTTCCTGACGGAAAGAACGATAAAGTTTCATATGCTCAAGGAACACTACAGGATCGTTGTCACGAATTGCAGAAATTAAAAGTCCTTTTGCATCATAAGGTGTTGAAGGAATGACAACCTTGATACCAGGCTGTTGTGCGATAAGACCTTCTAAGCTGTCAGCGTGAAGCTCAGGTGTGTGAACTCCTCCACCGAATGGAGAACGGATTGTCACTGGAGAATGCCAGCGTCCGCCAGAACGGTAACGCATACGAGCCATTTGTCCAGAAACAGAATCTAATACTTCGTAAACGAATCCGAAGAATTGAATTTCCATTACTGGGCGGAATTCTTGTAGTCCAAGGCCAATTGCAAGACCGCCAATACCAGATTCAGCAAGTGGAGTATCGAATACACGATCCTCACCAAACTCTTTTTGCAATCCTTCAGTCGCACGGAATACGCCGCCGTTTTTACCAACGTCTTCTCCGAAAACGAGAACGTTTTCGTCATTTTTCAGTTCTGTGCGTAACGCATCAGTGATCGCTTGAATCATTGTCATTTGCGCCATGGCTTACTTCGACTCCTTCTGTTTGTAAATTTCAAGCTGTTCAACTAAGTTGAATGGTTTCACATCGTACATGTTTTCAATCAAGTCAGTGACTTTTTGCTTAGGCTGTTCGTCAGCTTCTTTGATCGCTTGTTTGATTTGTTCTTTTGCATCTTCGATCACTTTATTCTCTTCTTCTTCAGACCATAGGCCTTTGTTTTCCAAGAATTTGCGGTAGCGTACCAATGGATCTTTTTGCTCCCACTCGTTTTCATCTTCTTTTGTACGATATCTTGTTGGATCGTCACCAGCCATTGTATGTGGGCCGTAACGGAATGTAAGAGTTTCGATTAATGTTGGACCTTCACCATTTACAGCGCGCTCACGAGCTTCAGCAGTTGCTGCATAAACAGCTAATGCATCCATACCGTCAACTTGTACGCCTACGATACCAGCTGCAGCTGCTTTTTGTGCAATTGTTTGTGCAGCAGACTGCTTTTCAACAGGTGTAGAGATCGCATATCTGTTGTTTTGGACAACAAAAATCGCTGGCGCTTTGTAAGCCCCTGCAAAGTTAATACCTTCGTAGAAATCACCTTGTGAAGCTCCACCGTCACCAGTGTAAGTGATTGCAACAGCTTTTTTACCGCGCTTTTTCAAACCAAGAGCTACACCAGCAGCTTGAATGATTTGTGCACCGATAATGATTTGCGGTGAAAGTGCATTCACATCATCAGGCATTTGGTTACCAACAAAGTGTCCGCGAGAGAACAAGAATGCTTTTGTTAGCGGAAGACCATGCCAGATTAATTGTGGTACATCACGATATCCTGGAAGAATGAAATCTTCTTTCTCAAGTGCAAAGTGAGTTGCAAGCTGAGAAGCCTCTTGTCCAGCTGTTGGCGCATAGAAGCCAAGACGTCCTTGACGGTTCAATGAAATTGAACGTTGATCTAATACACGTGTAAACACCATACGGCGCATTAATTCTTTTAATTGGTCATCTGAAAGATCCGGCATTGCCGCTTCGTTTACGACTTCGCCTTTTTCGTTTAAAATTTGAAACGTTTCAAACTGCTTTTTGATGGCATCAAATTGCTTTTTGCTATCAACAATTGCTTTTTTTGTTTTTGCAGCCATTCTAAAGTCACCTCTTCCTTTCTTTTAACAGTCCATTTGTCGTGAATCCATTTATACATACAGATATAGGATAACCCAAAATACTCATATGACTCCTGTATATAATAGCCACTAAGATCGTTGTCGAAACATAGGTTGACCACTCTTTTTTGAGTCCTTCTAACTGTATTAACGATAGTTCACAAAAAACTAATACAACTTCTGTTAACAAGGAATAGTTTACAACAAGAAAAATAGTCCGTCAATTGATTTAACGGCTTTATTTAAATAAATGTATTCGCTTTACTTTTTATGGTGAACTGTATCAATCTGTTTAACAAACAACCTAATCTGTACTAGTATAGAGTGTACTACTGTACTACAATAGAAAATGTTTGTTTTTGTCGAAAAATAAAAAAAGAGCTGTTTTTCAGCTCTTTTTTGACTCTTGTTCTGCTGCTTTATACAAATCCTTTTTATGATCATTCAATTGATCTGTATATCGATTGAACTTCTTACTTTCTTTTCTGACTTTGCTATATGAACGATTGACGGTCTTCAGCTTAGACTTCAGCTCTTCATATCCTAGATCCTTTTTCTTTAAAGATTGATACAAATGCTGATCTTGTTTCAGCGCCTTTTGATACTCCTTGTATAGCTGATCATATGATGCATATCGTTTCTCGATCGATTTGACTGTTTGATCTGCTTTCTCTTTTAACTCGGCATCTTGCAATCGTGCGGCAGATTCCTTTACCGTATTCAATTCTTTTTTCGATTCATCCATGCTGTCTTTTTCTGTTTTTAAATGTTCTTCTCGTTTCGCTGCCGATGCTAATGCCTGATCAGAAAGGCTTGACACTGTTTTTGTATGGTCCTTTGTTGTTTGAATCATTTTTGTATACAGCTTCTGCTCTTTTTTCTCATAGCTTTGCAGTGTACCTTGCTCTTTTTCGAAGGAAGCTTCTTTTTCACTCATTTTCGTCATCGCATCCTGCATGTCATTGAATGGATTTTGACCTCCGCATCCTGTCAGCAAAAGGGTACATATCCCCGCTAAAGCAGCACCTGCTTTCATGCTTCTTTTCATCTGTCTCATCACAAGGTCCCCCTTTACATCTCCACATACCACTATAATTTTTATAGACGTTTGTGACAAGGAAAGAGGTCAGTCAAATGAGGCGGAGAAGATTTTTTTCAAGCAATAGGCGCATGACTATACAAATAGTGCATTCATACATAGTTTATATTACACGCTTCGCCTTCACTTATGAGAGGCCAAGTGTATTTCCAAAGGAGGTCAAAAGTATGTCTAATTATAGTCATGGAAGTATGTATGGTGGATACGGCGGTTACGGGTATGGATTCGGTGGTGGATATGGCGGCGGCTGTTGTTACCCAAGCTATGGCGGTGGATACGGATGCGGATACGGCGGCGGACGTACATTCGCTTTAATCGTTGTGCTTTTCATCCTATTAATTATCGTTGGCGCAGCATTCTTAGGCGGCGGTGGCTGCTGCTAAGGCTGTTTAAGCCTCTGACCGGTCTCATAGGACCGGTCTTCTTTATTTCATTGCATATGTTGTGTATCATTTTATATACTTTACATACAAAGGAAATAGGAGTGAAGTTTTGTGATTACCATGGATGATATCGTAAGGGACGGCCATCCCGTCTTAAGACAAACAGCTGAAGCGGTCGAGCTCCCGCCGACAGAAGAGGAAAAACAGCAATTAGCTGACATGATCGAATTCGTCAAAAACAGTCAGGATGCTGACATTGCTGAAAAATATGGACTAAGACCCGGCGTTGGATTGGCAGCTCCGCAAATCAATATTAGTAAACGAATGATCGCTGTTCACTGTGAGGATGAAGACGGAGAAGAATACAGCTATGCTCTGTTCAACCCGCGTATTGTCAGTCATTCAGTCAAAAGAGCTTATTTAGCGACTGGTGAAGGCTGCTTATCAGTTGATGAAGCCATCCCTGGATTTGTTCCTCGATATCAAAAAATCAGGGTCAAGGCCACTACGCTTGAAGGAGAGGACATTGATATCCGTCTAAAAGGGTTCCCTGCCATTGTCTTTCAGCACGAAATTGACCATTTAAATGGTATTATGTTTTATGATCATATTCAAAAGGATCAGCCATTCGCTGAGCCAGAAAACTCTGTTGCGATCGGCAGATCATGACATAAAAAGAAGACCCGTCGATCTAAGGGTCTTCTTTTTTATTCTTCAATGAGGCCAAGCTGGGTCACTGCATGGAATATGCCGTCCTCATCTACTGGCTTTGTCACAAAATCAGCCAATGCCTTCAGTTCACTCACAGCATTTCCCATCGCCACGCCTGTTCCAGCAAACGAAATCATTTCTCTATCGTTCAGTCCGTCTCCAAAGGCAATGGTATCCTTTTGATCGTAAGGAAGTCTTTCGATGACTCGTTTGATTCCTTCAGCTTTTGATCCGCCTTTTGGCAGAACGTCTGTTGACAGCTCATGCCATCTGACAAGGTCAATTTCTTCGCGGAATGCCTTATACTCCACTTCCTCTTCTGCCTTACAAAATAACAGCATTTGAAAAATGTCGTTTTCTTTAAAGTAAGATACATCGTGCTCAGGATGCTCGGTTTTTAAAGTACCGATTCCTTCATGGATAAACGGATGATTCGGCACAGACGCCTTCATCGTTTCTTCTCCCATAAAAACAAGCGGATGATCATGACGATCCGCTGTCTCATAAATCCGCTCCATCAGCTCCTGCTTCAGCGGATTGCCGTAAATAACGTCTCCCTCATACATGACATACTGACCGTTATAAGCAATGAATGAGTCAAGCCCTAATTCTTCTAAAATGGGCCGAATCAAAAAAGGAGAACGCCCAGATGCAATGAAGAGATGATGACCTTTTTCTTTTAATAAATGAACCGCTCGCTTCGTTGACTCAGGTATATTTTTATCATGGTCATATAAAGTACCGTCGATATCAAAGAAGATGACTTTTTTATTCATATCTCGCCCTCCTGCTCTTCGTTATGTATACACACTCCCTTTCATCATACAGAAAGATTTCCGCTTTCGAAACCAATTCCTTTTGAAAGCGCCTATTTCCCACATATAACCATGTAACATTCAATAGAAACATCATATAATACAAGTATATAGAGAGACCGGAACACGCTGGTTAAGCTTACTTCAACCCGAAAGGAGGCGGCATGTGATGCTTCGTCGTCTGCGTAAGAAAATTCGAAGACAATGGAAGGACATGCTTCGTAAAAAATCGATTGCTTAAAGGGATCTTCCGCACATTTGCCGAAGGTCCTTTTTTCTCAGAGACTTTTCTTATGCGCGTTTTTTTAATATAATAGAATAAGCGAGTGTAACATACGGTATTTAAGGAGAGATTTGGATGATATATAAGGTATTTTTTCAGGCAAGTACTACTGAGGTACCTGTAAGAGAACACACAGATTCACTATACGTTGAAGCGGTTTCTGAAAGAGACGTACGCGATAAGTTGAAAAAACATAACTACAACATTGAATTCATTCAGCCTGTAGACGGTGCTTTTTTAGACTATGAACGAGAAAGTGAAAATTTTAAAGTATTGGAGCTATGAGAGGAATGAAATTTGTTAAAAACGATCAGGCGGCAGTTTTTGCGCTCGGCGGTTTAGGCGAGATCGGTAAAAACACGTATGGCGTTCAATTTCAAGATGAAATCATTTTAATTGATGCAGGTATTAAGTTTCCTGAAGACGAGCTTCTTGGAATTGACTACGTCATCCCTGACTATACGTACTTAGTTAAAAACGAAGATAAAATCAAAGGTCTTTTCATCACTCACGGACATGAAGACCACATCGGCGGTATCCCTTACCTTCTCAAGCAAGTGAATATTCCAGTTTACGGCGGCAAACTCGCAATCGGCCTACTTCGTAATAAATTGGAAGAGCACGGTCTCTTGAGACAAACAAAACTTCACATTTTTGAAGAAGAAGATACCATTAAATTTAGAAAAACAGCCGTGTCTTTCTTTAGAACGACTCACAGTATTCCAGATTCTTATGGAATTGTCGTCAAGACACCTCCTGGTAACATCGTACATACAGGTGATTTCAAGTTTGACTTTACTCCTGTTGGCGAGCCTGCCAATTTAACCAAAATGGCTGAGATCGGAAAAGAAGGCGTCCTTTGTCTTTTATCTGATAGTACAAATAGTGAAATCCCAGAATTTACGATGTCTGAAAGACGCGTAGGTGAAAGCATTGATGACATCTTTAGAAAAGTCGATGGACGCATCATCTTTGCCACGTTTGCTTCAAACATTCACAGACTTCAGCAAGTGATTGAATCTGCTGTTGCCAACGGCAGAAAAGTCGCTGTATTTGGACGCAGTATGGAATCTGCCATTGATATTGGTCAAGATCTTGGCTATATTAAATGTCCAAAAAACACGTTTATTGAACATAATGAAATCAACCGCCTTCCGGCTAACAAAGTGACCATTCTTTGTACTGGAAGCCAGGGTGAACCGATGGCAGCTCTTTCTCGTATTGCCAACGGTACTCACCGCCAGATTTCTATTAACCCTGGAGACACTGTTGTCTTCTCATCTTCACCGATTCCAGGTAACAATATTAGTGTAAGCCGCACCATTAACCAGCTTTATCGTGCAGGTGCTGAGGTCATTCATGGCTCGCTTAATAATATTCATACATCTGGTCACGGCGGACAAGAAGAACAAAAACTCATGCTCCGTTTAATTAAACCAAAATTCTTTATGCCGATTCACGGTGAATACCGCATGCAAAAAACGCATATCAAGCTTGCGAATGATTGCGGCATCCCTGAGGAAAACTGCTTTATCATGGATAACGGTGAAGTTCTTGCACTTAAAGGTGACGAAGCAAGTGTCGCTGGCAAAATTCCATCAGGCAACGTGTATATCGACGGAAGCGGTATTGGCGATATCGGAAACATCGTTTTAAGAGACCGCCGCATTCTTTCTGAAGAAGGTCTTGTCATTGTCGTCGTGAGCATGGACATGAAAGAATTCAAAATCTCTGCTGGTCCTGATTTGATCTCAAGAGGTTTTGTCTACATGAGAGAATCTGGAGACCTGATCAACGATGCACAGGATTTAATTTCGAAGCATCTTGAAAAAGTAATGGAACGTAAGACAACTCAGTGGTCTGAAATCAAGAACGAAATTACTGACACCCTTGCACCTTTCCTTTATGAAAAAACAAGACGCCGTCCAATGATCTTACCGATTATTATGGAAGTGTAATCACAAAAAGAGACACAAGCCGCTTGGCTGTGTCTCTTTTTTTCACTATTCATTGAAAAAAGCGCATATATACAAGGTACACATGCGGTTTCTCATTTTTATTGAATTGGGAGATGCTGAAAGCTTCTGACATCAAACAAACCCTTTGTCGTCATTTTCACATCAGGAATGACTGGGAGTGCCAAGAAGGACAGCGTCAAAAATGGATTAAAATCTAATGTAAAGCCTGTTTCTTTCAACGCTTCATGGAGTGCATGAAGGCTTTCATTTACAAGATGTGCCGGCTGATCTGAAAGTAAACCAGAGATCGGTAATGGCAGCGTATGAAGAGACTGACCCTCTTTGACAACCGTCAAACCGCCCCCTGCTTCTTTTAATGCGTCAATGGCTTTCACGATATCAGCATCATTTGTGCCAACCGCAATTAAATTGTGAGAATCATGCGCAACCGTTGTTGCAATTGCGCCCTTTTCTAATCCAAAGCCGCTGACAACCCCTATCCCCATTTCAGATAAGCCTTGATGGCGTTCAACAAGCACCATTTTTAATACATCTCTTTCTGTATCACTAGTGAATTGTCCGTTCGTTTCTGATGGAGAGATGCGTTCTAATTTTGTTTCTAGCTGATTTGGAATAATGCGGATGACATTCATTTTTTGATGAGCTGTGATAGGCAGAGACAGATCCTGCTCTTGAACGTCTATAGCATGAACAGATTGTAATAAGGCTGGACTTGGTGCAATTTTTTCGACACTTGGCTTGTACTCTCCATGCTGCGCCACCAATTCTCCTGCAATAAATACGCTGGTGATGTCTACTTGATGAAGATCAGAGACAAGCATAAAATCAGCATCAAAGCCTGGCGCAATGGCTCCCTTTGTTTTGAGGCCAAAGCACTCCGCTGCGTTTAAACTTCCCATTTGATACGCTAAAAATGGGTCTAACCCTTCTTTTATAGACATACGTACTTGTTCATCAATACTTCCTTCAGCCATTAAATCATCTAAATGTTTATCATCGGTACAAAAGAAAAAACGTCTCGCATTCTTTTCATTCACAGCTGGTAAAACGTTTTTCACGTTTTTGGCAACAGAGCCTTCTCTCAGCATGACATACATGCCTCGTTTTACACGTTCAAGGGCTTCGCCGGCTGTTGTTACCTCGTGATCTGTTTGGACACTAGCTGTGCGGTAAACGTTTATTAATCGGTCCGTTAAGCCTGCTAAATGGCCATCAATCAATTTATTCTCATTTTGAGCATCAAGCAGTTTTTGAAGCATATCTTCTTCAGCCTGCTCCACACCGACGTAATCCATCACCTCGGCAAGACCAAGTACCTCTTTCTCTTGATACAAAGGCTTTAAATCTTTCGCTTTTAAAACAGCACCTGATCGCTCAAAACTAACTGCCGGTACGCAGGATGGCAGCATGAAATAAATATTTAAGGCAGCTTTTCTCGCTTCTTCCAGCATAAAACGGATGCCTGTGATCCCTGACACATTGGCAATTTCATGCGGGTCTGTTACGACAGTTGTCACACCGCGCGGGACGACAGCTTTGGAGAATTCAGCAGGGGTCACCATAGAGGACTCGATATGAACGTGGCCATCAATAAAACCGGGTACAAGCATTTGACCTGCTGCATCCAGCTCCTGTTCTCCCTCGTACTCTCCAATCCCTACTATTTGTCCATTTTCAACAGCGACATCAGCGTTTAGCCATTCCTGGTTAAACACGTCCATAACCTTCGCATGTTTAATCACTAGGGCTGCTTTTTTTCTCTTTGCAGCTACCTCAATTTGATGTCTGAAAAGCTCCTTATCCAACGACACTGCCTCCTCCAAGTAAACAATATAATGTTTCTTATCGTAAACGAATCTGTTTGCCCAGTCAATGACATTTAGAGAAAATCATCCAGATAAAAAGACTGATTTTTATTTCTGAATAGTGATAATTGCATGAATAATATGATGATTGACTTTAGCTGTTTATGCAGAACAAAACAGCCCTTTTAAATGTCTTCTTCCCTCTTCACTGTCCACCTCATGTGTACACAATCATATAAAAAAACACCCCGCCCAGGGTGTTTAATAATCGTTCTGCATTTCTCGTTTTTCAAAGCGTCCAATATCGGCTACTGCCCCAATGACAATCAGAATATCTTCTTTTTGAATCATTTCATCTGCGAGCGGTGAAACAATCACTTCTTTTCCACGCTTAATCGCCACAATATTAATGCCATATCTCGCTCGAATATCGAGATCTAGAAGAGAATGCCCTGCAAGCCTGCTGTTGGCAACGATTTCAATGAGGCTGTACTCATCTGACAGCTCAAGATAATCTAATACGTTATTGGAGATGATTTTATGTGCAATTCGTCTGCCCATGTCCCGCTCTGGATGAACGATGCGGTCAGCCCCAATTTTATTTAGTACCTTTTCGTGATAGTCGTTTTGCGCCTTTACTGTGACCATTTTGACGCCAAGCTCTTTCAGCATGATCGTCGTTAAAATACTGGCCTGAATGTTTTCACCAATCGCAACGATGACATGATCAAAATTGCGAATGCCGAGATTTTTTAAAACAGATTCGTCCGTCGAATCACCAATCACCGCATGTGAGGCAATTTTCGCGTATTCGTTCACTCGATCTTCATTCATATCCATGGCCATGACTTCAAGTCCTTCTTCGCTCAGCGCCTTGCAAATACTCCCGCCAAAGCGTCCAAGACCAATGACTGCATATTCCTTTTTCATGTTCAGACTCCTTTTATCTCACTTACCATGCATTTTACTACGGTTTGATTAATGAATCCATATGCGAGCGAATTTTTTTACGGAACGCTTCACTTAAGTAGAGGTCTGCTCCTTTTTCAATTTCACTGCGGTAATGACCTGGTGGAGCAATTTCTTCGCTCTTTTGAAGAACAAGAAAGGTTAAACAGTCCTCATATATTTGGTCACCTATTTTAACATCCACAAAAGCTGGACGATATGTGCCCTCATATACGCCTTCTCGTTTGTACAAATATCGAATGGCATCAAAAGGAACCTCATATAAAACGCCCTCTGTTTCTCCGCCGTCTTCTACCATATCGGCTCTTGACCCATCAGGCCTCACCAATGTAAATCTAGTTGTAAAGCCGTTCAGAGCACCACCGCCGATGATTTGTTTAAAATAATGATCGACTTCTGCCAGTTTAAATCTTGCATCATCCATACAAGAGCCATAGGCAAAATAATAGAAGGATGCCGGCCTCTGCTGCCATAGTCTATATTCCTTCCAGCAGCCAGTCTCGATTTCCTTCAGCGCTGATGCCTTCTGTTTTGGTAAAGTGTATGTAACAGCCGCCACCAGCCCCCGGTCTGTCATGACATCGACCACCTGCTTGTCATACCCTTCCTCAAGTAAATCTATCTTATTCAGCGTGCTTGCGGTTACCTCGTACAATTCTCCATATACTGTGCTTGTTTCTTCTGGAACGCACGCAGGGTATCCTTGACCTGTATCATAGATTTTGCCGCTGATCCAAGCTGATTTAGCTAATGGTCTGCTTTCTTTCATATATGTCTCGTGGTGTTCTTCATGCTGCAGAAGCGTCCCATATACAAATAAAGCTTTCGCCTTCATGAAATCACGTCCTCTCGCCTTGCTGCTGTCTGCTTTTTTGACACACAGGTAAATAGATATGAAAAGTTGTACCTTTTCCCAGCTCACTGACCACATCCATCCTACCGTGATGATCTTTTAAAATCGTTGCACAGATGGTGAGGCCAAGTCCCGTCCCTTCTGTTTTCGTGGAGAAGAAAGGATCATAGATTTTCTGAATATCCTCTTCAGACATCCCTTTTCCTTCATCTTGAATGGTAATTTTCCATTCGTTCATCACTTTTTCTGTTGATATGTATATGCTGCCGCCTTCAGGCATTGCCTCAATGGCATTTTTGATTAAATTAATGAACAGCTGCTTCATTTGGTTAGCGTCTGCTAATATAGCTCCGGCATCCTGCTTTTTAAATGGCTGTTTGAGATCAATATTCGAAAGGACTGCATTGGTTTTTAGCAATGTAATGACCTGCTCTAACAGTCCATGAAGCTGAACTTCTTGAAAATGGACCGACTGCGGCTTTGCCAGCACAAGCAGTTCACTTAAAACAAAATCAATCCGTTTAATTTCGGAAAAGATAATGTCAAAATAATCGGTTCTTTCAGGATATTGAGTTTTCATTAGCTGCAAAAAGCCGTTTACTGAGGTCAGCGGATTTCTGACTTCATGGGCGATTCCAGCGGCGATTTGTCCTGCAACGGCCAGCTTTTGCGCCTGCATTTGCAATTGTTGATTTGACCTTTCAAGCTCAAGCTTTGCCAGCTTTTGTTTTGTAATATCTGCAACTGTTCCTATACCTCCAGTAAACTGGTGCTCTTCATCAAAGTAGAGCTTATAATGAACGTCTCCCCATACTTTCTTTCCCTCTTTATGAAGAAGCTGGAGCTCGATCCGTCCTGAATCTTTATGTTCTTTGATGACAGATGACAAATGCTGAATAACTCTTTCTTCTTGATCAAAGTACTGATTGTACATCGTACCTAGACATTCATCTATGTCATAGCCGGTCATTTGTTTCCATGCTTGATTTAAGAAAATGATGTGCCCTTTTTCATCTGTTTCAAAGACGATTTCCTGCAAGTTATCTGTAATTCGATTCAGCCGCTCTGTCAGTTCGTGTGCTTCTTTTTCTCTTTTATTTAGATCTGACACAAGCAAAGTCAAGCGGTCTACATACCCTGAGACAACCCAGATCCCTGCTAACACAACGACTGTAAAGGCTAAATCGAGCGGCCAATTAATTTGATAGCCGCCTAGATAATAAAAGAAATCCCAGCTTATGATTAAGATAAATGCAAGAACAGATAACACGATCCGCACTTGATATGTTTTGTTCAAATAATTCCACCTGCCGCCCTGAGATTCTTTGTCAATTGTACCATTTTCCACTTATTTTTTGAGGGAGATGGGGCATTTTTAAGGAACTTTTTTAAAGAAAAATAGCCTGTTCTCAGCACAAAGGAAGAGAGCAGGCTATTTCGATTACTGCTGAAGAGCTTCTTGCAGCTCTTTTAACAGCAGTTCTGCGCCTTCAGCGCTTAATGTAATTTGACCATTTCCGTATTCATGGTTCTCTGATGTAATCTCACCAGTCATGAGACAAACACCCTCTGGCTGATATTTTTTCAAGACGATTTTATCTCCATCTATAAAAAATTCCATACTGTCTTTAATAGCGATATCAAGTGCTCTTCTCAATTCGATTGGCATGACAATACGCCCTAGTTCGTCTACTTTTCTTACGACTCCGATAGATTTCAATTTCGTTCCCTCTTTCTTTCATTAGCTCAAGATCAATCTGTTTTTCACCAATTGATATATCGTAGACGTAAGAGATTCTTAAAAGGTTTCTCCTCTATAAAAATTTTTTTCATAAAAGAAAAAACAAAGGGAAAATTTATTGTGATTGTCAAAATGATACTTGAATTTTACAGATTCATTTCAAGGTGATCACAAACCCCCACAAATGACATCAACCCTCTGAACTTTTAAATGTAAAATTGTTTAAAACAGCAAAAATAGAGATTGGGTGAAAACATGTTTCAAAATGCCGAAATTGGAATTGATTTAGGAACAGCTAACATATTGGTTTATAGTAAAAATAAGGGAATTATTTTAAATGAACCGTCCGTCGTGGCAGTCGATACAGAAACAAAGACTGTACTTGCCGTCGGATCAGAAGCAAAAGAAATGATCGGGAAAACACCTGGGAAAATTGTTGCGATCCGTCCGATGAAAGACGGTGTTATCGCTGATTATGATATGACAACAGATTTACTTAAACAGATCATGAAAAAAGCAGGAAAAAATATCGGGTTTACCTTTAGAAAACCAACTGTCGTTGTATGTACACCTTCTGGATCAACAGCTGTTGAGCGCCGCGCCATCAGCGATGCTGTGAAAAACTGCGGAGCAAAACATGTGCATTTAATTGAAGAACCTGTTGCAGCTGCAATCGGTGCTGATCTTCCGGTAGACGAGCCTGTTGCGAACGTCGTAGTCGATATTGGCGGCGGAACAACAGAAGTTGCGATTATTTCATTTGGCGGTGTTGTCTCTTGTCATTCGATCCGAATTGGCGGCGATCAGCTGGATGAAGATATCATTACGTTTGTCAGAAAGAAATATAACCTATTAATCGGCGAACGGACTGCCGAGCAGGTGAAAATGGAAATTGGGTATGGTCTTATTGAGCATGAGCCTGAATCATTAGAAGTGCGCGGGCGCGACCTTGTGACAGGTCTGCCAAAAACGATCACACTTGTCTCTCATGAAATTCAAGGCGCTATGCGAGAATCACTTCTTCATATTTTAGAAGCGATTCGTGCCACATTAGAGGACAGCCCTCCAGAGCTAAGCGGAGATATTGTAGACCGCGGCGTCATTTTAACTGGCGGAGGCGCTCTGTTAAATGGAATTCAAGAATGGCTCTCTCAAGAGATTGTTGTTCCAGTTCATATTGCAGCTAATCCACTTGAGTCTGTTGCCATTGGAACAGGTCGTTCATTAGAAGTCATCGACAAATTGCAAAAAACATTAAAATAATCTTCATGTTCTACTTCTTTTTTCGTCATTTCGATCATATCGTGAGAAATGGATAAACGTGAAGGAGGAAGAACATGTTGCTTGATTTAGGTAAACGGGTCGTTGTCACAGTCATTTTAACGGGTATTATTTTAGGAGGAATGAGCCTGTCGTTTTCACATATGCCGCCTTCTAATGCACAGCCTGTGAAACAACTGAACCGCTAAAAAAGCCGCACGAAAGCGGCTTTTTTATTTTGGCTTTAAGCGTGCTCCCCATTTTCCTTTTCGGTCATAAATCTGATATGATGAACATGACTAAAGGAGGGTTTTTTATGAGTTCATTTGAAAAACAACTTGATCAATATGCCAAGACCATCGTTGAAGTCGGTGTGAATGTACAAAAGGGGCAGGAAGTGGTTGTATCCGCATTTACTGAATCTGCACACCTTGTTCGTCTTGTCGCGAAACACGCGTATGAGCGCGGGGCGAAAAACGTACATATCCGCTGGAGTGATGGTGTTCTCACCCGTTTAAAATTTGAACATGCGCCACAGGATGTCTTTGAGCAATTCCCAGAATGGGAAGCACAGATGATGGAAACCATCGCAAAACGCGGCGGTGCTTTTATTACCATCCTGTCAGAAAGCCCTGACCTTCTGCGAGGCATTGATTCGAAAAAAATCGCTGCACAGCAAAAAGCTGCTGGTTCAGCACTACATACATATCGTCAATACGTTCAATCTGACAAAGTCGCTTGGACGGTCGTAGGTGCTGCATCAAAAGAATGGGCGAAAAAGATTTTCCCTGATCATACAGATGAAGAAGCTGTCACTTTATTGTGGGATCAAATCTTTAAAGTCGCACGCGCTGATCAAGCAGATCCTGTTGAGGCTTGGAAAAAGCATGATGCGTCATTAAATGAAAAGGTCAAAATACTCAATGAACGTCACTACCATAAGCTTCATTATGAAGCACCGGGCACAGACCTAACGATTGAGCTTCCAGTGCAGCATATTTGGGTAGGTGCTGGCAGCGTAAGTGAACGCGGCGTCTCGTTCATGGCCAACATGCCGACAGAAGAAGTCTTTACCGTACCGAAAAAAGACGGTGTAAATGGGACCGTCTCAAGCACTAAGCCGCTCAGCTATGCCGGAAACATCATTGATGAATTTTCATTAACCTTTGAAAATGGCCGGATTGTGGATGTGAAAGCAAAAGAAGGCGAAGATATTTTAAAATCTCTCGTTGAAACAGATGAAGGCTCTCATTATCTAGGTGAGGTTGCCCTCGTACCAGATGATTCACCAATTTCTAATTCCAATATTCTTTATTACAATACACTTTACGATGAAAATGCATCAAATCACCTTGCGATCGGCAGCGGATATGCGTTTAATATCGAAGGCGGAAAAGAAATGAAACGAGAAGAATTAGACGCAGCGGGTGTGAACAGCAGTATTACACACGTTGATTTCATGATTGGTTCAAAGGAAATGAATATTGACGGGATTACAAAAGACGGGAAACGCGAACCGATCTTCCGAAATGGAAACTGGGCGATTTAATCAAAAAAAGACATCCATAGGATGTCTTTTTTTGTTATGCGTAAAGCTCTTGAAGTCTTTTTTGGATGTCTTGATCTGATAAGAACTCATCATATGTTGTTTGTTTATCGACGATGCCATTTGGCGTCACTTCGATAATTCGGTTTGCGACTGTTTCAACAAACTGATGGTCATGAGATGAGAAGAGCATTGCTCCTTTAAAGCTCATGAGGCCGTTATTCAGCGCTGTAATGGATTCTAGGTCTAAGTGGTTCGTTGGCTCATCCAGCAGCAAAATATTCGCTCCAGACAGCATCATTTTTGATAACATACAACGAACCTTTTCTCCTCCTGATAAGACACTTGCTTTTTTCTTCACTTCTTCCCCAGAGAAAAGCATACGTCCTAAGAAACCACGCAGGAAGCTTTCACTTTGATCATTCGGAGAATATTGACGAAGCCAATCAACGAGATCAACATCGTTTCCTTCAAAATATTCACTATTGTCTTTCGGGAAAAAGGCTTGTGACGTTGTGACACCCCATTTAAATGATCCGCTGTCTGGCTCCATTTCACCAGCAAGGATCTTAAATAAAGTGGACACAGCAAGCTCATTACGGCTTAAGAACGCAATTTTATCTTCGCGGTTCATAATAAAGCTGACATTATCAAGTACTTTCACACCGTCAATTGTTTTTGATAGACCTTCTACTTGAAGGACATCATTTCCGATTTCGCGCTCTGGCGCAAAATGAACATACGGATATTTACGTGAAGACGGCTTAATGTCATCTAAAGAGATTTTATCAAGCAATTTCTTTCTTGATGTCGCTTGCTTCGATTTAGAAGCGTTCGCACTAAACCGGGCAACGAATTCTTGAAGCTGCTTAATTTGTTCTTCTTTTTTCTTATTTGCTTCTTGGCTTAATTTCAGCGCTAACTGGCTGGACTCATACCAAAAATCATAGTTACCGACATATACTTGGATTTTTCCGAAATCAAGGTCCGCAATATGTGTACATACTTTGTTTAAGAAATGACGATCATGCGAAACGACGATGACGGTATTTTCAAAGTTAATGAGGAACTCTTCGAGCCACTGGATCGCTTGTAAGTCCAAGTGGTTCGTTGGCTCATCGAGAAGAAGAACGTCAGGCTTGCCAAATAAAGCTTGAGCTAAAAGTACTTTTACCTTTTCAGAACCGCCAAGCTCAGACATTTTCTTCGATTGAAGGATTTCTGGAATGCCAAGACCCTTTAATAGGATTGCTGCTTCACTTTCAGCTTCCCATCCGTTTAATTCAGCAAACTCACCTTCAAGCTCGGCTGCACGAATCCCGTCTTCATCTGAGAAATCAGGTTTCATATAGATCGCATCTTTCTCCTGCATCACGTCATATAGACGTTTGTGACCCATGATGACGACTTTTAGCACTTCAAACTCTTCGTATTCAAAGTGGTTCTGTTTTAAAATCGCTAAACGCTCACCAGGGCTCATATGAACATCACCCGTTTGAGCCTCAATTTCTCCAGAAAGAATTTTTAGGAACGTTGATTTACCAGCTCCATTGGCACCAATTAATCCGTAGCAGTTGCCAGGAGTGAATTTAATATTTACTTCTTCAAATAGTTTACGATCAGCAAAGCGCAAACTAACATTATTTACTGCAATCATTTATTAATCCTCCATCACTCATTCATCATTATGAAGTATAACATGAATAACGTTTGATAGAAACGTCTCTCGCTAAGAACGAAGGCTTTTTGTCCATTATGGTATAATAAACGGGAATGATTGATTGAAGGAGTTCGGGCGATTTGAGATTACTCACACTGATGGAATACTGTTTATTGATTTTCTTTATGGGCATTTATTTATCTGCAACAGGCTTTAATGCGAAGGACTTTGGCCTTTATATTGGGCTTGTCCTCATTTACACACTGGTCCACATCTTTTCCAAACGCTTTTTACAAAAGCGGGGAAAAGAAAACAAAAAAATCGGATTGTTTCGATCCGTATTAGCCATTACCGGATCTGTATTCGCTTCGGTACTAGCCATTGTGATCATTGTTACAGTGCTCACGCCAAATTAAAAACGACCCTTCTGTAAGGGTCGCTCGTTCAAGCACCTTTCTCTTGCCTCTGAGAAGGTGCTTTTATTTTGTCTGTCGAATGTCGCCAAACGGGAAGAAAACAAATTCTGATGTCCCGACAACCCGATCCTTTTCAATGAGGCCAAGTCCATTTCTGCTGTCCATGGAATTGAGTCTATTGTCCCCCATCACAAAGTAATCGTTTTTCGGTACTTTCACTGGACCAAAATCTCCAGTTAAATGCACTTCATACTCTTTCGCATGCGCCTTGTTCTCTTTTAAATAAGGCTCATCTACTTTTTTACCATTAATGTAAAGCGTATCATCCTTCATTTCAATCGTATCACCTGGAAGGCCGATCAATCGTTTGACATAATGAATCTTCTGTCCATCTTTTCCATTAATAATCACGATGTCACCGCGTTTCACACCACCGAGATAGTTAATGGTTTTGTTGACAAACAGCTTTTCCCCGTCATGAAGTGTCGGTTCCATTGACTCTCCTTCCACTACATACGGTTCAAATATAAATGTACGGATGAGCAAGACGAGCGCAAGTGCAATTAAAATGGCTTTGATCCATTCAAACAGTGAACTTTTCTTCTCTGTTTTGGCTTGCTTCGCATCAGATTGAATGTCATTTTCGTTTTGTTTGTTTTCTTCGTTCAAAATACTGCTTCCTCCTAAGACTTTCTGCTAAAAGACTTGAAACGTGAATTGAATAACTTTACTTTATCATATGTCATTTAAAAATTCACAAGACAACCATCTAATTAGATATTTTTTCCTAATTCACAGATGATTAAACAAAAAGAAGCACCGTTTTTCACGATGCTTCTCTTCTGCATTACGCTTCTTGTTGAACCGGTTTTTTCAAAATACCCAGTAAAATCGCTGTCACAATAGCACCGATTAAGATGCTGATGATGTAAAGAACTGGATGGTTTGTTACCCAGAAAACAAATAGTCCGCCATGCGGTGCAGGAAGCGTCACTCTAAAGAATTCCGTTAATCCGCCAGCAACTGCTGCACCAATAACAGCTGAAGGAATCACACGAAGAGGATCTGCCGCCGCAAACGGGATCGCCCCTTCAGTAATGAAGGCAGCTCCCATGAAGTAGCATGTAATCCCTGCCTCACGGTCACGTTTTGAGAACTTATTTCTAAAGATCGTTGTTGCAAGTGCAATACCTAGTGGTGGAACCATTCCGCCTGCCATAATCGCAGCATGCGGTGCATAGTTGCCAGCAGCAATCATTGCAAGACCAAATGTGTAAGCCGCTTTGTTAATTGGGCCACCCATATCAATTGCCATCATACCAGCTAAAATAATACCCATTAAAACAAGGTTTCCAGTACCTAATGATTCAAGCCAATGTGTTAATCCGTCCATCACCATTTTCACTGGTGTGTTGACAATATAATGCATGATAATGCCTGTGAAGAAAATACCGAACAATGGATACAGCAGAACCGGTTTAATCCCGTCGAGTGTCTGCGGTACGAATGTGAATACTTTTTTGAGCAGCACAACAATGTAACCTGCTAGGAAACCAGCAATCAATCCGCCTAAGAACCCTGCACCTGCTGCTGACGCCATAAAACCACCGACCATACCTGGCGCAAAACCTGGACGATCTGCAATACTCATGGCAATAAATCCAGCTAATACCGCAACGATTAAGGCAAGCGCATTATCGCCGCCAATTCCTTTTAAGACAGCTGCAAATGAATTAAATGAAGGGTCCTTAGGATCTGCTGAGTTAATGCCCCAGAAGAATGAAATCGCAACAAGAATACCGCCTCCGACAACAAATGGAAGCATGTTACTTACACCACTCATTAAGTGCTTGTAAAATCCGCTTCTTCCTTTGCCAGATGATTCATTTTCCTCTTTAGAAGAACTGCCGCCTGAACCTTTATAAATCGGCGCATCTTGATTGATTGCTTTTTCAATTAATTCCTGTGGACGGCGAATACCAGCTGTTACAGGGACTTCAATGACATGCTTGCCTTTAAAGCGTTCCATCTCTACTTGCTTGTCCGCTGCCACAATGATGGCTGGTGCTTCTTCAATTTCTTTTGCTGTAAGGGCATGTTTAATACCGCCAGAGCCGTTTGTTTCAACTTTAATGTCAACGCCCATTTCCTTTGCTTTTTCTTTCAAAGCATCTGCTGCCATAAATGTATGGGCAATACCTGTCGGGCAGGCTGTTACCGCTAAAATTTTAGCAGGCTTTCCTTCTGCAGCCGGCTCCTCTTGAACTTCCTCTTCTTCTTCATCATCTTGATCATGTGTATTGATGATCTCAATGATTTCATCTTCAGTCGCCGCTTCAAGGAGCTGCTTTCGAATTTCTTCACGCATAAGAAGTGTGGATAAACGAGAAAGTGCCTCTAAGTGCGTGTTGTTTGCACCTTCAGTTGCGGCAATCATAAAGACAAGATGACTCGGCTGTGCGTCTAGTGATTCATAATCTACACCAGCAGTTGAGCGGCCAAATGCAATGGCAGGCTCTTTTACACTTGCTGTTTTAGCATGCGGGATGGCAATTCCTTCGCCAATACCAGTAGAGCTCTGTTTTTCACGATTGATCACAGCTTCTTTGTAGCCCTCTTTATCATTTAACTTGCCTGCTGTATCTAAAACAGTGACCAGCTCTTCAATGACTGCTTCTTTCTGCTGGCTGTCTAATTGAAGCTTAATGGTATGCTTCGTGAGTAGTTCTGTAATTTTCATGATGACTCCTCCTTTAAATGCGTGTGACTTTTACTTGTGGTAATAGTGTGTCAACAAGCTCTTTTGTGCCAAGCTCCTCAGAAAAGGCTGTAGCGCTTCCTGAAGTAACACCAAGCTTAAATGAATCTTCAATTGAAAGGCCTTTTGAAACGCCGGCTAAAAACCCTGCAACGACTGAATCCCCTGCTCCAACTGAATTAACGAGCGTTCCCTTTGGAACATTGGACTGAAAGATACCTTCTTTACTGAATAAAAGAGCGCCATCTCCAGCCATGGAGACGATGACATGTTCAGCACCTTGTTCTAACAGCTTTTTCCCATAAGGAATTGCATCTGCTGCTGATGAAATACTCGTCTCAAACATTTCACCAAGCTCATGATGATTTGGCTTCATTAAGAACGGTTTCATGTCTGCTGCTTTTTTTAACGCTTCGCCAGAAATATCAAGAACAACTCTTACACCTTGCTCTCTGCAAACTTCAGCAATACGCTCATATGTGTTATGAGGTAATGAAGAAGGAATGCTGCCAGCTAAAACCACGACATCTCCTTCAGTCAATGAAGAAAATTGAGATAGAAACGACTCAAATTGCGCTTCAGTAATTGATGGGCCGAGTCCGTTGATTTCTGTCTCTTCACCTGTTTTTAGTTTCACATTGATTCTTGTATCTTCTGACACCTCGTGAAAGGCTGTTTGTAATTGTTCGTTCTGTAAAAAATCTTGAATATATTTGCCTGTAAATCCACCAATGAATCCAAGTGCTTTTGATTCAACACCGTGACGTTTTAAAAGCCTTGAGACATTGATTCCTTTACCACCTGGATATTTTTGATCATAGGTTGAACGATTTAAACCGCCGACTGCAAAATCCTCCACGTGTACGATGTAATCAACTGATGGGTTTAAAGTAACTGTATAAATCATGTTTTCACTACCTTTATAACCGTTTTTTCATGGTAATTATCGAATGAATCCTCTTTTGCGTCGTTTGTGATAATGGTGGCTTCCTGTAAACTAGCAAAGGCTGAAAACGATATTTCGCCAAACTTCGAGGCATCTGATAAGATATAGGTTTTTTTCGCCTGTTTCATGGCTCTTTTTTTCATGAGTGCTTCCTCTGGATCAGGCGTTGTAAAACCCGCCTCGGGATGAATGCCGTTTGTCCCAACAAAGCTTTTGTCAAAACGATAATTTTCCATCGCTGTCAAAGCTGCGGCTCCCACCATGGCTCCTGTTCGATGTTTCACTGATCCGCCTATCAAGTAAAAAGTAATGCCTTTTCTCATAAGTGCTTCAATGTGCATCACACCGTTTGTCACTACAACAATATCTTGATCTGGATCGATATATTCAATCATTTGCTGTGTGGTTGTACCTGCATCTAAATAAATACAGTCGCCCTGTTTTAAAAGAGATGCCGCTGCCTCTGCTACCAATGACTTTTCTTGAAGGTTTTTGGCAGATTTCTCAAATACATCTGGTTCAAGGCGAATACTCGAAATCTTGGCTGCTCCTCCATGAACCCTTTTAAGAAATCCTTTTTCTTCAAGGGCTGATAAATCTCTTCTAATTGTAGATTCAGACGCATCCGTCATCATCGTTAAGTCCTGTATTTTAATGACATCATTTTCTTCTAAGCTGTCGATAATGAGTTGATGTCTTTCCGGTGTTAACATGAGAACACCCCTTTTGAAAACGTATTCATTTTGCGCGCACCTTTATTGTAATCGCTTTTTTCAACATTATCAATACAAAACAATCAAATACATTCAATAACTATCAAAATCTTTCACCATGGTCATCTTACCTTTATATGTACCATTTGTAAACTGAAAAATATGTGACATTATGATGAAAGTCATGATATTAGCATTTCTATCATTTTTTATTTCATTCAATGGAACTAAAAAAAGCTTTTATGCGATTTGCATAAAAGCTTTTGGTGTGTAATGAAGGCGAATGTAGACCATTTGTATGCTTTTTTCTTCTCCGAATTATTCATACCTGAGCGATTCAATAGGGTCTAGTCTCGCTGCTTTATTCGCAGGAATTAACCCAAAAACAATACCAATGAGCATACTAAACAGTACGCCTCCACAAACCACTTGCCAAGATACGAGAGACGGCCAGCCGGCAAATAGTGATACTAGCGAAGCGCCGCCTAAACCAAGTGCAATTCCCATCAGCCCGCCGATGAGTGTTAAAACGACAGACTCAATTAAAAACTGAACGAGAATTTGCGCCCTTGTTGCGCCCATCGCCTTTCGAATACCGATTTCTCTTGTCCTCTCTGTCACAGAAACGAGCATAATATTCATCACACCGATGCCGCCAACAAGTAAAGAGATTCCGGCGATTGAGCCAATGATCGTTGTCATAACGGACGTTATTTGACCGATCCCTTCTGCGATTTCTTCCATATTGATCATTTCGTAAGCATCTTCTGTATGATGATTTTCATTTAATATGGCAGCCGCGCTCTTTCCTACTTCCTTCATTTGATCCGCATGTGCGACTTGAATAGACAACTTATCATATTCATTCATACCAAATGTGGAGGTGAGCATCGCAAATGGGACATATATTTCATTCATATCAAATGAAAACATCCCTTTCTGTTTTGCTAACACACCGATGACTTCAACTGGCTGTCCGTTTATCCAAATCAGTTCACCTAATGCCTTTTGTCCATTGAATAGTTCTTTTTGTAAGCCATCCGAGATGAGGGCAGCTCTTCTGCCGCTTCTAAAGTCAATATCTCTTAAATTCTGTCCTTCTGCGATTTGTAATGAATGTACATCCGTATACCCCTCATTTATGCCGTTAACTGTCGCATCAACTGTCGTATCTTGAAATCTCAGCTGCATTCCTTGTGCAGTCGAGGAGGCGATCTGCTTCACCCCATTGATTGTCCTAATGCTTTTTATGTCTTCCTCAGTAAATGAGGCTTCAAATAAAGCATTTGGATTTGCATTTAACTCTTCGTCAGAAGGCGTATATGTCATATCAATGGTATTGTTTGGACCTGAAATCGATCCTTTTAACATTTGCTCACCGCCTTGACCGATCGCCACGACTGCAATGACTGATCCAACACCAATAATAATCCCAAGCATCGTTAAAATAGAACGTAATTTATGAGCTAAAACCGAATTCAGCGCTATTTTGATATTTTCAAAGAGTTTCATTCATAGCGTCCCCTTGTATCCATCTATCTTCAACAAGCCGTCCATCTCTCACAACGACCGTACGGTTTGTGTACGCAGCTATTTCTTCTTCATGGGTGACAAGCACAATCGTTGTCCCTTCCTCATTCAGCTGTGTAAACTGTTCCATAATTGACATGCTTGTTTTTGAGTCGAGGGCACCAGTCGGTTCATCTGCTAAAATAAGCTGAGGCATATTGACAATCGCTCGTGCAATGGCCACCCTTTGCTTTTGTCCTCCTGACAACTCACTTGGCATATGTTTCATTCGATCTGCCAAACCAACCTTTTCAAGCGCCAATTCCGCACGTTCTTTTCTTTCCTTTTGGCTGATCCCAGCGTAAATCATTGGCAGTTCAACATTGCGCCTCGCATTTAACCTTGGCAGGAGGTGAAATTGCTGAAAAACAAATCCAATGGATTGATTTCGAATGACCGCAAGCTCTTGATCCTTTGCTGCTGACAGCTCTGTACCTTGAAAATGATATTGTCCTGTCGTCGGGCGGTCTAAACAGCCAATAATATTCATTAATGTTGACTTCCCAGAGCCGGACGGGCCCATAATGGACATATACTCGCCTTTTTCAATGACAAGATTCATGTCACTTAATACATCAAATGTTTCGTGTGCGACCTCATAGCTTTTTGTTACGTTGGAAAGCTGAATCATTCAGCATCCACTTCCATTCCGTCATACATATCATCTGCTCTATGAGCAATGATTTGATCCTCTGCCTTGACACCTTTTGTCACTTCAAGATCATGACCTGATGTTTCCCCTATGACCACTTTTACTTTTTTCAGTACATTTTTTCGAACAACATAAACGTATTGTCCATCAGTCTCTTTTTTTACCGCTGTTTCAGGAATCGTTTGCGCTTGGCGCTTATCAGTTTCAATTTCCATGATCATTTTAAAACCAGGCTTCGCCTCAGGTTTCTTTCCCTTTATTTCAACTTCAACAGGATATTGAACCGTTTGATCGCTCGAAGTTGTTTCGGCTGCAGTCTGGACAGGAACAGCGCCCACTTTTTTCACGACTCCTTGCCAGCTCTTCCCGCGAATGACATCAGACGTTACCTTCACTTTTTGCTTCTTTTTGATTTTGATGGCATCATACTCTGAGATCAAACCTCGCACAATCATTTTTTTCTCATGACCAATATGGATGATCGGCTGCCTTTCTTCCGGCCCCCCTGCTCCGTCCTCTTGCTCAATGGAAATGACTGTTCCATCAATTTTACTATGTACGGTTAAATCTTCTATTTGCGCCTTTACTTTTTCTTGGCTGATCTCTGCTTGCTTTTGTTCTAATTCAACCGCTTTCAGTTCTAATTGAAGCTGATCTCGCTCGCTTTTGGCATTAGCGTCAGATCCGCCTGCTTTTTTCTCATCTAATTCACTCAGCCTTTTTTGCAATTGTTCCAGTTTTAATGTACTTGACTCAGCGGCTAGTGCTTGCTGCTGCTCCTCAAGCTCCAGTTCCTTGTTTTCATATGTAAGAAGCGGCGTTCCAGCCTTTACCTTTTCCCCTTCTTTCACAGCAATTCCCTTCAATTTCCCTTTTTCCTCTTCTTCATAGATGAACTGCTCTTCAGAGAACGAAAGTGTACCGGGTGTCATCACCGTAGATGTGATTTCTTTCGGCGTGAGTTTGACTGTTTTAATCGCTGCTGTAGAAGCAGGCTTTGCTTGGTTTTTCGCAATATTAAATCCAATAAATAGTCCAATCACAATAATTAAAATAGATCCGATGATGATTTTCTTTCTCATAAAAACCTTCTACCCCCAGCTTACTGATATGTTAATTGCTGTTCCTATATATTGAAAAATTAACGATAAGATATAAAAAACGCCTATAATCACCCAAGAAATTCTCGGTGATATACGCCCAACTCGGATGAATAAAAAACCTGTTAAAACAAGATTCCAGATCACAAAAAGATCGATATTGGCTAACACCGCCTGCCATGGACCAGAAATTCGAATGAGCGCGTTTAACGAGGTAACCGTGATGTCTTTTGGAACATGAAAAAGGATGACTGCCAAATGAGAAATAATCGTTCCAATGATCGTCACGGGCGTAATGAACAGGACCGCTGAAAACAGCTGCCGAAATGATGCATCACCTTTCGCTAAAAATACGATGAACTTATATATAGCTGCATTGATGACAATGCCAAATACCAGGCCAATGAGCGTCACCACATAAACAACAGGTACCGGCAAACTTAAATCTGCCCACATTCCCTTATTTACGAGCTCAGACAAATAAGTCACAACGACTGTTAAAATAAGCACACAAGATAAAGGCCACCAAACAACTGGATGTTCCCATACTCTAATCAGGTGCTCTGATGGTCTTGTGCTCACTCCAATGATCGTAGGTTTTTGCATGTTTTCTTTCATCAAATGTCATCCTCTCTATGTCAAGCAAGTATGCAAACGCACAATGACGCTCTTTTTCTTTCTATTTTATCAAAAGATTGCCAATAAGTGATCGATCATTTAATTTTCTTATTTTCGTTGAGAAAAAATTTTATCTATTATTCTATTTTCACGAATGAAATCCTTCAAATGACCTCATGATCCGACCATATTCATATCCAGAATCGTGCTTTTACTGACTTAAAAACATTTTATTAAGTAAACAATATGTCTTTCGGAATAAATATCCTTTTCTTTTGGATTCGCATAGTCTTACATAGACACAACAATTTTTTGTTAAAATAATCCTAGTAATTTCGGCAAATCCCGGCTTTATAGGACTATGAATGGTTTCTTTTACAGAACAAATAAGTCTTTAGTATCAATACTTTCATATTAAAAAATTAAAAATAAAGGGATTTTACTTGATCAAAAGTTATTTTTTCATATAATGTAAAATAGAGGTAGGTTAAATGATAGTGGAAATGGAGTCAAGTGAATGTTAAGAGAAAAATTGAAAATGCAATTGATTTTACTGTATGAAAAGGAACAAGAAGCATGGCAATACTTTCGAAAGGAAAGAGAATCGATTTATCATGAGCTCAAATTACTTGATATGAAAGAAAGCAGACCTTCTAACGACAAAATATACTACGCTGCAAGATGTGTAGATATTATTAAAGAGAAAAAGGGAAGCATTGTGAGCACAAAAGAATTAAAGGAACAGCTTCAAGCTCAAACAGATTTCAATGTGAGACGAATCAGCGAATTGTATGATCTCATTCAGCAGCTCGATCCTCACATTTCTAAAGCAAGAAGGGGATGTTTTATTTACGAAGATCACACCCAAGCACCTCTACAAACTTTTCACACATAAAAAATTGGTTACAGCCGGGTGGCCATAACCAAATCCTCTAATATCTATTATCCACCACTTACAGGAGGAATGAGTGCAACAGTGTCCCCGCTACGCACTTCAGCATTTCCCCTCGTATATATTTCGTTGACTGCAACCATTACATTTTGTGCAGCATCAACACCATATACCTCCTGTAATTCTATTTTAATCTCATCAACCGTTGTTTGATCTTTTTGAATGATGATTTGTTGTTTACCGGCCTTCTCAGCAAGGCCGGCGAACAATAACACATTAATCATGCTGATCACCTTCTTTTTCTGCAAGTTGAAGATGGCTAGGTTTACCTTCTGGATATGAAACCGTTTCAAGCTGATCACCTATCCAGGCCTCTCCATCTTCCCAATATTCTTTTTTCCAAATAGGAACGATTTCCTTGATTCGTTCAATAGCATATTCATTGGCTTCGTAGGCAGCCTTCCTATGAGGAGACGAAACGGCGATCGCAACAGCAATATCGGTTATCTCAAGTGTTCCAATCCGGTGCACAATCGCAGCTTCAGTGTCAGGCCACCGATTCTTCATTTCTTGTCCAATCTGCCTTAGCATGTTTTCCGCCATTGGTATGTATGCTTCGTAGGTTAAACGCAATGTTTTCTTGCCGTTTGTCCATTCTCTGACCGTCCCGATAAACGTTGTAATAGCTCCTGCCTTTCGTCTTGTCACATACTGAATCAATTCGTTTACCTCAATCGGCGTTTTTGTTATTTTAAAAAGTTCGCTCAAAACGTGCCGCCTCCCTTCAATAAGTGAAAAGCAAATGTCATCCCGCGCTTATCAAAAGCTGAAAACACAGGAAACGGGTAATTTTCGGTTAATGGATCCTCTTGAGAAAAATAAATAGCTGCTTGTATATTAGAAAGAGTTGAAAGGTCAATAAGCTCCTCTTCATTCTTGACACAAACGATTTTGCGATAAGGCGCCTGTTTGTACCCCTCTATGAGAACAGCGTCTAACGGAAGATGCTGACACATGTTGAGCAGCTGCTCTAACGTGAAGTCCTGCATCGAAAAGTGAAATTCACCTTCTCCTTCCACACCTGCGGCATATGCACCTGCCTGAATATATCGATCAGTATCTTTTTCTTTGAAAAGACGATCTGGTGTCCCGCCATGTCCATGATGTTTAAAGCAGCCTAGCTTCAGCCCTTCACATTCAGCCAACTGACAGAGCTTTTCGATCAACGTGGTCTTGCCGCTATTTTGATAACCGACCACCTGTAATATGCTTAATTTGTCATCCAGCATGGAGACCCACCGCCTTTGTGCTGAAACAGCAGAACATCAACTTGATCACCTGCTTGAAAACCTCTTGTTCCCCCAGGCAGCACGATGAAACAGTCAGCCTCTGCAATAGAGGTCACTGCACTTGATTTATCAAGACCTGTTGGAGTCACACTGATCTGACTGCCAGTGAATTGAAGGGCCGCCCTGACAAAACGAGTGAACGGATTGGCTTTTGGAAAATCATGTGTGAGTTTCGCCTCAGCAAAAGTGGAAAACGGATTTTCTTTCCTATACCATTTATAAATGATCGGTTTCACAAATAATTCAAAGCCCACAAAACAGGCAGCAGGGTTTCCGGACAGCCCAAACAGCAATTGACCATTCGGCATTGCAGCCACAGTCGTCACACTTCCAGGTCTCATGGCTACTTTATTAAACAGGACCTTGGCTCCCAGCTTTTCATAAATAGCAGGCAGAAAGTCAAAATCACCCACTGACACACCGCCTGTTGTGATCAGAATGTCTACCTTACTCATAGCTGCTTTTACTGCATGATAACTTTTGTCAAAATCATCGGAGACTCCGCCTAAATCAAGCGGCTCAGCTCCGGCCTCAAGTACTTGCGCATAGACCATACTAAGATTACTATTTCTAATCTTGCCGTCCACCATGGCATCACTTACTTGAAGAAGCTCTGTGCCCGTTGAGATAATGCCAATCAACGGTTTTTTTACTACTGGCACTACCGCATATCCGAATGTCGCCAATAGAGCCGTGACGCCAGGAGTGACATCTGTTCCTTTTTTGACCATCACGTTTCCTTTAAGTACTTCTTCTCCTTGACGAGAAATATTGTCTCCCTTTTTCAGCGGTCTGTTCAGTGACATGATTGATTTGCCGCCTTTTTCAAAAGTCTTCGTCAGTTCAATCATGATGACGACATTTGCGCCATTTGGAATTTTTGCTCCTGTCATAATACGAATGGCCTGAAAGGGACCGATGGTTTTTGCTGAGACCATTCCTGCACCAATATGATCAATGACCTCGAATTCAACTGGATGCGCACTTGACGCTTCTTTTGTATCTTCTGCCCGAAGTGCAAAGCCATCATACGGAGAACGATCAAATGCCGGAACATCATGGTCTGCCAAAATATCTTCTGCAATACACCGTCCAAGGCTGTCTTTTAAAGGGACCCATTCTATTTCTCCATGTTTTTCGTATTGATGGACTTTCTTTATTGCCTCTTCTACTGGTATTGGCTGCCGTCTTTCCATCACACATCACTCCTATATCCCTAGCAGTCTTGCTAGTAATGAATTGGCTTCTTTTTCATCATTTGTTCCATGGATTAATGCACGTCCCCCTTTGAAACAGACCATTCGGTAGTTTTCGTAGCGTACATGGATTAAGAAGTCGTTTACTTCCACCTCACATATAGATGAGAGCCGCTCTTTCATATGCTGAAATGATAGTTTTGCTAAATCCTTTGATACAATTTGAACGGTGTCACGTCCGCAAAGGACCGTCGATTTTTTACGCTGATCATGTAAATAAGGATAGGTCCTTGCCGTGCCGCAAGTTGGACAGGTCTTCTCTTTAGTGCGAGATAAATCCATTTTAAATGATGTAGACTGCCAAAGATCAAACGTGACAAATTTCCGCTCGATTTGCTCTTCATGACCTGTTAAATATTTGAGTGCCTCTGTTTGCTGATAAGCAGAAACCATTTGAACGGCAGGTGAAATAATCCCCGCTGTATCGCACGTCAAGCCGCCAACAGGCATTGCCGTGAACACACATGATAAACATGGCGTTTTATCCGGCAATATGGTCATATACATCCCCTGACTGCTCACACAAGCGCCATATATCCACGGCGTCTTCGTTTCTAGTGATAAATCATTCATCACCATTCTTGTCTCAAAATTATCTGTTGCATCAATAACGATATCTGCTCTCTGGAATAACGGCCTTAACAGCTCCGCCCCTGCATCTTCAATCAGGGCGTGTATCGTCACTTCATGATTGATCTGCTCGAGACGTTTTTTTGCCGCTGCTGCTTTTGGCACATGTGCGTTTGCATCATGTTCCGTGTACAGCTGCTGCCGCTGTAAATTTGAAAATTCCACATAATCACGATCGACAATCGTAAGCGTACCAATGCCAGACCGAACAAGCCCTTCCGCAGAGGCGGTACCAAGAGCACCGGCTCCAACGATCAGAACATGACTTTCAGCCAACGCATGCTGTCCTTTTTCCCCAACCGGAGGGAACAAGATTTGTCTTGAATATCGGTCATTCAATGCTGTTCTCTCCTCACCGTTTTTTATGTATCATATCATACCGTTTTCAGGTAAATCGCTTCTTTTATTGATATTACGAAATTCGTTTGATGTCACGTTCAGTTCTTCCTCTGAAACGATGCACACTTGAAGCTTTTGAAGCAAGTCCTTGACGGCAAATTGATTCTCTTTTAAACACGCGCGAATAAACGGCAGAGAGCGGCGGTGATAAAGCGCAAACAAAGGCTGTAATCTGCCCTGAACAAGCGGGATAATGGCATCTGTGTGCTCGCTGAAATAGGACGATAATACTTCCGCCGTTTCCTTCCGGATGAAAGGCATATCACATGCCGTTACTAAATACCATTCTGCCTCTTGCTTTTGCATCGCCGTATATATGCCGGCAAGCGGTCCGCATCCGCGCACCTCTTCATCATCTAACCACACACTTTGTTCACCTCTTGCTTTGAAAAAAGGAAGAAGCGACGGATGGCTGATGATAACCGTCTGCCCTTCTAAAAGCTGCTCTTTCACATGCTCATATAATGGTTTCCCTTGATACATATGACTTGCCTTTGGCTCTCCAAAGCGTCTGGAAGCGCCTCCAGCTAAAATGACATTCACTACGTGCATCCTCTAAGTCCTCCTTTGATATGGTTGTTCTAATCGCACTCCTTTCGCATACTTTATTGGTAACATGAATAAGGAGGGTCTATCGATGAACAGGCGCCATTCTTCTCCCCTATTCCATGATTTATCTCAAGAGAATTTATACTTAAAAGCTGAAACTGCCAAATATCAACAAATGATCTCTGATTTACAGTCCTCATATACGTATTCTAAAAATAAGAAGTTAACTCAAGAATATCATGAGATGAAAAAGGATTTCACGCAATTAAAACAACAATTGGATGAAATGACCAATGATCAACACGATGCTGCCTCAAAAATACAGGAACTCTCCTACAGCAAATCAGAATTATTACATAAAATTGTCCTTCTCCATGAGATGCTGCAAAAGGAAACCTATCATAGAAGAAAAGAAACCGAAGAAAAACACAAGCTGCATTTGAAAGTTGTCAAATATAAGGAAATCTCTCAACAATTAAATGAGCGGATAGAGGATCAAGATAAACAGCTTGCAAAAGAGGAGAAAAAAGGAAATACTTTATCCGCAGTGATTGAGAAGCTGCAGCAAACATTGAGCGATAAAAATGCAGAGTTTCATGTATTACAGGAAGGAGTCAGACACCTTCAAGAGCGTTTTTATGAAACACAAGAGAAATTGCTGCAAATAGAAAAAGCAAAAGAAGCGATTTTTTACGAAACGCTCACAAGCTATCAAAAACAGTTAGCAGAAAGCGAAGAATGGATCGCCTCACATTTTGCTGATATTGACCAGTCAGCAAAAACAAATGCACAGCCATTCTCACGAGACCGCATCCTGCAAACGACAGAAGAAATCGAACCGATCTTGAAGAAACTCAACGAACAAGTTCAAACACTTCAGGAACACGTTGATGCAGTGCAGCGTAATGGAGAGGTCATGACAGTCAAAATCGACAGCTTCAAAAAACAGCGTGATCACCTGCCCAAGGAACGCAAAATTGTCTATACAGTTGATCAAAAGAAGTAATTCTCGAAATAAAAAACTGCTGGCTTTTACGCCCAGCAGTTTTTTATTTTATTCGTCTTCTGTTTGAATGTCGCCTTCTAAAATATACTGTCCACGATAAGGCTTCTTCACTTCAGGATACATTTTAATTAAGCTTTGCATAAACGTTGTCATATTTGGGATTTCAAGACCGCTCTCTTTTTCGATCTCTTTTTGAAGTTCTGAGCTTTTAATCGCTGCATTATGACGTTTTAACGTTTTAATCGCAGCTTCACGAAGCTTCGCTGCCTTAGAGCCAGGACGAGCTGTGCCTCTTCTGCGTCTTGTCGATCCTTCAGGAATACCTACAGGTGCACCGTTTAGCTGTCCTGTTCCTAAAGATGATGATTGTGGTTGTGCCGGCTGCTGGTAGCTTCTCATTTCTTGCGCAGCAAGCTCAGCTAATACAGGCAGTGAATCCGTCTTTCTCTCTGTACGTACTTCTTTTTTTGTATCTGACACTAGACCTGTTCCTTGACGGTCTAATTCTCTTAATTTTGCATAAATCGCATCTCGCTCAATTTGATATTCACGGATGACCTTTACTTCTGCCTCGTTTAATTGTTCCAATCGTAAACGTAACGCTTCCCTCTCATTAAACAATGGATTTCCCCCTCATCATATAAAAAATATTCTATAGTAAATATTAGATTAGAAAACTAATTTTATCAACTATTTTTTTATCATTTTACAGTTTGCTAACAGATAGGTATTTTCAACTAAAATTTTGCCAAAGAGGAAAAATCGGCACCCATTTCATTGCCACTATAGGCTTTTGACAAACCTTAAAATATTGTAAAAAAATTGAATAAACGCTTATACTACTTGATTTATATAGTTATTTACCTAACTGAAATTTCTTTTGTGCAAAAACGTTCTGAATAGTAAAAAGTTAAAATCTTTACATTTTCATTTCAAAACAAAAATGTAAATAGGTCGTTATACCTTTTTGTTTCAGGGATATTTTTTAATAAACTCCCTCATTTTCTCTTTTCTTAGGAATAACAAACTCGTCCAGTGCAATACGCCGCCTGTTTTTACCCATGAAAAAACCCCCATTTATGGGGGAAAGCTTATTCTGCAGCCTTTTCAGACTCAGAAAGCACTCGATTGACACGTTTTTCAAGCATTTTCATTCCGCTTCCGCCGGCTTGGAAGTGGCGCAAAGCACCTGTTTTATCAAACACATAATATGCCGGTACATATTCGTTTTCAAAGGCTTCTGTTAAGTGATGATCACTGTCCACAAAGATTGGCTGCGTGATTTCATGCTCTTTCGCAACTTCTTTGATTTTTTCTAGATCTAGGTCATCCTCTGAACGAGGCATATGAACTGCCACAACGTTTAGTTGATCCTTGTATTCATCACGGAATTGATTGACTTGAGGCATTGCCTCTTTACAAAGATGACAGCTGACTGACCAGAAATGAATCAATGTTGGTTTGTCACCAATCAAATCTTCTTTTGTTACTTCTCCATTTAACCATTCTTTTGCACCAGTTAGTTCTGGCATTGGTTGACGTAATTTCATTATGAAGCGCCTCCATCCATTGTATGTGTCGAAACAAAAAGGTCTAACATCAGTTAGACCCTCCTGTTTCTTCAGTTATCAATTAAAGTGTTTTTTGACCAGGTTTCCAGTTCGCTGGGCAAAGTCCACCAGTTTGTAATGCTTGAAGAACACGTAATGTCTCATCTACATCACGACCGATATTGTTGTGGAATACTGTTTGGTATTGTAGTTCGCCTTCTGGGTTAATGATGAATAAACCGCGAAGAGCAATTCCTTCTTCTTCGATTAAAACGCCGTATTCTCTAGATACTGTGTGGTTAGTATCAGCAGCTAACGGGTATTTTAATTCACCTAGACCATTATCTTTACGGTCTGTATTGATCCAAGCAAGATGCGTGTGGATTGTATCAGTAGATACACCAATGATTTCTGCATCTAAATCTTCGAACTCGTCATAACGATCGCTCATTGCTGTAATTTCAGTTGGGCAAACAAATGTGAAATCCATTGGATAGAAGAAAAGAACTGTCCATTTGTCATTCTTCATGTTTTCCTCTAAACTTACTTTACCAAATTCCTTGTTAGCAAGTACTGCTTCCATTTCAAAACGTGGAGCTTGTTTTCCTACAAAACGCTCTGCCATATGTAAATCCCTCCAAAAAATAATATCTTTATACAGTCTTCTTAGCTGTATATAAAATGAGAATCAAAACTTAAAATTCTCATTTAGTTAATAACTTCACAATTACAATTATACTACTTATGCGATTTTTAGTCAATATTAATTAATAATAAATTTAATTAACGATTTGTCACAATTCCTGCTCTACTTATCAAAAGTTTAACATGACTTGCATAAGGGAACAAATGATTAGCTTCTCTTTTAGAGCATACATAGAAAGGTTTTGAAGATTATGAGAGCATTTCAACAAGTAGATTGGGTTTCCATTATCCTCAATAGCAGTATGATTTTGCTAAAACTAGTCGCCATTTTTGCCATTTACTTTATCATCAGAGCCATAGGAAACAAGATGATTAAGCGCGCCTATTCAACATTCGCTGAAAAGCATGAAGTCTCTTTATCAAGAGCTCAGACACTGCAAAGTTTGACGTTAAATATTTTCGCCTACTTATTGATTTTTATTCTAGTTGTGATGATCCTCGACTTATTTCATTATAACCCGACCGCTTTGCTGGCAGGTGCGGGCGTTGTGGGACTTGCGATCGGTTTTGGCGCTCAAGGGTTAGTGAGTGATATTGTGACCGGATTCTTTATATTATTGGAAAAACAATTTGATGTAGGAGAATATATAACGGTCGCTGGCTTTGATGGGATTGTCGAACAAATTGGCCTAAGAACCACGCAGCTTCGAAGCTTTGACGGCACCCTTCATTTCATTCCAAATCGCAGCATACTGAATGTGAGCAATCATTCAAGAGGAACGATGCAGGCACTCGTTGATATTGAGCTGTCACCGGATGAAAATGTGGATCAGATGATCACAGCCCTTCAAGCTGCCTGTGATGAGGTGCGAGAGGAAACTCCGCAAATTATCGAAGGTCCTCAAGTTGTCGGCGTAGAGGCGTTCGGTTCTTCTTCCCTTGTGCTGCGCATCATAGCGAAAACTGAAACAATGGAGCAATGGCGAGTGGAACGAATCTTGCGCAAAAAAATGAAAGAAGTACTCGATATAGAAAAAGAGCAAAAAGAACCGGGATCATAATCTACCGGTTCTTTTTCTTGTTTTATTGAACACGCTGTTCTACTTCTTGACAAATTTCATCAGCCGTCATACCTGATGCTGTAATAACAGATGCCTTTGTTGTTGTGTCTGAAATGCCAAGAACATTTGAATCTAGTCCTGTGACGACATAACAGTCACACTGATCCATTTGCTGTTCATTTTGAATACGTACGACATCATACCCTTTTTGCTTCAATAATTCTTCTACATCGGATAAAGATTGTTCTACACCAATTCTTGTCATAATCAAGAACACCTCCTGTTCATAAGGTGTACAGGAGGCAGCTCGATTATTCATTCGCCAGCTTGCTTTTTAAAATAAGCCGTCATGACTTTCACAGCTGTTTCAATTGCGTTTTCAGCAGGCTGCAGCTTTGCATGGTGCAGGCCGTATTCTGAATCGACCCCTAACCAAAACATGAAGCCGGGATACTTTTTCAGCATGTACCCAAAATCTTCTCCTGTCATGGCTTCTCTGCATTCAATCACATTTGCTAGCCCTTCTTCGGCTACATATGACATAAATTCCTCAGTCAAATCCTTTGAATTGTCCACTTCGTAATAAGATGAAGGGTATCGAACGGTTGCCTTGCATTCGTAGCCAATTTCAATGCCTTTTGCCAATGCTTCAATTCTCTTTCTCACCTTGTCCATAGACTCTGGAGATAATGTGCGAATGGTACCGTCAAGCTTTGCATGCTGCGCAATAATATTTTGAGCCGTTCCACCGGTAATCGTGCCGACTGTAATGACCGCACTATCAAGGGGATCGACATTACGCGAAATGACCGATTGCAGCTGACCTACAAGTGCACTTGCAGCAACAACCATATCATTTGCTAAATGAGGATATGCAGCATGTCCGCCTTTTCCTTCAAGCTCAATTACAAGCTCACTCGTATTGGCAAATAACAAACCAGGCTTCGTAGCAATTGTTCCAACAGGATATTCAGGAGCGATATGCAGCGCTGTAATAAAGTCTGGTGTCCATTTTTTCAATACATCACTTGCAAGCATCGGTTCAGCTCCGCCTGGACCTTCTTCTGCCGGCTGGAAGATAAATAATACGTCTTCTTTGATCGGTTCATGGACGAAATGATCAATGATACCAAGTGCAATGGTCATATGAAGGTCATGTCCACATGCATGCATCTTTCCTTCATGCACAGATTCAAATGGATACCCTGTTTCCTCAGGAATAGACAGACCGTCCATATCTGCACGATAAGCAAATACGCGCGTTGGATTTGTTCCCTTCACTTTCACAAAAAGCCCAGTGCGCCACGTTTCAATCTCAACTCGATCTTTTGAATAGGTATTAAGGTGCTGAATGAGATACGCTTGTGTTTTAAATTCTTGGAAACCAAGCTCAGGGATTTGGTGTAAATCTCTTCGAATGGATATTAATTGCTCACGATTTAACAAGTGAACTCACTTCCTTTCTTCTATACGAATAAGACGTGGATATTTCATCCACGTCTTTGTCTTCAGCTGCGAATTATATGAATTAAAGCTGACGCAGTTCTTGTTTGATTTCAGTCTTACCTTTTGTTTTCTCATCAATGTCTTTGATTTTCTTAGCAGGTGTACCTGCTACAACTGTGTAAGGCTCTACATCGTTTACAACGATTGCACCAGCAGCTACTACTGCACCTTTACCAATTGTCACGCCTTCTAGAACAACAGCGTTAGCACCGATGACAACGTCATCTTCTACAACAACTGGTTTAGCAGACGGCGGCTCAATGACACCTGCAAGAACAGATCCAGCACCGATATGACAGTTCTTACCTACTGTCGCACGGCCGCCAAGCACCACGTTCATGTCAATCATCGTACCTTCGCCGATCACAGAACCGATATTAATAGAAGCACCCATCATAATGACTGCATTATCACCGATTTCAACTTGGTCACGAATGATTGCCCCTGGCTCAATACGGGCTTTAATGTTTTTCAAATCTAACATCGGAATTGCAGAATTGCGGCGGTCATTTTCCACGACAACATCTTCAATTTTATCTTTGTTAGATGCTAGTGCTTCTTGAATTTCGCTCCACTCACCGAAAACAACTCCAGTGTTTCCTATGATGAATGTTTTTGCATGTTCACCAAACTCAATACCTTCTAAGTCACCTTTGATATAGACTTTGACAGGTGTTGATTTTGTACTATTTTGAATAAATGAAATAATTTCATTAGCGTCCATTTGTTTCATGTATGTATGTCCTCCTCTTAATTTATACTTCATTACTGTACCAAAGGAGTGTTTTAATGACAAGTGAAAGAGTCATCTCCGCAAAGGAAAATAAAACAAGCGGGACCGATTATCCCGCTTCTTGCTGGTGAAGCTGAACAAATTGTCTGCCAAAAGAAATTAATTCGTCTTCTTCCTCCCCTTCTGGATTCAGCTCAATCTTAACTGAGGGCAGGACAATGTCACCGCCAAGCTCCTTCACTTTTTCTTCAATTAGGTCAACAGCTCCGCAAAAATGTTCATAAGATGTATCGCCAGAACCAAATACTGCAAATGCTTTTCCCGTTAAATCAAGCTCTTCCATTTCTTCATATAAATCAATAAAATCATCCGGAAGATCGCCATCTCCCCATGTATACGCACCTAACATAATGTGCGAGTAATCATTGAGCAGCTCGGCATCAATATCCATCGCTTCATGCCGGTCTACGCTGGCTCCTGCTTCCGTTATACCTTTTTCAATTAAATCTGCCATCGCTTCTGTATTTCCAGACATCGTGGCATATACCAATAAAACCTTTTCTGTCACTTTTTCTTCCTCCTTATCAATGAATCAATGCAGGCTCCTCATATGGCCTGACAAACTTACTTTCATATAAACCCGCACAGAAAAAGTTTTCGTTTTGATTGGCTACACGAAAACCATGTCCTTTGATCGTATCAAACCATTTGAGCTCTTTTTGCTCAATATCAAGCTGATACACTTTAGAAAATCCGTGTTCGTCTTGTGAGGTGGTCACATACACAATGCCATTATCCTCTGACACATCCAAAAATGATTCTTCTCTAGCAAAGGCCTGTGATTGAATATCATGCAGAATATTTGTATGTAAATCTAAAATTTGAACAGATCCTTTTTTGCCTTTTTTTGAACCTAATGCACAAACAAGAAGATGTTCATGACAGAGCAGCATAGAAGCCGTCATTCGGTGCTCCTCTCTGTTTAGAAGAAAAATATGTTCACTTTGCAAGTCATACACCCATATTCCTCCGTGAACCTCATGAATCTGTGTTCCAATATAAAGATGGTCACCTGCAGCACATAAAGAACGAATGACCGGCGGATGATTCACATGAGCAAATGGCTTCATAATTTCCCAGGAAATTCCGAAATCATTTGACACATAGATACTATGTTTTCCATGCGCACACACAAATCCATCTTTGCGTCCTGTAATAGACCAAACGACTGCATTTGTTGGGAATGAAGATAACGCCCATGTACTGCCTTCATCTCCTGATCTAATCACTGTACCATTTTCACCAACACCGAATAAATAAGGGCCAATATAGCTGATCGCATGGATTTTATGCTTGAGCTTAAACAGCTGCTGCCATCCGCTCTCCACACTATAGTGAAAAATACCTTCACGTTTTACAGCAACAAAATATCCACCGCTTTTAGATGCTGCAACGGCTGTTGCTCCTTTATGAAACATGATTTTCAACTCGTTTCTCAGATAAAGCAGCCCACGTTAAAAAGCTCGCAGCAAATTCCTGACAGCACGCCACATCTTCATCTGTATCCGGTGCAAGCTCCATTTTTAATGTTTCAGGAAAAACAGATGCACCCGTTGATTTCAGCATGTCATGGAATGTATGGACAGCCTCGCAAAACTTCGGATAGCTGTAATCACCCGATCCAAAGACAGCTGCTTTGATGTGGCTAAGTTCAAGAGTAGAGACCTCTTCATAAAAATCCTCTGCTTCATAAGGCAAATCTCCATCACCCCATGTATAAGAACCAATGAATACGTAATCGTATGAGGAAAGGTCTTCTGCATTCGTATCATCAAATTCCATCATCTCTGTATCGATCCCTTTTCCTTCAAGTGTTTGCTTTAAGATCGCTGCCATATCTTCCGTATTTCCAGACATACTCGCAAATGCAATTAGTGCTTTCATCTATCGGTCACCTCATCTAAATGATAATCATTTTCAATTATTATATGTACACTTTAAATGATAATGATTTTCATTGTCAAATGTTTTATGAAAAGACATTGATCAAGATCAGCATAACCAAATAAAAAACCCGCTCATTCCAACTGGAAGGCGGTTTTTTTATTTCGAAAGGATCATAGCTTGATCATTCGATCGTTTCATCTATTTGAATAAATTATGGACCATAGTCCGTTTCATGCGTCATCACAAATGTCCATTTTTCATTCCAATCCATCACATACATATCGTTATAATCCATATCATCAGATTGATATGGTAAATCATTAATTGAAAGTGAGCTGGCATTTTCAAACAGATACGCCTCGTTCACAAATTGATAAAAAACAGTACATTTGTACTTTGGTTGTTTAAGAAATGCGTCAATCGCTTCATCTTTTTCAAGGCATGTAACCATTCCTGAGCTACATAAATGCCATGGAAAGTCATCTATTGCCGCCTCTTTTTGTTCCTTGATTGACAAATGACGAGCAAAACGTTCACGCCATCTCGCGCGTAAATCATGTCCCCATTTCGGTTTGTTGATTTTGATCAACTGTTTGTTTCTCATTTGTGAAATCGCTCCTCAAATAGTGTATGAAGTCGAAGGTCTTAAAAAAAAGCACCTTCTTTCTTCCAAGAAGGTACTTACACGGCATCATTCTCAAGCATTTCTTTAACCACACCGACAAAAGCTTGCACCTGTTTTAACTGAAAAGACGCTTCATAGCCTAGCAGCCATGTGTCACGGCCAATTTGCTCTCCGTTCACATCAACAAGCGGTGTTTTATAAACACTTTTTTCGTGGTCATATAAGGTAACAGAAGGCAAAATGGCGTAACCGATGCCGTGGTAGGCCATTTGTTTACATGTTTCAATTTGGTCTACTAAAATCGTCTGCTTTGGAGACACTTTAAACTTTTGGTGCCACCAGTGCTGGATTTCCTGATAATACGTGCTGTCGCTTTTAAATTGGATAAATGGCCGCTCTGTCTTGATTAATTCATCTACGTCCTTGATCACGGAATCGACTAAATATAAATGATCTGTCATCAAGTATTCCTTTGTCCCCTTCCAATCAGGGTTACCGCGAATGATTCCTATGTGCACGTGATCTTCATACAAGCTTTTGAGCATTTCACTGCTCCAGCCAGTAACGAGTGATACTTTGGCATTTGGATATTTTTCAACATACCGTTTTAACACCTTTGGCAGCCAGTGCTGTCCAATAATCGACGCCACCGCAAGCTTGAGTGTACCGTGAATATCACCCTCAAGTTCATCAATTCGCTCTCTCACTCGATCCTGTTCAACCGTCACCTCTTTTGCAAATTGAATAATCTGTTCACCTGCCGAAGTCACAGTCAGCCCCTTTTGTGAACGAAAAAAGATTTTGGTTCCCCATTCCTTTTCGATCGTCTGCAATCTTTGAGATAATGCAGGCTGAGAGACAAAGAGCCGCTCTGAAGCCTTTCTCATATTCAATTCTTCACTTAGCACAACAAGCATATGTAACTCCTGAAGCTGCATGGGCGTCCCCTTTCTCTCTATAAGTTTTTCTTATTTTATATGCTCATTATATAAATTTTAACTTATGAAGGCAAAAAAAATAAGCTGGGCTGCAGCTCATTTTTTTGCGGAATGAATGACCTCATTTAAGCGCTTTAATACAACTCGTCGAGTAAAAATGCCTTCAAAGACCTGCTCCTCATTTTCTACACAAACAAATCCATTATTCGTCACAGCGTGAACGCCTTTTAGTACAGGATCTGTTGTTTTAAGTCTCGGAATATCCTTCAGCATGACTTCTTCAACCTTCAACTGATCAAGCTTCTCGAATTCGATTCGTTCTAAACCGAAGATTTTATCCATAATCATATTCGTTCCAATTAACCCGTGTAAATGATAAGAAGCGTCTAATACCGGTATAGCTGTATATCCTGTTTTTGTTAGAACCAATAGGGCATGCTCAAGGTTATTTCCAATTTGAACATGTGCGACTTTATCTGCATCAATCATATGCTCGGCTACTGTGGACTCAAGCAATTGAGTCGGTTCTATCTCTATCATGTTTCTTCGACCCCTTTTCTCTCAATCATCAATCATACATTCCCCATTACGATTAAGCATAAACTAAAACGAATTTTGTCGAAAGATTTTTTCTGCATAAAAAAGATACTCAGCCCCCGAGTATCTAATAGAATGTTAAACCAATATTAATTCTCAAACCTTACTCTGTCATACAATGTGATCAATTGCTTATACGTATTGTCGTCGACATTTTTTGTTCCACATTCTATATCATTGATCTCACTGCTTAGTAATTCGACAGCATATTCCTGATTCAGCAATACGTTTAATAATAGCTTTTTCTCTTCTTCATTAAAACGATTTTCGATGACGCTCATTCAACATCAGGCCCCCTGTTTCATATATGCTTTTATATTGATTAGCAGGCTTTTGAATGTCTGCTTCCTCTCTATACAGCTAGAATAAGGAACTAGAATCGAATCGTCAACCGCACGTTTCGACAAGGTTTGGAGAAAAATGACGGAATTTATTTTGTGTATCGATTGGCATAGCAAAATGCTGCATATGAGTCGGGTTTTATTTTTGCTTCAATTCCCATAGCTGTGATCATTCCGGTCATTTCCTGAATCAGCTCTTTCGTACTTCCTTTTTTGCCAATATCCAGATGGGCTTCAAAACGAAGGTCTGCCCCTTCCTCAGCAAACGGAAGAAGCAAATCCATCAGTTCTGTTAAAGGCCCCTCAAGGATGTCTGCACATACCTTTTGGCTAAACGCTGTCTCTAATGAAATTTTTTCTCTAAGACTTTGCACGGGTCTCTCGATCACTTGTTGAGTGAGACAGCCCCATGCTCCTTTGCCAATCCGGTGGAGATGAATTGCAGTCATAAATGTTGTGACATTTTGATTGACCTGAGAGTCCGTACCAATTGATAACACATAGGCGGATCTAGGGTCTTTTCGAATAAAGTCTTTCATTCTCATGACGACATCAGAAAACGCTAAATGATCTTCAGAAAGATTGTAGAAAAAAGAATCACTCACAGAAAGGAACTCCTTTTTAATGGTCTCTTATCCGAAAAATGCGCTGATTGATCATCTTCCATTTGTACATATCATCTATGATGATCCATGTATGCTGCCGCAATAAACGAAGGAATCCTCAGAAAAAACATTTCATACGATTCAGCTTAGGATTGTAGAAGCTCAAAAATCTCAATCGAAATCATATCAATGTTGTCAAATGGGAAAGTATTTGGCTTATCCCCTTGTTGAAAAACAGTCAATTCAAACGTTTGATTCTTTTCGAAATACTTAACACTACAGATTTTCTCACCGTTCACTTCGAAATAACGCTGTGCCGGCTCGTTTGCAGCTTCTGCTGTCTCTTGAAGACTTTGCAGCCTTGTAATGATACCCATTAATTGTGACATTCTAAAAAAAGACTCCTTTCAAAAAAACAACTCAAGATGAACCCGTATTGATTATACACAAGTCCTACAAAGCATCATACCATAAAGTGTTCTCAGATGATATTTTTCCTCTTGAATTCAAAAAAAGAAAAAGAATCTGTTTTTTTAGTTTGAGTCTTTTTTCTCATCTCATGCACCATGATTTTATAAACCAGCAGATCTCATCAGCCGTTTCGCAATTTCATCAAAATCCTCTTTTGAAATGCCTGGAGCAAACTCTTCCGGTAATTCTCTATAATCTGGCACAGGTGCACCTTGCGGGGTGCCCTCAATGACTGTCAGCGGCTTTCCATCAATCGGATGGCTGCCTTTCCAAATTTTATTAATATCCTTGTAATCCGTATCACTAAATGTATACAGCTTTGTATGAACATTCTGATCTTCAAATTTTCTCGCTGAGTCAAAGTATTTGTTGTCGAGGTTTGGGATTGGCAGCATTTTCCCCACATCTACTCCTGTAGCGACTTCAAGTGCCTTTGCATATGCCACAATATGCACGCCGCCCCTGACAAGTAAATAACCGATCATCTCTCTTGCTGTAGGATGGTCCGTCATTTCATATACGCGCATTTTGTGCGTACGTGCTCCGCATTCAAGAAAGAAATTATGGAGAAGATCAAGAATGAGGTTGCCGCTTGAGAACACATTCTCTCCGGTCCAAGGTTTTGCCATTGAATCAAACGGATAGCCTGTTTGGGCTGTTTGAATAAAATGCTGTGTATTTCGTTTATCGACAGCTGCCTTCATCGGCGTCGTATCTGGGTCCCCGCCATGGGTGGTTCCTGTAATCATGAGATTGATGGCTGTGGTTACAAGCTCAACATGACCGAATTCTTCAGCCGTAATACTGGATACGAGGTCATAAAACGGTTTAAGTTTTCGTTTTCCTCTAAAGTTAAAGGATTGAAACATGTAATTATTTAATGTGGACATTTCACCGAATTTTCCGCCGAGTAATTCTTGCACAGCAGCGGCACCATTTGCATCTGGGTGATCTGGCCTTGGCAAATCAATGAGCAGCCGCGTGTCACGTTTGATCATGATGTTTCCCTCCTACCGTCTAACTATCATCACTTAAGATGTATGGAAGGTTTGGGCTGTCCTATGCATGAAGGGAAAGATTGAAGCACAAAAAAAACTTGGCGGGGGTAGCGCCAAGTTTTTTGGATCTTGATCTGATAGAGGGGTTGGGGAACAGAGAGTAGCTTCTCTCTATAACTAAATGATAATGATTATCAGTTTCATTGTCAACCATTTTTTATTTCTTTTTTCTATCAAAAAAAAGCAGCCTTCAAGGCTGCCTTTTGTTTACATTTCAGTGTGATAGAAAACTTTTGAAGTCTAGGAAGGACGAGTACCGGAGCGGAGCGAATTATACATTCGTGAGCACTAGCACATAGGACTGACAACGAATGAGAGGGTTTGTCTTCACGCCGCATCTTCAAATTAATCCATCTTGCTCATATAAATAAGCATACGGAAGGTCTATAAACAAATACATATCTCCCTCTAAAGGATAAGAAAACGTACGTATCCTCTCACCGGTTTCTAAATCACTGTAAATATCGCTGAAAAATCCTTTTCCGCTAATTCTCATTTGAAGAATATTTGCTAGGAAATAAGGACGCCAGCTCCAGTTTTTTTCGATATACTCCGGCTGAAACAGCCATTCTTCTTCTTTTTTGAACACATTTCCAGTGATTTGAAAGCCTTCTTCATTACACATATAAATCCGGAAGCTGCAATCTGTTAGTTCGAGTGCCAGCTTTTGAATGAGCTCATCATTTGTGCTGCACGATTTCTTTAAAGTCGTAACAGCTTGATGAATTCGTTTATAGAATGTTTCAGAATGTTCGTAGACCGCTTGCAGCTTCTTTTTCTCATGGGCAATAAATTGCTGGAATTCTTCTCTAAGCTGATCTTTTCGGTGGTTTCGGTCGATTAATTCTCCTGCAGGATCATGAAGATAGAACCCTTGAAAATATCTCCCGCCATTTCTCCAAGCATACTGCAGCTGGAAATTTGCTTCAATATCCTCATAAATTAAGGCTGCTCCTATTTTTCTTGCAAGCAATGAAATGCTGTACAAGACATATTCATAGGAAGGAGATGGAGCCGATGCCTTTAATGCCTGTAAATCTATTTTTAATAAATCGGGTGAAAGCAAGGCAATCCGGTCCAGATTACTGCTTTCTTTTCCTATATTTGAGACGGCGATTTTAATCCCATATGTACGATAATACGTTAACGTATGGTATAGCTGTTCAATGTCGCCGCTAAACGTATGCTCTGCAAACTCAATAACAAACCGGTTAAGCTGAATGCCCCGTGCTTCATATTCCTTTAAAAGTTCTAAAAAGCTTTCTCCATGATCCAGCATGAGGATATTGGCATCATGATTAATAAAAATGAGCAAATCGTCATCTGCAGTTGTGAAGAGATCAAGTGCTTGAGTCAATACTTTGTGATCTACTTCCAATTTATATTCGTCAGGAATAGATGAATCCGTAAAGAAGGAGCCTAGGCTGACCGTTTCTGACTCAAGCTTCATTCTTCCTAGAATCTCATAGCCTATCACTTTTTGCTCTTCCGCACTGAATATTGCTTGATAGTGCGGGAAAACATCTTCAATATTCGTTAAAATATCCAATGGATCGACCATTTTCATCACCTGCTTCTCTCTTTGTGTGATTATACCACATCAAAAGCAGGTCTTACATCGTCAATCAAAATGGTGATTGGTTGAGCCATTGTCCCCCATCCATCGTGATACAATCTCCATTTATATAAGACGCATGCTCAGACAATAAAAAGCTCACAAGCGCTGCAATTTCCTCAGGTGTGCCCAGTCTGCCAAGAGGAACACTATCTAATGTTCTTTGCGCTGCCTCTTCAGATTCCCATAGTTTATCTGCACCGCCTGTTCTCTCAATTGGACCTGGTGCGATCGCATTGACGCGAATTCGATATTGCTTCCCCCATTCCACAGCAAGCGTTCGAGTGAGAGACAACACACCGGCCTTTGCTGCCGCCGAATGCGCCACGCCTACACCAGCACCCCATGCATAGGTGGCCACCATGTTAATCATACTTCCCCTTTTCTTTTGACGAATCCAGTAATTCCCCACTGCATGGCTGCAAAAAAATGTACCATTTAACACAATATCAATGACAGCCTTCCAGCCGTTAGGAGACAGTTTTTCTGCTGGCACTAAAAAGTTTCCTGCTGCGTTGTTAATGAGGGCATCGACATCACCAAATGTATCCACTGCAAACTTAACCATTTGGTCAGCATCCTCTGGGTTTCGTACATCCATTTGGAAATAAGCAACCGATCCGCCCTTCTGCTTCATTTCTTTTGCCGTTTTTTCCAGCGTCTCTTCCGTTCTACCAGTAATCACGACATTCCAGCCTTCAGCTGCCAAATGAGCAGCCATCGCCTTCCCCATACCGCTTGATCCCCCTGTGACAATCACTGTTTGTTTCGTCATTTGTTCTCCCCCTCTGTGTCATTTGAATGACTATTCATTCATTGTTGTCTATCATATCATGATTGACCCTCGGTGCACCATATGGGAGATTATCCAAATATGATGCTATACTTAATTTTATTTATAAAGGAGTCTTATATGAAGCAGCTTTCCCGCAGACAATTTTTAAAAGGAGCAGCTGGTGCGAGTATTCTCGGTTTTTTGGCTACAAGTTGTGGATATGGATATGCCAGGTACATTGAGCCGCGCATGATCGATACCGTGTCACTGACCATTCAAGATGCTCAGCTTCCAGCTTCATTTGACCAGTTTAAAATAGCCCAATTTAGTGACGTTCATTTGAGTGATACATTCGCTGCGAAGAATCTAGAAGCCATCGTCCAGAAAATCAATGCTGCATCTCCAGATCTCATTGTGTTCACAGGTGATCTCGTTGATTTTCAAGCATCCTCTGAAGAGCATGAAAAAGCGAAGGCTTATTTGAATAAGCTTCATGCTCCGTTCGGTAAGCTTGCCATCTACGGAAATCATGACTACGGACCATTTGGCGTGGAGCTTTATGAGAAAACAATGGAGGCTTGTGGATTTACTTTATGTAAAAATGATGTGTTTCTATTAGAAAAAGATCATGCGCATATTCAGATTGCTTCACTGGATGATCTCATGATGAGCGTGCCTGATTACGATTTGATCAAACGGGAAGTATCAACTGATTTATTTACATTACTGCTCGTCCATGAGCCTGATGCCGCATTAGAGCTGAAAACCACACCTATTAACTTGCAGCTTTCCGGGCATACGCATGGCGGTCAAGTGCAGCTGCCTTTCTATGGACCGATTCTCACAGCACCTTACGGCCGTACATATGTAGAAGGTATATACGGCAGCGATCAGCACCGAATCTATGTCAACCGTGGACTTGGAACAACGCGGCTGCCGCTTCGGTTTTTAGCCAAACCCGAGTTAACCTTTTTTACCTTGACATCTCGCGTATAAATAGAAGCCAAACTGCCCTCTCCTGCATATGTATAATCAAAGATCTTTCTCATGACAAATGTTAGGAGAAACCTTACGGGGCCTGATTCCGTCCATATAGTATGTCAAGCGACGGCATCACGGCTTCTTTTATTTGAGTAAAAGGAGTGTGCTTTGGTGCTTCGATACACGGTGAAAAGCGGGGAAACCCTTGCTTCTATAGCACTTGATTTTCGAACAACAACAGATGCCTTAAAGGCTGCAAATCCGTCACTTCAAGCTCGCGAGCCCGAACAAAATGAGGTCATCATTATTCCTGGTTTGCCGGATCCTAATACGATCCCTTACCGCATCTTTGTTTCGATTTCAACGAAACGTCTTGTTTTGTTTTCTGGATCACAGCTTATTCGTTCGTATCCGATTGCAACAGGGAAAATTTTAAATATGACACCGACAGGTTCTTATTATATTGTCAACAGACAGCCAAACCCAGGAGGTCCCTTTGGCGCTTATTGGCTGAGCCTCTCAAAAATTCATTACGGCATTCACGGTACGAATAACCCGTCTTCAATTGGTAAAGCTGTTTCTAGAGGATGCATTCGCATGTATAATCAGAATGTCATCGAGCTTGCTTCACTCGTTCCAAACGGAACACCTGTGACCATTAGCCAGTAGATGAAATCAATTGTACGAATGGTTAAAATTTTATATGATATAAAGTGGGATCTTCAGGTTAAGGAGCGTATTTATGGATATTTTTAAAAACAGAAATTTTGTTCGTCTCTTTTTTGCGGCACTTGCTTCGCAAATGGGGACAACAGTAGGCAATATGGCGTTTGCCTTTTATTTGCTCGACCATTTTAGTCATCAGCCCGCATACGCCACATTGGCTGAGCTTATGTATTCTCTTCCTACTGTCTTTGTCTTTTTTATGGTCGGTGTGGTCGCAGACCGGTTTGATCGTAAAAAAGTCGCAGAGAATTGTGATTGGATACGAGCTGGGCTGACGATTGTATTATTCATCGTTATTTATTTTAATTCACTGCCACTTATTTTCTTGATCTTGTTTATTCGAAGTGCCATTACGAAATTCTTCTATCCAGCTGAAGCTTCTCTCGTTCAGGCCATTTTAAATAAAGATCAATATGCAAAAGCCGCTGGCTTAAATCAAATGCTGTTTAGTTTATTTATGGTATTTGGCGTTGGACTCGGTGCCATTATGTATAAAACGATTGGTCTTCACGGTGCCATTACAATTGATTTAGTCAGCTTTATTATTTCAGGCATCCTGATTCGTTCATGTAACATTCCAATTGAAGCGCGTCAGCCAAATGGACAAGCTGGCTGGAGAGGCATGACCATTAAAACGTCTCTGAAAGATTTTAAAGAAGGCATACTGTATATTTTAAAAAATAAATTATTGGCTTCTTTAATTTTTGGCTTTTTTGTTTTCGGTCTAGTCAATGGCGCATTTGCCGTTCTTCCGATGTTTACAATGAAATATGGACTTTCACCGGACCATTTTGAGCTGCATACATCCTTCTTTACCATTGCGATCGGTGCAGGATTGCTCGTTGGAAGCTTAATGGGCTCTGTCCTCGCTAAGAAGGTAAAGATGCAATATCTCATGTCGATTCCAATTCTGGTCGCAGGTATTTTGATTTTTGTCCTTGGTTCTACCCATACATTATGGTTGTTTTATGTCACATCATTTGTCATTGGTACATGCATTGGCCCAGTCAACATTGTCATTGGCGGCTGGCTGCCTAGAATCGTCCACCCACGCCTGATGGGCCGTGTGTCAGGATGGGTTGATCCGCTTACTATGTTTGCTCAATCGATGACATTAGGTCTGATTGCTGTATTATTTCCAAAACTCATCACAAATGTTTCTTATATTTATTACGGAATGGGCTTTATTATTTTACTCGTCTTCCTTTTTTACTTCATTACACTGCCAAAGTTCAGCAGAGAAGCTGCCGACTTAGACGTGCAGCGTGAACTAAAGGGTCAGGGAGTTCAATAAGTAAATAGCAAAAGGACTTTCTTTTCAGGAAAGTCCTTTTTGCATGGCTGAAACATCCTTCATTTCATTTCCTCTGCCCATAGAATCTGCTTGAAGCATGCATAAATAAATCACATTTACCTCGCTTTACTCCCCCCTCCATCCATTTAGCACCTCTCGTTTTGTTTTGTTGATCCATTTTTTCTTGTTTTTCACAATAAAATTCCTTTACATCATTAAACGTTTTATAGTAGGATAGTCAGGTTGGAGGTGAAGGAAATGCTAAAAAGTTACTATTTTATTCATACAAAGAATGAACAGGGACAGTTTGTTGTACATACAGAAGATTGTGCATTTTTAGGTGATGCTGCAAGCCGTACATTGATTGGCATGCATATGAATGGGGAAAGCGCCATGGGCGAAGCCAAACAAATGACAAATGAAACGGACTTTAATGGTTGTTTTTATTGCGCTTATTCTATTCATACAAAATAATTCATCTGCTTACATCATATAAAAAATATCATTTGAGAAACTACCCATTTTAATAAATAGGTAGTTATCATGAACTAATAGTTCACTTTATTTATATTTCATTCAGTCAACTCTTCTTATCGTTCCTTCTATTGTTCAACACCCATCCCTCTCATTTTTTCGGCTGATACAATGCCAAGAATAAAATCATATAGACAATACAAGCTGTCCCTATCCATTGGAAAAGTCCGAATGGCTCTTTTAACCAGAAAACTGTCGTAACGACTGCTGCAAGGGGCTCAACACTTCCAATTAAGCTCGACTCTTTTGGTGATAAGTATTGCAAACTTTCTATGTAAAACCAAAAAGCGATCATCGTTCCAAATATGACCACAAATAATAAATAGACATACGCTTCAAAAGGTAAATGAGTGAGATTAACCTTCCAAGGAGGATGGATCAAGCTAAGGGCGCCTCCTCCTATCAGCATCGCCCAGCCGACAACCACTAGAGAATCGAATTGTTTTAACAGTCTGATTGGATATAACGTATAAAACGAGAGCGCCACAGCCGATAATATTCCCCACATCACTGCCGCAAATGGAACGGTTAATGTTGAAATAGAACCATTCGTCAATAAGAAAAACATACCTGCTAAAGCCAATACCACTGTGACTAGATCTCTTCTAGTGAAGGTTGATTGCCTGCGAATGACCAAATACACGATAATCATAACAGGGGCTGTATACTGAAGCAGCGTTGCCACAGCAGCATTTCCATGTTGAATGGATGCCATATAAGTATATTGAACAGCCAGCATCCCCATTAGTCCAAATAGAAGGATTTGCATCGCTGTCCTCTTCTTTTGCCACACACCCATCAGATGTGTTTTTTCTTTTGTCATCACATGAACAAATAAAAGCAATCCCCCTGAGATGAGCAGCCGGACCGTCACAAGCCAATTGACATCAATCCCATATTGCTGAAACAATTTTTGTGAAATCGTTCCTCCTACACCCCAGCAGATGGCGCCTATGAGTACAAGTAAAATGCCCTTTCTCCTATTCATTTTCATTCTCCTCAATTCTTAACAAATCATGATAATATAGTTGATAGTAGTTCACTTTGTTACATATTGATATATTAATTGAACATAAAAATAAAAGAATATTGAGGAGAATTATGCACAACCATCATTTTCTGATTGACTGCAACCTGAAAGAATTAACGGAGCATTCCACGACAGCATGGCCTATTGCTCTTTATCATACGAAGATTCGTCATCATAGAAGCGGCTATATTCCTCTTCACTGGCATGACGAGTTTCAATTTGTCTTTATTTTAGAGGGTGAGGCTGAATTTCATATCAATGAAGAGACATTATATGTAAAGCAAGGAGATGGCATTTTCATCAATAGTGGCTGCCTGCACATGGCAAAAGATGCGAATGGGACGGCATGTACTTATGTTTGTTTAAATGTCTCTCCCTACTTCATCACAGCGAATGAATTATTCACCACTTTTGTCCATCCTTATATGCATGCGAGCCAGACAGCTTATATTTTACTCAACCAAAAAGATCACTGGCCTAAACATATTTATCAATGTATTCAAACCATTCAACAATTAATTGATGAAACTCCAGTCTATTATGAACTTGAACTCAATATTCAGCTCATCACCATTTGGAAAAGCTTATTACAAAATGGCTTCCAAATGAAACATGATGCGCGTAAACACGATAAAAACGAACGGATGAAACACATGCTGAAATGGATTCATCAGCATTATCATGAAAAGATCCTTCTCCAAGATATTGCTCGTGCAGGACAGCTTAGCCGCTCAGAATGCTGCAGATCCTTCAAAGACATTTTAAAGAAATCACCTATGCATTATGTAAATGAATATAGAATTCAGCAAAGCCTCATCCTGCTTCAAGAAACGGATTTCACTATCACAGAAATCGCTTACCAAGTAGGCTTCAACAGCACAAGCTATTTTATCAATTTGTTTAAAAGAATAAAAAATACGACACCTTTAGCATATAGAAAATTAAAACAGCTGGATCTTCTCCAAATAAAACAGGTAGAGGAAAACTGATGGCAGATAGCTTGTTTACTAAAAAGCAGAAGGTGTTTTAGACCTATCATGAATGGCAATTGTAAATACAAGCGATGAGAATCCCATCGCTTTTTACAATAACTCTATTTGCAATTTACTAATAAAAACGTATAATTTATACTAAGCACAGGAAGACGAAAGACAAAGGAGAGAAAAAATGGACGATTATGCTCATACTAAAGACATAGAACCTACAGCAGAAAACATCGCAAAAGCCATTTATACTGTTAACCGCCATGCTAAAACCGCACCAAACCCCAAGTTTCTTTATCTTTTGAAAAAACGCGCGCTGCAAAAACTATTGCAAGAAGGTAAAGGAAGAAAAGTGGGCCTACATTTCTCTAACAATCCCAAGTATAGTCAACAACAGTCCGACGTGCTGATTGAAATTGGAGATTATTATTTTCACCTGCCACCAACGAAAGAAGACTTCGAATTTTTGCCACACTTAGGAAATTTAAATCAATCATATCGCAATCCGAAAGCGAATATGTCATTAAACCGAGCAAAGCAAATACTTCAAACGTATGTCGGTTTAAAAGAAAAACCTGCCGCCACAAAACAAAAATCACATTACACAAAGCCCGTCTTCAAACGTCTCGGGGAAAGTTATTTTTAAACAGAAAAAACCACTCATACCGAGTGGTTTTTTAGTTTAGATAATAAAATGATCGACTTTTTCAATCAGCTGATGAATTTCTGGTTTACTGATTTGATCATCTGCCCCGATCGTTTCCCCTTTATGACGCAAATCTTCAGTGATTAACGAAGAGAAAATAAGAATCGGAATGGAATTTGTTAAAGGATTGTCCTTCAGCAGTTTTGTTAGCCGGTGGCCATCCATTTTAGGCATTTCAATATCCGTAATAATCATATCAATTTCTTCTGTGACACTGATTCCTTTGCTGACAAGGTCCATGACATGATCATATGCCTGTTTGCCATCTTCAAAGGTCACAATGTTTTTATAGCCTGCTTCGGTTAATTCATTTGTTAATAAACGCATGAGAAGCGGAGAATCTTCAACGACATACAGTTTCTTCCCTGTTCTTCTCTCGTCTTTCTCACCGTCAAACATATGATACGTATCAACACCAGAAGCGGATTCAATATCATAAATGATTTTTTCGTAATCTGGAAGGAAAATCATTTTTTCATCAAGCTTAATGATGCCCGTTAAATGACGGTCCATCCCTTGATTGAGTGCAGTCGGCTTCTCAATCTCTTCCCAGCTGACGCGGTGAATTTGTGATACCGTTCCTGTATGGAACACAAATTTCCGTTGGTTGAATTCAGTCACAATATATTTCTCTTGTTCTGACTGATCTGACTCGACATTAAAAAAGGAAAATAGATTGATGACTGGTAAAATCTCGCCTCGTAAACTAATCATCCCTTCTACATCTTGGTGAGAGTGCGGTACAACCGTCACCTCAACCGGCTGAATGATTTCTCTTACTTTCATGACGTTAATGCCGAATTGATTTGCACCAATTTCAAACTTCACAATTTCCAATTCATTGGTACCAGAGTCAAGTAAAATTTCTTGTTTGTTTAAAGCCACGGAAATCCCTCTATTCTTCAATATAAGATTGTACTTTTTATATCGGCAGCATAGGTAAAAAGTTGACGTTTCTTTACGCTTTCTCTCGAACGAATTGATGAATCACAAGTCCTATCGCTGCAAGGATGAGCAAAGACCCTAGTGCAAGGCGGCTTGCGAGATTTCCGTGCTCTGCAAACAGCAGGGTAACTGAGCCATAAATGATCGGCCCGATAATGGAAGACACCTTCCCTGAGAATGCAAAGAGGCCAAAAAACTGTCCTCGCTTTTCCTTCGGTGTCAGTTCAATAATCAAGATTCGTGATGCCCCCCAGCTTGCGCCAAGTGAAATCCCGAATAAACTGCCCGCTATCCAGAAGACCCATTCGGTTGCCGCTGTCACAGCCAGAATGAGCGCCACAATTAAAATGACATACACGACTGTAATCGATCGCTTTGCCCCTATCGCTTTTGTGATATATCCAAACAGAAAGGAGCCAATGATACTTGAAATGGTCGACACAAGATAGAGCAAAATAAATTGCCCAGCGGTAAAGCCAATGATGATTTTGGCATAAACAGCCATCATCGCAATCGCTGTTTGTAAAGCATCATTCATAAAAAAGAAAGCAATCATAAAGATAAAAGCTGGCTTGTACTTTTTCATCTCTTTAAACGTGTGAATAATCTCTTTATACCCGCTGAAAAAAGACGCCTTTTTCTCTCGCTGAGGCAGCGGATGAGGATCTTTTACAAAAAAGAGAAAGGGTAGAAAAAAGAGAAGGAATAAAAGAGCTGTCGGAATAAATGCTTCATGAAACTGGTCATTGCCGACAAGTAAATAAACAGAGAGACCGACAAGTGTTCCTAAATAGCCAACGGCGATACCAAATCCTGAAATAAGCGGGATTTCTTCCTTTGTCCCAAGATCAGGCAAAATGGTGTCATAGAAAACAAGACTAGAATGATAAAAAAACTTTGCGATCACAAACAAAGTGACCACGACTAATAAAGAAACAGGCAGCCCAAACCATTCACTTGAGAAATCAATCCCAGCAAAAATCCCCATCAACAACGTACAAGCAATACATATGAACGTAAACACCGTAATGTAGCGTTTCTTTTTCCCTGTACGATCAATCAGCACTCCGTATAAAGGTGTAAAAATGACGAGAAAAAAGCTGGCTAGTGCGTTTGCATAAGAAATAAAGGTGCTGGCGATCTGGTCCATTCTCGCACTGTCCCCGATCGTTTCCTGCAAGTAAAATGGGAAGAAAATGGTGATCATATTTGATGAAAAGATCGTATTTGCAAAATCATACAACGCCCAGGCCAGCACAGGTGCTGTCAAAAACAGCCCAAAGCCTGCCCCTTTTTTCTGTGCGGTCTTTTTTCCTGTTCTCAATCGATTGTCTCCCTTCCCTGCCTCATTTTTCACTATCATTCTATTTTATGTGCTGTTTCCCTCTTCCATACGATCGATCTATGAAAAAAAGCACCTCTTACCATATAGCAGAGGTGCTTTTTTCATTATTTCTTCACAACAATGGTACTTGCAATCAAATCGTGAAGTGCTTGTTTTTTTTCTGTGAAGAAAGCAATGATATAGCCAATATATAAGATCGGAGACAAAAAGCCTTTTGCAAAGAAGCGGCCAGTTGCACGTCCGAATGTGACCTTTTCGCCTGTGACTTTTGTTACTTTGATGCCGAGAGCCATCTTTCCAAGTGTTCCTTGCAATTTTGATGATTCCATGATGGCGTAATAAAGCCATGTCACCACGGTACCCATCAAGATTGCCCCTATATAGAAAAAGATCAGTCCCATAATAGCTTCCCACTCCTCATCCGTTATGACGGTTGAAGAATAGTAATAACTGTCGTCATCCATCATCATTGCTGCCTCTGGGCTTGAGATAAAAAAGACTGACGCCAAAATAAACATGATAAATGCAATTGGTACGCCGATAATGATACCGTCCAAAAGGTGTGCAAGAAAACGATAGCCTACACCTGCTAGCTCAGGATGCTTCTTTTCTTGTATGTGTGGTTCTGTTATGTTGGTTTCCATCCTATTTCTCCTTTATTATGTATGTTTTCTATAAATTTCTTATAATCATTCGTTATTATATCCTATGAATATAGCAAGATCAATGGAGCTTTACACTTTTACATACATTTTAGATCAGTTTGATCTAAGCGATTTATGTGAATAAATACTGAAAATTTGTGAAAAACATGGCACTTCTAGTTCTTTTACCTCCTGATTTTTTAACATTTTGTGATATTTTCGTCTTGTTTCCATTCTTCTGTTGACAATGATTCTTCAAATGGTACAATAGTCAAGGATTTTTTAAAGAAAGGTGTTCATGATGGGAACTGTCGTATTATTAAAGAACAACGAAATGACTGTAATTGAAGATATTTGCGAGGCTGATTTTTTAGATATGAAGCATGGTTTGTCAAATGATGACACAGCTTATATCTCTTGGTATGAAGACTACGATACTGCTTATGGATATTGATTTCATTTCATAGATGAAGCGTAAAAAAGGCGATACAACCTGAGAATAGGTTGATCGCCTTTTTTACGTTTGTGCGCTTCTTTCACTTTCAGGTTCCACATGAATAAAGATTTGTGCATGCGGAAATTCCAGCTGAATCTTCTCTTCAATTCGATCACATAATTGGTGAACATCTTCAATCGTTGTCTTTCCATCTACAATCAAATGAAAATCAATATATTCCTCGGCACCAGACCGCCTTGTTCGAAAGTCATGATATTCAATAAATTCTTGACTAAATCCTTGAATGATCGCTTCGATTGATTGTTCTTCCTCTGGTGTTAACCGAGCATCAACAAGCGGCGGGAAGGCTTCCTTCATGAGTTTAAACGCTTCACGCATAATAAAGAGGGCCAGAACCATTCCAATGATCGGATCTAGGAAATACCAGTCGGTTAATGCCACAAGCAATAAACTAAATGCCACCCCTAATGACGTAAACACATCCGTTAAAAGATGCAGTGCATTTGATTTCATGGCAACTGAATGTACTCGCTCAGCCTCTTTGTTCACAACCCTCGATACAACAAAATTGATGAGCGCGCCTAGCAGCATGACCACAATGCCAAGCACAGGCAGCTTGACTGGCTCTGGATGCATTAATTTGTGAACACATTCGTATATAATCCAAATGCCAGCAACGAAAATCAGCAGTGTCTCAATCGTTCCAGAAATATTTTCGACTTTTCCATGTCCATAAGGATGTTTAGAATCTGCTGGCTTTCTTGAAATACGAACAGAAATAAATGCAATAAACGATGCCATTAAATCGAGAAACGAATGAATGGCTTCTGATAAAACCGCGACAGATCCGGTTAATAGACCCACAATGATTTTTAAGATGACAACAAATGTGTTGCTCAGCACGGATAGAAACGCGATTTTCGATGTCTTCGCTGATTGTTCCATCTATCGTCCTCCTTTAGGAGATCGTATGTCTATGAAAGCAATTCCCATGACCCTGATTCTCACGTTCTTTCAGTTTACGCAGTTTTGCCGTTTTCTAATCATCTTCATCACAGCCTGTATTTTCTCTTGAGGTTACGCTATAATAAATGTTGCTCTTTCTTTAATATATCACTCATGCGGTGATGGATAGGAGAATAGACTACATATAACGATATCCAGTGCCTTTCGCAGGTGACATTTATGCAGTGAATGGTAAAATAGGATAAAAACATAAATTTTTAAGGTGATGAGAAATGGAGCATTTGCTGAATCCAAGAGTAAAGGATATTGAAATTTCAGGCATTCGAACATTTTCAAATCTCGTATCGTCATATGAAGATGTCGTTTCATTGACGATAGGCCAGCCCGATTTTTATACGCCGCATCATGTCAAAACAGCTGCCAAAGCAGCCATTGACGAGAATTTCACCTCATACACTCACAATGCTGGTTTCCTAGAGCTAAGACAAGCGATCCAGCATTATATCAAGAAGAAAGTGAATCTTGATTATGATGCAGAGTCAGAAATCATTGTGACGACAGGTGCAAGTCAAGCAATTGATGCTGCGTTTCGAACCATTTTAACAGAAGGCGATGAGGTCATTTTACCTGGACCTGTATACCCCGGATATGAACCGATCATTCGAATGTGCGGTGCCATGCCCGTACATATTGACACAACGAATGCCGGCTTTAAATTGAATGCCAAGCTGATTGAGGATGCGCTAACGGAAAAGACAAAGTGTGTGGTTCTTCCTTACCCTTCAAACCCGACTGGTGTCACGCTTTCAGAAGAAGAATTGAAAGAAATTGCCCAGCTCCTTGAAGGAAAAGACATCTTTATTTTATCCGATGAAATCTACAGCGAGCTGACATTTGACCGGCCGCATCATTCAATTGCCTCTTTCTTAAAAGAACAGACCATTGTCATCAATGGACTGTCTAAATCTCATAGCATGACTGGATGGAGAATTGGATTTTTATTTGCTTCAGCTCCAATTGCTAAACATGTATTAAAAGTACATCAATATAACGTGTCTTGTGCCTCGGCTGTCTCACAAAAGGCGGCACTTGAAGCTGTGACAAATGGTGTGGATGATGCACTGATCATGAGAGAGCAATATAAGAAAAGACTCGATTATGTATATGATCGGCTCATTTCTATGGGGCTTCCGGTGATTAAACCTTCTGGCGCTTTTTATATTTTTCCATCCATTGAATCGTTTGGGATGAGTTCCTTTGATTTTTGCATGGAGCTGTTAGAAAGTACAAGACTTGCGGTCGTACCAGGCTCTGCTTTCTCTCCACTCGGCGAAGGGTATGTGCGCCTGTCTTACGCTTATTCACTTGAAACGCTGAAAGAAGGACTTGACCGGCTAGAACAATTTGTACTCGAAAAACGTTCTATTCATTCGCTAGATTGAAACAACGGCTCTCTTGCCGTTGTTTTTATTTTGCAGGAAACATGATGTGAAATACGGTGCCCTTTTCAGGCTGACTATCCACACGGATCGTCCCGTTATGATTTTCTAAAATATTAAATGTGACCATGAGGCCAAGTCCGGTTCCTTTTTCCTTTGTGGTTAAAAAGGGCTCTCCAATCCGCTTCATCACCGATTCAGGAATGCCGATCCCTTCATCACGAATCGTGACAAGTATTCCATCACCTTCTGCTTTGGCTGTGATGTCTACCTTTCCTCCGTCCGGCATGGATTCTACGGCATTTTTGATTAAATTGATAAACACTTGCTTGAGCTGATTTTGATCCCCGTTCATCAGGAGACCCTCCTCTATCTCACTTGTGTTCATTAAAATGCCATTTAAGTTCGCTTGTGTTTCTAACAAGGCTGTGACTTCGCTGATGATTTTTTTCAAATCAAGCGTCTGCATTGAGGACGTTTGCTGCGGTTTCGCCAGCATTAGCAGCTCACTCAAGATAATTTCTATTCGGCTCAGCTCAGAGAAAACAATCTCGAAGTATTGATCGCGATCTTTTGTTTTCGGTTTAATGAGCTGTAAAAAGCCTTTGATGGCGGTCAATGGGTTTCTGATTTCATGTGCAATGCCAGCCGCCAATTGGCCTGCAATCGATAATTTTTCAGAGCGGAGCATGAGCTCTTCTGTCTGCTTACGTTCGGAGATATCTCTTAAAATAATTTGAACCGCTGTTTCTCCAAAAAATGTAGTTGGGATACAGACCATTTCTGTATAAATCAGCTTATGTTTAAACGTATGACAGCTCATTGTGACAATCTCAGAATCTGATGCTCTTTCAATAATACGTGATAAACTCTTTTTGACCTTTTGCTGATCACAGGAATGAATTTGATGAAAGATATCCTTTCCTATTAATTTATCGTAATGCTCGGCTTCAAATAATTTAATGCCAGATTCATTCATAAACACCCACTTGTGATCATGGATGACCGCAATCGTATCAATGGAGTTTTGAATGAGCAGCTGATACCTCTCCCGGCTTTTTTGAAGAACGGTTTGAAATTTTTTACGGGATGAGATGTCCACGAGCAGTAAAAGCTCTGCCCGCTGATTTTGATAAATCGTCGGTGATGACTTTACCTCAATATGAATACTGCTCCCATCTTGACGCTTCCATATCTGTTCAATCATTCCGACTGGAAGTCCTTGCTGCAGCCTTGTTATTCGGCTTCTGACAATGTCATGGTACTCTTCAGCAATAAAATCAAACGCGGACTTGCCGATCATGTCATCTCTTGCACTTACCCCCATTAATTGCAGCATTGCATCATTCGCATACACAATTTTCCCTAAAGTCGTAATACATAACGGATTTGGCAGCATGGCAATCAATTGTTCAGCTTCACCGACATTTTGGAAAGCCGGCAGACTGCCTAACGACTGTTCTGCTACGTTTGATGTTGTTTGAAATGCTGCTTTTTGGGGCTCAGTATCCAGCACCCTCATTTTCAGGATCATTTCTCTACTTACTTCGTTGTCTAACCCATCACAAGCAACAAAATCAATGCTTGCTTCGATCCATACAGCTGTCAGATCACTTCTTAGCAGTCTAAAGTGGCAAACCTCTAGCATGTGCTGATTGTAAAAATAACTTTCGACGAGAAATTGATCTTCGGTATGAACAAAGTCTTTCAAAAAACACCCTAGTAAATCCTTTTGTTCATAGAGCAAAAGCTGCTTACAGTTGGAAGAAATGTAGAGAAAGCGGCCATTAGAAGAAAGAACGGCATGTAAATCGATGTTCGAATACAATTGATTCGAATCTTTCATTTGTTGTTCCATCGTCGTCCGACCCTCCTTTTCATTTTTTAGGGTTGTCCTTAGATTGATGTATAAAAAAGATTCGCTAGAAAACCCGTATTTTCCTTCTGTCATCGAGGGAAACGTCCATATTTTCAGCAAAAAGGGAGCACTTTCTGCTGCTGTGCTCCCTGCGGTTTATTGTTTTTCATATTTCTTTTGTAATTCAACGTACTTATCCACAATTTTACTCGGGATGTTTTTAATAACAGGATCCTTATCTGAGACATAAGGTGTCACGACACTAAACGCCACCTTTGGATTAGAAGAAGGATAATATCCTCCAAAGGTTAAGTTGTACGTTGAATTTCCCCACCAGCTGCGGTTGGCACCATAGTAGAACGTTTGCGCTGTACCTGTTTTTCCCGCGACATCATGCTGACCAAACCGGCCAGCGGCAGTTCCGCCTGTTGATGTGACCATTTTCAGTCCCGTTTTTACGCGGTCAATATCTGCTTTCGAGTTGTTAATCGTATTCAGCACCTTCGGCTCATATTTTTTTACGACTGGGCCTACTTCATCCTTCTTCGTTGGAAGATGAACACTTTTCACTACTCTTGGCTGAATACGGCTTCCTCCATTGGCGATCGTTGACATGTATTGTGCCACTTGAAGCGGTGTATACGTGTCATACTGACCAATTGCTTCATCAAGCAAGAGTCCGCCGACCGTCTTAGGATGCGTCTGCATCCCGCTTGATTCCTGCGGCAGATCGATCCCCGTTTTCACGCCAAGACCGAATTGCGCATAGTAGTTTCTCATTTTTTGTAAGTGCTCAGGCCTTGCAGGTAACGGTCCATCCTTTTGATAGGTGATGCCCGCCATTCTCATCGCTACTTGGAACATGTAGACGTTGGAACTTTTTTGGAGTGCTTGAATGTCGTTAACCCATCCAAGAACTTTGTAAGACTGTTTCGGCTTTCCATTACTCCCTGCAAAATAGAGCGGTGTATCCATATAGGCTTGGTTGTGTGACATCCCGTCCTGATAACCGCCAAGTACTGTGGCTCCTTTGACAACAGAGCCCATTTCGTACTGGGTCGTAAATGTTCCGATCGCATAATCTGTGACGTCTCTGCCGTCCATTTTCTTGCCTGACATGGCGAGAACATCCCCTGTGTGAGGGTCCATCATGACGACAAAGGCACGATCCATCATATAGTTTCTCGCGCTGGCGGATCTAAGCTCTGATTCAACGATTTTGTCGACTTCCTTTTGCAGCTCCATATCAAATGTCAGCGCAAGATCAAGTCCTCTTCGTCCTTCTGTCCGCTTGATTTCATCGAGCAGCTTCCCGCCAACCTGTGTATATTGAACGGTCGCTTTCTCTGGGTTTAGAAAATCCTCGTATTGATATTCTAAATAGCTCTTCCCTACCCGGTCATTTCGCGAGTAGCCTCTTGCCATATAGTAATCTTCACGCTCTTTAATGATTCCTTGCTCTGGTGTAGTCACACCGCCAAGTACATTATAAAGGGTCTTTTCATACGGATATTTTCTTGTCCAGTCGTTGATGACGTTCACACCAGGCAGTTCATCAAGATGCTCTGAGACAAGTGAAATTTCTTCATATGTCAGGCTTACGGATGAAGTTTGTTTTGATTCTTTCGTTTCATCGAGTAAAGCCACTTTTTCGTTCCCTTTTTTCTCTTCGTTTGGGTTCATTGCCTTCACGATTTGGGGCTCAAAGGCATATCCGCCTGTAAATCTACGGTAGATCGCTGCAACAGCTTTTTCCTCTGCATCCTTTTCGATCGCTTTGACTTCTTTCTTTGGGACACGCTCTACTTGAAGCGGATAGACATCCTTTGCATCGATATCTTTTTTCTCCGCTTTTGAAATGAGTTTATCCGCTTCTTTCGGATGGCTCGCCAGCCAAAAATCTCGAATGTCACGCTCTCTCAAAAAATCAGTATCCATTTTTATATAAGTCGCAAGTTTTCTTGCTACCTTAATCTTATCCTCCGCTTTCACACCGCTTTCTGATGTATAAACGATGGCAGGTACACTTTCGTTATCAACGACGACTCTTCCTCTCGCGTCATACATTTTTCCTCTTGGAGACGGGTATGATGCTGTTTTGACCTCTGTTCGGTTGGCTTGCTTTTTATAATCTTCACCATTGACGATTTGCAGCACACCAAGCTTGATCACAAGTCCAGCAAATAAACTAAATACAGCGAAGAAAAAGAGATTAATTCTCCAGGCGTTCCGGCGCTTGATTTTTTTTTGCTCGGCAGCACCTTGATGCTGTTTCTCTCCCACTTATGTAGCTCCTCTCATCCTTTTCAATCTTTTACAATTACCACTCATTATTGTAACACTTTTGTAATAGTTGTTACAGCGAAACGAGTGAAAAAAAGCTGTCAATCCCTAATCTGCAAAAAAATATACTAACACTTTAAAATAATGGTATGTTTATGTCGTTTTCTTTAAATGGAAGAATTCCCTATCCTTTGATATGAAGCGGCTCTTACGATGACTTTAACAAAAATGACAAACTTGCATTGTCAATGGAGGATGCTGGTACGTTTATAACAAAAAGTCCATGTTATGATTTTTTGTGAGAAAACAAAACAAAGATTTTAGGAGGAGTTACAATATGAAGAAGAAATCATTCTTTTTTTCAGCGCTGACAGCTGCTGCACTCATCACATTCACTGGAGGACATTCAGCTGATGCGAAGGAGCTTAACCTGAAACAAGTAATAAATGTACAGCATCAAGCTATTGATCTTCATACACTAGCAGCAAAATTACATATCTCTTCAGATGTAAACAAGCTAAGCAAGTCGAATCAAAAAGAGATCGAAGCTCTATTAAACAAACTGATCAAAAGCGGTCAACCTGTTACAGGAACAAAAGTAGTAAAAGAAGTAAACAAAGCAAAACAAGAACAAAAACAAGAATCAGTGAAAAAACCAACTGCTTCTAAACCAAGCACTCCAGCAAAAGAAAATACAAACAACAACAGCAACACAAAAGCTGACCAAAAAGACACAACGGCATCAAAAGCAGACAGCAGCTTAAATGCATTTGAAAAAGAAGTGGTTGAGCTTACAAATAAAGAGCGTGCAAAACAAGGCTTAAAGGCCCTTTCTGTTGATTCTAAATTAAGCAAATCTGCTCGCGCAAAATCTCAAGATATGAAAGATAAAAACTATTTCTCTCATACAAGCCCAACTTATGGATCTCCATTTGATCAAATGAAGCAATTCGGTATCACTTACAAATCAGCAGGTGAAAACATTGCCCAAGGTCAAAAATCTCCTCAAGAAGTTGTGACAGCATGGATGAACAGTGAAGGCCACAGAGCGAACATTTTAAACAAAAGCTACACACATATCGGTGTTGGTTATGTGAAATCTGGCAACTACTGGACGCAGCAATTCATCGGAAAATAATATCAAGAAAACCTGTCCCTATTTGGGACAGGTTTTTAGTTTGTTTTGAGGATGCTGCAAACTATTTGACCCATAATTTATAGATGCTCTGGGTCCCGCTGTTTTCTTCGCCCTGTTCGCTCAGCTTTTCATAAAGGGACTTCGCAAGTGAGAGCCCTGGCATTTCTTCCCCCATCAGCTCTGCTTCTTCAAGTGCAATGCCCATATCTTTGATAAAATGCTTCACATAAAACCCTGGCTCGAAATCGCCTTTCAGCATTCTTGGTGCAAGGTTTGACAAAGACCAGCTGCCGGCTGCACCTGTTGTGATGCTTTTGAGCACCTGCTCTGGATCAAGCCCTGATTTTTCGGCATAGGCCATTGCCTCTGCGACACCGACCATTCCTGCTGCAATGGCAATTTGGTTACACATTTTTGTATGCTGACCGCTTCCTGCCGGTCCTTGATATTGAATGTTTTCACCCATTTGCTCAAATAGCGGCAGACAGGCTTCATAGGCTGACCTTTCTCCGCCGATCATAATGGCCAGCGTGCCATTTTTGGCTCCTATGTCTCCGCCTGATACAGGTGCATCTAATGTAAATATACCTCTTTCCTTCGCTTTCAACTCAATTTCTTTTGCAAGCTGAGGCTTCGATGTTGTCATATCAATGAGATATGTACCTGGCGCGGCATGTGCCACAAGCCCATCTTCTCCTAAATAGATCTCTTCTACATCAGATGGATATCCCACCATTGTAATGACGGCATCTGCACTTTCTGCAATCTCCTTTACTGCCGGCTTCCATGATGCGCCTTTTTGAATCAATGCGTCTGCTTTTGCTTTCGTTCTTGTATAAACGATCACTTCATAGCCTGCATCCATTAAATGTCCTGCCATACTGCGACCCATTACACCGATTCCTATAAAACCAACTGTTTTGATTTGTGCCATCACTTGTTCCTCCTTAAAGAGACTTTGTCAATCCACCATCAATGATCAGTGTTTGACCTGTCATATATGTATTGGCTTCTGATAAAAGAAACACTGCATATGCTGCAAATTCCTCTGGCTGGCCGTAACGGCCAAGCGGGATCGCTCGTTCAGCCTGTGCTTTGATTTCTTCAACCGTTCGATTCTCTCTTTGTGCGCGGTGCTTCTCCAGCTGTTTCACACGGTCTGTTTCAATTTTTCCCGGTGCTAACGTATTGATCAAAATACCATCCTTTGCAAACTCCAGAGCGGCTGTTTTTGTCCAGCCGGCTATGGCCGGTCTAAATGTATTCGACAGCATCAAGCCCGGGATCGGTTCTTTCACTGACATTGACGCAATATTTAACACACGTGCGCCGCGTTTTTTCAAATAAGGCAATGCCTCTTTTAATAATCGAATATAGCTGAGTAAATGAAGCTGAAATGATTCGATCCAATCTTCATCTGTTAAGGTGTCGAGCGTTCCTGTTTTAGGCCCGCCTGTATTGTTCACAAGAATGTCTAGACACTTCTCATCACCAGCCGCCGCTTGAACAAGCGCCTTGATTTGCCCGGCGTCAGATACATCACATACTTGATAAGTCAGCTGTCCTTTGACAAGCGGAGACAGCTCCTTGACTGTTTCTTTCAGCTTCTGTTCATGTCTTCCCGAGAGCATCACATCTGCTCCCTCTTTTGCTAGAGCAAAGGCAATCGATTTTCCGATACCTTGACTGCTTGCAGCTACCAATGCTTTTTTTCCAGTTAGATTGACATCCATGTCAACACCTCCTCTAGTTTATTTTATCATACAAAAAGAACCTTGCTCACATCGCAAGGTTCCTTTCCGCTCATTACACCTTAAATCGATCAACCGCCTGACGCAGTGCCTGGCTTGATTCGTTCAACATTTCAGTTGAGGTTTTCGTTCTTTCTAACACTTGAACTTGTTCATCTGTAGACGCATGCACTTCCTCAGCTGAGGCAGCAGATTCTTCTGAAATGGCAGCAATACTTTGAATGGAGTCACTCATCTTCTGCTGTTCTTCTGTCATTTCATTAATCTGTGTATGAATGCTGTCGATTGAACCGACAAGTGCCTGCATTTCCATTGTGATACTGCTGAGTGCCTCACCGGTTGCATTGATGGCGGCACCTTGTTCCTCATTCATTTTACTTGCTGTTGTCATCGCTTCAGCCGCCTTCTTCGATTCATCTTGAATGAGTTTGACGGTTTCACTAATGTGTTTTGTTGACTGCGCAGATTGTTCAGCAAGCTTTCTCACTTCTTCTGCAACTACAGCAAATCCTCGTCCACTTTCTCCTGCTCTCGCTGCTTCAATGCTTGCATTCAGTGCAAGTAAATTCGTTTGATCCGAGATTTCAGAGATGGCGGTCACGACATTTTCAATATTTTTCGTTTTATGCTCAAGGTCTAGCAGCATTTGCTCAACCTTTTTCGATTCTTCACTCGCTTGTGTTGATTTTTGGACGAGCAAACCAAGTGCGTCAAGCCCTTTATAGCTTGCATCTTCAGATGATTTTGAGTTGGTTTGCATTTGTGAAGCGAGCTCACCCATATGGCGCACTTTCTCATACAAATACTCTGATTTTTCATTAATCGTTTCTGCATCTGATGCCTGCTTAGTCGCTCCTGTTGCCACCTCTTGAATGGCCGTTGCAATCTGTTCGCTAGACAGCAAAGTCTCATTTGAAATGTGGGTCACTTCATCCGCTGATTTCACAACTTGATCTGAAGCCCCTTTCACTTTTTCAATTAACTCCCTGACATCCTCGGTCATTTGATTAATGCTTTTCGTGAGGGAACCAATTTCATCTTGGGATTTCACTGCAAGCGTACTTGTTAAATCGCCTTCTGACACCTTACGCACATGCTCTATTAGACGCTTGATTGGCGTTGTAATGCTTCTTGCCAATAAGAAGCTGAGGATTATCGCAAGAATAATGGCAATGACGGATATAATGATACTTGTCTGATTCATTTGTTCTGTGATCCAAAGCAGTTTACTTTTCTCAAAGCTGACACCAACCGTCCAATCGGCTTCTTTGATTTTAGATAGAACCGACAGTTCTTTGCTGTCATCAACACCTGAGTTGTCAAGCGCTTTTTTCACAGAAGGGACCTTTGATATGTTTTTTCCTTGCTCTGTTGGATGCGCCAAAAGGGTGCCTGTGCCATCAACTAAGAAAGCGGTCCCCTTATAAGGAATCTCTTGTTCATTTATATACGTTTGAATAGACGACAGCTTCAAATCAAGTCCAGCGACCCCAATGACTTTTCCATTTTTGACAATCGCCTTCGTGGCTGAGACAATCACTTTTTTCGTTGCTTCATCGACATATGGATCTGTCCAAACGACCTGATCAGGCTTTTCTGCTGCTTGTTTAAACCAGCCTTGTTTCGATGGATCATATCCTTCGCCAAGATCGAACTCCGGAAAGCCGAACATTTTTCCGTCACTTGTTCCAATATAGGCAAACGAAATGAGCTTATCCTGTTCCTGCATGTTTTTTAGTTCATCGTTTTCAAAAGCCAATGTTTGCTTGGTTTGTTTTCGCGCAAATTCTTCAGTCATTGTACTTGTTGCGAGTTTATTAATTGTATTGCCGTAATTATCAAGCTTTTCTGTAATAATGTCTTTCATGCTTTCTGCCGTTGCTGCTGCGGTGGTTTTTGCATCTCGTTCAATCAGTGGTCTTAACACTAAGTTAGAACCCACTTGAACAGCCACGACGGTTAAAATTAAAATAACTGAGATGAAAACAGCTATTCTCACTTGAAGTTTCTTAAACATCTCATCACCCCTACATCTACTTTCACACCTTAATTTATATATCGGCAAAATGATACCGCATTCAATAGTTGTAAGAAAATTTAAATAGAAAAAACAAGCCTTATTGGCTTGTTTTAAGTAAAATATTCAATTTTTGCAGAAGGAAAGTACTGATCTATATATGACTCTAAAGTCTTTCTTAGTTCTTGTTCCTCATCTTTTTGATAGATATATTTTCCTATTCCGTATCTTCCCCACTTGTACCTTCTTTTTTCTTCATCCAACTCTAATTTTGATTTTGGGTAGTTTTTTTGAATCACACGCTTTGCTGGTTTTGTAAAGCGATGCTGAATCATCTCAAAGGTGATATCGTCTCTCACATCTTCAGGAAGAGCTGCATCAAGCTTTTCAAAAAGAACTTTATATCCTTCCTGCCAGCCTTCATGGATGTAGATTGGAGCAACAATAAAGCCTAGAGGATAGCCTGCCTTTGCGACCTTAACAGCCGCTTCAATCCGCTGATCTAGCGGTGATGTGCCGGGCTCAAAATATTTAATGACATAATCGGCATTGATACTAAAACGGAATCTTGTCCGGCCATTATGCTTTGCATCTAACAGATGATCGACATGATGGAACTTCGTGACGAAGCGAAGCTTTCCTAAGTCGGTCTGCCCAAAGTATTCAATCGCTCGTTTGAGTGTATGTGTCAAATGGTCAATTCCTACGATGTCTGAAGTACATGATGCTTCAAATCTCGTGATATCCGGCGCCCGCTCGTTCATGTATTGCTCTGCCTGATCTAATATTTCTTCTACATTGACGTACGTTCGAATGTACGGCTTACTTCCCATTGTTGTTTGCAAATAGCAATAATGACAATGTCCCATACACCCTGTTGCAAATGGGATCGCATACTCTGCAGATGGTTTAGACGAGTCAAACTTCAATGTCTTCCTCACACCAATAACAAGCGTTGACTTCGCATTACGATACTTTTGCAAGTCATTTTTTCCCGGAATATTTCTGACCTGGTTGTGTGAAGTCGTTTCTCTTATTTCGATTCCCATACCCTCAAACTTTTCCTTCAGCTCTCGTCCTAACGGGTACTCTAACGCCCGGGGTTCAATGTAAACAAGCTGGGGAACGAAAGGTTTGATCATATTAAGCACATCCTTACCTTTAAAGTTTTCATACCGTTACTTTAACCGCACAGGATGGCTTTTATCCTTTCTAAAATCTCCCTTATTCAAACAAGTCTTGATAAAGAGCTTCTGCTTCCTCATATGTTGGAAACACAGCATCATCAGGTGCTAATGGATGATACGTTTCAAGTAAAAAGAGGGCAAGCTCTTCTTCGTTGTATGGATGTGAAACAATTTCTGCTTCTTTAATTTGTGCTACGTTTGCAGCATGTGGATTTCGATAAATCACATATACTTGATCACCCGGTTTGTAGTCTGAGAAAGGCAATCTGGTCACCTCCATTTTTTAATTATAGGGTGCCCTTCTCACTGCCCAATATGACTCAATATGATAAAATTCGACAAAAAAACCAGACAGTTTCACCTGTCTGGTTTTCATTCACTTAGTTCTGTTGAAACGTCTTCTTGACGAAATCAACCACTTCTTCTGTTGTGCTAAGTGATAAAATATGCTCTTTAAATGATGCAGCTTCTTCTTTAGAAAGCTTGCTTAGCTGCGTTCTAGCTGGAAGAATGGATGTTGCACTCATTGAGAATTCATCTAATCCTAATCCAAGTAGAAGCGGGATTGCGATTTCATCTCCTGCCATCTCACCGCACATGCCGACCCATTTACCCTCTTTATGCGCTGCTTCGATCACAAGCGTAATAAGACGTAAAATCGCTGGGTTGTAAGGCTGGTAAAGATAAGACACTCGTTCGTTCATTCGATCAGCAGCCATTGTGTATTGAATCAAATCATTCGTTCCAATACTGAAGAAATCTACTTCTTTTGCAAATTGGTCTGCGATGACAGCTGTTGATGGAATTTCTACCATCATTCCGATTTCAATGGAATCAGAAACGTCTGTACCAGCGGCAACCAATGCTTCTTTTTCTTCAAGTAAAATGGCTTTTGCTTCTCTAAATTCTGATAACGTCGCGATCATAGGGAACATGATTTTCAAGTTTCCATATGTACTTGCACGAAGTAAGGCGCGTAGTTGTGTTCTGAAAATCTCCTGCTCTTCCAGGCAAAGGCGAATGGCTCTATAGCCAAGGAATGGGTTCATTTCTTTTGGAAGTTGCAAGTAAGGAAGTTCTTTATCGCCACCAATATCTAGTGTGCGGACAACCACTGCTTTCCCTTCCATCTTCTCTAAAACTGTTTTATACGCATCGAACTGCTCTTCTTCTGTAGGAAGCTGGTCTCTGCCCATGTATAAAAATTCAGTACGGTACAATCCGACTGCTTCGCCGCCATTTTCAAGTACACCTTTTACATCTTCAGGTGTTCCGATATTTGCAGCTAGCTCTACGTGAACGCCGTCTTTTGTAACCGTTGGCTGGTCAACAAGTTTCGCCCATTCCGCTTTTTGAGCTAAGTAGTCTTCATGCTTTTTTTGATACGCTTTCACTTCATCTTCAGAAGGCTGAATGATGACGTCGCCGCTAATACCATCCACAATGATCAGATCATCGTTTTTCACCGTTTTTGTTGCTTCTTTTGTCCCAACAACTGCTGGAATCTCCATAGATCTTGCCATGATCGCTGAGTGAGAAGTACGACCGCCGATATCTGTTGCAAAGCCTTTGACAAATTGTCTGTTCAGCTGAGCAGTATCAGAAGGTGTTAAATCTTCAGCAATGATGATGACTTCTTCAGAAATCATGCTTGGGTTTGGAATGTCAACGCCTAGCAAATGGCCAGTCACACGTTTCGTTACGTCGCGAATATCCGCTGCACGTTCCTTCATGTATTCATTGTCCATTGCTTCGAACATTGTGACAAACATTGTCGCTGTTTCTTTTAAAGCAAACTCAGCATTTACTTTATCAGATTTGATTTTATCCTTTACTGGGTTTAGCAGTTCAGGATCACTTAACACAAGAAGGTGGGCAGAAAAGATATCTGCTTTGTCTTGGCCAAGCTCTTTTAGCGCATGCTCTTTAATTGCTTCAAGTTCTTGTTTAGAAACATGAATTGCTTCTTCAAAACGCTTCACTTCTGTCTCTGGATCATTGATGTCTTTTTGGTGAACTGTTAAATCTGGTTCTTCCAGACGATACGCTTTTGCAATCGCAACGCCTGCTGAAGCACCGATTCCTTTCAGTTGTTGCATTACTCGCCTAGGCCTTCACTTTTCATTGTGTCTTTAAGCGCAGCAAGTGCATCATTTTCATCAGAACCAGAAGCAGAGATTGTGATTGTAGCACCTTTCGCAATTCCTAGAGACATTACACCCATAATAGATTTCAGGTTCACTGTTTTACCATTATATTCTAAGTTGATATCAGCATCATATTTACTAGCAGTTTGTACAAGAACTGTTGCAGGACGTGCGTGAATTCCAGAATCTGCAGTTACTTTGAATGTTTGTTGAGCCATTTTTATCAATCTCCTTTTTATACAATTAATACATCCACAATATTATATCATACTGCCGAGCTTGTCATCTAACAAGAACGGCAGTTATGAAAATTATTTTGAAATTTTCATGATGTTTTCTTGTCCAGCTTTGATTTCACCGGATGCTTGAAGGTCAATAAATTGTCCTTCACTTAAGTTGGTAAATACAATTGGAGTCATCAAAGATGGTACTTCAGACTTAATTTTATCAATATCAACCTCTAAAAGTTTTTGACCGATTTCTACTTGATCTCCCTCTTGTACAAATGCTTCAAACCCTTCTCCTTTGAGGCCGACCGTATCAATTCCGAAGTGGATCAAAATTTCAAGTCCACCATCAGATTGCAGGCCAATGGCGTGTTTCGTCGGGAACACATTTAAGATCTTCCCTCTTACCGGTGAAACAACCGTTCCATCTGTTGGCAAGATGGCGAAACCGTCACCCATCATTTTCCCTGAGAATACTTGATCTGGTACATCTGTAATTGGATGAAGCTCCCCTGTAATTGGTGAAGCGAAAATTTCTTCCCCTTGCTCATTTTGAAGCGGCTCTGCAATAACTTCTTCAACCTGCTGGCTGACTTCTTCTTTTGCAGAAGGGTCTTTCGCTGGACGAGGCGTCCGGCCTGCAATGATGTCCTGCATTTGTGTTTTTAAGTTATCAGAGCGCGGGCCGAAAATGGCCTGGATGTTGTTTCCTACTTCGAGAACACCAGAAGCGCCAAGCTTTTTCAAACGGTCTTTATCCACTTTCTTCTGATCATTCACAGTGACACGTAAACGCGTGATACAAGCATCCAGGTGCTTAATGTTTTCTTGATCACCCATTGCTTCAAGGATTTCATAAGGCAAGTCATTACCTTTTTCAGACTTCGCCTCACTTGCTCCGTCTGCTGCTTCATCCTCGCGGCCAGGTGTTTTCAGATTAAATTTGCGAATAGCGAATCTAAATCCGAAGTAGTAAATGACAGCAAGTACGAGACCTACTGGAATGACGAGCCACCAAGCGGTTCTATTTGGCAGGATACCAAATAGGAAGAAGTCGATTAACCCTCCTGAGAAGGTCATCCCGATTTTCACGTTTAGAATATCCATTATCATAAAGGATAATCCAGCGAATACACAGTGAATCGCAAATAATACTGGTGCAACAAACAAGAATGAGAATTCAAGCGGTTCAGTGATCCCTGTAAGGAAAGAAGTAAGGGCCGCTGATCCCATAATTCCTGCTACTAGCTTTTTATTCTTTGGTTTTGCTTCATGGTAAATCGCAAGTGCTGCTGCTGGAAGACCGAACATCATGAACGGATATTTCCCTGTCATGAATGTACCAGCTGTCAGCTGTACACCATCTTTGATTTGCGCCATGAAAATACGCTGGTCACCACGGACAAGCTCTCCTGATAAGCTCTTGTAGCTAAAGAACTCATACCAGAATGGTGAGTAGAAAATGTGGTGCAGACCAAACGGAATTAATGATCGTTCAATGACTCCGAATACAAAGGCAGCCAGCGGCTCATTCGCTGCGAGCAGTCCTGTTGAAAATGAGTTCAGTGCACCTTGGATTGGCGGCCAAATGACTAGCATCAATAGCCCTAAAATAAGTGCTGAAATAGAAGTAACGATTGGAACAAAACGCTTACCAGCAAAGAAGCCAAGATATTGCGGGAGCTCAATTTTGTAAAATTTATTATACATATAAGCTGCTAATACCCCGACGATAATCCCGCCAAAAACGCCGGTAGACAAGGTCGGTATGCCGAGCATATTAATATATGCTGGATGGCTTTCCTTGAAGAACTTAGCCAGTTTGAGTGAATCAGATGGAATGGATCCGTTAGCCATTAATACGGCACTCATCGTGACGTTCATGACAAGGTAACCGATGATAGCGGCAATCCCTGCCACTCCGTCTCCATTGGCAAGACCGATGGCAACCCCTACAGCAAATAATAGCGGAAGATTCGAGAAGACGATGTTCCCCGCATTCTCCATGACACTTGCAACAAGCTGAATTGTATCATTGCTTAAAAATTGAGCTACATCAATCAGCTGCGGATTTTGCATCGCATTCCCAAGTGCCAGTAAAATACCAGCAGCAGGAAGGATCGCAACTGGAAGCATGAGTGCTCGTCCAATTTTTTGCAACACACCAAAAAGTGATTTAAACACTGGTTGAACCTCCTTTTGTTTTCGCTTACAACATACATTTGGGATGCTCCCTGACGTACATTTCATAATTAACCGTTTACATTTCACTTTCAAACGCAAAAAAAGGCATGGTGATATAAGGTTGCGCAAATAACAGGATCTTATCCTGTATTTACCTTAAGTCACTCATGCCTGATCGAATCAGTTACACGTTTCAAGGAAACTATGAAATTTTATTTGTCAATCTGTACAGATGAAGTGTCAGGTAGACAGCCTCAGCATCCTGTACAGGCTTTTTCAATGCATGCTGCAAAATTTTGATCATTTTCCAAGCAGTATTGTAGCATAAAGGATATTCATTTTTCAATAGATGAAGCAATTTTTCTGGCTCCTCTAATGATTCTCCCCGTTTAATACGCTCAATTGAAAACGTAATATGGCGTAATAAGCGTAAATAATGAATACTTTCTCTGTCTACTTTCATATGAAATGAATCTTCAATGACTTGGACCATTTGTGTAATGAGCTGCGAATGACGGTTCACTTCAGATAATGGCCGATTCGTCAAAGCTGAATGGATATGGAGCGCTATAAAGCCAATTTCTCCTTCTGGCAGCTTCGTTTCGACATCTGGCCGCTCGTTAATCAGTTCAACAACTTCCTTTGCAACCTCGTATTCTTTCGGGTAAAGCGATTGCGTCTCAAGCATAAAAGGGTTCGTGATATCATAGCCTTGCTGCACCCGCTTAAAACTAAACGCAATATGGTCGGTCAGTGCAACATGTATATGCTCATTCAATCGTTGTCCCATTTTTTCTCGTATATGATAAATGACGTCATTGGCAAGCCCGATCATGTTCTCATCAATATGATGAAGCAGTTGTTTATATTCTGTTTGTTCCTTCGTGTTTTTTAACACAAACATTTTTTCAAACACGTCTTGATCGAGAAGATCCCCCGATTTTTTACCGAAGCCGATCCCTTTCCCAATCAGAACCACTTCGCCCAAAGAAGGGTGTCTTGCGATGATGACATTATTATTTAACGCTTTATCAACGGTGAAGGATTCCATGAACATCCCCACCTCCTTCTTATTCAATCCCTCTTATCGTACAAAACAGATGAAACGTGCGTCAACGATTGTTTTTCAAAACGGTTGTTGTTCGCTCAATCAGGCGAAATGGCAGCATTCTTTTTTCTGATTTCTCTCCCTTTAATGCCCGGTCAAACAAGTCAAACGCTTCCTGTCCCATTTGTTTGAGGGGAATATGAATGCTGGAAATCCCCAAAACCTCACTTAATTGGTTATTTTGAAAGCTGAGTATGGCTGGTGATTCTCCTACTTTTATGTCATGACGCTGCGCCTCTAATAAAAAGCCGGCAGAGACTTCGTCATTTGTAATGAATAAAGCTGTAGGACGATTTTCCATTCTCTGCCATTCTACAAATAATTGCTTCCCATCAAGCAGAGATAACTTCCCTTCGATGATCCAATCCTCATCAATGGTCTGCCCGAGCGATTGCATCATATCTTGATAAGCCTGAAGTCGCGACTCGCTATTCGCTCCTTCTGTTCTGGCGAGAACAATCGCAATTCGTTGATGGCCGCATGCCGCCAAATGATGCAGGCCTTCCTTAAATGCTTGATCATGCGCAATCGACACGGTTGAGCATTGATCGTGCGGTGCAGGATGACAAAATATAATCGGCCCTGATTCCTGCCACTTTAAAATGTGACCATCACTTAACGCATTTGAACAAAATATTAAACCATCCACACGGCGCTCTTTTAAACTCATTAACGCTTCTTTTTCTTTTAATGGGTCATATCCTGTTTGAAATAAAGCAAAATGCATGCCGCGCGCCTGTGCTTTTTCTGCAATACCTGTGACGAGTGCACTGAAATAAGAGTGTTCAATGTTTGGAAGGACGATGCCAAGCATATTCGAATAGCCCTTCGCTAAATGAACCGCCTGGATGTTTCTCGTATACTTGAGCTCTTTCATCGCTTGTAGAACACGTTCCCTTTTTTCTTCTTTAACATAAGGATGCTCATTCAACACACGTGATACGGTTGTCACAGATACGCCCGCTCTTTTCGCAATCTCCCTTATGTTTGCCATTTTTTCTCCTACTTTCTCTTGATATGGTAAGCGTTTCATACTTTAAGATGTATGTGAGCTGAACAAATCACTGGATGGAAAGGGGAATTCAAGATGGGTTTCATCATATGGATTATATTATGTATGACTGTTTTGTTTTCTGCTCGTTTTGCATTACATCCTTTAGGAAAAGAACATAAAATCAAACCGTTTCAATCAATTGATGATTTTTTTGTTGATAAGGATCGAGAAGAGTGATAAAAAATCACGATGACACTTCCAATACCTGGACGTTCATCGTGATTTTTTTCATTACTTGATGATCGTCAGCTCTTTCGGATAATTGGTTAAGGTGACTGGACCATCTGCCGTAATGAGAACATCATCTTCAATTCTTACGCCGCCGACTTCTGGGACATAAATTCCTGGTTCAATCGTATACACCATACCTTCTTGCAGAAGATCGTCATTTGCCTGACTCATAGAAGGAAACTCATGAACAGAAACCCCTAACCCATGTCCGAGGCGATGAGGGAAATATTCACCATATCCCGCTTCTGTGATCAGCCCGCGGGCTTTTAAATCAAGATCACCGATTCTCACGCCGGGCTTACTCATTTCAAGAGCTGCCATTTCTGCATTTAAGACGGTTTGATAGATGTCCTTTTGCTTTTCAGAAGCTTCCTGATAGATAAATGTTCTTGTGATATCTGAGCAATATCCATCGACAATGACGCCAAGGTCAAATAACACAAAATCACCTTTTTTTAAGGCTGCCTGTCCCGGATTTCCATGAGGCTCGCCTGATTTTTCACCAAAGAGAACCATAGTTGAAAAGGACATACCTTGAATGCCTTTTTTCTTTAGTTCATATTCTATGACAGCGAGCACTTCTGTTTCTGTGACTCCTTCTTTTAAGGCGTTAACCCCAATTTTTACACCTTCATCTGCCAATTGAGCCGCTTTTTTGAGTGTAGCAATTTCAGATTCATCTTTAATCAGTCTGAGCTGATTGAGCGCATCTTCAGCCCGGACGAACGTTTCTGCCCCGGTAACAGCTTGGAGCTGTTCAGCTCTTTGAAGCGGAATCGATTCTTTTTCAATCGCAAGACGCGCCGTTTGAATACCGCGTTTTTCTATCGCTGATTGAATGAAATCAAATGGATTCTCATGATCTTCATATCCAATAATATCGCCGGACCATCCTGCATTTTTTGCCTGCTCGACTTCCATTTTAGGCAAAATAAAAAATGGTTCTGCCTCTTGGAACACAAACAGCCCCATCACTCTTTCATGCGGCTCTGTGAAGTATCCAGATAGATAAAACACATTTTCCTTTGTATGTATAAATGCACCTTGAATGTCTTCTTTCTTAAGCCAAGAAGACAAGCTCTTCATTCGGTTCATCATGATCCTCCTCACACGTTTTACTACTGGTCTATTGTATCAGTTTTTGCTTTATTTCGCACAAAAGCGCACTGGCATGAATCCAGTGCGCTCTGATGATTGATTTAAGATGCACGAAGCAGACGCAGACCATTTAAAATGACCAAAATCGTACTTCCTTCATGCCCGATGACGCCAAAAGGCAAATCAAGCACTTGTAAGAAATTCGCACAAATTAACAGACAGATCACCGTTAATGAGAAAATAATGTTTTGCTTAATGATTCGATTCATTTTTCTTGAAAGACGGATCATCTTTGTTAGGTTATTTAAATTGTTCTTCATTAAGATGAGATCCGCTGTTTCTAAGGCAACATCTGTGCCTCCGCCCATCGCAACCCCAACATCTGCTGTGGCAAGCGCTGGTGCATCATTGATTCCGTCTCCTACCATGATGATTGAATTACCTTGTTTTTTTAATTGATTGACCTCATGTACCTTTTCATCTGGAAGACATTCAGCCACTACGGTTTGGATGCCGGCTTCCTGCGCAATCGCTTCAGCCGTTTTTTGCTGATCTCCTGTCAGCATGACGGTCTGGATGCCTAAATCATTTAGTTCTTGAATCATTTTTTTGGCTTCAGGTCTGATTTGATCCTTAAGGCCAAGACAGCCAACAACTTTTTCATCCTTTTGAACGTAGACCACTGTGTATCCTTGCGCTGAAAGGTCATCACCTGTCTCTTCAATCTCGCGGTCGATTGACGCCTTACCCGCAAAGTCTTTCTTCCCAATCCGCCACGTTTCTCCATTTAATTGTGCTTTCACACCAAATCCAGAGGTTTCTTCAATGGTGACATGGACTGTTCTTTCTGTTTGGTGCTCTTTTGCCATATCAGAAATTGCTTTCGCTAATGGGTGGTTTGATTGACTCTCAATTTGATAGAGTGCCTGGTAAAAAGCAGATTCATCCTGCCCTTCCGTCATGACAACTTGTTCTACGGCTGGCTTCCCGCTTGTAATCGTCCCCGTTTTATCAAAAGCAATCATACTGCTTGTGCCTAGTTTTTCTAAAAAGACGCTTCCTTTGACAAGCATCCCATTTCTTGCGCCATTTGAGATCAGTGACAGTGCGGCTGGCATAATGGATGCAACAAGAGCACAAGGTGAAGCAACGACCATAAACACCATTGCCCGATAGAAGGTTTCACTCATACTCCAGCCGAGTACAAAATGAGGCAGAACCATTAATACCGCAACGGTGATCAGCACACCTTTTACATAGGCCCCCTCAAATTTTTCGATAAATGCCTGGCTTGGCGAAACACTTTCTTGAGCGGATTCAACAAGTTTAATAATTTTATGGAATAACGTTTCTTCATTATGTTTCGTGACTTCCACTGTTAAGGAACCATTTAAATTCACTGTTCCTGCAAATACGTCTTCCCCCTGCCCTTTTTCCTGTGGAATAGATTCGCCTGTGAGGGCAGATTCATCCACACTTGTTCTCCCGCTTAAAATGACACCATCTGCTGCAATACGTTCCCCAGCTTTGACCATAATCCGGTCACCTGGTGTTAATGATGAAGCGGCGATTTGAATGGTCGTACCGTCTTCTTCAATTAAAGTTGCTTCATCTGGTGCAATGCTCATTAATGCTGTTAAATCTTTCTTGCTTTTATTTGACGTATACGTTTCAAGCGCACCACTCAGTGAGAAAATAAAAATTAAGATAGCGCCTTCTGCCCAATAGCCGATTAGAGCTGAGCCTATTGCTGCGAAAATCATTAAAAGTTCCACATTCAAGGTCTTCGACGAAATCGTTTCTTCAATTCCTTCCTTCGCCTTTGCAAAACCTCCAATAACAAATGCTAGGATGAAAAGAGGAATGCTCCACATGCTCTGATCCTTTAGAATCCATCCAATTAAAATGAGAATCCCCGAGATACCTGCTGCAATTAATTCTCCGTGCTGTGCCCATTTATGTAAGGACCATTTCGATTCCTTTTGATTTGTCGTTTGGTAAAGTGCTGTATTCTCATTCATGATTGTTTTCTCCTCTCTAATTGATAATCGTTTTCACATTATCAATCGTTACCCGTTTCTTTTTCCATCTATATTTTCTGCTATTTCAAGCTTTTTATTGGTCTGTAACTCATTATAACAGGTTCTGATCAATTTTCAATTAATAATTATTATAATTTCTTTTTGATAATAATTATCATTATTGATATAGATCGTTCCGTCTTCTTCTGAGCACAGTGTATTCAGATGAAAAGCAAACGAACACAAAAAAGAACCAACAGAATTGGTTCTTTCACATAAAGGATTTGTTCTACGAATTTGTCCACTCTTTGATTTGTTTTTTCGTCAGTGGACCTACATGATTTTTCACCACTTCTCCTTTTTCGTTAATCAAAAAGGTCGTTGGGATGGTGATGATTTGATATTTCTTCATCATTTCTCCGTGTTCATCTAGGATGATCGGGAATGTAAACCTTCTGTCTTTCACAAATTGGGCAACAGCATGTTTACTTTGTTCAGCACCTAGTAAATTCACGGTCAATATGTCAACATCACTCTGATTTTCTTTCACAATCTGTTCAAATTCGGGCAGCTCCATTTTGCAGGACGGGCACCATGTTGTCCAAAAATGCAAAATGGTCTTTTTCCCTTTTTCGGGAACCATCTGCATGTCACCATTTAATGTCGGCGCCTCTATCCTTGGCGCCATCACAGGCTCTTTTGCTTCTGCTGCTGCGCTCATGAGAAATAGAAGCAGGGTCATCATCAGAAGACTGGCGGGTAGATGTTTACGATTCATCAGGATCTTCCTTCCCAGTTTTCTTATAGCTTGCCCTCTCGATGACGATGACATTCAAGCTTTTTTCAATGTAAGAAACATTGAAACGCCGAGCTCCTTACAAATCGTCGCATAATGCAGCGCAGTCAACAGCAGCATGCCTGTGTTCATCCCTAAAATAACCCCCATCATATTCAAGCTTTCAATTGAACCAAGGAAATACACCATAGAAAAAGAGACGACATGCACCCATATATTATGTAGGAACACATCTTTGATGAGCCCCATTCCGATTAAACATGCTTGAAAAGGCATCACAAACAGATGGCATAAAAAGTATGGCCAAAGCAGCTGTAAATAGACAGCAGCTTGCGGTGAATCAAAAAAAAGCTGTGTGAGCGGGTAAGCAAAATAATACATCACCATCACTGCCGGCACCCCATATCCAAACGTTATGAGAATCGCCTGTCTAACACGTTTTTTCACAAGATCATACTGACCTAAAGCATAGGCTTCAGAGACACTCGGAATCATCACAATCATGATGGAATGAGCGATAAACGCCGGGAAAAACCCGATCGACATTGCGACACCAGCCAGCATGCCGTAATGATCAACAGCAAGTGTTCCAGAAATGCCTGCTGCCACGAGCGCTCCTTTGATTAAAAATGGTTCAACCGCATTGGCAATCGCATGAAAGATGCGCATGCCCGTTGTCGGAATGGAAACGGCTAATAGGCGCTTTCGCACATCACTTCCTCTTAATTCAACAGACCTGACATTCACAGCATTTCTTGCCATGACGTATTGGGAGTATAAATAAATAAAGACAACAAGATCACTCGCAACAATGACACCAATGGCGATGAGTACTGCTGTTTCAATATCAAACGAATACCAATGAAAAAACAAAAACAAGCAGATAAGCTGGATCGTTTTCTTCAGCATATTGGCTAAAGCAATTCTGCCCATTTGCTGCTTTCCCATAAAATAGCCGCGGGCAATGGAGGTAAACGCAATAATCGGGATAAGTGACAGCACTAGGCCCTTCATCAGCGGATGATACAACTGAAACACTGGAATGAAAGGCAGTACAATGGCTGCTATAGCTGTTGTTGTACTTGTCACCACAAGTGTCATTTTAAAAGCATGACGGAGCATGCTTTTGTGGAGACGCTCATGTGATTCTGCAATGAATTTAGAAATGGAGACTGGCAGCTCTAAACTGGCGATCACAAGGACAAGCATGATGATTGGAAGGATACTCATATATAAACCCATTCCATGTTCTCCAAGCTCTCTCGCTAAAATCATATTGACTAAAAACTCTATACACTCCGCAATAAAAGCTGCGACAGATAGCAGAATGACCCCTTTTACAAATCGATTCATGTAGCCTCCCCTTGTCTAAAGCAAATTCTTTTCACATTCTATGAGACAAGTCCAAAAAATATTTTAATAATTGAAGACAAAAAAAAGAGCAATCTCATTGATCGCTCTTTTTCTTTATACGGCAAACACGTGACGTCCGATGCGTTCTACAATTTTGCGGGAACGAATCCAATGATCTGTTGCCGTTTTTGGATTATAAAAATAGATAGCCTTTGTTGTTCTGTCATGCTCTTTTACTACCTGCTTCACCGCTTTAATCGAATCTTGATCTGCCTTATCATGAATGCTTCCATTCGATACTGGCTGGAAGGCATTTCGCTGATAAATCACACCTTTAACGCTGTCAGGAAAAGATCGATGCTCCACCCTGTTTAAAACAACGCTTGCCACCGCTTTTTTCCCTTCGTAAGATTCACCTTTCGCTTCAGCATGTACCAATCGAGAAAGCAAATCCATTTCTTCATTAGAATACTGTTTGCCGCTTGCCTTATTCGTCGATTCAGATTTCACTTTTTTCTTTTGCTTCGGTTTTGAAGACTTTTCTTCTGTTGACGTACTTAGCATTTTCACTTTTGGCTGACGCTTCTCTTCAGAAAATGCCGGGATGACTTGATCGTGGTCTTGATCTATATATGAAAGCTGATGTTTAACAGGTGCTTGTGAAAGTTCGTGACTTAATGTGCCTTGCTGCTCTTGTATATTGTCCATCTTCATTGCTGCAACTAGCATAAGGATGACAAAAAGAGCTGTATGAATTTTAATCATTCGCCTTTTTCCTCCTTTAATCAAAAGTAGGCTGTAAGATACTTGTCCACTCTAACAAGAGCTCATTCTATTTTCACGCACAAAGATTTACATGCCTGTCCAAATTCCGTCATTAAATGGCATGTCCTAGTTGAGCGCACATAAAATGGAATTGTTAGCGCTTAAAAAGGTCCCTTTTTCACCTATCATCATCCTTATGCTCCTGATTATGGGTTATTACATTTTCTTTTCATATGTATCAGAGTGGTTTGAAGTGTGACAAAAGAACGAAAATAAAAAAGCTTTCTCTCATCAATGAGAAAAAGCTTTAGCTTCTTGCTTCTGTAAGATATTCAAAAATAACATCTCCACCATGTTTGGCGATCCCGCGAAAATGTTTAAAATCATCTTGATTCACCAAAACAGAACGAAACGTTAAAAAGTCATCTTTTTGGATGGTCACCTGTTTTTCTGTCCCATTCCGTAAAGATTCGAGGATGGTGAGGATTTGTTCTTCAGTCAAAAAAACCGCTCCTTTTCAGCCATGATTAATTATTAAATATACCATTCGTTAGAAGAGCTTACAACGAAAACAAAACAAAAACGTCTTTATCCTTTACATTGGTATGAAAATATTGCAAAATACTTTTTAATAGGGAATGAAATCTGTTTTTAAAGGAGAGGGATCGGTTGAAGATTGCAAAAATTGGAAATGTGATCGAATTTAGAAATGGTTTAACAGGTGTAGTTGAAAAAGTGAATGAAAACTCTGTCATTGTGGATGTCACCATTATGGACAACTATAGAGATTTAGAACTGGATTCACTAACAGTCGTTAATCATAAAAACTATAAAATCATCAAAGACTCCGTACATTAATTTGCAATCCTCAATTCAGACGATCGGTACATACGTATATATAAAGCAAATTTGGCTCGTTTGACAACTTTGCTCTATTTGAACAATCACATATGAAAAAGACTGATACCACTTAAAGAGGGGTCAGTCTTTTTGCGTATGAAAAGTTTGCATTTCCGCCTTCGTCTTGTACATCTCGACTTCCTCGGGTGTGATCACTCCTTTATCAATCAAGAGGGCAATCACTCCAAGCAATGTGGAGGCACTCCATTTATACCGTTCTTTGTTTTGATGTTCAAGCATTTGAAGCTCTTCCTTTAGTTCCATTAGCAGCTGCTCTGCCCGCTCTTCTTTGTTTGCCAACTCAAACGCCTCCGTTTCTCATTCATTGCCTCTATTTTATCTTACATCAAATGAGATAAGCAAAAAAGCATCATCCCTCTTTACAAACATACGTTCTGTCATGTATAATATGTTTACGAGCTGGTAGCCCCCAGCCGTCCTAGCAAGTTCTATTCCCATTCGTATGAGAAGAGTGACATGACTCTTCTCTTTTTTTATGGTTGATTCGCAAAAAAAGACATGCATCCGGCATGTCTTTTCCTTCTTTCTCATTTTACATATCCATCATCAAACTTAGTTTGCAGCATTTATGGTTACTCAGGACATAAGGAAAACGACTTTTTTATACGACTCAAGGAAATCCCCATTAAGGACGATTTGTAATCCCTTCGCAGTGACATTATACCTGTGCTAGCCCGCCATCTACGAACAATTCAACACCCGTCAAGTAACTGCTTTCGTCTGATGCAAGGAAAGATACAGCGTTTGCTACTTCTTCAGGTGTCCCAACTTTTCCAACTGGAACAGTATTTCTGGCATTTTCCATCGCTCCTTCAAGTGCATCACCAAAAAGCTCATCGTATGCAGGTGTAAGAATCACTCCTGGACTTACCACATTTACACGAATTTCAGTACCTTTTAGGTCAAGAATCCAGTTGCGAACTAGTGCTCTTAATGCTGCTTTAGATGCTCCATATACACTAAATGCTGGGTTGCCAATTGATCCAGCAGTAGAGCCCGTTACAATAATAGAACCTACTTTGTCCGGGAATAGTGATAGCGCTTTTTGAACAGTAAAAATGGTTCCTTTCACGTTAATGTCGAACGTTCTATCAACCTGCTCTTCAGTAATTTCACCTAATGGAAGGAAGTTGCCGATGCCTGCATTAGCAAAAAGGATGTCCAACTTACCTTTTTCCTGCTTTATCATGTCATATAGTTTGTCTAAGTCTTCAAGCTTAGAAATATCACCTTGAACACCGGTTACGTTCTTGCCAATTTGGTTAACAGCTTTATCAAGTTCGTTTTGTCTACGTCCCGTGATATAAACATATGCACCTTCGTTTACAAATTTTTTTGCTGTAGCAAGACCAATCCCACTTGTTCCACCCGTTACAAGCGCTATTTTACCTTCAAATTTCCTCATACTTAACACTCCTTTAGAATTCATATTATTTTATGTCTAGTACCTTTAAATACTTGAAGAACAACTTACAAGTAATAGTATCCTTCAGTAAGCACATTATCGGAAGTACCCACTTTTTTGTGATATAGTAACTAAAAAGAAACAAATGTGGAATGGAGAGCTCTAGACATGAAAAAATTTAGCTGTGGGTTTGAAGTGACAAAGGAAGTGATTGGCGGAAAATGGAAAGGACTTGTATTATACTTTTTAATGAATGGACCAAAGAGAACGAGTGAATTAAAGCGCATTATCCCAAATATAACTCAGAAAATGCTGATTCAAACTCTTAGAGAGCTTGAAGCCAGTGGACTTGTGACAAGAAAGATGTATAATCAAGTACCGCCGAAGGTTGAATATTCATCCACTGAACTTGGAAAATCTCTTAAACCTATCTTGCAGGAGCTCTGTCAATGGGGGAGCCATTATGCGGAGCAAGAGTATGCAGAAGGTGAATATGAAATTGTACAACCAGAACAACTAAAGTTAGGATAAATGTAGCTGCTGAAGTAAATGCTAAACAACTTCAATAGCCTCACCTAACAAATGAGGAACAGTCATGAAATAAATGAGATTGTCAACTTTGAAAGTGAAGTTCTAATCAGAAGTGTCATGGACTATATTCAGGAGAGCTTTGATGAAATTCAAAAATGAGCTGTTTCAAATGTTAAAGAGAAGGTTCAGTAACTTAACCAAACAATAATGCCTATGATCTCATAATAGGCATTTTTTCTTTCGGATAAAAAAGAAAAGACGTACAAATTGTACGCCTTCATCTGCTTCTGTACTATCAATTTTTCACTGCATAAAAGTCACAGTTCAGGTTGCACCTCAGGTCACACTTTTTCATACAATTCTCATGAGTATTTTCAGGTGTGACTTTTTCCACTTTAATGTGACACCAATTCGTTTCACACAGCGGAATAATTACCGATTATCAATCGTCTCCGGATACATATCATGGTTCATCATACGGTATTCTGCCATTTCCTCATATTTCGTGCCAGGTTTCCCGTAGTTCGTATATGGGTCAATGGAAATACCGCCTCTTGGCGTAAATTTGCCCCAAACTTCAATATACCTTGGGTCCATCAATTCAATCAGGTCGTTCATAATAATGTTCATACAGTCCTCATGGAAGTCACCATGGTTACGGAAGCTGAACAAATATAATTTTAACGATTTACTTTCGACCATGATTTCATTTGGGATATAGCTGATATAAACTGTCGCAAAATCAGGCTGACCTGTTTGCGGACATAGTGATGTAAATTCTGGGCAGTTGAATTTCACAAAGTAATCTCTATTTGTATGTTTATTTGGAAACGTTTCAAGCACTTGTGGTGCATAATCAAACAAATAATTGGTTCCTTGGTTTCCTAGTAGCGTGACACCTTCTAATTCTTCTGGTTTTCTTGTCGTCATGTCATCTCTTCCTTTCTATACGCCTCGTTTATTTCCCCACAATAACGTGTGCAGCTGCGGCAGCACTCTTACGCGGTTTAAGTCTGGATCTTGCGCGACTTGATTCACAAGCGCTTCATATTTCTTTAATAAATGCGTTAATAAGTACGCATCATCACCTGTCGTTGTGTCATCATTTCCTACCTGCAAATAAAAAGGAAGCTCAGGATATTTCGCATGAACATCCTTCGCATACGCAAGATCACGATCGTCAAAAATCACGACTTTCAAGCTAGCATGCTGCAATCTATTCCCGCTTTTCAGCTCATCTATGATACGTGTTAGTTTCGTAAAATCTGTTTTCATATTCGAGCTTGGTGGCTTAGGAGAAATGGTTAAATCATCAATTTTCAAAAACCATTCCTGATACATCGTCCCTTGTGTTTCAAGCGCTGTATCAATTCCTTCTTCATGCAGCAAATCAATGAGGGATTCCATTTGTTTTAAAAGCGCCGGGTTTCCCCCTGAAATGGTGACATGAGAAAAAGCCTGTCCGCCTATTCTTTTTAATTCTTTGACAATGTCTTCTGCCTCAAGCCACTGAATGTCATGCTTCGCTGAGCCATCCCATGTAAAAGAGGAATCACACCAGCTGCACGAGTAGTCACAGCCAGCCGTTCTGACAAACATGGTTTTTTGTCCAATGACCATTCCTTCTCCTTGAATGGTTGGACCAAAGATTTCTAATACGGGAATCGCTTTAGCCATTGATCTCAACTCGTTTCGGACGGTAAATGCAATAGCTTGTTGGTGTCTCTCTGACAAAGACCTGAACACAGGTCGGCTTGTTCGCTAAAGTCGATAAATACGCTGCAACTTTGTCATGTACGGTCTTTGCCACCACCTCAGTGGTTGGCATCGCGTATCGATCGTTTGATGAGAATTCCTCATGATCATTGAGCAGCGTGTGATCGTACTGCCCATGAATGAGCTTCTTCAATGTACTGAAATTGACAAGGAAACCCGATTCATCTAGCTCGTCTCCCGCAATCGTGATATTGATGGTGTACGTATGACCATGAACACGGCTGCATGCGCCCGCATCTTCCCGCGGGATGAAATGGGCAGCTGATACATGCATGTCTTTATTTAATTCAAATGAAAATGGATGATCGGTTTGTGGATAGATTTGAGAAAGCATTTATTTTGCCTCCTTCATTTCCATATAAGTGTCATAGCCATTTTTCCGCAGCTTACACGCAGGACATTCCCCGCAGCCATCAGAGATGATGCCGTTATAGCAAGTGAGCGTTTCATTTTTCACAAAATCCAGCGCATTAAGCTCGTCTGCCAGCTTCCATGTTTCTGCTTTATTCAGCCACATCAGTGGTGTATGAATCACAAATGGTTTTTCCATTGCTAAATTCACTGTGACGTTGCAAGATTTCACAAACTCGTCACGGCAATCTGGATAGCCGCTAAAGTCTGTCTCACAAACACCTGTGATAATATGTCTTGCTCCAATTTGATACGCTAATATAGAGGCGAAGGATAAGAACACTAAGTTTCTTCCTGGTACAAATGTGGAAGGAAGCTCTCCTTCTTTTTCCTCAATGTCAATGTCATCTCTTGTTAAAGCATTAGGTGCCAGTTGATTTAAAAGTGACATATCTAATAGATGATTCTTCACACCTAATTTGTCAGCGATTCTTTTGGCGACATCAATTTCTTCTTGATGACGCTGATTATAATGAAAGGTCACTGTTTCTACCTCTTCAAATTGTTGAAGTGCCCATAATAAACAGGTCGTACTGTCCTGTCCCCCGCTAAAGACAACGACTGCTTTTTCATTTTTCATTTTCTGTTCTCCTCCTTTTGCAGATGGTACAACCGTACAACACTGCATCTGAAAGGCTCCTGAAAACCCCTATTTTTCTCAAAAGAAAAGACACCTTTACATGTGTATGAGGTGTCCCAGCCATAAAAAATAAAAAATGCCACATCCAAGGATACGGCAAGTCCTTAGTTTTTTATAGAGGGTTTTGCTAGAACCTCTCCCGTCTTCACGGATTTTTGTTCAATTTTCACAGAGGATAGTGTACCACATATTTTTCATACAGGCTATCCTTTCTTTACTTATCTAGCGGTGCAGGCACTTTTTTTAGACAAAGAAAGAGGATAAAAAAGATGCTGACATAGCCAAAAACCGGATAAACCGTTGAAATCAGTGTACCGTAACCAATTTTACTAATCACATAGCAGCATATGAGAATAAGGGATATCGTAAAGATGCTGTTCATTCGGATATATGCCCTCACTTGTCTCTCCAGCCCGTATAAATTGCCTATGACGGATGTAAAAACTTCACCGAAGATGACAAATAAATAAATGAGATGAATCGAGTTTGCAACTTGATACACCACCTGGGCCATTGGAATATCAAACGCCTCCAGCATATCTAATGAAGAAAGAGATAAGAAGCAAGCAAGCAAAATGAGTGTCAGCATGACACCCCCAAGCACCGCTCCCTTTTTAATGACTGCTTCAGAGGTCATTTCATTTGCGACGGGTACTAACACTGCCTGTGACAGTGCTAAATTAAAGGCACCATATGACACTGCTGATAATATCCACTCGCCCTCACCCATTTGCAGCGCAAGAACATAACTTTCACTGCTGCTAAACACAAATGAATCAAGAAACACGATCATTGAAAAGAAAATCAGCATTGGAACGACAAGGACGTTGACGCCAAATAGCCCTTTTGAACCTTTAAAGAGTACAATGACGCTCAGAATGATCGTCAAAAAGATCCCATATTCCTTCGATATACCAAGTTGTTCTTCAAAAATAGCCCCTGCGCCTGAAATCATCACTGAGGTGACACCAAGTAAAATAAAAAACATGACAATATTAATATATCGACTCGCAGCTGCGCCAAATAAAAAACGGTTCATATCTTGATAAGATTCTGCTTCGATTCGTTTCGAAATCAGCATCATTTTTGCACCAAGACCAGTAAAAATAACACCGCTAATCAGGATTCCTAATAGTCCAATCCAGCCAAAACGAACAAAAAATTCTACGATTTCTTTTCCTGTCGCAAACCCAGCTCCAACCACTGTTCCTACATATACAAAGGCAAGCTGAAAAGCGGATTCATTTGAACGTTTCATGTGACCCCTCCGCACCCATCACTTTCGATTGTTCCTTTTTTATCCTATGAGACAAGTTCCTTGAAAAGAAGGACAAACCATGATTAAATGCAAAAAAGGATTTTTATTCCCCTTTGAGCAAAACAGTTGAAAGTCAAAATAGGTCAGAGTATACTATAGTCAAAGATGGTCAAACAATAGACCATTTTCTTTAACATTCATTGGTCAAATAAAGTCAAACTTTATTTTAAGGAGGTCATGGCAAATGCGTTGTCAACATTGTCAAGTAAATGAAGCAACTATTCGCCTGAATATGCAAGTAAATTCGTCCCGGAGCCAAATGGTTTTATGTGAAGACTGCTATACCTCTTTGATGGAGCAGTCAAAAATGAAAATGGGACCGCAACTCTTTGGAGGAAGTTCATTCTTCTCTCAGGCAGCAGGTCATGCCCCAAACATGGAGCAGCCAAAGCAAAAAGGCTTACTCGATGAGCTTGGCCGTAACTTAACAGATGGAGCAAATGCTGGTTTAATTGATCCAGTCATTGGCCGTGATGAAGAAGTCGCAAGAGTCATTGAGATTTTAAATAGAAGAAATAAAAATAACCCTGTTCTTATTGGTGAACCAGGTGTTGGGAAAACAGCGATCGCAGAAGGACTCGCGCTCAAAATTGCGAGCGGCGATGTGCCAAATAAATTAAAGAACAAACAAATTTATTTATTAGATGTTTCTTCACTTGTCGCAAACACAGGTGTACGCGGTCAATTTGAGGAAAGAATGAAGCAGTTAATCAAAGAACTGCAAAGCCGTAAAAATATCATCTTATTTGTAGATGAAATCCATCTTCTTGTGGGCGCAGGATCTGCAGAAGGATCAATGGATGCTGGAAACATTTTAAAACCAGCCCTTGCAAGAGGTGAACTGCAGCTAGTAGGTGCGACGACATTAAAAGAATATCGCCAAATTGAAAAAGATGCTGCACTCGAACGGCGCTTCCAGCCCGTCATCGTAGATGAGCCAACACAAGATGAAGCGATCGACATCTTAAAAGGCATTCAAGATAAATACGAGGCTTATCATGGTGTCACCTATTCAGATGAAGCAATCAAAGCGTGTGTTCAATTATCTTCGCGGTATATTCAAGACCGCCATTTACCGGATAAAGCCATTGATTTAATGGATGAAGCTGGTTCAAAAGCGAACCTCTCCATTGATGCAGCAAGTGAAGATGAGCTGACAAATCGATTAGCGGAAATTGCCGCAGAAAAACAAGCTGCGCTAAAAGAAGAACAATATGAAAAAGCAGCGAAGCTTCGCGATGAAGAAGAAGCCATTGAAGCAAGACTTCAAAACAAAACAACTGAAAAAGAGCATATCGTTACAGCAGAGGACATTCAGGCCATTGTGGAACAAAAAACAGGCATTCCTGTCGGGAAACTCCAAGCAGACGAACAAACTAAAATGAAAGAAATTGACGTCCGTCTAAAAGCACGAGTGATTGGGCAGGAGCATGCGGTTGATAAAGTGGCCAAAGCCGTGAAAAGAAGCAGAGCTGGATTAAAATCGAAACATAGACCAACAGGCTCCTTCCTTTTCGTTGGACCAACAGGTGTCGGGAAAACCGAATTGTCTAAAACGTTAGCTGAAGAATTATTCGGTTCAAGAGATGCGATCATTCGTTTAGATATGAGTGAGTACATGGAAAAACATTCTGTGTCCAAACTCATCGGTTCTCCTCCTGGTTACGTTGGACATGATGAAGCCGGCCAGCTGACTGAAAAAGTGCGCAGAAAACCATACAGCATCATTTTGCTGGATGAAATCGAAAAAGCACACCCAGATGTACAGCACATGTTCCTGCAAATCATGGAAGACGGCCGCTTAACAGACAGCCAAGGCAGAACGGTCAGCTTTAAAGATACAGTCATCATCATGACAAGTAACGCAGGCACCGCAGATAAAACAGTCAAAGTGGGCTTCCAATCTGATCAGGAAGAAGCGTTTGAGGAACAATCACTCATTGATTCACTGAGCAGCTACTTCAAACCAGAATTTTTGAACCGTTTTGACAGCATCATTCAATTTGATTCACTAGACAGAGAGGACTTAGTGAAGATTGTTGATCTTCTGCTCAATGAGCTGTCAGAGCAATTAAAAGAGCAGAATTTAACAGTTCATGTCACAAATGAAGCAAAAGAAAAGATCGCAGAGCTTGGATATCATCCTGCATTTGGTGCTCGTCCACTTCGAAGAACCATCCAAGAGCACGTTGAAGACCAAATGACGGAGATCCTGCTTGAAGAGGAGCAGCTTTCTGGATTTACTGTGGATGTTGAACATGACGAAATCGTCGTAAAAAAAGGATAACTACATCTTCAGGATGATATGCACCTCCATCATGTTGCGGCGTCTAAGTTCCATCTGAACGCCGACGCTCCCCCGCCTCTTTTCCTTTACGATAAAAGAAAAAGAGGTGGATCATATGATGAATTGGAGCTACGATCTTGTCAAAATCATATATGAAGAAAAATTAAAAGAACTGCTTCATTTAGATGAACCAGCTCAAAACGATTAAATGGAGACTCCCTTTATATGAGAGGGAGTTTCTTCTTTTACATATTCAGAAAGCGCTTTCGTCAAAAATTCTTCACAGAAACTGTCTTAATTTTATATTCTGACTAAAACCATTCTAGAACACACCGATATTAACTATAGAAAAAGATAGTTAAAGGATTTGGTGAGATAATGGACAAAACATCGTTAATTGGTATTATTTTAGCATTTATTGCACTAGGTGTCGGTATGGTTTTGAAAGGTGTGAGTCTAACTGCTCTTCTCAACCCGGCGGCTATATTAATCATTATTGTTGGAACGGTTGCAGCTGTTGTCATCGCATTCCCTTCTAGTGAAATTAAGAAAACACCAAAATTGTTCGGAAAAATTTTCAAAGACAGCCAGCTTCCAACGATTCAAGAAATGATCCCTCTATTTTCAAACTGGGCACAAATTGCGCGTCGTGAAGGTCTTTTGGCATTAGAAGCAAGTCTTGAGGAAGTCGATGATGATTTTTTAAAGAACGGGTTAAGCATGGCAGTTGACGGCCAAAGTGCTGAATTTATTCGAGACGTCTTAACAGAAGAAGTTGACGCCATGTCTGAACGACATCAGTCAGGTGCATTAATCTTTACACAAGCTGGTACATACGCTCCGACGCTAGGGGTACTTGGCGCCGTTGTCGGACTTATTGCCGCACTTGCCAACATGGGAGATATTGAGGCACTTGGACATGCAATCAGTGCTGCCTTCGTCGCCACACTGCTTGGGATTTTTACCGGGTATGTATTATGGCATCCATTTGCCAACAAGCTGAAGCGTAAATCAAAGGAAGAAGTAAAGCTTCGTCTGATTATGATCGAAGGTATTCTGTCTGTTCTTGAAGGTCAGTCTCCAAAAGTCATTGAACAAAAACTTCTTATGTACTTACCAGCAAAAGAACGTGCAAATCTTGTCATTGAAGAAGGAGAAAATCAAAATGGCTAGGAAACGTAAAAACCATGATCATGAAGACCATGTAGATGAATCTTGGCTTATCCCTTATGCCGATCTTCTGACGCTTCTTCTCGCCCTCTTCATTGTGCTTTTTGCATCTAGTTCAATTGATGCGGCAAAATATGAACAGATGGCTAAGTCTTTTAATGTAGTTTTTACTGGCGGTACCGGTGTTATGGATCAATCCAGCATGCAAAGCACGGAAGAAACTGAAAACAGCAACCAGGTCAAGAAAGCAGCCGAGGAAGAGAAAGATGAAGAAGCCAAAGCAAAGGCTAGGGACCAAGCGGTTCTCACAAAGGTCAAAAAGCAGGTCGATTCATTCATTGCAAATAAAAAACTTGGTGCCAAGCTCGAAACAAAGCTTACGGATGAAGGACTTCTCATTACGATTGAAGACAGTATCTTCTTTGATTCTGGGCGGGCAGTTATTCGCCCTCAAGATGTCCCGTTAGCAAAAGAAATCTCAAAACTGCTCGTCATTAATCCCGCACGTGACATTGTCATTAGCGGACATACAGATAATGTACCGATCAGAAATTCAGAATTTGAATCAAACTGGTATTTAAGCGCCATTCGCGCTGTGAACTTTTTAAATATTCTTCTTGAAAACAGCAATCTAAACCAAGAGAACTTTAGTACAAAAGGATACGGCGAATTCAAACCGATTGCCTCAAACGATACAGCAGAAGGCAGAAGTAAAAACCGGCGTGTAGAAGTACTCATTTTACCGATTGAGAAAAAAGCGAAATAAAAAAAGAAGCCAGGGGCTTCTTTACAGATTGTTGACAAAGGGCTAAAATGATCTCTATTTTAGCCCTTTTTCTTCTTTTCAGCGTGATAGAATACCTTTGCAGTCTAGGAACGAGCACCGGCACGCAGGACTAACGCCGAATGCGAGGGATTGCCTGCACGCTGAAAAGGAAGCCAGCGGCTTCCTTTTTATTTAGTCTTGATGATCATATAAATGCTTTGCACGCAGCCCTACATGTTTGAGCATATCAATGCAGACATCTTTCTCTTCTTCGCTCAGGACACTGATCATCTCATGAATTTCTTTCGCATGATCTGGGAAGATGTCATCAAGCAAAGCTCGTCCCTGCTTGGTAATATGCGCAAATGTCACTCTGCGGTCTTCTGCACAAGCCTTGCGACTGAGGAGTTCTTTCTTCTCCAATTTATCGACCACATACGTGATGCTGCCGCTTGCAAGTAAAATCTTATCACCGATTTGCTGAAGCGGCTGATCACCTTTATGATATAGCAATTCTAGCACAGCAAATTCAGTTGGATTCAGCCCGTGCTTCACAATATGTTTGTTCATGTGATGATTAATTGAGCGATAGGCACGTGATAATACAATAAATAGTTTCAATGATTTTTCAACATTATGATTTTCCATTTTTTATCATCCTTTATGAAATGCAACCTACTAATGTGACATTAATAAACAATAAGTAAAATGTCAACATTTTGATCCATCTTTAGCACGAAAATGAGACCAGAACGAATCACCTAATTTTTTAAAAATCACACAAGTCATCGTAATAAAGATAGGTTCAATGCTATAATAAGTCTATTAGGTAATACGTTGGAGCGATGAATGATGAGTATACTGAAAGGGTTTTGGAAGAAGATCAGGCTTTACCTTATTTTGGTCATGCTTCCAACCCTAATCATTAGTTATTTTATCTACGAAAAAGAAACTGAAAAAATCGATTTAAAGAACAAACAAACCGCTACACTTATGTTAAATATTCACAAAAACCAAATGAATTATTTAATAAGTGAGACAGAAGCGAGATTAACTTCCCTTGCCATGGGATTTGACCAGCCGCTTGAGACGAAAAAAGTACAAAACATCCTAGAGAAAATCTATAAACAAGAACCTCGTTTTTCAGGTCTGTATCTCCTAGATAAAAAAGGAAATGTAACAGCAAGCACCACCCCGTTAAAGGAAAAAATCAACCTATCATTCAGAGATTACTTTAAACGCATTCAAGTGACCAAGCAGACCGTGATCACAGACAACTATGTGAGCCGAATTACAAAACAGCGGATTCTCTCCATTTGTGTGCCTGTTCTCGATGAAAACGAAGAGGTCACCAATGTACTGATTGCCGCCATTCAAATTGATTATTTAAGAAATATTATGAATGTATTGAACCCTGATCTTCATTTTAAGATGCTGAATCAAAATGGACATGTCGTATTTACAAGCGGTCCACAGCCAGTACCCGAGGGCGGCAGCACCGTGTCTACATATTTAGATGAAAACAGCTGGAAGCTGGAGGTCTTTCCGCAGCGTGCTTCAACTAGTGAAGTGCTGTCTGTGATGCTCATCCCTTTATCCAGTGCGTTTATTTTATTAAATATTTTATTCACACTCGTCCAATATATCGTGTTAAGGCGGCAAACTCAGCAGGAGCGTCATGAAAATGAAGCGCAAAAGCTTGAATTGATCGGAACACTCGCAGCAAGTACAGCACACGAAATTCGCAACCCATTAACAGGGATTAGCGGATTTATCCAGCTATTGCAAAAGAAGTATCATTCAGAAGAAGATCAGCTCTATTTTTCTGTCATCGAGGAAGAAATTAAACGGATCAACCAAATCGTCAGTGAATTTCTTGTATTAGGAAAACCAACGGCAGAAAAATGGCAAAATAACTCTGTAAAAGAAATTGTAAGTGAGATCATGCCGATCGTTTTCTCTGAGGCAAACCTTTATAATGTGGAAGTGGATTTGCAAATCAATACGATTCAAGATGTGGGCGTGTATTGCACAAAGGATCATATTAAACAAGTCGTTTTAAATGTAGCAAAGAACTCTTTAGAAGCGATGCCAAACGGCGGTCATTTGAAGATTGTGATCGAAGCTGAAAAAGAACATGTCATCATTAAAGTAGAGGATACAGGTGAAGGCATACCAGAAGAGATGTTAAAGCACATCTTCCTCCCCTTTATTACGTCGAAGGAAAAAGGCACAGGTCTTGGGCTTGTCGTGTGTAAACGAATCATTTCGATGTATGGCGGAACAATTGATATTCATAGCGAAGTGAATAAAGGAACGACTGTTATGATCATGCTTCCTTCTGCTCACTCAGCATAACTGAAGATGTCAGCCGGTTTTGCTTATGCAAGACCGGTTTTTCATGTCAATAAGAGGGGCGGTTCACAGATAAAAGACTCATTTGAGACACAAGATCATGAAAGGAGGGGGCAGATTGTTTCTCATGAAAAAGAAGATGCTGATACTCATTCATCAGGTTGTCCAGTTCTTGACTATATTTAATTGTCTTCTCACCAGTGTACCCTTCCACTTGAGCAGCTTCTACCATTTGTTTTCTCTTCTCATCAATGGACATCAGCAATTGTTCTTTCCTTACATAAATATTCATGATCTCAGCTCCCGCAATGATTTCGACTGTCTATGCTCAAAATGATCCGACACCAAAATTATACTTTATTTGTAAATTAAATTAAATATGCTTATTTTATTTAATTTTTTACAGCCTAAAGACCTTTTACCCAATCAAATTTGGGGGTAAACTTCAAATTTGGACAGGACTGACACATTGATTAAACAGAATTTTATCCTATGCAGAAGATCAAAATCAACTATTTTCTTTCTCATTTTATGTCTAATTTCCTAAAAAAAAGCTGATCTTCCGCCTCATGCAGAATGATCAGCTCTATCATTAAACCGTTTCTTCCTCGTAAATCGGCACCCAGCCCTCAGTTGTGACAAATATGCGAACTGCGACCACTTTGCGATCCTCTTGAAGTGTAAAGTAATGACGAATGTTTGGCGGCACAGAAATTAAATCACCTGGATTCAATCTCACATCAAAAAAGATGCCATCCTTGCCTTGAATAGCAAAGATTCCGTGCCCGCTCACAATAAAGCGTACTTCATCATCTGTATGGTGATGCTCACGTTTAAAGTTTTGGAGCAGCTCATCAAGATTTGGAGTGGCATCAGACAATGAAATGACATCCTGCGCTTTGTACCCTCTTTTTTCAGAAATACTTTGGATTTCCTTTTGGAAAACAGTCAAAATCTCTTCCTTTTCCTCATCGGTTAAATCATACTTTTCTGATAAACGGTTTGGCAGCTTTTCAATATCCCAATGCTCATAAATGACCCCTTGGTTTTCTAAATATGATGCTACCTCTTGTTCGTTCTCAAGTAATGTGTTCTCTTCGTTATGAATCAAAATCGTCGCCATATGCTTTTCCTCCTTTTTATCTTACAAGCTGCTGTTGATAAAGCGCTAATTTTAAGTGATAGCTAAATAAAAATTCATATGCTTCTAATACTCGTTTTGCTTCAAAGACTGTTTTTCCCCAGACCGTGATGCCATGATTGCGAATGAGTACAGCACCAGATGACGCCTCTAGTGTCAGATGTTTGGCAAATTGCTCTGCAAGATGCGGAATATGAGCTGGATTTTCAATAATCGGAATCGACACTTCTGCATCCTCTTCCCAATAACCAAGCGCTTTGATGATTTCGTTGCCTTTAAAACGAATCTCTCCCTTATCCCCATACAGCTCTGACATCACATTATTATCGATTGTATGGACATGGAGGCAGCAGCCTGCTTTCGTCCGTCTATACACGTACGTGTGAAGCAGTGTTTCAGCTGATGGCCTAAGCGTCTCGTTCGGATCATGTGGCTGGCCTGCCGCATTTACTAGCACAAAATCTTCGTTTGTTTCTTTTCGTTTATCTTTGCCGCTTGCCGTCACCAAGAACGTGATTGGATCATCCGACACCTTGATCGATAAATTACCGCTTGTTCCGAAAAACCAGTCTCTTTGGGCCAGTTCACGTTTAACATCTGCTAGCTCCTGCCAGCGTTTGCTCTTTGCGTCTGCCATTCCTTCACTTCCTTTATTTGAACAAATTGCGCGTGTAGATCAATAAATGTGTCAAACTCCTTATGTACGAGCCCGAGCTCTTGACATTCATTGAGCAAGTAGTCGCGCGCAAACGTAAGATCTGCATGTTTCGCCGCCTCCACATCAGTCACTGAATCTCCGATCATGATGATGAAATCATCCTCATGAGTCAGGTTTCGAATGATTGAGGGCTTGCAGCATCCGCACCCATTTTGACATTGCGTATCGCAGGCATGCGGCCATTCAATCTGAATATGCTCTTCCCCAAATGATGCATGATTGCAATAAATATCGTATCGATCGACAATGCCTTCGAGGATGGGGTAGACAAAAAAGTCCATCCCCCCACTAAGTACATAGAAAGGAATGTCTGCTTTTTTTACCTCATCCACAAATTGCTTAAATCCTTCTCGAATCTCTGTATCCTCTAAAATAAATGATTGAATGGCATCCTTCTGATCACTTGTCAGTAATTGAAACATTTGCCCGACGCCTTCTTGAATGGTGATTTCCTTTGACAGGACACCATCCTTCAACTTCGTCCATTCACTTGGTGCAAACTGTTTCATGATGCGGATGATATTATCATTTTTTGTAATTGTTCCATCAAAATCACAACATACAATTGGTTTTTTCATTATTCTGCTACCCTTCCCCAAAGATCAAGTGCCGCTTTTAAGTCTTGGCAGGAAGCCGCCTTATCTTGGATGGACTCTTCATGAATCACGGCATCAATGATCGAACGAAATGCCTGCCCTCCGCCGATGGCTCCCCGCGGATGTCCGTGAATGCCTCCACCTGCATTTATCACATGATCAATTCCAAAATCTTTGATCAATACTGGAACCATTCCTGGATGAATGCCTGCTGACGGGACAGGGAATGTTTTTTGAACCGTATCCTCTTTCACGCAAGCTTCATAGATTCCAAGGGCATCTTTTTTCGGAAGTGCAACCGACCCATAAGGTGAGGGGAAAAGGCTCAAATCAGCGCCAGCATATCGATTTAATTTGCCTAAAAGAAGAGAATGCGAGAATCCATATTCAGGAGAGGATGTCAAAGCACCACTCACAGCGGGATGCGCCATAATCGGCAGTGGAATGTCTGGGTCCTCAGCTAGGCTTTGCATGACATCCAGGCCGTAAGCAAAGACATTGAATAAGAGCGCATCTGCCCCAAGTTCAGCGGCCTTTCTCGCCCGATCCTTCAGGTCAAAGGTTCTGCCCGTTAAATTGACAGCATACAGCGTGCGGTGTCCTGTCTCTTCATAGGTTTCTTTTAAAATCGCTTTTCCTTCTTTGATTCGCTCTTCAAAAGGAGCTAATGGACTTTCAAATAAAATTTCATCGTCTTTGATGAAGTCAACCCCGCCTAATGCCTGTAAACGGAGCTGCTCTTTTAAATCCTGCATATCACGGCCGATAACGCCTTTAAAAATACTCATCAATAATGGACGATCAAACACATTTACCTTTTTTCGAATGCCATCAATTCCAAATACAGGTCCTGGCAGGCTTTTTTTAAATTCTTCAGAAAATTGGATATCGACTAGCTTCACTTTTCCATCTAGTGAAAGCTTTCCAAAAATCGTCGTGAAAACTGCTGGTAAATCAGCTGAAAAGTTTGCCTCAGGATAAGCAATCGTCACCTCTGATTGATAAAGACCATTTTCGGCTGGAGCAGCCTTTTCTAATACTTTTTCAACTCGGCCTTTATGCTTTTGAAGCTGCTCCTTTTTGAGCTGCGGCAAATCCGTCCATGATCCAACTGTTAAACCAAGCGCGATCTGCTCCGCTTTTCGATTTATTTGTTCATCCTCTCGATGTGTTAATACGTATGTTGCCAGTAATTCACTCACTAGGAATCCCCTTTCGATTGCGTCATGCATATGTTCAATAAAAAAACCTCTTCAAGTGCTTCTTGAGCGCCTTAAAGAGGTTGTTTCGTGTCATTCGTCCGAATCTTATCTCTCAGCGCTTGCTGCAAGAATTAGCACCGTGCTTCATGGAAGTCGGTTGCCGGGCTTCATTGGGCTAGTCCCTCTGCCTACTCTTGATAAGAATATTCAATTTTCTTAAATATTGCCTGAATTATCGCACCATTTTTTTATGTTGTCAATGGCTTTTTTTCAAACAGATTCAAAGCAGCGATGCGCTGAGCAGCTTCTTGTAACCGCTCCTCACTTGTTAGAAGTCCTACTCTCACGTACCCTTCACCGTGATCACCAAAGCCATTACCTGGCGCAACCACAACATGTGCCTTCTCTAATAATAAGTCAGAAAAGGCTTCAGATGTATATCCTTCCGGCACCTTTAACCAAGCAAAAAATGATCCCTTTGGTGCACTGACTTCCCAGCCAATTTCTTTGCAGGCAGCAATCCATACATTCCGCCTTTTCTCATATCGATCATTTTGCACCTGTACGCACGTTTGATCGCTTAATAGGGCTTCCGCTGCTGCATCTTGAGTGGCTTTAAACAGGGAGACAAACAGATGATCCTGATAAAGCTCAATGGCTTCAATAACAGACGAATTTCCAGCTGCAAATCCTACTCTCCACCCTGCCATATTATACGTTTTAGACAATGTGTAAATTTCTATTCCCGTCTCTTTCGCTCCCTCTATTTGCAGAAAGCTGAGCGGCTTTTCTCCATCAAATCCAATGCCGCCATATGCAAAATCATGGACAACACATAGCTTGTGATCTTTCGCAAATGTAACGGTTTCTTCAAAAAATGAACGGCTTGCCGTAGCCCCCGTCGGATTGTTGGGGTAATTTAAATACATTAATTTTGCCTTTTTCTTATCATCCTCAGGCAGCAAATCGTAGTCAGGTAAAAAATCATTTTTTTCAAGAAGTGGCATGGTTACCATATGCGCTCCAGCAAGCACAGCACCTGACCAATAATCAGGATAGCCAGGATCAGGGACAAGAAGCGTATCACCCGGATTCAGCAGGCATTGCGGCAGCTCAACAAGCCCTGCTTTTCCGCCAAATAAAATCGCAATTTCCGTCTTTGGATCAAGTGTGACGCCATATTCTCTTTCATAAAAAGCGGCAGCAGCCTTTTTTAATTTCGCTGTTCCACGGAATGAGGAGTATTGATGATTTTCAGGTTTTGCTACCGCTTCCTGCATGGCTTTTACAATGTGCGGAGGAGTTGGCTGATCAGGATTTCCCTGTCCCAAATTAATGATATCTGCCCCTTCCTGCACTTTTTTCTGCACCTTTTGGACAAGGGACGCAAAAAATTGCTTCGGTAATTGTTTCAACACATCTGATTGCTGGAATTCCATTTCTTCACCTTCTATTCAAGTTACGTGACAATACAATCACTGTAATGGATTGTTTTATGAATTGTAAAGCAATTTTGAAAAAAGATTGACATGTAAAGCAACGCTCTGATAATATCTTGAATTAAGAAATGCAAACAGACACGAAACAATTACATATTGATTTCTCTTATCGAGAGTTGGGCGAGGGATTTGGCCTTTTGACCCCAACAGCAACCGACCGTTAATACCACTGTGAAGTGGGGCGCAGCAAGTAACGCGCCAAGACAATTGTCTTATAGGGCACGGTGCTAATTCCATCAGACGTATGTGCTGAGAGATAAGAGAGGCTTTGAGCATACACACCATCAAGCCTCTTTCTCTCAGGAGAAAGAGGCTTTTTTATATGATTTGGAGGGGAAGCAATTGGTTACACTTACGGCATCATATGAAGAACTAACAGAAAGCTCGGCAGTTGCACTCGCAATTAGACTTGGTTTGATCCAAGAAAGCAGCCATTTGACATGTACTGAAATTGGTGACGGGAATTTAAATTACGTCTTTCATATTTATGATCACAAACAAGAAAAAGGATTGATCATCAAGCAGGCGCTGCCTTATGCAAAGGTGGTTGGGGAGAGCTGGCCGCTTACATTAGACCGGGCAAGAATTGAAAGTGCCGCCCTGATCAAGCAGTCAGAATATGCGCCGCACCTCGTACCAGCAGTCTACTATTCAGATACAGCTCTTGCAGTGACAGCCATGGAGGATCTCTCTCACTTAGAAATCGTCAGAAAAGGGCTAATTGCCGGAAAACAATATCCGCATTTATCTGATCATGTTGGAGAATTTTTAGGAAAAACACTTTTTTACACATCTGACTTTGCTACAAATCCTAAAATCAAAAAACAATTTGTGAAGCAATTTACGAACCCTGACCTGTGTGATATTACAGAAAAACTCGTCTTCACAGACCCTTTCTTTGATAGTGAAACAAATGACTTCGAAGAAGAATTAAGAGAATCAGCAGAAGCGCTTTGGAAAGATCTTGAGCTGCAAGCCAAAGCAGCGGAATTGAAGCGTATCTTCCTGACATCAGCTGAAACATTGGTTCATGGAGATCTTCATACAGGCAGTATTTTTGCAAATGAGACTGAAACGAAAATCATTGATCCAGAATTCGCGTTTTACGGTCCCTTTGGATTCGATATCGGCCACTTTATCGCCAATCTGTTCCTGAATGCTTTATCTCGCGAGAATGAACACGAGCAGCAGCACCTTTTTGACCATGTCGTCAATGTATGGGCAACCTTCAAAGAAGTGTTCACAAAAGCTTGGAAAGAGGACAGCATTGAAGCGTTTAGTGTATCGGACAGCTTTTTAGAAACAACCTTTGACCGGATTTTAAAAGAAGCGACAGGCTTTGCCGGCTGTGAGCTTGTCCGCCGAACAATTGGTCTTGCTCATGCCGCTGATCTTGATGCGATTCCATCACCAACTAGACGGATTCAGCAGAAAAAAGCAGCACTGACACTTGGAAAAACATTTATCAAACAATATCATACAGTGGAAACAGCGTCTGATCTCGTCGCATTATTCCAGCCATCTGTAAAGGAGTGACGGGTTTTGTCAAAAGAATTTGAAGTCCCCCGTTCTGTCGAATGGGAAGAAAACCGTATTCACATTTTAAATCAGCAAAAATTACCGGCCGAAACCGTATTTGAGCATTTATATACGAAAGAAGATGTGTATGATGCGATTGTGTCATTAAAAGTACGCGGAGCGCCTGCGATTGGCATTACAGCAGCTTTTGGGCTGGCGCTTAGTGCGCAAGCCATTGAGACAGAAGAAATGGATGTGTTTAAACAAGAAGTCATACGAATCAAAGAATATTTAAACAGTGCTCGTCCAACCGCTGTGAACCTCGCCTGGGCATTAGACCGGCTGCTGCAGCGCATTCAGCGTGCAGCATCAGTGAATGCAGCCAAAACAGACCTTGTCCATGAAGCCATTCAAATTCAAATTGAAGATGAAGAAACATGCAGACAAATCGGTCAAAATGCTCTTCAGCTCTTTAAATCAGGTGACCGTATCATGACCATTTGTAATGCAGGCTCCATCGCAACGAGCCGGTACGGAACAGCCCTTGCTCCCTTTTATTTAGCCAAAAAGAAAAATCTTGATCTTCACATTTATGCATGTGAAACACGCCCTGTTCTTCAAGGTGCTCGTCTGACAACATGGGAGCTTATGCAAGGCGGCGTGGATGTGACGCTCATTACAGATAACATGGCAGCCCATACGATGAAGGAAAAGCAAATTTCTGCTGTCATTGTTGGAGCTGACCGTATCGCCCGTAATGGAGATACAGCGAATAAGATTGGAACGTTAGGTCTTGCCGTTCTAGCCAAGCATTTTAACATTCCGTTTTTTGTAGCAGCACCGCTTTCAACCTTTGATGTATCCACCCGCGACGGATCAGATATTCCAATTGAAGAGCGCGACCCGCTGGAAGTAAAGGAATTAAACGGCGTCCCCATTGCACCGCCTGATGTTCAGGTATTCAATCCCGCCTTTGATGTCACTCCTCATCATCTTATTTCAGGCATCATTACAGAAAAGGGAATTATCACTTCGAACTATGCAGAAGAGATTGATGCTCTTTTCGCCGAAAGCATCTCTCAATAATCGCAAAAAAGCGCCGTGTTCTTGTCATTTAAGAGCACCGCGCTTTTTTGTTTCTTGATTCGTTTTTGTTAAGATTTCTTTTTTTTGTTCTTCTGTCAAAACGTTCATTTTGACACATAGTGACGTAACGGCATACATTTTACCTTTTTTGCCCCAAAACATGCCAGCGCCCTCCTTTTTCCCTCAACCAACTTTTTTAGCTTAATAAAAGGATATGTCGCTTGACAAACATTTGGAACAGGTCAATCGATTTATTTTTGAACAAATGGGATGCCTTCTAATTCAAGGAGGACCGCTTTCATGTCTGTCTTCGATCCTGCATAGCCCGTCAAAGACCGGTCTTTTCCAATCACCCTGTGACATGGGATAAAAATAGGTAATGCATTTCGTCTGTTAGCTTGTCCGATGGCTCTTACAGCCTTGGGATTGCCAATCGCTTCTGCAATGTCTGCATAGCTTTTTGATTCACCATATGGTATGGCCGACAATGCTCCCCACACCTGCTCTTGGAACGGAGAACCTGTTTGCTTAAGCGGGAGATCGAATATTTGACGCTCACCCTTGAAATATTCATCTAGCTGTTTTTTCGCTTCTTGTAAGACAGGCGTATCTGCTTGCTTTAGATTCGCTGCCTGCTTTTTTGCTAAAAACGGTTCATCATCAAACATCACCTCGATGATGGCACCATCCTTTTCTAGTATGTATAATTCCCCGATAGGTGCGTGATAGACGGTATAATACACGTTACTGCTCTCCTTCTTGTTTCTGCTGCCTAAGTGGCAGCGTGAGATGGAAGACGGTTCCTACGCCTTCCTCACTTTCTACCTCAATGGTTCCTTGATGCTCTTCAATAATTTTATAACTAACCATTAAGCCAAGTCCAGTTCCTCTTTCTTTCGTTGTATAAAAAGGCTCACCTAGACGCTTTAGCTTATCCTCTGCCATTCCGCAGCCTTCATCACGCAGTGAAATGACAATATGCTCCTCGCCCTTCCGCTGAATGCTCACATAGACATTTCCTTTGCGCGGCATGACTTCAATTGCATTTTTTAAAATGTTAATAAAGACCTGCTTTAATTGGTTTTGTTCACAATAAATGAGCGGAATCTCATCCAGCACATTGAGATGCATTTGAACATTGCCAAGATTCGCCTGTGCGTGCAGAAGATCCATCGTGTCTTTCACAATCTGCACCACATTTTTTTCTTCATATACAATGGCTTGCGGTTTCGCTAAAATCAAAAATTCGGTGATGATGGATTCAATTCTTTTCAGCTCTGATGTGATGACATTAAAATAGAGCGAATACTCCCCTTCTATATTTCCTTTTAACAGCTGAATGAAGCCTTTTAAGGCTGTCATCGGGTTTCTAATTTCATGAGCAATTCCAGCGGCAAGCTCTCCGACCACATGAAGGGTATCTGATTTTCTCACCCGCTCTTCTAATTCCTTCCGCTCTGTCACATCTCTAAAGATCGCTAAATTCATATTATGGATAATGTTGCGTTTAAAAGAGAATTCCAGGATACGCTGATCTGGATGGTTCAGTACAAACGGAACCTCATTATCCATTTCATCTAATGACATCGCCTCGGCGGGCTGAGCCAAATTTTCTATTTGATAAGGGGCAAGGATGTGGAAAAGATTCATTTCTGTTAAATGATCGTCCTTCAATTGAAGCAGCTCGCTGGCAGATGGATTGACTTCAATGATTCGGTATTGATTATCAAAAAGAACAATGCCGTCCATTGATCCATTAAATACTTTGCGGAATTTGAGCTCACTTTCGCGCAGCTCCTGCTCCATTCTTTTTCGATCACTTACATTACGTAAAATGGTTAAGTGCTGTCCTTCTAATACCGCATGCTTTGATGTAAACTCAAGCTCTTTATACTGTCCATTTGCCATTTTGAACAATAGCTCTTCCCTTATTTCATGATTCCGGATATAGCGTCTTCTTGTTGGTCTATATCTCTTATCAGATTTGACGAGAAAGTCGGTAAGTTTTTTGCCAATCAGCGAGTGCATAGGTAATTCAAAAATTCGGCAGGCTGATTCATTGGCTCTCACAATCTCTCCATCGTCCGCCCATATGATGATGGCATCCATTGCATTTTCGAAAATTTCTCTAAAGCGTTCTTCACTTTTTAACAGCTTCTCTTCCATCAGCCTTTTTTCTGTAATATCCCGCATGATGGACATATAAAAACCACTCATCACATTTGATGTAATGGTGAGTTCGAATAATTTGTGCTGGCCAGATTGTAGAGTAACAGGAAGCTCTCCTTTTGCTTTTCCTGTTTCTTTAAGTGACGTTAAAAGGTGCTGCAAGGCGGGAAGATTTTCTTCTTCGACAAATTCATGTAAATAGCGATCGGTTAAATCAGTCTTTTGCAGCTCAAAGCTCTGACAAAAAGAATGATTCGCATCAATCATGCAGCCATCCTGATCAAAAATGACCATCCCGTCAATGGCTCGGTCAAACAAATCTTTGAACAGCTGCTCATTCATGGAGCGTTCTCGTTCTAATATTTTCTTTGATGAAATATCTCGCATAACCACTATATACTGCTGATTCATGGTGTCGTGCTCTGCGACAAATTCAATGTATTTTGTTTCGCCATTTTCCAGCTGAATGGAGATTTCTCTTTTTAACGTACCTTTTCGAAAAAATAGATCGAGTGAGCATTCAACTTTATCTTTCGGGATGCCGTATAGGAAATCTAGAACGGATTTATTGAGGAGGTCTTCTTTCGGTGTCTGGACAAGCCTGCAAGTTGCTTCGTTGGCTTGGATGATGTTGAGGTGCTGATCAAATATAAAAATGGCATCGAGCGTCTTATTTAACAGCATTTTTTGCTGCATCAACTCAGTTCGCAAATATTCGTTCTCTTTTTCTAATTTTCTGATATCTCCCGCAGGGGTTAACCTATTGCCATCGAGCGTTTCAGTCATTCTCTTACACTCCTTTTCCAGCCTCATTCCTCTACAATATTTCTACAATATTTTCATTGTTCCTTCATTCGACTCATAAAAAAAGATAACTTTTTACACGAAGACTGTCTCATTTATTTCATTTGGATGACAGGATTGTATAACGATTCACTTTTCTTACGCTTCTTTTACAACCGTTCTACAATTTCACATCAAATAGCGAATTAAGCCAAAATGTATTTTAGAATGAGGCAAATAAGGGAACAGTGCACTTAGAACATTTATGTTCGAAAACGAGCAGGAAAGGTGATGTTATGGCATCCTCACGAGATAGTTATTTTGATAATGCGAAATTCCTTCTGATTTTTCTAGTTGTTTTTGGTCATTTGTTACGATCATTCATTCATGATAATGACTGGATGCTCTATTTATACAAGTTTATTTATACCTTTCACATGCCCGCCTTTATTTTAGTTTCTGGCTTTTTTGCAAAAGGGTTTAGAAAACCAGGCTTTATGAAAAAAGTCGCCGTTAAGCTGATCATCCCATATTTAATCTTTCAGGTGATCTATTCGGTTTACTATTATCTATTACAGGATCAAAGCATGGCCAATTTAAATCCAATTGATCCGCAATGGTCCTTATGGTTTTTAATTAGTTTATTCTTTTGGAACTTGCTGCTTATTCCTTTTTCAAAACTGCCGTTCCACTGGGCGATGATCGTCAGTTTATCAATTGCATTACTTGTCGGTTATGTGGACAGCATCAGCGATACACTCAGCTTATCACGCACGTTTGTCTTCTTGCCTATGTTTTTAGCTGGATTCTATTTAAAAAAGCAGCATTTTGAATTCATCCGTACAAGCAAAGGAAAGCTTGCAGCACTTTTTGTATTAATGGCTGTGTTCCTGTTTTGCTACTTCTATGAATTTGATTATTCCTTCTTATTTGGCTCAAAGTCGTATGCTTCTCTTGGAGATGAAGGAATGATTGCGGCGATGAAACGAATGGCATGGTATTTGCTTGCATTTGGCGCTACATTCAGCTTCTTTGCATTAGTTCCAACACGCCGTTTCTTCTTTACAAAATGGGGAACAAGAACGTTATATGTTTATTTATTACATGGCTTTGTAATCAAACTGCTAAGAACCACTTGGTTTGATGACTGGGCGCTAAATGCAGCAAGTGTACTCATTTTATTGCTGCTGACCATTTTGTTAACCTTTACCCTGTCTAGCACTTTTGTCAAAACCGTTGCACAGCCAGTGATTGAGCTCAAAATGACCAATCTCATGCGAACAATCACCGGCAGGCAAGGCAGTTATATCAAATAAAAAACGATCCTTCATGGATCGTTTTTTTCTATTTCTTATTCTGCTGACATGCAGCATCTTTCTTTGGCTTCACCAATGTATCAATCCATTTGCTGCTGTTAATATCTCCAAGCTCACTGCCAAATTCCTCTTCTAAAATATCTGGGTCCATTGGCTTTTTATGGTCCTTCATCTCTTTGCTCTTCATATGCTTCTTAGTCACGAGATGCTCCCCCTTGTTTTCCTTTATGAGAATTTCGGTTTGCCTGACGATCTCTTGATTGTTCGTCAAATTGGGTTTGTCCTTGATCATGTGCCATGCTTTCTGTCGGCGTCATATTATTTGTTAATGCTTCATTTTTCGCTGCTTTTCTTTTCATCTGCATTCAGTCCTTTTTTGACAGGTTTAGTTCTTCTCTTAATTGGTCAAGGAGTTCTTTCATTTGCTTGACCGTCACTGGCTTTTCCTCAGGTTTTAACTCATAGCCAATTTGTCCATTGGCTTCTAGCGTGGCTTTTTTGAGACAGCTGATGTCAGTGATGCCTTGCTGCTTTAAACGCATTTTAAATTGATCCCTTGTGAGCCTTGTTTTCTTCAGCTTATGATCAAGCATTTCGCCATCCTGTAAAATCACAACCGATTTTCCTGAAAGCAATTTTTCAAAAAAATCCGATTGAATTGACAGCTTTTCCATAATGACAAGTGCCACAATAAAGATGGTAGCTGCATAAATGGTTTCAAGTAAATTATGCTCAATAAAGGGTTGGATAATAATCGATCCGATTGAAATCATAATCACTGTTTGTTGTACAGTTAATTGACTAATGGATTTAGGCCCTGCTATTCTCAGCAGCAAGGTACCAACTAGCAGCATGACAATTGCTTTCCATAATACATCCAGCACGTCTCGTTCACCTCTTACCTATAGATTGCGAACATCCCATATGATTTAGCCAGTTAGATAATGGAAATAAAAAAACAGCATTCAAATGGAATGCTGTTTAACCAATAATGACGCGCTCTTTCGGATAATGATAATTTGCTTCGCTTTCTCTTCGGCCTATTAAATATAAAAAGCTTGGAATGCCGATCCGGCCAATAAACATGACCACCATGATGATACATTTACCAAACACAGTGAGATCTGAGGTGATCCCAAGCGACAGCCCCGTTGTTCCGAAAGCAGAGCAAACTTCAAATAAATTTTCAAGAAGTGTATTATGCTCTGTTAAGGATAACAGGAACGTAGCGCCAAAGACCAAAATAAACGCCATCATGGTTACCATAAGGGATTTATTAATATCCGCTTGATGAAGCTCTCTCTTGAAGATTTTAATGGACTTATTTCCCCTAGCAAAATGAAACAAGGCGAGTAAATTAAGAGCAAACGTAGTTGTCCGAATGCCGCCCCCCACAGAGCTTGGGGAAGCCCCGATAAACATGAGCATACATAAAAATAAAAGCGTCGGTTCCGTCAGCTGCGTAATATCTAACGTTGTCAGCCCCCCGCTTCTTGTTGCAGTCGATTGAAACAAAGAATAGAACAAGATTTCGTGCCAGCTTTTCCCTACAAAACTAAACCCTACTTCAAGTGCATAGATTCCAATCGCTCCAACAACGACAAGGCCGCCGAACGTGAGCGTGGTGATTTTTGTAAACAATGAGAACGATGCGTGCTTACGGTCCTGATTGAACAAATAATCCTTTACTTCCACAAGCACAGGAAAGCCAATCGCTCCAAAGATGATCAGCAGCATCGTAATAAACTGGACGAAATAATCATCTTTGTAAGGGATAAGAGAGCTCCCTGTAATATCGAAGCCACCATTGGTTGTCGCACTAATACTTGAGAAGAAGCCATGCAAGAAAGCGCTTTGCACATCGTAATACTTGAGAAAATACATGCTTAAAATCAGCCCGCCGACAAACTCAATCAGCAAAATTAAATATAAGACCTGCTTCATTAGTTTCACAATTCCAGATAAATTGCTTTGGTTTTGATCTGCCATGATCAGCTTTCTTTCTTTAATTCCAATTCTTTTTCGCATGACAAGCCATACGAAGGTACCGAGCGTCATAATGCCGATGCCTCCAATTTGCAGAACAAACGCAAGGATCCACATCCCTGCCACACTAAATGTTTGTGAGGTGTCGACAACAGTCAGTCCTGTAACACTTACCGCACTCACCGCTGTAAACAAGGCATCAATGAATGTCCATTTGACTCCCTCTTGATGAGCCACTGGCAGGCTGAGAAGAATAAACGACACGGTCACAGCAAGAAAATAATAAAGGGCAATCAACTGAAAAGCTGACAGCCGGTCAATTAGCTTTTTTATAGGATTCATTGTCATTCCTTCTTTTATCTATCTTTTCGAATACCTTTATCATTTTAATGAAAAGAGACATGATTTTAAAGCTATTTTATGCTTTATTTTCTTTTTCATCAAAAAGAAAAAGACATCCTGTTAAAGAATGTCTTTTCGTCTTTCTTATTTTGCTTCTAGCCTTCTGATTCTTTCGTTCAAATCAGGGTGTGTTGAGAAAAGAGAAGCTTTTCGTTTACCGCTGATTTTCAGTGTAGCGACTGCTGTTTGATCATCATCTTTGATTCTTGACGTATACGCCTCAAGTGAACGAAGCGCATGAATCATTTTGTCTTTACCTGCAAGGTCGGCTCCGCCGCGGTCTGCATGGAATTCACGGTGTCTAGAATATGCAAACACGACAAGGCTTCCTAGGATAGAGAAAATGATTTGGAAGACAATCACAGCGATAAAGTGAACAATCGGCACAAGCTCTTCACGTGAAACAAAACGGCTTGCGATCCATGCCGCAATTCTTGAAAGGAACACAACAAACGTGTTGACGATTCCTTGAAGCAGCGTCATCGTCACCATATCACCATTCGCAACGTGAGCGACTTCGTGGGCGATGACACCTTCAACTGCTGCATCATCCATTTCATGAAGCAATCCAGTTGATACCGCAACAAGTGATCTTCTCTTAGAAGGACCTGTTGCAAATGCATTCACTTCAGATGATTGATAAATACCAACCTCAGGCATTTTAGAAAGACCTGCTGCTCTTGAAAGTCTGTGCACGCGGTCAACAAGCTGCTGCTCATCATATGTTAATGAATCCTTTTCTGGATTTAACACACGTACACCCATCATCATTTTTGCCATCCAGCGAGACATTGCAAGTGACATAAACGAGCCAACAAAACCAACAACTGCACTGAATACAAGAAGATAAAGGATATTAAGTCTTCCGTCTGCTCCTATATAAGAACCAACACCAGTTGCTGCACTAATAACCGACAGTACAATACCAATCGTAGTGATAACAAGAATGTTCGTTAATATAAACAGAAATATTCTCTTACCCATACATAACCTCCGTTGTCATATTAAGTTCAAATGAACTTATTAATAAAATTATAAAAATAAACGTCTCAAATTGCAAGGAAAAAGGAATTACTTTCTCTGTTTATCATAACGGCTAAAGCCCCATCACATCAATATTTACGACATTTGCCCCAGCAGAAAAGTGAACAAATTGTGACGCACAGGTCTGAATTTGAGTTTATTTTGCATTTTCATCAAAAAGAGACTATGATGTTGAATTAGATCAATAATCACGTTTTGACGTACAAATGAGGTGGAACATGGTTACTTTTAAATTAACGAGAATTGACATGACAAGACTTCTGTATTCTCTAAAAGGAGAGGGAGATCTGACTCCGCTTCAGCTTTTGAAACTATCTGTAAAAAATGGCAAGGATCATGACTATGATGAATTAAAGATCCCGTCTTTTTTTGAGAAGCTTGAACGGCGGAAGCAAAAATCAGAGCATGGTCTTTCTACAAATGAAATTGTTGAGCTTGGCAACTTGTGTGAGCTGACTTCTCTTAAATCGACGGCGATTCAAAATTGGATCAAACGTGATATTAAAGATATGATTGGCCATCCAGAGCTTGGCAAGAAGTACTCTATTGATCAGGTCGTTATTTTATTAATTGTCAGGGATTTAAAATCAGTTTTTGACTTCGATACCATTCGTATGATCTTATCTGCCTTATTTAACACCATCACAGATCGAACAGATGATATTATTAGTCCAATCCGTTTTTATGAAGCATATGCGCACGTCCTTGATTTTATTTATCACCATACACAATTTCCATTAAAGGAAACAAATTTACGAGAAATAACTGAGGAGCAGACAGACAAGCTCCATGACGAGTTTACAGAATTGACGAAGAGCCAATGGAATTTGATTAAAGGCATTATCAGTTCTACCGTCTTCTCTGTATTTACTTCTCATTTGCAAAGTACAGCTCAAGAAATGATGTATAATACGCTTCAGCTGAATAAGGGATAAATAAGAACCGAGGTGACCTTCATCATCTCGGTTTTTTTGTACAGCAATTGCCAGCATAAATGTGCGGCTTTTTTTTCAAAATAAGAAGGCGCAACAAACATGAGGTGAAAGGAGGAATATGACATGGCAAATCGAAATCAACTTCTTGTTCCTGGAGTAGAACAAGCTTTAGATCAATTTAAATACGAGATCGCTCAAGAATTTGGCGTCACTCTCGGTTCAGATACAGTCTCACGTGCAAACGGTTCTGTTGGCGGTGAAATCACAAAAAGACTCGTTCAACAGGCTCAATCACAAATGGGCAATCAATCTAAATAAAGACATGGTGAAATACGCCGGAGCTAATCTGGCGTTTTTTATTGTTCATATGTGTGCTCATGCCGGTTATCGCGATAAGGAAACGGTGCACCTTTCCCTTTTTGCTTCACATGTTCTCTTTTTTGTTCAGCGGATGGATTGTTCTGATCCCTGCCGTTTTTTTTTGCATGTTTTTCCGCATCACCACGTGATGTGCCGTTCCAGTGTCTTCTTTCATCAGGATTAGTTGATTGATTTTTTTTTTGCTCTTTATCGAAAGAATGATCCTTTTCTTCCTTTATCTTGTTGTCTTTGCTTGCATCATCAGGTTTTTGAGGCTTTTGAACAGATCCTTGCTCTTCCCTCTCTGCCTCCTTCTGCTCTTTGTCCTCAGCTTCAGGAGCCTCTTGATCTGGCTGCATCTCTTCGCTATCGTCTGTCTTTACGTCTTCTTGTTTGTCTTTTTCTGCTTGTTCTTCATCATGTTTCTTAGGATCTTCTTCCTTCACAGCATCGTTATCTGCTCCGTCTTCATCCTTTTTGATGTCTTCATGTTCTTGATCTTGCATTTCTTGATTTCTAATATATGTTCCTGTTGAAATACCTGCCTTTTGAGCCTTTTCTCTTGTTTCCATGTCACTTTCCACAGTTTCCAGCTTATAATTGCGTTTTTGATATTCACCAGAAATGGTGTTAATTTTGCTTTTTACGTTTGTTTTATATGTATTGTCCTGCTTGTTTTCATAAACGGTTGAAATATAAATACTTTTAGAATGGTTCACATATCCTTTTTTGTCACAGTCATCTATAATTTCCTGGACGACTTTGGTCATGTCGTTTTTTTCTAAATCCTTCATACTCGCCAGTACTTGCTTTGCATCTTTATTCAGCGGTGTGACACCGATCACTTGATAATTGTGATCAAGCTTCAGCTCAAAGCTTGGGTTAATATCAATTGTCATATACGCATATGCTTTTTGACTTGAGAAAGATGGCATCATAGTAAAAATTACGACAATAATCGCTGCTATTGATAGGATTCCTGCATTTAACGGACGTAAACGAAGCAGGTCAAAAAAACCGGCTCTTTTTCTTTCGAGACGTGATTCATTCGGAAATGTCACTTCTTGGCCGATTTCATAGTTTTGCTCTTCATATTTAGTCCGCAGAAATTGTCCATCAGGGGTCAGCAGCGTGACATATTTTTTGTTTTTCTCTACTATAATGCCTCTTCTCATGAATTAAGCACCCCTTTAAGGTAATCTTTCAAATACACATAATCACCTGTCATAATGATCGCCATCGCAATGATATATTTTCTATTTCTCTCAATCGTTTTGCGGCTGACTTCCACTAACTTTTCCAGCTGTTTGACAGGCAATTGTTTCTTCTGAAATAAAATGGTTCTCAGCTCATCGTGTTCAACGAGTGTATGGGCTACTTTAATGGCATTTTGCCTGGCATCTGCATGCTTTGGTGAATGCTCAAGCAGCTCTTGAAACGTGAGACCGTATACTTTCAATCGTTCTTTAAAATGTTCAATCTCTTCTCTTCTATGTTCTTGTTCAATTAAACGCCTATATTCATTTGCGGAGAGCTCGGCTTCAATCATGCTTTGAGAGTATTCGCCGTTCTCACTTTCTTGCAGGTCCATTTGAACCGTTGGCGCATTTCTTGCTTCTTTTCGAATATAGTCAATCACTTTTCTTTTAATAATTAATTCTGCGAAAGCAAGCAGTGAGTTTCCTTTTTCGGCAGAGTATTTTTCTATCGCTTCATTAAAGGCTATTAAGCCTATGCTGAATTCATCATCTTTTTCATCTATATATCGTTTACAAACGGATGAAACCGTCTTAGCGACAAATGGTTTGTATTGCTCTATTAATGCATTTTGCAGTTCGATATCACCTTGTTGAATACTGATAGCCGACTGCTCTAATGTTTGCTTTTTCTTTCCTTTTTTAAACAAAAGGCTAAGCAATGGTTTCACCTCAGTTCTCCCTATATTACTCATTTATGATAGCTAATTTATGAGGGAAGCGCAAAGGAAGAAATGAGGAATTCATTTCCTGTTACTCAATTATGACATGTATGTCACCATCTACTTTACAATGTTTCGTCTAAAAGCAAAGAAATAAGGGGGTATCTCCCCCTTATTTGTAATATACGTGTTATGAAAATGAAATGATATTTCTTTCAAAAAACCTACTCTCCCAGGCGTGCCTCTTGCTTCTCCTCGTTTTCCTGCCCGCCTTTTCTTGATGGACTTGATAAAAACCAGCCAAATGCTGCAATTGCGAGAAGCACTGTCCAGAAAATGACTTTCCATAATGCTGAATGGATAAAATGAGACGATACGACCCCAATAGCTGGATGTGACAGTGTATAAAGCGTGAGCTTCACACCCACCCATCCGACAATGACAAATGCTGCTGTTTCTAGGCTCGGTCTTGTTTTGAGCAGTTTCACAAAGACAGTTGCTGCAAATCGCATAATCACAAGACCAATGATACCGCCTAAAAGAATGACAATAAATTGACCGCCATCGAGTCCACCGATTTGCGGAAGACTTGTTTTTGGCAGTGTCACAGCTAAAGCGACGGCCGCTAAAATGGAATCTACGGCAAAAGCAATGTCAGCCAGCTCTACTTTCACGACTGTTGCCCAGAAGCCGCTTTGTTTCACATTTGTTTCAGTTTCCTTTTTCTTAAATACGTGCGATTTTAAAATATGGTGAATGGAAATATAAAGAAGATAAATTGCACCAATGGCTTGAACTTGCCACACATCCACTAAAAACGAAATAAGAAACAGAGAACCAAACCGCATGACAAACGCACCTGCAAGTCCGTAAAACAATGCCTTTTTTCTTTGTTTTTCAGGAAGGTGTTTGACCATCACGGCCATGACCAGCGCGTTATCAGCTGCTAAAATCCCTTCTAATCCAATCAGTACGAGCAGAACCCACCCGTACTCTAAAATAATAGCTGCATCCATCATCATTCCTCCTTGTTTTTATCTATTGTCCCACAACAGACAAAGGCTTATGAATGCAAAAAAGACCTTTGCCTGTAATGGCAAAGGTCTTGCTAGACATGTGATATGTAGAATCATGCCAACAAAGCCGATGAACATCAGTCCATGTAATGACGACTTTGTTTCCGGTAAAAACCGGACGCTACTCCCCTTTGGCGGGATTTAGAATATTTAGATTACTTATATCATAATCAATAGACACTGGATTGTCAACAGCTGACTTTCTGTTCAATCCAGTGATTAGGCAGTTGGCGTTTCTGTTTTTCTTTTTCTTCGTTTTATCAATAGGTAGACAACAAACAATAACACAACACCGATCCCAATTGGTAAAAGATAAGGATCTATCATGGCGCCAACCTCTTTCCAGTTCTCCCCAAGCATAAACCCAAGATACACATACACAAACGTAATTGGTGTAATTGCCAAAAACGTATACAAGCAAAAGACCCACACATTCATCTTGGCAATACCGCACGGGATGGAGATCAGCGTTCTGACTCCTGGTATGAACCGGCCGCTGAATGCGACGAATCCGCCATGCTTTTCAAAGAAAGCATCCGATTTATCAAGCGACTCAGGTTTTATAAAAAAGTACTTTCCATATTTATTTAAGAAGGGTCTGCCGCCGTAACGTCCTAACCAGTACAAGGTCAAAGGACCAGCCACGCCGCCAATGGAGCCGGCCGCCACAACACCGATAAAAGCCATGTCCCCTTCTGAGACCCAGTAACCCGCAAGAGGCAAAACCACTTCAGCAGGTACAAATTCAATGCATAATGCGAGGAAGATGCCAAAGTATGACAAGTTCTTAAAGGCATCAGCTAAAGAAATAATAAAATCTTCGATGTTTATCAATCCCTTTCAAACATAATCATTTGACTGATTCTATCTCTTTTAGAATCACACCATATATTAAACGAATAAAACCGAAGAAACGATTCGCTTTTCGTCGTTTTTTTACATTAAATTTGATTTTACTATAAAAGAAGGGTGAAAAAAACGTTGATTATTGTATTTAAGTGAAGGAAAGGTGAACACAGAAGCCATTCGATCCGATATATTAAGTATATGTCTGTTTTAAAGTACAGGAGGTTTTCTTACATGACCCATTTAACAGGAAGCTACAATGGATGGCTTGTCTTTCTGTCAATCGCTGTCGCCGCTGTTGCCTCCTACTCAGCTCTTCATATAGCCAGCAGGGTAGCACAATCAAGCGGTGCAAAGAAAAAGGTATGGCTGCTCATTGGTGCAATGATCATGGGAATGGGGATATGGTCGATGCATTTTATTGGCATGATGGCATTTCAAATGCGTGTTGGCATCACATATGATACATCCTTACTGATTTTATCGATTTTGGCCTCATTTATCGGATCCTTGATCGCTTTTTCAATATGCATTCAAAAGCAGCTCTCTAGAAGACGGCTGCTCATTAGTTCAATCACCATGGGTTCAGCTATTTGCAGCATGCATTATCTTGGAATGGAATCAATGGCCAATGTCTCAATCAGCTATGATCCAGTCCTCTTTTTTCTTTCGTTTTTCATTGCTGCCATTACCTCCTACTTCTCATTGAAACTCTTCTTTCGTGTTGACCGCACGAAAAGTAAACGGGAGAATTATCTTTTAAAGGGTCTCGGTTCAATGTTGATGGGCGGTGCTATAGCAGGTATGCATTATACTGGTATGGCTGCCTCTACCATGTTTTATCATTCAAATGGACAGGCTACTATAGGTGGATCTCTTGAAATGTCGCCATTCAGTCTGTCGATTTTTGTCGGCTTAATGACACTTATAGTCCAAACACTGATGATTTTTGGGGCCTATATTGATCACCGGATCATGACGCAGTCAGATCAGCTGAAAGAAAATGAACAACGGTTTCAATCGCTTATCAAACATAATATAGACGGCATTATCGTGTTATCTGTCGATCGAAAGGTTCTTTCTGCAAATGACTCTGGTAAACAAATCTTAGAGTTGTACAATTCTAAGATTGGTGATGATGTCAGCCAATATGTGATGCCGACTGAGTTGTGGGAAGAATTTATTTCTCAGTCAAAAAAAGCTATCACACGCGAAGCAGAACTGAAAACAGCAGATCGTTTTTATTATTATCATGTCACTTACATACCTGTTCATGTGAACAATTCACTCGACAGCATTTATCTTGTTTTAAAAGATTTAACGCAGCAGCGGATTGCAGAAAAGGAAATTCATGTGATGGCACATTATGATGCACTAACAGAGCTTCCTAACCGCCGCCACGGCATCAATCATTTAAATGATGTTCTCTCCGCTCAAGAAAAGTCAAAAACATCAACAGCAGTTCTGTTTCTGGACTTAAATCGTTTTAAAATTATTAATGATGCACTCGGGCATAACATAGGAGATTTACTGCTGAAAGCTGCCGCAAACAGACTGACGCAATGTTTACCGGACAATGGCTTTATCGCAAGACTTGGCGGTGATGAATTTTTAATGATCTTTCCCCACATGGATCATGATACACATAAAATCGAACAATTTTCTAAAAATATCATCCATCAATTTGAACGTCCTTTTTTCATCCAGAACCATCAGCTTATTACGTCAATCAGCATTGGGATCGCCATCTCTCCGCAAAATGGCAAAGACGGAATGGAGCTGATGAGAAAAGCCGATATGGCCATGTATTTATCCAAAAAACATAAGCAGAGCCGTTATGAGTTCTTTACCGAATCCATGGAAAGATTAAGTGAGGACAGGTTAAACCGGGAGCTGGAGCTGAGGGATGCCATTCAAAGAGAGCAATTTGTCCTTCACTACCAGCCGCAAGTCAGTGCCAAAACAAGAAAGATGACTGGGGTTGAAGCCCTTTTGAGAATGAAGGCACCAGATGGGTCCTTAAAATCACCTGAGGCTTTTATTGAGCTGGCAGAGGAATCAGGTCTGATCATTGATATTGGCAGATGGGTCATTGATACGGCTGGCAAACAGGCAAAAAAGTGGTATGACGATGGGCTGAAAATTCCTGTGGCTGTCAATTTATCTGCGAAACAATTCAATTCTGAAGACTTAATTGATTTGATCAAGCTCACACTGAAAAAATACGACCTGAAACCGTCACTCTTGGAGCTTGAAGTCACAGAAAGTATGACAATGGACAATATCAAGCAATCAAAACAGGTGTTAACATCGCTAAAACAGCTTGGCGTCCGCATTAGTATTGATGATTTCGGTACAGGCCACAGCTCATTAAGCTATTTAAAGGATTTACCGATTCATCGACTGAAAATTGATAAATCCTTTATTGAGGATATTTTAAGTGATTCAAAGTCTGAACAGATTACAGGGGCTATTATAGCGATGGGACACCAGTTATCTCTCGAAGTGATAGCAGAAGGTGTTGAAACGTTTGCACAGGCTCAGCTATTATCTGCCCAGGGCTGTGACGACCTGCAGGGGTTTTATTATGCCAAACCGCTGCCAGCAAGCGATATTGAAAAATTCATCGCCTATCCGGCGCTGCTTGACACATAAAAAAGGTGCCAATGATGGCACCTTCCAGCGTGCAGACAAACCCTCGCATTCGGTGTCAGTCCTGCGTGCCGGTGCTCACGAATGCTCAATTCGCTCCGCTCCGGTACTCGTCCTTCCTAGACTTCAAAGGTTTTCTGTCACGCTGAGCTGAGAAGAAGACAAAGGGCTAAAATAAAGATCACTTTAGCCCTTTGTCAACAATTTAAAAGGTGCCAATGATGGCACCTTTTCGTTTTATCTAAATAATAAATGCTGACTGTGAATACCTGCTTTTTTCAATAGACTAATCAATTGCTCTTGCTCTTCACGCGTCAGACCAGAGAATGCACGCGCAATCCGAAGAGAGTGGATCGGATAAATCTTGTCAAGATAGCTTCGCCCTTTTTCCGTTAAATGGGCATAAACCGACCGTTTATCCTTGGGGTCCTGTTCTCTTTCAATGAAACCATTTCGTTCTAATTTGTCAATTACGTACGTCACATTCCCGCTGACAAGCAGGAGTCTTGAGCCGATTTGCTGAAGCTTTTGAGCACCTCTTGTGTACAGTAATTCAAGAACGGCAAATTCAGTTGGATTAAACCCATGCTCTTTGCTGTCTCTAATACTGTGTTCTGAAACGCTTTTAAATGCTCTTGCAAAAACCTTGTAAAGCGTCATTGAGCGTTCTACTTCTTCTTCATTAAACGATAGTCTCATCACATATCTACCTCTTATAATATTTTTTTAACTTCAAGGCTGTCTTGCGGTGCAGTTGGAGCCTTTCGTAAAAAATAGAAGTACGTTTTTGAAAACCCTTTCAACCACATAAGTGACTCCATTCGTGTTATGTATAAGGTTTCGATATAAACTTTTAAAATCCTTCTTATTTTTCACAATCATCTCGAAAAAAAGCTTTTTCAGCAAACCATCAAGATGCGACACACTTTAACAAAATCTGTAAAGAATCTATGGTTTCTTGCACTTCATTCGCCAAATTTCTACAAAATTCAATATTGCTATAATATTAAACAAAAAAAAGAACCCTTTATGTGACATACGCACATTTCAAGGGATTTTTACAGACAGCGTTCTGTTTTGTTGAAAAAGAAATGATACTCTTTTTTTAGGTCACTAATTGTCATGTTCTTGGCCGCATCAGGGCTGTAAACCCCTAATGAACATAGCTGCTTCGTATAATAATGTCTTTCCTTTGCTAAAGCTTCTTTTAATATACGCCGCACCGATTATCCCTCCTATCAAGTGATTTGGATCGGGTGCTTATGAAGACTTCTTATACAAATCATTTTGCATGGCTCTTAGAAGCGCATGTGCATTCTGACCTGCAGCCTGCATGAATTGCTCAAGCAATTCATCCCTCTTCACATCTAATGCGATGATTTCTTTTGCCATACGAATGATCTGTGCTTCCTCCATCATATGCTCCTCCTCCTATGTCAATTCACCATGATTATATGCCGCCGTAAGATGTATTGCACACTCTCTGTAATCTTTCCTCCCATGGTTTTTTCATTTTTTTCGTTTTTGTGTTATATTTTCTAACAAACGATAGGTTTTTTCACTTCTCGTTCTATATAATATGAAGAAAAGACTTGCAGGGGTGAGTATATGACGCAGGAAGATGTATCTTATAAAGATAAAAAAGTCATTTCAATCGGGATTGTCAGTGAGCTAACAGGGCTTTCCGTCAGGCAAATCCGATATTATGAGGAACGTAAACTCATTTACCCCCAGCGCTCAACAAGAGGCACACGGAAATATTCTTTTGCAGATGTTGAACGTTTGATGGACATCGCCAATAAACGGGAAGACGGTGTGCAGACAGCTGAAATTTTAAAAGACATGAAGAAAAAAGAACAAGCGCTAAAAAGCGGACAATTTAAGAAAAAAATGCTGGAAGGCCAGATTAACGCACACTTTCGGTATAAAAATCGTTAAACAAAAAAAGAATCGCTCTTTTGAACGATTCTTTTTATTTAGAGGAAGCTTCAGTACCTTCTACAACCCCTACAAAGTCAATCAGCACGCCACCTCTTTCAGGATCTTCTTTCACCCGCAGGGCAAGTGCCTTTTTCTTCCTGGTTTTTGCATCTTCGTAATTCGCATGGAACACATGAATGCTGGCTTCTTCCAATTGAAAATCCTCATAAGAAAGCGTGTCTATGCCCCATTCTTTTTTCAGTTTCAGAATGTCTTCCGGGCTCGGGACCGCACCTTCGACGTAGATGTCTTCCATTTTTCTTTTATTTCCTTCGGTGATGGCTTCAAGCATATGCTCTGCAGCCACTAGCCTTCGGTCTTTCCCCTCGTCCTCCCTTTGACATGCACTCAGCAAAAACATACACATCAAAACGAATAAGAATTTCTTCATGTTTCTCTCCCACCTTCTCCTTAAAATGTAAAGGATGGAAGCGCTATATGCAATCTTTATACAAAAAAAGCCTGTAAAACGTCATGTTTTACAGGCTTAGATTGTGGACAAGGGATGGTCCTTTGTCTACCTTTCAGCGCGATCTGAAAACCTTTGAAGTCTAGGAAGGACGAGTACCGGAGCGGATCGAATTGAACATTCGTGAGCACCGGCACGCAAGGACTGACACCGAATTCAAGGGTTTGTCAGCGCGCTGAGACTGCAAAACGTCATGTTTTACAGTCTTCTTGCTACATAAGTGTATGAAGGAACGCTGTCGCAATACCAAAATAGATAAGCAATGATAAAATATCGTTCAATGTTGTAATCAGCGGCCCAGATGCAATCGCAGGATCGACGTTTAATCTGTGTAAAATAATAGGCACGATCGTACCTGCCATCGTTCCAATAATCAGTGTAGCAAGCAGTGAGGAACCGACAACAAATCCTAAAATCATATTGCCCTGCCACACCATTGCGACGACTGTAATAATGATGGAACAGACAATCCCAATGTAAATACTTGTTCGGAGCTCTCTAAAAATCAGGCGCATAATGGTTTTTTTCGTTAATTCTTCTTTTGAAAGCCCTCTAATGACGACGGCAAGCGACTGTGTGCCTGTATTCCCTGTCATTCCTGCAATCATTGGCATGAAGAAGGCTAAGGCGACGACTTGCTGAAGGGTATCTTCAAAGTAATTTAAAATACTGCCTGAAATCAGCCCAATGAATAAGAGTAAAATGAGCCACGGGAGACGGCGGTATGCCGCAACAAAAGCGGGCGTGTCGAATGTAATATCTTTACCAGAGGCAGCGAACTTCTCATAGTCTTCTCCTGCCTCTTGAATGACGACATCAATGATATCATCGACTGTGACGATTCCGACCAGGACATTGTTCTCTTCTACAACAGGAATGGCAAGAAAATCATACCGTTCAATCAGCTTTGCGATTTCTTCCTGATCTTGAAAAGCTCCAACGGCAATGACTCTTGTAAACATAAGATCCTGCACTTTTTCATCTGGTTCACCTAAAATGAGATCCCGGTACGACAGAACCCCCACAAGCTGCTTTTGATCATTAATGACATATAAATAGTTGATCGATTCTGCAATTTCAGCAAAGCTTTTCAGCTTTACAACTGCGTCCTGAACCGTATAGTGTTGAGGAATCCAAACGTACCGGTTGGTCATGATCCGGCCTGCTGTCTCAGCAGGATAATTCATGAGAAGCTGGACGGCCTTTGATTCCTCTGCCTCCATGTTTGATAAAAGCTGGTCTTTCAGCTCATCATCCATTTCATCAAACAAGTTGGCTAGGTCATCGTTATCCATTTTGTTTGTGACGAAGGTGGCTTTGTCTTTTCCTACTTTTTCAAGCACAATTTCTTGATATTCTCGCTCAAGCTCACCCATCATTTCCGTCACATCATCGATTGTTAAAAAGCTGAGGAAACGGCCGCGGTGTTTTTCTGGAAGTTCTTTAAATAAATAGGCCATATCATATGGCTGAAGTTCTTCCATAATGTTTTTAAATTCTTTGCGTTTGCCGTCTCTTAATAAAATAATGATTCTTAAAATGAGTTCATCGTACGTAATGTTCTGTATCATCGCTGTTACCTCCCCAAAGTCAGGAGATACCCGAATCCCTTAGAATGTGCGGGGGTCAGGATCTCCTCTGTCTGATGCGTCAATCTGATCTTTTGACATACTCTTTATGTGTCTCGAATCGGGATGATCCATCCCCACACCTCCTTTTCTCATAAAAAAGCACCTTCAACCGAATGAAGGCGCTTTGTAAGCATGACAAAATAAACACTTGCTCCTTCAATCGTAGAGCTTTAGCACTGTATGGCATAGGATCAAATCCAGCTGCATTAAAAATCACCTTATGTCGATGATTTCTGTTGACCCATTGGCGTCTTTGGACATTTTTGGGCAGCAGCGTATCTCCATACAGGAGCCTCACCTAACGAAGTCTCATATTGTTAACACACTGAGATTACAGAAAAAGCGGAATGATGTCAATAAGCAAGATGCCAAGTATCCTTATGTATTCGCTTACTTTTCAAAAAAAGAGCGATAGACAGCTCAGCCATCGCCCTTTTCATGTCTTTTTATTCCTCTTCCGGCTGATTCATATCCTCTTGGGAGAGGAGATGAAAGGAATCATGCAAAAACAAAGCATATCCTTCTCCATCAGGATGCGGAACGTATTCCGCGTGATCCATTGTTTGCTCTTCTTCTTTTTTCTTCATATTCTCTCGCCTCCTTTCCCGTAGTTTGTCCCAATGAAAAAACCTTACACATGAAAGTGTAAGGTTTGCAGATTGTTGACAAAGGGCTAAAATGATCTTTATTTTAGCCCTTTGTCTTCTATTCAGCGTGATAGAAAACCTTTGCAGCCCTAGGAAGGGCGAGCACCGGAGCGCAGACCTGACACCGAATGCGAGGGTTTGTCTACACGATGAAAACCTTACACATGAAAGTGTAAGGTTTGGTCATAACTTAATCATCCCACTCTTGCTTCAGGATTTTGCCTGTTTTAGCGGAAATCTCAAAATCAACTTCCTCGCCGCTTGGTGTTGTGATTTCAATTTCGTAAATGTACACACCATTTTCTTTATCTAGATCAGAATCAGTGACTGTGCCTTTTACTTTTGCAAGAGCAATTTTTTCAGCCTGTTTTTTCGTGATCTTCACGTTCTGTTTCTTTTCTTTGACTGGATCATTCAACGCTTTTCCAGTTTTTGCATCGACATATACTTTATATTCAAAGCCGCCTTTTTTAATCTCGACCTCATACACCCATTTTCCTTTTTTACGTTCAAGATCCACATCATCCACATAGCCTTTTACCACTTTTAAGGCTGCTTTTTCAGCTTGTTTCTTTGAAACAAATGACGATTTCTTTTGCACGACTTGCTCGGCGTTTGCTGTTTGATTTGTATTTTGCGCTTGAAGTGTGAAACCACCTGCGACAAGAGTTCCCGTTAATGCTGTAGCTACTAGTACTTTTTTCATCATGTTCATTTCCTCCTCTGTTTGATTTCTTCTATATCTTAAGAAAACAAGATGATAAAGGAAGGAAAGAAACATGAGAATATCATGAGAAAAGGATTAGTTTTCGTACGTAATGCCCTCAATGTCTCCTGTATAGGCGTTCACAAGCACCTCTGCCTCTCTGCCGTCAGGCAAATCCAGCTCCACCTCAAATACGAGCATACCGCTGAATGTTTCAAGATCAGCATCATCCACTGTTCCGCCAACTTCTTTGACGGCAATTTGGATGGCTTCCTCGACGGTGATTTTCGTGAGCTTCTTTTCTTTAGAGGTTGGTTTTTTCTTTTCTGCTTCAAGCACCTTAAATGACTGTTTGCCGACCTCAACTTGATACAATTCTTTTTTTGATTGGATGGTAAAAATGAAACGATCTGACGTCTCCTTTTTTTGAATGACGGTTCCGCTCACCTTTTTAACAGCCGCCTCTTCTGCCTGGAGCTCAGCATTTTTTTCATTTGGCTTCTGATAGCTTTTTAACTGTCTAATTTCTTTCATTTGACCGCTTGCAGAAGATGCAATGATTTGATAGATGCCATTTGCATTTTCCAGCGTCATTGTGTAGTCCTGTTTATGATTGATTAAATCAATATGTGTAATGTTTCCATTATAGTCTTTTGAGATCATTTTTTTCATTTCTGCTTCACTTAATATTTTTTGATCAATGGTTTGGATCATGAGCATTGCAAAGGCCGCAAGAATCACAAGACATCCTGCGAGCGCAAGCACCATTTTCGTTTTTCTAGACATGCAGCGCCTCCTTCCTATTTCCTATTTTATAAGGAGGAAATGAGAAATTGATGAGAAAAGACCCATTTATTTCTGAAAAAGAATGGTCATGGCTGTTCCTTCGCCGATACGGCTGTCTACCTTCAGCTCGGCTTCATGTTCTTCTGCAATTTGCTTCGCAATTGAAAGACCGAGTCCGGTTCCGCCCGTCTCACTGTTTCTCGCTTCATCCACACGGAAAAAGCGGTCAAAGATTTTCGGCAGATCCTCTTCTTTTATGCCAATTCCTTGATCAATCACTGAAATAAATGGCTTGTCTCCTGCCCATCCGCAGGTCACATCAACTGGCTCTCTGCTATATTTGACCGCATTATCAATTAAGATAGTCAAAAGCTGTTTGATTTTCTCTTCGTCTCCTTCTGCGATCAGCGGCTGATCTGTCTGTACATGAGATTGAATCGTTCGATTGGTAGCCACTTCAAGTGTATGACATAGCTGCTTGCACAAATGACCAAGATCAACCGGCTTCATATCCAAGTATAACGGCTGGCCGTTTTTCGCCAATGTCAGTAATTGATCTGTCAGTCTTTTCATTTTTTTCGCTTCATCATGAATCGCTTGGGAGGATTCTTCTACAACCTCTGGACGTGTTTGCCCCCAGCGTTTGAGTAAATTGCTGTAGCTCATAATGACGGTAATCGGCGTCTTCAATTCATGGGAGGCATCATGCAAAAATTGCTGTTCTTTTTCATAATGCTTCTCGAGAATCTCGGACATTTCATTAAAGGTTTGTCCCATTTGATATAGTTCATCCTTTGAATCGCCTGTTAATTCAATTCGTTTAAACGCCTTCTCTTTCATACTTGCCTTCATGGTATTCGTCATTCTGCTAATCGGCCGGACAATTTGCTTTGTTAAAACGTGGCCTGCAAAATAGGAAAGCACAATAAACAAAACGCCGGTAGCGATTAAAATCATTTTTAATAACGCTAAGTTCTCTTCCGTATTTTCGATTTCTTCATATACTTGAAGCGACATAATCTCACCATTTGTCCAAATGACCGGAATAGCAGCGAACGCAATCATATGCTTATTGTATTCTTTGATTTCTGCTGTCTGGCCAGATTCGTATGTAAAAGGCAGTGAGCTAAACGTTGATTCCTTTGTGACAGTCAGTTTTGACTCTCCCGTTTCTGTCACGACACGGATCATACCATTTTGAGGCAGGTACGCCTTCAGCAGCTCCGAGGACGGAAGACCCTCTTCCTCTGATTTTTTTAAAGCAATCGCAATATTTTCAGCCACCTCAGACAAGCGGGACATATCTTTTTGCGTCAAGGTCATCGAAAAAATAAAATAGATGGCTGTATGAAACAAGAGCACCATTAAAAACAAAGACAACGACGTATAAAGCTGAATCTTATTTTTTAATCTCATTCTTTATCCTTTCATCACATAACCCACACCTCTCACTGTGTGAATCAGCTGTTTCTCGAATGGGTAATCGATTTTTTTCCTTAAATAACGGATATAGACATCTACCACGTTTGTATCACCGAAATAATCAAAACCCCAAACCGCTGTTAAAAGCTGATCTCTTGTGAGCACTTGCTGCTGATGGTTCAGTAAGTGAACAAGCAGGTCATATTCTCTCGGTGTGAGTTCAAGCATTTGCCCAGCCCTTTGTATTTCTCTTGTTTTCTCGTTGACCGTTAAGTCTGCTATGCTCAGCTCTGTCTCCTTTTCTTCTTGTGCATGTATATTCAACCTTAGCTGTGCACGAATTCGTGCTAATAATTCTTCTATGTCAAAAGGTTTTGTTATATAATCATTCGCCCCAAGATCGAGCCCGCTTACTTTATCAGGAACACTTCCCCTTGCTGTAATCAAAATAATAGGTGTCGCTGTATTTGTCTTCCGAACCCTTCTCAGCACTTCAAGCCCGCTTAACTCTGGAAGCATGACATCAAGCAGTACCAAATCGAAGCTATCTTCTTCAAGAGCCTGAAGCCCGTCTATTCCTGTCTCTTTGACTGTCACCTCATATCCTTCATATTCAAGCTCAAGTGACAGCACCCTTGCGATTTTCTTTTCATCTTCGACTACGAGTATCTTCCCTTTGTTCATCTCTATCTCTCCTATCTAAAAGGCAAGCTTGTCTTTCCATTATTATATGTTGCCTTTCTTATTTGGAACAGTCACAATCTTCACATCTATTTTTTTATGGAGGCAATTATTTTTGAGAAAAAACATTTAACTTGAGCCTTCTTCTCAAGTTGTTACTTCATCTCATTATTTTTTAGTCTGCCGCTTTTAGTTCTATTCACCCATTTTCATCTGTACAGGTGCAACCTCACTATGCAGCATTTCCTTCTTTTTCATATGATATCAAGAGTTTTCTTCAAAAGGCGAGCTCTTTCGTCAATATGTGAGGAGAACTGCACTTTTGATAATAGATTGATTATTTGAAAAATTATTACAATTGACCCTTTCCGATCAAAAGTTTCTTTTATACAATAACATTATGCAGCCTGAATCTACTTTGAAAACAAAATAAGGAGGGCTTTCTTATGAAAGGTGAAATTCGCTTAATTCCGTATGAAGTAAAAGCCAATGTGATGGAAGCGAAAGAGACGCCGGAAAGTATTCAGGAGATTAAAGCACCCGAACTTTGGTCAAGTGGCTTCAAAGGAAAAGGCATAACCATTGCTGTCCTTGATACAGGCTGTGACACAGAGCATCCCGACTTAAAAGATCAGATTATCGGTGGGAAGAACTTTACCGATGATGACGATGGAGATGCTGAAAATGTAAAAGACTATAATGGGCATGGTACCCATGTAGCAGGAACGATTGCCGCAACAGATCAAAATGGCGGAATTTTAGGGGTTGCCCCTGAAGCCAAGCTTCTCATCGTGAAAGTTCTTGGCGGTGAAAATGGCAGCGGAAAATATGAATGGATCATTGATGGCATCAACTATGCCGCAGAGCAGAAGGTGGATATTATCTCCATGTCTCTCGGTGGTCCAAGCAATGAGCCTGCCCTGCAGGAAGCCATTCAAAATGCGGTAAAAAGCGGTGTGCTTGTTGTGTGCGCAGCAGGAAATGAAGGGGACGGGGACGAGCGTACGGAAGAGTTCTCCTACCCAGCAGCATACAATGAAGTCATTGCCGTCGGTTCTGTTTCCCTTGCTAGAGAATCCTCTGAATTTTCTAACGCCAATAAAGAAATCGACCTCGTCGCTCCAGGAGAAGACATTTTATCCACTCTCCCTAACCATAAATATGGCAGGCTCACAGGGACTTCAATGGCTGCCCCTCACGTAAGCGGTGCACTAGCCATTATTAAAAATGCCGAAGAAGAAGCGTTCCAGCGCAAGCTGACAGAGCCTGAGGTTTATGCTCAGCTTGTCAGAAGAACCCTTCCATTAAAACAGTCGAAAGCCCTTGTAGGGAATGGATTTTTATATTTAACTGCGCCTGATGTCCTTTTAGAAAAAACATTGGAAGCAGATCTTTTATCTCTATAGCTTAAATAGAGGTCCTGAGAAAAGATAGAATTTTCTCAGGATTTTTTTAATTAAAATTATTCAAAATTTACTTTGACGAAATGAAGTGAACGTTATATAATCGAACACAATAAATTCATAGTTTGAGAGTCGGTAATTCGATTACACGTCGAATTTTAATTGGGAAGACCGGTGAAAATCCGGCGCGGTCCCGCCACTGTGAGTGAGGAGAGCTTTTCTCAGGAATCCACTGTCATTAGGATGGGAAGGATGAAAAGCTTGCAGATTCACCAGCCAGGATACCAGCCGCTCTATCACATCAAACCCCCTACGGTTGATAGGAGATGTCGGAAAAGCGTCAGTGATACTCACGCCTTATTTCGCACACACATTTTGTCTTTTAAACCAGACATTTACCTCATCAATCATGATCATGAGCGTAAATGTCTTTTTATATTTAGAGGAGGAATTGGAATTGACAATTGTTAAAACAAGTAATCTAGGCTTTCCGCGAATTGGTTTAAACAGAGAATGGAAAAAAGCACTTGAGTCTTACTGGAAAGGTCAAACAGACCGCGAAACCCTCTTAAGCACACTGGATGAACAATTTTTAACTGCCATTAAAACACAAATCGATCAACAAATTGATGTTGTTCCTTCTGGAGACTTTACCTTCTATGATCACGTACTGGATACCGCTGTTATGTTCAATTGGATTCCAGAGCGCTTCCGCAGCTTAAAAGACCCGCTAGATACATACTTCGCGATGGCAAGAGGAACAAAAGATGCCGTCTCAAGTGAAATGACAAAATGGTTTAATACAAACTATCACTACATCGTTCCAGAATACGAAAAAAGCACAGAATTTAAACTCACACACAACAAACCGCTTGAAGCTTACGAAAAGGTGAAAAAGGCGTTTGGTGTTGAAACAAAACCGGTTGTACTTGGTCTATATACATTTGTCTCACTTTCTAAAGGTTATGAAGCAAATGAAGTAAAAGAAATCCAGCAGCGTCTAGTGCCGCTTTATACTCAGCTTTTAAAAGAACTTAAAGAAGCAGGCGTCAAATGGGTTCAAATTGATGAATCTGCACTTGTCACAGCTTCCAGTGAAGACGTAAAAGCCGTAAAAGAAATCTATCAAACGATCAAAGAAGCCGTACCTGGGTTGAACATTCTTCTTCAAACATACTTTGATTCAGTAGATGCGTATGAAGAGCTTGTCACATATCCTGTTGAAGCAATCGGTCTTGATTTTGTCCATGATCAAGGGCGCAACCTTGATCAAGTGAAAAAGCACGGCTTCCCGAAAGATAAAATTTTAGCAGCAGGCGTCATTGATGGAAGAAATATTTGGAGATCAGATCTTGGCGAAAGATTATCCTTTATTTCTGAAGTCATTGCTGACGTTCAGCCGAAAGAAGTGTGGCTACAGCCATCAAGCAGCTTGCTGCATGTGCCAGTTGCCAAACACCCAAGCGAACAGCTTGAAGAAAAACTATTAAACGGACTGTCTTATGCCACTGAAAAGCTGGCTGAATTGACACTGCTAAAAGAAGGTTTAACAAAAGGAGCAGCTGCCATTGATGCTGATATTAACGAAGCAGCACAAGCACTTCTTACCTTAAAAGAGTTCGCAAAAGGAACAAATGCGGATCTAACAGCGGAACGCAACAATCTTTCATCGAAAGATTTTAAACGTCCAGCTGCCTTTGAAGAACGCCTTCGTATCCAAAACGAATCTCTTGAGCTCCCGCTTCTTCCAACAACAACAATTGGCAGTTTCCCGCAGTCTGCCGAAGTGCGCAGTGCTCGTCAAAAGTGGCGCAAAAATGAGTGGACAGATGCAGAGTACGATGAGTTTATTAAGAAAGAAACAAAACGATGGATTGATATTCAAGAAGAAATTGGTCTGGATGTGCTCGTACATGGAGAATTTGAACGTACAGACATGGTTGAATACTTCGGTGAGAAGCTAGCCGGATTTGCCTTTACAAAATTTGCTTGGGTTCAATCCTATGGATCACGCTGCGTGAAGCCGCCAATCATTTATGGAGATGTAGAGTTTACAGAACCAATGACAGTGAAAGAGACAGTTTACGCACAAAGTTTAACAAAGAAAAAAGTCAAGGGCATGCTGACAGGACCTGTTACCATCTTAAACTGGTCTTTCCCAAGAACGGATATCTCTCGCAAAGACATTGCTTTCCAAATCGCTTTCGCTTTGCGTAAAGAGGTAGAAGCTTTAGAAGCAGCTGGTATTCAAGTGATCCAAGTGGATGAGCCTGCGCTAAGAGAAGGACTTCCGCTCAAAGAAAGTGATTGGGCAGAATATTTAAACTGGGCAGCAGAGTCATTCCGTTTATCCACATCATCCGTTCAAAATGAAACACAAATTCATACACATATGTGCTACAGTAACTTCGAGGATATTGTCGATACAATCGAAGACTTGGATGCTGACGTGATTACAATTGAACATTCACGCAGTCATGGCGGATTCCTCGATTACTTAGAAAAACACCCGTATTTGAAAGGACTTGGACTAGGTGTTTATGACATCCATAGCCCGCGCGTTCCATCTGTTGAAGAAATGAGCGAAATTATTGATGATGCGCTGAACGTTTGTCCAACAGATCGCTTCTGGGTGAATCCAGATTGTGGTCTAAAAACTAGACAAGAGCCTGAAACCATTGCTGCTTTGAAAAACATGGTCACAGCTGCTGAAGTCGCTCGTAAAAAGCTGGCGCAGCACGCTTAATTGAATGTCTCTTCCCTGCTGAACTCGGCAGGGGTTTTTTATGCGCAAATTGGCCTGTTCGATCTCCTACTATGATGATTTCTTTTCTAGCATGATTCGTTTATACTAGAGAAGTCAGTCGAACAAAGGGAGGAAGACAATGAATCACGAAGATTTTTTACAACGCGCAATTGATCTTGCAGTAGAAGGAGTCAATAGTGGTACTGGCGGCCCTTTTGGAGCAGTCATTGTCAAGGATGGTCAGATTATTGCAGAGGGCAGCAACAACGTGACAACGAGTAACGATCCAACTGCACATGCAGAAGTCACAGCCATTCGCAAAGCGTGCCAAACTCTACATACATACCAATTAGAAGATTGCATTCTATACACAAGCTGCGAGCCTTGTCCGATGTGCCTTGGCGCTATTTACTGGGCTAGACCAAAAGCTGTGTATTTTGCTGCTGGACATCAGGATGCAGCGGATTCTGGTTTTGATGACTCATTTATTTATGAAGAAATCAACAAAGAATACGAATCAAGAAATATACCATTTTACAAGCTGACACCTCAAAAAACCCTTGCACCATTTGAAGCATGGGAAGCATACGATAAAAAGAAAGAATATTAAAAAAAGACACCTGCTCGTAAGCAGGTGTTGCGGATTGTTGACAAAGGGCTAAAATGATCTTTATTTTAGCCCTTTGTCTTCTACTATTACTCTGCCACTTCAAGCTCTACTTCAATGTTCCCTCTTGTTGCTTTTGAATATGGACAGAATTCATGGGCAGCATGGACAAGCTCTTTCACTTTGTCATGATCATGACCTTTCGCAGACACAATCAGCTTTACGCCAAGCTTAAAGCCGCCGTCGCTTTCATCTTTTAAAAGACTGACATGTCCTTCTACTTCCGATTCTATTTCTATCCCTTGCTTCTTCGCTATGTGCTCAAGTGCTCCTCCGAAACAAGCTGCATAGCCTGCTGCAAATAATTGCTCTGGGTTTGTACCAGTCTCTCCATCTTTCTTTGCGTTAGGCATGACAATGTTATGGTCGAGCACACCATCCTCTGAACGAACATGTCCAGCTCTTCCATGCTGCGCCTTTACTTTTGCTGTGAATAATGGTTTCATCTTCATCTCCTCCTTCATCTATTCATCCTTTTCACGTTCTATTCATTTCTCAAACATTTATCGCACATTGAAGAATTTTTCATTTTTCGTCTGTATTTATTTTAAAAAGGAAGAAAATCTTATACAATGATAAGTATGACAAAAAATAGTTGGTGACTGACATGACAAATGAATTTGAACATATGAAGCTGGAAAATCAGCTTTGTTTCTTGTTATATGCAAGTTCACGAGAGATGACGAAGCAGTATAAACCGTTGTTAGAAGAATTAAACATTACGTACCCGCAATATTTGGCACTGCTTTTATTGTGGGAGCATGGAACATTAAATGTGAAAACGATGGGAGAGCTTCTCTATTTAGACTCCGGTACACTCACGCCCATGCTGAAACGAATGGAGCAAAATGGACTCATTATCCGAGAACGCTCGAAAGAGGATGAGCGGTCTGTACAAATTCGTTTAACGGAATATGGAGAGCAGCTAAAAGAAAAGGCCACTGCGATTCCGTCTCACATGCTGACTGGGACAGGCAGATCGGAAGAAGAGCTAAAAACACTGCGTGCCTCTTTACATGAGCTTTTGCAAAATTTAACACAATCAAAAGGCTGAGGGAATGTTCCCTCAGCCTTTTATAATGTCTATTATTGTGCGACAGCTACTAGTTCTACTTCGATGTTTCCTTGAGTTGCTTTTGAATATGGGCAAACGCCGTGTGCTTTATGAACAAGTTCTTCTAATGCTGACTGCTCAATTCCAGTTCCTTTTACCTCTAATTGAACGCCTAGTTTGAAGCCGCCATCTGAACTGTCTTTTAATAAGCTGACATGTGCTGTAACTTCACTTTCAAAGCGAATACGCTCTTGTCTTGCTACCATTTGAAGGGCTGAATCAAAACATGCAGAGTAGCCTGCTGCGAATAATTGCTCTGGATTTGTTGCTTTTTCAAGTTTTTTTGCTCTTGGTGTTCCAGGCATTGCTACATCATGTTCAAGTACACCATCTGTTGAAACAACCTTACCTTCTCTTCCTCCGACAGCTGATACCGTTGCTGTAAATAAAACGTCTGACATGAATATAACCCTCTTTCTCTCCAATAATGTTTTCTACAATTGAATTGTACACAATTTAAATTACAGAGTCAATCAATAAATACTCTTTTTTAAGTTTTCCTGCCTGAACCCTTTTTATGAGTATGTCCGGAAATTGTTAGGCAGTAAAAAAAGCCCTTTAAAAAGGGCTTTTAGATCGTGTCATGCTGCGGATTCGGTTGTTCTAGCGTATGGTTTCTGTTATCTGGGTCGGCATTTGCTGCTGCCAGCCACAATGCCATAATGGTGATACTTGTACAGACGACTGCCCATTTTTTAAAATTCATATAAACAATCCCCTCTCTGAATATAGATTCGAGCATGTTCCGCTTCCCCATAGAACATGGAAGATTTTTCATAATCCCCCATTTCATTATAATACTTTGCGGTATCTAATGCCAGCTCCTCTATATCTGGATATGCATAGGCAGACTCTAAAAAATGGAAAATCCGTTTAATATGCTCAGCATCTTGTCTTAAATACAATGCTTCTAGAAATATGGTTTTCTGAATATGAATGTCATCTTGAAGAGCTTCTGCTCTCTTCATACATTCTTCTCTGTAGTGTAATGCTTCTTCGTGTTTTCCTTGTTTGTATAATATCTGAGCGGCTGTATAAAGAGGGTCTATAGATCGACGAAGATGATCGGATTGATTTTGATCAAATAACGAGATGGATTCTTTCATTAATTCGAGTGCGCGGCCCAAGTCTCCCATTCGGTAATAACTGTTGCCCATATTAAACAAAGAGGAGGCAATAAAACGCACATTTTGAAACTCTCTTGATCTCGCAAGTGCTCTTTCGAGATGTGGTAATGCTTTTTCATGCCTTCTCATATCATCGTAGTTACCGGCCACAATAAATTCACACTGAATCGTGCGAAGCGCATACAGTTCATGCTGAACATAAACATCCAGCGCTAGTTTAGCATGGTGCATCGAGATATGAGTTTGTTTCATGTGATAATATATTTCTGACATTTTAAAATGAAATTCCGCACGTTCAATATCATCTGATACAAAAGAAAGCTTATGCTCTGCCTTTTGATAAGACGATATGGCAGCAATATACTCCCTCCGCCCGAATTCATACATGCCTCTAAAAAAATGATAGTAGTATTCAAGCATGCCTGTGACATGCGTTTGATGCTCATCTATTTCTTTCGAAAGCTCGGAAAAGTTGGCGCGAAGCTTTCCTTCCTTTAATGGCTTTAAATAATCGAGCATGACCTCATGCCTAAATTCCATTAAAGAAAAATAGAGAAGCAAATTCTGATCTTCTTCCATTGAATCAAGAGAGGTGCGAATTTCCTGCTTTAACTGTTCTGCTTGTTCGGAATCAAATCTGCGGATTAATTCATACCACTTGTTGATTTTCACTCCAATATCCGAAGAGGGAATGATTTTCGCCATACGTTGCCTTCTCCAATCTTCTCAAAATATAAAACATTACCATATTTTATCATACTTGACCGGAGAAATACAAAAATGAAAGGAAAAAGAGAGCCTGTTGTCACAAGACTCTCTTTTAAATTCGTTATTCTCTTATTTGTCCTTGACCACGAATGACAAATTTTTCAGACGTTAAGGCTGGCAGACCCATTGGCCCTCTTGCATGAAGTTTTTGCGTACTAATTCCTATTTCCGCTCCATAGCCAAATTCAAATCCATCTGTGAAACGAGTAGAGGCATTATGATAAACAGCGGCAGCATCGACAGCTGTTAAGAAAAGGGCTGCATGCTCATCGTTTTCCGTAATGATCGCTTCAGAGTGCTTAGAGCTATATGTTTGAATATGCAGAATCGCTTGTTCTATGTTTTCTACAATTTTAATACTGACGATCGGTGCTAAAAACTCCGTTGCATAGTCCTCTGCTGTCGCTAATGCAGCACTAGGAGCAAGCGCACAAACGGCTTCATCACCGCGTATTTCTACCCCATTTGATTGAAGGGCTTCAAATAAAGAAGCACCGTAGTTGTTTGCCCATTTTTTATGAATGACAATGCTCTCAATCGCATTACAAACAGAAGGTCTTTGAGTTTTGGCATTGAGCACAATCCGCTCAGCCATTTCGTTTTTCGCTGTTTCATCAATGTAGATATGACAATTTCCTGCACCTGTTTCAAGCACTGGCACAGTTGACTCTCTCACGACAAGATCAATTAAATTCTTCCCGCCGCGCGGAATGAGGACATCCAGGTATTCATTTAAAGTGAACAGCGTTTTCGCCGTTTCACGGCCAGTATCTTCAATTAATTGCACACTGTCTACTGGAATATCCGTCGTATGAAGCGCTTCATGAATCACCTTTACAATCGCTTTATTACTATGAATAGCAGAGGAGCTTCCGCGCAGAATCACAGCATTCCCAGTTTTCAAGCAAAGGGTCGCAGCATCGACTGTCACGTTTGGTCTTGCTTCATAAATCATTCCAACCGTTCCAAGCGGTACACGAACCTTTTCGATGAACAGACCGTTTTCTTTTTGAATGGTTTCTAACGTTTCACCAATTGGGTCTTTTAGCTGAATGAGTTGAAGGGTCGCATCTGCTATGGCTTCAATTCTCTCTTCCGTGAGTGTGATCCGGTCAATGACAGATGGCGTGAACTGCTTTTCCTCAGCAGCCTGAACATCTTTTTGGTTCTCTTCTATTAAATAAGCTGAAGATGCTTTTAGTGCACTGGCAATGGCGTGCAGGGCAGCATTTTTTTGTTCCGTCGTTTTTAGAAGCAGCTGATCTTTGGCTGCACTTGCTTTTTTTGCTTTTTCAAGAACTTCATTCATCGTATTCCCTCCTCAGTTTTGTACATGCTGTACCCAGTGATCTCGGTGTATGACCTCAGGCTTCTCTTTTGCAAGCTCGTCACTTCGCATTCCTTTAATGCCGAGAAGCTCGTCGGAGGCGTACAAGGTTTGTCCCTTACCAACTAATCCGTTTGGACCGACGACTTCTACGACTTCTCCTTTAGAAAAGTCACCAGCGACATCAATGACTCCTGCCGGAAGAAGGCTTCTGCCATTATGCAAAATCGCCGCTTCCGCTCCTGCATCAATCATGATCTTCCCAGAGACCGGTGAGTGGAATTGAATCCATTGACGGCGGTTGTTCACAGCTGATAAATCCTGTTCACCGATATACGTTCCGTCGCCTTGACCCGCAAGTATGCGAAGCAGCTTGTCTTCCCCAGTGCCTGTGCCAATGAAGACTTTCACGCCAAGTGAAAGTGCCGTTTGTGCAGCTGAGAGCTTCGATTTCATTCCGCCTGTTCCAACCTTTGAACCGGTGCTCTTTGCATATGAAAACAATTCTTCTGAAATGTGGGTCAGGACATCAAATCGCTTCGCCTCAGGATGCTCATTTGGATTTGCATCATAAATGCCATTGATGTCTGTTAATATGATCAATTGGTCTGCATGGATTAATCCACTGACAAGAGCTGACAGCATGTCATTATCCCCAAAGGTAAGCTCCTCGATGGAGACTGAATCATTTTCGTTTATGATCGGCAAGATTTTTCTTTCAAGCAGCTCCATCATCGTTGCGTACGCATTTCGATATCTTGTTCGATCTGAAAAGTCATTACGTGTTAAAAGCATTTGAGCAGGTGTCATATGAAACTGTGAAAAAAGCTCTGTATATTTCTGCATTAACAAACCCTGTCCAACGGCGGCAGCTGCCTGTTTCCCCTTTAAGGTCACAGGTCTTGATGGATAGCCTAAACTGCCAAATCCTGCTGCAACGGCTCCTGATGAAATTAAAATGATTTCATGACCTGCTTCTTTGAGCTTTGCTATGGCTCTTACATGATCCTGCATCTTTTGTTCATCAATGGCTCCTTTTTGCTCTGTTAATGAACTGCTGCCAATTTTTATGACGATCCTTTGCTTTTTCATCCTTGATTCCCTCCGCTATACCTTTAGGCACAAAAAAATCCCTATTTCTCCTTATGTAAAGGACGAAAAGGGATTTTCCGTGGTACCACCTTCATTGAATAAGCATGCAATCTGCTTATTCCACTCAACTCCTGTAACGCCAGGCACGCGCTTAGATTTTTCCTCTAAGGCTCAAAGGGCAGGTTCAGCAGCTGTCTGCGGCAAATGTTTCAGCACATCATTTGCTCTCTTTACGCATCAGTTCCTGCTTACTATTCCTTTTCAACGCTCGTTAATTTTTTTATATTATCACCAATTGCTAAAGAAAAGTCAAGCGGTCAATTAAAGACAATCGTTTTATTCTCATGAACAATAATGCGATCTTCAAGGTGCCATTTGACAGCACGTGCAAGCACACTGCGCTCAATTGTCCGGCCAATATTTTTTAGGGCTTCCGCATCATCCCGGTGATCGACCCGCTCAATATCCTGTTCAATGATCGGGCCTTCGTCTAAATCATTGGTGACATAATGAGAAGTCGCACCAATTAATTTGACCCCCCGCTCATATGCCCGCTTGTATGGGTTTGCACCAATAAACGCTGGCAGGAAGGAATGATGAATATTAATGATTTTGTTCGGATGCTCTTCAATGAATCCAGGCGTTAAAATTTGCATGTATCTAGCAAGCACAACCACATCAATGTCGTACTCTTCTAATAAGGCGAGCTGCTCTTTTTCAGCTTCTTTGCGAATGTCTTTGTTCGCCTTTACAAAATGGAATGGGATTCCAAGCGATTCTACTGTATCTTTTGCCGTTTCATGATTGCTGATCACAACTGCGATTTCAGCCATTAAATTTCCGCTTTGCCATTCCCACAGAAGCTCATGCAGACAATGAAGCTCTTTTGAGACAAAGATTGCCAGCTTTTTAAGCTCACTTGCACGCGACATGCTCCACGTCATTTGAAATGATGCTGCGATTGGCTCAAAACTATTTTTCAATTGATCCATATTCGCCGAGATGTCTTTCCAATCAAATTCAATTCTTAAAAAGAACCGGCCGCTTTCATGATCGGTTGTGTATTGGCTCGATTCAATGATGTTCGCTCCGTGCTCAAATAAAAAGGAAGAAACAGCTGATACAATACCAGGCTGATCTGGGCAGCTGACAAGTAATCTGCCTTTTTGCTCGTGCTTTTGTCTGTGTAATTCAAGTTTCTCTGTAATCAATGTTCTCATGTATCATGACCTCATTTGCGTTTTCATTCTAATGAAATATTATACTGGACTGGAAAGAGAAAAAGCAATGAAGAGTCCATTTTTTATTGAATATTCATTCAATTCTGCACCTAGCATGATATAATGTGAGTAGACCTTTTATCACAAAAGGAGTGATGGAGATGAAAAGCATGACTTTGTTTGGTAAAGTGAGCTTTTGGCTCGGCATCGTATGTCTGATCACAGGTATTTATCTTTTTATGGCCGGTGAGAGACTCATTCCTTTGCTCACATTTGGTGTCTGTTTTCTTCTAGTGAGTCAGCTTTACCGCAAAAATGAAAACGATTCCAATCATCATTCGATGTAACAAAAAAGGGCTGAAATGATTTTTATTTTAGCCCTTTTTCTTCTTTTTCAGCGTGATAGAAAACCATTGCAGGCCTGACAAAGAATGTGTGGGTTTGTCTACATGCTGAGGCTGGCAGACAGATGACAGCCTTTTCTTATTCAATGATTTTTAACCCGACCGCCGCAGATAAAATCAGTGCGATAAAGAATATACGTTTTGCGTCCTTCGACTCACCGTAAAACAGCATGCCGACAATGGCTCCTCCAGCAGCTCCAATGCCAGTCCAAATGGCGTATGCCGTTCCCATCGGAATTGTATTCATCGCAAGAGAGAGCATGAGAAAGGACAGCGAAAATCCAGCTGCAATGAATAAAATCCATTTGACATGCCGGTCTTTCTGGAATTGATTCATCATGGTGACACAAAGCATTTCTAAAATGCCTGCACCAATGAGTAAAAGCCAGCTCATGATTCAGTCTCTCCTTTCTTTTCACCTGTGGTTAGTTTAAGCCCTAATACACCACTTAAAAGCAACATGATTAAAAGTAATTTCACTAGCTGTACTGGCTCTCCCAGTACCATACCTACTATGACAGTACCTGCTGTCCCAAGTCCGGTGAAAACGGCATAAAGTGTGCCAACTGGCAGTACAGTCGTGGCTTTCAGGAGTAAATAAAAGCTCACGACAATACAAACGATGGTTGCGGCCCATTCCAATAAAGAGTCAGCATATTTCAACCCCATCACCCAGCCAACTTCAAAGATGGCTGCAATCAATACATTTCCCCATTTCATCCGATTCTCTTCCTTTCTGAACGATTCCAAGCAATAAAAAAAGCCCGGAAATCGATCGTTTGATCAAATCTCCCGGGCTTTTATCCCTCCGTGTCCATACGGTCTATTGTCTAGACCCTATGTGTTTTCTCTCGGTCCAGACTGCGCCACCCGCACGGAACCCTAGAAAACCATTTCTTAATAAGCAGATCTGACTTAAAGCAGATTCTGTGTGTCAAAATTGTATCACACCCCGAAATACCGGTCTACCGCTTTGCTTTCCACATGCAAATATACTTGTTCATTTTTCGAAAGAATTTTTAATGAGCCGCCGTATACTAAGTGTTAGAAGCAGGTCAACTGATAAAGAAGCTTTGCGGGCTGTTTCGCGTGAAGCGGACTGAAGGGAAATGAGCGTATATGACAATCCATTTATTTTTTATGACATTGACGATCAAGCGTAAATACAAGGACATGGAGACCGTACTTTACGAACAAGAAGTTGAAGCATTTTATGAAGAAATGAAACAGAAGCAACTAAAATATATGAACTAAAACAGGAATGAGAAAAGGAGGAGATTGACATGTTTATGATGCTTGATGTTCCTTAAAGCACGGATACGTCAATGATCACATCGCTGATATAATGAAATCAGATTGATGCGATGAACGTCCAACTTTAGGATGATGTATTTACAGATCATCCGTCGTACCCCAAACAATGCTGAAAAACATTTTATAGAAAATCAAGAGGTGGCTTCATATGATGATGACCGATGAACAAAAACATGAATTTTATCAAGCACTTGTTGACAAGAATCCGCAATATGACGGCACATTCTTTGCCTGTATTAAGACAACCGGTATCTTCTGTCATGCCACATGTACGGCCAGAAAGCCAAAATTTGAAAACTGTGAGTTTTTCTTTACAGCGGAGGAAGCACTGCTGGCAGGGTATCGCCCGTGCAAGCGCTGCACACCATTAACATACCCTAACAGCATTCCTGAAGAAGTCAAAACACTCGTTTCAGCAGTAGAAAAAAATCCTGAGAAACGCTGGAAGGAAGAGGACTTCCGCCAATTAGGGATTCACTCTGCCACAGCTCGAAGAAAGTTTAAAGACATTTACGGCATGACCTTTGTTCAATATGCAAGATCACGCCGAATGGGACTTGCCTTTAAAGAAATTTTGAACGGAAAAAAAGTAATCGATCAGCAGGTCACTTTCGGCTATGAATCTTCAAGTGCCTTCAATGATGCATTTACGAAAATCATGGGAAATCCTCCCAAAAAAGCGCAGATTCACATTCTCTATGCTAATTTTATTTCCACACCGATCGGGCGCATGATGAGTGTGACAGATACCACACATGTGTATTTACTGGAGTTTATGGACAGGCGGGGACTCGAAAAAGAAATTGAAACATTAAGAAAGAAGCATCATGCCCGCATTTTAGTTGGAGAAACAAACGTCCATCAGCAATTAGCAAAGGAATTGGCCTTATATTTTGAGAAAAAGCTGACCAAGTTTACTGTACCGCTTTCCTTACATGGCACCCCTTTTCAAATGAAGGTGTGGGACCAGCTCTCACGCATTCCAGCAGGCGAAACGAGATCCTATCGAGATCTAGCCACGAAACTAGGCGATCCGCATTTGGTTCGTGCTGTCGGTAATGCAAATGGTGCCAATCAATTGGCGATTATCATTCCCTGCCACCGCGTGATTCAAACAAGTGGTGAGCTTGGAGGCTACGGCGGAGGGATTGAACGGAAGAAATATTTGCTTCAGTTAGAACAGCGTGCATAAAAAAACGGCTCTGCTTATTCGGTAAGCGAGCCGTTTTCTCCGTTACGGGTGATGCTGTATACATCAACGATTTGGTCCCATTTTGAAATGGTTTTTTCTTTTTTCATGCCCATTTTTAAAGCGACCTTCACCGACGCTTCATTCTCAGGACGAATTAGGCTGACCATCCGTCTGACCTTCATTTCTTCAAATCCATAGGTAAGGCAGCCTTTTGCAGCCTCAGCAGCATAGCCATTCCCCCACGCCGCTTTCTTTAGCATATAGCCAATCTCAAGCTCGGTTTGTCCTTCAATGTTTTGCAGGACAATGCCGCTTTGTCCAAGTCGTTCATTTGTTTCTTTATCTTCAATGATCCATAGCGAGGTGTTGTACATGCGGTCATTTTTTTGATTCCATGCAATCCACTCTTTTGTCTGCTGTTCATCCTTCAAAGAAGGATAATACTTCATCACTTCTTCATCCTGGAACAGCTCGTCATATAAAAATGACGCATCATGTTCATTCATCGTTCTCAGTTTCAGGCGCTCTGTTTCAAATACTGTTCTTGTTTGAACTGTCATTGATGATCCCCCCTTTTTTACTTGCTAAAAATATCTCCGAACAATCCATTTGAATCTGGGGCAAAGTAATGGAAGCCCGCACCGGTTAAACTTGCAGCCAGCGCTGTCCACATCATTAAACTGACGGTCATCCACACCGCGACTTGCTTTCTTTTCGTTCCAAAGCTCATACACATCAAGGCTGCTAAATGACTGCCGATGATAAAAGGTCCTATGAGCGCTAACCCAGGCAGACCGTATCGTTCCCAAATTTTTCTCGCGCGCAGCTGCTTTTTCTCTCCTTTTTCATCACCTTTTTCCTCTTTTCTTTTTAACCACCATGCTTTAAACCGGTCGACGAACACAATGAGAAGCAAGACTGTCAAAAAGTTTCCAACGAATCCAATCACAGCCGTTGTCACAGGATGCAGCCCACTTAAGATTGCGAATGGAACGACACCAATCACTTCAAAAAAAGGCAAGGCAGCCAATACAAAAACGAGTACATATCCCCATACGATATCCAAAAACAGAACCCCTTTTCATTTTTGTCCTCTCCCCATTGTAATGAAAAAGACAATTCCATTTCTACATTTTTTTAGAAAAAGAAAAGCACATCGGATAGGATGTGCTCAGTTTACATTCGTATTTTCATTTTTCTTATTTGTCCGGCGCAGTACAATGAATATAAGCCCCATTAAAATCACAATAGATAGCAGACTTTGCAGCAAAATCACACTTGGTGACGTCCAGCCAATCCATTCGAATATGAGCTGCGGTCCGAAAAAGATAATCGGAATCAATGAAACGACATTCGCCTTTAAGATTGCATTAAATACAACGATACATAGCAGCATGAGCAAAATGACGCCCCACCTCTGGCCAGAAGTAAGGACAAGTAGTGGTGTGCCGACTTTTTGATCCAATAGTTTGATTGTCACCATCGCTGTCAGCTGAAAGATTCCTAACATCCAAAAGTAGAGAAATACCCGGCTGCTTGTTTGAAAGGCGGACGCTCTAAACATCACAATGATCATGATAACATTGGCCACTAAAACGAGCGGATATCCAATCAAAGCAAACCAAGAATAGGATAAGTTTTGGCTGATTGCATCTGCTAAAATCATGTAAAAAAGCGATCCAATTAAGAAAGCACTGACGAATGGCACCCAGTCTTTATGATTCCCTGACAGCTCTTTTGCCAGTTCATCAGCATAGCCCCGCGGATCTCCACCGAACACATCCTCACCTGTTTTGCCGTCTTTTTCAGCCTCAACCGCATGTGCTGTCAGTTCGTCCATCAGCTCATCGATTTCACCCTGATTTTTCCCCTTTGATATGAGATAAAGTTGCAGCTCTAGTAGAATTTGTCTTGTTTCTTTTGATACCATAATCTCACTTCCCTTTTTGTAATAAGCGGTTTACATTTTTTGAAAGCTCATCCCAGCGGGCAATAAACTCTGTGAGTGCTTGTTCACCCGCTTGTGTGAGCGTATAGTATTTCCTGTTCGGGCCGGTCGCTGACGCTTTTGTGACGGTGGTCACCAGCTGTTCCTTTTGCATACGCAGCAAAATCGGATAGATACTGCCTTCACTTATTTGATCAAACCCATAATGCGCGAGCTTCTTCGTCATTTCATACCCATAAATTTCGCCCTCAGAAATAATCGACAGCAGGCAGCCTTCTAAAATTCCTTTTAGCATTTGTGTGGATGTTGTCATGATTGTTCCTCCGATTCCAGTACCTTGCATCACAAGATAGCTTCATCTTACCACACACTATCTTGCCATGCAAGATACTGGCACAGAAAAAAATCACCGCTTAAAGGGTGATTTTTACGCCCAAGGCTTATCTGTCCCAAGTGCGTCAGCAAGCGCCTTACTATGCTTTCGGCGGCTTTTTCTTTCCTCTGCCCGCTGCTTCGCTGTTTGATGAAGCATGATCTCTTCCTCTGTTTCCGGCATCACCTGCGGGACTCGTTTAGGCTTTCCGTTTTCATCTAATGAGACAAATGTCAGAAATGAAGTTGCTGCGAGTCTGCGCTCTCCAGACATCAAGTTTTCTTTAATGACTTTGACGAACACTTCCATAGAAGACGTACCCACCCATGTGACATAGGATTCCAAGCATACGGACTCCTTTTGTCCAATCGGCTCTAAAAAGTCAACAGAATCCATTGAAGCTGTGACCGTTTCACTGCGGCTGTGTCTTGCAGCCGAGATGGAGGCAATGTCATCTATATAACTCATTAATTTCCCGCCAAATAACGTTTGGTGGTTATTCGTATCAAGAGGAAACACCCTGCTGGTTTTAACAACTTTCGATTCCTTGCAGTATTTGAAATTTTCTTCACTCATCATCATAGCTCCTTCTTGCTGTTTTCGTGGATGCGGAACGACTTTTATTAAACACTATTCTTTTAGGTTTGTCTAAACTTTTTGCTTTAGTCTTATGTGAGAGATTTTCTTTCGGAAATGTTTCAACCATGGCTAGAAGAAGGAATAATAGAACTATGAATGAACAAGGAGGCCATTTGATGGATTCTATGAGAGCAGAGCAATTATACAAAATGCCGCAATGCATGAGTGAATACGACGATTTAGAAGAAGTTCTTTTATGCAGTCCTATTTATATGGAAATCAAACAAATTATTAACGAAACCCAGAAACATTTTGCAAAAGAAAATATTTCTCAAATGAAAGCAGTCGCTCAGCATAAGCAATTGATCCAAACCCTTAAAGAGAATCAAGTACGGCCCATCCTGCTCCCGGCGAATGACCGCTTCCCTGAGCAAGTCTTCACTCGGGATATTGGGTTTACGATTGGACATACACTGTTTGTTTCAAGTATGGCCGCTCCGGTTCGGCAAGGGGAAGAACAATACCTAAAAGAATGGGCACACGCAAAAGGGTGGTCAGCTGTCACTTTGACAGACGGAACGATTGAAGGCGGCGATGTGCTTGTGGATCAAAACCGTGTATTTGTTGGCACGAGCAAAAGAACTAGTCCAGCCGCTATCTACCAGCTCAAAAAGGAGCTGCCGGATCATGACATCATTCCGATTCACCTTCCTCCTCACATTCTGCATCTTGATTGTGTGATGAATATTCTGTCTCATGACGAGATCATCATTTATCCTGAAGCATTCAAGCAAAAGGATCTCCAGCTGCTCAAAACGTATTATGATTTGATTGAAATCAGCGAACAAGAGCAATTCACACTTGGACCAAATGTTTTATCCATTGGGCAGAAAAAAGTGATCAGCTTGCCCAGCAACCAAGAAACAAATGCTGCGTTAACCGCTCACGGATACACCGTTATTGAAGTTGACTTTTCTGAAATTATTAAATCCGGCGGCTCTTTCAGATGCTGCACATTGCCTATTCGGCGTTCATCTATTAAAAAAGCCAGCATGTAGAACAGCTTGTCTACTTGCTGGCTTTTGTCTAGCTTGTCCTATTTTCTATTATATAAATGACAGGCGACTTCATGTCCTTCTTCCACCGCTTGTAATGCCGGCTTTTTTTCAGCACACACATCCATCGCGGCAGGACATCTTGTTCGAAATACACAGCCGCTTGGCGGGTTCACTGGACTTGGAATTTCTCCTTTTAAAATAAACCTTTTGCGCTTGTCCTCTACGTCAGGATCTGGAATGGGGATTGCCGACAGCAAGGCTTGTGTATATGGGTGAAGCGGTGTTTGATATAATGCATCACTTGTCGTCAACTCGACGAGATGGCCTAAATACATCACACCGATCCGGTCGCTAATATATTTCACCATTGACAAGTCATGTGCAATAAAGAGAAATGTTAATCCTTCCTCTTTTTGCAATTTTTTCAGCAGATTCACGACCTGCGCTTGAACGGAGACGTCTAGTGCAGAAATCGGCTCATCTGCCACAATAAATTTTGGCGCTAAGGCAAGTGCTCTTGCAATGCCGATTCTCTGCCTCTGTCCTCCGCTAAATTCGTGCGGATAGCGGGTGGCAAAATCATAGCTTAATCCTACCGCTTCGAGCAGTTCTTTCACGCGGGCAATCCTTTTCTTTTGACTCCCATAAAGCTGATGAATCTCCATTGGCTCCAGCATAATATCTTTTACTGACAGTCTTGGATTTAACGAGGAATACGGATCTTGAAAGACCATTTGCATTTGCCGATTGAAATCAAATGATTCTTTTTTAGAAAGGTGGTGAAGACTTTTCCCTTCATATAAGGCTTCACCATCTGTTGGTTCATAAAGACGCATGAGCACTTTTCCAAGTGTGGATTTGCCGCAGCCAGACTCACCAACGAGACCAAAGGTTTCACCTTGTTTCAGCTGAAAAGAGACACCATCCAGCGCTTTTAAGGTTCTCCCTTTCGATAGATGAAAATGTTTTTTAAGGTTGTTTACTTGTAAAAGTGGTTCAACTGTCATGATCGCTCCTCCTCTCGCTTGGTAAATACCGCCTTGCACCTGCCCATTCCTTTTCATATGAAGTGCCAGAAAGGGAAAGAAGCTCAATTTGTCTGCCGGTTTTAGGCGAATGAAGCATCATCCCATCCCCAGCGTAGATCCCTACATGGCGGACCGCTCCCTTTCCGTTTTCATTTGCAAAAAACAGCAAGTCACCTTGTTCTAAATGGCTTGATGTAACCGGCGTTCCTTGAACTGCTTGGTCACTTGCGTCTCTTGGCAAAAGATATCCGCACGCTTTGTACATACTGTAAGCAAAGCCTGAACAATCATAGCCAAAGCTGCTCATGCCTCCCCATAAATAAGAAAGGCCAATAAATTGTTTTCCTGCGTCTACGACATCTTTGCCGGTCATAGAGAAAGCTTGCGATACTGGGCGTACATCCGCTTTGTTGATTTCTCTTATTCCTAATGGGGTGACAACATGAAATTGATCATCTGTTTCTTTGGCGGCTGCCAGCTCTGTTAAAAAGCTAATCTCCATATCAGGTTCCCCGTTTTGATAGAGCGTGGCTTTTTTCTGACAAACGATAAGAGATGCAGCTGACGCACTTCCCTCTGTTACTTGTTTTAATTGCTCAGCAGGTATATAGCCTGGATAGCCTTGCGGATGTTTCCGGCTGGCCTGCTGCGGAATGACGACTTTCATCCAACCATCTGTCTCTTCTAATCCAATCACTCGTCCGCCGAGCAGTACTTGAGATTGAATCAAATTTTCTTCACATAAAGCCAGCTTTTCTTCATATGTTTGCTGGTCAATCCATTCTTTGATGTTGATGGAGTCCTGAAGTACCTTTCGATCGATTTCTCGGGGAGACTGCGGCGCTGTCCATACATTAGCGACTGGAACCTTTGATTCGTATATCATCATGAGACTCCTTTCACCCCTTGAATGCCTAACCCATGATGCAGCGGTAAAAATATATCTTTTCCTTTGTACACGATTCCTCCGTCTATCATGTCCTCTTTCAGCATAAGCGGGGCATCAAAATCGCAGCGGGTGATATTCGGCTGGCTTGCGGCGAAATGTGCCGCTGCTGTAATGCCAAGCTTTGACTCAATCATACTGCCAACCATGCACTGAACACCGTATGCTTCGGCAAGGGCATTGATTTTTAATGCTTCTTTTATGCCGCCTGATTTCATTAATTTTAAATTGATCAGATCACAGCTTCTCATTTCAAGCACCTTGATTGCATCATGAAAACTGAAAATGCTTTCGTCTGCCATGATCAATGTTTCAGTTGCTTCCGTCACACGACGCAGGCCTTCGATATCTTCTTTCGGCACTGGCTGTTCTACTAATTCAATATTCAGCACTTCCATTTTTCGAATAGCTGTGATCGCTTCCTTCCATGTCCAGCCCTGATTGGCGTCGAGCCTGATCTGAATGTCTGGCCCGACTTTTTCTCGAATCCGCTTGATCCGCTGAATGTCCGTGTGTATATCATCTTTTCCTACTTTGATCTTTAACGTCTGAAAACCTTCAGCTGCGTATTGCTTCGCATCTTCTGCCATCTCAAGCGGCCGGTTTACACTGACCGTATAGTCGGTTTCGAGCTGATGACGATATCCGCCAAGGTATTGATAAAGCGGGAGTCCTGCCTGCTTTGCTAAGCCATCATAAATGGCCATATCGATTGCAGCCTTTGCGCTTGTGTTGCTTGCGAGCACGCGGTTCATAGCAGAAAAGATTTGTTCATACTCTGCCAAGGAAGCCCCGAGCAAAATGGGTCTGATCACTTCACAGATGGCATAGTCGATGCTTTCCAGCGTTTCTCCTGTAATCACCGATGTGGGAACTGCCTCTCCGTAGCTGACATCACCTTGATCATATGTGATGATAACGATCAAAGATGCGGCGTCATACACCGTTCTTAAAGCGGTTTTGAAAGGCTTTTTTAGCGGTACACTCGTTCTGCATGTACGAACATCGACAATTTTCATTTAATCGCCTCTTTCGCTGCAACGCCTGGAGAAATGTGCAGTTTTTTCCCTGCGGCATCTAGTGCAGCCTGCACGCCCATCGGAAAGGCAAAGTTCGGTGATGAATGACCGATCCGAAAGCCGCCGAGTGCGGGTTTCTTTTGCGGCACAATATAGGTTTCCCACAGCTGTTCCAAGGTTAAGGACTGGTCTTTCTTTTTTGGTTCACATTGATGAAAATCTCCAATGATGAATCCAGCCGCATCATCCAATTTTCCAGCAGATGTGAGGTGCTGCATCATACGATCGATTTTATAAGGCTCTTCGTCAATATCTTCAATGAACAACAGCTTTCCCTTCGTATCAATTTCAAAAGGTGTACCAAGTGTTGTCACGATGAGAGCAAGATTCCCTCCTATGATGTCACCTGACACGGTGCCGGGGTAGAAGGTATGAAGAGGTGACAAGTGATGCGTATACGTAAAGGCCTTCGGCGTGAACAGCTGCAAAAAGGTATCCTTCGTATACGGATGGACCTCTTCAAGTCCCACATCAGAGGAAAGCATTGGACCATGAAAGGTCACAAGACCGGTCTGCTGCTGGATGGCCGTATGTAAAAACGTAATGTCACTATAACCCCAAAAGATTTTTGGATTCCGGCGAATGAGGTCATAATCAATGGCTTCCGCAAGTCTTCCAGTTCCGTACCCTCCGCAGGCACAAATAACTGCTTTGACTTCTGGATCTTGAAACATGCCATGAAGATCTTCCACTCTTTCATGATCACGCCCTGCTAAATACCCGTACCGGGAATCGAGATACTTCCCTTTTTTCACCTTTAGCCCAAGGCTCTCTAAAAAGGCAATCCCTTTTGCTAATTTCAATTCATCAGGCGGGCTTGCTGGTGCGATAATCCCCACCGTATCCCCTGTTTGAAGCGCCGCTGGCAGCTGGTTCATGCCAATCCCCTCTTTCTCTTTATTTCTTACAATCTATGGGCATTTTCTCCATAACATGAATAAATAAAGGAACAGACGCTTTGTTCAAAGCGTCCCATATTGTTGACAAAGGGCTAAAATGATCTTTATTTTAGCCCTTTGTCTTCTATTCAGCGTGACCTGAAAACCTTTGCAGCCCTAGGAAGGACGAGCATCGGAGCGGAGCGAATTTGACATTCATGAGCACCGAAGCGCAGGACTGACAAAGAATGCGAGGGTTTGTCCGCGTGCTGAGACGCTTTTGTTCAAAACGTCCGTGTCCCTCATTCCCTTCAATTACTCTCCATCTACTTGTGCCCATTTCAAATCGATATACCCAACAGGGTGGCGGACAATTCCCTTCACGCCCTCTTTTTGCAAATGAACTTGGTTATAAAAATGAATTGGAATGATCGGTGCTTCTTCAATGAGAAGTGCCTCTGCCTCATGAAGGATGCTGTTTCTTTTTTGTTCATCTGCTTCCTTTCTCGCCTTTTTCATCAGCTGATCATAGGTGTCGTTTGACCATCCAGTCCGGTTCATCGCATTCCCTGTTTGAAAGCTCTCTAGGAAATTAATCGGATCTGCATAGTCTGCTAAAAATGAACTTTGCGAGAATTGGAATTTCAGTGCCTTTTGATCTTCTGCAAATACATTGGCTTCCATGTTTGCAAGCTTCACGTCCACACCCAGCGCTTCTTTTAGTTGCTGCTGGATGGCTTCAGCTTTTTTCTTGTTCTCAGGCTTTGTACTATATGTTAATGTGACGGGCGGCAGCTTTGAATAGTTTTCTTCTTTCAGCCCTTTTTCTAATAGTTTTGCAGCTTCACTCGTATCTTGTTTGACAAGATCACCGCCAGCTTCTCTGAAATCCTCACCCTTTGAATCTAAAATCCCCGGTGAAACGAAGGCGCGAGCTGGCTTCTCTTTATTTTTCGTTACATAATCCACGATATCTTGCGGATTGATCGCCATTTGAAAGGCTTTGCGAATGTTCTTATTTTGAAAAGGTTCCATGTTCACATTCAGACGATAAAAGAATAGTCCAGCCTGATCTTCAATTTGTACATCTTTATTTTTCAGCAAATTTTCACTTTGTTCTGCTGGAACGAAGGCAGTATCTAAATCTCCCGATTGATACATTTGATAATCAGTGTTTCGATCGCTGATCATCAGCCACTTTACCTGATCCAGCTTGACTGATTTTTTGTCCCAATACGTCTCACTTTTTTCCATAGTGAAGCTCTCATCATGCTTCCATTCTGTCAGCTGAAACGGTCCATTCCCAACAAAGGTTTTGGCATCCTTTGCCCAGTTTGGATCCTTCTCTGCTACCTTCTCATTGACAGGGAAAAAGGCAGGGTTTGCGGTCATATTTAAGAACGATTTCTGCGGGTATGCCAGTGTGACCTTTAGCGTTTTGTCATTTTCAGCACTGACTTTTACATCCTCTTTCTTTCCTTTTCCGCTGTTAAATGCCTCTCCGCCTTCAATCATGTAAGCTAAGAACGATGCAGAGGAGCCTGTTTTCGGATCAAGCAGACGCTTCCACGCATATTCAAAGTCACTCGCTTTCACTGGATCACCATTCGACCACTTGATGCCGTCTCTTAAATGAAATGTGTACGTTTTTCCATCCTCTGAAATTTCCCATTTTTCCGCCATTGCAGGAGATGGTTCGTGCTTTTCATTCAGTCTTGTTAATCCCTCCATTAAGTTATTCAGACCTTGCCACGATACATTATTAAAACCAATCGGCGGGTCAAATGACGTCGGTTCGTTTTCGTTATTTAAGGTTAATACTTTCTTTTCATTCTTGTTGCTTGATGATCCTTTACCTGCTTGCTCATTGGCTGTACATCCTGCGAGCAGCATGATGATGAACAAACAAACACTAATGATCCACCCTTTTTTTCTCATGAAAAACTCCCCCTTTGTGTTGAAGATAACATCGCTTGGTTCGCTCGCTCATCCTGGAGCCAGCAATGCACTGTATGAGTAGGTGACCGCTGCGTTTCGTGCGGCATGATATGATCGCACACTTTCATGGCAGCCGGGCAGCGATCGGTATACGGACAGCCCTTTGGCGGTGCAAATAAATCAGGCGGGCTTCCTTCAATCGGAATCAGTTCATCTTTCATATCAAGTCTTGGAACGGATTGCAGGAGTCCTTTTGTATAAGGATGCTGCGGACTGTAAAAAATATCTTGCCTTGTTCCGGTTTCAACCATTTTCCCTCCGTACATGACTGCTACCCGGTCGGCAACTTGGGCTACGACCCCTAAGTCGTGTGTGATTAAGATAATGGTAACCCCTGTTTTCCTCTGAATCTCTTTAAACAGTTCTAAAATTTGTGCCTGTATGGTCACATCCAGCGCGGTCGTCGGTTCATCTGCGATCAGCACCTTTGGCTCACAAATCAGTGCCATGGCAATCATGAGCCGCTGCCTCATTCCCCCGCTGAATTGGTGCGGGTATTGCTTTAATCTCTCCTTCGGCTGCGGAATACCAACCAAATCAAGCATCTGTATGGCAGCTTCTTTCACTTCTTTTTTCGTCAGCTTTTGATGCTCCTTCGCCGCCTCCATCAGCTGATCCCCTATTGTCAAGGTAGGGTTCAGTGCCGTCATCGGATCTTGGAAGATCATCGAAATATCGACACCTCGTATGGCGCGCATTTCTTTTTCAGATAATGACAGCAAGTTGCGGTCTTGAAACCAGATTTCTCCCTGATCGACATGCGCGCTGTATGCAGGCAGAAGCCTCATAATGCTTTGTGATGTCACACTTTTCCCGCAGCCTGATTCTCCCACAATGGCTAAGGTTTCTTTTTCATATACATCGACATTCACTCCGCGTACTGCTTGAACTGAACCGCCGTATGTCCGAAAGCTGACGTGCAGATCGATGATTTGTAGAACTTTTTTCAAAGCGCCATCACCTCTTCATCTTTGGATCAAGCGCATCTTGCAAGCCATCACCTAAATTGTTAAAGCAAAACATCGTGAGTGAAATAAAAAATGCTGGAAAAAATAAACGCCACCAATGTCCATTGTCTGACAGCACAGTCGGCAAAGCATCATTGGCCATCACGCCCCAGCTTGCAAACGGTGCCTGAATACCTAAACCGAGAAAGCTTAGGAACGCTTCAGCAAATATCGCAGTCGGCACAGTCAGGGTCATTTGGACGATAATCGGCCCCATCGTATTCGGCAGCAGGTTGCGGCGAATGATCCGCAGGCTTTTGGCACCAAAGGTCTTTGAGGCAAGGACATATTCCTGGCTTTTCAGCTGAAGAACCTGACCTCTCACAATTCTTGCCATTCCAATCCATCCGGTGACAGTGAGCGCTACAATAATGGTGACAAGCCCTGGCCCCATCAGCACCATCAATAAAATGACGACAAGTAAATAAGGAAGTCCGTAGAGCACCTCGACAATCCGCATCATGACATGGTCATAGCGTCCGCCTTTATAGCCGGCTATGCCCCCATAAATCACACCGATGGCAAAATCAATCAAGGCTGCCATGACACCCACAAATAACGAAATGCGTGCTCCGTACCAAGTACGAGTAAACACATCTCGCCCAAGCTCATCTGTTCCAAACCAGTGAGCAGCTGAGGGCGGCAGATTTTGCATCGAAAGACGCTGCTCTGTCACACTATTTGGTGCAAGCAATGGACCTAAGACTGCCATGACAAAAAGAAAAATCAGAACCGATAGACTAAACATCGCAAGCTTATTTTGCTTCAGCCGCCTCCATGTATCTGCCCAATAGGAAAGAGAGGGTCTTTTAATGGCATGGGCTTCTGTTTTCTTTTGCTCTCGTGGAGAAAACCATTCGTCCGGCACTTCAGGATGCCTGTTCGGTGGATCATGCTGAAGGTGTATACTCATGCCTTTCCTCCTTTCTGATGCAGCTGAATCCTTGGATCAAGGAGACGATACGCCACATCGACAATGAAGAGAAGTGTGATTAAAATAATGCTGTAAAAAACAGTGGTTCCCATGATGACAGGATAATCACGGTTGTTAATGCTCTCGACAAAGTATTTTCCCATTCCAGGAATGGCAAATATTTTTTCAATGACAAAACTTCCTGTTAAAATACTTGCGACAAGTGTTCCAAGAATGGTTACAACGGGTAAAAGTGCATTCCGAAGCGCATGTTTAAATACAATTTTAAAGGGAGAAAGTCCTTTTGCTTTGGCCGTACGGATATAGTCTTGCGACAGCACTTCAATCATGCTCGACCTCGTTAACCTGGCGATAATGGCCATTGGGCCGACAGCAAGGGCGATTGTAGGCAGCACCATATGCATTGGACTTGTCCACATCGCTGTAGGAAAGAGCTTCAAATTGACAGCAAGCTGCTGAATTAATAAGGTAGCAAAGATAAAGTTTGGAATGGATATACCGAATACAGCAATCGTCATGGCGATGTAATCAATCAAACCATTATGCCGGAGGGCAGCCATAACCCCTAGCAGGATGCCAGAGATGACAGCAATCAATATTGAGATAAGACCAAGTTCTAATGAGACTGGGAAGCCTCTCGCCAATAGATCATTGACACTTTCAGAAGGCTTTTTAATGGAAGGACCAAAATCAAAGGTAACAATGGATTTTAAATAAATGACATATTGAACATAGAGTGGTTCGTCTAAGTGATAGTAGCTTTCGAGGTTTCGCTGGACGGTTTCGTTTGTATTTCGTTCTTCATTGAAAGGCGATCCTGGGATGACCTTCATTAAAATAAACGTTAAAGTCGTAATCGTTAAGATCGTAGCGATCATCGCAATAAAACGCTTGAGCAAAAAGCTGGCCATCTGCTGTCTCCCCCTCGCTTAACAAAATGTTGTACGTGCGGCAAGCTCTGTCATGACAAGCATTGCTTGATAGGCTTCTAATATATTGTCTGCCTGGTACGTCACCGTCGATGTTCCTTCTATGATGGCAGTACCGGGCATTAAATTCGCCCATTCAGCTTGTCCATAATTGGCAAACTCAATCTTAAGCAGCGGCTGATCAGGAGGCGTCAGCGGCTTCATTTGATCAATCTGTTTCATCGCGGCTTCCACTTGCTGCGAGATTTGTTGATTGACTTTGGCTGGAGGTAAGCATTTCACAGCAGATCTTGAGATGGTCTCTTTCACTGCCACTGTTTTCACACCAGGCATCAGCTTTTCTGCCTCAAGTGCTGCTTGATCATCCCCGCAAACAAGAATCACCGGCACACCATAGTAGCCTGCAACATACGCATTAAAGCCCATTTCACCAATTGGATGATCATTTATGTAAAAATGTCTGACCCCAAAAATCATACTGTGTGACATCACACCTTTCATTGATGCCCTTGCATGATAGCCTAAAAAAACAGCTGCATCATAGGTTTGATCCAATCCTTGCACCATTGAATAAGGCTTTACGTCACCTGATATGAGAACTGCCTCTTCATGCAGCTCTTCGATCAAAAGATTATTCATTTTAGAATGACTGTCATTGACCAAAATGTCGGTGGCACCATGCTGGACAAGCGCCTCTACACAGGCGTTCACTTCACCCGTCATAATGCGTCTGCCACGCTCATAGTTATGCTGGCGTGAATCAACAAATGTATGATCAGCTAGACCAGTAATTCCCTCCATATCGACAGATAGATAGAGCTTCATTCCCATCCCCCTTTAATTAAACATAAAATTTGTGTATATTTTTCTAAATTTTCTAAAAAATTATATGAGAACTTGATTGATTTTTCAATACAATGTCCGAAAATAAGGAGTTTAGACTCAGATAATACAGGTCAAACGGCTTTTTTAGAAAGGATTTTTTTAACAAATAAAACACCACTAACTATGTCTTTAGTGGTGTTTATCCGCTTCGTTAATCTGCGATTTCAGCTGTTCATATTTCTTCATGGTTTGTGTAAATAAATCATCAAACATCTGAGGTGCCTGCTGTTGAATGACCTCAGCACCTTCTCCTGTAATTCCCCCTTTTGTCGCCACTCTATCGACAGTTTCAGCAAAGGTTAGGCCTCGTTCTACGAGGATCTGGCCAGTTCCTAAAAGGGCATACGTTAAAAATTCATTCGCTTCCTCTAAGGAAAGATCACTATTTCTCACAGCCGCTTTTGCCATTTCTTCAAAAAGAGCAGCGATAAAACCAGGAGATGAGCTTGTCAAATTGCTCGCCGCATCAAACCGGTCTTCCTCTACTTCCCTGACGATGCTAAAAGCTGAAAGCAGCCGGTGCAAACGCTCCTTGTCCTCACGTCCTGCGGCTGCACCATGCGCAACAAGGGATACGCCTGTCCCAACAGCTGACGTGAGCGTTGGGATGTATCTGGATACTGGCTGCGCTGTATGCTCCTGTAACTTTTCTAATGTCACAGCTGCTGCTACTGACACAATATGTACCGCTCTCCCTTTAGAAGGCAGCTGATCCAGAACATTTAGTACAGCAAGCGGCGGCACGCAGACAAACAATATATCACATGACGCAGAAAGTTCCTCTAATGAACAAATGTTGACTTCTTGGTGCTTTTCTTTGAGCTGATGAAGGCGCTCCGTTTCACTTCTTGTATGGATCATGATTTGATGAGCATCCAGCACCCCATTTTCCAGCCACTTTTGCACCATCATATCAGCCATACTTCCATATCCAATGATTCCAATTTTCTCCACAGTTTAATCTCCTCTATCTTGCTTAGATTCACTACTTATTTTAACAATTTCCCACAATGTTTTCATTTTTATCCCACACTTTTTTCATACGATAAAGTCAGCCCCCACCACATACGGTAAAACACCCAAACACATACATGAAAAAATCTTTGAAAGAGAGTGATTGAAATGACACAGCACAAAGATGACAAACAAATAATTGAACAACCTCAAAAACAGAAAAAACCAAACGGCTGGTTTAAGCCATTTGTCAGCGGGGTTGTAGGCGGTACATTAGCGTTAGGTGTCTACGTTCTTACGCCATATGCTCAGCATTCATCAGACAGCACCGCAAATGATTCGGCAGCAAAAACAGAAGCAGTATCGACAAATCACACGAATTCGTCAAAAACAACAGCCGTCCAAACATCAAATTCATCAAGCAGCATCTCCAGTATGGTCGAAAATGTATCACCAGCTATTGTCGGCATTACAAACTACCAAGCGCAAACTCAAACAGACACGAGCTTTGGCGATTTCAGTACGCCTTTCGATGAATCACAGCAAAACAAAAGCAGTCAAGAGGAAGAAACCGGTACAGGCTCAGGCGTCATTTTCAAAAAATCAGGCAATAAAGCCTATATCTTAACAAACAACCACGTCATTGAAGGCGCAAATAAACTAACCGTATCCTTACACGATGGCAAAACCATTGAAGGAAAACTGGTTGGAGCTGATCCGCTCACTGACTTAGCCGTTGTGGAAATTAGCAGTAGTCATGTGACAAAGGTTGCGGCATTAGGCAATTCCTCCTCACTGCGTGCTGGGGAAACCGTCATTGCGATCGGAAACCCGCTTGGTGAAGATCTTTCAAGAACGGTGACACAAGGAATTGTCAGCGGCGTCGACCGAACAGTCTCTATGAACACATCAGCAGGCGAAAGCAGCATTAATGTCATTCAAACAGATGCAGCCATTAATCCTGGTAACAGCGGCGGTCCGCTTCTGACGACAGACGGAAAGGTTGTGGGGATCACGAGTATGAAAATCTCTGAAACAGGTGTTGAAGGCATTGGGTTCGCACTGCCAATCAATGATGTCAAACCAATCGCTGATCAGCTTCTCACAAAAGGTAAAATTGAACGTCCATATATCGGCATCAGCATGCTGGATCTCGAACAAGTTCCAGATGTGTATCAAAAAGAAACTCTCGGACTCAAAAGCAGTCAGCTCAATCAAGGCGTGTATGTCAAAGATATCGCCGCAGGTTCACCTGCCGCCAAAGCTGGCTTAAAGTCAGAGGATGTCATTACCGGCATCAATGGGAAACAAATCAAAACTGGCAGTGAATTACGTCATGAGCTATACACGAATGCAAAAGTAGGAGACACCGTGAGCATCACCCTCATTCGAAACGGAAAACAAGAAACAAAGCAGGTCACATTAACACAATCTGAATCTAAGCAGGTCAGTTCCTAATGAAAAAGCAGCTCAGTTGATGAGCTGCTTTTTTTTATGACGACTGAATTGGCGTTAATCTTTGTTCAATTTCTGCTCGTTTATGCTCTAGGAACGGCGGAAGGGCTAATTGATCGCCAAGTACATCCACCCCTTCATCGACTGTAAACCCAGGACCATCTGTTGAAATTTCAAATAAAATACCATTTGGCTCTCTAAAGTAAAGAGCTTTAAAGTAAAAACGTTCTACAACACCAGAGTTCGTAAAGCCTGCTTTTGAGATTTTTTCATACCATTTTTCAAGCTCTTCTGCATCCTTCACGCGAAATGCGACGTGATGCACACTGCCTCTGCCGGAACGTTCAGAAGGCCCTTCTGTTTTTTCAATCACATGAATTTCTGTTCCAGCACCGCCATTTCCTGATTCAAAAATGGTCACGATCTCACCATCATTTGATTGTTCACGTGCTCTTTCAGTGAATCCAAGGATGTCTGTTAAAACACGGATCGTCTTATCAGCTTCTGCAACAGTTAATTCAACTGGACCTAAACCTCTAATCGCAAACTCTGCCGGAATATCGTCATGCACTGGCGGTGAGCCTGCCTTTTGCGTATTCGGTTCTACTGTTAAAAACAGCTGCTGCCCTTCTGGGTCTTTAAAACGCAAAGCAGGTCTTCCGCCTCTCAAGGAAGCTGTTTCTTGCTGCACGCCTTTATCTTCAAACCGTTTTTCCCAAAACGTGAGTGCCTCTTCAGAAGAAACGAGAAGACCTGTGCTTGTGATCGCATTTGTCCCTTCCAAACGGCGGGCAAGCATTGGAATTTCAAAGAATGTTAGCTCTGTTCCTGGTGAAGCGACCTCATCTCCATAAAACAAGTGGTACATAGACGGATCATCCTGATTGACTGTTTTCTTTACAAGTTTTAAGCCAAGGATTTGGCGGTAGAAATCAACATTTTTCTGAGCATTGGCTGTTAACGCAGATACGTGGTGAATCCCATTGATTTTCATTATTTTCACTCCTATTTTAAAATATCTCGAATTCGAGATAATATCCTTATGAATAAAATAGTTCATTTTTCAAAAAAAGTCAACCATTTGGCTGCACGTTTACTGGTTGTTCGGTTTCCGGTCATTAAATTAACATTAAATCAAAAATAAACTTTTATTGTTCGTTTTTAACACAACATTTACCCTAATATCTCCAATAAATGAACACTTTTAAATACAAATACGAAAATCAGAAAATTTTTTTAATTCTTGTTTTCCTAAAATCGTATTACAATGAACAAAATACATGTCACAGTAACGTACGAAAGTGATGCAGGAGGTCGTGTGTAATGAACAAAGAACAACCAGCGTTAAAACAAGACATCGGCTTATTTTTCGCCCTATCTCTTGTCATCGGGACCATTATCGGGTCAGGCGTCTTTATGAAGCCAGGCAACGTCCTTTCCTATTCAGGAAGCTCAGACATCGCATTATTCGCTTGGCTGTTAGGTGGAATCTTAACCCTTGCAGGCGGACTGACTGTCGCTGAAATTGGTACACAAATCCCGAGAACTGGCGGTTTGTACGCCTATCTTGAAGAAGTGTATGGTGAATTTTGGGGCTACTTATGCGGCTGGGTGCAGATTATTATTTACGGACCTGCCATCATTGGTGCACTTGGTCTTTATTTTGGTTCATTATTAGCCAATTTATTTTCTCTTTCGACTTTATGGTCTACAACGATCGGCATTATCACCGTTTTATTTTTATGTATCATTAACATCATGGGAACAAAATACGGCGGATTTGTTCAGGGGCTGACCACTATCGGAAAGCTTGTCCCAATTGCCGCGATTATTGTGTTTGGCATATGGAAAGGTAACGAAAACATCTTCATGGCCGTCAACGATAGTATCGCTCAAATGAACTTCGGTGCAGCGATTTTGGCTACGCTGTTTGCCTATGATGGCTGGATTTTACTTGCTGCGCTTGGTGGTGAAATGAAAAACCCTGAGAAACTGCTTCCTCGCGCGATGGCAGGTGGAATTTTAATCGTGACGGCTTGTTATCTCTTTATTAATGTCGCACTTTTGCACGTGCTGCCAGCTGATCAAATCGTCCAGTTAGGTGAAAATGCAACAAGCACTGCTGCTACCATGCTCTTTGGACCAATTGGCGGGAAAATCATTAGTATTGGGATCATCATCAGTATCTTTGGCTGTTTGAACGGAAAGGTTCTTTCATTCCCACGTGTGATTTTTGCGATGGCAGAGCGAAAGCAGATTCCTTTCGCGAACGCGATTTCGCGGATTCACCCAACGTTTAAAACACCTTGGATCGCTGTATTTGTGCAAATTTTGATCGCCATTGTGTTTATGATCGTCAGTAATCCAGAGAAGCTGTCTGAGGTGTCGATTTTCATGATCTACATCTTTTATGTCATGGCCTTTTTCGCCGTCTTTAAGCTGAGAAAACAAAACAGCGGAATGAAGCGTGCGTACAGTGTACCACTTTACCCGCTGACACCGATCATTGCGATTATCGGTTCATTATTCGTTTTAATCAGCACCATGATCACCGATTGGAAAAGCTGCCTGATCTCCATGCTGATCGGGATGGCCGGACTGCCTATTTATTATTATATGAAAAAAGCACAAAAAGCAGAGCACTAAGCAGTGCTCTGCTTTTTTTCCTTCTTCTCAGCGTAATAGAAAACCTTTGCAGTCTAGGAAAGACGAGTACCGGAGCGGAGAGAATGTGACATTCGTGAGCACAGGAACAGAGGACTGACAAAAAATGCGAGGGTTTGCCTACACGCTGAAGCAGAGTGCTAAATGGTCTCTGCTTCATTTTTTATATTGTTTGATCACTTTGTATGATTCGTTTAAATATCTCATGAGCCGGTATGGCTTACTAAGCACGCGGATTGGGAGTCTTGAGATAAATCCATTCAGGTTCGACTTATATTCCTGCGTGATCCGCTTTGGCTTTGTTGCTATTTTCTCGTATACTTCCTTGTAAAATTCCTTCATGATGTCGACTTGCACACTGATCTTTTGATGACACTCTGTACACTCAACGCTTTTCATCTGATCATTCACATAAACGATGCTGTGGAGGGTCTCTTCTTGGCACCGAGTACAGTGTAGGTTTGCTTCCATTTCGGTTTGCTTCAAGATACACAGCTCCTTTCTCGTTTGATGTTGCTCTTGTTATATCATTCGAACGCTGCCAGTCTTTTATTGAACGGATGCTTCCTTTAAAATGGCTGCCGCCGTTAGTTCGTCTGTCACCAGTACTTGGATGAAGCCGCCATTTAAAGCCCCTAAAATGCTCTCAGCTTTATGGGTGCCTTCTACAACAGCGATGACCGTTTTGACGCTCTTTAATTGTTCCAGCGATAAGCCAATGACCTTCTGATTCAGTTCATCTTGGACAGGTTTTCCTTCTCCATCAAAGAAACGAAAGCCAATATCACCGACAGCCCCTGATTGCCTTAAACCAGATAAGTCCTCTTCTTTTAAATAACCGACTGTTTTTAAAGTTGACCCTTTATGCGGGTTGCCAATACCGATGAGGGCAATATCCACATTTCTGCCTTCTTCAAGCACAGCTTCTATGTCCTGCATCGCCATAAGCCGTTCTTTTAATTCTTCTGTTTCTAAAATCGCAGGGGCATATAAATAGGAACACGTGCCGTTCATTTTCTTTGCCAGCTCATATGCCAGCTGATTGGCATGAATGTCGACCGCCTGCCTGCCCATTCCGCCTTCTAAAGGAATGACCTTCACATCATTTCTTCGTTCAAAAGGATATTCTTTGACAAGCTCAGCAAGCGTCGTGCCCCATGAAATACCGATTTTCTCCGCATCTTTCATGTTTTTAGACAAATAATAGGCGCCTGCTTGACCGACTGCCCGCTTCACCATCTCAGACATTGTCCCGACACTTGGAACAACGACCGCATCTGTTAATTGAAAGGTTGTTTCTAGCTGCTTTTCAAGTTCCACCGTATGAATGCTTTCGTCTTTAATGTACACTTCAACGATTCCCACATCTTTTGCTTTTTGTAAGAGCTTTGAAATGACTGGTCTTGAGACATTGAGCTTTTTTGCAATTTCCTGCTGCGTCCACCCGTCTGTATAATAAAGATGAGCAACTTTGACGAGCTGTCGTCTTTCTTCCCAATTCAGCATGTGACATCATCCTTTTAATATACTATGATTACCAGTATACCAAACATTCGTTTCCAATTGGAACAATTGTTATGAAAATGACAAAAAGAGCGATTAACTCTCCGCTCTTTTTCCCTCAGTATATTTCGGCTGATACGTTCTCCCTCCGTCTAACAGGATAATTTGTCCGTGCAAATAACTCCCCTCGCCACGTGTGAGAAATAAAGTGAGTCCTGCAATATCCTCAGGCTTTCCTAATCTTCCGATGGGAATAAGTGATTGCAGCTGCCGTTTCTCCTCTACAGTAGGATAGAGCGTATCAAGCATTTGAGATTCAATGACGCGGGGGGCAATCACATTGATGCGTATATGATGCGAGCCTAGTTCTTTTACGAGCGAACGCATCAATCCAAAAGCCCCTGCTTTTGATGCATAATATTGAATACCGCCGCCTGATCCGGTGATTGCCGATCCCGATCCAATAATGACAACACTGCCTTCCTGCCGCTCACACATATAGGGTGCCAACGCTTTGATGCAATAGTAAAGACCATATAAGTTCACAGCCAGTGTCTTTTTCCAAAGTGAAAAATCGACTTCTAAAAAAGGCAGTGATTTTGTCATTCCTGCTGAATACACAAGGTGAGCAATACCGCCCAGCTCCCTTTCAGCTGCTGATATCATTTGCTGAACACTTTCCCACGATGAAACGTCAGCTTGAAATATCAGTAGCTGAGGATACTGTGTCTTTAAGAGCGAAAGTCCCTTTTCGTCTATATCTGACACGGCGACTTGGTGCCCTTCTTTTAAAAACCGCTCAGCAATTTCTTTTCCGATCCCTTGGGCTCCGCCAACGATGAGAACTGGTTTTTGAACATTAGCCAGCACTCTCACCCCCATCAAGCATAATCGCCGCGCCATCTGTAAATGCACCATAGGATGTACTGAGAAACACCGTCATATGGGCCACAGTCTCCTTGATTTGCTCTGTATCAGGAACCAAATCGAGAGGCGGCGGCAGCAGCGCAAGCACCCGGATACCTTTGTCCTTAAATTCTCTCGCTAACCCTTTTGTCATGGCATTCAGCATAGAATTTGATGTAGCATGTGAGATCCCGCCATCCCCTGTGATACTGCCTGATGACGATATATTAATGATGCAGCCTTGCTTCTGATCAACCATATGCCATACGGCAGCCTGACTGGAAAGAAAGACGGTATTCACAGCCGATTCCACTTCATCCACCCACTCATCTGGGCTCACGTCATCAAGCTCCGCGTCCGCTCCTTGTTCAGCTTGATTGACCAAAATATCCAGTTTACCGCATGTATCAATCACTTGCCTCAGCATCCGTGTGGCATCACGCGGCGTTTCCAGCGGGTTCTGAATGATACTCGCTTGACCGCCCATTTTTTGAATGTCTTCACGAATGGTTTTAGCCTTTGATTCATCATGAAACGTGTGTAAAAAAACATGTGCACCTGCCCGGGCTAAAGCCAGGCAGATGGCTTCTCCAAATCCATCTGTGCTACCTGTCACAAGTGCCGCTTTCTGATGAAGCTGGACGTGCACATGCATCTCCTCCCTTTCCCTTGTTTGGCATTTATTTTCTCAGCTTACTCACGATATCAAGTGCTGCTTCGTAAAAACCTTCTGAGATGGTCGGATGCGGATGAATCATTTTCGCCATCTCTTCTGCTGTTCCTTCTAAATACATAAAGGAGGAAGCTTCTGAAATCATCTCTGTGACGTGCGGGCCAACCATCGTCGCACCAATCACTTCACCATAGGCTGTATCGTATACCAATTTAATAAAACCTGTTTGCTCGCCTGCCGCTAGTGCTTTACCACTTGCTGCTAAATCAAATCGTTCTGCCCGCACGTTAAGTCCTTTGGCTTTTGCCTCTTTTTCAGTTAGACCAACACTTGCTACCTCTGGTAATGTATAAATACATCTAGGCATGATATCAGCATTTATTTTTTCAGACACACCGCAAATATTACTGACCGCAACAGCGGCCTCTGCCATCGCTGCGTGAGCAAGCTGATAGCCGCCAGCGACATCCCCAACTGCATAGACACCTTCCACGCTTGTCTGCATCTTGTCGTTCACCTTGATAAAAGGACCATCCAACTGAAGGTCAAGCTGGCTGACAGCAGAAACGCTAGGTCTTCTTCCTACACAAACAAGCAGTCTTTCAGCCGTAAAGATATGCGTCTCTCCTTTATCGTCTGATGCATGAACCGCTTTGATTCCTTCGCTTTCCGTCACCTCTGTCACAGTGGTTTTTTTCGCGATATGGATGCCTTTTTTCTTTAATTCTCTTTCTAGCAGCTTAGATGCTTCCTCATCCTCTTGCGGAATAATAGACGGAGCCGCTTCGATAATCGTGACTTTTGATTGAAGACTCTGGAAGATACAAGCCAGCTCAAGTCCAATGACACCGCCGCCAATAATGACGACAGAAGCCGGAATATCTGGAATGTCAAAGATTGTATCACTTGTGTCAAATTGAATGTCTTTAAGGCCCGGTATTGGCGGAATGGCAGGTGAAGATCCAGTAGCAATGATGAGTTCTTTCGTTTCGATCGATTCTGCCCCATCTTGCTTTTCAATCTCAATCCGGTGCTTTGTAACAGCTGTACCTCTGCCGTTATATACATCAATCTTTCCTTGCTTTAATAAAAAGGCAATTCCGCCTCTGAGCTTTTCAATGACGTCATCTTTGCGCTTTCTCATTTTATCGAAGGAAAGGATCAAATCACCTGTTTCAATTCCCCAGCTTTTCGCCTTCTCAATTGATTCAATGACTTCTGCATGTTTGAGCAGCGTCTTTGAAGGAATACAGCCCCGATTTAAACAAGTACCGCCTAGAAAATCCTCTTCAATCAATGCGACCTTCCGTCCACGCTCAGCTGCTTGAAGGGCGGCAGTATACCCGCCAGGCCCTCCGCCAATGACTGTCAGATCATACGTTTTCGTCATCCGATTCATCTCCTACATTAGCAATTCAAATGGTTGTTCAAGCACTTTTTTAAGATCTGTTAAAAAGGCAGCCGCTGGTGCGCCATCTACCACTCGGTGATCAAACGATAAACTAACGCCCATCATCGGCCGCACCTGAATTTCTCCATCTACTACAACAGGTTTTTCTTGAATGCGCCCAACCCCTAAGATCGCCACTTCCGGCTGATTAATAATCGGGGTAAAGGTATCAATGGCATACATCCCTAAGTTACTAATGGTAAAAGTGGACCCTTTCAGCTGGTCTGGCAGCAGTTTTTGGTCACGTGCGTTTCGGCCGATTTCTTTCGCCTCTTTTGTCAGCTGTTTTAACCCTTTTTGGTTCGCATGAGAAATGACTGGAACCATTAAGCCATCTTTTACAGCGACAGCGAGACCAATGTGCACATCATCATGGAAATGGAGCTCATTTTGTTCAAACGTCATATTGATATGCGGGTGGCGTGTGAGTACGTTGCTGACCGCATGAATGATAATTTCTGTGAACGACAGTCTGTAGCCTGTCTCTTTTTCAATCGCTGGCAATAGCTGTTTGCGTACTTCTTTCGCTTTTGTCATATCGATTTCACTTGTTAATGTCACGTGCGGTGCTGTAAAGGCACTTTGTGACATGCGGTCAGCAATCACTTTTCTCATGCCAGCTAGTTTTTGTGTTTTCGCTGGAGAAGACTCTGCTGTTTGTGCAGCTGCTGCCGTTACATCACTCTTCATAATTTTTCCGTGTGCACCAGATCCAGCAACATTCGCTAAATTGATTCCTTCACGAGCAGCCACTTTTTCTGCAAGCGGTGACACGCGCTGATCTTTCTCACTAGAGTGGACGGCCGCCTCGACGTCACGCTTTTGAACTCTGCCTTTAGGTCCTGTGCCAGATACCTCATGAATCGCTACATGATGATCCTTTGCCGTTTTTCTCGCCGCAGGTGTGGCACGTACTTTTTCATTAGGTGTTTTGGGGGCTTCAGTAGAACTGGATGAAGCCGCTTCTGATGAAGACGATTCGCTGCTGTCTGGTGATTCTTCATCTGATTGTGCTGGCGGTTCGCTTGGCACCTGTTCATTTGCCTCACCGATGTATCCAATGACAGCATTAACTGGAATTTGATCATCGGCTTCATAATATTTCTTTAGAAAAATACCATCATCATAGGCTTCCACCTCAATATTGATCTTGTCTGTCATAATTTCAAAAAGAGGCTCACCGATTTCAACTGAATCTCCTTCTTCTTTAAACCATTGAAGCAAGGTGCCGACTTCCATCGTACTGCTCAGCTTCGGCATAAATATCTCTTTTGGCATGATCTTCTCCCCTTTACTTAAGAGCGCACAAGCTCTTTTGCTGCTTCAATAATATCTGGCACTTGTGGAATGACCGCTTTTTCCAGCGTCGGGTTGTATGGTATTGGGACCGCAAGACCGCCAAGTCGTTTAATTGGAGCATCTAAGTAGTCAAAGGCTTCACTTTCCGCAATCATACTTGCAATCTCTCCGCCATAGCCGCCTCGTTTTACCGCTTCATGAACGACGATGCATTTACCTGTTTTCTTCACAGATTCGATAATCGTTTCTTCATCTAATGGGACGAGTGTTCTTGGGTCAATGATTTCAACATCGATTCCCTCAGCTTCTAGTTCCTTCGCCGCTTCTAACGCTTTGTGTACCATTATCGCTGTTGCTACAATCGTGACGTCTTTCCCGCTTCTTTTCACATCTGCTTTCCCTAGAGGAATGGAATATTGCTCTTCAGGCACTTCACCGATTGTTTTATATAAAAGCTTGTGCTCGTAGAAAATGACAGGGTTGTCATCATCCATCGCCGCTTTTAAAAGTCCTTTTGCATCATAGGCTGTTGAAGGCTGAACCACTTTAAGTCCTGGAATATGCGCCATCCACGCTTCTAAGCTTTGGGAGTGCTGCGCCGCTGCACCCGTTCCTGATCCTGCTGGTGTTCTTACGACAAGCGGCACCTTTCCTTTTCCGCCAAACATGTATCGTGTTTTGGCTGCTTGGTTCACAAGCTGATCCATTGCGATTGTGATAAAGTCAGAGAATTGAAGTTCTAAAATCGGACGCATACCAGTTAAAGCCGCTCCGACTGCCCCACCTGCGATGGCAGCCTCTGAGATAGGTGTATTGCGAACGCGCTCTGGCCCGAATTCTTCAATCATGCCGCGCGTGACACCAAAAGCACCTCCATATACGCCGATATCTTCACCTAAAATGAAGACATCTTGGTTTTCTCTCATTTCCTGACTCATTGCCTCTCGAACGGCTTCTAAATACGAAATCTCTCTCACTGTTGTTTTTGTCACGTGATTCCCCTCCTAATTAGGCGTATACATCCTCTAATAGTGTGTCAATTGACGGTTCTTTACTGTTTTTGGCGAATTCGACAGACGCTTCAATTTCCTGCTTTGCTTCTTCCTGTAGGCTTGCTGCCTGCTCTTCTGTCAAAACATTCAGTTCAATCAAGAGAGACTTAAAGCGTTTGATGCCGTCTTTTTGTCTCCACTCTGTCTCTTCTTCACGTGTACGGTATTTTTTCGCATCACTCTTAGAGTGACCCTTCCAGCGGTATGTTTTCATTTCAATGAGTGATGGGCCTTCTCCCGCTCTCGCACGGCTGACTGCTTCATCAACTGTGTTCATAATTTCGACCATGTCATTTCCATCAACCGTTTTCCCTGGCATTCCGTAGCTTTCTGCTCTTGTTGAAATGTCTTCAATGTTGATCATTTCTTTCACAGGGCCAGACATGCCGTACTGGTTGTTTTCACAAATAAACACAACTGGTAAATCCCAAATAGACGCAAGGTTTAATGCTTCATGGAAGCTGCCTTCATTTGTGGCGCCATCTCCGAAGAAACAAAGAACAACAAAGCCTTCCTGCTTCATTTTAGATGTGAGCGCTGCACCTGTTGCCAGCGGGATACCGCCGCCAACGATTCCATTTGCCCCAAGATTTCCTTTTTCTAAGTCCGCAATATGCATGGAGCCGCCTTTTCCTTTACAATAGCCGGTTTCACGTCCAAACAATTCAGCCATCATTTTATTAACCTCGGCCCCTTTTGCAATACAGTGACCGTGTCCCCTGTGTGTGCTGACGATCTTATCTTTATCTTCTAATACGGCAATCGATCCAACAGCTGACGCTTCCTGTCCAACACATAAATGAGTGGTGCCATGGATAAGTCCTTTTGCAAAGAATTGATCGACCTTTTCATCAAAATATCTCACTAACCACATTTGTTTATATAAATCTGCTAATTTCTCATGACTAATCTGTTCAGGCAAAGTGATTTGTTTTTGCATTTCTTCTCTCCCCTTTACATTTGTTCTTATGTGTTACATTTGTAATTATCATACGTTTAAGTGTCATCGAAGTCAAGCATTTCTCTCTCATTTTTAAGCGTTTTCATCTTTTGTCAGAAAAAAAGAGAAAGGCAAAGCCCTTTTCCAAAGAACTTCTCTTTCTCTTTTAATCTCATACACTCATTCATCTGGATACATCATGATTTTGACGCTCTCACCCTCAGGATGCCTCGCACATTCTATCGCCTGAAGCAGCTGGCTTAACGGATAACGATGCGTTACCATCTTTTCAGTGTTGACCACTTTTGCTTTCAAAAGCTCAAGGGCTTCACGATAATGATATGGATGCGAGGAATAGGCTCCTACTACCTTCACTTCATCATTGAAAAATCGTTCAGCAGGAATGGCCACATCTCCCTTTGGAAAATGAGCAAACACCAAAATCGTCCCGCCTCGCGCTACAGCCTGAAACGCCTCTTTTAAAAGCGCACTGCTCCCAACAGAAATAATGACGAGGTCTGCTCCCTTTCCATCTGTTTCCTTCATCACCCGGTTTTCAACCGGCTCAGCTGCTGGATGAAAAGCGACATCTGCACCTAAACTCCTCGCTTGCAGCAGCCTGTTCTCATTCACATCTGTTATCATCACTTTCCCAGCCAAATAATATTTGGCGAGCTGCAATTGAATACAGCCAATTTGCCCCGCTCCAAGGATCAATACGGAATCTCCTGGATGAACAGGAGCTCGTTCAAACCCATGCAGACAGCAGGCAACCGGTTCTACCATCGCCCCTTGCTCATACGATACGTCTTTTGGAAGCTTGCCCATCGTGTGCTTGACATGCAAAGCAGGTACACGGATATATTCTGAAAACCCGCCCGGCTCTACATTTGTGGCTGTAAACTGCGGACACATCGTATAAAACCCCTTTTGACAAAAGTCACAGGTGAAACAAGGCACATGATGCGCCACATAAACCCTGTCTCCCGTCTGGACATTTGTCACACGCTTGCCGGTCTCGACAATATCACCAGCGATTTCATGCCCTAACACCGTCCCAGGAGGTACTGTCTCATGCGTTGCTTTGTAAATATCCGTTCCGCATAAGCCGCAGGCTCGCAGCTTTAACAAAACTTCATCATCACCGATGACTGGCCGGTTCCGCTCCTCATACCGAATGTCCTCTGAAGAATAAAAGACAGCTGATTTCATGTAGCAGCATCCTCCTTTTCATCACCCTTCGCAAAATCCTGTAGTGTTTGAACAAGCTGCTTGTACTCACTCATCTCACTGGATATCCAGTAGCGCCCTCCGAATATACGAGCTGGCCCCACCCTGACATAGACTTTCCCGATATGAGGATAAGGCTTTAAAAAAAGCTTTCCTTTAATATCAGAAACTGCATATGTGTGCCATCTGCCAAAAGCCCCTATCTTCAGTTGATCTTCACTAATGATGACGTTTGTCGGCTGGTTCAGTCCCGTGATACTAGAAAGTATGAGAATAGGCAGCGTATAAACGCCTAATACAGCTAACGGCTCAGGTCCTGCTGACCATAACGTATAAAGAGACCAGAGAAAAAATAGAGAAATGAGCACAGCCGGAAGAAAAATAGACAACATTGCAGACGTTCGGCTATAAGCATGATGCTGCATGAGACTTCCTCCTTTCAGATCACTAGAAGGAGCCGCAAAAGCTCCTCCTTGAAATAGTCTTCTACTTGATATGATCGATGATTTTCTCGATATCATCTTCAATACCAAATCCAGTTAAAAAGGATAATGTTTGAATCACAGGTGTCCCTTTTGTATCACTCACAGGCGTTGTTGTCACAATTAAATCAGCACCCTCCGCTTTTTGCGGGACTTCAGATGCCTTACACTGTTCCACGACGACATCATATCCTTTTTCCTTTAACGTTTCTTCTACCTTTTTAGCCACAACCGTTGATGTTGCAACTGCCGTTCCGCATGATACTAATATTTTCTTCGCCATTAGAATCCCTCCAGCTCATTTATTGTTCTTTCTGATCTAAGCCCATTTCTTTTGCATACTGCTTTTTAATATCATTTCGCACCCAGTACCATAGAAGCGCATAAGCCAAAGCACAGATAATCGCTGCAATAAAGTAAGGGTTGCTCGGATCAAGAAGTCTCACCATGATCCAAGGAATAACGTGAGAACCAAGGTCAATACCTGAAATCATGTTTGCCCCTTCTGGGAAATCAAAGCCGACTGCTTTCCCCATGGTTGTCGCAAGCGGTGCAAGGTTCGTTGCGATAAAGAAGACAATCATTAATGTAAAAATACTGTTAATAAGACCGCGAATAATATTTCCACGAGCGGCTGCTACTGCCCAGACAACTGTAAATGGCAGAACCGATAAGTCAGCAAACGGGAGCATGCCATTGTAAGGCAGGACAACTGCGAGCAAAATCGTAATCGGCACCATTAAAAGGGCTACCGCCATATTCGCTGGATGACCAATCACAATCGCTGTATCTAAACCAATATAGACATTTTTCCCTGGGAAACGCTTTTGAATATAAGAACGAGCGCCCTCAGAGATTGGAATGAGCCCTTCCATTAATAGCGCAACCATTCTTGGCATTAAAACAAGAACTGCTGCCATTTGAATACCGAGCGTCATCACACCTTTTGCATCATAGCCGCCGAGAAGACCAATAATGATACCAAGTATGAGACCCATCACAAGCGGTTCACCAAAAATGCCAAAGCGTTTCTTCAATGTTTCTGGATCAGCATGAATTTTGTTTAAACCAGGGATCTTATCAATGACGCGGTTTGACGCATACATCAGCGGTGCAAAGTTGACCGTTTCAGCATGAGCCATCGATACCCCTTTTAATCCGAAATGGTGTTCGATTGTCGGCGCCGTCCAATCGGCTAATTTTAGCGTGATCGCAGAGACGATCAAGCCAACAGCAAGAGCCAAGAACATATTATGATAAGCATAGTAAGTAACAGAGGCTGCGAAAATCAAATGCCAGAAGTTCCAAATATCCACATTCAGCGTTTTCGTAAAGTTTACGGACAATAAGATGACATTTAATAAAAGCACAAGAGGAATCATGAGCGGGGCAACGGGTGTACCAAAGGATATGGCAGCTCCAATCGGCCATCCAACATCCAAAATATCGAGCTTTAGCCCAAGGGAATTAACCATGGCTTTTGCTGCTGGTCCAAGTCCGCTCACGAGCAAATTAATGACAAGATTGACACCGACAAATCCAATTCCGATCGTAATACCGGCCCTGAAGGATTTCTTAAAGCCCTGCCTTAAAATCATACCGAAAAGCGTCATAATAATCGGGAGCATAATAGTTGGTCCAAGGTCTAATATAAAATCGACGGCTTGCTTAATCATACATCCACCTCCTGAATTTTTAAGATAAAGCGCTTACATATTTTCGTGAATGGCTATTGGTTTAATTCTTGCTGAAGCACGTCAACTGCTTCTTCATAAGATGTCATGTGTGAGAGCTTTGTCATCACCTCTTCTTTTCTAAAAAGTGTCATTAGCTTCTCCAGCATCACAAGCTGTTTGCTAGGCTCAGAGATTGCTAGGACAAACACAATTTTGGCTTGCACTGTTTCATCAGGGCTTCCCATCTTATGAAAAATGACAGGTTCCTTTAAAGTAGCTACACTAATCGCTGGTTTGTTCACATGCTCAGGATCTGTATGCGGAATCGCTACCCCAAAGGCTGCCAGTGGAAGGCCTGTAGGATATGTTTTTTCTCTTTCAAGCACTGCTGGTAAAAAGCTCGATTTAATGTACCCTCCAGCTTCTAACCGCCCTGCTAAATATGTGGTCACCTCCTCTCTCGAAGATGCTTCGAACTGCAGCTTAATCAGTTGTTCATCTAACTCAAACAAGCTGTTCAAACAACCACCCCTTTCATTTGGTATAAATATGAACACATGTAACAAAAGAAAGAACATTTTTAGAATATAACCTTTTATAAAGCGCTTACAATTGTGAATTCTAAAAAATGTTCAATACTGTTACCTTTGTAAAGATATTATAATATTCAAAATTATAAGTCAATGTCCCTAGGGAAATTTAAATAAAAAAAAGACGCAGTCATCACCGCGTCTCTTCCTTCTATTCTTCTATACTGCATGTTAAATGTGGCTTCCTATATCTAAAAATTCAGATACAAATAGATTGTCTGTCTGCACTGCCATTTCTTCCTTTGTGCCAATTTTTTCGATTCTTCCTTCATTCATCACCACAACACGATCAGCAATATCGAATGCTTCTTCTTGATCATGTGTCACAAAAATGGTGGTCATTTGAAAGTCACGATGAACTTTTTTCAGCCAATGCCTTAATTCTTTCCTCACCTTTGTATCAAGTGCACCAAAGGGTTCATCTAAGAGGAGTGCCTTCGGCTGAACGGCAAGTGCGCGCGCAAGTGCCACACGCTGCTTTTGCCCGCCTGACAGCTGATCTGGATACCGCTGCTCAAACTGCGTAAGCTGAACAACCTCTAAAAGCTCATGTACCCGCTCTTTGATGTCTTTTTTAGGCAGTCTTTCTCCTCTAGGTTTCATTTTCAGCCCATATGCCACATTATCAAAAACCGTCATATTTCGAAAAAGCGCATATTGCTGAAATACAAAACCGATCTGCCGTTTTCGTACTGGAATGTGTGTGTAATCCTGATCTCCAAATAAAATCTGTCCGTTATTGGCATAATCAAGACCTGCAATGATTCTTAATAAAGTCGTTTTCCCAGAGCCAGACGGTCCTAGTAAAGAGATTAATTCACCATTTCTTATCGATAAATCCACGTTTTGCAAAACCTTTGTCTGACCAAATTGTTTTGATATTTGTTTTGCTGTAATCCCCAAGGCCGATCCCTCCATTTATGTTGAGCGCTTGCCAAGCCGGTGATCCCTCTGCTGAATGATTTGCTTAATGATTAAAGTAATGACTGCCACAAACGCCATGAGAGACGCCACAGCAAAAGCGGCTTGAAATTGGTACTCATTGTATAAAATTTCGATATGAAGCGGCATCGTATTGGTCATGCCTCGAATATGACCTGATACAACCGACACGGCACCAAATTCACCAATCGCTCTTGTCCCGGCTAAAATGACACCGTAAAAAAGAGCCCATTTGATATTCGGCAGTGTCACAAAGAAAAAAGTCTTCCATCCGTTTGCACCAAGTGTGAGCGATGCTTCCTCCTCATGAATGCCTTCATGCTGCATAAACGGGATTAATTCTCTAGCAATAAACGGAAATGTAACGAATATGGTGGCTAGGATCATGCCTGGTACAGAATAAATGACTTTCCATCCATTCGCCATAAGCCAAGGTCCTAAAAGCCCGTTTGAACCAAATAAAAGCACAAATACAAGTCCAGCAATCACAGGAGAAACGGCAAACGGGAGATCAATCACAGTCGTTAACAAACGTTTTCCGCGGAAATTAAATTTTGTGATAAGCCATGCAGCACTCACCCCAAAGATCATTTGAAGCGGCAAGGTGACGACGACAATGAAAACAGTCAATTTGATCGCCGCGAGTGTATCTGGATGTGAGATGGCCAGAAGGTATGAACTCCACCCTTTCTCAAATGCTTTTGAAAAAACGGCGATCAGCGGTATGAGTAAAAATAAAATCAAAAAAGCATAAACGACCGTAATCAAGAGGATTTTCACCCCTTTAGATTCGGTTACAGGACTTTTATACTGAACATGGTGCTGATGACTAAGCTCTCTCTCCAATGGTTTCACCTCACGTATACTTGTTTTTTCCGCTCAACATACCACTGAATGCCGTGAATCAATAACAGGATGAAAAACGAAAGAAGCAGCATCAAGCATGCAATCGCTGCTGCACCATGATAATCATATTGTTCAAGCTTGGACATGATCATCAGCGGTGTAATTTCTGTTTTAAACGGAATATTTCCAGCAATAAACACAACAGAGCCATATTCACCTAGCGCTCTTGCAAACGCAAGTGAAAATCCAGTCATCACCGCAGGAAACAGGGCCGGCAGCAGTACGTGAAAAAAGGTCTGTCTCCTTGTCGCACCAAGAATCGCCGCAGCCTCTTCGACTTCCTGCTGCAGCCCTTCTATCACTGGCTGAACGGTTCGGATAACGAATGGAATGCCAATAAAAATCAGTGCCAAAATAATCCCAATCGGTGTGTACGCCACCTTTATATGCAAAAATTGACCAATCCATCCATTAGGAGAATAGAGGGTGGTCAGGGCAATACCTGCAACAGCTGTTGGGAGAGCAAAAGGCAAATCAATGAGAGCATCTAAGATTTTCTTTCCATGGAATGTGTACCTGGCGAGAACCCAGGCAATTAGTACACCAAACCCTGCATTGATGAGAGCAGCTGCAAAGGAAGTCGTCACAGTCAGCTGAAGCGACTTCAATACTCTTGCATCGGTAAAAACCTTCCAAATCCCCTCTGCTCCTAATGAAGCCGTCCAAATAAATACCATGGATAAAGGAATGACGACAATCGCACTCACATAAACGAGCGTCACCCCAAGGCTCAGCCCAAATCCAGGCAATATACGTTTTCTTTTATTGGCGGCTGCATGTGCTTTCTTCATCACATCGCCCCCTATTTTTGTCCGCTGTATATTTGATCAAATAATCCGCCATCATCAAAAAATCTTTTCTGCGCCTTTCTCCACCCGCCAAACGCTTGATCAATCGTCACCATATCAATCTTTTTAAACTGGTCTTTATATTTGTTTAAGACTTGTTGATTTCTAGGGCGATAATAGTTTTTTGCCGCAATTTCCTGCCCTTTTTTAGAATATAAATAATCTAAATAAGCCTTTGCCACTTTCTCTGTTCCTTTACGTTTCACATTTTGATCAACGACCGCAACAGGCGGCTCTGCTAGAATACTAATTGATGGGGTGACAATTTCAAATTTGTCTTTGCCTAGTTCGTGCTGCGTTAAATAGGCTTCATTTTCCCATGCAATTAACACATCCCCAAGTCCGCGTTCAACAAAGGTCGTTGTAGCTCCGCGAGCACCTGAATCAAGGACTTCGACATGTTCATATAGCTTTTTGACAAAATCCTTTGTTTTTTCTTCATTCCCATGAAATGTTTTATCGGCGTAGGCCCATGCAGCTAAGTAATTCCATCTCGCACCGCCGGACGTTTTCGGATTTGGCGTAATGATGGACACACCTGGCCGAATCAAGTCGTCCCAATCTTTAATATTTTTAGGATTCCCTTTCTTCACAAGAAACACAATGGTCGATGTATACGGTGTTGACTGATTTGGAAATTCTTTTTGCCAATCTTTTGAAAGCAGTCCGCGATCTGCAATCGCATCAATGTCATACCCTAAAGCCAGTGTTGCCACATCTGCCTCGAGTCCATCAATAATCGATCTTCCCTGCTTTCCTGATCCACCATGAGACTGCTTGATCGTGACATCCTCACCTGTTTTGTCTTTCCAATACGTCTGAAAGGCTTGATTGTATTCCTGATACAATTCACGTGTAGGATCATACGAAACATTTAACAGCTCAACCTTTCCTTTTTGGCTCGAGGCTTCGTTTGCGTTTGAGCATGCAGTACTCGTCACAGCCAAGACGAATATAATGGTCACGACCCAGACCCATTTCCACTTTTTCATGTTATCCCGCTCCCCCGTTATCAAAAATAGTGACACCAACCTTGCCGTTTCATACGCAAAAAAGACCCTTAGCCACCTGAAATACATCACAGTCCTGTACTTCAAATTGCCAAGAGCCTTCGGTTGTCCGATCAGCTATGTATGATTGATGTTAGTCTATATATTATTCAAACTATTCACAGGTGTCAACTCTGTTTTTCCATTTAAACAAAAAAAGAAACGCCATCTTGAAGAGGCGCTTCTTTTCCCGGGAAATGGTTTTAATCGGCAGAAAGCTTTAAATTGACACCAACAGCGGTTCCATTTCTCGAGGAGTCAGCTACTCCTGTAAATGTCCCTGCTTTCCGATCAATGAGCAAGGCTTGCACATTTCCTATATCAATAGGTGAACTGCCAAAACGATGACCCATATCATTTAGCTTCGTTCTTACATCAAGGGGAACACCTACTTCGTAACGGTAAGAAGTTGTACTGTTTGTATAAATCCGCGGCTCTTCCACCGCATCTTGCAGCTCCATGTCGTATTCAAGCAAGTTTAATATGGTTTGTGAAACAGAAGCAATAATAGTCGTTCCTCCAGGTGAGCCCACAGTCATGACCGGCTCGTTATCTTTAAATATGATGGTCGGGGTCATACTGGATAATGGACGCTTATTCGGCTGGACTTCATTTGCTCCGCCTGGTCTTGCGTCAAAATCTGTTAGTTCATTGTTTAAGAAAAAGCCATATTCCGGAACAAGAATCCCTGTACCAAATAACTGTTCAATGGTTGTTGTGAATGACACGACATTTCCCCACTGATCAGCAACAGTAAAATGAGTGGTCTCGCCAATGGTTTTATCTTCTGGCTGCGGGATAATTGGGGATGGATTTTTTTGCTCCTCATACGCCCATGGATCTCCTTCTTTCGGGTTTTTGTTCATTTGATCTAATTGAATGAGAGAAGCTCTTTTTGAAATGTAATCATCGTCTAGTAGTCCTTTTAGTGGAACATCTACGAATTCGGGGTCGCCTGCATATGCAGCACGGTCAGCATAGGAGAGATGCATTGTTTCAGCTAGCAGCTGATATTTTTCGAATGATTTGGGGTCATATTGTGATAGATTGAAGTGATCTAGTATTTTGAGTATTTGCAGCATAAACACACCGCCTGAGCTTGGTGGAGGCATACTTGCAAGCTGGTATCCTTTATAGTCCCCCCAGATAGGCTTGTCAGTCTTGACCTCATAACGACCAAGGTCATCAGTTGTCATCGTTCCGCCAAAATCTTGGACTGTCTTTGCAAGTGCTTTTGCTACTTTTCCTTCATAAAATGCTTTGCTTCCTTTTTTTGCAATGAGCTTAAATGTTTTCGCAAGACCTGGCTGTACAAGCAGATCGCCTTCTTTGAGCGGCTGATCATCTGGAAGAAAGATTGGCGCTGCGGCCGTTTTTTTCAGCTTTTCTTGATGATCTTCAATGGCTTTTGCCAGAACAGAATCGATTTCAAATCCATCCTCTGCAAGCTGAATGGAAGGCTCAATCAATTCCTTCATCGAACGGGTTCCCCACTTATCTAATGCTGCTTCGAGACCTTTTACTGTCCCTGGAACACCAACCGCATTACCGTGTGTGGACCGCTCAGCAAATGGGATGACTTTTCCCTCATCCGTTAAAAACATGTCAGGTGTTGCGCCCTGTGGTGCTCGTTCTCTACTATTGATGATGGATGTTTCTTTTGTCTTTCCATCATAAACCATCATAAAACCACCGCCGCCAATTCCAGACATCATTGGCTCTGTCACATTCAGTGCGTACTGGATGGCAACAGCAGCATCCACTGCGTTTCCACCTTTCTTCAATACATCAGCACCTACTTCTGATGCCAGCGGGTGAGCAGTAGCCACCATGCCATCTTTACCAACAGCTACTTTACTCCCATGAGATTCGTTCGCATTGACTTGGCTGACAGGCAGAAAAAACGAGAAAACAAACAGACATATGGACAAAACAGTTAGAGAAATGCGTTTCATGAACAACACCCCTTCCATATTCTTACTTTGACCTTACCGACTTCTTGACCAGAATACAATAGATTATTCTAAAATTTCAAAAATTTTCATCCTATCATCCTACATTTCCCAAATCAAACATTGTTTTTCAAAACATATGACGCACTCACTCATTAGGAATAAAGACACATCATTTCCAACGATTCAGCTTCAAGGTATAATAAACACAACAAAGAGGGGGAAAAACATTGAACAACAAATGCAGATTATTTTGGGAAGACTATTGGAAAGAGAAATCAGAAAAAGCACCTGCTGACGCGTTTGTTTCGGCGTGGGCATTCGGCTCAGATCCTGATCATTTGCTTGATCTTGTAAAGCAAGGAAAAAAAACAGCCACTTGTTCTGGACACCTTTTTTATGAAAAGGAACAGGAGCCGCTTCCACAACCCGGACAATATGCGGTCATTTTGGACAGCCAAGAAGAGCCAAAAGCCATCATTGAAATTACACATGTTGATGTCATGCCAATGAATGAAGTTCCCGTATCATTTGCACAAGCAGAGGGTGAAGGCGACTTATCTTATGACTATTGGTACAGAGAACATAAAGAATTTTTCACAGAAGCACTCCAATCATACGGTTTAGAATTCAAAGAGGATATGCTTCTTGTTTGTGAACGGTTTAAGCTGATTCATTCAGCTTCTTAGCCTTTAAGCGGCGCCAAATATGGCCCGCTTTTTTCGTTGCTTTTCCCCTTTTAGAAAAAGGTGTGTTGAGATCACATCTTTAGGTCAGAATAAGATCAAATAGAAAAAGTGAAGAAATTTTCGACTACACCTGTTTTTTTTCGACAAAAGAATATATAATTATTTGATGTGTGCATTGTCTCATTTATACAATGGAGGGTTTTTACATGTTAAAAAGGAAAAAAGACAAGTTTTCCGTCTTGTTAACGGAAATTGCTAAAAATTTAGATGAAACTGCTGAGTATTTTGTTAGCTATAAAGTAACAAATCAAACCACTCTGAAAGAATTTTCTGACACATTGAAGGAATATGAGACAAAAGGTGATAATCATGTTCATACCATGATTAAAGAGCTGAACAAAGCCTTTATTACACCGATTGAACGTGAAGACATTCTTCAATTGACGAATAGCCTCGATGATGTTTTAGATGGAATTGAGCATTTTTCCGCAACATTAGAAATTTACTCAATTACAAGCTCTGACGAACATATCGACAAATTCAGCCACTACATCAGAGAGTGTGCAAAAGAAATTTTAATCACAATTGATCTACTAGCTGAAAATCGCTTGAAAGATATTCATCCGCACGCAATCAAGATCAAAGAGATTGAACATAATTGTGACAATCTTCATCGTAAATCATTAAAGAACTTGTTTGGAAAAGAAACAGATCCAATTAAAGTGATTCAATACAAAGAAATTTACGAAACACTTGAAGAAATCGCTGATTCCTGTCAAAGTGTTGCCAACAATCTAGAAACAATCATTATGAAGAATGCGTAACGGGGTTAGTTAAACATGGACACATTACTCATCCTTACCATACTTATTGTCATTTGTGCACTTGCTTTTGATTTCATTAACGGGTTCCACGATACAGCAAATGCCATTGCGACTTCAGTTTCAACGAAGGCATTAAAGCCTAGACATGCGATCATCATGGCAGCGTTCATGAACTTCTTAGGAGCAATGACATTTACAGGTGTGGCAAAATCCATTACAAAAGATATCGCAGATCCATTTACACTTCAAAACGGCTCTGTTGTGATCTTGGCTGCTTTAATTGCGGCCATCACATGGAACTTGCTTACTTGGTATTACGGGATTCCGAGTAGTTCTTCACATGCATTAATCGGATCAATTGCAGGAGCGGTTATTGCCTCTGCCGGTTTTGGCGCTTTAAACTATTCGGGATTCATTAAAATCATTCAAGCACTTTTGCTTTCACCTATCCTAGCTTTCGTATTGGGATATATCGTGTATACCATTATCAAAATTATATTTAGAAACAACAATCTCGCAAAAACAAATAAACAATTCCGACGTGTTCAAATTTTAACGGCTGCACTGCAATCGTATACCCATGGGACAAACGATGCGCAAAAAGCGATGGGAATTATTACGATGGCTTTAATTGCAGGTAATTTGCATACAACAGACGACATTCCTTTCTGGGTACAATTCTCTTGTGCGCTTGCAATGGGACTCGGTACTTCTATCGGCGGCTGGAAGATTATCAAAACAGTCGGCGGTAAAATTATGAAAATTCGTCCAGTAAACGGAGTATCTGCCGACTTAACGGGTGCAGCTATTATCTTCGGTGCGACGTTTATTCACTTACCTGTTAGTACGACTCACGTGATCTCATCTTCTATTCTAGGTGTAGGTTCTGCACACAGAGTCAAAGGGGTTAACTGGGGTACGGCAAAACGTATGCTTGTCACTTGGGTGATTACATTACCGATTTCAGGAACTCTAGGAGCTCTTATATACTTTGTGTTAAATGCGATTCTCTAATATCAAAGACCTGTCTGACAGGTCTTTTTTTATTTGCCCGCACACTTAAAAACCCTTTTCCTGCAGGACATTTTTTCATGAAGCAGGGTTTCCAATCATATCCATAGAAATAAACAAGTATTCATCTGTCTATGGGAGAGAAGAACATGCTATTATTTTTTCAATTGACTGTATGGTTATTGCTAGGTGCTCTTGCAGTGTATGTATTTGCAGTTTGGCGCTTTGAACAAAAAGTAAAAGAAAAGATGTTTGCCATTCGTAAAACGTGGTATTGGATTTATGTAGCAGGTGCTGTTGTGTACTGGACAAATGACCCTTCTTCTATCTTCACCGATTGGATGCACTACTTGATCATTGCCGTTTTTTTCGCATTAACCGATGCTTTCATCTTTCTCAGCTCCTATATAAAGAAACTCGGAAATCATGAGCTGGAAACCGACACCCATCAACTCCTTGAACAAAATAACGATTTGCTTCATTCCTACCTCAATAAACTAAAAACGTACCAATACCTATTGAAAAATGAACCGATCCATGTATATTATGGAAGTGTAGAGGCATATATAGAGGGAATTGAGCGGCTGATTTATTCTTTTGCCGACAAGATGAATATTCAAGCGGTGCTTTGTCCATACGATATGCAGGAACAAAAAGACGACCTGCTTCGGACACTTGACCAGCGGGCTCTTATTCAGGCGAAGCTTGACAGGCAGGAAGTATATTACGATGATTTCGGTCATTTGGTGCTCATCCCATTTTCTGTAGCAGATGCTCATTTTGTCATTAAGCTCACCTCCGATGAGATTGTCACGGAGTTCGACTATTTATTAATGACATCACTTACAACAATTTATGACCTAATCTTGCCTGACGAAGAGGAAGGTGATGAAGATGGACCACGCACTTCAAGGGGATAACAACAATCCTAAGAAAAACCCTTTTAAGATTTTAAAGAAAAAACGCCATATCAGTATGGCCGATTATAAGGTAAGCCCCCATACTGAGCGAATTTTTAAAAAGAATGAACAGCTTCTGGATGAGTATAAAAATAAAAAGGCTTGATTACACTAAAGGACGCGGAACGAAATCCGCGTCCTGCTTCCATTTTCACATAGACTTGCATACAATACACTATACGCTGCAACGATTGAGGTGCCAAAATGAAAAAGAAAATCAAACAACTGAGATATGTTCAGTTTGCTGAATATCAGCCATCCCCATATACTAAGCGTTTAATTGAAAAGAGTGAAACAGCCATCCAATCATACAAACAGAAACACTCACTGATTTAACAGTTTAAGCAGCTTCTCCTTCGTTTTAGGACCGTATACCCCATCACTTGTCAGACCGTTCACCAGCTGAAAGCGCGCTACGGCATTCGCCGTTTTTTCTCCGTAAACACCATCGATGCCTTTATCTGCAGCCGATTTATCAGGGTAAAAATAAACAGCAGCAAGCGCTTTTTGGACGAGGCGTACGTGCTCTCCCTTCGTTAGAGGCGAAGTCACCTTTAAAATCCCATCTGGCAGCTCATACATCATTTTTCCATCATTTCGATAAATTTTGAGAACCTGTCCAATTTGAATCTTGTTCGGGTCGCTAATGTTATTCCACTTCTGAAGATCTTGAACTGTGACGTCATGAGCTTTGGCAATACTCGTTAACGTATCCCCGCTTTTGACGACATACGTGATGACCGTTTCAGGGTCTCCTGCCGTTTCAATTCCTTTTTTAAATTCATCCCATGTAGCGAGAAGCAGACGCGGACATGCTTTTCCAGACCAGTGCTGATGTGTGACCACATTCGCTAGTGGAATATTATGCTCTTTCAGCAGCTTTTGAATGAGCCATTGCGCATGTTTGACCGCTTGCTGGAAATTCCCATCTTCATTTTCACAAATTTCAATCCCGATCGACTTTCTGTTCCCATTTCCATTTCCGTCCCCTGCATGCCAGCCATTTTCATTTAACGGCAGATGCTGAAAGATTTCATGATCATCCACTGTAAAGTGCCAGCTTTCCGCTGTCGTTGGGCGTTTCACATATGCCGCATGACTTTTTGCATCCGCTCCCTTTGACGTGTTTGCTGTGTTATGCACCGTCACATACATCGGTGTCATGGCGTATCCTGGGCGGTTCCCGTTTCCAACTGGAATAAAATCTTGATAAATTTCTACCATGTTCTGCACTCCCTTTTGCTAAATTGAATTGATCTTTCTCATCAATTGGTGGCGTTCGTAAGACAACTTGTGTTTGTTTTAGTGAGAAGACTATGGTAAAATTTGAATTCAATCCACTCTTTTTAGTAATGGAAAACGCAAAAATGAAGAAAAAAACAGGAATTAATTCCATTTTTCCTTGATTTTATGTTAAAATTGTTAAAAATAAGCCGATATTAAAAGTAAGTAATAGCTTCATTAGCTATTTAGTCCTATATGGACTTTTCTTTTACGCCAAAAACAGAACGTACGTTTGCTTGGAGGTTTTTAAATGACTGGTTTTTTAACCCATTTAGAAGAAGAGATTAAGCGGTTATATGCCAAATTACAAATAAGCGGTCCTGCTTATAGAGACATGCAAAGGATCGCTTCTGAATTTCATGTATGGGTCCACTATGAGGATACTGGCAGCATGATGATCAAACATCAAGGTCTTTACAGTATTATATTAAACAGATCTCTATCGTCAGAGGAACAATGGCAGGATTTTGCCCACGAGCTTTGTCATGTGCTGAAGCATGCAGGCAACCATTTCAAGATGCACAAACTCTTTCGAGAACTGCAAGAGTTTCAGGCTAAACAATTCATGTATCACTTTTGTGTGCCGACCTTTATGCTGATGCAAATGAAGCTTCCAAACCTTCGGCAGCAAGCCATTTTGCACATTGCGCAAACATTTCACGTCACCTGGGCTTTCGCTGAAAAGCGGCTCGCCTTGTTCGAACAGCGGAAAGCAGGCATTCGCTTCCAACAAGAGTTTACATCTTATTTAATGAAAGCCGAGAAGGTCGCGGAAAAAGAAGCTGTTTATCAAACGTAAGCCTCTTCTGCATAGGGCGACAGGGTTTATCCATAAAGATTTAATACTTGCTTGAGTACATTTGTGTACCGATAAAATTGCTCATTTTGCGTTTCACGGCGATAGCGCCGTCTGAAGTCTTGAAAGAATGCTCTTCTTTGCGCCTGACTGATTTCAAGTTGTACACTTTTTCCGGTCAGACATTGATTATTAATATTGTGAGGATGTGTTCCAGAATAGCGATCAGATTCAGATAGCAGCACTGCGGGAAATCCATTAAGCGTTAAACGTTTCACTGTTTCTGCCGCTTTTTCTCTGTCTGTCCCGCCCACTAATGTTTGAAGCACCTCCGTTTCCCCGTAGCCATGGAGCGCAAACGTGTAATGATGGGCATGCACTAGAGAAAGGCAGACCGGCTCATTGAAACGTGTGCTTGTAATATGAAGCACATGATTGCCTTTCACTTTAAGGCCTTCAAATAAATACATAGAATCATCACTTGCGATTTCATGAATGAGCTCACTCACGCCAGATTCAATTCCCCCAGCATGAGGGGACAAAACCAAAAGCTGATCTCCTTTCCGCTCGTGAAGAATTTGATAGTCGATTCCCTCTCTTTCATGAGCGGAAAGCTCTTCATAACTTTGATATGTATCAATGATTTGCGTCATTCCATCTTCCCCATTTCTCTATATGAGCATAAGTCTACTGATCTTAAATTCTTTTGTAAAGGGATTTCGCATGACCTATCGACTTAATACATCCTTAAATTTTCCTTATCTTTTCGGCTATCTGTTGAATTTTGAGAAAAAATGACCGATAATTGAAATGAATAGAACTTTTGGACTATATGAATCTTTTTGCATTCTCTCTCATAAATTAGAAATATTGTGATCTACATCTGGAGGAATTCATGTTAAAAAAGAAAACCACCATCACCTTTGTCATCTTAATCCTTAGCTTCGCTGGCATCATTTACTGGAAATGCTTTTCTCTTCAAGGCGTATCTCACGGAACCTTTATCCGCTCGATGACATCACCTGACGGAACATATATCATCAACACCTATCGACATAGCGGAGGGAAACTAAAGGAGAACGCAGTTAGAGCAGAAATTGAAAACAAACTCACCCACCGAAAGAAAACGATTTACTGGAAATACCCTGACAAAGACCCTCTCATCAAATGGAAAAATGGACAGCTTGTTCAAATTGGGCATGAATTTTTAAATGTGGTAAAAGGAGAAACATACGATTATCGCTTTGACCGGAACAAATGAAAATAGCGTATCAAAAAAACGAATCCCTCTTAGATTCGTTTTTTACGTTGACATCACATGCTGCATGAATTCTTTCATTTCTTTACTTACGCTCGTCAGTCGTTCCACAATTTCACTAAACTCTGTCACAAGTAAAGCCTGCTCTGATGATGAACCTTTCATATGATCCATACTCTCAAGTAATGTATGTATATTAGAGGAAATTCCTTGCAGTGAACTTTCAATATTTTCTGTTGCACGTGAAGTTTCACTTGAAAGCTTTTGAACCTCACTGGCTACAACACTAAATCCAGCCCCCTCTTTTCCTGCCCTGGCTGCTTCGATTGACGCATTCAATCCCAGCAAACTCGTTTGTTTCGAAATGCCCTTAATCATTTTTGTAATATCAGATGTTTTTTTCGAGCTTTCAAGTGTTTGCTGCGTTTGTAAGGTCATTTCCTCACTTGTCGCAGAAAGCTCCTCCGAATGCGCCGCCACCACATGCACCTTTTCTTGAATACTATGAATGATGTCATTTAATGACTCCATATACGCTTCAAGCTCTAATTGATTTTTAAGCGGAAAACCTAAAGCGAGTGCACCAATCACTTGTTGATTTTCATCAAAAATTGGCAAACCCATTGCATTTAACGGTATTCCATAGACCGATTCAGGTACAAACGTACTTGATGTTTCACCTCTGAGCGCTTTTTTCATATTTAAATCATCTGGTTTAATGGGTTCTCCAGCACGAATTTGAAAATCCACATCTTTCGATGGCAAATACAGCAAGAATTTCTCTCGATCAATGACACCCATCGTCACTTCGTTTTTTAAAATCTGCATCATATAAGGTGCTGCTGTCACAATACTCTGTAGTATATCCAATTTCTCTACCCCCTTATATAGTTTATCGGTCGTTCTTCTTAATTTAATAGTTACTTTTTAAAAATAATGATGATGATTAGAAGAAATTCTTCATATTTACGAGTAAAAAGAAGTACTTTTCCTTTCTATATTCAAACGTAAATTTGCTATAATTAATGAATCGACATATGACGAAATGGTCATGTAACCATTTTGTGTATTCATTGGAGGCGCATGTTGTGAAACAACCCATGAAATATGAGCGGGCAATCGTCATTGGCGGAGGTATCACCGGGATGCTCGCTGCAAAAGTTTTATCAACATATTATCATCAAGTCTTAATTATTGAAAAGGATGAACTGCCAGACTCTCCTGAGAATCGTCTCGGCACTCCTCAAGCCTTTCATCCACATAGAATGCTGCCACTTGGCAAGCAAATCGTTGAACGTCTATTTCCTGGTTATACAAAAGAGTTACTGGTAATGGGCGGATTTAATACCATGCATCAAACCTCTCGATTTATCACAAAAGATGGCGAGTTAACGCTCACTGATACAGAAGAAACCGCCGTCACAAGACGCGCAATGCTAGAGTGGGTATTGATGCAAAGAATGGTAAAAGAGGAACGTGTGCAGTTTTTAGAAAAACATGAAGCCATCTCCCTTCAGTTTAAAGAGGGAACGAATCAGGTCATGGGGCTCATCGTGAAGGACCGGCAAGTAAAACCTGGCAGCCTTCATGAAATGAAAGCAGACTTAGTGATCGATACGTCTGGAAGAATGTCTAAGTTGCCAAAATGGTTGAAAGACGCTGGATTAACCTTGCCACAGACTGATGAGTTACATGTGTTTCTAGGCTACAGCACAAGATATTATCAAATACCATCAGGTGCGCCATCCCTGCAATCAATGGTTGTAGTTGGCCAGCCAGACAAGCAAATCCCAACAGGACTGTTTGAACGGGTTGATCATGATTTAGTAGCTGTGCTTCTTTCTGCAGCTGGCGGTTCACATTATCCAACAACGGATGCAGATCAATTTGATTCAGAAACCGCTGCACTGACCCATCCAGCGATAGCAGAAGCCATCACCCATTTAACGCCCTTTACAAAACCAAAAGGATTTAGAGTTCCTTCTTGCTTGAGACATCACTATGAACACATGCAGGATTGGCCAAGTGGATTATTGGTGATGGGCGATGCCTTGTGTACGTTAGATCCCATTCATGGACAGGGCATGACAAAGGCTGCCCTCGAAGCACAAACACTTCACCGTATGCTCAAACAAGCACAAAAAAATGAGCGGCTGTCTTTTGAAAAGGACACATTACAACAAATGCAGCAAACGAGTGAACTTGGCTGGTGGCTTTGTGCAATTGCTGATATGGCGTGGGACGGTGTCGAGTTAAAAGGGGAAACACCCATCCCCCATTTGACGTTCGTACAGGAATTTTTAAATCGCTACGTACAATACGCCATTGTCACAAAACAGCCCAAACGACTTGAAGCGTATCACCGGATGCATTCTTTCTTAACAGAACCGAGAGAAATCATCAACTTAGAACAGCTGAACGACATGATTCAAGCTGACACCTCAGGAGAAACCGCTGAATGGTGGAAGCAATGGGATCAAAAGAACGATGAAGGCAACCGAGCTTTTTTCCATGAAGCGGTTCCTGATTTTCGTCTAGAGCACTTGCTCTCATTCGATTGAAACAAAAAAAGCCCCGATAAAGGGGGCTTTTTCATTAACGTAATAATTGAAGTACGTTTTGCGGCTGCTGGTTTGCTTGCGCTAACATTGCTTGAGATGCTTGAGAAAGAATGTTGTTCTTTGTGAACTCACTCATTTCTTTCGCCATGTCAACGTCACGAATACGAGACTCAGCAGCTGTTAAGTTTTCAGCAGAAGCACCAAGGTTATTGATTGTGTGCTCTAGACGGTTTTGGACTGCACCAAGAGCTGAACGCTGTTTAGATACAGCGCCGATTGCTACGTCGATTTTTGCTACTTCAGTGTCAAAGTTAAAGCCTTCTTCATTTACTTTAATATCTTTGACAGTCAGTGTTTCAGCGTCCATTTTACCAATCTTTACATTGATATTTTGCTCAATGTTCGCTCCAATTTGAAATTGGAATCCATCCTCAACAGTACCATCCAACAGTTGCTTTCCGTTAAATGCTGTACGCTGAGAAATACCATCAATTTCCTCAACCAAAGCATCGAGTTCTTCTTGAATAGCTGTTAAATCTTCTGTTTGTTGAGTACCCACGTTACCCGCTTGAACTGTCAATTCACGCATACGTTGAAGAATCGCATGTGTTTCAGTTAATGCACCCTCAGCTGTTTGAATAAGAGAAATACCATCTTGTGCGTTTTTAGACGCCATTTCTAATCCGCGGATTTGTCCACGCATTTTCTCAGAGATGGCAAGACCTGCTGCGTCATCTCCTGCACGGTTGATTCGAAGACCAGAAGAAAGCTTTTCCATGTTCTTTTGCCCTGCTCCATTGTTTGCAGACAAACGGTTTAATGTGTTAAGTGCTGCGATATTGTGGTTAATTCTCATGTTAAATGACCTCCGTGTGTTTGAACCAATTGGACGTCCTTATCCAAAAGTTCTAAATTAGAATTTTTTTGTAAGCCTTACAATCCATTTATCGAACTTAACTGGAATATGTTTAACAAAAAAGGAATAAATAAGGATAAAGTCTCATTAACTATGATCGTTTCGCTAGAGTATGCCAAAATTAAAGGTCATTTATCATGATTTAACAGAGGGATTTAAGAATCATAAGACTGAAGAAAATGTGAAGAAAAGAAGCATAAAAAAAAGCCCCATATAGGGGCCTGTCATTAACGTAGTAATTGAAGTACGTTTTGTGGCTGTTGGTTCGCTTGTGCAAGCATAGCTTGAGACGCTTGAGAAAGAATGTTGTTCTTAGTGAACTCACTCATTTCTTTCGCCATGTCAACGTCACGAATACGAGACTCAGCAGCTGTTAAGTTTTCAGAAGAAGCACTAAGGTTGTTGATTGTGTGCTCTAGACGGTTTTGTACTGCACCAAGTTTACCACGTTGAGCAGATACTTGGTTGATAGCAGCATCAACGATTTTCAATTGAGTATCAAAACCAACATCTGTTGCATCTGCTGCATTATCAGCAAATTTAGTTACATCAATATCTTTTACAGATTGATTAGCTAAGATTGTTCTTCCAGTTGTATCAGCTGGATCTTTAACTCCTAGTGCATCAGTGCTCATTTTTTCGATGTTCACTGAAATTTGTTGAGTTGCATTAGCACCGATTTGGAAAACTAAAGATTGCTCACCAGCAGCTGGTGCTGCAGGATCAGCAGGAGCTTTAAATGTACCATCTAACAATTTCTTACCGTTAAACTCTGTACGATTTGAGATACCATCTACTTCTTCTTGTAGAGCTTTAATCTCATCTTGAATAGATTGAAGATCAGTAGTTTTATCCTGTGTACCTGTGTTTCCAGCTTGAACAACTAGTTCACGAACACGTTGAAGGATTGAGTGAGTTTCAGTCAATGCACCTTCAGCTGTTTGGATAAGAGAGATACCGTCTTGTGCGTTTTTAGAAGCCATTTCTAATCCGCGGATTTGTCCACGCATTTTTTCAGAGATTGCTAGACCTGCTGCGTCATCTCCTGCACGGTTGATTTTAAGACCAGAAGAAAGTTTCTCCATGTTCTTTTGGCTCGCACCGTTGTTTGCAGACAAACGGTTTAATGTGTTAAGTGCTGCGATATTGTGGTTAATTCTCATTTCCTATTACCTCCATGTATGTGGGACCTGACAGACGTCCTTGTCTGAAAAAAGTCCTTTATTCTAGGGCTTATCAACCCTGACAATTCTATTATCGGATGTGTTTATAGGATGTTTAGCAGATTTTTAAAAAAATATCTTATTTTTTCATGACGTTAATCCTAATTTTAACAATTTTATCAAAATAAAAAGCTGCTGATCTCTTATCAGCAGCTTAACATTTATGAATTTCAGTATTGCTTGATATCAAACATTAAGATATTTTGGTACACCACATAATCCTTCTTACTTGTGAAAGGACCTTTATTGTGTTCATCATTGATTTCATAGAAGTTCATACCAATTCCAAAGCTTCTTTCTTTATACCAGTTAAGAAAATCGTTGATTTCTTTCATTGAAAGCAAATAATCCTTTTGCAGCCCGTTTATCATCGTAATTGAAAGTATGCCTTTTGCTGCTTCTTCACCAGGTTTTGTTCCGTCTTGATCCTTTGGTTCTTCAGTTGAACCATCACCTGGCTTTGTCCCGTCCTGATCTTTCGGTTCTTCGCTTGTGCCATCACCTGGCTTTGTCCCATCCTGATCTTTTGGTTCTTCGCTTGTGCCATCACCTGGTTTTGTTCCGTCTTGATCTTTCGGTTCTTCGCTTGTGCCATCATCTGGTTTTGTTCCGTCTTGATCTTTCGGTTCTTCGCTTGTGCCATCATCTGGTTTTGTTTCATCCTGATCCTTTGACACTTTTTGCAGATTTTTTAATGGAATAGAGATAACAGATTTAAAATTGTTTTTGACAGAATAACTACCAATTGATTCAGCATAATCTCTTCCACCAATAACATATAATTGATCATCAGCAATAGCTGCCATAGATCCAACTCTTCCTTCAGGGATTTCATATAAAGAATCTTGGACTTGACTAGTTTTTGGATCAAATATCTGGACTTGTTTTAATAATTTACTCGATCTATCTCCAATTCTCTGACCACCAATCATAAATAATTTATGATTGTATGTCGCATATGCAGCTTCATAAGCAAAAGAATTTAATTGAATATCCTTTAAGCGTTGCCACTTCTCTAGCGTCATATCATATTCTAAAATATTTTTATCATTCGTTCGGCTAACATTAGCCTCACCACCAGCAATGTATAACTTTCCATTTATCTCTGCAATACTTCTCCCTTGACGAGAAGTTAATTGAGAATTATCTAAGCTTTCCCACTCTCCACTCACCGTATCATAGGAGTAAAAATTTACTTGAGAGCTTGATAAAGATGCCACTATATAAATTTTTTCTCCAACTGTAACTGCTCTTAAGGAACCATTTATATAGGATGTATATATAAATTTCTCAGGCATCTGAATCGGTTCTTCTGTCCATTGATCTAGTTCCGTATCATAAACATCGATGGTTTTGTGAACTGTTTTAGTTGTATCAGTAAGACCGCCAATAACATAGATTTTTTTACCTACTGTTGCGTAGGCAGCTCCTGTTCTTAATCTAGGCATACTTGCTTTTTCTGACCACAAATCAGTTTTAGGATCATACATATATGTCGAATTGTTGAATTTAGACTGCTGACTTGCCCCACCGAATACATATATTTTCCCCTCAACTACTCCTACACTTGCTCCGATACGCTCTTCCGGTAAGTCCGCTCGCTTCGTCCACCCATTTGTTTCAGCAGCATGAGCTTTTAACGGATGAATTGTGACCATCATAAAAATGGTCAAAAGCACTAAGAATAAACCTTTTTTCATCGTTTCTTTCCTCCATATTTAAATGTCCCTCCTTTTATCGACATATTTGTAATAACATTTAAATTTTACAATTGTGTCCCATAATAAATTCAGGATGCACACATTTCTATTAATATCTTTCTACATATATCAAATTTATCTGTATTTTTCTCTCTGAACATATCTTTCAATGAACGCAAATGAAGACCTCTCCGGCTTACTTTATCTTTTTTGAACAAAAAGCTTAAATTCTTAATTTGATAAAGCACATGAGTACCTCAAATGCAAAAAATATAATTTTACATCTTCTTCAATGGAACTTTAAAGGCTTCATTCTCATTCAATAAATCAATAAGTCATTCATTCAATCATTAAAATATATTGTGTGGTGAAGATATGTTCTAAGCATCACGTTTAATAATCGGTTCATCGCCATTCAGCTCAATCATGAGCGAGGATTGATTATATAATAAATTGATAATGCGGCGTGCCATTTCAGAGGGGGACGCATTGTAGTCATTTCTAATCCATTCAATGATAAAACCAAAGATGCCGTATGAACGATATTGGATAAAATAACTGTCGTTGATTTCTGCATACTGATCACTCACAAACGACATTCTATTTTGGAAGATGTATTGTATTTTCTTAAGCAATTGTTCTTGTATTTGCGGGATGCGATCTTCCATCACTAATAAATCATAATAGTCGCGATTTTCGACGATATATTGAAATACATAGGTGCCCTCTGGTTTCATGCGAGTTAAGTCTAACAGGGGATTTTCACGAGTCGGCTTACAAAATTCATATTCGAAATCTTCCATTTCCCGATAAATAAAATCTGCTGCTAGTTCATCTTTACTTTCATAATGCACATAAAACGTCGTCCGATTATAGTTTGCATTTTCCACAATATCCTTTACTTTTACGTGCGAATATCCTTTTTCTTTTACTAGTATTTTGAATGTTTGCCGAAGTGTTTCTTTTGTTCGCTCAACACGGCGATCCTCTTTTTTGATCATTGGCCCCTCCTTTAGACACTTTTTAAAAAATGTTGATTAGAGATACATAAATTCCTGTGTGTTGAAAACCTATACAAAAAAGTTTTTTTGCTGATTGAAACGAAAAATCTTTCGTCCTACAATCAAATTAGTCATAAAGAAATGAATTTTTTGTGACATTTGATCTAACTTTATTAAATATTATACTATACAAAGTGAGGGCACATGATATGGAAATTCAAGCGATGGTCACAACAAATGAAAAAGATTTCGAGAAACAAACGTTATTACTAGATGACCCAAAAGCAGATGAAGTGCTTGTCAAAATTGTTGCATCTGGCGTCTGTCATACTGATGCGACAGTATTAGATGGAACGCTTCCTGTCCCACGGCCTGCTGTATTAGGACATGAAGGCTCTGGCATTGTAGTCAAAGCAGGTTCTAATGTCACAACCGTTCAAGAAGGAGACCACGTTGTACTAGGCTTCGCTTATTGTGGTCATTGTCATAATTGTCTAGATGGGAACGCAGGTGGATGTGAGAACATGATGCCTTTGAATTTCTCTGGTCGTAATAAGCATAATGAAACGCCACTTCATACACATGATCACCAAGATGTATCGCAATTTTTTGGTCAATCGTCATTTGGTACATATGCCACCGTTGATGAGAAAAATGTGGTGAAAGTAGACAAAGAAACCGATTTGCGTTATTTAGGCCCATTCGGATGCGGCTTAATGACCGGGAGCGGTACTGTCTTAAATTCACTTGCTCCAGCACCAGGTACAAGCTTTGTAGTGTTCGGTACAGGTGCTGTTGGTTTAAGTGGGTTAATGGCAGCTAAAATCGCTGGCTGTGATCCGATTATTGCCGTTGATATTCATGATAGCCGCCTTGAGTTAGCAAAAGAATTAGGTGCAACACATATCATCAACAGTAAGCATGAGAATCCAGCTGAAAAAATTAAGGAGATAACAGAAGGCAAAGGTGCACATTACTCATTTGAAACAACTGGTGTACCAGAAGTCACTCTAGCTGCCCTTCATTGCCTGCGTGTCAAAGGGACTTGTGCAACAGTAGCAGTAGGAAAGCGCGATTTAACATTTAATGTAACAAATGACCTAATGATCAATGCTCTCACATTAAAAGGTGTGATAGAAGGGGATGCCGTTCCACAACTACTTATTCCTAAACTAGTGAAGTTCTTTAAAAATGGACGATTCCCAGTTGAGAAACTAGCAAAATTCTACGAATTAGAAGATATTGAACAAGCCTTTGAAGATTCTAAAAATGGATCTACGATTAAACCAATTCTTATTTTAGATAAAGAGTATCGTGCTTAAGTCGTGAAAGTTAGCCCCCTTGCCATGTAAAGGGGGCTAATCGAATTTTGCAGTCTGCTTAAATTGAGATCACACATACATCACCGGTGTCGATATTTTAATAATCTTCCCGCCTCGACGGTAAAATCTTGGGACGCGGCGGCTTAAGGTGGCGATGACTTCGTAGTTGATCGTATTGAGCATTTCGGCGATTTCATCGACAGAAATTTCTCCGCCCTTTTGACGACCATATATGACGACTTCTTCGCCTTGCTTTGCTTTCATTTCTCCTAAACTGATCATGGTCATATCCATGGTGACGCGGCCAGCAATCGGCATTCGTTTTCCACGGAAAAGCATAAATCCTCGATTGGATAATGCTCGTGAGTACCCATCTGCATAACCGATTGGTATGGTTGCTATCACTTCATCAGGTTTTGCTACATAGGTTGCCCCATAGCTGACGGTCCTTGGCTTTGTCACCATTTCCTTCACGAATGCAATCCTTGCTTTTAAACTGAGAGCGGGCTCTAGCTTAACAGCATCTAAACTCTCAATGTATTGCGATGGGTACAGTCCATATAGTCCGATGCCTAGCCGTATCATATCTGCGCTAAATTCAGGAAATGCGATGGCAGCCGCTGTATTGTTCATATGTACCGTGGGCAAAGTAATGTCTTGTTTTTTTAAGAAACGAAGAAAATCAATAAAAATGCTGTGCTGCAGCAGTGTGAAATCAGGGTCAGGCTCATCCGCAGTGGAGAAATGCGTAAATATTCCATCCCACCTCAGGTTTTCACTCTTTTCAAGCGCCTCCACCACCTCTAACAGCTCTTCCTTTGTCCGTACACCTAATCGTCCCATCCCTGTGTCAACATTGACATGAATCCCAAGGCGATGCTGACTTTCTTCTTCCGCTAAGATCTCATTTGCTTGAACAATCCAGTCTTCTCGAAGGCCGGAGAGGTCAATTCTCCAGGCTGCAGCCCTTTTCACACAGTCGAGAGGGGTAAATCCAAGGACCAGAATCGGTGCTTCAATTTTTGCTCTCCGCAATACAATGCCTTCTTCCAAGCTGGCAACCGCAAGCTCTGTCGCACCGCTTTCTAGTGCCTGCCGCGCTACTTCAACTGAACCGTGTCCATAAGCATTCGCCTTTACGACAGCCATGATCTTGCTTTTCCTTGGAATATGCGCTTGAATGGCTTCGATATTTCTTTTAATCGCGTCAAGATTGACCTCGATCCAGACTTCCCTGCAAAGCTTTTGCATGTATGTTTCCTCCAGTCATTTCGATATCAATGTTCGTTTTCGTGTCTAGTCTATCTTTATTCATTTTTGAGAAAAACATTCAACCGCAATGATTGAACCAGCTTTTGTCTTGATGGACATAAAAAAGAAACCACCTCAAACTGTGATTTCTTCTTTATGAACAGTCATTTATTAAACCGCAGATTTCATCATTGAATCAATTTCACGATAAATCTCTTCCAGATTTTGTCGTTCAGTCGAATATTCGGCGTCGCTCTTACGAACTGGCACATCAAATTGCAGGAAGGTGATCGTGATCGTTGATGATTCCTGATCATTCATAGTTAATCTTAATTCAAGTGTCGAGATCTCTTCATTATTATCACTCTCAGTAGATTGTTCAATCGGTACACCATCTTCTAACATGTCAACTTGTTTCAACTCTTTCAAGGAAAGCTCAGTGACTTCAAACCTGAATTTTCGAGATGAGCCGCCAGGTTGGTGTGTAATAAAGCGCATTACTTTTCGCTCATCATCAATCGCAAAGCCTTTATCAACATTTTGTGAAAAGATGTATGTTGATGCCTGAAAACCGTCTTCTTGAAAAAGCATCATCATTTTATCTAATAATATGTTTGGATCATTCTTTTCTTTTTGTCTTTGCAGCCTACCTGCTATCCATAAAATGACCATTGCACCGATGATGCTAAAAACCGTTCCCAGCCCATTACCTATATCTACGAAAATAGTAAAGCCTAAAATAGCAACAATAAAAGCGATTACAATGCCTATGATGAATATCACTCCATGCTCCTCCTGTCATGACCCTCATTGTTATATTGGTTTAATCAAGTATAGCATCTGGATTTTGATCGAAAAAAAATCTACTATAGACTAAACAGATACTATATTCATTTCGCTTTTAAATAGAAAGGATTTTTATGATGAACCTCTACACGACAGACGAAATCATTGATGCTCTTTTTAAAGCATGGTCTTCTCAATCTAGCTCAAAATGGAGTAAAGACAACCCGGCAAACGGACAATGCGGCGTCACTTCTTTAGTCGTACATGATCTTTTAGGCGGAAAAATAAACAAAACTGCATTACCCAATGGATGGCACTTTTACAACGTAGTGAATGGAACAAGAATCGACTTTACTTCTTCACAATTCTCTGATGAAATCGTTTATATGGATGTACCTTCTAATCGAGAAGAAGCATTTGAAGATACGAATGATGATCAATATCGATATTTAAAGCAAGCAATCCTAGATCATTTAAATGCATGAGATAAACTTAATAAAAAGCCCTTAAGGGGCTTTTTATTTAAGCTGTATAACCGATACTTGCAGTATGACCTCTCCTAGCTTCATCATGACTTGCTGTCACTTCAGATGTAAAATAACCAACAATACTGATGACACTTATCATCACGAATACGACTGATAACGTTTTAAATTTCATACTGACAGTCCCCCCGTTTCACTTGAGTTTGGAAATAAAGAATCTTTTCATAGAAATGCATCGCATTGTCTTTATCTCCCATCTCATTATAATATTTTGCAGCATCTTTGGCTAAATCTTCAAGATCAGGATACATTGACTTTATTTCTAGCAATTCCATTATCTTTTCCAATTGTTCAAAGTTGTTGTCAACGTATAGTGCCCTTAAAAATTTGAATATCAATAACAGCACATGATCTTTCAGCTTTTCAGATAGTTCTATGCCGTTATTTAAAGCATATATACCTAAATCCTGTTCTTTCTTTTTGAAATAGGCTTTTGACAACATAATGAGCGGGTCTAAGATTCTATTTAAATGTTCGTATCCCTGTTCTCTAAATGCTCGAATTGAGTCATTAAAATGAATAATTGCTTGTGCTATTTCTTTATTATGAAAATAACTCAACCCTAAATTATAGAGTGCTGATCCTTTTAATCGTTTTGTTGAATTGTCGGCGGCTTTTTCTAGTGCGTGTTGAAAATGGGGTATTGCTTTTTCGGGGCAGCCCATATCTATATAGTTTAATCCGATCACAAAAGAACATTGTATTTCTCTTACAGTGTATGTATCTTTTTCTCGATAACATTGTATCGCCTGTGCGATATGGTGCATAGACATGTGGGTTTGTTTCATGTGGTAATAGATTTCAGCCATCTTGTAATTGAACTCGGCCCGTTCAATATCGTCACTGACAAGAGACAGCTTTTTTTCTGCCCGTTTATAGAAGGTAATCGCATTTAGGTATTCATAGTTTTCAAATTCATACATGCCGTAGAAAAAATTGAAGTAATACTCGAGTAATCCTGTTAATTTCTCTTGGTCCCTTTTGATCTTCATTGCGAGCTCCTTGAAGTTAGCCCGCTCTTTCCCATTTTCTAAAGGATTCAAGTAATCAAGCATTAATTTATGTCTGAACTCCATGAGTGAGAAATACAATAATAAATCTTGATTTTCTTCCATATGATCAAGCATTGATTTGATTTCCTCTTTATATGCTTCGGCGTCCGGTACGTTAAATCTTTGAATATGATAATACCATTCATTGATTTTCAAACCGACGTGAGAAGAAAGCACTTTCTCCATCAGCCCCTACCCCTTCCTCTATTTTCCCTATAATGACATATATTATCATTTTATGAACCATTCGACACCGAAAAGAAACCGCAAAAAAGCCCTATAAAGGGCCCTGTGAATGATAAGATAAAAAGACTTCTATTCATAAATAAGCACCCAGTATTCCGCCCCAGGTTCTCCTTCTTCTACAACAGCCTTCCAGCCTCTTTTTTGATAAAAAGATAAAGCTTTGTGATTTTCGGAGACACATTTGAGGGTGACCGGTGTTCCCAAAACTTTTATCGCTTGTTTGAGCAGCAGATCGCCAGCCCCTTGACCAGCAGCTTCAGGATGTACAAACAAGAGATGAATAAAACGATCTGGTACATATAGAGAAATGAATCCAAGGATTTTATTGTTCTCCTCAGCTAAGAAAATTTGCTCTTCCTGCGTATCTTGATCAAAATCTTGCAGATTGAGTTCTTCTGGATTGAGCCAGTGAAAGCTCTGGCGCCGTGATTCTAAATAAATTTGCCTTAATTGTGGATAATCGATCGTTTTTGCTTCTCGAATGAGCAATAGAATTCCCCCGTTTTTATTGAAATGTGAAGCAGCATTATTTAACTCGACACTTCTCCTGCTTTTCTACCAAGTTTCATTGATAACTGAACGCCAATCATTAACGAGACGATGACAAGCATTGCCACAATGGAAGCATAAAAATGTCCGCTTAGATCGAAAACCAAGCCAATGAAAAACGGACCGAATCCACCCACGATGTACCCGCCCATCTGCGACATCGCGGACCATGTTCCGGCTTCCTCCGGAGTGCTCGTCTCCATAATCGGAAGCATAAGCGCTAAAGGAAATAATCCACCTGCACCCATACCTAGGAAAATGACGGCTGGCAAGATCGGCATTGGCAGAAGAAGAAAGATAAGACCAATGAGTTCAGACAAACTGCATAAGATGAGAAATAATTTCGGTTTTCCTAATCGAGTAACGACCGCTGGAACGAGTAGTGCCACCGGAATCTGAATGAGTGTAAATATGGTCAAGAGCATGGCAGCATATTGCGGACTGTTTCCGAAACTAAGAGCAATCGGTGAAATCCATGCCGTCAAAGAATAAAACATACTGGACATAAAGCCAAAGAACAAGGTGAATTGTATGGCCTTTTTGTTTCTCAACGGCAATTTTAACGGCAAAGTTACATGATCACTCTGCTCATTTTTGCGAACTAAACCGACCCATAGAATAAGTGCAATCACTCCTAGAATAGCCCAGCAGGACAACGCAAATGGAAGATGATGCTGGCTACGCAGATAAATTGGAATGGTGAAGCCGGATGCGAGCGCTGCACCTATCGTCATCGAAATTGAATACACACTGACGATACCAGGATTTCTCGGGAAATATTTTTTAATAAAACTAGACAATAAAGGACCCGCGAAGCTAATCCCTACACCTCCTGCAAAAGCAGTCATGAGCAGGATAGCAACCGATTGGCTTGTACCACGCAGTGCGGTGGCAATCGTGATAAGAAGAATCGAGAAAAACAGCGTTCTCTCTAAACCAAACCGCCGGCTGAGTATCGTCGCAACAGGAGCAAATATTCCCATACAAAGAACAGGCAAAGTGGTCAAAAGACTTGCTGTCAGTGCGTTTACGCCAAGCTCTGATTGGATCATGCTCATCATGGAAGCTACGGAAGTAATGATCGGACGTAAGTTTAATGCCGCTAAAAATAAAGCGGCTAAATAATATATTTTTTTCATCAATACCCTTCTTTCTCTCTCATCTTGTTAAGGTTACTTTGAGTATAAATCTGCTGCATTCATTGATCAATACAATAATTCGTATTATGATGATAGGAGAAAACTATCATTTACGAAAGGAAGACAAATGGATACCCGGCATATTACCTATTTTATGGCTGTATTCAATCATTTGCATTTTACAAAAGCTGCTGAGCAGCTAGGCATATCACAACCTACACTTAGCCAGCAAATTCGACTGCTTGAAGCAGAAGTTGGGATGCCGCTCTTTGATCGAATCGGCAAAAAAGTCGTTGCTACCGAAGCTGGTTCGCTGCTTTATCAATATGGCATGAAAATGCTTCAAGCTGAAAGAGATGCAAAAAATGCGATGAAAGAACTATTATCAGAAAAACGAGGAACCGTTCGTCTCGCAGTACTCCCCTCCGATCTTGATTTTCAGCTGGTGCCACTTTTTGTAGAATTTAAAACACTTTACCCCGAAACCAATCTGAAGGCATATTCAAATATCTTCGTTCGTGACGAAGTCCTTTCACATAAAGTAGATCTCGGCATCGGACTTCAAGGGCCTGCGGATAAGCGTCTCGTTCAAATTCCACTTGGTAGTGAGCCCTACGAATTATTTGTTCATTCAGAAAGTGATTTCGCCCAAAAGAGTGAAGTGACTTTAGAAGAGCTGACTCAGCATGCGTTGGTCATGTATCCGAAGGGATATCTTGGAAGGGATTTAGTAGATGACGTATGTAAAGAACAGGGTGTTGAACTGGACACTGCCATGGAGGTTGGGTCTGCATCTTCGCTATTGCAGCTGGTTGAAGCGGGAATCGGCGCAACCATTCAGCCAAGAGGATTACTAAAACAACATTCGACGTGGCCCAATATTGTTTCGATTCCTATTGCTGAGCCAGCACCTGTCCGGCACTTGGAATTAATTTATTATGCAGATCGATTTGTCAGCAAAGCACAACAGCAGCTATCTGAATGGCTGATAGACTTTTTCAAATCAAGAACAAATTAAAAAGTGAGGTTAACACATGAAGAATGCAAACAGCATATTTACAAGAACAAACCGAGTTGTTATTCGCCAATTCGATAGACAGGATATTGAAGCATTTTATCAATATCGAGCAAATCCTTCTATAGCAAAATTTCAATCCTGGGAAAACTACACATACGAAGATGCTGAATCATTTGTTCAACATCAAATGGCACAAAAACCTAATCAACCGGGGACATGGTTTCAATACGCTATTGCCTTATCTGAGTCCAATCAGCTGATAGGAGATTGCGCCATCCATACACTAGATAGTGAACCTAGAATCGTCGAAATAGGTTTTACCCTCGCGCCTGAATACCAAGGAATGGGCTATATTCACGAAGCTCTCAGTTCAATCTTCGAATATATTTTTATGACACTGAACAAACATAAAATCATTGCCTTTACAGATGTGCGCAACGAAAAATCCATTCGAGTGCTGGAACGTTTAGAAATGAGACGCGAAGGACATTTGCTGCAAAATTATATGTCTAAGGGACATTGGGTTGATGAATATCAATATGCCATGCTTCAATCAGAGTGGGCCGCTAAGCACCATTAAACAATTATTTTTTATTCAAAATTCCTAAATAAGCGCTCCATGGACCCACATCGGCTCGATATCGTTCCGCCATGACCCGAACAATCTGGGACATATGTGTGAAGTCATGGACAACCCACGCAGAAAGTAATTCGCTCACTTGCACGACCCCAAACTCCGGATGGACGCCCTTTTTCTCTAAATCAAGGCCTGATTGTGTCATGCGTTGAATGTATGCCACATTCTCCATCCGCACATGCTGAAACTCAGATAGTGCTTGCTCTATCTGTCTTTCAGAATGGTTCAAATGAGAGTATCGGTCAAACGCAGGAAATGGTGTATTCTCTCCATCAGCAAGAATCACATTTAATCGAGGAATCCAATTGAATTTCTCTGCTTCAATCAAATGTTCAATGACTTCAACTGGATTCCACGTCCCCTCCCCTTCACGGCTGTGAAGCCAATCCTTCGATAAACCGGACAAAAGACTTTCTAACGTGTGAGGAGTTCGACTCAACATATCTAAAGCTTCATTTAAATTGAAATTCATGTGGTTGCTCCTTTATCCATTTTCTTTATTCTAATGGATTTTGGATAGATTGTAACTCATACTTCAAGACAGATAAAGGCTTTTTTGATCAACCTTCTATATACAAATAGAACTTTTCTATAACGATCACCATGCTTTCTTTTTTTATAATAGAAAAAAAAGAAATGTGGTGGTGTATATGTCTACAACGATCGGAATTATGGGCGGGATGGGCCCTTTAGCAACGATTGATCTGATGAAAAAAATCATTTCTCATACTCCAGCGATAAAAGATCAGGATCATCTCCATGTGATTGCTGATAATTATCCGCAAATTCCTGATAGAACCAATGCCATATTTGGGAAAGGCGAAGATCCTACAGAATATATGATTGCATCAGCTAAAAGATTAGAACGCGCAGGAGCGGACTTTATTCTGATTGCATGCAATACCGCTCACTTCTTTTTAGAAAATGTTCAACAATCCACTCATATCCCTATTATGAATATGCCACTAGAAACCGCAAAGCACCTGAACAAACATCACTATACGTCTGTGGGCTTACTATGTACTGATGGCACATTAAAAACTAAGCTCTACCAAAAGGCTTGTGCTCATCACAAGATTGACGTCATGACCCCAAGTGAAGAGCTTCAGAAAAACGTCATGAATGGGATATATGCAGTGAAAGCTGGGAAATTGAGTAAAGGCGAAAGTGAACTGGCATTAGCATCAGAAATTTTAATCAATCAAGGAGCCGAAGCCATCATTGCCGGCTGCACAGAAATCCCTTTAGTTCTAAGGTCAACCAATGCTGTGAAAGTGATTGACCCTACTGTCATTTTGGCGAAAGAAGCTGTAAAATTAGTGTATGAGCTTGAAAAGCTAAACATTTAAAGAACGTCATATAAGGGGATAACATGAATATTGAGAATATAGAAGCGTTTATTTATGTATGCCAGCTAGGCAGTATCAATAAAGCTGCGGAAGCACTGTATTTAACCCAGCCTTCTGTTTCGGCACGTATTCAATCGTTAGAAAAGGAATTAGACCTGAAATTATTTGATAGACAGAGAAATAAACTATCTCTGACGGAAAAAGGTGAACAGTTTTACCCGCATGCCAAAAAGATTCTCCATTCTTATCAAGAAGCAAAGCATAGTCTCAAACAAACGATGATCCCTTATGAATTGACAATTGGATGCGCATCCTCTATTTCCAATAATCTATTGCCTAACATATTGCCAGCCCTAAAAGAAAAATACGAAAACCTGAAAGTAAAAATTGTAACAGGGCATTCAAAGGATGTTGTCCAAAAAGTGATTAACAATCAAGTAGACTTTGGCATTGTCAGGACTGAAACACATCCTCAAATTGAATCGATTCCTATTTTCAGCGATCCGATTGGGCTGTTCGTCCCAACTCATCATCCGCTTGCCAGCCTTGACAATATCAATATGAAAGAACTAGAAGAACAGCCTTTTATTTTCTTTGACTACGGGTCATTTGATTGGTTGATGCTTCACCGATTATTTCAAAAAAACAACATCACACCGAACATTTCCATTGAGGTTGATCATATGGAAACAGCAAAAAATTTAGTGCTACAAGGAATGGGGCTATCGTTTCTACCTCATCATTGTGTTAGAAATGAAGTAGAACAAGGAACATTAAAACAAATTTCAATCGATCCATCCATCAATTTCAATATCAATATCGAGTTCATTTATAAAAAAGGAAAATCAAAATCCGTTTTCATTGATCAACTCAAACAGTTTTTTCATGAATTAAATTAAAAAAGCCCTTTTTAGGGGCTTTTTTTTGGATTCATTCTGATTGATTAACTTTCGTTTGCCAACATGTATGCTGCAGCTTCATGCATATCTTTCAATCCTGATCTCTGTGCGTACTCGGCCACAGTGATCGCACTTGTAGTCAGAAGTTCTATTATATGTTCATCCATTCCTGGCCAAGTTCTCCCGCCTGCTTTTTCATACGCATGGATAAGTTTTGTTAATCCTTCTTTCCCAAAGAGAAGTTGATGCGACAAAAAGTCTGCAGATACATCACCAACCCCCACTTCAGTCCAATCAATCACACCCGTCACACATTGATTTTCATCAATCAGAATGTGGCCAGGATGTAAATCTCCATGCTTCACCCCCACGAAAGGCGGCCATAAAGAATCTTTTGCTAGCCATTCTTGCCAGCGCTCCCATAAACCACTGTTAATGGTGTATTGCGATTTGACACGTTCCATTCGCTGTTTCATTGATGCTCTTAATTCATGAGCACGGAGCATCTCCACACCGATCGTTTTAAATGGCGGTTGATCTAAGGAATGTACATTCGCTAGAACTCTTCCTAATGATTCGTAATAGGCTTGCGGTACATTCGTTTGGTCAAAACTCCACACATACGATTGCTTCTCCATATCAATACTAGCCGCCGGTACCCCCTCTAATTGTTTATAAGCAATCAGACTTTCTGTAAAGATAGACCACTTAGGGACCTGAAAGTGAACCTGCTTACTCATATGATCTAATGTCTTTTTTTCTTGTAAGGTATGTTTCATTGATTCAGGTCTGCGAGGCACTCTTAATATCCATTGATCACCATGTAAATCTTCGACATGTGCGACACAGAAATCAACACCTGATTCATTTATTTTCATGGTATTCTCTAAAATCTCTAATCCGTGATGTTTGGCTAACTGCTTTAATTCCAGTCTATTCATATCCATTCCTCCAATTGCTCATTTAGTCATGATCAATAGGCATCAAGAATATCATCACAAAAAACCACAAACAGACTACTTTATGTGGTCAGAGTAAACAAAGCTAGACTTATACCTTTCTTTGTATTATAAAAACATACAAAAAAGACAGAACAATTATCTGCCTGTCTTCTAGTGAAATTGCATACTTTCCCGCTGAAGATCATTAAAAATGTGCAGACTACCCCGTTTGATGAAAACAGAGCCTTTGAACATATGAAATTACTGATTGTTCAAAGTTTGCTGGCGTAATCTTCCTGCATGCATCATCTTTAACCATCTTCCTCTTTGTTATATAAAGTTACTATACTTTATTTAAATATGCCTTTCAATAACATTACAAAAAGAAGGATTTAAAATCATCCAACATCCTGTTGATTACATTTAATATAATAAATGTATTTACTTGTGTTAAGATATGGTTATTGATTCCTTTGTCTAATAAATTTATTAAACTCAAAAACCCGATGTACTATGAATTATGAGTGTATGAGTGGCAATTAGAACAAATCAAATGTAGCTAAGTCATTTAAAGGGAGAATTGATATGACTCATTTAGAATTCGTATTCGGCTTGCTTCCAGTAAGTATAATCATCGCTTCTTTTATCGTCACATTGTTTGTACAAAAAGTTTATTTCATGCCAGTTGTGAGCTTTATCATTTTGCTCATCCTGACATTTACACTTTTTAATGTCTCTTTCTTAGGGTGGTCAGTTGTTTACACTTTAGGCTCATTCATTGCTTCATATATAGCATTATTCATCATGAAAACTTTAAATAAAAAGAGATCTTAAACTACATTTTTAAAAGCCCTTTTGAGGGGCTTTTATTCTTTCACTATCGTTTTTTCACTGAATGAATGTCTTCTCCCAAAAGGACGGTAAGAGATTCTCCACTCTTTTCTAGAAACTCAGCAATTTCTTGCAGCTCTTTATTGATACGGTCATTCCTTGGCATATCTGGATTTAACAAAAGAATGGAGTGAACAGTCGTGGCTGCTTCGTACAAGACATTTTGATCTTTTATCTGTTTGATGCATTTTTTCATTCGATCGAAAAACCATTCAATCTCTTCAATGTCTTCCATCGGATAATGTGCCGTTTTAAAAAGATTCTGCTGACGAAGGTCTTGTCTTTCAAAAATTTGTTCAAGCTCTTCTTTACTGATATACAAATCCGAGGATTCCTCATCAATCTCTACTACCTCGACCATCGCGTCTTCAGCTGTATATAACTGCTCAATAAAATCATCGAAAGTATCCGCCAGCTTAAAATCGACTCCCATTTCTAAATCAAAATAGTGAATAGGCGGGTGTTCCTTCATTTTTCGATAATCCATTGCGATCCATGTATCTTCCTCTCCGCTGATGATCACAAGTCCCTCCGGGAGCTCCAATTCATCACTTAACTGGGAACTATTCATGATGCCATCATCTTTGGCGATTCCTCTTAGATGGTCAAATTGAACATGATCCTCAGCCCATGAATTCGGTTGTTCCGTTGGAAACGCATTACGAACTGTAAAGCCACCATTCCATTCTAAGATGAGCTTTTTATATGTATCAGGTAAAGCGACACCAAGTCTTCCCTCTGCTTCACGAATTTTTTCCTCATCTATCTTTTCTAACGTGAAAGGACTCTCTTCTTCTTTCTCCCAGAATGATTTCAAAGTGGATGCCTCCCTATATCTATTGAGGTTAGTATAACATTGACCAACTAATCATTTACCATTTTAAAACCTCAAATTACAAACCTGTTCAATCCCTTCCTCCAATAAAGAATTTATCAGTAGATATAAAAAAGATCTGACTGGAGTACCAGCTAAGTACAAGGCACTTAAAGTGCTCAATGCCAGCATCCTCAGGTTATTCCTTCTGGACAAAATATTCACGTTCGATTTGTTTATCTATATCATGCGATGATCCACGTAGAAAAAGATCTTCTTTTTCTCAGTTTGTTGACCAATAGACACAAAAAAACCTTGAAAGGCATTAGTCAATCAAGGTTCATTTTGTTACTTCATCTTCACTGCTTCTTTCATTTCCTCTATTATTTTATTAAACCACTGTAAAGGGTTTAATGAGATCGCCGGAAAATAGATTTCTGCATTATTATCGATAAAGTTTTCTTTTTCCTGTATTGTTAAAGTACTATTCAAAAAATCCTGACAATCCTTTATAGTAGACAGCAGACATTCTTTACTAGCTTCATGAATAAACTCATCAATCGCTTCTTCTGGGGAATCGATATCCTGATGAAATGTGCCACCTAAAAAATCTTCTAACTCTTCTAAATAACTGTAACTCTCATTCATTTTATCATCCTTCTTTCTATTTAACAGGGTATCCCGTTAAAATAAAACCCCCATTCTCATCTTTTTTCAATATAATTTTCGCATTTGTAACATTCTCGACTACTTCTGAATTTCTCGAAACACTTTCTGCCAATTACCTCTCCATCACCCTTATATTTTAATAGAGTAACATAACGTGATGTTACACATTTCTTCTCACGACAGAAAAAGCAGACTCTGCAAAAGTCTGCCTTTTTCACCTTTTGAAAATTAAGTATACAATGACTCGTTTAACCACTCTTCACAATGTTCTATCAGCCACTTCAAATATTCCACATATTGACCGACATGAAAGCCGTCACAAACAGCATGATGTACTTGAATGGCGACTGGCAAGATGATTTTTCCTTCTTCCACCTTAAATTTGCCTAACGTAAATATCGGCAGTAAATAAGTTTCATCTGTAGATACATTAAGGTTAAAAGAAGTAAAATCAATCCAAGGCAGGCTTGAAATATTGAACATATTTTCTGGCATATGAGGTTTCGGAAATAGTTTGTTACTTTCGCTATAAGCTTCAATATCAGCTACACAGCTTTTATAAAACTGAGCAAAGTTTTCGTCATAAGGCGTCCAAATACTTGAAAATGTCTTTGTTTCTTTATTTAGAATCGTATAACTAGGATTTAGAAGATCCCAGTGACCAAGTTCATCGTTCACTAGATCCATCCGAAACTCCGGTATTTTTTGCACAGCCCTTGCTAACAAATAAATTTGCACAGGATATACTTTTAGATTTTTTTCTTTTAATATTGCATGCAATTTCGTGATGTCTAGATCGATCACCAGGCTATATGAGCATCGGGTTACCTTCGTATAATGATGGAAGTGTTCTTTTCTCGGATAATTATCTATTTGTTTAAACATTTTTATCTCCTCCTGAATGTAATTTCATGAATTCAGGAGGAGACTTTATCTGTTTTCACCACCACAATCATCCTTTCAAGTGATTTGTCATGTTTCTGTCCATTCAAAGTCTACCATGAGTTTTGCCTACGATAAACCCTGCAGCAACTCTTCATAAGTGAGCTGGCTGAAGTATTGAAATATTCATTCTATTAGTATATTTAAAGAAGAGGAACTCGAATAAAAAAGCACCTTCTATCGTAGAAAGTACTTATCTTATATTCTAGCACTAGCTTTTTTATAATTTTGAAGAAAATGATGACCTTCATTTAAAAAAACTAGAAAACGCTTATTCATAGTTTCAATAACGATTCTATCTGGTTGACCATATGGAGCACCAATTCTATAATCAATATTATCTGCAATTCCATACTTGTCCGACTCTTTAATACTAACGATTTGATCAATTGGTATTTCTGTTTTAGATAAACCAAATTTTAAGACTAAGTATTTTTCACCAAAACTGTAACGGGTTTTTAGGAAAACAGTAAAAATAAAGAAAAGTGCTAATAAAAAGATTAACATAATTACATATTCCATAGAATCACTCTTTTTTATACTTTTATCTAATTTTACCATGTTTTTTACTTTTTAAAACCAACAACTTTAATAGAAGTATTATATATGTTTTAATTCACCCTAGTAAGGCATGTTCTATGAAGGTTGGTCAGTTGGATAGTAATATTCTTTGTCGTATTTATTGGCGTTGAAGCATCTTTTAGAACGATCAATAAAATGAGGCATCGAACCAATAAAGACTAACAAAAAAAGCCCCTATATAAAGGGGCTTTTGATTTATTAACGTAATAATTGAAGTACGTTTTGTGGCTGTTGATTCGCTTGTGCAAGCATAGCTTGAGAAGCTTGAGAAAGAATGTTGTTCTTCGTGAACTCACTCATTTCTTTTGCCATGTCAACGTCACGAATACGAGACTCAGCAGCCGTTAAGTTTTCAGAAGAAGCACCAAGGTTGTTGATTGTGTGTTCTAGACGGTTTTGGACTGCACCAAGTTTAGCACGCTGTGCAGAAACTTGTTTAATAGCCCCATCAACGATTGCTAACTGATCATCAAATCCACCATCGTCATCAGCTGCAATTGTTTCAAATTTAGATACATCGATATCTTTAACAGACTTACCTGTCTCAACTGCACCATCGTTGTCTGTAACGCCTAAAGCAGCAGCGCTCATATCTTGAATGTTGACTTTAATTTGTTGTGTAGCATTTGCACCAATTTGGAATACTAAAGCATCACCAGGAGTTGCTGGGACTGCAGGTGTACCTGTACTTGGATCATCTGGATCTGTCGGCGGAGTTGCTGGTGTGCCAGGTGTACCTACTCCATTAAACGTACCATTTAATAATTTTTTTCCGTTAAACTCAGTACGATTAGAAATACCATCGACCTCTTCAACAAGCGCTGTGATCTCATCTTTAATTGCAGCTAAGTCTTCACCTTGCTGTGTACCAGTATTTCCAGCTTGAACGACTAGTTCACGAACACGTTGAAGGATTGAGTGAGTTTCAGTCAATGCGCCTTCAGCTGTTTGGATAAGAGAGATACCGTCCTGTGCGTTTTTAGAAGCCATTTCTAAACCGCGGATTTGTCCACGCATTTTTTCAGAGATAGCTAGACCTGCTGCATCATCCCCTGCACGGTTGATTTTAAGACCAGAAGAAAGTTTCTCCATGTTCTTTTGGCTTGCACCATTGTTTGCTGATAAACGGTTTAATGTGTTAAGTGCTGCGATATTGTGGTTAATTCTCATTTCCTATTACCTCCGTGTAATTTTTTTTAGAGAGCTTATCTGTAAAGTCCATTTGGATGAGAAGCTCTTCCTTAGAATTTTCGATTTCTAAGGCATGTGTATAGTAGTAACGCAGAGCACCTTTTGGCTCTCTTACTTTACTACCGTATGTAACATCAGTTATGGCAATAATCATGAAACCTCCTTCTATTCATTCAAAATGATTAGTCTTGTCACTTTTACGAGACTAGATACCCGCCATAACAATGAGTATTATGTTACCTACTATAGACTGAACTTCCATATATTTTAGTTTGTGGAATTTGTTAAATTCACAAATTAGACACATTTAACAAGAAGAAATATCTCGTCCATGTTGTCACATTGGCTTATGTTAAGTTTGTGAAAAAATCAAATTGATGTATAATACAATTGATGTATTATGCATGAATTGTAGGAGGGTGACCTTTTGAAAAGAGAAGATGCCTTAAAACTAAGAACAGATATTAAGAAAATGATTATATTAACTGGGGTTTTCGAATCTCATAATTTGCCCAATGGACCATTTGAAAAACCTCTACCAACTTCTCAAATGATGGCGTTAGAGGAACTAGAGGTGGAAAAATTAACTGTTTGGCAACTATCCAATAAACTTAGATTAGAGACTTCAACTGTAAGTAGGTTGGTAGATAAGTTAGTAAAAATGGGGCTTGTTTATCGTGAAGTAAATGAAAAAAATAGAAGAGAACTTTTTCTGCACCTCACAGAAAAGGGTCACATTACTGTTAATCGCTTAAGAGAACAATCCCTTACATTTTATCAACGTATCCTCAATAATTTATCAGAATCAGAACAAAAAATAGTTGTGGATGGTTTTGAATTATTTATTGATTCTATTTCTAAGTCTTTTGATTAGAGTGAGGTAAATCATAACCTTTGGAGGGTAAAATGAGTTTGGATTTTGAACGTCCTATTATTGAACTAAAAGAGAAATTTGATGAATTAAAGAAAATGATGAAAGAAAATAATGTAGATTTATCGTCAGAAATTCATTTATTAGAAAAACGTTTAAATAAAATGCAAGATGAAATTTATTCTAATCTTACAGCTTTTCAACGAGTTCAAATTGCAAGACTACGTAACCGGCCCACGACATTAGATTATATACCTTTATTGTTTACAAACTTTTTCGAACTTCATGGTGATCGATTATATGGTGATGATAAAGCAATGATAGGTGGTATTGCAAAATTTAAAGGGATGCCCGTTACGGTTATTGGTCATCAAAGAGGTAGAAGTACAAAGGAAAATATAGAAAGAAATTTTGGAATGGCTCATCCAGAAGGTTATAGAAAAGCGCTAAGACTAATGAAACAAGCTGATAAATTTAATCGCCCTATTATTACATTTATTGATACAATAGGCGCCTATCCAGGAAAAGGGTCTGAAGAACGTGGAATTTCTGAAGCGATAGCTCGAAATCTATTTGAAATGGCTACGCTTAAAGTGCCAATTGTTTGTATTGTAATTGGAGAGGCATCAAGTGGTGGAGCTCTTGGCATTAGTGTCGGTAACCATATCCATATGTTAGAGTATTCATGGTACTCAGTAATTTCGCCAGAAGGAGCAGCATCTATCCTATGGAAGGACGCTAAGTATGCTCCAGAAGCTGCTGAACATATGAAAATTTCAGCAAAAGATTTAAAACAGTTAGGAATGATTGATGAAATCATACCTGAAATGAAAGGTGGAGCACAAAATGATATAAAATCACAGGCAAAAATGATTGAATCTGCAATCGAATCATCTCTTAAAAAATTGATCCTATTATCCTCGGAAGAGCTTATACAACAGCGTTATGAAAAATATAGACAAATAGAGAATATAAATGAAAATATTTAAAGTCCGTATTGCATTTCGGAGGATTCTTGCAAAAATGGTGGCTGTCCTTATAGAGGCAGTTGAGAGCATGAATGCTATTCAGAAAAGAGCCGGACATGCCAGTGCTAAAACAACCTCAGATATTTATGGTCATGTCACAAACAAATTAGAATTTAACACTTTAATCATTTTGATCCTAAAAATATTGAGAAACAATCTGGCGGATAAAGTTCGTCCCCAACCAAAAGAAATAGAACAAACATTCGTTGTAAAAAAACAAAAAACCCTTGCTAAGCAAGGGTTTCAACGATGATTCCGACTGGGCTCGAACCTGCGACCTCTACCCTGTCAAGGTAAATATATGGAATCCTGTGATTATCAGCGATACTCTATATTCACTTATAAACCTTGATACATAAGCTTTCTTTACCCTTCTGTATCCTCTGGTGTTCCTTCGTATTTTTTAAAAACCGAAAAAAATGTTACCTTTTTATACAACTGTTTTAAACTTATTCCATTCTGTAAATTTAAGCTTTATCACCATTACCCTCATTTAAAATGATTATTTTCTTCAACAAATCGCCATAATTTATGATGAGTAAACAGGATATAAATTAAACAAGTAAGGGGGAAGCCTAAAGAATTTCAATATCATTCTTTTTCCCATCTCTTGCAAGTATAAGCAAGTCTTTAAAATATTCAAGTGTTGCTTTGTTAAAACTGTCCATTATCACCGCCAAAGAAAACAATAGATAAATAAATACGGGAACTGTGCATATCATTGTAATAGTTGCACCAATGTCTAAATTTGATGCATCAGGATCGAATTCTATACTCCCAAGAATAGTGCCAATTGCAGCAGCGATAATTGTGGATATTATTCCAATAAAGAAGAAGAATCTTTTTTGATCATTAACATGATTAATCCTATCCATTCGAGCGATAGCGCCTGATATATCTTCCGTATCTAATGATTTTAGAATCATCATCTTCTTTTTATGTTCGGGATAATCTTGACCATCTCTAGGGAAGTTTTCTGTTAAGTAAACAATGAGTCCACGTGAACTCAACTCCACCAAATTATGCTTTAAATTTTGTTTAGTAAACTTCTGTTTTCTCAATTCCTTAATTTCTCTCTTTTCCTTTAGTGTGCTTCTCACTTATAGTCACCTCATGGATAATATCGGAAGAAAGCCATGTTTTTGAGTGCAATCCTACTTATATTACATAGGAAATTTCATAATGAGAATTGCTTCAATTAGAAAGGAGCAGGGGAGAGAAAGCTAATCACTTTTCATGTTTTTCCGCTAAAGCTTGTTCCATCATCTCCCGAAATGATACCAGTAGCGCTACAAAATATTTGTCTTTAATCAGATCCTTTAAAAAGAAAATTAACGTTAACATTGTAAATATCATAATATAAACACGTATGATAATAGTATATGCAGGAATCAAGTCTCCAAAGGCTGCTATTACTGGAACTGTAGCTGCAAGAATAGCACCAACAAAAAAAGTAGTATATTTTGTTTCATATATCTTTTCCATTCCTTTCGTTCTAGCTATCGCACTCAACAGAACATCTTTATCGAGCGACCTCACTACTCGAAGTTTACTTCTAAATACTATCAAGTCGTCCTGTCCCTCAAGAGAGAAATGGAAATCTATATATTTAACAAGAACACGCATTCTCATTTTTATCAGGTTATTTTTTAAATTGACGTGGTTAAATTCTTCTTTTTTAAATTCCTCCATTGCCTTATTTTCTTCTATTCTTAGTTTTCTTTTTTCTATTTTTTGTTTCATTTTCTTGAGTATCAATCTTTACCACCTCAACAAAGTTATCGGCAGAAGGGAGGGATTGTTAAATGATGGCATAGAAAAACCCCACCAAAGGTGAGGCTCAGTTAATTTCAATTTAACCTAAAGGATTTAATTATCTAACCAACTTATTTCCATCGATTGGGACAACTTTAACAAAACCATTCTCCAAATCAATAATTCGATAATTATCATTCATGTCCACAGCCTTATCTTTAATCAATCTTTCTTTCAAGGTGCAAAGAGGGTATGGCGTTACATTGTTTCTCTTTGTATTTAATTTGAGTTCAAAACCCATGCCTTGATCACACCTTTCTTCAATTAAAGAATTTTATAAATTGCTTCGAAAGCATCTTGCTTTGTTTTTAAATTTTTTATAAAAAATTTATTTATTTTTGTTCGTTTGCCGTCGGCTAATCTTATTTTATAACCTTCAGTACACCATTGACCTGAGTCACTTCTTAAAACAGAAACTTCGGATAAGTGAGTATCTGTTTTAAACGAAACAATCGAATGTGTGTTTGTTATTTCATTGTAACCCCAATCTAACTTATTTTCAAGTTTAGCAAGATCATTCATCATTTCCAAAACACTTTGGTATCTATCCTCAACATTTATCGAAAGTGATTTAGTTATAATATTTCTTAATTCTTTCGGTATATGCGGAAGAAACTTTTTCTTATTAGGAAACTTGTTGGAAGAAATAGCATCAGCAAGTTCTTCTGCTTTTTTTATGTTCAAGTCTGTGAGTTGTTCCTTAAAAAACTTGTTGCCATTGCACATTCTATATATTGTAAGACCAGCTTGATAAATATCACTAAAGAATGAGAAATGCCCAAAATCGAATTTTTCTGGAGGAATGTGTAGACTGTATAATTTATCAGGTCTTGCTAAACCGAAATCATTTAAATATTTACTTGTACCAAAATCAGTCACGATCGCTTTGTTAGCATTGTTAATTAGGATGTTTGTTGGTTTTATGTCGAAGTGCACAAGTTTCTTTGCATGCATAAAGTGTATACCAGAAAGGAATTCTAAAGATACTTTAATTATTTCTCTAGGTGTTAAAAATTGTTCTTCTATAATACTGTTAAGCGAACCTTTTTCCATAAATTCCATCGCAATATATACATTTTGCTCATCCTGTGAGGCATACTTCACTGGCATTATATTGGGGTGTTGTGTAAAATAAAGCATTTGTGCTTCGGTGAAATATTCCTCAACTTTTGTGAAATCAGTTTTACTTATTTTCTTTATAACTAAATCGGTATCAAGTTGAGGGTCATAAGCTATATAAACTGTTGAGTTTCTTCCCTCAACCCCAATTTCTTTTTTGAACTCTAGTTTTAAAATAGTGTCAGTATATGTTATCATGCAGCTTTCCCCCAAGAGATAATTGAAAGGCTAGCCAGAATACTTTCTCTAATTTCTTTAGGATGCGATTTCCATTCTTCTTTCGAGATACCAGCAAAATCAAGTTCGCCTTCGATAACGCTTTTTATTTCAGTAGTACTTTTGCTAAATATTCTTGCGAATTTATTAATTAGCAATAGATCATAAGCTTTAATCTCACTATTTGCAAAAAGCTCTTGGATAACTCCCTCAATATTTTTCCTGTATGGAATTTGAGTGTTAGCCGATCCCTCCACAATTTTTAGTCCTGCGAATTTAATGTTAAATTCTTTCATTAAGGCTAGAAGATTTGTTCTTATATATGCCAATTGCTCTGGAACTTCTAGAGAGGTTGGAATAATAATACAGGATGTTCTAATTAAACTTAGATTCTAATTTTCGATCTCGGTTATCGCGAAAAATATTTTCCCTTTTGATTCTTTCTTTTTGGTCGAAACTCTAATACCAATGGAATGCAACTTTTTTCTCTCCTATCATTATTCTATAAAATATCATTTCGACATGATAGGATAAATTACCTTCTTTTTTTACATTTTATTTCAATCATAAGCAAAATCCCTCAAAAGAAGGATCTTGATTCTGAATAAAAGAGGGATTTTAAAGATATATACAACCTATCCACAAAGTGCTGCCAGTTATTATCGACACATTGGATGATTTGGCATCCAGGAACAGAAAGCAGGTTTTGCAGTTGGAGTTGACGTAGCTGGGGCAGGCTGTGCCAGTATTTCAGGCGGGGGCTGAAACCCTAGAGGGACTATCGCCGTCAGATCTTGCCTGTTTACTCTCATAAATGATGGGGGGCGGCCTGGTGTAAAATAAACATTTAAGTCCACAGTGCCTGTTGCGGGATTGTAATCTGTTAACTGTGCGGTAACAACGCCATATCCTGTAATAGATGTCCGAATATACTGACCTCTATATTGAGCTAAATAGTCTGCAGCCTCCGTTGGAGTCCATATATGTTGCTGTGGTGGAACGTGCGTTCTAACATAATGCATTTCATACGGGTAATAATTAAACATTTTCTCATTTCCTCCTTATGCCTAATGGTCACATAATATGAAGCTTGTGAAAAATAGGTTGGGGGAATGCCTAAAGAAAAAGCCCGTTTTTTATATGAAGATTTGATTGTTTTCTTCCTCAAAGTTTCTTAAGTCGTAATGCTTGATTGTAGTTGAGACATCTTCATGATGAGCGATGTATCTGCTAACCAATTCTAACTTGATCTTTTTAACTTCAAGAAGGTAAGTGATACAAGAGGCCTTAAATAGGTGAGGATTAATCCGTCTACCAAGGATGTCCGACAGAACATTGGAGCAAACGACTCTGAGATTTGCTTTGGTTCTCCACCATATGTAGTGAAGTTGAACTCATAATCATACCCACGTTTTTTATGCCATAACCTCATATACTTTTGTGCCTCTAAATTCACCATGTATTCTAAAACTTTGCCTTCACCTGTACCTTTACCAAATACTTTATGACTCATAACATATGATTGGCCTTCATTCAAAGGAAAGTCTATAATTTCTGTTTTAAATTGGACTAGTTCTGCTCTACGGCCACCTACGTTAAATGCGGTTGCCAGCCATGCCATTCCAAGATAGTTTCCTTCTTCGTCCAAGAAGGATAATAGAAAGTGGGAAAGCTATTATCACCATGAGGATGGGGTAATAATAGTTTTTGTGTTGTTTAGATATCTCTAAATTGTAAAAGGAACTCTTCTACAATGTTTATACAACTTGGAATAAATTCTTTTTCTAACTGGAATATCATTTCACCTTTATCATTATTACTAATTATTAAATCATGTAGGGTGACTTTTAACTTCTCATTTAGAATTGATGAATTGTGAGCAATGACATTTCTCAATTCATTATAAGCCTTAATGGATTCCCAATTGCTAGAATTGAATGGCTCTGTAATGTTGCAGACTTTAGTAAAATACTTCTCTGCTTTTCTAATACCCTGACCATGTAAATCCTTATATGATACAGTGAGGTTTCTTCTTTCTTGAGCTACATCACAAAGAGTTTTAATATAGTTTTCTAGAGTAAAATAGATTTGTAAAAATACAGTCTTCCTTATTAGTTGAGGATATATTTGTTCATAGTAATAAAATTCTAAGCTCTTAAAATCAAAATATTGCTGTTTATATTCTTCACTTTTTCCTTCTGTTGCTTTTTGAAATTTTCTTTCTAATCCTAATAAAGCTTTTTCGTTTCTTCTTTCTGATTCTATGTAAAAATCTTTTATATGAGATAATTCTTCGAGTGCATTGAATAGCTTAGCCTGAGATGATCTGGACAAATTAACACCTACTTCAACTTAATAGGTGAATTATAATAAATAAACAAAATTATGTAAATATAAAGGCGTGTAAAGTAAAATATATTAGATGAAAGAAAGATTAAATCAATCTCATTAATAGCTAAAGCAAGGCTGAAAATGCAGGTGATGAAATTGGAGTCAGTCGTAATGCATTATATCTGCAGAGAAAAGATAAAGAATACTCACAGGAGCTGGACAATGAAATACAAAAACATCAAACTTTTAGCACATCAGTAAAAAAGCGTAAGAGCTAAGTTAATCTAAGCTCCTGTTAAAGCAGTAAGTGAAAGACTAGGACAATAAAAAGTAACGCTTCAAACATATGCTCATGTACTACCTTCAACAAGCCAACAGAAAGCTGATCAAATGGACGGCATTTTAAATTGACCACACTATATTTTCAGTGTGGTTTTTATTTTGGTAATGTTACCTTTTCGTTTTTAGAAATACAAAAGCCATTCTCGATTATCTCAAGAATGGCTCTGTATCAACGTCTTTTCATATGATTCCGACTGGGCTCGAACCAGCGACCTCTACCCTGTCAAGGTAGCGCTCTCCCAGCTGAGCTACGGAATCGGGTTATGTATCAGTTCTGGGCTTTCTGTTACTGACAGTCTCTATTATATAACCATCATATTAAGCCGTCAATGGTTTTGTTCAAAAAAGGTCAAAAAGCCGGCGGCTGTGCCGGCTTTTTTCTCTCCTTCTTTATGATTGGTTCACAAGGACGGGCTTTAGTTGATCGAGTGCTTGTTTGAAGTCGCGTTTGAGGTCTTCTCCGTTTTCAACTCCGACACTTAAACGAAGCAGCCCATCTGTAATCCCTCTTTTTTCTCTTTCTTCTTTTGGCATAGCCGCATGTGACATTTTAGCTGGATACGACAGAATGGATTCAACGGCGCCGAGGCTGACGGCGAATACAGGTAATGTGACGGCATCCACCAATTCTTTGACAGCCGCTTGGTTTTCTAGTTCAAATGAGAGAACGGCTCCTGCTCCGCTTGCTTGCTTGCGCTGAATGTGTGCCCCAGGATGATCGTCTAAGCCTGGATAGTATACTTTTTTCACCGCAGGATGTTCTTTTAGAAATGAAGCTAGTTCGAAGGCCGTTTGGTTTGCTTTTTCTAATCTCACCTGAAGGGTTTTTAACCCTCTTAACACGAGCCAGCAGTCCTGCACGCCAAGGACCGCACCGAAGGAGTTTTGCAGCGAATAAAGTTCCTCTCCCAGCTTCTCATCTTTTACCACGGCTAAGCCTGACAGCACATCACTATGGCCGCTTAAAAATTTCGTTGCGCTGTGCAGAACAACATCCACACCAAGGTCAAGCGGACGCTGAAGCGCAGGTGTTAAAAACGTATTATCTAAGAAAGTCAGACAGTCATGCTCTTTTGCAAGCTGTACGACACCTTCAATATCTGTAATGCCTAGTGTTGGATTTGACGGTGTTTCCATGTAAATGACCTTTGTATTTGATTGAATGCCTCTTTTGACTTCATTCAAATCGGTCATGTCCACGAAGGTATGCTCAATTCCAAATCTTGAAAGAACTTGGGTGATCATTCGGAAAGTCCCGCCGTACACATCTCTTGTGACAAGGACGTGATCTCCCTTTGACAATAGAAGAAAAGCGGTTGAAATGGCTGCCATGCCTGATGCAAAGGCAAGCCCTCTCGTTCCACCTTCCAGCGCTGCAATCGTATCCTCTAATGCTTGACGTGTCGGAGTTCCCGATCTGGAGTAGTCATATTGGCCGAATTCATCGAAGCTGCTTTGATGAAATGTGGATGCATGCTGAATCGGTACACTGACTGCACCTGTTGAACGGTCTGTTTTAAACGCATTATGAACGAGTTGTGTTTCGAGTGTCCAATCGTGTGTGGTCATTTGGCGTGTACCTCCTCTTTTACTTGTGATAGTGCCTGTTTCAGGTCTGCTTTCAAGTCATCTACATGCTCGATGCCAACAGAGAAACGGAGCAGCTTGTTACATACACCGTTTGCAATGCGAATCTCTTCTGGAATATCCATGTGCGTTTGTGTTGCAGGATACGTAATGAAGCTTTCGACTCCGCCAAGGCTTTCAGCAAAACAAATCGTTTTCAGCTGCTTTAAAAATGGATTGACCCAGTCCTCTTTAGCTACTCGGAATGACAGCATGCCTCCCTTTCCTGGATAAAGCACATCTTGAATTTCTGGCTGTTTCTTTAAAAACTCAGCCAGCTCCTTCGCATTTGCCTCGTGCTGGCGCATTCTAAGAGCCAGTGTTTTCATGCCTCTCATTAAAAGCCATGAGTCAAATGGTGATAGAACCGCTCCTATCGCGTTTTGATGCTGGAACATGTCTTCAGACAGCTGCTCTCCTTTTGTCACCACAAGCCCTGCAAGAACGTCATTATGTCCGCCTAAATATTTGGTTGCGCTATGAATGACAATGTCCGCTCCAAGCGTAATCGGCTTTTGCAAGACTGGTGTGTAAAAGGTGTTATCGACAATCACCAAAGCGTCATGCTCTTTTGCAATCTTCGCTATTTTTTGAATATCTGCTTCCTGCATCAATGGATTTGTCGGTGTTTCAATAAAGACCGCTTTTGTGTTTGGCGTGATTTTAGAGCGTAAACAGTCTTCATCTGAAAAATCATCATAAAGAAAACGCAGGCCGTACTTTTTCCATTCGTTTTCAAACAAACGGTATGTACCGCCATATAGGTCTGATGAGACGATGAGTTCATCTCCGCTTTCAAATAGAGCCATGATCGTTTGGATTGCCGCCATTCCCGAACTGAAGGCAAAACCGGCCGTCCCTTCTTCGAGTGAAGCAATTGCATCCTCTACAAGCTGTCTTGTTGGGTTTTTCGTTCGAATGTAATCAAATCCTGTAGATTCCCCTATGCCTCTATGTCTATATGCTGTCGAAAGATAAACGGGAGGACTGACAGTGCCAGTCACCTCATCGCTACGGTTTCCAATCTGCGCTAATTTCGTTTCCACATGTTCTGTCATTTGACACCATCCTAAGTAAAAATCTGATTTCAAAACAGAAAACCCCTTCTTCATAAGAAGAAGGGGTTTAATCGCTTCCTCTTATCTTCCAAGCAAAAAAAGCTGCTTGCTGGATTTAGCACCTTGGTACATCACATGAAGTGATGCATACCGGTTGCTGAGGTTTCAAAGGGCCAGTCCCTCCACCTCTCACGATAAGAATGTGTTGTCTGTCTGTTCTAATTCTTAATACTGTAACCCATTAAATCTCATTTTTCAAGGGGAAATGTCATGATTAATTAAAATTTTCTGTATTTTATAACAGAATCGATATTATACGATTTGATTGCATGTTAGCATATAGGAACATCACAGTTTTTCATGTTACAATGAATGGAAACGTTTCACTTTATGATGAATTTGGTTAGCTGGAGGAATGGATTATGGTGAAGAAAACAGGAATCATTCAAGAAGAAACCATACAGTCAAAAGAACTTGGGGCGGACATGACCATTTTGATCTATTTGCCAGTCAATTACTCCCCCCTTTATACATATCATGTCATCATTGCCCAGGATGGTCATGATTATTTCCGCCTAGGCAAAATAGGCAGACAGGCAGAAGAATTGATGCAAAACAAAGAAATGGAACGCTCGATTATCATTGGTGTTCCTTATGAAAATGTCACGGAAAGACGGAACACGTATCATCCAGACGGTACAAAGTTTGAAGCGTATAAACGCTTTTTAGCAAATGAACTGGTTCCTTATATTGATGAACACTATCCAACCTATCAAATTGGATCAGGACGAACGTTTATTGGTGATTCACTTGGTGCGACGATTTCCCTCATGACAGCCATTGATTATCCTTCTTTATTCGGCGGGCTGATTTTGCAGTCCCCTTACGTTGACGAGTCGGTTCTAGAAGCCGTCAAACAGTCGACAGCCCTTTCTCATTATGCCATTATCCATCAAATTGGGCTTGAGGAAACGGCTGTGAAAACAACAGATGGCCAGGTGCTTGATTTTGTTCAGCCGAACGAAGATTTAAAGGCCCTTCTTGAAAAATCTGGTGCGGATTACTTATTTGAGACATTCGAAGGGGATCATAAATGGACGTTTTGGCAGCCGCTCATTGCGCCTTCGTTAAAAAGAATGCTCCCATATTCGTTAATCAACTGAATTTTGTTATAATAAACAATAATAAATACTTTCTTATTCAGGAGGGAACATGATGAAATACGGAGTTGTTATATTTCCATCAAAAAAATTGCAAGATATTGCGAACTCTTACCGGAAGCGTTATGATCCGAACTATGCACTCATACCGCCTCATTTAACATTAAGAACACCTTTTGAATTAACGGATCTAGAAGCGGCTGAGGTCGTCTCAACGTTAAGAGATTATGCAAAAAATGCTTCTCCTATTACGTTACGTATTAAAAAATTCAGTTCATTCGCTCCTGTAAACAACGTCATTTATATGAAAGTAGAACCGAACGAGGACATCATGGCGCTCAATGAAAGATTGTATGCAGATCCACTTGCTGGTACACCTGAATATGCCTTTGTTCCGCATGTGACAGTCGCTCAAAAACTATCCGATGATGAGCATTCAGACGTACTTGGCACATTAAAGCTGAGAAAAATTGACCATGAAGAAACAGTGGATCGCTTCCACCTTTTATATCAATTAGAAAACGGATCTTGGACCGTCTATGAAACATTTATTTTAGGAGAAGAGGGTTAAAGACATTTGAAAACAGTCATCGCAACAGAACAAACACAACGAGAAGATGCATATTACGTTCGAAAAGAAGTATTCGTCAAAGAACAAGAAGTTCCAGTAGAGATCGAAATAGATGAACTAGAGGACAAAGCCACCCATTTTGTCATTTACAATGATGACAAAAAGCCTCAGGCGGCCGCTAGACTGCGGATCATTGAGGGATCAAAGGCAAAGCTAGAAAGAATTTGTGTGTTAAAAGAGGCGCGCTCCTTCGGCCTTGGCCTTAAGCTGTTAGAGGCGTTAGAAACAGAAGCAATTTCTAATGGAGCAAAAGAAGCGGTGATGCATGCCCAAGTCCATGCGCTTCCTTTCTACGAAAAGAAAGGCTACAAAGCGGTTTCTGAACCGTTTGAAGAAGCGGGAATCACACATGTCAAAATGACAAAAACACTGTCTGTTTGACCAAAAGAAAAGCCAGAGCATTCAAGATGCCCTGGCTTTTTCTTTTTCATTATCGTTCGTCACAGGAAGAAAGCGCAAACATTTATATATACGTGTTGATATGAACGCCCTTACCTTCCTCCATAAACATATCTCGTACAAAGCGTTCCCGCTTTTTTTGCTGTACTTTCGTTTCCGCTTCTGTCACTAAGTCCTCTTTTTTCTCCAGCTCTCTGTAAATCTTGTCATGAAAGGTGCGAGTAACCTTTGTTACTTTCGCGTAGTCTTCTTTATCCTGAGGAGCTGGACGATTGATATATTGAAAATACAGATCCGGCTGAATCGGGGCTATATATCCCATCAAGAACGCCTCCTTTGCTTCTCTCTTACTCTACTATTCCCTAATTATGACTGTTTGAAACACGCCTCATTTGATATGATTAGATGTGTTTCATTTTAAGATTGATTGACTATTGGAGGACTAGCTTTGAAATGCGCACGACGACATGATCGAACGATCTCATTACATACGTATTCGAGAGAACATTATCAATTCCTCCATGACGAGGGAAAAAAAGGACAATTATTCTGCCCATATTGCGGACAACCGGTCTTTTTCAGATTAAATATACATGATGAACCTGCCTTTATTCATAAGCACATGTCTCAGCAAGAGATCTGTGAACAAGCTGAAGAACAAGCAGATCATCATCAAACGGCTGAACAGGAGGAGAAGGCTTCCTATAAAGAACTTGGCGGCTTCCGTTTTCCAACCGGCAAACAGATCATCTCGCAAACTAGCGAATCATATGACTGGCAGGAACCAAAGTCGATTCAATTTAGCGACGCCTTACATTTAGAAGAAAATGAACAAGTCCATACGATCGACCTCTTCCCGCATATCACCTTTAGCACACCGCAGCTTCAAGCTGTCACACATTTAGATGGTCCGATGCTTGTGCTGGCTGGTGCCGGCAGCGGAAAAACAAGAGTCCTGACGGCTAGAGCGGCTTATCTCATGTCCCATCATCATATTCCTGCTCACCATATTTTACTCGTAACTTTTACTACAAAAGCGAGCAGTGAGATGAAAGAAAGACTGGGCAAGCAATACCAGCTTCATCCTTCACAAGCCAGCCAAGTGGTGACAGGCACCTTCCACAGTCTTTTTTATAAAATGCTGCTTCACGATGACGCAAATAAATGGAACGGCCAGCATCTGATCAAGTTTGACTGGCAAAAGGAGCAATACATTCGAAAAGCCATAATGAATGAAGGACTTGATGAGAAAGACTACCCTACTGATCAAGTGCTGCAATCCATCGGCTATTGGAAAAATGCCTTTTTACCAGGTGAACTTCCTGATTTGAAGGATGAAAAGGAAAAACACATGTGGACGATCTATCAATCATATGAACAACAAAAACGAGATCATCAGCAATTTGACTTTGATGATATGGCGATTGCCTGCTTACATATGCTGACAGAACAGCCTGAACTGTTAAAACGGTATCAAGAACGATTCCAGTATATTTTAGTGGATGAATTTCAGGATATTAATCCAGTGCAATATCGCTTGATTCAACTTTTAGCCGGAGAATCAGAGCAGTTATTTTGTGTAGGTGATGATGATCAAGCCATTTACGCCTTTAGAGGCAGCAATCCTGCTTTCATTCTTGAATTCAAACAGGACTATCCTTCGGCTCAGATCGTCCATTTACATGCGAATTACCGGTCTCATCATACAATTGTCGCAAGTGCAGATGCGATTATTAAGAAAAATCAGCATCGTTATGAGAAGACGTTAAAAGCCGTGCGCGAGGAGAAAATTCCGCCGACGCTCTTTTATCCATATGATGAAGAAGAGGAAGCGACAATGATTGTCGCAGATATTCAGGAGAAAATTAAAAATGGTGCAAAGCCGAATGACTTCTGCGTGCTGTTTCGTACGAATACAGGCGGCCGTGCGATTTATGAACGACTGCATCAATCGGCCATTCCGTATGAAACGGATGCTGGCGTCAAAGCCTTCTACAGCAGACGAATGGTTCGGGTACTCCTCGCCTTTCTTTCCTTAAGTCAGGATGCAGATGATGTGGCAGCCATGAAACAGCTGCTGCCGGTTTTCTTTTTAAAGCAGCAAACGCTGAATACACTAAAGGCACTGACCATCACAGAAGATTGCTCAATGGTAGAAGCGCTCGGAAAACTGACAGATATACAGCCGTTTCAACGGAAAAAGCTGCAATCAATCGTTCCTTTGTTTCGAACGTTACGAACATTAAAGCCATCAGACGCGGTGACATTTATTGAACAAAAGATGGGACTCGGTGATTACTTAAAAAAACGGGTGAACGATACGAATGTACTTGAAAAAGGGACAGATGATGTACGTGATGTGAAAACAGCTGCCAGACGCTTTGAAACGATTGAAGCCTTTCTCGCACATGCCGAACATATGAAATCTGCCGAAAAGGAAAAAACAGATGAACCCGGTGTTCAGCTCATGACGATCCACCGCGCAAAGGGTCTTGAATTCCAGACAGTATACATCACATGTGTGGTCGACGGAGCACTGCCTCATGATTTCTCACTGGATGAACTCAGAAACGGTGATGAAGAAGCGCTGGAAGAAGAGCGCCGTTTATTATACGTGGCCATGACAAGAGCTGAGCAATCTCTTTATCTGTCTGTTCCTTCATTTAGACGAGGCAAAACGGCTCATCGTTCTCGCTTTTTGTATCCTCTTCTAAAGAAAAACCGTGAATTATTTACGCAAAAACAACAGGCCCCCCTTTAAACGGAGAGCCTGTTGTTTATTTTTTGTTATTCATCATTTTAGCGATTGTATTGAAATCAAGCTTTTCTTTTCCACTTGTAATCGATTGAACGATTTTGTCTTCCATTTCTTTAGGTACACGTTTGTTCGCAAGCTGCGCTACTTTTTTAATGACACCTCGAACGGTATTCTCATCTTTAAAGTTGGCATTTTGCAAAGAACCTGCAAGTTTAAACACATCATTCATATTCACACCGGTTTTGTTTTCTACGCTTTTAAAGAATTTATTATCCATTCATTTGCCTCCTCTTTGTGGAGTAATCACCTTACTATATGAAAATAGGCGGGATATGTGCCTATCCTAAAACCTTGTTTGACCAAAGAGAAAGGAAAGCAAAAGGCTTCCCCCCTGCTTCCCTCACCTTCTTACTTTTTAGTAGTTAAAGAAAGAAGCACCAACGATAATTAGAAGGATGAAAAGCACGACAACAAGAACAAATGTTGATCCATATCCGCCGCCGTAGCCACCTCCGTAGCCGCCGCAATAACCGCCACCGTAACAACTCATATTTAAGCACCTCCTCTTCTCCCTTACAAAGTATGAAAAATGCAAGAAATGGTTTGGACGATCACATAAAAAAGTGCGGAATTTTTATTTCTGCTGTTTAAAGACGTAATCTGCCTCTGTATGACGCATCATGAATGCTTCTGTTTCTTTTGCAAAAACCTCCATCTTCACGCCAAATGCTTTTAAGTGCTCCTCAAGATCATGCGCTTTATCCGATAGATCCATTTCAGCCTTTTCGTGCGCTTGTTCTTTCCCATCATGGGGTTTAGTGAACAAGGAACCGATTAATTGTTCGAATGCATCCATTCTGGTCACCCCTTCTCTCTTACATATGCACCACTCAAAAAAAGGGCAACAAAAAAACCGGATAAATCCGGCTTTTGTTTTTCTCTTCTATTATTGAGGTTTCTTTTTGTTTCCACAGCCGCAGCCAGTTTTCTTGATTTTTTTCGTATATACAGATTGTTGATTTGACTGCGCTGGATAACCTTGAAGCATATGTGACGGCGTTTCAGTTGGTTTCATCGCAACCCTTCCTTTCCTATTCCTTGATAGTATATGCATTTATTGAAAGCGTGTCTGATCAGAATGCCTGTTTATTTCACAAGCTTCGAGACGACCGCTTCAATGATGCCTGCTGCTGCGGCAATCGCTAATAGTAAATTAAGCCACATGCTGATGACAGGAAAAAGTATGTATATCAGAAGTAAGGCAGCAGTGCACCACATGCCGGTACACCAATAACAGCTTAACAGTTCTCCAATCCAGGACCGCAGTCCTTCTCCTTTAATGATGATATATGTTTCAACCTCACCTTGTTCGTTTACCTCTTCCTGTTCTTCATGAAATAGACGGCGGAAAGGGGCAGTAATGGTATCAAACACAATCAGTCTCGTCAGTCTAAAGGATGCGAGGGCAAACACGACAAATGACAAAGCACCGCTCAGAAGCCTCCACCTCCTTCTTTCTTCTTTTTCCGTCCTTTCTTTATATATGCAAGAAAAAAGACCGACATGATGAATCGAGCGGAAATAAAATTGGGTTGTACTTTTTCACACTTTCCGATTCCACCTTACGTCCTTGCTGCATTAAATAATGTATAGATAAGAAAGGAGTGAAAGTATTGTCTATTGAAGAAAGTGCTGAAACATTGTATACACAACTGTTAAACGAATTAATCAGCAATTATGATGATTTCATTGAGATCAAAGATTCCGAAAATGTCACAATTCATAAAACAGATGTAACAGCTGCACTCTCCCTTCAAGCGACCGTAACGACAATCATTACTCTTTTAATCCAAATTCTTGTACCAGACGATGAAGTGGCTGCAGACATCACAGATCAGCTTTTATCCACCCAACAAGTGACAGTCCAAAAGAAAACTGTGATTCAAATCATCAACTGCCATAACATTACGATTACATTATCAGATGCATCCATTATGAACTCCGTCCAAATTCTCACTCAAACATTGAATGTACTCTTAGTTGAAGCCGGCATTCTTTGACCCTTTCTTTTTCTAACATGACGTATGAAAGAGGTGAAATCATCGTGGCTGAAGAGAACGAAAAAAAGGAGTTTCAAATCAATACGGATATTGATCCATTAACAAGTCTTCTTGTCAGTGATGTGTTAAACAAAAACAATATCACTGATGATCAGAAAGCAAATATCTCAGATGATCAAAGAAGAATGATTTTGAAATTAGTCGAGGACTTACAAAAGAAAGCAAATGATTTCGTAGAACAGCAGCAGGAGAAAAAAAGGCAGGCTGAGGCAGCAAAACAGCCGGAAGAAGTAGTGCCTGAACCAAAAGTACGTCCAAATCGAAATTCACTTCGAAATCGTATTCAGCAGCGTCGTAATGCGCAGCGTAATAACGATTAAATAAAAATGGGTTGCCTGCTAGGGTAAATGCCCGAGACAAAACCACGCATTCCAGCATTTAATAAAGTAAACGGAAGGAGGAATAGAAATGGATTCTAAACCATATTCTTGGGTCGCTCTAGATCGTAACTGTTCACACCACGGACACCACAGATACCACGAACGCCACGACGAATGCAACTATGAAAGAAAAGCACTTTGTGACGATTATTATGATGATGAAGATGTCTTACAAGACTTGGATCAAGTAAGCTTCACAAAGCAGACATCTGAGGAAGTCATTATCGTCAGAGACTCTTGTGACATTAACGTATCTTCTGTCGATGCACAGGTTGCAGCATCTATCCAAGTAGCGATTCAAACAGCGATCATCACCATTACAAATATCTCAATCGCTGACGGTGATTTGGCAGACCGCGTCACTCAGGATCTCTTACAAGCAGCTACTCACAAACAAACAAACCGCCAAAAACTTGTCATCGAAAATTCAAGAAACGTTACAGTATCTACAATCGATGCGGACATCTCTATCGCAATCCAAACACTTACACAAACACTTGTTGCGACAATCGTTGCAATCGGTATCCTCTAATGTACAAAAGCAGAGCGAAAAGCTCTGCTTTTCCTTTTATAAAAATACAACAAATATAAATGGTCATTTACCCACACCAACTAGAGGGCGCATACATATGTTGTTAAGGACTAAAGTCAAATACCTTGTTAAAGGAGCTGAAATCCATGAGCTGCGGAAAACACCATGGCCGACATGATGAAAACTGTGTATGCGATGCGGTTGATAAGATTTTAGCAGAGCAGGAAGCTGTAGAAGATAAATGTCCTACGAGCTGCTACAGTAATTTATTAAGCCCAACAGTTTCTGGAAAAGATACGATTCCGTTTTTACTTTTTGATAAAAAGGGCGGGTTGTTCTCTACTTTCGGAAACATCGGAGGATTTGTTGACGATTGCCAATGCTTCGAATCCATTTTCTTCCGGGTTGAAAAATTACACGACTGCTGTGCTACGTTATCTGTATTAAGACCTGTTGATGTACACGGACATACGTTAAGCGTGTGTCACCCTTGTGACCCTGACTTCTTTGGTCTAGAAAAAACGGACTTTTGTATTGAGGTTGATCTAAACTGCTTCTGCGCAATCCAATGCTTAAACCCAGAGCTTGTCGACAGAGTCATGCCATCAAAAGATAAAAAGCATCATCACCACGGCTAAATCAACAGGCCGCTCATCTAACTTGTCATAAGTCAAAGCATCCCCTTCCTCTCACGAATGACAGCCAATCATGCGGAGCAGTCGGCATAAGAAGCGGCCGCTTCCGCATTGGTTAAAAGTAGATGCACGAGCCGGCAAAGATAGCTTGTAGATGATAACAGTGCTCAAACACTCAAACAAATTTCCTAGTATAGGAGGGTTGAATATGAGCAGCAAACATTCATGGAACTGTGTAACAGAGGCTGTTGAAAACATTAGCGACTTACAAAATGCTGTCAAAGAAGAGTGCCCGACCAGCTGTTACAGCAATCTTCTTTCTCCATCACATTCATTAGGTGACACTGTTCCGTTTGTTCTCTTTACATCCAAATCAAAACCATTCGTCGCATTCGGAAATGTCGGAGAAGTAGATCCAGGTCCTTGCTTCAGCACTGCATTTTTCAGAGTCGAACACATCTGTGATCACTGCGCAACACTCAGCTTGCTTATCGCATTTGACAAAGACCGTCATATTTTAGATTTTACAGATAAAGATTCCTTATGTGATGTGTTCCGATTAGAAAAATCGAAATATTGCATTGAAGTAGACCTTGACTGCTTCTGCGCAATCGAATGCCTAAACCCACGACTCATCAACCGTAACTGCTAATAAAAAAAGTCCCTATATGGGACTTTTTTTATTAGTTAAAAACCTAGCGGATGGATGGAAGTAATCTCAGCAATCGCTAATTCGACTGGATTTCCCCCGCCTGCTGTACGAATGACCACTGTATCATCTTTTCGATCCATGATGATTCCTCTATATGTTTTACCATCAGCTTCAATCAGACAAAGAGCCCTTGGCATATTATGAGGCAGTCTTGTGAGAAAATCGACTTTTTCATCAATACTCATCTGACTTAAAGGTTTTTTCACTCGTTTTCTTCTTGGTTCTTCTTTTGTTTCATGAAAGACACCTTCTGGCTGGTTTCCCTCTTCTTGCTGAGACTCTCGCTTTTGTATGAGCTCTGGTTCTTGTATGATTTCTTGTTCCTGTGTAAGTTCGGCTTCTTGTGTATCCTCTTGTTCTTCTGTAAACTCAGCTTCTTGTGTCATATCTCGTTCTTGTTGAAGTTTAGGCGGCTCGGCTTCTTTTTTATGCTCTATTTCTTGAGCTGCAGGTTCCTCCTGCGTGCTTTTTTTGATCACATCTTTTGTATTGGTATCACTTTCTGGCTGTTTTTCTGATTTCTTTCGCTTTCTCACAATATGTTGCATGGCCGGCTTTGATTCTTGATAGCTCGGCTGAACAATATACATCAGCGGCTTTTGATTCTCATCACCTTTATTTGACATACTAATCCCTCCCGAATGATTCATTCCTTATATATATGAACGGAGGGCTCAAATCAGAAGAAAAATAAAAAAACAGCATACCCTTCATCGGTATGCTGCAAGTCATGTATTCGTTTAGCGGGCAATGATATGGAAGCCAGAATCAACATGCAGATTCTCACCTGTCATGCCGCGAGATAGATCACTGAATAAGAATAGAGCTGTATCGCCAACTTCTTCAGGAGTTGTTGTACGGCGAAGCGGTGCACGCTCTTCAATATCCTTCAGAATGGTATTAAAGCCGCTGATGCCTTTTGCAGATAACGTACGAATTGGACCAGCAGAAATACTGTTCACACGGATACCTTCTGCGCCTAAATCAGCTGCTAAATATTTCACACTTGCTTCAAGAGATGCTTTCGCTACACCCATTACGTTGTAGTTTGATACAACACGCTCTCCGCCTAGGTATGTAAGCGTCACAATGCTTCCACCCTCTGTCATCAATGGACGTGCTGCTTTTGCTACAGCAGTTAATGAGTATGCACTAATGTTGTGCGCCAAAAGGAAACCTTCACGGTTCGTGTTCAAGTATTCGCCTACAAGCTCTTCCTTGTTTGCAAATGCAATGGCATGCGCAACGCCATGAATGACTTGTACTTTTTCTTTAATTGCAGCAAAACATTTTTCGATTTCTTCATCACTTGTCACATCACATGGAAGAATGATTGAATCATCACGCTCAAGTGTGCTTGCAAGCTCTTTTACCGATTCAGCAAGGCGATCTCCAACATAAGTAAAAATCAAACGAGCTCCAGCTTCATGAAGTGAGCGGGCAATTCCCCATGCGATGCTTCGTTTATTGGCAACACCCATCACCACGATATTACGGCCTTCTAAAGAAAAGTTCATATGTAATAAAGCCTCCTATTTTTTCAAGACATAGTATTAGTACCTGATCATAATATTATCACAGATCATAAGAGAATGACAATTTCCTCTGAAAGAAAGTTTCATTTTCGCAAAAAAACCGCCTTCACAAGGAAGACGGTTCGATTCCCTTAACGTTTGATTCTGTTTTGCTGATAAGCAAAATGATTCGTAGGCCCGTGTCCAGATCCAATACGCAAAGGGAATTTGATGGCTTCATGGACAAAGGTTTCTGCTGTTTCAAAGGCTTCCTTCATCGAATATCCTTTCGCAATTTCAGCTGTTAATGCTGCTGCAAACGTGCAGCCTGTGCCATGTGTATGTGGTGTATCAATATATTCATTTGTGACTTCAATAAAGCCTTTGCCATCATACAGCAGGTCTGAAATCATCCCATCAGATGGACCATGACCGCCTTTGATCACGACATGTTTCGTACCGAGCTCATAAAGACGCTCCGCTGCCAGATAGCGGTCCTCTTTCGTCTGAATACGTATGCCTGTCAGTACTTCTGCCTCAGGAAGGTTTGGCGTTACGGCATAGCTGACAGGCAGCAAGTGTGTTTTCATCGCAGAGACCGCATCTTCATTTAATAAAGAGGACCCTCCTTTTGCGATCATGACTGGATCTACAATCAGCTTCATCTCATATTGAACCGTTTTTTCAGCTACGATCTTGATCATGTCTGCACTCCACAGCATCCCTGTTTTGACGGCATCTGGCAGTAAGTCTTCTGCCACTGCATCTATTTGACGCTCTAACGCCTCAATTGAAAGCGGGTATATCCCGTGAACACCTAGTGTGTTTTGCGCAGTAATCGCTGTGATCGCAGACATTCCGTACACACCGAGCTCCTGAAAAGTTTTCAAATCTGCCTGAATGCCTGCCCCGCCGCCAGAATCAGAACCCGCGATTGTGAATGCTTTTTTGATCGTCATTTCTTCACACCTCTCATTAGCCAATCCATTGATGATAAATGGTTCTTGCTTTGGCAATATCATTCGTACCATGAACAAGCGCTCTGCCATCTTTAAATAAGACAAGCTTAAACTCATCCTTTTGACACGAAAGCAAATATGGATTTTCAAGCACATCCATCCCTGCTTGCTTTAACCGAAGAGCTACTTCATGTAAAGGCGGCGGTGTTTCTGCTGCACTGCGGATTTGTACCGTATTGCGGCCGCATAGTACATCTGCCTTCGCTCTCTTGTCATATGAAAGAAATGGATAGTTCTTCAGTCCACAGCTTGGACATTGCTTCTTCTTTAAAGACGCGGCCGACCGAATGTCAGACCGTTCATTTTTCCATAAATCGAAGGATTTTAAAATTGGCGTCACTTGATGTCCTGTTAAATATTTAAGTGCATCTGCCACTTGGTATGCGGCCACCTGCTGCACAACTGGACTAATGATACCTGCTGTATCACATGTCATGCCTTGTGCGGGTAAATGTTCAAGCAGACAGTGTAAACACGGCGTTTCACCAGGGATCACTGTGAATTGAATGCCATAACTGGCTACACAGGCCCCATAATGGAACGGAATTTGATGTTTGACAGCGGCATCATTTGCAATCATTCTTACCTCAAAATTATCCGCTGCATCGACAATGATTGAAGCCCCACTGACAAGTTCGTCAATATTGTGAGCAGTCACATCGATTACGATTCCTTTGATGTGCACGTCACTGTTTACTTGCTTGAGTCTTTTTTCAGCCGCCACAGCTTTTGGCAGCCGATCCATCACGTCTTGCTCCGTGTAAAGCTGCTGACGCTGAAGGTTGCTCCATTCAATATAATCTCGGTCCAAAATGGTGACAGATCCAACGCCGGCACGAACGAGCATTTCAGCACTTGCGGTTCCAAGTGCCCCCGCTCCAATAATGACCGCCTTTGAGTCATTTAGCCGCTTTTGTCCCTCTGTTCCAATTGGCTGAAAAAGCTCTTGGCGTGAATAACGAGTGCTCAAAATGTCGGCATTCCTTCCTGTGGACTGCTCGCTGTCCCATAGTTTTTCAGCGGAATACGTCCTGCCTCATAGCCTAGTCTTCCTGATTCAATCGCGAGTTTCATTGCTTTTGCCATTTTCACAGGATCCTTTGCACCAGAGACAGCGGTATTTAGTAATACAGCGTCTGCTCCAAGCTCCATCGCATAAGCTGCATCTTTTGGAGAACCTACGCCAGCATCAATAATGACCGGCACCTTCGCCTGCTCAATAATAAATGAGAGATTCAAAGGATTTAGTAAGCCTTGGCCTGAACCAATCGGTGAAGCACCAGGCATGATAGCATGGACACCGAGTTCTTCTAATTTTCTTGCCAGCACCACATCATCAGATGTATATGGCAGCACGATAAATCCTTCTTCGAGCAGCATTTCAGATGCTTTTAATGTTTCAACTGGATCTGGCAGAAGAGACCTTGAACAGCCAATGACTTCTACCTTAATCATGTCACAAAGCCCAGAAGCCTTTGCTAAACGGGCAATACGCACTGCCTCTTCTGCTGTACTTGCTCCAGCTGTATTCGGAAGCAGCGTATATTTTGATAAATCAAGCTGCTCCAAAAAATTAGGCTGAGATGCTTCGAATATGTTCATTCTTCTGACGGCAAAGGTTAAAATTTCGGCTTCCGATACGTTCACCGCTTCTTTTTGAACCTCAAATGATGGGTACTTTCCTGTTCCGAGTAATAGTCTTGATGTGAATGTTTTTCCGCCAATGTGCAGCATTGGATCATCCTCCTCCTACGAAATGAACGATTTCAATCGTGTCATTTGGTTGAATTTCTACTTGTTGAAACGCTTCTTTATCAATGATTTCATGGTTCTTTTCAACGATCACCACACGGTTTTCAAGCTGATAGGCTGATAGCAGATCATAAATCGTTCCATTCTCTTGATCGAAATCAACGATTCTGCCATTCAATTGAATCTTCATACGAATAGTGCCTCCTTTCGTCCAATACGAAACGCGTGAAGCCATTCCTCTTTGACCGGTTCGTCTAATATCAGGTCACGAATGATTTCTCCAGTAATCGGCGCAAGTAAAATGCCATTCCTGTAATGCCCTGCAGCAAAAAGAATACGCTTGTCTTCTGGATGTCTTCCGATATAAGGATGCCGGTCGTTTGTCGCCGGACGAAGGCCTGCCCAGCACTCTTCAATCGGCATCTCCTTAATAGAAGGCATAAGCTGAGACGCCTTTTGAATCACAGCTTCCATGCCGCCAAGCGTTGGAACAGCCTGCCACTCGTTTGCCTTCATTGTTGCGCCGATAACAAGCTTTCCGCTATCTCGCTGAACGATATAACAATGATCATGATAAATGGTGTGTGCGAGCGCCGGACCATTATTCCATACAGACACACATTCCCCTTTTACTGGATAAAGAGAATGAGATAATCCGAGTTCTTCAAAAAAACGGCCAGACCATACACCACTTGCGACTGTCAGGTCATCACATGTGAATGTGCCCTTCGTTGTTCTGACAGTTAACGCTTCTTTGTCCCGCTTCACTTCGATCACAGGTGTACACTCTTTCACATCTGCCCCGTACCGGACAGCCGCCTGCCATAAAGCCCTGCATACAGCGTAAGGTTCCACATGCACATCCTCTTCAATCAAACCTGCTCCCAGCATGTGATCTGTAACTTGAGGCATGCATTTTTTTACGCTGCTTGCGTCAAGCCATTTAAATGTAGACAAATGCTGCATCCGGCAAAGGGCTTGTTTCTCTTCTTCTGTAAAGGCGACCTTCATGATACCGCCCGCTGAAGTTCGAATATCAATGCCTGATTCATGCAGAAGATCGACTTTTAATTTTTCGTACAATGCCTGGCTTGCTCTGCCTGCCTGAAAGAAAACATCCTCATGACCCTCTCCTTCAGCATGTGCACCGAGCATCCCGGCAGCCGCACTTGTCGTTTGCTTCCCTATCTCATTCGCTTCAAATAAGACCACCTGTTTTCCTGCTTTTGCAAGGTGATAGGCGATGGAGACCCCTATGATTCCACCACCAATGATTGCAACGTCATAATGCTTTTTCATAAGGATTCTCCTTTACCTTTTCAGAAAATGCTTGTGCCATCATACGCGGCTGATGATGAGCAAAAATCCCAGACATGACAGCAATTCCTTTCACATTTGCTTGTTTCAATTCTGGAACTCGTTCTGGGGTCACCCCGCCGATGGCCACCACTGGAATCGTTAGTGCAGAAGTCAGTTTCTTCACAAGATGTACACCTCTTGCCTGAAGTCCTGGTTTACAAGAGGTAGCATATATGTGCCCAAACATGACATACTCTGCTCCATTTTTCTCTGCTGCTTTCGCTTCTTCTATCGAATGGACAGATACTCCCGCATGAAGGTGAGGAAATTTTTTTCGCAGTTCTTTTGGCGAAAAGCTGTGGCCCGGGAGATGCACCCTGTGAATATTGGTAAGCAGTGCAACGTCTACACGGTCATTGATCACGAGCTTTTCTTTCGATACACCTTCTAAAAGGAGATTCTTCACGAGATCAACAAGCTCACTTGCTGTTTTAGACCGTTCCCGAATATGAATAAAATCCACTTCAGACGCTATGGCTTTTATTTGTTTGATCAGTTCACCCGCAGGAAGGGAATCATTTGTCACTGCGTGGAGTTCCATTTGCACCAACCCCATCTAAGCATGCTGTTTGCCACATTTCTTTTTGATACGCCATCTCCCAAAAGTGATATTCGTAATAGCTTGAAATCACAAAATTTTCTTTCATATTGGCCCGTACATGGTCTGGTGCTTTTTCTGCTAGTTCATCAAAGCGATTCACTTGTTCAAAGACGAGTTCCTTAAACCAATCGCCTCCGTATGTCAAAATCCATTCTTGGTAAATTGGATGGTCAGGTGTTGTTTGTTTCAGCTTTTCACCTACCTCATAATAGAGCCAGTAACACGGTAATAGCGCGGCTAAAATCTCTTCAAACCGTCCGCTTTTTACAGATCGGTACATATGAGAGGTATACGCATAAGCAGTGGGAGAAGGCTTAAAGTTCTCAATGGCTTCATCAGAAATTTGCAGAAGCTCTGTAAATTTCCGATGCAGCGACAGCTCTGCTTCATACGTGCCCTGGGCATGATACGCCATTCTGCCCGTCGTATGTAAGTCCTCACTTATCGCCGCTCCATATGCCTGCACCTTTGCAAAATGAGTTAAATAATAAGAATCCTGCATCACGTAATAGGTGAAACGATCGAGTGAAAGTGTGCCATCCCCAATCCCTTTGACAAAAGGATGTGTAAAGCTTCCATTCCACCATGTTGCTGCAGCCTCTTTACATTCTGTTGAAAACGTCATGTTCCTCTCCTCCTGTTTTTCCATATAAAAAAGCCACTTTCCGCATGGAAAGTGGCTTGGAATTTGTAAAAAGCATAGTCAAAAACCGCACCACTTTCCTACGCAGGTATGAACCTGTTCAGGTAATGAGGGTCTAAAAGTGAACACTTTTATCTCAGCCCTTTTAAAGGACTCCCCTAGTGGATCAAATATATGATGTTGTACCTCTATCTTAATCAGGAATTGTTCATTGGTCAAGGGTTCATTGTCATTCTAATTGGGCTCTTAGTCCTGCCACATACTCCCGGGAGCCCGATACAAGCACACGGTCGCCGCTTCTAAGTGTCGTATCTCCATGCGGTACTAAGCTGTCTACCCCTCTAAAAATGCGAACAAATACCAAATCACCGGTGAAAGGAAATTCTCTTAGCATGACATTATGATAACGATGATTGTTCATTTGAATTTGATACAAAGAAGAATCCTCATTTGTTAGCAATCGAATCGCATCAGGTGCTTCAATCAAAGCTCTTAGCACCGTTTTAGATGAAAGGAAAGTAGAAAACGTATCAATTCCCGCTTCCTTCAATGTCAGCTCTGCCTCTGCTTTGTTGACACTTGCAATGACTTGTTTTGAACCTTCTTCTTTTGCAAATAAAGCAATTTCCTTATTTTTCGTCTCACTGCCTGTTGCGACGACAAGGACATCCTCTTGGCCGACGCCTGCCTTTCTCAGCGTCTCATCATCATATTGTTCAATTGATTCGACTTCAAAGATAGAGTCTGCCAGCAGTGCTTCCTTATTTTCTTGAAACACATGCAAAATCCGAATGTCATATTCATCCTGATGTAAATCAAGTGTGACAGGTAAAGTCAGCTGATTTGCACCAATAAAGGTCACACGCTTCTTATGGCTTGCCGCTTGTTCTTTTTTAAACAGCGCTTTAAACCAAACAGGTGTTAAAATACTCGTTAGCACAGCAACTAAAATCAGCGCTCCTGACATTTTATGATCAATGACACCGAGCCGCTCACCAATCGTCGCAGCTGCAATGACGAGAGATAAAGTTGAAGTTAATAAAAAGCCGGAGCCAATGACCTTTTTCATGTCATACCATTTTTTCAAATAAAGAATCGGGATGAGCTTACTTATAAGCAGCGCAATAAACAGAAGCGGAATCATGATCATAATCGTCGGGTCCTTAAACAGTGCCCATATATTCAGATCCACTCCGACCATCACAAAAAAGATCGGGATTAAAAATCCGTAGCCAAATGAGTCCAGCTGCTGAACGAGTTCTTTATTTGGCGAAAGAAGGGACACAAGCACACCAGCTAAAAACGCCCCTAGAATATTTTCAGCCCCGAGTGATTCAGATAAGGCAACTAAGACTATAATGAGAGTAAAGATTGCCCTTGTCCCAATTTGCACGGTTCCTTTAGACATCGACTGAAAAATTGACTTTGTCTTAAATACGCGGCCAAATAAATAAAGAAGAATGCCTGCAGCAAATAATAAGAGCAGGAGCCACATGTTCCCTGTTCCATCTCCATAAATGGAGGAAAACACAGCAAGTAAAATCATCGTGACCAAATCGGCAATGACAGCTACAAGCAGAATGATTTGACCGATATTCGTCTGCATCAACTTTTCCTCTTTTAAGGTTGGCACCACTACGCCTAATGAAATGGTAGAGATAATGAGCGTCATTAAAAAGGCATTTTGGATAAACCCTGCGAGTACAAACGCATAGGACAGGATAAAGGAAATACAAAATACCCCAAGAAAAATAATGGTGGCTGCTTTAAATGTATTTGGTTCTTTTAAACCATTTGGAAGTTCTCGTGCTTTCTTCTTTGACTCAAAAGAAGAAAAATCTATTTCAAGTCCACTTAAAAACATCAGAAAAATAAAACCGAGCATGGATAATGTATCTAACCACGCATCATGTTCGACAACCAGTTGAAGGCCGCTTTTCCCAATGATGAGCCCCATGATGATTTCAGCTACAACGACCGGAATGGTCAGCTTAAATCGGTGCAATAAAATAGGGGTGAAAAAGGCGACAATAATAACGACAACGAGTGATGAAACAGATGTATGCTCCATTGGCTAAAGCCTCCTAACATTCATGTTTAATTTTTTAAGTTTTACGTTAAAGCATTGATTCTAACAATTGCCCAAATGAAATGAAAGCTATTCGTTATATTTTCTAAAATTCAAACTTCTTTATATCCGATGAATGGATGAAAAAATCAGGAGGAAACCTTATGAAATTCGATATTATTGGCGATATCCACGGCTGCTACGAAGAGCTGCTTACCCTCATACACAAACTAGGATACGAACTCAAACATGGATTACCCGTCCATCCTGATAAGAGAACGCTGGCCCTTGTTGGTGATCTAACAGATCGTGGACCTCAGTCAGTAGACGTCATGCGATTTGTCATTCATGCCTATTCACACGGCGCAATCCGCTATGTACCTGGCAACCACTGCTTTAAGCTTTATCGCTACTTAAAAGGAAATCCCGTCAAATTGCTTCATGGCATCGAAACCACAGTGAACGAAATAAAAAAACTGCCAATCCATGAACAAAACAAATTGTCACATGAATTTAAGCAGTTATTCGAGAAGGCTCCGCTTTATGATGTACTCATTCCTGATGAGCTGATCATTGCACACGCGGCGATGAAGGAAAAGGATATTGGAAAAAAGCCGAATAAACAAATGCGGTCCTATTTATTATTTGGTGCCGTCACAGGAGAAACATGGCCAGATGGACGGCCTGTTCGCAAGGACTGGGCAAAAGAGTATCTCGGAAAACCATGGATTGTGTACGGCCATACACCAGTAAAAGAACCTCGATTCGTTGGCAGAACGGTCAATATTGATACAGGCTGCGTATTTGGCAACAAGCTGTCTGCCCTCACATACCCTGAGCTTAAAACGGTCTCCGTTCCTTCATCCATGCCTTATGACGATTCTAGATTTCAGCATTTCACATCATAAAAAAACCCGGTCCTGCGCTGCAGGTGACCGGGTTTCTCTATTTAAAAAAGCAATGATTTCATATCATCAGGAAGCGGGGCTGAAAATGTCATTTGCTCACCTGTCATCGGATGAGGAAACACAAGGGTTTCACTATGCAGTGCCTGCCGGTCTATCCGCTCGGTCGTTCCGCCATACAGCGTATCTCCGATGAGCGGATGCCCAAGAAATTGCATATGCACACGAATTTGATGTGTTCTCCCGGTTTCAAGTGAGAGAGACACATCCGACATGTTCAACTCAGCGATTACCGCTCGCACGGAATAATGCGTTACTGCCTCCTGCCCAGCATCATCAACCATCCGCTCGATAATACTATCCCCTTTTCGGGCAATTTTTGCAGCGATCGTTCCATGTTTTTCTGTGATCATGCCATGTGTAAAGGCTCTGTATGTTCGTTTAACCGCTCCACTTTTTTGCGCCTTTGATAAAAGGCTATGGGCAAAGCGATGCTTCGCCACAAGCATGACACCAGATGTATCACGATCAAGACGGTTCACCAAATGAACCGTATGCCGAACAGACTGCTTGGCATAATGATGCAGTAATCCATTCGCAATACTGTGCGCAGGGTGCTCCCGAGAAGGGATCGAAGGAATATACGGCCTTTTATTCAGCACAAGGACATGCTCGTCCTCAAATATAATATCAAGTGGAATCGGTGCAGGCTTCAGCCCTTCACTCACTTTTTCCTCGGGAAATAAAATGGTGAGTCTGTCCCCTTCATGCAGCTCGCACTTCACGGTAACATGCTCTCCATTAATGAGGAGGTCACCGCCATCAAACTTAATATCCGTCAGCATTCTTTTCGAAATGCCAAGATCAATTAAATATTCCTTTAAAAGCAGCCCTTCTTCTTTGGCTGTTATGGTTTTGTTTAACGTAAAGTATTCCAGCGGGAACAACCTCTTTCTTATTCTCCTTTTCCGATAAAGGAATCTTGCACCCTTTTCCAAAACGGAAACGGTCTAAATCTGGCAAAACGGACATTCTCGTCTGCCACCCGGCATTGAATGGATTTGACGTCTTTATGAAGCAGTGTCAAATGATCAATGGTCACCTGAAAATCGACATCATTCCTCGGTTTAATCACACAAGTATGATGGTCAGGCAAAATAAGCGGTGAACCGACCGTCCGAAACACTCGGTTGTTGATTGAAGCCATTTCTGCCAGCTGAATGGCTCTAATAGAAGGATGAATAATGGCGCCACCCAGTGCCTTATTATAGGCCGTACTGCCAGATGGTGTAGACAGACAAAGGCCGTCACCTCTGAATGTTTCAAACAGCTGGCCTCTAATTTCAACATCTGCTACAAGTGTCCCTTCCATGCTTTTAATCGTACATTCATTCATTGCTAAATATTTCTCTTCTCTGCCGCCGTCGTTGTATCTGACAATGACTTCTAAGATCGGATATTCCACAATATGATAAGGCGTTTTCGCAATGGCTAAGACGAGTTTTTCAATTTCACTCGGCACCCAGTCAGCATAGAAGCCAAGATGACCTGTATGAACACCGACAAACGCTGTTTCATTTAGACGGTCGCTATAACGGTGAAACGCATAAAGAAGGGTGCCGTCTCCACCAACCGTAATGACAAGATCCGGTTCCTCTTCATTTAGTTCCATACCAAAATCCAATAAGTAGGTCTGAATTTTACTTTTGAGCGTGTCAGATACAGAATTCCCTTTTGAAGAAACTGCAAATTTCATGAATTCTTCTCCTTTTTCACCTTGCTGCTATGAGAGGGCAGCATCATATTTGATCAAACTGGCTCAGCTGTCGTTTTTCTTTTTCCGGGAAAATGCCACTTGTGCTTCTTGAATTTCCCCTCTGATTTCGGACATTTCTTCATCGAGACGAGATGCTGCCTCAGATGCTCTTTGAAGGCGCAGCTTGACCTTCTCCGGGATATTCCCGCTATATTTATAATTCAGAGAATGCTCAATGGTCGCCCAAAAGTTCATCGCAAGCGTACGAATTTGGATTTCGACGAGGAGCTGTTTCTCTCCACTTACGGTTTGCAGCGGATATAACACAACAAGGTGGTAAGAGCGGTATCCGCTTTCTTTATGTTCTGCAATATAGTCGCGTTTATCTACAACCACAAAATCTTTACGTGACTGGAGCATTTTTTTCACGACTTGTATATCTTCTACAAACTGGCACATAATGCGAAGCCCTGCAATATCCTGCATCGTTTCAATCTCATGCATCGGGATGTTTTTACGCTTTGCCTTTTCTAATATGCTGGCAACGGGTTTCACTCGGCCTGTGACAAATTCTACTGGTGAATGGTCATCCTCGAATTCATACAGCTTTCGAATGCCTTTTAGTTTCACTTTTAATTCTTCGACTGCTTGTTTATACGGTGCGAGGAATTGATCCCATTGTTTTTTGTCCATGAAACTTCCCCCAATTCCATATACCTAATTATTTCAGAGGAATGTGCTTTTCACTTTCTCTTCCATATCTCCGTAATTGGCATTGTCTTTAATATTGTCGATTAAATAATGTAATTCCTGTTGAAGCTGAATGAGTTCCAGCGAATATTCATCCGATGCCAAATAGACAGGGATGTCACGATTCATTGCTTCTTTTAATGGAGCCCATGTATGTTCCCCTAAAATAAGATACGAAAAGGACTCCTCGGTTTCAAGTATGTAAACGAACGCAAAGTGATCAGAATCAACAAGCATTTGTCCTGATGCTTTTGCTTTTTGGATTTGCTCTTCTGACTGGATTGTCAAAATCAGCCTGTCTTCTTTTAAAGTTGCTTCTGTGATTTCAATTCTGTTTTGCATCATGATCTCCTTTACAACAAAGTACAGCTTTATTTTATCATATCAAGTTCAATATTGATAAACCGAACTTTTTGAGAAAACCCTGTTTTTCTCTTTTAAATGATCCTTTCCCAAGATTCTTCATTCATTTTGGTCCATACCTAAATTGAAAATAGAGTGAAAAAAACAGTCTTTTACATGGTGAACACACTTCATGTACAATAATCATATTTCCTCTAATGAAAGGTTGATGTCAAAATGGCACAGGAAATTGAAATCGAACTAAAGCAATTATTAATGAAAGAAGAATTTGAACAGCTGAAACAGCATTTTCAATTGAAGGATGCGGATTTCCACACGCAAACCAACTATTATTTTGATACACCTCAATTTGATATAAAATCTCAATTGGCTGCATTAAGAATGAGAGAAAAAAACGGTCAATGGGTGCTCACATTAAAGGAACCTCACAAAATAGGCTTGCTCGAAACCCACCAAACGATCGCTCCCCCATCTCAACTTGACGATTTTGAGCTGCCAGATGGTGAAGTTGCGGAAAGATTAGACCACCTGAACATTCAAAAGGATCAAATTGTGTACTTTGGTTCACTTGAAACGTCAAGAGCAGAAAAAATGATTCAAGAAGGCTTAATTGTTTTGGATCACAGCCGATATTTAACAGTAGAGGACTATGAACTTGAATTTGAAGTGAGCGACCTGGAAATCGGACAAGCCGCTTTCTCCGCATTGCTCCGCAAATTTCATATTCCAGTACGAAACACGAAAAACAAAGTCGTTCGTTTTTATGAAGAAAAAATGAAAACACAGAATAGATGAATTCCTTGAAGGAGGAACATGATGAACGTCAATCAACTTCAATCCTTTATGCAGCTTCAAGCGCTTAAAACGTTACAGACAGATCCAGCACAAACGCAAATGTCTGCGGGTCAAGAATCGAATGCCCAAGCTTCATTTCAGTCGCTGCTGCAAGATTTTTTAGGCGGATCAGAATTATCACGTCTCCCGCTTTCCATCTCTGCTTTTATGGGCACGGACCCATCAACGGCTCCGAACACGCAATATGCGCGTACAAACCCATATTTATCTGCCACTTCCGGCAGTGATCAGCTTGAGGCCCAATCTTTGTATGCAAATGACAACCAATTAAATACAGCGAATGGCATTGGAAATGTCTTAAACAACAGCTACACGCCGCCGCTTCAAAAGGCTGTCTCCAGCGGCTCATCATCAAAAGAGATGAATCAAATCGTGTCACAAATGGCTCAAAAGCATGGCGTTCCCGAAAAGCTGATTCACGCGGTCATCAAGCAGGAATCCGGCTACCGCACAAATGCTGTCAGCCATGCAGGTGCGCTTGGACTCATGCAGCTCATGCCATCTACTGCTAAATCACTTGGCGTCAACAATGCTTTTGATGCGTCCCAAAACATTGAAGGCGGAACGAAGTATTTAAAACAAATGCTCAATAAATATAACGGGAATATCTCACTCGCCTTAGCTGCCTATAATGCAGGCTCAGGAAATGTAGATAAATACGGAGGCATTCCTCCATTTAAAGAAACACAAAATTATGTAAAGAAAATCACAGCTCAATATTTCGCTTAAACCGAAGAGAATAACCTCTTCGGTTTTTTGTATGTCGCTTTTCCCCCTTTTTTGACTGAATGTGTTATGATATGGTCAATTGATCACAGAACCCGATTCTCTCTTTATTTCGAGCAGACCAAAGCGGTTTGTTTGTGGAATTGAGATGAGGTTGTTAAAATAAGTACAAGAATAGAAACAATAAAATAGAACAAACTGAATATCACTTTTGAAATAAATGAAATGCGCAATAGGGTGAGTCATCCTATTAACTACGAGTAAAAGGAGTAGTCAACATGGTACAATCGTTTAACGCACCTTACGAAGCGGTTGGAGAGGAACTTCTATCGCAACTTGTTGATACTTTTTATGAAAATGTAAAGTGTCATCCTTTGCTTCATCCTATTTTCCCGGATGACTTAAAAGAAACAGCAAGAAAACAAAAACAGTTTTTAACGCAATATTTAGGCGGACCACCGCTTTATACAGAAGAGCATGGCCACCCAATGCTGCGGGCGAGACATCTCCCTTTTCCGATTACTGAGGAGCGAGCTGACGCATGGCTTGAATGCATGGAGGATGCAATGGATCAAGTAGGATTAACCGGCGATATTCGTGACTTTTTATTTGAACGGCTTTCTCTGACGGCTCGTCATATGGTCAACCAAACACCTGAAAAGGATGGACGATCTTGAGCTGCAATACGCACGATCAATATTTCTCACACTGTCACGGACATCCTCAAAAGCCGATTGAAATCTATGTATTCATTGATCCTCTAAGCCCAGACTGCTGGTTATTAGAGCCGTCCATTAAAAAGTTGAAAATGAAATATGGCCGTTTTTTCACTTTACGAACGGTAACAAGTTCTAGTATTAATGCTTTGAATCGGAAAAGAAAGAAACATTTACTGACTGAAGCATGGGGGAAATTTGCCACTAAAACGCAGACCAAAAAAGAACAAATGCTGTCTGAACAAATTGTGACATCACCCTACCTCGCCTCACTCGCACTAAAAGCAGCGGAGCTTCAAGGCAGAAAATGCGGAATGAAATTTTTGCGTCTCATTCAAGAATCACTTTTTTGCCATCAGCAAGATGTCACAAGTGAGCAGGTGCTGATAGAAAATGCAAAAAGTGCTGGACTGGACATCGAGGAATTCCAGCGCGACATTCATTCTCAAAGTGCTGTGAAAGCACTGCAATGTGATATGAAAATTGCAGCAGAAATGGACGTATCTGAGCTTCCGACCTTCGCCTTTTTTAATACAGTAAATGGAGACGAAGGATTAAAAATTTCAGGTGCCTACTCTTATGATATTTACGAAGAAATCCTTTTTGAAATGATTGGTGAAAAACCAACACCATCAGAACGGCCTCCAATTGAATGGTTTATTGCTTACTTTCAATTTGCTTCCGCAAAAGAGATAGCCGTTGTCTATGACCTGACGCTTGAAGAAGTTGAACGAGAAATGAAGAAGCTGGCTTTCGCTCAAAAGGTAGAACGTGTCCAAGTGCAGCAAGAAATGTTTTGGCGCTATAAAGAGAATGACCACCATACAGATCTTGATGTCTATCGCTGTGAAAATGAACATGGGTGCTGACCCATGTTTTTCTTTACCTCCACTAGGAACATTCGTTCTGTTTATAAATACGAAGAAACCGCGCCGGGATAAGCGCGGTTTCACTATGTCTTAACGACAACAAAGGGGATGGGAGAAATTTTTCACGGTCAAACAAAGGGGTAATGTTTGTATGTGATTAATTTCACATCTGTAGTATATCAAATTTTGTCGACTTATGACAACAGATATACTATATGTTCATATTTTTGTCACAAAACATAAGAGGGTTGTCACTTTCATATAGTAAAAGTAACAAAAAAATGGGGGGATCTGCATGCGCAGCACAACTATTGGACTTGTTGCCATTGGCTTATGTTTCTTTTTAAATATATTAGGCTTAATGAAGATGCTTCCTCTTTATTTGACGTCTCCACTCTTATTTGCTTCGATTCTTTTTACGCTTTATCGAATGAATCACCGTAAGACCTTTAGAGGTTTTAAAGGTTGATGTTTGACATGGAATGGCCTCGACATCTGAAGAGGTCTTTTTTTATGAGAAAAAAACTCCTGTCAAAAGATGAGATAGCACTCACACGTCTGACAGAAGTCTTTTCATCACTCACCTGTTTTGGAGATGAGCTCTTCCATTTCTTTTAGTTTTTCTTCGAACAATTGACATGCTGCTTTGATTGGTTCTTTAGAAGCCATATCAACCCCTGCTTTTTTCAGCACATTGATTGGATAATCAGAGCTTCCTGCTTTAAGGAAATCGGTGTAGCGCTCTACCGCTGGTTTTCCTTCTTGTAATATTTGCTTGCTTAATGCCTGCGCCGCGCTATAGCCTGTCGCGTATTGATACACATAATAGTTGTAATAGAAATGAGGGATTCTCGTCCACTCTAATCCGATTTCCTTATCAACCACCATGCCGTCACCAAAGTACTTCTTGTTCAGGTCATAATAAAGGTTCGTCATAAATTCTGGCGTTAAAGCCTCTCCTTCTTGTGCTTTCACATGAATAAGATGCTCAAACTCAGCAAACATCGTTTGTCTAAATACCGTTCCTCTAAATCCTTCTAACAAGTGGTTTAATACATACAAACGCTGCTTTTTATCGTCTAAATGATTAAGCAGGTATTCACCTAGTAACGCCTCATTTGTAGTGGAAGCCACTTCCGCTACAAAGATACTGTAGTTTCCATACGGATATGGCTGGTGCTTTCTTGTATAGTAGCTGTGTACAGAATGCCCAAATTCATGAGCCAGTGTAAACAAATTATCAATGTTATTTTGCCAGTTCATGAGGATATATGGCTTTGTACCATAGCTCCCAGATGAATAAGCACCGCTTCGTTTCCCTTTATTCTCATAAACGTCTACCCAGCGATTTTCGAGTCCTTCTTTTAACACGGACACATATTCTTCTCCTAATGGGGCTAACCCTTTCAGCATATAATCCTTTGCTTCATCGTAGGTGAGCTTCATGCCAGCATCTTTCACAAGTGGTGTGTACAAGTCGTAATTGTGCACTTCATCAAGCTTTAATACCTTTTTACGTAATTCAATATAACGGTGTAATAACGGTAAATATTGATGAACTGTATCAATTAGATTGTCATACACTTCTTCCGGGATGCTGTTTCGTGATAATGCTGCTTCTCTTGCCGATTTGTAATTTCGTACTTTTGCATAAAAATTATCCTTCTTAATTGAACCGCTCAGTGTAGAAGCAAGTGTATTCTTATACTGATCATACGTTTTATACACAGCTTTAAAGGCATTCTTTCTCACTTCACGATCATCACTATTTAAAAATGTGATGAAGTTGCCGTGGGTAATCTTCTTTTCCTCCCCATTCTCATCCTTTACAGAAGGAAAAGAAATGTCGGCGTTGTTAAACATACTAAAAGTAGTAGATGAAGATGAAAGTGGTTCAGAGGCCTCAGCTAATAAAGCTTCTTGCTCCTCACTTAAAATATGTGGACGCTCTTTATTAATTTCTTCGAGAGCATGTGAGTACAGTTTTAATTCTTCTTTTTCTAGTATGAATTGCTGCAATTTATCTTCTTGAATCGATAAAATCTCTGGAACAATATAAGCAGATGTACTTGACAGCTGTGTAAATAGATTTGATGCCTTATCATTTAACGCCTGAAATGATGAGTTCGTTGTATCTTCATCGTATTTCATGTGCGCATATGTATAAAGCTTGCCAAGCTTTTCAGAAAGTTGATCCTGAAAGGTTAGGGCTTCATACAGGACATCAGCAGAATGGGCCAGCTTGCCTTTAAACTGAGCCAGCTTCGGAATTTCTTTTTTGACCGCTTCGAATTCCTTGTTCCATGCATCGACGCTTTCAAAAATATCTTCAAGACGCCATTTGTTTTCTTCTTTTACTTCGCTTCTGTCTGGTAGATGATTGTTTTTGTTTTGTGAAGTCATATGAATCCCCCTTGCTTGAGTTGTGTTGAACCAACCTTTCGGAAAGTGAAAGAAATTGGTGTTGTATTTATCTTCTTTGTTTTGAACTATATTTGTCAAATCATATGCAGAAATAAATACCAAACAGACTAAAAAAATGAGAAAAAAGCGTTTCTTTTGATTCAATAGCAGCACCACCTTTTTCTTATCATGATCAAAGTGGTGATGAAACATGCTAATGAAATATGAAAGCATCTCGTTTTAACACTTCATCTAGTGTTCGTATAGGCATTTGATTCGACGATACTTCATAATTACCCTCTTTCGTCATATGTAAAAACCCTTGTCTTACAAGCGCATTTACATATGCAGTGACCACCTCTTTTATTTCTTCTCTTGAAACATCGCCATATCGGAGTTTCACTTCTTTCATTTGCACACATCGATTGATTTCCATCATTAGCTGCTGAATTGTCACTCTTCCGCTTCCTTTTTTCCTCATCATCCAATCATAGAGACACCCCTGCCAAACATACACGGGACTTGTAAAAATATACGCTTCTTGCACTGGAATAAATAATTCAGTTGGCAAAAAAGGGAATGCTGTTTGATGATGCTCATAAAAAATACTTCTCAAACGTTTGCTTTCATTTGATAAAATGCGAGGAGGACGCAACCTAAATTGCTGTATACATTTAATCCATTGTTGGTTTACTTGACGCTTGCTTGAAGGCGGAGATAGAAATGCCGGAATTTCGCGGTATGCTGAAGGTGGTCTGACAGTTATTGCCGCACATATTTTCGTTGATTGAAACACAAGGAATTGATCGAGATGGATGAACCTATTCTGGATCGGGCAGAAAAAAATCAACCGCCTTTCCTCTGATTCCCTTAAAATTCCCCAATGAATGGAGGAGAAAGAAAAAAGCTGGGCAGATTTTCGGTTTAAACGATTTGCCCCTATCATCCATATGGGAAAGAGCCCTCCCTCGCGGAGACCTGCAGTTCTTCTGCGAAGCTCTTGCCGGGAAATATTTGCACATTGAAATTCGATTGCATAAGTTTCATTTCCTATAGAGACGGTCACATCAGGACGCTGATGAATCTTTGACATATACTTTTCCAGCGCCGGTTTATGTCCAAGCCCCTTCAGCCAATTCATAATAGCTTCCTTTCCCGCCTGATGATAAGCCGTTTCGCCTGAGGCTAACGGACATGCTGTCAGCTGTTTATGCGCAAAATGATAGACACGATGCTCCCCTAGCTTTAATTGCACCTCCTCCCTGCACTCAGGACAATAAAATTTGCACGTCTTTCTTACATGCTCCAGACGGCTTTTCGATAAATGATGTGTCATTCGGATAAGCTTACCGTTATCCATCATTGCTGTATTCATTCAGTTCGCCCCTCGCTCTTTGATGACCGTATTATAGCTTGTTCGTCTATAAGGAAGCGAAAAGGCAAAATGAATTTTTACCGTGTCAAAAGATGATTTTAATGATCATCTCTTCAGGAAAATTAAAAATCCCCCTTATAGAAAAGGGGGAAAATACAATCTTTATAAAAGTGGTGATAATAATCTTGCTGTTGATTCAAACAGTCTGACCCCCAAAGGTCTCTTTGCAAACTCTTCAGGAACAATTTCATGTGACTGCTCTAAATCACCTAAGAAATCGTTGACGAGCTTCTCGGTGCTTTTTGTTTTATAGAGGAAGGCATTCACTTCAAAGTTCAAATGAAAGCTTCTCATATCCATGTTTGCCGTTCCTATCGAAGCCAACTCGCTATCCACAATAATAAATTTACTATGCATAAAGCCTTGATCATACTCGTACACCTTTGCCCCTGCGTCAAGAAGCTCCGGGAAGTAAGAACGAGACGCATGGAAAACAATCCGTTTATCTGGATTCTTTGGAGCAATAATCCGTACATCTACTCCGCTCAATGCGGCAATTTTCAATGCGGACAAAATATCATCATCCGGCACAAAATACGGTGAAGCGATCCAGATGGATTTTTTGGCGGAGATGATCATGGAGAAAAAGAGATTTTTAATGACCTCCCACTGCTTGTCAGGCCCGCCAGCAATCATTTGTACGCCTTCTGTTGTACTCTCAAGGTGGCTGAAATCTTTGAAATAGTCCACACCAGAGCATCTTTCATTCGTCATATAATACCAATCCTGCATGAAAATCTGCTGGAGGTCACGAACAGCTTCGCCCTTAATCATCAAATGAGTATCACGCCAGAATCCATATTGTCTGCTTCTGCCCATGTATTCGTCTCCAATGTTAAGCCCGCCGACAAATCCCACTTCCCCATCAATTACGACAATTTTTCTATGATTTCGGAAGTTGATTTTATTATTTAAAAGGGGGAGCCTTACTGGTAAAAACGGAACGATCTGAACGCCAGCCTTTTCTAGGTCAGCAATATATTGACGAGAAAGTTTTAAGCTTCCTACATCGTCATATAAAAAGCGGACAATCACGCCATTTTTCGCTTTTTCAATGAGAATGTCCTTTAATTCTTGGCCAAGGTCATCGTGGCGGAGAATGTAATATTCTAAATGAATGTGATGTGTTGCTTTTTTAATCTCTTCAAAAATATGAGAGAATGTTTCTTCACCATTGGTTAAGACTTTAGAGGACGTGCGATATGTAATAGGAGTATGTCCAAGTCTGTGGGCCAGCTTAAATAAGAGCTGCTGATGATCACCCATATGCGTCATTTTTTCAATTGCTTCTCTATGGATATTTTCATCTTCCTGGATTAACTTCTCGTCCAATACCGCCTTCTTTTCAAACAGTCGGCGCTTTTTAATATTGCGTCCAAAGAAAATGTAGAACAAAAAGCCGAATAACGGAAAGCTGCCAAGCAGGACAAGCCATGTAATCGTTTGAGACGGATTCCGGTTCTCCAAGAAAATAACAAATCCGATGAAAATAATCGATAAAGTAAATAGAACACTGACAGAACTTAATACACTTACCGCTAAATCACCGACAATCAATTGGATGATTAAATAAGCACCTATCGTAATGATTAGAAAAAATAGAACTTTGACTACATTTCTCATTTCATTTTTCTCCTTGCCGATCTCTTTATTTACCTATTCATTCAGATAAAAAAGCCGATTCCTCTATAGAAATCGACTTTTTGTTAGTTACGAGAAGTGCTGTTGAATCGTTTCAAGGGCATTCCCTTCGATAATCAGCTGACCGTATTCTTTCAGTCTGTAGATGCTGACCACTGATTCATGAGCATATTCAAGCAAAATGCTGAGCTTATTTTCCACTTGCTCATCTGACAAATCCTCGTGGAAGTCAACATATAGATAATAACGGTTTTCAAACGAATATAAACTTGTGGTAAAATCCTGCATATTTAATTGAGAAAGTGCAATCAAATCTTCAAAGTCATCCATTTTCAACACGAATTGAAGTTGAAGTTTTTTGTCCTTCTCATTATGGTCTTCTTGATCTTGCTCTTCTTTATGAAAATCATCAAGCAGTGCGTCTAAGCTTTCTTCATCTGTTTGATCTTTTTTATCTTCTGGAATCGGCAATTCGAGCTTTTGTCCATCTTTAGAAAGTTGGGCTTTTGTCACGACAATTTCAAGACCTTTATCAAGTGCCTGTACTTGAATCCAAAGCGGCCCCTCTACTGCAAATTCTTCTTCTTCGTGCACTTCGTCCATTACTTCCCAAAACAGCTCTTCACTGCGCTCACGATTATACCAAATCTCTTCACGGTCAAATCCGCGATCTTCAATATCACCGTAGGAAATATAAAATTTTACTGTATGTTCATTTATTCTTTCGATTTCCATTTTGCCAACCTTCCCTTCTATATAAGATGTTGAAGGGACATACAAGCTCCCAATTAATAGTACTTTACTACACTTTACCCGTTCCGTCTACATGTTAACCGTTTAAAGAATTGAGGTATTGCTTCGTATTGTCTATTTTATGATAAAACATGAATAAAAGAAATAAAAACGCATTTTTTGCAGAGAAAACTTGCAGAAACATATATTTGAATTGTCTTCATATATTGGTTGTACGAGCTCTATTAGGACAAGAGGTGAAATGGATGGAAACAGAGTGGATCGTATCCTTACTGATGATTATTGGCATAGACCTGATTTTAGGCGGAGATAATGCGCTCATCATTGCGATGGCCAGTCGCAGTTTATCACAAGACAAACGCAATAAAGCCATTTGGATCGGCACTCTTTTGGCCGTTCTGATGAGAATTACAATGACTGGTGCCGCAGTTTATTTATTGACTATCCCTTATTTGCAGTTTATTGGCGGTCTTTTTCTCCTTTATATAGGATACAATCTGTTAATTGAACAAAAAAAGGAATCGATTCGGATTAAGAGCAGCGGCTCCCTTTGGCGTGCGGTTCAAACCATTGTGATTGCAGACCTCTTTATGTCACTTGATAATGTCATCGCAGTTGCAGGTGCGGCAAAAGGCAACATGATTCTGACCGCTTTTGGCCTCATGATTTCTGTACCGATTATTATTTGGGGAAGCAAGCTGATTCATGCAGCTTTAACTAAATTTCCGTTTCTTTTATACGGAGGAAGTGCGCTTTTGGCCTTTACTGGCGGAGAAATGATTGTGCGTGATGTGAAATTGACTGAATTTATGTCACAGCATGCCACGCTTGAATTGATGCTACCGTTTTTAACCGTCATTACAGTCATATTAGCAAGCCTCTTTTACGAACAAACGGCTGAAAACAAATAAAAAAAGCTGCCAAATGATCGGCAGCTTTTCGTATTTTTATTAGTTAGCAAGTCGCTGAGCTTCTCTTAGTTGGAATGTACGAACCGTTCTTGGTAAGAAACGTCTAATTTCATCTTCATTGTACCCAACTTGTAATCTTTTTTCATCCAAGATAATTGGACGACGCAAAAGACCTGGATGCTCATTGATTAGTTTATACAATTGTTGAAGCGGCATTGTCTCAACATTGACATTTAGTTTTTGGAATACTTTTGAACGTGTTGAGATAATTTCGTCTGTACCGTCTTCTGTCATTCGAAGAATTTCTTTGATTTCATCGATTGAAAGAGGCTCAGAAAAAATGTTTCTCTCTTGATATGGGATATTGTGCTCTTCTAACCACGCTCTTGCTTTTCTACATGATGTACAGCTTGGTGATGTGTATAATGTTACCATAAATCTTCACTCCTCAATTTGTAGAATGAATATTGATCTGTATTCTTAAATTAAAATTGTTCTAAATAAGTAATCTTTATAGTGATTATACTATAAAAAAGTAAGTGTGAACAGATTTTCTTGCAATTTTTGTGACAAAAACTAGACAATTTCATTCATTTTGTGGTGCTGCTGGATGTCAGAACATTCTCATTTAGTCGAGATGATCGAAAATATTTTTTTGCTTTCTATTTTCAATGATCTTCAATACATCATCAACATCCTCATACGATTGTCCATACCATTCTTCATCTTTATACGTATGGATTCGTTCATAGGTCTTCCTCATGGCTTCCATGATCTCTTCCTCATGATTTGTAAGAGGCGACCAATAAAGAATTTCCATGCGGTTCACTTCATTTGTTGCAAGTGACCTGCGTTTATAACCGATTGATTCTGCATGCTTGAAGTGCTCTCTTTGGTAAAACTTTAGGCGTTTTGCAGTATCTGCATCATCTTCATCTACAGGCTCGACCTCAAGCAAGATCGGTTTCTTTTTTTCCTTCAGCTTATGAATAAGCTTTGACCCGAGGCCTTCACCTCTTGCATCTTTGGAAACAAATAAATAATCAATAAAGATGAAAGAATCAAATTCGGCGTACATCATCACATGATGAGGTCCTTCCTCCTTATGATAAATATCACTTCTTTCCTTTAATAAAGCTTCCATATGCTCTTTTGACTTCATTTCTTCTATCGGGAAATATTCACTGAGCTTTTCATACCAATTCATGGATCTGCTCCTTATGCTATAGTTAAGAACCACTTCCTTAGATATTCCCGATTTCCTGCTATTTAAACGCCTGTACTAGTAAGACGCAGCAAAGTCTAAAGTAGTTTCACTTTTTTTCAATTAACGCAAAAAAAGTTTTATAACGAACGATTCATGACGAGTTGAATGCAGACAAACAGGATAAGTGTCATGACAATTTGAAGCATGATGAAATAAAGATATTTTACACGCCGTGCTTCTTGCTTCTGACCGCTTGTCTTTCGGTTAAGCATATATTCCACTGAAAAAGACACAATCCCAATGAGCACCATAAACGCGAGCATCCACTTTCCTCCGTTTGGTTTCCTGAAAAAAGACGTTGAAAAAAGCATGAATACAATGAGTACATGAAGCAATGAATAACGAAAGGTTTTCCAATTTAACATTTGATTTCCTCCGGTATCTGCTTGTACTTAACTAAAAATTACCATCATCTTGTTTTTTTGTAAAATAAAAAAAGAAGCACTGACTTAGCAGTGCTTCTTCCTTCTTATGATTGTTTCGCCTGTAGCTCTTTGAATTCTTCCTCTGTGCAGCTCACAAAGTGACCTGGCTTCACTTCACGGAACTCGGTGTTTGTTCCTTTGTGAACAGATGGATCATACTTGATTCGTTTGCGGTTACGCTCATAATCAGGATCTGGAAGCGGAATCGCAGACAGCAATGATTTTGTATATGGATGAAGCGGGTTTTCGTATAATTCATTCGCTGGTGCCAGTTCAACCAATTTTCCGAAATACATCACGCCGATACGATCGCTGATGTATTTTACCATGGACAAGTCATGGGCAATGAATAAGTACGTTAAACCTTTTTCCTCTTGAAGCTCTTTCAATAAATTGACGACCTGCGCTTGGATCGACACGTCTAATGCAGAGATTGGTTCATCGGCGATGATGAAATCCGGCTCTACTGCTAATGCACGTGCAATTCCGATACGCTGTCTTTGACCGCCTGAGAATTCATGCGGGTATCTGTTCGCGTGCTCTTTGTTCAAGCCAACAGTTTCAAGTAATTGGTACACACGCTCTTTACGCGCCTGTTTTGTTTTTGCAAGGCCATGAATGTCGATGCCCTCTGCAATGATGTCAAGCACTGTCATTCTAGGGTTGAGTGAAGCATATGGATCTTGGAAGATCATCTGCATTTGACGGTTGAACTCAAGCATTTTTTGTCTTGATTTCTTCCCGTGTACATTTTCACCCTTATAAAGAACTTCACCATCTGTCGCATCATAAAGTCTAATGATCGAACGGCCCGTAGTGGATTTACCACAACCAGACTCACCTACAAGACCAAGCGTTTCACCTTTGTAAATATCAAATGAAACCCCATCAACTGCTTTCACAGTTCCTCTTGCTGTATGGAAATGCTGTTTCAAATTTTTGATTTCTAACAGTTTTTCTGCCATGCTATTCACCCTCTTTTACTAATACAGGTTTTTCGTAGCTACCTTCTAGTTCACGCATTCTCGCCTTTACAGAAGCAGGCGGTTCAACTTTAGGTGCATTCGGATGAAGTAGCCATGATTTCACATAATGCGTATCTGATACTTTGAACATTGGCGGTTCTTGTTCAAAGTCAATTTTCATTGCATAATCGCTGCGGAGTGCAAATGCATCTCCTTTCGGCGGGTTTGTCAGATCTGGCGGTGTTCCTGGAATGGCAGTCAGCTTTCCTTCATCTCCGCCATCTGTGTCAAGACTCGGCATGGATGCTAAAAGTCCCCATGTATACGGATGCTTAGGATTGTAGAAAATTTCATCGACAGTCCCTGTCTCCACAATCTGTCCTGCATACATAACAGCTACACGATCAGCGACGTTGGCAACAACACCTAGATCATGCGTAATAAAGATAATCGAAGTGTCAACCTTTTGCTGAATTTCTTTCATTAATTCTAAAATTTGTGCTTGAATTGTTACATCAAGTGCAGTCGTTGGCTCATCGGCAATCAGCAGCTTTGGATCTGCTGCAAGCGCCATGGCGATGACAACCCTTTGTCTCATCCCGCCACTAAATTCGTGCGGATATTGTTTAATTCTTTTTTCAGGCATTGGAATTCCAACGAGCTCCAATAGTTCAATGGCTCTTTTTTCAGCCGCTTCTTTTGAAATTTGTTCATGCTTGAACAGCACTTCTGTAATTTGTTTCCCGACTTTCATCGTTGGATTCAAAGATGTCATCGGATCTTGGAAGATCATTGAGATATCTTTTCCTCGAATGGTTTGCATTTGTTTCTCAGTTTTCTTGACAATATCTTGGCCATCAAACAGGATCTGTCCGCGCTTGAAATAACCCGGCGGCATCGGAATTAATCTCATGATCGCTTGTGATGTTACACTTTTACCAGAGCCAGATTCACCTACAATAGCAAGTGTCTCGCCTTTATTTAAGTGGAAGTTCACACCACGAATGGCTTGAACCTCTCCACCATATGTTTTAAATGAGATTGCAAGGTCTTTCACCTCTAGAATACGTTCACGTTCCATCCTAATCACTCCTTATTTACGCAACTTCGGATCTAAAGCGTCTCTTAGTCCGTCTCCAACCACGTTAAAACCAAACATTGTAATACAGATAAATGCGGCTGGGAACCATAATCTCCAAGGGTAGTACGTCATGGCTGGAATTCCGTCAGACGCCATTGTTCCCCAGCTCGCTAACGGAGCCGGTACACCAAGCCCTAGGTAGCTTAGGAATGCCTCTGTGAAGATAGCAGAAGGAATCGTTAATGTCATTGTCACAAGAATTGGTCCCATTGAGTTTGGAATTAAGTGTTTAAATAAAAGTCTAGATGTTTTCGCACCTAATGTTTGTGCTGCAAGAACGTATTCTTGACTCTTTAATTGTAAAACCTGTCCCCGAACAATACGTGCCATGTTAATCCAGCCTACGACTGTCATGGCGAGGATAATCGTTAATAATCCTTTTGGCAGAACAACCATCATTAAGATAACCATTAATAGTGTTGGAATTGCCCATAAAACGTCTGCGATACGCATCATCACTTCATCTGTACGGCCGCCTTTGAACGCAGCAATACTTCCCCAGATAATACCGATGATCACGTCAAGAACCGCTGCAGCAAGACCGATGAAGATCGAAATTCTTGCCCCGACCCATGTACGGACAAACATGTCACGTCCTAAATCATCTGTACCAAACCAGTGCTCTTTTGAAGGCGGCTGGTCAGCATTCAGCAAATCGGTCGTGGAGTAATCATATTTAGAAAACATCGGAACAAAGATGGCCAGCATCACAATAATAAAAATGATTGTAAGTCCAACCATTGCAAGTTTATTGGCACGGAAGCGAAGCATGGCATCCTTCCATAAAGATAGACTAGGTTTAGAAATTTTTTCAGATTCTGCTGCGTCAGCTGTCGCAGGCACAAATAAATCTTTTCTCATCTCTTCCATGTGTTAGACCCCTTTCTTCGCCTTCGTCAGTTTAATTCTAGGATCGATAATACCGTAGAGGACGTCAACGACTAGAATACTGATTAATAGAATAATACTGTAGAAGACTGTAACACCCATGATGACGGTGTAATCACGGTTTGTAATGCTTGTGACAAAGTGAGAGCCTAATCCAGGGATACCAAAAATCTTCTCAACGACAAAACTACCTGTTAAAACTGAAGCAGCCATTGGTCCCATGTATGTGATAACAGGTAACAATGCGTTTCGGATGGCGTGTTTGATCGTCACAGCAGATTTTGTTAATCCTTTCGCTCTAGCCGTTCTAATGTAGTCACTATTTAGTACTTCAAGCATACTTGACCGTGCAAGTCTAGCGATAAATGCCATTGGCATGAAGGAAAGTGCAATAGAAGGTAGTACGGTGCTTGCCCAAGACTCCCATCCTGCAACTGGGAAGATCGCTATAATACTTGCCTCAGATGCAAATACATATTGTAGTAGCGCCGCTAAAATGAAACTTGGAACTGAAATTCCAAAGATCGTTAAAATGGCAATCGTATAGTCTTGCCACTTGTTATGATAGAGCGCTGCAAGGACCCCAAACAATACACCAAATGCTAATGCGAGGAGAATTGCCTCAATTCCGAGGGTAAAGGAAACGGGGAATCCAGAACTGATTAAGTCATTTACAGTTTGTCCTTTATATTTAAATGAGGGACCAAAATCTAATGTTGCAACTGAACCTAGGTAGTTTACATATTGAACAAATAAGGGCTTGTCCAATCCGTAGTGCTCGTTTAGGTTTGCTTCAATTTCAGCAGGAAGTTTCTTCTCTCCAGAGAATGGACCACCAGGTGCTGCCTGCATGAGAAAGAAAGTTGCAGTTACAATAACAAACAGTGTGATTAAAATATATATTAATCGCTTACCGATATATTTAAGCAACGGAATTGCACCTCCATGATTTTACAACAATTTCTCTAATCAGCAAGAAAGGTATATGGAGAGACATCCTCCATATACCTTAAGATCCTTGCCGTAGATCTCTTACACTATGACTCTTACTTTTCGAAATGTGCCCATTTGTATTGAACATCACCTAGTCCAGATACAACTACACCTTTAAGTTTTGGATCTTGTACCCAAAGCTGAGTGTAGAAGTAAATTGGTGCTACAGGCATATCGTTGATGATGATTTCTTCTGCTTTTTTCAGCATTTCTTCACGCTTCGTTTTATCTGTTTCTTTTGCAGAATCATTCAACAATTGTTTGTACTCTTTGCTTTCCCATCCAGTGTCGTTGTTTCCACCGTCTTTATCTTTGTAAAGCTCAAGGAAGTTCACTGGATCGTTGAAGTCACCTAACCAGCCCATACGTCCGATTTGGTAGTCTCCGCTGTGGATTTTGTCGATGTATACGTTCCACTCAGAGTTATCAAGTTCAACTTTCACACCTAAATCTTTTTTCCACATTTCTTGAATTGCTTGTGCAATCTTTTGGTGGCCTTCATCTGTGTTGTAAGAAAGTTTCAATGTTGGAAGATCAGAAACAGACTTATAACCTAATTCTTTCGCACCTTTTTCAAGAAGCTTTTTAGCTGTATCTACATCGTGATCTTTGAAGTAGCCAGTTTTGTTATCTGTGAATCCTTCCATTGTTGGTGGAACGATTGCCATTGCTGGAACTTGTTCACCTTGCGTAATTTTGTCAACGATCGCTTGACGGTTGATTGAGTATGCAAGGGCCTTACGGATGTTTGCATTGTTTAAAGGTTTTACTTCTGTGTTGAATTTGTAGTTATAGATACCAGCGATCGTCTGGATTTTCAGACCGCCCTCTTTTTTCAATGTTTTTAAAGACTCAGTTGGAAGGCTTCCAGTCGGAGAACCAGCCCAGTCAAGCTCGCCTTTTTTGAACATGCTAAGTTCAGTGTTTGTATCTTTGATCATAGACATGTTGATTTTTTTCAATTTCACAGTATCTTTATCCCAGTATTCATTGTTCTTTTCAAGCGTGATAGAACCGCCATGTTTCCATTTAGAAAGAACGAATGGTCCGTTAGATACGTAGTTTTCACCAGCATTTGTGTACCAGTTTTTATTCTTTTCAGCCACTTTTTTGTTGACTGGCATATAAGTATAGAATGCAGTTAGTTCAGTAAAGAACGGTGTTGGGTTCTCTAGCTCAACTACAAGCGTTTTGTCGTCTTTAGCTTTAATGCCAACATCAGCAACTTTCGCTTTCCCTTTGTTTGCTGCTTCAGCACCTTTAATATAGTAAAGCTGGTAAGCATATTGAGATTCATTTTTAGGATCTAATGCCCATTTCCAAGCATATTCAAAATCTTCTGCTTTTACAGGGTCACCATTAGACCATTTTGCATCACGAAGTGTGAATGTATAAGTTTTACCATCAGCACTTGTTTTGATATCAGAAGCCATTGCATTTTCTGGCTTTCCTTCAGCGTTAATTCTTGTTAATCCCTCAAAAGTCTGACGGATGACACTACCTGAAGTTGAATCATTTGCCAATCCCGGATGTAGAGAAAAAGGCTCAGTGGAGATATTCACATTTAATGTTGTTTTAGCCTCTCCAGAACTGCTCGTGCTGTCGCCTGATTTGTTTCCGCTGAAACCACAAGCGCTTAATACAAGTGTGAAAATAAGCATTAAAGTAACAACAGACCAACGCTTTTTCAACTGTATTCCCCCTTATAATATGTTTTTAGTTCAAAGGTCTCGATAGAAGATGAGATTCAGATTTAAGAAATAGCGTAAAAAAGTCCCTAAATAGCTTACTTTCTATTTCTTTTGTTTTTTCTGAATTTTCACTATGTAAAGAGCCTAGCACAAACGTGTGAACAAATTCATTATAATGAATAGAATAATTTATTGCAATATCAATTTCATATATTTTTTAAAAACGTAAATGGGGATAAAGAGGGATTTTTATAAACTAAAGTCTCAATCACTTCAACAAATTAAAGCGTAAATTGATTAAAATAATTTAACAAATTCAGCAGGAATAATGTTTTATACATATAATTAATCATCCTTTTTTAAAAAATTCTGACAGATATTTGGTATTTTATCTAAAATTTTAAGTGTCAATAGGCATGATGAGAAGGTCACATAATGGCTTCGTGACTTTTTCATGGTCATCCTTTATAATAGATAGACATATTGTTGCGATGAAAAAGAAGAGTACATATATTCACCATTTACAGAGAGTCTGCGGCCGGTGTGAGCAGATAATGGCATGTATGGAATGGGCTTTGGAGCAGCTAACCGAACACTTCTAAAAAAGTGAGTAGGCTTAGACGGAGCAGTCTCCGTTATCAACGTCTTGAGTGATTTCTATGTGAAATAACAAGGGTGGTACCACGGTTCATTCGTCCCTTTTCTGTCGAAAAGTGATGGGTGGGCCTTTTTATATTGAAGAAAAGAGGTTTTAGTATGACAAAGAAGACAATTTTTTCAGGCATTCAGCCGAGCGGTTCTGTCACATTAGGGAACTATATTGGAGCAATGAAGCAATTTGTCGATTTGCAGCATGACTATAATGGCTATTTTTGTGTCGTCGATCAACATGCGATTACAGTGAGTCAGGACCGATTAGCTCTCCGCCAAAATATTAGAAGCTTAGCAGCTCTTTATTTAGCTGTTGGTCTTGATCCAGAGAAAGCGACATTGTTTATCCAATCAGAGGTACCTGCTCACGCCCAGGCAGGATGGATGCTTCAATGTGTTGCTTATATTGGGGAATTAGAAAGAATGACCCAATTTAAGGACAAATCCGCTGGCAAAGAAGCAGTTGTTTCAGGCCTATTAACGTATCCCCCATTAATGGCTGGCGATATCTTATTATATGGTACTGATTTAGTCCCTGTTGGAGAAGACCAAAAGCAGCATCTTGAATTGACTAGAACGCTCGCTGAACGCTTTAACCGAAAGTACAATGACATCTTCACTGTGCCTGAAGTGAAAATTCCAAAAGAAGGCGCACGGATTATGTCTTTAACAGATCCAACGAAAAAAATGAGCAAATCCGATCCGAACCAAAAATCTTTCATTACCTTATTAGATGAACCAAAGCAGCTTGAAAAGAAAATTAAAAGTGCTGTGACGGATTCAGAAGGCATCGTCAAGTATGACAAAGAGAACAAGCCTGGTATAGCCAACTTGCTGACGATTTATTCTGTATTAGGCAACATATCCATTGCAGAGCTGGAGCAAAAGTACGAAGGCAAAGGATATGGTGAGTTTAAAGGAGATCTTGCGAACGTTGTCGTTGATGCTTTAAAACCAATTCAAGATCGATACTATGAACTCATTGAATCAGACGAGCTTGACCGCATTCTAGACGAAGGTGCTGAAAAAGCAAACCGCGCAGCAAACAAAATGCTGAAAAAAATGGAGAATGCGATGGGTCTTGGCAGAAAACGTAAATAAAAAAAGCTTGCAGCACGACTCGCTGCAAGCTTTTTCTAATTTACTTTTGATTCGTTTTCCATTTCCCAAAGCTTTTCGAAAAAAGGCTGTCCTTTAATCATTTTTTCACAGAAGGCTAAATGATTCTCTGACCACCCATCAATCGTTTCATTGTAAAGCATGTTCCAAATCTCTTCGAAAGACATTCGTTTGATTTGGTTGTACATGCGCGGGTTCCATTCCGTATACCAATACGCAATCTCCGCCCTGTTTTTGAGCCCTTTTAATTGATCGAGCGCCATAAACATCAGCTGTTTCAGCTGTCTTTCTTTTCTCGTTAATCCGCTGATATGCTGCGGCGGCAGTGATAGAATATGATACTCTTTCGTCGATTCAAGGCTGTCCTTAGAAAATTCATATTCCTCTGCCTTCACATCTTTCACCATTTCATACACCAATTGCTCCTGCCTTGGGATCAAGCGGCTTTTTCTCACAGGTATGGAATACCCAATCGTATCTACAGCAATAATTCGAATGCCGTCTGTGACCACAAAGCAATACTCTAATTTACGGCGTTCATGATTTTTTCGAATATAGGATTTCTCAAATACAGACTCTAGCAGTGTCTTCGGCAGCTCTGAAAGATCATTCTCTATGTAATCAAACAAAGGACTCTGCACCTTAAGTAAAGGCACTTGATCTAACAGTTCAACGCTGTCCTCCTTACGCCACTCATGAAAATGACACACATTGTAGCCATTTTCTTCCCCTTCAAACCAATTCACCCATACGTCATGAAGAAATAACATAACCAATCCCTCACTTTATAAAAACTGTTGTCCACAGTATGGGCAAGGGATAGAGAAATTATTCCAACTTTATCAAAACTTCAAGGTGAGTATATGATGGCTTCATGTCTTTCTTTCGTTCAGGAACCGCAGAGCCCCTTTAAACTTTATTTCAGCTTTTTAGGATCAAGCGCATCTCTCAGCCCATCTCCTAAAAAATTAAAGCATAAAACAGTCAGCAAAATGAGTAAACCTGGGAAAAGCGGGTACCACCACGCTTGCACCATAATCGAGAAATTTTGTGCATCTTGCAGCATGTTGCCCCAGCTTGCTGTTGGCGGCTGAATACCAAATCCAAGGTAGCTGAGCGTTGATTCAGCTAAAATGACGGAGCCTACTTTTAATGTAGCTGATACAATAATAGGACCGATACAGTTCGGTAAAATATGCGAAAAGATGATGACATGATTTTTCGTTCCAATGGTTCTTGCCGCGAGGACGAATTCTCTTGTTCGAAGTGATAAGAATTCACTGCGGATGAGCCTGGCGGTTGTTGTCCAGCCTGTCAAAGCAAAGATTAAAATCAATTTATCAATGCCCGGTTTGAAAATGGTGACGAGCGTGATCAATAGAAAAATGTCTGGAATCGACAAGACGACATCCACAAACCTCATTAACAAGGAATCAACAAACCCTTTGAAATACCCCGCGACCGCGCCAACGACAGTTCCAATAGTAATTGCACCAACCACCGAGACGAAACCGACCAACAAAGAGACCCGCGCGCCATATAGCACCCTTGAGAAAATATCACGGCCAAACTTGTCTGTGCCCATAAAATGCTCAGCACTTGGCGGCTGGAGCCGCTTCAATAAATCTTGATGCTCTGGTGCATATGGAGCGATCACTGGAGCGAAAATGGCTGAAAAGATAATGACCAATAAGATCACGGAGCCGGCAACCGCCAATTTATTTTTGAAAAATTTCTCACAAAATAAACGCAGCATCGTCTCAGGCTTTGGCGCAAGGCCCTCCTTTAATTTGATATCAACAGGAGGTGTTCCCATATTAGGCTGTGCCATTGTGCTTCAGCTCCCTTCTAATATTCAATACGCGGATCAACGATCGCATATAAAATATCCGCTATTAAATTTCCAACCACCACAAGCACTGCGGAAATAACGGTCATTGCCATAATGACCGGATAATCTCTCGAAAAGGCAGAATCAATGAACAGCTTTCCAAGTCCAGGCCAGGTGAAGATTTGTTCCACCACGACTGCGCCGCCAATAAAAGATGGTATCATTAATCCGAAAATCGTTATGACAGGCATAAGACCGTTTCTTAAACCATGCTTAAAAATGACTTTGTTTTCTCTAAAGCCTTTCGCTCTTGCTGTGCGAATGTAATCCTGCCTCATCACATCAAGCATACTCGACCTTGTGTATCGGGTCAGCCCTGCCATATCAGCCGTTGCTAAAACAAAGGCAGGTAAAATGATATGATGGAGCCGGTCTAACACATTAAAATCGGCATTCAAGGTAGAAACTCCGCCAGTTGGAAACCAACCCAGATTCACGGATAAAACCATAATGAGGATGAGACCAAACCAAAAGTTTGGAATAGCCAGTCCGATAAAAGATGTAACCGTAATGCCATAGTCAAGCTTTGTATATGGACGTTTTGCTGAAAGGACACCAAATGGAATTGCGATCAGCAGGGCAACTAATGTAGAAAAGATCATGAGGATGAGGGTATTTGGCAGCCGGGCAAAAATCAAATCAGCCACGGGTGTTCCCTTTTTGACAATGGATGTGCCAAAGTCACCTTGAAGCATATTGCCAAGCCATTTCATATATTGGACATATTCAGGATCGTTCAAGCCGTACTTATCAATAAAGGCTTCCCGGTCTGCCGCACTAATGGTAGGGTCCATCATGAGTGACATCGGATCGCCTGGTGCTGCTTTCATAATGGCAAAGGACAAGATGGTAATCCCTAATAAAATGGGAATGGAGAGTAATGTCCTTCTAATGATATATGTAACCATATGCACAACTCCTTTTTCATCGGATCGCCAATCTGTAAAAAAAAAGGCCAAAATGATGGATTTTAGCCCTTTGTCTGCTTTTCAGCGTGATCTGAAAACCCTTGAATTCTCGTGCTGATGCGGAGCGAACGAAGTGATCTTTTTAGCACCCACGCAGAGAACTGACACCGAATGCAAGGGATTGTTCTCACGGTGAAAGGGGAGAATCCCCCCCTTCTTCACTATCAGCCTACTGTTCAAGCCACCATTTTTCAATTTTGTAATATTCATCTTTCGGGTGGTAAGAGTAGCCTTGGAGATTAGATGGCATAGCACGATGTGAGTTAGCATAGTAAAGGAACGTATACGGCTGATCCTCTGCGATCAGTTTATAAATTTTTTCATATGCCTTTGAATAATCTTTTCGATCGCTTAAGTTTTTAGCATCAACTAACAGCTTATCGACCTCTTTATTTTTATACCAGATGTTATTTAAACCTTTTTCTGACTGGCTTGAGTGGAATATGCTGAATTGATCAGGGAATGTCGCAAGGCTCCAGCCGAGCAGCAGCGCATCATAATCCCACTTAGGCGGTGTCGTCTGCTCAATGAGTGCACTGAATTCCACAATTTGCGGCTTCGCTTCCACACCGATTTCTTTGAGCTGCTGCTGGACAACGACAGCGATATCTTCACGAACTTTATTTCCTTGGTTGGTCTTTATGACAAAGGAGAATTTCTTGCCATCTTTATCAAGATAGCCGTCTCCATCTGTATCCTCCCAGCCCTCTTCTTCCAGCATCTTTTTCGCTTTTTCTTGATCAAACTCAAACACTGGAACATTTTCATCCTTTGGATAGTTCCAGGACAGCGGACTTTCTGGAATATTGGCTACTTTGCCGTCTCCATCTAGCACTTGGTCAACAATCGTTTGACGATCAATGGCATGTGTCAGTGCTTGGCGGACCTTTTTACTTTTAAAGAGTTCATTTTTCTGGTTCCAGCCAATGTATGAATAATTGAGTCCTAGATCAGATTCGATTTTAATGTTGCTCACTTTTTCAGCTGTTTGCAGCTCGGATCCTGGTACAGCAAAGAAATCAATATCTCCTGCTGACAGCTGGGCAATCGCTGCATTCTGATCAGGAATGGTTTTAATGGTGACAGTATCAAGGTAAGGACGTCCATCCCAATAATCGTCAAAGGCTTCTAGTTTGACGTAGTCTCCTTCTTTCCATTCTGCGAATTTAAATGGACCTGAACCGATTGGTTTTTTTCGGTTAAATTCGTTTTCACCTAGATCTTTTATAGGCACATCACCTAAAATATGCTTAGGTAAAATACCGTAGCTTCCTAGTGTGACATTATAAAAATAAGGATCTTTTTTATTGAGCTTGAATTCGATCGAGTAGTCCCCTGTCTTTTTAACAGACTCTAAAACTTCAAAGCCTGATCCGCGCTCCCCGTTGTAGTCCTTATTGATTGGTATGCTGTATGTAAACACAACATCATCAGCAGTCAGTTCTTCACCATCATGAAACTTCACACCTTTTTTAATGGTGACATCAAACTGCTTGCCGTCATCAGATTCTTTAATATCCTCTGCCAGCGATAGCTGAGGGTTGAGCTTTCCGTCTGTTTGAAGTAAGAAGCTGTAGATTCTTTCCTCAATATCAGAGCTTGCCACATCTGTAGAATACAGCGAGTTAAATAATGTTGGCTCTGCAATTGAACCGATGACAAGATCGCCGCCTTGTACCGGTTTACCTGTGGATTTCTTTTCACTGTCTCCAGACGTTTTATTTCCACCAGAACAAGCAGCAAGGATTAATGTAAAAATCAGCAGTAAACTGACCAGAATGGACTTTCTATTTCTACCTTTCATAGACAATTCCCCCTATTCTTTTTTTAAAATAATGACCGAATCCTGTTTCATCCCCCCTCTCAAAGATGAGATCATACACTTGATCAAGCGTTGTAGAGGTGGCAGGCAACAAAGTGGTTCGTTTTTAACTCCTGAAATGCTGGTACTTTTTCTTTACAGATTTCTTTCGCATGCGGGCATCTTGTATGAAATACGCAGCCTTTTGGCGGATTTGCAGGACTCGGCAAATCGCCTTGCAGCATAATGCGTTCTCTTTTCACCTGCCCTTTTTTACGGGTGACAGGAACGGAAGAAAGCAGAGCCTGTGTATACGGATGGAGCGGTTCATCGTACAGACTGTGCTTATCGGCAAGCTCCATCATTTTGCCGAGATACATGACGCCGACTCTATCGCTAATATGTCTGACCACACTTAAATCGTGAGAGATAAATAGATAGGTAAGGTCAAATTCCTCCTGAAGCTCCTCCATCAGATTAATAACCTGCGCCTGAATAGATACATCAAGTGCTGATACAGGCTCATCTGCGATGATCATGTCGGGATTCATGGCAAGCGCACGAGCGATGCCGATCCGCTGCCTCTGGCCGCCTGAAAATTCATGGGGATAGCGGTTTGCAAAGCTTGGATGAAGACCTACCTTTGATAAAAGCTGTTCTACTTTTTCATTTCTTTCTTTTAAGGAATATAAGTGATGTGTTTTGTAGGGTTCTTTGATGATGCTTCGAAGTGTTTTTCTAGGGTTGAGTGATGCAAAGGGATCTTGAAAAACCATTTGGATGTTTTTTCGTGTAGATTGTCTTAGCTTTGATTCTGACACGCGCGTGATGTCTTGCCCTTTAAAAAAGATTTGACCGTCGGTTGGTTCGTATAGGCGAATCATTGTCCGGCCTAGGGTGGATTTCCCGCATCCTGACTCCCCGACAATACCTAACGTTTCACCTTTATAAATCTTCAAGTCTATGCCGTCAACAGCTTTCACTGCACCGACTTTCTTCTGAAAGACGCCCGCTTTAATCGGAAAATGTTTTCGAATCTGTTTCAGTTCAAGGATCGTTTCTTTCTCTGGTAAGTCTGTTATTTGTGTTTGATTTTGAGCAAGTGTCATGTGTGGTCTGCCTCCTCATATAAGAAACATCTGACGCTTCTGCCATCTTCAAATGTTCTCAGCTTAGGCAGTTCTCCCAGGCAGCGTTCCTTCACTTGCGGACATCTAGGAGCAAAGCGGCAGCCGGCTGGAAGCTGATCTGGCGCAGGAACATTTCCTTTGATGGCTGTTAACGGCTGTATGTCTCCGTCAATGACAGGAATCGATTCAAGCAGCCCTTCTGTGTAAGGATGAAGCGGCTGTTCAAACAACTCTTCGACAGTCCCATTTTCAACAACCTGTCCGCAGTACATGACAATCACTCGATCTGCCACTTCAGACACGACACCTAAATCATGTGTGATAAGAAGAATAGATGTACCAAAGGTAGAGCATAAATCTTTCATTAAAGTGAGTACCTGTGCTTGAATGGTCACATCCAGGGCAGTTGTCGGTTCATCTGCAATGAGAAGCTTCGGATCACAGCTTAGCGCTATGGCAATCATCACTCTTTGCCGCATGCCGCCTGATAAACGATGCGGATAATCTTTCATGATTTGCTCCGGGCGGGAAAAACCAACAAGCTTCAGCAGATCAACCGCTTTTTTGACCGCTTCTTTTTTTGAAAGTTTTTTGTGATAGATGAGGATTTCTGTTATTTGTTCTCCGATGGTTAAGACGGGATTAAGTGAGGTCATGGGTTCCTGAAAGATCATAGATACATCATTACCACGGATGCTGCATAATTCCTTTTCACTATATGTAACAAGGTCCTTTCCATCAAGTTTGATGGAACCGTCCATAATTTTCCCGCCCGTGCCATGAATCAGACCCATAATGGATAAGGACGTAATGCTTTTGCCAGACCCAGACTCACCGACTAATGCGACAGTTTCTCCTCTGTTGATGCTGAAATCAACGCCATCCACAGCAGGTATCGGTTCCTTTTTTCGAAAAAAATATGTTTTTAAGTTTTGCACTTCAAGCAGCGTGCTCATTCATTCGCCCCTTTCTCCTTAGATCAATAGAATCGAACCTGAATATTCTGTATTTTAAAAATAAAAAGAATTATTTGTATATTATTACATCGTTATGACGAAATCAAGAAGTATTTAGTAAATTTGTAATATGTCTCTTTTTATGTGAATTATTCACTTTGTGATTCTATTGCCTTTAAAAAGGTTTCTGCTGGCTCTGCAATCATAGATTCCTCGCTGATTCGGTGCTCATTGAAATATTTTTTCACGATATAAAACCCGGTAGCGTAACCAAGCATTTTAGGGTAGTTCCCTTTTCCATAAAGAAGATTCTGTATCAGCCTTTCGTCGTCCTGGACTCTTTGATCAAGATGACTGGATACCCATTTCTTGTACATACGCTGAAGCTGTTCTTCGCTATAGAAGGTGGTCCATTTCGCTGTATAGTTTTCTCCATATCTATGATACACAGCATATTCAGCGAGCCCCTCCATCATGATTGTATCGAGGAATGTAAAGTCTTTTTCTTCTTTTGAGAGAAAATGCAGCCTGCATACATGGTGATATTCATGAGTCAGCAATGTACCGATTCGCTCCTTCGGGGTATTTGGAGACAAAAAAAGAAAGACCTTGTCATCAAATGCCATGCCGGATTGATAATAAAATTGCTCTCTGATTTCTCTGCTGCTCTCATTGACAGGTAAAATAAACACAGGAATGTCTGGACCTTCCCACTGCTTTTGAAGCGTTTGATATTCTTTCATGACAAGCTTGAAGTACCCTTTTTCCTTGAGCTTGTCGATTATGTTTTTGCACGAGCTCCAAGACCGAACCATCCCGTGATGCTGCAGGTGAGCGAGGATAGACGACCATTCTTTTTCCTCGGCCCCTTTAAAATAAGGAACAAAGCGCGCTGCAAGCTCCTGAAATGATGATGATTGATGAATGAGATATTGTGTATTGATCAGACCCATACCGCTGAACACCTCCATTTTCATCATATGCAAAAAAGCGGCGATCTGTTTATCGACCGCCGCTTTCTCAGCAAGTATTATGCTTCATATTTTTTGAAAATAATTGTCGCATTATGCCCGCCAAAACCAAGTGAGTTACTTAAAGCCACTTGTACTTCTTTTGAACGTGCTTCATTTGCTACATAATCAAGATCACATTCTTCATCCGGTGTTTCAAGATTAATGGTTGGAGGAAGGACGCTGTCTTTAATCGCAAGAACAGAGAAAATGGCTTCTACTCCGCCTGCTGCGCCAAGTAAGTGACCTGTCATTGATTTTGTCGAACTGATCGCAAGCTTGTTTGCATGCTCTCCGAACACTTCTTTAATCGCCATTGTTTCAAATTTATCATTGTAAGGTGTGCTTGTACCGTGGGCATTGATATAATCAATGTCTTCCACAGACAAACCTGCATCTCGAATCGCTTCTTTCATTGCACGGACGCCGCCTTCTCCATTTGGAGCTGGTGCTGTTATATGGTAGGCATCTCCAGTTGAACCATAACCAACGATTTCTGCATAAATGGTCGCACCACGTTTTAAGGCATGCTCAAGTTCTTCAAGAACAATAATCCCTGCACCCTCACCCATGACAAATCCGTCACGGTTTTTGTCGAATGGACGGCTTGCTGTCTTTGGATCAGGATTTGTCGAAAGGGCTTTGTTCGCACAGAAGCCTGCAAACGACATTTTTGTTAATGGCGCTTCTGTTCCGCCTGTGATCATCGCATCTGCATCGCCGCGCTGAATAACTTTAAATGCATCACCAATTGAGTTTGTTCCTGTTGCACATGCTGTCACTGTACAAGAGTTAACCCCTTTTGCGCCAAGTGCAATAGAGATTTGGCCTGTCGCCATATCAGGAATCATCATTGGGACGAAGAATGGACTGACGCGTCTTGCCCCTTTATTTGAATACACTTCGAACTGCTCTTCAAATGTTTCAAGTCCGCCAATACCAGACCCAACCCATACACCAACACGCGGTGCGATTTCATCTGTGATTTCAAGACGTGAATCTTCCAGCGCTTTTTGAGCAGCAACGACTGCATATTGCGTGAAGCGTGCCATTTTTCGCGCTTCTTTTTTCTCCATGTAATCTTCAATGTTAAAATCTTTTAGTTCTGCCGCTACTTTTGCGGTATATTCACTTGAATCGACACGTGTAATCGGTCCAACCCCTGATACACCCGCTAAAGCATTTTTCCATGTTGACTCTACATCGTTGCCAAGTGGTGTCAAAGCACCTAATCCTGTAACAACTACTCGTTTTTTATCCATTAATTTGTGCACCCCACTCTTTTATCGGCCCCATCGCATAGCGATTGCGCCCCAAGTTAATCCGCCACCAAAACCAACCATTACAATCACATCGCCGTCATGAATTTTTCCGGCTTCGATTTCTTCACATAGTGAAATTGGAATGGATGCTGCTGATGTGTTTCCATATTTATGGACAGTCTTCGACATTTTTTCAACTGGAAGCTCTAAGCGTTCACGTGCTGCTTCCATAATGCGAATATTTGCTTGATGCGGGATCAAGAAATCAACGTCTTCTTTTGATAGTCCAGCTTTTTCAATGACATTTACACTTGACTCGCCCATTTGTCTTACAGCAAATTTAAATACTTCTCGTCCATTCATGATTGTATGATCTTTTTCATCTAAGTACAAGTGCTTCCCGCCGCTTCCATCTGCTCCAAGTTCAAATGATAGAATTCCTTTACCTTCGCTGACTTCTCCCAGCACAGCAGCTCCAGCTCCATCTCCAAACAAAACAGCTGTATTGCGGTCATCCCAGTCGGTAATACGAGAAAGCTTTTCAACACCGACGACAAGCACGTGTTTGTAAGTTCCTGATTCGATAAATTGTTTTCCAGTAACAAGCCCATACATAAAGCCAGCACACGCAGCGCTAATATCCATTGCACATGCTTTATGTGCACCGAGCTGCTCTTGAATCATACAAGCAACTGTCGGAAATGCTTGATCTGGCGTGACTGTCGCCACAAGAATCATATCGATATCTTCTGCAGCCACATCTGCGTCAGCTAATGCTTTTTTCGCAGCAGCAAGCGCCATATGAGATGTATTGACATCATCAGATGCAATTCTTCTTTCTTCTATACCTGTTCTAGTACGAATCCACTCGTCAGAAGTTTCAACCATTTTTTCTAAATCATGATTTGTTAATACTTTTTCAGGTATATAGCGGCCAAGGCCAATAATTCCAGCATTCATTGAATAAGACTCCTTTTACTCATACGAGCATGTGATATTGTGATCTTATATTAGTATCTGGTACTAATTTTACCTTATTTTTTTCTTCTTGGCAATACAAACGTCTAACCTTTCCTCTCACTTTTTTCATAGATTAATGATATATACCAATAGTAGAAAGGAACATGTGATATGGCGCAAAAAGATATTTTCTCAGCAATGATGTTTGGACAGCCGCTTGAAAAGGAGAAAAGCAAGACAGAGGCAAAGGAGGAACGTGCGGAGACATCTTCAAGTGAGGACTCAATTGACTACATGCATGTCATGAATCAAATTGGGAACATTATGAACTCCATCGATGAGCTGAAGCCTGTGTTTAAAGATGTTGGTCCTATGATTAGTGCCTTCAAGAAAAAATTATCATAAAAAAAGCCACTATTCTGTGGCTTTTTCTGATTCTGCATCTGCTTTTCCAAGCTCGTATGCTTCTTGCATGACAGATGTAAACAATGTTAGAAGCGGCTGAAGTGCTTCAGGCTCAAGCTGAATCCCTGCTTTATCTAACTCTTCCTTCGCCTGCGGAAAATACTTCATGGCAATTTGTAAAAATTCCATCGATTTTTCGTGCTGCATGTCGTCGTCTCCTCACTTTTCATTTGGCAGTTTACCTGTTTTTTTGTATGACGCAATATCACTTTCAATGTCTTTCACAAAAGCGTCGTCAATGGTGGAACTAAATTTCCCCATCTCGACCACTCCTTCTTTAAAATCAAAGGAGTACTCATCTTGTTCATTTAGCTTGCCTTCATTAAACTTCTTTGCAATGATACTATACGCTTTATCAACATGCTGTACAGTGCTCGTTAAAACTGTATGGCTGCCGAGGTTGGATTGATCGGTGACGTACCCGATCGCTGATAAATTATCGGCTTTGATTTGTTCAATGACAGGGATATTATAACCATCACCTGCTGGATACACAACATCAACGCCCTGCTTTTTTAATTTTTGATAGAGCTCCACCGCTTTGTCAGCATCATCCCAGTTTTCGACAAACTCTGCTAATACTTGTACATGTTCATCTTGATATTTTGCTCCTTTGATAAAGCCGTCTACTTCACTTTGCCAATCATATGTAGCAAGAATACCAATCTTTTTTGTTTTTGACATATGTGCAGCTGTCATGCCTCCGAAAAAGCCCATCGCTTCACCTTTAAACGTCACGTTTGTGACATTGCCCGCCTGAGGCTTGTTTCCATTGACCGTAATAAATTGTATGTTTGGATAATCTTCACTGATCAAGTTAAAAATTTCACTGTATTCATTGCCATGGCCAATAATCAAATTGACTCCTTTTTTATGGAATTCTTCAATGGCATCAACGATTTTCTCCTTGTCGACCATTCCTTCCTTATAATAAACATCTACACCAAATGTTGATTGGATACTTAATAAGCCTTTATAACCTTTCGTTCCCCAAACTTGATCATTGATCGTATCGGGGACGAGTAAACCCACCTTCTCAATTTTTCCTTTTAAAGGCGCCTGCGAGCAGGCAGATAATAGAAGAAGGAACGAAAAGATCATGACAAGCCGCTGGTACTTCATGCCATGTTCAACTCCCTTTTACAACATGCAGTGATGAACCTGTATGTTAAATATAGGTTTATTTTATACTGAAAAAAGATAAGATGGAAGATCATTCTTGCTTTTTGTCGAAAAATGTTGAGTTTTGTCTTTTCCATTCTGCAATCATGTCTTCTGCTTGTTTGTCATCTGTTTGGCTTTCTACCTTCAATTCATACGTCATGTCCTGTCTTTGACCTGTGTCCGATGCCCATTTTAACAATTCCTTTGCCACATCTTCTACAAAAAGTGAATCTGCACGCTTTGTTTGATCTTCATTGAGTGTCCATGGTCCGAACATGCGAGGAAGAATCACTGCCGGCACATTCTGTTTCGCTGATTCGTTTTCAGGTTTTTCATAAAGAATCTGGTACATGCCATGCTCTGCTTTGATGTCTTTCTGCCTGTTATGCGGTTCCTCTGATTGAATAAAAATGAGGTCATACGTGTCTTTGCTATCCTGAAGGTCAATGACACGAACGAGATCATTTCTGCCCAGCCACATCATCCGCTCTTCTAACAGTGCCTTTTGTTCTTCTTTAAGATCATGAGGACACGTGATATCCACTTGAATGCCCTCTTTCATCATATATTCACAAAGTGTCAGGCCAAAAAACTCATCTGCTCCTATGATCAGTCCTGTTTCCATGTTCACGTCCCCTTTTTTAATATCGAATAAAAAGAAGAGCCCTTTCTATGAAGGGCTGTTATCATCCTATTCATCACAATTCTCTTTCATGCGATTTATAAAACTTGTGAATGGATTGAAAGATTCTTCTCGGATGATCAAACATATGCAGCGTGAGATCGACCTGACAATGTTCTGGATTTTTCATATGCTGATCAATAAAAGGCTTTGCGTGAAGTTCATATGCATAAGGTGCGCCGTTTAGCCTTTGCCATATATGAATCGGCACATGAGCAGAATGAACAGGACAAGAAGGCAGTGGATACGTTTCAGCTTCCTTTTCAGAACAGCCATAGCTCTCTGCTAACTCTTTGAGCAGCTGCTTATAAAAGAATTTGTGTTCCTTTTCTCTTTCTCGTTGTGCATCCAGATTCAGACATGGATTCACCATCGCAATGGACCTTAGTACTTCAGGCATCTCCTCAGCAAGGCTCATGGCAACAAGTGCACCCATTCCCTCTGCGAGCACATGAATTTCCCGGTTTAATATTTCTTGTTTTAGTGTGTGATGCACGAGCTGCTTGGCGCTAAAAACAGCATCTTCGCATCCCCAGTGATTCCCATGAAGATGACTATTAAACAATGTATATCCTTCATCCTTTAAGGCAGTTAAAAGCTGGTTTCTTCCATAATGCTGAAGCCAGAATGATGTATTTTCCTGCACAAAGTGATTTCGGTCACCGAGGATTAGAATGCCAAAGCCATTTGGTTTTTGAGGAAGGTGAATGATGTTCCACTGGGAACCAAGCTGGAAAAAACGTTCGCTTACACCCATATGGCCAGCCTCCTTTCAGTGATTCTGCTTTCTATGATATGAACAACAACTCTTGTAGGAATAAGGAAATCCCCTAAAGACAGAAGAATTCTTTTTATTTTTATAGCAGAAGGTCTCAAAATGGTCACATAAAGGCGGAAAACAGTCTTTTCCCTTCACTTGCATCTATGGTATGATAATCAATAGATTGTTACATAAAGGACGGTGGGATTATGCATTATATTATCACCCTCATTTGGACTTTTCTGCTGACACATATGGCTGGTTACATCGTTGCCTCTATGAATGGAGCTGCTTATGATTTTACGCTCACTTCCATTCTTGCAGTTGTGTTTACGGTTATTTTATTCATCTTTGCTGAAGTAAGTCCAATGAAAGAAACGGAAAGTTCAACAAAACATTCTTAATATGACTTGTGAAAAAGAGCTAAATTGATGTTTAGCTCTTTTTTCTTTTTGCAGAGTGATTGCGGCACGCTAAAACCCCCTGCCTTAAACATACAGGGGGTTTTTATTGTTTATACCTCGACGGTTTCGGACTTCTGTTTGTCCGCTGTCAAATGGCTTTTCGCAAGCCCTGTAAACAGGAAGATCGCGATACCTGATAAAATTTCAAGGATTCCTCCGCCAGCAATGACAGGTCCCGCTCCAAATCTTTCTGCCAGGACGCCTGATACGACAGCTGCAAGCGGGAGAAAGACATTTGATGAGGCATTGATCACAGCATATACTTGCGGCTGATCCTCTTGGTCAACAGATGTTTGAATAATGACCATTTCCGGCACATTGATCGCACTGACAGCAGCTCCGAAAATAAAGGAAGCAAGCAGAACAACCGGCAGCCATGTACTCATCCCTGTAATAAAGAATGCAGCCCCTTCAATCATGCCAGCGACAATAAAGAACAAACCAAATCTCTTAATTTTCACTTTTGCCAGAGCAAAGCCCATCATAAACGCGCCAACTGCGGCAACACCTCTTAAAATGGAATACACCATGGAGTCGCTTTGCAGCGCTTCTGCTACGTATACCGCTGACAGTGCCTGCCACGGAGCTGCTGCGACATTCATTAAGATACAATACAGCGTGAGCGCAAATAAAATGTGATGGTTTTTGACAACGAGAAAACCTCTTTTTAAGTTATACAAATATGTATTCTTCGCTTGTTTAATGCCCGCTGCTTCTTCTTCATCAGTTTTCTTTAGTTTGACCCCGATAATAAACAGACCAGAAATCACAAATAAAGCAGTGGTGATCAGCAGAGTATCTGCAGGTCCAATTAATTTAACCAAAAGACCTGCCACCATGACTGCTGCAAGTGCAACAATCTCAAAAGAAGATTGCAGGATTGCATTTGCTTTTTGAATGAGATGCTTTGGAACAATCTGCGGTAAGATTGCCACCGAAGCTGGATTATAAGCTGCACCTGTTGCCGATTGAATAACCATTAATGAAATCAATAACCATAGAGGCAATAGATGCGAAAAGTGCAGAAGTGGAATAATGAGTACAATTGTTGCTCGAACAACATCTGAAGCGAACATCCATTTAGACAAATGGTGCTTTTTCATAAGAGGTCCTAATATTGGGGCTAACAAAGATGAAGGGAGAACAGTTACTGCTAGAAGAAGTCCTGTACCGAGCGCTCCATCCCCTCTTAAAATCAATAGCCAAAGGACGGATGTAAAAGCAAAACTTTCCCCTGTGTTTTTAATGAGTCTTGATATGAATAATGAGGTGAAGCGTTTATTCCAAACACTTTCACTGAGATTCATCTTTTCCATCACACAAATCCTTTCAACAATATATTACATATTTTACCTTAAGTTCTCTTTTTTTCATACTATTTATTTGAAAATTTGAACTTAATTGTTTTTTATTATAAAGAAAAAAGAGGCATGACACATGCCTCTAAAGTCTTATTCCTGCTGACTCTTAGTCAATTGCTTACGGCTTTCTTTGGTAGGTCCAAACACGATTATGGTTCGAGTTATCAGGAAAGACATCGCCTGCTTTAAGCTTAATCTTTAAAGGATCTTTCACCATACTTCCAGTTTCGCCGATCTCGATATACACACCATTATTCGGTGCTTTATTCCCTGATTTAAACTGATGCTGCTGACCCATTTTCATCCTCCTTTCTCGATTGATGTTATTATGTCCCGTCCCTTGGCTCTCCAATCCTTTATGCAAAAAGTCCCTGCTCATACGAGTCAGGGACACTTGGATTTATTTGGATGGTTGATACATAAGTTCTTTCATTAACGCTTTTTGCACATGCAGGCGGTTTTCTGCCTGTTGAAATACTTTTGATTGCGGCCCGTCAATAATATCTGCCGTCACTTCTTCCCCGCGATGTGCCGGGAGACAATGAAGGAAAATATAGTCCTTTGCTGCATGACTCATCAGTTCGTCATTGACTTGATATTCTTTAAATTCAGCAAGACGTTTCTCTGTTTCTGCTTCCTGCCCCATGCTTGTAAACACATCTGAATAAATAACATCTGCATCTTTTACAGCTGCAACAGGATCTGTTGTCACGGTCACTTCTGCGCCTGATTGTTTTGCAAACCCACGAGCAGTGTCTGTTACTTCTTGAAGTGGTTCATAGCCTTTTGGTGATGCAACCGCAATGTCACAGCCTAGCTGCGCACAGCCGACCATCAAGGAGTGCGCCACGTTATTTCCGTCACCGATATAGGCCACTTTGATTCCTTTTAAAGTACCTTTTGTTTCTTTAATGGTTAATAAATCAGCAAGCGCCTGACATGGATGTGAGTAGTCGGTTAATCCATTAATGACTGGAATAGACGCGTATTGTGCAAGCTCTTCAACCTTCTCATGTTCAAAGGTTCGAATCATAATACCGTCGACATAACCAGACAGCACCTGCGCTGTATCACTGATGGTTTCTCCTCTGCCAATTTGCAAATCACTTGAGCTGAGGAAGAGCGCATGTCCTCCTAGCTGCGTCATCCCCGCTTCAAACGAGACACGGGTTCTAGTTGAAGATTTTTCAAAGATCATCGCTAACGTTTTTCCTTTGAATAAATCTTGATATGGGTTTTGTTTCATTTCTTCCGCTTTTTCAATTAAATAAGCAATCTCATGGATTGAGAAATCTTTTAATGATAAAAAGTCTTTTCCGTATAATGCCGGTTGCACGTCGACTTGACTCATGCCGTCACTTCCTTTTTATATAATTCATGGAGCGATACTGGTGATACATCTCCATTTTTCCCTTGCAGGAATGCTTGAACTGTTTCATATTCGGTTAGGACTTGAACGCCGTGTGTGAGTGCTTTTACACGCTGCTCTTTTGCCTCTTCATCTTCTCCTAAATGAATATGAAGGGATTTATCTTCATTCTGCAGCCAAGATTCAAAGCTGCCAGTCCAGACGTCAAAGCCTGCATGCTTCGCTTCATCTATCAATTGATCGCTGCCTTGTATAAAGAGGCTTCCTTTTTGCTTCCAGATCGGCGCAAACACTTTTTTCAAGGCGCTTTCGGCGTTCTTGCCTACACACATTCCTTCTCCTGTCGCTTTCATTTCAGGTGTCAGCTTGAGGTCGATATCTTGAATGGCATGTGATGAGAACACTGGGAATTTGACCGCTGTCCCCCCTTTGTTTTTCGTTGCAGGGTTTAGTTCTTCAAGCGATGCACCGGCTAATAATTGAGTGGCCATTGGGATCATATCAATGCCCATTACCTTACTGACGACTGGTACAGTCCGGCTTGCCCGCGGATTCACTTCTAATACAAGCGCCTGATCCCCTTTGATGACAAATTGGATATTCATAATGCCCTTGAACGCTAATTTCTTCGCTATTTGTTCAGACGCAGTATGCACCTGCTGTTTGATGTCTTCACTGATTGAGATACTTGGTAAAATGGCAAAGCTGTCACCTGAGTGCACGCCCGCTTTCTCAATATGTTCTACGATGGTTGGAATGAACGCCTTTTTTCCGTCAGAAATAAGATCGACTTCAATTTCTTTTCCTGTGACGTACTCATCAATTAAGATTGGGTATGGTAAATGATCTGGCTGATCAAGCAGTGACGCCAAATGTGCTTCTGACTGAACAACGATCATTCCCATTCCGCCAATGACATACGATGGGCGAATTAATACAGGGTAACCGATGCTTTTCGCATGTACGAGTGCTTCTTCTTTTGAATGAGCCGTATCTCCTTTTGCGTGAGGAAGATTCAGTTCATCAAGAAGCTGATAGAATAAATTACGGTCTTCAAGTGCATCCAGCGTATCAAAGGACGTACCTAACAACGTGACACCGGCTTTTTCCAAGCCTTCTGCGACATTGATTGCAGTCTGTCCGCCAAATTGGACAATGACAAAATCAATCTGTTCTGCTTCCACAACGTTTAGGATGTGCTCTAATGTAATCGGCTCAAAATATAAACGATCGGCAATCTCATAATCAGTACTGACTGTTTCTGGATTGTTGTTCATCATGATGGTTTCAAATCCAAGCTTTTGCAAGGTCAGAACGCCATGAACGGCACTGTAATCAAACTCGACCCCCTGCCCGATTCGGATCGGACCAGAGCCAATGATGAGTGCACGCTGCTTTGTTTTTTCTTGATGTTCACCATCGCTTTTGCCGAAGTAGGTGGAATAGAAGTAATTCGTTTTTGCATCAAATTCCGCCGCACATGTGTCAACAATTTTAAATGAAGCAGCAATGCCGTATTCTTGACGAAGCTGCCTGATTGACTCTTCCGTGTGACCCGTAAGAAGAGCAATCGTTTCATCAAGGAAACCCTTTTCCTTTACCTTTTTCAAGGTATCTTTTGATAACGTCCCCTTATGATCTTTCAATTCTTGTTCGAGCGTAATCATATTCTGAAACACATGTAAGAAGAATCGATCAATTTTCGTCGTTTGATGAATCGTTTCAACCGTTTCTTGTCTTGAAAGAAGCTCCATAACAGCGAAAAACCGGCGATCGTCTGGTGTTTTGATGAGTTCAAATAATTGTTCTGTCGATTGCTCTTTCAGTTCTGGAAGGTGGAAGCCCTTCGTTTTAATTTCAAGTGATGCAACTGCTTTTTGAATGGCTGACTCTAAATTCCGATCAATCGCCATGACTTCGCCAGTGGCCTTCATTTTTGTGCCTAATTGACGATCTGCCTGTTTAAATTTATCAAACGGCCAGCGCGGGAATTTCACGACAACATAATCGAGTGCCGGCTCAAAACTAGCATAGGTTGTGCCTGTGAGAGGGTTTTTCAATTCGTCTAGCGTATAACCCACCGCAAGCTTAGCTGCCATTTTCGCAATCGGATAGCCTGTTGCTTTTGATGCAAGAGCGGAAGAACGGCTGACCCGAGGATTCACCTCAATGACAAAGTATTCTTTACTGAGTGGATCAAGGGCAAATTGGATGTTGCAGCCACCGACTACATCCAGCGCTGAAATGATTTTCAAGCTTGCAGAACGGAGCATTTGGTAATCCTGATCTGTTAATGTTTGGGAAGGTGCAACGACAATCGAGTCTCCTGTATGCACACCAACTGGATCGATATTTTCCATGTTGCATACCGTGATACACGTATTTTGACGGTCTCTCATGACCTCATATTCAACTTCTTTAAAGCCAGCTATGCTTTTTTCAACTAAACACTGGTGAATTGGACTCGCTAAAAGAGCTCCTTCAATGAGCGGCTTAAACGCCTCTTCTGTTAGAGCGATTCCGCCGCCTTTACCGCCAAGTGTGTATGCTGGTCTTAGGATAACTGGGAAGCCGACTTCTTTTGCAAATTGAAGAGCATCTTCCGCATTATCCACAATTTCACTATCTGGCACAGGTTCGTTCAAATGCTTCATGAGAGCACGGAATTTCTCTCGATCTTCACCGTTTTCAATGGTTTCAACTGACGTTCCGAGCAGGGTCACCCCATGCTTTTTCAGCACACCGGCTTTTTCCAGCTCGACAGCAAGGTTTAAAGCCGTCTGTCCGCCAAGGTTGGCTAAAAGACCATCTGGTTTTTCCTTTTCAATGATTCTTGTCACTGAATCAACTGAAAGCGGTTCAAAATAGATTTCATCAGCAAATGACTCGTCTGTCATAATGGTTGCTGGGTTATTATTCACTAAGATGACTTTGTAGCCTTCTTCTTTTAAGGCCATACATCCTTGTGTTCCTGAGTAATCAAATTCTGCTGCCTGACCAATGATGATTGGACCAGACCCGATGACTAGAATGGTTTGTATGCTTTGATCTTTAGGCATGTGCGACTTCTCTCCTTGCTTGTTTCACTTTCTCAATAAAATCATCGAATACCCATTCACTTTCAGCAGGCCCTGGGTGTGCTTCTGGATGAAATTGAACTGACATAATCAGCTTTTCTTTATGAATGAATCCTTCTACAGATCCATCATTGACATGAAGGAATTTCACGTCCACTTCTTTGTCATTCATGCTTTTTTCATTCACAACATAGCTATGGTTCTGACTTGTCATAAAGACACGTTTGGATTCTGTATCCTGGACAGGATGATTTGCTCCCCTGTGGCCAAATGGCAGCTTATACGTATCTCCGCCAAGTGCAAGAGCGATTAATTGGTGACCTAGGCAGATCCCAAGTGTCGGAAATGACATCATAATGTCATGAATTGTTTTTAAATACGGTGTCATGGTTTTCGGGTCTCCAGGTCCGTTTGACAAGAGGATCGCATCCGGCTTAATCTCAAATACCTTTTCCATTTGTTTATATGGAATGACGGTTACTTTACAGCCGCGTGCTGCAAGCGAATCTGCAATTGATTTTTTAAAGCCAAAATCAATGAGCGCCACATGTTCTTCACCGCTGCCTTGTGTGTAAATCTCACTATCTGTCACCTGTGCGACGACATTGTCTTGTTTCATTGCAGGCGGTGTTTCGTTTTCGTCTACACTGAGCACAGCGTTCATCGTTCCATTTGCCCGGATGTTTTGCACGACTGCGCGCGTATCTGTATGTGTCAGAAGCGGGATATTCCACTTTTGTAAATAATCTTTTAAGCTGACCGCTGCAAGATGATGTGAAAAATGCTCTGCTGCCTCGTACACAACCACCGCTTTTACTTGAGGCTTCTTGCTCTCAAAGTCTTCATGGTTAATGCCGTAATTTCCGATCAGCGGATATGTGAAAACAATGATCTGACCTTTATAGGAAGGATCTGTGAGCACCTCTTGATAACCTGTCATACCTGTAAAAAAGACCACTTCACCTGTGATGCCAGCTTCTCCTGTCAGATCTCCTTCAAAAGAGGCTCCATCTTCTAAATTTAAATAACCTTTCATGCTTATGTCACCCCAAAAATTGAATAATTAATGATACAAATGTATTTTTATACGTTCGTTTGTAAAAAAATTTACACCGAAACTGTTTTATTGGCTAATACTTGAACAATTGCTTCGATCGCTTGATCCAGCTCTGCTTTCTTCACATTCAGCGGAGGTAATAAACGAATGACATTCGGACCAGCTGGAAGCACCAGCAGCCCTTGTTCTCTAAGAGCTGTGATATAGCCGGCGACTGGCTGATCACATTCAATACCTGCCATCAATCCTTTTCCCCGCACTTCTTTTACGATATTCAGCTGTTTGACATTTTGCAGCTTTTCTAACAGGTAATCACCCTTTTCTTTCACTTCTGAAAGAAACTCTTCTTTGAAAATGACATCGAGTGTCGCATTCACAGCGGCCATGGCGAGCATATTCCCACCAAATGTTGTACCATGTGAACCTGGAGAGAATGCATCTCCTAGAGCTTTTTTCCCTATGACTGCACCAACTGGAAAGCCGTTTCCTAACCCTTTTGCTGCTGAGATAATATCAGGGTCAAGACACGTCTCTTCGTACGCAAATGCAGTTCCTGTACGACCGATGCCTGTTTGAATTTCATCTACAATCAGCAGTGCTTCATGCTTTTTGCAAAATGCTTGAACGGCTTCAAGGAATGCTGGTGTCGCTGGATTCACTCCACCTTCACCTTGCACAACCTCCAGCATCACTGCTGCCACATCATCGACTGCACAGGCTGACATAGCGTCTGGATCATTAAACGGTACGTAGTGAAAGCCTTCTAGCATAGGGCCAAAGCCAGTTTTGATTTTATCTTGACCTGTGGCAGCCATACCAGCATACGTGCGCCCATGGAAAGAGTGCAAAAATGTGACGATATTTGTTTTCCCTGTCGCTTTACGTGCTAATTTAATGGCACCTTCATTTGCCTCTGCCCCGCTATTACAGAAAAACACGAGATCCCCTGAACTGTTTGCTGCAAGCTTTTCTGCTGCTTTTTCTTGCAGTCCATTTTCAAATAGATTCGATACATGCCAGACGTGGTCAAGCTGTTCCTTAATGGCCTCATTGACCTTTGGGTGATTGTGGCCTAAATTTGTAACAGCAATGCCTTGTATAAAGTCTAAATATTTTTTTCCATTTGTATCGATTGCCCAAGAACCTGCTGCCTCTTTAATTTCAACATTCCACCGTCCATAGTTTTGAAAAAGATGACTCACAGGACCGCCTCCTTTTGTTTCACGATTCTTGTTCCTATAAAGGTTTCTCCTGTAAAGATACTGCCTTTGCCATTTACGATCATCACTTCATCTACATCACCTGATAAAGCACTCAAAGCGGATTGTACTTTTGGAATCATTCCCCCGGAAATAATGCCTTCATCAATGAGTGAAAGGGCTTCTTGTTCTGTGACGACATCTAATAGTTCACCATTTTTTAAAATGCCTTCAACATCTGTGACAAACATGAGCTTATCAGCTTTCATAGCTCCGGCGACAGCTGATGCAGCTAAATCAGCATTCACATTTAAGGTTTGGCATTCTTCCGTCATAGACAGCGGCGCAATCACAGGAATGAATTGTTTCTCCATGAGTGCTTCTGCCATTTCTGGATGAACTTCTTTGATTTCACCAACGTACCCGTAAACGTCTTGATCAAGGAAATCGGCGACAAGCATCTGCCCATCTTTACCGGATACGCCGACAGATGATATATCATGCTTTGCAAGCTCTGACACAAAGTATTTATTGACTGTTCCTGAGAGAACCATTTCGGCTACCTCTAACACAGGCTTCGTTGTTTTACGCTGACCGTCAACAAATTCTGTTTTCACTTCTAATTTTTGCAACATGTCGGTGATCTCAGGTCCTCCGCCATGCACGATAGCCAGCTTAAATCCAGCAGCTTGAAGTGAGCGGACATTCTCATAAAAGGTATCTGAAAGTTCTCGAATGACACTGCCTCCACACTTGAACACGATCGTTTTATTCATGTCTATCTCCTTCTTTATGTGCGATAGCTCGCGTTAATTTTCACATAATCATAGGTAAGATCACAGCCCCATGCTGCTGCTTCACCATTCCCCTCACTCATTTGAATGAAAATCGTAATCTCATCCTGCTCTAGATATGTTTTTGCTTTCTCTTCTGAGAATGGCTGCGGTTCATTGTGTTTGAACAAACATTGTCCGCCTAAATAGACTTCTACCTCTTCCGGTGTGACGGAAGCTGCACTATGACCAATGGCTCCAACGATTCGTCCCCAGTTGGCATCTGTACCATATACGGCGGTTTTAACAAGACTTGAACCAACAATCTTTTTCGCAATGATGCCGGCTTCCAAGTTATTTTTAGCACCAGCGACTTTTGCTTCAATTAATTTGGTTGCGCCTTCTCCATCTCTCGCAATCTCTTTAGCTAAATCCTCGCAAGCTAGTTTTAATCCTTCTTTAAACAATGGCCACTCTGGATGCTCTTGATTGAGTGCATCGTTTTGTGCCATTCCATTTGCCATTACAAGCACCATATCGTTTGTCGAAGTTTCTCCATCGACGGTAATTTGATTAAAAGTCACATCCGTAATGTCACGAAGCGCTTGCTGTAAGGCTTCCTGTTCGACATTTGCATCTGTTGTGACAAAGCCAAGCATTGTCGCCATGTTCGGGTGAATCATGCCCGAACCTTTTGCTGCGCCTGAAATGATGATCTCTTTTCCGTCTATCGTAAGGGTGTATGCTGTATTTTTAATGACAGTATCTGTCGTTAAGATCGCTTCTTCAAAATGGCCTTTTTCGGCTTTTGCTTCTTTTAACTCGGCGATGCCCTTTTTGATTTTATCCATCTCCAGACATTCCCCAATGACACCTGTAGAAGAAACAGCAATATAATCAGGTGCTACACCTAACATATCTGCACAGGCTGCCTGCATGTCGTATGCGTCTTTTAATCCCTGCTCACCAGTACATGCATTGGCGATAGCACTATTGACAATGACACCTTTTAATTGTCCTGTCTTTTTTAAGCTTTGTTGTGTGACTTTGAGAGGCGCAGCTTGAAAGTGACTTTGTGTGTAGACCGCTGCACTTACTGCTGGCACTTCGCTGACGATGAGGCCAAGGTCTTTTTTTGAATAGCGCAAGCCAATGTGAATCCCCTTTGCTTCAAAGCCTTTTGGTGATGATACGTCACCGTCTATTTTGACAATGCTTTTTTCATTCAATTCGATCATGTTTGTTGTCTCCCCTGTTCTCTTATGGATAAAGAGGTGTCATTGTGAGGCCCGCCTCTTCATGTAAACCTTTGATGATGTTGAAGTTTTGAACCGCTTGACCGGCCGCACCTTTCATGAGATTGTCTATGACCGACACGATTGTCAGTCTCCCTGTTCGCTCATCTAAATGAAAGCCAATATCACAGAAGTTACTGCCGTATACTTCTTTCGTTTGTGGATAAACGCCGTGATCTCTCACTCTGACAAAATAGGAATCTTCATAAAAGTCTTTCATTCGCTTCATCAATTCTTCTTTTGTGACATCTGTTTTTAATTGTGTATACATCGTCGCCATAATCCCTCTTGTCATCGGGACAAGATGCGTAGAAAATGTGACGTTCGCCGTCTGCGGATTCCATTCTCTTAATATTTGCTCTATTTCTGGCGTATGCTGATGCTCATTCACCTTATAAATTTTAAAGTTATCGTTTAGTTCTGAAAAATGCGTGCCAAGTGAGGCAGATCGTCCGGCACCGGACACCCCTGTTTTTGCATCTATTATAATCATGGATTCATCGATGACATTCTGTTTGATGAGCGGTGCTAAACCGAGAAGAACTGCGGTAGGAAAGCAGCCCGGGTTGGCAATCACTTCAGCCTGTTGAATTTTGTCACGATTCAGTTCGGATAAACCGTACACCGCTTGTTGAACAGATGCTCCATCCGCTGCCCTTCGTTTATACCATGCTTCATAGGTTGCTCCATCTTGAATGCGCAAATCACCTGATAAATCAATGATCGGCACTCCTTGATTCATAAGCTTTGGCGTCAGTTCACTTGATACGCCTGCTGGTGTCGCTAAAAACACAGCATCTGTCTCTCGCACAATGGCAGCCGGGTCAATGGCTTTTAATGTTTGGTCAGTAATCGTTGTCAGATGCGGATAAGATTGACTGTATGATTGCCCATCACCACTTGATGAATACAATATACATTCCTCCACATGCGGGTGATGCTTGAAGATACGAACCAATTCCGCACCACCGTACCCTGTAGCACCTATAATACCTATTTTCAACGTCAATACACCCTCTTGATCTTTGTGAAATTATTTAACATTATAACATGTATAAAAATTAATTCAATTGTATATTTAATATTTATTTTTATTTTTTTTCAACAAAAAAACCGCATATCTTCATGAGACATGCGGATTTATCTTTCGTTTTTGATATAGATGACCATGAGTGCACTGCATAAATATAATATGGAGCTTGCATAAAAAATGAAGTAAACGGTAAAGAAATCAGCAAACAGGCCGCCAAGCATAATGGCGATGGATGAAAATAGGGCTGTCCAAAAATGATAGTGACCGACTTCTTTCATTCGTTTGTTCTCTGTTGTGAGGACCGCTTAAACCAAACACACCTTAGGCAAGACCAAACTGTGAATAGCTTGATTCAACATTTTTAATAAAAATAATGTAAAAGGAAATATCAAACTGCTGGCGAAAAACATCCATTATATCAAGCTACTCTCTTCCTCCACCTTAATTTTTCATAAAAAAAACCTGGCATGAGTTTAACTCATACCAGGCATTTTTGCTTATTGAATACCGAGCGCAATTTTTGCGTATCTTGACATTTTGTCTCGTGTCCAAGGCGGATTCCATACGATGTGAACTTCTGTTTCTTTTACTTCTGGAAGATCACTTAATGCTTTTTTGACTTCATCCACGATAATTGGTGCAAGAGGACAACCCATTGATGTTAAGGTCATGGTGATATCCGCTTTTCCATTCTCATCAAGATCGACATCATAGACAAGTCCAAGGTTGACAATGTCGACATTCAGCTCAGGGTCAATCACCTGTTCTAGGGCGCCTAAAATATTTTCTTTCAATGCTTCATCCATGATATCCACTCCTTTTTCCATTAGTATAACGTACTTTTTCTTCTGACTAAACGTTTGTGCTTTTCAGATGTGTCACAAACCAGTCAATCGTTTCAAACATCGCTTGTCTTGAGACTTTATGGCCTGCTTGTCCATCAGTAATAAAGCGAATCAGATGCGGATCCTGCTTATATTGTGTGGCCGCTAACTCATCATATAGGGATTTTGCGTGCCGGTAAGGGACGACAGGATCATTTTCTGCATGCCAGAATAAGAGCGGTCTTTTATTTAATCGATCCGTTTGCAGCGTTAAATCATATGGGCGCAGGGCGTCTAATTGCAGATGAACCTCTTCGTCTGTAATGTCTTTCATTAACCCTTTGTGACGCATGTCCATGATTTGTGCTTTTAGAAACGTCGTATAGTTTGGACTTCCCATCAAGCTGACAGCGGCTTTGATCCAATCATGCTTGGCAAGTGCACCAAAGGTGGTGATGCCGCCCATGGATGTACCCGCAACGCCTATCAGATCGGCTTCAATCAATTGTTTTTCTTGAAAGTATGTTTTAAGTATATCGATTTCACGAATTTCGTTCAGGACAATTTCCCAGAACTTTGATGCCAGTTCCTCTAAGCTGAGGTTTTCTGATCTTACACCATGATAAGCACAGTCAGGCAAAATGACTCTCATGCCTTTTTCCGCCAAATGGAAGGCGAAGTGTAAATTATGCTCGCGTGCACTTGTAAATCCATGAATAAAAAATACAAGCGGCAGCGGTTTGTCTTTATTTTCAGCTTTTACGATATGTAAAAATGGAATATCGCGCGTAATTTGCTCATCAATGGTGATCACAGCCTATGAATCCTCCTTTATCATTCCCGTCTTTGTTTATTTTAACATGTAGACAACAAAGATGTGATAAAGATACACTATAGATAGAGGCGTTAACATGAATTGCCTCCTATCACTTACAGATCAAAGGAGATTTTATGGAGACTAAACCTTATCTAATCGCACTTGACCTGGATGGCACATTATTAAAAGATGATAAAACCATTTCTGCGCATACACTTGACGTCATTCGAAAAGTGAGAGACAGCGGGCATCATGTCTGTATATCAACAGGCCGGCCATTTCGATCCAGCTCTCCTTATTATCTGCAATTACAGCTTGATTCACCCATTGTGAATTTTAACGGAGCGTTTGTCCATCATCCTCTTGATGAAAAATGGGGCAGATTTCATACGTCACTTGATCTTCAAGTGGTCAAACAGCTTGTAGACATTAGTGAAGAGTATAAAGTGCACAATGTGTTGGCTGAAGTGTTAGACGATTTGTATTTCCATTATCATGATGAAAAACTCATTGATATCTTTAATATGAATGCAAACAAAGTTACTGTTGGAGACCTTAGGGACAACCTTGGAGAGAATGTGACGAGCGTGTTAATCCATGCAAAAGAAGAGGACGTCGGAGCTATTCGAAGCTATTTATCAGATGTCCATGCAGAAGTGATTGATCACAGGCGCTGGGCTGCCCCGTGGCACGTGATTGAAATCATTAAAACAGGCATGAACAAAGCCGTTGGACTGCAAAAGATCAGTGATTATTACGGTGTTCCTAAGGAGCGGATTGTGGCATTCGGAGATGAAGACAATGATTTAGAAATGCTTGAATTTGCTGGTTGCGGTGTAGCAATGGGCAACGGCATTGATGCCGTGAAACGTGTCTCAAATGAAGTCACTGATACAAATGAACAAGACGGGATTGCGAAGTTTCTAACGAATTACTTCTCGCTTTAATTTTTCCATTCATACATAGCAGATGGAAGCGGGCATACTACCGTTAGACAGGTTGTCCTGTCAGCTTGTGTAAAGGGGCGGATTCCGAATGGGTAAAAGAAGCAAATCGAAACGCTTTATACAACAAGGTAAAGATTCAGTCAGTCTTCATGACGCACGCTTTCCTTATCGTTCGACACTTGAAGAAGCGTCAGACAGAGGAAATATGAAGACTGATGCTTCTGGAGGTTCATTGTGAGAAACGAACTTTTTGATCAAGCCAAATCGTTTACTGAAGAAGCTCTTACTTCTTCATTTTCATCTGGGTTAGAGCGTCAGCAGGCAGTGAAACGGGCGAAAAACGCCGTATCGTCTGCATTTGCCAATTCGACAGATGCAGAAAGAAACCAGCTGCATACCTTCCAAGACTTGCTCGATGATCTCTAACATAAAAAAGCTGTCCACAATAGATGGACAGCTTTTTCTGATTCCTGCACTTATTTGACTTGGAACGTTTTCTTCTCCGTGATTTGTTTCAGCCCTTCTGCTTTTCCTTTAAACGTAACGACTGCTTCGTACGTTCCGGGCTTTACTCCGTTTGACCACGTATCTTGAAAATCATAGGCCTCGCCTTTTTTCAGTACGAAAGATTGGATGGCCTGTGTGAACATACGGTCTTTCGAATAGCGGTATTGTTCATTTCCGTTTTCGTCATACACACTAAGTTCGAATTTTTGGCTTGTGTTAAAGGTAAATTCAATATCTCGATCTGATTCATTTTTCAGTGACATGTTAAATTGAACTGAAGAACCTTTCTGGACGGGGTCTACTGTGAGCTCAACCGTTTTTTCTCCCATTTGACCGGATACCTCCTTGTCTGGTTCATCCTTTTTTTGTTGTCCACAAGCGGCTAAAACCAATAGAATGAGAAGAAGCACCAACCCTTTTTTCATCTGCTACCCACCTTTTAATCTCGTCTGAAAAATCCAAGAATATTGGTTGTCTGCACAATATTTGTAAAGGCTTTTGGATCGACTTCTTTAATAATTTGTTCAAGTTCATATAGCTCATACCTTGTAATGACGATCACCATCATTTCCTTTTGTTCGTTGGTGAATGCGCCTTTTGCAGGTACAGTCGTAATGCCTCTGACCATTTTTCCATAAATGGCTTCTTTGATTTCATCTGCTTTCTTCGTGACAATCATCGCGGTCAGCTTCTCATGTCTTGTATGGATGGCATCAATGACCCTTGTGGTCACATATAATGTGACAAGGGTATATAATGCTTTCTCCCAACCTTGTAATAATCCTGCTGTAAAAATGATGATTCCATTTAAAATGAAGAAATACGTGCCAACTGGTTTATCCTTCCATTTCGCTAAAACCATAGCAACAATGTCAAGTCCGCCTGTCGAAGCCCCGTATTTGAGCGTGATTCCAATCCCTACTGCGGATATGACACCGCCAAACACAGCATTTAATAAAATATCGTGGGAAACACTCGTTTCTGGTAAAATGCCAAGGAAAATGGTCGTCAGTGCAACACTGATGATGCTGTACAAAGTAAAGGAACGGCCAACTTTCATCCAGCCTAAAATGCCGACTGGAATGTTTAAAATAAATAATAGAATCCCTGTTGATACATAAAATGGCGCATATTGATCGATTAAGCTGGATAACAGCTGGGCTACCCCTGTAAAACCGCTCGCATATACGTCAGCTGGGATTAAGAATAAATTCAGTCCAATCGCATTGAGTAATGCACCAATAACGACGACAATGAGTTTTTTTGCTTCTCCAATGAACATGTTGTCATTCCTCCACTTACCATTCTCTCTATGGTTTTCCCTAAAATTTAGAATTTGAACACGAAAAGATGATTTCTATGATATAGTTAGGCTAAAAAGATGTAAAATATGGCTTATTTTTTAGAAAGAAGGGATTTATATGACTGTTCATATCATAGCAGACAGTGCTGCTGATCTGCCTCTTTCTTATTATGATGAACATAACATAACGCTCATTCCGCTACGCGTGTTACTTGGCGAGCAGGAATTTGAGGATTTGATCACCATTGAACCAAAACAAGTATTTGATGCGATGAGACAAGGAGCCAGTCCAAAAACGTCACAGGCTTCACCAAACCGGATCAAGGAAACCTTTGTTTCCGCCGCTCAAACCCATACATCTGCCATCTATGTCGCTTTTTCATCAGAGCTTTCAGGTACATACCAGACAGCTGTGATGATGGCAAACGAAGTGAAGGAAGAATACCCTGATTTTGATTTACGAATCATTGATTCTAAATGCGCTTCACTCGGCTATGGGCTTGCTGTCAAACACGCTCAATCACTTGCCATTGACGGAAATACAATACAAGAAATTGAAACGTCTGTAAAGCATTTTTGTGAATCTTTACAACATATTTTTACTGTAGACGATTTATCGTATTTAGCAAGAGGCGGAAGAATCAGTAAAGCGTCCGCATTTGTTGGCGGTTTGTTAAGCATTAAGCCCATTTTACATGTCGAAGATGGAAAACTCATCCCGCTTGAAAAAATCCGCGGACGTAAAAAGCTGCTAAAACGCATTATTGAACTAATGAAAGAACGCGGAACGGATTGGTCGAACCAAACGGTTGGTATTAGTCATGGTGATGATCCTGCACTGGCGGAAGACATGAAACAGCTGATCGAAGCCGAATTTCATCCAAAGGAAATTGATATTCAGATCATCGGCGCCGCTGTTGGGTCCCATTCAGGACCTAGTACGCTTGCGATCTTTTTTACAGGCAAATGATCAGAAAAAGCACCCTTCCCTGACTCAACACGGGAAGGGTGCTTTTCTTATGAAAGTTTAAATCGCTGCACGGTTTCATTTAACCTCGCCGTCATACTCATCAATTCTTCGACCTGTTTGTTCATTTGATGGAACGATTGCAGCTGTTCATTGGCTGAGGCAGAAATTTCTTCGCTGCCAGCTGCTGTTTCTTCTACCACTGCACTAATATTTTCAATCGAGTGCAGCACTTGTCCGCCAAGTTCTGTTGATTGCATAATTTGGTCATTTAAGACCGCCATTTCTTGTTTAATATGCTGCGCTTTTGTTTCTATATCTTCAAAGGAGTGTGAGGTTTTGTCCATCGCATCCTGCTGCTGAAGTGAAAGCTTGACCCCTTCTTGGACCGTTTGACTAATGGATTGAATGCCTCTTTCAATATGACTGACCATGTCAAAGATTTGTCTTGTTGCATTAGACGATTCATCGGCAAGCTTGCGAATTTCATCCGCTACAACAGCAAAGCCTTTTCCAGCTTCGCCTGCTCTTGCCGCTTCAATGGCTGCGTTTAAGGAAAGCAGGTTTGTTTGGTCCGCAATGTCAGAAACCGTTTTGGCCATGGCCGAGATTCCGCTGGCGTATTGCGTGAATTCTCCGGCTGATTCTTCGATTTGTCTCGTCGCATGTGTATTTTTTTCAATCGCTTTTTTTGTTTCTGTTAACGTGTGCTTTCCGCTTTCTACGGCTTCGATGGCATCCTCTGTACTGCGGATGACCGTTTGTGAGCGTTCGGAATTTTTACGTCCATGCTGGTCCATTTTCTCAATCAAGCTGACGCCGTGCTGGAGATCTTCTGAAATCGCTTGTGATCCATTGGCCATTTCGTCTGTCGAAACAGATACTTGATTCGCAGACTCCATCATCTTTTTGTTTTCATCATTCAGGTGGATCGAGAATGTCTCTACTCGGCTTGAGACATTGCTGATTTCTTTAATCAGACTAATCAGCTGCTCGGTCATTTGATTAAAGGATTCATTCAAGCCGCCGATTTCATCCTTACGCTGAATATCCATCCGCTCCACAGCAAGGTTGCCTTCTGCGATCTGCTTTGCTCTGTAGGATAATGATTTGATAGGTGTCACGATGGATCGTGTTAATCCAATATTCAAAAAGACAGCAATGACAATTAGTGTGAGGGCTGAGACGAGTGCACTTGTGATAATCCATTGGACATTGTCTGCTGCAGCCTCTAGATTTTGTTTATACGCTTCTTCTGCCCTTTTATTCATCGTATGCACATCGTTTAAAACGCCATCAATTCTTGCTGCCACACGTCTTGCATCCGATGCGTTTTTTTCACCAATGGCATTGTTTGCTTCCTTGGTCCACGTGTCATATTTTGAATTTAACCTAGTTAATGCCTCTTTGTTCATATTTCCTGCATGTTTGTTTAACGTTTGCAGCTGTTTCTTTGCTGTAGAAATATCGTTTTGAACGATCTCTAGCTGTTCATCTGAGAGTGTCATCGAATAATTGGTCATGGCTTGCTCGACACTTTCAAAGCCTGCCTTCGTTTTTTGTACATTTAATAGGGTTTGGACATCTGTCTCATTTGATGATTGGATTTTTGTCATGCTGACAATGATAAAGGCAATAACGCCAACTGCTAAAAGAAGTGAGATAAGTGAGTTGAGTAAAATTTTGACGCGTAAGCTCATGATGCGCCTCCCTCTTCTTTTAGAAGCGTCTGTTTCAGCCCATTTAATTTTTTAGTCAATGTCTCAGCATTTTTCAAAACCCGGATTTTTGCCATATCGATTCCATCATTGCTTAAGTCATAGACAACATGCCCGCTTTTCATTTGATTGTTCTTAACGAGCTGTTCGCTGAATTGATATACCACTTCATCGACTTTTTTCACCATAGACGAAATGACCGCTTTTTCAGCAGTATAGTACTGATCGCTGTCTACACCAATAGCATATTTACCCTGTGACTGTGCTTCTTTTAATACACCGACACCTGAGTAGCCGGCTGCGGCATATAGAACGTCTGCTTTCTTTTTGATCATGTCTTTGGCTATTTTACTCCCCTTGCCTGCATCACTAAACGTACCGGCATAGGTGGATAAGATCTTAATTTTCGGATTGACTGATTTAGCGCCTTTTTGAAATCCTTTTTCAAAACGATGGATGACATCTGCGTCAACACCGCCAACAAATCCAATGACATCGCTTTTCGTTGTCATTGCAGCAAGTGCTCCTGCTAAATAGCTGCCTTGCTCTTCTTTAAACGTCACAGAGGTCACATTTTTCAGCTCAGATACGGCATCAATAAGCAGGAACTGCTTCTTCGGATATTTCTTCGCGACTTTTTCTAGGTCTTCTTGCATACTGAAACCTACACCAATGATGAGATCATTTCCATCTTTCACGAGCTCTGTCAGCCCTTTTTCATATGTATCAGTTTCTGCAATTTCTCTATAATCAAATTCAATGCCAAGCTCATCACGTGCTTTTTCTAATCCTTTAAATGATGAATCGTTAAATGATTGATCACCAAGACCATCATCTGTGAGCATAACGCCAATATGCTTCGCAGTTGATTTTGGCGCCCCTTCCTGTTGATTACCGCATGCGGCGAGCATCATAAGCATGGCTGCCATCAGAAGTAATGATATTTTCACTTTCATCCAAAAACACACTCCTTTTATCATCCTTACTCCTTTTTTATCGGATTTGAGGGGCGTTGTTTCAATGATATAGTGAAGGTTTTTCATGACTTTTTTCATAGAAAAAATCCATTATTTAAGACAAAAATAAAAAAGTGAGCAAATGCTCACTTTTTCTCGTATGTCCAGCCTTCTTTTTGGTAAACTAGATCATTTTTCATGAGATGACCTAGTGCTCGTTTAAAGGCTGCTTTGCTCATTTGAAATCTTTCGCGGATATCCTCTGGATCACTTTTGTCTCCGTAAGGCATGGCGCCGTTTCTTGTTCTCATATAGGTTAAAATTTCTTCTGCATCGACAGATAATGCATCCTGTTTTCTAGGAAGCAGAGAAACGTTCACGGTTCCATCCTCTTTCACTGCAATAACGCGTCCTGTAACGGTCGATCCTAGTCTTGGCTCTTCTTTTCGTTCCGTGCGGTGAATAAACCCTCGCACACCTGTATCTGTCAGCATAAAAGAACCTGTCGCAATTAAACGATAGATTGTTCCAGTGATTTCTTTGTTCATTAAGGTTTCTGGTGCCTCAGTAAACAATTCACTGATCACGTCTTCTGTGGCTGGTTTTGCGAACATTCTGCCGTAACTTGTGACTTTCAGCATACAGTAGAGTTTGTCTCCTTTTTTCGGCCATGCTTCCTCAAATGGCGGGAGGTGTTCTGTTGCCACAAGTGCATCCTTTGACAGTCCAACATCGACAAATGCACCCATGTCTTCTACCACGTCTACAACTTGTACCCAGCCATATGTATGTGCGTTAATTGTAGGGATTTTCATTGTGGCAGCGAGTCTTTCTTCATGATCTACATATAAATAGACCTCTACTTCATCTCGGTCATCAAGATCCTCTGTCATTTCACTGCGGTGCAGGAGAACCGAATCTTCACCATCTGTCAAAAAGTAGCCGTATTCCATTTCGTTCTCTATTTGCAAGGTCAGTTGCTCACCTGGTCTCATGTTCTCTTCCTTCCTATCTGCCCATAAAAGAGCGTTCGTTCATCTTTTGATTCACTTTATTCTACTATACTTCTCCCCGCATGAACATCTCTAGTTCTGTTAGCTAAAGTGGACAAACTGGACACGATTTATACCGCAGCCGGCTGAACTCTTTGCCTCATCTCTTCGATAAAGTTTCTTCTTCGCCTATTGGCATGATAAAATAGACGCAATATCAATACTTGGAGGTCATGTGTGATGGCAAAAGAAAGCTCATTTGACATTGTATCGAAAGTCGAACTGCCTGAGGTGCAAAACGCTGTTCAAGCAGCGCTGAAAGAAATTAAAAACCGTTATGATTTTAAAGGAAGTAAAAGTGATATTTCTCTCGAAAAAGAAGAACTTGTTCTCATTTCTGATGATGACTTCAAGCTTGAGCAGCTAAAAGATGTACTTGTGACAAAGCTGATCAAACGAAATGTGCCAACTAAAAACATCGATTACGGAAAAACCGAGCATGCTCTTGGCGGTACAGTACGCCAGCGTGCGAAGCTGATCAGCGGGATTGATCAAGACAACGCCAAAAAGATCAACGCACTCATCAAGCAGTCTGGTATCAAAGTGAAATCACAATTTCAGGATGACCAATTGCGTGTGACAGGGAAAAATAAAGATGATTTACAAGAGGTTATTTCTCTTATGCGTAAGGCTGATTTGCCGATTGATGTCCAATTTATAAATTTTCGATAAATTTCAAATTTTCCATTGATTATTTCTGTATTTTTCGTTACAGTTGATGGAAGTTCAATTCATTGACATGTTCATATTGCTTTCTTATCAAGAGAGGCAGAGGGACTGGCCCTGTGAAGCCTCAGCAACCGGTGTAGTAGAAATCTATTTTCTATGACCAAGGTGCTAAATCCAGCAAGCAACTGCTTGGAAGATAAGGAGAAGAATTACGATACAGCCAAAAAGTCTTCTTCTTATCAGAAGGCTTTTTTTGTTACATAGAAATAAGGAGGAATACAATGGGCCTATTACAAGACTTACAAAACCGTGTACTGATAGCTGACGGAGCGATGGGAACACTTTTATACTCTTACGGCATTGACCGCTGCTTTGAAGAATTAAATTTATCGAAAGCGGATGAAGTGAAACGCGTGCACGAAGCATATGTGCAGGCAGGCGCTGACATCATCCAAACGAACACATACGGTGCGAATTATATTAAACTATCCCGCTACGGCTTAGAGGAAGAAACGAAACGCATCAATACAAAAGCGGTGCAAATCGCAAAAGCAGCCGCAGGCTCTGCTTATGTACTCGGAACAATTGGCGGAATTCGAACGTTTAACAAAAATGCCTACTCTATAGAAGAAATCAAACGAAGCTTTAGAGAGCAGCTGTACATCCTATTAAATGAAGAACCTGACGGATTGTTGCTTGAAACGTATTATGACATAGAAGAAGCGAAGGCTGTTCTCCAAATTGCCCGCAAAGAAACGACTCTTCCGATTGTCATGAACGTCTCTATGCATGAACAAGGAGTCTTGCAGGATGGTACCCCGCTGAAGGATGGTTTATCTGAGTTATCATCTCTTGGTGCAGATGTTGTCGGCATCAACTGCCGGCTGGGTCCTTATCATATGATTCAGGCACTAGAAGGCGTTCCACTTTTGGAAAATTCGCATTTATCTGTCTATCCTAACAGCAGTCTCCCCTCTCTTGAAGCAGGCAGACTCGTCTATGATACCGATAACGATTATTTCCGAAAAAGTGCACTTGAATTTAGAAATCAGGGCGCACGTATTATCGGAGGCTGCTGCGGAACAACGCCCCAGCATATTAGCGCAATAGCTGAAGCGGTCAAAGATTTAGCGCCGATCACTGAAAAAGAAGTAAAGGTGTTAAAAGAAGAAATCATTTCAATCCAAGATCAGCGCACTGAACCAGGTCTTGATGAGCTGGCTGTGAAAAAACGTTCGATTATCGTAGAGCTCGATCCGCCGAAGAAGCTGAACTTCGAAAGATTTCTCGTTGCTGCAAATGAATTAAAGAATGCTGGCATTGATGCATTGACGTTAGCCGATAATTCTCTTGCGACTCCGCGCATTAGCAATGTCGCTTGCGGCGCATTATTAAAGCAGCAGCTTGATATGCGTTCTCTTGTTCATATCACATGCCGCGACCGTAATTTGATTGGGCTTCAATCTCATTTAATGGGGCTCGACACCCTTGGATTAACCGATATTTTAGCCATTACAGGCGATCCATCTAAAATTGGAGACTTCCCAGGTGCAACATCTGTGTATGATTTAACCTCCTTTGATTTGATTCGTCTCATCAAACAGTTTAACGAAGGCCTTTCTTTCTCAGGAAAGCCCCTTGGCAAAAAGACCAATTTTTCAGTGGCTGGCGCGTTTAACCCAAATGTGCGCCATATTGATAAAGCAGTCAAACGTCTTGAGAAAAAAATCGAATACGGTGCTGATTATTTTATTTCACAGCCTGTTTATTCTGAGGAACAGCTTGTGAAAATTCATGAGGAAAGCCGCCACTTGGATAAACCGATTTACATCGGCATTATGCCATTAACAAGCAGCCGAAATGCCGAGTTTATTCATCACGAAATTCCAGGCATCAAATTATCTGATTCTATTCGTGACATTATGGCCAAAGCTGGCGAGGATAAAGAAAAGCAGCGAGTAGAAGGCTTAGCGATTGCCCGCTCTTTATTAGATACAGCCTGCGAATTGTTTAATGGCATTTATTTAATTACTCCTTTCCTTCGATCAGATTTAACAGCAGAACTGACCACCTACATCCATCAGAAAGAAAAGGAGTCTAACGTCCATGTCAACTATCACTGAACAGCTCAAGAAACGCATCCTCGTCCTTGATGGGGCAATGGGCACAATGATTCAAAACGCCAACCTGACAGCAGAGGACTTTGGCGGAGAAGAGTATGAGGGCTGTAACGAATATTTGAATGTGACAGCCCCTCACGTCATCCGTGCGATTCATAGGGAGTACCTGGAGGCAAGTGCCGATCTTATTGAAACAAATACGTTCGGCGCTACAAAGCTCGTCCTTGATGAATATGGGCTTGGCCACCTTGCCTATGAACTCAATGTTCGAGCAGCGCAGCTGGCAAAGGCAGAAGCTGACCGTTTCTCCACACCGGAAAAGCCTCGTTTTGTTGTAGGCGCAATGGGCCCGACAACGAAAACATTATCTGTAACAGGCGGCACAACCTTCAGTGAGCTCGTCAAAAACTATGAAGAACAGGCCCGAGCTCTGATTGACGGAAAGTGTGATGCCCTTCTTTTAGAAACAAGCCAAGACATGCTGAATGTAAAAGCTGGATTCAAAGGGATTCAGGAAGCCTTTCAGCAGACCGGCATTCAATTACCACTCATGGTATCAGGGACGATTGAACCGATGGGCACCACCCTTGCTGGTCAGGATATCGAAGCCTTTTATATCTCTCTTGAGCATATGAAACCCATCAGTGTGGGCCTTAACTGTGCGACTGGTCCAGAATTTATGACAGACCATATCCGCACGCTCTCCTCCATCGCAAAGTCAGCGGTGAGCTGCTATCCGAATGCTGGACTCCCAGATGAAGAAGGTCATTATCACGAATCCCCTGCTTCTCTTGCTAAAAAAATCGCCGCCTTTGCTAAGGAAGGCTGGTTAAATATCGTCGGCGGCTGCTGTGGGACTACACCTGCGCATATTCAAGCATTGTCAGATGAAGTACGCACGATTCAGCCGCGTCATATCACTCGAGAATCACCGCAGCATACCGTATCAGGAATTGAGCCCCTTATTTATGAGGATTCAATGCGTCCTCTTTTTGTAGGCGAACGGACCAATGTCATTGGTTCTCGCAAATTCAAACGGCTCATTGCGGAACAAAAGTTTGAAGAAGCAGCAGAAATTGCTCGTGCTCAAGTGAAAAATGGCGCTCACGTCGTTGATGTGTGTCTCGCCGACCCAGACCGTGATGAGGCAGCAGACATGGAAGGCTTTTTACAAGAAGCCATGAAAAAGGTGAAAGCCCCTTTTGTCATTGATTCAACGGATAAACACGTGATTGAAAAGGCACTCACCTATTCTCAAGGGAAAGCCATCATCAATTCCATCAACCTTGAGGATGGCGAGGAACGCTTTGAAGAGATTCTTCCTCTTGTAAAGCTATATGGCGGTGCACTTGTTGTTGGCACGATTGATGAAATAGGAATGGCCGTGACAGCAGAACGAAAGCTTGAAATTGCTGTACGTTCTCACGATTTGCTAACGAGGAAGTATGGAATTCCCGCAAGTGACATCATTTTTGATCCGCTTGTCTTTCCCGTAGGCACTGGAGACGAGCAATATATTGGCGCCGCTGAAGAAACGATCAAAGGCATTAAAATGATCAAGGAAACCCTGCCTGAGTGCCTCACCATTTTAGGCATTAGCAACGTATCTTTCGGACTTCCGCCTGTTGGCAGAGAAATCTTAAATGCTGTCTATTTATATCATTGCGTGCAAGCAGGACTTGACTATGCCATTGTCAATACAGAAAAGCTTGAACGCTTCGCTTCCATTCCAAAGGAAGAAATCAAACTAGCTGAAACCTTGCTTTATGAAACAAATGATCAAACACTGGCTGAATTCACCCAATTTTACCGCGGCAAAAAGAAAACGGAGAAAAAACCAAAGGTCTCCTTATCACTTGATGAAAGGCTGGCGCTCTACGTCGTCGAGGGAACGAAAGAAGGTCTCATCGATGATCTATCCCTTGCTTTGGAGCATTATGAATCGCCGCTTCATATCATCAATGGCCCGTTAATGCAGGGAATGGCTGAAGTTGGTCGTCTTTTTAATCAAAACGAACTGATCGTAGCCGAGGTACTCCAATCGGCAGAGGTCATGAAAGCATCTGTTTCGTTTCTTGAGCAATATATGGAAAAGCAGCATGCAAGCGGGAAAGGAAAGATTCTGCTTGCCACCGTTAAAGGAGATGTCCATGATATCGGGAAAAACCTTGTCGACATCATTTTGAGCAATAATGGCTTTCAAGTGGTCGACCTCGGCATCAAGGTGACTCCTCAAACATTGATTGAAGCTGTGCAAAAGGAAAAACCAGATATGATTGGATTATCAGGCTTACTTGTAAAGTCCGCACAGCAAATGGTACTAACCGCTCAGGATTTACAAAAAGCAAACATTTCTGTTCCTATTTTGGTCGGCGGTGCTGCCCTTTCTCGTAAATTTACAAAAATGAAAATTTCGCCTCATTATGATGGGCCTGTTCTTTATGCAAAAGATGCTATGGACGGACTGTCATTAGCCAATGAGTTAAAAGCAAATCCACTGCAATTTCAAACAAAGCCGCCAGAAGAGCCAGCGGCACCTATCAAGGAGAAAGAAGGAAAGCAGCCGAAAGCTGTCATTGAATTACTAGAAAAACGCGCATCTCTCCCGCAAGCACCGGTATTTACGCCAGAAAATACCACACGCCATTATGTGAAGGACATCGATTTGCATCATATTATGCCATATGTGAATGAACAAATGCTCATTGGTCATCATCTCGGTTTAAAGGGAAAGGTCAAAACCTTATTAGCTGAACAGCACCCAAAAGCATTGGAATTAAAACAGCTTGTCACAGATCTTCTAAACGAAGGCAGAGAGAAAAACTGGTTTGCGCCAGCATTTGTGTATCAATTCTTCCCTGCCAGTTCAGACGGAAATGATTTGCATATTTATGATCCCGAAGAACCTGACCGCATCATTGAAACGTTCCAATTTCCAAGGCAGGAGAAACTCCCGTACCGCTCTATTTCTGATTATGTACGGAAAAGTGATGAAAACGAGAAAGATTATATTGCCTTATTCGCCGTCACAGCCGGCGCGCGTATACGTGAAGTCGCGCAGCAATTTAAGCAGGAAGGAGATTATTTAAAAATGCATGCTGTCCAAGCTCTGGCACTTGAGCTTGCAGAAGGATTAGCTGAAAGAACCCACCAAGTGATTCGTGACAAATGGGGATTCCCTGATCCAGTCGATTTTACAATGGAAAAACGATTCCAAGCGAAATATCAAGGGCAGCGCTATTCCTTTGGTTATCCAGCGTGTCCAAATCTTGAGGACCAGGAAAAGCTGTTCAAGCTGCTTCAGCCTGAAAAAATCGGCATCCATCTGACAGAAGGATTCATGATGGAACCTGAAGCATCTGTTTCTGCGATCGTCGTTTCCCACCCTGAAGCTCGATATTTTAATGTTCATTAAGACTAGAACCTCCGTCATTGGGGGTTCTTATTTGATACACGCTGAGAGGAAAAGGATCTTCCTTTTCCTTTTTCTTATGCCTTCATATGGTACGATACATATAGATGAAATCAGCTAAGAAGGAGTTGCGTGTATTGAAAAACGTTGTACAACGAACTTTAACACTTGATGACATACCCGATCTTATCGCATTGTCAAAAGAGGTCGACTGGCCTGATTACAATGAGGATGAGCTTACATCTCTTTTAACAAACGGATATTTTACAGGTTTTTCAACAACAGATGGACAAGTGATCTCATGTGCGGGACTTTTCCAATATGATAAAGCAGCATCAATTGGTGCCGTTATTGTATCTGAGACGCATCGCGGCTTAGGCCTTGCGCGGAAAATGATTGACACCCTGCTTCGCCGAAGCGATCAAAGTGTTCCTGTCGTTTTAACTGCTACTGTACAAGGACAGCCCGTTTACGAAAAAATCGGATTCCAAACGGCCGGCTATATTCATACATACAAAGCACAGACCACGAATCCATCGGCTTTTCGTGTGTCACGCGGGATTCACCTTTCTCCTGCTGATGAAGCGGACCTTCCATCTATTGAAGCACTTGACGAAAAAGGTGCAGGCACCAATCGATCAAGCTTTATAAGAAAGCGAATGGAACGAGCATCGTTCCGGCTGATCGCAAAGAATGCGCATCATGAAACAACTGGCTTTGCATTTGGCATCGAAACCCCTGCTAATCTAATGATTGGACCGCTTACAGCAAACAATGAACAAACCGCTCTCGCTCTCATCCAATCACTCATCTCGTCTTATTCAGGGGCAATTCGTATAGATATGCAGGAAGAAACTGCTGAGCGCCTGCATGAAACACTTGTTGAAGCAGGATTTACAAAAACAAACGTAGCGCATTTTATGATGATTCGCGGGAAAGAAAAACTAAATGATCCCGCCCTTTTCTATTTTCTTGCCTCTCAAGCATTTTCTTAAAAAACAAACAAGCTGTAGACACTTGATGTCTACAGCTTTTCTATTACTTCTCCCCAACTGACGAAAGAACATGAGCGAGTGCATTTGTGACCTTCCCATGCTCTGAAGCATGCGGGCGGTCATCTCCATCTCCATAGCCATAATCAATCATTCGATTACGATTTAAGCAAAGCTTTGTCAGCTTCGGCTGGAATAGATCAAATAATTCAAAACGGTCTTTTAGCTGTGGAAATTGCTTTTGATACTGCTGAATTTCTTCAGCAAGCAAACGCCAAAGAGTCGTTTCATCTAACAGATTGTGATTGTCTAATACGTTGGATACATAACGCAGATTGCAAATAAATAATCCTGTAAAGATAAATTGTACTAGACCTTCTGGCGGCTCACTGCGCAGCACTTCTTTTAAATCTTCTTCTAGTGAAGCTAATTCAGGCAGCGGCTGGTCACTTATATTCACATCATCAACGAAATCTTTGATCGCCAAACGATGCGGCTGATGATTTTTTAACACAAGAATTGTATTTTGCCCATGCGGTGAAAAGACTGTGCCGTATTGATACATAAAGTGCAGCAGCGGCGGCATCACGACATGGAAGAACTTCGCCATCCATTCTTTTGCTGAGAGACCTGATTTTTCAATCAGCTGCTTGATATACGGCTCACCTTCATGATCCTCGTAAGTAAGTGCCGCAAGTGTAACAGGGCTCTCCCCTTCTTCTAAGTACGTATAAATGCTTTCTCTAAAAATGACACCGAGCATCTCAAGATATTGATACGGCGCACCAGGCAGTTTGCTGTAGTATGGATGATCGACATTGATACTTGCATTCTCACCTGGTAAAATGACGCGGCAGACATCAGATAAAAATGAGTCTTGATCGGCAATCCCTTTAATATGCGCTGTAATGCGCGGGGCAATGACCGTACGTTCTGATGGGAGTCCACGGTACACGAGCGTATTTAAAATACTCATTGGCAGTTTAATATGATGCTTGTCTTTATTTGAGATATTTGTAAAGGTTCTGATCGACTGCTGCGGGATATATTGATCCAGCCCTTCTCCCAAATACACAATCCGGCGCAAGGCCAAATCTTCAGGGAAATGCTGAATAATCATATGCGTCCACTGCCACTGATGAACAGGCATCATATAATAGTCAGCTGCATTCAGTCCTTCATCCTTTAACACACGCTGAAATTGACGAATCGTGACTTCATCTAATTCTTTGGCGATCACCTGCTCATAGTTTTCATGATCGACTGCATGGAATGTCGCAAGCTCTCTATGTAAAGCAATCCAAGACAGCTGCACACATTCCTGCCGTTCAGGTGCATAGGCTAAGTAATCATCGTAGCTGAATCCTATACGTCCTTTGTTATACACAATCCAAGGATGGCCTGTCATTTCTCCTTCAATCCATGCATAATCCGTATCTGTCAGTTCATCCGCACGAAGTGCTTTTTTCGACAGCAAATGGACATCGGCTAACAAAGTATGGTGAAGCTCTTTGATAAGATGGCCTGTTGTGTCAGAGGACATTGGAATGATCGGCTGAATGTCTAGTAAAAACACAATGGCACTGACATCCTTTGACCATTTTCCATCTTGACAGTACTCAATTGATTCAGCGATTGTATCAAAACTATCAAACAACCGAGGTTTTGCCAGATAACGATATTTCTTATGTTCGTGAATGATTAATTCATACTGCGCGATGCCATCCTTACAATCCAGCTCAACAGGATGAAGCATGTCCTCATACATATATTCAGACAGCATTTTAGCCACCATTCGCTGGTTTGCCTTTTTCCAAGCAGCAGGATTCACCGCTTTTTTCAATTCATCTTGTACACTCATCGCTTCATCCTCCTTATCCTTTCATTTCTTCAAATGTGTGTGCGTTCTTGTGTGTACCAAATGTCTGGAAGACGTGCTTTTGATAAAGTGGATACACAGTTTGACGAGCAAGTTCATTGATGATCACACTGTTTCGATAAGCCCCCAGCCCCAAATCTGGTGCGCCGACCCCATGAGTATGAAGCTCTGCATTTTGTACAAAAATATCATTTTCACCCATCGTATTTGTTTTCAAACGATATTCACGTTCAACTTGGAATCTCCCTTGATCATCCCATTGAATGTGATGAGAAATAGGATTGATAAATGGCGGCAGAACGGATTGATAGCCAGTCGCCAATACGACAATATCCGTCTCATGTGTAAAGGATTCTTCCTTGACCCATTGCGTGCATGAAAGTGATAACCCGCCCGCTGTTTCCTCAATCAAGTTGACCTCTGTCATGGCTTGAAGCACTGTGTTCAGCTGGTTTCCGCAGGCAGAACGTTCATAAAGCAAATGATAAATATCACGAATCATCGCCGAACTGATACCTTTATAAAGCAAGTCTTGCTGTTTTAATAACGCATCCTTTTTGGCTTGCGGAAGCTCATAAAAGAAATCAATATAGTCAGGGGAGAAATACTCAAGTCCAAGGTTTGAATATTCCATTGGGAAAAATCCTTTTGATCGTGTAAACCAGTGAATATCCTTTGCCTCATCATCTGATAAAATGTCATAAAACACTTCTGCCGCACTTTGACCAGAGCCGATAACTGTTACAGATTTCCCTTTGAAACAGCCTTCTTTTTTTCGTTTTAAATAGTCAGCTGAGTGAAAAACCTTCTCTCCTAAAGCTGGCTGGAGCGATGCGGGTATCGCCGGCTGCGTGCCAATTCCTAAGACGAGATGTTTGCTTTCAAACACCTCTACAGTTTGGTCCTTTACATGACGGACATGCACTTCATAGCGCTTTTCCCCTGCCTTTTCAATCAGTGAGACAGATTCGACGTTCATGCCAAATCGGCAGGAGTCTAACTGGTCAGCGACCCAGCGGCAATAATGACTGTATTCCTTGCGCGGGATATGGAAGTCTTCTAGAAAGTAAAATGAATACAAACGGTTTTGTTCCTGCAAATAGTTGAGAAAGCTATATTTGCTTTTCACATCTGCCATGCTGACAAGGTCCGCTAAAAATGGGACTTGCAGTGTTGTCCCTTCAATGAGCATCCCTGGGTGCCAGTGAAAGGCTTCACTTCTTTCAAAAAACAAAGCGTTGATTTCATTTACCTCTTCAGATAATGCGGCAAGCCCCAGGTTAAACGGGCCAATGCCGATCCCTATTACATCCACTACATTATTTTGCTTGTTGAACCGCGTCATGGTTATACTTCCTTTCGAATCGTTCTCGATCACAAAACATCAAAAGACCTGTTTTGTCGGGTAAAGTAACTGGTTTTACACGTTCGAAGCCGCATTTTTCAAATACATGAATCATTTTTTCATTGCGAATATCCGGCTCAGCAACGATTTTTTCTGTTCGTTTGTTCTGCTCAAATTGAAATGCTGTCATTGCCTTAAGGAGCGGCGCAGCAAATCCTTTCCCCACATAATCCGGCTCCCCTATTAACAGGTGGATGCCTTGATCATGCGGAGAAGGCTCATAGTAGGATTCAATGATATCCCCTTTGACGTTATAAGCCTCAAAATAACTCATTGGTGTACCATCAATCGTGCCTAAATAAAGGGTTTGATGCGGATCATGTATCGCCTGATAAAAATGCTTTTCAAAATCAGAAAACGGAATATTCAAATGCCAAAATGGGTGAACATACTCTTCTTGCATCCACTTATGGACAAGCTGGACGTCTCTTTCATATTCAGCGCGAATAAACCTAATACGATGCCTCATCCAATCAGCGCCTCCTTATGTAAAAAGAGCGGATTCAAGACAGCCGTGTAACGAGATTGTGTTTCCAGAGATCCGGTCAGCTCATCCATATCTTCAAATCGTGTCAGCAAATTCGCTTTTGAAGGAAGTTCTTTTGAGCGGAGAAGGCTGTTAGTCAGATCAGATGCTCCGTACGTCTCCTCATGAGCGAGCAATGTATCTCTCACAAGTGCCAGCAAGTCTTCTTCCTTTGCAAGGCCTTCCGTGCCAAAGCCATTAATGAGACCAAATAGATGATTAAAGAAGAAATAATAACGAAGTCTCTCAACGGCTACATCATCTGCACAAATGGTTTCACTTCTCACGCTCAAGTTTTGAACTAGATTCGCGAGCTTATCCTTTTTCGATTCACTATAATAGTAGCCTTGGTTGTCACGGTAATAGAAGGTCTCTGGATAACCATCCTTCATTTGCACAACAGCATTTTGCTGATGGGCCTCGAGTGCAAGACCATACGTTTCAAACAGCCAGAGCATCGGCTTTAACGAAATAGTCAAATATTGTTTAAACCAATCTTGGCTGACCGCTTCTGTTGACCTGCCTTCTGCGCCTGCAAGTTTATGAATAATTCCTGCTAATCTCGATTTTCCTCCATACGCATGATCCTGACACAGCCCAGCAATTAAGCTTGCGCCTTTTTCACGATGCAAGAATGGATTTTGACGAATAACCACTTCAAAGCCAGATTCCGCTTCATCTCCTCGAATAGAGAGATATGCAGGATCTTCAATGACCCGGAATCCAGAGAATTTTTCATATAAAGAAACGCCTAATTCTGTTTTTAAGATGCGGGACATCTCTACTCCTCGATCCAGTTCCTTTTGTTTATTGATGCGTAACGAGTTTGTAATTTTCACAGGAACAGAGAATTTGAGCATGTAAGCAGAATCTTTTTGATAGACCGTTCTAAAGGATGAGGTCGCTGTGTATTCAGACCCGAGCGGTCCTAAATAAGTCAGTTTCCCCTCCACTATATAACGCTTCACGAATGCCTTCTCCATGACCACTTTGACTTGCAGCGGATGAATCGGAATGAGCACATATTCTCCGTTTTCTGTTAACCTATTCAGCCTCTCTGTTTCTTCTGGCACCTGACGCGAAAGCTCTTCTAACATGAGGCTTGCCGCAGATTGTGAAATAGACGAATCCTGAAGCACAATCGAATGGTGCGCTTTAAAGTAATGAAGCTGGAAAGCTCCTTTCAGCTCAGGAGAATAGACGGCTTCCTCTTCTTCTGTCATCCCTTGTCTGCTTTTTGGTGTAGGATGTGTTAAATGTCCAAGGAGAAGTGACTGCTCAGCCTCGATGTACTCAAAATCAGCTTGAGATAAAGCAGCTTGATCACTTTCTCTCTCCTTTAAGAATCGTTCAATATTTCGGCAGCTTAAAATGATGCGAAGCATGAATTCATCCTCTGCATCTGTACGGCCATATGCAATGAGAAGCTCCTTTGAACATAAAGCAACAAGTGTCGTGTAATCGACGACCGTTCCCTCTTTTTCGCTGCCACTTGGACGAAAGCGAATCGGAAAATCAAAGAGATGGCGGCCTACAGATGAAAAATATCGGATCGGAATCACAAGCTCAAGGTCTTGCTTTGCTAGTTTTGCCACGAATACAAGCGATCCATCTGCTTTCGTCTCTTTTTTTGCAGATCGATCGATTCCTGTTTCACGTAAAAAACAGTTTAAAAAGCTTTGCATAGTTGCATTTTCAGCCATTTGTTTATATTGACTCAACGTAGTACCCTCCCGGATTGAATATGAGCGATCCCGATATCAACGATGTCAGAAAGGATTTCCTCAATATGTGTAATTGTCGTTCTCGGATTTAACAAAGTGAATTTTAAGCATGTTTGACCATCCACCACTGTTTTCGCAATGACAGCAGTTCCTGATTTGAATAACGTTCGATGAATGATTTTATTGATGTCATCCGTTCGTTGGTCATCCTTAAATCGAAACACAACTGCATTGATTTCTGGCTCAGGATTGATCACTTCAAGGTGATCATTTCTCTCGATAAGTGCTGCCACATCCTTCGCAAAATCAATGGTATGGTCAATGATGTCACCAAACCCCTCCTCTCCAATCAGACGAAGAGAAAGAAGCAATTTCAGTGCGTCGAACCGGCGCGTCGTTTGGACAGATTTATTGACGAGATGTAGAATTCCATCCAGTTCATCTTCCTTTGGGTTAAGATAATCTGCATGATAATTGATCAAACCAAAATGTCTTTTATCCTTCAGCAAAAATGCCCCGCAGGAGATCGGCTGATAAAATTGTTTGTGGAAGTCGATCGTGATTGAATCAGCAAGCTCAATACCGTCTAATTTACACCCGTAGGTTTCGCTTAATATAAGCGCACCTCCGTAAGCAGCATCTGCGTGAATCCATAGACCGTATGGCTTGACGATGTCATACACATCTCGAACCTGGTCAATACTGCCAAAATCAGTTGTCCCGCAAGTCGCCACTACCGCAAAAGGCAGGAGATCCTGTTCCTTTAACTCAACAAGTTTCTTCTTCAAATCGTTGAGGTCCATGCGGTGATGCTCATCTGTCTCTACTAGAACAACTGCCTGCTCCCCTAAGCCTATCTGTGATGCAGATTTCTTCACAGTGAAGTGAGCATTCTTAGAGCAAAGAATTCTCATGCGGTGAGCCTCACTCGGCAAGCCTTTCTGCTGAACATTCCATTGCCATGTGTTTTCACAAAATGCATCTCTTGCAAGAAGCAGTCCCATATAGTTAGATTGGGTGCCACCGCTCGTAAATGTCCCATCTGCTAGATTTCCATAAGAAAACTTCGCACATAGCCACTTTAAAATTTCCTCCTCAACCAAAGATGCAATACCGCTTTGATCGAAGGAATCCATTGATTGGTTAAAGGAGCTTACCATCACCTCTGCGGCAAGAGCAGGTATGAGCGGCGGGCAATGCAAATGTGCCAAGCATTTAGGATGCGATACATCAACGAGATGCGGCAAAAGATGCTGCTTTATATCTTGAAAGACAGATTCCATTGATTCGCCAGACGGTTGAAACTGAAATAAGGATTCGACACTAGCCGCTAATTTCCCAGGCAATATTCCGCTGTATGGTCCTTGGTCTTTTTGCCACTGATCCAGTAAGCTGTCGATAGATGTATGAAGAGCCGCTCGGAAGGACTCTCTTCCAAGCTGGCTTTGATTGATAAATAATGAATCCACAGAAGCTTTAGTTGATTGCATCGTAAACGGCCTCTTTGAAAATGGCGATGACTTGTTCAAGCTGTTCTTCTGTCATGATCAATGGCGGTAAGAATCGAATGACGCTGCCGAAACGGCCTCCTGTCTCTACAATTAAGCCTTTGTCGAAGCAATTCTTTTGAATGAGACTTGCTAGCTCAGGATTTGCTGGATAACTTCCATCCACATCCTGCTTTTCATTTGGATTGACAATTTCAGCACCAATCATTAATCCTCTTCCTCGAACATCACCGATAGCAGGTACATTTTTTTGAATGTCTTTTAAATAAGCCTGCATGCGATTACCTAACTGGTCTACATGATCAAGCAGATTGGTTTCTTTTATAAATTTAAGCGTAGCAGTTCCTGCAGCCATCGCCATTTGATTTCCTCTAAATGTGCCAATGTGTGCACCTGGATTCCATTGATCCAAATCTTGATCATAAATCACAACTGAAAGCGGCAGACTTCCACCAATGGCTTTAGATAATACAATAACGTCTGGCACAATTCCTGCATGTTCAAAGGCAAACATCTTACCTGTTCGGCCAATGCCTGATTGAACCTCATCGATAATGAGCGGAATGCCTTTTTCTTTTGTGATTCTTCTCATTTCTTTTATCCATTCAATAGATGCTGGAATTGAGCCTCCCTCACCTTGCACAGCTTCAAAGATCATACCTGCTGGCGGAAGAATACCACTTTCAGGATCATTTAATACACGCTCAATATAAGAACTGGAAATACGGTGTGAATCTTTACCGCCAATGCCAAATGGGCAGCGATATTCATATGGATAAGGCATGAAATGCACATCTGGAATTAACCCTTGCACTCTTTCCTTTGGAGACAAATTTCCGCTTAATGACATCGTGCCATGTGTCGCACCGTGATAAGCACCGTGGAAAGAAAGAATGGAACGATTACCTGTCGCTGTCTTGACTAATTTAATCGCAGCTTCTATGGCATCACCGCCAGTTGGTCCACAAAATTGAATTTTTGCTCTCTTTGCAAACTCTTCTGGCAGGTGAGAAAAAATTTCATTCACAAACTCTTCTTTAATTTCTGAGGTTATGTCCAACGTATGCAATGGTCTTTTTTCATGAAGCATACGTTCAATAGCTTCTATAACAACCGGATGATTGTGACCAAGTGCAAGTGTTCCTGCGCCTGCCAGACAGTCATAAAACTCTCTGCCATCTGCATCTGTCACGATCATACCCTCGGCTTTTTGCATGGCTAATGGGAACCGTCTCGGGTAAGACCTTGCATTAGATTCTCTTTGACTTTGCTGCTCTAAAAATTGCTGATTTTTAGAAACGGTTTTGATGGACATAATAAAACACTCCTCCAATTGATAAAGATTATCATTTTCATTTATTAGCCTAGAGGATGTGAGATAGGAAAGTCAATTGTATTCAAAAAGATGATTCAAAAAGCATATGAATGCAATATTCTCTTTTTAATGAGTATTTTCGAGTAATTTTTACAAACCTTACTGCCATAAGGGGATGGAACGCATGAGACGGTTTGATATTGAAAAAAATTACAAATCATTCTTCCTGGTTCTTTTGTTCTATTCAACTCAAAGCGCTCATTTTATGAAGAAATTTGGATGAAATGAAGGTAGAAAATTGAAGAAGTAACACCATTTTTTCTTGATATAAATGGATTTGATGGTATAATTTCTCTGAAACATAAAGGAATGGAGGGGAATTTGATGATTTTTACAAAGCACGATCTTCACCATTACTTAATGCAGGATAAGAAAGCATTAGCGATTACGCGCAGAAGACCAAAGTGGTTTGGGGACGATATATGGAAATATCAAAGGTATTTGCGAAAATATGAATACTATTCTAATAGCGGCGCTCTACTGCGCAAATGGTTTTATCGCTATTTACATAAAAAGAAAGGCATGCAGCTTGGCTTTGATATTCCGATTGGCGTCTTTGGCCCCGGCCTTAGAATCAATCATAGTGGTCTCTTAATTGTGAATAAGCACGCAAAAATTGGGGCATTTTGTGATATTCATCAAGGGGTGAATATTGGCCAAAACCATTCCGAAAAGGATGTACCAACCATTGGAGATCACGTATGGATTGGCCCCGGTGCTAAGCTGTTTGGAGACATTTATATTGCAAATCATATTTCAATCGGAGCAAATGCCGTAGTGAATCGTTCCTTTCATGAAGAGCAGATCGTCATTGCTGGTGTACCGGCTCAAAAGGTAAAAGAAAAAGGCCCTTCTTCATGAAGGCGCCTGATAAAAAAGAATAACACCGATCAAAACAGAGATGAGCAGCATGAGATAAAACAAGATGGTTAAAATCAAGATCGTCCAGCCCAGCCCCTTCCTCTCTGTCTTGATCAAATAAATACCGAGTACGATGGTACTAAATAGCACGCCTAAAATGGCCCACAGCCATTTGTCTTTGTTGTGCTTTGGCGCATCAAACCATAAATAGATGGCAACAGCAAGTGAAACGAATAGACCCGTTAATCTCATATTTAAATTCCCCCTTATGTATACGCGCTCTCTATGATGCGTTTGAGTATCCGAAGATCAGCAACAGGAAGTAAAAGACAAAGACTAGTATAACAATAGAATAGATGATGATGGACACGATCAGAACTGTCCAGCCCAATCCTTTTCTTCCTGTTTTGATGAGGTATATCCCAAATGCAAAGAGCCCGAATAAAAGACCTAAAATAGACCATAACCATTTATTTTTCCCATGTTTTGGTGCATCTATCAATAGATAGATTGCGACTAAAATAGAAACAAACCATCCAGTTATCCAGCCCACATTCATCTGCCAACCTTCTTCTTCAGTTTATTCCATTATATGATACTTTTGTCCTAAAAAATAATGATTCAGAGGATATTGCGCGGGAGGCTTTGCCATTCCTCTCTCAGCATCCCAAAGCGCATAGAGTCATAATACTCTCCTTGATAATAACGGACCTTTCTCAGTCTCCCCTCAAGGACAAATCCGCATTTCTCTGCGCACCGCATCATCCGTTCATTCCCTGACCAAGTTGTTAAACCAATTCGAGGGATATCAATATGCGTAAATAACACATCAATCCATAGATTTAATGCCTTTGTCCCAATACCCCCGCTCCAAAAACGTGAGTCATAAATGATAATGCCGCATTCAAGCCACCTCGTACGTTCATTCTCCCAATAATATGAGACGGTGCCTTTGATATCACCATCTATTTCAATGCCATATAGCTTTTGGGGAATGGATTCTTCCTGTAAGTAACGTTTCTTAAATGCAGCAAGCGGGATTTCGTGTTCATAAAAATAAGGGGCATTCCATTTTCGATAGGACTGGTCTGATGCTTTAAATTTTAAATGCCACACCGTCTCTAAGTCCGTTTCGGTTAATGGACGTATGTTCACAAGCTCTTCCTTTTCCCTTTTCATCTGTTCACGTTCCTTTACTTTGTCGTTCTTTTTGCTAAATGACGGTACTCGATCGGCGTCATGCCTTCATTTTGCCGAAACAGTTTAGAAAAATAAGTAGGGTCGTCAATACCTACATGATCTGCAATAGCAGCGATTTTTTCATTCGTTGATGCCAGCATGCTTTTGGCTTTTTCGATTTTGAGACGATGGCTGTACTGGTTTGGCGTCAATCCATATACCGTCTGCATACATCTTGTCATGTAGTCAGGATGATAGTGCAGTTTCTCTGCAAGCTGCTCCATGTGTAATTTCTCCATAAAATGATGCTCAAGATAATGAACCACTTCTGATGCGACGGTCTCCTTTGCACTTGGAATATGGAATGCTTCCTTTTGCAGGTGAATGAGCAGTTCCTCAAATAGAAGCTGTTTTTTCAGCGGAAGTTCAGATGCACCATGATTTAGTGCTCTCATCGCTGAAAGGTGTTTTTCTAACACACTTCGTCCTTTCACTTTTCCTAAACGGGGCAGACTAAATTCATAGGTTGCCGGCTTTTCAAAGGTAGCTTGATTTTGTTTCATATCAATCCAGTGTTCTCTCAGCCGGTTCGTCAGCTCAAATCGGTCAATTGAGAAATGCAGCCACTCATAGTGGGTTTCCTCTTCACATGGCAGATGTCCACCATGAGACAGGCCCGGTGAGAGAATCGTATATTCACCTTCTTTTACATGAAAAGCCTCCTCGCCCTCTGTCATCCATAGTTCACCTTTTGTGACATAGAGCAGATCAAATACAGTGAAGGTTCTTGAGATATGTCTTTCTCCTTGATGAAATACCCCTTTACCTGATGCAATATAAGTAGGAAACGGCGGTACAGTAAATGTAATAAATCGATCCATATTCATCCCCTTATGAAGTCGGATTTCTCCAATAAGTTTCGGTTTCGTCTCTTCTTATTATAGTCGATGCACGGTACACTATAAATCGGATTTATACGAAAGGGGGCTATGTGATGAAATCTCAAACCCTGTCATATGAAAAGGTTCAAGCAAAAGATGAGAAAACACACCCTTCATTATTTGCATTAACTTGGCCTATTTTTATCGAAATCTCTTTATATATGCTCATGGGGAGCGCTGATACACTCATGCTCAGCCAATACTCCGATAACAGTGTGGCCGCAGTAGGTGTAAGCAACCAGCTCCTGAATTTATTAATTGTCATGTTCAGCTTCATTACAACAGGAACGACCATTGTGATTGCGCAGCTTTTAGGAGCTGACCGCAAGCAGGAAGCGGCTCAAGTCGCCTATGTCTCACTAGGAACCAACTTCTTGATCAGCTTTGTCATTAGTCTCCTTATGTTTATTTTAGCTGTTCCAATCCTGAACATGATGGGCTTATCAAGTGAACTCATGCCGGATGCGGCGGTCTTTTTACAAATTGTCGGCCTGCTTTCTTTTATTCAAGCACTCATTATGACGTATAGTGCTATTTTAAAAAGCTACGGATATACAAGAGACACGATGTATGTCACCATCGGAATGAATTTGCTCAACGTTGCCGGTAATTATTTGGTCATTTTTGGTCCGTTTGGCTTTCCTGTATTAGGTGTCATGGGTGTTGCCTTTTCAACCTCACTGGCTCGGTTGATCGGATTGATGGCGATGATCCTCATTGCCCGCCGCCGCATTGGATTGCATTTTTCGCTGAAGAGTATGTTTCACATCCAGCGGACGCATTTAAAAAAGCTGCTGAAAATTGGTATTCCTTCTGCCGGAGAGCAGCTTTCTTATAACGGCTCTCAAATGATCATTACACTGTTTATTACATTTATGGGAACGCAGGCTTTAGCCGCAAAGGTCTACACTCAAAATTTGATGATGTTCATTATGTTGTTTGGTGCAGCGATTAGCCAAGGGACACAGATTTTAATCGGGCGCCATATTGGAGCGAAAGAATTTGATGCTGCCTACCGCAGATGTATGAAAAGCTTATACTGGGCCATTGGGATCTCTCTTCTTTCTTCCACTGCTTTATCTTTATCATCGACGCATTTGCTTACCTTTTTCACTAGCAATCGTGAAATCATTCAAATCGCCGCCACACTTCTCCTATTGACGATCATTTTAGAGCCGGGACGCTCTTTTAATATGGTCATTATTAATTCATTGCGGGCTGCTGGTGACGCGAAGTTTCCAGTGTATATGGCGATGATTTCAATGTGGGGAATTGGGCTTCCGATCGCTTATTTGTTAGGCATTCAATTTGAAATGGGTCTCATCGGAGTTTGGATTTCTTTTATCGTGGATGAATGGGTCAGAGGCATCTTCATGTATAGGCGCTGGCGTTCCAGAGTATGGACGGAGTATCGTTTTTCTTCCACATAAAAAGGACTGCGGGTGCAGTCCTTTTTTTATCTAATATCTTCTAAAATAAGTGCTTTTTCCTGTTTTGAAATAAATGCTCGCTCTGTAAAGACGCGATATTCGTTTTCTCTTGTTTTATCTAAAATGGCTTTATAAAAGTGGGCTGCTGCTTTCACCGGCATACGTGAATATAGGGGGAATTCATGAAGATGGTCAAAAAACTCCTCGTAGTATGCCTCTGCCTCAAAGGCAATGTACTCCCAGACGTGCTGGAAGGCTTGATTGACAATCCCTTCCTGCAATTCTTGCTCTGTGTACCCGAATTGATCCATCACCTGCTTTGGCAAATAAATGCGGTCTCTTTCAGCCTGATCTTCCCCAATATCTCGAAGAATGTTGGTTAGCTGCATAGCGATCCCTAACGAAATGGCTGCTTCTTTTAGCTGCTCTTTTTTACGCGGTGCAATAATGGGAAGGAGCATGAGTCCAACGGTACTAGCAACATGATAGGAATAGATGAGCAGTTCATCTAACGTTTCGTATCGCTGCTGCTCTAAATCCATCTCCTGTCCTTGGAGCAGGTCACGAAACGGGGCTTCATCCATCCGAAACTCTTGAAATGTATGCTCTAGCGCCACCCATATCGGATCATTCCGGTCTACCTCACCTTGTAAAAATCGATCAAACGTCTCCCGAAAGGATGCAAGGTCCTCTTGTGGCGTAGGCGACTCATCTACAATGTCATCTGCTCTCCGGCAAAAAGAATACACGGCCCAGACGGCCTGTCTTTTCTTTTTAGGCAGCATGGAAAAGGCCCGGTAAAACGTTTTGGAATGGGTTTGAATGGTTTCCTCACACACTTTTAATGCTGTTTGTACATCAACCACTTAGCTTCACTTCCTTTCTATCATTCAAATCTTTTAGTAGTACAGAAGCCATGAGCTTCGCACTTTGCATCACGATCGGCACTCCTCCGCCCGGATGGATGGAAGCACCTGCCGCATAAAGATTGTCTGTCTCACTGACCTTCACTTGCGGGCGGAAGACACCTGATTGAAACAAATTAGGTGCAAGTCCAAAGCTGCCGCCTTCAAACAATCCTTCTTGCAAGGAATCATTTGGTGTTCTGACCTTTTTCCAAACAATCGACTCTCGCAATCTCGGAAAGCCTCTTTTCTCAAGGCGCTCCACCATGTTCTCGGCAAAATCTGTCTCCTCTTCCCAGTTGATATGATCACCTGAAGGAACGGGAACGAGCATGTATAAAACACTACAGCCAGCTGGGGCAAGAGATGGATCAATGATCGATGGATTAAATGTATAAAACGACGGGTCTTGAGGAATCGTTTTCGTTTGAAAAACCTCTTTCATATGCTGATCAAAGTGTTCTCCCATAAAAAATTGATGAACAGGTGCTTCATGATACATCTTGTTTAACCCAAGATACACCATCACACAGCCAGAGGACGGCACGTATTTCCGGCGATCTTGTTCGTATAAACCAAACTGTTTTAACGCAGCTGGATAATCTCCATTGATCACAAATGCATCAGCGGCTACATGTTCATCATTCACCTTTGCTTTGACTGCCCGTTTTCCCTCAAACATCAATTGCGTGACTTCTTCATTTTTTCTTACATGCACACCCATTTTGATGAGCTGCCCTTCCAATATATCTACTAAACTTGCATAACCGCCTTTTAAATAGTAAATACCATGTGCATGCTCACTATATGAAACAAGCGAATAAATGGCCGATGCTTCATACGGGTTTCCCCCAACATAGAGAGTTTGAAGTGCGTATGCATCTCGCAGGCGTTCGTCTGAGAAATATTTTTTCAGAGCGCTTTGTACCGTTCGATACGCCTTTAATTTCATTAAAATCTTCATATTCGCTTTTGTAAAAAATGTACGTTTTTCGTGAAATGATTTTTCTAGAAAAGCTTTCTGCCCTTCTTGAAACCGATCCGTCATTTCTTCCATAAACCTCTGGAACCCTTGATCTTCCTTTGGAAATACACGTCTGATTTCATCTAGCTGACGACGTGCATCAGAGTATTTCGTATAGGAGGTTCCATCTTGATATTGAATGGTATACAGCGGATCAAGCTGCAACAGATCAAGAGATGAATCGTCAATTCCTACCTCATGTAAAATGCCTTTTAACATGTCAGGAAGTAGGACAATGGTCGGACCTTCATCTACTTTATATCCTTTCTCACGTACAAATGCAAGTCTCCCGCCAAGCCGTTCATTTTTTTCGACAAGGGTGACATCATGTCCCGCTTTTTTTAAATAAAGCGCTGAGATCATTCCGCCAATACCACCGCCAGCAATCAATATATGTTGTTTCATGAGGCGCTCCCCTTTTCTTGATGCCGCATTGTTTTGTGTGAATGTTTCTCTTTTGAAAGAATGGCATTTGTCGTGATACGCGCTGATTCTAAAATGGTTGGCAGCCCGCTTCCTGGATGTGTGCCTCCTCCAACGAGCCAGCAGTGCTTTAATTCATCAAATTCATTGTGCGGCCTTAGGACCATCATCTGCGTGAGCTGGTGGCCAAGGTTAAATGTAGCTCCTTCATATACGTAAAGGTCTTCCTCCCATTGTGTCGGTGTGATCATCCTCTCAACTTCTATATGCTGCCTCACATTTTGAAAGCCGGTTTTCCGCTCCAATGTATCCAGCACAAGCTCTCTAAATTCATCTTGATGCGTTTCCCAGTCAATACCGCTTTGGTTATTGGCAACTGGAGCCAGCACATAAAGAGCTGATTTTCCTTTTGGAGCAAGTGAGTCATCGGTTACACTTGCATTTTGAATATAAATAGACGGATCATCTGGCAGCTCATATGTTTTCGTAATGCCTTTGACGAATCTAGCATAATCATCGGAAAAAACAATGGTATGATGCGGCTCATCGTACATGGTATCCAATCCTAAATAGAGCATAAAGGTAGAGCATGAGAATTTTTTCTTTTTTAGTTTTTTCTCACTGTATTTCTTTAAAAGACCTGGCTCGACAAGCCTTGTCATCACATGTGCAAAGTCTCCATTGACGACAACCTCATCTGCCTGTATTTCTTCCCCAGATTCTAAACGAATGCCTTTTACTTTCCTTCCCTCCGTGAGCAGCTTTTCAACGCCAGCTGACAGATGAATCGCTGCTCCAGCTTCAACCGCCGCCTTTGCCATCGCTTCTGACAGCTGATTGACACCGCCTTTCGGATGGAAAACACCTGAGTCATGTTCCATAAACGAAAGGATCGAGAACGCACCAGGGCATTCCCACGGCGACATTCCTAAGTACTTTGATTGAAATGTAAAGGCATATTTTACTGATTCATTCGAGAAATAGTCTGACAGCACATCATACAAACTTTTATTTAGTGAAAGCTGTGGAAGTGCTTTGATCACCTTCGGGCGAAGGTAATGATGAAAGCGGTCCATTTTACTTTGTAAAATTGGTGTGAGACGATCCATTTTGCGCTTTGTATCATTCATAAATCGTAAATACCCTTCGCCCTCACCAGGTGCAAAGGCTTCTAATCGTTTGTACATTTCATCGCGATCCCGGATCATATCCAGCTGATTGTCTTGAAATATTAATCTATACATCTCTTTTAATTCAATCACATCAATATAGTCATAAAGATTTTTACCAGCAAAGGTGAACAGCTCCTCTGCAATATGAATCATACTGAGAAAGGTAGGACCTGTATCAAACGTGAAATCACCAAGCTGAAACTTAGCGTTACGCCCGCCGACAAAGGGCTGTTTTTCGTATACATGAACATCATGTCCTTTGCTTTGAAGCATCATAGCTGCTGCAAGGCCCCCTGGTCCCGCTCCAATCACAATGATTTTCATTATCCTTTTTCCTCCAAATTAATTCACTTTAAGTTAATTATACAAATTAGAAAGATTAGATCAACTTTTGATGTGCTCAAAAATCCTCATGTTATGTATCAAAAAAGCCGGCTTCCTTTCAACATGTGCAAGAAAGCCGACTCTTTATTACGCTTCTATATCAATTCGATACGTTTCAAACCAATGATGAATCTGTGCTAGATGGGCAATCAACTGCGGGCCCTTCATGAGCTGGCCATACCATGGCACATGAAAGGAAGCCCCTTCCGTTTCAATCAGCTGCTTTAATTGATGTGGATCTAAAAATTCGTGAAGTACAGAGTCTTTTTGCGCGAGGCAGTCTGTGAGCATCTCTTTCACAGCCTGAGTATAGGCTGGATGATGTGTTTTCGGGTAAGGACTCTTCTTTCGATAAAGCACTTCATTCGGTAAAATTCCCTCTAATGCTTTTCGTAAAACCCCTTTTTCACGATTTCCATGCATTTTCATTTCCCAAGGAATATTCCACACATATTCGACAAGGCGATGATCTGCAAATGGCACACGTACCTCAAGACTAGCCCCCATACTCATTCGATCTTTTCGATCAAGCAGTGTTGTCATAAACCAGATCATATTTAAGTAAAAAAGTTCTCTCCGGGCTTTATCGACGCCGGTTTCTCCATCTAAAAGAGGCGTTTCTGCCACCGTTTCTTCATATTTGCTTTGCGCATATTCCTTAAGTGACAGCTTTTTTTGCCACGAGTCTTGCAGGAGCTGAGTTCTAGCTTCAGTCGATCTCATCCAAGGAAAACCATTCGTTTCATTTTCCATATGGAACCAAGGATAGCCGCCAAAGATTTCATCCGCACATTCACCTGACAAGCCAACAACGAAGTCCTTTTTAATTTCTCGGCAAAACCAAAGCAAGGAAGAATCAATATCTGCCATACCCGGTAAGTCTCGAACCTCAACGGCTTCCTTCAGATAGGAAGCGAGCTCTTTTTGTCCAATGATACAGCTGTGATGATTCGTTTGAAACGCTTTGGTCATTCGATCAATCCATGGGCCGTCAGCATTCGGCTGGAATTGATTTGCCTCAAAAAATTGATCGTTTCCTTCGTAATCAATGGAATACGTATGAAGCGGTGCTTTCCCTATTTTCTCAAAGTGCTTAGCGGCAATGGCAGTAATGGCACTAGAATCGACGCCCCCAGATAAAAATGTACATACAGGCACATCAGAGACGAGCTGTCTTGTCACGGCATCTGTAAAGAGATGCTTAATGTGCTGTGCGGTGTCATCAAGTGAATCGGTATGTTTCTTGCTTTTAACATTCCAGTATCTCCATACGCGCAGACCGTCTTTTGAAAAGGTCAAGGCATGTGCAGGTCTCAGCTCTTTTATCCCTTTAAATACGCCTTGACCTGGTGTTCTTGACGGTCCTAACCCAAAGATCTCCGACAGTCCTTCATGATCGACTTTTGCTTTGATATCAGGGTGAGCAAGAAGTGCTTTGATCTCTGAACCAAATAAGAAGGAATGATGACGTTCTGTATAGAAAAATGGCTTGACGCCTAGCCGGTCTCTCCCTGCAAATAACAATTCACGCTCACTATCCCAGATCACAAATGCAAAAATGCCATTAAAATGAGAGACACACTCTTCCTTCCATTCTGTATAGGCATGAAGAAGAACTTCTGTATCAGAATGCCCAAGAAAGCGGTGCCCCCTTTTTAACAATTCTTTTCTTATATCCTCCGTGTTATAGAGCTCTCCATTGTATACAATCGTATAAGCATGGTTTTGATGTGTATATGTCATCGGCTGCTTTCCGCCTTCTACATCTACCACCGCTAACCTTTTATGCCCGAAAAGAACGTGCTCACTTTTCCATGTATTTGTATCATCTGGCCCTCTTTTAGATAATGTATCTGTCATTTGATTGATTACATGATCCTGTTGGATGAGCTGCTTTTTAAAGTCTGCCCAGCCTGTAATTCCACACATCATCATCAGCTCCCATCCGTTTTTCCTCAAGTGTTCTCATTCAGCCTTTCTTAGTTTATGCATCGTCTCCTTGATAGTTGATTTGTCCTTTTTTCCCGGCGTATAGGACAAGCTTGATTTGGTAAGAAAAGAAAGAGGAAAGGAGCTTTTGCAAATGGAGAATCGAATGAGGCAGCTTGAACGCTGCAGCAGAAGATGGTGTAATGGGTATTTGCTCATTGAAAACGGGCATTGCCTGATTGAAGATGAAGAAGGAGAGATCATGCTGCCAGAAAGTCTTCAAAGCACGATGATCTGTTTGAAGGAAAATGACCGATGGACAAAAGGAGAATTGCTCGGTTCTATGATTCTTTATGAAAACGGGCAGCTAATAGAAGTACAGGGAGGAGAAAACATTCAATATACGGCGTCTCTTGCCAAAGGCTGGCTTGATCTTCTCATGTTCGTACAGGAAAACGTTTTTGATCACATCCTTGACCAGATAGAGCAGCTTGGTTTTTCCGTCTATGATTGTGTCTTCTCTTCCTTTCATTCATTGCAGCGCGTCTCTTTCTTTCAGTTTTCGGCAGATACGCAATCACTTGCACTTCAATGTCACCATGACCCTGCCTCCAGTCACATCCGTTTTGAATGGACCACTTCAGATGGACAACGGATCGTTTCACAATTTGATGCCACATAAAAAGGACACTGCTTCGTATAAGCAATGTCCTTTTTATATTAAAAGATATGGAAACCGATCGGCAGACGTAAACCGAGAAGAATGGTCACAATCGCAAATACGATAAAACCAATCAACACACCAGTCACCGATTTCCCTTTTTTCTTGCGCACTAGGACCATTTCCATGAAACCGATCACTAGGATACCGAGAATCATTTTTCCGATATACTCGCCCCCGAAACCTGGAATTTTCATTCCTGTGCGAACATACAGCTCTACGCCTGTTGCGATAATGATTAAGTAGAATAAGCGAACGATCATGTGCACAATTTTAGCGCCTTTATCGTTTTTACCTGCTAGAGCAAAGGCTACGAAGAATAAAATAATCCCCAGCACCCATGCTGTGATATGTAAATGTGTTCCCATTTGTGATTTCCCCCTTTATCAGAACAAGTACCTTCTCATCGTACCACGAAATAAGTCGAACACAAAGCGACAATCCTGTGTCATCACGTGCTTTATTTGACGTGATTTGTCAGCGTCCCAATCGGTTCAATCGTGATGTCAATTCGATCTCCAGAAGCTAAAAACTTAGGCGGTTCAAAGCCCTTCCCTACCCCGGAAGGTGTGCCTGTTGCAATGATGTCACCTGCTTCTAGCGTCATCCCTTTTGAAAGAGTGGAGACAATGTTCTCAATTGTGAAGATCATTAATTCCGTACTGGCAGATTGACGAACCTCTCCGTTTACCTTTGTTTCCACATGGAGCGCACCATGATCCTCGATCATTGACTTATGAACGATATAAGGTCCTATCGGGCAGGTTGTATCTAAGCTTTTGCCAATGAAAAATTGTTTATGTTTTTTTTGCAAATCTCTTGCCGTCACATCATTTAAAATGGTGTAACCGAATATAAAATCTCGGACCTCTTCAGGAGCAATGTTTTTCCCTGATTTGCCCATCACGATAGCAAGCTCTCCTTCATAATCCAATTCACTTGTCACATCTTCATGAAGAAGAATCTCATCTTCGTGCCCAATGACAGAAGTAGGTGCCTTTGTAAAAATCATCACGTCTTTAGGAATATCCGCTGCACTTCCCATCTCCATAACATGATCTTGATAATTCTTTCCGACACACATAATGTTTTTAGACGGCTTTGGAATCGGGGCATGGAGTTTTACGTCCGAAAGCGGATATACATAAGAGCCGCGGTCTTCTTCTTTTTTCTCAGCCCAATTAAGAAGCTGCCCCACATGTTCTACAAACTTGTCCCCCATTTTGATGCACTCAGATAAAGAGTTTGGCAGAGTCTCAAGCTCAAATAATTTGGCTTCTGCCTTTTTGACGTCCATCACCCATTCATCATCAATGACTACCCCAATAAACATGCTGCTATGTATCTCACCTGTAAAAAACTTCATGTCTTCCCCTCACAATCTTCATTTCGCTAAGTTATGATGTCTCATTTTATTTCTCTATGAAATAAAAAAAACCCTTTTTTATCATACTCTCTTTTAAAAAGGGTTTCAAAAATGATGATTGAATGCCTAGCGGAAACGGCGATATTCCCACATATTCCCTTGATCCCATTTACGCTCAACATTTCCTGTTCTTCGAGAACGATGCTTCTTCTTTCCACATCTATGGCAAGAACGGCTACGTTTATGGTGATGAGAACGTTTAGATCGATAGCTGCGGTGTGACTTTCGGCTCTTCTTATTGTGGGATTTGTGCTTGCTGCGATGTGATTTGCGGCAGCTTTTCTTATGATGCGATCTGTGCTTGCTGCGATGTGATTTGCGGCAGCTCTTCTTATGATGCGATCTGTGTTTGCTGCGACATGACTTTTTCGGTTCGCTCTTTTTGCTTCTGTAAGATTTTTTGCTTTTACATGACTTCTTGCTCTTCATGCTTTTCTTAGAGCGATAACTTTTCTTTGAACGATAGCTTTTGTAACTTTTTTTACTGCGGCGTGATTTACGGTGTCCACCACCGCCAAAGAACCAATGACCGCGACTTGAATGACGAGAACGAGCTGACTTGTGCGAACGTCTCGATTCTGGTTCACGATCTAAGTGATGATCACGTCCCTCACTTCGAAGTGAAGCCACTGCATGTTCAATGTGTGAATGATCAAATGTACTCACGAACAATTCCCCTCCCAGTCTATGCTTCGACAAAACAAACAGACAAAGCTGTTTATCTTCTCTGCTTTATGTTACGAGACTCGGTAGACAAGTGTTCGTGACGAATGCCTCTTTCCTTTAAAACTCCATGAATACCTACCAGCCGGTACAGGACATTCCTTCACTTTCATATTGTAAAGAAGAGCATATAGGAGGCTGATGAACGTATGAACACAGAACCTTTAAAACAACTTGATATGTGGATTCATCCAAAGGACCTGATTGAATTAAAAAGAGACATTTGGAACGATGAACCTGTTGAAGCTATTCTAAAAACAGGCCAAACCAAATCACATATTTATGCTTCATACCGCGGATCACACATTAGAAAGCTTAAGAAAAAGTCCTATCAAATTGAATATCGAAAGCCGAAACAAAGACAGGGCGAATCGATCTTTCATTTAAATGCAGAGTACAATGATCCTTCATTTAGCCGAAACAGGCTGTCCTTTTATTTCTTTGAGCAGATGGGGGTGCATAGCCCCGCTGCTTCTCATGTGTTTCTCACCATAAATGGAAGAAAAGAAGGGATTTATTTGAAAATAGAATCCGTCGATGAGTTCTTTCTTCAAAAACGGCAGCTTTCAGGAGGCGGCATTTATTATGCGGTTGATGATGACGCGAACTTCTCCCTTTTGAGTTCTTTTGATAAAAAACCAAAAAAGCACCTTCTTCTCGGATACGAGAAAAAAACGGGAACTTCTCAACATGATCAGCAGCTGAGTGAATTTATTTACTTTCTCAACACAGCGAAAGATGACACTTTTGCAGAAAAAATTGAACAATACCTAGATGTGACACAATATTTCCGCTGGCTCATCGGTGTGGTATGCACACAAAACTTTGATGGTTTTGTCCATAACTACGCTCTTTATGTAAATGAACAAGGGAGGTTTCAAGTACTTCCTTGGGATTATGATGCAACATGGGGTCGTGACATTCATGGAGAAGAAATGCCGTTTGATTATATCCCAGTTAACGGATTTAATACATTAACTGCTAGATTACTAGATATTCCTTCGTTTAAAAGAGCCTATTACACACTTTTCCAGCATGTACTCGATACACATTTTGTAGAAGACCGGCTCTGCCCAATCATCGAGAAATGGCATGAATCGATTGAGAATCGAATTGGAGATGATCCATATACGAAAGATCGAAAAGACATCTTGCAGTCTGAAAGAGACTTAATTCGGCAGTATATCAACAAAAGACGACGCTATTTACAGACTGAGATCAAAAAAGAGATATTTGGTACGTAAGAACACTTTCGAATTTTGTCACTTTATTACTCATATTGACGAAACAGCTTTTTTTATAGAAAAATAGGGTATACTAACCATATCCTTCTATTTGATAAAAAATGTGAGAGTTGGCGTCCGTTATGATCAATTATGAAATTGAACAAAAAAGATTACATTTAATTGAGACTGCGAAAAAATTCGGGATGAATGCCGAAGAAACGATCAGGTGCAGTCAAGAGCTTGACACACTCTTAAATAAAGGCATCAAATCCACCTCTAAAGATTGCTCAAAAAAAGGGTAAGCGATACATCTAATTCCTCTCATCAAAAGCTTTCAAAAAGACAATCACACATTAAAAGACCCATCATAAGCTATGGTGAAACGCCCAAAACAAGTGCCCTAATTTTATAAAGGATGTGCACCGCTATGCCGGCTATTGTGGGAGCCTTTAAAGTAAATGCCGTCGGAACGAGCGGAGTCGTTCATGTTGGAGACTGCATCACCATTTCTCCAAATAGTCAGGTTAAAACGTTTGCTGGCGCAGGCAGTTTTAATACAGGTGATCAATTACAAATTAGCAACTACAAAAGTGTGACAAATACGTACGACAGTGATGTCATTGATCAACCGCTTGTTGGTAACTTGTAAGGAGTGAGGATCCGTTGAACTTCTATATTAATCAAGCGATACAAATTAATTATTTACGTGTAGAGTCTGTGAGTAACTCCTCTGTTCTGCAAATTGGGAGTGCTGGATCCATCAAGGCCCTTTCCAACCTGTATAACACGGGAAGCTATGTAGAAGCAGCGCCTGCCGCAGCAGGTACACAAGGAATTGAAGAATCTCAAGGCGCAAGCACAGCACCTTTTGTACCGCTTCAGTCACCAACAACTTAAGCCATCTGCAATCCCCGGAGGTGTATGTAAATGTATGATTATCAGAGCAACGCTTCACAAGTATATGGCATCATTCAAAAACACTCGCAACAAATCATGATGCTGGAAAAAAGGCTTAACGAGCTTCAGCAGGAAATACAAATGATCAAAGATAAACCGACAACGAATATTGAACGGATTGATTATCAATTTGATCAACTGAAAATCGAACGGCTGGAAGGAACGCTGAATATCGGCCTCAATCCATCTGATCCAAACAGTGTTCAAAACTTTGAAGTGGGCCAAACAACAACCCCGGGAATTGGAATGATGCAGCAAGAAATGGCTGGTCAATTTTTCAATCAAACACGGCAGCTTGTCGATGCATTTTTAAATGAAGAAGCACCAGAACTTCTTGAAGAACTAGAACAGCGATACGAAGGGTCCCTCGATGAAAGCAACAAACACCATATCATTGAGGATATTCGCAAGCAAATTGACAGCAGGATCAAATACTATGCGGGACAGCTGCCACACCGGGAAGATATGACACCGCTGCAGCGTTCAGAGCAAATTGCCGAATATGTGAAGCATGATGTAAAGCGGGCGATTGAGCACTTTTTAGCCCATATTCCAAGTGAAACGAAAGGAGAGGAAAACGGATGAATTTCACAGTTGTCAACCGCAACATCGAGACTGGAAGCATTAAAGTAGTCGGGGTATCGTCTTCTTCCCTATTTATCATCGGGGACACAGACCATGTACAATTATCCTCGATTTTCGATACTCCGCCAGAATCACTGATTATTGGCCCGTTTGTTCCTCTGGCGCCTCGATAATGATCAAGCGCACATCTCAAGTAAAGTTCTCAAAGGTGAATTCTGTCGGGATTTCGAGTGTGGTTCAAATTGGTGATACTCAGGAGCTATGCCCGAAAGTCAAGGTATTAGCTGTTCAACGAACCATTAGTTTGTTTTATGGCTATGAAGCAGAAAATTTAGATGCGAAAGAATTTGAAGTGTATTATGAGCCCATTCCTTTGATGCTGCCAGAGCGATCAGTGAGAACGGCATTTTACCATGAAAAGCCTGTGATTAAAGTGTCTTCAATCCATGTAGAAGGGGTATCATCGTCCTCTGTCTATCAAATCGGCTCTACTTGTAGAATGAATGGCGTTGCGCGAGTGAAGCATATTAGAGAGCTGTTTAGCAATGATGAAAGTCCGCAAAACTCACAAATGGACCTACCTGCGCATATGATGGTGATATGACTTCGAATAAAGGATGTCGATTATGCCAGCAATTGTCGGACCCATTTACATTAACTCTATTTCTGGAGGCGTCGTAAACGTCGGTGACTCATTCTACCTGTCGCCTAAAAGTTCGTCAAAATCTGCTTTAGGCTCTGGAGCGGGGAATACCGGAGATTTCTTGATATTAAATAATGGCATTAGCGCCACCAACTATGTGGATCCTGACTTAAATGATCAGAATATGGTAGGCAATGCATAAAGCAGCTCCTCTACATCCATTTCAAATAGAGGAGCGCTTTTTTATGCTTATTTCTTTCTGCGCTGTCTCGATTTTTTTGTTTTGACCAGCTTGCTTGCCGGCTGTTTCCGAATCCATTTGATGTACGAAGCAAGCTTTTCATCCTGCCTCAGCGCATCAATTGTGTTCAAACGTGCGGCAAGCTCCTGGTTTGTATAGAGGGCATGTACTTGTTTATGACAAGGGATGCATAGGTAGGCAGTCGGTAAAAAAGCCCCGCCTTCTTCTCTTGGGGTTAAGTGATGTTCTGTGAGCAGGACATCTTGTCTTCCGCACATCTCACATAATCCAATTGTTTGCTTTGCCACCCGTGTCATCACCTCAATATTTACATTAATTCCATTGAGACTGTTGTCCCTTTCCCGCTTGGATCTGCCGGATGGACAATTAGTTTTTTCGGCAGCCGCATTTTCAATTCTTCCACATGGCTGATGACGCCAACAGCTAAGTTTTGAGACTGTAATTTCTCTAATGCAGTAATCACTGTATCAAGCAAGTCTTGATCAAGGGTACCAAAGCCTTCATCAAGGAAAAAGAATTGCAGCGGGAACTCGCCTCTCAGCTGAATCTGCGCTGAAAGAGCTAGAGCAAGCGCAAGCGACGTCAGGAAGGTTTCCCCGCCGGACAAGCTGGACACTGGACGTCTGACACCGCCATTCGCATCATCACGCATGACAAAACCGCCTTCTGAATCAACCTCAATCGCATACCTTTGTCTTGTCAAAATACCAAGACGGGCAGATGCATCACGACTGACACTTTCCAGCTGTTCTTCTGCTAAAAACTCAACAAATGTATTTCCTTTAAACACGGTTTGCAGCTTATCGAGCCGATCAATTTCTTGCTGCAGCTCCGCCAAACGTTCATGAATACTTGCAAATCGCTGGTGATTTTCTTCCATTACACGCAGATGTTCATATGCAGAGCCGCTCATCACTGTTGCTTCTTCCAATGCCTTTTCTGCCGCTTCTTTCCTCAGTTGAATGTCAGTCCATTGCTTTTCATCTAGTGACTCATCTTTCAGCAGTTCAGAAATTCGCTTTAAGTTTGCGGCACATTGCTTTCTTTTATCCTCAAATTCGTCAATTTCTTGTTTAACAGTTTGACGTACTGATTGATTCATGAAAGCAGATTCAATCTCTTGAGGCTTATCAAAAGGAGAAGACTCCGATTCTTTAGTCCATGCTTCACTTGCTTCTTGTTTTCTCCGGTCAGCCTCTTGAAGCTGACGCTCACAGCTTGAAAAATGACTTTGTGCTTCACTAAAGAGCTCCTGCGCTTGCTGTAATTGCTTGTACGATTGCTGTTCCATTTCATTGAGACGAGCAAGCGTGTGTTCAACCTCGATCAATTCATCAGAAATAGAGACAGCTTTCAATGGATATCTCCCTAAATCTGTTTCATATTGATGAATGAGCTTTTGCTGACTTTCCAGCTGATGCGCTAGTTTATCAAGTTCCTTCTCCACATCGTATATGGCTGTTTGCAGCTGTTCTTTTGCCTGCTGTTTTTCTTCCAAAAATGAAATACTTTTCTCAATCCGCTCTTTATAGCCTTCCGCTTGCTGGTCCTTTTCATCTATCTGCTTTTGCATTTCTTGTACTTGATGCAATGTAAAGTGCGGGAAGGCCTGTTCAAATTGAGATGTTTGCTCTGAAAGCTCAGATTGAAGCTCCTTGATCAGCCCGTCTAATTCTTCGATACGCTGCTGTTCAAATGTCATCTGATCTTTTATCTTGTTTATCTCTGCTGCTTGATCATGTGTTTCATCCATTAAACGAGCTCGTTTACGTTCAACTTCTTGAATATCTTGTTTCAAGCCTTTCCATTCTTGCATGAGATACTGCAAGGACTCCGGCTTTTGCACTGCTTCTACTGCTGCTGCAACTTCCGCACCTGGAGCTTTCTGAGATAAAAAGGCAAACTGCTTTACTAATTGATTGGCGTGCGTTTCCAATAACTGCTTGGCGGCATACATGTCTCTTGTATATTCCTCTGCCTGCTTGAGCTCTGTGTCCATCCGTTGAATCACTTCATCGATTTGTGCCACTGTTTCTTCATGGTCATTGTTTTCCAGTGCCTTTGGGTCATGATGAATCGATCCACAAACAGGACATGGCTCACCATCTACGAGCTCTGCCGCTAATTCTTTTCTTAATTCTGCCGCCCTAACAGCATCACGCTGTTTTAATTTTTCGAGCTTCTGACTTTGTTCTCTTTTACTCCATTCTGTAAAAGCCCGTTCAAATTCACATACATAGAAATAGAGCTGTTCAATCGCTTGAAACGATTGGTCTATTTTTTCATGATGGTCTTTTTGCTGTTTTTGAAACTTTTCAAATGCTGCTGCGGTCTGTGATGATCGCTTTTTGAGCTCCTCCATCTTTTGTTCTTCCTTGTGTATGCTTTGGTGTATTCTTTGAATATTTTCGCTTAAACGCAAAGCATCCTGTACACTTTTCCGTTCTTTTACAGAGACTTGTAATTGCTCCAGCTCACGCTTCAGCTGTGTTTGTTTTGCCAGTGCACGTTCTAACAAAGATTGGAGATTGTCTGCTTCTTCTTTCTTTTGTAATAATTGCTGCGCTGTATCGTTTTTTCGCTGTTCGATTGCCGTCTTTTCCTGAAGAGCCGCCTCTTTTTTTCGTTCAATTTCCTTTAGCTGAAGCAGCTGCTCTTTCTTTTGAAGAAGTTCTGGCTCAGTTTCTATTTTCTTTTGCCTTGCTTGCTCATAGTTCTGTGTCATTTGATCATAGATCGTTCGTTGATGCAGCAGCTGATTTTCTGCTTCCTGCTTCTCTTTTAATGCTTGAGAAAGCTGATTTTCAGCCTTTGTTAATGCATCCGCATAAGGCTTTAATGCCTCTGCCTGCTCAGCAATATGAAGCTTGGCCTTTTTCTCTTCCATTGATGGTGCCAGTTGATTCAGATGGTTTAGTTCCGTCTCATAAGCTTCTCGTTCCTTTTGATACTGCCAAATTGTTTGCGCCTTTGTAAAAGCAGTGAACGCTTCATCCCGCGCTTGTTTTTTCTCATGAAAAATAGCCTTTGCCTGCTCAGCCGCTTCCTTTGCCTTTGCGAGCGCCTCTGGGCCAGCTTCTCCTAAGCCATTCAGCTCAGCAAGCAGTTCATTTTTTTGTCCATACTGATTCTGCGCCTTTGCGCGCAAACGTTTAACGAGCTGATCCCCATACTTCTCTAGGTTAAACAAACGCTGAAGCATTTGTCGTCTATCGGCTCCTTTTAAAGAAAGGAATTCTGCAAACTTCCCTTGGGGCAAGACTACCGCACGCGTAAAATCATCAATGGTTAACCCGAGTAATTCTTCTATTTTACGATTGACCTCACTCGCTTTATCTGCAAGAACTGTCTGCGTATCCCCAATTTCAATCAGACGGCATAGTGTCGTTCTGACTTTCATTTCATCTGCCCGCTTGAAAGCACGTTCGACTTTATAAGAAATGTGGTGTTCCTTTTGTAAAGCGAACGTAAAGGAAACTGACAGCTTCTCTTCCGCTTGGTTCAAAATACCATGTGTATTATTTAACGCACGTTCCACTTTTCCATAAAGCGCCAGGGTCATGGCGTCTAATATGGACGACTTTCCGCTTCCTGTCGGTCCAAAAATGCCAAACACACCTGCATCACATAATGAGCTAAAGTCAATTGTTTGTTCTTCTCTGAAGCTATGAAGTCCTTTAATGGTTAGCGTAATCGGCTTCAAGTCGCTTCCTCCTCTTGCATTTCATTGGCGAGCTCCAAAAACAGCTTGACTGTTTTTGCATCAGGAAGACCGCCGCCTGTCTGGCGCTCATAAAATTTCACGAACCGCTCTTCGATTGAGAGCTTTTCGGCTTGTTTTTGTTCTTCCATTTGCTGCAGTTCTTTAAATTTCGGTCTAATATGGACAAACCCGCTATGCTGCTTTCGGAGCTGATGAATCTCTTCTATGGAGAGCTGATCTGTTAAATGAATCTCTAAATCAATCCATGCCTGAAGATCCCGTTTTTCATCCAGCCACTCGTGTACTTGGCTCAATCCTTCAGTTGCCTTCCATTTCACAAGTGGTTTTCCGCTTGATAACAACACTTCTTTCCAGCTTGCTTTTTCATTAGGTTTTGCCTCTACAATCGTGACTGATTTGGCATATCCTGATTCAGAAAAGCTGTAAGCAAGAGGTGACCCGGAATAGCGGGCAGTCGTTTTGGCACGTTTGATGGTTTGCGGGCGGTGCAAATGACCAAGGGCCACATAGCAGGCTGCTTCTGGCAAACTTTCAGCCGCAACGGTATATGCACCGCCTACTTCAATCGGTCTTTCTGAATCTGTTTGACTTCCTCCTGCCACATAAATATGGCTTGTTGCGATATTGACCGTATCGGCTTGAAATTGAGCGCTTAAATGTTGGAACGCTTGCTGTATTTTTAAATTGTAATGATCACGAAGCAATTTCTCTTCAAATGTTTCAGCCAGCACCTCGTTAAGTCTCGCTTCAGACGGATAAGCGAGTGCTGCAATGGATAAACGTTCACTCGAAGAAGGAACATCGACGCGGATGATGTCATTTGTCGGATATCCAATTAAATGAATCCCCTGATCATTTGTTAAAGGCGATGCGGCAGATAGTCGATCCGGATTATCATGGTTGCCTGAGATGACCACGACCTGACGTTTTCCTTTATCAGATAAGGCAGATAGACTTTCATAAAAAAGCTGTTCTGCTCTAGCAGGCGGATTCACTGTATCAAAGGCGTCTCCAGCCATGACAATGACATCAATGTGTTCGTCTTTTACGATTTGATACAGCTCATCTAAAAACTGTGCTTGCTCATCAAGCCGGCTCCGGCCTTCAAGGGTTTTTCCTAAATGCCAATCTGCCGTATGCAAAATCCTCATGTGATTCACCTCTCATTCCGATACATTTATAATGAAATTTCTAAATTCCCATCAAAGAAATAAAGAATTTTCTCCTCTAATGTTCTGTTTGTTAAACGTTCCACCGCTTGTGCATACAACGCTATTTGAGTTTCATAGCGCTTTTTCAAAATAGATACAGCTGCTTCAAGACCGCCTGTATATCTGCCTTGCACTCTATCTGTTTTATAATCTAGTAAATATAGTTTTCCATCCGTTTCAAATAAACAGTCAATCATCCCTTGAATTAGGACAGGCTCCCCCTCTGCATCAATATGGCTGTATACCTCTTTAACAGGTAACACCATACTAAATGACACTTCTCGTTTCACCCAGTCCGCTTTCAGCAGCTTTTGACCAATAGAAGTAGAGAAAAAAGCGGAAATTCCTTCTTGATCAATTGACTGAACTTGCTCATTTGTTAGCAAGTCTCGCTGCTGTAAGGAATCGAGCAGCTGATGTATACGGATTTCATCGAGGGGCTCGTCAGAAGAAAGCGGAATATGCTGCATGACTGTATGCATTGCGGTGCCTTGCTCTGCGGCAGTGAGTGCTTTTTTCTTCATGAAAGCCGGCCGGTCATACAACGTTGCATGAGCTCTTCTAAGAGAAGAAGGAACACTGTACTCATCCTGTATTTCTTTCATTCTCTTTATCTCTGAAACAGACTGCTTTGTCCCGACTTGTGAGGCCGCTAGATACGGGTATCTCCATGAAAGTCTCTCTGCTACTTTCTCATCAGCATCACCATATCCTTCAACAGGTAAGCCGTCCATCAATGCTTGTACCACCTCATCTTGCTGCTTCTTTTCAAGTGACATATCTTCTTTTAGAAGATCGGAAGCTTGAGTAAATGAGATTGTGAATGCTGATGGGTGCGAAAGAACAACATCACCTGTTTCTTCTAAAATAGATGACATTGCTTGGTGACGGATGAGAGCAGGACCAATAAAATCTAAGTATGTTTTCGATTGATAACGTTCAAAATCAGGGAGGAGCCAGTCCTCTCCGGTTGCAGCATTTTGCCATTTGCTTAATGCCTTCACCTGATTTTTGACAGAGCCGACAAGAAATAATTTTTCCTTAGCCCTTGTGAGCGCTACATATAGAACTCTCAGCTCTTCAGATAATAGCTCTTTCCTCATCTTTTTTTTCATCGCAACAAGCGGTAATGTTGCATAACTAATTCTCAGCTCTGGATGAATATATTTGCTTCCAAAGCCTAATTCTTTATCAAGTAAGTAGGACTGGTTTAAGTCCATCATATTAAAGTTTCTGCCGAGTCCTGCGGTAAAGACGACTGGAAATTCTAATCCTTTACTGCTGTGGATCGTCATCATGCGAACAACGTCCTCTGTTTCACTGAACGTTTTTGCCGCCCCAAGATCATCTCCACGCTCCTGCATTCTTTCAATAAAGCGAAGAAAACGGAACAGCCCTCTAAAAGCAGCTTTTTCATACTGCTTCGCTCGATCATAAAGAGCACGGAGATTCGCCTGTCTCTGTTTGCCTCCAGGCATCCCGCCGACGTAATCTAGATACTGCGTATCGCGGTATACTTCCCAAATCAATTCCGCTACTGAATGATTCATAGAGAAATCACGCCACTTACGCAGCAACCTGAAAAATCGTTCTAGTTTTTTGCATGTAGGGTGATCTGAATGAGTCACACTCATAAATGCTTTCACAGCATCATAATAGGTGCCTTTTTTATCACTCGTGCGGATCAGTGCCATTTCATTTTCGTCTAAATGAACAATTGGTGATCTTAATACAGCTGCAAGCGGGATATCTTGATATGGATTATCAATGACTTTTAACAGAGAAAGAATCACAGACACCTCTGTTGCTTCAAAATAACCAGAGGAAAGATTCGCATACACAGGGATTCCCTGCTTCTTCAATTCCTCCATCATTTGCGGTGCCCACGGCATGGAGCGAAGCAATATCACAATGTCCCGATACTGCAAGTTACGGGTCATTTGCTGTTTTGAATCGTACACTTGAAATGGCTGCTCCACTAATTTTCTTATTTTTTTAGCAATGACTCTCGCTTCAACCTGTACGGTTTCTAGCTCTTCTCGCTCTTCATCAGTTTCTGCTTCCTGTTGATCTAAATGTACAAGAAGCATTTCTGTCGTTGTATCTTCGCTTTCTGGATAACTCGCTCCAAGCTTTAATTCAGCTTGTTCATCATATTCAATTTCTCCAACTGTTTCCCCCATCAGCTGTTTGAACAAAAAGTTCGTACTGTCTAACACATCTGAACGGCTGCGGAAGTTTTTATTTAAATCAATTCTCTTCCCTGTTTCTTTGCCATCTGGTTTAAATTGTTTATATTTGTTTAAAAAGAGCATGGGCTCAGCCAATCTAAAACGATAAATGGACTGCTTTACATCACCAACCATAAACAGGTTGCCCTCTGCAGCATGTTCCCCTTTAGATACAAGCTTTAAAATCGTTTCCTGTACAAGGTTTGTATCTTGGTATTCATCAACGAGCACTTCTTCAAACTGCTGTTGATAGTACTTGGCCGCTTCTGTTTCGATTAAATTTCCTTCCGCGTCCTGCTCCGCTAAAATGCGTAAGCAATAATGCTCTAAATCCGAAAAGTCCACGATTGATTTTTCTTGCTTCGCTCTTTCGAATCGCTGTCCAAATTGGATGACAAGCTCCACAAGTGTTTCGACCACTGGCTTCATTTCAGCTAAGCTTTTCAGATGCTGAGCGGGACTTCGCATAAAGTATTCATCTTTGAGCTTTTCTAATTGTTTTTTTGCTTGATTGCGTGCATCTGTGGCTTTTTCTAACAGCACAGGGTCATATTCGTCCCCTTTACATGTTTTGAGCCTTTTAAAATTGATGTTTGGCAAAAGCTCGTAAAGCTTCTCAAAATCATCTTGATGCCTGATTAATTCATTGACTTGCTCTAAATCATCTATAAAATTTTCCGCTCTCGGTGCTGGGCCGCCCGGTTCTTTTGATAGAGCGAGAGCTCGTTCGAGCAGTTCCAGACAGCTTCGAAAAACGAGAGAAAGATCCTCTTTGATATATGGATAAAACGGTAATTGTTCTACTTTTGTTTGAGCATCTACATCATAAAGAGAAAGGAATGCCCTCATCCATTGCTCAGGTGAAGGGTGAGATCTGGAAAACTCATAAATTCTCTTTACAAGCCATTGCAAGTCTAAATCATGCCGGTCAGAAGTGTAACGATCAACCAGTTCAAAGAACGCTGGCTTTCCAGCCTTATATTCATCCTCAAACAGTTCATCTAACACTTCATCTCCTAATAATTCTCCCTCTGTTTGATCAGCCAAACGAAAGCCTGGATCTAGGTCAATCTCATAGTAAAAGGTGCGCAGAACCTGCAAGCAAAAGGAGTGCAGGGTAGAAATATTGGCACGATTCATGAGTGACAGCTGTCTTCTCATATGAAGGGACCCGGGGTTTTTGACTAATTCCTTTTCAAGTGCTTCTGTGATCCGATGCTTCATCTCTGCCGCAGATGCATTTGTGAAAGTCACAACGAGCAGACGATCCACATCAACTGGATCTTCAGGACGGGTCATTTTTCGAATCAGCCGTTCAACCAAAACAGCTGTTTTACCTGACCCTGCCGCCGCCGCAACAAGGATATCTTGTCCTTCTGAAACGATGGCTTCCCACTGGTCATCCGTCCAAGTACTGTTATTCGGTTTTGGTATTTGCATACTGATCCCCTTCTTTTTTGATCCGGTCTATCACGACATCATCCTTTTCAGATGAAAGCACTCTAAATTCATTGTCCTCTATCGATTCATCAAATTGGCAAATAGACTTAAATGAACAAAAGCGGCATGGTGTTTGATCCTTTAATTTATATGGATTAATGGCTACCTCGCCATTTGTAATTCTTTCGCCTGCCTCTTCAAACGTGCGCCGAACATGCTGTGTGAGTATATGAAAATGATCTTCACTTAAAACAGCAGAGTCAGAACGGAAAGACCCATCCTTTTTCAAACCGGCTTGAATGACTTGTGATCTTCCTGACTCAAGCGTTTGATCCATTAGCTTTACCGCTTCTACATCTTCAAGCAATAGACCTTTCATTTTAAATTTCTTGAATATTTCTTGCTCAATTTCATCCTCTGCAAGCGGAATCGGTGCTTGAACGAGTGGATCATGAATATGGAAATATAAAATGCCAGCTGGTGTTGCTTCTACGCCGAGCCATTCCTTCGAATACGTAATGGTCAGGTCTAAGTAAGTGAGCATTTGCAAGGCCAGCCCATAGTATACTTCTGCTAGATCAAGACCTTTCTCACTCGATTTGTAGTCGACGATTCTCAACAGCAGCCCTTTTGAACCTTCTGCTTTATCCACCCGGTCAATTCTTCCGACAAGCTCCATCGTGCAGCCATTTTTCAATTGAAAAGTAAACGGCGGCAAAGGTCCTTGACCGCCAAAGCCTAACTCAAGCCCAACGGGAGAAAATCCGCTCACTTTTGCATGCTCACTTAAAATAGAAGAGACTCGAATCAAGATTTTCTGGAGCTTTTCTTTAATATAAGCATGCCGATTAGAGCTTAATAGAATTTCCTTTTGAAGACGCGGAGCAAGCTGTTCGATTGCATGTCTTGAATAAGTGACACACTCTTCCTTCGTTAGGTTTTTCCAATCCTTTTTTTGTTCAACAAGCGTATCTGAAATATGCTTTAAAGCTGAGTGAAACAGCTGGCCGATATCAGGGGCCTCCAGTTTATAAAATTGCCGGTCTTTTAGTTTTAACCCGTGGGAAGCAAAGTGAGAAAACGCACACGCATTGAATTTCTCCATTCTTGAAACACTGCCTTGAATGTGATCACCGTAAAGTTCTTTTGTGACGTTTGGTTTTAAGTGCTTCGCTCGATTTGTAAAAAACAAACTCGACAAGATATTTTTTGAAACATCCCGATGAGATGACGTCATCAAATAATTATAGACACTCCACCATACACCACTGATGGGATATTGATTGAGCCATTGCTGCAGCTGCGAGACGGTATAAGATAACGAGACATGCTCATTCGCTACAAATTTTAATTGCTCATCGTCACCCAGCTGTTCCGGGTCTAACACATACAAAGCATGCTGATGATTCGGCATAAGCTCCTGACAATACTTGATAAGAGTCGAAGGCAATAGAGATCGCCCCTCTTCATCTGACACCGAATAAGACAGATACAAATGATGGGATGGGCTCGACAGCGCTTGGTAAATTAAAAATTGCTCATCTAACAACCGTTCCTTTCCTGTCTCTGCAAGCTCTGCTCCTGCTCGCTTTAACCATTCCCGGTCATCCTCAGACAAAACACTTTCGTCAGATGGGCGTGCGGGAATAACGCCATCATTTACCCCAATGATAAACATGCACTTCACTTGATACATTCTGGATAAATCCATACTTCCGATAAATACTTGGTCGAGTGAAGGCGGAATTAAAGCGAATTTGAGAGAGGCCAGTCCTGTATCCATCATCTGTTGGAATAAAGGAAATGAGAGCTCCTCTTCACCGAGCATTTCAACAAATTCATCCATTAATTGAATTACAGCATCCCATACTTGTCCATGCTGCATGGCTTCAGTTAATCTACCTGCTTCTTCAGCCTCCAGCCTCGCCTTTTCAAGTTTTTCCGGCACTTGTATTTCCTCTAAAAAGACATAGACTGCCTCCACCATGTCTTTGACCTTTTGTGCTTTTTTCAGCCTTTTTTGCAACTGGAAAAGCGGGGGTGCGATCCATTCCTTTACATCATTCAGCATCTGTTCCATTTCAATTTCTTGGTCTGTTTGTCCAAAATCCTCATCTAAGGATTGGAACCGTCTGTAATGGAAACGGGAGCCGTTTGTCCAGCGTTCTCCTTTTACACCATAAGCAATACAGTAGTTTTCAAGCTGATCTGCCTGTTCTCTCGCTTTGTTTTTGGCAAGTTCGAGCGGAAATAAAAACTCTGTCTTCACGCAGCGAAACACGGCCTCATACCGCCAGTTTCCTTTTATGACATCCAAGCTCGAACGAATCAATTCAATGAGCGGATGATACTGCATTGATTCATTTCCATCAATAAAAAATGGAATATCGTAATCTCGAAAAACCTCTTTTAACGTATCTTTATAGTCGTCTACATGCCGCGCTACAATCGAAATATCTCGCAGTCTAAGTCCTTCTTCTCTCACTAAATGAAGAATTTCTCTCGCTACTCCCTCAATTTCAGCTCGTTTACTTGCACTTTTAGATACTGTGAGATGAGGGGTTACTTCCTGATATGGCTGCACCGGTCTCTGCTCATATTGGCGTTCTAAATAAGCAAGATCTGGCGTATGAAGATGACGGTTATTTCCCTCCAAAATGTTCTCAGAAATGGCCGCTCCGCACTCTCTTGCAAGCTGATGGAGCTGGAAATACGTTTTACCTGTCATACGAAATAAATCAAGTTCATTTGGCTGCTTATCATGATAGGAACGATCCACTGTGAAAGCAGCCGTTATTTTCTCAGCATGCAGCAGAAGCTGTTCAATGACGAGAAGCTGCTGCGGTGTAAATTGATAAAAACCATCTATATAAATGTGTGCTCCTTTTATTTCTTCAGATAAAGGAATTTGCTGCGTGAGAAGCGTCAAATAGTCTTCTGAGTGCACATATTCATCTTGTAAATGCTGCTCCATCTGCTGATAAAGAACATGCAGATCATGCAATTTCTCGGCTGCCCGTCTTTCTTCTGTATACTCTGAATGCATGCTCGATAAATAAATTTTTTCAATATCCTCCGGAAGCATGCAGTATCTCTTGAACTCAGCCATCGTCTTTTCGATTTGCTCCACAAACCCCGGCTTATCACTTGCTTTTTTGAATACCTTAAACTTTTCTTTCTCCTCTTCAATCACTTTTCTTAAAAGCATTTGAATTCCTGTGCTTGTCACAAATTGCCGGTTCGCTCCGCCAGTCTGCTGTAAAATAGACCAAGCAAGACGCGTGAAACTAAATACTTTGGCCCTGATCATTCCGCCAGCTTCAGACGTTTTTGCAAGCTCGTATTCCATTAAGAATGTCATTTGATCCGGGACTAAAAAAATGATTGGCGGACCCAACGGATCAAGCCGAAGCTGTTCTTTGATTTCCTCTAAGATTGCAGTCGTTTTTCCACTCCCCGATCTGCCTGCTAAAAACTGAATCTCCACGCTCCACAACACCTTTCTTATGTACTCATATTCTAGCGAAAATAAAAGTAAATAGCTATTTTCCCCTTCTCCTTCCTAAAAAAGATATAGGCACCTTTCCTCACTCTTCTCATATCATAAACCATCATGAACTTAAAGGAGGCTGGCAATATCATGTATTACGGTTATTATGACTACTCGCCATATGACATGCGCCAAAACACAAGAATCATTTCAGACCTTGAAAAAGCAATCAATGGTGAATATTCTGCGATCCAATGCTACGAAAAACTTGCCCAAAGAGCAAAAACTCCTGAGGCAAAAAAAATCATTCAAGAAATACGCCAGGATGAAGTCAGACACTATCAACTATTTTCAAAGCTATATTATTCTCTAACAGGTAAAAACCACAAACCAAGCGTAACAGAACCTTGTCCAGATCAATTTAGAGAAGGGCTTCTTTTCGCATTTAAAGATGAACAAAAAACGGTCGATTTTTACTTAACGGTATCAGATTATGTCCGGGATCAAGGAACAAAAGAGCTGATGAAACGTATCGCTCAAGATGAACAGCAGCATGCTGTATGGTTTTTATATCTTTTAACGCACCATGTGTCTTAGATAGTCCTATTTTAATAGGAGATCGTATGTTCCGTCAAAAAATGAAATTGTCTTTTTATTCATTCAATCTATAAAATAAAAGAAGGATTCTCAGCAAACCTCTCATCTCTTTCACTTTTTCAAACGTGAAAACGACAATTTGATAAATAAAAAACTCCTCTGCCACAAATAGCAGAAGGAGTTTTTTTCATGATCGCTTAATGAAATTTTGCTTCATTGCTTTGCTGCTGATGTTTTAGCATCCCATCAATGGACAGCATCTTACTGCCGCTAAGTGTTAAATAAAGCGCCATGACAAGCAGCGATAGTTCAAATTCATAACCTCCCACAAATCCTTTAGAAAAACCAACCGTCATAATCGCCACAGCCATAATGGGAACAAATAAGGCTGCGAAAATACGTGTTCCTAGACCTAAAATCAAGGCGATACCACCGACCAGTTCAATTGTCTTCACAATATAGGCCATAAATTCCGGTATACCGATTTGTCCAAAGAATGCCGCTGTTCCTCCCAGACCTCCTTGATATGCCTGAAGTCCGTGTAGAAAGAAGATGATACCTAAAATAACACGTACGAAAAGTGTTCCTATTTCTTGATTTGTTTTCATATAGTGATTTCCTCCTGTTTTTACACTACATAATGTAATGTTAATAAGTAAAAAAAATTAGTAATTTAGATTAAGCATAATGATTAAGGCCACCATGAGAATCGTTGATGTGACAATGGGAATGATGGGTACATTGAAAGGAATATTGTATGTTGGGTTTAAGATCTTCTGTATTCTTAAATTCAATGCCCGATCTCCAAAGGATACCGCAAACTTCGTTTGTTTTTGAAACTGCGTTCTCTTTTTAATCAGTTTCAAAAGGGCTTGCCCTACTCCAAGCTCAGTGCCTGTCTGCCGAATCGCGTAGTCATCTGCGATCACTTCACGAAAAACGGAATAGCTTTGTCTCATATGCTTTAACACTGGAATGTACCAAATCACTTTTGTAAGCATTGAGAATGTGAAGGCCTTTAAAGGATCGTAGCTGTATTTGTGGTGCAATTCATGATGAACAACAGCATCAATTTCCTCTTCATCCAGCATGTCCATGAGAGATGTTGATAAGTAGACCTTTGGATGAAGCATCCCCATGGCAAAAGCAAGCGGTTCATGACAATGAAACACAACGATGTCGTTTGCATATTTTTCAGATAAAGATTCGGTCGACTGGTAATCGACTGCAAGCATCAGATTTTGCTTGAATTGAATGTACGTTTTGATTTGCTTCGTCATATAAAAAATTGCAAATCCCAATGTGTAGAGGACTAAAGCATCTAGAAAATATTTCAAAGGAGTGAATCCATAGAATTCGAGAACAGACTGGCATACATGAATGAGATTATATGCTTGATTCCAGCCAAAAAAGCTTGAAAGCACGTAATACCCCATCTGATAAAAAATCGTTAAACCAATCAATATACCGCTTAAAAATAGCAGGCTCGATTTCATTTTATTCATTTTGCTGCTCCTCTTTTTTGGATGCCAGCCTTGCTTCAAGCACTTTGAGTAATTCAGGGTCAGCACTTTCAATTGCATCCACCATATGATTCACTGCCAGTGGACCAAAATCGTCCATCAGCCCTTGCGTAATCCATTTTGTCTGCTCATTTAGAAATTCTTCTTTTGTTAAAATGGGATTATAAATAGATGAACGCCCTTTTGTTTTCTTCTCGACAATTCCCTTTTCGGTTAAGCGGTTCAGCACAGTCATCACTGTGTTGAAATTAATCGGCTTTTCATCTGACAGCTTCTGCTGCACTTCTTTAATCGGCATATCCTCACCTTGATAAAGGATTTCCATAATTCTTCCCTCTAAAGGACCGAAAAAACGATTCAATCCCTTTTCATTATATTTAAAAGAAGGAATTTTCATGTAATCACCTCACACTAAGGATTGTAGTGTAATTGAAAATGATAGTCAACTGATAACTAAAATAGGGGAAAATCGTTGTATATTGTTTTTGTTTTTGGTAAAAATTATATCTTTACTTTTATCAAGAGGCTATCTCGCCTTTGATAAGATAATCTTATGAAAAAGGTAAAAAAATTCGTATTTTATTTATAAAGACTTTTGTATTATAGTAGAGATAACAACATTTCACTTACTGAACAAATTTATAGGAAGAAGGTTTACATGTGATGAAACAAGGAAACAGCCTTCGAACCGATCTCATTTTGATCGCGATAAGCGGTTTAGGTGGATTTCTTTTGTCTTTAACAGGAATGTCTATTGGCTGGATGGTCGGTACATTAATCACAGCTGCATTTATTGCCATGCGACGTCCCACCCTGTTTCAGCGTAAAGGAAACAACACCTTGCGTATTCACAGCAGATGGCTACTCCTTGGTCAATTCATTCTCGGAATCGAACTCGGACAGAAAATGAACATGAAAGTTCTTCATATTTTCGCTGAACATTGGCTCCCTGTGAGTTTCATGCTCGTTTTTTCTATTCTACTGGCGATGCTCTCTGGCTTTACCTTATGGAAGCTGAGTAAAACAGATATGCTGACCAGCTTTGTCGGAACAGCCCCAGGCGGTTTATCTGCTATGCCAGGGATTGCCCAAGAGGTTGGAGCAAATACAGCCGTTGTCAGTCTCGTACAAACAACACGTGTATTAATGGTGGTACTCACCATCCCATTTACGGTGTTCTATTTAAATACAAAAAATCCAGCGGATGCAGCTGCAGGCGTGCAAGGGAGCGCCTTTTCATCCGGCGTTTTCACCCTGTCAAATATCTCGTGGACTGCTGCACTTATTTTAGGTGCCTGGCTTATGTCACGCCTCGCGGTTCGGCTTCATTTCCCTGCCCCTTGGCTGATTGGCAGCATGTTAGGAGTTGCAGCTCTTCAAGTAGGTGCAGGTGCGCTCATAGGTCATGATTTGATTCCTTATTGGCCAGCACAAGCGAATATCGCATCACAGGTATTTCTCGGTGCAACCATCGGTTCAAAAATGAATAAACAGATGTTTGTCGGGCTAAAAAACACGTTAATTGTAGCCGTCGTCAGCTCAGCAGGATTGATTGCTGCAACGGTTCTCAGTTCAATTGCCATTGCAGAGGTCACAGGCATTTCTGTCATTACAGCCATTCTTGCCTTTTCGCCTGGCGGTATTGCAGAAATGGCAACAACAGCAGTCACACTCCATGAGGACTCAACCTTTGTAGTAGCTGTACAAGTCGTTAGAATCATTCTTGTCATTGCGATGCTGCCACCGTTTTTTCGATTCTTACATCATGTCTGGGCAAAAAGACATCCTGAATATAAAGCCGCAAAATAAAAAAAGAGACGCTTTGCATGTGCAGAGCGTCTCTTCTTTTATTCATCCTGATTTCTTTTGACACCAACTACTTGATCCTTTGAAATCGTTCCAAAATGCCGGCTGTCGAAGCTATGTATTCGGTTATCTCCGATTACGAAGTAATGGTTTTTTTTGATTTTATCTTGTCCTGTGATGGCTTTCAGCTGAAAATCTCCTGTCAGGACATTCCCCATTTTATGTTTTTTCTGCTCTTTTAAATAGGGTTCTTTCCATTTTTCCCCATTAACAAATAACTGATCATCTACATACTTGATCGATTCTCCTGGGAGCCCAATGACCCTTTTGATCAAAATTTGATTTTTAGGGCCGTGAAATAACACATAATCAAACCGGCTAATTTTCGTGAGTTTTGGCGAGAACTTGTTGATTAATAATTCTGTTCCATCTGTAAATGTGGGGTCCATACTAACCCCTTCTACTTTATACTTCACAAACATGAAATTCTTTACCTGGAACAATAAGACGATGCATGTAATAATCATCAACCATAGCAATGGCTTCTTTTTCATTAAAAGCCTCCTTTGTCCTCACGCTTGCTCATTCGAATATTCAACCTATTTTCTACTCTCTTTCCAACATACCATAATAAAACGATAACTAGAACCGCAAAAACACTTCTTAACGGATTCTTTACTAAAGCAGAAAGATCATAACCAATAAAACTAATGATAAAGAGCATGACACACTTACCAGCTAAAGCAGCTAATGAAAATTGCCACATGCTAATTCTTGATAAGCCTGCGACAACATTGACAGCCGCAGAAGGTGTAAAAGGAAAGCAGAGTAAAATAAATAACGGACCAAATCCCCGCTTTTCTACCCAAAGCATTAATTTCTTAATGGAAGGGTGTCTGCTGATAAAGTTCAGCATTCTCATCTGTCCAAATTTTCTGATCAGTAAAAAGACAAGAATAGAACCTGCACTTGCACCGATCCAGGTTAATAAAAAGCCTTCCCAAAGGCCGAATGCATTCGCATTTGCCACCGCAAACGCCACGAGTGGTAAAAACGGAAGAAATGCTTCAATCAGAGGAAGCAATATAGCGACAATTGGTCCAAAGGCCTTGTAGCTTTCAAAAAATGATGTGATATTTTCATGAGTAAATAGAGAAAGAAATGATGTCAACTTGTTTGACTCCTTCAAGGTTTGTCTACATTTCATTTTACATGGAAAACATAAAAATATACAAATGAATACCACTCGCCCCCCTTGAGATTGTTTGACTCATTCGATATAATAAATAAGAACATTTGTTCTATTTTTAAAGAAAGCAGGCTTGGACATGACGAGACTATCAAGAATACAGCTTCAGATGATGGAACAGGCCATCTTTCTCCCAATGGTCATCTCCATCCTCAATCGTGATCTGACACACTTAAAACAACATCAAACATTTAAATTAAATGAACCATACATTCAGCTTGTGACCTCCGTGTTAAAGGAAGCACAGAAAGCACTTTACGAACTGAAGCAGCATTTACGTAAAGAAAACATGAAGGTACAGCAAATTGAACACGATGAAGGATTTACAACGTATCTATTTATCATAAATGGCTATGAAGAAAAGCATAAATACTTTAATCCGCGTATACGTCACCGGGTAGAGGAACTGCTGACTGGATATTTTCTGCATCAAGCAAATTAACTTCTTGCTGAAATGCGGCGTGGTACCCATTCAAAGAAAAAAGCCTGCCGCGGCGGCAGGCTCCTTCTTATTTATGATAATTCAAGCTGTTTTCTCAGCTCTGTTCTAACTTCTTCTAATCCTGGTCCATCTAACTCAAAGTAATACACATTCCCAGGCTGATAATCATGGCCCTTTAGCTGAATCGTATCCACTGATTTCAATGAGCTCAGTAATGGAAAAAGACCGATGAACTGCTTCATGGAAAGATTGGTTGAGACATTATCACCAAGCGTATCAATGATGTTGTCATATGACGGGATCGAAGAAATCGATTTAGATTTTTCGAAGATGGCTTGAAGTGCCTCCATTTGGCGTTTTCCGCGCATGAGGTCACTATCAGCCTTTCTCGTTCTCACAAAGGCTAAAGCTTCTTCACCATTTAACGTATGTGTTCCTGTTTGCACATGAACTTTCCCTTTTGAATCCTTTTCCATTTGTTTTGCGATGCCTTCATCTTTAATCGTTACGTCAATTCCATTTAGCTCATCCACAATGTCTTGAAACGCCTTAAAGTTCCCTGAAATCACATAGTCTACAGGAATGTTCAACAAATTTTCGACCGTTTTGACTGACAAATCTGCACTCCCAAACGCATGGGCGTGAGCAATTTTATCATATCCTCTCCCTGGTATATCCACATAAGCATCACGAGGAATACTGAGAAGCTTAATGGTTTTGTCTGTTCGATTCACCGCCGCCAGTAAGACCGCATCACTTCTTGCTTCGTCTACCGTTTCACCTGGACGGCTGTCAATTCCAAGCAGCAGCACCGAAAAGCTGTCCTTTCCTGGATCAAAAGCTTTCACACGCTTTTGCGAGGTGTCTCCTCTTTCTAATGATACTTGCGCCTTATTCGACGCTTTTGAAATTTTATAGTATGCGTATCCAGTCACGGATACCGCCATCACCATGACAAATGCCATGATAAACAGCACGGCTTTTACCCAAGGCCTTAGTCTTCTTTTTGATCTTTTTTCCTTCATCCTTTCCGAACCCTCACTCTATCTTAGTCTATCAATGTAGGTTCCACTATAACATATTTTGATGAAAGTTTCCTGCATGCAACATATTTTTATGAATCCACAATAAAAAAGCCGCTCAAGATGAGCAGCTTTCGTCCATTATTTTTGGCTAATTCCTTGTTTTATTTCATCAATCATGGCAGTGAATGATTCAAGGCCGCCGCCAGATAAATACCACATGTCAGAGTTCAAATACACCACATGATTGTTTTTGACTGCTTTCACTGATTTCACATAATCATTTTCAACAAGCTGTTTCGCAGACGTTTCTTCTCCGATCGCTGCGCCTCGGTCAACGACAAATAGATAATCTGGGTTCGTTTTGACCATGTATTCATACGAAATGCTTTGTCCGTGTTTATCAGATGGCTCAAGCTTTTGATCTGCCGGTGTGATACCAAACACATCGTGGATGAGACCGTATCTTGACTTAGGACCAAAGGCTGTCATTTTGCTGTCGTTCGCCATGATTACCAGTCCATTTTTCTTTAACTCTTTTGCTTCTTTCTTTAAAGCATCCACTTTTTGATCAATGGCAGCTAGTTCTTCTTTGACTTTGTCTTCTTTATCAAAAATCTTGCCTAAAGTTGCGGCATTCTTTTTAAATGATTCCATATAATTGGCATTGTCTACATCCATATAAATCGTAGGGGCAATTTCAGAAAATTCATCGAATGCATCTGCTTGACGGTGCTGGATAATGATTAAATCCGGCTTGATTTCTGCAATTTTTTCAAAGTTCGGCTCTTTTAATCCGCCGACATTTTCATATTTGTCTCCTTCATATTTAGATAAATATTTAGGCACCACTTGTTTCGGTAAAGCTGTTACATTCACACCTAGTTTGTCTAGCGTATCAAGGCTTCCCATATCAAACACGACCACTTTTTTCGGGTTTTTCTTGATCTTTACACCATCTTTATTCAGCATGTCTTTTACCGTCACAGTTTCTTCTTTAATTCCTTCTGTTTTTCCTTGATTTCCGCAGGCAGCGAGTACCACGATCGCTGTTAATACAGTCATCATCCATATCCATTTTTTCATACGTGATCACCTCTTTATTTTTTAAGAAAAATATAAGCAAATACGCTCACCGCGAATAACTTCAATCGGTATGCGCATGTCATAAATTTGTTCAAGTGCATCTGTTTGAATCACTTCGTCCACTCCACCTTCTTTAATAACCTGTCCATCTTTTAAGGCGACGATATGATCGGAATACACAGAAGCAAAATTAATATCATGAAGAACGACAACAATTGTTTTCCCAAGATCTTTGACGAGCTGCTGAAAGAGCTTCATCATCTCGACAGAATGATTCATATCCAAATTGTTTAAAGGCTCATCTAAAAAAATATAATCTGTATCCTGCGCCAGCACCATTGCAATAAAGGCTCTTTGTCTTTGTCCACCGCTCAGTTCATCTACATATTGATGCTGGATATCAGCAAGCTTCATGTATTGGAGGGACACATCGATCATCTTCTCATCCTCTTTAGTCAGACGGCCCTGTGAGTAAGGGAAACGGCCAAAACTGACAAGCTCCCGAACGGTCAGCCGCACATTCATATGATTGGCCTGCTTTAAAATACTCATCTTCTTCGCAAGTTCCTGCGGAGGGTATGCGCTATATGGGTTGTCTTCTAAATAAGCTGCACCTGAGTCTGGCTGTATCAGCCGGCTCATAATGGATAAAAGCGTGCTTTTCCCCGCACCATTCGGACCAATGAGAGAGGTCAGCTGTCCCTTTTTCACACTGATTGTTGTGTCGTGAAGCACTGTTTTTCCGTTATACGTCTTACTGACGCCCTTCATCAAGACCATGAACGACTCTCCTTTAACAGTAAATAAATAAAATACAGTCCGCCGACTAAATCAATCAACACACTAAGCGGCGTTTGAAAAGTAAATACCTTTTCTACAAGAAATTCCCCGCCTACAAGGGCAATCACACTAATAAAAAAAGAGCCTAATAGCAAGTATGTATGCCGGTATGTCCGAAAAAGCTCTCGTGCGACGTTTACGACGAGTAAGCCGAGGAACGTAATCGGTCCGACAAGTGCCGTTGCGATAGACACAAGGACAGCTATTACGATCAGCATCTTTTTTGTGACACTGTCGTAGTCAATGCCTAGATTCACCGCATGCTCCTTCCCAAGAGACATGACATCTAATTTGGAGCGGAATGTCCAAATGTACACACACAGCGCCGCAAATAAAACAGAAGCAATCAGTAAGATGTCCGTGTTCATGTGATTAAAGCTTGCAAAGGATTTATCCTGTACGACTTGATATTCATTCGGATCGATCAGCATTTCCATAAACGAAGAAAGACTTTTAAACAATGTCCCAAACACAATTCCAACAAGCAGAAGCAAGAAAATATGTTTATTTTTGCGTTTGAACATGACTGTATACAGCAGCACAGAAAATAGAATCATCAGCCCAACGCAAAGGAAAAAATTAAAATTCTTATTGACGATCATTAAATGAGTCGACCCAAACACATAAATAATTGCTGTTTGCAAAAACAAGTACAGTGCGTCTAAACCCAATATGCTCGGCGTTAAGATTCGATTGTTGGTCAAAGTTTGGAAAACAACAGATGAAAAGGCAATCGCGCCTCCCGTTAATGTCATCGCAAGCACTTTCTTTAAACGACTTGGGACTGTGTACGGCCAGTACCCCATTTGAAAGGTAATAAAAATTACGATCAACACGGCTGCAATGGCTGCAATCAGGCATAATATACGTTTCTTATGCATAGCGTTTCCTCCTTAATAACATGTACAGGAAGATCGCACTTCCGATGATGCCTACCATGAGTCCAACTGATATTTCATATGGATAAATGATCACCCTTCCGAGCACATCACAAATCAGAACAAAAATAGCTCCTAGTAAAGCTGTATGCGGGAGGCTTTTTTTCAAGTGATCGCCGCGGTAGATCGATACAATATTCGGAATGATTAATCCAAGGAATGGCAGCATTCCAACAGTTAAAATGGTGACAGACGTAATCATTGAAACGATCACCAACCCAACCGCCATCACACGTTTATACGTTAAACCTAAGTTAACGGCAAAGCTCTCGCCCATGCCTGCCACTGTAAAGCGGTCAGCATATAAATACGCAATGATCAATAGTGGAACGCTCACATAGAGCAGTTCATAACGCCCTTGGACAATAAGAGAAAAATCTCCTTGAAGCCATGCGGATACGTTTTGGATCAAATCATATTTATAGGCTATAAACGTAGATATTGAACTGACAATCCCCCCAAACATTAAGCCGACTAATGGTACATAAATCGTATCGTTCACCTTAATATGCCGCAGGATTTTTAAGAAAAGAAGATTCCCAGCTAAAGTAAATAGAAACGCAATCCCCATTTTCATAAGCGGATTCGCTTGTGTAAAAACAAGCATTGCTACTAAAATACCAAGCTTCGCCCAATCCATCGTTCCTGCAGTGGTTGGTGAAACAAATTTATTCCTCGTCATGCTTTGCATAATAAAGCCGCATAAACTAAGGCTCATACCAGCAAGTACAATACTCACAAGACGCGGGAGGCGGCTTGAAACTAACGTGTGCACTTGTTCATCTGTTAAATGAAACAGCTGTAAAATGGACAGATCCTGTACACCGACAAACAGAGATATACATGCCAAACATACAAAAAACAAACTTAATTGATACAATTTCATACAGGTTTCTCTCTTTCTATCAAGCTCTATCCGCCACAAATGATTATCATTATCAATTAAGCGACAGTTCATATATTATCACATCTAGTGAAATATTCAATAGCGGTATGAAAAAGACGCAAACTCAAAAAAAACAGCCTGCGGCAGCGGCTGCTTTTTTCATCATGATTGAATATTCAATTGAAATTGTCCCTTCAATTCCTCTTCTGCTTCTTGAAATAACTGACGCAAGCTCTCAGCATAATCACCAAGAGCGTCTTTGCTCGTTTGAAAATTCACCCATGTCAGCTCTACTGGAAGAGCCACCTCCCCTGTCAAACAGTCCCAAAGGGCATCAAGATTTTTTCCGTAATAGTCAGGAAGGTGTAAAACTGTTTTTAGCTGGTCATGAAGCTCTTCTTGCGACCTGCACGCTGCACCGTCAAGCTGCACTTTTTTCATGTTCATCTTCCCCTCTCCTCTCTATATTTTAAACGAATTGGAGGAGAAAGAGAAAGATGGACATCTTACTTTTGTTTCTGCCCGGCACCTGAAATTAAGAGAATGAGACAGGCAGCAAAAGCAGCTGGTGTTGGCTTGAAAGCAATCGAAGGGATTACTACTAGGATTCGCCTGTACGGACGAAAGCATGATTCAAGAGGGCGTTCGCCGTTTAAAGAAAATCCTTCACATCTAAAAAAGCCTGGAAGGTTTACTTCCAAGCTTTTTTAGGATGATTGCTGAATTTGACCTACTTCTTCAATAAATGCGGCTGTTTGCTGCAAGCCATCCTGAAAATGATGGGTAGCGGAAATAAACAGCTTTTCTTGATCGGGATGCTTCAAGAGCTTTTCCACCTTACTGATCCCTTTTTCAAAGGAAGCAAGACCTGTCTTTAATTGTTCATCGGCCTTTTGATAAGCGGCTGGAACTTCTTGATGATCCAGCCCTTTTTGAATCACACGATCAAATGCTTTCGTCGCTTCTGTCAATTTTTTATTTGTTTGGATTTTTCCATGTCCATCTGAGATAAACTGATCTGTCATATTTTCATATGCTTTATTTAATTCATCCATATAAGACTGCACCCATTGTTCATAAGCAGCTTCTTTTGTGTCTTGCTTTGAAGGCGGCTGATCTGCTTGCTGACAGGCTGCTAGTAATGTCAAAGTTAGGATAAATAGCAGCACCAAATGTGATTGTTTTTTCATACAGAGCCTCCATTTCTTCATCCCATTCGTTCATATCGGTCAAATATAAGCATCCTTTACCACATAAGATTTCTTTTATTGTAACAGACAAGCTCGTGTCACTTCTGTGATTTATGAGTAAATGGATGAAAATACGTCAAAGGATCCACATTTCCCTGTCATTTCCCAATACAACCAATAGACGATGAGACATACGTATTTGGTTTCAATGAATTCATCTTTATGATGCAGCGGCATCTTTTTACATTGCATTCATGCTTGATAAGAGATCCAGCGGCTGCTCTGCCGCTGGCTTTTGACTAATATCTGTTACGAAGCTCCCTTAATATAAAATCGTATACGAGATTGAGCTGCTGTTCCTTTGGATACAGCATAAATTCTTGTTTCTTCGGAAGACCGCCATCAAGACGATCTTGAAATTTCGTTCGGAGATATGCTGTCCGGTGCACCTGACTCTCAAATGATTTATATGAGACATCAAGTTTGACGGTTTGCTCATTTGTAAAGGTGACCACCGTGTCTCCGAGGGATGATTCTTGGAAGGTATGAATGTATTTGTGGGAGATCCAGCCGCACTGAGGACGGTTGGATGAATAAGTTGGGAAGAAATACAGATGATTGGATGAGTCAATCACAATTGGGGGTTTGTGAGAAATTCCTGTTACTTCGTATGTTCCTGCCTTTCTGCCTGCATAGCTTGAGCCGAAGAATCTGCAGCTGCGTTCAATAATTTGCAGGGGCTTTAATTCAACGTAAAAGCTTGTCTCTCTTTCTATGACTTTTGAATATACTCTTTTTCCTTCTTCAACTGGAAGGACCGCCATTGTTGTTTGATTAATGACGTATGAATCTAAAGGTGTTTCACTAATTCCTGACACTTCATTTCCTCCTGTGTTAATATTTGGTTATTTAAGATACTATTAATCTATCACCAACATATAAGAAACGACAGGATTTTTTCAAAATTTATTAAAAATCATCTTTTTATCATATTTTTTAGTCCATTCGATCTATCGAAAAGCCATTTTTAAAGATATATCACATCCTGTCGATTGGACAAGAGGTGTCGATTCTGCTCAAAAATAAATTGTCTAAAAATTATAAATTCTTGTTGATTTTTTCTCCGCCAATCCATATACTATAAAAAAGGCATCGGGGGGATTCTTTATGAAAGAGAAAAAAACGTATGCTGAGCTCATGAAGTCCCGCAACACCCAAAAAACCGAAGAAAACGGCGTCACCATTTTAGACATCTATATTCAAATGGTTTTAGATGAGGCGCTTTATAAACAGCGCTTAACCTTCCTAAGAGAAGAGATTGATAAGGCACTGGATCAGCGTGATGAAAAGCGATTCAATGACCTGTCAGCTCAATATGCAGAACACTGCTTACATCAATCATGATGATTTTACTTGCGGCAGAGAGACAGCAACTCGTCTCTTTACCGCAAGTTTTTTGTTTATCCATTTAAAATGGTCCCGCCATTCACATGCAGCATTTGTCCATTCATATAAGATGAGTCTTCGCTCGCTAAAAATAAATAACTTGGCGCAAGCTCTACTGGCTCACCAGGACGTTCCATTGGGACATCTCCGCCAAATTCAGAGACTTCTTTTTCCGTAAAGGTTGAGGGAATCAGCGGTGTCCAAATAGGACCGGGAGCTACTCCATTCACTCTAATCCCTTGTTTAATGAGCGATAAGGATAATGATCTCGTAAAGGTTACGACCGCCCCTTTTGTGGATGAATAATCGATCAATGTTTCATGCCCTTTATAGGCGGTGACAGAGGCTGTATTAATGATACTGCTTCCTTTTTTTAAATGAGGAAGAACAGCCTTTGTTAAATAAAACATGGCAAAAATATTCGTTTGAAACGTCCGAAGAAGCTGATGCGAGGTAATTTGCTCAATGCTTTTTTGCGGATGCTGTTCCCCGGCGTTATTCACCAAAATATCAATGGAACCGAAGGCATCTTTTGTTTTTTTGACGACCTCATTTGAAAAAGCCTCATCCCCTAAATCACCTGCAATTAAGATGACACGGCCTCCCGCTTTCTCAATATAGTCCTTCGTCTCCTCAGCGTCACGATGTTCACTTAAGTAAACAATGGCGACATTGGCACCTTCTTTCGCAAATAAAACAGAAACTGCTCTTCCAATCCCGCTGTCTCCACCTGTCACAATGGCTGTTTTTCCTGCTAACTTTTTATCCTGCACCTCACGATCAAAGACAGGTCTAGGATTCATTTTATATTCAAGACCCGGACGTTCATTTTGGTGCTGAGGCGGCAATGTTTTCTTCGGCTGCTTTGTTGACACGTTAGTCCACTCCTTCCTTTTATCTTGTTTATTTTTATGTGCTGGCGGCTTTTTTATGTATGGCGCCCTTGTTTCCTTTCAGATGTATGATTTTCAGCATTGTGGAAAAATTATACACAACAAGTCAAGTGGAGGCGACAACATGGAACAAGAACATAAAGGAATGGAACAGGCAAAATCGTTATGGCTGGCCGGCAGTCAGAAATATTCTTTCCCTGCTGTCAGTGAAGATCTCACAGCAGATGTGATCATTGTCGGCGGCGGTATTACCGGTATCGCTGCGGCGTTTGAAATGACAGAGCGAGGACTAGATGTGATCATCATTGATGCCGAACAATTGCTGCAAGGCACGACCGGACACACAACGGCTAAAATCACCTCACAGCATGATGTGTACTATTATGAGCTGATTCAACAAATTGGGATGCCAAAAGCACGTTTGTATGTAGAAGCAAATGAGAAAGCAAAAGACCTCATTCAAGCTCGTATCAAAGAGCACGACATTGATTGTCAGCTAGAGATAAAAGATGCTTACCTTTATACAAAGGAAGAAAGCGGTGTAAAAAAGTTAAAGAAGGAATTAGATGCCTACAAACAGCTTGGTATTGACCGGGAATGGAAAACAAAGCTTCCTTTTGACGCTGACATTAAAGCAGCCCTTGCGATGACCAATCAGGCACAGTTTCATCCCCTTCATTATCTCAATGCGCTAATCGACAAGCTCCTAGAGCGAGGTGTACGTATCTTTGAACAAACAACCGCTGTTGATGTAAAAGAAGGGAACCGCCCTGCTGTCGTCACAAAAAGCGGACATCATCTGACAGGGCGCTATGTCATTTCATGCTCACACTTTCCTTTTTATGATGGAAAAGGACTTTATTTCACCCGAATTCATCCAGAGCAATCCTATGTCGTAGCAGCTAGAACAACCAAACCACTCCCAGACGGAATGTACCTAGGAATTGACCAGCCTGCTCACTCTTTAAGAACGGCAGAATGGCACGGTGAAGAAGTAGTCCTCATCGGAGGAGAAGGCCATAAAACAGGACAAGGCGGAGATGAATCCGCTCACTATGAAGGACTAGAAACGTTTGGAGATGCCACCCTTGGAATAGAAGAAGTGCTGTATCGCTGGTCGACACACGATATGGTCACAATGGATCAAATCCCTTACATTGGCCGCCTGACCAAACACCACCAGAATATCTTTGTAGCAACCGGCTTTAGAAAATGGGGCATGACCACAAGCCACGTCGCAGCCACTCTTATCGGTGATTTAATTGAAGGAAAATCGAATCCATATGAATCAATCTTTACGCCATCAAGACCTGTTACTGACTCTTTCGTCAAAGATTTCGTTAAAGAAAATGCCAATGTCGCTGCCAAGCTGATCAGTGGTAAATTCAAACGAACTGATCAAACAATCGATGATTTAAAACCAGGCGAGGGCGGCATTATCTCGTATGAACATAAAAAGTGCGGCGCCTATAAATCAGAGGATGGGAATGTTTTTCTAGTCGATACAACATGTACTCACCTAGGCTGTGAAGTGGCTTGGAATAATAGTGACCGCACTTGGGATTGCCCGTGTCACGGTTCACGTTTTTCCATTACTGGAGAAGTAGTAGAAGGCCCTGCTAAAAAACCACTAAAAAGGTCATATAAAGAACAGTGAAATTTCACTCGTCCCCCTTTAAAAAATCCAATATTATCCGATAAAAAACATAAAGTCTGATATTTTTGATGATTATGGGGGGACAAACACATTGTTATTTAAAAAAGAACCGAAAAGAAAAAACACTGCTTTTTTCACACAGCAGGATGATGGGATAAAACGAATCAACTTCTCGAACAATACGGACATCGCCAAACAAATCAAAATGATTGACCTGACGCAGCATGACCTATTGATATTAAAACAGCTCAATCCAATTGTTCAGGATGATATTGCACATATTGTTGATAAGTTTTATAAAAATTTAGAAGTCGAATCTTCCTTGATGCATATCATTCAAGACAATAGTTCTGTCGATCGTTTGAAAAAAACACTCCGCATTCATATTAGCGAAATGTTTGCAGGTGTGATTGACGAAGCCTATGTGGCAAAACGCATTAAAATCGCGCAAGTTCATTTACGGATTGGACTCCAGCCTAAATGGTACATGGCAGCATTCCAAGACCTTCTGCTATCCATTATGGATTTATTCGCTAACCATATCCAAGATTTCAAAGAATATCAGACAGCGGTCAAAGCGACGACGAAAATTTTAAATTTAGAGCAGCAGCTTGTCCTAGATACATTCCAAAATGAATATTCTAAAATTCGTGATGAAGCAGAAGAGCAGCAGCAGGAGCTTCATACAAAAATCACAGAGACTTCAAATTCGCTTGCTTCGCTCTTCTCAAACACAACAAGTGCAGTCGACAAGCTTGTCTCAAAATCGGATGAGATGGCGGACATGTCACAAGCTGGAACAAAAATTTCAGCCCAGGTTGAAGAAAAATCAATCGGCGGTAAAAAAGAATTAGAAATTCAGCAAACACAAATGAACCAAATTGATGGCAGCATGACAAAGATTGAAACAGAAATTAAACGCCTTGAAGAAATCGCCAAACAAATTGAACAAATCTTTGGGATTGTCACAGGCATTGCAGAGCAGACGAACTTGTTATCTTTAAATGCTTCAATCGAATCTGCACGAGCAGGTGAACATGGAAAAGGCTTTGCTGTCGTTGCAAACGAGGTACGCAAATTATCAGAGGACACCAAGAAAACGGTTTCAACTGTATCCGAACTTGTCAACAATACTAATTCACAAATCGCCATTGTTTCTCAGCACATTGCGGACGTGAATTTACTTGTGACAGACAGTAAAGAAAAAATGACACAAATCAATTCACTCTTTGATGATATCGTCAGCAGCATGAACTTAAGCAAAAACCAAAACGGAAAAATTGAGATTGACCTTCAGACCTTCCTTAACGAATTGAAGGAAGTCAAACAAACGGTGTCTCAAGTTGCAAGCTCCGTCGAATCCTTAACAAGCCTGACAAATCGCTAATACAGTCTTTTTTCTTCTGCTTTAGTATAATAGAAGAAAAGATAGAAAAGGCGGGATTTGATTGACAACAATTTGCCTAGTCAGACACGGGGAAACAGATTGGAATGCAGCGAAACGAATTCAAGGACGAACAGATATCCCTTTAAACGACACAGGTAAATGGCAGGCTGAACAAACTGGACTTTACTTAAAGGATGTCCATTGGGATGTTGTCATTTCCAGTCCACTAACAAGGGCAAAAGAAACGGCACACTTGATTTTAAATCATGTCCATGCCCCACTTGTCATCATGGATGATTTTATAGAACGAGATTATGGTGACGCTGAAGGCATGTCGTTTGAGGAGCGTCAAAAGCTGTTTCCAGATAAACAATATCCAAATATGGAACCAATTGAGACGATTCAAAACCGAATGCTGGAAGGTATTGAGAAAGTCAGAGCCGCCTATCCAGATCAACATGTCCTGATCGTGGCTCACGGCGCTGCTATCCATGCTTTACTCACCACTTTGGCTGATGAACATATGGGTCTACAGAACACGAGACTTGTTAATGCTTGCTTAAATTATGTGGAATGGTCAGATGGTAAATGGAAGGTCCGTGATTACAACGTGGTCAGCCATTTAACTCAAACCGCCCCTTCTTAAAGAGCCTGTTATCTTAGCAGGTTCTTTTTTATGGCAAAAACAATGATAAAATAATATTTTTTTATATCGAAATTCGAAATAGATGCTAGATGATTCTACCTATTTTATGGCTTTTCGAGTATCGAATATTTAACCGGAAATGGATCATGAGAAAAAAAGCACACTCCCTTTTTAATAGATCATCGCTGAAATGATAGAATAAACATATTTTACCACCAGTTCCAAGTGACTTAATTCCCCAATTTTCGCTAGGACTTTCACAAAAATTCGGGTCTACTCTTATTTGCCTACTTCCCTTAAACTGAATATACAGAATAATCAAACGGATCATTCTTATAGACTACGGATGATTATTCTGAAATAAGAAAAAGGGATGTGGAATGTGCGTGAAAAAGAAAAATGTGATGACAAGTGTTTTATTGGCTGTCCCTCTTCTGTTTTCAGCAGGGTTTGGAGGCTCCATGGCAAATGCCGAGACGGTCTCCAAAACAGATAGTGAAAAAAGCTATATTGTTGGTTTTAAAGCCTCTGCCACCACAAACAGCTCTAAGAAACAAGCTGTCATTCAAAATGGTGGAAAACTAGAAAAACAATACCGCCTCATTAATGCTGCACAAGTGAAAATGTCCGAACAAGCCGCCAAAAAACTTGAACATGACCCTAGCATTGCTTACGTAGAAGAAGACCATAAAGCAGAAGCATATGCACAAACCGTCCCTTATGGAATCCCTCAAATCAAAGCTCCAGCTGTACACGCTCAAGGTTATAAAGGTGCTAATGTCAAAGTAGCTGTCCTTGATACTGGAATCCACGCTGCACACCCTGACTTAAATGTTGCAGGCGGTGCGAGCTTCGTCCCTTCAGAGCCAAATGCCACCCAAGACTTTCAATCACATGGAACTCACGTAGCTGGAACCATTGCTGCCCTTGATAACACAATTGGTGTTCTTGGGGTCGCTCCAAGCGCTTCCCTATATGCTGTGAAAGTATTAGACCGCAATGGCGACGGACAATACAGCTGGATTATTAGCGGTATTGAATGGGCTGTAGCCAATAACATGGATGTCATCAATATGAGTTTAGGCGGAGCAAGCGGTTCAACAGCACTTAAAAATGCCGTTGATACAGCAAACAGCCGCGGAGTCGTTGTTGTTGCCGCCGCAGGTAATTCAGGCTCTAGTGGCTCTAGAAGTACAGTTGGCTATCCAGCCAAATACGAGTCTACAATTGCTGTTGCCAATGTAAACAGTAACAATGTCAGAAACTCATCTTCTAGCGCAGGTCCTGAATTAGATGTTTCTGCACCTGGTACTTCTATTTTAAGTACAGTGCCAAGCAGTGGATACACTTCTTATACTGGAACATCTATGGCGTCTCCTCATGTAGCAGGAGCAGCAGCGCTTATTCTTTCTAAAAACCCGAACCTAACAAATTCACAGGTTCGCCAGCGCTTAGAAAATACAGCGACACCGCTTGGTGACTCATTCTATTATGGAAAAGGGTTAATCAACGTTCAAGCTGCTTCTAACTAACCAAGTGTGATAAAAAAATCCGGCTGATCCAGCCGGATTCAGCGCGTAGACAAACCCTCGCATTCGGTGTCAGTCCTGCGTGCCGGTGCTCACGAATGCTCAATTCGCTCCGCTCCGGTACTCGTCCTTCCTAGACTTCAAAGGTTTTCTATCACGCTGAAAAGAAGACAAAGAGCTAGAATCAAGATCATTTTAGCCCTTTGTCAACAATCTAAATCCGGCTGATCCAGCCGGATTTTATTTATTACTGCTTTTTCGGCGTTTTCTCTTTTTCCGCCGCTTTTTCCATATCCATGATTCTCTCCATCATGGTTGGGTGTCCATAGCGGAAGATCTTCACTAAAAACGGTGGATTTACCTGGGACAGCCCTGATTTTGCAAGCTTTTGAAAAGACGTTACGCCTGCCTCCCCGTCTTTTGTCATGTTCACCGCATATTCGTCGGCTGCCCGTTCTTGATGCCTTGACACTGCATTTGTAAAAGGTGAAGCTGCAAATGACAGCATCGATACGATGATTAAAAGAAGCGGAAGAGCAGCAATGTCGTGTGACACCTTGAGACGAAATGTGGCTGCTCCTTTTTGATAAAGATAAAAATAAAGACGGTCGATTGCAAATAATCCGGCCAATGACAGCACTAAATATCCTGCTAATCCAATATAGACGTGTTTCATGACGTAATGTCCCATTTCATGCGCCATGATAAATAAAATTTCTTGGTCTTTCAGCTTTTGCAGTGTTGTGTCCCATAAGACAATACGCTTATTTTCACCAATTCCTGTGACATAAGCATTCATCGTATTCGTTTTCTCAGACATATTGACCTCATATACATGATCTGCCGGAATATGCGCTTTGTCTGCCAGCGTTAATATTTTCTTCTCTAGAGCTTGATCCTTTAGTGGATAAAAATTGTTATATAACGGATCAATGACGACCGGTTGTATAAAGAAGAGAAACAGCGTAACTGGGACTGTCAAACACCACGCATACAGCCACCAGTGTTTTCTTCTCTTTTGAATCAGCCAAAAGAACACAATAGCACAAAGGGCAAGGAGCGGATATTGAATCCAAAAATCCAGTGTTTGATCTTTCAACCAGCTTGCCGTACTTTGTGCAGATACTCCGTAGTGCAAAGACAGCTGATAGCCAATCCACTTAATTGGCAATGAAATGATCATTGTTAGAAGTGACAGCACAAACACATACACAAGTTTGCTTAAAAACTTGAAACGAGCTGCTGCCAGGCTCCAATCTGCTATTTTCCGTGAAAACCCTGAAATGAGCAAAAGGAAAAAGACATACCAATCTAATGGGATGGTTATGAAATACAGCAGATTCCGTATGTTCGAGAAATTCTCGCTGATTACAAGCTCATGACTTGTCATAAAGGTATGCGGATCTGCACTTGTCCCTTTTACACTTTCAGGTACCGATGAATCCCCCATTAGAAACAGATACGAATAAATAAAAAGACCGTACAATATGTATGCTACCGTTGCAAGAGCCATCCATTTACGTACTCGCACAGGTCAGCCTCCTTTCCATCCCTCTCTCTATTCTAGTCATGCATTTTTTCGTTTAGAACCTGTCTCATGTGGCTCCATCATAGCATGCCCCATCAGAAAAAGCTTTCGCGAAAAAAATGATTATGCGACTCAAAAATCGGGGAAGCTACATGTAAAACAGTAAGTTGGAGGATCAAAATGAAGAAAATCCTTGCAGGAGTTGTGATTTTTGGACTTTTATTAATTACCTTCTTTTATGTGTTCAGCCGGACGAGCGAAATCTTTGATGAGAATCGAGCTGAAAAATTGCTGCTCTCACCTGCGAATGAATCCATCTCTTATGAAATAGATGATAAGGACACAGTAGAAGATTTAATCGAAGAATTAAATAAAGGCAAACAAACAAGCAATCATCTCAAGAAAAATTTAAAAAAGCCCGATTATATCGCCAAGGTGATGTTCGGACGAACAAACGGCACCACCTTCCAGCTTTGGACCAACCGATCACAGGTCGTTTTTTTAGTTGATGGAACGTTTTATGAACTGAATCAAAAACAGTCGAATTCTTTTCAGAGACAGTTAAAAGAAGCCATTCAAAAGAGCTAAAATGATCTTTGAGAGAAAACTTTGAATTGCGAGGATTTGTCTACATGCGAAGGGAGTCTCTTCATCAGAGACCCCCTTTTTTTATTTACTTTCTTCTGCTTGATACTTTTCTCTTAGCGCTCTTCTTAAAATTTTACCTGTTGTGTTTTTAGGAATATCATCTATGAAATGGATCGTTTGGGGCTGCTTATATTTTGCTAAATAGCGTGAACAATGTGTGATGATGTCTTCTTGATTGATGTGAGCATGTTTCTTAGGGGAAATGTAACAGACGACTGCCTCTCCCGTGTTCGGATCTGGCACACCGATGACAACGGCTTCTGCTACAGCTTCATGTTGATAGAGTACTTCTTCTACTTCTCTTGGATAAACATTATAACCGCCAACAAGAATCATATCCTTTTTCCGATCGACAATATAAATATATCCTTCTTCATCTCTTCTCGCCAAATCGCCAGTATACAGCCAGCCGTCTCTTAGTGCAGCTTCTGTATCTTCTGGCATTTGATAATAGCCTTTCATGATGTTTGGCCCTTTTGCTATCAGCTCTCCGACTTCATTTGGACCGACTTCTTCTCCTAGTTCATTCACAATTTTATTCTTCACATTCATAATGTCAGTCCCGACAGAACCTGGTTTTCTTTTTCCGTCAAGAGGATTGAATGCAGTCACTGGAGATGCCTCTGATAGCCCATAGCCCTCAAGGACCGTAACACCGAATTTTTTCTCAAAGCCATGGAGTAAGGCAACAGGCATTGAGGCACCACCTGATATACAGATTCTCACGGATGACATCGCTCCCTCATGCCCCTCCTGACGGTACAAATAGTTATACATGGTGGGCACTCCAATAAATAGCGTTGGCTTCTCTTTTTCCATCATGCGCAAAAGCTCTGACGGGCTGAAATGCGGCAAGACATAAATCGTCGCACCATGAATCAACGGTGCATTCATACAGACTGTTAAACAAAATACATGGAACATTGGTAAAGCGGCAATAACCTTGTCCTTTTTATCAATCGATAAATACTCAGCGACATCTCTGGCATTTGAATAAAGGTTGAAATGAGTCAGCATGGCACCTTTTGGTTTTCCTGTCGTGCCAGATGTAAATAAAATAACAGCAGTATCATCTGGCTGAATGGAAGGATGTACGTTTTCATTCGCAGCACCTGACACAAGTTTTCCAAAGAAAACAAGTCGATCAGATACTTCCTTGAAGCTTGATCTGCACGCCGATTCATTTTCTGCACAAATAATGACTCTTTCAATGGACGGAAGCTGCTCATACACCTGCTCGTAAACTGGCAGAAGCTGTTCAGGCGCCACAATACCTTTCACATCGCCTGTGATGAGCATATATCCAATTTCACTAGGTGTATACGTTGGGTTAATAGGTACAACGACAAGCCCTGCCTTTAATGCGCCAAAAAAAGAAATGACAAAATGCGGTGAATTTCCTAAAATAAGCGCGATATGATCCCCAGCTTGAAACCCTTCGTTGACTAATCCATCTGCAAAACGCTCGATACTTGTCATCAGCTCTCGATAGGTCCACTTCTTTCCTTCAAAGATCAGTGCGATATTTTCTCCCTTCGTCATCGCCGTCTGCTGAAGATTTTTGATCAAATCCATTCTCCCACCCCTTACATGTCATCAATGAATGAATGACCATTCATTTTATGGCCGAACATTCCTCTTTTCTATTATAATAGACAATCGAAAAAATCCACAAGATCAAATGTAAATCGCTTTCATTTCCTTCAATCAAAAAAGCACTGCTATCTCTAGCCGTGCTTTCCCGCAATTAATAAATCAAATCAAGAAAATCCTCTTTTGATACGTTACCGAAATAGTGGCGCATATCCATATCTTCTAAGACATCACTGATCGTTTTACGATCATATTGCTGTCCGATGAGCCGCTTTTCAATATCGGCAATATCCCCTACGCCAAAGAAATCACCAAAGATTTTGCAATCCTGGATCATCCCTTTTTTCACTTCTAATCGCAAATCAATGGAGCCTGCAGGGAATCTCTTAGAATGCTGCAAATTAAATTTCGGTGAACGGCCGTAGTTCCATTCCCATTTTTGATAGCGATCTCGAGAAATTTCGTGAATCTTTTCCCAATCCTTTTCAGTCAGGCGATATTGAGGCACGTCCCCATTTGTATCAAAAATGTAGCTTAAAAGAATTTTTCTAAATTCTTCTGTTGTCATTTTTTGATCCATCAGTTCACTAATATTGGCAACCCTGCTTCTAATCGATTTGATGCCTTTTGATTCAATTTTTTCTTTTTTCACATTTAAAGCCGAAACGACATGTTCAATTTCTGAATCAAATAGAAGTGTGCCATGGCTGAAAATACGTCCTCTTGTTGCGAACTGGGCATTTCCAGAAATTTTACGTCCATCTGCCATGATGTCATTTCTGCCGCTCAATTCAGCTTTAACGCCCAGCTTTTCAAGCGCTTTGATGACTGGCTCTGTGAACTTTTTAAAGTTATGGAAGCTGTCTCCATCATCTTTTGTGATAAAGCTGAAGTTTAAGTTCCCTTTGTCATGGTAAACTGCACCACCGCCGGATAAGCGGCGCACGACTTTGATTCCGTTGTCTTCCACATACTTTGTGTTGATTTCTTCTATTGTATTTTGGTTCTTTCCGATAATGATCGACGGCTGATTAATGTAAAACAGCAAATACGTTTCTTCTGGATCTAAATATTTTAAGCAATATTCTTCAATTGCCAAATTAATCATTGGATCATAATGTTGTTCGTTATCGATAAACAGCATCTCTATCTTCCTTCCTTGTTCCATCTAAGCCCTGAATGGGCAAGCTGTATACTGCCAGTATATAACGCCTGTGCTTCATTGACTAGGTCTTTATGACGACCAAAATGGGGCAGATGGGTGATGATGAGTTCCCCAACATTTGCTTCCTTTGCAATCTTTCCTACTTCCGTACTGTTCATATGTCCAGCACCTGATCCATCTTGTCCAGCGTAAAAATTGCTTTCGGCAATGAGCAGATCTGCCCCCTTGCTAAATGGAATAAATGCCTCCTGATAGCTTGAGTCTGCTGTATACACGACCACAGCATCTTCTACCTGAATTCTCATCGCATAGCATTCTGCTGGATGAACCGTTTTCAAAAAATCAATTTGAAAGGGTCCGAGTTGAATCCCTTCTTCCGGCTGATAAGGCTTTGCCTTTGTATGTACATCATCAGAAAGCCGTCCAAATGCTTCTTGATCACCAGTATGTCCATAGATCGGAAGCGGGCCGCTGCTTTTTCCTAAATGATATCCCACTAGCTTCGCATATTGGAGTGGTCCGATATCTGCAATATGATCGTGGTGATAATGAGAAAGGAGAACAGCATCTAGTTCTTCTATATCAATGTATTGCTGAAGCTTTGAAAGAACACCGCTTCCGCAGTCTATAAGAAGCCTGAAGCCATTTGATTCAAAAAGGTAGCCTGATGTCGCTTCACCAGCTGCCGGAAACCCTCCATAGCATCCAATTACGGTTAATTTCATCGTCATTTTTCCCTCCTTTTCTAAAAATCCCCTTCTTACAATATACCCATTTTTCATGAAAAAAGCATTCTTCCTGCCTATTGTTACAAAACAGATTGACAATTATTAATCTGTTATAATACAATAATAGCAACAAAACTTATAGGAGGATGACAAATGCTAGGAAAAATCACAGAGTTTTTTAGAAATTTGCCCTCAAAAAAATGCACAAAATGTGGAAATGATTTAATGGAACAGCACGAGTGTTATGGTAATGAATGTGAGGAATGCTCACAAGTAAGTTATCTTAAATAAGGAAATAAATTGAATAAAAAAGCACTTTTTTCCTCCTTCGTCAGTTGGAGTCAAAAGTGCTTTTTATTTTTTCTGAAAAATAGGTAAAAAGGTAAAACCCCTGTCACAAAAGGGTTTTTTAGTATTTTCATATGATGAGTTTTAGTTCTGAAGACACTTTTTATTGACTCGAAGCAATGAAGGGGGTTCTAAATGTCTATTTTTTCTAACAATTTTGTATTTTCTTAATATAATTTTATCGTGGACGAACCTCTTTAATTTTAGTTATACTTTAATTCATATATTAAAACTTAATATGATGGGAATATTCCTTTAATGAATATGTTAGGGAGGAAATCTATGAAAAAATTAAAATTTGGATTGGCTACTCAAATCCTAATCGGTCTTATTCTCGGTGTCGTTGTTGGGGCAATCTTTTTCGGTAACCCAGGTGTCGAGACATACTTAAAACCAATTGGAGACTTCTTCTTAAGACTCATCAAGATGATTGTCATACCAATTGTCGTATCCAGCTTAATTTTAGGTGTTGCAGGTGCGGGTGATGGTAAAAAAGTAGGGAAACTAGGTTTTAGAACCATTCTTTATTTTGAAATTATCACAACATTTGCGATTGTCCTTGGTCTTGTCCTTGCAAACTTTGTACAACCTGGTGCAGGCGTTGACTTTGGACATGCAGAAAAACAAGATATTAGCCAATATGTTGAAACGGAAAAAGAGCAAAGCAGCAAATCAGTTGCTGATACGTTCCTTCATATCGTTCCAACGAACTTCTTCCAATCATTGGCGGAAGGTGATTTGCTTGCGATTATTTTCTTCACTGTGCTATTTGCACTTGGCGTTTCAGCGATTGGGGAACGCGGTAAACCAGTGCTCGCCTTCTTCGAAGGTGTATCACATGCCATGTTCCATGTCGTCAATGTTGTGATGAAAGCTGCACCATTTGGTGTATTTGCACTCATTGGTGTGACCGTATCAAAATTTGGTCTTGAATCTCTTATTTCATTAGGTAAGCTTGTAGGTCTTGTTTATTTTGCGCTCGCTCTCTTCCTTATCGTTGTATTCGGAATTATCGGAAAGATGATTGGCGTCAATATTTTCAGATTTCTTGCTTACATGAAAGACGAAATGCTTCTTGCCTTTAGTACATCCAGCTCTGAAACAGTTTTACCAAGAGTCATGGATAAAATGGAGCGCATCGGATGTCCAAAAGGCATTGTTTCGTTCGTTATCCCAATCGGTTATACATTTAATCTGGACGGTTCCGTCTTGTATCAAGCCATTGCTGCGCTTTTCCTTGCACAGGTATATGGCATTGACCTTACGATCGTCCAGCAGCTTACACTAGTTCTTGTGCTGATGGTTACATCTAAAGGAATGGCTGCCGTTCCTGGTACTTCATTTGTTGTATTACTCGCGACATTAGGAACGATCGGTGTACCTGCTGAAGGTCTTGCATTTATTGCAGGTGTGGACCGTATCATGGATATGGCGCGGACAGTTGTAAACTTAACAGGAAATGCACTTGCAGCTGTTGTCATGTCTAAATGGGAAGGGCAGTATGACCCTGAAAAAGGACATCGTGTGATGACTGGACAAGAGGCACCTGAGCCAACACAGCTTTCAAGCTAATCAAAAAGAACCCCATCTATCAGGGGTTCTTTTTTTATGCTGTGATTAATGGTGATTGAACATAGTAGTAAAGGAGATCCGCTGTATGGATAAGTGAATCTTCATGTGTTCTTTCAAAAGCATGCGAGGAGTCTATACCAGGACCAATCAGTCCATGAATGATATCATGCCCTGCTCTAATGGCTGCTGATGCATCAGAGCCATAATAAGGGTAAATATCAAGGCGGTAATCAATGTTGTTCTCTTCTGCTAATGCAGCTAAATGCTTGCGTAATCCATAGTGATAAGGGCCGCTCGAATCCTTTACACAAATCGATACACTATATTCATCTGTTGATTGACCGTCACCGATCGCACCCATATCTACAGCTAGATATTCCACTGTTTCTTCTGGAATATTCGAGTTGCCGCCGTAGCCAATCTCTTCATTATTGGAAATTAAGAAATGCGTCGTATGCGGCAATGTGATCTTTTCCTTTTGAATCCGGTGGATGAGACGCAAAAGCAGCGCAACACTTGCCTTATCATCAAGATGTCTTGATTTAATAAACCCTGAAGACGTCACTTCCACTCTCGGATCAAATGAAATAAAGTCCCCTACTTGAATGCCAAGTGCTTTGATATCGTCTGCATTTTTCACCTTTTCATCGAGACGAATCTCCATATTTTCTTGATTTCGTTTCGCTTTTCCAGCATCCGCATAGACGTGTACGGATGTTTGATGCATAAGAATGGTCCCTGTGTATGTATGGCCTGATGCTGTTTCAATTTCACAATATTCGCCTTCAATTGAGTTATATTGAAAGCCTCCAATGAGTGCAAGACGAAGCCGTCCATTTGATTTAATTTCCTTAACCATCGCACCGAGCGTATCAACATGCGCTGTCAGCATGCGGTGTTCTTTGTCATTTGTCCCTTTGATGGTGGCAATTAATCCGCCTTTTCGATTTCGTTTTGTCTCAATATTCAAATCTTGTAAAAAACGTTCAACAAAGCCGATCACTTTTTCTGTATTGCCTGATGGACTTGGGATTGATACGAGCTTTTGAATCAGCTGAACGGTTTCGTTTACTTCAGTTGTCATTCGGCATTTCCTCCTTTGTCTGAAAGCAATTCCTTCCATGTATGCCTTTTTCAGCATCTCTTCTTAAAATATATCGCTTCAGGTTCGAGATGTCTAATTTCAAATGAAAAATCCTTCCTCTATAAAGAGGAAGGATTCATAGATTAAGCTTCGTCCTGTTTCATTTTTCTTACGTTCCAAGCAAAGTATGCTGTTGTTGCTGCCATCATGATGATCGCAACTGTTCCAAGAATCGCTGCCTGGTGCCATAAATAGCTGTCATCACCGCTTGCAATGATCGTTCTAAATCCGTTGATGGTATACGTCATTGGAAGCAGACTATGAATGACTTGGAAGAATTTCGGCACAAGCTCAAGCGGGAATGTACCAGCACTTGCTGCGAGCTGAAGAACCAAGATAATAACGGCAATGAAGCGTCCTGGGTTCCCCATAGTTGTCGCCAGCAGCTGAATGATCGCTAAGAATGTCAGACTGACGATAATCGCAAAGAGATAGAAGCGCCAGAGGCTTTCCACCTCAAGACCAAGCCCAAAGATGAGCATGGAGCTTGCAATGACTGCTTGCAGGATACCGACAAAGAGGAGCACACTATATTTGCTGAAAAACCATTCAAACGCATTTCTAGGGCGTCCAGCAGGGTCTTTCATTGGGAATACAACAGTGAGCATGAGAGCCCCTACAAAGAGTCCCATCGATAAAATATAAGGTGTGAGCCCTGTACCATAATTATTGATCTTTTTCGCTGTATCATTTTCTGTTTTCACGGGACTCGCAATCATATTGTAATTGTCTTGACCCGCATCAATTTCTCCTGTTTCATCAGCGGCACTTTTTAATTTATCGGACAGCTTACCTGTACCGCTCTTTAAATCTCCCAATCCTTTATCGAGTGATTTTGAGCCTTCAGCAAGCTTAGATGTGTTGCTTTGGATATTCGTTGAACCACTTTCCAGCTTATTTAACGCTGCACTAAGCTGGCTTGAACCATTCGCAAGCTTATCTGCACCGCTTTTCGCTGTATCAAGCTTTCCATTTGCTGTTTGCAGACCATCTTGTAATTGGCCTTGACCTGTTTGGAGCTTCAGTGCACCTTGATACAATTTATTCGTACCAGATGTCATTTGATCAATCGCATTTTGTATCGCGACTGTAGACGTGTACAGCTGTTCCGTTTTCTTTGGCAGCTGTTTGACTTGCTGCAGCTGAGCTTTTGCAGAAGCAACCGCAGATTGAACCTCACTAGCATCAGGCAGTTCCTGCAAGGCTGCTAAGCTTTGTTCAAGTCCAGACAGATCAGGCAGTTCGATTTTAGGCAGACTGTCAAGCTGATCCATTGCCGCCTTTTTCTCTTCATCTGTCATTGAGCTGTTTTGGATGATGCTTTTTACTTTAGCATCTCGATTCGATAACGCTTCTTTTAATGAAGCCAGTTTTGTACTAAACGTTTTTGCGTCTTTTTTCACCTGATCAAGTTTAGGCGCCATCTTTTCAAGATTCGCTAATTCTGGTGACGACAAGACTTTTTCTACTGCTTCAATTTTTTCTGAAAAAGATTGTGCTTTGTTGTTTAGCTGCTCAATACCCGCTGTAAATTGCGGCATTTTAGAAGCGAGCTGCTGATGACCTTCGCGGCTTGTGTTTAGCCCTTCAGTCAATGTATCAATCCCTGTACCAAGCTCTCCAAATTTCTGATCGATGGTTTGATAGCCTGTTAAGAGCTGGCCAAGACCGCTGTCAAGAGATTGTATCCCTGTGTTCAGTTCACCCATTTTACCAGCAAACTGATGAACACCTTCGCTATAGGTTAACGTTCCTTCAGCCAATTTTGCTAGATTTTCTTTTAACTTGTTACTGCCATCTTTTGCATCTTTTGTTCCGTCATCAATTTTCTTCGCACCATCGCTTGCTTGATCTAAGCCTTTTGCAATCGTTTTGAAGTTATCAAAAATGACCTCTGCGTAATTTTTTGTGACTTCCTTTGAAACCGAATCTTTTAATTTGATAATGGCATTATTCGCAATTTGTGACGCCGCATAGTTGGCGCCTGGATTCGTATAATATTTCAGATTCGATTTTTTCGGATGTTTATCAAGGACTGTACTTGCATTTTTCGAGAAATCCTTTGGTATTTCCACGACGAGATAATAATCCTCGTTATTTAATCCCTTCAAGGCTTTTTCTTCACTATCGACAAAGTTCCATTTGAAATTATCATTTTTCTTTAATTCCTTCACTAAATCATCGCCGACATGCAGTGTTTTTCCGTCATAATGACTGCCTTCGTCCAAGTTGACAACTGCTACAGGCAATTGATCAACTGTACCATATGGATCCCAGTACGCTTTTAAAAATACACCGCTGTAAATCAGCGGAATAAATAAGACAGCGAAAATCGGGATCAGTAGTTTTTTGCTCGTCACAATGTCTTTCCATTGATTCCGAATTAAATTCATTGCTGTTTTCCTCCCATAGATGAATGACTAAATTTAGAATTTGGTCATTTGAACTTAAAAAAAATTATCTTGCTGCTAAAAGTCCTTTGAGTACATAAAGCTCCAGCGACTCGGCCACCTCTTCTTTTGTTAAAGGCTCGTATCGCTTTTCCCAATCAAAAATAAGTGCAATATATAGTTTCACCATCACAAATGCAGTCAATTCAGGATCACATGGCTTAATATCGCCTTTATCAATCGCTTCTTTTACTTTCGTTTTAATATAGCGAATGATCATTTGCTCCATCTTCTCAATCATTTCCTTGACCGCTGACGTGCCAAGCTTCGCATTTTCCTGAAAGATTTTGATTGTGAGCTGATGATTTTTTCGAAATTCCAATATTGCAAAGAGTGCTAAATGAAGGTTTTCAGAGAAACTTTTCTCCTCATCCATTGCTTCATCCGCAATTTTCCTCATCTCACTTAAAAGGGATGTAAAAATTTCATCGAACAGCTCTTCTTTGTTTTTGAAAAAGGTATAAATGGTTCCTTTTCCAACGTTGGCAAGCTTCGCCACAAGGTCCATTGTGGTGGCTTTATACCCGAATTGAGTAAATGCCTTCGTAGCCCCGTCTAAAATCATTTGTCTCCTATCAACACTCATGATCTCACTCCCAAAATGACTATTTGAACGTTTTGGTCATTAAGTACAGAAAGTAATATACCATATCCTTTTCTCCAGATGCAACAACTTTGTTCACTTTTATGATTCACCACTCTTTTTGAATTATTCGAACATGAAAAACTCCCTTTCCTTGATAGAAAAGGGAGTTTGTTTTATGAAAATAGATAAGATACAGCCTCTGAAATGGCAGCTTTTCCTTGATCAATGCAATCAGGGATTCCGACACCTTCAAAAGCAGCACCTGTGATATAAACACCAGGATATGATTGCTTAAACGTTTCTCGCATGTTCGAAATGGCTTTTTGATGACCGACGTGATATTGCGGCATGCTCGTCTTCCAGCGAGTCACTGTTGTCAGTTCTGGATCTGCTTTAATATCCATAATTTTCTTCAAATCCTCCAGCACAATGCTGACGATTTGATGGTCTGACTGTTCGACAATTGATTCGTCGCCAGCCTTCCCTACATAAGCACGCAATAGCGTTTTTCCTTTAGGAGCTGTATGCGGCCATTTTTTGTTCGTCCACGTACAAGCTGTAATAGAGAAATCACTGTTTCTTGAGATGACAAAACCAGTACCGTCATATTCATTATGAACATCCTCTTCTTTAAAACCGAGTGCAACCGTTGCAACAGAAGTAGATGTCATATCATGCAAGTACTCAAGCCCCGCTTCTTTTGGAAACAAGGAATAGATCGATTGATGCGGAGTTGTCACAATGGCTGAATCAGCAAAAAGCGTTTGACCGCTGTCTAACTGCACACCGTAGCCCCCATCTGTTTTTTCAATCTGCTTCACTTTTGTCCCTTTATAAATCGTTGTCAGCTTGAGCTTGCTTTCTACTGCTTCAACAAGCGCTTGAAGTCCTTGATTGATCGTTTGGAACTGCCCTTGTTTTTTCGCTGTCACTTGCTGCGCTTTCGCATGCTGCTGTGATTTTTTCATCCCAAGAATCAAACTGCGATGCTTTTGTTCTGTTTGATAAAACTGCGGGAAGGTGGACATTAAGCTGAGACGGTCAATGTCACCTGCATAAATGCCTGATAGAAGAGGTTCGATTAAATTCTCAACTACTTCATCACCGACACGTCTTCTAAAAAATTCACCGAGCGACTGATCTTCTGTTTGCTTGCTTTTTGGCAAAACGAAATCCATAGCGGCTCTCGCTTTTCCTGCAACTGAAAAAAGACCGGTTGTGATGAATGGGCTGATTTGAGTTGGAATACCCATGACAGCGCCTTTTGGCATCGGGTGAAGGGTTTCATTGACTAGTACATACGCCTGCCCTGTTTCATTATTGACGAGCTGATCTGCGAGACCCACATCCTTCGCCAGCTGCGGTCCACTGACCTTTCTTTCTAAAAATGAATCAGGTCCACGTTCAATGATGTAGCCGTCTTTATATAATGTTTGGATTTTTCCACCTAGCCTAGGGCTCGCTTCAATAAGAGATATTTGAATGGGAAGACCTTTTTCTTCGACTTCCTTTTCCAAATAGAAGGCGGCGGCTAAACCAGTGATGCCACCGCCAATGATGACAAGGTGTTTTTGATTGTCATGCATAGGATCGCCTTCTTTTATATAATTACTTGCTTTCGTCAAGCTTCTTTAATATGACAGTTGCGAGGGCATCAATAAATGCTGGTTTCGCATTTGGCATTTCTGGTCGATAGTAGGCTGCACCGATTTCGTCTGTCACGACTTTACATTCATAATCGTTGTCGTATAACACTTCAAGATGGTCAGCGACAAACCCAACAGGCACATATACGAACGTTTTATAGCCTTTTTGTTCGAATAGGTCCCGTGTTAAGTCTTGAACGTCTGGTCCAAGCCATGGATCAGGCGTGTTGCCTTCGCTTTGCCAGCCAATTTCATAATGTTCAATTCCTGCACCTTCTGCAATCATTTTGGCAGATTGTGCGAGCTGATCAGGATATGGATCTCCTGCTGCAATAATCTTTTCAGGAAGGCTGTGTGCAGACACAATGAGTACGGCTGATTCTCTTTCCTCATCACTCATTGATGCATACGTATCCTTCACTTGTTTCACCCAATAGTCCACAAACTTCGGCTCATCGTACCAGCTTTCCACAGACGTAATCTTCAGATTGCCAAGCTTGTCTGCCTCATCTTGTGCACGCTTGTTATACGATTTTACGCTAAAGGTTGAAAAATGGGGCGCAAGAACAATACTCACTGCTTCTGTGATGCCGTCCTTGTGCATCTCTGCAACTGCATCCTCAATGAACGGCTCAATATGCTTTAAGCCAATATAGACATGAAATTCAATGTCGTCTTGGATGTCGTTCAAATGATCACACAAACCATTTGCCTGCTGTTCGGTAATTTTTGATAAAGGAGAAATACCGCCGATTGCCTTGTAGCGATCTTTCAAATCTTGCAGCATCTCTGGCTCCGGCTTTCTGCCTCTGCGAATATGTGTATAATAACGCTCAATATCTTCTTCTTTATATGGGGTGCCATATGCCATGACAAGAAGTCCCATTTTCTTTTTCTCCACAACCAACACTCCTTCAGATCATTTGAAATAGTTTAGATGGATGATTTTTTATGTGTCGCTGAATAATCGTGAATAAAATCTGTCAGCTTCTTTAACGTATCTGGTGAAACATCTGGAAATACCCCATGACCTAAGTTAAAGATAAAGTGATCTGATTTCATTCCTTGATCTAAAATATCTTTTGCTCTCTCTTCAATGACTTCCCAAGGAGCAAGTAAAATAGTTGGATCAAGGTTCCCCTGTAACGTTTTTGTGAGCCCTTCTTTTCTTGCTTCGTCTACACTCATACGCCAATCCAGTCCAACCACATCAAGCGGCAGGTCATGCCAATCTTTCGCTAAATGGCTTGCACCAACTCCATACATGATCATTGGGACGTTTTCAGACTTCAGCTCCGTGAAAATTCGCTGCATGACAGGCTTAATGAATGTCCGGTAATCTGCTGCATTTAAAGCACCAACCCATGAGTCGAAAATTTGAAATGCGCTGACCCCGGCTTTTACCTGCGCACGTATGTACGTGATCGTCATATCAGCTAACTTGTTCATGAGCAGCATCCACGCCTCAGGATCACTGTACATCAGCGCCTTTGTTTTATGATAATTTTTAGATGGACCGCCTTCAATCATATAGCTTGCCATCGTAAATGGTGCGCCAGCAAAACCGATAAGCGGAACATTCAGCTGCTCCTTCGTTAAAAGCTGAATGGTATCAAGCACATATGGCAGGTCTTCTTCAGGATGAAGTTCCCCAAGACGTTCAATATCTGCTTTAGATCGAATCGGTGCATCAATCACAGGTCCAATTCCATTTTTAATTTCTACGTCCACTCCAATAGCCGGAAGCGGGGTCATAATATCTTTATATAAAATAGCGGCATCTACACCATATTGTTCTACAGGAAGTCTTGTTACATAAGCACATAACTCTGGCTGATGCGTAATTTCAAATAGCCCGTATTTTTCTTTAAGGGCACGATATTCAGGCTGTGAGCGTCCTGCCTGTCTCATATACCACACTGGTACATGGTCTGTTTTTTCCCCTTTACACGCCTTTAAGAACGTGTCATTAAAAACCTTCGTTTTTCCCATTACCTTTCATTCCACCTTTCGCCTTATACTCTCTTTTTGTACAAGGCTCAAACCTGCTTTTACTATACCGTTTTTTCAAGGCACGGTATACTAAAGCGGCTCAATGTTCAAAAAATCGCCGAATATTAACGTCCAAAAGCCTCTGGCTTGACATATGGACTGCCTTCTCCTTCTTCTTGCGTTTGGGTATTATATGGAACAACCTTATACTCTGCATTTGAAAATACATTGGCATACGGCATTGTATAGCTGTCCACGCCTGTCACTGTGTCGATCAGCGTCTCGCTTCCATTTCTCTTTTCATAGATGCGGTATTCAATGCGTTTATCCTCCTGATTGTCCCAAGACAGCTCTAATGTAAACAAGCCTTTGATTTTAAACGCATAGCGGGCTTCAAATCCTGATAGTCCTTCTAAATGAATAGGAGATTGAAGCTCTTTTATCCCCGCTGGTTTTTCAAACGTTTCATTGGTGATTTGAGCTGCTGTTAAAATATCTTTAAACAGCTGTACAGGGTATTGACTGCCTCCAGTTAAATAGTGGCTGTTATCGGTTTTGTCATACCCCATCCAAATTGCACCCGTTGTACTAGGCGTATAGCCGGCAAACCAAGCATCCTTTGTTGCACCTTTCACACCTGAATATGTGGTCGTACCTGTCTTACCTGCTAAATCTCCAGCGTATGAACCGCTCTGGGCTGTTCCGCCCTTGACGACTTGCTGGAGCATTCTTGTCATATTCCAAGCATTCTGCACACTAAATACTCGTTCTTGCTGACTACGATTCTTTTCTACAGTTTCTCCTTCATCATTGGTGATTTTTTGAATAAAGAAAGGCTTTTTATATACGCCTTCATTTGCAAATGTATGAAAGGCTCCAGCGATCTGTAATGGAGAAACTCCTTTTTCTAAACCGCCAAGCGCAATAGCTAAGCCTTTATCCGAGATATCTATCCCCATTTTCTCGAGATATGATTTCGACGTATCAATGCCCAGCTGGCTTAATGTCCACACAGCAGCGGTATTTTTACTTTTCATGAGGGCTTCTACCATTGTGACCCTGCCTTCATACTGCCCATCGTAATTCTTAGGTGAATAGCCGTCATAGCTTTTTTCTTTGTCTTCAAGCAGTGAATAAGGTCTGAATTTTTTCTCCTGCATTGCCGGACCGTAGACTGCGATCGGCTTAAAAACAGATCCCGGCTGCCTAACAGCTGTCACCCTGTTGTAACCTCTTGCCTGATATTCTCGTCCACCGATGGCTGCTTTCACTCCACCAGACTCGTTATCAATGAATACGGCGCTGCCTTCCGGAGAACCGCTTTTTCCCGGGAAATAACGGTTGTTCTTCATCGCATCATAAGCGGTTTTTTGCAGATTCATATCAATCGGAACTGTAATGGTATAGCCGCCTTGAAGCAATTGTTCATGCGAAATGGCATACTCTGATTCTGCTTCTTTAATAATGAGATCAACATAGCTGTCCACCCAAGGCGTTTCTGATTTCTTTTTTAAATGAATGCCTAGTGTTCTCCCTTTTGCTTCTACTGTTTCTGTTGAAGACAAATATCCTTGTTCATTCATTAAATTCAGGATGGTGTCCCGCCTCTGTTTATTTTTATCAGGGTGTAAAACAGGCGAGTAAGAAGATGGTGCCTTTGGCATCGCAGCGAGTGTGGCACCTTCGCTGACCGTTAAATCTTTCACATCCTTACTAAAATAATAATTGGCTGCTGCCTGAATACCATAAACACCATGGCCAAAGTAAAGCTGATTCAAATACATCTCTAGCAGCTTATCCTTTGAATAATCTCTCTCTAAATTAATGGCAATAATGACTTCTTTCGTTTTTCGAAGAAAGGTTTTATCATTTGTGAGAAAAATATTTTTTGCGAGCTGCTGGGTAATTGTACTGCCGCCCTCTACCTTCCCTCCTGCTAATATATCTCGATAAACCGCCCTTGAAATAGACTGTGCATCAATTCCGTGATGCTCATAAAAACGCTTGTCCTCGACAGCCACAAAAGCTTTTGCTACTTTATCAGGCACCTCTTTTAATGACACAGGGTCCCGATTTTCTGAATACATGCTTGTGAGTTCTTTTCCATTCTGATCAATGATTTTGGAGGAAGCGTGAAAAACAAGCTTCTTTTCATCTATGACATAATGTCCTAAAAATAAAATCGTCAGATAGCCAATGAATGAGAGTACGATTGTACTTCCTGCAATGACTAATGGAATGATTATCTTCTTTTTCTTCAAATTAGGTCACCTCATTCCTTTATACGGATAGTATGGGATGTATTGCTTCATAATATGTTTTATGGATTGACTGCCAAAGAATTATATATCATTCTTTTGTTATACTATCAAGCAGGAGGCGGTTTAGATGAATTTCTATATTACATATGGAACAGCAGATTTTTTGCATAAAATCGCAAAGAAACACCATCTGGAAAATCTGCTTTATATGGTCGGAAAAGAACAAGCAGCTCTTTTTCATGAAACGGAGGGTGAGACTGTATTTAAAGCCCCTCATGCCTATGATGTGATTTATGCGAAAGGCGAGCTTGTCCAATCTGGTTTCGTCACCTTGAATCATATCCCTGTTAAGCTTGAAAGCAGAGCACTGTTTGAATCCACCTTTCAGAAAAAGACGAACATCTCAGAACATCAGCGCGGCTTCCAGGCTATTCGCGTTTTAAGACCTAAAAAAGATGAAGAAGTTTATTTGATTTTGACACTTTGGGAATCAGAGGACTTATTTCAAGACTTTCAAGAATCAGAAGCATTCTTTCAGCCACACGAAGATACAGGCTCCATTTTCTCTCGTCCAGCTTACCTCACATCCTACCATGCCGTCACAGACAATTAAGGAAGTGCTGCTCTCAGCACTTCTTTTTTTCATCAAAAAAAGCCCAGTCGCCTGGGCTCTTCATTTTATGAACTTGATTTCAGCTCGTACCGATGAATGATCGGCTGAAGCACATAGAAATTCAGCAATATCCACCCTAATAAGACCGGCCACTTCAACATAGGTGAAGCACCTTTCAATTGAATCAGCAGCACCAATAGTGGAATCAAGCAGATCATAAAAAAACTCATTTTTGAGACAAAGGTTTCTTTGATTTGATGCCGGCAGCTTGGACACATCATCATTTTCGTATGTGATAAATGAAATTTTTCGACGAAAGAAAATGTTTTTGAACAATTTGGACAGCTTCCCAACGCTACTCCTCCCTTTCCCTGCTTCATATCAACTTCGACTTTTATGTAAAATGACCTTTGGATACTGACCACGAAATCCTCTTCTGTTGAAAGATTCTAACAATTACCATACAATCAGTAAAAGAGCATGAAGGAGGTTTTCGATTCAATGACAATATCCACTTTACAAAAAAGCATCAATGAACGTCTTGATGAACATTATGAGGAAATGGTTGAAATTAGACGCCATCTCCATATGAATCCTGAACTTTCTTTTCAGGAAGAGGAAACAGCCGCTTTCATCGCCAGCTACTATGATACATTACAAATACCTACGCGCACCAAGGTGGGCGGTCATGGCGTACTCGCTTTTATTGAAGGAGCTTCTCCGGGACCAACCATTGCCCTCAGAGCTGATTTTGATGCACTTCCCATCCACGATGAAAAAGATGTACCTTACAAATCAACAAAGCCTGGTGTGATGCATGCGTGCGGTCACGATGGGCATACTGCGACACTTCTTGTATTAGCAAAAGTCTTGCATACGCATCGTGATCAATTAAAAGGCAAGATCGTCCTCATTCATCAGCATGCAGAAGAATATGCTCCCGGCGGTGCAAAACCAATGATTGAAGACGGCTGTTTAGACGGGGTCGATGTGATATTTGGTACGCACCTTTGGTCTTCAGAGCCTTGTGGCACGATTCTTTATAAAAGCGGGAACTTTATGGCAGCGGCCGATCGTTTCTCCATTCAAGTCCAAGGGAAAGGCGGACATGGCGCCCAGCCTCATTTAACAAAAGATGCCGTACTCATCGGTTCACAAATCGTCGCAAACCTGCAGCAAGTCGTTGCACGTAAAGTCAATCCAATTGATTCTGCTGTTGTTTCTGTTGGAGGTTTTGTAGCGGAGAATGCCTTTAACGTTATTGCAGATTCAGCTGTTTTAACGGGTACTGCACGATCCTTTGAAGAAAGTGCACGGCATATCATCGAACGAGAAATTGAACAGGTGGTAAAAGGGGTATGCCAGATGCATGATGCTGCCTACACATATGAATACGTAAGAGGATACCCAGCTGTCAAAAACCATCCAAAGCCGACTGAATATATTGCTGGCATCGCAAACCAGACAGAAGGTGTCACAGAAGTAAAAGAAGCGGAAACCCAAATGGGCGGAGAGGACTTTGCTTACTACCTTCAGCATGTCCCTGGTACCTTCTTCTACACAGGCGCCATGCCCGAAAACAGCCAGGACGTGTATCCACATCATCATCCAAAGTTTGATATCAACGAAAAAGCAATGCCTATCGCAGCAAAGGTACTCGCTAACGCCGTTCTTTCCTACAATGAATAAAAAAAGCCGCTGTCATCAGCGGCTTTTCTATTTCATTTCTTTCAATATTCGCAAGTGAAACACATGGCGTGCAACCTCTCCGAGCTGTCCTGTCAGCTGATGATTTGCCACCCCGCCAACAGCGGCTCCGACGACCGGCATTAATTGAAACAGCTTTACAAGATCAATGTAATCTCGATACTCCTGCTGAAAGCTGTACCAATCCATTTCCTCGCGGCTCGTTTCCCAATCATCTATGATTTTCATCATTTTTTGACGATGTGCACTGCTGGAAAAGGTGAGTTGAAATATACAGAGCAAAAAGAGTCTTTCCTCCTTTTGAGATAAATCAAAGCCATAAATACACGCCAGCTCATAAAGGCATTTCATCTTTATGCTCAGCAGCAGCGGAAAGTCTGCCATTCCGAGGAATAAACCGCCTGCACCTGTTCCAACCCCTTCGATAGCAGCCGCCTTTTGGTAATACTTCACTTTATCCTTTGCCAGTTCATTTCGTTCTACAATAGATAATTGTTCATCAATCACTGAAAATGAAGTAAAGTGTGATCCTGATACGGTGGATTCAACCATTGTTTTGACTGCACTTGTGATGACTTGATGAAACCTGGCAGGAATTCGGCGGTTCACCTGCTGCTGAACTCCTTTTGAAAACCGTTCGATCTTTGAAGGTTTTCTTAAAAAACGTGTTTGAAAAAGAATGGCTTCTTCATACAACTTCCGTTCAGCTGCATTCATCCGGTCCCCTCCTTGATGTCATCATACGCTCGCTGTAATCTCCACTTATCTCATCTTTTTTAACCTGCTTTGTACGTAAGGCTTAAAGAGGACAAGCACAAACGCTACAGAAATGAGAAGGGCAAGTCCGCTTCCCTGCCAGCCTCCTGCTGGAAGTACCGCACAGCTCAGCAATATCGATTGGATGATGAGCACATTACGGACGAGAACAAAAAAGCTTCGATCCTTTTCTTTTTGAGAAACTGGATAAAGTGCCTGTAATGAAAGATGAGCAAAGTGCTTCGTTAACGGCACAAGCTGTACACCTGTGATAAATACTGTGAACAAGACTAGTAACGCACCCACCCAGCCTGCTGCACCTGTATACAAAATAATCAGGACAAACACGGCCGTTAATCTAAACACCAGACCAAAATAGTCATTTGAGCGTACAAACGCCCTCACATACATATAAGAAAAAGTTTTACGCTGATCATAAGGAACAAACTTCAACATCCAGTCCATGTATGCTCTTCTTTTCACCTGTTTCTTTAAGTGAGGCACATCTGTAAATAAGTTTGCCAAACGATAAAAGCGCTGCTTCCGTTTTAATTCATCAGAAATATGCAGTTCCCATTGAAAGGGCTGTTTTTTCACTGCATTTGTTAAGTAGACAAGATAGACACCGTAGATAAGATAAAAAACGATTGCAATCGCATAGGCTGCCTGTAAGATGGTGTAGATCAACATCATATTTAATAGAAAACGAAGGGCTGCATCGAGCCATCTCACGTGTTTTCCTTGAAAATAAGTCATTCTCCATTGAATGGCTGTATTCAGACCCTTTATTAAGATCATTTGCGCCAGTATCAGCACATACCCCGTGATGCCTCCTGAAGACACCGCCGAATAAAGCGGAAGCGCGACAATGGATACAGCAATGAGAGGAAACAGCTGAGAAATGAAGCTAAAGTTAAACGCTTGTTTTAAGTAAGGCTCCATCTTCCCTTCCAAAGGAAGCAAAAACACGAGATCGGCTTCTTTAATCAACGTACGTACGTATGAGCTTGTAAGTACCAATGAGAAAACAACTGCCATCACCCAGTAGGATGGGAAGTGAGCTGGAATATGTTTGAGCCAGCTGCTGTACCAGCTTGCTCCGCCTGCAAGGAAAAAAATGAGCACAATGACAAGATGATCGTTGAACATGTATTTTAAGTATTTTCTTGTTTCTTGTATGTGTTCCTCTAATCTTGATTTCCAAATAGTAAGCGTTGTTTTACTCATAGCTTTCTTCCTTTGTTAATTCCAAATAAAGATCATCGAGTGTCGCATCTCTCATATTGAACTGTTCTCTCAGCTCTGCCAGTGTTCCTTTCGCTCTGATTTCCCCTTCGTGCAAAATAATGAAGGAATCGCAATAGCGCTCAGCTGTCGCTAAAATATGCGTTGACATCAGGACACTAGCGCCGCTTTTCTTCGCTGCATTCATCCGTTCAAGCAGTGCATTGATTGCAAGAGGATCAAGCCCTAAAAACGGTTCATCGATGATATACAGCTCTGGTTCCACAAGGAATGCACACATAATCATGACCTTCTGCTTCATTCCTTTTGAAAAATGAGCAGGGAACCATTTCAGCCTTTTCTCCATTCGAAATTCTTTCAGCAATGATGGCAGGCGTTCGTCTAATTGTTTCTTTGATAGACCGTAAGCCATCGCAGTCAGCTCTAAATGCTCTTTTAACGTTAATTCTTCATATAAAACAGGTGTTTCAGGAATAAATGTAAATTGTGAACGATATGCCTCTTGGTCGTCTTGAAGAGTTCGTCCATTCAATTCAATGACACCTTTATGCGGTTTCATGAGCCCGATAATATGGCGGATGGTTGTACTTTTCCCCGCCCCGTTTAAGCCAATGAGACCGACGATTTGATTTCTTTCTAATTCAAATGAAATATTTTTTAGAACGGGATTCTTCGTATATCCGCCCGTTACATCTTTTACAGTGAGAAGGGACATGAATTCGTTCCTTTCTTTCTTTTTTCCTTTATAGTAACAAAAACGAATGATAATTTGAAATGTTTACCTATAGACGAGTCATGAATAAAAAATAGGCGCTTTGGTCATCATAATGTATGTAGAAGAAATGAACTTGATGACCAATAAGTAAATGAGGTGTTTGTTAAAGGCAAAGAACCGCATGACAAGTTGGTTTTTCATCTAAAAACCTTAGCTTCTGTTTTGCTTCACTGATTCTTGATTTTTGTGTCCTATACAATATGTATACGACAAACCAAAACGTCAAATGAGGTGTTTACGGCAGAAATAGCAGGCACATGAATTCTTTATTTCAGTAAATAGAGAATTCAAAAGGCATTCGAATGAAAGCATCAGCATTTCTTCTGCAGGAGCAGGATGAGCGACCAAAGGAGTTCGCTTGTCCTGTTTTCTTTTTTGCTTCTTTTTGTGATACGATAAAGGAAAAATAATGAGGAGTGACATGGCGTGAGCGACTGCATTTTTTGCAAGATCATTGATGGAGACATTCCATGTGCAAAAGTATATGAAGACGAGCATGTATTGGCTTTTCTTGATATCAGCCAAGTAACAAAAGGACATACCCTTGTAATCCCGAAAATACATAAAGAAAACATCTATGAGATGACACCAGAAGTGTCTAACCACTACTTCCAAGCGATTCCGAAAATTGCAAGGGCGATCAAACAGGAGTTTGAACCAATTGGGTTAAACCTCCTGAACAACAACGGTGAAAAAGCCGGTCAATCGGTGTTCCATTACCATATGCATATCATTCCGCGCTACGGAAAAGGCGATGGCTTTGGTGCCGTATGGAAATCACACCAAGATCAATACACGTCAGAGGATTTAAAAGACATTTCTTCTGCCATCCACACGCGGCTTACCTCATCTTAACAGGTGAGGTTCAGCGTGTAGACAAACCCTCGCATTCGTTGTCAGCTCTGCGCGCTGGTGCTCACGAATGTCAAATTCGCTCCGCTCCAGTGCTCAAGCTTCCTAGACTTCAAAGGTTTTCTTTCACGCTGAAAAAAAGACAAAGGGCTAAAATAAAGATCATTTTAGCCCTTTGTCAACAATCTGTACCTCATCTTAACAGATGAGGTTTTTCTTATTTTTGCCCCTTTTCCTCGCTTCCATCTCCTAATAGTAAGATATTTTGAACGATTCAAATTTTTTGTCCAAATGCTTCAAATTTGTGATAGGATGGTTTTATCTTTTGATCCATTAACGCGAGAAATAGGGAGAGATTGTGATGAAGCGAACGACGAATTTTAATGCTGGTCCGGCGGCACTGCCGCTAGAAGTTCTTCAAAAAGCACAGGAAGAACTTGTTGATTTTAAACAAACTGGGATGTCTGTGATGGAGCTTTCTCATCGCAGCGGTGAATATGAAGAAGTCCACAATAAAGCAAAAGCGCTTTTGGTGGAACTGATGGACATTCCAGAAGATTATGAAGTCCTCTTTTTACAAGGCGGAGCTAGTCTTCAATTTGCGATGATTCCTATGAACTTCTTACATGAAGGCGAAACAGCTCATTTCATTCAAACAGGCGCTTGGTCAGAAAAAGCATTGTCAGAAGCAAAAGGGTTTGGTCAGACATCTGTGCTTGCTTCAAGTGAAGATGACAACTACTCGTATATTCCAGAAGTAGATACTTCTGGTTTAACAGATGGTGCTTACTTGCACATCACATCGAACAATACGATCTTCGGCACTCAGTGGAAAACGTTCCCGAACACGTCACTCCCGCTCATTGCGGATATGTCCAGTGATATTCTCAGCAAAAAAATAGACGTTTCTTCATTTGATCTCATCTATGCTGGGGCACAAAAAAACCTAGGGCCTTCAGGTATCACGATTGTGATTGCGCGCAAACGTTTATTAGAGAAAGAGAAAAGCAGCACACCGAAAATATTAAAATATTCAACACATGCAAAAGCTAACTCTCTTTATCATACACCACCGACTTTTGCGATTTATATGCTGTCACTTGTCCTTGAGCATGTCAAACAAGCTGGCGGTGTAGAAGCAGCGGAAAAACGCAATGAACAAAAAGCAGGCATTCTCTATGATACCATTGATCAAAGCGGCGGTTTTTATCAAGGGCATGCGCGCGCTGACAGCCGTTCACATATGAATGTCACCTTTACTCTTCGCGATGATGCACTTACTTCTTCCTTTGTGGAAAAAGCAAAGCAAGAGCAAATGGTTGGACTTGCCGGCCACCGTTCTGTCGGTGGATGCAGAGCATCTATTTACAATGCGGTCTCAATTGAAGACTGCCAAAAGCTTGCGGACTTTATGAAAAAGTTCCAGCAAGAAAATGAGTAAAAAGGCTTTTCTATAAGGAAATAAATTTGTTATAATAACGAGAAATATAAAGTCATGACTCTTGCAATAAATGATGAGCCATATTATTGGAGAGTCCTATAAGAGCTTAGCAGAGGAGAGCATAGAAATGAAAACAAAAGAATTAGTGATTATGTCATTGCTTGCAGCAATGGGAGCTGTCTTGCATACGATTTTCCCGCCCATCTTTTTCGGAATGAAACCTGATATGATGCTGGTCATGATGTTTTTAAGCATCATCCTTTTCCCAAAGGTACAGCATGTTGTCGTGATTGCGCTAGTGACTGGTGTCATTTCTGCATTAACAACGGGATTCCCAGGCGGACAAATTCCGAATATGATTGATAAGCCAGTGACAGCCTTTATCTTCTTAGCCCTTTTCTTATCTTGCTTGAAGATAAAGAACAAAGTGGTGCTGACCGCTGTATTAACTGCGATTGGAACCATCGTATCCGGCGTGATTTTCTTATCTGCCGCTTTACTGATCACTGGACTGCCAGCTGCATTACCGGCACTTCTTGTGGGTGTTGTCCTGCCAGCAGCCGTGATTAATACCATCGCTATGGTATTTGTCTTCCCAATTGCTCAGTCCATTCTGAGACGTGCAAGAATGATAGAAGTTGCTTAACGAATAACCGAACCTCTTCATGATAGATGAAGAGGTTTTTTTCATGCTTTTATAAAAGAAAAAGGGTCAGCAGCAAAATGAGGAGCGAAATTCCTGCACCAGCCGCACACACAAGTGCTTTTTGCTTTAAAACATGTTTTGGCGGATAAGACCCTGCATACCCAAGCTGTCTTGCATAATGAATAGAACCACCTGTAAAAACGATAACGATACACATAAAAACGAACAGAAAGACAGACAACCTTCTCCCCTCCCTTTTCTTCAAAAGTATGCTAAAATAAAGCAAGCTATGTATGGAAGTTCAATGAAGCTGATCGTCAGCTCAGAGAGAACATGCGAATGTGTAAAATTTGACTAGAGGTGATTTGAATGGCTAGTGGACGTTCTTTATTAACAGGATTATTTGTAGGCGGTCTCCTCGGAGGTGCGGCAGTGCTCCTGACGACTCCCTCTTCTGGCAGAGATGTGCGCGGAAAAGTGAAAGACGGCTATGACAAATTCGAAGATACGCTGACAAAATTAAAAAGAGATGGACAAGCTTTAAAAGAGCAAATTGTGGAAACAGCAAAAGAAAGCGCAGAGGTGATTAAAGAAGTCGGGTCTGAATTGCAAACATCGATTCAGCAATGGCGCGAAGAAATCAAACCTCATCAGCAGGACTTACAAAAGGAAATTCAGGAAATTGAGGAAAAGCTCAAACAACTGGAGAAAACCTTACAAAACTAATATACTCACAAAAAAATATTCGTTTACAAAAGTGTGCGGGGTGCGTATCCCGCACTTTTTTTGTTGAAAAAAGGTTATTTTGACAATGTTTTTCATGACTTTTAAAAATTCTTGAATTTTCAGCTTTATTAATCTTTATTTTATTGGCATAATAGAATTACAAGAAAAAGAGAAGTAGGTGAAATGGATGAATCATTCGGAACAGCCTTTCGATGTAAAAGAAGCACTTTTATTCAGTCAAAGAATGGCCCAATTGAGCAAAGCTCTTTGGAAATCCATTGAAAAGGACTGGCAGCAGTGGATCAAACCGTATAACCTAAATATCAATGAACATCATATTTTGTGGATTGCGTATCAATTAAAAGGAGCTTCAATATCAGAAATTGCAAAGTTTGGCGTCATGCATGTATCAACGGCGTTTAACTTCTCCAAGAAACTGGAGGAACGAGGATTTTTAAAATTTTCTAAAAAGTTAAACGATAAGCGCAATACGTATATTGAGCTAACGCCAAAAGGCGAAGAGACATTCCATAAACTACTCGAAGATTATGACCCGGCCCGAACTGGTATTGTCAAAGGCGCACAGCCGCTTCATGACATTTACGGAAAGTTCCCTGAGATTTTAGAAATGATGTGTATCATCCGTAACATTTATGGTGAGGATTTCATGGAGATTTTTGAGAAATCGTTTTCAAACATTGAGAAGGACTTTTTGAATGAGCAAGGAAAAGTCACAAAAAAGACTGAGGAACTTGAAAACTCAGCTGAGGCAGCAGAAAAAGCGTCTAAAACAAATCAAATTGTTTAATGATCTTTATAAATTCATTCATTAGCGGCTGAAAGAGCCCTTGATCATGCAAAGCAAATATCGTCTCATGAACATCCAGCTTTTCAATTAACTGTCCCGCAAAGAGCGCAAGGAGATCGTCAAACATGACGTAGCCTTGTGCTTTTTGCTTATCCATTTCCTCTGTAAGCTCAGCACAAATACGCTCAATTTCCTCTGCCTCTTCTTTCGATACACGCTGCCTGATCAATAACGCATAATATGGATAACGGCTCATATCGGCTGCCGTCAATAAAAGTTCCATATAGTATTCTAGCTGGCTCATTCGTTCCTCAATACTCATGTACGTTCCCTCTTTCTCTTAGTCCTTCTATTTTAGCCGAAATTACTCATTGACGAAAGAGACGAACCTCCCCCTTCAGTTCTTTTTTCTTGAAAAATCCAAAGTTTCCTCTCTTTATTCCATATGAAGGCATCATTTTATTTTTTTTCATCAAAACCATTGATTTTTATCCTCAGGAAGAGTAAATTATCTTGAGATATTCAATTCGATTTTTAGATTGGAAGGATGAAAAATGAATTGTTGGAAGACCATTAATCTTGAAAAGGATTATGGTTATACGAGAATGATGATTTCTGCCATAAGTCTTGCTATCCTTTTTTTCATTATGGCATTTTTATGTTTTCAACTGACTCATCCTGAAACGAGGCTAAGCAGCCATAACGCACCGCTTTTTGCCGTGCTCTTACTTGTGACTTTGCTTGTCCACCGTGTGGTTCACTTGATCCCAGTGATGAAAAATAAGAAAAAAATGACGCTATTGATGAAACGAAATTGCTGGCAGCGCGTGCCTAAGAAAGTGATGCTTTTTTCACTTCTCAGCCCGTTTTGTGTCATCTCACCGGTTTACTTTGTGTTAGGCGTGGCGTTTCCTATGTACGCACACTATTTTATCATCATCGCAAGTATACATGCAGGCTATTGTTTGCCTGACTTTTTATTTGCATGGAAGCTGCTCAAAGCACCTAAATCCTGCATCATCGATCAAGCTCAAGACGAGTTTGATATTTTAGTTGACCAAACTTCCTCATCATGAGGTTTTTAAAGCCAACTTCTATCTTTTTCATAAAAAATTTGGTAATGTAGTATGGGAATAGCATAGAGAGGGGGGATCTCCGATAGTTTTATTTTACTTCATCGTCTTTGCCGCGTTTATTGTGTATTCAATAAACAGGCTTACTAATACATTATGCCTTGTCAGAGAGATTCCTGAAGAACGGCAAGATAAGGTGTTTCGCTTTATCAATGTATCGATACTGATCTTACTTATCTCATCATTTGTTGAAATTACCATTTCCATTTAAGATCAAAGCAAAAGCTGCCAGTTTGAGGGCAGCTTTTTGTGTATATTTTAATTAGCAAATCCAAGATGCACCGATGATGATCAATAAAATGAATAATACGACGACTAGTGCAAAACCGCCAGCAAAGACTTCTCCTCCCATGTGAAAACACCTCCTGCCAGTTCTTCCTCTGTTCTAAGCTCAGTGTATGCAGAAAAATAAAAAACGTTTAGGCACCTGTCATCGTTTGAAAAAAGAACCGCCCTAACGCACGGCAGGACGGCTCCCTTCTGTCACAGCGATTTAATTAGTAAAGATATGCTGCACCAACGATGATCAGCAAAATGAATAGCACGACCAATAAAGCAAACCCATTAGAATATCCTGCTCCCATATAATTCAGCCTCCTTTTTGTGATCACTATATGTGTATGTCGCGCGCAATTTTTTGACTAGACGAATGCCCTTCCATTTGCATTTCTTTTTACAGCGTGTCACAATATGTTATGATACAAGCAATGATAAATAAATTGGAAAGATTAGGAGTGTTTTTTGAATGAAAAAAATGGCTTTAGCAGCTGTAACAGCAGTAAGTGTTTTAACTCTTGGCGCATGCAGTAGCGGTGATAAAGATGTGATCGCCACAACGAAATCAGGAGATGTCACAAAAGGAGAACTTTATACAACTCTTAAGAAACAAGCAGGTGGAGATGCTCTAAACCTACTTGTTCAACAAAAGGTTCTTGCTGACAAATACAAAGTATCTGATAAAGAAATTGATAAGAAATTGGAAGAATATAAAAAGACACTTGGTGAAGATCGTTTAAAACAGCTTCAAGATGAATTCGGTAAAGATTACATCAAAGATCAAGTGAAATATGAGCTGCTGACTCAAAAGGCTGCCAAAGCTAACATCAAAATCACTGATAAAGAAGTAAAATCGTATTACGATGACCTTAAAGGAAAAATCCGTGCAAGCCACATTTTAGTAGCTGATAAGAAAACAGCTGACGAAGTGGAAAAGAAATTAGATAAAGGTGAAAAATGGGATTCCCTTGTCTCTGAATATTCAACTGATACTGCTTCAGCAGCACAAGGCGGCGATGTAGGCTGGTTCGCAAAAGAAGGTCAAATGGACGAGAACTTCAGCAAAGCTGCTTTCAAACTAAAAGTAAATGAAATCAGCAAGCCAGTAAAATCCCAATTCGGCTACCATATCATTAAAAAGACTGAAGAACGCGGTAAATATGATGACATGAAAGCAGACTTGAAAAAAGAACTGCTTGACCAAAAACAAGCAGACACAAATGAAATCCAAAACATCTTAAACAAATTAGTAAAAGATGCTGATGTGAAAGTAAAAGATAAAGAGCTTCAAAAAACGTTCAAAGAAAAATCTGAACAGCCTGCACAAAATCAGCAGACACAACAGAACCAGTAATCACAAAAAACCCCTCTGCCGTAATCGTGCAGAGGGGTTTTTGTATGACGAGATTAAGCAATTGAATGATCTTCATGTGCCGCAGTATCCTGTGATCTTTTTACCTGCTGATTCTGGCGTCTGCGCTCTCTTTCCTGTTCCATTCGCTCGATAAATATTTCTCCTTCCTTTTCAATAAAGGATTGATCAATTTCTTGCTCCTCTTTGGCTGTTGTCATTAATTTATACGCACAGAAAATAATGCCGATAATACATGCATACACCCACCACGGAAAAAACAACATTTTTTCATCGCCTCCTTTTCTTAAGGACATTCCTCTCTTCCTTTGTGTTATATGCTTATGCGAAAAGAAGACAAGTTATGAAAAAAACGCCCGCATAAACGGACGTTTTGACATGATTATTCGTGATGAAAGGTTGGTTTATAAAACGAACGATTCTCAAGTGCAAAAATACGTTCTGTATATTCTCCTGGTTTCACATGCTCAAGCGCACGATCCATCATGTTCATTTTCGCATCTAAATTATCAATATAGTGGAGAATTTCAGCTTCTTTCACCATTGGTGGTTTCGGGCTGCCCCATTCTCCTTTTCCGTGATGACTCAGGACCAAGTGCTGTAAAATGAGAATTTCCTCTGAATCAATGCTAAGCTCTTCCGCAGCTTTCGCAATTTCTGTCACCATAATGGAAATGTGGCCAATTAAATTCCCTTCCACAGTATATGTCGTGGAGACTGGACCCGAAAGCTCTTTGACTTTCCCTAAATCATGAAGAATGATGCCTGAATATAAAAGATCTCGATCTAGTGATGGATATAGGTCAACAATTGATTTTGCTAAATGCAGCATAGACACGACGTGGTAGGCGAGTCCAGAGACAAATTCGTGATGATTTTTTGTCGCTGCTGGATAATCAGCAAATTCCTGTCCATATTTCTTCAGCAAATGCCTTGTAACACGCTGAATATTAGGGTTTTTCATATCAAAAATATATTGCATAATCGTATCCATCATATCGTGTTTTGGAATAGGAGCTGTTTCGAGAAAGTCATCAATTCGAATTTGCTCGTTTTCAGCAACAGGGCGTATATTCCTAAGCTTCAGCTGATTCCTCCCGCGATAATGATGAATGTCGCCTACTACCTTCACGATGGTTTGCGGACCGTAGGTGATTTCATCATTCTGCTTTGCATCCCATAGTTTCGCCTCAATATCTCCACTTTGATCTTGAAGAATGAGCGTTAAAAATGGTTTGCCATTACTTGCAATCCCTTTAGTAGATGATTTAATTAATAAATGCAGGTCAACTTGTTCGCCGACATCATAGGTCATGATCCCTTTAGCCATTCAATAAAAGCTCCTTCCATGTTTCTGCTCATATAAGTATAACATAAGTCATTATTTGTCAATCATTCAACTGCTAAACTCGTAATCTGTCCATCTTCTGCTGCCTGCGTCATATGCTGATGACAGGTAAAATAAAACAGCTGTGTTTCAAAACGCGTGAGTTCATTCATCAACTCCAGTACTCTTCCTAGACGAACATGATCAAAATGAACGAAGCTGTCATCCATCATAAACGGAAGCTGACATTCATGCTGATGAGACAAGGCGAGTGCAAAACGAATGGCCAGATAGACTTGTTCACAGGTTGCTTGTGAGAGCTCTTCTGGGCGGAATATTCGTCCGTCCATCCTTTTCACGATCAGCCGGTCATCCTCGGGTGAAAATAAAATGGCTTCATATCGATCATTTGTTAACGGCTGAATAAAGCGGGAAGCTGTTTGCAGCAGTGCTGGCAGCCTTTTTTCTTTATGTTCATTCAATTTTTCTCGAATAACGGAGCGAACAAGCTGAACCGCCGCCCATTTTTTCGCAAGGTGCTTTGCATGCTCCTGCTCAGCTGAAAGCTGATGAGTCAAATCAGACACCGTACCTGAAGCTTCTATTTGCCGGATTTCCACTGCTCGTTCTGCCAGACGTTTTTCCATTTTCGCTGCATTTGATTGTATGTTATTCAGGTGCTGCTTTGCTTCCGCACACTCTTCTTCAAGAAGACGCAATCCTTTACGAACAATCGATTCTTCCTCATCAAAGCAGCCGCTTCTATGCAGCTCTTGATTCAGCTGCTGCAAATGGGAAAGCCGTTCCCGATATTCTTTCGATAGATGGGAAAGAATTTGGTAATCTTTTTTGGACTCTGCCTCTACTTGACGAAAAAGCGCGTCCATTTGTTTTTCGTAATAGTCAATTTCCCCTTCCAGCGCCGTGATCTGCTGTTTCACATGTTGAATCGATACACCCAATGTCTGACGTTCTTTTTCTCTTTTCGCCTCATCTTTCAAAATCTCTTGAAAGGCCGAGATGTTCTCTTGAATGGTGCCTTCCTTTCGTTGCAGAAGACTGCTTAACGCTTCCACCCTTTGCTCATAATTGGATTGCTGGCCGGCAAGGTCGTCTATTTCCCGGCTAAGCTCCTCATATTCCGCTGTATCCGTTTTTAATTGCTTCAGAATAAGAAAGGCTTCTACTAGGAAAGAAAGCTCTGAGGACAAGCCCAGCTGTCTTTTCTTTTCCTCTACTTGCTGCTGGACAGGTTCCAGCTCCTGCTCCCAGTCTTCATATTGCCGGATGATCCTTTCGTACAAAAGCTCCTTCTGCCTCACAAGCGTTTCAGCTGAAGCTGCCTGCACTTGGAAGGAATCGAATGTGCCCATGCCGCTTCCCTGTTTCACCTGTGTCGATTTTAAAAATGGGTAAATAGCAAAGAAAACAAAAACAGAAAATCCCGCAAATAAGAAAGTGACCCACCACTCTGTTAAAAAGAAGAGGACAAGCAGAAATGCAGCATCAAACGTCACCATCACAGGAAATAACCACGCCCGGGAATGAACCTGTTTCTCTTTTGTTCTTGTTTCCCCAGCTTCTACTGTACTATGCGATTTGGCCTGCTGTTCCTTTAATCCTTTTAAAGCGGTTTCCGCTTCCTCCAGCTCATGTCTTGCATGATCAAACCGTTCATCCAGCTGTGCTTTTCTGTCCATTAAACGAACGTATTGGCTGACAGCCTCCTTTAATTCCCACTCAAATTCAAGGGAGTCGTCAATCTGATCAAGCTTGACTGAACGCTGCCACTTTAGCTTCGCTGCGGCTTCGTCCATTTTTTGTTTCAATGAATCACGTTCTGCTTTACATTCAGCTAAGCGGTTTTTAATACGTTCAGCATGAGAAGATTCATCAACGACACGCTTCATCTCCAGTAATGTATCCTTGTCATAAAGCGGTTGAACTTGTGCCAGCGAGGTTTGCAAATGATCAAATTTTTGCTTTAGTGCAGTCATTTGAGCCTTTTTCGGGTGAAGGTGTGATTCTAATTTATCCAATTCATGCTCTGTTTCTGCTCTAAAGCGTTTGACTCGTTCTGGATAACGGGCTAATTCTTTTTTTAACTCCATCTTCTTCTCTATCATGGGATAAAGTTGAATGTGTTCAGTTAGCTGGTGTATCTGTTCTTCTGTCTGCTTCATTTCCTTTTGAAGCGCTGCGATATTCTCTATTAATTCAGAATGCTCCCGTTTTTTCTCTGTATAACGGCCTTCTGCCAATCTAGCTTGTTTCAGCTGGGCAGCCAGCTCTTTTAAACGATCAAGCTGCTGGTTTAATTCCGGCTTGCGTCCATTTGGTTTAAACAGCTGCTCCTGCTGCTTAAGCAGCCTGCTATCCATCTTAGAGGCAGCATCTGAGCCAAATAAACTTGAGAAAAGGAGAAATTCACCGATTTGATCTTCGTTTAAGGCTTGGACATTTTGCAGTCCAAACACATCAAATGAATAGATTGATTGGAATAATCTGCGATCTGTTCCCTTTAAAAGAGTTCGTAGAAATGCTTCATCTTTCACTTCACCATTCGGTAAAAACACCTGTGCTTGACCGCCTCGATCGGACGATCTCTCAATGTGAATGACACCTAACTCCTCATCTAAGCAAGTGAGGGAGCCGCCATAGAAAGATCCTTGTTTCGGCTTGTATATCTTGTTTTTTGAAAAACCAAATAACATCGACTCAATAAACGCCTTCAATGTCGTTTTCCCCGATTCATTCAGGCCGTAAACTAGCTGAAAACCGTCATCAGAAAAGTGAAAGGTTCGATTTGAAAATTTCCCGAAATTCGCTATATGGAGTGAACGTATTTTCATCATACCTCTCCTTTTCTCATAATTGCTTCAGCTGTTCCGTCAGCAGCCTTTGTGCTTCTTCTTTTATATCCAATTCATCCTCTTTTGTGAGCGCTTTTCCTGACTTCCTGTAGATTGGGTGACGCTTGATCGGTAAAAGCAGCTCTTCATATGACTCAAACTGTGCAATTTCTGCCGTTAGTTCCTTCAAAAAAGAATCCTCTGGATAGATCACATCCTCATTTGTTCGGCAGTCAATTGACATCACCCAAACGAACACGTCTTCATCTTCCTCCTGCTCATGAAAAACAGTCAACAGCTCTTCGAGGACCTCAAGCTGCATATGCTCAAAGTAAGAAGGTGCATCACCTGTCAATTCAATTCTCACAAAATGAGGAACGCCTTCCTCTTTCAGCTCATTGATTTTGCCTTCCACAAGTGTGACAAGATCCGTCATATGAACCGTTTCTGTGATGTCTATGGCCAGTTTCTCAAAGATGATATCTGCACAGCTGATAAAATCCGCTGCCTGAGAATCTTCGGAGAGGTGAATCAAGTAACAGCCTTTTTCTCCCGTTTCTTTAATATGTCTGCCCTGCACATTACCAGGGTAAATAATAAATGGGTCTTCATGCAGAAGGGCTCTTTTATGTATATGTCCGAGCGCCCAATAATCGAAATCCCGTGCTATGAGCTGCTGAAGCTGAAATGGGGCATATGCATCATGTCCTTCTTGTCCGGCTAATGTGCCGTGAAGCATTGCAATGTGATAGGCAGCATCTGTTGTTTTGACATAATGAGATGTCATATTTTCATAGACAGCCCGCTCTTTGTAGCTAAACCCATAAATACTCGCGACAAGCTGATCTCCTCGATAATAGGAGTGCTCTCTTGGCGTACTGCTCGAAAAGACATGTACATTCTCAGGCCACTCAATCGGTGTCCATTCTCCGCCTAAATGATCATGATTCCCATAAATAATAAAGACTTCAATGCCGTGCGTTTGCAGTCTTACAAACTGATTTCTTAAAAACAGCTGTGCTTTTAAGCTGCGATTGGATTCATCAAATAAATCTCCGCTCAGCAGCACAAAGTCTACCGCCCGCGCAACGGCGAGATCAAAGATGTTCTTAGCACTTTGGAATGTACTTTCTTTGAGCCGCTTAAATATAGAATTAGGTATAGTCGACATTCCTGCAAATGGACTGTCTAAATGTAAATCTGCGGCATGAATAAAGGTGAGCTTAGTCAAACGTCTTTCTCCTTGTCCGATACTGTCATTGTCCATATTTTATCATGCCATTTTTACGAATGCACGTTCTATCACTCTCAATCTAAAAAACACATTTTTAAGGGCCAAAAAAGAGGTTTTGTCTTATTCCATGTTTAATTACATTAAAAAACAGAGGAAAGGAAGATGAGGAATGGAGAAGACATACTTTCTAACCGTATTTGACCGGTCGGGTGAGACTTTATTAAATGAAAAAATCACAGCGGATAGTGACAAGAAAGCAAAGGAATTAGGACGTCATCGCTTAATGGAACAGCAATACACAAAGCATTCTCATCGACTCGTTGATCAAGCAGGAAAGCTGCTTTTATTTGAACGTTAAAAAAGCCGGCTTTCGCCGGCCTCATGTTCATTTATGCTTTTTGAAAGACAGGACGTCTTTTTTCTAAAAAGGCTTGTATACCTTCCTTGTGATCATGACTTTTTCTCAGTCTTGCCTGTGCGGCTCTCTCTTTTTGAAGAACGGCTAAGAGCTTTGATTCTGACTGCTGGAAATAGAGCATCTTTGTTTCGATAAAGGCTTGAAGCGGCATGTTCATAAATGGCTTCACACACACTTTTTGGTACGTATCGACCTCATCCTGAAACACCCCGTCTGCAAGGCGCAGCTTTAACGCTTCTTCAGCCGGCAGCTTTTGTCCGCTCCAAATCAATTGTTTAGCGGTTTGCTCACTGACTCTTTTTGTGAGGAAAAAATGCCCCCCGCCATCTGGAATTAATCCTACTCCATTAAAATTCATGGCGAGTTTTGCATCCTGATGCATAAACAAGTAGTCACAGCTTAGAGCAAAGCTAAAGGCGAGGCCTGCTGCTGACCCGTGGACAAGCGCAATCGTCACTTTTTTCATACCAGCTAGAGAAAGTGTAATACCATCGATCAAATCCATCACACGATGGAAATCTTCTTCACTTTCCTGCTTGAGCATCATCCCAATATCTCCGCCTGCTGAAAATCCTTTTCCTGCTCCCTTGATGACAACGACTTTTGCACTGCTTTCCTCCGCTGCATCACATGCTTCTTTGAATTCAGCAAACATGTCCACATGAAAAGAATTATAAGCTTCAGGCCTATTGAAAACGATTTCAAAAACATCCCCGTCTAACTGACAATTGATATATGTCATCATCCATCCCCCTCTTCTTTTAAAAGCTCATAACTTACTTCCATTTCCATCATGTAAAACCTTTTTCTCTAAACAAAAAATTTCAAGATCAATTGATACTAAAATAAGCATAATGATTGAAACAAGAAATATATTTTTATATAGTAAAAAAAGAAAGAAAATAAATTTGAAAGGAGGAGGATGATTGATCAGATGTTCCATCATGATATTGGTTAGCTTCATCGTCATGTTTTCTCCTTTTTCAAATGTCGTTTTTGCTTCACAGGCAGAAGCGAGCACACCTAGCCTGATTTCTCCATCCATTTATGATGAAGAAATCAATGCTGTGAAGACACCTTCGTTTTCAAAAAAACATGCTTCATCCATTCTGTTGAAGGACAGATTATCAATGATGGATGCCAAGACTTTTCTGCCAAAGCCTGCCCCATCAGCTGCATTGTCCATTGATCTATGTTTTTTGGAAATGAAGTGTGCGATCCCCGTTATGTATCAATCTAATTACCTCTACTGATTCATTTTATTTCATCCGCATTTACTATATAAAAACACAGACTATCAAATTCGGAGGGATAAAATGAACATTAAAGAAAATGATCTTCCTGGGATCGGAAAGAAATTTGAAATTGAAACGAGAAATAGAGAAAAGATGACGATTGTGATTCATGATGATGGCAGACGGGAAATTTATCGTTTTGACGATGATGATCCAGATGAAGTGCTGTCTACCATTTCACTCGATGATGCTGAATCCCGGCAAATCGCTGCTATTATCGGCGGTATGGTGTATAAACCGCAGGCATTAGAAACCATTGAAATGGCCTTCAACGACTTAATCATTGAATGGTTTAAAGTGGAAAAAGGTGCAAAAGCGGTTGGACATACACTCGGTGATTTAGATGTGAGACAAAATTATGAAGTCACCGTGATTGCGATCATTAAACATACAAATGAAAAATTACTCAACCCTGGTGCCGATTCGATTATTCAAGCAAATGATACGATGGTCATTTCGGGCGAAAGAAAACACTTGAAACGATTGGTACGTGATTTTCTTTCTAGAGGGGGAGAGTGATGAATGGATCATTTAGTCTTTGAAGTTGGGACGGCGCTAATTCTTATCGCCATCGCCAGCTTAATCGCCAATAAAATTAAATTTTCTATCATCCCTTTTCTCATTGTCCTCGGAATGATTGTTGGGCCGCATGCTCCAACTATCGGGATCATTGATTTGAAATTTATCGAAAGCACGGAGATCATTTCGTTTTTTGGCAGAATGGGCGTCCTGTTCCTTCTTTTCTATCTTGGACTTGAGTTCTCTGTCGGAAAACTCATTAAATCGGGTAAATCTATTGCAGTCGGCGGATCTATTTATATTTTGATCAACTTCAGCTTAGGACTGCTCTACGGTTTTATCACAGGGTTTGGATTCCTTGAGATTCTCATTATGGCAGGTGTGATCACCATTTCATCCAGCGCCATTGTGGCCAAAGTCCTTGTCGATTTGAAACGGACGGCAAATCCTGAAACAGAGTTAATTCTAGGGATTATTATGTTTGAGGATATTTTCCTTGCCGTATATTTATCTGTCGTATCAGGTCTTGTCCTTGGAGATGCCACTACTGTTGGCGGTGCCTTATTATCGATTTTAATCGCTTTTGGTTATATGATGCTTTTCTTTATCATTGCGCGGAAGCTGCCAAAACTATTAAATAAGTTGTTTGATATCCGTTCGAACGAAGTATTTATCATTGTGATTTTTGCCGCTTTGTTCTTTGTCGCTGGTTTTTCAGAAACAATTCATGTAGCAGAGGCTATTGGAGCTCTCTTACTTGGTCTTGTTTTCTCAGAAACAGAGCACTCAGACCGCATCGAGCATCTCGTGGTTCCGTTTAGAGATTTCTTTGGAGCGATGTTCTTTTTCAGCTTTGGTCTCAGTATCGATCCGTTTACATTGGGTGATGCCTTCTGGCTTGCGATCGGCGCTGTGATTCTTACCTTAATTGGGAACTTCACAGCCGGAATGTTCGCTGGACGGAGAGCTGGATTTTCTCATAAAGCCTCTTCTAATATTGGATTAACCATCGTATCGAGAGGAGAGTTTTCAATCATTGTTGCCGAGCTTGGCATCGCCGGCGGACTTGCCGCTACTTTGAAGCCCTTTGCTGCTTTGTATGTCTTAATCCTTGCGATCTTAGGACCGCTCGTAACGAAAGAATCTAAGAAAATCTATCAAATCCTAAACAAAATCTTCAAATGGAAACCTGAAAAACCAAAAGTAAAAAAAGAAACGACGATCTAATGAAAAAGGGCCCTATGCTTGGGCCCTTTTTTATGTTTTATTCAAATTGCTGAAATGCAGTTTCTTGCTTGACTGGCGCTTCCTCGGCCCCGCGAATGGTTCGAATGACTTTCTGGTTGCGGTAAATCGATAGTTTCAAATTGGTTGCCGCTGTTCCATGAGAATGATCAAGATTCGTGAATGTAAAGAAATGATTTGAACGCTTGTCTTTGAACACAAGCCTGAAGTCGTCTGTCACTTTAAAATGCTCTTCACTTTCCCATTCAATCAAAGGTTCATATGCACTAAACCATTCAGGAATATTCGGTGTATACCCTGTAGCCAATACAGCATGATCTACAGTTATGCTTTTTTCTTTCTTCAGTTGCCACTGTTTGAGATACAGCTCCAAAGGCTGATGCTCTCCTCTTTGAATCGCTTCAAGCTCTGTCATTGGCTGAATGAGCACAGATGGCTCTTCACCTGAAACAGAGCGATGATACAACTCCTGATAAATGCGCGAAAGCGTTGATGCATCGATGCCATTTCTTAATCCTGTCAGCCTAGGCAATGTGTTCATACGTTCTTCATAAGGAAGCGAATGAAAATACTCGACATACTTTGGTGTAAAAAGCTCTTGGCCAAGCTCTGCCGTCTCCAGCTCTCTAAATTCACTAGAACGCGTAAACCATGAAAGCTGCTGTCCTTTCTTTTGATGCTGAAGCAGGTCTAAGAAAATTTCAGCTGCACTCTGCCCTGAGCCGATTACCGCCACCGACTCAGCTTCGTGAAGTGCTTTCTGCTGATCTAAATAACGGCTGCTATGGGTCACATATGGGTATGCTGCTTCAGGCACATCGACTGGAATCATTGGTTTGCTTCCTGTGCCTAACACGACATGCTTTGCACGATATTCAGAAAGCGAACCATCGTTCAGCCGTCTGACTTTCACAAGGTAGCCATCTTGGCAGTCCGTCACTTCTTCTACCTTCATCCCGAACTGACAGCTGTCTAATTCCCCTGCCACCCATGATAAATACTCATTGAATTCTCTCCGCGGGATATCAAACTGTTCAAATGTATAGAATCGGTGAAGTCTATTTGATTCATGTAAATAATTTAAAAATGTATACCTGCTCCTTGGATTCGCCATTGTGACAAGGTCTGCTAAAAAGGAAACTTGCAAATCCGTTCCTTTGATCAGCATACCAGGATGCCAAGCAAACTCAGACTCTTGTTCAAAAAAACAGCATGAGACATCCTCATACTCCTCTAACAAAGCGGCCAATCCTAAATTGGCGGGCCCAATCCCAATTCCGATCACATCTATCATATGTACACCTGCTTTAACTTTTTATCACTTATATACCCTTTTACAAATGAAAAAAACACTGCGTCATCGCAGTGTTTAAACGTGAGAAACAAATAATGATTCAAGGAATTGAATTTTCTCTTTTGTATAGTGTTCATACCGGTCATTATACGATTTTGGATCTTTTGGATTGGCATACTGCGTAATTTTTCCTGTCCGTGGATCAATGAATTTACTCGCTGCACCGCACCCAATGCCAATGATTGTCTGTACTTCTTCCATGATAATGATATTATACAAACTTTCCTGTCCATCTAATGAATACCCGACATTTTCGAGATTTCCCAAAATATTTTTTTGTCTATATAAATAATACGGGTGATATTGATGTGCTTTCGTCCAAGAGACCGCTTCATCCATCATACGTGTGATTTCTTCTCGGTCTGCTACTTGGTATTTCTCCTTATTGCGCGTCATTTCAGATGCTCTTTTAAAGGAGAGTGTATGCACGGTTAAAGATTCAGGCTTGAGCTCTTCAGTCTGCTGCAAGGAGTGCTGAAATTCTTTGAGCCCTTCTCCCGGCAATCCAATGATTAAGTCCATATTGATATTATTCATGCCGTACTGTCTTGATAAGTGATACTTTTCAATCGTTTCTTCCACACTATGATGCCGGCCAATAGCCTTTAGTGTTTCATTCTCATACGATTGCGGGTTAATGCTAATCCGGTCAATATTGTAGCGGTTTAGCACCTCTAGCTTATCAGGCGAAATCGTATCAGGACGCCCTGCTTCGACAGTCACTTCCCGTATATGCTTCACATCTGGGAACGAGCGATACATTTCTTCATACAGCAAATCCATTTCTTCCGCTGTGATGCTCGTTGGCGTGCCTCCGCCAAAGTAAACAGTCGTCACTTTAATTCCATGTTCTTTAAGCCATGCGCCCATTTTTTGCATTTCATAATGCAGACCAAACAAAAACGTTCCCACTCTGCCAGCTTGTCCTTTAATGGCGTAAGCAGGGAACGTGCAATAAGCACATTTTGTGGGGCAGAAAGGAATGCCAATATAAATACTCACTTCCTGCTGAAGGTCATACAGATCTGGAATGGCTTTAAGCTGACGATCGACAATCTCCTGCATCAAATTGATTTTTTCATCATGAATCAAGTAATCACGCTTTAATGCCTCATGTGCATCTTCCTTTGACATGCCTTCTCTCAGCATCTTATGGAGCAATTTCGTCGGACGTATTCCTGTGAGAATCCCCCACTTTTGTGTCATTCCTGTGTGCTCCTGAAGCAAGTGTAAATAAACAGACAGCACTGTGTTTTTGATTTGTTTCCAGCGCTCCTTATCGTTCAAGCTCTCTGGGACATTCCGCGAAAAACGACTGGTGATGTCTGATCCATCGATATGACCAGATGCTTCCACCATGCCATTTTCTTCCTTCCAGCTAAATTCCATGATCAAACCATCATCCAGTTCACTTGGTTCAAACATCACTTCACTATCTTCTTCAAATAAATTGGCTATATTGACAAGCGGGCGATGAAATCGTTCATCTGACAGCCCTTTAATTAAAATTCGCATCATATCACCTTTATCTTCAAACTTGTTTCATTTTACAAAATTCATGTAGGAAAAGCAATGAAGGGAACAGACGAAGGCCCTGTCATTTCTTGATTGACAGGGCCTTCACTGTATTATCGCTTAATATCGAATTGATGTAAAAATCCTTCTCTTTGCTGCATTCTAAAGTATTCCTTGATCATATAAGCCACACCCTGTTCATCATGCGAGCGCGTCACCCAATCGGCTTTGCGCTTGACATCATTGGGGGCATTTCCCATAGCAACGCCTAAACCAGCCAATTCAAGCATTGGAATGTCATCTGTTCCATGACCAATGACAACCGTATCTTCTAAAGTAAAACCGAGTGCAGAGGTTAAAAGAGAAAGTCCCGCTTCCTTCGAAACCCCTTTGCATACAATATTCATTTTCTCATCACTGATCCTAATAAGATCAACAGATGGGAATGCTTGTTGAATGGTCCTGTGAATCTCAGGCTGAAGCTCCGCGGTCGAATATACTTCAATCACTGGTGTACTGACTGGTTCATCCATCAGCATATCACTTAAAGATTCAACAAATTGGACGGGATAGAAAATAGGATCAGACGGATGAATGAGCGTCTTTCCCATCAGCTGAGACTGCGTTTTTTTCCGGTTGCCGATCGAGAATTTTTCATGCAGCAAGCGGACATTACAATCGAAGCTTTCAAGGATTTGCACAAGATTAAACGTCTTTTCTTCCGTTAATTTTTTCACATGAAGCGGCTCATCGAGTTTATCGGCGATAAATGCACCACTATGCGTCACAAGGGTTGATGTTGGAATCTTCAACGCCTTGGCAATTTTTTGAGCGGAACGAAAATGCCGGTTGGTGACAATCGTCACGTAAACCCCTTTTTTCTTTACATATTCCACAGCTTCTTTTGTAGCAGAATGGATTTTACCATTGGAACGAAGTAACGTCCCATCTATATTGAGTGCAAGTAGTTTTTTTGACACTGAGGCATCCCCCTTCTTGATGACTGTACTTACGATGAGGATATGCCCTAGCTTGGTGCTTTAGAACATGCAGTTGAAAGAGCCCCAGGTTATGAATAGATGGATAAATAAAAAAAGCCTACCCCTAGGCTTTTTTTTATGTATGGTTTGGATGCGTTACAATGGAGTGATGAAGCTCCCCATGATCCCCTTATCATTTACACACCAAAGCATTGCTTATATCAGATCCCCTTATGATGCTTTGCGTTTCTCCCAGAAGCGCTTCTCTCTCGTTTGGCTCACCGCCATAAATCCCAAGTGAAACGCACCCAATTGTCCCTTGAGAGCGCCTTTTGAAAGCACTTTCAATATAAGTATTATCGCAGAATTTATGTGCTTCGACAACCTTTTTTTAAAAGATATTGAGGAGAAAAAATAAAACAAAAAAGGGCGAATGACATCGCCCTTTCTATTAGTTTTCTTCTGGATTCCCATAAAGCTCTTCAAGTGGCTTCATGATAATTTTATTTAATTCACCGATAAGAACACTCACACGTTGTTCTGCTTCCATCAACTGAGAGATTTTGTCGTGCTGCTGAACAAGAGCAACTGTTTTTTGAGCTTGCTCCACTTCTTCTTGTGTGATCTCTTGACCAGTCATTTGTTTTTGTTGAAGGTTTACTTGAATGTCACGGAAGTTCTCAAACATTCTTTTAGAGGACTCATCCGCGTTTACCTCATCATAAAGATTTCTTAAAGTTGAATATTCTTCGCTATGACGCAATGCTTTTTCAAGGTCATATGCAACATCATAAAGATTTACAGACATGTTATGTCTCCTTTCTATCCGTTATCACCGATATGATCGGCGGACACCACTCCACTATAACAAACTATGGCTTTCGTTTCACATATATACAATGAATTCATTAAAATTTCTATAGCTTGTCTTAGAATAGCGCCACAAAAACAGCCTGGATAGCACCAATCATCCCGCCTAAAAGACCGCCTAGAAATGTTATCATCTTCAGCTCCTTATTAGAGATGCTGACTACAAGCTCTTCCATTTTTTCAAGCGGGAAAAGTTCAATTTGTTCACGAATGATATCTTCAAATTGCAGCTTTGCAAGCAGACTCTCTAAAGCATTTGAAGCCGCTTCGATCCCCTTATCAATCAACACTGGCGCAAAATGTGTTTTAAGGTCATCCGCTACAGCACTGACATATGTTCCAACTGGTTTGTCTAATATCAGCTTTGTAGAGAAATGAGAAAGCAATTGATTTTTCACACTAAAAATAAGTTCCTTCACATTCCATTTTTCATCAAGCTCATGAAGAGAAAATAGCTTCACCTTGTCCCATTCTTGAACAAGTAAATCTGATAAAAATCTTTTTGTTTCTGCGTTTCTTAAAAACTTGATGATTTCGGGATGTACACGATCAATTAAGCTTGAATTCCCTAGAAACATTTGGACCATACTGCCAAGCATTCCCCGTTCTTTTAAGAAATCATCAATCATATTGCCAAGCCTGGCTTTGCCTTCATCACTTTCAAAATAATGAATGCCTCTCTTTAAAATATAATCTGCTGCATCTGGAATTTTTGATGATATTTTGGTTTCCACTTCTACCGGGAGCAATTCAGATAAAGTTTGCTCGTTATATGTTTCAAGCAATGAAGCGAGCTTCTGGTCAGACCACTGATGGAGCCATCTATCTGCTTTAACATCAGCCTGTGAAACGCCGAATTTTTCTAGCAGGGAGAATACGGTGATCTCCATATTTGCGCCTTTGTCAATATATTGATGGACTGTACGCAGGATCTCCTGCTTTGCCTCCGATGATTCAAATCGCTTTTGAATACCTTCTGGCGTGAGCAAATGCTCCATAACCATGACACCAACCTGCTTGGCTACTTCGTCTCTTCTTTTAGGGATAAGCCCTGGTGTAAATGGAAGCTGTTTTCCGAATAAGTAATATGGCTTATAAGGCCGAAAAAGCATTTTAATTGCAAGATGGTTTGTCGCTGCTCCTATGACTGCGCCGATAACAATCATAAAGATAAACGTTGTGAATATATTCAAAGTCGTCATCTACCTTTCAAACAACACCCGAGGTTTATTGTTTTGATCTATACGTATTATAGTTGTTGTCAAGTTCCCAAGCAAATGAAGCATGCAGCGAGACATATGATCAAGCGATCTGTCGTAATGATAAAGGAGCGTAAGCTTTATGTAAAATCATAAAAAAATGTTTTTTGATGGTAAAAAAAGAAGTTGAAAAGAAGGTGTTTTTTAATGAAAACATTAGGTATTGCGAGCCTTTCTCCGCAGTATGAAGAGGCATTCACACGGCAGCTCGCCAAAGCTGCCTCTTCTTATCGTTTAGAGGTTGTTCGTTTTACACCATTTGATTTAAAGCCGGCTTCAAATATGATACAAGGCCAAACATATACGAATGGCCAAGGGTTTGCCGACGCACAATTTCCGATTCCCGACTTGATTTATGACCGATGTCTTTACCGGCATGACGCACAATCTAAAAAAGCAAAACCCATCATGGAATGGCTAAAAAAATATCCAAAAACAGATTTTTTGAATACCGGCATTTCAAATAAAATGGTGCTATTTGAGCAGCTCCGTCTCCTCTCTGCTTCACAGCCATATTTACCTGGCTGCTTTTTATTAAAAGAGCCCTCAGACCTGATCAATATGGTAAGGGAGTACGGGGCTGGCGGTTATTGTAGAATGCAGCCTCTCTCCCATCAGCATGCAGCATCTACTTACTTCATTTCCTTTGATGGCAAATCAACATTTACTGTTCAACTAAGTTCCAATCAAACCATTACATTTTCTCGTACGTCAGAGCTGGAGCGCTGGTGCAAAAAATATGCAGGCCGGTATTTCCTTCAATTTTTCAACACGAATGATCAAAAAGAAATTTTATTCAATGAAATCAAGATTTTCCTTATGAAAGATTCACAAAATCAATGGAAACGCATGGGAATTCACACAAAATCACCTGCAGAAAATAGTCTTTTAAGTCATACACAAAAATCAGCTCCTGTGATAGGCTTTGAACACTATCTAAATACATTGCAGCCACACATCAAGGAACTCCTTTTAGATGATATGGCATCCATTCAGGCATCACTCCCAGCTTATATAGATAAAACTTACTCTCCTTGCTTTGAATTCGCAGTAGACTTACTTCATACAAGTGAAGGCAGACTTTTCATATCAAATATCAGATCAAAGCCAGGGCGGTCCGCTTTTTTAAATGTTTATCCTGAGAAGGAACACGAATTGATTCGTATCATTCTTGAACATGCGCAATCGATAAAATCTCAACCGAAGGAGGTTTCTTATGAATAGAAAGCGCTGCATCATCGCCCCACACCTTACAAGTGAAAAAACAATTCATCTTCCCGTCCATTATAAACAGAAAGATGCCATCTATTCTCTTGCTCTAGGATCTCGTTTAGTAGATGGCTTCAACATTTCCTATCATCAGCATCCAAATAAAATTTTATTATCTGAAGATTTATACAGAGGTTTACTGATTCCTTACCAATCAAAAGCTGATGTGATCATCATTGACCATACACTTTTTATAGGGCCGTTGATGGGCATTTTCACTGCAGGTTTTGAGCAAAGTACACAGCCATTAGGAACGAGATCAGAATTTTTTATCAAACTGCTGCACTCTTTCAGGCAGCATCCTGGTTTTGCCTATCTTTTTGGGTCACATTCTATTGATTGGGAAAAAGGAATTGTAGAAGGACTGTTGTACCACGAAGATTCATGGGTTAAAAAACAGCTTCCCCTTCCGTCAGTCATTTATGACCGGCTTCCAAATAGAAAAGCTGCTCAGTCGGCACTCATTCAAGAAACGAAGCGAAAACTCACCCAAGACTATGATATCCCTTGGTTCAATCCTTACTTTTTTAATAAATGGGAGATTCACGAACAGCTATTAACAGATGAAAAAACATGGTCCTTTCTCCCACATTCTGTACAATTAGATCCCGTGGACGCTCTAAGTAAAATTGAAACACTTCTCCATCTGCATCAAGTTATATACTTAAAACCGACAAACGGAAGTCATGGAGACGGGATTTATCAGTTAAAAAAGGAAAACGACGGAATCACTGTATCCTCAAATTTCGGAAATTCTATTCCATATGATTCAATAGATCAGTTTGTTCAAAGGCTGCGAAAGGATCATGCAATTCATGATTTTATTGCACAACAAGGCATTGAGCTTCTTCAAATAGACAATCAACCGATGGATTTCAGAGTTCATACGAATAAAAATAAAGAAGGTGATTGGACAGTCACAGCAGCAGCAGCAAAGGTTTCTGGAGACCATACCATCACGACTCACCAGTTACACGGGGGAACGGTGAAAACACTTTATGCTGTCTTTCCAGATGAAAAGAAACGTTTGCAGATTTTACAGCAGCTTTCTCATACTGCCATCATGCTTAGCCAAGTGATAGATAAAAAAATGACCGGGCATATTGGTGAAATCGGTTTTGACTTAGGCATTGATCAAACAGGTGCAATTTGGATGTTCGAAGCCAATTCTCGCCCTGGCCGAGAGATTTTCCAGCATGTCTCTTTGAAAAAATCAGAATGGCTGATTGGGAAAAGAATCATGGATTACGCATCTTACCTTTCAAAAACGGCACTCACCACTTCAGATCACGCGAACGTCTACTGACGCTTTTTTGTCACATGTCAGTGCTCTTAAATCTATGCTTTTTCTATGCTCTTTTCATAAGATGAGATACAATAAAATCAAGTTCAAGGTTGTTTCCGTGTTGTCGTGTTTGTTTATTGTTTCATCAATAAAAGCAAGGAGGCAATGATGATATGATTTCTCATTTTCAATGGAAACCCCTTTTTAAGAAAGCACAATTGCCAGGCTGGAAAATATCCTTTTTCCACAACGGTGCACACTATGAAGGCATCTACCACAAAACAGGTGACATTGAATGGGGCTCTCAGCTTCCGCCCCATGAAGTAGAGCCAACTTTAAAAGAAGAAATCCACGAATTAATGCTGTTCCATGTCTATGATTAAACTGTTTAAGGAGCCCCGCCATGTTAGAAAAATTAAAACTTGTTTACGGAGACCATATCATCAGCACACCTACTCATGACAAACAAATTCTTTGGTATCAAACAGACGAAGGTGAAATATTTGGAGTAAACAAATCGGAGCTTTCAGAAAGAGAAACACTTCTTCTCAACTCTTTTCTTACACCAATTGATCTATTTCAAAAAGCGCAGACCGAGGATGAACAAAAATGGTTCAGCTATCTTTTTGAAAACAAACCACTAACTGTTCAACATCCCGTCCGTGTTTATTATTTTCAAATGATCCATCAAGAAGAACAAAGACAGCAAATAAAAGAGGCTGTGAATAACAGCCTCGAACATACTCATTTCATATGGACAGGCCCTGAAACAGCTATGCTGATTCAACCAAATGCCACATCAGAAAACAGTCAATTAGATCAGTTAAATGATTTGTCTCTGGCTATTACAAGTGATTTTTTAACAGACTCAGTCTTTATACAAGGACAGCTGCATTTGCCAAATGACCATTTACAGATGAGGTTATTAAATGAACAACAGCTATTTTTATACCATATGCAGCGAGAAAAGCTTAGATCAGGGGCTGCCACATTTTATCAATGCCTGCCTTCGTTCATTTGTTATGATGCATCCGCACTCTCTCATGCTATTTCAGATGCTTTTAAAGAAGCGGTCTTTGACCGGGATGTTTACCGAACTCTCATGACCTATATGCAATGTAATTTAAACGCATCCAAGGCAGCAAAAGCGTTATATGTTCACAGAAACAGTCTTCAATATCGAATTGATAAATTTATTGAGCGCACTGGGCTAGATATACGACATTTTCCAGAAGCATCCGCTGCTTATTTGATGATGACTCTACTCGATCTTTCATAAAGAATGAAGACTTGAGCACCCTGCCCAAAAATGAAAATAGGATGTTGTGCACGTTGTCCATTTACAGACTCTTCCTCATTTTATACACTTTATTTACTAGTAAAGCGCTTTCAAAAAAAGAGGGACTGGGGAGGCTGACATCTAATGGCTGAAATGATGCTCAATCAAATTTATAAAGTATACGATAACAAAGTAACAGCAGTAGACAACTTTAATCTACATATAGAAGATAAAGAATTTATTGTGTTTGTTGGTCCATCAGGCTGCGGAAAATCAACAACCCTTCGCATGATTGCAGGTCTAGAAGAAATATCACAAGGAGACTTTCTGTTAGATGGAAAACGGATGAATGATGTAGCGCCGAAAGACCGGGATATCGCAATGGTTTTCCAAAACTATGCATTATATCCTCATATGAATGTGTACGATAATATGGCTTTTGGATTAAAGCTTCGGAAGTTTCCAAAAGCAGAAATTGATGAGCGGGTTCGAAATGCCGCTAAAATATTAGGGCTTGAGCAATATTTAGACAGAAAACCAAAAGCACTGTCTGGCGGTCAAAGACAGCGTGTTGCACTTGGCAGAGCGATTGTACGTGATGCAAAGGTTTTCCTTTTGGATGAGCCGCTTTCTAATTTAGATGCAAAACTCCGTGTTCAGATGCGTGCTGAAATTTCTAAGCTTCATCAGCGTCTGCAAACAACATTTATCTATGTGACACATGATCAGACTGAAGCCATGACAATGGCAACACGCCTTGTTGTCATGAAAGATGGTTTTATTCAGCAGGTAGGAGCGCCGAAAGATGTATATGAAAACCCAGAGAATGTGTTTGTAGGTGGATTTATCGGCTCACCTGCGATGAACTTTTTTACAGGAAAGCTCTCTGACGGTGCCATTGCGGTTGGAAAAACTCATATTCGTGTACCAGAAGGAAAGATGAAAGTATTACGCAGCCAAGGCTATATTGGAAAGGATGTCATTTTAGGCATCAGACCAGAAGATTTTCACGATGAACCAGTATTTATAGAGGCGTCTGAAGGCACAAAAATTCATGCTGACGTAGAAGTAGCTGAATTAATGGGGGCAGAAACGATGCTTTATTCTTCTATCGATGGTCAATCGTTTATTGCACGTGTTGATTCTCGTACCGATGTACAGGCCGGACAGTCTATCCCTCTTGCGATTAATATGAACAAAGCCCATTTCTTTGATTCGGATACGGAGCTGCGCATTCGCTCAGCAGAATAAAAAGATATATAAGCAGCACCATCACTCATCATTGGGTGATGGTTTTTTGTATGTTAACACAACATTTACCATGTTCTTTTTTCGTATGTTTTTTTCGGAAATAACCATAATACTTAGTACAAAGCAGTTACTGCATTGGGTTTCGCCAAGTGGCAAATGACTTGATCATTTCGCTGGTGCGATTCCAGCAAACCCAACCAAAAAAACAAATCATATACAAAAAGGAGAATCACATCATGGCTAATTCTAATAGTTCAAACCAATTACTAGTTCCTGGAGCAGAGCAAGCGATCGATCAAATGAAATACGAAATCGCTTCTGAATTTGGTGTAAATCTTGGAGCAGAAACAACATCTCGTGCTAACGGTTCAGTTGGTGGAGAAATTACAAAACGTCTTGTGTCTTTCGCTCAACAAAACCTTGGCGGAACAAAAGCTTAATTTCATATCTGGATCATAGAAGGCACCTCTTATGGTGTCTTCTTTTTTTGTTTTTATCCCTCACCAAACTCCTTTCAGCTCATATCATGTAGTAGAAAGGAGCGGATCTTCATGGACATTTTTTCTGGTATGAACTTTGAACTTTTACAATTTGTAGGGATCTCTCTATTATGTGAATATGCTCATAGTATTCGGTCCTTTCATCTTTATAAAAAAAGCATCACATAAAAGTTGTACCAATTTGGGTTCTTTTCACTTATAGTATGTAGTGGAGGGATCGAACAGATGAAAATAGCTCTTTTCGGTGCTCATGGACGTGTAGGACAAGCATTTCTTCGTTTCGTTCAAGTAGATGAGCGTTACATGGTTCGTTCATTGATTCGGACAAACCGAGAAGAAATGCTTGCGGGTATGTTTCAAGTCACCGGCAATTCAAGAAATCGAGAAGATGTGCTTGAGACAATCAAAGGAGCAGATATTGTTGTGAGCTGTCTATCAACAGATGGTGATGATACATTATCTGTTTCAATGGAGCATATCGTACAAGCCATGAAGCAAACGAATACATCAAGAATTATTACAATTGGTACAGCAGGTATTTTAAAAGCAAGGCAGCAGCCGGAGCTCTACCGTTTTGAAACAAATGAATCAAGACGGACCACTTCCCGAGCAGCTAAAGAGCATGCGAAAGCGTTTGAAATCCTTCAATCGACTGATCTAGATTGGACCATTATTTGTCCAACCTATTTACCAGATGGAGAAGTGACACGGTCATATCGCTATGAGAAAGATTTTCTCCCTATAGATGGAAAGAAAATTTCAGTTGAAGATACCGCACACTTTTTATATCAGCAGTTAAATTCGAAGGAGTTTGTACATCAACGCGTCGGCATCGCTTATTGATGATGATGCCTGTCCAAACAATATAACCAGTAAAAGTCGAGGACAGAACCCTCGACTTTTTCATGCAAAGGAAAGAGCCTCTTCCAATTGAATGAGGCTCTTTTTTTCTACTATTCATCAGCTGTTTGCAACAGCACCTTTTTGCAGTTCATACATTTGTGCATACAGCCCTTCTTGCTGCATGAGTTGTTCATGACTGCCACGCTCGACGATTTCACCTTTTTCTAACACCAAGATCATATCGGCTTTTTTAATAGTGGATAATCGGTGAGCGATCACAAAAGTCGTTCGTCCTTCTTTAACTACATCAAGCGCCCGCTGAATGATCGCTTCTGTTTCTGTATCAATGTTCGCGGTGGCTTCATCTAAAATTAAAATTGCTGGATCGTACGCCAATGCGCGCGCAAATGAAATCAACTGACGTTCCCCTGAGGAAAGGGTGCTTCCCTTTTCAACGACTGGTTCATCAAAGCCTTCTGGCAAATGCTTCAATAACTCTGCGGCACCTACTTGCTTTAATGAGGATTCAATCGTTTCTCTTTTGATGTCTTCATTTCCTAAGCTCACATTGGAAGCAATCGTTCCAGAAAATAAATACGGGTCTTGCAGCACAATGCCCATTTGTTTACGGAGCGTTTGGCGCGACTGATCATAAATGCTTTCGCCATCTATGAGAATGTCTCCTTGCTGAATGTCATAAAAACGCAGCAGCAAGTTCATGATCGAGCTTTTCCCAGAACCAGTATGCCCCACAAGTGCAACCGTTTGACCTTTCTTCGCTTCAAACGTAATGTTCTTTAAGACATTTTTCCCTTCATTATAAGCAAAGGTGACATCTTTGAACTGAACGTGTCCCTCCAGCTTCTTCTGAACAGGTTCTTCCACTTCTGTTCCTGGTTCATCTAATAATCGGAAAACCCTTTCTGATGAAACCCTTGCTAATTCCAACCTAGAGAACTGATTCACAATGCCTGTAATCGGCTGGAACAATCGATTTAAATAATCGACAAACGCATAGAGCACACCAATGGACACAATGCCTGTCGCACTTAGCGACGCACCGCCAAAATACCAAATGAGTGCCACATATGCTAAATTTCGCAGCAAGTTAACCAAGTTATGTGAAAGAAGTGAATTTAAATGCAGCATCTTTCGCTGATATCGAAAGTGATTGTTGTTCAGCTCATCAAATTCCTCTTGCGTCGCTTTTTCATGACGAAAGGCTTGAATGATTGTCATCCCTTGAATGGCTTCATTTAGTTTGGCATTGATTTCACTGATGATCGAACGAATGCGGTGATTGTACACTGATGCAAACTTTCTATAAGTCATCGACCATAGGAAAATAATCGGTACTGCGACCAAACAGATGAGTGCCAGCTTCACATTTAATAAAAACATGGCAATGTAAATCCCAATCATGTAAATAGCACTTGTCACGAAATTTGCAAGGACTGTTACATATAAATCACGAATGGTTTCCGTATCATTGGTAATCCTCGCGACAACTTTTCCAGCCGGTAAATTATCAAAATATCGGATCGGCAGCGTTTGGATGTGCTCAAATACGTCTACCCTCATTTTTTGAATAATTCGATTTGCAATCCTCTGGAGCAAATAATGCTGCCCATACTGAAAGAAAATCGCAACGATGAGCAGTCCTAGATAAAATAGAACAAGCTGCACCAAACCACTGATTTCTGGCTGATAAAAAGCGAAAATCTCCTCTTTTGATAAACGCTTTACCTCATAGGTTTCACGCTCGTTCCCATTATTAATGGTGAGCTGATCTCCCGATATTTTTCTGTTTCCATCAAAACGAATCGGCTCATTCACAAAATAGTAACCGAACCCGACTTGCACTACATTGATTTGCTTTCCAGAATCCATTCCATTATTTAATCGATCGCTTCGTATATAGTTATTTCCCTGGTAATAAACGGTTTTGTCTGTCTTTTCATTGACCTCGACATACGGTTTTTCTACACCTAAAATATGATCATCAATCATTTTCTTCCCAATAAACGGCCCTGTCAGCTCAGCACCAACTGCAATCATTAGAAAGATTAAGGCAACAGACAATACTTTCTTATATAGGAGTGCGTAGGCAAGGAGTCTTCTTCCTGTTGTCATGCCTCATCCCCTCCTTCCAGCTGATTTGTTAGCTGCTGACGCAAAAATTGTTCTTTGTACCACCCATCCTGCTGGATGAGCTCGTTGTGGGTGCCCTTTTGGACAATGCGCCCTTCTTCCATGACAAGAATGAGATCGGCATGTTCAACAGCTGATAGGCGATGAGTTGTAATAAACGTCGTTTTGCCATGACGGTTTTGTCTTAGATTTTCTAGGATAGCGGTTTCTGTTTTTGCATCTACCGCAGACAATGAGTCATCCAGAATTAAAATGTCTGGATCAATTAATAAAGCACGTGCAATGGATATTCGCTGTTTTTGTCCGCCTGACAGCGCCACACCTTTTTCCCCAACCATGGTTTCCAGACCCTCTGGCAAAAGGCGTAAATCCTTTTCAAAGTAAGCATCTTTGATTGCTTGTGCTAACTCATCTTGTTTCGCGTCACGATGACCAAAGCGCATATTCTGTTCCACGCTTTTTGAGAAAAGTATATGATCCTGCGGTACATATCCGATCCATTGAAATAACTGATCTAATTCAATGTCTTGGATCGGAACACCTGATAGCAAGATTTGCCCATCACCTGCCGGGTACTGGCGCAGAAGCTGTTTGACAATGGTCGTTTTGCCGCTTCCCGTTTTGCCTGTAATCCCAATCGTCTGCCCTTTTCGAACGGTAAAGGACACATCAATGAGATTATCTTTAGATGAGGTTGGATATCTGAATGTCACATGATCAAACTCAATATCTCCAGGCTCTTGTAACGTTTTCGGCTGAGCAGCATCTGTTACGTCCGGCTTGTAGCTGAGTGTATGATTTAACCGGTCTAACGACGCATTTCCTCTTTGCATAATATTAATCAATTCGCCGATCGCAAACATTGGCCAGATCATCATGCCAAGATAGACGTTAAATGCAACAAGCTCCCCAATGGTTAAATCACTTTGGAACACGAGATAGGCTCCGTAGCCGATTCCGATTAAGTAGCTGATCCCCACAAGTAATTTCACTGTCGGCTCAAACAAAGAATCAATGATCGCCACTCGCATATTTTTTTGAAATACATCATCTGTCATTTCTCGAAAGCGTTCGACATCTTGTTTCTCCTGCACAAAAGACCGAATGACCCGGACACCTGCCACTGATTCAAGAACGCGATCGTTCATATCACCAAATGCATCTTGAGCGACTGTAAAGCGCTCATGGATTTTGCTTCCATAAAACGCAATCAAGAGCGCCATCAGCGGCATAGGAATAATCGCCATTAAGGTTAATTTCCAGCTAATCGTCAGCCCCATCGTAAAGAAGATCATCAGCATATAAGCAGTGGAATCAACCAAGGTCAGAACGCCAAAGCCTGTCGTTAAGGCCACAGCATTCAAGTCGTTTGTACCTAATGCCATTAAGTTGCCCGTTTTTTTCTTTTCATAAAAAGTAGGCGTCATCTTAAGCAAGTGGCGCATCAGTTTCCCACGCATCACACGCTCCATGACATTTGCGCCGCCAAATAACTGATACATCCAAAAATATGTAAGTGTATAGACGACGACACCTAGTAAGCAAAAAATGGTCACATAAAACACAATACTGGATGTTGTAAATTGACCAGAACGAATGTCATCAACTGCCTGGCCAAGGTATCTTGGCGGCAGCATTTCAAGCACATTCACAATGAGCAGGAGCGTAATAGCAATCGTATAACGCCTCCACTCTTGTTTAAAGAACCAGCCTAATTTCGCAAATACTGAAAACATGTTTGTCTCTCCTTTTCAAGCTAGCCGCTTTCTAAATTTTCCTGCAAGTCACCTTGTTTCGTTTTTTGAGCTTTTGTCATTTGTCTTGATTTTGGCATGTTCACATGCTTTCACTCCTCTTCATTTACTTGTTGTTTTTCATCCCTTTATTTCGAAATACGAAATGAATTCAACAAAAAAAGAGGCCACCAGCTGGCTGGTACGCCTCTTTTCGTCATGTAAAAAGGCGCATGTTGACAAATACGCAACATACGCCTTGATTCATCCGATCAATTGGAACAGACGAGTTCCTTTTCCATGACCAATGAAGGTGTAATTGTCACGTGAATCAACCCATTCATGCAGTTTGATTTCATTCTTCCAATGTTGCACATGACATTTCCTCCTTTTGGCTCTTGAATCTTTTTTTATCTTATAGTGGCTGTCACTATTTTGTCAATAAATATTTTTCAATAAATGAAATTTTCTAACAAAAATCATTCTCCTTCATGTGTATCTTTTTCTATTAACGGGTATACCATGAGTGTAAAGACTCCTTTTGAAAGGAATGAGGACATTGTTTCAAGCTGATCGGATGGTCGTAGCGTTTGATGGACATGAAGACAGTAAGAAAGCATTAAAAAAGGCAATCGCTTTAGCTAAAACCTTACATGCCAAGCTGACCGTTACCTATGCACATGATGGCAAAACAGACAGACAGGTGTTTGATGTGCCGCGCCCAATGACTGGCGGAGCTTATATCGGCGGCGGTACGGCAGATCTTCAAACACCCCCTGTCTATGTACCTCATGATGAACAGCAAAGTCCCTTGATTTTTGAAGACCATACAGAAGAGGTCGTTGCGGAAGCAAGAATGCTTTTAAATGAGGAGCAGTTTGAGGCTGCCATTGAAATTGTAGAGGGAGAACCAGCGGAAGCGATTATCGAATATGCGGAGGAAATATCAGCAGACCTCATCGTCATGGGAGCACGTGACCAAAGCAGATTGAAAAAAATGCTGTTTGGCAGTGTGAGTGAAAAGTTATCAGCAAAATCAGATATACCTGTGCTTATTGTGAAATAAATGCATCACAAAAGGCTGTAAACATTAGTTTACAGCCTTTTTTATTTATGAAGAGATCGATGCTTCACTTTCATGTTTAATTTTTTGCTGGAAGCCTTCCTGTACGCGCTTTGTCAGCTCTCCTGGAACGCCTTCCCCTACTGGCTCGCCATCTATTTCAACAATCGGAATGACTTCAGCTGTCGTCGAGCTGATGAAAATTTCCTGAGCGCGCAGCAGTTCTTCTTTGCTTATACGAGTTTCTTCAACAGTACACCCTTCTTCCTCACATACCTCCAGCAGCTTTCTACGAGTAATGCCGTTTAAAATGAGATTGTTTGCAGGGTGAGTACGAATCACGCCATCAATCACGGCATATACATTCGAGGAGGTTCCCTCGGTCACAAAACCGTCTCTCACAAGGATTGCTTCAAACGCACCAGCTTCAGATGCTTTCTGCTTTTCCATGATGTTATATAAAAGGTTTAAGCTTTTGATATCACACCTTAACCAGCGAAGATCCTCAGATAAAATGGCCTTTGCCCCAGCTTTCTGCTCTTGAACAGGCTTTTTCACCTGGAAAGTATATGCCGTGATTTGAGGAGTAAGAGAATCACTATATTGATGTTTACGAGGGGCGACACCCCGCGTGACTTGAATATACACACCGCCATCTGTTAATTGATTGTGAGCGACGAGCTGCTGTAACTTTTCTTCCATATCTGATACTGTACCTTGCAGATGAATGCCAATTTCCTTTGCACTCTTGAACAGACGCTCTGTATGTTCCTTTAACGTAAACAAAGTACCATTGTATACACGGATGACCTCATAGACTCCGTCACCAAATTGATAGCCTCTGTCCTCAATATCAACATGTGCATCCTTTTTTTCAATGAAATCTCCATTGTACAATATTTTCATATGGAATCTCCCCTTCGCTTTGCAATAATGGTTGAATCTGATGCTATCTTAGCGGATAAATGGGTTCGTTTCAATGATTATTCAGAATTATTTCACATCATATGAAATGGATAACCTTTCATTGTAACAAATATAGATTGATAACCAAAAAGATTCCAATTTTTTAGCATCTTCTATATTCATAGGCTCTTTTTTCCTGTATACTTACTCCATATAAACACGACAAAAAACAGCGGAAAAAGACAGAATCCACTACATGATTCGACACAAATTTTTGATTTATTGGAGCGATTGTAATGCAACGGGTTAAAAAAAAACAGACACCTTCAAACACAATGCTGCTCTCAAAGGCGATTGGTTTTGTCATCCTGACACTGATCCTCTTTTTTATTTGGGATATGTCCAAAACCAATATGCAGGCAGCAGATCAGCCGGCGAAATTATCTGCAAGCAGTCAATTTAGAGACACAAGCACTAGTATGAAAGCAAAAGATGCTTCTCGAAAAACATTAGATGCACATTTTAAGATCAATTCAGATAAACATATAACGGATCAAACGATCTTTTTAACCTTTGATGATGGTCCATCAGCGACTTCAAATCAGCTGTTAGATGTGCTAAAAGCGCATCAAGTGAAAGCCACATTCTTTATGCTCGGACCACAGATTAAAGAACACCCGGCAGCTGTGAAAAGACTCCATCAAGAAGGTCATCAATTAGGGCTTCATGGCATCACCCATGATGTGAAACGCTTTTATCAAAAAAAAGATTCTCCTGTTAACGAGATGAAGGAAGATCAGCGCATTTTGGCTTCTGTGACAGGTGAGTATACCCATCTTGTGAGAACACCTTATGGCAGCACCCCAAATTTAACCGATCAGCAAAAAGCACGTTTAAAACAAAAAGGCTTTGTCTACTGGGACTGGACCATTGACAGTCTTGATTGGAAATATAAAAGCTCAAAATATGTACCAGAGGTATTAAATCAGCTGCAAGTGCTGGAGACAAAAAATCCAAAAGAACCAAAAATCATCTTAATGCATGATCAGCCGGCGACGGCAAAATACTTAAGCAGCTTAATTACGCAGCTAAAGGCAAAGGGCTATACATTTGAAGTCCTTGATGAAACAATGAAGCCGCTGCAGCAATAAAGTAAAACCCGCACCTTTAGAATGCGGGTTTTTTAATGATTTATAAAGCTTTCACGAGATCGCCAATTCGCTCATGAAAGACAAGATCAAAAAGCGGATCGAACTCTGTTTCACTCAAATTCATCATCACCATGAAGATGGAAGGATCATGAGCTGCATCTTCTGGAATATACCTTGCTGGCGCTACCTCCAGGGAAGTCCCCATGACGAGGAGCATGTCCGTTTTCTGAAGTGATGTCTCCACTTGGTCTAAATGTTTGACCATATCGCCAAATAGGACAACATCTGTTTTTAGCACACATCCACACGTACTGCCGTCTGAGGAAACCCTTTGACAGACCGGCACCTCTTCTTTTAATAAATAAGGCAGATCATATACCGCCTGACACGATGGACAAGTGGCCGTTTGAATGGAGCCATGGAGTTCATATACATGCTGGCTTCCCGCCTTTTTATGAAGACCGTCAATATTTTGGGTAAAAATATCCACATGCTTCCCTTGTTGCTCAAGGCTGGCTAAAAAGGTGTGCCCGCTGTTTGGCTCATATTCTCCACTCATTTTCATTTGAAACAATTCTTTAAATTTTGGCCAGAATTGATGAGGATTTGATAAAAAGTAGGACCGGCTCATCGCCTCCATGCGGGAAGTATCTTCTGTCCACAGACCACCCGTTGATCTAAAATCAGGAATACCCGATTCTGTACTCATACCTGCACCTGAGAGTACTGTGATATGTGAAGCCTGCGATAATTTCTCTCTTAACACATCCACCTTTGTGTGGTCCACTCACCATTCCTCCTTTATTCACCCAGCTGCTTCTCACCTTTTTGTTTCATATAAATGGCCTGACCAGGGAAAGCAAATTCTACGCCTTCCTCGTGGAAAATATCTATGATGCGATAGTTAATATCCTGCTTAATATCAAGGTTTTCAGACCAAGCTGTCGTGTTTGTGTAAAAGTTGAAAAACAAGTTCAAATAGCTGTCTGCCAGTACATCGAGATTTACCATAATCGTCTCTTTATGCACCCCATCATGCTCGTGTAGCATCTGTTTGAGACGCTTAATACACTGATCAATGTTTTCCTTTGGTGTATTGTAGGAAACGCGAACAGAAAACGTAATCTGACGTTTATTCATTCTTGTCCAGTTTGTGATTGGCTCCTTTGAAAGTGTAGAATTCGGAACGGTCACGACGGCTTCAGCAGGTGTTCGAAACCTTGTACTTCGAAATGTAATGTCCTCCACAGTCCCAAGAACACTTGGTGTCTCCACAAAGTCGCCCATCGTAAAAGGCTTCTCGGTAATGATGACAATCCCTCCAAAAAAGTTAGCCACTGTATCCTGAGCGGCGAGCGCAAAGGCTAGACCACCTAGACCGAGACCTGCCACAAGTCCATTTACGTCATAATTAAATTCTTGTGCAATGACACTAATACTCAGTGCAATAATAATGAAGCGAAGTACCTTTGATAAAAATGGTGCTAAAATATCATCCATATCTAATTCAAATTTCGAATTGACCTTTTGAAACAAGAAAGAAGATGCAGCGGTTAAATTACAAAGCCCCCACGTCAGCATCAATATAATAGAAGATCTATACAATTTAATGATGACATCCATATGATGCTCAAAGTATGGCGCTTGTCTTAACGCAAAATATAAACCAAGTGCCACGAAAAACAGCCTGGCTGGTTTTTCAAATGCCACAACAATTTGGTTAATGACCTCCGTTTTAGACCGATTCGTCAGCCTAAACAGAAGCTGAAATAAATACTTCGTAAATACTTTCCGAAGCAATAAAAAAAGCAATAAAATACAAAGGCTAATACCAATTTGGATCGCAATATCTACTGTAAAATATGTATCCATCCATTTTTGTGTAAACATGTCTGTCTCTCTCCTTTAAAACAATCCTCTCTAGTTTATAATATAACCTTCGTTCATGTCCTCTCTTAAATGTCTGACCTCTACATAAAAAGCCTCGGGACTGATCCCGAGGCATGAAGTTCAAATATGAAATTTTGGCTAGAGACATATCGACGGGCAGCAAACTACTTTTTCTTCTGAGCCTGATCAAGGAGAGTCGCTTTAAACATTTCAGCATCCGTTTCGGCCTTAATACGTTCTTCCACTCTAATTCTCCCTTTACCCAATCATCTCGCCTCCTTTTCATCATTATAAAACATCAGAATTTTCAGTCAACATGACGAAAGCACTAATATTTTGACGAACGCTGACGATTTGGACAAAATTGATCGAAGAAAAAATGATGTAGTTCAGATTTACTCAATAAGAGCTTGGGATATTCCTGCAACTTTTCACCTTTCATACACGATGCTTTCTCACCATATGCCATGTTCCATTACATACAGCTCTCCCTCGTACCATATAGTAAAGAAGGAAAAACAGCAAAAATTTGATATGATAAGACCAGAACTTATGTCAGGAGCTGGAGCATGTGTATATTATCGCGCATAGAGGGTCTTCAAGCGCTGCCCCAGAAAATACAATCGCCGCATTTGATTTAGCTGTTCAGCAGGGTGCGGATTATATTGAGCTAGACGTACAGCTGACAATGGATCAGCACGTAGCCGTCATCCATGATGATACTGTTGAGCGAACGAGTAACGGAAGCGGCTTAGTGAAAGGTTATACACTTGATCGGCTGAAGAAATTGGATGCAGGAAGCTGGTTTCATTCTCAGTACGCCAACGAACGAATTCCCACCTTACAGGAAATTCTTGAAAGATACAGTCAGCGTGTCGGGATACTGATTGAGATCAAGCATCCAAAACGGCAGATTGGGATTGAAAAGGCAGTTGTCGACATCATCAACCGGTTTGCCTATTCCCGTCACATCATGGTTCAATCTTTTGATGCCAATGCACTTCAAAGAGTCAAAGCTTACGCCCCTTCTCTTCGAACAGCTTTTATTATAAAACCCTCTGCCTTTAAACTGACGAAAAGGAAATTAGCGGAGTACAGCTCCTTTGCGGATTGCCTTAATATGAAGAAAACGATGATCAACAGATGGTGGATTGATCGCATCCACTCATTTGGAATGGATGTCTTTATATGGACAGTGAAAGATCAAAAAACAGCCGACAAGATGAAAACATACCACATTGATGGAGTGGTGACGGATCACCCGCCATTTTTTCTAAAGGAGAAATGATGTAAATGAAAGCATATCTCGCCGTATTTATCGGTGGATTGGTTGGTACTCTTTGCAGATATGAACTTAGCCAATCCGTTGTCAGCCAGACATTCCCCTATGCAACACTGATTGAAAACATGACAGGCAGTCTGCTTCTTGGCTTTTCAACAGGGTATTTTATGTTTCGGAAAGGAAAAAAATATCTTGCTGCTTTGATCGGAACAGGATTTTGCGGTGGTTTTACGACAATGTCCACTTTTTCTAAAGAAACGGTTCTCTTATTACAAGATGGACTGTTCACATCAAGTATCATGTACATTCTACTCTCAGTGATTGCCGGAGTGGGCGCTGCCTTATGTGGACTGATCACCGCTCAGCGCCTCTTTCAACAAGATGAGCAGCCGAAAGGAAGCAGATAAATGATTGTATTTTATACAGCTGTTGCCGGCGGGATAGGCAGTGCCCTTCGTTTTTTCCTCAGTCAATCGATTCAGAAAACCAAGTTTCATACTCGTTTTCCGTATAGTATTATTCTCATCAACTTACTCGGCGCTGCCGGTTTAGGTTTACTGACAGGTACAGTGACTGACAGTGATCCGCTGCTAATGATCATAGGTACTGGGTTTTTCGGTGGTTTTACAACCTTCTCTACATTTAGTGTAGAGGCTGCGTCCATGCTGCAAGAGCGGCAAATTGGACAACTTGCTGTCTACTTATTGGTCACAATCATCGGGTCTTTATGTCTCTTTGCTGCGTTTTATCAAATAGGACAGCATCTTTAAATATTGGTAATAGCGGCTAAGCTGATGAGCAGCTGATCCATCAGCTGGCGCTTCATCAAAAAGAGTGTTTTTTCACTATAGCCAATTTCCATTGCACACTTTGCCATCCGCCAATCTCGAAAATATTTGTAATCGATGAGCTGCTGCTCTATTTCGTCCAACTCTTTTAATGCCGTTTCAATACAAGCAACGATGAGTTCATACTGATTTTTTTGCTCTTCTAACTTTTTCCTTGTCATGTGGTCGAGATGATGCGGGCTTCTTTTTTCAAGCTGCCTTTCGATATTTAAGATTGCTGCTTGATAATTTTTGAAATTCTTTAAATGAAACTCAATTCGTTTCATTGAGGTTTTTTTCTCCGTGATACTTGCTGTTTCATACCAAAGCATGTCCATCCCCCTTTATCGAACGTTCGTTCTTATTATATACCGAACATACATTCGTATAAAAGAGACTAAATACCTAAAAAAACCTTGAGCTTATTTTTCGCTCAAGGTCATTTCGTTTACTAGCAGCGGCTCCTTTATATCAAGCCCAGTGCGTGCACTGCTTTTTTCTGACGATGTGACGCCTTTTTTCAAATCGATCTTTTTAACGTAGCGTCCATCCATTTCCAGCACTTTCATTCGAATATCATCAAGATAGACGGATTGTCCTTCTCTGATATCAATATTCTCTTTTAAGATGAGTCCGCCGATTGTATCAATTTCCTCATCATGATAAGAGATCTCGATCAAATCTTGAATTTCATCTAATCTCACTTTGCCATCTAAAACATAATGATGATCGGCTCTTTTTTGAATCACTGGCTGTTCATCTTCATCGAATTCATCTCGAATATCTCCGACAATCTCTTCTAAAATATCTTCCGTTGTGACAAGTCCAGACGTTCCGCCATATTCGTCAGTTAAGATCGCCATATGCATTCTATCACGCTGCATCTTGACGAGAAGCTCTTGAATAGGAATCGTGTCGATAACCTCAATCACTGGATATATATAATCTTGAATTTTCAGTTGATCTTTTTCACCTTGATACACAAGATCTGCAAAGAGCTGCTTTTTGTTCAGCATGCCAATGACATGGTCTTTATCTCCTGAAAACACAGGGAAACGTGTATACTTTTCCTGCGTCATGATGGCGAGGATATCATCTAACGGCATATCTTCTGGAATCGCACAAATTTCTCGCCGCGGTACCATGATCTCTCTGGCAATTCGATTATCGAAATCGAAAATCTTGTTCATATAATTATATTCTGATGGGTTGATTTCCCCATTTTTTAAGCTCTCAGATAATAAAATCTTCAGTTCCTCTTCAGAATGGGAATGTTCTTTTTCAGACCCCATATCAATGCCCATCATTTTAGTTAGCAGACGTGCTGACCCGTTTAACACATAAATGAAAGGGAACATAAGGATATAAAATGCATGCAGCGGGCCTGACAGCCATAGTGTCATTTTTTCCGCCTTTTGAATGGCAAGCGTTTTTGGTGCAAGCTCACCTACAACTACATGCAAAAAGGTAATAATAGAGAACGCAAGTGTAGCTGAGATCAGGCTGATTGCTGAATCAGGAATGTTTGTCAAACCAAAACCTCGAACCAAAAGTTCTTTCACAGCCGGCTTACCAATCCACCCTAAACCAAGGGATGTCACTGTAATACCGAGCTGACAGGCTGACAAATATTCATCTAGCCTTGATGTCACCTTTTTCGCCATGATGGCCTTTTTGGACCCTTCGGCAACAAGCTGATTAATTCTTGAACTTCTCACCTTTACTATGGCAAATTCAGATGCAACAAAGAAAGCTGTTAAAGCAATCAAAACACCGACTATACTCAGATTAACAATATCGTCCATTTAACCTTGCTCTTTCTTAGAAGAACAAGGAGTCACCTCCTGATTGATGATGTTATGTTTTGCAAAACGGTTAACTGATTAAATAAGACTACATTGAGGGCCCCACTTAACCACCTCCGGTTCACGTAAAATTCCGCCTCTCTACATATATATGAAACGGTATTCATTTTATCTTACCATAAATAATCTGAAAATTCCTGTATCATCATGCTGTTTTTGACATGACTGACTAAATTGAGGGAAATCCTCCTCTGTTTCTTCTTATTGGCAGGAAATATGAACAATTAACTTGTGTTTCAGACTAGAATTATATTAAACTATTTTCATAAACTATAACGTGACGGTTAGGAGGAGATGTTCAGATGGGGCTGAGAAAAAGTATCGTATTGGTGAACTAGCACAGATTGCACAGGTGACGAAACGAACTGTAGATTATTATACAAATCTAGGTTTGCTTGCGCCTGTTAGATCTTGCTCAAATTATCGTTATTACGATGAATATGCTTTAAAACGATTACAATTAATCGTTCTTTGCAAACAGCAGAGATTGGCTCTTTCTGACATCAAATCCAGATTAGATGAACAATTCCCTTCTCAAAAGGAAGATCATGATGAACTTGTCCATTTAACCTCTGATATCGATCGGATGAATGAGCATATGGACCGCATTTTGGCACGTTGTAAGCAGCTTCAGCCAGAACAACGTGAAAAACTAAAAGAGCAGCTTACTCCTGAAAAAATGACGGCTGTCCAATCATTTTTACTGCTGTTAAGTTAAAATTTTTACTAAACAGGAGGTGTTACCTTCGTTCTCAAAGTCAGAACGAAGGCCTTAATTGGACATAGTTAATTTACTCATAGTTGCTTTACTTATAGCTTTAACCGCGTTTTTCGTTGCATCAGAGTTTGCGATCATTCGCTTAAGAAGCTCAAGAATTGATCAGTTAATCGCAGAAGGTAATAAAACAGCAGTTGCTGTCAAGCATGTAACGACTCACCTTGATGAGTACCTATCAGCCTGTCAGCTTGGTATTACCATTACCGCCCTTGGTATTGGTTGGTTAGGGGAAGAAACAATTGCGCATATGCTTGCGCCGCTCTTTGCAGAGTTGTCCATTCCTCAATCAGCTAGTTCTATTGTCACTTTTATTATTGCGTTTAGTATCATGACGTTTTTACACGTTGTCGTTGGAGAACTTGCACCGAAAACACTCGCCATTCAAAAGGCTGAGCAAGTATCCCTTCTTTTTGCTAGACCACTGATGATCTTTTACAAAGTGATGTTCCCGTTCATTTGGGTATTAAATGGATCTGCTCGTTTGTTAACGAAAGCGTTCGGTCTTCAGCAAGTATCTGAGCATGACATGGCGCACTCTGAGGAAGAATTGCGGATTATTTTATCAGAGAGCTATAAGAGCGGCGAGATTAACCAGTCTGAATTCAAATATGTAAATAAAATTTTCGAATTTGATGACCGTCTGGCGAAAGAAATTATGATTCCTCGTACCGAAGTTGTCAGCTTCCCTCATGATATTACCATTGAGGAAATGCTGAAGGTAACAAAGGTAGAGAAATATACACGTTATCCAATTGAAGATGGCGACAAAGACAACATTATCGGTGTTCTTAACATTAAAGAGGTTCTCACTGCCTGCATTAGCGGAGAGTGCTCTACAAGCGATACGATCGAAAAGTTTGTAAATCCGATTATTCATGTGATTGAAACGGTTCCTGTTCATGATTTACTGCTCAAAATGCAGCGTGAACGTGTACACATGGCCATTTTATCAGATGAATATGGCGGTACAGCAGGTCTTGTGACCGTTGAAGACATCCTTGAAGAAATCGTTGGTGAAATTCGTGATGAGTTCGACATTGATGAAATCAACGAAGTGCGTAAACTTGGAGAAGACCATTACATCTTTGATGGCAAGGTTCTTGTTGATCAAGTCAACCTGCTATTAGGTACACAGCTTGATAATGAAGAGGTCGACACAATCGGCGGCTGGTTCCTTACTCAGAAATATGAAGTAGAGAAAAATGACGCCATTCGTGAACAAGGCTATGAATTTATTATTAATGAAGTCGATGGACACCATGTGGCATACATCGAAGTAAAAAAGTTAAATGAACAATTATTAGAAGCAGCTGAAGAAGGCGCTTCGTAACAAAAAACGCCCACTTGCTTAAGCAAGTGGGCGTTTCACATTGTGGACAAAGGGCTAAAATGATTTTTATTTTAGCCCTTTGTCTTCTTTTTCAGCGTGATAGAAAACCTTTGAAGTCTAGGAAGGACGAGTACCGGAGCGGAGCGAATTGAGCATTCGTGAGCACCGGCACGCAGGACTGACACCGAATGCGAGGGTTTGTCTACACGCTGAAACGACCCTTGCCTAAGCAAGCGGTCGTTTTTCTTATGCCTTTTCCATTAATTGAGCTTCTAGCTCTTTGATTCTTGTATTTAATACTTCTGTCATGGCACCTAATCTATCTTTTGGCGGCAGATGGTCAAATTCAGACAGCTCAATCGGTTCACCAATGATTAAGCGCATTTTCCCTTTTTTGAAAAGGCTTTTCGCATTTGAAGGCCCTTTGTATGCGGCTGGAACAATTGGTGCTTTACCGAGCTGCGCAATGGTAACCGCCCCTCTTTTTAGAGGAACATCCTCTGTTGTACGTGTTCCGCTTGGAAAAATCCCAACGATCTTTCCCTCTTTTAATAATTTAATGGGCGTTTTAATACTGCTTGGCCCAGGATTCTCTCGATCAACAGGAAAGGCATGAATCTTTTTTAAAAATCCACCGATCCATTTATTTGCAAACAATTCTTTTTTCGCCATGTAGTGGATCTCAAACGGAAGAATTCCTGCGCCTAATGCAAGAACATCCACAAAACCCTCATGTGTACAAGCAATGACAAAACCCCGATCAGTTGGCAGATTCTCTTTTTGATATACTTTAATTCCACCTCGGAGACCAAATAATAGTTTGACGGTATAGCCTGAAAATTTATACATAGTGCACTTCCTTTGTTTGAAGAATGAAGGATTTGTCTCTATTATAACAAATTTTTTATTACCTGGTACTAAAAATTTGTACACAGTCCAATCCTTCCTATTTTTTTCGTTTAAAAATGAACGTTCTGACTGTATTCAAGCACAAGGTTTTAGGGGAGAATAGAATAGGAATTGTGTCCAATTTTGTCGTTTTTCGATGTTTTTTCCTGATTTGTTCTATTGAAAATACTTTATAAATGATGCAAATTTCGCTATGATAAGGAGAAATGATTTTGATTCGGCGAAAGAAATGAGTAATGTACGGTAATGAGAAGTTTCGTGCAACTTTATGCCTTTCTTATGCGTGTATAACATAGAGGGGAGAAAAATCAGTGACGATCGATGAAATTTATCAAATGTATATGAACGATGTTTACAGGTTTCTGCTCTCCATGACAAAAGACAAACATTTGGCAGAAGACTTATTGCAGGAAACCTTTATGCGTGCGTATATACATATTCATTCCTACGACCATAGCAAAGTGAAACCTTGGTTATTTCAGGTGGCACGAAATGCTTTTATTGATTATGTCAGGAAACATAAAAAAGAAGTGACCATATCGGATGACCTCATTGGCGGTCTTTTACAAACGTCTGTACAAAGCCCTGCTGAACAGGTTGAAATAAAGGAAGTCCTCACCATGTATTTAGAGCAGCTTCCAGATAACTACAAGGAAGCGTTGACATTGTATTATTTAAAAGAACTAAATTACAAGGAAGCATCCAAGGTCATGAATATTACTGAAGCAAATTTCAAAAGTGTTTTATTTCGTGCAAGGCAGCGCCTAAAAGCACTTTACAACAGAGGTGTTAATGATGAATGAAGAGTTTAACAAGCGATGGGAACAATATAATAATGGTGAGATGAATGAGGAAGAAATGATAGCGTTTGAGGAAGAGCTTGAAGAAAACGAAAAACGCTTAAGCCAGGAACTGAACGACTCGGATTGGACAGATTTTTCCATCAGTCCTGAGAAGCAAAAAGCCATTTTACAATACGGAAAAAGAAAGTCATATTTACGTATTTCCGTACTTGCTGTCATATCGACACTCATTATTTTACCGCTTTGTACATTAGGAAGTTATTTATACTACGGCGTTGGCGGAGCCGAGAGCAAAGGCAATCACTTCATGGAAACAGCCGCTGTCACCGTCGCTTTGACCAAACCAAACGTGGCCATTGATATGAAGGATTTAAAAGGTCAGGTCAAGCTTTTTGGGATGAACACCGAATTGAAGCTGCAAAAGCAAATTGGCAATAAAACAGAAGCCATTGGCAGTGAACAAATCGAGATGTTTTTCGATAAATTAAAGCAGCCTACTATTTCTTATTATGGTGACAGCGCACGCGAAACGGAGGGTTTCTTTACCCATCCTTCGGCGCAGGCAGATGCCTCAAAAAAACAAACACTCACTACGTTAGACAAACTTCCTGAAGGAACAGTAAGTGAAGTGTATGTATCCTATGACAGAGCTTACACACCAAAGGATATTTATTCCTTTGCTAAAAAATATGATATGAAAGTGCTGTGGAATGCGATTAAAACAGAGGATTCATTAAGTGGAAATCAGCGGCCAATCGGCTTTCCTGGGAAGGACTCTGAATTTTTAAAAGAGCTTCAGCACACATCAAAAACTGAGGTAGATCAATTCAAAGATGCCCTTGCTTATGTTAATCAGCACCCGACATGGGCAACAACGATCTCTGGCAGACCTGATCTTGATCTGTCTAATCGTATACGCTATATCGATCAAAATGGCGTCACCGTTTATGGCTCTGTGGTCACTGGACCTTCTAAAGAAATTGAGAAATTTGTAAAGACAAAACGCATTAAAACGGCAAAAGTGAGCGAGGTGGAATTATGGAATTGGTAAGAATTTTTAAAGAGCATAATGTATTTGGCTGGATTTCTGTCGGCACAGCGATATTATCCCTGCTCATGCTAAACCTCGCCATTATCAGCAACGTGACATTTTATTCTTTTCAAATGCTTCCTTTTGCAATGGCCGCAGTTCCATTTGGCATTATTGAACTGTTCATTAAAAAAGGCCGTACGGGTCCAGGTTTCCTCGGTGTCGTACTGAATATCTTTGTCATTGTTTGTGTCTATGCCATCGTATCAATCGATGTCGATCTTCAGTTAGGTTTTTAATCAGCACTCAAAAGCAAAAGCCCGTGTTACTTGACTAATGCCAAGCAGCACGGGCTTTTTTCATTTACTTTTTATTCAATTCTGAATGCTTTCTTGAATATAAGAAATACACAACCAGCCCAATGGCAAGCCAGATTAAGAAACGAACAAAGGTGATTGCACCAAGCTTATAAATGAGCAATCCGCAAGATAGAATAGCTAAGATCGGAATAAGCGGAACTGCTGGGCATCTGAAAGCTCGTGGTAAGTTCGGCTGCGTTTTTCTCATCACAATGACCGCCACTGAAATCAAAATAAATGCTGAAAGTGTCCCGATATTCACTAGGCTTGCCAGCTCATCAAGTGGAATAAATCCACCCATTAATGCTGACAATGTACCGAAGAACAGTGTATTGATGTAAGGAGTTTTATGCTTTGGGTGAACTTTTGATAATACCTTTGGCACCAAGCCATCACGAGACATGGCAAACATCACGCGTGTCTGGCCGTACAGCATGACAAGCATTACGGTTGTCATCCCTAGAATCGCTCCGACATCCACAATACCAGCCACCCAGTTTTGTCCGGCTACTTGTAAAACGAGAGACACTGGATGTGATACTCCTTCAAAATTCATGAAAGGAACAATGCCCGTCATAATCGCACTGACAACGACATAAAGCAGTGTACAAATCAATAAGGAAGTAATAATCCCCCTAGGCAGGTTGCGTGATGGATTTTTTGTCTCCTCTGCCGCAGAAGCAACTGCATCAAACCCAATAAATGCAAAGAATACTAGGGCTGCTGCACTTAAGACCCCTGATGTCCCAAATGGTACGAATGGTGTCCAGTTTTCAGGTTTTACATATTTCACAGCGACTAAAATAAAGAGCAGAATCACAGCAATTTTCATAATAACCATGATGTTATTGACTCGTTTTGATTCTTTAATACCAAAGTACAGCAGGAAGGTGATGACCATTAAAATAATAAATGCTGGAAGATTAAAATATGTCACTTGCCCTTTTAAACCACCTGGTGCTGCTGTTAACTCAACTGGTATATGAATCCCTATCCCATTTAAAAAAGACACAAAATAGCCTGACCAGCCCGCTGAAACGGCACTAGCGGCCAGCATATATTCTAATATTAAATCCCATCCAATGATGAATGCTAGAAATTCCCCCATTGATGCGTACGTAAATGTATACACAGACCCTGATACAGGCACTGTGGAAGCAAATTCCGCATATGACAGTGCTGCAAACAAACAAGCAAGACCTGCGATGACAAATGATAGAACAAGTCCTGGCCCCGCAGTGACGGCTCCTGTACCTGTTAGAACAAATATCCCTGTCCCGATAATGGCTCCAATGCCCAGCATGGTTAAATCAAATGAACCCAATTCCTTTTTTAATGCTTTTTCCCCTTGTGTTGCCGCAATGAGCTCTGAAATGCTCTTTTTTCTAAACAATGAATTGCTCATACCATCACTCCCAAAACTTAGTATCAGTCTAAAGACGCCACATTCATATAATTCACAATATTTTCTGAATATTTAGATTAAATTTAGCACAATAAATTGGTGGCGTAAAATTATTATATATGAAAATTAAAAAATGAAAACACTTTTTTTAAAAATAGAGTGAAAATTCTTATACATCAACGAAAATATTGTCAATAAAACGGTTAGATTTTCTTCAATCCTTATTCAATTGATAGTTTGGCTCCCTCTATTTATTATACAACATGGAAGATTATATTTTTTTCATATACTTATTATTCAACAAAAATAAGACCCTTTTTTTAAAAGCGGGTCCACAATTATGTTATTTTAAAGCCTTTAGACTGATAGTGATCTATGAGAAAAAGACCAGTTTCTGCGGCATAAATGATATATGAAAAAAGAGACTGCTTCATAGCAGTCTCTTAAAATGAATTAGTTTACAAATGTTTTCGCTCCAAGATAAATAGGCTTCCAATAGCTTGATGTCATATCACTGATCGTTACACCGTCAGAAGCAGCATGGATAAACTTATTGTTTCCAAGGTAGACACCCATGTGAGATGGACCTGATTTATACGTTGTAAAGAAGACAAAATCTCCAGCCTTTGGTTTGGATACACTTTTCATCGATCCCCAGAAACCTTCAGTTGTTTGTCTTGAAATCTTTTTTTGTTTGTTAATGATATACCACATAAATCCGCTGCAATCAAAGCCCTTCGGTGTCGTTCCACCCCATCTATATGGAGTACCGTTTTGCGCTTTAGCATCTGCTATGAGCTTAGACGTGTTTAAGGAAGAAGTAGAAACTGTTTTTTCTTTCACAGGTTTCGTCTTTACTTTAGACGTCTTTTTCACCTTTAGCTTTTGCCCGATTTTAATGAGGTCTGTTTTAAGTTTATTTAACGATTTCAACTCTTTCACAGTCATCCCATATTTTTTGCCAATCTTAGATAATGTATCACCTTTGACAACTTTATGAGTGGCAGTTGCTGAAGCCGTTTTTACTTTTGTTGTTGTTTTTGATGTCTTCACTGCTTTTTTCGAAGAAGTGCCATTCACTTTTAAGGTTTGTCCAACATAAATCACGTTAGATTTCAGCTTATTGTCTGATTTAATTTTGCTCACGCTTGTTTTGTATCTTTTCGCTAGAACAGAAAGAGAGTCACCTTTTTGAACTTTTACTGATTGTGCTGAGGCAGCTCCGGCAAATAATGTCGTCCCAAGTAGAACTGCACTTGCAGCTGTGATCAATTGTTTTTTCATTTGTTCCTCCTGTATGTATCTATCTGATCCGAATTTTTATCTACTCCCTATTATAAGGATCAAATACCAGAAGAAATAGTCTTGACTTCCTACGACATTATGCTTATTAATTCGGCAAAATTTATTTTTTTTTAGGGTTCTTTTTATTTCATTTTTATTACACAATCATGACAAAATAATCGCATCTTGTCATGGATAAATGATACATTCATTTCTCTTTTTGGTTCATTCTATGTAAAGTGGACCTTTACAATTTTAAAGTGAACTTTACGGTGCTGTAAAAAGGAATCCACACTTCTGCTCTACCATTGTAAACGTAAGAGCGATACATAAACAATGAGGAGGCAAAATGAATGAGTGTGTTGAAAAGCTCGAAAACGAAAATCGCTGCAGTGGCAGCAGCATCTGTGCTATCGATTGGCATTTTTTCAGGGATTGAATTTGGACAAGCTGACAAAGCTGAGGCTAAAAAGAAGCCGAAAAATGACGTGCAAAATGTGATCGTGCTGATTGGAGATGGCATGGGAACACCCTATCTTTCAACTTACCGCTCATTTAAACACAACGGTGACCTTTCAAAGCAAACAGCGTTTGACCCTTACCTCACTGGCATGCACAAAACATACCCTGACGACTCTAAAAATAACATTACCGATTCAGCAGCAGCTGGTACAGCCATGGCAACTGGTAAAAAGACATACAACAATGCCATTGGTGTAAACAAAAACGGCAAAAAACTAAAAACCGTTTTAGAAGAAGCCAAACGAAAAGGAAAATCGACGGGTCTTGTCGTGACATCTGAATTAACAAATGCTACGCCTGCTGCGTATGCCGCTCACGATGTGTCTAGGAAAAACACTGCAGCCATCGCTGATGATTTCTTCGATGAGAAAATCGGAAAACAGCATACAGTCGATGTCATGCTTGGCGGAGGACTTGTCGACTTTGTCCGAAAGGATCGTGATCTGACGAATGAATTCAGACAAGCCGGTTATGATTATGTCACCAATAAAGCCGCCTTACAAAAAAACAAAAATGAAAAAGTGTTAGGCATTTTTGCCGATGGAGGTCTCGATAAAGCCATTGATCGTGATCAAACGACCCCTTCCCTGCAAGACATGACATCCTCAGCCATCAAACAGCTGTCTAAAAACAAAAAAGGATTTTTCCTTATGGTCGAAGGCAGTCAAATTGACTGGGCTGGACATGATCATGATATTGTCAGTGCGATGAGCGAAATGAAGGATTTTGAAAAAGCATTTGAAGAAGCGATTCGTTTTGCGAAAAAGGATAAAAACACGTTAGTCATCACGACCGCGGATCATTCAACTGGCGGACTTTCCTTCGGAGCAGACGGTTCAGGGAGCTGGGATTACAAACCGGTAAAAGCAGCGAAAAAAACGCCTGACTTTATCGCAAACAAAATTGTCAGCGGCATGCCTGTCGAATCAGCCCTGAAACAATATATCAATCTTGATTTCACAAAAGAAGAAATAGCATCTATTCAAAAGGCCGCTGAAACAAAGGATACTGTTAAAATTGATGATGCGATTGAAGAAGTGATCAATACAAGATCACATACAGGCTGGACAACATCTGGTCATACCGGTGATGAAGTTCCATTCTTTGCGTATGGTCCAACAAGCCAGCAGCTAAAAGGTCTAATGGAAAATACCGATCAAGCAAAACACATTTTCAAACTGCTGAAAAACCAATAAAATGGACAAAAAAGATGTCTGCTAAGAGACATCTTTTTTGGTCTTTTTCATGCAAGATATTTCCTATGAACCCCTTTTCCATCATAAGAAAACATCACTTCTTTTCCTTCAAGAACGGACTCGATATGCACACTTCTTCCCCACAGCTGATATAAATACGGAAGGACTTTTTCTAAGTATTTCAGATCAAGTTCAATGCCTTCATACCAATGCTTGATATAAAGTTCGTTATTTTTTAAATAGTCGCCATCGATCACGGTCAAATACGGAAAGCCGCCATTCACTCTCATACTGACTAACTGATCACGAACCGCCTTCCATTCTTTATCAATGACTTTATAGTCTCTCCCCTGCTTTTGAAACAAGTACAAATCTTCTCTCATCACAAGGTCTTTCGTTAAGTAGTTTCGAATAAAGGAAATATCTGACTCAATTTCTCTGACTTCAAACATTTTACTGCGGCCAGATCCTTCTGTGACCCCTGCTTTTTTTAATTCTTCACACGGGTTGTTATAGCGCTCTTCGATATCTTCAAAAATCTTCAGCCCTAAATAGTAAGGATTGATGCCTGTTTTAGATGGCTGCACCACACCTGCATTTAATTTCGCAAACTCTATCGATTCACTTGAATCCAAATCAAGCTCCCGCATAATCCGCTGGTGCCAATACGATGCCCAGCCTTCATTCATAATCTTTGTTTCCAGCTGCGGCCAAAAATAGAGCATTTCTTCTCTCAGCATGGTAAGGACATCCCGCTGCCACGGCTCCAGCTCGCGGGAATGCGCCTCAATAAAGAGTAAAAGATCCTTTTCCGGCTTTGGCGGAAACTGCTTAACGGTTTTCTTTTTCTCACGCGTTTTCGGCTCATCCATTCCCCACAAATCATCATATGGCGTTTGACGTTTTGGTTTATCATCTTCACTTTCTTCATCGTCCATATTCCAGCTTAATTTTGATCGAACAAGAGACGGATCAATATGCTCTTGGATAGCCAATACGGCATCTAAAAAGGACTCGACTTCTTTTGTTCCATGGATATGCTCATATTCTTTGATCCGCTCTGCCGCTGCTGACATACTTTCGACCATATCTCGTTTTGTGTTTTGGAAACGGCAATTATTTTTGAAGAAATCACAGTGTGCCAATACATGAGCCACAATTAATTTATTTTGAACAAGCGTATTGTTATCAAGTAGAAAGGCGTAGCAAGGATTTGAATTGATGACAAGTTCATAAATTTTACTTAACCCTAAATCATAATGAAGCTTCATTTTATGAAATTGCTTCCCAAAGCTCCAGTGGCTGAATCGTGTTGGCATTCCATATGCACCGAACGTATAAATAATTTCCGCGGGACAGATTTCATACCTCATCGGATAAAAATCTAGACCAAATCCTTCTGCAATTTCTGTAATTTCATCAATCGCTCTTTGTAAAAGACGTTTTTCAGATACGCTCAAGGAAACCATCCCTCCTCATCGGACTTATCCCTACTATATGAGCGTATGTAAAAAAACATGATGTTCCGCCAATCGTTTAGACGACTTCTATTTCTTTCGTGGATTGCCCGCCGAATGCTTCGAAATGAATATGGTGTGCTGGAATTCCCAGCTCTTTTAGATGATGAATGATCTCCTGTGTAAACACCGGGGAACCGCATAGATAGAATTGGCCTTTCCCTTCTCCGATCACCGATTGAAGAAATGGACGGTCAATGCGGGAAGCCGCTTTCTCAACAAGTTCACCCTTTCCAGACTGCGCAAATTGTTCGTTACATAGGATGATGCGTCCATAGGAAGCTGAAGCTAGAACGCGTTCAAACTCATTTTCAAAAGCGTTTACATCCTCTAATCGATCTGCATGAATCATCGTGAATGTCTGGCTGTTTTGTGCGGCAGTTTTCACTAAACCAATCATTGGTGTGACACCAGACCCAGCACTGATGAAATAAACAGGCTCTTTTATGTCATCTTGCAAACAGAACATTCCCTGCGGCATACTCACTTGAAGAACGTCCCCTTCTTCCATTTCATCATGCAAAAATGTAGACACATGACCGTCACGCTTCACTGTAATACGGTAATAAGATGGATGATGCTCGTCTGATAAGCTGTATTGTCTGCTGCACATATAGGCTTCTCCTGGCATATCTGCCTGAACCGTAATGTATTGGCCTGCTTTATACATTGGCAGCTCTGATTCATCTTCTGGTACTAAATAAAAAGAGATAAGCGATGGAGATTCTTGCTTCTTTTTCTTAATCACAAACGGCTTCACATCTGCCCATCCGCCTGTCTGTTTCACATTTTCATCCATCATTTCTGCTTCTATGGTCATGAAAATATTCGCAATGATGTCATATGCAGCTTTCCAAGCTAATAAAGTGGCATTTTCTTCTCTTAAGCCAAACACCTCTTTCATCGCTTCAATCAGGTGATATCCGACAATTGGGTATTGTTCTTTTTTGACCATGACACTGACATGCTTATGGGCAATTTGTTTGACCGCAGGAAGTAATTCCTCTAACCGATCAATGTGCAGTGCAGCTTGATATAGTGTCGCAGCAAGTGCCTCTGGCTGACTTCCGTTCATCAGATTTGTTTTATTAAATTGATTGAGCAGCTCCGGGTGCTGGCGAATCATATTTTGATAAAAAACAGTGACAAGCTTGGTTCCCTCGGCTTTTAGTAGAGGAGCTGATTGCTTTATTGCATTCATTTGATCTTTAGATAACATCGTCATTCCTTCTTTCAAAAGAAGTATTTTAAATACATCTTTATCGTAATAGATGACAGTCTCTAAAAGCAATATTTATAATACATGTTTTAAATGTTGTCACATTTTACACTTTCTCGAACAGTTTTTGTCTAAAATGTGTTACGATGATACAAAACTCTATTAGGTTTAGAGGTCGTCAAAATGAAACTTACGAATTACACAGATTTCTCATTAAGGGTACTCATTTATTTAGCTTCGAGAGAAAATAATGAACTGTCAAATATTCAGCAGATCGCCGATGTTTATGGCATTTCTAAAAATCATCTGACGAAGGTGATTTATCATCTTGGAAAACGCGGGTATGTGGAAACAATTCGCGGAAGAAATGGCGGGATCAGGCTTGGAAAAAGCCCAGAAAGCATTAATATTGGAGAGGTTGTCCGTTATACAGAGGATGATTTAGTCATGGTTGAATGCTTTGATCCAAAGAAAAACAGCTGCATCATCTCCCCAATTTGTTCATTAAAGCATGTACTTCATGAAGCACTCACTGCTTATTTAAGCGTTCTAGACCGATACACACTAAACGATTTAACACAAAACAAAGATGCTCTTAGAGAGCTCCTGCTTTAAGGCGAAAGAATTTATTCTTTCGTCTTTTTCTTTACCTTCTTGTAATAATAATTTATTTAAAATTATTATAAATAAATATTGACTATCATGTTTGATTCAATATAATTAGGGTATATAGATTGCTAGAAAACACTTTTTTGTTTACAGGAGGAGAATAGAATGACAAATTCAAATCATAAAAATTTGACAACGAACCAAGGCGTGCCTGTTGGCGATAACCAAAACTCAAGAACAGCTGGTCACCGCGGACCTACCTTTCTTGATGATTACCATTTGATTGAAAAACTCGCACACTTTGACCGTGAACGTATTCCAGAGCGCGTCGTTCATGCAAGAGGCGCCGGCGCTTACGGTGTGTTTGAAGTAGAAAACAGCATGGAGAAACATACAAAAGCAGCTTTCTTAAGTGAAGAAGGAAAACAAACAGACGTTTTTGTTCGCTTCTCTACCGTTATTCATCCGAAAGGTTCACCTGAAACATTGCGTGACCCGCGCGGATTTGCTGTCAAATTTTATACAGAAGAAGGCAACTATGATCTCGTTGGTAACAACTTGCCGATCTTCTTTATTCGTGATGCATTGAAATTCCCTGATATGGTTCACTCTCTCAAGCCAGATCCTGTAACCAATATTCAAGATCCTGACCGTTATTGGGATTTTATGACCTTAACGCCTGAATCCACTCATATGCTCACATGGCTTTTCTCTGACGAAGGAATCCCTGCAAGCTACGCTGAAATGCGCGGTTCTGGTGTGCATACATTTAGATGGGTGAACAAATACGGCGAAGCAAAATATGTGAAATATCACTGGAGACCTTCTGAAGGTATTCGCAACTTATCTATGGAAGAAGCAGCGGAAATTCAAGCAAACGATTTCCAGCATGCGACAAGAGATTTATATGACCGCATTGAAAAAGGCAACTTCCCAGCATGGGACTTATATGTTCAGCTTATGCCGCTTAGCGATTATGATGACCTTGATTATGATCCATGTGACCCAACAAAAACGTGGAGCGAGGAAGATTACCCGCTTCAAAAAGTAGGACGCATGACACTCAACCGCAATCCTGAGAATTTCTTTGCTGAAACAGAACAGTCTGCTTTCACGCCAAGTGCATTTGTTCCAGGAATTGAGGCATCTGAAGATAAACTGCTTCAAGGCCGTCTGTTCTCATATCCTGATACGCAGCGCCACCGTCTTGGTGCGAACTACATGCGCATTCCGGTTAACTGCCCTTATGCACCTGTACACAATAACCAGCAGGATGGCTTTATGACAACGACTCGTCCAAGCGGTCATATTAACTATGAACCAAACCGTTATGCCGATCAGCCAAAAGAAAACCCTCACTACAAAGAAAGTGAGCCAGTTCTTCACGGTGACCGTATGGTGAGACAAAAAATTGAAAAACCGAACGATTTCAAACAAGCTGGAGAAAAATATCGAAGCTACTCTGAAGAAGAGAAACAAGCATTGATTAAAAACCTAACAGCTGATTTGAAAGATGTGAATGACCAAACAAAATTACTTGCAATCTGCAACTTCTATCGTGCCGATGAAGATTACGGCCAGCGATTAGCGGATTCACTTGGTGTGGATATTCGCGCTTATCTTCAAGGTAGCATGAAGTAATTCCATTTCGAAAAAAATTGTTGGACAAAGGGCTAAAATGATCTTTATTTTAGCCCTTTGTCTTTTTTGACTGAACGCCTCAAGCACCCTTTACAAAAAAAGGGGCTTTTTTATAATCGAAACACGTTAATACTAATCAAATGACCGGTCACCGGATGAAAATAAATTTCTGCATGTGCGGCAAAGCGAGTTGATCCTTCCTTTACAGTGACGCGAAACACATCTTTTGTCTGCTCATCATTCACTTCTGTCCGGCCAATGTAATGATAATCATTTAAAGCGGCACCTTTATATTCATCTTTAAACGCTGTGTACGCAAGTCTTTCCCAATTTTCAAACGGCTGCACCGCTGCTTTTGATGCAGGATGAATCATCAAACTGCCAAGCAAAACGATTCCTGCTGCAATAAGCATCCACCATTTCGGCTGCATGATATCATTGATCTCACTTTCATATATGTTTTGTTTAGGTTTAGCTGGCCGGTCCTTTTTCATACATGAAGCAATTATTCAGCCTATAATTCCCGGTACACGATTGATGCGGACACCAACTTTTCCCCTGAAAAAGTCGATATGATCCGAGCAAACTAATGAGGACTTCTCAAGGGAAAGGAGAAGGTTTAATGAATGTGGCGGATTATGATAAAGCACTTTATTATACGCATCGCTCGCAATGGGATAATTTACTTATTCTTATGGTACGTACGCAAGATGATTTGCTCTCGAAACGTATTGAGCATTTCTTACATGCGTATCAATTTAACCGGAACGATGCAGATGTTGAAAAATGTTTATATGGGCTCCTGCAGTACATTGACCATGCTTCAGAAGCTGCTGCTGCTGAAGTTTATTCACAACCGATGTACACATAAAGAAAAAGGGCTAAAATGAATTTTTTAGCCCTTCCCTTTTCCATACAATTAGCAGTGCGCAGTGCTGGGAACATAAAGTGGCTGATATGAAATAGACGGAAGCGTTAGAGATAATGTATGGATCTCATCACCTCCTTTAAAATAAAAAAAGACTTGATGAGCATACTCTCATCAAGTCTTTTTTTTGTTTTTCTATTAGAAATTAGGCTGTTCATGCTTCTCTTTTTACGCAAAAGGGCACGTCAAATAACCAACATCTGTGCTCTTTTTTATTCAATTCACTGAATTGAATGTGCGCTTAAAAGTTTTAGTCTGTCATAGCAGCTCTTTTGGCTGATTTTTTTGATAATCCACTGCATACAGAGCCGCTTGGGTTCGATCTGCCAGCTCTAATTTTGATAATACATGGGATACGTGCGTTTTGACAGTCTTTTCAGAAATAAACAGCGATGAGGCAATTTCTTTGTTGCTTTTGCCTTTTGCAATCTCAAATAAGACATCTCGCTCTCTATTGGTGAGCTCTTTCATCAATGCCCATTTCTGCTCTTTTGGCTCTGTCAGATGCTGCACAAGAAAGGTCGTGATATGACCATCTAACTGATAGGTGCCATTTTGCACTTCAATCATGGTCGAAAGCAGCTTTTCTGGTGCTACATCCTTTAATTGATAGGCCTTCGCCCCTGCCTGAATGGCGGGAATGACATAATCTTTATCCGCATAGCTTGTCAGGATCACAATGCGGGAGTCCGGCATTTCCAGCGTCATTTGTTTCGTTGCCTCAATGCCATTCATGACAGGCATAGACAAATCCATTAAGACAATGTCAGGCCGGGTTTCTCTGACAACCTCTAATGCCTCTTGCCCATTGGACGCCTCACCAACGATGTCCACATCAGACTGTGTCTGCAAGAAAAACACAAGCCCTTTTCTCACAATATGATGATCATCTGCAATGACAACTCTCATGACGATCCCTTCCTTTCTTGTGAAAATGGCACTTTTACATGAATCGTGGTTCCTTTACCTAATTCTGAATAGATACAAAATGTACCACCTGCTCTTTGGATGCGGTCAGACATCCCTTTCAGCCCAAGTGAAGGAAGGCTCATCTGCTCGTCATATTGAAAACCTTTTCCGTGGTCAATGATTTTCATCTCCAACGTGTCTTTTGATTGCTCAAGCTTGACCTCGACTTCTTCTACTTCCGCATGTTTTTGACAGTTATTCAGCGCTTCTTGACATACCCGAAACAAAGTTTCATTGTGAGAATGATCCATTTCTATACAGCCTGATAAAGATAAAGTGCAGCGTAATCCTAAAAGCTGTGCATACTCTTCAATTGCTGTCGTAAACCCCTTTTCAAGGCCTCTTGGTCTCAGCTGCCAAATGAGTGACCGCATTTCAATCAGAGCGTCTTGTGACAAATGCTGAATAAAATCAATCATTTCCCCTAAATTCTGATCACTTGTCATTTGCCGTGCAGCCTTAGCCGTCAGACTCACAGAGAACAGCATTTGGTTGACAGAATCATGCAAGTCCTGTGCGAGCCGGTTTCTTTCTTCCAGAAGTGCGTGCTGCTGTTCATTTTGCACAAGCTTCATCCGCTGAATGGCGGTGCCAATTTGAAGTGCAATGCTTTCAAGCAAATTCAGCTCTTCTTGCGTAAACGTGACTTTTCCTTTTGCCGCCACATTTAATAAGCCGAACGTACGCTTACACGCTTTTAGCGGTACGGTCGCATGATGAGTAATTCCTTCTGTATCCCCAAGCTTTTCTTCTATTGCCGTTTCAATCCGTTTGCAATTAATAATATTGGTGGCTGATTGCAGTGAACCTTTTGTATATCGGTTGATGCAATAACAATCATTTTGACACATGAGCTGCTTTTGATGCTTTGCAAGTGCTTCAGGTAAGGAAACCTCTGCCATCAGTTCATATGACCCGTCTTTTTCTATAAAATAAATCCATGCTGAATGAAAGCCTGTGACATCCATCAGCATATGGAGCACTTCATGGAGCGTTTCTTTCATTTCCATGCCTTCATTTAGCTTTTCAGCAATTTCTTTTAACGTTTTTAATGTTTCAACCTTCTCTTGGTATTCTCCCATACTGTTTACCCCCGGCATTTGCAGCCTTCACTTCTCATTACGCTCATTATACCATGAGCCCCCTCGTCGCTCTTTCTCCAAAAGAATGATTTCTTCTCATCCTTTTGGCTGAGAAAAAGCCATCATGTATTCATACACGACGGCCTTGTCTTTCGTTATTTCGCTGTTTCTTCCACAATATCATAAACGACTTTCATCACTTCTTCTGACAAATGCTTTAACTTTTCTTCACTATCTGTTAAAGACGTGCCTTTGACTGCAATATAAAATTTCACTTTAGGCTCAGTGCCGGAAGGTCTTAAGCAGAACCATGAACCATCCTCAAGGAAGTATTTCAGCACATTTGATGCTGGCAGGTGAATGGTTTCCTCTTTCTTTTCAGCCACAAGTTGTCTTTGACTTGATTGATAATCCTCAATCACTGTGATGCGCTGCCCTGCGATGGCAGCTGGCGGGTTTGTTCTAAAGGTATGAAGGATCGCTGAAATCTGCTCTGCTCCTTCTTTTCCTTTTAAGGTTAACGACTTTAATCCTTCCCGGTAAAATCCAAACTGCTTGAAAATATCGACAAGCGCATCGTACAAGGACTTGCCCTGCTTTTTATAGAAAGCAGCGACTTCAACGGCTAAAAGTGCCGCTTGCACCGCATCTTTATCTCGGGCAAAGTCACCGATCAAATAGCCATAGCTCTCTTCATAACCGAATTGAAACGTGTATTCTCCGCTCTTTTCAAACTGCTTAATTTTTTCTCCAATAAATTTAAAGCCTGTGAGTGTGTCTATCGTGTCGGCACCAAAAGCTGATGCTACAGCGCGCCCAAGCTCACTTGTAACAATGGTTTTCATCACAACGGGACGAGGCGGCAGCTGACCCAGCTTTTGTTTTTCAGATAATAAATAATGGAGCAGCAGAGCGCCTGTTTGGTTACCTGTTAAGACGATAAATTCACCTTCGTGATCTCTGACCGCAATGCCTAACCTGTCAGCATCTGGGTCTGTGGCAATGAGGATATCGGCATTTTGTTTTTCGCCAAGCTTGATGGCGTACTCAAATGCGGCATGCTCCTCTGGATTCGGCGAGGTCACTGTTGAGAATTGTGGATCTGGTTTTTCCTGCTCAGGCACAACAGTGACATGCTGATATCCAAGAGCATGCAGCCCGTTTCTGACAGGGTGATTGGCTGTCCCATGAAGCGGAGTAAACACGACTTTGACATCGACCTCATGTGCCAGCTCAGGGTGCACACTAATGGTTTTTAATTTTTCAATATAAGCATGGTCGATTTCTTCTCCGATTATTTTGATCAGCCCTTGCTGTTTCAACGTTTCTTCAGAATCAACTGAAATCGACAGTTCATTTTCAATTGCATCTACTTCTTGAATGACTTGATCTGCTTCAGATGGAGGCAGCTGCCCGCCATCTTCACCATACACTTTATAGCCATTATATTCTGGTGGATTATGACTTGCTGTCACGACGATTCCAGCAAATGCATGCAGCTCTCGAACCGCAAAGGAGAGCTCTGGTGTCGGACGCAATTCATCAAATACATACGTTTGAATGCCTTGTGAAGCAAGGGTTTTGGCTGCTTCCATCGCAAATTCAGGCGATTTATGGCGTGAATCATATGCAATGGCGACGCCTCTATTTTTTGCATCCTCTCCATGTTTCGCAATATACGCAGCAAGACCTGCTGATGCTTTACGAACAGTGTACACATTCATTCGGTTCGTGCCTGCACCAATCTCACCGCGCATTCCTCCAGTGCCGAACTCAAGGTTTTTGTAGAAACAGTCTTCAAGTGCCTGGTGGTCATCTTGATGCGTCTCCAGCCATTCCTTTAGTTCAGTATCCAGGTGCTTCTCATTGATCCATCGCTCATAATTCGTCTTCCAACTCATGGTCGTCCTCCCCAGCTCTTATCATCAATAAAATAACATCTACTGTTATTTTATATGGAATCATCCTTTATGTCATGCTATATCATTAGCAGTTAGAAAAAATGTTGCACAAATAAAAAAAGCCGATACATGATCGGCTTTCAGATTGTTGACAAAGGGCTAAAATGATCTTGCTTTAACCCTTTGTCTTCTTTTTATTCAGCATCAAGCGGTACGACTGCTTCATGGAATAGTTGATCTAATTCTGTTTGATGTTTCTGTTTTGCTGCTTCATCCCAGCCAAAACGCTCTGCCATGTAGTCAACAACAGGCTGTGCGTATTTTTTTGCCCAGTTGATATTAAATAATAGGCTTCCTGTTCTTCTTAAAAAGAAATCAACAGGTGTTACAGCTAGTTCTTCTTCGATCGCATAGACAAGCTCTGCCAGCACATATGCTGGAATGTTTCGTTTGTCTGCTTCCCCTTGAAGCTGCTCTACTCGTTTGTAGACACTGCTGACGTTTGAACCATATTTTTCAGCTAGTTTTTGTGCAATCGGTTCTGTTAAACCAACAGATGCGCCTTCTGCTGTTTTCGCTTGAACAAAGGCTGCCATGTTTTTAGATCCGCCTACATGGCCGCCTGAGATTGGCATATGTTTTGTTTTACATGGTCCGTAATCTTTGCCCGTTTCCTGTTTCAATCCATCACGTACTAGATCGACAATATGCTCAGCCATTTTACGGTAGCCTGTTAATTTACCACCAGCAATGGTGATTAAGCCTGAAGATGATGTCCACACTTCATCCTTACGAGAAATTTCTGAAGGGTCTTTGCCCTCTTCATGAATGAGCGGACGAAGACCGGCCCAGTTCGATTCTACATCTTTTTCTGTAATATTGAGGTCAGGGAACATGTACTGAATCGCTTGGATGACATAGTCACGATCGGCTTTTGTCATACGCGGGTGTTCCAGCTGTTTTTTGTACACTGTATCTGTTGTTCCAACGTACGTTTTGCCTTCTCTTGGAATGGCAAAGACCATACGTTTATCAGGCGTGTCAAAGTAAATCGCTTGTTTTAATGGGAAGACCGATTGGTCAAATACTAAGTGAATTCCTTTTGTATGCTGTAAGTGTTTTCCTTCTTTTGAGTGGTCCTTGTCTCTCAGCTGATCTACCCATGGACCTGTCGCGTTGACGATCTTCTTCGCATACACATCATATGTTTTCTGCGTCATGACATCTTCAATGACAACACCAACCACTTTGCCTTTATCATAAATAAATTCTTTTACTTTCGCATAGTTGACCGCTTCCGCTCCGAATTTCACAGCCTCTTTCATGACTTCAATTGTGAGGCGTGCATCATCTGTACGGTATTCAACATAGTAGCCGCCGCCTTTTAAGCCGTCCTTTTTGACAAGCGGTTCTTTTTCAAGTGTTTCTTTCGCACTTAGCATGCTTCTGCGTTCGCTATGCTTTACGCCAGCTAAAAAGTCATACACTCTAAGTCCAATAGAGGTTGAAAACTTACCAAATGTCCCGCCTTTATGCATCGGAAGAAGCATCCATTCTGGCGTTGTCACATGAGGACCATTTTCGTATACAATGGCACGCTCTTTACCGACCTCTGCGACCATTTTCACTTCAAATTGTTTTAAATAACGAAGTCCGCCGTGCACTAGTTTCGTTGAGCGGCTGGACGTACCTGCTGCGAAATCCTGCATTTCTGCAAGACCGACACGCATTCCGCGTGAAGCCGCGTCAAGTGCTGTACCAGCGCCTGTTATACCCCCACCAATGATAAACACATCATATGGTTTTTTTGTCATTTCCTGCAGCATTTGTTCTCTTTCTAAGCTAGAAAAAGTCATCTCTTGTTCCTCCCATGTTGTACGGTAAAGAAAAAGAGACCGCAAACACCCAAAGCGTATTTCTACACTTCGGTGCCTGCGGTCTCTCCAGTTCTCCAACCGTTCTATTAACTTACTTGAAGTATACCATACTTTTGGTTTATTTGAAAGCTTGAGCTGCTTTTACAGCCTTTTTCCACCCGCTGTATAACGAGTCACGGCTGTCCTCTTCCATTTTAGGGTCAAAGCGCTTGTCAAGGTTCCATTGTTTTGCAATGTCTGAACGGTCGTTCCAGAAGCCAACTGCTATTCCCGCAAGATAGGCCGCACCGAGTGCCGTCGTTTCATTAATTTCTGGACGCTCTACTGGTACATCCAGCAAATCACTTTGGAAGCCCATTAAGAAATCATTCTTTACAGCTCCGCCATCCACACGCAAAGTTTTTAATGAGATGTTTGAATCCTTTTCCATCGCATCTAAAACATCTTTCGTTTGATATGCAAGTGATTCTAACGTTGCACGGACAAAGTGCTCTTTAGAAGTACCGCGTGTTAATCCGAATACAGCGCCTCTGACATCACTGTCCCAGTATGGTGTGCCTAGACCAACGAATGCTGGAACGACATATACGCCATCTGTTGACTCAACGCGCTCCGCATAGGCTTCGCTGTCTTTTGAGTCTTTAAACATTCTCAGTCCATCGCGCAGCCACTGGATCGCTGAACCAGCTACGAAAATACTTCCTTCTAAAGCATATTCAACTTTACCGTCAATGCCCCATGCAATTGTTGTTAATAAACCATGATCCGACTTAATTGCTTTTTCCCCTGTATTCATCAACATGAAACATCCTGTGCCATACGTGTTCTTCGCCATTCCTTCTTCAAAGCAAGCCTGACCGAATAGTGCAGACTGCTGGTCTCCCGCCGCTCCTGCAATCGGGATATTTCTGCCGAAGAAGTGATAGTCTGTTGTTTCACCATAGATGTGTGAAGATGGTTTCACCTCTGGAAGCATAGAAGCAGGTACGCCAAGGATCTCAAGTAGTTCTTCATCCCATTTCAGATCGTAAATGTTGAACATTAACGTTCTTGACGCGTTGGAGTAATCTGTGACGTGTGATTGACCGCCTGTCATCTTCCAAATGAGCCATGTATCAATTGTGCCAAACAGCAAGTCGCCATTTTCTGCTTTCTCACGAGCACCTTCTACATTGTCTAAAATCCATTTTACTTTTGTCCCTGAGAAATAAGCATCAATGAGAAGACCTGTTTTATTTCTAAACGTTTCATTGTGTCCTTCCGCTTTTAACTCTTCACAAATGCCAGACGTTTGTCTAGACTGCCAAACAATTGCATTATAAACGGGTGCGCCTGTATGTTTATCCCAAACAACAGCTGTCTCACGCTGGTTCGTAATTCCGATACCGGCGATTTGATCTGCTTCAATGCCTGATTCAATTAAAGCAGTTGAAATGACGGATAGAACAGAGCTCCAAATTTCATTTGCATTATGTTCTACCCAGCCTGGGTTCGGAAAATATTGATTAAATTCCTTCTGAGCTGTATGTGCAATTTTGCCTTCTTGATCAAATAAGATCGCTCTTGAACTTGTTGTCCCTTGATCTAAAGCGAGAATATATTTTTCTTTTGCCATGGTGTTTTCCTCCCCTTACATACTTTCATTTACAGCATTTGTTTGATTTTTCGTAGAGACATAGAGTCCTAACAATACCACAACTAAAATAACGCTTACAATCCAAAAGGCTGGTGTGATGTTCGCTTTAAAAGCTGCATTGTAGAAAACACCGCCAAATGCGCCGCCTAAAATTGGACCAACGACTGGCACCCAAGCATACTTCCAATTCGATGGACCTTTACCTGGAATCGGCAGAATCGCATGTGCAATTCTCGGACCTAAATCACGTGCAGGATTAATTGCATAACCAGTGGTTCCACCTAAAGAAAGACCAATTGCGACAATTAAGAATCCAACAATCAGCGGATTGATTCCGTCTGCGAATTTATTTGCACCAATCGCTAAGATTCCTAGAACCAATACAAATGTACCGATGACTTCACTAAGTACGTTTGCAAAAGTATGCGGAATCGCAGGACCAGTTGAGAATACACCCAGCTTTGCACCTGGATCGTCTGTTGCTTTCCAGTGCGGTAAGTAATGTAAAAAGACAATAATAGCTCCTATTAATGCGCCAAGCATTTGGCCGGCAATATACATTGGTACATCAGCCCAAGGAAAACTTCCTTCTAGCGCAAGCCCAATTGTTAGTGCTGGATTCAAATGTGCTCCGCTGATTCCACCTGTTGCATAAGCTGCTATGGCTACTGCAAATCCCCATCCGAAAGCGATTACAATCCAGCCGGACTGATATGCGAGCGATTTCTTTAAATTGACTGCCGCACATACACCGCCTCCAAAAATAATGAGAAGCATTGTACCTACGACTTCACCCCAAAATGGTGTCATGAAAATTCCTCCTCTGGTTCAGTTGCCATCCCCTATGAATGTGTAAAAAAAGATAAAGAAAAAAGATCCACAACAAACATACTTTACATCAGGGTCATTTGTCACCTAGTAAAGCGCTGTTGTGGATCTCCATTTCTCCATCACATGATATTAACTTAGTGCTATAGTATCAGAGGATGAAAACGTTGTCAATCAATTTTCACATTTTATCTTTTTCACTTTTGGAACGCTTTCCAAAGGGCTGTATTCGATGTTGTCACAGCTGTAGCTCCTGCTTCAAGCGCTCTTTCTACGTCTTCTTTTGTACGGATAAACCCGCCTGCAAATATTGGAATCCCAGCTCGCTCGCGCACTTCTGTAATTAAATCCGGTACGACTCCTGGCAATACTTCAATAAAATCTGGGCGGTGTTTTCCTACGAACTCCATGCTTTTTTCCATCGCACTTGTATCAAGTAAAAACATTCGCTGAATGGCATATACCTTTTTTTGCTTGGCTTTTACTATGACAGAAGACCTAGTAGAAATAATTCCTGCCGGCTTCATTTCCTGACAAATAAATTCCGTTCCATACTCATCATGTTTGATCCCATGAATGAGATCGACATGGACAAACATTTTTTTATGATGGGCATTTGCCTCATTCATGATGCCCTTTAGCCGGCCTAAATGCACATCAAGTAAGACCCCATATGTAAATGGACTTTTTAAAAATTCCTCAAATTGCTTCATATTGCGAACAGCAGGTAGAATGGGTTGATCATGAAAACTCATATGCCGTCTCCTTCTAAAGTGTATTGGTTCAGTCTTCTCCTAACAGTAATAGAATCTCTTCTATTTTTCAATACACCTAGTGTATCCAATGCTGATTTTACCTAGTAGCATCTTAACGTATGTGCCTTTCCCATAGAAAAAAGCAGAGAAAGCTCTCTGCTATAACTGTGCCATACTTTCTTTTAACGTGTTGATAATAAATGAGGCGTCTTCATTTGTTATATTTAGCGGCGGTGCAAGCTGGGCAACGTTATTATAGCCGGCAACCGTATCACCATTTTTCCCGATGATCAGTCCGCGTTTTTTACATTCTGCAATCAATTGACCGACAACCTGTGGATCAGCCGGTTTTTTAGACTGTTGATCCTGAACAAGTTCAATACCAAACAGCAGGCCCTTCCCTCTGACATCGCCGACAAATGGATGCTCTTTTAACTCTTGCAAACGTTCAAGCATGTCTTGCCCCAGCGTGTCAGACCGTTCTACTAATTTCTCGTTTTCCATGATCTCTAGGTTGGCAAGGGCAACCGCACAAGAAGCAGGGTGACCGCCAAATGTATTTACATGGCGCAGCCTGTCATACGTATCTTCCCCTGCGTACGCTTCATAGATTTCTCGTTTCACGCACGTTGCAGAAAGAGGTAAATAGCCGCTTGTGATCCCTTTTGCCATTGTGATAATGTCCGGCTTTACTTCCTCATGCATAAAACCAAACCGCTTCCCTGTCCGGCCAAATCCGCAGATGACTTCATCCACAATGAGAAGTGCTCCATGAGCCTCACAGATGTCTTTGACCCTCTTCAAATACCCTTTCGGAGGCATTAAGATACCGCCGCCTGTAATAATCGGCTCCATAATGACCCCAGCAATGGTCTCACTTAGTTCCCACGTCATGGCTTGATCGATTGCCGCTGCACTTGCCAATGTATCTTGATCCTCAGGATGACGATACATATCAGGCGGTGCGACATGGATAAAGCCTTGACCTAATGGTTCATATTTATATTTACGCTGCGCCTGCCCCGTTGCAGCAAGAGCTGCTGCGGTATTACCGTGATACGACCGATACCTGGAGATGAACTTTGTTCTTGTGCTCTCTCCTTTTTGCGCATGATATTGTTTGGCGATCTTAAATGCGGCTTCATTGGCTTCAGAACCGCTGTTAGAAAAGAAGATGACATAGTCCCCGCCAAGCCATTCATTTAGCTTTTCAGCCAGCTGAATCGCTGGCACATGGCTTTGCGTCAGCGGATAGTAAGGCATTGTATTTAGCTGCTCATATGCCGCTTCTGCAAGCTCTTTTCTGCCATAACCGGCATTTACACACCAAAGACCTGACATCCCGTCTAAATAGCGATTCCCATGAATATCAGTCACCCATGCGCCTTCTGCCTTGTGAATGACCATGCTTTCATTTTCCTTGTTTGTCCCTTTCATATGATGCCAGATCAACTGATCATCTTTCGCCTGAAGATTTTGAGCCTGCTCATGTATTTTCATCTTCCCGACCCCCATGTATCCGTTTTCATCATTAAAGAAGCTTAAACCGCTTCAGCAGCACATTGCCCCTCTATTCATTATATGGCTGAAAAGGGAGGCATATGAAACTGAAACTAGGCCGCCCGTAAGAGAGAACCAACCATTACTTTCATTATAAAAAAGGGGCCGGGCCCATTACATTAGACAGATCGTCAACTGATTGAAAAGAATCGTAAGACACTCTACTCGGATGCTTAGCAAATCTAACATACTTCGTTAACGGTCATTTCCTTGCAGGAATTCATATGCAAGAATCGCAAATTCAAGCGCCTGTCGTTTCGGTGCCTGCATCATATCCTCGCCAAGCAATGCTTGCAGTTTATCTAGTCTATGATAAAGCGTCTGCCTGACAATATAGAGCTGGCTTGCAGTTTCCTTTTTAGAACCGTTTGTCTGTAAAAAGATATTCAGCGTTTGATAAAGTCTTCCGCTATTTTGCTTATCATATAAAATGACAGGCTCCAAATACTCTTTCACCATACATTCAAGCAGTCCGCTTTCCTTCATGACAGGCATGAGACGGAGCATATGCAAATCTTGATAAAATGGGCTTTCCACACGCTGGGGCATCACTTTCTTTAAATGCAGCACTTCTTTGGCTGCTTGAAAGCTTTTTCTCATATGCTGAAACTGTTCACAATATGGACCGATGCTAAAATTGATCACAGTTCCGCGGGGCTGCTCGCGCTCATACAATTGTTTGATATCACTCGCAGCCCTCTCTGCACGCTCTTTCCAATCCTCCTTCTTTCTCGTGTTCAATAAAATAAACAAGGTTTGTCCTTGATGCTCATAAGGAATCAAATGGAAACCCGCTCGCTGAAAGATAGAGCGGCACGATACGAGAAAATATAGATTTCCTGCGATTTCTTCGATTTGATGATGCTTTTGAAAGAGCATCACCACACAGCCGGTTGGCTTTTTCAATCCTTCTGTTTCTTCAAGATGCTCTAAAATATCTCTTTCTGTATGCTCTTCTTGGAACCATTTTTGCAGCCATTCGTTCTCTTTTGTCTTCTTCAGCTCTTCTGTATAAAGCTCTCTTAGCGTTTGCTGGGCAAGAGCATTTGCCCCTTTATCCATTACGAGCAGTTCGAATTCTGAGAGTGTGTTTGTTTGATGAATGAGCACAAGGTCTGCAAATGTCTGCTTGAGTGCAAGCACTTCTTTTTTGGTCACTTCGTATCCTTTTGGCAAGGAAGCAAACTGTAAATAATTCATGACCATCTCTTCGGTTTGTTTGGAGGAATCACATAAAATAATCGGCTCCCCCTGAACAGGAATGAGTAAAAGAATGCCCCTTACGTGCTGATACACTTGATCCAAAATATCCATCTGCGGATGGGGAGTCAGCAAAAGCTCATTCAGCTTTGATGATAGTGCTTCTAGATCAGCCATCATTTGATACTGGCGTTCAATCATCATCGTATGGAGATGCTGTGTGATGTTGACGAATTTCACTTCTTTTGTAAACAAAATCAGCGGAAAATCTCTTTCTTCTGCATACGCAATCAGTTCTTCCGGCACATCGAATCTGAGCGGAACAAATTCAATACATAAGCCTGCCGCACCAGAATCGATCAGCTGTTTTAAAAATGCTTGAAACACATCCAATTGATCATGAAAGCCTGCGGCTGTTGTTAGGATGAGCTCTCCCCCATTTAACAAATCTTCTACAGCAGGTACTTCTAGCACATGGACCCATTTGACCTGCCGAAACAATCCCTTTTCTCCTGCTAACACTTTTGCATGGGCAAAATACTTTGTTTTCAACACATCACTCACTTGAAAATGAACATCTGCATTCATTGATATGTCCCCCTTTGTTTTGCCGTCTATCCCCTATCCCAGAGGGTGCATAGATAAAATCCATAATAAAACTGGTAATGTCACGATGCTTAAAACGGTACTGAGAAATGTCGTGCTTGAGACAAACTCAGGCTTCGTTCGAAATTGTACAGCCATGAGCGTGGTATTTGCTGCTGTCGGCATGGCTGCAACTAAGATCATAATTTGTTTCACTAGATCATCTACCGGTAAAATGAGTGTAAAGCCAAATGCGATGAGTGGTGAAATAAACAGCTTCAGCAATACAGCATAAGAAATATTGCGATAATCCACTTGCTTAAAAGAAATGACGGCGAGCTGCATGCCTAAAATAAGCATAATCGTCGGTATGGCGGCATCTCCCACAAGCTGGACACCCGTCATTACCTCTTTAGGTAGTGTAAGATCCATCAGCTGAAATAATAGACCGAGGAGTGCCCCATATGCAACCGGCATACGCAGCACTTTTTTCAGCACGACCTTCCCATCCCCTGCATCCTCTCCGCCCTTTGCTGCATAATACATACCGATCGTACTCATAACAAGCTGCTGCAGCACCATTAAGACGATGGCAATATCTAAACCTGCTGCTCCGAAGACAAGCAGGACAACAGGCGTGCCGTAATTCCCATTGTTCATAAATGCTGACGACAGAATCATGGCACAATACATTTCCTTCGAATAACCATAAATACGAGATAAAATAAAGACACATAAAACAAGTGAAAGACAAAGTCCGACGACAAAAATAGATAGGTACACATAGTCCATCGATACTTTGTTTTGATAAAAGGTTTCAAACGCAAGAAATGGTGACATTAAATATAAAGACATTGATGAGAGCGTATGTATGTCAAAACCAATAGCCTTCTGCCCAATATACCCGATAAGGAAAATACCGAACACTGGCAGTAAGACAAGTAAAAACTCCATGCTGCACCTACTTTTCTCTAGATGAATTCCTATTCTCCCTCATAATCATACCACTGTTAAACAATAAAAAAGAAGCACCCTATGAAAGGCCGCTTCTCTCCTCATCCAAATAGAACACTTCCCACAAATGACCATCAAGATCCTGAAAGCTCCAACCGTACATGAACCCATGATCCTGCTTTTCCTTAAACGGTGACCCGCCTGCTGCCATCGCCTGCTCCACCAGCTCATCGACCTCTTTTCGTGAATCAACCCGCATAGAGACAATGACCTCTGATCCCTGCCTTGCATCCACCAATTGTTTTTCTGAGATGGTTTGAAAATGCTTATGGGTTAACAGCATGACCGTAATGGTGTCACCAATGACCAAACAAGCTGCCTGATCATTGGTCAGCTGCTCTTGAAAGTCAAAACCCAGCTGCTCAAAAAAAGCCTTTGATTCCTTGACATGCTTTACCGGTAAATTGATATACAAATGTTTAGCTTGTCGTCCCATGTTCCTCTCCTTTTTGAACACATGATCTCGTTTCAGTATATTCAGATTTTGCTCCGGCATCCCTTTATCGCATGAAAAAATAAGCTCTCCATCTTATTTAAGCAAAAAAATGATGATGAATCTTGAACAGGTAGCAGCGCTCGTACTGCTACTGTGTCTCTTAATCAAAAAAAAGCGCCTTGTGACAGGCGCTTCTTTTCAGCGTGATAGAAAACCTTTGCAGTCTAGGAAGGTCGAGCACCGGAGCGGAGCGAATGAAACATTCGTGAGCACTGGAGCACAGACCTGACACCGAATGCGAGGGTTTGTCTGCGCGCTGAAGCGCCTTGTGATAGGCGCTTCTTTTCATTATTTCTTATATTCAATATGGTACACGTCTCTTCTTCGGTCTTTGAGCTGACGTACCGTTCCATCTTGCCGCTGTCTTCTTAAAATTTCTAAATCGACATCGCCAACGACAACCATTTCTATATTTGGATTACATTCTCCTACAATCCCATCTCTTGCAAATTCAAAGTCAGAAGGGGCAAAAATTGCTGACTGTGCATATTGGACATCCATATTTTCGGTTTGCGGAAGGTTTCCGACAGTTCCTGAGATTACGGTATAAATCTGGTTTTCAACCGCTCTAGCCTGTGCACAGTAACGCACTCTTAAATAGCCTTGGCGGTCTTCTGTACAGAACGGAGTAAAAATAATTTTCGCTCCTTTATCAGCTGCAATTCGAGCAAGCTCAGGAAATTCAATATCGTAGCAAATTTGGATCGCAATTTTACCACAGTCTGTATCAAATACCCGAACCTGATCACCTGCTGAAATCCCCCACCATTTTCTTTCATTCGGTGTGATATGGAGCTTATATTGCTTTTCAATTGTTCCATCACGTCTAAATAAATAAGCGATATTGTAGATTTTCCCTTCCTCTTCAACGAAATGGGATCCGCCAATGATGTTAATGTTGTACTTCACAGAAAGGTCTGTGAACAAATTAATGTAGTCCTCGGTATATTCTGTGATCCTTTGCACTGCAAGACTTGGGGAGCGCTCCTCTAAGTAAGACATGAGCTGCGTTGTAAAGATTTCTGGGAATACGGCAAAGTCAGCTGACGCATCTGATGCGACATCAACATAATACTCCACCTGATTCATGAATTCCTCGAAAGAATGAATTTGTTTCATCGCATATTGAATGACGCAAATACGAACTGGGAATGCCGATTTATAATATCTCTTCGATTGCGGACGATAATCGACGTTGTTCCATTCCATTAACGTCGCATATGTGCTCGATGCCTTATCGTCCGGCAAGTAATTCGGATTGATCCGCATGAGGCTGAATTCATTTAACAGCTGAAAAGATAAAACAGGATCATAAATTTGGTGAAGCATGACCTGCTCCACATATTGACGAGGCGTCATTTCCTCTTGGTATTTATGATAATTCGGGATGCGTCCGCCAATGATGATGCTTTTTAAATTTAATCTTCTCGCTAAGTCTTTTCTTGCTTCATATAAACGATGGCCAATTTTCATGCGGCGGTATTCAGGACTAACCATCACTTCAATTCCATACATATTCATCCCATCTGGATTATGGTTTGTGATGTACCCATCATCTGTGATGTCCTGCCAAGTATGACGGTCATCGTATTCATCAAAGTTAATTAATAAACTTGAACAAGAGCCAATGATTTCTCCCTCAAATTCAGCACAAAACTGACCTTCTGGGAAATGCTCAAGATGGCTTTCAAGGTGCTCTCGTTTCCAAGGGTCCATGCCCGGAAAGCATATCTCCTGCAAGGCGATGATGCGGTCAATATCTTCTTCCCGGATATTACGAATCACCATTCTTTTTTCAAACCGCGTTAAATCGAGTTTTTCTGCCATGATGTTTTTGCCCCCTTACTGATCCTCTTTTTCAAGCTGATGGAATAGCTGGAGCAATTCGATTTCAGCCATGGATTCTAATCTGACATCATATTCTTCAAACTGCAGCGTGCTCGTCACTTTGTTTGGGACGATGACGCATTTCATGCCTGCGCGTTTGGCAGCAATTGATCCATTCACTGAATCCTCAAATGCCACACAATCCTTTGGCTCTACACCTAAGCAGCTTGCGGTTTGCAAATAAAGCTCTGGATTTGGTTTGACTTCTTCCACATCATCTGACGTGCGAATACATTCAAAGTAATCGAAAAGACCAATTTGCTTCAGGTGATCAGACACCCATTTATAGTCTGAGCTGGAAGCAAGTCCAATCTTAATTCCAAGCTCCTTCGCTGCCTGTAAATAAGCTTCTACACCAGGCCGTGCTGATTCATCCTTCATTCTCTTTTGAAAACGAGAACGCCGGTCCGCTGTGAGTGCCTCATGATCGAGCGTCTTTCCTAGCTGCTTTTCTAAGTATTCAAAAGGCTTAAAACCTGCCTGCGTCCCAATAACGTTGCCCCATACAGAAAGAGGCAGCTCCGACTCATGCTCTGCAAACATTTCTTGTAAAACTTCATATTCATGTGTTTCTGTATCTAAAATTAATCCGTCAAAATCAAATATAATCGCCTTTACCAACGAGGCCACTCCTTTTTTTTACGAAAGTCTTTAATATGATACTCAATGCTATCATATCGTGAATAAAATTGACTTTCAAAGATGAATGTCTGCTAAAATAATTATGTATAAAAGGAGCCTGTACCATTTTGTCAGGCTCCTACCCGTGTTCGGTTTTTTCTGCAAGAGATCCAAGCGCTCCGATTCGTGGAGAAATAGGCAATGTTGAAAAAGAGCGGGTTTGGTATTACAGATCTAAAGGTTTCTCCGTTCCCTTAAAAATAGTATGTGCGGCAGCCTTGTAACTTAACAAGGAAGTTCACACCAACTTTTACGCATTTTGAAGACGGCGGCTGGCAAAATCGTCTAAATCAAACGGAAAAGAAAAGCCGCATGCATTGACCTGCTCACGGTTTCGCTCGAATAGCTCACGATCACGCTTTGTAATATGGCGTTTAGGTTTTACAATAATGGTATGTAATAGCTGAAGTCCCGATAAAATACGAAAAGCATCGTCCATCGTCCCGTTATAAACCCCTTCAACAAAGGTCAGCGGGCGTTCTTGTTGACGCGCAGCTGGGTTTTCACCGACAGCATGGGATAGAAGATCTTCAACATCCTTTGATATTTCTTCAATTGCCTGCTCTTGCAGGTCTGTAGCAGCTTTCATTATTCTCACGTGACATCTACCTCTCTGTCGTTATTTCTCCATTCAGAATAGCACAGAAAAAAAGGCGTTCGCCAAGGTAAGTGTTTCCTATATATACCCAAAGAGAGGAACGAATATCATGAACATTAACGGACACACGCTCTCGCTAAAAGCAGGTGAGCAGGATCATGACACTTCACTGAGTCAGTTTTTAAAAACAGCCGTGTCGGCCTCAAAACCGATTATCCATTTTTGGATGGAGCATCAAAAAATACGTTTAAATCAAAAGCCTGCCCATCATGCGGCAAAAGTCAGTACAGGCGATCACATCCTGATCGATTTATTTGAAACGGAAGAAAGTGATGTGACGCCAGAATATGGTGAATTAGAGGTACTCTTTGAGGACGAGCACTTATTGATTGTGCAAAAGCCCGCTGGACGACCAACGCACCCGAATGAAAAGGGACAAACGGGCACACTGGCAAACCTTGTAGCCTTTCATTTTCAAGCAAATGGCGAGGAAAAGCGAGTGAGACATATTCACAGACTCGATCAAGACACAAGCGGCACGGTCATTTTTGCCAAACACAGATTTGCTCATGCTGCGCTTGATCAAATGCTTTCTAAAAAAACGATCAGCCGAACCTACATCGCTATCGCAGAAGGACTTTTCAAGAAAAAGAAAGGCACTATCGAGGCAGCGATTGGCCGTGACAAGCATCATGCCGTCAGACGAAGAATCTCTCCTACTGGTCAAAGTGCTGTCACTCACTTTCAGGTCATGAACATCAATAAACGCCTGCAAATGACAGCCGTCAAGCTGCAACTTGAGACGGGAAGAACACATCAAATTCGAGTCCATCTTAGCAGTCTTGGGCACCCTTTAGCCGGAGATACACTTTATGGCGGAGCTCGCCATCATATCAACAGATGCGCTCTCCATGCCAAACAAGTAGAGATGACACATCCTTTTACAGGTGAGCAACTGAGCATAGAAGCACCGCTTCCACTAGATATGGCTCAGCTCATGGACGAGATCATCCATTAAAAAAAGAGCCTGCTGTTTAATGCAGGCTCTTTTTGTTTAGACAGATGCTCTTTTTGCATAAATAATGTACCGCTCTGGTGCATTGCCGACGAAATGAAATGGATAGCATGTCGTTAACACGAGCTCTTCCTTTTTATTCTGCAAAGTAATAATGGATGTATCATGCTGATCCACGATTTTCGTATGTGTGATTTCATAAACAAACTCACCATACGGCACAGTGATTTTCAGCTGATCGCCAATATTCAATTCACCTGTTCGGCGAAATACCGTGTCACGATGGCCAGATAGGACGATTTGTCCCTTTTGATCAGGGTAATAACTGCCTTTGTAATGCCCGACTCCTTTGGCAAGATCATCCGCATCTGTCCCTTCGACAATGGGAAGGTCTGCTTTTAATTTCGGAATCGTCAGGATGCCAGAGGCTTTCCCCACTTCAGGAGAAAACTGCTTTTTTGACATCCTTTGATCGTCCGCTACCGCTTTCTTCGCGTCTTCTAATGATTGTGCTGTTTGAAGGTGTGTAGAGGCGATTTGCCAAATTCCCCAGCCTAGCAAGACAATTCCTGCTGTCATCACAGTAAGTGCAAGCCACTTTTTCATGCTTAAACTCCTTTACCTGTTACATTTCTCTTAGATGATACGCTCTTTAGCTTGCTGCTTTTTCTTCTTGTTTTGCTTTTTGAATGCGTCCCTCTTTTTGATACACAATGGAAGCCCCTTCAAAGCTCTTCACAAAAGCGACAGTGGCTTCTAAATCCTCTGGACCTGTTTCAGGATTTTTCCCAAGCCTTCCTATCGGTGCATATTTACTGCCAGTGGCAGTTGCCATAAAGTTATTCACGGTGAGTGTATATGTTTGATCGAGCGCAACGGCTGATCCATCTGGCAGCTTTAAGTCGACTACTTTATATGTTACCGGATCATAGGAATATGAAAAGCCCGAAATGCTATAATCTGGTCCAAATTGAGGAGAAATTTGCGCTTCAATGATCTCAGCCAAGTCTTTCCCCTTAATCTCAAGTTTAACTAATACGTTGCCAAAAGGCTGAATATTAAACAGATCTCCCCACGTAATCGGCCCTTTTTCAAGGTTTTGTCTGATGCCGCCGCCATTCATCATGGCAAAATCACTTTTCATAGAATACCTCATGCCATCAGCAATCAAATTACCGAGCGGCGTGTCTCCATCATTTGAATAGCCGCCTTCCATTTTGATACCAGCTTCTCCAACTACCTCACTAATAATCGGCTCAACTTCTTTCCCGTAATGTGCTAGGATGCCGGCTGCTTCCTTGTCCTTTTCAATACCAGATTGGTCTACGTACTGGATATTTGCACTCTTTTTGACAATATCCTTCGTTTTGCGGTCAAGTGTTACATTAACTTCGCCAATGGCCTTCCCATATTCAAATGCTTGAACAATTAATTTCCCATTGACCTCTCCGTTTACGACTTCGTGATTATGCCCTGCAAAGATGACATCAATTTCATCATCGCCTTCTTTGGCAAGCTTCGCACTTTCTCCAGTGATGGTGTCTCCATTTTGCGATGCTGTCATATGAGCTAAGACCGCTATGGCTTTGATCCCTTTTTGTTTTAGTTCCTTAACGGCTTCATTTACGGCTTTGACTTCATCTGTAAACTGAATGTCTTTAATCCCTTCTGGCATGACCATTCCTGCGGCTGACTTTGTTACAACACCGATAAATGCTACAGGAATTCCTTCGACATCCATGATTTCATAAGCAGGTAAAAGTGGTTTGCCTGTATCCTTGTATTCACAGTTTGCACAAACGAGCGGAAAATTCTGTCCGTCATATCCCTTTGTTCCTTTAGGATGATCTCCGCCATTTATGATACGTAATAGCTCGTCCACCCCTTCATCAAATTCATGGTTGCCGACCGTGCCAACATCAAAGCCAATGTTCTCCATGAGTTCAACTGTTGGTTCATCTTGCAGAAGAGACGATATTGGAGAGCTGCCGCCAATCATATCTCCAGCATGGACTGTGATCGTATTTTTGTTTGCTGCTTGTTTTTGTTTCATATAAGCCGCCACATAATCCATCCGCCCGTACGTCCCTTTATTGCCATCACCTTTTAGATCCAGTTCGTATTGTTGATCAATTTTTCCGTGTAAATCATTCATGCTTAAAATGGTTAACGGGACTTCCCCAGCTTCCTCTGCCGGCTGATAGCCAGCCTGTTCTGCTTCTTCTTTTGAAGCAAAAAAGATGCGTTTATCTACAGCGATTTCTTTCCAGCTGTCAGGCGATACGTACGTTTTCGCTGATGAATCACCGACGTAGCGTGTCAGTCCTTTTTTCTGTTCACGTGCCCTAAATTCAAACGGCTGTTCCAGCAGCGGGTCCGCTTCGTTCCATATGCCCAGCCCTTTTTCTTTTGCCTCTTTGACAGCTTTTTGGAACATCTGATAGTCCTTTTCATCTCCAACCGGCCAGATGAAATACGTAGGGGCATATCCTTTTTTCACAAGCTCTAAATTCGTATTGACCCCTTTTTTGGTTTTCACTTGAGCTAAAAGACGTCCATAGCCGTCCTTCGCTTCAGGACCAATCTTTAATGTGACTTTATCTCCGCTTGAAAGAAGCGTATTTAAATAGTCCGCCGCCTTTTGTCCAAAACGCAGCTGGTTTTGATCTAATTCATTTTTTGGCTTATGGTACGTTTCCGGCGTGTCCATATTCACAAAGCGCACTTTTGTTGTACCAAGCACAGGCTTCTTTAAATGAATCGTATCTCCATCTACCACCCGGTCAACCGTTGCATCGTATTCTTTCTTCATTTTTGGCGGCTTTGGCTGGCGTTTCAGCAGACTGACATCACCTTTGTGTCTTGGAAGCACCTGCAGCGTATCATATCTGCTTAACACTCCTGTAAACTCATACCATTTCCCTGTCTTTACTTCATCAATGGCACTTGTATCCACCATCACTCTAAGGATGGTGCTGTGATATTTTTTATCAATGATCACTACATTGTATCCACCGCCAGCCGGCTGCTCTGGTTTTGATTCAACATAGCCATTGACCTTCACAAGTTTTCCTTCATGTTTACGTGCCTGATCCGTTTCTAGTTGTTTCACGGAGACTCGCTTCGGTTTTGGCAAAGTTTGATTCACACCATCGATCTTCAGACGGTCTCGATCCGGCACAATTTCAATCAGTCCTTTATAAGACGTGATCTTCCCCGTTACTGTCACCTTCATGCCTGCTTTTAGTTCTGGGAAATTGCTTTGCTGTGCTGAATAAATATTGATTCCAGCTGATTTGTCTTGAATGTACGTTGACAGTTTCCCATTGCCTATAGCCGATTGGTCTGCTGTCACAATTCCACTCACCGTCACCGTCTCTCCGATCAGCTGACGGGCTTTCTTTATTTTCATTGGCTTCTTTTGGTTCCAAACCGTTTCCTTCTTTTCAGACGCAATGGCTTGTTCTGCTGTGATCATGCCAGGCAGTAAGGATTGCAGACTAAAGATCACTAAAACCAGACAGCAGATCATTCGAATGGATTGAACACGTTTCATTAGACCCTCCCCTTCCGAGCTTTATCTCTCATAGTGTACTAAGTAATTATTGATGGTAGATGGATTTCTTGTAAATCTTATGTCTTTCAGCTCATTGGAAACGTAATAATCACTCGTGTCCCCTCAAAGCTTTTGCTTTCAAAACGAATGCTGCCGCCATGGCTTTCAATGATTTTAATCGTCATCATTAAACCAAGGCCAGTCCCTTTTTCTTTCGTTGTATAAAAAGGTTCACCTAGTTTCCCTATTTCGTCTTCTGGTATGCCCTTTCCCTGGTCTTCAAAAATCAGCATCATCTGATTATGTTCCAATACGGATGTGACTTGAATGACACCTGTCACACCATCCATCGCTTCAATACCGTTTTTAAGAATGTTTAAGAAAACTTGTTTCAGTTCATTCGGTATACCTTGAATGTTTGGCAGCGACGGAGACAAATTCTTCTGAATAGACACGCCTTTTAAAACCGCCTGTGATTCAACGACCATGATCACTTCTTCGAGCAGAAGATTGACATGTACCGGCTCAAATTTCACCGATTTGCTTCTAGAGAGCACAAGGAATTCATTAATAATCGCTTCAAGCCGATTAAATTCAGACATCATGACATCTGCATAATCCTTCTGATATTTCTTACTTTGAATCATCAGCTGTAAAAATCCCTTTAACGACGTCAGCGGGTTCCGTATCTCATGGGCGATGCCGGCTGCAAGCTGACCAACTGCGGACAGCATCTCTGACTTCATCAGCATCTTCTCTGACTGCTTTTGATTGGTAATGTCCTCTGAAATCCGCATCACGGTTGACTGCATTTTGTCAGGATCATCAATTCGGTGTAAAGAGACCCTCTCCCATCGTTCACGGCCTGATATATCCTGAAAGTACAGCTCACCAGTCCAGCTGCCTTCTTTTAAACAAACGTCCCATTGCTTTTCTAAATCATCACATTGACACAGCGAATGATAGACAGAAAAAATATCTTTGCCGATCAGGTCATATTCATGCTGCTGTACAAACTGGCAAAAGCGCTGATTCACGCATTGGATGACCCCTTCCTCAGTTGCAACAACAATATGGATATGGCTGTTATCCAGTGCTGTTACCGCTAGATGGAGTGACTGTTTGATTTTTGTCATTTCCGTCATTTTAATCCACGTCATCACCGCTCCCTCATGATCTTGATCAAAGATAGGTGTAATGTGAACAGTGAATTGTTCTCCTTCATTCGTTTCAATTTCCCGTTCGATGACGCGCCTGTCCGAGATAACCGATTGTATGTCATGATAGAGCGTTTCCTGCGTAAGCTTCTTAGCCATCGCCTGAAAGGATTGCTGTTGCCTTATTTGAGCTGAAGTAAATAAAGAGGCGGCTGTAGGAGTGTAATAGCGAATATTCATGTCCCGGTCCACAAACAACGTCGCAAGCTGAGGCTTAACAGAAGGTCTATACAGTTCTTCCCTTGTTACCCTTAAGTTGTTTATGATATTAATAAAATGTTCATGTTTTTTCTCAAGCTCCGCTATTTGCGTGTTTTTCACTTTTAATTGAGCCCTTGCCTCCTGCTCTTTTTGTTTAATTTCATTGAGTTCATTTTCTAAATCGACAATACGCTGTTGATAAACTGAATTCTGATCTGGCATCCCTTTTTCCCTGCTGTTCTCTTGAATTTTCCCTCTCTCATTCATTCGAATGAGAATGACGTATACCCCTTTAAAACGGTGATCAAAACTCTTTACAATAAAATCCGCATACTGCTTTTTTCCTTTTTCCGAAATGAGAACATGCTGAAACACAACCTCTGTCTCGTCCGTCCATACCTTTTGAAAGGTTTGACTCAACATCTCTTTCAAATAATCAGGTGTGACATATTCACATGATTGATCTGACACTTCTGTACGGTCTAAGAAGGAATAGGCCCCATTTGACATCGCCAGAATTTTGTCACAATCATTGATCACCATGCATGCGTCATATTCTCCGCTCACTTCTTCCATATATTGTGCAGCTCGCTTTTTTAACTCGGCATCACGAGCGTCATATACCCAAGGGACACTAGATGCAGGAACATTTGAATAGGTGTAAATGTTCCACTTCTCATTGAATAATTGAAACAATCGAGGAATATTGGGAACAGTTTCATTTGGCCCTAAGATTAACACCCCTTGATCTTTTAAAGCATATTGGAATCGGGATAATACTCGTTTTTGTACTTCTGGCTCAAAGTACATCAGAACATTTCGGCAACTGATAAAATCGAGGTGGATAAAAGGTGAATCAATCAATAAATTGTGAGGAGCAAAAACAATATGTTTTCTAAGCGACTGCTTCACAATAAAAGCGTCACCTTTTTTTTCGAAATATCGCGCCCGCCATTTTTCCGGTATGCTTGCCATAGACTCTATCGAATAAAGACCTTTACTAGCTATTTGAATGGCTTTTCGGTTGATATCTGTCGCAAAGACTTGAAGTTCAATGGACACATCTCTTCGCTTCATTTCTTCTAAAAATAAAATCGTAAAAGAATAAGCTTCTTCCCCTGTCGAACATCCCGCAATCCAAATTCGGCATCGAGATTTCCCGTTGTTCATCGAATGGTCAATGATTGACGGGATCACCTTCTGTTCACATACTCGAAAAGCCTCCATATCTCTAAAGAAAGCAGTCGTGCCGCTTAGGAGCTGGGCATGCAGGCGGTCAAGCTCATCTGGTTCTCTTTCTAATAAACGATCGTACTCTGTTAATAATGACATCGGTTCGTCTGCGGTGCGCATGCGTTTTTGAATAACAGAAAGCAGCCTTTTCTTTTCATAGGTAGAAAAGGCAATCCCTTTATACATTTCGAGACGTTCAATGATTCTTAGTAAAGCTGGCTCCGCCTCATCCACATGCGGGACATTGATGATATTGGCCATATAAGCTGCAAGGGTGGATGGATTTTTGAATGTGTGATGATACATGCTGTCAAAACCACTCTCTACCTCACTGCATGATAAAGCTGTACCGCCTTGCTCAACCAACCGAAGCAATCCACTCCCCACACAATGACCTTTTTGAAAAAAGATCGCAAACGCCTCTTCCTTTTGAACACTGGCAAGTGACTTAAAAAGCGAGTCAACAGAGCATGCCTTGTTTGTGGGCAGCTGCTCTGATACATGAAGCCGATGATCTTCTGTTAACGTCACAGCCGCATGCTGCGGACAAAAATAGATGGTCTTCTTCATGACTTTCTCACCATGTTTAATCGTTTTTGCCCGGTAGCCAATCGGTAAAACAAGTGCTTCTAAATCTGTTATACAATCGCCTGTCACATGATTTTGCACAACAATAAAAGAGGCATTTAATTCATGTGGCAACGATTGAAAAAAAGCCTCAAGATGATGCTGTTCAAACGGCGAAACACCGATGCCGATCACTGGTGCCTGCACATGTTCGTCTTCTATCAAACGATTAATGATTTTGTCCTGCATCTGGTACCCCCATGTTCATTCGTCTGATACTTTTTTTCGACAAAAAGAAAGAAAACCCTCTAATTGTAAATAATGTTTTTTGCATGAAAACGAGAAAACATCCTCACATTAAAACAGAATGTATAAACAAAAGGAGGAATCTCAATGCAAAACGATCAGCAGCCAATGTTTCAAGGAAGCGCTCAGCAGCCTGAACTCAACCATGGCGGGCATGAGTTATTCGATTTACATGAAATTTTAGCCGGCACGATTAATATTTTGGATCAATATATGATCCTGCGGCAATTTATTCAAGATCCTGCATTATCCGACATCTTGGATCGACAATATCAATTCGTTTTATCCCAGTACAATGTCACTGTAGATTGTTTTTCTACAGGCCAAAAGCCTAGTGAAGAAACCGCTACTTATATGATGAAAGAACACACACAAGTGACATACGGAATCAAACCTACTCAGCCGAAGAAGCCGAATCAGTCCTTACAGGATGTAAAAGACTTAGGCATCACAGGACATATGCTCAGCCTAGTCAAATCACACGCTGGGTTACTTTCCATGTCCGCATTAGAAGTTACAAACCCTGTTGTCAGACGTGTGCTTGCTGCGCAGATCCCGAACTTTATCGAAATGGCCTATGAAATTTTCTTGTATCAAAACAAGCATGGCTACTATCAAGTTCCTCAGCTTTCCAAACAAGACATGACAGCCATGACGTCAGCTTTTGCACCGCTTCAGGGGCAGGTTCAAATGCCTCCTAGCAAGGCTGATCAACAAAAACCGCTTCATTAAAAAAACGGCTGACCCCTTCTCTGGTCAGCCGTTTTTTCTTTGGTACATCACTTTAAACTGTTCTTCAAAATCTGTGAGCCTCTCCCCCGTCGCCTGTTCAAAGCCGCTAGCAAATTGGCCCGTTTTCGCAGTTTCCTCCATGATCTCATGTATGACATCTCGTCCGTAAAGCTGCACCAGCTCATAGATCATATAATAGCTTTGTAAATAGACATCTGTCTCATACGTTACCCGGGAGTTCTGCCAGTCTTGATCAGAATGAAGAGATTGAAATGGAATCACGTCGAAGCGTTCAGACGTAGCATTTAACACGTCATAGGCCGTCCACTCTGCTGTTCCTTCGTGGAACCAAAGCGGAAAAATGCCTGGAGATACTTCATATGAATGGACCTTTTCATAGAAAACAAAATGAGCATACTCATGAATAAAAAGCGTATTGAAAAAGTATAAAGGCAGAGTCTCTTTCTTCAATAATGCTTCCCGTTTATCTGGATATAACCCAATCATTTGATCATGATCAGAGTAAAATCCGGTTATATGCTTAATTCCAGCCATTTGTTCGATCGTCTCTTTATCATCAAAATAAATAACGTCTAAAGGTCTGTCAGCTTCAAACTGAAACACTGACGCTGTTCTCTTCTCTGCCTGTTTCATGGCCTCTATGGTCAGATCAACAAAAGCATCCTCTTCCTCTGCATAGTAGATTCGAATATGTTCATAGACTTGCTTATTGAGTCCCTCCGTGATAACCGTTTTAGGAGAAGACTGCTCCAAATATTGTCCTGTCAGCTGAAACGCAACATAAATCAAGTACGCGGTGAAAGCATAAAAAATCAGACCTGCTGCAATCATTCCGCCTACAAGTTTTTTATGAATCAATGACGGCTTGGCTTTCATTTGCTCCCCACCTGAATTCATCCTGCACCCTCTTTCTCTTTCTATGAAGAAACAAAGATCAACAAGAGGTGATATATTTTTTACTTTATGCAGTCAGGTGCGCGAGGTGCGGTTCCAAACAAAAAAGCCGCATATGACATACGGCTTTTGTCGTAGCTATTTTGATTCAGGGAAGACACGTCTAACCGTTTCAGTAAATTCATCGAAGAATCCTGAAATTGGCTCTCCGCTTTTAATACGTTTTCCGTAACCTTTCATACGATCGACAAAGTCTGGATTAGCAGATACATACACGTTGTCGATTTGTTGATCCGTTGATTTGACTTTGTCTGAAATTTTCTTTTTCAGATCGTCCGTTACATCACCGCTTTTATTGCCTTCAAGTACAACGGCAACAAATGCGTTTTTTCCTGTGACAAGCACGTTCGCTGTTTTCACTTCAGGCATATTCGCTACAAGTTCTGACGCCTTATCTGCCACTTTGACCTTCTGAGGTGTTTGAACATCTGGCTGATCCTGTCTCATGTTGTCATTCTTATATGTGACATTTTCATATTGCCTTTTCATTGTTCCTCTACGCTCATCGCCTTGATTGTTCATTCCACACCCAGCGGTGATTAATGTTGGCACGAGCAGTAAAGATAGCATCCATTTCTTATTCATCAATTATTCCCTCCTTTTGCTCATAGGTTTTTCATCCAGCCGGGTTTTTATGCACACATCCTCTGTTTCCGCAAAATGAATTCATAATTCAGCTTTGTTTGGTCATCCTAAACTTGATGAAAGATCATCACGATCAAATGGAGGGATTCGTTTGTTTAGAAAAAGAAAAGGTATGAGCACTGGCGCAATGATCGCAGTATCAACAGCTATCATTGCATTATTCTCCCCGGTTTTACGAAGAAGGCTGAAAAGCATGACACAAATGAATATGTCTTCAATGATGAAAGGCGCAAGCCATCAGCACCAAGACTCATCTCGCCATGAGTCACACTCACACAAAGAATCAAAAGGAACAGGTGAAGTTGGACAAATGATCAAGCAAGCATTCACAGCTGTCCAGCCAAATCAATCGAACCAGCAACAATCACCATCAAGAACCCATCAGCCAAGAGAGTCTTATGCGCAATCTCTTCACATTGATGAAAATGTGATGAATGTGATGGATGATGAATCGATCCAGCAAGTCATCAATGACATTGAGCACAAATAATAAAAACAGGAGCCTTCATAAATAGAGGCTCCTGTTTATTCTCCTGAAAAATGTTCTTTGACCATAAGACAAAAGGAAGGTAAAAATGTCATTTCGATTGTTGTGATGAAGTCGTCATGATGCTCTAATATCAGCAAAAGTTCCTTTTTTTCCTTCTGATCTTTTTTTATTTCTACATGCTGTACTGTTTTAAAATCATATATTCCCAAAACAGCTTCGGTCTTTTTTCGAACGACTTTTAAGGTAAATTCCTTCATAGCAAGCGACATAGTTACAACAAATCGCTCCTCCTGATTCTCGAACCGAAACGTCAAATCTTGATATTCAATCGGCATTTCTTTTTCAAATCCGGCATCTGGCATTTTTTCAAAAAAAGAAAGCCAGTCCGTTTGATCTGGAAAGCGTTTTCCTCGCATTTTCTTCAATTCCTCATCATTAAAATTTTTATTAATTATCTGTTTTCCCCTTTTCTTTTGCAACAAATTTTAGTAATTTTAAAAAGGTGATTCTATTTGCTAAGAGACCTCTTTATTAATTTAACAATTCTTGTTACTTTCCATTACTTATTTATACTTGTGTTTAAAGAGAATTTTCTAAAGAAAGAAGATACCTTGCTCAGACAAATATGCAAAGGCATGCTTTCTGGGTTACTCGGTGTCCTTTTAATGTTCTTCTCTATTAAAACAGGACCAGCGATCATCGATTTAAGACATATTCCCCTTATTTTAACGGCCTTTTATGGAGGCATCGCCCAAACAATGATTGCAGCTTTTGTTGTGATCATTGGCCGATTATTAATTGAAGCCAATATCGCTTCTTCCATCAATATTTTTTCCATGATGTTTATCGCAGCCGCTTCCTTTTTGATTGCAGAGCGTCATATGAATCATGTTGTGAAAATGCTGTTATCCATTACGATTGGTAATGTGGTTGCCACAAGCCTGTTCATCTTGATCGTGCATGAGACATCATTTCAGCTGCATTCTACTTATTGGATTTTCTCATATATTGCTGGATTGTTTAACTTTTATGTCATTGAGCATCAAACAAAAGCATATCAGCTGTTAAATTTGTATAAATTCCAAGCTCATTATGACTTTTTAACAGGTGTTTTAAATAAACGGAAGTTCGATGAGGTATTAAGTGATGCTTTTACTAAGAAGTTGAAGCAGCCTATCCATCAAATGTCCCTTATTTACCTAGACATCGATTACTTCAAAACCATCAATGATCAATATGGGCATCATGAGGGAGATATTGTTTTAAAAGAAATCGGTACAAGACTGATTAAAAACACAAGAAGCTCTGATTATATTGGTCGGATTGGCGGTGAAGAATTCGCTGTCCTTCTACCAAATTGTACAATTGAAAAAACATGGCAGATTGCAGAACGCTTACGAAAAAAAATAGCCGATCAGCCGATTTATTTAAAAAACGGTCTGTCCATTCACACTACGGTATCAATTGGATGTGCTTCTTCTCATGGAACTGGTGCAGACATCAAGCAATTACCGATTATAGCTGATCAGGAGCTCTATAAAGCGAAGGAGTCCGGCCGAAATCAAGTGAGCTTTTCAGAGAGAAAAAAAGACCATTTGACATAGGCATTTTCCTCAATTTGTTAGCACTAATTATTTTTAAAAAAGTTTTCGTATAACAGTTGTTTTTTCCCGCAAACACTGGTAAAGTAAAGGTAATTATTTTTGTTCGTATCATCTTTAAGAAGAAAGTTTTGAAAGAGTTTTCGTCTTTGAAGTTTGTGTAAGAGCAAGAATAGTGAATTTAAGCGTTAAGATCGCTTTAGGAGGAAATTTCATGTTAGAAGGTAAAGTAAAATGGTTCAACTCTGAAAAAGGTTTCGGATTCATCGAAGTAGAAGGTCAAGACGATGTATTCGTTCACTTCTCTGCTATCCAAGGCGAAGGCTTCAAAACTTTAGAAGAAGGTCAATCAGTTTCTTTCGAAATCGTTGAAGGTAACCGTGGACCACAAGCTGCTAACGTTAACAAAGCGTAATTTAAGAGCATCTGCTCTTTTAGCACTTTATAGAGTGAAGGAAAACCGCTCGGCTTCTGCCGGCGGTTTTTTTGTGCCATAAAAAAAGAGAACCTGATGAGAGGTTCTCTTTTTTATTTGTCCTTCTGCTTTAGCTTCTGCAAAGCAGAACGATACATATCATCATTCATTTTTGTCTCTGGTTCTTCTTCTTTGACAGGTGGTTCTGGCTGCTTAAACTTTTGAAGCGCCTGTCTATAGAAATCGTCGCCAGACGCAGCATCATCCGTTTGAGAAGGCTCTGACGCTTTTTTTTCAACTTCAGGCTCTACATGTCTCGCCACAGCTTCTGGCTCGCTATGCGGCACGTCAGGCTGATTGGAGACATCTTCTTTGATCTCTTCCTTATCGGCTGATGCGTGTCTGACATTGAACGCTACTAATCCAATAATGACTAGAACAGCAGCTACTAACGCTACAATAATCGTCGCCAAAAGAACCCTCTCCTTATCGCTTAAATGATGCAGTGACTGATGCTACACGTCTTCCTAGTGCTTTTCCAAGTTCAATGCCTTCAGTCGAAATCAATTCATCTGAATCGATCGGACATGTCACACCAGCTCCATAGTAAGAGCCGTATAAAGCATTCTCTGGAACATTTCCAGGAAGGCCGACAACAAGCATTCCTTGGTGGAACATTGGTGTGATCAAATTATGCATTGTCATTTCTAAACCGCCGTGTGTTGTAGCAGTTGTACAGAAAACAGCACCGACTTTATCGATTAGTTTTCCTTCTGCCCATAAGTAGCCGAGACGGTCAATCCATGTCTTTAACCCAGAACTAATGGTACCAAAGTGACCAGGGCAGCCCCAAATGATCGCATCCATTTGATCAAGCTTGCGAATATCCGCATCTTTCACGTGATCAATGAATACTTCAGCTTGCTCTGTTTCACCCGCGCCTGCTGCAATCGCTTCTGCAAGTGCTTTTGTATGGTCACCTTCACTATCGTATACAACATAAATTTTCATGTACGGTCCCTCCACACTTATCTTGCATCTTGGTTTGCTTCCTTAGGTGCTGGAAGCAGTGATATTTCTTGTTTCTTATGCTGCTGTTCTTTTCGCTTTTTATCCTTACGAACATCTCGCAGGAACAAGCTGAGAATGACACCAGCCGCACAGAATAATGTCACCCACATATAAGCATCATTGATACCCATCACGTTTGAATCGATCTGTGCTTTCGTAAAGAGCTGGGTGGATACATATTTTTGAGCAGCTTCTGCTGTCATACCCATATGATGCATCACATTCGATACAGCCGCCTGGAATGAATTCATAAAGAACGGGTCCGCTGTATTTGTTTGATCCGCCATATTGGAATAATGGAATGTCGTCCGATTCGTATAAATCGTTGTGATCAAACTCGTACCGATGGAACCGCTAATTTGTCTTAATGTATTAGACATCGCTGTACCATGGCTGTTTAAGTGCTGCGGTAATTGGTTCATCCCTGCTGTCATAACTGGCATCATCAAGAGTGACATACCAAATGCACGTACTGCATACATGAGCACTATGTGACTATAGGAAGTATCAATGGTCAGCTTTGTAAACTCATATGTCGTGACAACGGTAATGAGCATCCCCACAATGGCAAGCGGACGAGGTCCAAATTTATCAAACAAGATTCCTGAAATCGGGGACATAATGAGCATCGCAAGTGCCCCTGGAAGCATTAATAGCCCAGATTGCAATGCCGTAAACCCAACGAGGTTTTGCAGATAAATCGGAAGTAAGAACATCCCCGTATATAAGGCAACCGTAATAATGACGTTAATGACACTTGATAATGAGAAAATGCTGTATTTAAATACGCGGAAATCAAGCATCGGATTATCAACTTTCAACTGTTGGAAAATAAAGAGAATGATCGCAATCGCACCAATAATAATCGTAGATAAGACGATCGGATCTGTCCAACCATCACTTCCTGCTTCACTCACTCCGTATAGAAGGGAAGCAAAACCGACGATTGAAAGAATTGCACCAAGACTGTCCAGCTTGATTTTTTTAGGCTCTACAATATTTTTAAACATAAAGAAAGCCGCGATAATGACAATCGCACCGATTGGCACAAGTCCATAAAACATAATACGCCAAGAATAATGTTCAATAATGTAACCAGATAATGTTGGTCCTACTGCAGGAGCAAACATCATCGCAAGACCGAAAATCCCCATTCCTTTCCCTCTGTTTTCCGGAGGGAAAATAAAAAGGATTGTTGTCATGACGAGCGGCTGTAAAATACCGCCGCCGACAGCCTGAATCAAACGGCCGATGAGCATCGTTGAAAAGTTTGGCGCAATGCCGCAAATAAATGTACCTAGTGTAAACGAGATCATAGCCACTAGGAATAAGCTGCGCTGTCCAAAACGTGTGATTAAAAACGCAGACAACGGAATCAGCACACCGTTGACAAGCATGTAGCCTGTTGTCAGCCACTGAATCGTCGTTGCACTCACATTAAATTCTGTCATTAAATGAGGCATGGCTACGTTCAAAAGCGTTTGGTTTAAAATCGCTACGAACAAACCGGCCATTAAAATGATCAGTAAAGACAAGGAGCCTGTTCCCTGTTTTGTCGCTGCAGGTTGATTTGCCATCTCAGACAACCTCCTTTCATTTTTTGATATCAATCATCATTAAGATGAAATTTTGACAGAAGCATTCATACCTGGAAGTACTTTGTCTGATGGGTTTTTAATTGAAATTTTCACTGCTACTTTTTGCGTTACTTTTGTATAGTTGCCACTTGAATTAGTTGCTGGCAGCATATTGAATGTTGAGTTTGTCGCATAACCAATTTGTTCAACAGTTCCTTCAAATGTTGTATCAGGATCTCCATCTACAACGATGTCGACTTTGTCGCCTTTTTCAATGTTTTTAATATCTGTTTCTTTAATATTTGCTGTAATGTAAAGCTTGCTTAAATCAATTGTTTCACCAAGAACTGTACCAGGCTGCACTTGTTGATTGTTTTGTACTTCTTTTTTGACTAATGTGCCATCAGCCACTGCTTTAATGTTTGTTTTTGTTTGTCCTTCAACTTTTGCAACTGTGCTGTCTTTTTCTACTTCGTCACCTTCGTTGATATCCCAGCCTTTGATTTGTCCAGCTGCTGGTGCTGTAATTTGGTACATGTCACCTGTCACTTTTGCCTCGTCTGTTTTAACAAAGTTTGTGCTTTCGTAGTAGTAATAAGCACCTCCGGCAATAATGGCAAGAATCACAATAAGGCCAATAATGTTCGTTAGCAATAAACGCCCTCTGTTCATGTTTTGTTTCTCCTTTCATGTATAAAAATATAGTGTCATCTGCTTTAGCAAACTTAGAATGCCCATCATCTGACAGAATATGAAACAAGCTCAACAATCTGTCCTTTTCCCTTCATCTACTCCCGCCCCTATCATGGTGTGCAGCCCATTTATACTTATTGTTCACTTATGAGCAAAGAGCAGAAAAAGAAGAAAAGACGATCGGCATCTTTTTTGAAAAACTTATATTTAACAAGATTAAATATTAATAAATGAAAATTGAAATGTCAAAGAGAAAGTTTTACTTTTTTTTTTGGCGATCCTTTCCTTCTCCACACAAAAAACCTTTCAGCCCTTATGCTGAAAGGTTTTTTCAAATGTGCTGGTTATGAAAGAACTTCTTCCTGCTGAAAAAATTTTTTTAGTGCGAGAAAAACGTCTGATTTTTGCTTCAAAATATAATGCTTAAATTTCTCATCCTGAATGTGCTTATATGCTGACATTAACGTAGAATGCCGGTTGTATTGATTGACTTCACCATAGCAGAATAAATTGGCTTTTTTCATGATTTCAGAAACAAGTTTCACACACCGGGCGTTGTCTGAGGTCAAATTGTCACCATCAGAAAAATGAAAAGGATAAATATTATATCGCGACGGCGGGTATCGTTCGTCTATGAGCTCTAGTGCCTTTCGATAGACAGACGAGCAAATGGTCCCCCCGCTCTCACCCCGTGAGAAGAAATGTTCTTCGTCTACCACCTTCGCCTCTGTATGGTGGGCAATAAATTCAATATCGACTGTCTCATACTTTGTCCGTAAGAATCGTGTCATCCAAAAGAAAAAACTTCTCGCCATATATTTTTCCCAAAGTCCCATACTTCCGCTCGTATCCATCATCGCCAAAACGACGGCTTTCGACTCTGGTTTGGTCACTTCATTCCACGTTTTATACTTGATATCCTCTGGGTAGATTGGATAAAAGGAAGGACTGCCTGTCATCGCATTTCGTTTAAATGCCGACAGCATTGTTCGTTTTTTGTGGATATTTCCTGTTAACCCGGTTTTGCGAATATCGTTAAACTCAATTTGTTCAACAATGATGTCGTCAAGCTCCTTTTGCTTGAGGTTTGGCAGTTCTAGTTCACGAAACAGTGCTTCCTCGAGATCCATTAATGAGACTTCTGCTTCGTAATAATCCTCACCAGCTTGATCTCCAGCGCCCTGCCCCTTTCCTTGGCCCTGCTTACTGTCTGAGCCGTCGCGTGCAACAACATCGCCAATCTCACTGTCTCCATCGCCTTGACCCACATGCTTATTTTTGTCGTAGTTATACCGAATTTTATATTCATCTAATGAGCGAATCGGAATTTTGACAACATCTTTTCCATTCGACATGATGATGCTTTCTTCTGTGACAAGATCCGGCAAATTGTTTTTAATCGCCTCTTTGACTTTTTTCTGATGACGCTGCTGGTCGTCATAGCCTTTTCGATGGAGGGACCAGTCTTCCTGAGACACAATAAACTGACTTTTTTCTTGCCGGGACATCCATCCCCCTCCTCACCTATTTGCACAATTCTTCTAACCATCGATTCCTTTATCGTATGCTGCTCGTCATCCAAGTTGACGTTCATTTTTAAAAAAGACATTACCGGTGCTGATGCGCCAATAATGCCTCCTTCATTTATTAACGATTCAGAAGACTGCCTACATATTTTAAAAGTTCATTTGCACTTGTTGAATTATAGCCATGCTCATCAATCAATCTAGCCACTACTTCATTGACCTTCTTCAGCTGCTGTTCATCCGGTGTCTTCGTCGATGTCGTGATTTTCACCACATCTTTTAGATCAGCAAACAGCTTCTTCTGAATGGCCTCCCGCAATCTCTCATGCGAATTATAATCAAAGCGTTTTCCCTTTCTCGCATAGGCCGAAATACGAATCAGAATTTCTTCTCTAAATGCTTTTTTGGCGTTTTCAGAAATACCGATCTGCTCTTCAATTGAACGCATGAGCTTTTCATCAGGATTCATTTCTTCACCCGTTAACGGATCACGCAGCTTGTTTTTATTGCAGTATGCCTCGACATTATCTAAGTAATTATCCATCAGCGTTTTCGCAGACTCCTCATAGGAATACACAAAGGCCTTTTGCACTTCCTTCTTCGCAATATCATCATACTCTTTTCGCGCGACTGAAATGAAATTCAAATAACGCTCCCGGTCCTCGCTGGAGATAGACGGATGCTGATCAAGCCCTTCTTTTAAGGAGCGAAGAACATCCAGTGCATTGATCGATTCCATATTCTTTCGAATAATGGTAGATGAAATTCGGTTAATCACATACCGCGGATCAATTCCGCTCATCCCTTCGTCATGAAATTCCTTTTTCATCTCATCAATGTCGACTGATTGGAAGCCTTCGACACTTTCTCCGTCATACAGACGCATTTTTTTCACCAAATCAATATCAGAACGCTTCGGCTCTTTCAATCTCGTCAAAATGGAGAACATTGCTGCTACCTTCAGCGTATGCGGGGCAATATGCACATCTGAGACATCACTTTCTGAAATCATTTTATGATAAATGCGTTCTTCTTCTGTAACCTTTAAGTTATAAGGAATTGGCATCACAATAATTCTTGAATGCAAAGCCTCGTTCTTTTTATTTGAAATAAACGACCGGTACTCGGTTTCATTTGTATGGGCGACGATCAATTCATCTGCACTAATTAAGGCGAATCTTCCTGCCTTAAAGTTCCCTTCCTGCGTTAATGACAGGAGGTGCCAGAGAAATTTCTCATCACACTTTAACATCTCCTGAAACTCCATCATCCCTCGGTTTGCTTTATTGAGTTCTCCATCAAAGCGGTAGGCGCGGGGGTCTGACTCTGATCCAAATTCAGCAATGGTTGAAAAATCGATGCTGCCTGTTAAATCGGCAATGTCCTGAGATTTCGGATCAGACGGACTAAAGGTACCAATGCCGGTCCGTTTATCTTCAGAGAAGAAGATCCGCTCGACCCTTACATCCTCAATTCTGCCGCCATATTCCTCTTCCAGTCTCATCATGTTCAGAGGCGACAAATTCCCCTGCACACGAATCCCATATTCTCTATAGAAATCCTCCCGCAGATTTTGCGGAATGAGATGAAGCGGATCTTCATGCATAGGGCAGCCTTTGATCGCATAAACTGCGCCATGATCTGTTAATGAATATTCTTCAAGTCCTCTTTTCAATCTAGTGACAAGCGTCGATTTCCCCCCGCTTACTGGTCCCATCAGTAATAAAATACGCTTCCTGACGTCTAGCCGCTTTGCAGCAGGGTGAAAATATTCCTCTACTAATCTTTCGAGTGATTCCTCTAAGCCAAACAGCTCCTGATCAAAAAATTTGTAGGTTCTGACCCCATTCTCCTCTTCAATCCCGCTGTCTTTAATCATATGATAAACGCGAGAATGAGCAGATTGAGCGACAAGTGGATTTTCCTTAATAATGTCTAAATAATCGCTGAATGTGCCTTCCCATTTGAGACGCTGCTCTTCTTCTCTGTGCTGTTCGATTTTCTTTAAAATATCCATATGAACCTCCTCTTTCAAGATTGAAGCTAGAAATCAGATACTGTTTTACAATCTATGCGGAGGCGTCCTATTACATGCTTTCGTTCTTCAAAATGACGAATTGGCAAACTGAATTGACAACCATCCGCAAGACCCTTCATAATAAAGGAAAAATAGGAGAAAAATGATTTTCTTCTCCTGCTTTTCAAGGTGAACTTCACATCATATGAAACAGGCAGCGAACGGAACAAAGGGATAAGGGGGAGCTTATATGAGAACGGTCATTATGATGGGCGTCATCATTACGTTTTTAGTATCCATTTTCACTGCTGGCTACGAAGGCAAGCCTGGTAAATGAAAAAAAGGATGTTCCATTTGCGGAACATCCTTTTCATTTTCAACATGTCAAAAAAAGTGATTTCACATAAAAAAGCCGAGTTCAGTATCTCGGCTTTTATCATGATCTTATGTGAGATCGCGATATTGCTGCTGGCGAAGTGCCTCATATACAAGAATGGCTGCCGTATTCGACAGATTCAGAGAACGAACATGCTCTGTCATCGGTAAACGAAGACAACGGTCCATATTTTGTTCAATCAAATCTTTCGGCAATCCACTTGTCTCTCTTCCAAACACAAAGAAATAGTCTTCATCCAGCTGAGAGTAATCAAATGTTGTGTGCGGCTTTTGGCCAAATTTAGTGATATAGAAAAATTGCCCCTTCGGATGTGCCTCAAACAATTCATCAAGTGAATCATGATAGACCACATTGGCATATTTCCAATAATCGAGTCCTGCACGCTTCAGCATTTTGTCATCTGTCGAAAAACCAAGCGGACGAATCAGATGAAGGGTTGTATTTGTTGCTGCACATGTACGCGCAATATTTCCAGTATTAGCTGGAATCTCTGGTTGATATAAAACGACATGAAGTCCCAAAAAAGTTCACCTCTAATTTTCTTTTCCGCTCAACATTATACCACTAACTATCCTTCGCGGCATCGTCCAAAATGTGAAAAAACATATATCGAATAGCAGGTGTATAGGCAGTCGAATCCTCATATGACCAATAGCGCATGCGGGAGTCATACGTCTGTGCATTCACAAGAGGCATTCCGCCTTTGTCATGATCAACGACAATGGTTGTATGATTATACCTTCCATCACCTTCAAAATCGTAGCAAATGACATCACCAATTTGAAGCTCGTGCGCTTCTTTGAGTTTCTTTGCTCTCAAACCCGCTTTTGAATTCGCTAAATAATTTTTCATCGAATGAGCCACCGTCCAGCTATAGCTCCACGTATGCGGACGCACCCACCAGCCAGACCCGCGGTTCGGATACCCTCTCGTTGGCGCATTCCCTGCTTTCAAACATTGTGAAATAAAATTTGTACAGTTATCTTCAAAGTTTTTATAGGCTGGATTCCGTTTATTCCAATATGTCTCCGCATACTTCACGGCAGCCCGCCGGTCATAATGAAAGGCTCTCCCAAATTGATCTTCGGTCTGAAAGCGCTCATCCATATGCTCTTCGCTTTGCCGCTCTTCTAACATCATCCGATCTTTAACAAGCATGTTGTTATAAAGAAATGCTTCTCTTTTTTCCACCTGTTCCTCTAAATAAAAAGAATCGTCTACATCCTTGCATACATATGTGAGATGAGCAAGGTACTGCACATGCTGAGCCCCATCATCTTGAATGGCTGAATCGAGAAGTTTTGTTTTTGCTTTTGCCTTCACAATCTCAACCTGTCTTCTAGCAAAAAGCTCTTTTTTCCGCTCTACTGCTTCCACATCAGACATAAGCTGCGGCTGTTTGATTGCACGGTCATTGATTAAATACGCCAGCCTGTCTTCTAAAGTTTTCTCTAATAATTGTTTCACACAGACACCACCAAACATTTTTTAAAATCTTTGTTTGGTTCATTCTATGTTCACAGGGATGTTATTTAGTATTTAAAGGTGTCTGCAGGAGCTCAATCCCTTTCACAATCTCCTCTTTCGCTTCTTCATCACTTTCCCGCTCAAGGGCCTTTTCCAGCTCTGGGAGCTGCTGATCATCGCCAATTTTGCCAATTGCCCAAGCAGCCGTTCCCCGAATGACCGGTCTTGGATCCTTGTGCATCAACTCAACTAACACTGGTAAGGCAGATGTATCTTTAAAATGAGCGAGTGCCAAAATTGCATTCCGCTGAATGGGCTTTTTCCCCCGCCATGAACCTGAAACATGACCGTATTTTTCCTTAAACTCACGATTGCTGATCGTCAGAAGCGGCTTTAACAGCGGCTTTGCAATTTCAGGGTCCGGCTCCATTTCAGGATGCAGATGAAAGTCTTTTCCTTTATTGATCGGGCAGACAGTTTGACATGTATCACACCCGTACAATCGATTCCCTATTTTCGAACGAAATTCGTCAGGTAAAAAGCCTTTTGTCTGCGTTAAAAATGAAATACACCGCTGAGAATTCAGCTGCCCTGGATTCACCAGCGCACCCGTTGGACACGAATCCACACATTTATTACAAGTTCCGCACTGATCTTCAATTTTCTCATCCGGTTCAAATGGGACATTTGTGATCATTTCAGCCAAATAAACATAAGATCCAAACTCTGGCGTGATAATCATACAGTTTTTTGCACTAAAACCAATGCCAGCACGTTCCGCTACAGCACGATCAGACAATTCTCCTGTATCCACCATTGATTTTGTCCGTATATCAACATGTTTGCTTCGCAAAAATTCTTCGAGCATATCAAGCTTTTTTTTCAGCACAACATGATAATCCGTTCCCCATGAAGCCCGGCAAAAAATCCCCCGTCTCGCATCCTTTGTACTTCGAGGAGCATCTTTCATTTTGGAAGGATACGCGAGCGCTATTGCAACAATTGATTTGGCCTTCGGAAGCAGCAAAGAAGGGTTTGTCCTTTTTTCAATATCAGGCTCTTCAAAGCCTGACAAATACCCTAACGATTCATGTAAGATGAGGCGGTCCTTTAATGAATCAAATGTGTCGGCACTTGCAAATCGAATTTTATCGACACCAATTTCTTTCGCATATTGAATCAATTCTTCTTTTAATTCTCCAACATGAATCACCTTGCAAACCTCCTTTCTTTGTTTCTTCTGTTGTTTTCAGTATAATACGAGTGTATCATGACCGATTGGAGTGAGTCACTGTGAAGATACATATGGAAATTTCTCATCCTCAAAACCCGTCTATCCATGTTGGACAGATTAAATATTCGCATATCGAAGTGGGTACATCACCTCAAATGTTAAAAGGCCGCTTACGCCTGTTTCAAGAATCTTTATTTTTTGAATATGAAGATAAAGTTTTAGAAGAAGTACCAGCCATCAAAGAATGGACGGATATTTTAAAAGACGTTCCTTTCCTTCCACTTCTTTCTGACATCCAAAAGGAACAATTTATTGACTCGACCAATTCCGTACAGGATTTGTCGATATTTTTCTCACTAAAATATTTCTTACCTATCCTGACTTTAGATGCCGATCGCATCAAAGGACCGCTTTCACTGGCAAAACATGAGGCTGGTCACATCGAATGGCAGGACAGCGCAGGACTGAATGGATTATTTTCTCAAGCAAGTAAAGCACAAATTTCTCAAGACACAAAGAACATTCTTCAAATCATCCTTTTCCCGCCATCTATTTCCCGGGAAAAGAGTGAAGCTCTTATTCAATCCTTGACGAAGATGTTTGTACAAATACATGGCGGAGAAAGCAAATATGAACTCATTGAAAAAGCACTGTAGCTTGACAGTGCTTTTTCACATTATACTGACATAATAAAAAACGCAACACTTCGTTTATCTAAGAAACGAAATACTGCGTTATAAACAAAATTATGTATTGGAGCGGGTGATGAGAATCGAACTCACGACATCAGCTTGGAAGGCTGAGGTTTTACCACTAAACTACACCCGCATCAATCTTTTAAAAGCAACGTCATCGCGTTGACTTTTATTATGTTACAACTTTCTTAACAATTCGTCAAGAGAATATGAAGATTTTTCGTCAAAAAACTTCATATTCTCCGTATATATTACGATAGTTATTTATCTAGCTGGATATAAAATAAGTATGCATGTGACTTATTTTTCAGCGCTTGCTTTGGATTCTTCTGAATTTCCTCAAGCATTGGTGAATTTCCATCCTTCCCCATTGCCGCTGTATACGCAATCAGTGCCTTTCCTCCAGAAGCAACTTTGACAGTTTCAGATTGTGCAGAAAATACATAGTCACTTACTTTGAACGGAAAGCTTGATGTCGCTTTCGTCATTCCATCATTCTTTTTATTTGACCAAATACTAAATTGTGATTCATATGTATCTTTCTCATGATGTAATTGAAGAAGTACGTTCACCGTTTGGTCAGTTCCATCCTGGTGTAAAGTAAAGGTAGCAGATGATGCTTCCTTATTCACTAATCGTCCATTTTTGTAATGACTCCTGATAAACGTAATACTCTTATTATTCTTCGTTAATCCTTTCAGTGTCAGAGCCACCTTTTCATTAGTCGTTGCTGCTTCTAGTAAGTTTTTTTCTTTTTTTGAGAGTTTCATTTGTTCGATGGTTACTTGGTTTTTAGTGGCAGGCTCTGTTTTTATTGTCGAAACCGTCTTTTCGGTTGTCGTGGTTTCTTCGGCTTTCTCGCCGCATCCTGCTAATAGAAAAACTGTGAATAAAAGAATGCTCCATTTTTTAACCATTGTGATCCCCTTTGATGTTTTTTATTTCTTATTATACTAAAATTTGGTCGTAACACAAAAAAAGGTTAGGAGAATCCTCCTAACCTTTTGCTTTTTTCTGTTTCATGGCTGATAGGAATGCCACAATGAGAAAACTCACAGCAAAAATCACCATCATATAAATAAAAAAGTTTGGCTTGATCTGAAAAGTAAATGCGGAAGAGCCTTCCATCTCAAAAGCGAGACTGTTAAATAATAAAGCATCATTCGTTTTTGATTGAAATAAATGATAGAACAGTACACCGATTGTCAGCATCGGAAAGCCTAAGAATCCTAGAAAACTACCAACTATCGCGCCTTGTTTTATCGCCTGTACGTTCATGATCGTTGCCCTCCCATTCCCCCAAGCAATAGCTGCTTCATAATGGACTTACCATCCCCCATAAACGGAAGAAGATAGAGTAATTGAATAAAATACGTGATTGAAAAGATGAAAAAAGCTGTCGAAACCGGGTTTTCTTTTAGAAATAAAATGGTGACAATAATGCCTGCTGCGCCAATCACACCGGGAACAAGCGGTCCAAGCAGCGTAATCCATACCTGCTTTTTCTGAAATGGATCTAATACGGGCCTTACAAACTTCACTGACATCATGTCACTCGCAAAAAAGCCTTGAGGACCATCCCGTCCTGCAAATTTTCGATGCGCATAGCCATGTGCCGCCTCATGTAAGGCGGTTCCGGTAATTAACCCGAAGTAAATAATCGTAAAATAAATCGCAATGGCTGCAATCGACGGATCAGGAATGAATAAAAAAGCGATCCCTGCCATGACCATGAAAAGCATCCAGAAAAAGATGATTTTACGTGTCACCATGAGCAAAGCCGTCCCAAAAATGTGAAGGAACGAGTGACCAGTACAATCAAATCGTTCCTTCATTTTGACTTGATACTGCTTGAAAAATTGGCAGCACGCTGTCACAATCCGATATGGTGAATGATAATGAATAGACAGCAAGTGATGCTGATTCAATCCCGTCATCAGCTGATAAAAATCACGAGCAATCACCGACTCATCGACCTGAAACAAATCGGCGAGCTCTGCGGTAATACTCGCTTCTGTTCTTTTACCGTCCACTTTCGTTAACATATGATAGGCACTTTCATTGATCGGGAGGGTGCTTCCATACTGCGTATCCGTGAGATGCCTCTTTTGTAAGGTCACATACGGCGCTAGTGCCGGTACCCGCTCAATCTTTAGCTTATTGTTAAGAAGTTGAATCATGTGAATACCTCCATGAAAAACCTTTGTATATGGCAAAGATGAGCAGACCCTCAAATGCAGCCACAAGCAGCCATTGAAGCGTTTGACTCGACGCCCCTATGACATAGTTTCCAATAAAAACAATCGGAATCATGAGTAAAATAAGCGCTCCAAATGAAAAAATGCCTGTATAGGGATTGTTTCGATCAAGAGGAAGTAAAATACCTACCACATAAAAGAGCGCAGTCGCATTGCATAACACAGCGGCACCAATCAATGCGTGCCAAATCTGATCAGGAAGCGTCAGCGTTGTCAGCATGAATAAAACAATTTGCAGTACACCTACGAGCAGAAGGCCGATAAACTTATACAAAGCCACTTCCCACGATCTCAGACCAAATGTTTTATACATGCCCAGCATTCGTTTATCATTGCCAAACGAATTGAAGGCTGTTAATCCAGCAAGAGCGCAAAGAACAAAAAATGCTTCCTCTTCAAAGCGGAATCCAAACTGATAACGAACGAATAAGATCACAATAAGGAGAATAAGAAAATTTAAAATATTTTCTTCATTTCGCACCTGTGATTTCATTTCCTTCACAATAAGCGACCACTTCTTTGAAGAAGAGAACGGCAATTTGTGTAAAAAGGTTAACGCTTTTTTCTCTGCCATAATCGGCATCATCGCCAGAGAAAGAAATGCGCCGCCTGCCGATAAGAGGATGATCAGAATCAAGATGGCATAATTTACCCCTTCAGGAGGCATTCCTTGTGTGGCTAAGAAAAACGGTGCTGTCAAATACATCAAATGATAATCAAACTGAATATATGATTGCTGAATTTGGCTAATATCAAAGTGCGTCAATCCATACGTGACAACGAGTGCCAATAAAACAAATATCGCTGCAAATTTTTGCAACGGTAATCTTAATTTCAAAACGAGCAAATAAGTGATATTGTAAATAAACTGCAGCAGCATTAAGACAAAAAGCGACTGCAAAAGCACCATCAAAAAGAAAGTAAAGATAAAGAAAATACCTATTCCCTGGGCAATAAAATTAGGTAAAAGCAGGATGCCGATAAAAAATAAAACAAGCCCTGCCACCACTGTCACCATCGGAATGAAGTATCCAAAACTTTTCTGAAAGGTAGAGAGCGGGAACCAGCTGAGCTGCATAGAAAATCGGTCTTGTTCAGGTGTTCTGACCTTGATCAAAACGAATAACAAGCTTGTAAAAATAGAGGCATTGATCGCCATTGACACGACAAGTAATCCAAGTGAACGTTCATCTCCATTTAAGAAAGCCTTCATAAAGACACCTGTAAAGCTGTATCCGATAATGGCTCCCATTGTGACGGCAAACAAAAAGAATAAGACCACAATGATTCGCTTCGTTTGAGTATCAAAGAGCTTATACATCTCCTGCTGCCACATTTTAAGCATCATTTTAGAAATGATTAATGATTTCATCAAAATGTGCACCCCTATCACTTAACATTGAAGCTTTCAGAAACACCTGTTCCAGTGTGCTTGATTGATACTTCTCCTTTAAGGCTGAGACCTTCCCTTCATCCATTTTATTTCCTTTAGAAATAATGGCGATTTTGTGGCACAGCTCTTCCGCTGAAAGCATATCATGCGTTGAAAGCAAGATCGCACCATGGTGCTCGGCATACCGCTTCATCAGTTTCTTTGTGTTTATAACCGCTTCAATATCAAGTCCTCTAAAGGGCTCATCCATGATCACCAATTGACTATCAAGCATAAATGCAGCAATCAGCTGTGTCTTTTTTTTCATCCCATGTGAATAGGTTTCGATCGGTCTTGATAAAGCCGAGTCCATATCAAACAGTTCAATTAGTTGATTTCTTCTGTGAATTGTTTTACATTCATACATAGAAGAAACAAAATCTAAATATTCAGCACCAGTCAATGCTTCAGGGAGCAGCAGGTCATCTGGAACATAGGCTACTTGTTTTTTAAAGGATGGTTCATCATTTGGGACGTCCTGCAAGTGAATCCTTCCTTCTGTATGCTTAATAATGCCGAGTATACAGTTAATCATCGTTGTTTTACCCGAACCATTCGGTCCAGCAACAGCAACGATTTGATGAGGGTCGATCTTTAAATGAAAATCATTGACAGCAGTCACGTTATTTTTATACGTCTTGGTTAAATTCTCGATCGTAAACATATAACCTCCAAGTGTCTGCATATTCTTTAAAAACAGATCAGGCTAAACCGCCCGCCACAGACGGTTTAGCCCTGGTGTCTTATCTAAGAAGCAAAAAGATGAATCCTAAGTATAGCTACTTACATTCAATTTTGACTTTTAAGCCACTTTCCCACTGAACGGCTCCTGTAAAGCTACCCTTGCCGTTTGCGATACACCAAACTGCTGCTCCTAGAACAACTGTTGCTCCCAATCCAAGAAGGACAGCAACAAATACTAAGAACCAAGCTTGGTCCATAATAGCAGGTTCCATAGTGGAATAGTCAACTTGCGGCGCTGCATAAGTCATACTTTTCACCTCCCAGCTTATGATGATCGTATCATAGGCGTCACACTCCAAACATCTACAGAACATCCCATTTTTGACCGAACATACATTTGATTAAAATGTGACTTTTTATTCAATTATTCCCTTTCATCCGTTTAAACCCTCTCTTATTTACTAGATTTTGACACCCCATAAGAACCACAAAACCCATTTAATGTCATTTGCACCATCTTTTTTCTCCTTTTTTTCAAATAGTCCATATTTATCATCTATCATATTTATTCTTTCTTTTTTGTGAGATAGAAAGAATTCCCCCGATATATCAGATAAAAAAGTCCTGATTTTATGTCACAATAACGCCAATTATGAAATATTTACTGATCATTCTGATAAAAGAGTGGGCATATTTCCCTTCTTTTCTTGACTCTATAAATGTGTATATACAAGAAAAGCGATTGGGAAAAAAGCCCTTACTTTGTTCAGCAGTACACAACATAAGACTCCCGCTATTCTATGAAAAAAGCAAAGCAGCCATCGCAGACTGCTTTGCTTTTTCATATTTATGAGGAACTAGCAGCAGAGGCAGCATCTGGGAAATGATTGTTCCCAATGATTTCACCAGCTGGCACAGAGAGTCCTGTAGCCCCTGATCTCTTGAATGGAAGGAGCGGGAAAACAAGCTCTGCTAAATAATAAGCTTCTTCTAGATGCGGGTATCCAGAAAAGATAAATGTATCAATGCCTAGAGACTCATATTCTAGGATACGTTCTGCTACTGTTTGCGGGTCTCCGACGAGTGCTGTTCCTGCACCGCCGCGTACTAAACCAATGCCTGCCCAAAGATTTGGGCTGATTTCAAGTTTGTCTTTCCTCCCTTGATGCAATTCCACCATTCGTCTTTGACCTACTGAATCCATCCTCTGTAACACTTTTTGCGCCTCATCAATTGTTTTTTGATCCAAATGACGAATCAGATGTTCCGCTGCCTCCCATGCCTCCTCTTCGGTATCTCTCACAATCACATGAAGACGAATGCCAAACTTCACCGTTCTTCCTTCCTTTTCAGCCTGTTTCTTCACTTGTGCAATTTTCTCTTTTACTTGTGCAGGCGGTTCGCCCCAAGTTAAATAGACATCTGTATGCTTGGCGGCTGCTTGAATTCCTGCTGCTGATGATCCGCCAAAAAAGACTGGTGGATGGGGTGTTTGAGCTGGCGGGAATAACAGACGGCCATTCTCCGCTTGTAGATGTTTGCCATGAAATTGTACATTTTCTCCATTCAATAACCGCTTCCAAATTGTCAAAAATTCTTCTGTTGCCTCATAGCGTTCATCATGAGAAATGAACAGCCCATCCCCTTCAAGCTCCTCTTTACTTCCCCCTGCTACCACATTAATCAACAGTCTCCCGCCTGAAAGACGATCCAATGTAGAAGTCATTCTAGCAGCAACAGACGGCTGCATCAGCCCTGGTCTAAGAGCCACGAGGAACTTTAAATGAGTGGTTTCCGCAGCTAAAGCAGCTGCCGTCAGCCATGGATCTTCACATGATCTCCCAGTAGGCAGCAAGACCCCTGTATAACCAAGCTGATCAGCTGCTTGAGCAATCTGTTTAAAATATGGATAGTCTGCCTGTCTTGCCCCTTTTGCTGATCCTAAATAACGGCCGTCTCCATGCGTTGGAATAAACCATAAAATATTCATAACATCGCCCCCTGTTATTATTCACCTTGATAACTAGTGCGCCACTTGAGCAGACGCTTTTCTAACAGACGTACAAATGAATCTGTCAGCTTACCAACTACTGCAAAGATGATAATTCCTACAAACACTTTATCCGTTTGAGAGAATTGCCTTGCATCCATAATCATATAGCCTACCCCGCTGCTTGAACCCATCAACTCAGCTACCACCAAACCAAGCCAAGCAATTCCTAATGACAGTCTCACGCCCAGAAGAATATGAGGAAGAGCAGCCGGTAAAATCAGCTTTGTGATGCTTTGATACACATTAAACTCTAAGGCGCGAGCCACATCAAACAGCTTATTGTCTACACTGCGAATACCTAGAAAAGTATTAATATAAATCGGAAAAAAAGCCCCAAGTGCAATCAATAAAATTTTCGCCGTTTCATCAAAGCCAAACCAGAGGATGAATAAAGGAGTGACCGCTAAATGTGGAACGGTTCTCAACATTTGCAATGTCGGATCTACATACTGCTCTGTTTTTTTAGAAAACCCTACGCATACGCCCAGCAAAAGACCTAAGCCTCCCCCTAGTAAAAATCCACATATCGCTCGATAAAGGCTGATGTATAGATGGCCAAACAGTTCACCAGAACGAATCAACTCTCGAAAGGATTCTGCAATTAAGACAGGCGAAGGAAGTACAGTGGAAGAAACGATTTGAGAACCAGCTATGATCTGCCAAACTGCAATAAGTAGGAGAGGTAATACCAGTCCCTTTAACTTATATAAAGAAGAAGCTTTTCTCCTTTTTTTCTTTGACCGCTCAATTTTAGATGCTAAAGCCGGGTTCGAAATAGCTTTCATTTATTCATCTCCTCTTTTAGCATTTTTTCAATAAACGAATTATCTACAACCTGATTGACATCAATTTTTCTCTTGATCGCTTTTGTTTGATATTGAAAATCAGCGGTATGCTGCTGAGCATTGATGATCTTCTTCGAAATGGGCTTATTGAGTGGTTCCGTATTGTTTAATACTTGTGTGACGACCTTCTTATCTAAATTTTTTACACGCGCATATAGAGTAACAGCCTCTTCTGGATGTGCTTTTTGCCACTTCACTGCATGGTCATATACCTTTAAAAATTTCACTACTAGTTCAGGATGCTGATCAGCAAACTGAGTTCGAACAAGTGTGAAACCTGGAGAATATAAATCGGTCGCTTCCCCATTCACTAGCAGCTTTGCTCCCTTCTTTATCGTTTCAAGTGATAAGAACGGCTCCCAGATCGACCAAGCATCAACGGACCCATTTTCAAATGCTGATATCGCTTCATCTGGCTGAAGCTGAATGATCTGAACATCCTTCGCAGATAAACCTGCCTGATCTAATACTTTGTATAAAAAATCAAAGCCGCTGCTCCCTTTAGCGACAGCAATTTTTTTCCCTTTTAAGTCTTCTACTTTTTGAATCTTACTGTTCTTATTCACTAAAATACCGTTCGCTTTCAGCCCATCCTGAGATAAACCAATTTCCTTAAAATCAATACCTGCTGCCTGACCTGCTATGACAGGTGAGTTTCCAACTTGCGAGAAATCTAATTGATTTGCAGCAAGTCCTTCAAATTGAGGAGGACCACTTTGAAACTCCACCCACTTTACCTTCACTCCTTCTTTTTCAAATGATTGTTCAAACCAGCCCTTTTCCTTTGCTAAAAGCAGCGGGCTCAAACTTTGCTGAATCCCAATCCTAATTTCTTTCACCTTGTTTTCTGAGCCGTCTGCTGCTTGATCACACCCTGCTAAAACAAGCAGCAGAGTCAAAAAGATAACGATCATCTGTTTCTTTTTCATGCGATTTCCCCTCCCTAAATCCCTGATCCATCAGTTAGTAACAATTCATCTGTTTTCTCAAATTCTGAAAGCACCTTTTGTCTTAAGCTTTGAAAAGCGGTTGACGTTCTATCACGCGGAAAAGGCAGGTTCACAGGAAGAATTTTATGGATTCGGCCAGGTCTCGCTTGCATTAGCACAATTTCATTTCCTAAATAAATCGATTCATCAATATCATGAGTAACGAGAATCATTGTTGTTTTTTTCTCCTGCCAAATGTCCAGCAGCACATCCTGCAAGTGCTTTCGTGTGAATGCATCCAGCGCACCAAATGGTTCATCCAGCAATAAGATCTCCGGATCACGAAGGAGTGCTCTCGCAATGGCAACCCGTTGCGACATTCCTCCGGAGAGCTCATGTGGATAAGCGTGTGCAAATCCTTTTAAACGAACAATTTCAATCAGTTCATCCACTTTGCGGCGTACATCCTGTTGTTTTAAATTGAAATTGGCCGCTATATTTTCTTCGACTGTCAGCCATGGAAACAGGCGGTGTTCCTGAAAGATAAAGCCCTGTTTCATTCCTGGTTCTGTGACCTGTCTATCTCCTATCAAAATTTGCCCATCATACACTGTGTCGAGCCCGCCTATGATTTTTAGCAACGTACTTTTCCCGCATCCGCTCGGACCTATTACTGTTATAAATTCACCAGGAATGATGCTCAATCTTAAGTTTTCAAGTACCCGAATGGACTGTTTGTTTTTCCAAAAGGTTTTATCCACAATATCAATTGAAATCGTCATTGAAGCCTTCACTCCTCTTGCGATCAGATAAATACACAGAAAGGCCCTTATCCCAAAAAAGAGATAAGAGCCTTCGCGTTGTCCGATCAGCTAATCATATTGATTTGTTAGCACCATCCTAAATCATATTAATCCCATAAATCAACTCAAATTTATAAAATGGTTATTTTGTCCTTGTATGTTTTTCATCGATCCGATCGTAAATCGCTTCTATTCGTTCCTTGCTGCTGTAAATCTCATATTTGTTCCGCTCAATCAATATGTCTAGTGTGAGATCCATGTGTTTTCTGTATTTTTTTCGTTTTTTCTTTTTTTCCATTTTCATCATCCTTTCTTTTTCAAATAAAAAAAGGCTCTTCACTCATGCTTGAGTGATAGAGCCTTCGGTTGACCGATCAGCCATTCTTGTTCGTGTTTTCAGTATGCTCATGTTAATACACACTATTCCTACCTGTCAACTATATTTATTGTTTTTTCAGATTTATCTAAAAAATGATTGACCGAGCAGGGAACAAGATTTATAGTCTTATTAAATATTTCTTATCAAAACAGTTGGTTTTATCTAACAAAAGGAGGATACACACATGTCAGAGGAACGTCCATTTCGTTTAGAAACAAAAGCCATTCACGCAGGTCAGGAGCTTGATTCAGCGACCTATTCAAGAGCCGTGCCTATTTACCAAACGAGCTCCTTTGGTTTTAGAGACAGTGAGCATGCAGCGAATTTATTTGGTCTTCAGGAACCGGGAAATATTTATTCACGTATTATGAACCCTACAAATGACGTATTTGAAAAGCGTATCGCTGAGCTTGAAGGTGGAATTGGTGCACTTGCTGTTTCTTCTGGACAAGCAGCGACGACTTATTCTATTTTAAACATTGCAGGAGCCGGAGATGAAATCGTTTCCTCAAGCAGTCTTTATGGCGGCACCTACAATTTATTTGCCCATACACTCAAAAAACTTGGAATTACAGTAAAATTCGTCGATTCATCCAACCTTGAAGAACTCGAAGCGGCGATCACAGACAAAACAAAGGCAGTGTATGCAGAGAGCATTGGAAATCCAAAAGGCGACATTTTACATATTGAAGCCATCTCAGCCATTGCACACAAGCATCATATCCCGCTTATTGTGGATAATACGCTCGCCAGCCCTTATTTATTAAGACCTATCGAGTTTGGTGCAGACATTGTCGTCCACTCAGCAACCAAATTTATTGGCGGTCACGGTACATCAATTGGCGGCGTCATCGTTGATAGCGGCCGATTCCCTTGGGCTGACAGCGATAAGTTCAAAGGACTGACTGAACCAGATCCAAGCTATCACGGTCTGACATATACAGAAGCGATTGGAGAAGCAGCTTATATCACAAAAGCACGAGTACAGCTATTACGTGATTTAGGGGCAGCTCTGTCGCCATTCAACTCATTTTTACTTCTGCAGGGTTTAGAAACATTACATCTTCGTCTTGAGCGGCATAGTGAAAATGCCTTGAAAACAGCACAATTCTTACAGGATCACCCTCTTGTCGATTGGGTAAGCTATCCGGGTCTTGAAAGTCACGAATCCTATGAGCTTGCTCAAACCTATTTACCAAAAGGACAAGGTGCAATCCTCACATTCGGTATTAAAGGTGGACGCGAAGCAGGTAAAAGGCTCATTGATTCTGTGCAGCTTTTCTCCCATCTCGCAAACGTGGGCGATTCTAAATCCCTCATCATTCACCCTGCCAGCACAACGCATCAGCAATTAAGCGAAGCAGAACAAAAAGCGACAGGTGTCACACCAGAGCTCATTCGTTTATCTGTTGGAACAGAAGCGATTGAAGATATTCTTGCAGATCTTGAACAGGCGATTACAAAAAGTCAGTCTGAATGACATAGAAAAAAGCACACGGCTGTGTGCTTTTTTATTGTTTATTAATGATTGAGTAATCGAATGTCTTGGAAAGGATAAAATACAAATGAGGTAGTTCCTTGAATATCACGCTTTGTAAAAAGACCTAAGCCGTTGCGGCTGTCCATTGAATTTTGGCGATTGTCGCCCATGACAAAGTACTTTCCTTTTGGAACAGTCAGAGGGCCAAAATCAGGTGTCAGCAAGGTGCCATCTGCAGCTGCTTTCTTTTTGTTTGACGCTAAGTAAGGCTCCGCCACTTTTTTTCCATTAACATATAGCTGATCATTTTTCATTTCAATTTTATCACCAGGTAAACCAATCAATCGTTTGACATAATGAGTGCTGCGGTCTTCCCCATCAAGAACAATGATCTGTCCTCGTTTATAATCACCGAAATAATCAACCGTTTTATTCACAAACACCCGCTCTGTATCATGCAATGTCGGATACATGGAAGATCCTTTGACAATGTATGGCGCGAATAAAAAGTTCCGAATGATAAAAACAGCAATAAATGCGATTAAGATGGCTTTGATCCAGCCCCATAATTCTGATTTCTTTTTTTGTGTTTTTGTATTTGTTGTCATAAGCTCCTCCTGAATTCCCCAAGGACGAAATGTGTGTCACCAGCTGCCAGCCGGCGTCACGCTTGTTTCTCCCTAAATATAAACATATTTTGCCAACAAATCAAGCGAAGAGAGAGAAAAAGGCAAGCACCTTTCTGTGCTTGCCCAAAACTCAGTTAGTTAGCAGAAGAATCCGCTTCTTTTTCTTTGTTTGCTTTACCATAGAAATAATCCGATGGATTCACTGGTTTGAAATCAGATAACTTATGGAATCGAAGAAGATCCCTATAGAGCACTTTATCTGAAAGACTTAACTGATTATCAACACGGGCTTTAATCGCCTCTGTCTTTTTATTTTGTTTCACCACTTTACCCGTTTTCGTATCATAAACGGTATTATCGACAAGTGTGTATTTCGGTGTCACATAGTTTCCATTACGGAAGGCAACAGTCTCATCATGCTTTTTAGAGAATAAGTCTGTTCCAAAATTCACGAATTCATTTGAATCGATACCTTGTAAGTGAAGAAGTGTTGGCATAACGTCGACTTCACCACCATACGTATGGTTCACGCCGCCCTTCTTACCAGGAATACGAATCATGAGCGGAACACGCTGGTTTTGTGCATTTTGATAAGGAGTGATTTCTTTCCCTTGAATTTCACTCATTGCACGGTTATGGTTCTCAGAAATACCGTTATGGTCACCATATAATAAAATGACTGAGTCTTTATACATACCTGATTTTTTCAAGTCTTTGAAGAATTGCTCTAATGACTCATCTAAATATCTTGCTGTTTGGAAATAGTTATCGACTGTTTTATCGCCAGTTGTTGCCTTAGCGATTGTCGCATCTTTTTCATCTAAATTAAATGGATAGTGATTTGTCAGTGTCATTAAATGTGCATAAAATGGCTTTTTCATTGATTCTAGCATTGGAATTGATTCTTTGAAGAACGGTTTATCCTTCAGACCCATATTCACAAGGTTTTCTTCATCCATGTTGTAATAGGAAGCGTCAAAGAATTGATCAATTCCCATATGTTTATAAATCGTGTCACGGTTCCAGAAAGATTTATAGTCCCCATGAAGTACTGCACTCGTATAGCCTGCTTTTTGATCTAGGATGGCAGGTAGTGATTGAAAGGTATTTTCACCCTTTGTCACAAATGCTGCTCCCTCTGGCAGGCCAAACATACTATTATCCATCATCAGCTCAGCATCTGATGTCTTCCCTTGACCTGTCTGATGGAAGAAGTTATCAAAATACGTAAAGTCGTCTTTCCCATGAGCCAGTTTGTTTAAGAATGGAGTCACTTCTTCTCCATTTAATTTGTAGTCAATTAAGAAAGACTGGAAGCTTTCTAAATGAATTTTAATAATGTTTTTGCCTTTTGCTTTACCAAAATACTCTGCATTTGGCTTCGCATAGTGAGAGGACGTATAGTTCACAACATCCGTTAAATCTTCACTGCTTGCATTTGCTACCTGTGTTGCGTTTTGTGCTGCTTGTACCCCATCATAAATCGTATAGTTATAAACACCTAAGTATTTGACAACATACTTATGATCAAAGGTTCTCGTTAATAATTCTGGACGATCCTTTTCAGCCAAATGAAGGTTTACAAAGAACAGTCCAATACCTGCAGCTACAATCAGCAGTGCAAACGTCTTTTTCATTTGGAACTTCTTCACTTCTGGTCTCCAAATGACAATCGCAATCAAAATGATAATATCAAGGAAGTATAAAAGGTCATGCGGCTTAATGCTTGCTAGCACACCGCCAGTCATGCCTCCCCCAAGATTTCCTGCCTGCTTCATTGTTGAGAAAGTCAAAAAGTCATCAAAGAAACGGTAATACGCTACATTTGCATATAAAAGTGCGGTCATAATAAAATCAATAACAATTAAAACAATGGCAGATTTACGCCCCTTCAAAAAGAGAGCAAGTCCAAAAAACACGATGGCTGAACTAAATGGATTCAATAAGAGAAGCCCCTCTTGAAAAGAACCTTTTACTCCTAAATTAAAGTCCATTTTGTAGGCTGTGTACGATTTAGCCCAGAATAAAAGGACAGCCAAAACAAAAAAGCTATATTTGTTTGCAAATATTTTTTTCATAAAACCTCTTCTTTCTTATCATCGTTCTGATATAAATGAAATCATAAAAAATTTACATTCATTTTGCAAATGTAAATCTTCTTCGCCAAGCATGCCGATGCTCTGTCTCCGCCGGATACATGCGCTCCTTTAATATAACGAATGAGAAGCATCATAAGTTTCAAAAAAAATACGAGTAAATAAAAGGAAAAATATCCATTTACATTAAATTTACGCACACTTCATGTTTTAGTGGATGAATAAGGTTTTGTAAATCACTCAGTATTACTTTACTTTTTTCATCTATTCGTGTCAAAGTAATTATAAAGAAAAGGAAGAATAACCTAGGCTTTTCGACTCATTTACCCAAATTTATACAAAATTCGATCCTTGCTTCTTTTATTGTGACTCAACCTCCATTAATCCATGTACCTCCCTAAAAAAACAGTTTTAAACAAAAAAAGCTTGATTTCCCCTACTGATGTGCGGTGTGATAAAGAGGTAGAACTTGATCACAACACTTATATGTTCATGACAAAAAAATCAGGCTGGAGGACATCACATGAAGATTAACAAACAAATCAACACTTTTGAAGAAAGATTTTCAGAAGATGTAGTCACTATCATTGCTGTTACAGGACCTTCTGGCGTAGGGGCAGGAAAAGCAGGCCAGGCACCTCTTTGGACCGCTTCTATTCCACTGATTGCTTGGAAAGAAAACGGTCATATCATAACCGAAAATGTAAGACTTTGCTGGTTAACAGATGACGAGGGATTAAGGGAAAAACAGGCACAATTACATAAAGAATCAATCGTTACACTTCAGGTTCGAAAAGGCGAAGGTGAATTCATGCTTGTATCTTTGATCGATACAGACACAAAGGATCAAGCGCTTCAAGAAATTTTAGAAGAAGCCCAAAAGCCTGTGTATTATCATGATGACATACTTGGAACCTTTGAGTTAGTAAAAGGACTAGACTTATTTGAAAAAACGATCCAATGGAGCAATGAAGAGTGCCTTCTCTACTTCAACCTCGAAGAAGATGAAAAAATAAATGACTCTCTTCGAACAGCAAACCAACTTATGCAAGAGCAAGCCAAATGGGATTCTTCTATTAAATCATTTGCCGCGAATCAGCTGATAGATCTAGCAAAGGATTGGCAGGAACAAGACGAATCAGCTGAAAAGCAAGAAGAACTCACACTGAATCAATTTATAAGCCGCATTTCACTTGAAAGCCTGCATGTTTACCCTGAGGGAGAGTTTGAAGTCTACTATCATGACGGTGATTTATTTTGGGGTCATGTCATTATTGTCACAGGAAATATAAATGGCACATTTCATGATGCACACATTGCAGGCTAAAGGCTGGAGGAATAACCCATGGAAATCAAAGCTTTTCAAGAATTAAATCTAATCGGGAAAACGCCAGCCATCGCCAAAATTGGCGGCTTCCGTCCTGATCCAGCTATACACAGCTGGTTTGCCAGCCATTTTTTCATCGATCCTAACCAAGGCTGGCCGACAGATCAAGATGGGGCCATGATTCCGATTTTACAAATTTATTTACCAGAAGTGCCAGGAGGAATGAACGGCTTCAATGAATGTAAACTGATTCAAATTTTTCTTAATCAGAAAACACTTCCGATTGATATCACCAAAAACGGTGAAGGCTGGAAGCTCATTGAATATGCATCAATCGAAGGTTTAGAAGTAGCTGAAACTCCTGAAGAAGTGAGAGGGCTCAAAGCCTTTCAAATCCAATGGAACGGAAAGTGAGCAAAGGGACTTCCCTTGCTGGGAAGAAGCATGGTCATACATCGATTTATCAGAAGTAAACGAAAGTGAAGAAGCCACAAACCACTTCTTTAATCAATACACAAATTATTCGTTCACAAAAATCGGTGGGTATGGGGCGTATATTCAATCCCCGCCCCATCAACAACAAGGCGAATTCATGCTGCAAATCGCCTCAGAAGAAAAACCTCGTTTCATGATTGGTGATAACGGCACGATGTATTTCTATTATGACAAAGAATCAAAAGAATGGTTTATGCACTGGGATTGTTTTTAACGTTTATTGAATGAAACCTTGCCTTCTCCTAAGCGTAATGAATAACAATGAAAGGAGGAAGCAAAATGGGATTCATTTTAGACATCTTTTCACTTGCTGTGTATATCCCTTTTCTACAAGTGGATGAAGAGGATATCTCGAGGAACGCAGCACATCTCAAAAAATATAGCTGGTTTCAAGCACTATTACATGATCAAACTTGCAGGGAGCTCATCATTTATGATCCCGATGTTCGACGTGTCATAGGCAGGTTTAAAACGGAGAAACTCCATAAGAAGCGCTACAACTTAAGATGCGAAAGTAAATTACTACAAGCATTACAGCATGCAATGTAAACTGACAACAAGAGCCGCACTTTCCTGTGGCTCTTGTTTATCAATTGAATCGTTCCTTTTGAAGAAAACATTTGACGCCTGGACAACTCTCCCCGTATATTATGTATAAATCCATCTTTTTCAAAGAAAAGGAGGCCTCACATGCGCTTGTTTAAGAACTGGAGAAAAAAGCAGCCTGCACAGCAAATCACTTCAGAAAAGCAAGAAGACAGCATCCCAATCGACTTCTCCACACTTCCCTTTGGCACAGACACCGTCGATGATTTTTTGTTCAATCTAGACCTGACCTCCAAGCTCACAGATCCCTATAAAGAAACAGATACGAACAAGCTTACCTAGACCTTCGTAAATCCTCATCCAATACTGGATGATTTTTTTATACTCAATGAAAGGTGTATTCAATGAAAACATTTTATATCGTCAGACACTGCCAAGCAGATGGACAATCTAAAGATGCAGCTTTAACGCCACAAGGCATCACTCAATCTCATGAACTGGCACAGTTTTTTTCCAGCATTCATCTCAATCAAATTATCTCAAGTCCTTATAAACGAGCGATCCAAACTACTGAACCCCTTGCTCATGCAAAACAGCTCGAGATAAAAATCGATCAGCGCCTCTCTGAACGTGTATTAAGCAGCAAACCAATAGACGATTGGTATGAGAAACTAAAGCTCAGTTTTACAGACTTACATATGACCTGTGAAGGCGGAGAATCGAGCCAAGAAGCCATGAATCGTATTGTAGAAGCACTCCACGAACAAATTAAATTAGAAAAAGATCATACCCTATTCGTCACACATGGCAATATCATGAGCCTGCTTCTTAAACACGCCGATTCAACGATTGGATTCGAAGAGTGGAAGAAACTAAGCAATCCAGATGTCTATACCCTGAGATATTTCAAACCAAATCATGTAGAAATAGAACGAATATGGCATAAATAAACGGCAGAATGAACTCTGCCGTTTTCTCATCTATTGCTGATAATAAAAGGACTCTACCCACTCATACGGTTTCTTACGCTCCGCACACCATTTCATAAAGCCCCTTGTCTCCGTCTGCTGAAACGTCATCCAGTCCGTTAAAAGCTGGTCATAATAGACAGCTTGTTTTTGAACATTCGTACGAGTTCTTTGATCTTGAATCAGCATCATAACACGTTCAATCCCTTGAATTCTCTCTTGATCCTTCTCATAGGTGCTTAAATAAAGATCTTCATGTATATGATGAAACGAATACCACAAGGCCGATAAATAGGTTTCGCAAATTTGAACAATCACACGCTGCTCACTTCTGCCTCCAAGCTCTAGTGCCTTCAATAAATAGGGCAGCCCTTCTCCTTGATGTACAAACATACCTTGCCAGCGGTGCGGTCTCACATCTAATGGATCAACATTCTCCCACTCTTGAAGAACAGGCTGGAGCACCCCATTCACCAGCGGATACACAAGCAGATGATGACCATCCTCAAACCGTTCAATCCACTCAAACAGCCGAGCAGCAAATTCCCGCTGTACTTCAAAATCGTTCTCTTTCATCTCTTCAATAAAGGCCTGAAGAACGTTTAGCGCATCTTTACGCAGGCCCTGTTCTTTTCTCACACAGTACTGTCTAAAAAGAGGATAATCATTTACTCCCTCGTCTTGAATGATAGCCTGTAATATCGTCTTCGTTTGCATAATCACAACGCCGCCTCTTTACATCCATTCTTTTCCATGTTCATGAATAAATTGAATGTCTTTTTGATAATGTTCAAGATGTCCTTCTTGAATCATGTTTTGAAAAGCGATATCCCCCTCACTCGCTTTTCGTTTCATATACTGACATAATCCTTCTAAACGCAGCAGCACCATATCCAAATAATCTTCTGCTATTTCCTCACCATAAGCTTCAAAAAACAGTTTCACTCTATGCTTTATCTGGTCTGCATGGTCTGATGAATGATAGTTCACGATGTCTCCTGTTTTGGTGCGAAAAAACCTACTGATAGGTACACATGTATACAGAGTATATGCGATATCCCAAAGTCTTGGACCAGGAGCAGCTACATCAAAATCAATGATACCTACTGGTTTTTCATTATTGAAAATGATGTTGTACATTGCAAAATCATTATGACACACAACCTCTATTTCGACAGGCGTATTGTCCATTCGTTCCCAATCGTCTGAAATGGGAAAATCATGAACAGCATCATGATACAGTCTAAGCATTCTCGCTATTTCTTTTAAGGCATGGTGAGAGCACATATATTCTTTTAAAGGCTCATGACCGGCTACGCCTTCAATGAAGGACAATATCTCTCTACCTTGTTCATCAACCCCTAAAAACTTTGGAGCATAGGAGAAATTCTTTTTTTCTAAATGCTTTAGCAGCTTTCGTATATTGATATTGTCTGACTTTACTTCTCGACGAACCGTATCTCCCGAACGATATACGTTCGAGACATTTCCACCTGTCAATAACTCTTCATGAGCATTTTGTTTTTTCATAAATTCTCCCCTCAAACTGGGTCACCATGTTGATGTCAGTTAAAGATGTGTATGTACCCACAAATATTCATTTAGTTACTCAAAGGTAGTACAACAGTTTTATGTGAATGTGCTGCTCCATTTTGTTTCCTTACATGGTTAAATGTATCTTATCAAATGTTGCAAATCATCTAAAGATTATTCTGCTAAAAGAAGTACATACTCATTATGTTCTAATAGGTTCCTATTTTTTATCTAAATAACTCATTTAAACCACAAAAAAACGTTTTACCACGAGGGTGAAACGTTAGGTTCATGGAAAAACCAATCATGAAACTTTTAACAGATACCGGTGGCCGGGGTCGAACCAGATGATAAATTATTCCAAAAAGGCAAGGTATACCCTCTTATAGTAAAGCACCCGTTAATGAATGAAGAATTAAAGCTCTTCCCGATATATTTCTGATTTTATCGGCTTTAAACTCAAAGGTATTTTAAACTCATGAATACTTTCAATATGATAAAAAAAATGATCGATATCGTCATAATCCATTGACCATTCTTCTACCACCTTTAACTTTTTTAACTCGCTTGTTGGTTTAAATAAAAATTCACAGTGTAGTTGTTCCATGTGAGAATAATCATCTTCTTCATAAACTGTAAACTGACGTACAAAGTCAAAATGAAATACTTCCTCTCCTGTAAAATCATAGACACCACACTGAAATAAAATTTCTTTATCTTCTTCGCCCTCAACTGTCTCCTTTGAAAAAGCCTTAAATGTTTCCCAAACCTTTTTTATATCATCGGTATCTTCACCAATGCTATCTTTAAGATAACTTTCAGCATTTTTAACCGTAATCATTACAACACCTCTTATGTACAATTTATATCCAATCCTTCTTCAATTATCCTGCCTCTTTAGTTTAATCATAAGGTAACCATCAATAAAGTAAAAGTAATCTCCTTAATATGTTCCTCTGTCATATTGCTGTTAGAGAATTAAGAAACGCCTTAAAAATTTATTACTCACAGTCCTAAACAAATAATTCAATAGCATCCCGAAATGATTCAACATAAGACTTAGTTTCCTTTTCTAAAATTGCCAATTCACCTTGGTCTAAAATATTTTTACGTCTTGCCATTTAGCTAGGTCCCCTTTCAGCAGTGAAACGATTTGAAGTAATTTTATCGTGTGAAAAATCAGCTAAAAAACAAATAAAAAACGCCCTCCTACAATTTGTAGAAAGACGTTTTAAACGTTGATATTCTTTAATTCTTCTGTGATTGACGATAATAAAGAATATCTAAAACTAGATACCGGTGGCCGGGGTCGAACCGGCACTCCGTGAGGAACACGATTTTGAGTCGTGCGCGTCTGCCAATTCCGCCACACCGGCATGATCATTAAAGAGCGCAACTTATATTTAAAAACAATGGTGCCGAGGGCCGGACTTGAACCGGCACGGTAGTCACCTACCGCAGGATTTTAAGTCCTGTGTGTCTGCCAATTCCACCACCCCGGCAGTCTTTTCAAAAAAGGCGACACCCGGATTTGAACCGGGGATAAAGGTTTTGCAGACCTCTGCCTTACCACTTGGCTATGCCGCCATTATTGGAGCGGAAGACGGGATTCGAACCCGCGACCCCCACCTTGGCAAGGTGGTGTTCTACCACTGAACTACTTCCGCACATCAACTGGGCTAGCTGGATTCGAACCAACGCATGACGGAGTCAAAGTCCGTTGCCTTACCGCTTGGCTATAGCCCAATAATAAAATGGGGCGATTGATGGGAATCGAACCCACGAGTGCCAGAGCCACAATCTGGTGCGTTAACCACTTCGCCACAACCGCCATAGATGTAATGAATTATAAAGTATAATTGGCAGGGGCAGTAGGAATCGAACCCACACCGGAGGTTTTGGAGACCTCTGTTCTACCGTTAAACTATGCCCCTATGAAAACAAAAAATGGTGGAGGGGGGCGGATTCGAACCGCCGAACCCGGAGGGAGCGGATTTACAGTCCGCCGCGTTTAGCCACTTCGCTACCCCTCCACTTTTGAAAAACAGTGCCGGCAAGAGGACTTGAACCCCCAACCTACTGATTACAAGTCAGTTGCTCTACCAATTGAGCTACACCGGCAAATAGTGGTGGCTCGGGACGGAATCGAACCGCCGACACACGGATTTTCAGTCCGTTGCTCTACCAACTGAGCTACCGAGCCAAGTATTCTTTTGAAAAATGGCGGTCCGGACGGGACTCGAACCCGCGACCTCCTGCGTGACAGGCAGGCATTCTAACCAACTGAACTACCGGACCATTTTGGTTGCGGGGGCAGGATTTGAACCTGCGACCTTCGGGTTATGAGCCCGACGAGCTACCGAACTGCTCCACCCCGCGACGATATAAAAGATATGGTGGAGGATGACGGGCTCGAACCGCCGACCCTCTGCTTGTAAGGCAGATGCTCTCCCAGCTGAGCTAATCCTCCGAATAAAAAATGCTGGTGTATATTCTATAAAAATGGTGACCCGTACGGGATTCGAACCCGTGTTACCGCCGTGAAAGGGCGGTGTCTTAACCGCTTGACCAACGGGCCCTTTATTATGTAAATTGTGGCGGAGAGCAAGGGATTCGAACCCTTGAGACGGGGTTACCGCCTACACGATTTCCAATCGTGCTCCTTCGGCCACTCGGACAGCTCTCCAAATTGGCTCCGCAGGTAGGATTCGAACCTACGACCGATCGGTTAACAGCCGATAGCTCTACCACTGAGCTACTGCGGAATGAAGAAAGCCTGGCGATGTCCTACTCTCACAGGGGGAACCCCCCAACTACCATCGGCGCTGAAGAGCTTAACTTCCGTGTTCGGTATGGGAACGGGTGTGACCTCTTCGCCATCATCACCAGACAATTTAGTGACAAAAGATATTATACTATGTATTGAAAATAAATCAAGAGATATTTTAAAAATATTCTCTCAAAACTAGATAACAATGTTCATGCTTCACATTAGAATATAGGTTAAGTCCTCGATCTATTAGTATCTGTCAGCTCCACGTGTCACCACGCTTCCACCTCAGACCTATCAACCTGATCATCTTTCAGGGATCTTACTTCCTTGCGGAATGGGAAATCTCATCTTGAGGGGGGCTTCATGCTTAGATGCTTTCAGCACTTATCCCGTCCGCACATAGCTACCCAGCGATGCCCTTGGCAGAACAACTGGTACACCAGCGGTGCGTCCATCCCGGTCCTCTCGTACTAAGGACAGCTCCTCTCAAATTTCCTGCGCCCGCGACGGATAGGGACCGAACTGTCTCACGACGTTCTGAACCCAGCTCGCGTACCGCTTTAATGGGCGAACAGCCCAACCCTTGGGACCGACTACAGCCCCAGGATGCGATGAGCCGACATCGAGGTGCCAAACCTCCCCGTCGATGTGGACTCTTGGGGGAGATAAGCCTGTTATCCCCGGGGTAGCTTTTATCCGTTGAGCGATGGCCCTTCCATGCGGAACCACCGGATCACTAAGCCCGACTTTCGTCCCTGCTCGACTTGTAGGTCTCGCAGTCAAGCTCCCTTGTGCCTTTACACTCTGCGAATGATTTCCAACCATTCTGAGGGAACCTTTGGGCGCCTCCGTTACATTTTAGGAGGCGACCGCCCCAGTCAAACTGCCCACCTGACACTGTCTCCCTGCCCGATAAGGGCAGCGGGTTAGAAGGTCAATACAGCCAGGGTAGTATCCCACCGATGCCTCCACCGAAGCTAGCGCTCCGGTTTCCAAGGCTCCTACCTATCCTGTACAAGCTGTACCAACATTCAATATCAGGCTGCAGTAAAGCTCCACGGGGTCTTTCCGTCCTGTCGCGGGTAACCTGCATCTTCACAGGTACTATAATTTCACCGAGTCTCTCGTTGAGACAGTGCCCAGATCGTTGCGCCTTTCGTGCGGGTCGGAACTTACCCGACAAGGAATTTCGCTACCTTAGGACCGTTATAGTTACGGCCGCCGTTTACTGGGGCTTCAATTCGCACCTTCGCTTACGCTAAGCGCTCCTCTTAACCTTCCAGCACCGGGCAGGCGTCAGCCCCTATACTTCGCCTTACGGCTTCGCAGAGACCTGTGTTTTTGCTAAACAGTCGCCTGGGCCTATTCACTGCGGCTTCTCGGGGCTTTAACACCCTAAGAAGCACCCCTTCTCCCGAAGTTACGGGGTCATTTTGCCGAGTTCCTTAACGAGAGTTCTCTCGATCACCTTAGGATTCTCTCCTCGCCTACCTGTGTCGGTTTGCGGTACGGGCACCTCTCACCTCGCTAGAGGCTTTTCTTGGCAGTGTGGAATCAGGAACTTCGCTACTAAATTTCGCTCGCCATCACAGCTCAGCCTTCACGGGAAACGGATTTGCCTATTTCCCAGCCTAACTGCTTGGACGCGGATATCCAATACCGCGCTTACCCTATCCTCCTGCGTCCCCCCATTGCTCAAATGGTGAGGAGGTGGTACAGGAATATCAACCTGTTGTCCATCGCCTACGCCTTTCGGCCTCGGCTTAGGTCCCGACTAACCCTGAGCGGACGAGCCTTCCTCAGGAAACCTTAGGCATTCGGTGGACGGGATTCTCACCCGTCTTTCGCTACTCATACCGGCATTCTCACTTCTAAGCGCTCCACCAGTCCTTCCGGTCTGGCTTCACAGCCCTTAGAACGCTCTCCTACCACTGTTCGTAAGAACAGTCCGCAGCTTCGGTGATACGTTTAGCCCCGGTACATTTTCGGCGCAGAGTCACTCGACCAGTGAGCTATTACGCACTCTTTAAATGGTGGCTGCTTCTAAGCCAACATCCTGGTTGTCTAAGCAACTCCACATCCTTTTCCACTTAACGTATACTTTGGGACCTTAGCTGGCGGTCTGGGCTGTTTCCCTTTCGACTACGGATCTTATCACTCGCAGTCTGACTCCCAAGGATAAGTCATCGGCATTCGGAGTTTGACTGAATTCGGTAACCCGGTAGGGGCCCCTAGTCCAATCAGTGCTCTACCTCCGAGACTCTTACCTTGAGGCTAGCCCTAAAGCTATTTCGGAGAGAACCAGCTATCTCCAGGTTCGATTGGCATTTCACCCCTACCCACACCTCATCCCCGCACTTTTCAACGTGCGTGGGTTCGGGCCTCCATTCAGTGTTACCTGAACTTCACCCTGGACATGGGTAGATCACCTGGTTTCGGGTCTACGACCACGTACTCATGCGCCCTATTCAGACTCGCTTTCGCTGCGGCTCCGCATCTTCTGCTTAACCTTGCACGGGATCGTAACTCGCCGGTTCATTCTACAAAAGGCACGCCATCACCCGTTAACGGGCTCTGACTACTTGTAGGCACACGGTTTCAGGATCTATTTCACTCCCCTTCCGGGGTGCTTTTCACCTTTCCCTCACGGTACTGGTTCACTATCGGTCACTAGGGAGTATTTAGCCTTGGGAGATGGTCCTCCCGGATTCCGACGGAATTTCACGTGTTCCGCCGTACTCAGGATCCACTCTGGAGAGAATAACATTTCAGTTACAGGGCTGTTACCTTCTTTGGCGGGCCTTTCCAGACCTCTTCGCTTATATCATTCCTTTGTAACTCCGTATAGAGTGTCCTACAACCCCAAGAGGCAAGCCTCTTGGTTTGGGCTGTTCCCGTTTCGCTCGCCGCTACTCAGGGAATCGCATTTGCTTTCTCTTCCTCCGGGTACTTAGATGTTTCAGTTCCCCGGGTATGCCTTCTCATACTCTATGTATTCAAGTATGGATACTACTCCATTACGAGCAGTGGGTTTCCCCATTCGGAAATCTCCGGATCAAAGCTTGCTTACAGCTCCCCGAAGCATATCGGTGTTCGTCCCGTCCTTCATCGGCTCCTAGTGCCAAGGCATCCACCGTGCGCCCTTTCTAACTTAACCATTTCTTACTTTAGAAAGAATCACTATGTGTGATGAACTTTGCATTGCATTCAATGTGAATGTATTACTTATTGTTATCTAGTTTTCAAAGAACAATCCTGTCTCGCTAGAGACATGTTTTGAAGGAATGATCCTTCAAAACTAAACAAAACGAAAACGTACGCTGCTCCATATATCCTTAGAAAGGAGGTGATCCAGCCGCACCTTCCGATACGGCTACCTTGTTACGACTTCACCCCAATCATCTGCCCCACCTTCGGCGGCTGGCTCCATAAAGGTTACCTCACCGACTTCGGGTGTTGCAAACTCTCGTGGTGTGACGGGCGGTGTGTACAAGGCCCGGGAACGTATTCACCGCGGCATGCTGATCCGCGATTACTAGCGATTCCAGCTTCACGCAGTCGAGTTGCAGACTGCGATCCGAACTGAGAACAGATTTATGGGATTGGCTAAACCTTGCGGTCTTGCAGCCCTTTGTTCTGTCCATTGTAGCACGTGTGTAGCCCAGGTCATAAGGGGCATGATGATTTGACGTCATCCCCACCTTCCTCCGGTTTGTCACCGGCAGTCACCTTAGAGTGCCCAACTGAATGCTGGCAACTAAGATCAAGGGTTGCGCTCGTTGCGGGACTTAACCCAACATCTCACGACACGAGCTGACGACAACCATGCACCACCTGTCACTCTGTCCCCGAAGGGAAAGCCCTATCTCTAGGGTTGTCAGAGGATGTCAAGACCTGGTAAGGTTCTTCGCGTTGCTTCGAATTAAACCACATGCTCCACCGCTTGTGCGGGCCCCCGTCAATTCCTTTGAGTTTCAGTCTTGCGACCGTACTCCCCAGGCGGAGTGCTTAATGCGTTAGCTGCAGCACTAAGGGGCGGAAACCCCCTAACACTTAGCACTCATCGTTTACGGCGTGGACTACCAGGGTATCTAATCCTGTTCGCTCCCCACGCTTTCGCTCCTCAGCGTCAGTTACAGACCAGAGAGTCGCCTTCGCCACTGGTGTTCCTCCACATCTCTACGCATTTCACCGCTACACGTGGAATTCCACTCTCCTCTTCTGCACTCAAGTTTCCCAGTTTCCAATGACCCTCCCCGGTTGAGCCGGGGGCTTTCACATCAGACTTAAGAAACCGCCTGCGAGCCCTTTACGCCCAATAATTCCGGACAACGCTTGCCACCTACGTATTACCGCGGCTGCTGGCACGTAGTTAGCCGTGGCTTTCTGGTTAGGTACCGTCAAGGTGCGAGCAGTTACTCTCGCACTTGTTCTTCCCTAACAACAGAGCTTTACGATCCGAAAACCTTCATCACTCACGCGGCGTTGCTCCGTCAGACTTTCGTCCATTGCGGAAGATTCCCTACTGCTGCCTCCCGTAGGAGTCTGGGCCGTGTCTCAGTCCCAGTGTGGCCGATCACCCTCTCAGGTCGGCTACGCATCGTCGCCTTGGTGAGCCATTACCCCACCAACTAGCTAATGCGCCGCGGGTCCATCTGTAAGTGACAGCCGAAACCGTCTTTCATCCTTGAACCATGCGGTTCAAGGAACTATCCGGTATTAGCTCCGGTTTCCCGGAGTTATCCCAGTCTTACAGGCAGGTTACCCACGTGTTACTCACCCGTCCGCCGCTAACATCCGGGAGCAAGCTCCCTTCTGTCCGCTCGACTTGCATGTATTAGGCACGCCGCCAGCGTTCGTCCTGAGCCAGGATCAAACTCTCCGAGGTATGCAGGATGCATATCACACATGCGCTGCTACACGATGTAGCGAACTTAGCATGTGATCACTTCCTGCCTCGCCAGCTTGACTGACTACCTATGAAGTTTCATAGGATTTTTTTATAAAAACTCGAATTAACAGGTACGTTTTGTCTTGTTTAGTTTTCAAAGATCATCTTCGTTATCGCTCAGAGGCGACTTTCTTAATATAACATTTGAGCACCGTGTGCGTCAAGCGTTTTTTAGAATTTCTTTTTGTCAGCTTTTCTTTCAAAGCAACTCAGTTGCTCGTTAGCGACGTTTAATAATATACCATCATAATATTCATGCGTCAATATCTTTTTTCACAAAATATCCTCGATGATAGATTTTTTGTCCCTTTGTCTCAATCGGCTCCACTTGAACAATTCCTTTTTCCACAAAGAAATCAATCATGACGCTAAGGTCAGGCGTGAAATACTTAAGATCAGGATGTGCAAGAAGCTCACCAAAAAGCCATATATCCTTCTGTTCCATGACATGACGCAAATGAGCGGCACCAATTTCTGCTTTTGAATGGATCAAAAAATCATTTGCTAAAAATAAAAGTTCCAAACGTTTATGCAGACTTTCATGGCTTTCAATCAGTTCTGAATAAAGTTTGTATACTTCCGGCTCCATGTGACGCACTTGGTTCCAAACGGTCACTTCTGGGTGGAAGCCTTTATCAATTACTTCAATACGTGCTAAGTGATGCAGGGCATGCACAATGGAATTATATGCATCAAGGAATTGATTTGACTCAAAAAATGCTTTTCCTTCTATATATCTGCGAATGAGCTTGCCATATTCTAAACCGATTTTGAGCTTGCGGTTTGAAAACGGGAATGTACTTAGTTCATCAATTAAGTTGAAGATATATTCATTTCGATCAAACAGGACTTTTCCATTCAAAATCCAATCGATGATTCGGCGGTTAGTACCGAGGGTAATCCATTCCTTCAGTTGATCATCTGTGACAACGTTTAAAGAAGCTGTTTGGTGATCGGATTCATAGTGCTTGATAAATAACGGCTCTTCCGCTTCTTTTACGATGACTAAAAGTGCTGCATCAAAGTTATCCGTCTCAGAAGATACTTTATGTCTTCTTTCTACTATAATCACAGCTAATGTGTCTGGATGGCTTGCTCTCTCTTGATAAATAGGACGGAGAAGATTTTCCATAGTGATTCCTCCAATACTCGGGTGTAAAGTTCTTCTCTAATGCTATGTATTTCTCCTCATAGAATCAAAATTCCTTCAATACATGAAAAAAGATCATTGAATCATTATAAGCAATTTATTCACAAAACTCTATAACTAATTCAAACGGAAAGGTAAAATGTGCTATATTGGAGATAAGGGGGACTAGGGATGGCGAAATACTCCAGTAAGATTAATAAAATCAGAACATTTGCACTTAGTTTGGTTTTTGTTGGCTTTCTGATCATGTATATCGGTGTGTTCTTCAAGGAATCGATCTGGCTGTCGACTTTCTTTATGCTGCTTGGCGTCTTATCGATTGGATTAAGTACAGCCGTTTACTTTTGGATTGGTATGCTTTCTACGAAGGCTGTACGTGTCGTTTGTCCAGGCTGTGAGAAGGAAACAAAAGTGCTTGGGCGTGTGGACATGTGCATGCATTGCAGAGAGCCGCTTACACTTGATCCAGCATTAGAAGGTAAAGAGTTTGATGAATCCTACAATCGAAAAAAGTCATAAAAATAAGCTGACCATTTAAACGGTCAGCTTTTTTCATTAATGATTTTCTTTTTTCGCACATTCTTGACAAGTTCCATAGATCTCCAAGCGATGATGACTGACTTTAAAGCCCGTCACATGGGATGCAAGCTGTTCAACTTCATCAAGGCCAGGATAGTGAAAATCTACGATTTTTCCGCAGTTTTCACAAATCGCATGGTAGTGGTCAGATGTCGCAAAATCAAATCGGCTTGAGGAATCACCATACGTTAATTCCTTTACTAATCCAGATTCCCGGAAGACTCGTAAATTGTTGTAAACCGTTGCGACACTCATGTTTGGAAATTTTCCTTCAAGTGCTTTATATATATCGTCCGCGGTTGGGTGAGTCATAGAATTTACGAGAAACTCCAAGATGGCATGGCGCTGCGGAGTAATTCGAACACCGGTTTCTTTTAGAGCATCTAAAGCGTCTTTTAGTTCGTGAGCAGCCATTTCATCATGCACCTCTCTTCAAAAATATTCTTATATTATAATCTTTATAAATAGTGTACCCCCAGAGCCGAAACTTTGTCAATTACAATCCTCTTTTTTACCTATTCTTCTTTACAAAAAAGACCGGCATGACTGCCGATCTCATCCTGTGAGGATATTAAGCGTGAGCTTTCAATTCCTCAAGTGCTTCCTCTACGTGGTCTTTCACCTTTACTTTTCGCCATTCTTTCACAAGCGTGCCTTCTTTATTAATAAGAAACGTTGAACGCTCGATTCCCATATATTCTTTGCCAAAGTTCTTTTTCAGCTTCCATACCCCAAAGGCTTCAGACAATTTCTGTTCATCGTCTACAAGAAGCAGAAACGGCAAATCATGTTTTTCTTTAAATTTTTGGTGCTTGTCCTGACTGTCTGGGCTTACGCCGATAATGACAGCATCTAATTCTGCAAAGCTTTGATGGCGGTCGCGGAAATCACATGCTTCTGTTGTACAGCCTGGTGTCATATCTTTTGGATAGAAATAAAGGACAATATGTTTTCCTTTAAAATCAGAAAGCTTTACTTTCTCCCCGTTGTCACCGGTTAATTCAATGTCAGGTACTTGCTGCCCTACTTCGATTGTCATGACACAATCCCTCCAACCTATTTTTTAATTAGCCTATCCAATTTTGAGAGGATATTCAACTAAGGACGCTTGCATCGGCATGTTAAAATAATGTTAGACGACGTGATACGTTGAGATAGGAGGCTATTTATGAAATTCACAGAATCAGAAAAATTACATCAAGAGGCGCTGGAGCACATTGTTGGAGGTGTCAACAGCCCGTCTCGTTCATATAAGGCAGTAGGCGGCGGTTCACCCGTTGCGATGGAAAGAGGAGAAGGCGCTTATTTTTGGGATGTTGACGGAAACCGCTATATTGACTATCTAGCAGCATACGGTCCAATTATTACAGGACATGCCCACCCGCATATTACAAAAGCCATCACGAAAGCGGCTGAAACAGGTGTCCTTTACGGAACACCAACGAAACATGAAGTCACTTTTGCTAAAATGCTGAAGGAAGCCATGCCTGCTTTGGACAAAGTTCGTTTTGTCAATTCAGGTACAGAAGCGGTGATGACAACGATTCGCGTGGCTCGCGCATATACAGGCAGAACAAAAATCATTAAGTTTGCCGGATGCTATCACGGCCACTCTGATCTTGTGCTTGTGGCAGCAGGCTCTGGTCCTTCCACTTTAGGAACACCTGATTCTGCGGGCGTACCAAAAAGTATCGCTAATGAAGTCATTACCGTTCCATTTAATGATATTGACAGCTATAAAGAAGCATTAGATCGCTGGGGTGATGAAGTAGCAGCTGTCCTTGTCGAGCCAATTGTCGGGAACTTCGGCATCGTAGAGCCTAAGGACGGTTTCCTGCAGCAGGTCAATGACCTCACACATGAAAAAGGCGCACTGGTGATTTATGATGAAGTCATTACCGCTTTCCGCTTTATGTATGGCGGTGCACAGGACTTGCTTCAAGTAAAACCTGACCTTACTGCATTAGGAAAAATTATTGGCGGCGGACTTCCTATCGGCGCTTACGGCGGTAAAAAAGAAATTATGGAACAAGTTGCCCCGCTTGGACCAGCCTATCAAGCTGGCACAATGGCAGGAAATCCTGCATCCATTCTTTCAGGTATTGCCTGCTTGGAAGTGTTAAAAGAAGACGGTGTTTACGAGCGTCTTGATCAGCTTGGCGCTATGTTAGAAGAAGGGATTTTAGCCCATGCCAAAAAGCATCAAGTAAATATTACAGTGAATCGCTTAAAAGGAGCGCTCACAATTTATTTCACAACAGAAACGATTGTGAACTACGAGCAGGCTGAAAATACGGATGGCGAAATGTTTGCCCGTTTCTTCAAATTAATGCTCGCCCAAGGCATTAACCTCGCTCCTTCTAAATATGAAGCTTGGTTCTTAACGATCGCACATACTGAAAAAGATATTTCTGAGACGCTAAAAGCAGTAGATCATGCATTTGCACAGCTAAAACAATCATAATGAAGTCCAAAACAGGCGTAAAAACATGCGCCTGTTTTTTTATTTACCAACTCTTGTTTGTCAAAAGCGTGCGAATCTGTTACATTTCTTCTCAATACCTTCTTTAGATGTTTTCATGAACTTTCAAAAATCACTTGAATATTTCGGAAGACCGCTGTATATTACTTAGTTGTTTCATCAAAATATGAATGATAAATGACGAGTGATCATCTATTATCGAAAAGAAAGGAATGCAGGGACAAAACCAATGAAACTTGGAGCCCGTATTTTAAAAACTGGTATTGCCATTGTACTCGCGCTTTACCTGGCAACATGGCTTGGGTTGCCAACGCCCGTCTTCGCGGGAATTGCAGCTGTATTTGCTATCCAGCCATCAATTTATCGATCTTTTTTAACCATTGTTGATCAAGTGCAAGCCAATATTATTGGAGCAGCGCTTGCCATTACGTTCGGTCTGCTTTTTGGCACAGGACCAGTCATTATCGGTTTAACCGCCGTCATGGTCATCGCCATTAATTTAAAGCTGAAAATTGAACACACCATACCAATTGCACTTGTAACCGTCATTGCGATTTTAGAAAGTGCAGGGGATCATTTCCTTTCCTTTGCCTTAATTCGAACAGCTACTGTGGTGTTAGGAGTTCTTTCTTCATTTTTAGTGAATTTAATCTTCCTGCCGCCAAAGTATGAAACAAAGCTTGTTCATCACATTATGGAAAATACGGAGGAGATTTTAAAATGGATCCGTCTGACCTCCAGACAGTCTACTGATCATTCCACTTTAAAGGATGACATCGATCAAATAAAAGAACGCATGATCAAATTAGATCATATTTACTTGTTATACAAAGAGGAACGAAGCTATTTAAAGAAAACCACCTATGTCAAATCAAGAAAGCTTGTTTTGTTCAGGCAGGCCATTATGACTTCAAATCGTGCTCTGTATTTACTGAAAAAGCTTCATAAATTAGAAAATGAGATTCATTTGATGCCAGAGCATTTCAGGGAAAGCTTAACGGATGAAATTGATTATTTACTGTATTGGCATGAGCGCACCTTGATGAAATTCGTCGGAAAAATGAAGCCGCAGGACGATGAATTTCAAAATGAATGCTCTCTTCGCCTTGAGACGTTAACGAAATCATTTATTCAGCATCAGCAAAACCAAGAAAATGACCTGCTCGATTACAACATGCTGAATGTCATGTCCAGCATCATCGAATACCGTGATGAATTAGAACATTTAGATACATTGATTACAAGCTTCCAGACGTATCACCCAAAAGATAGTGAAATCGAGACAGAAGAAAAAGAAGCATAAATAGAAAAGACCGATTCCTAGAATCGGTCTTAAATTGTTGACAAAGAGCTAAAATGATCTTGATTTTAGCTCTTTGTCTTCTTTTCAGCGTGACCTGAAAACCTTTGCAGTCTAGGAAGAACGAGTACCGGAGCGGAGCGAATTGAGTATTCGTGAGCACCGGCACGCAGGACTGACACCGAATGCGAGGGTTTGCCCGCGCGCTGAGACCGATTCTGAGAATCGGTCTTATTTTATTTTCTTCATTTTAGGATCTAGTGTGTCTCTTAATCCATCCCCCATCAGGTTAAAGCCTAAAACAGTCAGCATGATCGCTATTCCTGGGAAGAATAATGTCCAAGGGGCTTGAACGAGATAAGGCCTCGCATCGGCGAGCATTTTCCCCCATTCTGGACTTGGCGCCTGTGCCCCCAATCCTAAAAAGCCTAAAGCGGCTGCCTCAATAATTGCCGTTCCGATCGCTAGCGTTGCCTGTACGATGACCGGCACCATACTATTTGGCAGGATGTGGCGCAGAACGATGCGGCGGTGTGACATCCCCACCGCCTTTGCTGCCAGCACGTATTCTTCTTGTTTAATACTCAGCACTTTTGAACGAACGAGCCGTCCAAAGGTTGGGACATTAATAATCGCAATGGCAATAAGGGCATTTTGTAAGGAGGGGCCTAGGATGGAGACAATAGCAATCGCTAATAGAATGCTAGGAAAAGCAAGTAAAATATCAAACAATCTGGAGATCACAGCATCTAACACTCTTCCGCCATAGCCTGCTATCAATCCAAGCAGTGTGCCTAAAATGACAGACCCGAGGACCGAGAAAAAGCCGACCCATAAGGAAATCCGTGCTCCATGCACAACTCTTGAAAATATATCTCTGCCGAAATCATCCGTACCAAACCAGTGTGCAGCTGAAGGGGCACTAAATCGCTCACCGAGTGATTGTTCATTGATTCCATAAGGAGCAATGAGCGGCGCAAAGATCGCTAGGATCAGAAATAAAAAAACAATCACACTACCAATGACCGCCAGCTTATGCTGAAAGAACTGCTTCATTGATTCAAGAATCAATGATTGAGAGCGTTCATCTTTTGGCTGAGGTAGTTCAAGTTCTTTTTGTGCTTCCATATTGTCACTCTCCCTCCCTAATATTTAATCCTTGGATCAATGACCGCATACAAGATGTCCACAATGAAATTGATCAGGACAAATATAAGCGCAACGACGAGAATACCTGTTTGAATGACTGGGTAATCACGATAACTGATGGCGTCATATATATACCGCCCAATTCCCGGCCAAGCAAAAATGGTTTCTGTTAAAATCGCTCCACCAAGCAAGAGTCCTGTCTGAAGACCAATAATCGTCAAGATCGGAATGAGCGCATTTTTCAGGCCATGCTGATAAATGATAAAAAATGAACGTACTCCTTTTGCTTTTGCTGTTCGAATAAAGTCGGAATGAAGCACTTCCAGCATACTTGCCCTTGTAATTCTCGCAATAATCGCAGCAGGAATTGTGGCGAGGGCTGTACTTGGTAAGATCAAATGCTTGATGCTGTCAGCGAATTGATCAAACCGGCCTTGTAAAAGCGTGTCCAGTGTATGAATATACGTAATCGATTCGACTGGATTCCTTACGTCTTCTCGGCCCGTTGTCGGCAAAATACCTAATTCGATCGAGAACAGCCACTGCCCCATTAAGCCTAACCAGAAAATTGGCATGGACACTCCGATGAGTGCAATAAACATCGCGGCATAATCAAAGAAGGAATGCTTAAACCAAGCACTAATGATTCCGGCATTCACTCCCACGACAATCGCCAGCACCATGGCAAAAAAGGTCAATTCTAACGTCGCAAATAAGTAAGGCTTCATTTCCTGGGCAATAGCCGCTCCTGTTCGAATGGAAGTCCCTAAATCCCCTTTTAAAAGGCCAAGCATATAATGACCGTATTGAACGTACCATGGCTGATCTAAACCGAGCTGGATCGTTAATTGTTCTACAGCCTCTTTCGTTGCCCGCTGTCCTAAGATGACCTGCGCTGGATTTCCAGGTATAAAACGAATAATTGAAAACACGACCAATGTCATTCCGATCAGTACTGGGATGAGCATTCCTGCCCGCTTCATACAATAAGCAAACAAACAGCTTTCACCGCCTTTATCTTTGTTTGATAAGGGAGATACATGATCTCCCTTATTTGCTTATTCGAAATACACGTCAGTTAAAGCTTCTGAACCAGTTGGATGCGGCTGATAGCCTTTTAAATCATTAGAAGCGGCAAGCATTGGAATCGAATGCACCAATGGAATCCAAGGCGCTTCGTCATGAATGATTTCCTGCGCTTTTTTATACAGCTCATTTCGTTTCTTTTGATCTGTGTCTGTTTGCGCTTCAATGAGAATGTCATGCATTTTATCGTTTTCGAAGAATGTATAGTTGTTACCGCCAATGCTGTCTTTGTCCAGCAGTGTGTAAATGAAATTATCAGGATCGCCATTGTCCCCTGTCCAGCCTAATAAGAACACATCTGCTTCCCCTTTACTTGCTTTATCTAAATAGGTCGCCCAGTCATATGTGACAATTTCTGCTTTGACGCCGACCTTTTCAAAATTTGACTGAATGACTTCTGCTACCTTCATCCCATCTGGCATGTATGGACGTGGTACAGGCATCGCCCAAAGCTTGATGCGAAAGCCGTCAGGGAAGCCCGCTTCTTTTAATAGTTCTTTCGCTTTTTCTGGATCATACGGATATGGCTCAATGTCGTCATTGTAGCCTTCTAAAGCTGGCGGCAATGGATTTTTTGCTGGCTCAGCAAGTCCGCCATAAAATGACTCAATAATCGATTCTTTATCGACCGCATAATTGAGTGCCTGACGAACCAGCTTGTTATCAAGCGGCTTTCTTGTGACGGTCAGTCCGATATAGCCTACGTTCATCGATGGTCTTTCAATGAGCTGGAGTGCTTTATCGGTTTTAATGCCATCTAAATCTGACGGATTCACGCCATCCATTAAGTCGATCTCACCTGTTTTAAGGGCATTTAAACGAGCAGAGTTTTCTGGAATGGAGCGGAAGATGATTTGATTCAGCTTTGGTTTATCCTTCTGCCAATAATCCTCGTTTTTTTCTAACACGATACGGTCGTTTTGCTTCCACTCTTTAAACTTAAATGGTCCTGTCCCCACTGGATTTTCTCTAAATGAATCGCCGCTTTTTTCAACTGCGGCTGGACTGGCGATGCCAAATGGTGACATGGCAATGTTTTTGAGGAATGTCGCCTGCGGGCGCTTTAGCTGAAATTCAATTTCATGCTCGCCTTTGACGATGATGTCTTTAATGACATGCCCTTTATCTTTTTTATAGCCGCCAAACATACCATAGTAAGGAAACTTTTCTGCGTCTCCATTCATCCAGCGGTCAAAGTTGAATTTCACTGCTTCTGCGTTAAAGTCTGTACCATCGTGGAATTTCACACCTTTTCTTAAGTAGAACGTGTATGATTTTCCGTCCTTTGCAACATCCCATTCTGTTGCGAGGCCAGGATGGATGGTCGTGTCTTTCTCACCGTAATTCAAAAGCTTTTCAAATATATTCTCTGTGACCTTAAAGGTTTCGCCTTCTGTTGTTGTGATTGGATCTAGTGAAGTGGAATCTCCCCCTCTGCCAAATACGAGGGTATCTTTTGTTGCCTTTTCTTCTGATGTCGGTGAAGACGAGCATCCCCCTAAAAAGAGCGCCAGTGCCAGCACAAAAATGAAACTACTGAATAACCATGTCTTCTTCATTGTGTTCCTCCTTTTGATATAAATAACACGCGGCCGCGTGCCCCGGTGCCTCCTCATACAAAGCAGGAACTGCTTTCAGGCATTTCTCCCATCTTTTTGGACACCTTTTGTAGAAAGGACAGCCGCCGCGTTCCGTCATTGTGGTTTCTTCTGCTGCCACATCTTGCGCCTCTAGTACGTGATCCATATGTGGAATGGATTTCAGAAGCAGCGACGTATAGGGATGAAGCGGGCTGTGAAACACATCTTCGGCAGGCCCCATCTCCACAATGCGCCCAGCATACATGACGGCGATCCGGTCACTCATATATCTGACAACCCCAAGGTCGTGAGAAATAAACAGATACGTCAGAGAAAGCGTCTTTTGCAATTCAAGCATCAAATTCAAAATTTGCGCTTGAACGGATACATCTAAAGCCGAAACTGGTTCATCGGCAATAACTAGACTTGGGTGCGTAATAAGTGCTCTAGCGATACCGATACGCTGCCTTTGTCCGCCGCTGAATTGATGCGCATAACGTTCCCCGTAAGACGGATCAAACCCAACAATGTGCAGCATCTCTTTTACCCGTTTCCGTCTTTCTGCTTTCGTCCCATGCTGATGGACAATCAGCGGTTCCTCTAAAATATCTTTGATTTTCATTCTCGGATTTAAAGAAGCATATGGATCTTGAAAGATCATTTGAATATCTTTTCTTAAGGAACGCATGTCTCGTTCTTTTAGAAGGGTGATCTCCTGCCCTTTTAATTGAATAGAGCCTGACGTCGGTTCAGTCAATCTCATTAGGCTTTTGCCAAGTGTTGATTTACCGCAGCCTGATTCACCAACAATGCCAAGCGTTTCTCCTTCCTTCACGTGAAAGGACACTTGATTTAATGCCAAAGTCGATTGTTTATGTTTAGAAAAAAAAGCGGCTGTGTCATACCGTTTTGTCAGCTGATTCACTTGCAAGAGTGGGTGACTCAGTGTCTTCTCCTCCTTCCATTAGAAAACATGCCACGCGGTGATTGTGTTCTATGGATTGTAAGGCTGGATCTTTTTCAAGACATTGCGCCATTTGATATGGGCAGCGTGGTGCAAATTGACAGCCGGACCGGATGGCCCCTGGCTTTGGCACATGACCTGCAATAGAGATGAGTTTTTCTTTTTTCTCTTTAAACGATGGGACTGAGGCGAAAAGACCTTTCGTGTAGGGATGCAGAGGTTTTTGGAAAATACGGTCAACGGTTCCTTCTTCTACAATTCGACCGGCATACATAATCATGACTCGCTGGCATATTTGCCGCACGACACCTAGATCATGGGTAATAAATAAAATAGCAGTGTCCATTTCTTCGTTCAGCTTTTTGAGCAGACGAAGGATTTGTGCTTGGATGGTTACATCAAGTGCAGTTGTCGGTTCATCAGCGATCATGAGCTTTGGGTGACAAAGCATTGCCATCGCAATCATGACTCGCTGGCGCATGCCGCCTGATAATTCATGTGGATATTTTTTAAGCAGCGATTCCGCTTGCTTCAACCCAACTGTTTCAAGAAGATCAACCGCCTTCGCTTTTGCTTCTTTTTGACCGATTGCTTGATGTGTGAAAAGGGCTTCCGTCATTTGTTTGCCGATGGTCATTAATGGGTTCAGAGAGGTCATGGGCTCTTGGAAAATCATCGAAATGTCATTTCCTCTTATCTCTCGCCACTGTTTCTCTGAAAGTGACAGCAGATTTTGCCCTTCGAAATGGACCTCGCCCGTTGTATCGGTTTGCTGATTCAATCCCATTAATGACATGCTTGTGATACTTTTCCCGCAGCCAGATTCGCCCACAATTCCTAACGTTTCCCCTTTTTGAATCGAGAACGATATGTGATGGACGATGGGCACTTTTTGCTTTTTCTGCTGAAACGCAATGGACAGCTGTTTGACATCTAGCAGCACGTCTTGTTCTTTCACATATTCACCACCCCGTCATACTTTTTAAAATTGTATTGAGACAAGCTGGGAAATATGTCATGTTTTTGACAAGCATAAAAAAGCCTATCCGCTAGAATCGGATAGGCTTCTACTAATTTAATGTTTGAATGGTAAATAAATGACGATAGTGGCTGTCTTGATTCATTAATTCTTCGTGTGTTCCCTTTTCCACAATTTCGCCTTGTTCCATGACCACAATTTGGTCAGCGTGTGTAATGGTTGATAATCGGTGTGCGACAATAAAGGTTGTGCGATCCTTCGCCAGCTTTTGCATCGCTTCTTGAATGTAATGCTCACTTTCTAAATCAAGTGCAGACGTCGCTTCGTCTAAAATTAAAAGCGGTGGATTTTTTAGAAATACTCTTGCAATGGAAATCCGCTGTTTTTGTCCGCCTGACAGCTTCACGCCCCGTTCTCCTACTTTCGTGTCATATCCTTCAGGAAGAGACATAATAAAATCATGGGCGTTTGCCGCTTTTGCAGCCGACACGATTTTTTCAAAAGATGCTTCAGGGTCACCAACCGCAATATTTTCTTTAATTGTGTCACTGAATAGGAACGTATCCTGCAGCACCATTCCGACTTGATTTCGAAGACTTCTTGCTTTGTACTCTTTGATATCAATGCCGTCAATTTCAAGTGACCCGTTCGTCACATCATAAAACCTTGGAATTAAGCTGACGAGTGTCGACTTCCCTCCACCGCTCATTCCTACAAGGGCAACCGTTTGTCCTTTTTCTACTTTCAAGGAGATATTGTGCAGAATCTCTTCCTGCGTGTGTTCATAACGAAACGACACATGTTTAAACTCTACCTCTCCTTTTAAATGATTGGCTTCTTTTGCATTCGGCCGGTCTGTGACCTCATATGGCTCATCAATAAACTCAAAGATCCGATCCATTGATGCAACGGACTGGGTTAACGTCGTGGATGAGTTAATGAGACGGCGAATCGGATTATACATCCGGTCAATATAGCCGACAAAGGCGATCATCGTCCCAATTGAAAGCGACCCGTTAATCACGGTGTAACCCGCAAATGCAATGATTAACAGCGGCGCAATGTCGGTGATGGTATTGACGACAGCAAATGTTTTTGCATTCCAATTCGTATGGTTGATTGCTTTGTTTAAGAAATTTTTGTTTTCATCATGAAAATTCTCTTGTTCATATTCTTCAATCGCAAAGCTTCGAATGACCGGCATTCCTTGTACTCGCTCATGCAGGTGCCCTTGCACTTCAGCCAGCGCCTGTGACCGCTCTTTTGTCAGCTTACGAAGCCGTCCGTAAAAATACTTTACTGCAAACGCGTATAGCGGAAAAATAATGACAGACACGATGGTGAGCTTCAGATCCAGTGTACACATAATAGCGATCACGATCAGTACAGTCATCATATCCAGCCAAATGTTCATAAGACCTGTGATGACAAATTCCTTTGTCTGCTCCACATCGTTGATCACTCTTGAAATAATTTCTCCTGTTCTCGTGTTGGCATAATAACGAAGACTTAGCTTTTGAATATGCGAGAACAGCTTCTCCCGAATATCAAACAAAACCTTACTGCCTGTCCACTGAGCGTAGTATTGTCTATAGTATTCAACAGGCGGCCTCAACACTAAAAATAATACGAGCATGATTCCCATTATGATCAGTAGAGTTGATGTCTTTTCTTCAGCTGACCCCGAGCCTTGAATGACATCATCAATGACATATTTTAAAAGCAGAGGCAAGGTTAAGGGAATCGAGAACTTAATCATTCCGATGACCATTGTCAATGCAATCTGTTTTTTATACGGTGTTACAAAAGCCATGTAGCGTTTAATGACCCCCATGTAAATCTCCTTCCCAATCTATCAGTGCCTCTTATCCGTACGCAGTCAAAAACCTGTTAGCCTAAAAAGCCAAACAGGTTTTTCGATGCTCTTGCTTATTTTGTATAATGTAAAAAACGTTCATACCACATATCCACAAATTCAGGAGCAAACGGACCTTTCCGCTGGTGAATCCAATGCAGTAATGTATTCAGATGCTCTCTTAAGATACTATCGATTTCTTTTGGATAATTCATCTGCCTCTTATGATCTGCATATTCGTCCTCATCCAAAATATTGTACGTCATGTCTGGAAAGACTTTGACGTCTAAATCGTAATCAATATACTTAATTGCCTCATCATCTGTCGCAAAAGGAGAGCTGATGTTGCAGTAATAATATACCCCATCATCTCTAAGCATCCCAATTACATTAAACCATTGTTTTGCATGGAAATAGCAAATAGCCGGTTCTCTCGTCATCCAAGTACGGCCGTCGGATTCAGTCACCATTGTACGGTCGTTTGCACCAATGATACACAATTCCGTTGCTTTCAGAATGGTGGTTTCATTCCAAATCCTGTGGATCAAGCCATTATGTTTATAGCTTTGAATTTGGATGGTTTCTCCTTCCTTGGGATAGCCCATATTTTCTCCCCTACTTTCTATAACAAACAAACCTAACAGTCCAAAGACCTAATTTCCCAACTAAACATGTCTCTATTATATTATACCGTTACATCATTAAAAAATGAAATGAAAAAGCCATTCAACCCAATTGAACGGCACACTGACTTACATCACGCTAGAACTCTTTTCCATCTGTTTATATGAATTGATGACCTCTTCTGTCTGTTTTTTAAACAAGGTTTGCACTTTTTGCAGTTCCTCACGTTTCTGTTTGATCTGATCACAAAGCCTATGCCACTCTTCTTTTTTTTCATCCTGCAGCAATTGTTTTTCTGTTTCTAAGCATAGATCGAGTTCTCCCTGCACATCGAGCAGCTGATCCATGAGCTGCATTTGTTCTTTTACAAGCTGATCGAAATCAGACATCTAACTCCTCCCTTTTTATCGAATCCACTTTTTGTCTGTATACCATTTCTTGAAAGAAGGAGGAAATCCTTTGACTGTTTATGTAGAGGTTTTACAGGTTTTGTCGGATGGTGGTGAGGGGCAAAAAGAAAAGCACTTCATTCGTATATGAAGTGCTTTCCTTTGTTTCAGTGATTAGCTGTTTTGTTGTTTGTTTTGCTCAGCTTTTTGGTTGTATTTTTTTACGTGCTGTGCGTCAGTCTCGCTAGCAAATTCAGTGCCGTATTGACCACCTTGTGCAGCAGCTTGGTTTTGTTTCTTCACTTGTTGTGCGTTTGTTTTGTTTTGTTGTTGATCCATCATTATCACCTCCACGCACATTAATTTGTGCAGAAGGTGTACATCCTATTCATGATTTTTTTAAACAAGCAAAGAACGTCCGCCATCTACAATAATCGTCTGGCCTCTAATCATGTCTGCTTTGCCTGATACAAGGAATTCCACGCTGTCGACCATGTCTTTAATTTCCACCATTCGGCCGGCAGGTGTATTTTTCTTCGCATCTTCTAAAAGCTCTTCACGGTTCGGGAAGTGCTTAAGTGCATCGGTATCGATCGCGCCGCCTGATACAGCGTTGACGACGATATTTTTTTGTGAAAGCTCAACAGAAAGGTAACGTGTTAAAGCTTCTAGTGCTGCTTTTGATACGCCGACGACTGTGTAATTTTCAAGGTAGCGGATAGAGCCAAGAGAACTAATGCTGACGATATGTCCGCCGCCGTTTTTCTCCATTAGTTTCGCCGCTTCTTGTCCGCAGAATAACAAGGCTTTCGCATTGATATTCATCGTCCAGTCCCAATGATTTTCTTCAAGGTCCATAATGGGACGCTGAACACCTGATGCCGCATTGTTTACAAATACATCTAAACGGCCAAAGGTTTCGTCAATTTGCTGAAACATGTCTTTGATTTTCTCAGGCTGGCCTACATTTGCTTTGACAACCAATGTTTTGACACCCATCGCTTCAATTTCTTCCGCTGTTTCAAGTGCGGCTTTTTTGCTTCTCGCATAGTTAATGACAATGTCATATCCTTTTTCAGCGAGGCGAAGGGCTACTTCCTTCCCTACTCCTCTGCTGCTTCCTGTAATTAATGCACATTTACGTTGACTCATTATGGTTCATCTCCTGATTTGAATAGTTTTCGTTCATTCGCTTCACACTAATAGGAAAGTTCCTATTAGGAGGTTACATTCATGTATGTCGGACGCGATTTAAGCCAGCTTGGCATGATGTCCAAGGATCAATGGAAAGATACTGAGCTTGCTTACTTTCATCATGCTTTCCAACAAATTTTACCTTATTTGAATGAAGAAGGGCAATCTAAGTATCGAGAAATCATTTCTGAAATCGAAGACCGCGGGGGTCTGCACCGAAATGAAGCTGATTATACCCACGGGACAACGGTTAAATATGACTAGGCTGCTCAAGTGCCAGCTTCCAAATTTTTTGGTGTGAGACTGGCAAAGCATATGCCTCAAATTCTTCTGTTGTGACTTTTTTCAGCTTCGTGTCATCAGATACAGAGGTAACTCGTCCAAAGAAAACAGAAATATTCCAGATGAGGTGGGTAAATACATGCTGAATGGTGCCTTCTAAATCACCAAGCTCCGCTTGTACACCCGCCTCCTCTTTTAAGAAATCAATCAGCTGCTCTTTTTCCGTTTTTCTTCCCTTCATGGTTTCCATGTTAGGGAATTCCCATAAATTCGCAAGCAGGCCTGTACTTGGCCGCTTATGAATATATAGGTTGCCTGCGTCATCAAATAACACCGCTGCTGCCATTGATTTTGCAGTCGGCTTTTTCTTTTTGCTTTTCACTGGGAGCTCATACTGAACGCCTTCCTCGAATGCCGAGCAATGCATGTTCACAGGGCAAATGAGGCAGGCAGGGGATGTTGGGGTACAAATGAGCGCACCAAGCTCCATCAGCCCTTGATTAAATTCTGACGGCTTTTCCCGGGAAATGAGCTGATCGACCGCAAACTCGAAAATGTTTCTCGTTTTTGGTTTTGCAATATCATCCCATATGGACAAAATACGAGAAATGACCCTCATGACGTTGCCGTCTACCGCAGGATACGGCTTGTTATAGGCGATACTCAGCACTGCGCCGCTCGTATACGGGCCTACACCTTTGAGCTTTGAAAATTGCTCTTTCGTATTAGGGACAATACCATCGTAGGATTCATATACTTCTTTCACAGCTGCCTGTAAATTACGCACTCTTGAGTAGTAGCCAAGACCTTCCCATGCTTTCATGACCTTTTCTTCATCAGCTAAAGCGAGATCCTTCACCGTCGGGAATTGCTCCATAAACCGGTTGAAATACGGAATGACCGTATCTACTCTCGTTTGCTGAAGCATCACTTCTGATACCCAGACGCGGTATGGATCTTGATTTTCACGCCATGGCAATGTTCGTTGTTCTTTTTCATACCAATCAATTAAATCATGCTGAAATCCCGCAATATCTTTGCGGTCCAGCTTTTCTTGAATGTCTTTCATATCTATACTCCTTCTCATTGGACCGAGGGCTAACGTTCTGAATAGAACCTTATTTGTTGTATACTGTTTGTAGATACGTTAACATGTTACATTAAATCGGGATAAAGCAAAAGTGATTTTGCACATAGTCTTGATTGGAGACGTATACTTTGTATGATTGTTCCTAAGCATGACAACTAGGAGGTAATCAATTGGACACTGGTACTCATGTAGTAATGGGCATTTCTCTTGGGGGACTTGCACTTTTAGATCCAGCCGTCAGCGCAGATCCACACATGGCACACGCCGTGATGATCGCGACCATCGCCGGCTCCCAAGCACCAGACATTGATACTGTGCTAAAACTAAAAAATAATGCGGTTTATATAAGAAATCACCGAGGATTTACACATTCCATTCCGGCTGTACTGTTTTGGTCATTGCTGATTCCGGCTATGATTTTCCCATTTGTGCCCGGGGCGAATTTACTTCACCTTTGGTTATGGACACTATTAGCCGTTGTCCTTCATGTGTTTGTCGATATTTTCAATGCATACGGCACGCAGGCCATTCGTCCATTTTCAAAGAAATGGGTAGCGCTTGGGATCATTAATACGTTTGATCCGTTTATCTTTTTTACACACCTTGTCGCCATTGTCGTTTGGGCGATTGGCGGACATCCCGGCTATACGTTTATTACGCTGTATGCCGTGATTTTCTGTTACTATATCGTCAGGGTCATCATGCAGCTTCAGATTAAACGTCAGCTGCGTGCACGATTCGATGAAATTGAAGAGATTATTATTTCGCCTACAATGAAGTTCAGACAATGGCGCATTGCCGTGAAATGTAAATCCTCTTTCCATGTTGGGCGCAGCATGAATGGAGAAGTCGTCATTTTAGACACGTTTAACCGTGTGCCGGTCCCGGATACTGAAATTATGAAAATTGCCAAACAAGATGAAAACATTTCAGCCTTTCTCTCCTTCTCCCCTGTCTACCGGTGGGAAGTGGATAAATTTAAGGATCATTATGAGGTGCGGTTCATTGATTTGCGCTACCGAAGCAAAGGTCACTATCCTTTTGTCGCGATCTGCCATATCGACATGGACCACCAAATCAAAAATTCCTATACCGGCTGGATTTTCAGTGAAGAAAAACTGCAAAAAAAATTAAGACTCGGCTCTGTGTGAGCGAGTCTTTTTTTGTGCTTCACTTTTACAACTTCGTCATATATTCCACAATAAACTCCCAAAAGCCAGGCCCCTCTTGATAAATCAGCCGGTCTATTTTTTCGATGAGTTTGATATAGAGTTCTTGTTCGAGGTCTTCTCTTTCTTGATATGCCGTGTTTTGTAGTTTCTTTTTGATCATGGGTGTGAAGGTTTCAATGAGTTCTTCCATTTCTCCATTGGTCATTTTGTCTTCGTGCACGGACATCTCCCCCTGTTTCTTCTTTTAGTTTGTTGAGTGCTTTTTTGTGAATGTTTGAGATGTTTTGTCTTGTTTCGCCTAACTGATCGGCTATTTCCTTCATCGTTTGGCCTTCGACATAGATTTGGGTTAGGACCATTTTTTGTTTGTCTGTGAGCTGCTGGTAGGCCTTGTACAATGTTTGGTCTTGCAGATGCTCCCCTAAGTCTTGCTGGTTGAAGAGCACAGCTTCATACGTATCTGTTTGAACAGGGTCTTTCACTTCTTGCGTATCAGGATGATCGAGTATGAGCGGAAAACGCTGCTGTTTCTTTTTTACTCGTTTGTCAAAGTCGACTGAAAAGATGCGTATCATTGTGGAGATATACTTGATGATGCGGATTTTCTGATAGAACTGTTTGAACTCGGAATCTAGTTTTTTGGCATTTTCCTCGTTTGGCTCTTCCATGACCTGCCGGAGCAGCTGCTCGTTTTTCGGGTTGCTTAAAAACTGCTGAATGAGCGGGTGATCAATGATTTCCTTCCATTTTGCTTTCAATAACAGCCGATAATCCATGTGCATCCTCCCCTTTGTTCCCTCTACTAGCATTAAGTGGACAAAAGTTAAAAAAAGTAAACTTCGTGAAACGGGTCTAATGGTTCATTTTCTCCCCCTCTGCTTTCCTTTTTCTTCTTTCATACCACTTATATAGAAGACGAGCATCCGCTGGGAGGTGAGACAAATGGAGACCTTTTTTTCAGAGGAATGGCTGAAGCAGCTCGGTCAGGCTGGCTTCCCTGCCATTTTGACGGTTTACTTGCTGACACGCTTTGAACGAAAGTTTGATGAATTAAGCAAGCTCATCCAACGATTAGTCGCTGCTCAAAAAAATGATGAATCAGATTGACATCTGCCTGATTCGTTTCACCTTATGAAAACGAGGGCGAAATGAAAGGCCTTTTGTCACCTCACACAATACGATGTTGAAAGGGGATTTTATCATGAGTGAAAAGCAAAATGGAATACCACAGCCGATTCGAGGAGAAAAAGGAGCAACGGTCAAAATTCCACGTAATCTCGAGCGGGACAGACAAAATCCAGATATGCTCACGCCGCCAGAAACCGATCATGGAACGGTCTCCAACCTGAAATATTCTTTTTCTGATACACACAATCGTTTAGAAAAAGGCGGCTATGCCCGAGAGGTAACAGTCCGCGAACTGCCGATCTCTAAAAGTCTTGCATCTGTCAATATGCGGCTAAAGCCTGGTGCGATTCGTGAGCTGCACTGGCATAAGGAAGCGGAATGGGCGTACATGATTTATGGGGAAGCCCGGATTACATCGGTTGATGCAGAGGGGCGCAATTTTACAGAGGATGTGACTGAGGGTGATTTGTGGTACTTCCCTTCTGGCCTGCCGCACTCTATCCAAGCACTTGAACCGGGAGCTGAATTCTTGCTTGTGTTTGATGATGGGTCATTCTCAGAAAATAGTACGTTCCAAGTAACCGATTGGCTTGCCCACACGCCAGAGGAAGTCGTGCTCAAGAACTTCGGTATGACAAAAGAGCAGTTTGACAAGCTGCCAGAGAAAGAAAAGTATATTTTCCAAAAAGGAATTCCTGGTTCCCTTGAATGTGACAAGGTGAAAACAGAGCAAGGAGAAGTCCCGAATTCCTTTAAATATGAGCTGTTAAAACAGGAGCCGATTACATCAAGCGGCGGACAAGTGTGGATTGCGGACTCTACCAATTTCAAAGCATCTAAAACGATTGCATCCGCTCTTGTGAAAGTTGATCCAGGTGCCATTCGCGAACTGCACTGGCATCCAAATACGGATGAATGGCAATATTTCATTTCTGGAAAAGCACGAATGACGGTATTTGCTTCTGATGGACATGCGAGAACCTTCAACTATCAGGCGGGAGACGTTGGATATGTCCCATTTGCGATGGGGCATTATGTAGAAAATACAGGCGACGAACCGCTTTATTTCTTAGAAATCTTTAAGAGCGATCATTATGCAGACATTTCACTCAATCAGTGGCTTGCGGTCACACCGAAACAGCTTGTTCTTGATCATTTAGATCAAGGCGAAGACTTCTTAAAACTGCTTGATACTGAAAAACATCCTGTGATCGCTGCACCTAAAAAAGAGGATTAACATATAACTTCCTGCAAAAAGGCTGTCCTTTTTGCAGGTATCTTCATGTAAAGGAGTGTTGATTCACCTATGCAGCAATCTGTTCACGCTTTATGGCAAGGGCTGAAATGGCTCATGGCGGCGTCGGCTGTCTGTTACATATTTTTGTTGTTTTGTGTACTGTTCTTTCATTTAACGGGTGCTTTTTATCAATCGATTTTATCGATGCTTTTATTTATGGGCATCTATGTGGTACTTGGGATATCCTTTGAGCATGTGGAGCATGTGCTCATGAGGATTGTTAGAAAGTGCCGTTCCAAAAAACGCTCCATCGTTTTCTATGCCATTTCAATTCATCTCTTGTTTATTTGGGGTGCTGTCTATTTATCAGATGAATTGGTAGGCGGCATTTTACTGTCTACTTCTGAGGAAATTCTCTTTGCCCTAAGCCTTTGGTTGTTTCATTTTTTGTTTGATTATGCGACGTTTTCGTTTGAGAAAGACGCTTAGTGATTTGCTTCATATGATGGATATCGTGTTCGATCAGCCCTTGGAAATAACTTAATAACGTCAGCATGGTTTGACCAATAAAAAAAGGTTCATTCCAGCGAGATGGTTCGATTTTTTTCATTTCTTGAAGTAATTCTGTTCTGACAGAAATAAATCGCCCAATCGTCTCGCTTCTTTCTTCCTTTCTTGCTCTTTCGGCTGACTGCTGATTCATTTCATGCGCATCAGGTGCCTGCGGTAACGCTTGCTCGTTCCAACATTCCTTTAAACGGTCGTGTAAAATAAATTCATCCCACGGAACGAAATGAGCGATGATCTCAGCAATGCTCCATTTTCCCTCAGCGATGGCGCTGCGCCACTCTTTGTCTGTTAATTCCGTTAGCGACTGTACCCATTCAATGGAGTGTTGATAGTGTTTTATCACGGTGTCTTTGTTCATGTTTTGTTATCCCCTCCATGTTTGTTTTATCAGAAATTGGTTTGTTTCATCCTTGCGAAATCATGTATAACATATTATCATATACTTTAATTACCAAATAAAAAGGGGGAATTGTCATACGCTGTCCTACATGAAAAAGCTTATTTTTTTGCACTAAAATAAACCGACCGGTCTGTTTATAAAAAAGGAGGAAAAATGATGAAATCTCAAAATGTGATCATTATCGGCAGTGGTGTAGCAGGATTGGCTACTTCTTTATTTTTAAAAAAGGCTAGAATGGAAAGTACGATTTATGAAAGCAGGTCAGATGAAAAATTAGAAACAGGCGCAGGTTTTTTACTGTCTCCAAATGGGGTAAAGATTTTGGATGAAATCGGGTGTAAAAATGAAGTGATAGCAAATGCAACCGTGATAAAGAAAATCCAGCAAATAAACAGTGAAAATGAAGTGGAAGCAATCTTTAACAATCATAGTGAAAAATATCATCATGCCCCTTTGATCAACGTCATGAGAGCACAAATCATAACCATTCTTTTAAAGGAAGTGCAACGCCAAGGAATAGAAGTGAAATACAACAAAAAGGTAACCTCGATCAAACAGCAGCCTCATTCCGTTCAGGTTCTTTTTGAAGATGAAACTGTGATAACAGGTGATATTGTAATAGGAGCAGATGGAACTTTTTCGAAAACAAGAGAAGCGGTTGCGTTTAATGCTAAATTAGACTATAGCGGTTTTTGGGGACTTCAAGGGGTATCGTTTGTGAAGGATTTTGTATTGGATGAGGCAACAAGTTATTTTTACAATGACGGAAACTTTCAATTCATTTTTGGAAAAGCGCATCCAACAAATAAAATGAATATTTTATGGCAAGCTTTCTCTCAGTGTCCTGAGAAGTTACCTACAAAACATTTTGAGAAAGCCAATAAAGAAACCATTCGACAGTTATTATATCAACAAATGGAAGGCTGGAATATTCCGAAGCACCTTTATGACATTATCGATCATACAGAGATGTTTTTCCCAAGAAGTATTTATGAAATCAAGAATCTCTCTGTGTGGTCAAAAGGACGCGTTGTTCTTGTAGGTGATGCTGTACATACGGCTAATCCTTTTGTTGGTCAAGGAGCATCGTATAGTCTAGAAGATGCGATGGTCATAGCAAAGATGCTGAGGGATCATGATTATCGAGATGCGTTCTATTATTATGAACAGGATCGAAGAAAGAGGACAGAAGAATTGAATGCGCTATTTCAGCACATGAGTATTCAAAACGATATTGATAAAAAAATGAACGAATACAATATTGAATGGGATGAAAAAACTTACGTATGAGATGAAAGATAAAAAAAACACCACTTATGATGAAAAGTGGTGTTTCTTGTGTTTTCTCCGTGCATATAGGATCGCACCAATCAAACTGACGAGTGAAATCAACGCGAGAATTCTGATATAAGGCGGATAGTACGTTAAGACAATCTCGTTTTTGCCTTTTTCTATTGGAAAACCGATAAAGGCGTAATTGGCTTGTTCAATATCAGTCTGCTGTCCGTTTACTGTGAGCTCCCAGCCTTTTTCATATGGTACTGGGAGAACCATATAATCATCGCCGCGTTTGTTATCATATGAAATCGTAAAGCGGTTGTTTTCGAGCTTTACTTGCTGGCTGCCAACATCCTGTTTTTCTTTTTCATATGCCTTTTCTAGGATGCGGTAAGGCTCTTGATACAGCCTCAGTTGATCGAGTTCATACGTCCCTTTTGGTACTCGAATGGAAAGGATTTTTTCCGCAGGGACTCGAATCGTCACTTCATTGACGCCTGTTTTGTAGATGGATGTATTGCTTTTTCGTGAGGTGACGTAGTTGTCAACGGATAACTGAAATCCTTCGTTCCGGTCTGTCCGCTTCACATAAAAGCTCACATACACATCTCCAGCGCGGGCCATATCATCTGGCAGCGTGATATTCAGGCCGCCTGTTTCTCCGTATACATCAAGCACGCCGTGTTCGTATACGGCTTGTTCCGTATGAATCTTTGTATCCTTGACTCGATCTGGCGCGTGCTCCATTTTTGCGTTTCCTTTTTTGTCTAAAATCACACCTTGCAGCATCGCATGCTCCCTATCAAGTGCTGAGGCATCCTTTAAGGATTCTTCTGAATAAATGGTGCTTGTTGTTCTTGCAAATGGCAGCGGCCTTGTATTTTCATACACTTTATAATGCTCGCTTTCCAATATTGGCTTAAAATAAGCTGGCGGTGAGTAGGACATCGTGTTGTCTCTCATATAATACTTTCCATAGGTCAGACTGTATAAATTCGCCCTGTCCCCCATTGTTGCATAACGGCTGACACTTTCCCGGCCCATATCGATTTGCAGGTCATTCCAGTAGAAATTGAGCAAATGCTGATTCAATATACTTGAATACGCACTCATGCCTTGAAAGCCTTCAAATAACGGGGTGTTGTTGCGCACGCCGTTCATCCAGTCAATCCGGGCAAGCGGATCTTTTGAAGAGCGGCTTTGAATTTGCTGAATGAGCTTCATTTGTTCATGTCCAGCATATGCCTCACTATTCAGATACGTATCTGATACGCTCTTAATATTGCTTCTTTCAGATAAATAGCCCTGCTGATACACGCCTGCTGTCAGTAAGCTGACAACGATGAGCACAGCTGAAAAGAAACGAAGGTGCTGACGTTTTTCCGCATGAATCATAAGGAAAAACAAGCTGATCACAAGCAGTCCTATGCCTGTAAATACAACAACATCCATATTTCCCTTTGCTCGTTCTGATAAGATGACTGCGAGAAGAAATACGATCCAAGCGCCTAAGACCGCACGCTTTTTCCACTTCCACTCGATTTGCGAGAAATGCTTGATGGTGATGGCTGCGACCGCCCCAACTGTAAAGGCAAGAATGTATTCAAACCTGTACTGCGGTGCTGAAAAACCATTAAACACGCTCGCCATCTTTGGACTGTAGTGAAAAACAATGAGCAGAACGCTGATCGATGTAAACATGAAAAACCACCTGTTCCGGTAAAGCGGAACGAGGAACATACAAATGAGAAAAATCACAGGTAATAAATACACCCTGCTTGTAAACAGCAGATGATCATGCAGATCAAACCAAGGTATAGATTGATCATATGGCGGTCTTATATTATTAAGAAATCCATAGACAGACGGGACAAAAAAGGCAGCACTGATTCCAAAGGATAACAGCGTAGAGACCGCCAGCGTCCAGAACACCTTCCACCCATGCTCCTCACTTCTCAGCTTGATGATATATCTGAAGACAAGATAGATCGCTAAAAAGATAAAATGAATATAAGCAAAGTAAAAATTGTTGATGAGCATCAGGCTGCAACTCGCAATAAACCAAGCCGGCTTACCCATTTTGAAAATCCGTTCAATCCCAAGTACAAGCAGCGGGAGCCACATCATACTGTCGGTGAAAAACTCCCAAAACGTTTGATGCCGAAAATACACAATAGACAATCCGTAGATTGCGGCTCCTGTTAATGCGCTCAGCCTATGCTGGACCATTGAAAGAAGCACACGGTAAGCGATGAACAGAATGAGCGTCAGCTTGATCACACTCAGCCAAATGACGGCATTTGCCCAGAAATGGATGTCCGTTGACTGGATAAGATGAAGTGCATTCATCAGCCAGACGACAGCGACTGTGACCATAAAGACAGTCGACGTTGTGAAATAATAACCTAATTGGGTATATGTACCGCCGCCCAGACCGAATTGATAGGAATAAAAGAAGTTCCCTTTGACGTATTCATCGTACAGCAGCTTTTTAAATGGGAGCATTTGTGAGATCCCGTCTCCATCTCCTGTCATATACCGGCCCTGCGTATATTCATATAAGAAAAAGGAGTGTCCTAATAAAGCGAGAATGAGGCACATTCCTATCATTATCCATCTACGTTTCATCATCTAAATCCTTTCCACAAAAGATCCACTATTCTTTGAAACAAAACAACCCAGCAAGCGATTCGTGCTTGCCGGTTATTTGACTCCACGTTATTTAAATAACTGTGTTAACACTCGGTCTTGTTCCTTTGAGCTTGTCTCTTGTTCCATCACATTTGATTCCTGGATTAAATAATGCGGCCTCTTTTTCGTTTCATAATAAATACGGCCAATATATTCTCCAATCACGCCTAGACTCAAAAGCTGGACACCTCCGAGGAACAGCACAGCCGATATTAAAGTAAAATAACCCGGCACCATAATGCCCGTTCTGACGATTTGAATAAAGGTGGCCACGATGTAAATCAATGAGAGAAATAAGATCAGTATGCCAGTATAAAAACAAATTCGCAGCGGGCGGTTGTTAAAGGAAATGACGCCATCAATGCCATAGTTAAATAATTTCTTCAGTGACCATTTTGTATCACCATGCTGTCTTTCTACATTTTCATAATAGATGACCTTTTCTTCAAACCCAATCCAGCAAAAAAGCCCTTTCGAAAAACGATTTCCCTCTTTCAGCTGGAGAAGTGCATCGATGGCTTGGCGTGAAATTAAACGGAAATCCCCGACGCCATCACGCAAGTCCACTTCTACTACCTTGTTCATCACCTTATAGTACATGGATGACAGGTAAGAGCGCAGCTTGCTGTCACCTTTACGATTCCGTTTGGCAATGACTTGATGATAGCCTTCTTCATACCCTCTGACAAAGTCCTGAATTAAATACGTCGGGTGCTGCAGATCGGCGTCCATAATAATCGCAGCTGCTCCTTTTGCATGTTCAAGACCTGCCAAAATAGCGGCTTCCTTTCCAAAGTTACGCGAAAAGGAAATATATTTAACCTTTGCACTTTTGCGAGAGAGCTCTCTCATGTATTGAAGCGTGTTGTCTTTGCTTCCATCATTTACAAAGATGATTTCAAAGTCATAATGAAAATCGCGAAACTCTTCCTCGAGTGCCTCAAAGATTCGTCTGATGTTTTCACCTTCATTGTAAGAAGGAATTATAACAGAGAGCAGTTCCCGTTCCATATCGCACCTTCTCTTCACTTTTTTCACATAGTCTGATATGTTCATTATTCCTTTTTTGTCAGAAAACGAAACCCTTTTTTATTATCCATAAATTACATGTCTCTTCAATCGTTTCATTATATCAGAGTTTTATTTCCAGTGATTTTCAGCAGGATGAATTTAATGTAATTTTAAGTTTAATCATTGTAAAAAGCCTGTAATTTCGATCACAGACTGGGTATTGTTTCATAAAGTTATTTGTTCGTTTGTATATTTTCCTTATTATTGAAAAAGATGAATGGAAGTAAAAGGGCAACCTTTTAATGAAGCAGCCCTCGATTGTTTTGTTGCAGATGCTCGTTTGCCTTTGATTGTTTATTTTGAAATAAATGCAGCTGCGCGCCGTAGCTCTCGATCCACTCTTGGACAATTCGTTCTGTTGTTTCCTGTCCTTTATACTTGCGGCCAGCCTTTGCATAGGTCGTTTCAAAATCACTCCAAAGCAGCTCTACCCATGTACGTGCTTCGTCATATGTCAGCATATTGTTTTTTTCCATAAGTTGTTCTGTTAGTCGCTCAAAGTATTGTTCCATGCTTGTTCCTCCTTCATCTAGCAGAAAGTGCCTTTTTAAAAAAACTTCTTTTTTCATATACTACCCTTACGTCTTCAAAAGACGCAAATGATTTGTATTGTTTGGAGGGAATCGATATGCGTAATAAAGCAAAAGGCTTTCCAAATCAGGTAAATCACAAGTTTGAAGGCGAACCAGGCGCTACAGATGCTTATGCGTCTAAACGGCCGAATGGTGAAACGAATACACGTCCACAGGAACGTATGAGGGCATCAGGGAAACGCTAATTTTTCCAAAGGGAGTGCTTGAGATATGAGTTCAAATGGGAAATCGTATATGGCAGACTTTGTTCAATTAAGGACAACCGCTTACCCTCAACCATGGGCAAATGCAAAGCATTCTGCCTCTCAGGTCAACGGAGAAACGCAGCAAACGCAGCACGACATCGTACTTCAGAACAACGTCCGTAAACAGCGTTCTAAGTAAAGAAAAGGACTGATCACTTGGGATCAGTCCTTTTGCGTCAGCATTGAAATCGGCAGGGCATCTTCTTTATTTGGAGCCGATACTCTGTATCCCCACGCAAAAACGCCATTTAAATATTCTACATAAAACTCTTCTTCTGTGTCTTTAATTTGATAAGTTGTTTTCGTTTGAATCGAAGCTGGATCTAATAAATAGGCTTTTGCCATATCGATTTTCCGTTCTAAAACTGCGTATTCATTCACAATGCCAAGCTGCTCAGCCTTTCGAGCTTTTTCAGAAAGGGCGGCAATCTCCTGCTTCAATTCGTATTCTGTCATCTCACTATAGCGTTTTTCCATCTGTCATTCCCCTTTGTCTAAAACGTGATCAATTGTATCGAGATCAAAGCCTTTTCTGAACAAAAATTGCTTCACTTTCATCTTCTTTTCAAATGATCCGTCATACCCTACCTTGCGTTTTGCCTTCTCCAGCATATAAAGGAGGGCTTCTTCTTCCTTTTCCTCTTCTTGTCCATCATAGGCTTCTTGAAGGGCTTTATCAATGATCTCAAACGAAAATCCCTTTCGCTGCAGCTGCAGCTTGATGCGCTGCTCGATCTCTTTTGCAGAACGATTTTTTTCTTTTTTGACAAGCTTGAGAACCTGCTTTACAGCTTCCTCCAGCTGTAAGTCATCAGGGTATTGGGATAGCGCCTGTTCAATCGTTTCATCGTCTATCCCCTTGAGCTTCAATTCTTTTTTTAGGACGGACGGTCCTTTACTGTTCGTTTTTCGGTGGGTGCTGACATAGGCTTCTGCAAATTCAAGATCATTTACATACTTATAATGCTTCAATTTGTGTATAATTTCACTAATAGCAGGTGCAGGGATTTCTTTTTTCGTTAAATAATCGGTGACTTCTTTCACTGATCTCATGCGGTAGGATAAATAATCAACGGCCTGCTGAAATCCTTTTTTCACTGAATCACCGAATTGAATCTCAATGATATCTGCTTCGTCCAGCTCTTTTCCTTTTTTCAAATCATGCTGGACGAGCACATCTAAATCAACGCTAAAGGCGTATTTTTCATCAAGAAAGATGTTGACCCGCTCGGTATTGTTTTTCTGAGCAGAAATTTTTGTAATATAGGGCATCCTGTGATCACTCCTTTTCCAAAACAGTCAGGATGTTTCTTCTGATTCAAAATCGTGAAAGATATAGGTATGTATATGAGAGGAGAGATGTCAATTGAATATCGCCATTACCGGAGGAACCGGTTTTATCGGCCAGCATGTCACAAAAGTGCTCGCTGCTGAGGGACATCATCTATATATTTTAACAAGAAATCCAAAGGAATCCGAACAAAATCATTTACATTATGTGCAGTGGCTGACTGAAGGTGCTGCACCTGAGCATGAATTGCCTGCCATCGATGTATGGATTAACCTTGCTGGAAAATCCATTTTTACACGCTGGACAGACAAGGCAAAAGAAGGCATCCTCTCCAGCCGTCTCAAATCAACACAAGAGGTAAGACGCATTATAGAAGCGCAGGAATCAAAGCCATCTGTGCTGATTCAAGCAAGTGCTGTCGGAATTTATGGCACATCTCAAACAGGAGATTTTACGGAGGAATCACATCCTACAGATACTGATTTCTTAAGTCATACATCAAAACTTTGGGAAGCTGAGGGACAAAAGATTGAAGCACTCGGCATTCGTACGGTCTACACCCGCTTTGGCGTCGTGTTAGGCGAAAAAGGGACACTGCCACTGATGACACTTCCTTACAAGCTGTTTGCCGGCGGGACAATCGGCTCTGGCTCGCAATGGGTTTCATGGATTCATGTTGAGGATGTGGCACATCTCATTGCTTATGCGATTCATAATGACGACCTCTCAGGCCCGCTCAATGTGACATCACCGAATCCTGTTCAAATGAAACAGCTTGGACAAACCATTGCTTCTGCCCTTCACCGCCCCCATTGGCTGAAAGTGCCATCTTTTGTGATCAAAACGGCCCTTGGTGAAATGTCATTACTTGTTTTAGAAGGTCAGCGTGCTCTGCCAAAAAAAGCACTGCTCTCTTCTTATGACTTTTTGCACCCTGAACTAAAAGAAGCAATTTTGCATTCTAAGGAATAAATGTTGTCAAAAACACCCATCCTATTAGAAATGATATGAGGGGGCGATTTTGATGAAGAAAAAAGAACACCAGCCAACTTCGAAGCTGAAGAAAACCCAAGAAGTCCTGTATCAGCAGGAATTCAAAAAAGCGGAAAGAGCAGCAGAAAAAAGAAACAAATAAGACGGATATTCCCCTCCAACAAGCACATAACTAAAGTGATCTTGTAAAGGAGGGAAAGGCTTTGAAAAAAGACCAACACAAAAAATCCAACCACGAGCTCGCGGCACAAGAGACGGATGGCGAATATGTTGAATTTTCCAAAGAACTTGCAGATCCGAATGACGTAAAAGCAATGGCACGTATGAAAGCGGCCGATCAGCGCGCCAAAAAACAATAAGTAAAAAAGCAGACCTTATTCAGCGGTCTGCTTTTCTTTTATTTGATTTCAGTAAGAAGACTTGATGCTTTCTGGCGTGATTTTTCCTCAGGCACCTCTTCTGGATAACCTATATGAAGGATCGCAGCAAACCGTTCGTTTTCCTTTAATCCCATGTCTTGTTGAAAGCCTTTGTCGTATAAAATACGTCCGCTCTTCCATACCATACCGATTCCTTGATCCCACGCAAGCAGCTGAAGATTTTGAATAAGTGCGCTGACGGCGGCAAAATCATCATTTCTCACGACAGGGTTCTCGTCTTCTTTTAGCACGACAAGTAAAAGCGCTGGAACCTTAGAAAAGTATTCTCTGTATTGATTGATTTTTTCTTCTTTTGCATCTGGGTTGTTGCGCTGAAAGAAAGCAATAAAGCGCTCTACAAAAGCCGCTTTCGCTTCATCCGTCACCGCATATAAAAAGCGCCACGGCTCCGTGATTTTATGGTTCGGTGCATAGACTGCATCCTCTAATAGCGGCTGAAGCTGCTCAATCGTCACCGGTATGTCTTTGAATTTTCGAATCGATCGTCTATATCTGACAGCGTCTCGAACCGTTAACGCTTCTGTTTGTTGTTTCGTTTCTGGCATATGATATGTCATCCTTTCAATCAACTTAATTGAAATTGATTCTCATTCACATTATAAACGTCATCGCGTGCAGTTGCAAATCAAGTATCCCTCCTCCCCGTCTAAATAGTTGTTTGACTTTTTCAAGTAATGTTACAATCATATTACGTTTTAAACAAATTTTGAGAAAAAAGCCAAGATGATGAAATGATTTTCAAGTATTCCCATTTTGTCTGATCTGGTTTTTTTGTCAAAAGGCTTTCAACCATGATTGGAAGGGAGGCTTCTGGATGGAATGAAAATCAATATTGGACAAATCATTAAACTCTACCGTTATAAACAAAATATGACCCAATCTGAATTGGCAGAAGGAATTTGTTCTGTCTCTCATTTAAGTAAAATTGAAAATGGCTCAAAGGAGGCCAATCAAGATACGATCAATTTGCTGCTTGAACGGCTTGGCATCAGCCAAGAAAAGCTGTCACAAAAGGCGCGTCATCTGCTGTCACTTTTGGATGAGTTTCAAATGAATATGTATTTCTATGCTCTCGATCAGGCTGAACAAAATGCAGAAATGATCATTCAGCACGAGGAGCAGTTCTTTTCGCTCGATTTAGGAATTCAGTACCATTTGTCTTTATTTCAATTTTATTTATTAACGGACAAACAGCCGCTTGCCTTAAAAACACACCGCGTGCTCAAAAAATTCGAAAAAACCTTTATTGAAACGGAAAAAGAAATTTTTGAATATCTTGACGGCATTCATCAAATTAAAATTGGTCAGCTTGAAGATGGGCTCAAAAAGCTTGAAAGCTGCTTTTCCTACGCTTCAGTCGAACAAAGTGATTTGTATTATCACTATGCAAAAGCCCTTGGAAACATGGGACAGCTGGGTGATGCGCTTGAAGCGACACATCAAGCGATGGATTTATATAGACAAAAGAACAATTTCAAGCGGATTATTCACTGTACACTCATTCACGGCGTGATCTCACTTGAACTAAAAGCCTATCAAACTGCGAAGAAATATATAAAGGAAGTGATTTTGCACACGTCCCTTCATCCTGATGCCTATATTAAAATGTCCGCTTATTTTTATTACGGGGTGCTCTTAAAACGTGAAGGTGATTTCTCTTCAGCTGTGCCTTATTTACTAGATTCACTCAATTACTTTAATCAAGAACAGATAGAAGATCGTTACTGTGAAACGCTATATGAAATTGCGACACTATATGCTGAATATGACCGCAAAAAAGCACTTCCCTACATACACGAGCTGTTAAAACAGCCTCGTATTCAGCCAAACTGTTTATATATGATCAAAATCTATAAATTGATGATTGAGGAAAACCCTCTTGATTTGAAAACCTATTTGGTCGAAGCAGCCCTTCCTTACTTTGAACACAATGAGCTGCACAGTGAATATTTGTTTGCTCTTAGGACCTTACTTACCTATGCAGGTGCTGAGCTTGATGAGCAGGCCTATAAGTCCTACACAAAGAAATTGCTCGATCATTTAACAGTATATCTTCCCTATTACAAAAAAGCATGACCTTCTGCCGATCGAAGGTCATGCTTTTTCTATTTATTAAATGGTCTCTTGTTGATCTGTGTCATGATGGTTCACCCGTTTGACAGAATGAATATACCGTCTTTTTGCAAAGAAATCGTACGCATGCTGTCCAAAGCCAAGCCAGATGCTGAGCACGATGAATGGGACCGTTCCCCATAATGCAGGGATATGGCAGGCCATACGCAGCCAAGTATAAATCCCTGAATTCTTTTGATTTTTGGCTAGGGAAATAGACACAATTCGTTTTTCCGCCTTCTCTTCACTGATTTTATTCAGCCTGAGCAGCTGCGAGTGTCTAAAGGATTCAAAGTGAATCCGATTTTTCCAATCGAGTGATCTTAACACATCAATCGTTTTTGCACATGCAGGGCTTTGTCCGTCATAAAACACAAGCAGCCTCAGTGATTTAATGGAACGCTGTTCTCTTTTTTTCGATTCAGCGAGCTTCTTTTTTTCTTGATCGAGATAAATGATTTTTTTCATAAATTGATCGCCTGTCCTTTTCCGTCATTTTTTTAGTTCGTTCAAAGGAGATTACAACTAGATTACTATAGTTGCTGGGCCTCTTGTATTGGGAAAAAGCCAACCGTTGTGCGTTATATGAGCCTTTGGATAAGGGCAAAATCATTGATTTCATGGCATATATGAGGTTTTTCAACTAAAAGTGGTTGGGAAAATCGTGGTGCTTTGCGGTTTTCTGCGGTATTTGATAGAATTCTGCGGTTTTCTACATCTTTATGCGGTGGTTTTGTAGGTAAAACGCAAAAACAAGATAAAAAAAGACTACTTCCCATTGCGGCGAAGTAGTCTTTTGGTTTATATTTTTGCCAAAACTTCTACTATTTCTTTCTCAATATCTTTCCATAAGTAGCGGTCTGTCGTATAGTGATGTGCGGCTTCTTTCGCAAATACTTGAAAAGCTTCTTCATAATCAGGTGCATCTTTATCCGGTTTTTTCTCGTCGACAAAGCGCTGCGCTTCTGCTGAGCGAGGTCCCCATTTGCCCACTTCATTCCCATCCTGATCAATGATGACGATAATCGGAATCGATCTTGCGGTCCCGTTCGTTAAATACTGATCCATCAGGTCTAGATGCTCATCCCGAATGAAATAGCGCGCATCAATGAGTGCTTCATTTGCAATACGCATGAAAATTGGGACATTGACCATCGCATCTCCGCACCAATCCGCTGTGATGACAAGTGCTCTGAGCTTTTTCTTTTGCAGCTTTTGAAGCAGCTCTTTTTCTTTTTGATGAATTGCATACTGGTTGTACACCGTGAGCAGATTTTCCCGGTTTTTCTCCATGTTGTGTACATATGTACGTTCAGCTAATCCCTTTGTAAACCATTCATTTAATGTCATATGAACATCCCCCTTCCCCTTCAACTTTACCACTTTTGCTATTCTTTTGTCTAAAAAAACCTTCACCTAGTGAAAGGTAAAGGTCTTTTGGTTTATGGACGGCGCTTTCGATTTGGGTCCATCCCGATCAGCTTGGTGACAAGTACCATTGTGACAGGCAGTGACGTATTCTTTTTATACGCTAAATATTTCCCGCGCCATTCAGGCTTATATTTCTGTTTAAATGACCGTAAACCGCTGAAGCTGTACATGTATCTGACATTGTTGAAAATAACACTCGCCAAACGCTCCGTAAGAAAGGACTGATGGAACGTCCCCACATTCGATAAAGGTGCCATTCCCATGTTAAACGATTTGTAGCCTCTTTCTTTCGCCCATTGAAACAGGTGGATAAACAGCGCATCCATCATCCCATTCGGTGCATCATGCATATGACGCATTAAATCGATGGAAATCTCCCCTTCTTGATACATCGGCATCAATGATACAAAGGAAATGATCTGCCCTTGCTCATCCTTTAGAATCGCAATCGGTGCTTTTTGAAGATAGTCTTCTTGAAAATAACCGAGCGAAAATCCTTTTTCTTTTTTCTTTCCGAGCCAGCTGTCAGAAATCTGCTTTAAGGTTGAGATCAACTCATTTGAAAAGGGAGGTTCCAGCATTTCAAAGGTGTAGCCTTCTCGTTCAAATTTATTCGCCACAGCTCGTAAATTTGATTTTTTCTTACCTGACAGAGTAAACGTTTCTAAATCGACCATGGCTTCTTCCCCAAGCTTAAAGAAGTGAAAGCCTAAGTCATGATAAAGAGCCATCCCTTCTCGTTCTACTTGATAAAAAGCGACGCGGTAGCCGGCTTTTTCTGTCTCCTGTAAAAACTCTTCAAGTACAAGCGGATAAGACGCCTCACGTCCAGATGGATCTCCGAGCACAATGACGCAGCGGCCAATTCGCCCAAACTGAAGCATTGCTTCTCCATCACTTGAGAAAAATAGTTTTTTGTCGCCTAAAAAGCCAAGATGACTGAGGGCATTTCCGCCCTTTTCTTCTAAAAACGTTTTTAGTTTTTCCTCATCTGCTTTTTCTCCAATCGGAAATGCTTTCTTATTAAAGATCAGTTTACTAATGAAGAAGAAAAGCGGGACACCGATGAGAGCGATCATGCTTGTCATCGTGATATGCCGTTCATTATGCACCAAGTAATCCTTACTCAAGAAATGCCCGATTTTTGTCCAAATAAAGTTGCCAATAACATTATAGTTAAAGAGCACGAATAAATAACCAGCGGCAGCCGCCACAAACTGATACAAGGAATAAGGTGCCTGCTGCTTTACAAATTGATTTCGAAGAGAGAAAAACACAGCCATGATGACTGGCAAAATAAAAATCAGACTGAGGTTAAACCCCTTTAACAAAGTAAACACAAAACCGCCTGCTAAAGAGATCATTGTCAGCACATACGATCTTTTCGTTCTTTTATACACTTCAATGGACAAAATCATCAGAATGATTCCGAACATTAAAGAAAGACCATTAAATCCTGATAACAGAAAGCGTGGAATGCTGGTAATCACACCTAATCGATCGACTGGAAGCACAACAGATGCCATGATAAGCAAGCCGCTTCCAAAGGTTAAAATCGATAAAGATCCGTACAATAAACGGATTAATAAAGCACGGTGCAAAACAATTAAAACGTTCGTCGTTTCAATGGCAGGTGCCATTTTCGGATTGCCTTCAAGACGTCTAAGCGTCGTTCCCGTTAAATCGTAAGCAGCTAGACAAAGCCCTAAGATAAACGGGAAAATCGAGTACACGAAGCGGTACAAGACGAGCGCCGTCAGCACCATCTCTTTATCAAAACCAATGTATTGCATGCTCAGTAAAAAGATCAGGTCAAACGAACCAAATCCGCCCGGAACCATACTGATTAAACCGCCGATTGACGCAATCGCAAATACACCTAAGACTATTCGGACATCGACATTCATCCCCATAGAGACGACAGCCATGTACATGACAAGTCCAGCTGCCAGCCATTCTAAAAACGATGCACCGATATAAGCGTAAATTGGATGCTTCAGTCCATTTTCACCGCTCTCGATCGAGCTTTTTCGAATGGATGCCATGACGATATAAATCGGTACAATACAGGCAAAGATAATGACAAATGCCCATAGCCACGGCTCCTGGCTGATAATACTTTCAACAGGAAGCACCCTGACCAAGATCAAATCACTGAAAATAGATAAGCCCAAAAGGACAGAGGAAGTCAAAAGGGCAATGCCTTTCAGCAATTTTTTCGTATCTGTTATGTACTCCTTATAGAGAAGCGTTCTAAGCCCTGCTCCTGATAGACCGCCAAATCCAAGAACACTGTTAAAGGAGTTCGCAATCCAGGAAATGCGTATCGTTTTCCAGCCGCTGATGGGCATATCAAGGCTTTTTCGTAAAATAAAATCATATAAGGACATCGATAAAACCGCGACAAGTCCAAGAAAGACAAGAATAAACAAGTCCATTCGGTTCAAGCTGTCAATAATATAAAACGTCTTTTTAATGGAAAGTCCGCTCAGCTCCTGCTTCGCGACAAAAATCAAGACAAGAATAATGACGATCGGAAAAAGCATTTTTAAGATCGTCATACCCGTTTTTTTGTTCCACATGTTTTTCCCAACTTTCTAGGTTGCTTCATTATTTCAACTGAACATTATTATACAACAAATACCACTTGATTCATGCAGTTTAACATTCAAAAGCTTGACGAACCTTTCAATTAGAAGTAAAAATCAGTAATATAAAGAAAAAGAGCCGCTTAAAGGAAGTGAACAAGCGTGGAATATAATATTCATGACACCACCGTATTAAAAGAAGAGATTCTATCTCCAGAAGAAAAAAAGACATGGGTTCTTTATATGAAAGTGCTCACAGCTGCAGGTCTTGGAGATGTTTCTGAATGGATGAAGCTTGATATGAGTATGCCTCAAATGAAGGTGCTCATGCTGCTCAATAACCATGGCTCTCTCAAAGTATCTGAAATCGCTGAAAAAATGGGCGCTTCTTTGTCCAATATGACAGGTCTGCTTGACCGGTTAGAACAGTCTAACTTTGTCGTGCGAAAGCACTCTGAGCGTGACCGGAGAATCATTGTCGTAGAACTGACAGAGGAAGCGAAAAATATTTTCAGAAGTATTTATCAAAAAGGACACGAAAAAATCAAAAATTCCCTGCAGCGGCTCAATGACGAGGAAAAAGAAAAAGTCAATGAAGGCCTTGCTATCTTAGAAAAAGCACTGCGTCCTGAACGCGGCTAAACATGAAAAGGGAAAAAGACGGTCACTTGTTGTCCGTCTTTTTTGTTTCTTCTACTTGTCGATCTGGGGTGAAAAGATTTTTACGAATCACTTCCCTGTCATCCCATAAAAGATAGGCTAAACCGATGATGAGAAAGAAGATGCTGATCCACGTACCGCCAGGAATCAGCTGTTCAAGTTCCTCAATCGTTCTTTCTGAGCCTAAGCTGTTACTATAGCGTATCTCAAAAAGAGCATATTTCGCTATATAAAACAATGCCGCCATACAGATAAACATGGCACCGACAATTCTTCTTCCAGACATGCGTTTACTCCTTTAATTCCACTGATTTCTTTTGATTAATTCCGTAATATGAGCAAGGTGATGCTTTGAATGCCAGACGTACATTCCTGCTGCATCATATAAGGACACCGTTTGTTGATCGGCAGGGTGATAATAAGAAGCGTTGAAGTCCTCCTCTGACATTCCCCGCAGTAAAGTGACCCACCTGCGATGCAGACTGCTGATCAAAGGCAGGGATAAACTGATGGGCGCCTTGCTGTCAGGAAGTGAGGCAAATCCCTCCTGATCATATGGACGTATGTCCGGTGTATCTTCTGTGAGAGCAAGCTTGAATCGTAAGTATGCATTTAGATGGCTGTCTGCTACGTGGTGAATGAGCTGACGAACAGTCCATCCTCCCGGCCGATAAGGTGTATCAAGCTGAGCATCTGTCAGCGGTGCGGTCACCGCTTCATACTCTTCGGGGATTGCAGCCAGCTCATCAATCCATGCTTCAAGCTGTGCTTTCGTTTTTGTTTCAACCGGTTCATATAAGCCAATCGGATATTGTAATGACGTCATACGCTCTCTCCTCTTTCAAATCCTTCAAGTACAAATTTTCCAATCATCTTTCCTTGCTCAAGCGTTTGATGTGCCTGCTTTAAGTTAGCAGCATTGATCGGACTGAGAACCTTTGTTAAGGTATGCGTTATTTTCCCCTGCTCAAATAACTCACCCGCCTCTGTCAAAAGCTCATGCTGTTTGATCATGTCCGCTGTTTCATACATAGGGCGTGTGAACATGAATTCCCATACAAATGCCGCACTTTTATTTTTGAGTAATTGAATGTCTAGGTTGTGCTCGTTTTCGACAATGGTACAGATCGTGCCTTGCGGTTTTATCGCTTCTGCCATGCCTTTGAAATGTCCATCTGTATCATTTAAGCATAAAATAAAATCCACTTCGCCGATTCCTTTTTCTTCGAGCTGCGCTAAAAGCGGCTGATGATGATCAATGATATGATCGGCACCTAATGACAGACACCACTCTTTTGTTTCTGGTCTTGATGCGGTAGCGATTACAGTTGCCTTCGCTAATTTGGCTAGTTGAATGGCGATAGACCCAACACCTCCTGCACCACCAATGATCAGCAAGGTTGAACCTTCAGCATTCCGCTTCATATGCATCCGGTCAAATAAAGCCTCATAAGCCGTAATTGTTGTAAGGGGCATCGCGGCTGCTTCTGCAAAGGATAGATTGGCAGGCTTTTTCGCCACAATACGCTCATCCACAAGCTGATATTCACTATTCGATCCTTGACGCGTAATATCTCCCGCGTAGTATACGTGATCACCTGGCTGAAACAATGTACACGCTTCGCCCACTTCAACAACCGTACCGCTTGCATCATAGCCTAGAATTTTCAGTTTTTCTTCCTTCTGATCCTTCGGTGATCTCACCTTTGTATCAACTGGATTCACTGAAACAGCCTCTATCTTCACGAGTACATCTCTGCCAGACGCCTTAGGCTTTTCGACCTCCTGATCCATCAGGCTTTGCTCATGCTCAATCGGCAAATACTCCAATAGTCCAACTGCTTTCACTCGCTCGCACTCCCTTTCTCTATTCTTTCTTTCCACATTTTATCATAATTTTCTGATGTTTATGGCTGGATCAAACGAGTGATGGCACATTTATGACCTTTTCAGGGCCTTTCGCTCCCTCGCCATATATGAAGGACGTGCCTTTTGCAAAGAAGGAACATAAGTGAACCAGCTGTTGGATTTAAAAAATAGCTGAACGTAGTAAAACTGGATGTGTTGCAGGAAAACAATGATGAAGAAAAAAGTAATGAAAAAGAGGTTAGACATATCTGCTATCCCCTGGATCCATTCGTTTATAAAAAACACCACAAAACTGATCATCATCAGCTGTTCAAGCCTTTGCACGATCTTGGTCAAGCCATGTCCTCGTTTTGATAGATCACCAGACTGATGCTTTCTGATTTTTCTCGATTTATAAAACCAAATGATACTTTCCGCTAAGTTATGAGTGATAAAAAGTACAATGAGCGCAATGAATAAAGGCGATGGGTGATAAAAGAATGGGATTAAAAATGGAATGACAAGAAAATAAATGGTAATACATGTGTGTCTGACTGATAAGAGAAATAGGTCTTTTTCTATAGATGTTTTCATGTGTTTCACCTCCATATGTACTACGTTTCAATTGCCAAAATGTTCCCCTTCGCTATCAAAAAAAGGATGCCCCAAGAAGGCATCCTTTTCATGGATCAAACTTAAAAAGCAGCGCTTAGTACGACTGGACCTTGCGGAAGCTTGTTATCCTTTTTTGGTTCAAGGGTCACAGCCACGGTATCCCATGATTCGCTTGCTTCTTTTTCAGATAACGCATAGGTGACGGTTCCTTCCCCTTTGTTATCTGTTTTAAAGGCACCGGCTGGAACCGGCTGATCTCCTTTAATGAGCCACACTTGATAAACAGCAGATGAATCAAGCTGACCCTTTAAGCCGTCTGCACTCACCACAAGTTCTTTTTTGCCGTTATGCTCTATCACTGAAAAAGCACCCGTCGTTTTTGGTGATGCGGCCGATGCCAGTGATTTTGTGGCAACAACCCTGACAGGTTCTTCCGCCTGTTCTTTTCCATTCGATAAGAAATACACATTTCCAGCTGCTGATATGAGAAGCAGTGCCGCAACGAGCGGTAAGAGCCACTGGTTTCGTTTCTTTTGCAGCGGTTTAATTTCGTTTGGCTCAGGTGCAGCCTTGAGCTCTTTTATATGGCTATTCTTTTCTTCGACTGTCTCTTCTTCAAACACCTGGGATAAAATACGGTCTTTCATCCCTGCTGGAGGTATTTGATCTTCGGCTAGAAATGGAATGTCAGACATGAGCGATGTCAATTCTTCAAGCTCTTCTTTGCAAGCTGAGCAGTGCTTGATGTGCGCTTCAAATTGCGTTTTTTCTTCTCCTTGTAAATGCCCATTAAAATAATCAATTACTTGATGTTTACACTGATTCATGCCTCTTCCTCCTTTCCACCGCGCGACAGTTTCGATCGCAAATGCTTCAATGACAATCGAACCCTTCCCTTAACCGTACCAATAGGGATGCCCAGCTTTTCGGCGATGCTCTTTTGTGTCATCCCTTTAAAATAGACATCTTCTATGATGGCTTGCTGTTCTTTTGACAATGTAGAAACTGCTTCACGTATGTTCTGTTTTTCCTCGTTCCATTCCACTTCTTTTGATACATCTTCTTGATGATCAGCTAAATATTCAATATGCTCATCTTCCAAAGCCGTTTCATTCCGATGCTTTCTTAAAAGGTCAATGGCCGTGTTGCGTGACATCATGAATAACCACGAGGAGAACTTCCCTTTATCGGTATGATATTCTCCTATGCCGCGCCAGAGCTTGATGAAGACCTCTTGAAGTACTTCCTCCGCGAGCTCACGGTTGCCAGTCATTTTATAAATAAACGAATATAATACACGTTCATAACGATCGTACAGCACTTCAAGCGAGGGCTTGTGACGATCATATTTGATCTTGTGATACAGCTCAAAATCTTGCAATGTGTCCATGGTCATCTCCTTCCTTTTTCATGAGAAAGAGCATGCGCATCCATCATGAAATCCTTCACGTATTGCTTATCACTCGATTTGCTGAAATAAGCCTACCTTGTACTTTACTCTTTTTTCAAGGAGAAAAAAAGAGCGTTGAAATAGGAAGTGTGCTCCTCATGAGAATGTACTTACTTTACGACATAACAGACCATTTGGATCACCGAATCCATGTGTGACCACTCTCTCATCAGTTGATTTTAGTAAACTCTCATCTCCCTCTCAATTTAATTGGGTAGAACGCATTCTTTCCCCATGTCATAATAGGGTGTAAATTGGAGAAATTGGAGTGTCCGTATATGATGGTGACGATTGTTCTTTTTTTATTAGCAGGCTTAGCAGAAATTGGCGGCGGCTATTTGGTATGGCTTTGGCTGCGTGAAGCAAAACCTGTCAGCTTCGGGATCGCCGGCAGCCTCATCTTGGTTGCATATGGCGTCATTCCAACCTTCCAGCAGTTCCCGACTTTCGGACGGGTTTATGCTGCCTATGGCGGTGTTTTTGTCATTCTTGCTGTATTGTGGGGCTGGTGGGTCGATCGAAAAACACCTGATCTATATGACTGGATGGGGGCTTTGATCTGTTTGGCTGGAGTCAGTGTGATGTTATTTGCGCCTCGCAATTAATGGACCCATATAAAAAGTGCTGCCACATACGGGCAGCACTTTGCTATGTTATTTGAATGCTTCAACGAGCTCCAGCCGTTTGCAATTCTTTGTTTTTCTCCTTAAAACGTTCGTTATGAGAGGAAACGTATGCCACTTTTTCAGCTTCTGGTTCGATGTACAGCTTTGCGCTATTCAGTGCATTGACTCCATCAACAAACGTGCCGGCAATTAAGCGGACCTTGCTTTTATGTGTACACAAGTCGCCTACCGCATAGACGCCCGGTAAATTGGTTTCCATTTTTTCATTAACCTCGATCAGTCCCCATTCACCTTGCTTGAGGCCCCATTCTGATAGCACGCTTAAATCGCCTTTCATCCCGTGATTGACAATCACAGCATCTGTTTCAATTCGTTCTTTTTCACCTGTCTCTATGTTTTGAATAGTGACCGCAGCAATTTTGTCGCCTTGACCATGCAGCTCTGTTAGTTCATGCGGGGTTAAAATTCGTTTGCAAGTTGCCTTCATGTTGGCGACGTTTTTCTCATGTCCGCCAAACATGTCACGGCGATGCACGACGGTGACACTTTCAGCAATCGGTGCAAGGGCATTGGCCCAGTCAACCGCTGAGTCGCCGCCTCCAGAAATAACAACTCGCTTCCCTGCAAATGTCTTAAGCTCCTGGACAGTGTAATAAAGGTTTGTCACTTCATAGCGGTCTGCATCCTCGATTTCAAGTTTCCGCTGAACTGGAATGCCGTGACCCATCGCTAATATGAGGGTCTTTGTCAAATGACGATCACCATTTTCAGCCGTCAGTATGATGTGATTATGTTCATCTCGCTCAAATGACGTGATTTTTTGATTCAGTGCAATCTCTGGTTCAAATGTTTTCGCCTGTGTTTCCAGCTGCTGTATCAGCTGTTCTCCTCTTGTTGGCGGCAAACCGCCGACATCCCAAATGACCTTTTCAGGATACAGAAGGATTTTCCCGCCAAGGCTTTCGTTGTACTCAAGTACCTTCGTCTTTAAGTCCCGCATCCCACTATAAAAGGCGGTATACATGCCTGCTGGACCGCCTCCAATAATGGTGACGTCAAACAATTCAAGCTGATCTGTCATTTGAGTCCCTCCAGTTTTCCATCGAATGATCTATTTTTCAGTGATATTGATTCTCATTATCATATATACCTATTGTAGTCTACTCTAGTGAAGAGAATCAATAGCTTTCTTCAAAAAAAGAACAGGACGAGCGCTCACTCGTCCTGTCATCCATCATACAATGGTTAAACCAAGGTCTTTTAATTCAAGAGAAACAAGTCTTGCAATCGCATCTGCGCCTTCTTTTGTAAAGTGCGTGCGATCCTCAATTCCTGTTGACAGCATAAAGTAAGAGGTCGTTTTCTCTATGCCGGAAATTTGATAAAACTGAAGGCTTGCGGTATTTAAATCAACGAGAAGAACTTCTTCTTCATCGGCTAATTCTTTCATAGCGGCACAGTAATCAGGAAAATCATTGATAAATTCTCCGTCTTTTTCATGAAAACGGCCGACTGGCGTTAATAAAAGTGGTGTTGCCCCTTTTGCTCTTGCTCCATGAATATATTGAGACAGGTAGCTTTTATACGTTGTGAAAGGATCTGTATGCCGCTCAGGCTTTTCCTTGGAAGCATCATTGTGCCCCATTTGCGTGAAAAGCCAGTCTCCTGGCTGAATGTCAGCCAATATGTCATCAAGGCGTCCTTCTTCAATGAATGTTTTTGAGCTTCTTCCACCAATGGCACGATTTTCGACGTTCACCCCTTGCGCTGTATAGCGGTGTAAAAACTCTCCCCATCCTCCTTGAACAGGACGATCTGGATAAGATGAAACGGTCGAATCACCAGCTAAATAGATGGTTGTCATGTTCATACGCCTCCCTTTTTCATTGAGCCAATTTACCCAAGCGATACGGGTATGCTAGTGGCTGCTGAAAAGATATGAAACAATCAGCATCGCTATTTCAATTATTCTCTTTTTAAAGATCAAAACCCTGCTTACCGGTAGATGTGAATGTGTTAAATATGCGGCGGAAGTTCTACTTTTGATTCCACTGCTTGATGTAATGCCTGAAGCATGTAGCCAATTCCTTTATATGGAGCCAGCGGATAATTTGCTTTTTGATGAGGCTGTAATAAAGGATCGATCACTTTTCGATATTTCTTTCCACCTAGTACCACCAGTTCATCATATGCGAAAAGGTTTTTTTGATGAAATTGCTGGCTCAGTTCTTCTTGTGTGATCTGCTTAGCACGCGGTGTACCAAAAGCCACATCATAATTTTCATGTATGATATCATCTGCCTTTAAGAACCCGTGCTTTGCTGATAAGATCATCCAGTCTGAAAAGAACGTTTGAGCATAGCTTTTCGTACGCTGATGCAGGGGACTTAAATAGACATGGTTCGCTGGCTGGCTCCCTGCTTCTGGATCGACATCCCAAATTTTCTTCGCGCCACATGGAATGATACAAACTCGCTTCACTCAAATTTCTCCTTCCTTTTTCGATAGATCTGATACACGATACAGCCTAGCGCTGTGCCAAGCGTATTTAAAAGAATATCATCAATATCGCTGCTTCTTGTAATGATACCAGATTGCGAGAACATCCATTGGAGCAATTCGATCATGGTTGACAGGAGAAAGCCCCCAAGAACCGCCTTTTGCCAGCGCATGGTTCGAAAGGCTTGATATAGAAAAAACCCGAGTGGTACAAATAACAATATGTTGCCTGCTAAGTTTAAAAAGACAAGATTTGGATAGCCGTGATGGTAGGCGTGAAGATTTTGATAAATGGACTGCAAAGGCATGAGGTTGACACTCACCTGATCCCTTGGGGCGGAAAAACGATTTGGAAAGACCGTCAAATATAGTAAAACATTCGTATAAATAAACAGACTGGCAAGGACCAATTCCGTTCGCAAATAGATAAAACGATTGTGCTTTTTTGCCTGTCTGTACCTCATATGTAAATAGAGCGGGACGAGCAGGAGAAAATAAGCAATGGAAAACATAGCACTGGAAGTCATACAGAGAGCTGCCCCTTTCTCACATGATGATGCTTGACCATATTTACAGCTTATTCAGGCTTGCCCGCATCTATTCATCACTTATTCTCACATTCAATGAAGAGAAAACCATATTGACAAATCGTCATTCCCCCGCTAAAATGAATGACATTCAGTCATTTAAGGTCGGTGATGATATGTCGAAACGAGAAAAGATTATGCTTGCTGCGATTGATGCGTTTAAAGAAAAAGGAATCGAAAAGACGACCATTTCGGATATTGTGAAAGCAGCAGGAGTAGCGCAAGGAACTTTTTATTTATATTTTCCTTCAAAGCTTTCCGTCATGCCTGCTATCGCAGAACATCTTATCGCACAGATGGTGCCTGCAATTGAAAAGGAATTAACTCAGCATGCAGATGTCCTCGATCAAGCAGATGCGCTTGTTGAATTCATCTTTGCTTTTACAAGACAATACCGTGATGTCCTTGCCCTGACCTACTCAGGCTTAGCCGCCACCGAGCATTTAAAGGAATGGGAAGATATTTATGAGCCGATTTACAAATGGGTCGCTGCTTTTCTAGAAAAAGCAAAGCAGGACAAAAGAGTCCGTGCGAATTTGAACTGTCAATATGCAGCTAAATTCATTATCGGTTTACTCGAATCGTCTGCTGAGCAAATGTACTTATTTACGGAAACAGATACAGAAGAGGTTCTGATTCAAAAGCGAGAGGTGAAGCAATTTCTTCTTTACGCGCTTGGCATAGAGACACCTTAACTTAGTACAGCACTCGCTGTACGCAGCGTGTAGACAAACCCTCGCATTCGGTGTCAGGTCTGCGCTCCGGTGCTCACGAATGTCCAATTCGCTCCGCTCCGGTACTCGCCCTTTCTAGACTGCAAAGGTTTTCTATCACGCTGAAAAGAAGACAAAGGGCTAAAATCAAGTTCATTTTAGCCCTTTGTCGACAATCTGAGTACAGCACTTGCTGTACGCTCTTTTTTGGTTTCAAAATGACGAATCGTCATTTTTAAGTTTTTAGGAGGAAATACGATGAAAAAAAGCTGGATGTATGTTGCACTCACTTGTTTATTCGAATTACTTTGGGTGTTTGGTTTAAATAGGGCTGATGCTGTGTGGGAATGGGCGATCATTATCTGCCTGATCCCAGTTGATTTTTATTTTTTAATGAAGGCCTGCGAGAAGCTGCCGACAGGGACCGTGTACGCCGTGTTTGCCGGAGTTGGAACGATAGGGACATCTTTGATGGATTATGTGCTGTTCGGCGGTTCGTTTTCATTAGAAAAGCTCTTATTTATGGGTATTTTAATTCTCGGGATTATTGGACTGAAAGTGTCTGATGGAGATGCCCATGAGCAGAAAGGAGAAGCGGTTTAAATGGGCTGGTTTTTTGTACTGTTGGCCTCTGCCTGCGAAATCGGCGGAACCATTGGCCTCAATATGTTTAGTAAGAAAAAGCAAATCACGACAGGCATTTTATTTGTCGGCGGGTTTGCCTTATCCTTTTTGTTTTTATACGCCTCGTTCTCATCCGTTCAAGTATCCGTCGCCTATACGGTCTGGATCGGGCTTGGAACGGCGGGCTCTGTCTTGTTTAATATGATTCTATTTAAAGAGCCGAAAAACATGATTCGTATACTCAGCTTGCTGCTGATTGTGATTGGTGTGGTTGGGCTGAAGTTGTTTGCATAATTGAATCACAAGATAGAAAAAGTTTATGATGGTATTAGCCCTACAAAAAGCAATGGAATTGATTTTCCATTGCTTTTTAAGTTATTTTATAAACTTTTCTTGGTACGCTTTAAATTGTTCTTCGTATTTTTGCAACTTTTCCCCATCAACTTTTGAATTTAATTTCGGTTTTCGCTTTCCAATCACCATCACATCTTTATCTACAATAGGACTTGATAAATAGATGTATGGCGCAAAACGATCACACTTCGTATTTGGGAGGGTTACGGATAACCTGGCATATTCTTCTGTCGGGAATTGGTTCGAAATTTCAAGTTCCTTGAGTCCCTCTAATTCCGATATCGGCTCCAAAGACTCGTCCTTCACTTTTATATTTGATAAGCACAGATATGTTAAATTTTTGAGGTATCTTAAAGGTTGAAGAGTATTTATATTTAATGTATTCCAAATCCCGCCTGACAATTGTAGAAATTCTAAACCAGTGTTTTTTTGCAAAGGGGCTATGTCATTCAACTTTGAAAAATCTGTTATGGATAAAGATTTTAAAAACGTGTTTTTTGATATATCCCATAAACTTTGTGCCTTTGTATTCCATTCAAGTGCCAATACCTCAACATCTTTAAGAGAACTGATGATTGATAAATCTTCTACTCTCAGTTCATGCACAAAGAGCATTTTGGGATTAACTAAGCTTAAGATCGTATTGAATTCCTTTTGGTTCACTTTGTAAATCCACAATTTCGTCAGGTTAGAAAAAGATTTCAACCTTTCAATATTTTTTGTTTTTCCTGTGATTAACAACTCAGTGGAATTTTCATCTACATCGGCTAAATCATGAACAACTTCTGGTCGTTTATCATGATGAAAAATATATTGGGGGTCTTCTTTTCGCATGCTTTTACCTCCACACCTATAATTAAGGAATATCTATATAAATTTTATCAGTATTTTGGAGTCAACACATGATTATCTTTAGCACTTTCTGATATTCCTTCTGAAGAAACAGGGAAAGGATAAAAACTAGATGATCTTCTTTGGTCGCCAATCGTGATTATGACCTCTGTTTTCAATCCATTTTATAAAATCTTTATCATCTAAACATTGGAGACTATCTGCTAGGCAGCGCCTTCTTAGTAGATAATAAAGTTAGTAAGACGACTATATATAAACAAATAAAAGAACTCTAATTCATATACGAATTAGAGTCCTCATGATATAACTGATTTTATTTTTCCACCTTAAAATCGAACCCGCTAATTTATTTCTCGTTTAATGGGTGTCTTGCTGCTCGAGCAAGAGATCCATTGCGTAAATCGATTCGCTCTTCTCATCCAATAAAAAGTACACAATCAAAGGCTCTCCAAAAGCTGCTGTCTGCTGCGTGAACAAAACACAGGTGAATTTTTCAATACCAATTGGCAGCTTTCTTTTTAATAAAGGGTGAAGAATAGGTGAAGCCCGAATTGTATCTACATCAACTTCCCAACGTTCGTTTTTTAAAGTTGGATAATGCTCTGATAACAATTGGTGTAACATATCGGTCGTGAGCGCTGCTTTTCCATCGCATCCATCATTTATTATGTTGGTGTTATACATCCGATGGCTGCTCACCCTTTGAAGCGTTGATTCGTATTCCTTTTAAGACAAATCGTTTCTGACCATCAAGTGTACAGGTGATCAATGTCAGTTCATTTTTCCCACGATCCTTTAGTACATCCACATCCGTCGGTTCAATTGTAGCTGAGCTGACAATTTTATATTCGTATGTTTCAGCTTGATGATGTAAGACAACTTTTTCTCCTTTAGGTACCTCTGGCAGCTGCCGGAAAAGCCGGTCACCTCTATACCCTCTATGCCCTGCAATCGTGAAATTACCTTCACCTGGCATTTGATGAGATTTAATTTGAGTCAGTGCTATACCTAAATTTTCTTTTGATGTAACAGGAAGCACTTTTTCGTTTAAATTAATTGACGGGATCTCTAGCTCCATCACATCTCGCAGGTCTTCTTCTGACACAGTTAAATGTGGAATAGAAGAAAGGGCATCACTGTCATTTTCTTCAATCATCTTTAATGCCTGTTCCATTGCTGCTGTCTCTTGAGAAGTTCGCCACTCATATAGAAAAGGAACGGAGATGAGCATCAGCCCCGTGACCACCAAAAAGCTGCCTAATAAGGTTCTTTTTTTCATCAATACACTCGTTCCTTCCTTTTACTGAATGGTTCTTCTTCTGACAACAAGAAGAACAGTTCCAGAAGCTACTAGTAAAATCCCTGCATACATCAAATAACGCAGCCATTCTTCACCAGTCTTTGGCAGCTCACCGTTTGAGCCATGAGGCGGATGCTGATCCCCTTTATCTGAGGCTGGAGGATTCGTGTGATCCTCTTCATTCTTCACTGGTGCATTTTTCACAATCATTGTCTTGATCTCCACTTCGCCCATTTGAATTGTAAAAGCGAGCGGCTTCTTTAAAACTACATAACCATCTGGAGCTTTCGTCTCTGTGAGTAGATACTCTCCAGGTTTAAGCCCTTTGACAATAGCTTCTCCATCTTTTCCTGTTGTCACAGATTTTATGGTTTTCCCGGCTTTTGTACGAATGTCAAAGGATGCCCCTTTTAAGGTTCTATCTGTCTGCTGGTCTACCTTTATGATACGCAGACTTCCTAAGATCAAGTGATTCTTCGCTGTTAATTGAAGCGGCTTCTGCTGATTTTTCTCAATTGTGAACAGGATCGGCTTATCATCCAATTGATAGCCATGAGGTGCTTTCATTTCAACGAATTGATATTGTCCCGGTTTTAAATCATTGATGTAAAGCTTTCCTTTTTGGTCCGTTACAAGTGATTTCTTCAACGTTTTTCCTTCTTTACTCAGAAGAGCAAACTCTGCATTTTCCAGCGTGTGTCCCTCATCATCCACTTTGGTCAGTTCCACTGCTCCCGGCGTCAGTTTGTTAATCATTTCTACTTTTGCTGGTTTGTCTTGACCTAAACGAATCTTAAATGAGACAGGTGTCTGATCCAGTTCATAGCCGGCAATGCTTGCTGTTTCGACAAATTGATAGGTGCCTGGCTTCAGTTGATCGACTGTTAGTTGACCATTTTTGTCTGTCTTTAAGTCTTTCTTTATACGTTGATCGTGCTCATCAAGCAGATCGAAGGTCACTCCATTGAGTAACTGACCATCTTCTCCTTTTTTCTGAAGCTGCACAGCACTTGTCGTCCGAATATTTTCTTTTGTCACTTTCACCAGTTGTTTTGGATTGAAATCAATCTTAAAGTCTACTGGTTCTGCATCTAGTTTATGTCCAAAAGGAGCCTTCGTTTCAACCAATTGGTAAGCGCCTGGTTTCAAATCGTTGACAGTGATGATGCCTTTCTCGTTGGTTGTTATACCTGACATCAATTCTTTACCATCGTCATTGAAAAGGGTAAATTCTGCGCCTTTCAATCTTTCTTTTTCTTCTCCTATTTTTGTGAGTTCAACAGAACCTTTCTTAAGCTGATTGATTGCCTCCACTTGAATCAACTCTTTTTGACCTAATTCAACTTGAAAGACAAGTGGTTTCGCACTCAATTCATAGCCTTCAAGACTCTTTCTTTCAACAAATTGATAGGTTCCAGGTTTTAGCCCTGTGAAGGTGATCTTTCCATCCTGATTGGTTGTGATTCCTTCTCCTCCTGCCACTATCTTTCCTTTATCATCAGATAGATCAAAGACAACCCCTTCTAATGATTTCCCATCTTCGCCTTTTTTGTGCAGCAGCACTCCGCCTGTTTTGCGGCTATTTTCTTTTGTCACACTGACCAGCTTCTCAGGGTTAAATGGAATAGCAAAAGTGACAGGTGTTTCGTCAAGCTCATGACCGAATGGCGCCTTCGTTTCAACAAACTGATAGGTTCCAGGTTTCAGATCGTTGACGATGATCTTCCCGTTCTGATCAGTGACGAGACCTGTTTTTATCTCTTTTCCATTTGCATCTACAAGCTTAAATTCTGCTCCTTCAAGCACATCATCCTTTTCACCGAGCTTCGTGAGCTGAACAGATCCAGTTTTGAGATCATTGATCACTTTGATCTCTGCTGGTGTTTTTTGTGCGATTTCGATGGTAAAAGGATAAGGTTTATTATTCTTTTGGTAACCATCAACACTCTCTGTCTCCACGAGCTGATATTTGCCCGGTTTGAGGTTGTCGACCAAAATCTTCCCATCTTCATCTGTTGTCAAATCTTTACGCACAACTTCGTCATTTTGATCCAAGACTTCAAATCGAACACCTTGAAGCTTCTTGCCATCTTCCCCTTCTTTTAACACTTCTAATGCACTTGTCTCATATAGGTTCTTTTGCGAAATGACGACTGGTTCCTTTGGATCAAGTGGTACTTCAAATTTGATTGGCGTTTCATCTAATACATAACCATCTGGTGCTTTTGTTTCAATGAGCTGATACGTACCCGGCCTTAGTTCGTTTATCGTGATCTTGCCATTTTCTCCTGTGACAAGCGAACCATTTAGCTCATGCCCATCTTGATCTAAAAGCTTGAACTGTGCACCTTCTAGTCGCTCCCCGCCTTCACCTATTTTGCTCAATTCTGCTGAGCCTTTGATGATGTCATTTACTGCGGTGACAGTCGTTGTTTCTGTTTGATTTTCTTTAATGGTGAACGGCCATTTTTGCTGATTTAATTGATAACCTTTCGGTGCGTTTGTCTCCACAAAATAATAGGAACCTGGCTCAAGATGTTTGAAAAGGATTTCTCCTTTTTCGTCTGTTTTCAAATCGGTTTGGACGGTCTCTCCAGATTCATTTTTCAGTTCAAATTCTGCATTCTCTAATGCTGCACCCGTCTCTTTGTCTTTTTTCGTTAACTTGACATGCTGGCGGATTTCTTGGTTCTGCACCGTCATGCTATTTCCTGTTTTCGCTTGATCTCCAGATTCGTAAGGCTGATCAATCGTTACATGGATCGGATCCTTGGTTTTAATGTAACCATCTGGTGCTTTATCTTCTGTCACAATATAATCACCATACAGAAGACGATCAAATCGAAGAGCTCCTTCTTCATCTGTTGTCTTTGTACCAATGACGATGCCGCTCGCAGCATCTGTCAGAGAGAAGCTTGCTCCTTTTAGCGCTTTTCCACTACTCGCATCTACTTTTTTAACGGTTAAAGCACCAATCGATCCCGTGCCATCTCCCATACCAGCGGTGCGTTTTACAATAACGGAGGCTTCAGATTCCTTTTTGATTTCTTTTACATTTTCACCTCTAAACGTTACTTCGTTTTGAAGTGTACTTCCCACTTTATCTAAAATGAGAGATTGGTATTCTAAAATATATGGTCTTGTGATTTCTTCTTTAAATTTAATTTGAAAAGAATCTGGATCAAATTCAAGGTCTAGCTCATAATCCTTCCCTTTTTCCAGCTCTTCTGCTTTTGTCACTTGCCCCTTTTCATCTATTGTCGTCGAATAGAGATGAAATGAGTTTTCTATTATGGCTTGGTTACTGCTCGGATGGTCTATAATCGTCGCATCTTGGACTGTTGATTGACCAAAGTTGATATTCAGTTTCCAATCAATGACTTTCCCTTGCTGATTTCCTGATTTGCTCGTGTATTTCCCCCCATTTGGAATGGACACCACTGCATTCACATCAGATTCTTTTGTCTGCCCATCATAAAGGGTCGCTTTATTATCGTAGGTTTTCTGTACTAAATCCATTCCTTCAACACTTGTTTGATACGTGATTTTGTATGGGGAATCAATGGCTTTTTTGAAAATCACTTCGAAGCCTGTTTCTCCCTTTTCATTTTCAAGGAATTTGATGTCATAATGTTCTTTCGCTAATACCTCTTTTTCTTCTGCTCCATTTTCCCCGCCTTGTAAATCAAGCGAATAGACGGTGATTGAATCTTTAAGCAAACGCTGATTTCCTTGAATGAAATCCTCGATTTTCGCCTCTTCTAGATGTTTCAAGTTATAGTTCACACCGATATTCCATGTGATCTCTTTTTTCTTTGCATTATAAGTTCCGTTTTTGAAGCCATTTGACTGCGTGTATGTGTCAGGGGTGAAGACAGATTGATTTTCTTTCGTCAAATCTTTGCCATCTTCATTTACCCATTCAAGCTTTACATGATTACGCAAGTTCTTTTGGTCTTTATCTGCTCTTTTTTCATAATCAAAAGACGTTGTATATGTGACGGTATGTTCTGTCTTTATTTCTTTCGTAAATTGAATATCAAATCCATTTGCATGTTCAACGATTTGATAATCTGTGCCTTCTTCAAGCACTGTATTACCTGTCGTCACTTTTAAACTATCTTTTTGCAGCGTCAATCCTTCGTTTGTAAACGTATCTTTTAATATCACATTGTTCATCGTTTGTTGATCTTTGTTGAAGGTGATACGCCATGGAATGGTCTTGGTCTTGTAATTCGGTGTTCCATGATTTTTCGTTAGAATTTGCTGGTCAATTCTTTGCTTCCCTTGTTTGCTCTCTTTGCCAGCTGTTACCGTATTGATAATCTCTTCAGATTCAAAAATCCGCTCGGTTGCTTTTGTTTGATAGGTGATGAGATAAGCTGATTGAATATCTTGATTGAATTGCAAGGTAAACCCGTTTTGTTCATCCTTTTTTTGAGGTTGAACCACATAATTTTCAAACGCTTTTGTTCCAGCTTCGTTGCCATTTTGATCAATTGTGACTTCTTTGACTTGAATGGAATCAGATATCAGCGCCTGTGTGCCGTTAAAGAAGTCTTCTAACAAAGCATCCTTTTCAGCAATCTTTTTTTCGTTATAGTTATAACGAATTTCCCATGTAATTGTTTGTGTGACTGGGTCGTAGTGCGCGGCTTTTTTATTTAAAGGACTGCCTCTTGTCACATTCACTGTTCCTTCTGCTGAACTGATCACTTTATCACCAAAAACAAGGGACGCTTTATTACGAAATGCAGATTGATCCTGATTCGTAATATCTGTTTCATACATTAAACGGTAAGCTAGATGCACGTCATCTTTAAATTCAATCGTGAAATCTTGACCATCTGCTGTTTGGCCAATTGTGTAGTGGTTTTCGTCAAGCAGCTGACCAATCGATGTTTCACCATTTAGCTTTGTATCAATACGATAAAGCTTAATTGAATCTTTTTTCAACGCCTGACCTTCTTGAATCGGATCTAACAGTTTCGCTTGTTTCACATCTTCTAAATCCATATTAAAATCTACTGTCCATTGAATGGTTTCAGCATTGTAAGATCGATTTGGTTCTCCCTTTTTAGAGACGTTTGGGCCATTTGGAATGTATTGAATCGGGATTGATATTTTATCCTTTCCTTCAATCGGGGTAATGACCACTTCTTTTTCTTCAGTAATGACAGTTTTTTTATCTAATTGCGTCCACACTTGAAGTGTTCCATGGATATTTGAATATTGTTTAATAAAATCAGTGAATTCGATGGAGGCATTTCCGCTTTCATCTACAGAAAAATAACCAATGGTTGCCTGATTAAATTTCATCTCAAGACGATCGATTTTTTCATAAATCACTAATTCCTCTGGAACCTTGAAATGGAATTCATCCCCGCCATTATAGCTATGACCGTTCGGGATGGCCCACTCATAGTTAATAGAAATCAGCGAGTTAATATCAGGCTTTTCAACTGAATTTCCTTCCTGATCTTCAAAGATTAATTTCGCATCAGTGAGGAGATTTTCTTGTATCTGCATTTGTTTTGAAACACTTTGCAGCCCTGCACGCTTAGACACGCTCACTTTGTTTTTTAGTAATTCATCTTCATCGTTTTGTTTCGTTTGAGCGGCTTCTTGATTGTTAGAAGCTTTATCTTTCTCAGATGAGATTGAGTCATCTTTTGGAAGGCTTTCTTCACCCTTATTTTGCTTTGTTTTCTCTTCTTGCTGAGTTATACTGGTGACATCGATGTCAATTGATCCTTCTAAATTTGGATCGATCTCAACATCTTCTTTAAATTTCACCGTCACTTCATTTTGTTTTGAAACGGTATACTCGCCAACAGGTATGTCACCCACAGTAATGGGTTCCTTCTGCTCCTTCTCTACCTGGATGGCTGAAGGAAGAGTGAGAACATACGGATATTGTTTTTTTAGATCAATTCCTTTTATAGACCAATGCACAGTGGCTTTTCTTACTTGCTGATCTTCCATGCTTGATAACTTATTGCCTTCGCTATCAGCAAACTCAATATCCCCATAAATGTTTTCTTGAATTTCTTTTGCTTGTGCCCCTGCTAAAGGCAAGACTCCTAATATACTAGACTGTATGACTAGCACTGTAATGAGTGCCAGCGACAATATTCTTTTCAATACATCCACCCTTTTCTAAAATTATTTTTCAACAACGATAAAAAAATCATTAGTATACTGTCAGATCAATCACTCCGCTTCTGATCAATATTTTCTAAAAATGGCACCTTAAGACCCTATGAATAAAATGAGTTGATCAATCATGAGCTTGAAAGGTCATCATGAGTAGTGGATTGAGTAACTGGGTTGGGGTCTATAGAAATGGGGAATAGTGAGAGGATCGTGAAAAGATTAAATGTGAATTTTTATATTTATACTGGAATGAACAATAAACGATGTGTACATGCATATATAAGCATGTATTCACATATGGTTCGTTCATATGAAACAAGCATGTATCATATCGTATGTAAGGTGCGTCAGTTCAGCATTATATAAATCGCCTTCCTTTCTACTCCCTTTCATATGGTAATCAAAAAGCTGCTGCGTTTTATTCTTACATTTACCGTTTCAACAGCAAAAAAATAAACTTAAATATCTAAAATGATCCATTTTTATAGGATTCATGGCTTACTTATCACCTTTTAAAAGAAATATATGGAGAATCAGGGAATAACATTTGTTTTCGTCTAATTTTTTTCTCTTTTATCATGAAAAGTGAAGACAAAACGATTTAGCCTAAACATTAAAATCATTTTATGCCTATTTAGAAAATCAAATGTTCTTTAAGTGAACTTCATCATATAGAGGCAAGCCAAGGGAAGGAGTTAGTTGTTTAATGGAGCTCATTGATAATAAATCAAAGAGATGGATAAACATTTTAAAACTGCTTGTATCAAAAGATAAGTGGTGGAGCCTTCAAGAGATATCGAATGAAAATATCGGCTCGGTTCGTGCGATTCAAAGCGATTTAGAACAAATGAAGTCGTTCCAAACAGAAAACGGAGAGCCGTTAATCCACATAAAGCCAAGACAAGGCATATCCATTTGTTATACACAGGCGATACGAGTCGACTACTATATCAAAGAAATTCTAAAAGATACGATTGAAATTCGATTGATTGACGGCGTTTTCTTTGAACAAAATAGGTCTTTCTATGAATGGATGGACGCGCTGAATATCAGTAGATCCACATTGTATAACACCATTCATAAAATCAATTCGCTTCTTATCTCGTATGACATTGAGTTACGACCAGATAGTATGCAGTTCCATGGAAATGAGAAGGAGATTCGTCAATTTTTTGTGGAATTTTTGTTTGAAGTGTATGGAAGCAGGCTTTGGCCATTCGAAGATATTCAAAAGGAAGATGCAGTTGATTTTTTACAAAAGCTATTTCAGGTGCTCGAAGTCAATCTACCTGATGTGGCTATAGATAAATTTTGCCTATGGCTCGCCGTTTCCATACACCGAGTGAGGAAAAATTTTACCATACGACGCAATTATAGGTACTCAATGGATCAGGAAAAACAAACATCTACAGCTAAAGGTATCTATAAACAAATCAAAAACTTAGAAGAACACGTTTGCCAAATGACAAAGGACACTTTTGGTGTTACGTTGGATCGTCACGAATTTGTCTTTTTACTATTGATTGAACCAGCTATTGGCCATTATAAATCAATTGAAACTGTCGAAGAAAAATTGACGTTCTTTCAATCGCATACACCACACCTCTTCGAAGCCATTCATTCCTTTATCAATCAATTGGAGTTGATTTTTCATCAAGAGGTGGCTAATCGCAAGGCGATGACACTGATTCTGCTCCAATATTATGTGTATTCTAGGGAAATTACCGTAAGAGATGGATTCCTTTTCAAAAAGAAATCGAGGTATTTATCAGAGGTAAAAAAACAGCTTCCTTACTTCTATTCGAGGATTACTCATATCATCCAAGAGTTAAAAACAGACGATATACTTGCGTCTTTTGTGAAAAATGAACGAGAATTGATTCGTATCATTACTTCTAACTGGAGGGGGCTTGTTCATTTGGAAATGGATCGGAGAAACGTGTTGAACATTTTTGTCATTTCAACATTAGGTTATAATCATAGTTTGTTTATTGCGGATTTAATTAAATTAAGATTGCCTCCTCTCATTCATATTTTCACAAGTCCAGAAAATACATTAAATGAACTGACAATGGATCAACTTGGGATTGATATGGTTGTGACCGATACTGAGCTTCCTAATCAATTAGGACGGTCTACGCTGCTGATCAGCTCTTTTCCAACAAAGAAAGAAGTGGACAACTTGCACTCAAGATTGGTTGATATGACAAACTAATATTCACAAGAAAAGCTGCTGAGGAGCTCTCAAGCAGCTTTTTTGCTTCTGTATTAATGAAGCGCTATTTGTTCATTCATCAAATCAATGGCGTAAAGCGATTGCTCATATTCATCTAATAAAAGGTAGACTTTGAGCGGTGCAGCGGTTTGATCTGTCTGCTGCGTGAATAGAACACAAGTGAATTTTTCGATTCCTTCTGGCAGCTTGCTTTTCAGAAAAGGATGAAGAATAGGAGAGATTCGAAGGGTATCAACATCTTTCAGCCAAAGCTCATCTTGTAACGCAGGATAATGGTCAACCAAAAACTGACGAAACACTTCCAATGTACTCAAGGCAGATATCCTCACTTTCTTCTATTTATGGCTTTAAGCTTACCTAAAAACAAACATGTTCAACTCATCCTATGATCTTAGTCCGTCTAGTTTCGCTTACTACTAGAGACATGATTTCATTTTTTCTTCTAAAAGACTTGTAGATCAACTTTACTGCAATGGTTTTTCATTATGTATGACGTTTACTATATGAAATACGAATTTCAACCGATGGACCTATGATCATATTCTTATCTGTTTCTTTCGTGATGAAACGACAACTTCCTTCTACAAAATTCCATTTTTATTCTAAAAAGAGGAAAATGGAGCAAAAAAGAACAGCTGCTCACTGTTCTTTTAGAAGTTATGAAAGGTCTGTCAAAGAGAACACTTCACCGCTCACTGCATCAACGCCTTCATGACAGTCGAGCTTTCCGCATAAAACATATTGTTTTTGCACATCGTCATAGACGTAGATGGGTGTAAGTTCGAGGCGTTCTCTCAATGTTTCAAAGGCTTCTTTCTGAGTTATGGTGATTTCACTAGCTGTTTGAGATGGATTGAGTATCCCGCATACTTGAAACATCTCTTTTTTATCTATGTAATTAATGGCTTCAAAAGTGCCGGCATCAATGAAGACCTTGATCTTATCCATAAATCCACAGCCTTCTTGCTCATTCGTTTTTAATATCGCTTCGATGCAGCCATGGTCGCGGTGGAGTGTTTTTAGCACCCACTTCCCTGTATCCTTTGAATATTTTTGCGCCAAAAAGGTGCGAACCGCTTTGATACACTCAGCCTGCTCTTCTTTTGAGATCGGGAATGTATCCGGCGAAGGCTCCAGTGAGAAGGCTTGTTCAGCAGTAATGTCCTCGTTTATATCGATTTCCTTTTTTTCAAAAGCTTTGTTTGACGGTTCATTCCACTCCATGACCTGATTCATGTGGATACAATGCGTTTCTTCACGCCCAATTTCAAACGGTATCATTCCTGTTCCATCGTTCTTGATATAAATTTCTTCTAACGCATATATAGGGCGGATTCGATTCTGCTCGAAGGATGGCCAATCAAACCGCTGCACTTGCTGCTGAGCTAAATTCTCGATCCTATCAATGGAAAGCACATATTCTTCAGTTCTTAGTCGTTCTTTTGCCATAAATGGCCCTCGATGTATATAGTGAATGAGCTGCCCATGTTCATCCCATTTCACTTCGATTCTGCCTGAAGGCGTCACTTTCACACCATCTATTGCTTCTTCGAAAAAAAGTTCCCCTTTCTCCTTTTGATGCATATGAAAATGCTCACCATAGACCAACCCTGTTTCTTGTTCGATCCATTGAATGACATGAGCTGGATAAGGCCTCTTAAATGTGACACCATTCTTCGCGAAGGTTTTGTCCATGACAAAAATGACCGTTTCAATCTGGCCTGTATTCAAATTCACGTCAATCACAGCTGTGCCGTCCGGGTTTAGATCATCGTCCTCGGGTTCAGCTTCATGAGAGGGAAACCATTCCATATTCAATGTATAAACCGTTTCATTGAACATATTGACGTAGCGATGAAAACTGTGTCTTTTTAAATAGTAAAGATCTAAACCAAATTTCGCCTTTGTCTGATCGATCAGTTGTTGAATGTTTACATTCATTTGTTTCACCTCAAAATGATTAAGTCTTATGGAAGAACAAAGGTGATAATAAAGCCGAATATGATGATCACTGATAATAATCCTAAAACCATTGACATCATGTTTGATTCTTTTGTAAAGCCATTTAATTCACCTTCAGTCGACCGGTCGATTTTTCTAAAGCGATAAAGCATGCTTAAATTAATAAGGGCTAGAGTTACAAATAATAAGAAAAGTAAAAGTATAGGCTGTATGCTTAAGAATGGAATCGTTACATCTTGGAAACTAAATGACTGGAGGAACATCAGACCACTCAATACCACTCTCGAAATATTTTCTGTCCTCTTTTCTTTTTTCCACTCTTCCCCCAATTTTTCTTTTTCATAAATGGCTATCTGCTCGAAAATAGGAATGAAAGACTTTGTTGATCCTTTTTTAATAAAACCATAAATACTTAGAAAGAGCATGATAATTCCTAAACAAAGAAAGAAATGTGTAAATCGAATGTCAGACAGTTGAATCAAGATATAAAAAGCGACGATCATGATGCCGGTTATTAAATTAGAGACGATTATTTGTTTTGTCCTCATCTTTTTCAGGGCAGCTTGTTCCATGCAATACTCCTCTCCGTTTTAAAGGTTTCTGTTGAGCGCTCTATCTCTATTACGGTTTTAACGAAAAAATGTTTCAATATTTTCCCTTTCTACTGTCAATTCGGCTTTTTTCGCAAATGAAAAGACGCCCATCATTCAATGAACGTCTGATCCTTCTTCATAAAATCATCACATCATATCTGAGCTGCCGATCTGTCTTTTATTTGCTGAGCTGCCATGTGTTTAAAGTTCTCAATAGACAGCTCTTTTGACGTCTTTTCTCCGTGCTGTCTAATATTTAGTGTGTTGTCTTCCATTTCTTTATCGCCGATGACCGCGATATAAGGGATTTTTTGCATTTGTGCTTCTCTCATTTTATAGCCAAGTTTTTCATCCCGCTCATCGATTGTGGCTCTTATTCCGATACTTCTTAATTGCTGCTGCACCTCTAAGCAGTGATCAAGGTGAACAGTTGAGACAGGGATGATTTGTACTTGTACTGGTGCTAGCCATAATGGGAAAGCGCCCGCAAAATGCTCGATGAGAATGCCTAGGAAACGATCTAGAGAACCAAAAATGGCACTGTGAATCACAACTGGGCGAACTTTTTCATTTTTTTCGTTGATATATGTTAAACCAAATTTCTCTGGCATTTGGAAATCTAGCTGAATTGTGGCGCACTGATGGCTCCGCTGCAAGGCATCTTTAATATGAAAATCGATCTTTGGACCATAAAATGCGCCATCTCCTTCATTCAGCTGGTAGTCGACCTTTAGACGATCAAGCACATTTTTTAACGCTGTTTCGGATATATCCCAAATAGCATCATTGCCTAATGCTTTTTCTGGACGAGTGGATAGCTCGACTGAATACTCAAATCCAAATGTCCGATACACATGATCAACTAATTGGAAAATCCGTTTGATTTCAGCTTCGATTTGATCTTCTCTTAAAAAAATATGGGCATCATCTTGGCAAAATGTTCTGACCCTGAACAATCCATTTAACGCTCCGCTAAATTCATGACGATGCACCTGACCAAACTCAGCCATTCTGATCGGAAGGTCTCTGTAGGAATATAAGCTGTTTTTAAACATGAGCATATGCCCTGGACAGTTCATCGGTTTTAAAGCAAAGCTTGTATGGTCTACTTCTGAGAAATACATATTTTCATGATAATGATCCCAGTGCCCTGACTTTTCCCAAAGCTCTTGGTTCATCATAAACGGTGTACTCACTTCTTCGTATTGCGCTTTGCCTCGCACTTCTCTTGAAAAGGCCATTAATTCATTTCTGACAATCTGACCTTTTGGTAAATAAAACGGCATACCTGGCGCTTCTTCTGAAAACATAAAGAGGGACAACTGTTTCCCTAATTTCCGGTGATCACGTTTATTTGCTTCTTCCATGAAATGAAGATACTCAGTGAGATGATTTGGATGTTGAAACGCCACACCATACACTCGCTGCAATACATCCTGATTGCTGTCTCCCCGCCAATAAGCCCCTGCAACACGTGTTAGTTTAAATGACTTTACGTACCCTGTAGAAGGTACATGCGGCCCGCGGCATAAATCTACAAATTCTCCTTGCTGATAAACCGTGATGGCTTCTTGAGAGGGTAAATCTTTTAAAATATCCAGCTTATAAGGATCATGTGCAAACAGCGCTTCAGCTTCTTTGTAAGAGACTTCCTTTCTTTGGATAGGATGATTCTCATTTATGATGTTTTTCATCTCTTTTTCAATTTCTGCTAAATCCTCTACGCTTAATGATTGATTGAGCTTCATATCATAGTAAAATCCGTTTTCAATGACCGGTCCAATCCCCAGTGTGACATTGTTATATAACCTTTTCACAGCCTGGGCTAATACGTGGGCAGATGTATGGCGCATCACTTCAAGCCCTTCTTTCGAATCAAGTGTGACAATAGACAGCCAAACATCGCTGTATAGCTTTTTACTTAAATCAACCATTTGATCATTGACCTTACCCGCCACTGCTTTTTTTCTTAAGCTCGGACTAATATGGGAGGCAACATCTGCGACAGTCGTACCTGCGGGAAACTCCTTTATCTTTCCATCCGGAAATTGAATCTTCACCATGTTTTCTCTCATAACCGACACACCTTTCCTATTTTTTGAAATAAAAAAACACATCCATCCCGCGTAAAGGGACGAATGTGTAATCCGTGGTTCCACCCAAATTCCCATAATGCGTATTCGCTTTATGGCTCTGGTGCCGTAACGTGGCATTGACGGTATTGGATACTGCAATTTTCCCCAATACAGCTCAAAGGTGGTAAGACAGCTTTTCTGCGTTAGGAAGATTTCAGCGTCACTTCCCTCTCTGGTAACCGATAAAAGCTGCTCATGTCCTTTTCAAAGCAAAGATCCTATATGAGTGAACAAAAAAACACACCCATCCCTCATAAAGGGACGAATGTGATATCCGTGGTTCCACCCAAATTCCCATAACGCGTATTCGCTTTATGGCTCTGGTGCCGTAACGTGGCGTAGACGATATTGGATACTGTGATTTCCCCAATACAGCTCAAAGGTGGTAAGACAACTTTCCTGCGTTAGGAAGATTTCAGCGTCACTTCCCTCTCTGGTAACCAGTAAAAAATTGCTCATGTCCTTTTCTTCGCTTTTAATTTCTCCATATCTTACATGATGATGATGGATTGTGTAAAGCTTTATTTTGTGCAGTGATAAGAAAATTCATTCTTTAAATGTAATATTGCGCGTATTCACTTGGGCTGTATTCAATTTGAAACGCAGGAGACAAGGCTCGTTTCACTTCTTCAGTGATACGCTCTCCTTCTTGATTGAACTTCCTTTCCATGTCTACGCCATTTGGCAGCAAATCATCGGTCTCTTCGTCAAACCAGCGGCCATACTGTATGTTCCAATTCCATATCTTTGAGAAAAGAGTATCACTCATTGGTACATCATCTCTTTCTAAATGACATTCGCAATACCCACACTGAAAAGGTTCACCGTAATCTCCTTCAATTTTCACAAAAGGATGATCTACAAACTCTCGACAGCATACCCATTTTTTGAAGTTCTGACCGAACTCCGTCAGTTTAATTGAGTAATAACGCATGGAAGTTCGTTTTCCTTTCATGTCAAAAATTCCTTGATCAATTAATGTCTTCAGCCGATATTCAATAAAATCATCGCCGATATACTGATCTAAATGACCAATGACTTCTCCTATTAGACGTGGAGTGACGATGTACTCCTCTTCTGGTGCGGACTGATGAAGCCGCTTAGCCATTTTCACTAAATAAGCATCAAATTCATCTTCTGGTACGCTGATCACTTGTCCTTTTTTCCATATCCGCAGCGTATGATTTTCTTTAGCAAGTGAAAGCCATTCATTTTGTAATCTTTCTCTCTCTTCTTTTGTCACTGGGTGAATATGCTCTTTACTCTCATACAAAATTTTAAATTTTTCAGATGCGATTTCTCCGGAATGTCGAATATCCATTCTTCTTGTATTTGTATTGAACAGCTGATCAAATGCTGTCGTTGTATTGATTACTGACAATTCTATGCTTTTCTCTTTTAATAAATAGACGGCATATCGCAAGCCAATTTGCTCATGGGCATTACTGCCTGTCCAGAGAAGTATACGACTGCCAGCTTTTATTTCTTTTATTTGCTGAAGCATTCTGTGCTGATCGTTGACCATGTCGTCAAAATAGCCATATTCATTTGACATCACGTTACGCAGCCACTCTATACGGTTCGCTTGTCCTTTATGTTCGTGTAAATACAGAAGTGGTCCAATCGAATAAATATCATCAAAAGCGATGATATCATTTATTTGATCTTGCTTCATTTCACGTATTGCTTGTTTTAAACTACCCGCAGCTGCCGCCCCAAATATGATATGTATCATCATCCGTCTCCCTTTATCTTACAGTTTATTTCATCTTCACCTATTCACGGTTCTTGCGTCAATTCTATTGAGTCAATTTCATTCAAAAGTATGACAAGGAGATCAGGTATTTACAGAAGTAATAAAGCAGAAGTGCAGAGATAAGAATTTTTATAAAAAAAAGCCCACGAAATGGGCCAAGGTACTACCCTAAATAAGTAGTTCCCACAATACAAAACTAAATTTGTATGTTCACTAGTGAAATCGTTCATGTTACCTTCCTTGCTCCATTACCTTCAAACTCTTCTGCTGAGAGATTCGGTCAAACGCCACCATCAAGATGGTCATGAGTAAAGCAAGAAGAACCGTTCCAGCGCTGATCCAGCTCAGGTGCAGTATAGATGTCCTGCTCAATACAAGCCCTCCTAACCCCGAGCCTAAAGCAAAACCGAATTGAATAAACGATGTATTGACACTTAATGCGATATCAGGAGATTTTGGTACAAGTGTGACGAGATACAGCTGCTGAGCTGGAGATGTGCTCCATGTAGCAATCATCCATATCATGATCACCGCCACCATGACCACGAGATTCCCTGACACAAATGCCAGCAGCATCAGCATGATGATTTGCAGAATAATTCCGGAGAAAATCGTGAATGTTGGGCCTTTTTTATCTGCTGCAACCCCTCCAAGACTGGAGCCTAAAAAGCTGCATATTCCCGCTAGCAATAAAATGCCGCTGATTTCTGTGATGCTAAGGTTTGCTGATTCTTGCAGGAATGGCGATAAATAGGTAAATAAAGTGGAATATCCGCCTACATAAAAAAGTGTCACTGCCACTGCAAGCAAAATTCTCTTATCTTTTAATATCGATAATTGCATACCTAGCGTCACCGGTTCTTGTTCTTTCATAGAAGGGATGCGCCTATACACAACTATCAGCGGAATGAGCGTGATCAATCCAATGGCTGCAAATAATGCTTTCCATCCAATCATGCTGCTTAGAAATGTCCCGATTGGCACACCTAAAACTAAGGAACTGCTTAATCCCATTAAAATGATGCCAATCGCTGTTCCTCTTTTTTCTCGTTCGACAAGACGAGTCGCCACAGCCATTGCCACCACAATAGCCGTTCCCCCACTAATTCCTTGTAAAACCCTTGTCATCAGCACCATTTCAAACGAATGGCTGACACTTGTGATGATATTACTTAAAGTAAAAATGATCAGCATCCATGATAATATTTTTCTGCGGTCGATATTGATGGTCAGTGCAATGACAATCGGCGCGCCGATTGCTGCTGAGAGCGCTAATGATGTGACCAATAAACCAGCAGCAGATGTCGTGACCTGTAAATCATCTGCGACCATTTGAATAATTCCTGTAATGATATATTCGATCGTTCCAATTAAAAAGGCTGCTAAAGCAAGTAAATAGACAACGGCTTTATTTTTCATCGTGGCTTTTCTCCTTTGGGCATTGTTTACGATTTGACTTCATTTTTTATAGGAATTTGAATTTCAATGAGTCTTCCTTTTTCATTTTCAGACAATGGGTAATAAATCTCTCTCCCCGGCTGATCTTCTTTCACGCGGTATCCGTTATGTTCGATCCATGTCGCCAGGTCAACACAAGCAGATTGCGCAAATGGAGAATCTGAATGAAATAAGAGCGTCGCCATGGTTTCTTCAGCTGGTAACGTGCGCATCGTAATTCCCTGAGGAAGAGAGCCCCTTAACGCTTTCGCGGAATACCCAACCTCAAATTCGAACTCACTTTCTTTAGCAAGTGATTCCCTCCACAGCACGATTTGCGGCTCAGAGTTCAATTCTTGCGGATGTTTATGTAACAAATGATGAAACGTTTGAAAGAATGTTGGGATTTCGTCAACAGTTCCATGGGATTGAAAAGACATGATACATTTGCTTTCAACCGATTTGATGATGACCTCCTGCGCTTTTTCAACACACCCCTCTCGTTTGATGAGGTGCATCCGCTCCTTAATACGCGCTAATTTCTGTTGTTCTCTCTCGATCAATTGCTGAATCTCACTCTCTTTCAAGAGAAACATGCCCTGAATCTGCTCGACAGAAATATCTTCACGAAGAAGCTGACCCATTTGCTTTAACGTAAAACCTAATTCCTTGTACAGAAAAATCCGATTGACCTCAAGCAGCTGTTCAGCTGAGTAATACCGGTATCCGGATTCTTGATCGATCTGCTTAGGCTTTAATAAATCTATTTGGTCATAATACCTTAAGGTTTTGACAGGGACCTTACTTAACATAGAAAAATCACCGATTTTAAACATCCTGCATCTCCTCCGATTTGTTGATCTGATCAAAGTATAAACCTTTCAGTAAAGGGGAAAGTCAACAGGCGATTTTAAAATTCAATTTATTGCATATAAAAAGCCCTATTTCAAATAGGTCACGTTGTTTGATGAACTTTATTCGTCCTCCAAAATATGTTTAGCCGCTTCTAGTGCTGAAGCTGCTTTAGGCCATCCGATATAAAAACTAAGATGAGTGATGACTTCAATCAATTCGTTCTTCGTGACATCATTTTCTTTGGCAAGATGTAAATGGTATTCCAACTGATTCAGGCTGCCCGTACTTACTAAAGCTGAGACTGTAATCATACTGCGATCTCTAAGAGAAAGTTCCTCTCTCCTCCACAAATCTCCAAAGAGAACTTTTTCTGAATACTCAACAAATGCTGGGGCAAAATCTCCGAGAGTGAATTTTACAGTTGGCTTGATTGGCTGATGCATAGCTATTTCCCCTTTCATTCGTTCTGTTACTTGATCATCTGCGCAAGTCCTTCTCCAAAGGACCAATTCTCCAACCCTGTCTCATACAGCATAATGAATACATTTTCTTTCGAGATATGAAGCTGGCAATACAACTGGTCAGCTATTTCCTTATATAAAGACTTCTTCTGCCCGTCGGTTCTTCCTGGACCACATGTAATTTGGATATATAAAAGACGATGATCTCTTTCATGACGAAGAAGATAATGGGGATTATAAAAAAATTCTTCTTTCTTATGTGAACTGAATACCTGAAAGTAGTCTTTTTTAGGAACTTGAAATTCTTTCATCAGAGCTTTCATGATCGTTTGGCTAACAGAAGCTAAGCTTTCTGTATCGTACGCATTTTCCATATAGCTGACTTTTACAAATGGCATGAATGTCATCTCCTTTTTTCTGTCTACATTCATTTTACATCCCAATACTTGTTTTATATAATTGAATAATATATAAAATTGTATTCATAAAATGAATGGAGATTATTAGAAATGGACTTAAAAGAGTTAAAAGCATTTCAAGCCATCATTCAGGAAGGGACATTCTCAAAAGCCGCTCAAAAATTGAATTATGCACAGTCAACCATAACGAATCAGATCAAACGATTAGAGAAGGAGTTAGGATTTCAATTGTTTGTAAGAGGATGGGAGGCTGAATTAACCCCTTCAGGACAATTGTTTGCCAAAGAGATTGATCAGCTGATACTCCATTGGCATTTTGTATTAGAGCAATCACAAAAACTCCAAAAAGAAGAAATCGGAACCTTGAATATAGGCGTCATAGAACCAATTGCTGCCACTATTCTTCCTTCCGTCCTTCAAACATTCAGGAGGCAAAAACCGAATATCACATGCCACTTTATCATTGGTAATACAGACTTTCTTCACAAGCTTCTGCTCAAGGGTGAGATTGATTTTGCCATTTCAGGGGAACCTGTGATGAATACACTTCCGTTTGAGGAGTTGTACAAGGAGGAAATGTCTTTTATTATCGCAAAACAGCAGGCAGATCAAGTCGGACCGATTTCATTGATCAAGGATCTTTATGAACAGCCTTTGATTATTGGCGGGGAAAGTTGTTTATATCACATGAAATTACAAAAGGAACTCTCAAGAATAAATGTCGAGCCGTTCACTTACACCATCAGCCAGATTTCAGCGATTCCATCATTTCTAAAGGCGTTTCCTTCCGTCGGGGTGGTGCTTTCTTCTACCCCATTATCAGACGAATTTGTTAAAGTTCCAATAGAAATAGAGGACCCTTTTATCCCAATAGGAATCTTAACTCATAAGGAACCCCATCTCTCTCTGGAAAACACCAAGCAGCTGCTGCTTGATCTATTTCGTCAAGAAGTGGAGCAATTCACATGCTCATAATCTCGTTTCAGAAATAAAAAAACCTAGATGTCATACATCTAGGTTTTTCAATCTTTCAAGCCATTTTAAGATGGCTCCACTTTTAAAAGAACCCAATATGGCACCATCGCAAAACCGCTCAGCACTCACCACTCCCATGATGAGTGCAAGTATACACTGCGCATTTAAATGTGAGAGGTCCACATTCTCGATATCGTTCAATCCACCTTCAATGCCATTTTCTTTGAGGATTTCTCTGTAGCGGATAAGCTCCAGCTCTTGATGTTGTTCCGCAAAGGTATAGACATCTTCGATAAAGTGACGGACAGTTTCGGAATAATGGACAAAAGGCATCTGGATTGGGCGTTCAGCTGTTCCATCATTTTCTTGATCGATCACCCATTCTCCGATATGGTCCTCGCGGAGCATCGGTATGTATTTTGTTAGACTATCAAATTGGCTCATCGTTATCCTCCTCTATTTTTAGAATGCTTACAAGCCCGACAATAATAAAAGGAAACATATGATCAACTGAATCGTACGTTTTATTATTTTTCATCTTTTGTTTCGTGGTGGCATCTATTCAAAATTAGGCTGGAGCCTTCAAATATATCAAAGGCTCCATTTCCAACTAAACTGCTTTAGCTAAAATAATAAATCTGTGTTGTTTTGCGTCAAAATAACCCTTTTGTTCAATGATTTTATGAATGGTGTATAATTCATCCTTGAAATTACTTATTTCAAAACCTGGCACTTGCCAAGAAATTGCTTTCAGATAATACACCAATGCTCCGATATCATAAAATCTTTGAATAGGGAACTCTTCTGCACTTTTCAACACCTCAAAATGATTCTCCTGTATTTCGTTTAAAGCTTTCTTTAAGTTCCAATCAATAAAATCTTTATTTATTGGTACCCTTAGATTCTCATTAATCTCTATGCAATCGAGTCCACCGACTTGTTGAGTTAGAAAAATACCTTCTTTCGAGATAATTCTTCTCACCTCTTTAGATGAAAATGACTCATGTTGATTGATGATAAGATCAAATTTTCCAGTCTCAAACGGAAGATTTCCATCATTAGAAATTTGAACTACCTTCACTCCTAAGGGTGTTAATCGTTCTTTTGCGATAGGTACATTAGGCAAGTAACCTTCTGTAGCATAAACTGACGTTGGAAAAGGTCTTAATTTTGATAAAAACTCTCCACCACCTGTTCCCATGTCCAGCATTGATTTTGCATTTTGAACAAGAGAAGTAGCTATACTACCATATGACCATGAAAGCAGCTCACTTTTCATTCTTCCAGTTTCAGATATGAATGAGAAATCCCACCCAACAAAAGGTTCATCTGCTTGTTTTATAAACGAAGAAAACTGTTTGGCATTCATCATAATCCCTCCAATTATCATTTTGAGTTTAATGATTAAATATTTGGCGGGCCTCTTACGAATGTATAAAGTTGTTATTTTTCATGTTCTTTCAGTCTCATATTGAATCACTCCCATTAAAATACTTAAAATTATATTTAAAGAGCACCTTGCCGAAGACCTTGATTTTATATTCATCCAGCTGATAATTGCGTGAGACATAAGTTGTTTTGAGAATCGAGAGTACATGATGGGTGTCTCACTATAGAGAACTAAGTACAATAAGAACCCGAATAGGAAAAATAGATTGTTAGTTAAAGTAAAACCCCTCCTGTTGGAAGGGTTTTTATCATTTAGATACTGCCTTTTCTATTGCTGGTTTCGGTCCATCATAGCTGTTATTTCCTTTTTATTTAAGAGATAAAGACACCACACACTCCACATGCGCGGTATGCGGAAACATATCAACTGGCTGCATGTATTCGATCTTGTAGTCTTTTGACATGTATTCAAGGTCTTTTGCTAGTGTGGATGGGTTGCAAGAGACATAGACAAAGCGTTTTGATTTGACTTGTTTGACGGTGTCTAAGAAGGTGCGCTCGCAGCCTGTTCTTGGCGGGTCGACGACGATGACGTCAGGGCGAAAGCCTTCTTTGACCCATTTTGGCAACCAATGTTCAGCTGTTCCTGTTACATAGGTCGCGTTTTTCATGCCGTGTTTTTTGGCATTTTTCTTCGCATCATCAATTGATTCTTTGATGACATCCATTCCTCTCACTTCTTTTGCGCCATCTGAGAGCCACATCCCAATGGTTCCAACGCCGCAATACGCATCGACAACCTTTTCTTTGCCAGTCAATTTGGCCGCTTTTTTCGCTTCATCGTAAAGCTTCAGCGTCTGCTTCGGATTCAATTGGAAGAAAGCACGTGCACTCAATTCAAAGGAGACGTCTCCTAAAAATTCTTGGATGACCATATTGCCAGCTAGGTGAGATGTTTTATGGCCGAAGATGACTGATGTTTTTTCACCATTAATATTGTGCATGATAGACGTCACTTCAGGCAGTCGTTTTTGAATGGCTTCTGCGATTTCTTTTTTCTTTGGAAATTCAGGTTTTGATGTGACAAGAACGACTTGTACTTCACCTGTTTCAAAGCCGACACGCACGACAATCGAGCGTACGTCACCTTTTCTTGTCCGTTCATTGTAGACCGATACGCCGAATTTCTCTAAAATTTTGCGGACAACGCCTGTTGTTTTGTTCGTTTTTGGATGCTGCACGATACATTCCTTGATCGGTACAAGCTTATGGGAATTTAATCCATAAAGTCCTGCAATGATGTCTCCGCTGTGAGAACGTCCTACTTGGAACTGACTTTTGTTTCGGTAATGCCACGGATCTTCCATGCCGATCGTTGGCCGAATATCAAGCTTTTCAACCGATAGCTTTGTATGGCGCTCCATTGATTGAATGACAATATCACGCTTTTCATTTAGCTGCTGCTCATACGCCAAATGCTGAAGCTGACAGCCGCCGCACTGTTCGTATACTGGGCATGGCGGTTTGACTCGATGCTCGGAGCGCTTTCGCACTTTCCTCACTGTACCTTCTGCATATTTTGCTTGGACATTCGTTGCTTCAACGACCACTTCCTCACCTGGAAGTGCACCTGGGACAAAGACCACTTGCTTTTTAAAATAACCGACCCCTTCACCATTAATGCCAAGGCGTTTAATGGTAAGCGGAAACTGCTGTCCCTTTTGCAAAAGGGCACCTTGCTGTTTTTCTTTCACTTTATTCTCTCCGTTCTATTTGAACCCTTGATAGGTTGTCTTCATTTTATTCCATCTCATTAGTATATCACGTCTTAGACAAAGAGAGAAAATTCCTTTCCGTTATTTATCTGTCTCAATGCTTCTCCATAAATATAAAGAAGCGTAGCTTAAATATGGGGTCCATTCCTTGCTTAGCGCTGACATCTCTTCTTTTGTCGGTTTTTCAGGCAGGTCGAAGTGCCGTTTGATTGCATTTTGAATGCCGATATCTGCCATCGGAAAAAGATTTGGTCTTCCAAGCCCATTCATGAGCACATTTTGAACCGTCCAAGGTCCGATCCCTCTAATCGGAAGCAATCGCTCTTCCACCTCCAAATCAGATAAATGGTGTAATTCCTCTAAACAAAGTGAGCCGCTCACAATTCGTTTCGATACATCGATGACATATTCTGCTTTTCGCTGACTAAATTGAAGCTTTCTCAAATCATCTGTCTCAAGAGAGGCAATGGTTTCAGGTAAAGGATCAAACCATACACCTTCTATTTGCTCTCCGTACGTATGGACAAATCGTTTCGTGAGCTCGTAAGCAAACGAAAGATTAAGCTGCTGATGAATGATACATTTCATTAAACAATGATATAAATGGAAATCAAGCATGAGCGGCGTTCCGATATGCTGCTCAAAAATGGGCGCTAGATTGGTTTGAGAAAAATGGTCTTGAATCATGTGTAATTGATGCTCCATGCCAAATATCCGTTTCACCTCAGAAAGAAGGGGTTCCTCTGGGCCGTCTGCCCGCACCCGAAACATAGGTGCATCTTTTGTTCCAGTAGCTTGAACGATGACCACATAAGGTTTTTGCTCTAATCTGATCGGCACTTTGATTTCTCTTTGATTCAAATCGACTGCTTTTAATGGATCACTTGATAAGCGTCTAAGCACTTGATCGAAATGATACGGCGGCTCTACCACCAGCTGTTTTTCCCACATACATGTCCTCTTCCTTTCTGCAAACATACGCAGATGTGATTGTTTCATTTTGCATGAATGATTCTCTAGATTGAATACTTTTAAACATAAAGAGTACAAGAATTTATCAGTTATATCTTCCTTATTTGTGGTCATTCTCCTTTTGGATAGACGAAAGTTTTTAGTCGAATTCAGCTAAAATTCGACAGCATCCTGCAACATTTTAGGCTCATTTTCCTTAAATTAGAAATAGAACCTCTGGGTGATATCTTCCATTCCGAAAATATTTGTATAATTATGACATATCAAGGAGGTGAACAAAGAAATTAGCGGATTAGGCAATCATTTGTTTTATCTTGCAGGAACATATTTACCTCATTGATGACCGGCTTCACTTAGTTTCACATTTTACAAAAAAGAAGACCCAAAATTTAAAAACAAAGGAGATCCGACCAATGAAAAAAACAATTCTTTCTGTTGCCCTTGCCACTGCTGTTTCTTCGACACTGCCAGTATTCGCTGACGCTGCTGAGCCAAAAACTTCAGCACCTGTTTCTACTACACTTCAGCAAACTGTCTTAAACAAAGCTGCTGAAGGTAAAGCATCTACAACTGCAGGAAACGTTAATATTAACTTTGATGTACTTGGTATTGCAAATGCATTAATCAATGCTGCAAATGCTAACACAAACCGTGAAGGCTTTGTCAAAGGATTAATGGAGTCTGCTTTCTATGCTGCTGGCGCAAAATACAATGTCATGGTATTTAACTTAAGCCAAGGTTATGAGACTCGTTTCAACGGCGTCAAAACGTTTGCTACTGTGAAATACGGAAGTATTACGTACGGAGTCTGGGTATTCGAAAATGGATCTTTCACAAACAAAGGTGACGGCGGCTACATCAACTGGGCATTTAGAGGCTGGTTCGACCGTAATGGTGGTTTCGTCAACTTCCGTCGTCCTTAATTCTCGGTTTTATCCATCAATCATACACGCACATTGAACCGATCTCAAAAATGAGATCGGCTTTTTTTATGAAGAAAACGTATAAGTTCACCGGTGCTGCTTCATGATATAATGCAAGTCTGGAGGGGTGCACATGCTGAGAAAACTTGCAGTGACAAAAAACGGCGACTTGATTGAACATGCAACATTGCAGCAGCTTTCAAGCCCCGATATCGCCTGGTATTGGATTGATTTTCATGCGCCAACGGAAAAGGAAGCAGCGCTTTTAAAGGAATATTTTCATTTCCATCCGCTTGCGATTGAAGATTGTTTTCATTATTTACAGCGGCCCAAGCTTGATTTTTATGAAGGGTATTTGTTTTTCGTGCTGCATGCCCTTAATCAAAAAACGCTTCGTTCTGAGGAAGTCGATCTGTTTGTTGGTGAAAACTATATCGTGACCTTTCATTTGAAAGAAGCGCCGTACGTTGAACGTGTGATTCGAAAGCTCAAAGGGTCTGATAAAGCGAGAAACAGCGGACCTGAGCATATTGCCTACATGCTGATTGATCAGCTTGTTGATGATTATTTCCCTATTATTTATCAAATTGAAGACAGGCTGAACGAAATTGAGGATGAAGAAGGGCATAAAACGTATGGCACGTTGATGAACGAAGTATTCGGAATCCGATCCGATTTGCTCAAACTGCGAAGAACGATTATCCCGATGAGGGACCTTTTATATCGTATTGTGAACACAAATACGATGAAAAGCGACACAAACCGTCAAGCGTATTTTAATGATATTTACGATCATCTATTAAAACTAACCGAAATTGTTGAGTCAAACCGTGATATGACAGCCGATTTACGAGACAGCTATCAGACGCTGAATTCCAACCGGATGAATGCGATCATGATGACATTGACCATTGTGTCGACCATTTTTATTCCACTGACCTTTATTGTTGGGGTGTACGGAATGAACTTTGACAACATGCCTGAATTACACTGGAAATACGGATATTTTGGCGTGCTGATTTTCATGGGTCTCCTCGTCTCGGGAATGCTTTTGTGGTTTAAACATAAAGGGTGGTTTAGAATTTTTAAATAGTGTTTTGAGAGAAGTGTTTGGGAGGAAAATAATATGGAAAACTGGATTCCACTGAAAGACAAAGAATTAAAATTCGCCTGGAAGACTTTTGCGCGAGAGTTCAAATTTAGACCAAGCATCTCTCGCTTTCCCTCTTTTCAAGCCCCCTCTCCTTACATCACATATGACATCTCTGCGTATTTTGAGGACTCTTCTCTTCTACATGCAGATGAAGATCTTGAAAAAAAGGCACTGCTCTCTTTTCAGGAGAATATCACCGGTACAGACGAATATATGCTGACACTTGATTGGCAGCACGAATGCTACTGGATCACACCATATGGCTCGTTTGAAAAAGATGAATTTGGAGAATGGAAAGTTCCTGTTCTCCCTAATGGGGATTACTATTTCTTTTTATCAAAAGAAATGAATTGGGGGCTGCTAGGACATCCTTGGGAGCAAAGCATCACAATTTTCGGTGAGGGCTTGATTGACTCTTTTTCACGTCATCCCCCTCTTTTGTTTCAGCGTAAAATCAGAGAGGGATAATCAAAAAGCCTGCAGTTCTTCTGCAGGCTTCTTTCTATAGCTGAGGCAGATGCCATACTTTTTCAAGCATGAGATCGTCTAGGCTTTTAAAGGAATATCCTTGTTTTTTCAGAGCGGTGATGGCATCATCCAGCGCTTCGGCATTGTCTCTTGAGACGGTATGAAGTAAGTAAATGGCACCTGGGTGCGCCTGCTTCATCATTTGATCGTAAGCATACTGTTTTCCTTTTTGATGATGGATATGCCAGTCTACAAACGCTACTGACCAGAAAACAGTTTGGTAGCCGAGCTGTTTTGTTTCTTTTAGTACCCTTTCGCTGAACACACCGCGCGGAGGACGAAGATAGAGGTTATCTTGTTTTCCTGTGATTTTGTACACAGCTTCATTGACACGGTCCAATTCTTCTTTGATTTCTTTCGTACTTTTTGTTGTTAAATCAGGATGATGATAGGAATGGTTGCCAATGATATGACCTTCTTCTGCCATACGTTTGACAAGCCCGGGCTGGTCCTTTACAAAGTGACCTGTCACAAAAAAGGTGCCTGGTACTTGATGTTTTTTCAGCACGTCTAAGATCTTGGGTGTGTACCCATTTTCATAGCCATTGTCGAAGGTAAAATAAATCTCTTTCTTTTTCGTGTTGCCTAAATAGAACGCATCATACTTTTTTAACAGTGCCGTCAATTCTTTGCCCGCATCCGGCGGCCTGTGCTCTTTACTTTTCGCAAATCCCCAGTGGATGGGCTTATTAGACACGGCTTCCGCTTCTGAGAGAGGCATGGAAACAAAAAGCGCACATAAACAGATCAGCATGTATTTTTTCATTTACGTCACTTCCCGGTTTTTCTTCTATTTTGCAGAATAAGACCGAGACTCATACACCGATTCACCTGCCAATTTAAAGAAAAAAGCCCGCATCACGCGAGCTATTCTTCCTTCCAATCATTTTTAAACCGTTCATATTTCGCTTCCAGGTCGTCAATCATCTGGATCAGTCTGTCTATATCCTCAACGTCTGTTGATTCGGGATCTAATGAATCAATCACATTCATAAACATATCTAATCGGTTCTTTAAATAATCAACCTGCTGCTCTTTGCTGTCTGCTGCCTTACCCATCGATACACTCCCTTTAGCATTTGTTTATAGCTTATCTTTTTTTCCCTTGCAAATCAATTGTGTCCCCCTTGCGTATAACCGTGATGAGGCTTAAAATTAACTGTTGGCGGGTCTACGTTTGCCCGAATGAAAAGGAGATAGATACCATGAACCAAAAAACAGCACTTCGTCCGATTACACCTGCATACGACCCCTGGGAAGCCTATCTCGATGTGCAGGATTACGGAGAAATGAAGCTGACAAATATTGAATTTACGACAACAACGCTGTGTAACATGAGATGCGAGCATTGTGCGGTCGGCTATACTTTACAGCGTAAGGATCCGAATGCGCTGCCGATTGATTTGTTACTTCGCCGTTTAGATGAAGTTCCGCTTCTGCGCTCACTTAGTATTACAGGCGGAGAACCTATGCTTTCTCTTAAATCTGTACGGGAATATGTCGTCCCTTTATTAAAGTATGCCCATGAACGCGGCGTCCGTACACAGATCAATTCAAATTTAACCCTTGATTTGGCGCGGTATGAAGAAATTATTCCATACTTAGATGTCCTTCACATTTCACATAACTGGGGCACTGTCGAAGAGTTTGCAACAGTCGGTTTTGCCATGATGGATCGAAAACCAACCTTTGAGCAGCGCGAGAAATTATTTAACCGCATGATTGAAAATAGTCAGGCACTTGTCAAAGCGGGCGTAACCGTATCCGCTGAAACCATGCTGAATAAGCGTACGCTTCCATATATCGAACACATCCACCGGCAAATCGTCGAGGAAATGAAATGCCAGCGCCACGAAGTTCACCCGATGTATCCAAGTGATTTCGCCAGCGCCCTTGAATCATTGACGCTTCCGCAAATGCGGGATGCGATTCATCAGCTGCTTGATATTCGTGATCAAAACACCTGGATGCTGTTTGGCACCCTGCCGTTTTATTCATGCAGTACAGATGAAGAAGACCAGCGTCTCCTCAACCGATTGCGCCAGGAGAAAAATGTCACGGTACGAAATGACCCTGATGGACGCTCAAGGTTGAATGTGAATATTTTTGATGGGAATATTATTGTGACAGACTTTGGCGATACACCGCCGCTTGGAAACATTGCAACTGATACATTGCAATCAGCCTATACACGCTGGATGGACACGAAATTAGCAAAAGAACTGAATTGTCATTGCCCAAGCGTGCAGTGCCTCGGTCCGAATGTTTTAGTGAAAAACAGCTATTATCAAGATGTTGATTTTACTTCTCGTACAGCCAGGGGGTAACCGATAGATGGACGATACATTTCTGACAGTGGTCAAAAACAAATACATTGAAATTCTCCTTGTTGGACTCATTCTTTGGCTTGCCGTCTTTATGATTAACAAAGCTCTTCAAATTTTCTTTAAACGAACTGAGTTTATCGAGGACAAGAAGAAGCAAACGATCGAGAGCTTGGTCAAATCGGTCACGCAATACACCGCTTCGATTTGCTTTGTGCTCTATGTCATTTCTCTTTTCTTTCATGACTTTGGGAAAATTCTTGCGGGTGCTGGTGTCGCTGGGATCGTCATTGGTTTTGGCGCCCAGACGCTGATTCGTGATATTTTAGCAGGTGTTTTCCTCATTTATGAACGACAGATTCATAAAGGGGATTATGTGACGGTGAATAACCTCTTTAATGGAACCATTGAAGAGATTGGTCTCCGCTCTCTGCAAATTAGAGAATGGAGCGGCAAGCTGTTAACCATTTCTAACGGGGATATCCGTCAAATCCAAAACTATAACATGCACTACATGCGGATTACGGAATCTGTGTTAATTAGCGCGAATCAAAACCCAGATATCGCCTTCCAAGCACTTGAATCAGCATGTGACAATTTAAATCAAATGCATCATGATTTTCTTAAAAAAGATGAATTCCAAAACGCCATTGAACCCTTTCAGGTTCATGGAATTATGGGCTTGAATAAGCTGAATCGCGGGATTGAAATCACAGTAAAAGGAATGGTCGAAGACGAAAATTACTTCGAAGCCGCCCTCGCTGTGCGAAAAGAAATGATCAAACAGCTTCATCAGCATGATGTCAAATTACTTGAGGATCTCGCTTATCCCCAGCCTGCAAAATAACCTCATTTATGATGGGGTTATTTTTTTATATACAAGTTGCCGCGCTGACCCGGGCTTGCGAGAAACTTGGAACACTTGAACATTCGCTAACAATTCTTTTCATTCCAGCCCTCTTACTTCTATCCTCTTGACTGATTCATGTATAATAGATAGCAGAATGATTTCATGCAGCATGGGGACCCTCATACTGTGTATTTTCTAAGTGAAAGAGAGTGAATAAGATGGGTCGTAAGTGGAACAACATTAAAGAAAAGAAAGCATCAAAGGATGCCAGTACAAGTCGTATTTACGCAAAATTCGGGCGTGAAATCTATGTGGCTGCCAAACAAGGTGAGCCAAACCCAGAATCAAACCAAGCACTTCGTTTTGTCCTAGAACGTGCAAAAACATATAGTGTCCCAAAACACATTGTGGACCGTGCCATTGAAAAAGCCAAAGGCGGTGCGGAAGAGAACTTCGATGAGCTGCGCTACGAAGGATTTGGTCCAAACGGATCAATGGTGATTGTTGACGCCCTCACGAATAATGTGAACCGTACAGCTTCAGATGTTCGAGCAGCATTTGGGAAAAACGGTGGAAACATGGGCGTAAGCGGCTCTGTTGCCTACATGTTTGACGAAACAGCTGTCATCGGTGTCGAAGGGAAAAGCGAAGAAGAAACGCTTGAGCTTTTAATGGAAGCAGACATTGATGTACGTGACATCATGGAAGAAGATGAAACGGTGATTGTGTACGCTGAACCAGATCAATTCCATCAAGTACAAGAAGCATTCAAACAAGCCGGCGTAGAAGAATTCACTGTCGCTGAAATCACAATGCTCCCTCAAAACGAAGTGACATTAGATGATGAATCGAAAGCACAATTTGAAAAGCTGATCGATGTATTAGAAGAGCTTGAAGACGTGCAGCAGGTTTATCATAATGTGGATTTAGGGGAATAAAAAACTTAAGCCATAGTAGTCGTTGAGTTCATTCAACTTCTACTATGGCTTTTTTATTTTCTTTAAAAATCATGGATAAAGCGTTAATGTCTCTCCTATTGATAAGGAGATTAATTCATCCCTTGAAACCCAAACGTCAAGTGATCCTGAACAGGTATCCAAGCGCCGATTCCTTGTGAGGTCACGTTTTTTACGACGAGTTTTCGTTTATTTCCTTTTAGCACAAGGTACACTTCTCCGTATGTGACCTTACCTTTTTCGTTAATCGCTGGTGCATAGGCATGAAGCGATGCTGCTTTTTTCGGAGAGACGTGGTATGATTGATCTCGTTTTGTTCCTGCACCAATCACGGTGTCAAAAGCGAGGGGCAGCTTTGTTTTTTGAATCGCTTTTTGCATCATCAATGTTTTCACATCTTCTGGGTTCGGCACTTTTGCTGTGAGGCCGCCGCTTACTTTCACTTGCTGCTTTTGAACGTATTTTCCAATGGCTGTTTTGTTGCCGCCTCTGTTATCAATGTGGTTCGTATTCACTTTTTTGTATTCCCAGTTGGCGACCGTTTCGTTTGAATCGTAGCTCAGCGCCCATCTCCCGAGGAAAATGGTCGCACGGTATCCAACAGCTAATGGCGTCCCTGAAATGCTGGATTCATTCAGCATTTTAATCAAATGAGTATTCTCGATCGGTACACTTGTTGTTTTGAACAATTCAGCCGTCAGCTCGCTCGGCTGGAGCAGCGGCTGATCCTGTGACGCGTTTGGATACGTATTCTCCTTGGAGATACTGGCGACAGAGGATGGCACTTTAAATGGCTTTGCCGCCTCCGCAGGAAAGCTGTATAGAAAACTTAAGGATAAGAGAACAACAAACATGATGCGGAGCATCTTTTTCATATCATCACTCTTTCTCATTCATTTTTCCATAGTATTTTCCGCAAAGACGTCCCTTATCCACAAAAGATTATAAAAGGAAAAATCCAATCGCCATAATAAAATAGGCAGCGAGTAATGTGGCGCCTTCAAACCAGTTTGTATCCCCATCATTTGATAAAATCACCGTGAGCAGCACAGAGGATGCCATCGCAATGAGCTCTGGCAAGGAGAAAATGAGCGGCATCTGCTTATCAAAAAATAGCGAGCTGATGACTAGGATTGGAGCGACCATCATGGCAACCTGAAGTGTGGAGCCAAAGGCAATTTCCACTGCTACATCCATTTTGTTTTTATACGCCATGATGACAGCTGAGGCATGTTCTGCGGCGTTGCCGACGATGGCCACAATAATGACACCGATAAACAGCTCACTCCAGCCAAACTGTTCTCCTACCGTATCAAATGTATGAACAAGTCGCTCTGAAATGTACGCAACTGCGATCGTCGAAAGCAGCAAAATCACGGTGGCAAACTTCCCAGACCATTCAGGTGTTTCTTCTTCCGTCTCCGCTTCACCTTGCCCACTCTCCTGCTTGGCAACATAAACACCGCGGTGGCTGACTAGTTTGAAATAAAGCGCCGCAACATAAAGCAAAATCATCACAATGCTGATCCCAATGCTTAAAACAAACTGTTTATTCTCTGCCATCTCCACCGAAAACACTTCTGGAACGACAAACGCTACAATGATGGCAAACATGAGCAAGCCTGAATTGTGCCTTGCATCATGGACATTGAACACTTGGCGCTTATATTTTAATCCGCCAACAAAAAAAGACAGCCCCGCCACAAGCAGTAAATTTCCGATGACTGATCCAGTTAATGAAGCAAGTACGATGGCCGTCAGTCCTTGCTTTAAGGCAAAAAACGATATGATTAATTCCACTGCATTTCCGAATGTGGCGTTTAAAAGTCCGCCAATTCTAGGCCCCGCAATGATGGCAAGACTTTCTGTGGCTCTTCCCATAAAACTAGCAAGACCAATAATGGCGATACAATAAACGGCAAACATGATGACCTGCGGGAAATGAAGAAAACTGCCAATCACCGATAGCGGAACACCGATTGCGACAATTACAAGAAACAAACGATTCATACAGCCATTCTCCTTTACATATGTCTGACTGTTATTCTTTCGTGAGTACCGGCATCGTATACATTTTAGATTCGCGCGTGTGAGAAAGTGATATCAATACTCCCTTTCACAGACTGCACCATTGAGCAATGCTTCAATGCAAGGGTGATCACTTTATCGATTTGTTCATCAGATGTATTGATGGCTTCAAATAAGATATGTAAATGAATGCAGGAAATTTTGTTTACAGCCCCTGCCCTTGTCGTTTCAGGTGTGATCGTCAGCCCTTCATAGGATATTCGCTTTTTACGGCATACATGAATAAGCATTTCTCCAAAGCAGCCTGCAATGGCTGAGGTGAACAATTGAGATGGACGGAACCCCAGTTCTTCTGTTCCTGAAATAGGCAGCTGCCTGTCCTCAATATGTGCGATCCAATGATCCTTTTTGTATGTCAGCGTCATTCCTTTTCCACCTTTCTATTGAAACCCCTATGGTTCCATTGTACGATGAAAGCATGAACTTGTAAGGAGCATCTTATGTCGAGAATTCACTTTATGATTTTAATTTTACTTGTATCCGTATCTGGTTTTTCACAGGGGGCATTACTTCCTGTCATTTCCATTATCTTTGAACATGCCGGTACTTCTCCTACGTTAAACGGCCTGCATGCCACAGGCTTATATCTCGGTGTACTGCTTGCGTCTCCTTTTATGGAAGCACCGCTTCGCCGGTTTGGATTTAAGCCATTAATCGTCATTGGAGGCGCCGCTGTCTTTTTAAGCTTATTTAGCTTTGTGTTTTTTGAATCTTATGTCGTCTGGTTCTTCCTCCGGCTCATGATCGGGATTGGTGACCATATGCTGCATTTCTCTACACAGACGTGGGTGACCTATGCTTCATCCTCGAGAAATCGCGGACGAAATATTTCACTATATGGATTATCGTTTGGACTTGGATTTGCCGCCGGCCCTTTTTTAACTCCTCTCATTGAGATCAATCCATCTTTGCCTTTTATTGTTTCTGGTGCCGTTAGTTTATGTATTTGGCTGCTTGTGTTTGTATTAAAAAATACATATCCAGATACGGGCGAAGTGCAGACGTCAGAGCAGACAAACAGTTTGAAGCGCTTCAAAAAAGCCTTTCAATTTGGCTGGGTCGCCTTTATGATGCCCTTTTGCTACGGCTTTTTAGAAACGACGCTTAATAGTAACTTCCCTGTGTATGCACTCAGAAGCGGTGTGACTGTAGATGCAGTTGCGTTTATTTTACCTGCGTTTGCCATTGGGAGCATTGTCTTTCAGCTTCCTCTTGGGATGCTCAGTGACCGGTTTGGCAGACGCCGCATCATTTTATGTGTCACACTCGCTGGATCATTCTTTTTCCTTTTGGCAGGGATTTTCATTCAATCCGTTTTGGCTGTGGCCATCTGCTTCTTTATTGCTGGAATGGCTGTAGGCTCCACCTTCTCACTTGGCATCAGTTATATGACAGACTTATTGCCAAAGCATCTGCTTCCCGCCGGGAATTTGATGTGCGGAATGGCGTTTAGTGCAGGAAGTATTCTCGGGCCGGTACTCGGAGGATTCTTTGTGCAAACGTTTGAAGGAATGAATTTACTTTACCTTGTCAGCATCGTGATTTTATTTGTGTTTTGCTGCGTTCGATTTGGGAGAACGACGGCTGTGGTGGAAAGTCACTAAAATGGAGGGTCAATCGTTGTTTACCTATAACATCACAAATGAGTTGACTTTGGCATCTCTACAATTAGATGATGCGGACACACTATTTAGCCTTATTCAAAAGAATAATGCCCATTTAGGAGAGTGGCTCCCATGGGTTCATCACTGCAAAAGCATAGAAGCGGTCAAAACGTTTATTCAATCAACTCAAACCACCTACAATGAACAAAGAGGATTGGAAGCTGGCATTCAGCTGAACGAGCAATTAATCGGTGTGTTCCGTCTGACGTTTGATCAACAATTAGGCAATATCGGTTATTGGATTGATGAAGATGCGCAAGGACAGGGCATTGTGACAACCATCGTGAAATATATGACAGATACCTTTGCTCCTAAAGTGGATGCATTTGAAATTTTTTGCCCTGCTGGCCATGTCAGAAGTGAACGTGTAGCGATAAACGCAGGGTTTCAGCATGATCCTCATTACCAGTCAAAACCTGATACAGCTTTTATCCTTAAGCGGTATATACGATTGTCGAAATAAAAACTCCCCCGCATCGCAGAGGAGTTTTTTTCATTTAATGATAACCATTTTGCCCGTTCGCACTGCCGCTTGTTTTGTGCTTTGGCTGATGGCCTTTGTTTTGTTTCGTGTTGCTTCCGCCTTTTTTCGATTGTTTGGACATATGTGATTCCCCCATCCATCAAGATTGAACATGTTCGTTCTTCTTTAGGATGCCCGAATTTCTTCACACCTTGCCTGGTACGATTTTACGCTTATGTAAAAGCGCATTGAGCTCGCCGCCAAGGATAATCATGATGCCGGTTAAATAAAACCAGATCATTAAAATAATGATTCCCCCAATACTTCCGTACATCGCGCTGTAATTAGCAAACTCGCCTACGTAAAATGAGAACAGCATGCTCACAAAGATCCATCCAATCGATGCAAAAATGGCGCCTGGCAGAACAAATTTCAATTTCAGCCTGATATTTGGGGCGAAATAGTACAAGGATGTAAACACAATCAATAAAATCAGCGGGCTAATGATCCACCTCATCGCCGTCCAAATGGTGAGAAAGGCATCTGACTGCCCGACTAATTTAGCGAGAAATAAGCCAAGTTCTTTTCCAAAGACAGGCAGCATTAAGGCGAAAATAATGGTAAGAACCATTGCGATGGTTAAGATGATTGATGTTAAACGTACGAGAACGAAGGAACGATTTTCCTCAACTTCGTAAGCATGGTTAAATGCTCTGACGACGGCATTAATGCCGTTAGATGCAGACCAAAGGGCGGCAATAATCCCGAATGACAGCAATCCGCCGTTACGGCTGTTCAGTGTCTCTTCAGCAATAGATTCAATCATGGAAAGCGCTCCTTCTGGCGCATAACCAGAGATGACGCTCAGGACATCCTTCGACGTCAGCGGCAAATATCCAACGAGCGTCAGCACGAAGATGAGAAACGGAAATAATGAAAGCAAAAAGAAGTAAGCAAGCTCAGCAGATTTTGCCGGTCCTTCATGCAGCAAAAAGCGTCCAATTAACGCTTTAACAAAACCCATACGCCTCATCTCCAATGATCAATCTTTCTATTTCGATCGAAAGTGATCCTTTGTTTCTTCAATAATCTCTAATACTTTTGGGGTTGTTTCCTTTAACTGATTGACTTGTTCATTTAAAAATGACAAGTCATCTGAGACTGTTCGCATCAGCTGCTTCGTTTCTTCCATTTTTTCTTTCACGCAAGCAGAAATTCTGGCTGGCTCCTGACGGTATTGCGCCAGCTTTTCCTGACAGTCATCCCATTTGTCTTTCAGCGCGATTCTCGTTGGCCGATGAAATAATGTCAGCAGTGCGCCGCAAGCTGCTCCTATCACAGCTCCTCGAAGCATGATTTGATTTTTCTCTTCCATCTCGTCTGATCTCCTTTCAGTTAAAGGTGTTTCTCTTTCTTTACATACGTCAAAAAACGATCAATTCCTGTTTCAATTAAATCATGTACTTCCTCGAAGTTTCCAGTGTAATAAGGGTCTGGCACATCATCTCGATCATCGTCTTCAACAAAGTCAAGAAGACGGCCAATAAAGTGATGTTTCCCATAGCCGGCTATACTGCGAAGTGCTCCTACATTTTCAGCATCCATCGCAATGATATAGTCGTATGCTGTGATGTCCTCATCCATGATTTGTCTTGCGGACATCCCTTCATAGCTGATCCCTTTTTCATCAAGCAGTTTTCGTGTTCCTTCATGCGGAGGACTTCCTTGATGCCAGCCGCCAATGCCTGCTGAATCAATGACAAAGTGTTCGCTTAGTCCCTCATCTTCTACTCGTTTTCTAAACATGGCCTCCGCCATCGGTGATCTGCAAATATTGCCAAGACATACGAATAATACATGAATCATCCTTCATTCTCCTCCTATCTTTTCCCTAAGAGCTGCTTTCGAAAACCTTTTCTCTATCATATCAAGCCCTTTTTCTTTTGAAAACTTTGCAAGAAAAACTCCCATCGGCATTGACACATTATACAAAAAAAGGTGACACTTTAGGAGAACTGCACAAATAAAGGGGGATACATATGGGATGGGTAGAACAGATTGTCAGCAGTATCAATGATGTATTATGGGGACCACCGCTTTTGTTTTTGATCGTGGGGACTGGGATTTACCTTACCTTTCGCGTACTCTTCATTCAAATTAGGCTGCTCCCCTATTCGCTGAAGCTTGCATTTTCAAAGCAAGACAAGACATCAGAAGGTGATATTTCTCACTTCCAAGCATTAATGACAGCTCTTGCTGCAACGGTTGGAACGGGAAATATTGTAGGGGTCGCCTCTGCTGTCATTGCCGGCGGACCAGGCGCTGTGTTTTGGATGTGGTTTGCAGCGTTCTTTGGAATGGCGACAAAATATGCTGAAGCTGTTCTCGCCGTGAAATACCGTGTCAAAAATGAAAAAGGTGAAATGTCCGGCGGACCGATGTACTATTTGGAGCATGGCTTGAAGCAAAAATGGCTAGGGGTGCTGTTTGCTATTTTTGGTGCTACGGCTGCCTTTGGAATTGGGAATCTCGTGCAGTCAAATTCGATTTCTGGTGTCATGAATTCAACCTTTCAGATTCCAACATGGATCACAGGCATTATTATTACGGCCTTTACTGCGCTCGTGATTTTAGGCGGGATTAAAAGCATTGGCCGGGTGACGGCTATTTTTGTACCAGTCATGGCTTTATTCTACGTCATTTGCGGGCTGATCATTCTTGTCATGAATGCGGATCTTGTCCCAAGTGCAGTCGGGCTCATTTTTACGGATGCATTTACAGGTCAAGCCGTTGCAGGTGGCGCGATCGGTACCGTAATCCGCTGGGGTGTGGCGAGAGGGGTATTTTCCAATGAAGCAGGTCTTGGTTCTGCACCAATCGCTGCTGCTGCTGCCAAAACAGATATGCCTGCTCGTCAAGCGCTTGTGTCAATGACGCAAGTATTTATTGATACGATGATTGTTTGTTCCATAACCGGGATCACAATTGTCATGGCCGATATGTACGTCACAGAAAAAAGTGATGCACTCACCTCGTTATCCTTTGCTCATTTCCTTGGACCAACCGGCTCAATCATTGTTGCAATCGGCTTACTTTTATTCGCTTATTCCACCATTATTGGCTGGTCCTATTATGGTGAAAAATGCTTTACATATTTGGCAAAAGATTCGTATGTGATGTATTATCGTGTTGTGTTTGTTATTGCTGTCTTTTTCGGTGCCGTGTTTAAGAATGATTTCGTCTGGGGCGTGGCGGATATGCTAAACGGACTGATGGCTGTTCCGAACTTAATCGGCCTCATTGGTTTATCAGGAGTTGTCGTGTTTGAATCTAAACGAATCATTGATAAGATCAAACAGGAGAAAAAGGAGAAAAACATCTCGGTGTCGTCTTAATAGCCCTTTTATTCTTTTGCATTTCTGTTAAAATAGACATATTATTCAACACATATGCAGGAAAGGACGTGCCGCCCTTGTCAGAGCAAAAAGCGGCTGAAGTCAATCAGCTGATTGAAGACATTTCGCAAAAGTTAAATATGCTGAACATTGGAGTCATCAAAGCCGAGGACTTCAGTCCAGACAAGTACGAAGATATTGAATTTCTACACCAAATGGTGATGAAAAAATCTTCATTCAGCCCAAGTGAAATGCAAGCCATTGCAAGCGAGCTAAAAAACTTAAGAAAATAAACGTGCAAAGGAAACCAGATTGCGGTTTTCGCCGCTTTCTTCCATCCATGCACAGAAAAAGCCAGCACCCCGCAAGGTGCTGGCTTTGTTTATCCTGTCAAAACTGCTTATTTTGCGAGCAGTTTTAATGATTCACGGTTAAATGCTGGAATGTCATCAGGTGTACGGCTTGTCACAAGCTGATCCTGACAAACGACAACTTCTTCATCTTTGAATTTTGCGCCTGCGTTTTCCATATCTACTTGAATGGATGTATAGCCAGTCGCGCCTCTGCCTTCCAGCGTCTTCGCTGTAATGAGCAATTGCGGTCCATGACAGATCGCAAATACTGGTTTTTTCTCGTCCATAAATGCTCTTGTGAATTGGACATAGCGATCGTCTGCACGCAGAATGTCTGGTGAGAAACCGCCAGGAATCAGTAGTGCATCGAAGTCTTCAGGCTTCACGTTATCAATGGACGCATCCACTCTCACTTCTGCTTCTCCTTGCTTCCCTTTCACTGTTTTACCTTTTTCGTTTTCAATTACTGTGATCTCATGGCCTGCATCTTTAAAGGCTTTTGCAGGCTCGGTGAATTCAACATCCTCAAAGTAATCTGTTAATACAACTGCAATTTTCTTACCCATGTAGAAACCCTCCTGCTTGATTATCGTTTACACTACACACTATACCCGGGTACATTGAAATCAAACATCCTATCCCGATCAGAAAACCCCTTATGATAAAAATAAGCATTTAGACTTATTTATATTCCCTCAACAAGGTAATTCGTATGATTTATGTTATCTTTACAATAATCTGCAAAAAATAACTACAAAAGTTAACGAAACATTTCTACAATAGGTATTGTGGTCAAAAAAATTAGAAAGGCGGAGATCAGGTGAAGAAGCAAACACATAGGTCTAAACGAAGGAAAAACCTGTCTATTCTGCTCACTTCCATTATGATGATTAGTCTCATTCTCCCAGCAGTACCTACTCATGCAGCAATAGAAAACGGCGATGCCGTAAAAGTCAGCATCTTAGCCACAACGGATGTTCATGCGAACATGATGAACTATGATTATTACAGCGACAAAGAAACAAATGAATTTGGTTTGGCAAAAACAGCCGAGCTGATTGAAAAGCACCGTTCACAAAATCCAAATACACTCCTTGTTGATAACGGAGACCTGATTCAAGGAACCCCTCTTGGAGAATACGTTTACAAAAATGAGAAAGACCGCATCATCAATCAAACAAAGGTTCACCCCATTATTCATACACTCAACAAATTAAAGTACGATGCAGGAACACTTGGCAATCATGAATTTAACTACGGATTATCATTTCTTGACGGTACTATTGCCGGGGCTAACTTCCCGATTGTCAATGCGAACGTCAAAAAGTTAAATGGAGAACACCGTTTTACGCCTTATGTGATCCAAGAAAAAACATTTAAAGATGCAAACGGAGCTTCACAAACTGTGAAAGTCGGTTACATAGGATTCGTTCCACCGCAAATTATGACGTGGGATAAGAAGAATTTAGATGGACAAGTTCAAGTGCAGGATATCGTCGAATCTGCCAATGAAACCATTCCTGAAATGAAGGAAAAAGGCGCAGATATCATCGTCGCTCTTGCCCATACAGGAATTGAAAAAACCGCTTCGCCTAAAGGATCAGAAAATATGATCTTTGACCTTGCCACGAAAACGAAAGGCATCGATGCGATCGTGTCCGGTCACCAGCACGGCACATTCCCAAGCGCAGAATATAGCGGGGTCGACAAATTCGATGTCTCAAAAGGAACGATCAACGGCATTCCAGTCGTCATGTCAAAAAACTGGGGAAGCTACCTCGGAGTCATTGATTTAACATTAGAGCCTGACGGCAGCAAATGGAAGGTCACAGACGGAACAGGAAAAATTGAATCTGTTGCAGGAGTCACCTCTCAAAACAGCACTGTGAAAGATGCCATTCAAACGACGCATCAAAACACACTTGATTATGTGAGAAAACCTGTCGGTAAAACAGAAGCAGACATTAACAGCTTTTTTGCTCAAGTGATGGATGACCCTTCTATTCAAATTGTGACAGATGCACAAAAATGGTATGCACAAGAAAAAATGAAGGATACGTCATACAAAAACTTACCGATTTTATCTGCAGGCGCTCCGTTTAAAGCCGGCGGCCGAAACGGTGTGAATTATTATACGAATATCGCAAAAGGAGATTTAGCGATTAAAAATATCGGCGATCTCTACCTTTACGACAACACCGTGCAGATTGTCAAACTGAAAGGCAGTGAAGTGAAAGACTGGCTCGAGATGTCTGCCGGACAGTTTAATCAGATCAAACCAAACGATTCAAATGAACAGCCTATTTTGAACGAAGAATACCGCTCGTATAACTTTGATGTGATCGATGGTGTCACCTATCAAGTCGATGTGACGCAGCCTGCTAAGTACAGCACAACAGGCACTCTTGTTAATGCGAATGCAAACCGCATCAAAAACCTGTCCTACAACGGGAAACCAGTCTCTGACAATCAAGAATTTTTAGTCGTAACGAACAACTATCGTGCTTCTGGCGGCGGGGGCTTCCCGCATCTGACGCAAGATAAAGTGGTGCTTGCCTCAGCTGATGAGAACCGCCAAGTGCTGATGGATTATATTATCGAACAAAAAACCATCAATCCAAGTGCGGATCAAAACTGGTCCATTGCACCAGTCAAGGGCGCAACAGTCACATTCGAATCTTCTCTTTTGGCTAAACCGTTTGCTGAAAAATCAAGCAGCGTAGACTTTGTTCGTAATGCGAGCACAGATGGTCTTGGCGTGTACAAGCTAGCCTTTAAAGGGGATGACACAACAGAACCGCCTGCATCAGACAACTGGAATTTAACAGTGATGCATACAAACGATACACACGCACACCTTGATGATGCGGCAAGACGTGCAACAAAGATTAAAGAAGTTCGAGCCGAAAGCAAGAACAACATTTTATTAGATGCTGGAGATGTCTTCTCTGGTGACCTATATTTCACAAAATGGCAAGGACTTGCCGACCTAAAACTGATGAACTTAATGAAATATGATGCCATGACGTTTGGTAATCATGAATTTGACAAAGGACCTTCTGTTCTTCGTCAATTCCTGACGGGCGATGCTTCAGATGTAGATGCGAAAAATCGTCACCAATTTGAAAAGCCTGCATTCCCGATTGTGTCATCAAACGTTGATGTCTCTAAGGAAAAACAATTGAGCGGCTTAGTGAAAAAGCCAGCCACATTTAAAGCTGGTGAGAAAAAAGAAGCTGGGATTTACCCATACATCCTGCTTGATGTAAACGGTGAAAAGGTGGCTGTATTCGGCTTAACCACTGAAGACACGGCCATTACATCCAGCAGCGGTCCTAACATTCAATTCAAGGATGCATACAAGAAAGCAAAAGAAACAGTCAACACCATTCAAACAAAAGAAAAAATCAACAAAATCATTGCTTTAACACACATTGGCTATAACCGTGACCTTGAGCTTGCTCAAAAAGTAGACGGTATTGATTTAATCATTGGCGGTCACACGCACACCCTTGTAGAAAAATTAAAGGTCGTCAATAAGAAAGAACCAACGATTGTCGCGCAGGTGAAAGACTATGGACAATTCTTAGGAAAAGTAGACGTGGCCTTTAATCAAAAAGGGGTCGTACAGCCAAAGGACTCTTCTTTTGACCTCATCACCATCGATGACTCTGTCAAAGAAGATGCCGATGCAAAAGCGATCCTCGATCAGTACAAGGCAGATATTCAAGATTTAAAAACGGAAAAAGTCGGGTCTACCGATGTCCTCTTAGACGGACAACGAGAGCATGTCCGTGCGAAGGAAACAAACCTTGGGAACTTTATTGCTGACGGCATGCTGAAGAAAGCACAGGAATCTGCTGGTGCTGATCTTGCCATCACAAACGGCGGCGGTATTCGAGGCAGCATTGAAAAAGGAGATATCACTTTAGGTGACATTTTAACGGTCATGCCATTCGGAAACACACTATATGTCGCAGATCTAAAAGGCAGCCAAATTAAAAAAGCACTCGAACAAGGGCTTTCAGGCATTGAGGAAGGCGGCGGCGCGTTCCCTCATGTAGCTGGCATTGAATATACGTTTACACTGAGTAAACCAGCTGGCAGCAGACTCATTGATGTCAAACTGAAAGACAAAAACGGCAAACTAACAGACATTGATGATAAGAAAACATACCGCGTGGCAACAAACGCATTTGTCGGCACAGGCGGCGATGGCTACAGCGTCTTTACAGAAGCCTCTCACGGCGAAGACTTAGGCTATGTTGACTATGAAATCTTCAAGGAGCAAATTGAACAGGCAGACGGCGGGCATATTTCTCCTGTCATCGATCATCGAGTGAAAGAAGTGTTCCTTCCACGTGCGAAAGGAAAAGGCGCCTATGACATTCAAGATGATGAGAAATTCCAAACGTATGTGCAGCATACAAACAAAGCATTGCTCTATTTAGACAAAGCGAGCGAAGCGAAAAACGTTCAATTGTCTCTATCAAAAGCACAGGTAGCCGAGCTGAAAAAAAGAGAGCAAGATCCGAACGTCACTATCTATCATGACAAAGTGGGACTCGCATTACCGCTCTCTAACTTGTCCGAGAAAAACGCAGAAATATCGATGACAAAGACGGATAAGGTGAAAAATGCATTAACGGATACGTATGATTTCCAAATCAAACAAGATCAGAAAAAGGTTTCTACCTTTAAAGATCCTGTTACACTTTCCTTTACATTAGATGAGCCTCAAAAGGCAAAGAAACCTGGTGTATATTATGTAGACCGCAAGAAAAATCGTTATGCCAAAACAAGTAATGGATCATTCGAAAATGGGGTCGTTTCAGGTCAAACTGAGCACTTCAGCGAATACACCGTTCTCAACCAAAGCGGGGCAGCTGGAACAACGCCAGATCAAACTGGCGGAGATGGCGGAAGTTCAGCGCCAGGCGGAGGTACAGGTACAGATCCAAACCAAGATGGAACCGGACTCCCAGGCGGCACACTGCCGAATACAGCAACGATGATGTATACAGCTGTATTGATTGGCGTACTCATGCTTGCCTCAGGCGGTATCCTATATTACTACCAGCGCAAGCGTACAAGAAAAAATGTATCATCCTAAAAAAGGACAGAGCGTATGCTCTGTCCTCATATTGTTGACAAAGGGCTAAAATGATCTTGATTTTAGCCCTTTGTCTTCTTTTCATCTCAATCTTGGGATAAATAAATCCAATTGCGCTTATCAAATTCTTTCACATTATCTGATCCTATATGACGCAGCATTCTATTGAAGAACGTGATATCATCTTCATCATCGATGGCATATAAATCCTCTTGAACATAATCTCTTATAATAAAATTCGTTAAGTTCGTATTATTCACAAAATCAGCAAAATAATCCTCTACAAGAGTTAAATCCTCTTCACTTAACTTTTCATCATTAATAATTGAAATATGAAACACATTCAAAATCGCTTGTATATCTTCTTCATCCATATAACATAATGGCTCTAGTTTTCGATCTTCTTCCGTAAACGGTTTTCGAGTATCTTCAATGATCACGTAACATAATATTCGATGATCTTTCATCACGCTAAAAATTTCTAAATCCCGTAATTTTAGTGGTCGATTCAGTCTAATCATTTTTCCTCCTATAAATCATGAACTTGTCGTTGTATATCCCCGCTTCTCCAAAAATTGAAACGGACAGAGCCTATGCTCTGTCCGTTTTTTCTCTTCTAGCAAAATCGACGAATCTGAAGCGGTCTAATCGGTGACGGCTTTCTGTGTATTGAAATAGACTCGTATCCTCTAAGAACACATAATTCTTTACCACGACGACATGGTCAAATCCCTTCAAATCAAGGTACTTCGCATCCTCTTCTGTACATGGCTCTACCACAAATTCCTTTTGAGCATAGCTGATCGATACACCGAGTTCTCCTTCAATATACTCGTAGATTGATCCTTCGCATATGTCTTTAGTCAAGACTTCGACATGCTTTTGCAAGAAGTAGTCCTTGTCTAAAATCACTTCTTCCCCGCTAATATTACGAGATCGAATGACTTTCCAAACGTCTGTCTGATCATCAATTTTCAGCTGAGACTGAATATACTGATCCGGTTTAATTAAGCCAAATTCATGAACCGTTGTGACTGTCTTTCGGCCAAGCGTTTGGGAAAGCTCTTTAAAGCTGACAAGACCTGATACAGGGAACTGCATTTTCTCCCGATTCAGCAATACAGAGCCTTTTCCGCGGATTTTTTGAATATAGCCATTTTGTACAAGAATATTTAATGCCTTTCTCACCGTCTCCCGGGACGTGTCGTACATGATAGAAAGTTCATGTTCTGATGGGAGGATGCCTTTATCCTGCCATTCACCTTGCTCAATTCGTCTTGCGAGCTGATCATAAATCACTCGAAACTTATTCTCTTTCATTTTCCCTCCGCCCCATTTTCTAGCGTTTGGTTAAATGATAAACGATTGACTCATATGGGCGCAACGTAAATCCCTTGATATGTGCCGGCACATCCTCATAATTGGATAACAGGACTTGCCCCTCCATCTCATCTACAGCCTGCACAAGCTCATCAGGAAGCGTAAAGTCCGCCTCCCCTGGATAAAAGTGATTGATCACGAGGAGCTTCTCATCCTTGCTTTCTCTAACATAAGCAAAAATCTTTGGATCTTCTGCTAAAAGTAAGGAGAAGCTGCCATATGTGATCACATCAAGTTCTTTACGCAGTCTGCAGAGGGCTTGGTAATGATAGAAAATGGACGTCCGGTCTTTTAACGCAGCTTCGACCGAAATGTCGTTATGGGCTGGCTCAATCCAAGGTGTTCCTGTTGAGAAACCTGCATTCTTCTCTGAGGTCCACTGCATTGGTGTTCTCGCATTATCTCTTGACTTGACCTGTAAAATGGCGAGTGCTTCTTCCTTTGATTTTCCCTTTTCAAGCATGACTTCGTACATATTGAGTGATTCGATATCACGGTAAGACGAAATGTCCTCAAAGCGAGGATTCTTCATGCCAATTTCCTCACCTTGATAAATATAAGGAGTCCCCTGCATCAGATGAATCGTGGTCGCCAGCATCTTCGCTGATTGCTGATGATACGTGTCATCATCACCATACCTTGAGACGATACGCGGCTGATCATGATTGCACCAGAACAGCGCATTCCAGCCGCCGCCCTCATGCATTTTCGTCTGCCATTCAGACAGAATTGACTTTAATTCTTGAAAATCAAATGGTGCGATCGCCCACTTTTCGCCGTTTGGATAATCCACCTTTAAATGATGGAAATTGAACGTCATATCCAGCTCCTGCCGATCAGGTCTTGTATACCGAATGCAGTCTGCGATATTCGTTGAAGACATTTCTCCAACTGTCATGCTATCGTATTTCGAAAAAACCTCCTGGTTCATTTCATGCAGAAATTCATGAATTCTCGGCCCATCCGTATAGTACATGCGGCCGTCGCCTTGCACAGATTGTCCGGCGTCATCTAAGAAGCGCTGATCCTTTGAGATGTTGTTGATGACATCCAGCCTGAACCCATCAATTCCTTTTTCAAACCAAAAGTGCATGATGTCATATACTTGCCTGCGCACCTCATCCTTCTCCCAATTGAGATCCGCCTGAGTGACATCATATAAATGAAGATAATAATCTCCTGTTACTTCGTCTAGTTCCCAGGCTGGGCCGCCAAATTTCGACTGCCAATCATTCGGCGGAGATCCGTCCGCTTTTGGCTCCTTCCAAATATAATAATCTCGATAAGGGTTATCCTTTGACTCACGCGAGGCTTGAAACCACTCATGGAAAATGGATGTATGGTTAACGGCTAGATCCATGATGACTCGTATTCCTCTCTCATGCGCTTCTTTCAGCATGCGTTCAAAATCTGTCATTGTGCCGTACATGTCATGGATTTTTGTATAATTACTAATGTCATAGCCGTTGTCATGCTGCGGGGACTCATACATTGGCGTGAGCCAAATACAATCCGCTCCAAGCTCTTTAATGTAATCAAGCTTTTTCGTCACGCCATTGATATCCCCTGTACCAGAGCCCGTTGTATCTAAAAAGCTCTTCGGATAAATTTGATAGACCACCGCTTTTTTCCACCATGGTTCATTTGATTGCTGATTCAATTTCCTTCACCACCACTAGTTAAGTTCTTCTGAAAAATCCTTCTTCTTTTTTAGTTTTGCATATAAAAGAGTACCGATGAATGGGAGGATGAGTACAATCACCATTCCAATTGCAAATGCCCCCCAATATTTCGGGATAATAGAGAAGATTCCTGGAATGCCTCCAACACCAACTGAGCTTGCGAGCACCCCTTGAGAGGCGATAAACATACCGGCTAATCCTGAGCTGATCAGTGCAAAAATAAATGGGAATCGATAACGCAGGTTGACCCCAAACATCGCCGGTTCGGTAATTCCTAAATAAGCAGAAATACTTGATGTCAGCGAAAGTCCTTTTTGTTTTTCATCTTTTAAGACAAACATCATTGCAAGTGCAGCTGATCCTTGTGCGATATTGGACAGTGCAAGCATTGGCCATAGGAACGTGCCGTGCAGCTTTGAGTTAATCAATTGAATATCCACAGCGAGGAACGTATGGTGCATTCCTGTAATGACTAATGCTGCATACAGTCCGCCGTATAATAGACCGCCAAGTGCTGCGAATTGCTGGAATACGGCTACAAGTCCAGATGTTAAAACATTACCGATTGCAAAGGTAACAGGTCCAATGACGATAAATGATAAAAATCCAATGACTAATAACGTAATCGGTGCAACAACTAACAGCTGAATACTTTCAGGTGTCCGTTTTGTGATAAATAATTCGAGCTTTGCAAGTAAATAGGAAGCAACGAGTATCGGAAGAACCTGTCCTTGATAGCCTACCTTCTGCACTTCAAGTCCAAACAAGTTCCAAACAGGAATGTCACCGGTCTTCTCAGCCGCTCCATAGCCCCATGCGTTTAACAAGTCCGGGTGTACGAGCATCAGACCAAGGACCATCCCTAAAAGCGGATTCCCCCCAAACCGTTTCACAGCTGACCAGCCAATTAATGCTGGCAGGAAGGTGAAGGCAGTGCCTGCAATTAAGTTGATCATATTCGCTAAATCAGCCCATGCCGGATACACATCCACAATCGATTTTTGATCGAAGAAAATATCAGGAGCTGTTAAAATATTATTAATCCCCATTAATAAACCGGCTGTGACAATGGCAGGAAGAATTGGTATAAAGATATCCGCAAGCGTTTTCACAGCACGCTGCAATGGATTTAATTTTTGATCAGAGGCACGCTTGACGTCTTCTTTTGTGGCTTCCCCAATCCCCGTCCTTTTGACCATTTCGGCATATACTCGATTGACGGCCCCTTGGCCGATAACCACTTGGTATTGACCGTTCGCTGAGAAAGATCCCTTCACTTCATCAATTTGTTCAAGTGCTTTCTCATCCACCTTGTCTTCATCTTTCAGCACAAAGCGCAGCCTTGTTACACAATGTGTCGCTTGATCAATATTTTCTTTGCCGCCGATGGCTTTCACAATCTGATCTGCTGCTGCCTGATAATCAGCCATACTATCCCCTCCGAGATCGTTTTTTTATATAAGAAAAAAGAACCAAAAAACTTGTATATACATGTTACTTTATATTTTATATTTGTATATACATGTAGTCAACAACAAAATGCAGCGCTTACATAAAAAAGCTCCCTCAATGTGCTCAGGGAGAGGCAGCGTGTTATCCTCTTTTTTTATGCTCCGTTAATTTCTCGTAGACCTTGTTTTTGTAAAAGGAGGAGGCTGGGCGGGCAAAAGTTTGGCGCTTAGATGTAAGTTCATCCAGACGTTTTTGTTTTTCTTCACAGATAAGAGACAGTTTCTTTCTTTCTTCTCCATCTATGCTTGATTGAAGTAATTCTTTGACAGTCATGAGTTCTTTTTTCAGCGCTGTTTCTTCCCCAGCAAATCCGGCATTTTTCATGATGCGGTAGCCCATTCTAAGTTCTTCTGGTACATGAGCAGCATCATCTTTTGGCAGAGGTTTCCCAAAGCCAGATAATCCTTCAAAAGCCCCGTTATCCATCGCTTTTTTGATCCGTTCTTCTGATAATCTCTGCGCAAAATCCATAGCGTTTCTCCTTTCGCCGCAAGTATTTGATTAAGCATAGCAAAAAAGCTGGCTCTCTCACAAGAGCCAGCTTCAGCATCTAGACACCCCCTCGCATTCGGTGTCTATCCTGCGCTCAGGTGCTCGTCCCTTCTTCGCTGAAAAGAGAAAAAGGGCTAAAATATTTTAGCCCTTTCTCGTTATTTATTGTCGACTTTGAAGGTTGAGACCATTTGTGCTAAGTCCTCTGACATGTCAGAGAGCTGTTCAATCGCACTTGAAATTTGCTGCATACCAGCACTTTGCTGTTCTGTTGCTGCCGCCACTTCTTGAGAGCTGGCTGCATGTTCTTCTGATACAACAGAAATTTGCTCAATCGATGTAGAAATCGTTTGATATGCTTGCTCAACTTGCTTAATAGAAGCAAGCAAATTGTTCGTTCTCCTTGAAAACTGAGATACACCGTCGTAAATCAAAGCGAAATTTTGTGACGTGCCTTCCATTTGCTCACGTCCTTCTTCCACTGCTTTACTACTTTCCTCTACACTTTCAAGAACGCGCTGACTGTTTTCCTGTGTGCCGATGACAAGGTCTGAAACGGTTTTAGCCGCATCCGCTGATTGCTCAGCTAACTTGCGCACCTCATCTGCCACAACAGCAAACCCTTTTCCTTCTTCTCCAACACGTGCCGCTTCAATTGAAGCATTCAGTGCAAGCAGATTCGTTTGGGCTGAAATGTCCGTAATAATTGAGATAACACTTTCAATCTCCGTTGAATGAGATTGTAATTCTTCTGCTGCCTGCTTTGAGTTGGTCATCTTGTCATGTAGCATATTCAGATGATCAAGCACATGGTTCACTAATTTTTGACCAGATTCTGATTGCGCTTGTACGTCAGATGAAACAGATTTCATTTCGTCAACTTCTTTTGTGACGCCTTCGATTTGAGTATCGATCTCTGCAACGGATGTCGTACAATCCGTGATATTTGCGACAGAATCATTGATTCCTTCACTCATATTTGTCATAGCTTCTGATACTTGCTGCGCACTTTGACTTGATTCGGTCGTCACCGTACGAAGCTGTGAAGACATTTTCGACACTTCACTAGATGAGTTTGAGATTTTCGAAATGAGCTCTTTAATCCGTCCCTGCATCTTTTGGAAGGATGCGGCAAGCTGGCCGATCTCATCTTTACTTTCAACCTCTACCATACCAGTTAAATCACCGTCAGCGATTCGATTCGCTGATTCCATCAAGGAACGTGCTGGTTTTGCAATCTTTCTTCCCATGAAGTATGAGAAGAGTAATCCACCGATAAGCACAATGGCAGATGCCACTGTGATATAGATCATCAACTTCTGCGTTGTTTGAGGCACGACAGACGCATCTAAATCAATGCCTAAAATCCCTGTCAGCTCACCGCCTGAATCCTTAATTGGCAAAAAGACTGATTTATGTGTACCAAATGAATCTTTGTAAATATCACTTTTGACCATTTTATCTTCAGAGAGCGCTTGTTTCATCTCTTCTGAAAAAGCATAATCTTGATCAAAGTCATTTTCTTCACCGGTTAGTATAATAATTCTTTCTTTGCCGCCTTTATTAGATAGCACGTATAAGTTCTCAAGCGTATGATCTTCTTGAAGCTCTGTGAATTTCTTTTTGACCTCCACATAAAGGGGATCATCTTTCCCGCTAATACCAAGGACGTTTCCATCCATATTATCGATCTCTTTCTTCGCTGTATCAATATCTGTTGTTAATCGATAATCAAATTGCTTTAATAACTGGGATGATAAATCCTGGCTCACTAGATAAAAGGTTAGAACGAATAATGCAACGGTTGCGAGTAATGTTACGGTAACGACTGACATGATTTTAGAGGATATCGTGTATCCTCCAAATTTCCTTTGTTTCGCCATTTTTTCCTACATCTCCACTCTCAGATTTGATTTAAGCATGTACATTTTCAAATTGTCCACAAACAGATGCAATCACATCTTTTAAATAAGATACGATATGAGGGATATGCTCTGGTAACGTATAAGGTGAGATGACAAAAAACTTACTAACACTTAGATAGAATTCTTGACCTTCTTTTGAGTTGACAAGTAAAAACTTCGTTGTATCGCCAAAGAACATCTCATCTCTTTTCTCTCCAAGTTTTTCAAACAGCATTTTGTTCAATTCATTGTTTCGCTCAATTTCCATTGAAGTCGCTTCACCAGAAATCTCTTCTTGAAAACGCGGTGAGCCGTCTAGGTAAATTCTAAATAATGTAGCCATTCCGACGTTGTCATCATTCACGACTTCTGCTTGCGGAATTTCTCGACTAAGTGCTTCTCTGAAGGCAAGGTTCACTTCTAAGAATTGACCGAGCAAGCGCTGATAGCCTTCAACCCCAAACGTTAAGAGCACACTCAGCATACTGATCGAGCTTCCCATTCTTGAGCACTCAAGCGTATAACCCGTATGGTATTCACCGTAGCCTCTATGGCCAACATATGGCGTCTCTTGTTCTTCCAGGTCCAAACGCTTTAAGTCAGCAGCGTTTTTCACTAAGAATAAACTGGATGTGTAAGGTGTTTGGCCGAGCTTTTGAAAATCAAAGCACATCGAGTCTGCAAGAGAAAGATGCTGGAATTTCGCTTTGATTTCTTTTAGCATACGAAGAACACCGACTGAGAATTGCAGCGGGTTTTCTGATACATCATACTCATTAAAGAAAGCAAAGAATCCACCCAGCGCCGAATCTGCATGAATATGCGGCACCTTCAGACCATACTTTTCAGCAATCGCTTCTGCTGTTTCACGTACCCCTTTGACATCATCAATTGCAATGGCATCTGTTGTTCCGGTTGTTGCCACAATATAAACGGGAATCCCGCCACCCTGTGCAACACGTTCCATTTGACAACGCAAATCTTCCATATCCATTGAATGATCTTTATTCGTCTTAATTCTGATTAAGTTGTTTGTGCCAAGTCCTGTTGCTTCCATTGACTTAAATAAGCTGTAATGTGCCGCATCAGAACAAAACGCATAAAGATTTTGTGGAACTCCTTTTCGCAGTGACTCCGGCGCAGCTTTTGCGATCGCTAAACGAAGTCCTGAAAAAATCGCTCCTTGACCTCCCCATGTTGTGTATCCCCCGCTCATATTTGGATCATATCCGATGAGCTTAGACATCATTGAGACCACTCTGACCTCAGCTTCCGCACCTGCTGGTCCATAAACATCCCAAAGGTTGTTTCCGTTTACCAGCATAGCTGTCAGCATGCCTAAAATTCCTGGTGTACTTGCCATTGGCAAAATGTTCGTGAAGAAATACTTGGTGTGGTATGGATGGTTATGTAAAAGCTTCAGTAATTCTTCATTCACAAGTTCCGCTTGCTGGCCGTTCATCGGAATTTGACTTGTTTCAGTGAGCTTTTTGTAAAAGTCCTCCCCACGATTCTTTTCACCTTTAAGGTGTGCACGGTTGGGATCTTTCAGGTCATCGACCCCTGAAATGATCTGCTCCATCAATTTGATGAGTTCTTTACGCTCTCCTGCATTTCCGTCCTCACTCGGAAACCAGTTCTGAACGAGGTTCTCTGCTCGTACAGTCATATACTATCAATCCTTTCAATGGAAGATTTCCTGTCACTGTCTATATCGACCCCAATTCAGAAGTTTATAGTCTCGATATGTTCACTTAAGTATATTTAGATAATTTGTTCACTTATTAAAATAAATGAAACCCTTAAAAAACACATGAAAACCATTATGTTCACGAAACACAAAAATATATTGATATATCGTATAGGAGGAATTTTTATCCATCGTCTTATTCCATTACATGGCTCATTTTTTTTGTTTAACCTGCATAAACATTAATAAACAATGGAAATACTCTCTAAATGACCATTGTAGAAATTAAATTAATTCTTTAGACTTGTATCTTTTTACCTGTTTTATTGATATAGCAACTGGAAAATTGCTGAATTTTCTGTCAATAATAGGTCGATTTTCATAAAAAGTTTTTCGACGGGCGAATATTTTCATTTTCTCTCCTTTTATTGCTCGGACAGGCTTGCAAAGGCTCTTCACTGGTTATGACTTTTCTATTTGTGCATTTCGTGGTATATTCTAATGGTTCGTTTTCTTTCGTTCCGCCTCTTCCGTTTAACGGAGAAAAGGAGTGTTTATATGAAAACATTTATTCAAAAAAGAGGTCTCGGCTTCTTTCTGATTGCAGCCACCTTACTATGGCTCAAAACGTATTCAGCGTATTTAATCGAATTTAAACTTGGTATATCAAATGTGCTTCAGCATATTTTGCTTTTCGTGAATCCTATTAGCTCCAGCTTGTTCTTTCTTGGCTTTGCATTATTGTTCAAGAAAAAATGGCAGCCTGCCGCTATCATTGTGATTCACTTTTTCATGTCTTTTTTACTATACGCAAACATCGTGTACTATCGATTCTTCAATGACTTTATCACGCTGCCTACAGTGATGCAGGCAGGAACGAATGGCGGACAATTAGGTGATAGTGCATTTTCACTCATGCGTTGGACTGATGTGTTTTACTTTATTGATACAATCATTTTGATTGTACTTGCAGTCCGCATGAAAAAGCAGCAGCAAACAAGTACAGCCACTGTACCTGTTCAAAAGTCAAAATCGTTTAGACTCGTCCTTGTGTCCTCTGTTGTAATTTTTGTTTTGAACTTAGTTGCTGCAGAAATCGATCGCCCAGAGCTTTTATCTAGATCGTTCGACCGCAATTATTTAGTTAAATATTTAGGTGCTTATAACTTTACTGTGTTTGATGCCATTCAAAATGTGAAATCAAACAGTCAGCGTGCTCTGGCAAATTCAAATGACGTAACAGATGTAGAGAACTATTTAAAAGCGAACAGCGCTGATCCTAACCCCGCTTATTACGGGAAAGCGAAAGGCATGAACGTCATTACAATTTCTCTTGAATCACTGCAAAACTTCGTCATTGATTATAAGGTGAATGGAAAAGAAGTCACGCCATTCCTTAACTCACTAGCTCATGACAATAAAACGTTTTACTTTGATAACTTCTTCCATCAAACAGGACAGGGAAAAACGTCTGATGCTGAATTTATGATGGATACTGGATTATTCCCATTATCACAGGGCTCTGTTTTTATTAACAAAGCGCAAAACACATATCAAGCACTCCCTGGTATTTTGAAGAAGGATCAATATACGTCAGCAGAATTCCATGGCAACACGAAAACCTTCTGGAACCGTAATGAAATGTTTAAGTCCTTTGGATATGACAGATTTTACGATTCTGAGTACTACGATATGAACGAGCAGGATACGAAGAACTATGGACTGAAGGACAAACCGTTCTTCAAAGAATCCATGCCAATCCTTAAAAACATGAAGCAGCCGTTTTATTCGAAATTCATTACATTATCGAACCATTTCCCATTTGGAATGGATGAAGGTGATACTGATTTCGAACCTGGTGACTTCGGAGACTCTGTCGTCGATAACTACTTCCAATCGGCTCATTATTTAGATGAAGCGATTGAACAGTTCTTCAACGATTTGAAAAAGTCAGGTCTCTATGACAACACAGTCGTCATTATGTACGGAGATCATTACGGTATTTCTGAAAACCATAATGATGCGATGGAAAAAGTGACTGGACAAAAAATTGGAGATTATGAAAATGCACAGCTCATGCGTGTGCCACTCTTTATCCATGTACCTGGCGTAAAAGGCGGACAGATTCATAAATACTCTGGTGAAGTCGATGTCGCACCAACCCTTCTGCACCTGCTTGGCGATGATACGAAGAACTATTTAATGTCTGGTTCTGATATCTTATCGAAGAACTTTAAAGAGCTTGTGCCATTTAGAAACGGTGACTTCGTGTCTAAGGACTACACGAAAGTAGGCAATAACTATTACAGCAACAAAACAGGCGAGAAAATCGAGCCAACTGACAAGGCATCACAAGAAAATGAAACGGTGAAAAAGATGCTGGAGACATCTGATAAGATTGTCACCGAAGATTTACTCCGTTTCTACAAACCTAAAGGCTTTACACCGATTGACCGCAACGACTATGACTATACAAAGAAAGTACAGGATGAAAAGGATTCCTCTTCCGCCAAAGATGAATCCAGCTCTTCTTCAAAATAACTTTCTCATGCTAAGAACCAGCCGATCCTTGATCAGCTGGTTCTTTTTACGTTTGATCATGATTGCACCGGGTATAGGAGAAGAAGGAGGGATTTATCATGAAGAAAACAGCAGCTTTTGTCGTGACTGCCTCACTTGCTTCGTCTGCCCTATTCGGTTTCAGCCCTGCTGTCTCAGCACACGCCACGGCCAAACCAGCAGCAGAACAATCCGTTCCTCAAGGTCCAAAAGCCGCGCTTACCAGCATTTATGAGCTGGCACATAAAGGGCAGATGCCTTACTATGCAAAAGGGCTTAAAATAGGCGTTCAAACAAAAAAAGACGTTCATCATAAGCTCGGAAATCCATACCCAGAAACAGGACAAAGCAGCTTTGATCTCTATCACGCTGAAATGGGGAATCCAGGATTTGCTTTTCACTATGATGCAAAAGGCAAGATTGATGAAATCCGTTATTTCGGAACGAATGTAGAAAAAGAAACGAATATTGGTGGAATGACCCCTGCACTACTAAAGAAACAGCTTGGACCAGCGGATTCAGTGAGCACCATTCCGCAGACAAAAGAGAAAAAATATGTGTATCGAACCGGTGATTATGAGCTTGAATTTATCGTTGGACATGATCCTGATATCAGCCAGCATGAACTCACCGTGCTGCATATCAACTTGATAAAAGCCAATTCTTAAATAAAAAAGCATCCTGAGCACATGCTCTGGATGCTTTTCTTTTATTATGATGCCACTTCTAATTGCGGCTTTCTTTTCAATTTTCGTTTGAGGACTGGACCTGCTACATAATCAAGACCAAGTTTTCCGGCGTTTCCTTTCGCTGCCATGATGAAGACTGCGATCAGAAGAAGCAGCGGGTTCACAGAGACAGTTCCAGCTAGTAGGAAAGAGACATTCATCACGCTTCCAAAAAAGGCTGCCGTTGTTGTAAACAATCCAACAATTAATCCTAGGCCTACTAAGATTTCTCCCCACATGACCATGGCACTAAATAATCCGGCATTCGGCAAAGCGACATTTTCTAAAAACCATACATATAACGGATACACAAGATGACCATCTTTGACGACAGGTTCAGATATCGCAAATTGCAAATAGCCTGATGCATCAAATCCACCTGTTAGTTTTCCAATACCAGATGTCAGCCAAGTCCATCCGATATAAAGTCTTGCTGCCAAAAGGATAACGGCTGCCCATACATTCGTTTGTAAGAATTTTGTAAACATGATGATGCCTCCTTTTAAATTATGTGAAATATTTCACATTTTCTTTATGATCTTATTATACTATGCTATATCTAATTTGTGATCTTTTTCACATATATATTCACAAATTGTTCATGAATATCTAGTTGAGGTAAACTTTTCCCTTGCGAAAACCGTCTAAGTCATTTCAGACCGTAAAAAGGGGTTTAATTTTGTATGAAAACACTATTTCATTTTGCTTATTTACAGGCCATCTCATGTCTATTCCCCGTCATGATCTTTGCGGCGCTTGCCCTATCAAAGACGGTGTCTATTCCTTTTCTTCACCGGTATGATTTCATTCTACTGCTTTGCCTCGCGGCTCAGATCCTGATGCTGACGCTGCGGCTGGAGACTTGGGCGGAGCTAAAGGTCATTTGTCTATTTCATCTCATAGGAATCTGTTTAGAAGTGTATAAAGTACATATGGGCTCTTGGTCCTACCCAGAAGAAGCTTATACAAAAATATTTGGGGTTCCACTTTATAGCGGCTTTATGTATGCGAGTGTGGCTAGTTATATTTATCAGGCATTTTCACGACTTCATGTAAAAGTGGCCGACTGGCCTCATCCATTTCTTTCAATTGGCATCAGTTTGTGCATTTATCTCAATTTCTTTACGCATCACTGGCTTTATGATGTCAGATGGTGGCTGACATGTCTGCTTGTTGTTGTGTTTCGGAAAACATCGGTTTCGTTTCAGGTTGGACCATCTTCCTTTCGAATGCCGCTTGTTGTTTCATTTCTCCTGATTGGCTTTTTTATTTGGATTGCCGAAAATGTCACCACCTTTTTAGGCGCATGGCAATATCCAAATCAGCAGCATGCTTGGTCCATTGTTCATCTAGGGAAAATTAGCTCATGGTTCTTACTCGTTGTGATCAGTATTGTGCTAGTGATCGAACAGCGTAAACAAAAAAACGTTCAGCCCATTTGACCTGGCTGAACGTTTTTTTTAATCTCGATCGACTTCCTTACGGAGATCATCTGCGACAAATTCTACATTCGTTCCAATAATAATTTGTACGGATGTTTTTCCAGAAGTCAGCACCCCTTTGGCACCTGCTTTTTTCAATGTACCTTCATTTAATAAATTAGTATCCTCTACTGTTAAGCGAAGACGTGTGGCACAATGATCAATGTTGGTGATATTGTCTTTGCCGCCAAGCCCCTCTACGAGCATACTCGCCCCACCTGCCGTCACCGCATCATCCGTTGCGATATCTTCCATGTCATCATCTTCCCTGCCTGGTGTTTTCAGCTTTAATAGTTTAATGAGGAAATAGAAAACGACAAAGTACACGACGCCATAAATGATTCCTACTACAAGAAGCAAGATCGGTTTTTGCGCAATACCGAAGCTTAAGACGTAATCAATCGCACCTGCTGAAAAGGCAAAGCCGCTATGAATCCCAAGGGTGTTCACAATAAAAAGCGAAAGCCCCGTCAAAATAGCATGGACACCATATAAAAGTGGTGATAAAAACATAAAAGAAAATTCAATTGGTTCAGTGATCCCTGTTATAAATGATGTAAGTGCCATCCCAATCATCAGACCAGCTGTTGCTTTTCGTTTCTCAGGTTTTGCAGTTACAACCATGGCTAGACATGCCGCTGGCAGACCAAACATCATCACTGGGAAGAATCCAGTCATAAAGACACCTGCACTTGGATCTCCTTTAAAGAATCGCGCTAAATCCCCTGTTGCCCCGCTGAATTCACCGAATTGAAACCAAAATAAGTTATTCAAGACATGGTGAAGTCCTAATGGAATGAGCAATCGGTTAAAGAAACCAAACAGCCCTGCACCTGTTGCACCAAGGCTTAAAATCCATTCTCCTAAATCATTGATTACACTTTGAATCGGCGGCCATACATATCCGAAAACGGCTGCTAATAGAATGGTGAAAAGTGCGGTCATAATAGGCACAAGCCGCCTTCCGCTAAAGAAACCTAAGTATTCCGGCAGTTTCGTATCCTTAAATTTATTGTAAACATAACCTGCCAAAAGCCCGCATAAAATACCGCCCAATACCCCCATATTATTGGTTGAGTTAATCGACGTTGTACCGGCTGACAAAATAAAATAAGAGATCGCTCCTGATAATGCCGCTGCCCCGTTCCCATCCTTTGAAATACCAATCGCTACACCCATCGCAAAAATTAAAGCCAAGTTCGCAAAAATTGCATTCCCTGCCGCATGAATAAACGGGATATTGAATACATCCTCCCGCCCAATGGCCAAAATAATCCCTGCTGCTGGAAGTACAGCGATTGGAAGCATAAATGATTTTCCTAGCTTTTGAAAAAACTGAAACACCATCTGATTTCCCCCCCCTTTGTCATCATCATGACCAAAGCATTCATGATGTTCATAAAAAATATATCATATGCACGTCTAGTTATCTATACCAATTTGTCCACATCCATTTGAATTCCGCTCTTTACTCTTTTTGCGTAAAATGTGGTAAGCTATTGAATAGAATGAAGATATAGAAAGCGGGAATGAACAGTGATTGTCAAACATGATCATGAGTTAGAAGCCTTAAAAAAAGTCGGCCGAATTGTCGCTTTGGCAAGAGAAGAAATGAAAAGCCAAGCGAAACCAGGCATGTCTACAAAAGAATTAGATTTGATTGGGAAAAAAATATTAGAAGAGCACGGTGCCAATTCAGCACCTGAAAAGGAATATGACTTCCCTGGTACCACTTGTATCAGCGTGAACGATGAAGTTGCACACGGTATCCCAAGTGAAAAAACCATTTTACAAGAGGGCGACCTCGTGAACATTGATATCTCAGCAGAACTGGACGGCTATTATTCCGATACAGGCATTTCATTCGTTTTAGGTACAGGTGATGCTCGTCTTGAAGCATTATGTAAGTGTGCGGAAGATGCGTTCCTTGAAGGATTAAAGCATGCAAAAGCCGGTAAAAGACAAAACCAAATTGGCCGTGCGGTCTACAATACAGCGAAAGAACAAGGATTTACCGTCATTAAAAACCTAACAGGACACGGCATTGGGAAGAATCTGCATGAAGCACCTAACCATATCTTGAACTACTATGATCCATTCGATAATGCTTTGTTTAAAAATGGCACAGTCATTGCCTTTGAACCTTTCATTTCAACAAATGCTGAATCGATTTATCAGGCTGATGATGGCTGGACATTTAAAACACCAGATAAAAGTCTAGTCGCACAGATTGAACATACGATTGTGATCACTAAAGACGAACCGATTATTTTAACAAAGCTGTAAGCCAGCTATCCCCTCCTTCACTGGAGGGGATTCAGATTGTTGACAAAGGGCTAAAATGATGTTGATTTTAGCCCTTTGTCTTCTTTTCAGCGTGATAGAAAACCTTTGCAGTCTAGGAAGGACGAGCAGCGGAGCAGAGCGAATTTGACATTCGTGAGCACCGGAGCGCAGACCTGACAACGAATGCGAGGGTTTGTCTACACGCTGTATCCCCTTCTTCACTGGAGGGGATTTTTTCATGCCCGTTTCACGAATCTGTCACGACTAAACAAAAAAGCCTGTGGTAAAATAGGCAAAGATATGCGAAAGGGGTCTTATTTGATATGTGGTTCATCATCATAGGTGTTATCTTTTTCATCGAAAGTATTATCTTAACGGTTGTAGGGATTAAGAAAAAACAATCCATGATGACCTATCTTGGTGTTGTCATCATGATTATGACGGTCGGCATGATCCTCGTTACCCTCAACCCGCCAAATTCATAAATCAATATTTCCAGCATATACATGGATCATAGGCAGATAGAATCAGTTTTCATTTCTTGACACCTGCACGCTTTTCACGTCCTTTTTTGAGATGTTACAATGCAGGCAGTTTCAATTGAAAGGAGTTTTCTATCATGCATTATGGTAGCAAAGGCTGGTATGTCGAAGAATTAAAGAAGCTTGGTGTGACTAAGCATGAAGGAAGAAAGCTTCAAAGCTTAAAAACATATTTCCTTGCAAATCTTCTTGAGCAAAAGAAACGCAGCTCATAAACGCTGAAAAGCCGTACATCTTAATGATGTACGGCTTTTTTTAAATGTGCTGAATTCGTTTTTCTAAAGACTTCCTCACCACATCTGCTAAAGCATCTACTTCAAGAACGGCTTTCAGTCTCTCTGGACTTGTTTGACGATATTTGACTTCGTTGACCTCATGGACCGTAATGTGATGGGACGCTTTTTCTACTAGTACTAGCGATGCATCAGGCGGCACCATGCCTTCTTTCAGTACACGTAAATAAAAGCCTGTATACCCTGTTTTTTGCACTTCCTTTACAAGCTTCATGTTGCCATGCTTAAGAGACAATTTCACACAAGGCTGTCTTGGCTGGCTCACCTCAACAAATGCATCTCCAAGCTGAAACACATCGCCAATATGCACATTCGTTTCGACTAGCTGGCGTACTGTTATATTCTCGCCAAAGGCAGCTTCCTGTAATGGCACCCCTAAAAATTGTTCAAAGTGAGCATAATGATCATACGGAAAGACGCAGACGGCTTTATCATAACCCCCATGATGAACCAAATCCCCCTGACCATCTCCTTCAAAATTGACCTGACTTAAATACACAGGCTCATGAATGCGCCTTTTGTTGATGGCTGTTTTGATTTCTTTTCCATTTGCATATGTAATGATAGGTTGTCCCACTTGGATTCCTTCTATGCCGTATCTCTTTTGTCCCACGATGGCCATCTCCTTTGGTTGTCTACTGGCCTTTATTTTACATCGTTTGACAATCAAATCATAGTCGAGGCGTGAAGATCAGATGCAGGCTATGGTACGATGTGAAAAAAGGAGAGATGACCATGATTCATTATCACGCCATTGTAAAAGGACGTGTACAAGGAGTCGGCTTTCGTTATTTTGTTCAGGGAGAAGCCGTCAATCGTGGAATGAAAGGCTGGGTACGCAACACAGATGAAGGTCATGTCGAGTTAAAGGTAGAGGGTGAGCAGCAGAAAGTGATTGATTTCTTAGAGACTGTCCGGAAAGGAAGTCCTTTTTCAAAAGTCACCGACATGCAAATGGAGCCGCTCACCGAGCTTGCTCATTATCAGGATTTTCGAATACGGTCATAAAAAACCTAGCTATATGTAAACATTATTCCTATTCATGATAGTTAGACGGAACTTTCGTATGATATAGTTCAGCCAGAACTTTCTGGTTGAACTTTTTTTATTTAGATTTAATCTATCAGTAGCCAGGCTAGAACGTACGGAGGCGTGGGACATTGATTCCGTCAAGTAAACTGTTCATCACCATCTACTTGTAGAAATATGTTTGAGGCTGGTTGGGACTTAGGCCTCGTAAAAACATCGAATCGGTACGAGTCATGCATAAGATTAATTGGACTGGTTCGATATTGCCTCAAAATAGTCTAGAACTACTTTACGGAATTCCAATGAAGCTTGCGTCATGTATCGACTTGTATGCCATAATAAAGCGATATCACGTACAAGTTCATGATTCTCAACTTGCAAATATTTAATCTTTCCCCATGATATTTTTGCTGTGCTTGGTATGAAGGCAAGTCCAATTTCAGCTTCTACAAGACTGATCAAACGTGTAGGTTCATCGCCCTCATACACATATTTAAGGTCAATTCCAGCCGATTTGCATACAGAGTCTACTAAATCACGAGTGCCGTATCCTCTTTTCATACCGACAAAGCATTCATCCTTAAGTTCTGTTAAACATACGCTAGTTCGGTCTGCCAGTCGATGCCCATTAGGAACTGCTACAAGAATGGGATCAACAAAGACAACTTGACATTCGATGTCTTCCCCTTGAAAAGGAGAGGACGACAAGCAAAAATCGACTTCGCCTCGATGTAAAAGCGTGACCATTTCCAGTGTGGTCAGCATTTGCACATGAAATTGGATATTAGGACGTTTTTTACGAAACTCTCGCATAATCTGAGGCAAAGTGCTTGCTGTGGTTACCGCAAGCTTTAGTGTGCCAGATTCTCCTCTAGACAAATCGCTAATCTCCTGTTTTCCCTGTTCCAACTCAAACAAAGCCCTTTCCGCGCGACGAATGAATTTGTTGCCAAATTCATTTAAACGCAGTTTCCTGCCTGTGCGATCAAATAAAGGCACCCCTAAATCTTCTTCCAGACGCTGAATCGTTTTGCTTAGCGACGATTGCGTAACGTGGAGGCTTCGTGCAGCTTCAGTTACATGCTCTAATCGAGCTACCTCTAGAAAATATTGTAGTTGAAGGAGTTCCATTTCATTTTCTCTCCAATCATTCCTTTTGGTCAATGATATCATAACTTTAAATGCGTTGGAATGAATGTAAAATGCCAAGTAAGATATCAATATAACAAATTTAAAGGGGGAGAAAAAATGAATTCTCGTAGCAGATGGTTAATGATATCCGTTGGACTAGGTATATTATTAAACCCTTTAAATTCATCAATGATTTCTGTTGCTATTGCTAGGTTGCAACATGTGTATAGCATTGATTTTACTGCTGTTTCCTGGATTGTGTTTTCATTTTATATCGCTAGTGCTATCGCCCAACCTGTCATGGGGAAGGCTAGTGATTTATTCGGCAGGAGGAAGATATTTCTGGCTGGTCTTGTTGTATCCTTAGTTTCTTCTATTCTGGCTCCATTTTCTCCAAATTTCGGATGGCTTATTGTGTTCAGAATCGTACAATCCATCGGAACTAGTATGCTGATTGCAGTTGGAACAGCTATAGTACGCATTCATATTACAGAAAAGCAATCAGATGCTTTAGCAGGTTTATCAATTTTCCTATCCGGTGCGGCAGCTATAGGACCTTTTGCCGGAGGAGTACTTATTCAATGGTGGGACTGGCCAGCGATCTTCATCGTCAATACCCCGTTTGTAGTGGCGAGCTTTATATTAGCTTGGAAAATGATTCCTAATGATGGGCCAGCAGCAACGGTTTCACGTGACATGTCGTTTCGAAAATTACTGGGTGTGATTGATGTGCCAGGAATTCTGCTCTTTGCGGTGGGTCTGATTGCCCTTCTAGTTGGCTTGCTGGCAGCGAAATCATCTGGGCATTTCTCTATGGGGAATATCGTTGTTGTGCTAATCGGGCTCGTTGCGGTGGGAATATTCGTACGACATGAGCTAAAAACAGTGTCGCCATTTATTCCTTTACGCACCTTCGCCAAATATCCAGGGATGACTTGGGTCAATATACAATACTTGCTAGTTAACTTCCTTTATTATTCACTCTTTTTTGGGATTCCGTCATACCTGCAAATGGTACGTCATGTCAGTGAATTCCAGACAGGGATTCTTATGTTAACCTTGGGCTTGAGCTCGATTGTAGCTTCGCCAATAGCAGGGAAATGGGTCGGTAAATCAGGACCCAGACCTGCATTGATTGTATCCTCATTACTGATGGTAGTAGGGGCAGTGTGGATCGTGACATGGACGCAAAGTTCACCAGTCATCAGTGTGTGCCTGGCGTTAGCCGCATTCGGTTTTAGCAACGGGCTAAACGCTGTTGGTATGCAGGCAGCTTTGTTTAAAAGCTCTCCAAAAGAAATTGCTGGTGTAGCATCTGGCCTATTTAATACATCAAGATACTTGGGTACAATTTTATCTTCACTGTTGACAGGTATCATTATGGGAGGTGCGTTCACCTTTACAGGATTCCGATTGCTTGGGGTTTTCCTAACGGTCATTGCATTGGTCTTAGTATTTATAAGTCTGCGGCTCAGATATTCTGAGCAATTGGATGAACCGAGTACAAGCAATTCAAACAAAAAATAAAAATTGGAGTTGAATGTTATAACAACTGTTAATATCAAGAATGGTCCTCATGGGATCAAACTTGGCAGGGAATGCAAAAGGATAAACAGCCTCAGGGTGAGAAAGTCATCCAGAAGTGGAATGCGAGAGCGCAAACTTTCGCCCATTGTTGTAGTAAGGAAGAGATCTTTTGTGGTCATCATAAATAAATAAAAAGGGATAGATATCTATCCCTTTTGTTTTAATCAATTTAAATGTTCAACATCATATGAGAGGACACATGTATTATGATAAAAGACATCTTTTTATGGAATTACATATAGCTCTCGCTAGGCTTTTTCTGTCCTGTGATAGGGCTTTTCCTGATAAAAATAGTTTGGTTTCACAATGGTATTGTCGTAATGCTTGTGGAAGATGTGGGTAGCAGCTGGTGATACTGGCGGAATCAGCCATGTCCAGTCCCCGGTCAGCTTGCGTTCAGCCTTTTCTTCCTGCTTTTCAAACTGCTTGAATTGATGTGCTGCTGTATGGTGATCGACAATGGTTACCCCTGCTTCGCGATAAGAATGGAGAACCGCCACGTTCAATTCGACAATGGCTTTATCCTTCCAAAGGGACGCATTCTTGGTTGTGTCCAGTCCTAAAAGAGAAGCGACTTTTTTCAGCATATTGTAGCGGTTTTCATCCGCTAGGTTGCGTGCGCCAATTTCTGTGCCCATGTACCAGCCATTAAACGGTGCAGCATTGTAATGAATACCGCCAATTTCTAATTTCATATCAGCAATAATCGGGACCGCATACCATTTTAGTCCCAAATCACGGAATCCATCATATTCAGGATGGGTGATCTCTACCTCTTGGACGATTTCTTTCGGAAGCTCATATAGAACAGGCGGCTGACCTTTTAGCTGAAACATGAGAGGCAGAATATCAAAATGTGTGCCCTCCCCTTTCCAGCCATGTGCTTCACATAATTTTGTTAATTCAAGAGATGCCTCGTCGCCGACGATGCCGTATTCCGTTTCATAGCCTGCATAACGAACGAGCTGATGATTATAAATGACGACTTCCTTCTGTCTGTTTTTCTCTGGGGGAAAGATCGTAATGGACGGTTTGATTTTCCCGCCATTTGTCGCATACTCAATATGATGAAAGAGCGCCTCCTTCACCTCATCCTCTGTCTTTACATGCCGGCAGTCATGCACTTGCAGGGTCGACCAAAACAAACGGCCAATGCAGCGGTTACTGTTGCGCCATGCCATTTTCGCCCCGTGAGCTAATTCCTCTAGTGTATGCGTATAAATTCCTTCAGACTCAATTTCTTTTTTTATTTCATGCAGACGTGCTGCTTTCTCTTCATTTGACTTGTTTAATTCTTCATAGCATACAGAAATAAAAGCTTCTGCTTCATTCCACAACGCTTCTTGATTACTCAAACATACTCGCCTCACTTTAATACGAATATATCCATTGTAGCGGTTTCTATTGATAAATTCACTCGTTTCAAACCATTTTTTATCAAATCATCCGACCATTGTCCTTAGATCATAGATGAATCAATTCGTTTAAGGGTCTTTTGGAGCCAGCGTACATAGCCTTTTTCCCTTTCGATTGCCCTTGTCAGCACTAAGTAATGCCCAAATTGCGCTGAATGCAGTGATTCAGCAGAAGGGTCTTCCTCTGTCAAAGCGTGCAGCTTTTGTTCCAGCACATCTACTTTCTTGGTGCGCTCTAAAAGTTGATAGGCAAACAGGTCAGCCGCTTCTTTTTTGTCCATGGAGGAGATGAAAAAGGTTTTGAGCATGAATTCATCCTTTGTTGTTTCCGGAATCGGATCTTTTGTTCTTAACCACTGACGCAATTCTTCTTTTCCTGCCGCTGTGATTTGATAGACCTTCTTCTCCAGCTTTTTTCCTTGTATGTGAATATCAAATTCAATAAACCCTTCCTCTGTGAGACGCTTCAGCTCAGGGTAAATCTGACTGTGCTTCGCACTCCAAAACTGTCCAAGGGAATCTTTAAAATGTTTCGTGATATCATATCCCGTCAGCTCATGCTGATCCAGCAAGCCAAGAATGGCATATTTTAGTACTCTCATGATGGGCCTCCAACGCTTATTCTTTGACAATAGTATATCATAGACTTTAAAATAAACATGTAAATCACAACATGTTTGAAAAAACATCATTCTAATGAAAGAAGGAATAAACATGGATCAATTCGTTGGACTTCATATGATTTATACGTATGAAAATGGCTGGGAATATGAGATTTACATTAAAAACGATCACACCATTGATTACCGCATTCATAGCGGAATGGTTGGAGGACGCTGGGTCCGTGATCAAGAAGTAAATATTGTGAAGCTGACAAAAGGCGTATACAAAGTCTCTTGGACAGAACCAACTGGGACAGACGTCTCTCTGAACTTTATGCCTGAAGAAAAACGCATGCATGGCGTCATCTTCTTCCCGAAATGGGTGCATGAACGTCCAGACATCACCGTCTGCTATCAAAATGACTACATCGATCTCATGAAAGAATCTCGTGAAAAATACGAAACCTATCCGAAATATGTTGTCCCAGAATTTGCGGACATTACGTATATCCATCATGCAGGTGTGAATGACGAAACCATTATCGCAGAAGCACCATATGAAGGCATGACAGATGAAATAAGAGCTGGACGAAAATAAAAAAGCGGCACGCCAAGTGCCGCTTTAGATTGGTGAAAAAGGGCTAAAATGATCTTTATTTTAGCCTTTTTTTATTGAATGCCTAACGTCTTTTGAGGAAGCACGAAACGATAGACTGGCAGTTCATCACCTGTTTTTGAAGCAATAAACCCTGATGACATATAGCTGTCCTTTGATTCTGGTTCAAGGGCAAGTGAGAGCAAATTGGTTTGCGGCTGTGCCGTGACATATACCTTTGTTCCTTTTGGCAGCTGACGTTTCTTGTCAACGAGTTTTGTTTCAAGCTGAATATCTGTTTTGCTCTTTTCCTCTCGCTTTGTCACCTGATAGGCTTGTACCGGCACTTTCATGCCAGCCGGCAATGTGACACTTTTTAATCCTAATGTTCTGAGTTTCTTTTCTACTCCTTCATGCCCCGGAAGAATGAGATAAGCTGTCGGCCGTTCTCTTGTTAAGACAGGAACAGCATCGCTCGCACTGTGAAAGCGTACAGGAACTTGAGTCGTTTGTCCCTTCTCAATATCAACCATTTCCAGCGAGTCATTGACAGGTGCTTGGAAATCATCTTGAATGACCACTTGATCATCATCATTTGGCTGCAGTCCTTTTTTGACCAGCTTCAGCCGCTCCGTCACCATTTGCCGCTTCACCTGTTTGGCATGTTTCACCGTGGTCTCAATGATTTTTTCATGGGTGGCTACTTGCGCAGCGACGCGGCGGGCAAAATCCTCTCTTCCAATCCCAATCCCTCTGCTTTCTACAAGAAATGACAGGGCTGGCGAAAGTGCAAGGGCATTACGGCCAATTCGCGCATCCGTTCCACCTTCATAGATGTCGATCTTTCCATCCTTTCCTCTTGTGTTTGTATAATACAAATCGTTAGAAAACCCTTTATTCGTCAGCGTTTCACGAACTCCGTTAACGTATAACTCATTTGATGTCAGCCGGATGCTTTCAGGAATGTTTAAATTCTTCCCTGAAAGAATAAGCAAATCATGATATTTGAGAGCGCCTGATGAACCGATATTTTCAAACTGCTTTTGACCCACATCGTATTCATGGGCATCAATAACTACCTCTGGCGCATACCGATTAAATTCTTGATGCAGGGCTGCCAGTTCTGGAGATTCTAATGTCATATGATCACGGTTTCCGTCTAATCCGTTTGCCAGTCTGCGGTCAAACGCATAAGAACCATCAGGATTGATTCTTGGAACAATGATGATATTGACATGATTGAGTATACGCTCTCCTTCTTCACCTGCTAATCGTTTTGCAATGACGAGAGCAGATTCACCGGAGGCTGGTTCATTTCCATGTATTTGTGCTTGGAGCCAGATGGTTGGCTTTTTTGAAAGTGGCGTGATGGAACGATCCTTTGTAAAGTACAGGGCCGGAATGGATCTACCTTCAATGGATGTTCCAATCTGTTTCTGAGTGGCATATGGGCTTTTGCGGACAATGTTTTTTAAGAAAGCTTGAAGCTCTTCTTGTGTCGTAAATGCTTCTCCTTCTTTCTGAAAGGCAGGGGTATCAAACGTCTCGTCAGGCTTAGGGTATAGCTTTTTCACTGAAGCCGGTTGTTCATAATTCTTTCCATAATAAGGGGTTTCTGCATGAGCTGAAGCTGGGCTCACCATCGACAAACTGCCTGCCAAGAGGCATGCAGCAGCAAAAAGAATCGTGCCTTTTCGTTTGGACATGCTATCCTCTCCCTTCGTTGATTTGCATTATAAAGAAAAAAACAGAAAAAGTGTCAGTATTTTTCAAAAATAAACCTTTTGGAGGAACAGGCATATCTTTGTCTAGGGCAAATGAATGGAGCCTGCCCGGCAATATGACCTAAAAAAAGTGCCTGCCCGCAGCAGACACTTTTTTATTTACCAGATGGAAATGGCCCCAATGAGAACCGCCACGACAGTCATAGCGACGACTGCCAGTACCGCCCATTTCATCCCAAATTTCTGATGCTGATCCAGTGATACGCCAACAAGTCCAACAAGTAAATGAGTCGATGGAACAAGTGGACTTAACATATGAATCGGCTGACCAATAATAGAGGCTCTGGCAATCTCAATTTTATCGACACCGTATGCTGCCGCTGTTTCTGATAGGATCGGCAGTACGCCATAAAAGTATGCATCATTCGGCATAAAGAAAGTAAAGATCCCGCTTGTTAATGCGACAATGACTGGAATAAAGCCGCCAAGCTGCTCTGGAATTGCAGATACAATCGAAATCGCCATTTCATCGACCATTTTCGTTCCAGTTAGAATACCTGTAAAAACACCTGCCGCAAAAATCATCGAAGCAATGGCTAAAACGTTTGTTGAGTGAGCGGCAATTCGCTCACGCTGCTGATCTAAGTTCGGATAGTTCACGATAATTGCCACACAGAAAGCAAGAACAAATAGAACAGTTAAGCTGACTTTACCTGATACAAGCAGCAGCACTAATAACAAAGTCAATGCCAGGTTAAACCACCAAAGCTTTGGCCGTTTGATGTCATCTTGCAGTGCCGCTGCCATTTCATTTGCATGAATCGGCTGGTCAAGTTCAATCACACCAAGGCGTTTTCTTTCAGCTTTTCCAAGAAAATAAGCAACAATAATCATACTGAGAACCCCTGCACCAATGACTGGAATCATCGGTCCAAATAAAAGTGAAGGGTCAACGCCAAGTGCACTCGCCGCTCTAGGTGTAGCGCCTCCCCATGGAATTGTATTCATAATCCCCATGCCAACCCCGGCAATACCCGCTAAAATAATTGGACGGATGCCAAGCAGCGTAAATAGTGGAAGCATCGCTGTTGTTGTAATCATATACGTTGTTGTTCCATCACCATCAAGTGCAACAAGCATCGTCAGGACAGCTGTTCCGACCACGATTTTTAATGGATCGCCTTTAACGATTTTTAAAATTTTCGCCACCATTGGATCAAATAAACCCGCATCAATCATAATGCCAAAGTACAAAATCGCAAACATGATCATGACCGCTGTCGGTGCGACTTGCTGCACGCCTTTGACAATCATGTCTGAAATTTCAGTAAAATGAAAACCTGCAATAAGAGCAAATGCAATCGGTGTTAACACCAATGCCGTTAAAACAGACATACGTTTCGTCATAATCAAAACCATAAATACAATCATCATAAGAAATCCTAAGATTGCTAGCATATTGTTCACCCCTTATGTTGTATACGCTTTCATTAATGTGTTGGTATCCCATTTCCAACCCTTTTTGTCATCATATCTGAGGTGAGAATTGAAGTAAATATTATGAATTTTAATTCTTTTTCGGTCGATAAATGCTTTTTGTTCATTTTGTTCAAACATTGAGCTTTTTAATTCCATGAAAAAAACAAAGGGTTTATTTTAGCCCTTTGTTTTCTTTTCAGCGTGATAGAAAACCTTTGAAGTCTAGGAAAGACGAGTACTGGAGCGATATGAGATTGGTGAGCACCGGCACGCAGGAATGCGGGCGAATGCAAGGGTTTGTCTACACGCTGGAAGCGGTCTCACTCGACCGCTTGTTCTCCTTGTATCAATTGCTCATATTGCCTTAATTGATTTTCCATAAAGATCTTTGCCTCTTTGCTGTTCATATAACGACTTGTCCAGCCCTTTTGCTTTAATCGCTTTTTCCAAGACTTCGTTTTCGTCATTTTTTGAAGAAGCTGATCCCATTCACGAATGTCATGCTGACTCATTTGTTTTGGGCCCATCACACCGCGCCAATGGGAAAAGATGAGCGGTATGCCCTGCTCTTTCCATGTTGGCACATCTTCAAATCCATCTAAGCGCTCGCTGGTTGTCGTGGCTACGAGCTTTAGCCTCTTTTTTTCATAATCATGACGAACTTCTGTAATGGTAGTCGTTGCTGCATCTACCTCATGGTCGATGAGCGCCTGAAATAAATCATCTGCACTGTCAAATTTCAGAAATTGAATGCGATATGGATCAATCCCTGCCATTTCTGCTGCCCGGGCGAAAGAGATTTGATCATCATTTCCAAAGTCAGGGGCAAACCCAATTTTTAAGGAATCTGGTTTTTTCTTGAGTGCGTGTAACAGCTCCTTCCCATTTGAAAAAGGAGAATCCACTGGGACTGCGACGACCTGCCACTCTTCTGCAAGGATTGCCAGCGGCGTCACATCATTCATCGTCACGTTACTGCTGCCAAGCAAATTACGGCTTAACAATAAGCTTGAATTTAAACTGATATAGTTGGCTTCTCGCTCCATCATGTATGTCCACCCTTTATCCACCGTTCCGCCTCTTTGATAAAGAATGTTCACAGGCCGTTTCACCAGTTTCTCTTGTTCAAGCACTGATTTCATCACCTGAGCCGTTTGGTCGAATCCTCCCTCTGGCACACCCGACACCACAATATATAAGGAGCTTTGCTGCAGGAAAGAATTACCGGCCTTTTTTTCATTAAAGGTGAGCGTCATACAAAGGCAGAGCACGATAACAAAAAATATTCCTTTTTTCATCTTTTATGACTCCGCTTGTTTAGCAGGATAATATTTCCGTTCAGGTCTGCCAATGATTCCGTATGCAAGCTCTGCCCGGCATTCCCCTGTTGTGACGAGATACTCTACGTACCGTCTTGCAGTTGTACGTGATGCCCCCATTTTTTCCCCGAGTTCTTCTGCTGTAATCCCGCTATTCTCTGATGCCATCAATGTTTTCACTTTATCCAAGGTCAGTGAATTGATGCCTGTGGGGAGATCTCTGTCATCCCTTTGTTTTGGCTCTTCCTGCATCTGTCCAAAAAACAGATCGATCATCGTTTGATTGACTTCATCCTTTGAATTGATGATGTCTTTCTTCTCTTTATATTCGGTTAAGACTTGTGCAAACTTTTGTGCGGTCACCGGTTTGATTAAATAATGAACCACTCCGTAATGAAGCGCATCTCTTAAAAGCGTTGTTTCTGTTGCAGCCGTGATTATGATCACATCTACTTCCGGACAGCGTTCTCTTAAAAGCGGCAGCAAGTTTGTGCCGAGTTCATCAGGCATATACACATCAAGCAAAATGAGATCGACTTGTTCCCTTTGGAGCGCCTCCCACATATCCTTTGCACTCTTTGCCTTTCCGGCGACCTTAAATCCTTCTATCTTTTGTATATAAGATTCATGAATGGCAGCGATTCGAAAATCATCCTCCGCAATGAGTACCTTAATCACCATCTATTCCCCCTTTGTGCCTTTCGGTATGTATACAGTGAAGATGGCACCGCCTTCTTTTTGGTTCGCAACTTCAATCCAGCCCCCAAGCTCGTCCAATACTTCTTTCACATTCGCAAGCCCATAGCCTCGTCCTTCTCCCTTTGACGAATGACCTCTTGTGAAAATCTGTGACAATTCCTCTTCATTCACTCCATCACCTGAATCTGACACTTCTATGATAATATCAAACCCAATATCTGTGATGAACAGGTCAACCTCGCGCTTCTCCTTATTTAATACAGCTTCAAAAGCATTATCGACGAGATTGCCAATGATGGTGATAAAGTGAGATAGACTTAAATGAGCTGGGAGCGGCTCAAGTGAGCTATTTTCATCAATGTGAAATTGGACTTTCTTCTCAGATGCTTTCCCTAACTTGCCAAGTAAGATGGCTTGTATTTTAGGAGACCGAATCTGCTTCATGAGTAAATCGTGCTGACGGTTTTGCAGGTGATATTCTTCTTTAATTAAGTCGATGGCTTCATCGACTTGCTTCAGCTCAAGCAGGCCTAAGATGGCGTACAGCTTATTTGAGAATTCATGTGTTTGTGCCCTCAGGTCTTCTGAATATTGGCTGACCTCTGTTAATGTATCCAGCAGCTTCGTCAGCTCTGTTTTCTCCCTGAAGCTCACAATCCCTCCAAATGCTCGATTGTCCTGCATTACTTTTTTCACATTTAAGACATAGGTTTTATCATTGACGACGGTTTCGATGTTAGGTTCAATCGTCTCTGACTCTAAATAGAGAAGAAGTTTGGCATTTGGCAAGACTTGATCAATATGAAGGGGCAGCTCTGATGAGACGCGCAGCATGTGCTCAGCTGATGTATTCATCATCGTAATCGCGCCTTTCTGGTCAAACGCAATGATCCCTTCTTTTATAGCGAGCAGCATCGCTTCTCTTTCTCGATACAACGAAGCTATTTCATGCGGCTCAAGCCCTAATGTATCTTTGCGAATACTCTTCGTTAAAAAAATTGCACCGAATATGCCCGGCAAAAGCACAAGAAGGGCAATATAGCTAAGCTTCAATAGCTGATGAGCTGTCGCTTGATCAATTTCCTTTTTTAAAAATTCGACGGTGACTGTCCCGATAATTTCTTCATGCCCTTCTGTTTCTTTCATAATGGGCGCACTGCCTCTGACAACGGTTTCACCATTAGAATCATCAGTTGATATGGAAGTTCCTCCAAATAAGAGGGTACTTCTTCCTTCCGATACACTGATGGTTTTTCCTACGTCCTCATGGTTCGTATGAACAAGGACCTTTCCTTTTCGATTGGAAATGAAGATGGCATGTGCTCTTACTTGCTCCTTCATTTGCTCAAGCACTGCCTGTTCTTCATTTTGGGACGCTGATAGAGCCACCGATGCTTTAATGGGCGGCATATATGATATCGTTCTAGCGGTCTGCACCGCCAGCTGTTCAGCTTGCCCCTGCCTTTCTGATGTCTGCAAAAAACCAAAACAAATAGTTAATAATGCAATGACAACAAGCAAAAGCCCGATAATTAACCCCAAAATTTTCGTTTGTAAAGTGACTTTCCTTTTGCCCATTCTCACCGCTACAACCCCTAATTCAGTAGATTCACCCGAATAGACTCTAAGAAAATGATATCATTTTTTCTTACTAAGTTAAGAGAAAATTCTTTCAAACAAAAAAGACGACTCAAAATCGAGTCGTCCCTGTATACCTATTACGTGATCGATAAACCAGCACTCGCATAGCCTGCTACGGTATTGACTAAGGATAGACCTGTAGCTGATGCGGAGAATACAACAAGCAATCGTGTTTCCGGTGTGACTGGTACATTTAGACCAGTCGCAATACCGTTTGAAATAGCACCCAGTGTTAAAACTCCGGTTAAAGCTGGGGCTAATGTGACACTCGCTACTTGTGTGAAGCTGTTATTTGGTGTCGGTGAAGCGAATAGACTAGCCGTTACGGTAATACTCGTGCCGACTAAAGAAAGAGCTGCTGTTGTGCTGAAATAGCCTGCAAATGACGTGATCGTTCCAGCTCTCGGAACTGAGAACGCCATGTTGAGTAAAGTGCCTGCAGCGCCGGTTAAATCAATGATTCCGCCTACAATACTGACACCTGTCGCTGAGTTACCAAATCCAATCAAGCTGGATGTTCCAACAAGACCGCCTGCAACTGTCGTCAAGACAGCAGGTGTACCTGAAGCAAACGGAATGATCGCACTCGATCCTGTCACTCCTGTTGGACCTGTAGCGCCAGTGGCTCCTGTACCTGTGACTCCCGTGGCGCCTGTTGCACCGGTTAGACCCGTTGCGCCGGTAACTCCGGTGGCGCCGGTGAGACCTGTAACTCCGGTGACTCCAGTTAATCCAGTTGCTCCGGTTGCGCCGGTTAGACCTGTGGCTCCCGTGGCTCCGGTTACTCCAGTTGCTCCGGTTAAACCTGTGGCTCCCGTGGCTCCTGTTACTCCTGTCGCTCCGGTTAAACCTGTGGCTCCCGTGGCTCCTGTTACTCCAGTTGCTCCGGTTAAGCCTGTGGCTCCTGTGACACCGGTTGCTCCGGTTACTCCAGTTAATCCAGTTAATCCAGTTGCACCGGTCACTCCTGTCGCTCCGGTGACTCCAGTTGCTCCGGTGAGACCTGTAGCTCCTGTGACTCCAGTCGCACCTGTATCACCCGTTACCCCAGTTGCTCCGGTTACTCCAGTTGCACCCGTATCTCCTGTTACCCCGGTGGCTCCTGTGACGCCGGTTGCTCCTGTATCTCCAGTTGCACCGGTTGCTCCTGTACCCGTGACGCCCGTTGCTCCTGTATCACCCGTTACCCCAGTTGCTCCGGTGGCTCCTGTGACGCCCGTTGCTCCGGTCGCTCCTGTATCACCGGTTACCCCAGTTGCTCCTGTCGCTCCCGTGACACCTGTCGCGCCTGCGGCTGCTAATAACGTATAGTCTGAAGAAGTATCCGGTGTGCCTGTTGGCGGCGCTGTATTCACAACATAGGTTCCACCTTCATATGTCACCACTTGACCTACTGGATAGGTTGGCGCTGTTGCTGGGTCAAATGTCAGAATACCAGTTAATCCTACACCGGTTACTCCTGTTGCCCCTGTATCACCAGTTATCCCAGTTGCTCCAGTTGGGCCTGTGACGCCGGTTACACCCGTATCTCCTGTTACCCCGGTGGCTCCTGTGACGCCGGTTGCTCCGGTCGCTCCTGTATCACCGGTTATCCCAGTTGCTCCTGTCGCTCCCGTGACACCTGTCGCGCCTGCGGCTGCTAATAACGTATAGTCTGGAGAAGTATCCGGTGTGCCTGTTGGCGGCGCTGTATTGACCAGATATGTTCCACCTTCATATGTCACTACTTGACCTACTGGATAGGTTGGCGCTACTGCTGGATCAAACGCTGCAACTCCAGATAAACCGACACCTGTCGCTCCGGTCACTCCTGTTGCCCCTGTATCACCAGTTATCCCAGTTGCACCAGTTGCTCCTGTGACGCCGGTTGCACCAGTTGCTCCTGTCGCGCCTGTGATCCCTGTTGCTCCTGTGCCAGTAGCTCCGGTTGGGCCAATTTCCCCCGTCGCTCCCGTAACACCAGTGGCTCCGGTTGGGCCAATTTCTCCTGTTGCTCCCGTAACGCCAGTCGCTCCTGCAGCGGCCAATAACGTATAATCTGGTGACGTATCAGGTGTACCTGTTGGCGGCGCCGTATTGACGAGGTAAGTTCCTCCTTCATATGTCACCACTTGACCTACTGGATATGTCGGCGCTGCCGCTGGATCAAACGCTGTGACGCCGGCTAGACCTACTCCCGTCGCTCCTGTAATCCCTGTGGCACCGGTTGCTCCGGTTGCTCCCGTATCACCAGTTGCACCTGTGACACCGGTTGCTCCGGTTGCACCGGTGGTACCCGTTGCTCCTGTGACTCCTGTGCCAGTAGTTCCGGTTGGACCAATTTCTCCAGTCGCTCCTGTAACACCAGTGGCTCCGGTTGGGCCAATTTCTCCTGTTGCTCCCGTGACGCCGGTGGCTCCGGTTGGACCAATTTCTCCTGTTGCTCCCGTGACGCCGGTGGCTCCGGTTGGACCAATTTCTCCTGTTGCACCCGTACCGGTAGCGCCTGTAACGCCAGTCGCGCCTACAGCGGCTAAAAGCGTATAATCTGGTGATGTATCTGGTGTACCTGTTGGTGATGCTGTATTCACAAGATACGTTCCACCTTCATATGTCACCACTTGCCCCAATGGATATTCTGGTGCTGCTGCAGCATCATACGGTACAACCCCAGTTAAACCCACGCCGGTGGCTCCTGTGGCTCCAGTTGGACCTGGATCTCCTGTGACACCTGTTGGCCCTGTACCTGTTTCCCCCGCTGCAGCTAATAATGTATAATCTGCCGACGTATCCGGTGTACCTAATGGCGGTACTGAATTGACGACGTACGTACTGCCATCGTATGTCACCACTTGCCCTACTGGGTAGGTTGGTGCTACTGCTGGATCAAATGCCAAGATGCCTGTTAAACCTACGCCTGTTGGACCGATTGGACCTGCTGGACCTGCTGGGCCTGCCGGACCCGCTGGACCCACTGCACCCGCTGGACCTGCTGGGCCTCTTCTTCCTCTCCCGCCTGGCGGACCTTGAATCACACAAACACAAGGATCTTTTCCGCAGCAAGGATTTTTCACTGGTTTCCTTGGCTTTTCTGATATCCCTTTTTTACAACTATCACATTCCCAGCCATCATCCTTATACGCATCATACCAGCTTCCTTTTTGGTAGTGGTCTGTCGAATGAGTTGGATATGTCTTACCACATTGCCTACATCTTTTCATGGAATCACCCCCATCCATCGTATTCATCATGACTGGGAAAGGTGTATGTACACTTTTATTTTTTTAAAATAATCAAAAGACCTTGCACTTTATGCACAAGGTCCTTCTTTCATTAAAGTCTCATCGTCATTTTCAAATCTTTTCCTACCATACTATAATCCATATCTACCGGCCGGATGGCTTCTTTTAATGTTTTCGTACCTTCTCCTTCAAAGAAAGTAGGTGCATCTTTCCCCCCAATTAATAATGGTGCCATATAAATAATGACTTCGTTCACAAGGGACGCTTCTAAAAAGGATGCGCTCACACTGCCTCCCGCCTCTACAAGCACCGACATCACAGAGCGCCTTTTCAGCATACGTAACACCGCATGAAGATCTGTCCGATTTTCTCCGCTTGTGACAAATACTTGATGTCCTTTTTGCACCAGTTGATGGTATTTTTTTTGATCGTACTTGTTTGAGGTACAAATGATGGTTTCTGCCATATGATCATTTAAACATTTCGCATGAAGCGGAATCCTTAATGTGGAATCTAAAATGACACGAATGGGCTGTGTCACGATTGAATCTTTTACAATAAGACCTGCATCATCTTGAATAATGGTTTCAACGCCTGTTATCACAGCATCTGCTTCTTGACGTAATTGCTGCACTTCATTCCTCGCTTCTGTCCCTGTAATCCATTTGCTTTCTTGATGAGCTGTTGCAATTTTCCCATCTAATGAAATGGCTGTTTTTAATATGACATACGGAAGGTCTGATTGTATCGAATGAAAAAAAGGAAGATTTAAGCTGTCCGCTTCCCGCTTACATACCCCTTCTTCTACTTCTATCCCTGCTTGTTTCAACATCGTGACCCCTTTACCTGCTACAAGTGGATTTGGGTCCCCAGTGGCAATGACCACACGTTTCACCCCGCTCTTTATAATGGCTTCTGAGCAAGGGCCTGTTTTTCCATGATGCGAACAAGGTTCGAGCGTCACATACATATGAGCCCCCTTCGCCTTTTCTCCTGCCATTTGCAGCGCATGAATTTCAGCATGCGGCTCGCCCGCCTTCATGTGAGCACCAATTCCAACGATCTCACCTTTTTTGACTACCACTGCCCCGACAAGCGGATTTGGCGAGGTTTGTCCTTTCATGGCCTTTGCGTTGGCAATCGCTAGCTTCATATAAAAAACATCGTCTTTCATGTAAGTCTCCTTTCCTCTCTTTCAAGGGAAAGAACTCCTTCAGGGAATGAAGGAGTTCTATTCTCATGTGCTATATTTTTTCCATCCGTTTCTTTTCAGATCGATCATAGTAAGGCAAGGAATAAAAAAGTTTATAAGATGCTCGTTGTTTACAAAAACAGCATTTGCGACATTCATATTTATTAATGAGGAGCACATGCGGACAATTGAGTACAGACAGACCTTTTTTCATATGTTCCTTGCAAACACTTATCATGAGAATCCCCCGCTTACATTCTTTTTCTTAATGAGAGATTACTTCTTTCGGAAATTGTTCAAATAAGCGTAGTACTTCGGTATGCGTCCCATCTTCTCGAACGTGATAAATCCCGCCGTCATATGAGCTTGCATATACATCATTGCCTAATTGTCTGATGGCACTAATCCCATTTTGGGCAATTCTAATTGGGCCGGTGTTGACATCCAGCTCTGGATTCCACACAACGATATAGCCCCAATAATCACCGCTTACAATATAGCCTGAGTCTGTGACTGTGACCGATTTAATCGAATACTGGTGTTCGTTATGCTGGTCTAAAATTCTTCCTGTATGCAAATCAAACAATCTCACATTCTTGTCGCGGCTGACAATGGCGATACGGTCTCGTTTACTATCAATAAAGACATCATTTAACAGCTCTGTCGCACCAATGTATTCCGCTTTTAAGGACAAACTCTTTTTATCTAAAAGACAGATGGTTCCTTCAACTGCTGCTGTGATGATAAGATCTCCTTCTACCTTTAATGCTTTAACTGCACAATCGTGTGCTTTGGAACGGCCGATTTCCTTTAAGTGTTCTGTCGAAATGACATGGACATAACCGCCATAAGTTCCAATATAAAATTGACGATCCTCCTCGTGGAAATACACGCTGTTGACCGGACCTGTGTTAAGATCAAACGAAACCATTTGCTGTAATGACTCATGAACAATATGCACCTGACTTGCATGATCTCCCCACGCATAATAGCTTCCATCCCGTGCAACAGCTACTCCATTTGTTAAAACGCCCGTCGATTTGGCGATTTCAATCCCATTTTTTCTGAATTTTCCATCATCAGATGCGGTAATAATATCACCCGCATCAGTCAGCGCAATATCATTGATAGATGGTGTCGCCATTTCGATCTCATCTGATATGACTTTGCCCTTTTCGATCGACCATTCACAATATGTTTTTCCAAAGCTGGCCCCTAGTATTGACTTCTCATCCTCTGTCCAGACAAGTGAGCGCTCCCACTGATATTTATGAGGCAGCAGTGTATCGACTAAATCACCTGTTTCATAATTCCACAGCTTAATTAAATGGTCGTAGCCTGCTGTCAGCAAGTAATTGCCGCTTGGAGAAAAATTCACGCGCTTGACGCCCTGTAAATGGGCTTTGATGATTTTCTTCTCCTGTAAAGTCGCTGCATCGTAAATAATAACAGTGCCATCATCTCTGCCAAGTGCGAATACTTCTTTTTGATTGCTGCCGCTGATTGTATCGAGCTCATAATCAAACGGGCCGATTTCCCCTACAATTTCTCCGGTTTCATACAGCCATACAAGGACATATCCATCATCACCTGTTGTATAAGCTTTATCACCATGTATCCATACAGCTAATACATCTTTGCTATGGCCATGGAATTCTCTTAAAATAGCGCCCGTTTCGATATCCCAGACTAAGCATCTTCTATCTCTAGACACGGATACAAGTAAAGTATCCTGCTTCGCAAAAGCGACGGCTTCTACATCATCTGCATGACCAAACAACGTGCGGATTCGGGTATTTGTGCCTGTATCATACAATTGAATCGTATAGTCTGACGATGCACTTGCTAAATACTTTCCGTTTTCAGAAAGAGATATGGAGTTAATGATATGCTCGTGACTGCCAATAAATGTTCCTTCTCCCGTCGCCCGGTTCCACTGATAAATACAGCGGTCATAGCCGCCAGTGTAAACAATTTGGTCGTGCTGAGTTGATAAAACAGATGTAATTGGTCCTCTATGCATAGTTTTACACTCCCACCTTTATATGTTGTTTTTGACGAGTCACTAAACGAAAACCAGTAAATCGAAAAACAGGATCTGGGTGCTTCCCGTGTCTTCTTGCGACTCTGCATAAATCTCCGCCTCTTGCGAAAGAGCCGCCTTTTAAAATATAGTAATCACTTCCGAGTGTTTCCGTTAAATCATCGACGACCTCGATGCCGCCTTCATATACGTGATATTTGGTGTTGACCCATTCCTCGACGTTTCCTCCCATATCATAAAGACCAAATAAGGATCGGCCCTTTTCGTAATGACGGACAGGCGTCGTTTTTTCAATATTTGATTCGTGCGTATTGCAGTAAGAAGGATCAAACTCATCTCCCCACGGGTATTGATTTCTCGTGTTTCCCCGGGCAGCATACTCCCATTCTTCTTCAGTAGGAATCGAAACATCAATCCCAAGTTTCCCGCTCAGCCACTGACAGAACGAGAAGGCATCCTCAATGTCCATGCCCCAAGCTGGATGATCTTTTCCCCCGCCAAGCTCTTCGTTCGTTAAACTCTCCGGGTATGTCTGGCCTGTTTCATCACAATAGCTTTGATACAGTTCATTGCTGACGACCGTATCTGAGATAAAAAATTCGTTGATATACGGCTGATAGGACGGAAATTCTTTGTACAGCCATTTTTGAAATTTTTTCTCACGGCCGTAGGTTGGATTGAGCAGCTTGTCCTTCCAGAATTCTGCTGCCTTTTTCATATCTTCTTCATTACTTCCAATCGTTGCATAGCCGCTTGGGATTTGAATCCAATTGATATCAGGTTTCACGCTTTTCTCCCGCCTTCTTTCAATAAACTCGTCTATTGATTAATTAATTTCTTCTCATCGACCATATGCCCTGAGGCTGCTTTTGCCTTTAAATAGGCTTCATTGTAGAGAGAGGCTTCGACCGTATGATCAAACCGCAAAACAGGAAGACCATAAGCTGCAATAGAATCGACTTTATCTGGATTGTTCGTTAGTAAATGCAATGGTTTCCCTTTGTTTAAATAGTGCAAAACAGCTGCTGCTTCCTCGTAATGCCGATCATCATCCCCGCAGCCGATCAGGCGGTTGGCTTCAAAAGTATCCAGCTGCATCTCCTGTAATTTATACGTCAACGCTTTTGCCATCAGCCCAATAGACCGACCTTCTTGATTGGCCATATACACAAGCATGCCTTTTCCGTAATCGGTGATTTTCTTCAGCGATAATGCAAGCTGTGGACCACAATCACATTTCAGTGACCCAAACACATCTCCTGTTTGGCAGACACTATGGATTCGCACAAGCGGCGGCCGTTCATTTTCAAAGTCGCCAAATAAGAGACAAGAGGAAAAGGTTTGCTGCGCGGTACTCATTTGGACAATCGATTCGATCGTTGGTTTTGTATCCCGTTCAACAGGTGCGAAGGCATACCACTTAAATGGCACTTCTTCATGTTGAATGGAAATTGGCAGATTCACAGGCCCCACGAGCAAATAGTGTTTATCTTGAAAGGTAAAATGATGAATCATTGATTGTAATTCATCTACAAACTTGTTCATTAGTCTCCCCCCTATTCATCACTGCACCCAAATCGACTCCCATAGCGCAGTGATGGAGTGATGAATATGTGTACGCACTCCCTCAGCTTGTGTGCTCCCGCAGAAGAAAATGGATGTGCGATGTCTCTCATCGTTTTAGACCTTGTCCTTTTCCAGTACAAAGGAGCAGAAATTTTGGTTCATATGCTTTATTTTCTGTCAGAGCAGCAAACGCTCTTGTTTGGCAGACGCTCTTTCTTCCCATGAACTCCTCTGCTAGCTTTGAATCACTCACCTTTGTACTAGATTTTGACGGCAATGACATGGTGCTGGCTTATTCCAGCCTTCGCTTGTAACGGTGATATGGATACAAGCTCAAGACCTGATGTACAAATTTTTTCGCCAAGCTGAGAATCTGAAAATGAAAAATGGAAACGGCCATCTTCTCCGATTAATCCTGTTTTCCACTGTTCTCCCCAGACAACAAGTGAAAAGACACCGCCTTCATGAAGTAAAGAAGAGACCTGTTTTAAATAACGTTCATGATCATCAGGATGTTGATGATGAAAGCAGCCATGATCTAAAATTAAATCAAACTGCATCCCGCGTCCCTGATCCATGGACCATGACATAAAATCTTGATGAACAAAATGGACAGGAACTGTTTCTCTTTTCTGTAACCCTTCCCACTCCTCATGCTCATACAGGTCGATACCGACATATGCGGAAAGCCCGCTTAAATGTTCTAGTGCACGGCCGTTGCCGCACCCGATATCCAGCACAGAAGCAAGTGCATTCTTTTCCCTTGAACGCCATGCCTTTAATGACATCACTGCTGCGTCTGTTAAGGATGGATCAGTAGACCACATATCTGTTCTTTGCTCATAATGCTCTTGGAATGCCATGCGCATCTTTTCTAAATACAATCCACTGTCTTCATGGTACAAAGCCTTTTTCATCATGAAACCTCCTTCAATTCACAATCTTCTTTTCGGGCAAAGGTGGTTTTCAAGCCAAAAACCTTATGTTAAAATGAAAGATGGATTTTTCAGGAAAATCTGTTTTTCTGAAAAAGGAGAGAAGCACCCCACATGTTTACTCTTCTTTTTCAGCACTCATCCTCATATGCAGCCCTTCGAAGGCCGCATCGCCTCAGCTTGTTCTCTCTTTTTTTCATATGAGTTCACCTCCTTTACCGTTCGATCAACTCACATTTCTTATTGAAACCGCTTTCTCTTTTTTATAAGGACTTAACGTCTTTTGGACAATCTCTTACACTGTGCTTTTAGTAGAAAGATCAATCTACTGTTTAGAATGGCGATCATTTTTTCTTCAAGTAAACGACGATTTGTTCAGTTCTAGTAGACATTTTTGTATCTAAGAGGCGCTTACGCTTTGGTTCTTGCCACCCCCTTTCACTAGATTATGCTTCGAATAAACCCGCCGGAAATTTAACAACTAATTCCATAATGACTGGATTAAGCCAAATATATTGTTTTTAGTTTATTTTGTCAACAAATTATTTCCTAAACATTAAAATGAATTTTCTAATTGAAAATACAGGTAATTTTCGTGGTTTTTTGACCTTAAAACACTTATTTCTACACAAAAATACAACTTAAACCAATAGAACTAAGAAATTTATCTACTAAATTACACAATTTTTTTATTTAATTTTAAATCAAAATAGAAAGATACAATAATTATTTCCCGAATGGTTTTTTGTGATATTTCGACTATTTTTTCTGATTCTTCTTGATTTTCATTGGTATAACGGCATTTTCAATTAGAGAGTTTACTATTTATTCCATACTTCTGTATTTACTTAATATCGTAAAAAAGATATATGTCTCTCTTTCAGACATGGAAGCATGAAAAAAAGCCCCTTACAAAAGTAAGAGGCTTTTTCGGTTGGCGTTTACGCCCAGTTTTTCACTTTTTCATGATCTGTGACAAAGAGAAGGACTTTCCCTTCGTCTAAATGTTCTTCAAATGTCTCAGCTTCTTCTTTTGAGAAACCAATTTCATGAATTTTATTGCGGAGCTCATCGCCCTTTTTACTAAAGATGTTCCCAACCGCATGTTTGAGTCCAACTTCTCTTGAGCCAATCGTATTGGCATCTGCATTACTTGCAATACGCTCTGTTCGGTCATCGTCATGGGACAGAACATAAATGTCCTCTCTTGCAACACCGAGTGCCTTTAATTGCTCTACATCTTTTTGAAGTGTTTCATCATTTGAATACTCTCTTACAACAGGTTTCATTTTATATTCCTCCTTTAACGTCTTACGAATCTTTTACCCGTCACTTTTGACATTAAACCTTCCACGAGCACATCCAATTTGCTTGATGGACGTACCATGTCTATCGACTTATTTTTGACAAAAAGCCTGTAAAAATGACTAAATTTTCTGAATTATTATGTTCAATCCTGTTGATTTGTTGTACAATTCTTATACTGGAGGCTAGAAATGAGGGAGAGCTGATGTATTACTTTTCAGCGGAGCAGCAGTTTAATGCTTGGGTTGTCAGTGATTTGGTGAAACAGCTTTTTCAAAAGTGGAATCCTGAAGAAGCAAATACAAAGCCGCTTACATTGTTTGCCGAACAGCACTTTCACATCTCCATTGATTATCTCTTTTCCATCATTATTAACATTGGAGATATCGAGTCAATTGAACAAGATCCACAAGACCTGTTGTCCTCATACTTGAATATCCTTTTCCCTTTTGTGACGCGCGATATGATGAAAGCCTCCATGCAAAATGCAAACGAATATTTGTTAAAAGAACGTGATGCGGATGTGTATCAGCTGTTTGGCTGTCTCCCGCCGCTCCTCTCTGTATCTTTTCAGAAAAAGTAGTCCCTTCGATGAGATGGCGGCTGCTTTTTTGTGTGTGTTTTGAAAAGACCGTATGTTTTGAACGAAAAGAAGCATCATGTTAATGTAAATCTAGGCTGTAAGTGAAAGGGAGGATTTGACATGAGTCAACAAAAGCAAATTCAATTAGCTAAACGTCCAAAAGGATTACCTACAAAAGATGTTTTTCATTTTGAAACAGTAGATATACCTGTGCCGCAAGAGGGAGAGGTCTTGATTCAAACGAAATATGTCTCTGTAGATCCTTATATGAGAGGACGAATGCAGGATACAAAATCCTATACACCTCCGTTCAAGCTAAATGAAGTGATTCAGGGCGGTGTCGTCGCAGAAGTCGTTGAGTCGAAATCGCCTCAATTTGAAAAAGGTGATTTTGTCCTTGGATTCCTTGGATGGCAAGAATATTCCACTGCCAAAGCTGAATCTCTCACTAAAATTGATCCGTCCATTGCGCCATTGTCCTATTATTTAGGCATTTTGGGCATGCCAGGGCAAACCGCTTACTTCGGCCTGCTTACGATTGGCCAGCCAAAAAAAGGCGAGACGGTTGTCATCTCTGGAGCCGCAGGAGCTGTTGGTTCTGTTGTAGGACAAATCGCTAAGATCAAAGGCGCACACGTCGTTGGAATTGCCGGATCTGATGATAAACTCGCTTATTTAAAAGAATTGGGCTTTGATGAAACGATTAATTATAAAACAACAAATGATTTAGATGATGCCATTGCAAAAGCCTGTCCTAACGGCGTTGATGTGTACTTTGACAATGTAGGCGGCGAGATTTCAGATGCGGTGATGAATCATTTAAACCGTTTTGCACGCATTCCAGTGTGCGGCGCAATTTCTTCTTATAATATTAGCGCAAGCGAGGACATCGGACCGCGTGTGCAAACAAAACTCATCAAAACAAGCGCATTGATGCAAGGCTTCATCGTTGGCAACTATTCAGATCGTTTTGGAGAGGCAGCGAAGGATCTCGCACAATGGGTAAAAGAAGACAAACTCACATATAAAGAAACAATCATAGAAGGCTTTGACAACATTCCTGACGCATTCCTTGGACTATTCAAAGGAGAAAATGTCGGAAAACAGCTTGTCAAAATTTCATAACAAAAAAGGACCCTGCCAATAATGGAGGGTCCTTTTCTTATGCCTGCTTGGGCGCAAGGTGCAGCTGGCCTTGCTTATACACAATTTCTTCAAGCGAAAGATTCAGCTTTTTCGCCATTTTTTTCAGCATTGATTGCTCTTGAGGTGTGACAAGACTGATGACTGCGCCTTCTTTTCCTGCGCGTCCGGTTCTGCCTGAACGGTGGATGTATCCCTCTTCATTTGGCATATCTGCATGAATCACATATGGCAGATCATCAATATCGATTCCTCTTGCTGCAATATCTGTTGCAAGGAGGAGCGGGAATTCACGCTGTTCAAATGATTTCAAGATCACAGCACGTTCAGCTTTTTTTGCTTCACTATGAAGGACACCAAGGTCGACATGATGGTACGCTAATTTCTCTGCATAAATGCTTAAGTTCGTAATGTCACGCACAAAAACGAGCGCCTGCATGTCCTCAAGCCGTGATAGCTTTTGCAGCAGTTTCACTTTGTCACGCTGATCACATAACAGATAATAGTGACCCACTTTCTGCGCTTCTTCCTCGCTTCTAGCAATTTTCAATACTTCTGGTTCAGATGTCATTTCTTTGATCAGCTGAACGGTTTCTTCTTTCAACGTTGCAGAAAAACAAAGGATTTGTCTTTCTTTTAATGTGGACTTAATGATCCCTTGGATCGTTTTCATATGCTCTGGCACAAGAAGCTGATCTGCTTCGTCTAATACAATCGTTTTGACTTCATGCATTTTCAGTTTCTTGATTTTGATTAATTCTTGTACTCGGCCCGGTGTCGCCACAATGATGTTCGGATGTTTCTTTAATTTTTCTTGCTGCTTCTTGATGTTCGCTCCACCAATCAAGGAAACCGCTTTGATGTCTGATCCTTGTTTGAACTCTTGCACGACATCAAAGATTTGCATCACAAGCTCTCTTGAAGGTGCCAAGATTAAGACTTGCGGATGCTTGATATTGACATCAATTTTATTTAAAAGCGGCAGTACATACGCAAGTGTCTTCCCCGTCCCAGTTGGCGATTCTGCGATCACATCACGCTTCTCCGTAATCCACTCTGCTGTTTTTTCTTGTATAGCTGTTGGTTTTTCGAAGCCAGCTGCTTGAAAGTTTTCCTGAATAAATGGCTTTGCTTCTTTCAAAAATGCCCAATTTTCCGTCATGTCGATCTCCTTTATCCTCATTCAATCTATCCTTTAGTATCTCAAAATCAGCTTTGAAACGCAATTTTTCTTTTGATGCTTTTATCGAGCCGGACAGTTCGATATAATCATGAGAGGCACTAGCCGTTTTGAATCTATTTGAGGTGTAAAAAATGATATTATCTGTTAAAGATTTAAGTCATGGCTTTGGCGACAGAGCCATTTTCCACGAAGTGTCCTTCCGTTTATTAAAAGGCGAGCATGTCGGCTTAATCGGCGCCAACGGTGAAGGAAAGTCAACGTTTATGAATATTATTACTGGCAAGCTGGAGCCAGATGCAGGAAAAGTCGAATGGGCGAAAAATGTCCGTGTCGGCTACCTTGATCAGCATACCGTGCTAGAAAAAGGAAGAACGATCCGTGAAGTCCTTCAGGATGCATTCCATTATTTATTTTCAATGGAAGCTGCGATGAATGACATTTATGGCAAAATGGGTGAAGCCGATCCTGATGAGCTGGAAAAGCTGTTAGAGGAAGTTGGCGTCATTCAGGACGCATTGACAAACAATGATTTTTATATCATTGATTCTAAGGTCGAGGAGATTGCAAGAGGTCTTGGGTTAACGGATCTTGGATTAGACCGTGATGTGACGGAGCTCAGCGGCGGTCAGCGTACGAAGGTCCTGCTAGCAAAATTGCTGTTAGAGAAGCCAGAAATTCTCCTTCTCGATGAGCCGACCAACTATTTGGATGAGCAGCATATTGAATGGCTGAAGCGCTATTTACAGGAGTATGAAAATGCGTTTATCCTCATTTCACATGATATTCCGTTTTTAAACAGTGTCATCAACTTGATTTATCATGTTGAAAATCAAGAGCTCACGCGCTATGTTGGTGATTATGATCAATTTAAACAAGTGTACGAAGTTAAGAAGCAGCAGCTTGAAGCAGCCTATAAAAGACAGCAGCAGGAAGTGGCTGAACTAAAGGATTTTGTCGCAAGAAACAAAGCACGTGTCAGCACAAGAAATATGGCGATGTCCCGTCAAAAGAAACTGGATAAGATGGATATGATTGAACTGGCAGCAGAAAAGCCAAAACCAGAATTCCACTTTAAACAGGCACGTACGTCTGGGAAACTGATATTTGAAACGAAAGATTTGGTCATCGGTTATGATGAACCGCTCTCCCGCCCATTGAATTTGAAAATGGAACGCGGGCAAAAAATTGCGTTGTACGGTGCTAACGGTATCGGAAAAACGACGCTGCTCCGAAGTCTTCTTGGGGAAATCACACCTATTTCTGGTGAGGTGGAACGTGGAGAATTCTTGCATATTGGCTACTTTGAGCAAGAAGTAAAAGAACAAAACAGCAATACTTGTATTGAAGAAGTATGGAACACCTTCCCTTCTTACACGCAATACGAAGTCAGAGCCGCTCTTGCAAAATGCGGATTAACGACAAAACATATTGAAAGCCGTGTGTCTGTATTAAGCGGAGGAGAAAAAGCAAAGGTCCGTCTTTGCAAGCTGATCAACGAAGAAACCAACTTACTTGTTCTCGATGAGCCGACAAACCATTTAGATGTCGATGCAAAAGAAGAACTAAAACGCGCCTTAAAAGAATATAAAGGCAGCGTCTTATTGATTTCTCACGAACCTGAATTTTATCAAGATGTGGCAACCGAAACTTGGAATTGCGAATCTTGGACGACAAAAGTATTATAACGACAAAAAAGCCTTATATCTTCAAAAGATATAAGGCCTTTTTCTAATTAATGACCTGCTTGGATATTCACCAAATGCTTACGTCCAAGGAGCAGAATAATCATGCCTAGAAGAACAACAGCAGCCCCGACATAATAAGGTGTACTTGCTGTATAGGATTCAGCGAGAACTCCGGCAATCCAGGGAGCGATCGCGCCCCCAATAAACCGTACAGCACTGTAAGAGGATGAAGCAATTGAACGTTCAACCGGTGCTGACCCCATCACAGCTGTTGTGAGCACTGTATTGATCATACCGAGAATTCCCCCAGCAATGACAATTCCGCAGATCACGACCACAACATGAGACGTCCATATCCCAATGCCGAATAAGATCACAGCAAACGAAGCAAACAGAACCACAAGTGAAGTCAATGTCCCAAGTTTGCGATGAATGACCGGCGCTGAGAAGACAGAGGTCACAGCCAAGAATAGCCCCCAACCAAAAAAGACATAACCAAGTCCATGCTCATCAAGATGGAGCACAAATGGTGAATACGCTAAAAGCACAAAGAAACCAAAATTGTATAAGAAAGCGGCAGATGCCATCGTTAAAAGTCCTTTATATTTTAACGCCCCGACAGCCTCGAAAAATTTCACTTTTTTCTGCGGCTTTTGCATAGGTGGAAGCATAAAGGTAATCGCTAAAAGAGCAATGAGCATTAACACGGCAACGCCAAAGAAAGGCCCGCGCCAAGAAATTGTTCCAAGCTCACCGCCAAGCAGCGGTCCAACCGATATCCCAAGACCTAATGCTGCCTCGTATAAAATAATGGCCTTCGCACTTCCTCCAACAGATACACCAACAATGACAGAGAGTGCAGTTGAAATAAATAAAGCATTCCCAATGCCCCATCCGCCTCTAAAGCCAATCAATTCATTAATCGTTGAAGAAGTACCTCCTAAAGCAGAAAAAACAATAATAAAAATGAGTCCTACTAATAATGTCCATTTCGCACCAATCCGGCTAGAGATAAAGCCGGTGAAAAACATCACAAAGCCGGTCACAAGTAAGTAGCTTGTAAATAAAAGAGACACCTGACTTGGAGATGCATGTAATTGCGATGCAATGGCTGGCAGAATCGGGTCCACGAGTCCTATTCCCATAAACGAAATCACACACGCAAAGGCAACAGCCCAAACGGCTTTTGGCTGCCTAAGCAGACTTGTACGCTGTTTCAATACTTCTTCTTCCTTCATTCCATCAGAACCTTTCCTTCAAATGTTGACAAAATAAAATAAACACGCAGAGGTGTTTATTTTTGTAATTGCTCAATTGCATGAGCCGCTCTTTCTTTCATCGCTTCAAGATCCTTTTTAAAGGATTGAATCGTTTCAAGCTTTTTTGAAATTAATTGATGCTGCACAGTCAGCTGCGCCTCAATATCTAACAGCTTCTCTAATCGTTCCTTCGGATCAAGCGACAGCAAGTAGCCTTCTTTATTCAGCTCTAGCTGCTTTCCGATTTCCATAAACGATTGAAGCTCCTGTAAAGAAAAGCCGAGTACCTCTTTTGCCTGCATCACTTTCTCTAGCTCTTCCATGTCGTCCTCTGAGTAAAGTCTGACTCCGCCCTCTGTCCGCTTTGGTGCTGATAATAAACCAATCTCTTCATAGAAACGAATCGTCCGTTTTGTTAGTCCGCTTCTTTTCGCCACTTGATCAATTTTCATCCATTCCATCACCAGTGCCTCCTGATCATCAATTCATGTTTTATTATACACCTTTATAACCTTAACGTAAACGTCAAAGTTTTAACCAAATCGAGTGCCGTAATGAGGAATCCATCCACCAGCATGATGCGTATGCCAAATGCTCCTATGAAAAAAACCTGTAGATCGCTCTACAGGTTTTTTATTTCCACTTCTTTATTCATTTAATTCCTCAATCATAAGCGACAGTTCTGTCCAGCGGTCCATTGCTTGTTCTAGTTCTTCCGCAACGGCTTTTTGTTCGTCCATCAGCTCTTGAATTTTCCCAAAATCACTGCCTGCCTCCGCAATGCCGGCTTCGAGCTGCTGATGTTTTTCCTCTAATGCCTGTATCCGGTCTTCAATCCCGTCCCATTCAAGCTGGTCTTTATAAGAAAGTTTTTTTCTCTTTTTCGGCGCAGCTTCTACTTGTTTTTCAGCAGGCTTTGTCTCTGTCCGTTTCTGCTCTTTTTCCTGTTCCATATAATCGCTGTAAGCACCTTGGAAGTGTGAAATGCGGCCATTTCCTTCAAAGACAAGCAGACGGTGAACCACTCGGTCTAAGAAATAACGATCATGGGACACGGTGATGACGACGCCAGGGAACTGTTCTAAATAATCCTCTAAAATACTGAGGGTTTCTGTATCAAGGTCGTTCGTCGGCTCATCTAAAAAGAGAACATTCGGTTCTTCCATTAAGACCTTCAATAAATACAATCTGCGGCGTTCTCCCCCTGACAGCTTACGAATAAACGTCCGCTGCATCGATCTTGGGAAAAGGAAGCGCTCCAGCATCTGCTCTGCTGTGACAATGGCGCCATCAGACGTCTTGACGATCTCAGCTGTTTCCTTGATATACTCAATGATGGTCAGCTCATCATTCATTTCCTTGTGATCCTGCGTGTAGTAACCAATACGAACAGTTTGTCCAATGGTCAATTGTCCTGAGGTCGGTTCGATTTTACCCGCTAAACAGTTCAGCAGAGTGGTTTTGCCGACTCCATTCGGTCCGATGAATCCGATACGATCACCCGGCACAACTAAATCTGTAAACCGCTCCACAAGGGTCTGGCCAGCAAATGAAATTGATAAGTCTTCTGCCTCTATCACTTGTTTCCCCAAGCGGTGCGAGCCGATGGCAAAATCAAGCTCTCCCTTCACATCAGGCCCTTTTTGGTCCTTCAGCTCTTCGACTCTGCCGATACGTGCTTTCTGCTTTGTCGTTCTTGCTTTTGCTCCTCGTCTCAGCCATGCAAGCTCTCGTCTAAGCAAGTTTTGACGCTTCGTTTCTTTCACCTGAGCCTCTGCTTCCCGCTCCGCTCTTTTTTCTAAAAAGACTTCATAATTTCCTTTATACGTATAAAGCTGTCCTTGATTTAACTCATAAATTCGATTGGCCACCCGGTTTAAGAAATAACGATCGTGCGTCACGAGAATGACAGCACCGCTATATTGGCTTAAGTATCCTTCAAGCCATTCAATGGTGGCATTATCAAGATGGTTGGTTGGCTCATCTAAAATCAGCAAACCTGCAGGCTGAATTAAATTTTTAGCAATGGCGACACGTTTCTTCTGTCCGCCTGATAATGCATGTACAGAGCGGCTCACATCTTTCACGCCAAGCTTTGTCAAAATCGTTTTGGCTGAAAGGTTCGCATCCCAAGCGTCTTCCTGATCCATTCGGTTTTGCATGCGCATCAGCGCCTCTTGTTTTGCCTCATTTTGCGGGTCATGCTCTAAATCGGCGAGTGCCTGTTCATACGCCTTCATCGTTTGAATCATTGGTGCCGTTCCAGAAAAAATGTAGTCAAGAATCGTTTCAGTTCCGCTCATTTCAGGATCTTGCTCAAGAAATTCGATATCAAGTGTCCCTGCTTTCGTGATGTCACCTTCCTCAAATGATTCAAGTCCCGCGATGACTTTTAGAAGCGTTGACTTCCCTGTACCATTTGGTCCAATCAATCCGATGCGCTCCTTCGGTTCTATATGAAACGAAATATGATCAAACAGCGTTTTCTCGCCATAGGTTTTATATAATCCTTCAACATTCAATAAACTCATTTTATCAGCCCTTACATAGATTCTTCCTTTATTTTAAATCAGCCAGTAGCAGAAAACTAGTTTTAAAAAACCCGCTGCTGAAAAGAATGTTTCCTTTTGATGCTCGATACACTATGAAGAGGTGATCTAAAGATGATAACCATTAGCTTATGTATGATTGTGAAAAATGAAGAGGAAGTGCTGGCAGACTGTCTTTCTTCTGTTCAAGACATTGTCGATGAGATGATCATCGTTGATACGGGATCAACAGATCAAACGAAGGAGATCGCTCATTCTTTTTCAGCAAAGGTACTGGATTTTGAATGGGTGCAGCATTTTGCAAAAGCACGCAACTTTGCTTTCTCACATGCAGCGAAAGAGTATATTTTATGGCTCGATGCTGACGATGTTCTGCTTGAAGAAGACCGCCAAAAACTGCTTCAGCTCAAGCAGACACTTGATCCCTCGGTGGATGCCGTTTCGATGTTTTATCATGTGGGATTCGATGAAGACGGTCAGGTCAATTTCAAATATAGAAGAAATCGCCTTGTGAAGCGTTCGTTGAACTTTCAGTGGTATGGGGCCGTTCATGAGTTTCTTCAAGTGTATGGAAACATCTTTCCAGCAGATATCGCCGTCACACATCAAAAACGCAAGAAAACAACTCTTGGTGAGCCTGGGCGCAACTTGCGAATTTATGAAAACATGCTGGCAAAAGGAGAGGACATGACGCCCCGAGATCTCTTTTACTTTGCCAATGAATTAAGAGACAACGGTCAGCATGTCAGGGCGATTCGTTTTTATCATGAATTTTTAAACACAAAACAGTGCTGGATTGAGGATGAAATTCGCACATGCCAATATTTAGCGGACTGCTATTATGCGGTAGGTTTCGAGGAAGCGGCCTTATCCTCATTATTACGATCCTTCTTATATGATCAGCCCCGGCCAGAGTTTTGCTGCCGGATCGGGGATCATCTAAAAATACAAAATAAACATCAGGCGGCCATCTTTTGGTATGAGCAGGCGCTGAAGGCTCCTGAAAACGAAACAGCCTTCACACTTACACAATATAAAACGTGGTATCCTCACCTTCAGCTTTGCTACTGTTATTATCAGCTCGGCGACCTGGGGCAAGCCAAAACACATCACCTTGCCTCCTCCGCCCATTACCCGACTCATCCAAGTGTGCTGTACAATGAAAAAATATTTGCTGAACAGACATAGATCGTCTGTCACCACATCCGCCTTCGATTTCACGGCGGATGTCTCTTTTTATACACTTATTCGGTTTTGACGTTTAACACTTTAGTGATTTAAAGCGTTTTTCAACCAATTGACTAAATTGTCATTTGCGCATATACTAACATTCGTCTTACGAAAAGATTTATCCATTAGGAGGTCAACATGAGTTCTTTATTTCGAAAAAAATCTCTCGACCAGCTCATGCTTGAAAGTCAAACAAAGCGGCTCAGCCGTTCGTTAAATACGTTTGATTTAATCTTGCTTGGCATTGGCTGTGTGGTCGGGACTGGAATCTTTGTCATTACGGGGGTTGCTGCGGCAAATGATGCGGGACCTGCGATTATTATATCTTTTATTTTGGCTGCGATCGCATGCGCCCTTGCTGCTTTTTGCTACGCTGAATTCTCCTCATCCATTCCTGTGTCAGGAAGCGTCTATACGTATTCCTACGCAACACTTGGGGAATTTCTTGCCTTCTTAATGGGCTGGGATCTTATGCTGGAATATGTTATTGCGCTCTCTGCTGTAGCAAGTGGATGGTCGTCCTATTTTCAATCACTGCTCAGCGGATTTGGCCTGCACATACCGAAGGCTTTATCAGCTGCACCTGGAGCCGCTGACGGGGCCGTCTTTAACCTTCCAGGCGCACTCATTATTTTACTCATCACCTTTATCGTCTCAAGAGGCGTCAAAGAAAGCACAAAGCTGAATAACATTATTGTGCTGATCAAAATTGCCATCGTCCTTCTCTTTATCATTTCAGGCTTTGCTTACGTCAAACCTGAGAACTGGACACCGTTTATGCCAATGGGCTTCCATGGCGTGATTGCTGGAGCGGCAACTGTCTTTTTTGCTTACCTTGGATTTGATGCAATCGCTAATGCATCCGAAGAAGTTAAAAACCCGCAAAAGGCGATGCCAATTGGAATCATCGGTGCGCTCGGTGTTTGTACGATTTTATATATCGGGGTTTCATTCGTCTTAACTGGCATGGTTCACTATACGAAGCTGAATGTCAGTGATCCTGTCGCTTTTGCTCTTCAAGTGGTTGGCCTGAATAGTGTCGCTGGCATTATATCCGCAGGTGCTATTATCGGGATTACCACAGTGTTAATTGCACTTGTCTACGCTCAGGTTCGTTTAACCTTTGCCATGAGCCGAGATGGGCTCATGCCGAAAATCTTTTCAAACGTTCATCCGAAATCTAAGACACCGGTTGCCAACACTTGGCTGACAGGCGCTGTTGCGTCATGTATCGTTGGATTCGTCAACTTATCAACACTTGCTAATTTAGTCAGCATCGGTACACTTGCGGCCTTTACGGTGATCTCTATCGCTGTGATCGTACTCCGGAAAAAACATCCGAATATGAATACAGCTTTTAAAGTACCCTTTGTCCCTGTCCTTCCTATCATTAGTGCGGTCATTTGTATGATCTTGGCTTTCACACTGAAATGGGAGACATGGAGAGCCTTCCTCATCTGGATCGCCATCGGTGTTGTTGTCTATTTCACCTATGCAAGACGAAAAAGCCATCTGAATGAAACAAATTAGAAAAGAGACTCGGGGATTCCCGGTCTCTTTTTTTCTTAAACCACGCTGTTTTTGACTGAATTTGAGTCCACCATATCTGGATCTAACACGCTTGAAATCGGAATGACAAGCGGTGAACAATCTCCATTGTCCTCACCAAAACCTTGATTCAATTTCATCGAGAGAAAATAATCAATCTGCTGATAAGGTCCTAGCGTCAGTGATGCACCCCGATCCATTGCATTGATTTTAAAAGCACCGACATTGACGACTGAAGGTGAGAATAACATCACACGTCACTTCCTTTGAATGGGTTTAGCTGCTGGCGAAAAAGAGGCAGGTGAGTCCACTTGATCTCGATCATCTACATGGCTTTTTGTACCGACAAAACCGCTGGCATCTCCAAAATTCTGTCCGTAACCCTGATTTTTTTTATCTGAGTTTTGCCACTCTGCTAACAAATTTTGTCCGACATTCACCGCCGACGCATTTTCAAAGGAATTAATTTTTAACATGAAAATATTAATATTGATATACGGAGTTGGTTGAACCACAGATAAACCTCCTTTTTATAGGTATATGCAAGCACCCATCAAGTATGTTAACGGGAGGTCTTCACATGGACTTCGAAAAAATGAAACAGTGGATGGATATTGCCCAGCAAATGCATGGAGATGATTTTTGGAAAATGATCTTCGACGATGAGCAAAGATCCCCCTTTATGGCAAACGGTCCATCTCCATTTACATTCACACAGCAGGATCAGCGGGGATCAGATGCGTCGTTTCCACCAATCGACATGGTGGAAACCCATGCAGAAATTCAATACTTAATTTACTTGCCTGGCTACCGAAAGGAAGATGTTCAGGTGTTATCATATGGTGAATATTTGGTTGTGAAAGGACAGCGTTTTTCCTTTTTTAACGAGCAGGACTTTCGCCAAAAGCAAGGGAAGTATGGTCCGTTTGAAAAGAAAATCCGCCTTCCAGAAATGATTCTTGGTCAAATGAATGCTGCCTTTAAAGACGGGGTACTTTACATCCGCCTGCAAAAGGATGAAGGAAAAGCGACTGCTATCATCATAGATGACGAATATTGATACTCACTGCGTCTATTTGATCACGATCATCAATTGTTTCAATTGGCAGGATCGTGATCACGCCATCAGCATTCTGTTCCCCAAATCCATTGTTTCTTTTGATCGTACTGCAATGATTGCGAACAAACGTCGAGCCAAACGTCATGGATGAACCTGTGCCAATCGAATTCGTTTTCATATGGGCAATGTGAATCTGAGCAGGCAGCATATGCGTCTCCCCTTTCTTGTCATCTCTATAAGTATATATCAGATAGCTTTTCCATAGACTAGAGTAAGGCGTAAGAAAAGGTTGTGGTCTACTTGAAACATTTCATTCAATCACTCTTTAAAAAAACTGAATCCAGTCCATCCCCATCTGTCGTTGAGCTAGAAAAAAGACTCGCCGCTCTTGAGCAAAAAATGTCTGCACCAGCTGCTCCTGTCTCAGAAGATACACACATCCATATCGAATCCCTGCACGTGGACAAAATTGATTACCACTTAGAATTTGGGGAGCTTTCTATTGACCAGCTTCAAGGCAGGCTCAATATTGGGGCAACCTATTACACGCCAAAGGAAACGCGCATCAAAAAATCCACACAAACACCGAAGCCAAAAGAAACAAAAACACCGGTCGTCTCAATTCGATCAAAGCCTTCTTCTTAATGCACTCAGCTTTTCAGCACAATCGGCAGCCAGAAATAGACCGCAAGAACAATCACCACAATACTGATGATATTTAACCAAAAGCCTGCCCTGACCATATCTGATATTTTCAGCACATCCGCACTAAAGACAGCGGCGTTTGGCGGTGTGGATATCGGCAGCATAAACGCGCAAGAGGAAGCCAAAGCAGCAGCGGCCATTAACCCATACGGCTCGATTCCAATCGCAAGCCCAAGCCCTACCGTTATCGGAATAATCATATTGGCAACAGCCGTATTTGACATAATTTCAGTCATAAACAGAATCGCTCCCGTTAAAATAATCAACAGCATGATATACGAAAGCCCGTTTAAATGCTGTAGATTTTCTCCGATCCATCCTGTTAGATTGGTTTCTGCAAAGCCCGTAGCGAGCGAAAGCCCTCCTCCAAACAAAAGCAAAAGTCCCCAAGGCAGTTGTTTCATATCCTGCCATTCTAATATTCTCTCTCCATTTGTTGCTGGAATGAGAAATAACAGCATGGCACCGAAAATGGCGATAGACGTATCAGATACGGTCATCCCTCCAAACAAAAAGAGCTTAAAAATCCATAAGAACGCCGTCATGAGAAAAACAACAAATACCCATTTTTCTTCTCTTTTCATTTTTCCTAAATCCTCTAATCCCTTTTGAATGAACGATGCACTCATTTCACCTGTGTGTTCTACCTTGAACTGTACCCTCGTCAAATACAAAAATAAGAGAATGAGCAGAATCAGCGCAACAGGAAAACCAAACATAAACCATTCAAAAAACATAATCTCCCGATCTAGCAGTTTTTTTGACATCGCAGCAAACACCGCATTTGGCACAGAACCGACAAGTGTCGCCAATCCTCCTATTGACGCTGAATACGCAACCGACAATAAGATGCTTTTACTGAATCGATCAAGAGATGGACCAGATAAGATTTCATTTGTCTTAACCTCTTTAATCACTGCAAGTGCCACTGGCAGCATCATGAGGGCAGTCGCTGCATTCGAAATCCACATAGATAAAAAAGCAGTCGCGATCATGACACCTAATACAATGCGGTCACTTCTTGTGCCAATCACCCTTAAAATGTGTAAGGCCATTCTTCTATGTAATTTCCATTTTTCAATGGCAATTGCGATCATAAATCCTCCCATGTACATAAAGACGATCGGATCTCCATAAGACCTTGATGCCTGTTCCATAGAAAGCCCGCCAAGTGTCGGCAGCAGGATGATAGGCAATAAAGATGTAGCAGGAATGGGAAGTGCTTCAGTCACCCACCATGTGGCCGTCCAAGCCGTAATGCCCAAGACTACCCTCGCAGCATAGGTCAATTCATCTTCAGGTATGAGAAAAAAAATGAGCAAAAAGAGTGTCGGTCCAAGAACAAGTCCAATCAAATTCACCTTTTTATAAACGATAACAATTCCCCCTAATGAAAGCGCTTGTCATATTTTTTCTAATTTTTCACATTCGATGATCTTTTAATAAATCCTTTAAATCAAAAGAAAAAATGAAGATATATTTCATTAGAAATAGCTGTTTTTTAACCCCATTACCCAAACCTTGACATGATCCCTTGGTCTATTTTCATAGGAGAAACTATACAAATCACGACCAATCACTGTAAAATATAGAGGATCTAATCAAAAATTGAGGTGTTTTCATTGTATACGGATCAAAAAAAATCATTTTGGAAACAGAAAAAAGTCATCATCCCTCTTCTTAGCATCATCGTAGTTGCTGCTGCTTTCTTTTTCTTAAAAGATACTCTTTTCTCTAAGGAAAAAGAAGCTTTAAAAGCCGCTCAAAACTTTACGGAACATATGAAGAAGAAAGACTTTACGAAGCTGGCAGATGAGGTGACAAGTGCATCTTTGAAAGCCAATGACTTTTCAAAAAAACAACTAGCCGAAAAATACGACAATATTTTCAACGGTATTGGTGCTTATGACCTGAACATTTCAAAGCTCAACGTTGAAAAACAGGACAAAGGAAATGGGTATCAATTTTCCTATGATGTAACGATGAAAACGTCTCTTGGCAAGCTGCATAAGCTGTCTTACAAGGGCGTTCTTTCCGAAGAGGACGACAAGTGGAAAGTGGACTGGAAGCCAAATCTCATCTTCCCGCAAATGGAGAAAGGAGATACCATCAAGGTCAAAGCTGACCCTGCTGTCCGCGGAAACATTGTCGACCGAAAAGGACGTACACTGGCAGAAACAACTGGTGGAAACGCACTTGGCGTCATCCCAGGAAAGCTCGGAACAGGAGAAGAAAAAGAACGCAATATCAAAAAGATCAGCAAAGCTTTTGATATAGAGGAAGAACTAATCAACAATCAATTGAAACAAGCATGGGTCACAGACGACACGTTTGTCCCGCTCAAATCGATGTTAAAACAGGAGCCGATTCCAAAGGACGTAAATGGCGTTACCTATCAAACGAAGGAAATGCGCTACTATCCATATAACAAAGCCGCCGCTCATCTCACCGGGTATGTCGGAAAAGCAAATGCGGATGATATCAAAAGAAATCCAGCATTAAAGGCAGATCAAATCATCGGCAAAACCGGCCTTGAATTTACATTTGACAAAAACTTACGCGGACAAGATGGCGGAAGCATTCTCATCGTCCATGATGAAACAGGTATTGAAGAAACATTGCAAAAATCAGATCGAAAAGATGGAAAAACAGTGAAGCTGACGATTGATGCTTCTTTACAGAAAAAAGCCTATGATCAGTTGAAAGGCGAAAAAGGGGCCGTCTCAATCATGAATCCATCATCAGGCGATCTATTAGCGCTTGTCAGCACCCCTTCCTACGATGTCAATCTCATGACAAACGGGATTACACCTAAGCAATATCAGGCATACAGTGAAAATCCAGACCTTCCATTCCAAGCTCGATATGCGAGCCGGTATGCGCCAGGGTCCACATTCAAAACCATTACAGCAGCCATTGGGCTGGAAACAGGTGTCACAAAGCCTGACAAAGTGCGCACCATTCACGGACTGAAATGGCAGAAGGATCAATCTTGGGGAAATTATCGCATCACACGGGTTCACGATAAAGAAAAAGTAAATATGGTCGATGCCCTTGTGTACTCAGACAATATTTATTTTGGACAGGAAGCACTCGAAATCGGCAAAGACACCTACGAGAAAAAAGTGAAAGCATTTGGATTTGGCGAAGACTTACACATGCCATTTACAATGAAGCCTGCACAAGTATCGAACGATGGCATTCAATCGGATATCTTACTGGCTGACTCGGCGTATGGGCAAGGCGAATTACTCATGTCACCGATTGAACAAGTACATGCCTATTCTCCATTTGCCACAGGAGGCAAGCTTGTCTACCCACGGGTGATTCAAGATGAAAAAACAGCATCACCAAAACAAATCATCAAAGAAGGCTCGGCAAACACAGTGAAAGACGCATTGACTAAGGTCGTGACCAGTCCAAACGGAACAGCCCACTCCTTACAAATCGAAGGAGCGGATATTGCCGCTAAAACGGGAACGGCAGAATTAAAGAGCAAACAAGGTGCAACAGACGGCACTGAAAATGGATTTTTACTTGCGTTTAATCCTAAAAAAGAAGATTACGTCCTCGTCGGTATGATCGAAGGTGTGAAAAACCGCGGCGGCAGTGGACTCGTCGTTCAAAAAATGAAGCCTGTGATCGCTTCTTTTTATAAATAACCCTTTAGAGACACACGCTTCATCAAGCGCTTGTGTCTCTTTTTTTCTAAATCATGACAATTTGCTATTGTTTTATAGTTCACCTTATGAATAAAATGAGAAGAATGCAAAAAAACAGAAAACAGATAAATGAAGGGAGGAAGTCTCATTGGCCATTGCTGCTCGTACAAAGGATAAACCTCAACATTCTGTTACCGGCTCAACGGTTTATCCCATCTTACTGATTATTGGTATTTGTCATATGCTGAACGACACATTGCAAGCCGTTATTCCTGCGATGTTCCCTATTTTGGAACGCTCAATGGGGCTGACCTTTACACAATTAGGGCTGATTGCTTTTACATTAAATATGGTCTCCTCCGTGATGCAGCCAGCTATTGGGTGGTACACAGATAAACGGCCGATGCCTTATGCACTTCCGATTGCTTTATTTTCAAGTGCAGTCGGTATATTCGGACTCGCGTTTGCTCCGTCGTTTGCCACCATTCTGCTTTGCGTTGTCTTTATCGGACTCGGCTCTGCGATCTTCCATCCAGAGGGCTCCCGTGTTGCCAACATGGCAGCTGGTCCAAGACGAGGTCTTGCCCAGTCCATCTATCAAGTAGGCGGGAATACAGGTCAAGCCTTTGCTCCGCTTATCGCTGCATTAATGCTCGTCCCGCTCGGTCAGACAGGCGTGGCTTGGTTTACGATTGTTGGAATGTTGGCGGTTGGTTTCCTTCTTTATATTTCAAGATGGTACGCAGGAAGGCTTCAAACCATTCGGGCCGAAGCGAAAAAAGCTCCTGCAAAAGCTGTCAGATCTGATATTCATCGTAAATCAGCACTCATTGCACTTGGCATTATCGTCTTTCTCATCTTCGCCCGCTCTTGGTATGGAAATGCCATTTCGAATTTCTATGCGTTTTATGCGATTGAACAATACGGTTTGACGATTAAAGAATCACAGACTTATATCTTCTTATTTCTTATTCTAGGTGCAATTGGGACATTTTTAGGCGGGCCGCTTGCAGACCGCTTTGGCAAGAAAAACGTGATTTTAGTTTCCTTATTGGCATCATTCCCGCTTGCCCTGCTGCTGCCATTTGCCGGACCGGTTTTTGCTTATGTTTTACTCGGGCTGATCGGGCTCATTTTGACATCAAGCTTCTCTGTCACCGTGGTTTATGCCCAAGAACTATTTCCCGGGAAAATTGGCACAATGTCTGGTTTAACTGTTGGGCTTGCGTTTGGTATGGGCGCAATCGGATCGGTTGCCCTCGGCTCATTCATTGATGCCTTCGGCTTAACGCCTACCATGATCGGTGTTGCCTTTTTACCGATATTAGGCATCCTAGCCTTCTTACTTCCCAGCGACCAAACCATCTCCAAATGGAATGAATCATAAAAAGAAAACCGCTCAATAAATGAGCGGTTTTTTCATCTCTCATAAAAATGCGTGTCAGGAACATGCTTTTTCGCAATAAATCCTTGCTTAAATTCTGGAAATACCTTTTGCACCTGTTTAATCTTTTGATGAACCAAGTCCGCATACGGAATATACAAATGATCCACAAGCTTCTGTTCTTTCATATAGTAATACCAATTAAGGTTAAAGGTATTCTCGTCAATGATCGTAAAAGCAGAAAAATGATAGAACAAGAGTGGACATTCGTCGAGATACATCTCTCCTTTTACAACTGAAAGCTTGTAGTTTTCAATGTTCCAAATCGCCGCATTGGCTCCTTTAGATGCAACGATATGAACCCCTTCAAAATCATCAACCCATCTTTCCACATACCGCTGATCTCCGTACGTCTTTTTTTCTGTATCCATTTCTACTGTACAATGTGCAAGACAGTTTTCTTTCCATTGCGTGACTGCCTGTTTGGCAACATCTGTGTTACGACAGCCTACAAACCCAGTATTAAAACGGCCAGACAACTCGTAAAAATGATAGAACCGCTTGGAATTCATATGATCCGTTAAAAATAAATGAGCGCTTGGATTCTCTGCAAAAATCGCCTCTGGATCATGATAAAAATACAAATCTGTATCCAGATGGGCAAGATAATCCGCATCTGAGGACTCAAGAATGTTGAGCAGAAAAGCAGGTTTTAACGTCCAGCAATACTCATGAAACGTACGATCCTCTTTTGCCTTGCGCAGGGAGTCATCCTCAATGTCTTCAAGCTGTTCATATTGAACATTCGGGTGAGGGAACTCCTTTAACACCTTGTAAGCCAAAGGGTCTGCACATAAAACCGACAGCTTGAATGCATGGGCGTTTTTCTCAAGCGAATGAATCAGCGCCAAAAGCTTAAAGACATGGGTATTCGACACAATGGTTGTAAAGTGATAAGACGCCATTTACAACACATCCACTTGGAACAAATCAACGCGCAACAGCTCTTTCGTCAGCCCTTGAATGGCTTCTACAAGTACCGTGCAGCCATATTCCTGCCTTGCAAGCTGCGCAGCTTCTGCCAGCTTTTTCAAAGGAACATGCTTGGCTGTCAGCATATCTTTTTTATCCCGCTTGATGCCTACATTCCGTTCTGTGATCAAATGAAGCAGCTCTAAAAAATAGGATAACAGGTCATCAAATGCTGGATTCTCACGCAGCTGCCGAACTTCTTTCACAATATCATTTGTCACAGTGTGAGAAAACGGACCAGAGAAAGCCAAGTGGACATCAATGGAATCAATATTGTTATACTTCTCACACATATACAAAATGTTGTATTTGATGTCATCAAATGACGTTAAATTACTTGGATGCTCTTGATGCACACTCATGATATCCTCTCGCAATTCAAAGGAGAGACCAAGCTGATTCAATCGAATCCCTAAATCATAATCCTCAAATCCGTACCGAACGATATTTTCATCAAACATCCCTAATGCCATGACATGCTTACGTTTAACAGAGGAGTTATTTGTAATAAAAAATCGCCATGGCAGCTCATAAGAACCTAAATCATAGTGGTACGTTTCCAAAATGTCTTTCAGAATATCAATAAACTCAGACTGCAAATCGAAGCTTTTCTCTAAAAATGCACCATTTTCGACTTCTTCCAATGATAAAAGAGGTGTTTTGTCCTCCATTTTCCGTTTATACAGTCCTTGCTTTTTCAACCGCTTCATATGATCCTTATCAAAGGCTTTGTAAAAATAGCGATAAATCCGCTTCCAGCACACACCGCAAATGACAAGATCCTCCCTGTCAGCATGAGCCTCTGCATGCTTTTGAATAAATCTCGGTTCTGCCAGCATATCACTGTCATGAAAAATGAGCAGATCTCCCTCCGCCTCGCGAATGGCATGATTACGCCCCTTTGCAATCCCTTGATTGACAGGAATACGCACCTTTTTAAATGGGAAGTTCACCTCAATATTCTCGAGCATTTCCATCGTGCCATCCGTTGAGCCATTATCGGCAACAATGACCTCAAATGGAATATCTGTTTCCTGAAGCGTTAAGGAAAAAAGGCTTCCTTCTAAACGCTCTTTGGCATTATAGCTTGGAATAATGACGCTTACCTTTGGCTTTTCGTTCATGCGTCATCCTCCTCCCGTTTGGCATAGCCGTTAAACAGCGGGTCGACCTGCTCCACAGATTCAATCACATGGCGAAGCACTTGCCGATAGGCTTCTTGGAAAAACGGCAGGTCATTTCGTCCTTTTTCATGAATTTGCTGCATCTCATCCTTGCTCACAATCCGAAAGCCGCTGTAATGATAGCAAATGAGCGGGTGCCCATCCTCCAGAAGAATACGTCCATTCTCCTCCCGATAAGAATGCTGCCCATAGTTCCAATGACCAATATTCACGCCTTTTGTCTCAATATCTTCTACTTTGTCAAACAGCCTCGGCATATGATCTAGATATCCTTGATCACCAAACTTGCCTTCTCCCGGTGCATTTTTACATTCTTTTAAGCATTCTTCTTTCCACCAGCTGAGGCATTCTCGTCCGGCTTCATCTCCTTTAAAATGCAGAAAGCCTGAGTTATAGCGTCCTAAAAGCTTCTGAAGCATCTTCACTTCCTCTGCATCAAAGCTTGGAATGACAATATCCCCTCTCGAAATTAAAACAGAAGCATTCGGCTGATGTTGAAAAATCACCTGAGGGCTCTCATAAAAGAACAAATCCGCATCAAGATAGGTCACGCTCTCTGCCTGCTCCTGTTCAAATAACCACTCAATCCAAATCGGCTTTAAGGTCCAGCAATATTCCGATGCATCCCGTTCCTCTTTTTTCTCCAGCAGCTCTGGTGTTTCGAGCTCCCGTACATGAATAAGATCCACATGCGGAAAATTCATTTGATGAAGCAAATCAAATGCAGCATCATCCATGCATAACGTCTTGATGACAGCATCATCTTCTACTTGCTTCAACGATAAGAAAAACGCAATGGCTTGATAAAGTCTTCCACTTGAAAGAACCGTACAATATATGCTGTTCATCTTTTTACACCTCTATTTTTGAAAGAATTCGCGGTACCATTCAATCGTCTTCTCTAAGCCTTCATCAATGGAGTAATCAGGCTTCCAATCAAGCAGCTTTCTCGCTTTCTCTGCTGACAAATATTGATGTTTAATTTCATGTGTTCCTTGGTTGAGAATACGAGGCTTCAGTTCACTTCCCATTGCCTTTAAAATCTTATCCACAAGCTCAAGCACTGTCAGCTGAATCTCGTTACTAAAGTTAAAGGCTTCTCCCGCCAGCCCTTTTTCCTCCATCTTCTCAGCTAGCAGCAAATAAGCCTTCACTGCATCTTCAATGTAGAAATAATCACGAATAAATGTCCCGTCACTTCTAATTTCCGGCGCCTTTCCTTCTAACACAAGCTGAATGGTTTGCGGAATGATTCTGTTGAAATTCAAATCTCCGCCTCCATATAAATTACCGCAGCGTGTAATACAAACCGGAAGACCATATGTGTTGTAATACGTATGAGAAATGAGATCTGCACAGCTCTTCGAGACATCATACGGATGTTTCCCGTTTAACGGCATGTCTTCATCGTATGGCAGCTGCTCTTGATCACCGTAGGCTTTGTCACTTGATGCCACGATCACTCGTTTGATCAGCGGCTGTCTTCTGCAAGCCTCCAGCACATTCCATGTCCCTAAAATATTCGCTTCAAATGTAGAAACAGGATGTCTATTTGCGACCCCAACAATGGCTTGGGCAGCCAAATGGAAGACGGTGTCAATTTCATATTCTCCTAACGCACGTTCAATCGTCTGCATATCCTCTAATGCGCCTTGCACCACATTCATTTTTTCAAACTGACTGCCTTGATATAAATTCGATCGAGGCACCTGATCACGCACAAGTCCAGTCACGTTTGCCCCTTGATCAATCAATTCCTTAACGAGATAGCTCCCTAACAGCCCTGTACATCCAGTTACAAATACGTTCTTTCCATTCCAAAATCCGCTCATGCTGTCACCAAACCTTCCATGGTTGTTTTCCATCTGTCCACATGTCGTTGATTTCCTTCAGGTTTTTATACGTATCAATTGCTGTCCAAAATCCGTGATGCTCATAAACGGCAAGCTCTCCATCATCCGCCAGTTTTTGAAGAGGCTCCGCTTCAAACACGCATTGATCATCATCTGTCAAATAATCAAATACCTTTGGAGACAACACAAAAAATCCTCCATTGATCATCCCGATACTGTCTGTCTTCTCAGAGAAGGATTGTGCCATCCCGTTATACACCTTCAGTGTCCCGTACTGGGACTTCTTTTCAATGCCTGTGACAGTCGCAGCTGCTCCAAGATCATGATGACGTTTCAGCAAATGAAACATATTGATATTGGCCAGTCCATCACCATACGTCATCATAAAGGTCTCATCACCAATGTAATCCTGTGCCTGCTTTAAACGTCCGCCTGTCATCGTATCTTCACCTGTATCTAAAAAGGTGATTTTCCAGTTCTCCTTTTTCCCTAAAAGCTTCATTTCTCCTGTCGCCATATCGAGCTGCATGCTGTGATGCTGCCAGTCGTAGTTCAGAAAGTACTCTTTGATCTTCTCTCCTTTATATCCAAGCAATAGGATAAATTCGTCTACACCGTAATACTGATAGATTTTCATAATATGCCATAGAATAGGCCGATCTCCGATCATAGCAAGTGGTTTAGGAAGCGCTTGTGTGACCTCACTCATTCTCGTTCCCTTTCCTCCGCAGAGAATGACTGCTTTCATCTTCTCCCCTCATCTCTCTATGAAGATTTTTTGATTAAAAACCCTATCTTTATGCGGAAAGTCAGTACATGTACCCCCATACTTTGTCCGACATCAGGTTTTGAATCTACTCTATTCATATGTCGAAATGAGAGAGTGTGCCACCTAGCATTTAACTATTTTTACAAATAAAAAAAGAGCGAGATTCATATTCTCGCTCTTCCAAAGTTTAAATTGTATATTTTCAGGGTAGATGGTATGATAAACATGTGCATAACCAGCACAAACAGCCTCTTTCTACAAAGAGACTACTAGATTGAATGAATTCAAGTGGCAGCTTGTTTCATTCTCAATATGAATTACGGAGGTGAATTCCCTTGGCACAAAACGTTCTTTGTGAAGTGAACTCTTGCCGTTTTTGGGCTGAAAACAGCTGTACCGCTTCTACCATTAAAATCGGTAAAAACACGATGACTGAAGTGACTCGCAATGCTGAAACTGATTGCGAAACATTTGAAACAAAATAATATTTTTCTCTGAGATGAAGGAACTGGCAGGTTCCTTCTTTTCTTTTACCATTCTATCAAGAATGATAATTATTATCAAGTGTTTTTCAATAAACATTTCTCGGGAAATAATGACACGATATTTCTCCATTCGTTGACGATTTTCACTCCTTTTTCTATACTCAACATATCCGAAGAAGAAAAAGTGGTGACCAATCAATGGATTTTACGATACGTTTTCTATCATTCTTTGTCGTGGAAGTCGAAGGCAAAGATGAACAAGCAAATAAACGATTTAAACATTATCAAACACTAGATCAAGAAGAATTTGAACAAAGTGAGCTGAAGGACTTTTTAGACGGTGAACTGAAAAAAATCGTCAAACGAAAAGTGGACAGACACCCTAAATCTGAACAAGTACCGACCAAAATTGGCCGATTTATTGTAGAACCCGGTCATGAGCTCGATTCAAACCCAAACTACAACCTATTTCATCAAACGAGATTTGCAGATACAAAAGAATTGTTTAATGAATGCAGTGAACAGTTTGTTCGCACATATTTAGATACAAGTGCTGTCAGAGGCGGCGTTTTTTTAGTTGCTTCTGCTGTTCCTAAAAAGTATTTCGATGATTCCTTTGTCTTTATTATGAAATGCGATTTCGAACAAAAAGTGGCTTCTATCGCTGATACATCTACCTTGATTAGAAAAGTCGAAATGGCTATTACGACAAAAAACATGAAATCGATTCAATACCCGTTTATGCCAGAAGAGGGAATGACTGAGGAAGCTGAAGTGAAAATTCACCAATCTTCACACGCTCGTTATTTTGAGGACTTTTTGAAATTCGTCGAATACGGTGAATCCATGCCTGAAATCATGAAATCACAGGTTATGAATATGGTACAGGAACAGGTTTTTGAAACATTACAGGATGAAAGTGAAGAATTAAAGCAGTTTGAAGAGGATCTTGAAATATGGGAAGCGAGTGAAAAGCGAGAAATTAGAGAAACACTCGATACAGAGCAGGTCACACAAGCGGCCTCCCATATTGTTGAACAAACCCCTGATATCACAATGAAAATGCGTCTAGGCGAAACGGAAATCAAAGGTCTTCTAGCAGACTTTGGCCACTCGATCCATATTGCAAAGCTCAACAATCGATATGTCGTGCTCGTTGAAGCAGATCAAATCGTCTTCGAAAAAGGAAGCACACCTGTTGAGTTTCATAAACCAAATGGGTTAAAAGAGGTGGTCAGCCAGCTGACGCAAAAAGCCTATGATTCAGATCTAGAATAAAAACACACGACTGCCTCTTGCATTCAGCGCATGAGGCAGTTTTTTTGTATAACGCTTGATTTATTACGCTGGATCAGAAGAAACATTCAGCTCCCTGCCTCTTGCCCACATGCTGACAAGCAATAAGCTTATGATGAGCATCAGCCAAAAGACGCTGCTTGACCCAAAAAACTGAATCATCGTATATCCGCACAAGGGTCCTAGAGCCGCTCCCATATCTTGAACAAAGGAATAGCTTGCGAGGAAGCGGTTTTTATCTGTTTGAGCAGACGCTTTTTGAAAAGCAAGCGTATCCGTTAATGTCGTTAAGATTGTTGAGAGCAGCTGGATCAAAAGCAGCATCACAAGAAACCAGCCGCTTACCTTCAGCATGACCGCCAGAAAACTGAGACCTCCAAATGAAAGAAACATCCAGCAAAGCGTTCGTTCCTTCATTACAAGCCCATCAAACCATCTGCCCGTTTTCGGTGCTACAAATGGTTCCCACCCCCATCTGAGCGCTTGAATGATTCCACTTAAAGCCGAAGCTCCGATAACAAAGCCGAACAGAGCAAATTCACCATGACCGATCCTTGCTTCAATGACATGACTGAGGGTTGATGCGAATAACCCTTGGATCACAAGTGCGATCAGCATACCTGTCATTAATACTTTTACAACATCTCGTGCAAGCCACCTCTGTTTGATGACTTGATACACCTGCCCCTCTTCTCCCTTTTCAATCTCATCCAAAGAGACATAAAAAATGATTCCTAGTAATGAGAGTAAACCAAAAACAAGCGTCATGAACTGGAAGCCGATCAGGCTGGCGAATATTCCGCCACATAACATGCCGAATAAACTGCCAAGCCGGTAAAGGCCATTATAAATGCCCGTATAATGCCCTTGAGAGCTTTCCTCCATCTCAGCAATTAATCTCATTCCACTCATACGCAATAACGTCCATGCCAGCCCCCAAGCGCAGCGGCAGATCAGCAGGAGCCAAAAACCGCTCACACCATATAGCACTGTGGTCACTGATGCAATCAAAATAGCGATCAATACACCGGTCTTCATTGGGACAAACCGATAGAGCCACCAAACGACAGGTGTTAGCGGGATGCGGATGAATCGGTTAATGGACAGCAGCAGCCCGACCTCCCAAATAGATGATAAACCAACCTCTTTCCAATAGATCGGAAGAACAATATAAAGCATTGAATCCCCAATCAGTGCAAATGCTGTGATAAGCGATATTGACACCACTTGCTTTTGACGATGATCCATTTTTCCTTCCCCCTTCGCTATCTTTACAATAAGGGATGCCTTATAATAAATCTAATGAATGTTTTTGATTAAACCATCAAAATAATTAATAGGTGGTGCAAAGTTGAATTTACATGCCCTTCGGATTTTTGCAAAGGTCGCAGAGACAAAAAGCGTTACACAAACAGCAGACGTGCTATCTTTGACACAGCCAGCTGTGACGGCTCAGCTTAGAAGCATTGAAAGTGAGATCGGTTTCCGTCTTTTTAAACGAAATGGCAGAGGCATTACACTTACGGAAATGGGAAAAATTCTATACCCTTATGCCCGGCAAGTGTTCGAGGCTGAAAAAGAAGTAGAATATCAGATCACACTTTTACAAAACGGAAAAAAGGGGCGGCTCCGCATCGCTTCTACCTATGTACCACTCAACTTTTTACTGCCAGATTGGCTTGCTGCTTTTAAAACATCTTCACCACAGACAGAAATTGAATTAAAAAGCGGAAACTCCGCTCAAGTTTTAGAGAGCCTGCTTCAATATGAATCAGATGTGGCCATCGCTGTGATCGAGGATCTGCACCATGAGGAGATCCTCACTTCTCATTTAACGAATTTAAGCTATGATTTTATTGTGCCGGCTGACCATCCGTTGAACGGAAAAACGGTCCCGCTGGAGCGCCTGAGTCAGGAGCCTTTTTTGATGCGGGAAGAAGGCAGTTCCACAAGAGATAAGCTCTTTTCTCTTTTTACCTCGAAAGGAATCAAAAAACCGACCGTTGATTTACAATTCAGCGGTGTTCATGAAGCGATTCAAATGATCAAAGCTGGATATGGCATCACACTTGTTCCCCGTGATGCGGTTCATGGCAGTCTCAAGCGGCAAGAAATTGGGCGCGTGTACATTGAAGGCATTGAGATCGTCAGACCGGTTGTTGTGTGCAAACGGGCGAATGATCTTGAAGAAAATAGAACCGTGGATGCCTTCCTGCAAATGAAAGGTATCGGTCCATTTACTACGCCTGCTGCCAATTAAAAAAGTGCCTGCTTCTGAAACAGGCACTTTTTTTCTCTATTCAGCTGGCTGCACGATGTCAAACGGTACAGCTTTTGAGGCTTTCACTAATTGTTCTGGGGTGATGAGGATTTCATTTCCCCATTCGCCTGCCCCAACACCTAATATTTCCTCTTCTAATAACGAAGCCTCAATAATGGTGCGGAATCCTTCTGGCTGCCAGCAAAACGGCGGAATCGAACCAATTCGATAGCCCGTCACTTCAAGAACCTTCTCCGGTGAAGCCATTTTAATATTACGGGAGCCGGCTGCTTTCTTGAGTTTCCCTGACTTAATATGCTGGTCAGCGCCAACCATCACAAGCAGCTGCTCTCCTTCTCCTGTTTCAAAAATCAATGTTTTAATCATTTGTCTTTCACGAAAACCAAGAGCTGCTGCTACATTTGCTGCTCCCTTTTCTGTTTCGGCAGAAAATGTTTTGACCTCATATGGGATGCCATGTTTGTCCAAAAAGTCATGTGCCGGTAATTTTTTCAATCGATTGAACCCCTTTCCTTACAATGTCCTTCATTTAGCTTATCACAATCTTCTCATCCTTAAGATGTATTTTTCAATGAAAAGCCTCTGGACACACCATCACCATGCTATACTGAACTTGTTTTTGAAAAGGAGCCGGTTTGATATGGGAAACAAGTTTTGGTGTTATACAAGCAGTAAAAGCCTTCTCATGCTGAGTGATATTTTATTTGTGATGACGATCACGTTTGTCATTTATCAAGATACACAATCTGTTGCCTATGCGGCTGTATTTCCGCTGATTAGAACAATATGCCAGCTATTGGCTGGGCTCTTCTCTCCTGTTTTAACCGATTACTTTCAAGCTGGCCGGCTATTGAAATGGGTCCCGCTTTTACGTCTTGGGATGCTCATCGTGTTTACAGCCCAATTTCATTTCTTTCAGCAGCATATGGTCTGGTTGTTTAGTGCGCTTATTTTGATTTCCCTCACAGGCGGGTTCATCAGTCCTTTAATGCAGGCCATCATGCCGATGCTTGTACCAGCAAATCAGCTTGTGAAAGCAAACAGTACAGCCTCCATTTTTCATCAAATGGTTCAAATCGCCGGTTATTCGTTCACTGGAATGCTGGTCCTATGGATCGGGCCATTTTATTTAATGTGGATCACCTGTGTCATGATTGTGTTGTCTTATCTATTATTCATCCCTGTCTTTCCTCTTCTTAAGCAAGAAGAGACGGTTCGAAAAGCAAATAAGATGAACAGCTTCAAAGATGGCTGGACGATCATTTGGAGAAATAAAACGGTTCGCACCCTGACCTTTATGGATGTTTGTGAAAATATTGCGGGTGCTGTGTGGATCGGGGCGATTACGCTTGCCTTTGTCACCCATGATTTAAAGCAAGGTGAGGAATGGTGGGGATTTATCAATGCCGCTTATTATACAGGTGCCATCATAGGCGGGCTCTTAGCTGCATGGATGAGTCAGTTTATTCAAAAACAGCTTCTCCTCTTTATGGCAGCTGGTTCATTCATTTATGCAGTGCTGACCATTGTCTATTCACTGAACAGCCTGCCGTGGCTTGCTTTGGTGCTTTGTATTTTGATGGGGCCTGCCTACCAAATCCGAGATGTTTCGCAGCAAACCATTCTTCAAACGGAAACGCCAGTACATGATTTATCAAAGGTGTATTCGGCTCACTACGTCCTTTCTTCAGTATCGGTCGGTTTATCTATTTTCTTTGTTGGATTGATTGCAGATGTATACGGGGCGAGGTCTGTGTATTTACTGGGCGGTCTATTTGTGCTCGTTTGTTCCGGCATTGCCATCCTTGCTTTTATGAAGCAGAAAAAAGAGAGCAGCTGATGTATGCAGCGGCTCTTTTACTTTTCTTTTAACATCGCAAACATGTCACGGGCCATGGCTTCTAAAATATACACAACTGGCGTCTGTGTGGTGATATTGGCTCTGTGGACCCGCTCATCTGTGACGTAGTAGGCAATATTTAAATCTGAAATGCGTGAAATCGTGCAGTGCTGGTTATTCGTAATACTAATGATCTTGCTGCCTTCTCTTTTTAACTTCGAAATATGATCAATCGTAATACTGTTCTCCCCTGATACAGACAGCACAATGGTGACACTATTGTCTAAATACTGCATATTCATCGGGAAAAACGGATCGTTGATGTAAAATGAAAATTTCTCAAGACTTGAAAAGTACCTCGCCCCATACTGCGCCAAAATGCCAGAACTGCCAGTTCCGATAAACAGCACATTTTTTGCCTCAGCAATGAGCTTCGCGGCCTCCTTAATTTTCCCCTCAAAGTCTCCCTTCAATGTTCGTTCAATAAATTCATATAGAAAGTGCTGTGTGCTTTTTAAAGAAGGTGTCTGCTCTGATTCTAAATACATTTTGAGCTTCACTTTAAACTCTGAAAAGCCTTCACAATTTACTTTTCGGCAAAAGCGAAGGACAGACGAGGTGGAAATATGTGCAGCATCTGCAAGATCTCGAATTCTCATGTACACGACCTTTTCACTGTTTTCCATGATATATCGGTATAAAGCGCTTTCTAGTTCATTAAAGCTGGAAATGACCTCACTTGAAAACATCTGACTTCCCCTTTCTCCAACTACATGTCACAATATGTTTCTTTTATGTAACAAATCTCTAAATAGGGCACCCTTGCCTAAAGACACTGAAGTCATTTACGCACATGATGCTCTCACGATAAGCTATAGATGTACAAACAAGAAAAAAGACTTTTCTCTATTATAACATTGCGCGTTACATTATTCGGAGGTGCAGAACATGGCAAAAGGATTAAAGGTTGTCACAATTGGCGGAGGATCAAGCTATACACCAGAGCTTGTAGAAGGATTTATTAAACGATACGATGAATTTCCGATTAGCGAGCTTTGGCTCGTTGATATTGAAGCGGGAAAAGAAAAACTTGAGATCGTCGGAAATCTTGCAAAACGCATGGTCAAAAAAGCAGGGCTCCCAATCGAGGTTCATTTAACATTAGATCGCAGGAAAGCTCTTGTAGATGCTGATTTTGTCACAACACAATTCCGTGTCGGACTTCTTGAAGCACGTATGAAGGATGAACGCATTCCTTTAAAATATGATGTCATTGGTCAAGAAACAAATGGTCCAGGAGGTCTATTCAAAGGACTTCGCACCATTCCTGTCATTCTTGATATTGTCAAAGATATTGAAGAGCTTTGCCCGAATGCATGGCTTGTGAATTTCACAAATCCAGCTGGTATGGTCACTGAAGCCGTTCTTCGTTATTCAAACCATCGTAAAGTCGTTGGTTTATGTAACGTGCCGATCGGCATTCGCATGGGAATCGCCAAAGGGCTTGGTGTCGACGCAAGCAGAGTCGAAGTCAGCTTTGCTGGATTAAACCATATGGTCTTTGGACTCAATGTATTCTTAGATGGCAAAAGCATCATGGATCAAGTCATCGAAGACATGGCTGATCCAAACTCCAGCATGTCGATGAACAACATTCAAGCGATTCCGTGGGATGCTGATTTCTTAAAAGGGCTTGGCGTCATTCCTTGTCCGTATCACCGTTACTACTACAAAACAAGTGATATGCTGGCTGAGGAAAAGAAAGCAGCAGCAAATGAAGGAACACGTGCTGAAGTCGTTCGCGCATTAGAAAATGATTTGTTCGAGCTTTACAAAGACCCTGATCTCGACATCAAGCCGCCACAGCTTGAAAAACGAGGCGGTGCCTACTACAGTGATGCGGCATGCAACTTGATTGCATCCATTTATAACGACAAGCATGACATTCAGCCTGTAAACACCATTAATAACGGGGCTATTAGTGACATTCCAAATGATTCTGCGGTTGAACTCAACTGTGTGATCACAAAAGACGGTCCTAAACCAATCGCTGTTGGTGAAATGCCGGTCGCTGTCAAAGGACTTATTTCTCAAATTAAATCCTTTGAACGTGTAGCTGCTGAAGCAGCCGTGACAGGCGATTACAACACAGCTCTTGTCGCAATGACCATCAACCCGCTTGTCCCATCAGATGCAATTGCAAAAAGCATCCTAGATGAAATGCTAGAAGCACACAAAGAATATTTGCCACAGTTCTTCAATAAAGTAGAAGCATAAAAAGAAGCCGCACTTGTCGAAAGTGCGGTTTTTTTATTTGGCTGCAAACAGCCGGTCCATCTGAGGACGATCATAGTCTAATAGCCAGTGCTGTAAGCCTTCATAGACTGGGCGTAGACGCTCAGCATCTGCCGCAATGAGATCACAGCCTCGATCATCATATAAGTGAAAAATCATTTTTTTTGAGAGATTCATTAGGTAAATTTCATACCCCAGTTTTCCCTTCAAGATTTGATTCGGTGCATAGAAATCCTCCTGGCACATCGCATGGAGAAGCGGACGCAATCGAATGTCTTGCAGCTGGCATTTGAGTGTAAATCTCTCTAATGTCAGTGAATCTTCTATTTCTGGACGTACATAAGTCAAAAGCTCGTGGCGCAATCTGTTCCTCACTTGCCGATGCACATATTTTTGATAGACAAGGAGCTTACGCTTCGTTAATTCATGTTCATGATCTGTATACACATCCGTCACAAGCAGCATCTCGTCTTCTGGATCAAAAACATATTTCACAATCTCTAAAGCACGATCTCCCGCTTTTTCTAATACAATCGATTCTTTTCCTAATGACCAATCTGCCACTTCAAACCGAAGCCCAATAGGCCACTCATAAAAAAGAGGCGGCGTGAGGATAAGATGAGGAAAATGATTTTTTAGAAACATATTTGTTTGATCACTCATTTGCTTTCCTTTCACTCGTTTTATTTTTCATTTTACCGTTGAAACATATAGGGAAACAAATTGGAAATAAACTGTCATTTCTTATATGATAGAAAGAGATGGAGGTGTGGTCAATTGAAAACATCAAAATGGTTTTTACAAGTGTTCCTTACAGCACTGATCACCATGTGGATACAGGCTGGACTTGATCAGGCGAACATCATTCAGATCACCAATGTATGGGTCGATGTCAGCAGCTGGATCCTGATCTTCTTTGTCATCTACGCACTTTTTGAATGGACAGCTCACGTCTTAGCAAAACAGAAAACCGTTCATCGCTGAACATCTCTTTTCATAGAGATGTTTTTTCTTGAAACTCTTCTTGCACCAGTTCATGAATGACACCCATTCCTGCCTGGCTTCCAGCTGCTGCTGCGAGAACTAACTGAGCAGGACCGCCTAGATTATCACCACATGCAAAGACACCACTGACGGTTGTACGTCCAAGGATATCTGTTTCAATACCAGCATTCTTCGTCATTTGACAGCCTAGTTTTTCAGCAAATGGGGCTGACTGCTTGAATTCACTTGCGACAAAACCGCCTTCCCTTTTTACTGTCTCCCCATTTGCAAGCTGGAGAGAGCGCAGCTGCCCATTGTCTTGATCAATCGACACAATTGGCACATCAATGACTTGAATAGAATGTGCCGTCAGAAGTACCTTGTCCTCTTCAGCCAACACGTGCCCATTCGTAAACACGATCAAATCCTTTGTCCAATTGGAAAGAAGCTTAGCCATATGCAGGGCTCGCTGACTCTCTGCAATGAGGGCAAGTTCTTTGTCCTTTAATTCCCATCCATCACAGAAAGGACAGCTAAACAACGTTTTTCCGTACACATCATGAATTCCTTCGATCTCTGGCAGTATATCCTGAAGACCTGTTGCTAAAATGATTTTTTTCGCTTTGAATGTATCCCCCTCGTGTGTTAGTAACGTAAATCTTTCCTCTTTCTTTTGTATATCAACAATTCGACTTCGTTTGATTTTGATATTAGGGTATTTTTGAAGATCTGCCTCTCCCGCTCGTCTGATCTCAAACGGTGTCATTCCATCGTTTGTAATAAATCCATGTGATTCCTGCGTCACTCGATTTCTTGGCAGCTCATCATCAAATACAATGACCTGCTTTCTGCCTCTCCCTACAACAAGTGCTGCACTTAATCCGGCTGGCCCGCCTCCGATAATGGCACAATCTAATAACATATCAATCTCTCCTTTTCTATTCAAGACTTTAAAGACTCTTAATATCTATAATTAGTTCAAAAAAATCACATGTTGAAAAATGGATTTTTTTCTGTCTGTTCAATTTGGTTCGCAATATCAATTAACCGTTTTTGACTTAATGTCTCCTGCATTTTCGTTTCAACATCCTGCATAACTTGTTCAATCAAACAGCCATCATGAGGCATAAAGGAGTCATGCTCTAAGGAGCAGCGAAATAAATTCGTTTGTCCTTCTACAGCCTGAATGACATCTAAAAAAGAAATGTCTTCCTTTCGTTTGATAAGGGTATAACCTCCCTTTGCACCAGGAGTTGATTCAATCAATCCCGCCTTCACAAGCTTTGTTAAAATTTTGGATAAATAAGTTGGTGAAAGGTCTTGCATCTTAGCAAGAGGCTCAACGCCAATCGCTTTACCCTTTGGCGCAAGAGTTAAAAACACCATCGTATGCAGCGCATAGTTGGTTGCTTTAGAATATTTCATAAGGAAACCCCTTTCTATCTATTATAGACCTTTTATATCTGTAATTGATCATAGATGATTCAAGAGAAAAAAGCAAGAGTTGTGAATCTGCTCCACTTTTCATTCCACATTTCACATTTCCTTCCGATAATAGAAGTAAGCACGAAATAAAGTTTTGATTGAGAACTAGAAGGAGTGAAGAAAAATGTCAGATCAACAGCACAATGCAGCACACGAAGAAGAAGAGGAATTTAACGTATACGACATGCTTCCGCCCGCAGGTACAATCATCGGAGAAGCAACAGAAGAAGAAATGGATGCCGCAGCAGCACTTGAAGTGAGACATGTCGCGTTCATGCGCCTTCAAGATATGTTCATTCAATTTGATGGCTCGTCTTACAAAGACTTATTAAAAGACTTTCAAGAATTCGAAATGGATTCCACAAAATTCTGGAGAGCCATTGCTAGACGTCTTCAAATTCCGTACGAGTGGCCAATCCGAATCGACCACGCAAACGGCCCTATTTATATTGGTGAAACAGAGGATAGCCGTGAGGTTGAGGAGACCGCAGAGTAAGGAATGGCGGCCCCCTTTTGGTAAGGAGGCTTTTTACAATACATCGGTTGAAAAAACAAATAAGCAATATGAGCGCTGTCACGCCCATATTGCTTATTCTCGTGTTATGTTAACTCTGGCCAAAATGCTTGATTTGCCACAATTAAGTCGTCTAAAATATCTTTTGCTACTTTAGCACTCGGCACCGTTTTCGATAATGTGATGGCCTGCCATAATTTTTGATAGGACCCTTCTTCAAATGCTTCTACTACTAGTTTTTCTACGCCAACTTGCTGCTCCATAAGACTTTTTTGAAATCTAGGAATCTCTCCAACTACTAATTTTTCTGGACCATTGCTGCCAACAATACAAGGAATTTCGACCATGGCTGTTGGATCAAAGTTCCTAATAGCGCCATTGTTCTCTACGATCATCAGCATCCGTTCCTTTTTATTAAAAGCAATGGCTCGTGCCAAATCAACGATATAGGAAGCGTGTTCATCAATGGTCAGCTTTGTTTCCTTTGCAGTTCCTTTATCAATGATGGCCTGACATTCACTAAAAACAAAAGCTTCCCGCCCCTCCATCACTTCATTGGCACGCGTGAACTCGATATTTGAATGTGCCACTTCTTCATCTGGAAATAGATAGTATTTCAAATACGTATTCGGTATCGTTTTTGGATCAAGCGCTTGAATATCTTTGGCCTTTTTTAATGTGCTGTTCCAGCTCTTCTGCTGTTCTAGCTCAGATGTTCCATCTGTTGCATAACCATGCTGGCTTACATGCTTAATTACCTCAGGCATTAAGCTATTTCCTGCTTTATCTCGAATATCTGTCCACCAGCCAAAATGATTCAAACCATAGTAATCGACTTCTAGTTCTTTCCGCGAAGATAAGCCTAAATTTTTTGCAATTAATTCTTCAATGCCAATTGGCATATCGCATATGTTTAAAATTTTGGCATTCGGTCTTAGCTTACGTGTTGCCTCTGCGACTATCGCTGCAGGGTTCGAATAGTTTAACATCCAAGCTTCAGGTGAGTATTTTTCCATATAATCGACAAGTTCTAATACACCTGGAATGGACCGCATTCCGTAAGCTATCCCGCCTGGGCCGCATGTTTCCTGTCCGACGACTCCATGCTTCAATGGAATTTTCTCATCTAATTCTCGCATTGCATATTTCCCGACACGAATATGTGCCATCACAAAATCGACTTGAGTAAAGGCTTCTTCTGGATCCGTGCTTGCCAGTAATCGCACTTCTGGTGCCCGTTCTTTTAACATAATCTCACATGCATCTGCAATCGTCTTTTGTCTAGCTTCATCATTATCATAGAGTTTAATTGTATGAATTGGGAACTCATCTAGATAGTCTAACAGCATCAAAATGATCCCCGGTGTAAATGTACTTCCGCCTCCAGCGATGGTAATATTAAATTTTTTCATGATATCCAGCTCCTTTTTTAATCTAATGAAAGTTTTGTCTCAAAGGACTCTCTTACTTGCGGTACACTTAAGCCAACAATGATTTGAATGCTTTGACCACTCTTCGCCATGCCGTGGGCCAGTTTATTTTTTGTAAAGTAGTCCCTATCTTTCACCAAGCTAGGGTCAATCACTGTAATACGCAGACGTGTGGCACAGTTTGTCACATCTTTAATGTTTTCTTTACCGCCAAGACCTTCTAAGAAATACACGGCTTTCTCTTCATACTCAGATGCATAAACGGGCGCTTCTTTTTGGTCATGACCTTTTTTATGAGCATTCTCATAATCCTGTTTTGTATATAGCCTCGTCTCCTCCTCATGTTTTCGTCCTGGTAATGGAATATCGAATTTCACAATCATCCATCTAAATATGACAAAATACACGGCTGTAAAAAGAAGTCCAATCATCGCTTGGATCAGATAAGTCCCTCCATGATTTGAAGAGAGCGGAATCCAGTTCAATGCAGCTATTTCAATAAACCCGGAACCCATCATTCCGACAACACCAAACATATTCATGATTGTCACCATGGTCGCACCAAGAAGTGCATGTATTACAAATAAATAAGGCGCGAGGAATAGGAATGTAAATTCAAGCGGTTCTGTAATTCCGGCAAATACCGCTGTTAATGTGGCGGGTAATACCAATGCCAAAACCTTTTTTCTGTTTTCTTTCGGTGTTGAAAAATACATGGCTAAAGCTATCCCTAAACAGCCAAACATCTTAATATTCCCATGCAATAAAAATCCGTATGGATAAAGATCCTTCAAATCGGAAGTGGAGGACGCAAATTCATTTAAGTGAGCAATCCAATATGGTTTTAACCCCCCATTTACAGCCGCTGGACCAAACTCAAAAGGTGTATAAATAAAATGGTGAAGTCCTGTTGGAATTAACACCCTTTCCAAGAAATGAAACAGCCAGACACCAATATAACCAGACTGTGCCATGAACCCTTGGAGAGATTGAATCCCCTGCTGAACATAGGGCCATACAAAAGCAACGATAAAAGCAATAGGAATCATCACAAAGAATCCGATGATGACAACAAATACAAGCCCCTGGAAAATCCCAAGCATTTCAGGCAGCTTTTGATCATAAAAACGATTATGGATCCAAATGACGATTCCAGATATCATCACCGCACCAATGATACTTGTATCCAGCGTAGGTATACCCGCAATTTCTTTTACACCCGCTACGTTCTCGACACCTTGCGATAAATCAACGCCAAAAGTAGACGGCCAAAGTGTCAAAATAGCATGAATATAATTGTTAAATACAAGATAAATCATCAAAGCTGCGAGCGTCGCACGTGCTTGCGCTTTTTTTGCAAGTGAGATGGGCAATCCAATCACAAAGGCTAATTCCATATGATTGAAAATCGTCCATCCCCCGCTTTCAATCAGTGACCAAACCTTGTACCACATCGTACCTTCTCCAGCCATTTCCCCCATAATCGCTGGATTCTTACATAAAGTCGCGAGGCCGACAACAATACCAAAAAACGCGAATAAAAGTACAGGAACTACCATAGCACTGCCAAACCGCTTGATTGCATTCATAAGCATAACCCCTTTGCTTGATCCATAACATCACTGTAAAGGCAGCGCTTACAAAAACCAATAGGTTTGACGTATTTAGAAATCAAGTTGTAACATTAGATTATATTTTCACAGGAAGAAAATATTTTCATGTTGGAGGGCACATCGCATGATACTGGACAAGCTGGTTAATAAATACTTCGAAGATTTAAATAAGAATGACCTGCACATTATTAAAACGATCCATGATCATCTTGAAGAAATGAAGACAATGAAAATTCAGGACCTTGCCCGATATGCTCATACTTCCATCTCATCCATCCATCGGCTTGCCAAGAAAATAGGGTTCGACGGCTACAGTGACTTAAAGTCTTATGTGAAATTAAATGCTTTCACTGAAGAGACCACACAGGATTTAATGCAGCTGCTTGATCAAGACATCCGGCAGACAAGAAAATATATGGAGCAGCTGGACTTTCATCAATTAAATCAACTGATTGATCGTGCACCGTATATTTATATTTATGGGACAGGAACTGCACAGCTTGATTTAGCAAATGATATACAGCGGCAGCTATGGTCACTGCATAAGAAATCTCAAGTATTACGAAGCAAGCGGGATTTAACAGATGGAATCATTGAATTTGGTGAGGATGACCTTTTATTTATCATTTCTTTATCGGGTGAATCGAAGAATTTAGATGAAATCATTCAATTGGTGAAAACGAGACATATCAAATTTATCAGCATGACCACATTAAGGAATAACCTCCTTGCACAAAATGCCATGTTTAACATCTATGTAAGCAGCACCCCGTTTCACTTATATAACAAAGTGGACAACTCCAGCTTTCTGCCATTTTACATTGTGGCAGATATTATCGTCAGAAAATTTAGTGAGTGGAAAGTGAACCAATTGAATAATAAGACTTAAACATAACAGATACAGTTTTGGAGAGAGATTCAATGTTGCTTCGCAAAAAAAAGAGAGACTCTTTTGTCTCTCTCAAAAAACACTGTATAACAACGGTTTTAATGAAATATATCTACTTGCTGCTGCCTTTTCCTATTCATGCTATTCAGCGGTATAATGCCCAGCAATCAGTTCATCAAACGAATCCGCTAATTTGAAATCCGTCTCATCTTCTAGATCAAAGTAATGAACCGGCGGATGCTCCTTTGTTTCTCTGTAATCCAATGCAATCCACGTATGACCATCCCCACAAATGAGCACAAGTCCCTCAGGCAATTCCCATTCTTCTATTAAATAATCACTATCCATAATGCCTTCATCTTTGGCAATTCCTCTTAAATGATCAAATGACACATGATCCTCTGCCCATCCATTCGGCTGATCCGTTGGAAAAGCATTATGCAATGTATACCCGCCATTTTGTTCGAGGATCAGTTGCTTATATGTATCAGGCAGGATAACGCCTAGCTTCTTTTCCGCTTTTGCAATGCCTTTCTCATTGATTTTCTTAAATGTTTCTTCGCTTTCTCTATCTTTATCCCAAAATGGTTTCAAATAAAATACCTCCAATTGTTATTTCTATATTATTTTACCATTTAAGAGAACTAGTTTAATAGTCCTGTTTAATAAAAAAGAGAAGGGTTCCCCCTCCTCCTCTTGTTGGTCATGATTGTTCTTGATTTCTCGCTTCAAATTCATCCAACATGGCACGCACTTCATCTGTTGATGATGTGTTCATTAATTGATTTCTTAAGAAACTCGCTCCTCTGAATCCTTTTACATAAATCTTAAAGAAACGGTGCAGTGCCTTGAATGGACGCAAACCTAGTGATGAGTATTGATCATGGAGATCAAGATGTAACCTTAAAAGACCAAGCAGTTCATCACTTGTATGCTCCCTCGGCTCTTTTTCAAAAGCAAATGGGTTATGGAAAATTCCGCGCCCAATCATCACGCCGTCTACTCCATACTGTTCAGCGAGCTTTAAGCCTGTTTGACGATCAGGAATATCACCATTGATCGTCAAAAGAGTATCAGGTGCTACTTCATCACGAAGTTTCTTAATCTCAGGAATGAGCTCCCAATGCGCATCCACCTGGCTCATTTCCTTTCTTGTACGAAGATGGATTGATAAATTCACAATATCTTGCTCCAAAATATGTCTAAGCCACCCGCGCCATTCATCGACCTCAGTAAAACCAAGTCTTGTTTTCACACTGACAGGTAATCCCCCTGCTTTTGCCGCTTGAATCAGCTCTGCCGCAACGTCTGGACGAAGAATCAAGCCGCTGCCCTTTCCGTTTTGGGTGACATTCGGGACAGGACAGCCCATATTAATATCAAGCCCCTGAAATCCCATTTCCGCCATTCCAATGCTCATTTGTCTAAAGTTCTCAGGCTTGTCTCCCCAAATATGAGCAACAATCGGCTGCTCATCCTCTGTAAACGTTAAACGCCCCTTCACACTTTGAATGCCATCAGGATGGCAATAGCTCTCACTGTTCGTAAACTCTGTAAAAAACACATCCGGTCTCGCCGCCTCACTCACAACATGACGAAACACAACATCTGTCACTTCTTCCATTGGTGCTAATATAAAAAATGGCCGCGGTAAATCACGCCAGAAATTTTTACTCATCTTTCATCCAATTCCTCTCATGACATAGCGCCTTTTAGGGCATGTCCTTCTATAAAGTCTTTCAGCAATTTTTATCATTATATACTTTAATATGAACCGGGCAAAATTGCAAAAAAGGACATTTGGAGATGAATTGCGGGATAAAAATATTAATTCCACTTCCAAATATCATTTTTTAGGCCGATTGAACATACAAAAATAAAAACATCCCGATATCAATGTTTTTCACAGAATCGGGATGTCACAATAAATTACTGATTAATCACAAGACTTGCTACACATTCCACATGTGAGGTATGCGGAAACATATCCACAGGCTGCACTTCCTCTGTCACATACCCGCCATCTTCAAGAATTCTCAAATCACGAGCAAGCGTCCCAGGATTACAGGAAACATAAACAACTCGGTTTGGTTTCATCTTTAAAATGGTGTCAAGCAGTGCTTCGTCGCAGCCTTTTCTTGGCGGATCGACGACGAGGGTATCTGCTTTGATGCCTTCTTTGTACCATTTTGGGATGACGGTTTCTGCTTCACCGACTGCAAATTCAACATTATTGATTCCGTTTAAGGCAGCATTGCGTTTTGCATCTTCAATTGCTTCTGGGACAATTTCAACGCCATATACTCTGCCTGCTTTTTGTGCGAGAAATAAGGAAATGGTACCGATTCCGCAATAGGCATCGATGACGGTTTCTTCGCCTTGCAGCTCTGCATATTCAAGCGCTTTGTCGTAAAGTACCTTTGTTTGAGCTGGGTTCACTTGATAAAACGAGCGGGCCGAAATGGCAAATTTGATGTCGCCAATCGTGTCATAAATGTATTCTTCGCCCCATAAAACGGTTGTTTCGTCTCCGAAAATGACATTTGTTTTCTTTGAATTCACGTTTTGTACAATTGACCGAACATGTGGGAAGCGTGCTATAATCTGCTCAATCAACTGCTGCTTTTGCGGAAAGTCAGCTGTTCTAGTAACAAACACAACCATCATTTCACCTGTTGCAATACCGTAGCGAACCATCACATGACGCAGCCAGCCTTTGTGCCGCTCTTCGTTATATGCTTTGATGCCAAACGCATTGCATATGTCTTTTACTGCCTGTACCACTTCGTCGTTTTCTGACTGCTGAATCAAGCATTTTTCCATATCAATGATTTCATGGGTACGCTGCTGATAAAATCCTGCAACAAGTCCGCCTTCGCGTTCGCCAACTGGCACTTGTGCTTTGTTTCGGTAATTCCAAGGGTCTTCCATGCCGAGTACAGGATGAACTTTTACACGGCTCATATCAAGCTTGCCGATCCGCTCTAAAACGTCCTTTACTTGTTTTTGTTTGAATAGCAGCTGGCCTTCATAGCTCATATGCTGAATTTGACAGCCGCCGCACTGCTTGTAAATGGGACATGGCGCATCTTGCCTGTGCTGACTTTCCTTTGTCAGCTCCATGAGTCGTCCAAAAGCAAATCCTTTTTTGACTCGTGTGACTTTGATTTTCCCTTGTTCGTCAGGAAGGGCATTCGGTACAAAGACAGGGAATCCTTCAATTTTTGCTACACCTGCACCTTCATGCGTTAAGTCTTCAAAGGTTACATTGTAGTATTCATTTTTTTCAACAGGCGGTTTCATTTTCACCAATTTTATCACCTCATTTGCAAAGAAAAACTTGGCCGCCATAAGGAACCAAGTTCAGTCTTCACCCTATTTTTTCAGCTGTTGCTTTTGGCACAATAAATTCAATATGGCGATACAGGTTTTCAAATTCACCCGGCAGCATGCCGCCGTATTCACCATCTAAATTTAATTGCATTTTATCTTTTACATCTACCTTCACGCGATTCGCTTTTGCGTAGATGACATTGTTATCATGAATATGCTCGCCTCTGAGTGCAAGGCTGACCACTCGAATGGCTTCTGCTAGATTGACCTTCTTTAGAATAATCAGGTCAAACATCCCATCATCTAAAATGGAATCTGGCGCTAGTTTTTCAAAGCCGCCTACTGAGTTTGTGAGTGAAACAAGAAACAGCATGATTTCTCCATGAAACAATTTGCCGTCATATTCAATTTCGACTTCTGTCGGGCGGATAGATGGAAGCATCTCCATGCCTTTTAAATAATAAGCAAGCTGTCCAAGCATGGTCTTCAGCTTACTAGGCACCTCATAGGTGAGCTCTGTTAACCGGCCGCCGCCAGCAATATTAATAAAATAATGGCCATTGACTTTACCGATATCAAGCGGCTTCGCTACACCCTCAATAATGGCATCTGTCGCTTTTAAAACACCTTCTCGTGGAATGCCAAGTGCTCTTGCGAAGTCATTTGTCGTTCCAACGGGAATAATTCCTAGTTTCGGTCTTTTTTCAAGCGGTGCTAGTCCGTTGACGACTTCATTGATCGTGCCGTCTCCACCTGCTGCTACAATTAAATCAAAATCTCTCTGTGCGGCTTTTTCTGCTGCTTGCGTGGCATCTCCTGCACATGTCGTCGCATGACAAGAAGTTTCATAGCCAGCTTGTTCAAATTTTTGCAAAACCTGCGGTAAATTCTTCTTGAAGAGTTCACGCCCAGATGTCGGATTGTATATAATTCGAGCACGTTTCATTCATCATCATCCTATATTCATTATGCAATCTATTTTCACCACTAACAACCTTTAATTATACTATGAGATTTGAAAATGGCAACAAAACAACCACCTAATTATGTGAAATCTCCTAGCCAAACTCCCTCAGCAAGAAAGCATTCTGATAAGATAAAAGAAAACGCTGTAAAGGATGATATGCGATGAAAAAGCCTGTCTATTTTAATCATGACGGCGGTGTTGATGACCTCGTCTCTTTATTTCTTCTCCTTCAAATGGAACATGTGAAAGTGATCGGAATGTCTGTGATTCCTGCTGATTGTTATTTAGAGCCTGCTCTCAGTGCATCTCAAAAAATCATTGATCGCTTTAGTCCTTATGAAATTGAAGTTGCTGCTTCAACTTCTAGAGGCGTCAATCCATTTCCAAAGGAGTGGCGTATGCATGCTTTTTATGTAGATGCTCTGCCAATTTTAAATGAAAAAGGCACTGTTGATACAAAAGTGTCCAAGCTGCCAGCACACCTTCACCTGATTGAAACGGTTAAGAAGGCAAAAGAACCTGTCACCCTGCTCTTTACTGGTCCGCTCACAGATCTTGCACGCGCTTTAGAAGAAGATCCTTCGATCTCTAATAAAATTGAGAAATTGGTGTGGATGGGCGGCACGTTCCTTGAAAAAGGCAATGTTGAAGAACCCGAGCATGATGGGACAGCAGAATGGAATGCCTTTTGGGACCCTTATGCTGTCAGCACTGTCTTTCAGGAACCGTTTCCTATTGAAATGGTCGCGCTTGAAAGTACAAATCAAGTCCCGCTTACACTTGATGTACGTCAGCGCTGGGCTTCTCTTCGTTCTCATATTGGAATAGATTTTATCGGACAGTGCTACGCCTTTTGTCCGCCGCTCATTCATCATGAAACGAACTCGACTTACTACTTATGGGACGTGCTGACAACGATCACTCTTGCTTCCTCTTCATTTACTCGCTCAAAAGAAGTGAACGCAATCGTTTATACCGAAACGCCTAGACAAGGTCGCACTGAAGAGCATCCAGATGGAAAATCAATTCAAGTGATTGACCATGTCGATCGTGATGCCTTTTTCCACGCTTTTGAAGAGCTTATGAGAAAAGCTGTTTGTCAGATTTCAAAATAAAAAAAGCCCCGCTCATTGGCGGGGCTTCCTCTTACTCTTCTTCTGCGTACTTTTTCTTACGTCTAAACTTGCTTAACATTTCATACACGATTGGAACGATAACCAATGTGAGAAGTGTAGAACTTGTTAAACCGCCAATTACGGTAACACCAAGTCCTTTTGATACGATTTGGCTTCCGCCTTCAAATCCTAATGCGAGTGGCAGCAGTGCACCAATTGTCGCAAGTGCCGTCATTAAGATTGGACGTAATCTTGTTGTACCTGCTTCAAGTAATGCTTCTCTTGTTGAGAGACCTTCTTGTTCTTTATGAATCACTCGGTCAATCAAGACAATGGCATTAGTTACAACGATACCGATCAGCATGAGCAATCCAATCATGGCATTTAAGCTGATGGTTTCTTTTGCTATAAACAATCCAAGCAGTGCGCCAATAACCGTAAATGGAAGTGAGAAGAGAATTGCAAATGGTGCAAGACCTCCGCCAAATGTGATGACGAGAACGAGATACACAATGGCAATCGCTGCTAGCATTGCAAGGCCAAGCTGTGTAAAGGATTCTTGGATATCCGCACTTACGCCGCCTGTGTCAATCGTTACGCCAGATTTTAGGTCAAGCTTATCGACTTTCTTCTGAACATCCTGCGTTACACTTGAGACGTCGTCTGTTGTCATGTCACCAGACACTTCTGCGTAGATTTTTCCATCACGTTTTGTCACCGTATTTGCTGTCGTCCCATCTTTTACTTTGACGACATCACCAATTCGGACTTCTTGCCCTGTTGGTGTGGTGATCTTTTTGTTTTCTAAATCTTTTTTGCTCTTATATTCATCTTTTTCCGTTTGAAGCTTCACATCAAGTTCTTTGCCGTCCTCTGTGACTTTCGTCAGTGTTGTTTCACTATTTTGAGGTGCAATCGCTTGAGCGATTTGTGAAGCAGTTAGACCTAGTTTCGCCAGTTTTTCTTGATCTGCATTAAACGTATATTCGTCGTATTTCTCAGATAAGCTTGTGCTGACATTTTTCAGGTTTTTCTCATCTTTTAAGATGTTCTCAACATCTTTTACTGTGCCTTCAATATCACTTGCTTTGTCCCCGTACACATAGTATGTCACGGTATTATTTGCACCAGCAGATGAGAAGTTTTGTGATTTCCATTCCCCTTTAGACGCTTTGTCTTGAAGGGCTTTGACCACGCGGTCTTTTTCTTTATCAAAGTTTGGCGTGTCATCATCATATTGTACGAAGAATAACGCACCGTTAGAGTTACCGCCAACACTTGCTGTCATGGCATTTGAAGAGCCAAGAGAATACTGAACTGTATTGACATGGTCACGTTTCATCAAATATTCTTCAGCTTTTTTCGTTTCATCAATTGCTTGCTCTCTCGTTTGTCCAGGTTCAGGTGTGTATGTCACCATGGCCGTTTTCTCTGCTTCCTGTGGTAAGAAGCTGACACCGACAAGTGGTGCTAAGAATAAGCTTCCGACAAGCATAAGAATGGCAATCCCTGATGTGATCCATTTATGGTTGAGTGTCCAATTAAGTACACGTCTATAACCGCCAGCAAGCTTGCTTGGTTTATGTTCTTTTACCTTTTTCGCTGTGCCGTACAAGTTCTTTTTAAATAGAGTGTGTGCCATCATTGGAACAATTGTAATAGCGACAAGCAGTGAAGCAAGTAACGCAAACACAATCGTTAAGGCAAATGGGATGAATAGTTCACCAATCATTCCACCTACTAATGCTAACGGTAAGAATACCGCAATTGTCACTATCGTCGAAGACATGATTGGGATAAACATTTCTTTTGTGGCTTCTCTGACGAGTGCCTTGCCTTTTAACGGTTCATCCTTTAACGCCATTCGTCGATAGATGTTTTCTATGACCACTATCGAGTCATCGACAACACGCCCGATGGCGACGGTCATGGCACCAAGTGTCATAATATTTAATGTGATATCCAGCTGATTTAATAGTAAAACAGCAATCAACAGAGATAACGGTATGGAAATGACCGAGATTAATGTTGATTTGATATCTCTCAGGAACAATAGAATGATAATGATCGCAAAGATCGCTCCGATGATCGCCTTGTTCAGCATTGTGCTGACAGACTCTTTAATCGGCTCTGCTTGATCATATGTGGTGCTTACATTAATACCTTTGTTGTCTTTTTTGAATTTCTCAAGCTCTTTTGTCACTTCTTCTGCTACACTCACTGTGTTGGCATCAGAGCCTTTAACAATTTGCAGACCGATACTGTCTTTTCCATTCGTTCTAGAGATCGATTCTGCATTTTTTACGACTTTAATATCTGCTATCTCAGATAGCTTGATCGTCGGAAGCTCTACAGATTGACTGCTTGCTGCACCTCCACCTGCTTGCTGCTGAGCCTGACTTGCACTTCCAGCCTGCTGCTCCGTACCTTGCGCACCTTGGTTTTCTGAACCGTTAGAAGGTGCTCCAGCTCCAGCGCTTCCCGCACTGCCGCCTGCACTTGGTGTAACTGGAATGCGCATGTTTTTCAAATCTTTGACGCTTAAAATATTGCCGTCCACGACAACTGATTTTTGTTTGTTGCCAAATGTATATAGACCTAATGGTACATTCACATCAGAGCCTTTGATCATGTTTTGGACAGTATCTTCATCTAGACCGTATTCTTTCAATTTCTTTTGTTTAAACGAAAATTCTACTTCTTTGATTTGCTGTCCTGAAGTTTCGACAGAAGAGACACCGTCTAATCCTTGAAGTGAAGGAACGAGATCATTTTCTACTTTTTGTGTAAGGTCTTGTAATGATTCTTTATCACCAGAGACACTTAGGGCTAGGATTGGAATCGCATTAATACTAAAGCGTGCGATTTTAGGTTTTTCTGCATTTTCAGGGAAATCGATATTGCTAATCGCATCTTCAATTTCCTTTTTTGCTTCATCCATGTCTTTGTTGTAATCGTACTCGATTTGAATGGATGATGCATTTTCAAATGAATTAGAAGTGACCACGCTGACCCCATTGAGGTTTTGAATCGATTTTTCAATTGGATCTGTCACCTTATCTGATACTTCGTCCGGCGTTGCGCCAGGGTACGTTGTAGAAACCGTAATGACTGGCGTGTTGATATTCGGGATTGATTCTTGTTTCATATTCAATCCGGCATATAGACCAGCAACTGTTACGATAATCGTCATGAGCCATACAGCGAACTTATTCTTTAATACAAAATTGATGATCGAATTCATTATATCCTCCATTTTCCTTTATGTATTGACTGACTGGTCATTCTATATCATAATAAACGGTGATATACAATGCCGTCAACCATTTCACTTGCGTTTGACGTAACATTCTAAAGCTGAAGGGGCCTTATTTCATGAACGAAAAAAAAGAAAAAATCATTAAAGCAAGCATCCAATTGTTTGCGAAAAAGGGTTTTTCTTCTACGACCATTCAGGAAATTGCAGATGAATGCGGAATATCAAAAGGCGCATTTTATTTACATTTCAAATCAAAAGAACAGCTTTTCAACCGAGCGTTTGAATATTATATCGACACTTCGATGCAAACTATCGAAATGATTCGAAAAGAGAATCAGCATCTCGCGCCAAGAGAGATCTTTCAGAAACAAATCGCTGAACAGTTCCAGCATTTTGCTGAGAACAAGGATTTTATCATTCTGATCCTCAGCGAGAACATTATTCCAGAAAACCAGCAGATTAAAAAGTATTCAAAAACTGTGAAAAAGCAAATGAACGATGAAATTCAAATTTCCATCTTGACCACTTATGGACAGGAGATCGAACCATATGTAACTGACCTGTCAGTCATGATCCAAGGAATTATCCAATCATATGTGCAGGTTCTGCTTTTACAGGATCAAATGCAATTATCATTTGATGAGCTCTCATCCTTTATACTCGAACGGTTTGATGATCTGGTCCACGGCTTGCTTCGTTCTCAGACGAAGCCGATTTTGAAGCAAACCATTTGGGATGATGAAGCGCCGAGTGCTGCTTCCCTTCAAGAGGAGCTTCGTTCGTTAAAGCTTGAGCATCTGCTTTCAGATGATACCGTTGTATCCATTGAAGTGATTGAAGAAGAGCTGGCAAAAGCTGAACCTCGTAAGCCAGTCATCAAAGGGATGCTGACGAATTTAGAAAAGTGTGTGGACCCTGCTGTTCTTAGAGCAGTTGAGCAATTGAAGCTGTTTCTTCAGTAACATGACGTGCTGTTTTCGATTTAGCTCACCTTTTCCCCTTCGAATGTGCACTTTCGCTTATGCTTCATTATAAGAAAAGATTCTCTAAATTGATATACGGCGGTGGTCTGAATCTATGATAAGACCCTGTCATTTCAAGCAAAAAAAAACCGCCTATTACATAAGGCGGTTTTTTGCGATTTAGCGCTTTTTGATTTCTTCAAGGAGAATCTTGTTCACCATCGGCGGGTTAGCTTGGCCCTTCGATGCTTTCATGATTTGTCCGACTAAGAAGCCAATCGCGCGGTCTTTACCATTTTTAAAGTCTTCAATGGATTGCGGGTTGTTATCAAGTGCTTCTGTAACGAGTTTAAGCAGCGCACCTTCGTCAGAAATTTGGACAAGTCCTTTTTCTTTGACGATTGTTTCTGCATCTCCCCCATTTTCAATGAGCTCTTTGAATACCTTTTTCGCAATCTTTGAGGAAATTGTTCCTTTTTCAATGAGCTTGATCATGCCAGCAAGTCCTTGCGGCGTTAGCTTTGTATCGTCCAGCTCTTTTTGAGCAGAGTTTAAGTAAGCAGACACTTCACCCATGAGCCAGTTCGATGCTTGCTTCGCTTCTGCACCTTCTGAAATGGTCGCTTCAAAGAAATCAGACATTTCTTTCGTCAGCGTGAGTACCATTGCATCGTATGCAGGCAGTCCAAGCTCATCGATATAGCGTTTGCGGCGCTCGTCTGGAAGCTCTGGAATCGATGCTCTTACGCGTTCTTTCCACTCGTCATCAATGTACAGTTCCACCAAATCTGGTTCTGGGAAGTACCGGTAATCATCAGATCCCTCTTTGACACGCATCAGGATCGTCTTTTTAGACGCTTCATCATAACGGCGGGTTTCTTGTTCGATCAAGCCGCCAGAAAGCAATACTTGCTCTTGACGCTTTTCTTCGAATTCAAGGCCTTTTTGTACGAAAGCGAATGAGTTCAAGTTTTTGAGCTCTGTCTTTGTACCAAACTCTTCACGGCCGATTGGGCGAAGAGAAATGTTGGCATCACAGCGAAGTGAGCCTTCTTCCATCTTACAGTCAGAAACGCCTGTATATTGAATAATGGATTTTAATTTTTCTAAGTAAGCATACGCTTCTTCTGGTGTGCGAATGTCTGGCTCAGATACGATTTCAACTAGCGGTGTGCCTTGACGGTTGAAATCGACGAGTGAGTAACCGTCGCCTGTGTGCGTCAGTTTCCCAGCATCCTCTTCCAAATGAAGACGCGTAATACCGATTCGTTTTGTTTTGCCTTCTACTTCAATTTCAATCCAGCCGTTTTCACCGATCGGTTTATCAAATTGAGAAATTTGATACGCCTTTGGGTTATCAGGATAGAAGTAGTTTTTACGGTCAAATTTTGTATCTGTTGCGATCTCACAGTTCAACGCCATGGCCGCTTTCATCGCAAAGTTCACCGCTTCTTTGTTCAGTACAGGCAATACGCCAGGATATCCAAGGTCGATGACACTTGTTTGCGTGTTGGCAGCTGCACCAAAAGGTGTCGGCGAGCTTGAGAAAATTTTCGATTGTGTTTTTAGCTCTACGTGGACTTCAAGTCCAATTACCGTTTCAAAGTTCATTCTGATTCACCCCTTACAGTTCAGGTTTTGCTTTATGATGATCTGTTGCTTGCTCAAAAGCGTGAGCCACGCGGTACACTGTTCCTTCGTCAAAGTGCTTGCCGATGATTTGCAGTCCTAACGGAAGGCCATTTGCAAATCCACAAGGCACACTGATTCCTGGAACGCCTGCAAGGTTAACAGGGATCGTTAAAATATCGTTTGCATACATGGTTAGCGGGTCGCTTGTCTTTTCACCAATGTTAAATGCAGGAGTCGGTGTTGTTGGTCCTACAATGACATCATACTTTTCGAAAACATCTTCAAAGTCTTTTTTGATCAATGTACGGACTTTTTGTGCTTTTTTATAGTACGCATCGTAATATCCTGAGCTTAGCGCGAATGTACCAAGCATGATGCGGCGCTTCACTTCGTCTCCAAAGCCTTCAGAACGAGTATTTTTGTATAAATCAATCAGGTTGTCTGCATTATCTGTACGGTAGCCATAGCGTATGCCGTCAAAACGAGCAAGGTTTGCAGATGCTTCTGAAGAAGACAGTAAGTAGTAAGTCGCAAGCGCATATTTAGAATGCGGAAGAGACACTTCTTCCCACGAAGCACCAAGTCCTTCTAATACTTTTAACGCTTGAAGAACAGATTCTTTTGCTTCCTCGCCAACGCCTTCGCCAAGGTATTCTTTCGGCACAGCAATTTTCAAGCCTTTGATGTCGCCAGTTAATGAAGAAAGAAAATCTGGGACATCGACATTTGCACTTGTTGCGTCCATTTGATCGACACCTGCAATCGCTTGAAGAACATATGCGTTGTCTTCTACATTACGTGTAATCGGACCAATTTGGTCTAATGATGAAGCAAATGCGATTAATCCGTATCTGGATACACGGCCATATGTCGGCTTAAGACCGACAACCCCGCAGAAAGATGCTGGCTGACGAATAGAACCGCCTGTATCTGAACCAAGTGAGAACGGTACTTCACCTGCTGCAACAGAAGCTGCTGATCCACCGCTTGATCCGCCTGGAACAGTGTTTAAATTCCACGGGTTTTTCGTCGCTTTGTAGCCTGAGTTCTCTGTAGAAGATCCCATTGCGAATTCGTCCATATTTAATTTACCAATTGTGACTGCTTCAGCGTCTCTTAGGCGGTTCACAACGGTTGCATCATAAATTGGATCAAAGTTTTGCAGGATTTTACTTGAAGCTGTAGTACGCAAATCCTTTGTAACAATGTTATCTTTCACACCGATCGGCATACCGAACAATAGGCCAAGCTCGTCCTTTTCACCAACTGCCTCGTCCAATTCCTTTGCATACGCACGTGCTTTCTCTTCGTCCAGTGCAAGGAATGCTTGTACTTTTCCGTCTACTTCATTGATTCGTTTATAAGACTCGTCCACTAAATCAGAAACAGACAGTTCCTTTTTATGTAAAAGCTCTTTTAATTCAGAAATTTTGTGATCAAACAGTGACATGTCTCGGGCCTCCTTTAGTCCAAAATTGATGGCACACGAATATAGCCGTCTTTATGATCAGGCGCGTTTTTGACGACTGCCTCAATGGAAAGACCTTTATTCGGAACATCTTCTCTCATGACGTTTTTCATTTTTAATACGTGTGTAGTAGGTTCAACGTTTTCCGTATCTACCTCGTTTAACTGCTCTGCAAATGAAATGATGCTATCAAGCTGTTCTGTAAACATCTCAGCTTCTTCTTCTGTAATCGCAAGCCTTGCTAAATGGGCAACGTGCTTGACTTCTTCTATTGAAATTCTTGACATGCAGGTTCACCTCCAAAAATGATGCGTACTCGTGGTCATGATCATAAGTCATATACACTTTATCATATCAAATTTTACTGTTCTAAAGCAACTTTACGTAGGTGCGGTAAAAGGTCCGTTCTCTTGAAACGTCTTTATAATCAAATCGATAAAAGAAATATTCAACAGGTGACTTTTTATTTTTCAGAAAATTTTTACTTTTGTTTATTTTTGTAATCGCTTACATATTGATTCTTATCATCGATCGGTACATTTTTTCTTCAAAATGAAGAGGTTTAGGCAGGTTGATCACTTGGGAATACTCTGTTAGGTTAAGTAACCATAGCAGTGAGCGGGACAGTCAAGCAAAAAAGCTGCCTTCGCACTTCTGTATATTTTGATTGAGGTGATGTCAAATTAATACGAAAAAGGTGAGAACACAAAATGAGTATTGAAGTTACAATTTCCTTATCTATTTATTTTATCGGGATGCTTGCCATTGGTTGGTATGCATTCAGGAAAACACATGATTTAAATGATTATATGCTTGGCGGACGCGGGCTTGGCCCATTCGTTACAGCCCTTTCAGCAGGTGCTGCAGACATGAGCGGATGGATGCTGATGGGTGTGCCAGGTGAAATGTATAAAACGGGTTTATCGACAGCCTGGCTTGCGATTGGTTTAATCGTTGGTGCTTACTTGAACTACCTCATTCTTGCACCTCGTTTACGTTCTTATACAGAGATTGCGGATGATGCGATTACGATTCCTGATTTCTTTGATAAACGCTTCAAAGGTTCATCTGCTTTATTAAAAGCTGTTTCAGCCGTCATCATTTTAATTTTCTTTACCCTGTATACATCGTCTGGGATGGTATCAGGCGGACGTTTATTTGAGTCAGCATTCGGTGCTCACTACATGTTTGGACTGATTTTGACGTCAAGTATTGTCATTTTGTATACATTGTTCGGCGGATTTTTGGCAGTGAGCTTAACGGACTTTGTCCAAGGAGCTATCATGTTTTTAGCATTAGTGCTCGTGCCGATCGTTGCCTTTACACAATTAGGCGGACCTGTTGCTACATTCCAAGATATTCAACAGATTGACCCTAAATTGCTTGATATTTTTAGAGGAACGAGCGTCATTGGCATTATTTCCTTCCTTGCTTGGGGACTAGGTTACTTTGGACAGCCGCATATTATTGTGCGCTTTATGGCCATTACGTCCGTTAAAGATTTAAAACCAGCACGCCGAATCGGAATGAGCTGGATGATTATTTCAGTGATTGGATCACTGTCTGTCGGTTTAGTGGGTGTTGCCTATGTTCATGAAACGGGTATGAACCTGGCTGACCCTGAAACCATCTTTATCGTATTTTCTAAAGTATTGTTCCATCCATATATCACTGGATTTTTACTTTCTGCCATTTTAGCTGCGATTATGAGTTCAATTTCGTCTCAGCTGCTTGTCACAGCAAGTGCCATGACAGAGGATCTATACAGAACGTTCTTTAGAAAAACAGCATCAGACAAAGAGCTCGTCATGATTGGCCGGATGTCTGTACTCGTTGTCGCTGTAATTGCTCTCTGCCTTTCACTTAACCCAAGTGACACCATTCTTGACCTTGTCGGTTATGCGTGGGCAGGATTTGGTTCTTCATTCGGTCCAGTCATCTTGCTTTGCCTATACTGGAAACGAATGAATCATCACGGTGCCCTAGTTGGAATGATCGTTGGTGCGGTTGTGGTTCTCACATGGATTACGACAGGCCTCAACCATGCCACAGGTATTTATGAAATGATTCCAGGCTTTACGCTTAGTGGATTAGCTGCCATTATTGTGAGCTTATTGACAAGTAAGCCGTCAAAAGCATCAAAACAGCTTTTCAACAAAATGGAAAATCATCTTGAAGAAGAAACAAAATAAAGAACATGAAGAGTCATCTGCCCTATGCGGATGACTCTCTTTTTAAAATAAAAAGCTTTTCTTTCTTCAGAAACTGAATAAAATAAGAGTTGAGCAGCCATATGGGCTGTGAGAAGATCATATACATGTTGTGAAACGTACATGAAGTGAAAGGAGCGATATGCATGTTTTGGACAATTGAATGGGATACAGTCTTAAAATTAGCCGTGGCCACCTTAATCGGTCTGATTATCGGGCTTGAACGGGAGCTGAAGAAAAAGCCCCTCGGCTTAAAAACGTGTATTGTCATTGCTGTCAGCTCCTGCGTCTTAACCATCATCAGCATTGATGCAGCCTACAATTTCCCTCGAGTCTCTAAGCTTCAAATGGACCCACTCAGGTTACCGGCGCAAATTATATCTGGTGTTGGTTTTATTGGAGCAGGTGTAATTCTTCGAAAAAGCAATGATGTCATCTCAGGTCTCACGACTTCTGCGATGATCTGGGGAGCAGCAGGGCTTGGGGTTGCAACAGGTGCAGGGTTTTATAAAGAAGCCTTCCTCAGTCTTTTCTTTATTCTCATTAGTGTCGAATTCCTGCCATGGCTCTTCCAGCGGATCGGACCGATTCGCCTGCAGGAAAAAGAAATCCGCATCAGAATGTCTCTTTCTGACAGAAACCGCATGACCGATATTTTAAAAGAAATGAAAGCCCTCAATATCCGCATTCATTCTGTACGAATTGATGATTTAAAAGAAAAGGACTATCCGATCATGGAAGTACGCGTACGTGTGCATAAAGACCGCTATACAACCGATGTGTACTTTGATATTAAAGATCTAGAAGGCGTCGTTGGCGTGAAGTGTGATACGGTATAAAAGGTGATGAGACAAAAGGCTCATCACCTTTTTTATGGGATAAGGGGTTGAACCATTTTGAACATTCAAATAAAATACAAATTATGAAATAAATGATAAAAGGAGATTTTTCATGGGCTCTATGGATCGTAAAAAACGTATATTTTTTTTCAGCGGAATTCTAGCAGTACTCTTATTAGCTGTCCTTTTCACCTCACATTATGTCACTCCCGTATCAACGAATGCAGCAGACAAGAAACAAACGAAAACACCAAAAAATATTATTTTTATCGTTGGTGATGGAATGGGGATGCCCATGATCAAAGCCTACCGTACATTCAAGCAGGAAAAGCATGCTTCTGTAAAAGGAAAAACCGTCTGGGACCCTTATTTAGTCGGGATGCAGACCACACATCCAGATGATCCTCGAGATAATATTACTGACTCAGCTGCCGCAGCAACAGCCATGGCGACTGGAAAAAAGACATACAATGATGCCATCGCCGTCAATCATGAAAAACAACCTCTTAGAAGTGTCGTTGAAGCAGCGAAGGAAGCAAAAATGAAAACAGCCTTTGTTGTCTCATCTGACATCACCGATGCAACACCTGCCGCTTTTGGTACACATAACGTCTCCCGAAAAAATAAAGAACAAATTGCAGACCACTTTTTTGATGAGAAAATAGGAGGAGAGCACAAAGTTGATATCCTTCTAGGTGGCGGAATGCAATATTTTGACCGAAAAGACCGTAATCTTGTTCAAGAATTTAAGAAGAGCGGGTATTCCATTCTGCGATCAAAAGATGATCTAACCTCTCAATCATCTTCGAAAATGCTCGGCTTATTCCAGGAGGACGAGCTGGATCGAGCCATCGACCGTCCGAAGCATGTGCCTAAGTTAAAAGACATGACGCAGGCAGCACTCACCCAATTGAATCAAGATAATCAGCATGGTTTTTTCATGCTACTTGAAGGCAGTACCATTGATTCTGCAGGACATGAAAATGATGTGGTTGGCGCAATGAGTGAGATGGAGGATTTTGAGAAAGCAGTTCAAACAGCCCTCCAGTTCGCGAAAAAAGATCAAGAAACACTTGTCGTCATCACGGCAGATCATGCGACTGGCGGTTTTTCGTTTGGCACAGATGGGATGACAAGTGAGACTGGCTACAAATGGGACCCAGTGCCCATCTTAGCTGCTAAGAAAACACCTGTTTATATGGCTAAGAAAATCGCAGACGGACAATCTGTACGTGATGTCCTTCAGACCTATATTGAAGTTTCTCTCACAGAAGGTGAAATATCACAGGTAGAAAAAGCAGCACAGTCAGGAAAGGCCAGTACGATCCAACTCAGCATTCAACATATTTTCGATCAGCGTTCTTTCTCAGGCTGGACAACCTTTGCCCATACAGGTGAGGATGTCCCTGTCTATGCATACGGACCTGGAAAAACAGCCTTCCAGGGCTGGATCGATAATACAAAGCAAGGAAAGAACCTGTTTCAAATCATTGAATCACCATCCACCTATCGTCCATAAAAACAATCCCCGCCTCATCATATAGGCGGGGATGTTCATTTTAAGATTGACTTAGCTTTGTAAAGTCAAACGTCGTTATAGGTGCTGCTTCTTCAATGTCGGAACGGAAGCCGGCGAGCATCGCCTTTTCTTCTTCTCCGATGTCAGCCAAATCAAATGCTTGATGTAGCAAGCCATAGATCAGCATGTGACGTAAACGAAGGAAATCAGGAATATAGGCAAGCCACTCATCTCCAAGTTCATTCTCTTCACGATAGCCTTTAAGGAACTGTTTCATAAAGTTTCCTGCAAAAGCAGCTTTGTCTTCGTATGGAATTACTGGGTACCACAAGACATTGTATAGCAAAATACTAATGTCATTCATAAACCAGTTGTACCCAATATCATCGAAATCGAAGGTCGTAATTTTCCCTTGATCCCAGTGGAAGTTTCCGTGATGAAGATCCGCATGAACCAATCCGTACGTATCTTGATTTTTCGGAAGCTTTGCCAGCTTTTCCATCAACCGATCCGCTTGTTCGAAAACAAGGGTCTGATCTGCCGGTACATATTTACGCAGTTTCAGCTGCTCCTCTTCATCCCACTCTTGTCTTTTATAACGCGGGTCTGACAAATGATAGCTTTTTGTCAGTTTGTGCATGCGACCTGTGTACTGTCCAAGGGCATAAAACAATTCATCGTTCCAGTCCGCCTCTTCGACTTTACGACCTGGTGCTTTTTCATAGACTCGAAGCAGAAATGCGCCGCCCTGCCCATCGTCTACTTGCTCGATATCACGGCCATTTAATGAAGCAATTGGTTTCGCAACGGAAAGTCCGCCCTTCGCTAAGTGATGCAGCCATTCCATTTCACCTAAAATATAATCAGGTGATCTGCGGATGGTATGAGTAATTTTTAAAATGAAAGACTCTCCATCTTTTTTTAGTTCATACACATAGTTTTCTGCATCTGCGATAAAGTGGATATCACTTCGCTTGACCCCGTATAAATGAGTAGCCTCATCTAAAATTTTTGATTCTTCATATATGGCTTTTACATCTTTATGCATGCTGATTCTCCCTCTTCATATATTTTGCTAATTCGCGAATGGTGTGTTTTTCAGCAAAATTCAAATCATCAACATACCAACCCTTCTTTTCAATCTCTACTTCCATTTTGACAGCAAGTAAAGAATTTCCTCCTAAATCGAAAAAGTCGTTGTCAATTCCTACTTTTTCCACATGAAGAATGTCACACCAAATGTCTAAAAGTAATGCCTCACGTTCATTGGTTGGCTGTGCATAAAGTCCTTGATCCTCTGTAAATTTTGTCGTTAATAATGAACGTAGACTATCTTCATCATGTACCTCAAGGGCTTTTACATAACCGCTATGCAGCGTTTGATCTGTTTGAACCGTTTCCCATGTAAAACCTTTAGAAGCGAGATGACTTGCTGCCTCCATCTTGTAACCCTCTTTTTCTTCAGTCGAGTGCTGAGGAGGTGACAGGTGACCGGCGATTTGAATGTGATCACTCAATGAACCGATTTCCGCCACTTGTATACGATATGTTTGCTGCCCCTCGATCTTCTGGATCTGTTGCTCTTCCATAAATGACTTGAATAGTTCATTACGTCCGGTCGATACAAACGTAAATTCAATGGAAGAAAGCTGGTGCTGACGGCTGTATTCGGCGAGCCATGTCAGACATTTTTGCTCAATCCCTTTCCCTAGAGCACGGCAGCTTAGCATCCATGCATCAATTTTCAACGTGTCGTCTGCATGATGAGCCAAGATCGCTCCTACAATCCCTTCATGACTGAAGCGATCTGCTGCCTCAATGAGCCAGCCCTGAACATGCGCATTTTCCATCCGCTCTCTCAGCTGCTGTTCATCAAAGTGCTGATCATTTAAGCGGAATTGGTTAATGCGGCTGCTCATTTGTGCCACACGCGCAAGGTGCTGCTCTCCCCACTCTGTTATACTCATGTGCAAGTTCAAATCTTTTAAAAATTGTTCCATTGACGGCGACTCTGCTTTCTCTTTTTGACGAGCTTTTTCAGCCTTGTAGCTCATGGTTCGCCCTCTATCCTCATCCGTAACATCATAACGGTCAAAAGCCCAAGCATGCTCAACAAATAATGGAATGGCTTTTTCATTGGCAGGTAAGAGCAATGTCATCACTTCTGGCAGCTCTTCATTCATTCGCAAGCACTGAGCTGGGTCATCATCTAAGAAAATAAACTGAGATAATGAAAGGTTCAGTGAATCTGCCATTTCTTTTAGATGACCCGGTTTACTTTCCCAATTGATCCGCCAGTCGACAATATCGTCTTTTTGTAAGACCATATCTGGGTGGTTTTCAAACACACGCCACACATCTTCTTCATTATTTCTGCTGCTTAGCACAAGCAGCATTCCCTCTTGTTGTTTTTGCTTTAAGAAGCGCTGAAGCATTTGATGTTCTGGCGTAATGTCGATGCCTTCCACACCGTCTTCTGAAACAATACCTCTCCACAGCGTATGATCACAATCAATGGCCACTACTTTAAATGGTGCACCTTTCCATGCCACAATCTCTCGCGCGACTTTTGTACCGATGGCACCGCAAAAGACTTCAGTGAATGGGAGATGTGCGGCTTGCTCTGTTTTTTCATCAAAAATGTCATCGAGCTGATATTGCTGAGCAAGCTGACGACAGTCGATCAACTGAACACCGCCTATCTTAGATAACTGAGCAATCCACTCTTGTTCCACGTCTTGCAACGTGTCCCTAAGAGCCGCACTTATCGGGAGAATACCAACAAAATATAGGTTATGTTTTGTTTTTGATTTCAGAACGTTTACAAGTTCTTCTGCATGCTCTGAAGCCAGTTTTTTCTTTTCATCCAGTGAGAGATGGGCTGGACCAGCGATATCCTCTAGACGAATGAGGAGAAGATTTGCACCGTTTTTCTTCTGTGAGATAAGGCTACGCTCATTTAACAGCTCCTGATACACCTGCCCATACGGTGCAAACTGAATATCGAACTGCACATCAAACTGCTTGGTCCAATACTGAATGTAAGGAGCAACTGGATCTGCTGTAAATGTCGAGCTGATAGTGAGCACAAGTGGTTCTTTTTTCTCTGCACGATCTCTTTTCTCTTTTGCTGCTTGTTCTTCTTCCTGTGAAAGCACAGCGAAATCCTTGAGCAGTTGATCTGGTGTTTGAACAGCTTGTTCGATCAAGTGCTGGAAGTGCTTGACGAAAGCTTGCATCGTCTCATGTTTAAACAGAGCAAGGTTGTATTGAAGGACGCACTTTAACTCACCCGTTACCTCTCTGACAACATCCATTTTCATATCGAGTTTGGAAATTCCCTTTGCAAACTCATGCGTTTCAAAGGTCAGTCCATCAGCTTCAATTTTAATATTCGGATCGTATTCATTGTGATAGATAAGCATCGTATCAAAAAATGGATTGCGATGCGGCCTTGTTTTTGGATTCAAATGCTCGACCATTTGGTCAAACGGGTATTCTTGATGGTCGTACGCATCGAGTAGAACTTGTTTTGTCTGTACCAATTGTTCTATAAAGGATGCTTCTTGTGCCATGTCTAGTTTGATTGGCAGGAAGTTCGTAAACATCCCAATCGTATGCTCAATATCTGCATGACGTCTTCCAGCCACAAGAGAACCGACAATCAGTTCTTGCTGATCGGCATAACGTGAGAGCAGCAGGCCATAAAGCTGGAACAAGATGACGTTATTGGTCAGCTGATATCGTTCAGCGAGCTGTTCAATTTTCTCAACGATGTGCGGTTCAATATTAAATTTGATCGCTCTTCCCAAAAAGGATTGTTCCTTTCGTTCAAAATCATATGGCATTGTCAAAGTCGGAACATTTGAGCCCATTTGCTCCTTCCAATAATCCTGCTGCTTTTGAAACATCTCGCTGCGGAAATATTTGTCTTGCCACACTGCATAATCTTTATATTGCACAGTAAGTTCCGGCAAGGTTTCCCCGCGATAGAGCTCAGTAAATTCTTTAATAAAGATGTTCATGCTCGCTCCATCAGCGACAATATTATGCATATCAACTAATAAAAGATGATCATCTTCTACAATTTTCACAAAACGCACACGAATCAATGGTGCAGCCTTTAAGTCAAATGGACGAATGAATTCATCGATTTGTGCTTCTAATTCTTGTTCATCAGCCTCAGTCATTTCAACAGCAAATTGAAAATCATCATGGACCCGCTGAACAGGTTCTCCATCCTTTAACTCAAAGGTCGTTCGCAAGGTTTCATGACGATCAATCAATTGCTTAAAGGTCTGTTCAAAGCGCTCGACGTCGATTTCACCTTTACATCTCAGAGCCATTGGCATGTTATATGAAGTCACTTTACCAATACGCTGATGAATGAGGAATGTTCGTCTTTGAGCGGCGGATAATGGGTACGTGTCTTTCTGTTCCACCTGTTCAATTTTGAAATATTGATGCTTCTCTGCCTTTTCAATGAATGCTTGGAGCTTCTCGATCGTCGGATGGTTGAACATATCTGTGAGTGTTAGTTCTACACCAAACTCTTTGTGAATTTGAGAAATAAGACCGGTCGCATTTAACGAATGTCCTCCAAGCTCAAAGAAGTGATCGTCTCTTCCCACCTTTTCAATACCTAAAATATCTTTCCACATCCGCTGTAATGTTGCTTCTATACCATTCGCCTCAGTGGATTGATATTGATTGCTTTCTTCTATTTCCTGCCCTTTGTTTTCCTTCGGCACAACCATTTGCACACCTGAAGGCGAGGATAACGCGGCTGTATCTCCCTTTTCAATCCAATATCTTTGTCGTTCAAACGGATAAGTTGGCAGGGATACTTTTTGATTCGATTTCTGTTTTCGTAATTTTGTCCAGTCCACAGGCACTCCTTGAAGCCAGATGTCACCCAATCTTCCCAGCAGGTAGCGGTCATCTGCTGCCTCTTCTTTCGGGTGACGCATCAATGGAATCGGCTGCTGATGGTGATCCTTTGAGACTTGACGAATAAAGGCGCTTAACGTTTTCCCCGGTCCAACTTCAATAAAAATGGGATCAAGCTCCGTTAATAATGTCTCTGCTCCATCACGGAAACGAACTGCTTGCCGCAAGTGATCAGCCCAGTATGCTGGATCTTGCACTGCTTCATGTTCAATCCACGTACCTGTGACGTTAGAAATATACGGGATAGATGGCGCATTCAATTGATACTCAGCTACCTTTTCTTTGAATGATGGCAGGATATCATCCATCATTTTTGAGTGGAAGGCATGAGAGGTGTGAAGCTTTCTGCACCCATGTCCAGCTGCCTCCAGCTTCTCAGCGAGTGCATCAATAGATGCCGTCTCACCAGACACCACACATAACTCAGGTCCATTTACTGCCGCAAGTGAAAGGTCATCCGTCAAATATGACAGCACTTTCTGTTCACTCAAAGGTACGCTCAGCATAGAGCCTTTTGGAAGCTGGCTAATCAGCTGTCCGCGATAACAGACGAGATCTACGGCATCTTCAACAGACAGTAAACCAGATACGGCAGCAGCAGTGTATTCTCCAATACTGTGACCGATCATCGCCTGCGGTTTGATGCCAAAATGCATCAGCAATTTAGCCAAAGCGTATTCCATACTAAACAGAAGCGGCTGTGTATATTCGGTTTGGTTAATCAATTGAGGATCATCACTTGCTTCTGTTGAGAATAAAATGCTGAACGGGTCAACTGAGACATGCTGTTTGAATTGATTCAAGCATTGATCCAGCGCTTCCTTAAAAACTGGATACTTGTCATAAAGCTGACGCCCCATGTCCACATACTGAGATCCTTGGCCTGGGAAAAGAAAGACGATTGGCCGGCTCGATGTTTGAGAGCTGGCCGTCTTGACCACCTCTTTTGACCTTTGATTCAGCGCCTGTAACATGTCAGCTGTATCACTTCCAAGAATGACACGTTTATGCGGGAAATGATGGCGCCCTGTTTGCAGCGTATAGGCGACATCGCTTAAACGGATATGCTGCTGATGCTGAAGTAAATAGTCAGCAAGGCGATCCGTCATTTTTTCAAGGGCTGCCGGTGTTTTCGCAGATAATAAAAGAAGTTCACTATCTTCTGTGCGATCTGCTGGGACACGTGCAGCAGGTGCTTCTTCTAAAATGACATGAGCGTTTGTTCCACCAATCCCAAATGAGCTTACACCTGCCCTGCGAGGAGAGGCCTGCTCGCTCCATGGCGTCAAATCCGTATTTACAACGAATGGAGAATCAGCAAATTCAATTTTTTCATTCGGTGTTTCAAAATGAATCGTTGGCGGAATCACTTGATGCTTTAAGCTTAATACGGTTTTAATAAAGCCAGCGACACCTGATGCATCATTCAAATGACCAACATTTGATTTGACAGAACCAATGCGGCAAAAGCCTTTTTTATCTGTATCAAACGCTTGCTTGAGTGCTTCAATTTCAATCGGATCTCCTAGTGTTGTTCCGGTTCCATGTGCTTCAATATAAGAAATGGATTCAGGTTCAACCTCGGCCATTCGAAGTGCTGTCTTAATAGCTGATACTTGGCCTTTCGTACTCGGTGCCGTATACCCTACTTTTCTATTTCCATCATTATTAATAGAAGATCCTTTAATGACAGCATAAATGTGATCGCCGTCTTCAATTGCATCCTCTAAATTTTTTAAAATAACAGCTCCTGCACCATCTCCAAAAACGGTTCCATCTGCTTTATTATCAAAAACGCGGCAGTGACCGTCGGAAGAATGGATCATTCCTTCTTGATATAGATAACCCGATTTTTGCGGCAGGCGAATGGACACACCGCCTGCAACAGCCATATGACAGTCTCCGCTTAATAAAGCCTGAACAGCTAAATGAATCGACACCATCGAGGTCGAGCAGGCGGTTTGCACCACCATACTCGGTCCTTTTAGATTTAATTTATACGAAATCATCGTCGCCAAATAGTCACGCATATTTAGAACAGCAGCTTCCAGCGTTTTTGAATCCTCACCTTGAGCTGCCCCTTGAAGTGCTCTCATGACCCATTCTGTATTGATTCCTGCACCTGTATAAAGACCGATTTGCCCTTTATATTCAAACGGATCATACCCAGCATCTTCAAGTGCCGTCCAAACACATTCATGAAACAGTCTGAACTGCGGATCCATCATAGCCGCTTCCTTCGGAGTATAGTCAAAGAAATCCGCATCAAATAAATCGACATCGTCAAGCATCCCTTTTGCTTTGACAAAACGAGGGTTTTTCAATAAGGCTTCATCTGTACCTTCACTTCGTAATTCTTCCTCCGTAAAAAAGGAGATTGTTTCTTTTCCTTTTTTCAGATTCTCCCAGTATTCATCTACGTTTTTGGCACCTGGAAAACGACCTGCAAGACCGATAACAGCAATTTCTGCGCCATGATAGTGATTCGTTGTATCATTCATTCTCGATTCCGCCTCTCAATCTTTTATTCCGTTGCTGTTTAAAACGAGCTCTTCGATCACCTGATGTGACGACGGCTAGTTCTTCTTCCATCGTATCTTCCTTTGATTCCTCAGAAGGCTGAATATATTTTGCAAGCTCTGCGACAGATGGGTACGTAAACAAGGTCACCACTGCTTCATTTGTTTGAAGTGCTTGATTTAACCGATTGGTCACTTGAACAATATCCAGCGAGCTTGCACCTAAATCAAAGAAGTTGTCGTGAATGCCCACTTGCTCCATGCCCATAAAATCCTGCCACACTTGACAGATCACTTTTTCAGTTTCATTTCGAGGAGCCACATACGGATTGCCCAGCTCTGGTCTTTCGTGCTTAGACACTTCATATGAATCCGCACTCGCTGCAGCCTTCGATTCTAATGACAGCCATTGATCTATCCGTTCTTCAAGATTTCCTGTGGACACGAGCATGTGACGATTCTGCCGGTTAGACAGAACATATTGGAACAGCTCAGCACCCTCTTCTGGTAAAATCGCAAGCTCATTAATCGATTCACCAATTGTGGATTCTAGCTCACCCCAGAAATTCCACGCATCCCAGTTCACACACATCCATGGAGTTTGACTATTTTGATTGAGTCTAGCTGCAAATGCGTCCATATATAAGTTAGCTGCTGAGTAAGCAGAGAATCCTAAGCCCCCGAGCAGTGCACTTATGGATGAAAAGAGGAGACAAAAATCCGCTTGTTCTTGCTCCAGCAGCTGCTCTAGCACATCGAGCCCTTTCACTTTTGATTGGAATTGATCCTCTCCCTGCGCCAGTGTAGATGGGATATCTTTAATGGCTCGGAAGGATGTACTTCCTGGTAATCCTGCCGCATGGAACACACCATCAACGCCGCCATGCTTTTTGCGAATGATTTCAAAAACATGTTTCATCTGCTTAAGATCTCCTGCATTCGCCTGCACCGCTTCTACTGTTGCACCTAATCGTTCAAGCTCGAGTACCTTCTTAATTCTTGTACGCTGCGCTTCATCGGCATTCTCTTGTTGAACAAATGACGCCCATTCATCTCTTGGCGGCAATGCCGTTCTTCCTGTTAAATAAAGATGAGCATTTCCTTCTTTCGCCAGCATCTTTGATAGAACAAATCCAATGCCGCCTAAACCACCCGTGATGAGATACACACCATTTGGCCTGATCAGTTTCGGAAGTCCATCATCTTTTTGCAGCGGCAAACGTTTGTAGCTCTGCACCCAGCGTTGACGATTGCGATACGCTACAAGCTGGTCTTTTCCAGGCTGCATAATTTCCTGTCCAATAAGATCGACAAGCTCCTGTTCCTTCCAAGTCATAACATCCGGCACATCTTCCACATCGATATTCCAGCATTTAATGTGATGGTATTCCTGTGAAATGACTTTAACCGGCCCAAGCATTGCGCTTTTCTCTGCACATATCATCTCATTCCCTGTAACTGGCTGAATTCCGCTAGTGACAGTAAACAAACGGCATTCTCGAATATTTTTTTGTGCAGCAATCGCTTGAGATAAGAAAATTAAGCTGTAATAGCCCTTTTCAATATGCGTCTGAAAGGCAGCTTGGCGATTCAAGCCGTCCTCTTCTTTCGCAGATTCCCATAAATGCAGAATCCGATTGATATTGATACCTTTATTAGACAATGAATCTAGCATGTTTCTGTAGTGCTTACCTTCTGCCGGATTGATCGTAAACGCCTGCTCCAGCTCTTGATAGACCTCACCCTTTGTGACAAAAATGACCTTGATTCCTTGTTCTTTGAATGATTGTGCAAACAGTTCATGAAAGGCATCCTGTTCCTTGAAAATGAGCCACGTTTGCTCTTCTGGTTCTTTTTCGAAAACTGGTTTTAGAGGCTGCTGCTCCCATGAAGGCAGATAGAACCATTCTTTCATCTCTTTTTTCTTCGTTTCCTTAGGAATGGACAGCTGCGGAGAAGCGGGCTTCCCTGCTTCAATCCAATATCGTTTTCGTTCGAATGGATATGTGGGAAGCGATACAAGCTGTCGTTCCTCTTGAGTTGGACGCGGCTGCGTTTTGACCTCATAACCGCCTGCCCATAGCTCTCCTATACGTTTTAAGAAATACGCATGGTCATCCACTTGTTCCCTTGCATGCCTCACCATATTTAGGACATCATGATGTGACTCTTTGTTTTCATGACGTTTCGCTAATGCCGTCAAGCTGTTTCCAGGTCCGACCTCAATGAGAGCTCGTACTTCATCGGTTAACAGCTGTGATAAACCTTCATGAAAACGAACGGTTCCACGCAGATGGTTGGTCCAATAAGATGCTGTCATCACCTCTTCATTTGTCGCCCAAGTGCCTGTCACATTTGATATGAACGGGATCGTCGGCTCATGCAGTTCTACTTTCTCTACGAATTGTTGAAACGCCTCAAGCATCGGCTCCATCATATAGGAATGAAAAGCATGAGAAGTATGGAGCTGTCTTGTCACAATTCCCTTGTCCTGTAATTTCTTTTCAAAAGCGGTGATATGCTCTTCTTTACCAGAAACGACACAAAGGTCTTTTGCATTGACTGCAGCAATCGAAAGCGATTCATCAATGATCGAATTCAGCTCCGCCTCGGGTAATTGCACACTAAGCATGGCGCCTTTTTCCATTCCTTGCATCAATCTGCCTCTTGCCATGACGAGTGTTAATGCTGACTCCAGAGAAAAGACCCCTGACAAGCAAGCGGCAACATATTCGCCGATACTGTGCCCAATCATTGATTCTGGCTCAACACCGCTATGCTGAAGTAATTTTGCTAATGCGTACTCAAATATAAAGAGAAGCGGCTGAGCATTTGACGTTTTTGTGATGTCTTCATTCGTTTCATCCTCTGGAAAAACAATGCCTTTTAAATCAACTTGCTCCGTCTCCATTACATATTTGAAGCATCTATCCACTTCCCATTTGAACACTGGTTCTGCATCGTATAATTCGCGCATCATGCCAGCATATTGAGCACCTTGACCTGAAAACATAAAGGTAGCTTTACGCCATTTTTTGCTTCGGAACACACTGGTTTCAAGCTGTTTCTGCTGCAGCCATTCATCAGCAGAAGCAAGTACAATGGCTTTTCGGTATGGAAATTGCTTTCTGCCATAACGCAATGTATAAGCAATATCTTCAAGCGAAACTTGAGGATGCTGTATCACATACTGCTTTAATTGATCTGTCATTTTCGCTAAAGCGGTATCCGTTTTTGCAGATAAGACGAGCAGCTGCTTTTGCTTAGAAGCTGACTTTTGCTTTGCCTGTATGCCTTCTTCTATGATCATATGGGCATTTGTCCCGCCGATACCGAAGGAACTAATCCCCGCTCTTCTCGGCTTATCTGATTCCTTCCAATACAGCGCCTTTTGATTCACATAAAACGGTGTATCTTTAAAAGGAATCTCCTGATTGGGTGATTCATAATGAATGGTTGGCGGGATCGTTTTGTGCTGAATAGCCAAAATGGCTTTAAACAGACCTGCAATCCCTGCCGCACTATTTAAATGTCCGACATTACTTTTAACTGAACCGATTGGGATTGTCAGCGGCTCTGTTCCTTTGAACACTTGGCTAAGGGCGGATACTTCAATTGGATCTCCCATTTTTGTCCCCGTACCATGCGCTTCTAAATAACCGATAGACGCGGGATCTATACCTGATTTTTCATACGTTTCTTTTAATACCTCTGCCTGCCCTTCCACACTCGGAGCGGTAAAACCAGCTTTTCGGCTGCCATCATTGTTTACGCCAACCCCTTTGATCACCGCATGAATCGGGTTGCCATCTCTTATCGCATCTTCATAACGTTTTAACAGAACGATCCCCGCTCCATCTCCGAAAATGGTTCCGCTCGCCTCTTGGTCAAACGGACGGCAATGGCCATCTTTTGATTGAATCATTCCATCTTGATAAATATAGCCGATATTTTCTGGAGAACTGACCGTCACACCTCCTGCCAGTGCTGCATCACATTCTTGATTCAATAATGCTTGACAGGCCATACCAATGTTGACAAGTGAGGTCGAACAAGCTGTCTGCATCGTCACACTAGGCCCGTGTAGATTCAATTTATAAGAGAGTTGCGTACTAAAGAACTCACGATCATTTAACAGCATTGCGCTGAATTGCTCGGTTGCTTCCATTTGATGTGCAAAGCGTGTCAGCCATTCATGATTTGGGCTTGTTCCTGTATAAACTCCAATTTTCCCTGCCATTCTATCAGGGTCACAGCCAGCATCCTCCAGCGCTTCCCAAGCACATTCATGCAAGAGCCTGAATTGTGGATCCATTAGCTCTGCCTCTCTAGCAGAATAGTTGAAGAAATCTGCATCAAAACCTTCAATTTCTTGTAAACGTCCTTTTGCTCCAATGAAATTCGGATGCTGATAGACTGACGCATCCAGCCCTGCTTTCTTGAGTTCTTCTTCTGTGAAAAAGTGAATCATTTCTTCGCCATTCACAAGACGCTGCCAAAAGTCTTCTAGCGATGAAGCCCCTGGGAATCTTCCTGCCATTCCGACAATCGCAATATCTGGATTTTCCTGTGATGTATTTCTTTTTGGGAAAGAAGCTGGCGTTTGCTCTCGTTCCGTCTGTTCTTTAAATAAGTATTCAGAAAGACTTGCCACTGTAGCAAACCGATACAATTGAACAGTATCAATTTGTTGATCCATTCGCTCAGAGATTTTTGCTGCAAGCTGAGATATATCAAGTGATGTCGCACCAAATTCAAAAAATGGCGAGTCATCATCCATTTGATCAAATCCAAAATGATTTTGAACAATGGTGTGAATATCTTTTTGTAAAGAGGCGAGTGAAGGAAAGTCACGCTTCACAGCCTTCGGCTTTTGTGGTTCAATAGCTGCCATCGTTTTTGTTTGTACAGAGAAATCTGTTTTATGAAATGGATAGCCTGGAAGCGGAATGCGCTTCCTATTCTTCTCCTCTGTTAAAGGAAAAGCTAAGTCGACCCCCATTTCCCAAAGAACACCTGCGACTTGCATCAGGTCTCCATCAAGTGGTTCGGTTGTTTTTTCTGCTCCCTTTTCAACCACAATTCCTTGTTTCTTTGAAAGATCAATCATCAAGGCTGTTGATTCTTGCTTGAACAAAGGCGATTTTACAGGCTGTTCTATATCAAGGAAACGCATTGCAGATGATGGATCGAAAGCAGTTAGTTCCTCCCCTGTCTGCGCAATGTAAACAGGTTGTTGGAGTGTCTTCTGAGGCAATGCAGCCAGCTTTTGATTGATCATCTGGTTGTCATGAAGGCGGTATACAATAGATGCCGCCTCTGTTAGCTCAAGTCCATCTGCTGCACATAAAGCTGTCCACACCCCGCTGCCCTCTCCAATCCATACGTCTGGTTCAATTCCAAGTGATCTTAGCTGACTGGCAAAAGCCGATGTCATGATCAGCATAGCCACTTCTGCGTGACCGTTTTGTTTGAAATGGAACAGATCGTCTTTTTTAATAGGTATCACGGATTGGACGAGGCTCATTAAACGATCCACTTCTGTTTTAAATGAAAGATCTTTCTCATACAGCTTGATGTAATCACGTAATCCTGCTTCATGAAAACCAGTCAGCCTCATGTTTATCCGCTTATAAAGAAGACTTTCTCTGCCTGGCGTCTCTTCGTTTAGCACATGCAGCTGTTCTAATAATTCATCACGTGTGGAACAGACAAGCGTTTTTCGATATTTGAAGGCTTTTCTTCCCCTTTGTAAGGTATAAGCTGCTTGACCAAGTGAGAGTTCATGATGTGAGGAGACATATTCCTTCAAGTTTTTTGTCATGTTCTTCAAATCATGCGTTGATCTGGCTGACAGCACGATTAATTCTTTGGACGAGGTCGTGCTGTTTGCTTCTCTCGGCTTTGCCTCTTCTAAGATGACATGGGCATTTGCTCCCCCTATACCAAAGGCACTGACTCCAGCTCTCCTTGGCAAATGAGACGTCTTCCACTCCTCTTTATCTGTTCCAACATAAAATGGCGTTTGATCAAATGGAATACGGTGATTCGGCTTCTCAAAGTGCGGCATTGGAGCAAATTGTCGATGATGCAGCATCATGACTGTTTTGATAAAACCTGCTACACCGCTGGCGGCATCTAAATGCCCAATATTGGCTTTGACTGACCCAAGTCGGCAAAAGCCTTTTTGCTCTGTTTGAAAAGCACGAGTAAGTGCCTCAATCTCAATCGGATCTCCAACAGGCGTACCTGTTCCATGTGCTTCGATATATGAAATTGTCTCTGGCTCTGTTTCAGCCATTTCTAAAGCAGATTCAATGACACTTGCCTGTCCACTGACACTTGGGGCTGTATAGCCGACTTTGTTGCTTCCATCATTGTTCGTTGCAGATCCTTTTACAACGGCATAAATAAAATCTCCGTCTTCTATCGCATCTTTTAACCGTTTTAGTGCAACAACGCCTGCACCTTCACCAAAAATGGTCCCTTTTGCTTTTTCATCAAACGGACGGCAATGTCCATCAGGGGAATAAATCATTCCTTCTTGGTATTGATATCCTGTGATCTGTGGCTGATGGAGTGTGACGCCCCCCGCTAGTGCAAGGTCACATTCGCCGCCGATTAATCCTTGGCAGGCCATATGGATAGCAACAAGCGACGTGGAGCAAGCCGTTTGCACTGATACACTTGGTCCTTTTAGATTTAATTTATAGGCAACCCGGGAAGCGAAGGACGGGTCATTGAGATGCATGATTTGAAACACATCTTCATTCTTTTCAAGAGACGACATATGCTGCCCCATCCACGATAAATTGCTAGATGCCCCGGCATAAAGGCCAATTAACCCTTCATATTGCTCAGGCTCATAGCCAGCATCCTCTAGCGCATGCCATGTGCATTCGTGCATCAATCGAATTTGCGGGTCCATAATGGATGCCTCTCGCGGAGAGTAGCCAAAAAAGTCTGCATCAAAAGAAGATGCATTTTCTAAATATGGCTTCGCCTTCACATAATCAGACCGTTTTAACAGCGTCTCATCAACACCCGCTGCCTTTAATTCTTCATCAGTGAAAAACGTAACGGATTCTTTCCCTTGCGATATATTTTCCCAAAACGATTGGACATTCGGTGCTCCGGGAAACGTACCTGCTAATCCTACGACTGCAATTTCAAGTCCAGATTCGATCCATTGCTCTTGATCAGACATACGCTGCATTTCTCCCATCTATTTTCGTTTTAATCTCTGTTTACGTCGATTTTTTCCTTCTGCCATCGCCTGTTTTCGGAGATTGGTTGATTCAGTAACAGCTTGCTTTTCTTGCTTTTCTACTCCATGAATCTTCTTTAGTTCTGCTGCCAATGCCGCGATGGTCGGATGGCTGTACATCATGACCACCGGAACCTCTATGCCATAAATTGATTTGATTTGACCGCTCATCTGCAGTAAATCAAGGGATGTCGCACCCATTTCAAAGAAATTCTCATTCACATCCGGCTCATGAGGAAAAAAGGAGCTGAGTACATCACTTAAGGATGCTTCTAGACGATCATCTATGATCTGAGATATCTCTTGAGACGGCTCTTCTTCTTGCTGCAGAGAGGTTAAGCGTTGTTTCATTCTCTCGCCCATATCTTGAACTGATACAAGAATTTGCGGATAATCTAGACGCAGCACTTCCTGGATGGCCCTTATTCCTTGTTCTGGTGAAATTCCATCCTGTTCCTCGAGCGCCATCATGTCATTGACTTTGGCCGCTAATGCCGAGTCGTGTGCCATGCCGACTTTCTCCCACCGATCCCAATTTAAAGAAATAACCGGCTTCCCTTCCTGCCTTTTGGCATGAGCAAAGCTGTCCATAAAAGCGTTTGAAGCTGCATAAGCCACTTGTCCAGCCGCTCCAAGAAAGGAAACAAGAGAGGAACAAAGTAAAAAGAAGTCAAGCGTTTCATCCTTGAGTGCTTCATTCAGCACATAGGTCCCATTGATTTTTGCCTGACACATACGAATTTCATCGTCTGCTGTTCTTGCTTGAATGATTTTCCCATCTGCCTCTCCTGCCGCATGAATGACACCATGCAAATGACCAAATGCCGTATGAGCCAGCTGAACCGCTTTCTGCACAGCATCTTTATCTGACACATCACCTTGTACAGCTTGTACATCAGCTCCTAACTCTTCAAGAGTCATCAGCTTTTTCACGATCTCAGCTTCTTTCCCATTCGCATCACGCAGCTCATGCCAGGCAGCGCGTTCACGTATTTGCGAACGGCTCATGATCACAAGTTTTGCTTGATACGTTTCTGCTAAATGTTGAGCTAGTGTGAAGCCAATACCGCCCATACCGCCAGTAATGAGGTAAACGCCATTAGACTTGAAAGGCTGCTTGGACGATCCCTCTTTTCTTAAAGGTGTTCTCGAAGCTTTTCGAATCCATCTGCTGTTCACGCGATACGCAACGACTGCTTCTTGATCGTGCATTGCAATCTCGTATGAAAGGAATAGCGGCCAATTCGCCTTTGTATCCTCACATACATCAATATGCTGACACTCAATATGCTGATATTCTTGAGGAATGGTCAAAGCTAGCCCTGTAAATGTTGCTTGAAGTGGATTGACCTTCTCCATGCCGATCACATCATGTGCTTGGCTTGTCACAAGGTGAAGACGTATGCTTGTGTTATGATACTGGCTGATTAGTCTGACGAGATCGAGCACAGATAAGTAGTTTGGCTGATCATCGGTATCTTTCGTCAGTTCATCATGCATCCAGATGATCTCTTCAGGTATAAATCCAGCTTGCTGCAATTCAGCCATAACCCACTCTAAGTGTGACAGCATATAAACGTCAGCCTTCAGCAAATGGTCATTTTCTTTCATCGTATGATCACTTTGACATACGCTGATCACTTCTGCATGCCGTTCTTTCAAATAGGCGCCAATATGACCATTTTTTTCAAATACCAAGATGCGTTTTCCTTGATGATGTTGCTCCTTTAGTACAGGTGAAGAGCGCTCCCATACCGGAATGTAAAACCAGTCTTGAAAATCAGCTGATCGTTTCTCCATCTTTTCTGGCGTTAAAGCAGACATCATCTGATCTGCTTTAAACTGCGGTGAAGGGAATATTTGATGCTCAAATGGATACGTTGGCAGTGAAACTCGATATGGTGCCTTTTCTTTTCTGACAGCGCTCCAGTTTAGCTCCACTCCGTAACTCCACAGTTTCCCTATGGCCTTTTCCATATATTCATCATCAGCTGCTTGTTCTTTTGGATGTCTCACCAATGAAACAGCTGCTGCTTTGTTCACATCATAGTGATCATGGCGTCTCACGAATTGAGTTAACGTATGACCTGGCCCCACTTCAATGAAAACCATCTCTCCGAGTCCAAGTAATGTCTCTAATCCTTGACTAAATAAAACAGGCTGCCTGATATGAGATGCCCAGTAATCAGGTGATGCGGCTTGTTCATTCGTTAACCAGCTCCCTGTCACATTCGAAAGAACCGGTACCTCTCCCTGCTGATAGGTGATCTCTGAGAGAACGTTCTTCAACTGTTCGGACGCTTCAGCCATCATACTCGTATGAAAGGCGTGAGAGGTTTTCAATATTTGGACAGAAGCTCCTCTTTTTTCAGCTTGTTCGATATATACCTGTAACCGATCTGACGGACCGGAAACAACGGATAATTGTGAGCTATTCACAGCAGAAAGCTCGACACCTTCTGGAAGATCATGTTTAATCTCTTCGGCAGGGAGTGACACACCGGCCATTTCACCTGGAGGCATTTTTTGCATCAAACTGCCTCTTTTTAAAACGATACGGATTGCATCTTCAAGATGGATCATACCAGCCACACAGGCAGCCGTGATTTCTCCAATACTATGACCAATGAAATAATGCGGACGTATGCCTAGTCCCATCAGCTTCGACGCAAGCGCATACTCAAAACTAAACAAGATGATTTGTGTATATGACGTTTGCTGCATGAGTTGTTCAGCTTCTATAAACTCTTCTTCGGTTGTTGGATATAACACGTTCTCGATCTCAACACCTGATAAGGATAAAATGATGGCAAAACATTTCTGAAGCGTTTGTTTAAATACAGGGTCTTTCTCATATAAATCCTTGCCCATATTCACATACTGAGCACCTTGTCCAGAGAACATCCAAACGACCGCAGGCTGTTGAAAGGCCTTTTGCGGCTGGCCGGCTGACTGGAATGTGCGGTCAGGACCTGCAAGAAAAGCTTGGCGATAAGGAAAATGTTTTCGTCCCTCTTGCAGCGTAAATGCTGCATCGGATAGTGAGACGCTCGTTTGTTCTGTTAAATAAGATGTGATTTGTTCAGCAGACTTTTGTACCGCCTGCTTCGATCTTGCCGAAATCACCATTAGTTCATGACCTCTGTCTGCTGACGGCTTATCGGCGGCGGGTGCCTCTTCTATGATCAGGTGCACATTCGTTCCGCCCACTCCAAATGAGCTGACACCGGCACGCAGTGGGGTCTCTGATTTCTTCCATGGTACAGGTGTTGTATTCACATAAAACGGGCTTGATTCAAAATCAATTTTCGGATTAGGTTTTTTATAATGAAGGCTTGGCGGCAGCATCTGATGGTACAGACTAAGTGTTGTTTTGATAAAACCTGCAATCCCTGCGGCTGAGTCAAGATGACCAATATTGGTTTTCACAGACCCAATCGCACAAAACTGTTTTTTATCTGTTTGAAAGGCTTGCTTCAGCGACTCAATTTCAACCGGATCTCCAAGAGTCGTCCCTGTGCCATGTGCTTCAATATAAGAAATACTCTCAGCTTCTACACGACTGATGTTGAGCGCCTTTTTAATCACTTCGCTTTGTCCTTCTATGCTTGGCGCTGTGTAGCCAACCTTCCGCCCACCGTCATTGTTATAGGCTGACCCTTTAATCACGCCATAGATATGGTCCTTATCTTTTAGTGCCTGCTTTAATGATTTGAGCACAACAACTCCACAGCCCTCACCGCCAACGGTTCCTTCCGCCTGTTCATCAAAAGCCCGGCAGTGCCCATCCGGCGACATGATCATGCCCTCTTGATACATGTATCCTTTTTTGTGAGGGGTCGTAATGGTGACGCCGCCTGCGAGTGCCATTTTACATTCCCCAGTAATCAGGGCACGCGCCGCCATATGAATTGCAGTCAAAGAGGAAGAACAAGCTGTATCAATAGCTACGCTCGGTCCCTTCAAATTCAATTTGTAGGATACCTTTGTGTTCATGAAATCTTTATCCGTTAATTGAACAGCCGCAAATTGTTCAGATGAGTGATTGGATCTCATCAGCATGGAAGCAGCTTGCCAGTATAAATTAGCAGAAGCAGCTCCAAATAAACCGATCGGCTCCTGATACGTTTCAGGGTTATAGCCTGCATCTTCTAGGGATTCCCAGGCGACCTCATGAAACATGCGGATTTGCGGGTCCATTACTTCTGCTTCACGCTGTGAATAACCAAAGAAATCTGCATCAAAGTGATCATGCTGATCGACTGCTCCTTTGGCACGTACATATTGATCATGATCTAATGCTTCTTGTTCAACTCCTGCCTCAAACAGCTCTTCTTTAGAAAAGAACGTAATGGACTCTCTCCCATTTGCAAGGTTGTCCCAGAAGTGATGAATATTTTTCGCTCCCGGAAAACGGCATGCCATCCCAACCACTGCAACCTCTAATCCTGTGAACTTACTCATCTATCATCCCGCCTAACAGTTGTGCGGCACTTTCTAAGTCATCCGCTTCATTTTCTCCATCATCCTCTGTTTGTTGCTCTTGCCCTGATGCTTTGTGTTTTAATTGAGCAGCTATTTGTGAAACCGTTGTATATTGGAACAGCTCCATCACAGTCAGCTCCTGTTGAAATTCCTCTTTCACTCTATTGGACAGCTCAACGATATTAAAAGAGTTCCCGCCTAAATCAAAAAACGGTTCATCTATACGAATCTGCGAAGCAGGGACTTGTAATATAGACGCGAAAATACGAACAAGCTTCTGCTCTGTTTCATTGTGAACTTGAATGGTTACCGGCTCTGATTTGCCTTCTAACTGATCTTCTGGATTCGGCAGTGCTTGAATATCCAATTTCCCTGATAGATTTAGAGGAAATTGCTCTACATGAATGACATGCCTCGGCACCATATAACCTGGTAATCTTTTACTTAAAGATTGTCGAAGTGCGCGCTGATCTATCACTTGTTTTGCCATGATATATGCGCAAATATATTGGTCCTGATCCTTCGTTTCCTTAGGGATGACAATGACATCTTGGACCAGTCCTTGTATGCTTGGATCATCAAGAAGGGCTCTACGGATTTCCTCGAGCTCAATTCGATATCCTCTGATTTTCACTTGGCCGTCGTTTCTTTTAGCAAATTCTAATAAACCATCAAACCGCCATCTTGCAAGGTCTCCCGTACCGTATAACATACCGCTGCTCAGCTCTGTTTTTTTGATAAACTTCTCCTTGTTGAGATCAGGATGATTGATGTACCCACGGCCTACACCAGCACCTGCTATATACAATTCGCCAAAAACACCAATCGGCACCGGCTCACCTTGCTTGTCACATATGAAAATATGCTCATTTGGCATCGGCTGCCCAATAGGGATGACTTGCTCATCCCAGTCATGAGGAATCAAAAAGGATGACGACTGAACCGTACATTCAGTAGGCCCATATGCATTAATCATCATGAGTTTTTCACCTGATACATGCTGTAAAAATTGATCCATCAGCTCTTTTGTGAACACTTCTCCGCCCACAAGCAGCATGTTCAAAGCAGGCAAGTCTTGTTTCGATTGCGCTGCTGCCTTGTTCATCAGCTTTAAATGAGAGGGGGTCACATCTGACAGTTGAATGTGGTTGTCTCGATAAAATGACCATAACGCATGCCCATCCATACGGACTTCATCTTTGGCAATATGCAGCGTATGCCCTAGCAGCAATGCCGGGAACAAGGTTTGAACAGATGCATCAAAAATATGAGAAGCGAGCATCCCTACTTGCAAATCACCAGGGAGTAGATCAAAAAAGCGTGTTTTCATTCCGTATACCAAATTAATGACATGACGATGTTCAATAACGACCCCTTTTGGATGCCCAGTCGTACCCGATGTATACAAGACATACGCCATATCCGAAGGCGAAATAGACCAAGTGAGATTCTCTCTAATTGGGGATTCTTGAAGCATGTCTTGAATAACATGAACCTCGACATCCAAACCTTCGTGTCCGTCTTCGTCCGATACTATGGCTGTAGCGCCGCTGTTTTTGAGCATATACCGAATTCTTTCAATCGGCAGATGGACATCAATCGGTAAGTAAGCATAGCCAGCCTTTAAAATGCCAAGAATGGCAATGACCAGTTCAGCAGACCGATTCATTCTGAGACCAACTGGGGTCTCACGTGTCATCTGACTTTGAGACAGTCTAAGCGCAATGCGATCCGATAAATCATCAACCTCTTCATATGTATAGGAGGTGGTGCCAAACACAACGGCCGTTCGTGCTGAATGCAATTGGACTTGCTGTTGAAATAATGACACAATATCACGATCCACTGGATAAGCGAGCGACTCACCTTGAAACGAATCAAACAGCTGACTTTTCTCGATATCAGATAAAAATGAGTGTGTGCTCATCGCTTGTTCAGGCGTTATAAGAAATTGCTCTGTGAGTGTCATGAAATGTCTAGAGAACTGCTCCATCATTTGATCTTCATAAATGGAAGCATCCCAGTGAACTTCAGCATGAAGGTGATCTTGTTCTTTCTTCCAAACAATGAGCACATCCGCGTGCAGCTGTTCTCGGTCAGTATGCCCATGCAATGTCTCAAACGCACATGCCAGATTGACACGCTTCTTGTCATCTCCTACTGAATGCCAAAGCTCATCCATTAAAATATGAACAGGATAGTTTTGATGACGCACTGCCTCCTGAAACGATTGTTTCACTGCGTCTAACCCTGCGCTAAAGCTCATATGAGGATCAATCTCTGCCTTAAGCGGCAACATATGATTAATGGTGGATTGATTGGCGGACTGTTCCATTGTAGGAACAGTCACCATCAACTCAGTTTTTCCGCTATAACGCTGAAGCAAGCCAAAAGCGGCTGTGGTCAGCACGATAAACAAGCGCAAATCAGAATCTCCACATAATTGCTTTAACGAATGGTTTACAGCCATCGGGAAGGACGAATGAAGCGATCGGTTCATAGCAGCAGGCTTGGCTTGTGAAACCGTATGAGGAATGCGGCCATCCAGCTGAACATCTGATAAAATAGATGTCCAGTAGGCTCTTTCCCTCACCCTTTCCTTCGCCGCTGCTTTCAGTTGAAAATCATCATGTTCAATCACTCTTCCATTCACCTCTTTACTTATATTTTTAAGTCATCTAATTCGAAAAGAGATACGTCGTCTAATTGCTTGAATGAAGAAGTCAGTTCAATTTCCTCTATTCTCACCGCATCTACTGAAACAGCCCGCATGATGTCTTTCAGCAAACCTGCAATCCGCTCTATGGTTTCCTCTGTGAAAAGCTCAGTATTATATTCAATCGTTGAAGAAAGACCGTCTTCCTGTTCATACGCAATCCAGAGTAAATCAAATCGCGACGTTCCTGTCTCGTACGGATAATCACTAAAGGTTAAACCGCCAACTTTCAGTTCTGGCTGATTCATATTTTGCAAGGCGAACACAGCATCAAACAATAGATTCCGGCTGACACTCCGGCTCAGCTGGAGGTCTTGCACCATTTGTTCATATTGATATTCTTGATGACCGAAATCATCGATCACATGCGCCTTTACATCCTGAAGGAATTGCTGATAAGTCAGCTCTGCTTTAGGATATAAACGAAGTGGCAGCATATTGACAAAGATACCAATGACTTGCTGCAGCTCCTCTTGTTTTCTACCTGCTACCGGAACCCCAACCGTGATATCTGATTGTCCGCTTAATTTATGAAGCAAAATCTGATACAGACTTAACAGACCCATAAACAATGTTGCGTCTTCCTTTAAAATCACCTGCTTAAACGCGTTCAGCTCCGCTTCTTCTATACGGAACGTATAATGTCCGCCGCGGAATTGTCTCACCTCTGGCCGATCGAAATCTGTTGGCAGATCAAGCAGCGGGGCACCTTCTAACCGGTTTTTCCAGTAATCACTCGATTCTTTCAATGCTTCAGACGCAAGTATGTCATTTTGCCATTCTGAAAAATCTTTATATTGCAAAGCGAGAGGCTCAAGCGTCCTGCCGTCGTATAACTGCATAAAGTCGTTGACCAAAATATCTTGAGAAAGACCATCCGAGATAATGTGATGCATGTCCAGCATGAGCACGAATTCCTCTTCTGCCAGCTTCATCACACCAACTCTCATCAATGGAGCCTCACTTAACGTAAAGGCAGTCAAAAATTGTTCAATCACTTGTTTTTGATCTTCCTCAGATCCTTGTGTCGATCCCTCTGTGAGGTCAAACAACATGACTGCAAATGGTACCTCTTCTTCAATCTTTTGATAAGGGACGCCATTCTCTAGTACAAACGCTGTCCGCAAACTTTCGTGTCTCTTTATAAGCTGCTGAAATGCCCATTCCAACCTGTTGATATCGAGCCTTCCTTTAATTCGTCCTGCTTTAAATTCGTTGTATCCTGTGCTGCTTACATCCATTTGCTGCATGAGATACAACCGTTTTTGCGCAGACGACAGAGGATAATGCTCCTTCATTTCGGCTTTTTCAATCGCATGATAAGCAGCAGTGTCTGCTTGGTCGATATATTCTGCCATTAATCGGATCGTTGGTATTTGGAAGAATTGTGGAAGCGTCAGCTCTACACTGAATGCGCGATGAATGATGCCAATGAAAGTAATCGCCTTTAGAGAATCTCCACCCATTTCAAAGAAATGATCATCTATGCCAATTTCATCAATTTTAAAGAAAGCTTGCCAATGCTGACTTAGTTCCTTCTCTAGCTCCGTTTCAGGTGCAACATAATTCGTTGACAGCGCTGGCCGAGAATATAAGTTTCCATCTTGTGCATGCTCTCCGGCACTCTCTTCCTCACGGGATAAACGGTCTACATATCGGTGAATTCGATCATGTAAAGACGTTGTTGAAATAACCATTTGTTCCACTTGATCCAGTGAAAGCAATCGTTCAAAGATCCTTCTTCCTTCTTTTTCTGTAATTAACGTTTCGGTGACATCATCTCCGATTGGGAGATCAAGCTGCTTTCCTTGCTCAAATTCCCAGCCGTCAAAGCTAATGACAGACCACTGCATTTCTGAACGAAGATTTCGTTCATACACGTACGCATCAATGAAATGATTCACAGCTGTATAGGCTGTGAAACCGAGTCCGCCTAAGATCGGTGACAAAGATGACAGTACAAAACAGAAATCAAGTGATCGGTCACCTAAGGCGGCATCAAGATGAAGTACACCATTCATCTTCGCTTCAAAGTGGGGTTCTGAGAATGTGACATCTGTTTGCTCCATCACTCTGAAGGATTGATCACCCGTCACTCCAGCTGCATAGATCACACCGTCAATCTGTCCATAGGCCGCATCCACCGTGTTGATCAATTGCTGGATATCTTCCCTGTGGCGAACATCTACTTTCTTTATGAGAACTTCTGCACCAGCCTCTTCAAGTGCCATTACCTTTTGTATTTTTTTCTTAGTTGGATCCTGTTCATCGTGCGTAGCAAGCCACTCTTGCCACTTGCTTCTATCAGGCAGTCCAGACCTGCTCGTTAAGATCAACGTTCCCTTCGTTTGCTCGGTCAAAGACTGTGCAATATTCAATCCAATAAACCCAAGACCGCCAATTAAAATGTAGACACCATCTTTTTTAGCCAACTGAGTATGTCCTGTTTCGGGAACTAGAGCTTTGGCATACTTTTTCACATATCGCTTATTTCGTCGATAGACCGTGAGAAGCTGTCCAGATGTTCGATCTAACTCATCGCTAATTTGTTTCAGCAACCTCTTTTCCTGCACCCCATTTGCCACCGGGCGATCGACATCAAGAATGCGGTAACGCAAGTTCGGTGTTTCTTGTGAAATAACCATGGCAGGTCCAAGATGGATTGCTTTTTCAGGATAAAGGATAGACTCACCGCCAACGGCATACGTCAATGAGGATAGAATTGTAATGGATACTTTTTGGTCCAAAACAGATTTTTTCAAAGTCTGTCCGATATAAAGCAAGGAGTAATAAGCATCTTGCTGCGTTTGTTTCACCCATTCTTCTTCTGATTGAGACGGCTGTCGTTCTGAAAGCCCCCATAGATGACAAACTTCTGACACGTTGATTTGGTCATCTGCCAGATTTGATATGAGCTTTTCATAATCAGAAGGCTTATTTGACCGAATGGTGTAGCTTTTTTCATCATGCTTCGTAAATTCATTTCCTTTCTGAACCACTACGAACTCGTTCCGTTTCGTCAGAAGCTCGGCTGCAACCTTCTCTCCAAAGACAGATGAATCCGCAAACAAAAGCAAGGCTCCAAAAGAGGAATCATCTGATGACACATAAGGGGAAAGGTCCGCCTCCCAATAAGGGGTATAGAACCATTCATCCATTTGCTCCTTTCGTCCAGACTGCTTAGGTTTATCGCGTTTTACACGGTCTGATGCATCATACCAATAGGAGGTTTGATCAAACGCATACGTTGGCAGCGGCATTTTCTGCGGCTGACGGTTTAGATGGAACCTGTTCCAGTCGATGGTTATTCCGTGTGTCCAAAGACGTCCAATCTGCCCAAGTAAAAATTCAGTATCCGTCACATCTTGTTTTGCATGTCTGAGCACATGACATACATGCTGATTCATGCCGTTCAGTGACCGGTTGACCATCACGCTTAAATCTTGACCTGGTCCAATCTCAATTAATTGAATATTGTCTTGCTGTAAAATATTTGTGATGCCTTCAGCAAAACGAACCGTATCGGTCATATGCCTTTTCCAATAGGACATATCCTGAGCACTCGTATTTGTCATCCAGTCTCCTGTCAAATTCGAAATGAATGGAATACGTAGCTGCTTGGCTTTAATATCCTTTAATTTTTCACCAAATTGCTCCGCTGCTTCCTTCATGACATGTGAGTGAGCAGCAATGGTTCCACCTAATCGCATACACATCAATCTGTTATTCTTCAGCTCTTGTTCAAATTCACTTATCGCTGCTTCAAGACCTGACACGATACATGAGGAATCATTGACAACAGCGAGAGAAATATCTTCTGGAAGCATCGGTTTTAACTCTGCTTCAGGTAATGGAACACTCATCATGATGCCAGCTGGCGACGACTGCATCGCATTCGCCCGGCAGGCGACCATCGACATTGCTTCCTTTAAGCTGAAAAGGCCTGATATAGCGGCTGCCGTTAATTCGCCAAAGCTATAGCCGATCATTGCATCAGGACGAATCCCCCATTCAATGAAGAGCATGGAAAGGGCATATTCAATGGCAAAAATGGCTGGCTGTGCATATTGAGTGCTTGCCAATTTTTCGCGTGCCTTTTCTGTTTCAGCCGCTAATGGATAAAGAATGCGAGCAAGACTTCGCCCTGTTGCTTCTTCATATGCTTGAAAACAAGCATCCATTTGCTTCTTAAAGTAAGGCTCCTCCCGGTACAAATCTAATCCCATATTGAGGTATTGATTGCCTTGTCCAGAAAACATAAAAATAATCTTTTGTTTCTCCACATGCGAATGCATGAGCTTCCCAATACCCTTGCCTTGCTTTTCTGTTAATACACGCAATGCATCTTCTCTGCTGGCCGCAACAAAGGCTTGACGGAATCCAAAGGACTGCCTGCCTGTTTGCAAGGTATAAGCTGCGTCTGCCAAATTGAGAGAAGGCGTGTTTTCCAACTGATTCACAAGGTTGTCTTTCATTCGTTCCAAACTCGTTTTGCTCTTTGCTGAAAGGACAAGCAGCTCAGCCGAACGAGGCATTTGCTGACGATCCCTTTTCGGCGCTTCTTCTAATATGACATGCGCATTGGTTCCGCCCATTCCAAATGAGCTCACACCAGCCCTCCGCAAATGTGATACTGGCTGCTTCCAGTCGGTCAGCTCAGTGTTTACAAAGAAAGGACTATGCTCAAATGCAATGTTTTCATTGGCTTTTTTGAAATGAAGACTAGGCACAAATGTGTGATGCTGAAGAGAAAGCACAGCTTTAATCAAGCCAGCTGCTCCTGCCGCTGCATCCAAATGTCCAATATTTGATTTCACAGACCCAATGCGGCAAAATTGTTTTTTGTCTGTGTCGAAAGCTTTTGTGAGCGCCTCTATTTCAATCGGATCTCCAAGTGACGTTCCAGTTCCGTGTGTTTCTATATATTCAATCGTATCTGGTGAAACATCTGCTTGATGTAAGGCATCCTGAATGACCCTTGTCTGACCTTCAACACTTGGAGCATTGAAGCCAACCTTTTGATCACCATCATTGTTGATGGCAGAGCCCTTAATGACCGCATAAATATGGTCTCCATCTTTTATGGCTTCACTAAGTGCTTTTAAAGCAACAAGACCCACACCATCTCCGCCAACAGTTCCATCTGCTTGATCGTCAAATGCACGACAATGACCATCGCTTGATTTCACCATGTTCTGCTGATAAATGTAGCCTGATTTCACTGGGTGTAAAATCGACACGCCTCCCGCAAGCGCTACATCTGAATCACCATTTGCAATGGATTGACAGGCCAAATGCAAGGCGACCAAAGAAGTCGAACAAGCGGTTTGCAATGTGAGCGCTGGTCCTTTCAAATTCAATTTATGGGCAATTCTTGTACTCACGGTATACGTATCATTGAGCGAGCCCACTTCAAACAGCTCTGACATGCTGCTATCAAGCGAAGATGCAAAACGCTGAATCCATTGAAAGTTGGATGTGGACCCAGTAAACAAACCGACCTTACCTTGATAATCTTCCTGCACATACCCCGCATCTTCCAGCGCCTTATAGGCGTACTCATGCAACAGCCGTATTTGAGGATCCATGATTTCTGCCTGACCTGGTGAATAGCCGAAGAAGGATGCATCAAATAAATCAGGTCCATCAATCACACCTTTTGCTCTTACATAATCGGAACGCTCAAAGGTTTGGCGGTCAATTCCAGCCTCTAGCAATTCTTCATCGGAAAAGAATGAAATCGATTCTTCTCCATTCTTCAAATTTCGCCAAAATGCCTCAACATTTTCTGCACCAGGGAATTTACCTGCCATTCCAATAATCGCAATCGGCTCGTTGGCTTTTCTTTTCTTTTGGTTCGCAGGCTGTGTGCCAGATCCCTTCTGCTCTGTTGCACCGCTTAAATATGCAGCTAGCTCTCTAATCGTTGGACGGCGGAACATTTCGACCATTGGAATGCTTTGATTCAATTGCTTAGCGAGCTGTTGATTAACATGAATCAGGTTTAGAGAATGCCCGCCAATGTCAAAGAATTTGTCATGAACACTTACCTCATCTAAGCCGAGGACTTTTTTCCAGATATCTTGAATGACTTTCTCAGTATCAGAAAGATTGTCAGAGCCCGCCTGCTTTTTCATTTGTTGCCCCTGTTTCAAAGCAGGTAAAGCCCGTTTATCTAATTTGCCGTTGGCAGTCAGCGGCATATCATCCAATTGAACAAAGTGAGTTGGAATCATATAATCTGGCAGCTGACCGGCTAGTGCTTGTTTCATTGCAGCTTGATCGAGTATGGCTGTCGTGACAACATATGCGGCTAAACATGGTGTACCAGAAACATCTGGCTTTACAGCAACAGCTGCTGCTTTGACCCCTGGCTGTTCATTCAGCCAAAATTCAATCTCACCTGTTTCAATACGATAGCCTCTCAGCTTCACTTGATCATCATTTCGGCCTAAAAACTGAATGAGCCCATTAGGCAGAATGCGGGCTGCATCACCTGTTTTATAAATTTTTTCACCTGGCTGGAAAGGATGATCGACAAACCGCTCTTCGGTCAGCTCTGGGCGATTCAAATACCCTTTTGCAACACCTTTCCCCCCAATATATAATTCACCGATGGTTCCTTCCGGCATAAGATTCATATGTCTGTCAAAAAGAAGAATATCTGTATGCTGTGCAGGTTTTCCAATCGGTACATACACGTCTTGATCAAGGTCCTGGTCATATCGATGAATCATGCAGCCAACCACTGTTTCAGTTGGTCCATATTCATTCACAATTTCTATAGGCTGCGGGAATGACTGCTGAATGGATTTCGCTAAAGATGTTTCCAGCTGTTCTCCGCCTAAAATAAAACATTTCATTTGGCTTTCTGGGAAAGACAGGTGCTTAATAAACTGTAAATGAGATGGTGTCAGTTTCATCACATGTACGCGATTATCTTTTATGATATCTTCGACAAGCAGCTGCCGATTTTCATGGTGATAAATCATGATGGTATTTCCTGAAATGAGCGGTGTGAAAATAGAAGTAACTGTCAGGTCAAATGACAATGATGTGTACAAAGCAAAATGCCTTGTTTCTCCTCGAACATATACTTGTTTCGCCCAATCAATATAGTTGGCTAAACCAAGATGATGAATGAGTACACCTTTAGGTCTTCCTGTCGTTCCTGATGTATAAATGCAGTAGGCTGTTTGGTCTGAGGTGATGGCTTCTGCCAAGTTATCTGATGATCCGGTATATAGATCCGGCTGTGTGATATCAATTTTTTCTCCGTTATAGGCATAGGTGAGTCCTTTAATCGGATGAGTTAGGAGCCATTCTACTCCGCTGTCTTCTAGTAGATACTCTATTCGTTCCTGCGGGTATTCAGGATCAATTGGCACGTAAGCCCCGCCAGCTTTTAAAATAGCTAAGCATGCTATCACCATTTCAATGGAATGCTCTGCTAAAATGCCGACACGCTGCTCCTGTTTGACCCCTTTATTTTGTAAATAGCGTGCGAGCTGATTCACTCTCTTGTTGAGTTGTTCATATGTAACCGTCGTACCGCTAAACTCAACTGCGGCTGCCGTTGGCGTTCGCTCCACTTGCTCTTCAAATAGGTCAATCACCGTTGGTTCATTGATAGACGTTGCCCCGCCATATTGCTGAAAAACTGTTAACTGCTTTTCTATCTCTTCTTCTGATAGCAGCTGTAACTGAGCAGCAGATTTTTGTGGGTGATCACAAGCATCAGACAGGAGATGAAGAAAATGCTGACACCACTTTTCAATTTGTTCAGCGGAAAAGCTGACGGGGTTATACACCAATGAAAAATGCAGCTGTTCATCAAACGCCTGTACACTAAGCGTGAGATCGAATTCCGTCTGTTCTTTCATCTCAAATCTGCGAATACGCACAGGCTGATCGCTTTTCGTGAGCATTCGATCTAGTGGATAGTTTTCAATGACGACGATTGAATCAAATAATGATTGTTCTGCCGTCATTCCTGCATATTTCTTTAAGTCGGATAGCGGAGTATGTTCATATTCATTTCTCACTGCGATTTCCCGGCTCACTTCCTGCATCTGTTCAACAATCGGCCGATCCTGTTCGAATGAGACACGTAGCGGTAATGTGTTAATGAACAAACCTGTCATCTTTTCAATTTGAGGAACATCCGCATTTCTTCCTGATACTGTTGTTCCAAAGACAATATCATCTTGGTTGGCGTACTTAGATAGCAAAACTCCCCACAGCGTATACATGACAGATGCCAATGTCACATCATGTTGATTCGTGAATTTGCTCAGCCTCTCCGCAATGGAAGCATCCACTTGATGTTCATATTGATGAAAAGCACCTGAATCTTCATATGCACCGCCTGACTTTGGAAGTAGTTCTGCATAACTCCAGCCATCGAAAACATTTTTCCAGTAGACAGCTTGTGCTTCTGTCTGTTGAAGATTTTGCTGCTGCCATTTAACAAATGATTGATAGGACGGTCTTTTTTCAAGAAGAGGTTTGTCTTCATTTGATAAGCGCTCATATGCACTCATCCAATCACTTAATACAATCCCAAGACTCCACCCGTCCAATAAAATGTGATGAAAGCTAATGAGAACCCAGCTGACTTCTTCATTTACTTCACATAATGTCAAGCGAAATGGAACTTCCTGTAGATCAAATCGTTCCTCTCGATCCTGTGCTGTTATTTCCTCTTTCAGCAAATGAAGAGGCTCCTCAGCTTGGGTCAAATCACGGTATCGAATGTCAGGCTGATGCTGCTTCAGCACAATTTGTACTGGCCTTGCGAGTTCCTGCCATCTAAACAATGTTCTAAGCATTTCATGCTGTTTGGTGACATGCATCCATGAATGTGCAAAGAGATCTCGATCAACCGGCCCGTCTATTTGGATCAGCAGTTGTTCAAAATAAGCCGTTCCGTCCGGTTGCATTAAATGATGAAAAAGCAGTCCTTCTTGGATCGTAGTGATACCTAACATATTTTCAATGTTCTGTTTATCCAGCTTCTTCGGCTGTAATGCCATGGGATCATCTCCTTTCTTTCTAAGAATGTTTCACGAAATAATGGCGTAAACCATAGTTAGCAATGACCTGCTGCTGAATTTGCGAAGTCCCTTCAATAATTTCAAGTACCTTCGCTTCACGATATAATCTTGAAGCTGAGTTTTCCCGGCTAAATCCACTCCCACCATGGATTTGGACATTTGTATTTGTAATGTCGACAGCAATTTTGGAGGTAAAATATTTTGCAATGGATGTTTCTGTGATCGCATCAGGATGATTCGCTTCTCGCATTTCTCCAGCCTTTAGGCATAAAGCTCTCGCTGCATGGAGCTGAGTGACTGCATCTCCGATCATTCCTTTGATCATTTGATGCTTGTACAGTTTTTCATTAAACTGAGTTCTTTTACGTGAATACGTAACGAGAGAATCAACGGCTTCTTGTGCAATGGCAAGCCCTGCCCAGGCAACACTGTATCGTCCATGGTCTAAAGCCAGAGACACTACGTGGTTAAAACCGCCCCCAACTGGCCCTAAGACACAGTCTTCGTGTACCTGCACATGATCAAGAGTGATTTCTGCTAAATAAGACGCTCGATTTGCCATCATTCCAGTAATTCTCTCAATCTCTACACCCGTCTGATCTCGATCGACAAGGAATGCCGTGACTTGTTCGCCGTCTCGTGCAATCACAATAAAGAAATCTGCAATCGCTCCGAAGGAAATCCACTTTTTCTTCCCATTTAATACATAGGACTGTCCTTTTTTTTGATAGCTAGTTTCAACATGATTGGCATCTGAGCCAATATTCGGCTCTGACAAAGCAAAGGCACCGATTTTTTCCCCTTTAGCTAATTCAACGAGCCAGCCTTGTTTTTGGTCTTCTGTTCCATAACGAAGAATGGCTTCCCCTACTAGTGAATTCACTGTTAATAATGTCCGTACGTTACAGCAAGCTTTCCCCACTTGTTCCGTGAACTGTCCATATGCAATTGGATCAAGCCCCAATCCTTGATAGGAGGATGGGATACCTGCCGCCAAATAGCCTCTTTTCGCCATATCTCGAATCAGCGACTCCGGCAAATGTTCTGTCTCATCGAATTCATTGGCAAATGGACGGATATGTTCATTGCAATATTGTCGTATTTCTTCAATGGCATCGATTGTTTGTTCAGCTGTTTTCATGAAGAGCCGCCCCCTGTTGTTTTTTCTCAATTAAGGCGACAATACGGTTGACCGTACTAAAATTAGCAATGTCGAGGTCTTCATTGTCTAATTGGAAGTGAAAGTCATGTTCAATATAGTTCACTAGTTTCATCGCAAATAGTGAATTGACAAAGCCTTGTTCAAAAATATGATCATCATTTCCAAGCTCCATTTCCTCATCAAATACCACTAGGTTTTGCTCGATATATGCTCTTACTTGTTCGTGTAGGTTCATCATTCAATCTCCTCGCTTTTCGCTTTTTTATTTGGCAGGGTCCTTCTGCTTTATCTCAATGTTGACATCTACGTATTCTGGGAAGGGCTGAATCATGCTTAAATCGTTTTCGAACAAAATATAGCCATCTTCCCCATTCTCGATTTCTTTGAAATTCGCAAACTTATAAGTGATATACATCATGCGGTTTCGATCGGTTTGTTTAAAATCAGCTACAAGCCGTTTTCCTCTCTTTTTCGCCTCTTGCAAAATCGTTGTCAGTAAAATGGTCCCGACTCCACGTGACATAACACGGCAAGACATAAGCAGTAGTTTGACATGCCATGTATCACCTGTTTCTTCTATTAAAGAGAGTCCTATTTTTCCATATGAACCGAATTTATCTTCAAGTTCACAGACGAGAAGCAAGTGATTGTCTGATTGACGGAAATAATCAAGCTCTGCGTAATCGTAGGTTTTCCCGCTTGCATTTAATTGATTGGTTCGAACGGTAAGTTCTTCGGCTCGCTGGAGATCTTGTTCTCCTGCTTCTGATATAACGAATTTCATATTTAAAGAGGCCAAAAATTTTTCAGGCGGCCCTTCATATTTCTCTTCTTCCTGCTGCCTTTGATCTGCTTCCATGTACATTTCTCTGCGCCGTTTTGCATCCTCTGTGATAAAAGCTGGTCGCAGTCGATCATCTGTGAGCAATGTCATATAATCGACCGCATCCCAGCAAGTAATCTCTGGATGAACTGCCTTCACTTCTTCTCGTTCAAATGGCTGATCATCGATAAAGAGAATGGTATCTTTATGAATATTTAAGCGCTCGCTGATTCTCTCTAATGAACTAGATTTGGCATTCCAATGAATCTCTGGATAAAGAAAGAAATGTTCGATCCCAAAGGCGGAGAGCTTTTCCCTCACAGCAGCTTCATCATTCCGGCTTGCAATGGATAAAAGGATCCCGCGCTCATCTAGCTCTGTTAGCACTTCCTTCATCGATGGCTTTAACGTCACTTCATCTGATTCAAGTAAAATTCCATCCCATAATGTATGATCTAAATCCCAGACAACACACTTGATTTGTTTAGCCATTTGTTTTTCTCCTCTCACATGTCATATTGGAAAAAGCCTTTACCTGATTTTTTGCCATACTCACCAGCATCGACCATTTTGACAAGCAGAGGACATGGGCGGAACTTCGGATCTTTGTAGCTCTCGTATAAAACAAGCAATGAATTCAAAATCGTATCAAGCCCAATTAAGTCTCCTGTCGCAAGCGGCCCCATTTTATGGCCGAAGCCCCCGCGGAAAATTTTATCGACATCAGCTGGTGTCGCGACTTGATCTTGCACCGCCCAAATCGCTTCATTGATTGTCAGCATGAGCACACGGTTGGAAACAAACCCTGGAAAATCATGCACCACAACAGGTGTTTTATCAAAGGATTTCAAGAAACCTTTTGCCGTTTCAACTGTTTCATCAGAAGTTGCTTTTCCTCTAATCACCTCAACTAACGCTTTAAGAGGAACAGGGTTCATAAAATGTGCACCAATAACTTTTTCAGGATGATGCATAAGGGATCCTACCTTTGTAATGGAAATGCAGCTCGTGTTTACAAAATAGATGGTTTCTTTCGAACAAATATCTCGCAGCTCTTCATAAATGGTTTTTTTTATCTCCCAATCTTCCGTCACATTTTCAATGACGATATGTGCGTCATGTAAGCCTTCAAATGAAGTCGATAGCTGAATTTGAGACAATACGTCTTCTAAGGACAATGAGATTTTCTTTTTTCTCACAAATTGCACCAATTGATAGGTTTTCTTGATCTTTTCTAGTGCTTCGTTTAGTTTTTCTTCTGTGACATCAACCAATGTGACTTGATAGCCATTTGCTGAAAGGTCTAATGCCATATCAGCCCCCATCACACCTGCTCCAATCACGCCTACGTGTTTCGTGTTCATTTCTCCAACACTCCAATTCGCTTTAAAATGACATTGATTTTTTCTACGACTTCATTTGTTAATGAATGAATAAAAAAGTGATCTCCATCGAATTCAAAAAACGCACAATCTTTGCTTGTATATTGATCCCAATCGTCTAAATCAAACAGCACAGAAGGCAGATCACGAGTACCATAAAAAATAGAAATTGGGCAAGCAGCTGGAACGACTTCATCACACTGATAAGTCTCCAAAAGCTGAAAATCTGCTCTTAAAATCGGCAGAAAGAAATCAAGCACTGCATGGTTATCGGCAAGTTCCTCAGGAACGCCCCCCATCGCAATAATCGCCTCTTTTAATTTGGCATCTGACAGCTGATGATAGACTTTCTTCTCTGGAATATGTGGTGGAAAGCGTCCAGAATAAAAAACATGGCAAGGCTCTTTGTTTAATCTTGTTTTCATTCTTTTTTGTAATTCGTATGCAAGTACAGCTCCCATGCTATGACCGAAAATGGCATAGGGTTCTCCTTCTTTTAAGGAAGAGGACGCCTGTAGATAAAGATCATCTGCGACTTGCTGTAAATTTGTCAGCACAGGCTCTGTCATTCTTGTCCCGTGCCCAGGGAGTTCAAGGGCATGAATTTCTATAGACCGGTCTATATATGATTTCCACTTACTGAATACGGTACTTGCTCCACCTGCGTACGGTAAGCAAAATAACTTCACGACACGCCACACTCCCTTTTGCATTTGATTTTCAACATTTCCAGCCATTTTTTTTCATCTTGGATGATTTGTTGTAAGGAAGCTTTAATGTTGGCTTGGTACCGACTAGACATTTCCCCTGAAAAAAAGAGTTTTGCTGCCTGATGCCTCGCTTTCTCCCATTCTGCTAAAATACTTTCCATCCATTGAAACAGCTCAGGTAGATCGCCTTTTATGAGTCTCAGTCGATACATCTCTACTTTCTTCGTATTGATGATCTGATTGAAAGATGCTACGAGCTTCTCGATATCATCCCATTGAGGAAACTGTTCATAAAATGTTTCAAGAGTTGTAATTCCTTTTTCGATTGCGTCAATGTGACCATGCATATTTCTCAGGAAATAAGCCGTTTTTTGATCAAATAATTCAGTCGAGACCTTGACCGGATCAAAGTGGAAGGCCGCATAGGAATGGAATTGATCATTCGGCTGAAAATGATCATGAAAGGTATCATACCCTTTCTGCACATCTCCATATGACAGCACTTGATGCTCATACGACAAATTATCTAAATGACGATTCTCTAATACCTGAAAGGTTTGCTGATTTTCATGAAAACCCGTGATTAAAATCGAATGACGGCTATGTGTTGTCAAATACTCTTTTCTACCTCGCTGAACGTAAGGGTCTACCCATACAATCACCGGGCGGTCACGCCTCACATCTTGTTTGACCTTTTCAATGAGATTGGTACAATGCGTCATTTTTTCAACTTGAATGCCCTGTAAATTCATAATCTTTTCTGGATCGTGTGCCGACATCCAGTCAATCTGTAGCAAACCGTCTTCTGTAAGTCCATATGCAAATTGATCATTTAATAAATATGGAGCGACTTCTTGACCATGCAGCTTCACAATTGGAAAAAAGCAATTGAAGAAACAGCTGCGATAAAACAAATCATTATAAGGATGAATGCCTGAAATCTGTTTGACGGTCATCTTCTTGTCCTCTCTTTCCAGCAGTAGATGTCACCATAAATCCTTTGATGAAACCAATCGTACAAAACCAAATGAAAAACAAATAATAAGAAATCGCTAATTCAATGAGAGAGAAAGGTCCCCATACAAAAGTCATTTTCCAAGGCAGTCCCTTAAAGGCTAGTTGCGAAAGAATCATTGGCAGAAGCAATATCCCAATTAGGAGCAGTACCCAGCCGATACTTTTCAGCCATACGCCAAGTGAGATGTGCCTGCGAACCAGAACGCCATTTCTTACACGTTTCCTCCATTTGATAAAACGAACGACTGACACTATTTGCAGCAAAATAAAAAGACATGTGGCTGCCACACTCAATTGATCAATGAGCTGAAATGGATCCATGGATGACTCTGCTTCTTCATTTGTACCCGTCATTGTTTTGGCAATAAGACGTGCCGTTTTCTCTGTGTAGCTGCTATTCATGTTGGCTAACACTCCGATAGCAACGTCTTCTTTTGCCTGGATCAGAAAAAATGATGAATAATTCGGATTAGATCCAGCATGAAATAGTGATTCCACCTGCCCATGCGTTTTTTCTATATACCAGCCGGCATTGTAATAGACATGCTCCCCTTCTTCTGGGACTTTCACAGTTAACTGATCAGGATTTTTTACAAAACGAGACCAAGTTGAATCGGTCAATTGATATTGCAGCCAAGTCCCCACATCCTGATTATTCATCACAATATAGCCTGCAGGGGTGTTGCCTCGATATTCTGGTGCTTCATAAGCATGTGGAGCAAGGAAATGCAGTTTAAATCCTTCTGAAACAACACCAGATTTCATGCGTTTTAGCCCAGCTTCTGTTTGGTTAAGATGATGCGTTTTAAACAGTCCTTTCATATATGCCTCATATGACGTTCCTGTCACATTTTCAATGATGAGACCAAGAACATCATAGTTGATGGTGGCATATTCAAAGGAGCTGCCAGGCTTGTGATGGAGCTCAATTGATTTCAGTTGATGGACTGTTTTCTTTAGCGCATCTTTTGCATGATCTGGCTGGATAAGTGCAATGGATTGAAAGGGAATGCCGCTTGTGTGATGCATTAATTGCTCCACCGTCAAACGCTGAGACTTTCCATGGTATGTTGGAAAAAAGCCTGGAATATAGCTGCTCACCGGTTCTTTCAAATGAAGTTTCCCTTGCTTTTCTAACTCCACAATAGCAAGAGCGGTAAACGCCTTTGATGTAGAACCAATTTCAAAGAAAGTACTGGCTGTCACTTTCTTCATTTTCTTTTGATCCGCATAGCCAAACCCTTTTTGGTACACCACTTCGTCTTTTTTCACAACCACAACGGACATGCCGGGAATGCGCCCAAGCTCCATCTGTTCCTCTATCACTTGATCAATGGCTTTAGATGAAATCACTGCTTTTGCATGTGTCCCCCCGGCAAAGCCGCTTATCCATAAGACAGCTAACAAAAATGAAATGTAGATAACATGCTGATTTTTCCTCATGTAAATAATGAATCCATTTCTTCAAGAGACATATCAACTGTTTCAAAATCAGACGGTGTAAATTCGATCCCTTCTTGTTCTAAGCAATGCTGTACCATACGCTCAATTTGCTGTTCTATCTCTTGCAATAGCTGCATCATATCTGTTTCACACAGCTGTTTTTCGCTGAAAGAAAGATGGAAAATCAGCTGACCGCCCTTGATGGTAGCGACCATATCGATGACGGTTGTTAACGGGTTATCCAATGACGAATCTATCCCCGATGTAAAGTAAGACATCTCATAATCAGATGATTGTTTAAGCACCTGATCGATTTCACCTAAATAATTAAACCGTAATTGCGGCGCTGAATGATCAGGAAGCTGCCTATTGATGAATGACAACAGCCCATATTCTGCACCTTTATTCGGCACCTCACGTATCGTTTCTTTGACAGCCCGTATGTGATCTGAGAGTGATTCAGAAACATGAACATTCACAGGATACATGGTGGTGAACCAGCCGCACGTTCTAGATACATCAATATTTTCCTCCACAGCATCTCTGCCATGACCTTCTAATTCCAAAGAAATCCGTTTTTGATTCGTTTGCTGATAACAGGCTTGCGTTAAGGCTGAAATTAACAGTTCGTGAGGCTGCGTTTGGTACGCTTTATTCGCTTGATTGGTCAATTGATCCGTGAGCTCCACAGATAAAGCCTTCGTTAATTTGACTTCGTCTTTGACATATCCCTCATTAGAAGAAACTTGATACAGAGGCTGAATACCCTGAACCACATTTTTCCAATAGTTGAACACCTCTTTTACATCTTCTGATACTGCATACTCGTTAACCCGCTCTGTAAATGTTTGATATGAATGAGTTTTTGGCGGAAGCACTTCTGCTGAACCCTTCTCTGCATGAAATAATTGAATCAAATCCTCCACAAGAATTTGCCAAGACATACCATCAACTAAAAGATGATGGGCGGCAAAAATGAGATGTGATTGAGAAGCAGTTTGACAAAGCGCTGCCTGAATCAATGGTCCTTGATAAAGATGAGTCCTTTGCTTGATCTGACATCCTACTTCTTGCAGCGCTTCTTCCACATTCTCTTCTGACAATGCCGTAAAATCGTGTATCGTCAGCGGGATATCCTGAATGTTTTCATCATAATAGAGGGTGTTTGTCGCCTCATGTACTTTTAACCTTAATCCGTCGTGATGAATGACCAGCTCTTTTAAAGCACTCTGCACGATTCTTTCATCCATCTTTTTCTTTGAATGAACAATGATAGATTGATGCCAGAGATGTTTATCTTTTAACCGCTGGGACCAAAACCATTCGATGATTGGGATCGATTTCACATCGCCCACAGCCTGTTCTTGTGAGATATGTAAGACTGGTTCCTGCTGAACGACTTGTGCCATTTCTCTAAAAATGGGATAAGTAAATAGATCTTTGGTTTTTAAATAGAGTCCTTTGTCTTTTAACTTCGCAATAAATTGAATCGCCTTTATGGAATCGCCGCCAAGCTGATAAAAATGATCAGCCGGTTCGACCTTTTCATGCCCTAAGATAGTTTTTGCTGTGTCTACTATCATCCCTTCAATGTCCGCTGTTTCCTTCGACCATTCAACAGCTGTTTCCACTTGAGACAACAATGGATCAGGCAGTGCTGCCCGATTGATTTTTCCATTTTGGGTAAGCGGGAGTTCTTTTAATACAACAAAATAGGCAGGTACCATATAAGCTGGCAGCTGATCTGATAATTTCTTCCTTAGTAAAAAGGAGGTTAGCTCTTCATCTTTCAATTCAATATAAGCAGCCAGCTGTTTTTCTCCAGATTCATCAGTTAGATCAATGACAGCTGCTTTATCCACTTCATCGATTGCCATAAGCGCAAGTTCGATTTCACCCAGCTCTATCCGGTAGCCCCGAAGCTTGATTTGATGGTCAATCCGGCCAATGTATTCAATCTTTCCATCACTTGCACGTTTCGCAATGTCACCGGTTCGGTACATGCGGCGATGACTTACAAATGGATTGGGCAGAAAACGTGATTTCTGCAAATCAGGTCTTTGCCAGTATCCTCTTCCAACACCCGCGCCTGAAATATATATTTCTCCTATCGTCCCTGGCAGCACCACTTGCTGATTTTCATCTAAAAGATAAATCTCTGTATTCGGCATCGGCACTCCAATTGACACCGATGTCCCGCCATCATCTTGATGGAACTGATGGATCATACAGCCAACGGTTGCTTCAGTTGGTCCATATTCATTAAAGATGGATATCCTTCCATCACTTGCCTCAGTAATTCTTTTAGCCAAAGAAGTCGATAATTGTTCTCCTCCTACAATCATCCGTTTAACCACTGACTGAGACAGTGCAGCATCTGTTAACAGTGCCATATGAGCTGGTGTCAGCTTGATCACCTTTGCTTTTTGATCAAACAAAATATGTTCTAATAAAAAGCCTGGCTGATCCTCTTGACGATAGATGACTACTGTACTGCCAATAACCAATGGCGTATAAATGGAGGTAATGGTTAGATCAAATGCAATGGACGAATACAGAGCAAAATGGTCATCTTCTGAATCTGTATAGTTTGTTTTGGCAGACATGATATAGTTCACTAAGCTTTGATGCTCAATCATCACTCCCTTTGGCTGTCCTGTAGAACCAGACGTATAAATCATGTATGCGACGTCTTCATCATCTCCAATGAATGAATGTTCCACATCATACGGATCCAACTGATCCCACACGTTGTAGATATTGTACGTATCACCATTAAAATGGTATGCAGATGCATGATCTGTAAAAAACAGCTTTGCCTGACTGTCATCCAAAATAAACTGAATGCGTTCCTGCGGATACTCAGGATCAATCGGTACATATGCACCTCCAGCCTTTAAAATCCCCAGCAATAGTACAATCAGTTCTGGTGAATGATTCATACATATTGCAACAAAGTCATGTCTCTGTAAGCCATGTGTTTGCAGGAAATGCGCCATTTGGTTGGTTTTTCTCTCAAGTTCACCGTATGTCATGATATGAGAGCCGTCCTGAATCGCGATTCGATCAGGAGAAGTCTTTGACATGTCTGTGATTAATTCATGAATTTTTTGCTTTTGTGGGAATAGCACGCCTGTGTCGTTCCATTGATATAGCTCTCGATGTTCCTCTTCCTCTGTCATAAGCAGTACGTCTTTTAAGAGCTGCTTGGGCTGGGTAAGTATGTTCTCGACAAAAAGAAGCATCCTTTCATGCAGAAAGTTGATGTCTTCATTGCTGTAATCTGAGATTTTGTAGTCATATTGCAGCTCGATTTGCCCTTTTTCATCCCATTCTTTCACAGCTACTTGCAAGCCATATGGCTGGAATCCATTGTAAAGCTCCATGTATTCCACTTTGTATCCTTCCATCTCCTGCACCATATTTGTGCTGTAGGAGTTGATATAGATTTGAAAAAGCTGATCATATCCTGCCTTTGCAAGCTCTAAATCTTTGACAAGTGCGTCATAGGGATAACGCTGATGCAGGAAGTAAGTCTTATAGCTTTTTTGAACGTCTGACAAACTTTCTAATAGAGATAAATGAGGGTTCATCTTCATTCGATATGGCATTGTGCTAACGGTCATACCGGACGTGGCTTTTTCCTTTTGCCCGGAACGATTGAGAACTGGCGTCCCAATAATAAAATCTTTTTGCTGGTATCTTTTATGCAAGTAAACGAAGAGTCCTAAAGTAAATAAAGAGTTGATTGAACAATGATGGGTATCTATAAATTCATAGATTCGTTCTGAGAGTTGGCGATCAAGGTAATGGCTTTGCCGATGGCCTTTGATTTGGTCAGTTCCCTGTACCAAATAACTATCAGACACATCAGATAATGTTTCTTTCCAAAATTGCTGATCTTTTTTAAATCTTGGGGAGTTCATATATTTTGATTCTTTATCAATAAAAACAGAATGATTGTCTGCTTCTTGTTCGATAGAGGAGCTTTGTGTAAGAGCAGTGTAAAGCTGGCTAATTTTATCGATGATTACTTTCATCGACCATCCATCTGCTACTGTATGATGGCATTTGATGAAATAACCGGATTGTTGTTCACCGACTTTTAATACAGCAAATTCGGCGAGAGAGGTTTCTAGTAATTGAAATGGTGTTTTGAAGGCTTTTTCAGCCCATTCCAGCATGTCTTTATGTGTGGAAAACTCATAGGCAGGAATATGATGATCGGCGTTTGGATCAACGTATTGAAGCATCTCATCATCTTTCTCTACTAGCTTGAGACGAAGAGATTCTGTCGTCATGATACATGTTGCAATGGCCTGCTTCAGTTTATCGAGCTGCAACGGCCCATTGACGAAAATAATACCGCCAATATGATTAATTGGTGTTTCTGGATAAAATGTTTCCATGTTCATCACGCGCCGCTGCGGATGTGTTAATGGCCAATATACTAAACTACTAGTCAATTACGCCACCTCTACTTTTCATATAGTTAACATTTCTACGAACTTATTAAATCACATAATGGTATTTTTGTAAATAATTGAGATAAACTGTCTAAATTTGTTCATTTTTTAATCTAGACGCTAGGAAAGCCGACACAGTAAACAGGACAACGTTGATAAAAAAGACGACTCTTGCCCCAAAGAGATCGGTCATGGTGCTCATAACGAGGATGGACATTCCATATATAAAAGTCGATAGTGTATGTTGGGCTGATAGTATTTTAGGCAATTCAATTTGACTCAGTGTATCTTGTACATAGGTACGAATAGAAATACTGCGAAGCTGAAAAGCCGGCCCTAATAAAAAGACAAACAATAAACTCATCCATGCTGAATGATTCAACCCTAAGCACAGGGTTAGCAGAGCTACGATCACCGAGCTGTAAAAAATGTGATCAAACAAACGCTGTTCCACATGCTTTGCGAACCGCAGCACGAGCAGACCGCCTAGAATGGTTCCGCCAAAATAGCTTGCGTTAATAAAGCCCCACCATGTTTCAGGCTGGTGTAAGACTTCAGTGACATACACAAGAATAATAGCACCAGTCCAGATACTTCTGCCGCTCATGGACAGCATTTCTAAAATCGTTAATGTTCGAATGGTTGGCTTTTCATACATGATCTTCCAGCCAGAAAAGATTCGTGTACCAAATGATTCAGACTGTTGCTCTAGTTTAGCTACAGCCCCAGTATCAATGATAAAAAGCATAGATATGAGCGACAAACTATATAAAACAAGTGTCGTAATGAGGAGAAACTGCGGCCCAAGAATGCCAATAAACAGCCCTCCTAAAAGCCATCCTAGTAAAAGGACAATTTGGTCAGAAGTTAAGATATAGCTATTGGCTTTTAGTAAAAAGTTCTTTTCTACTAAACGCGGGATCATCGAATTTCGAACAGGAATGGTTCCCCCATCTATCAAAGAAAGGAAAAATACAATGATAAAAAAGAGAGGAATAGTAAATGTTGATAGTTGTAAAATATAAATGAAAATCAAGCAACCGAAGAAAGCAATTTGACACATTTGCAAATAGATAATGAGTCTTTTCAGCTTAAATTGATACATAAAGAAAGGAATGAGTACCGCTCCAAGTGCTTGTCCAACAAACTGGGAGACAGCCACCATTGAAGCAATTAGTGTAGAATTTGTTAATTGGTATGTCAGGATGGTCAGAACGAGGACATATAGTGAATCCCCGAAATTAGCTAGGGATTGTCCCCCTAATAAAAAGTAAAATGATTTGTTTTTCATATTTATCTCCATTTTCTCTTCATTATCACCCATAATAATACATTATTTTCTACACTTCTACTTTTTATAACAATATTTTCATAATTTGATACATTTTTACTAATTTAAAAAACCGCCAAAAGGCGGTTTTTATTTAGTCATATATATGAACAGTCGGTTCTTTGTCTTCAGCATTTTTCGTAATCAAGGCTTCTTGTTGATCAGAAGATGTAATGTTGATTTCGATATTGGTACTCTTGTAGTAATCCATGACTTCACCGGTTAAATATTGTGTGAAGGCTACGACTTCCGTTTTTCCATAGAACTGCATTGGAATTTCGATTTTCATTTTTTGCAGGTTGCCGTTTTTGTAAAAGCCTTTTCCTACAACACCAGTGTAATTCGGGAAGTAGTCTTCGACCTTTGTCTTGAAGCGGTCAAATCGCTCTGAATCATCTTTGTAGCTGCTTTTCGCATTATCTGAAGGGAAGAATACATTCTCCTCATCGATCGTATCCCAATTTCCGATATCAGCGGAGCCTGCTTTCACATCCGTTTTGGCGATAAAGTTACCTGGAACGATAGATGATTTTGGTGCTTGCTTATAAAGGGCAATCATGACAGGCACTTTTTGCAGTCCGTCCATTTGACGAATGCGCTTGATCACTTGTTCAGCGATTTTTTCACCCTCTGCCAAAAGTTTCTTTGAATTTTTCGATGAATCGATGGTCACCTCTTGCTGTGGGTCACCGATCTTTTCACGGTAATAATAAACAGAGTTCAGTGCAAGACCAATGACAACTCCGCCAAGCTGTAAGCTGTTTTTATCTTTTCTAATTAAGTAATTATGCTCTAGCATCGAAGCTAAGTAGATGGGACTATTTTCATTTTTAGACTTTGTTGAACCTGAGTTTGGAAGAGCAGGATTCAAGCCTAGATTCTTAAAGTCTTTATCATCTTTTTCTGCCTTTTTCAGATCACTGCCTGTTTTTTTGCGTGCCAGCCAGCTGAGAACGGTATCCTCATCTAAATGCTGTCCTTCTTGGAAAAGATAGTCGTTCGTATTAAATGACTCGGTTGCGAGGCGCATGAGTCCTGTTTCAAATTCATCAATGTCCAAGCGTGTGTTGAGACGCTCCGCTGTTAAACCTCTCGCAGCTCCTTGTTTAAACGGCAGCACCATTTTGTAATAGGAGTCTGAGATATTGTACATCGGGATGATGGCTGTTTCCTTTGTTTCCTTCGTTTCATCCGTTTTTTGTGTGACCTCTTCCTCTTCCTTTCCCCCAAAAGGTGCACACGCTGACAATACCAGTGTGAGCATTGTCAGCAGCAATAACAACTTTTTCAATAGAAAACACTCCTCTTATTTCTTTAGCTCCTCGAGCATTTTAGCTTCGTCCCAAATTTCAATATTGAGTTCTTCTGCCTTTGTCAGCTTACTCCCCGCTGCTTCTCCGGCAATGACTAGATCTGTTTTTTTACTCACACTACCTGCCAGCTTGCCGCCTAACGCTTCGATCGCTGCTTTTGCATCGTTTCGCGCCATTTCTTCTAACTTTCCTGTCAGCACAATGGTTTTTCCTGCAAAGTAGGAATCACTTTCTTCTGCTTTTACCGGCTTTGGCCCTGTATAGGTCATATTGACTCCAAGCTCTTTTAGTTCGTTCAGCAGATCGAGTATTTCTTCTTTCTCAAAGTACGTGACGACGGCATCAGCCATTTTTTCACCAATTTCGTCGACTTCAAGTAATTGTTCTTTCGTTGCTTGCTTTAATTGATCGATGTTTTCGAAATGCATCGCCAAGGTCTTTGCCGCCTTTGATCCAATAAATCGAATGCCGAGTCCAAATAGTAAACGCTCAAGAGAGTTTTCTTTTGACTGCTCAATCGAACGCAGTAAATTGTCGACAGATTTTTCGCCCATTCGTTCAAGCTGAATGAGCTCTTCTTTCGTTAAACGGTAAAGGTCGGACACACGAGAGACTAGCTGTTCCTTGAAGAGCTGTGTAATGACCCGCTCGCCAAGCCCATCAATATTCATTGCATTACGGGAAACGAAGTGAATGAGCCCCTCACGTATTTGGGCAGGACATTCTGGGTTGATGCATCGCAAGGCCACTTCGCCTTCGATTCGCACCAGCTCACTATGACACTCTGGACATTCAGTTGGCATGTGAAACGGCTTTTCTTCGCCTGTACGCTGATCGACAAGGACACCTGCGACTTCAGGAATAATATCGCCGGCTTTTTTCACAATCACTTGATCAAACAAGCGAATATCCTTTTCTTTGATCAAATCTTCATTATGAAGAGATGCACGCTGAACTGTCGTCCCTGCTACTTTGACAGGCTCAAGAATCGCTGTTGGTGTAATCACGCCTGTACGTCCGACACTTAGTTCAATATCAAGCAGCTTCGTTACGACCTCTTCAGCCGGAAACTTGTACGCAACCGCCCAGCGCGGGCTTTTTGCTGTGAAGCCGAGTTCTTCCTGCTGAGCGAGTGAATCGACTTTAATGACAATTCCATCGATTTCATATGAAAAATCGGCACGCTTTATTTTTAATGTTTCAATGAGGTCGATGACTTCTTCGATCGTTTGGCACATCCGTCTTTCTTTGTTTGTTTTAAAGCCAAGTTCGTCGAGAAGATCAAGTCCTGCGCTTTGCGTTTCAACACCAATTTCATCAAGCTCCGCTATACTGTAGACGAATATATCAAGGTTTCGTTTCGCTGCAATTTTCGTATCAAGCTGACGAAGTGAACCTGCAGCCGCATTACGCGGGTTTGCAAACGGCTCTTCTTCGTTTTGAATTCTTTTTTCATTTAATGCTTCAAAAGAAGGTTTTGGCATAAATGCCTCGCCTCTCACTTCAATCGACAGAGGGCGTTTGATTTTAAGCGGGATGGAACGAATCGTTTTGAGATTTTCAGTAATATCCTCACCCGTTGTTCCATCGCCGCGCGTCGCTCCTCGGACAAACACGCCATTTTCATAGCGGAGAGAAACAGCGAGTCCATCAATTTTCAGCTCGACATTGTATGCGATATCGTCACCGACTGCTTGACGAACCCGGCGGTCAAAATCAAGAAGGTCCTGTTCATTAAACGCATTCCCAAGGCTGAGCATTGGTGTGCCGTGACGCACTTTTTGAAAGGCGTCTAAAACAGCACCGCCTACTCTTTGTGATGGAGAATCTGCTGCTTTTAAGTCAGGGTGCTCTTCCTCCAAAGAGATCAGCTCACGCATCCGCGCATCATATTCAGCGTCAGGAACACTTGGACGATCAAGTGTATGATATTCGTAGTTGTATTGATTCAAAATCTGGTGCAGTTCCTCGATCCGGCGTTTCGCTGCTTCTTTATCCATCTGCTTCTTCCTTTCAATTCATCCGTTTTGTCAGTCCTATCAGTTTATTGCTTCTCGATTGGTGCAAATGCTGCGAGAAGACGCTTAATGCCTGTAGGGCTTGGGAACGCAATGTCAAGCTCTGTGCTGTCTCCGCTGCCTTTCACACTCACAACCGTACCAACGCCCCATTTTTTATGGGCCGCTTTATCGCCCACAGCCCAGCCAATACTGCCGCCGCCTGTGTTTTGAATCGTTTGTGTTTGCGGACGTGAGACAGGTCCCCGTCTTTGCGGTCTTTCTCTTGTTTGGCCAAACGGTGTTTTTGTTTCTTTTTTCTCATTTAGGTTGTCCAATAAATCGGCTGGTATTTCTCGAATGAATCTAGATTCAAGGTTCATGTTTGTCCGGCCGAAAAGTGTTCTCATTTTCGCACTTGATAAATAAAGCTCTTCTTCAGCCCGTGTGATGCCAACATAAGCGAGGCGGCGCTCTTCTTCCATCTCTGCATCTTCCATTAATGAACGGCTGTGCGGGAAGACACCTTCCTCCATTCCCATTAAGAAAACAACAGGGAATTCTAGACCTTTTGCGGCGTGAAGTGTCATTAAGATGACAGCATCCTGATCTTCTTCTTCATTCTCATCCAGCTTATCAATGTCTGCGACGAGGGCGAGATCTGTCAGGAAGGTCACAAGTGACTTGTCTTCATTTTGTTCTTCAAAGTTCTTAGTGACGGATAGAAACTCGTCAATATTTTCTAAGCGGCTTTGTGCTTCAATCGTTTTTTCGAGCTTCAGCGCTTCACGATAGCCTGTTTTCTCTAGAATTTCTTCTGTTAATTCAGTGACAGATAAATAGTCCTGCATGTTCGTCATTTGATCAATGAGCTGTTTGAACTCATCAAGCGCATTGGCTGCCCGTGCACTCAGTCCAATGAAATCCACCTGACCAAGTGCTTCAAACATAGACAGGTCATTCATCTCCGCATATGCTGCAATTTTATCAACAGATGTCGCACCGATTCCGCGCTTTGGTACGTTGACAATTCGTGCAAAACTAATATCGTCATCTGGGTTTGCCACTAGGCGTAAGTATGCCAAAATGTCCTTGATCTCTTTTCTGTCATAGAACTTTGTGCCGCCGACAATGTTGTATTGAATGTTGGCTTTCATTAACGTTTCCTCTATGACACGAGACTGGGCATTTGTCCGGTAAAGGATCGCAAAATCGGATAATTTGCGCTTTCCGCTCTGATGAAGCTGACGAATCTTTCCTGCGACAAATTGACCCTCACCAAATTCATTATCTGCACGATAATAGGCAATCTTCGCTCCTTCATCATTTTCTGTCCAAAGATTTTTCGGCTTCCGGTTTGCATTGTTTTGAATGACCGTATTTGCGGCATGCAAAATGCGTTTCGTCGATCTGTAATTTTGCTCAAGCAGAATCACTTCACTGGATGGATAATCTTTTTCAAAGGAGAGAATGTTTGTAATATCCGCTCCGCGCCAGCGATAAATAGACTGATCCGAGTCACCGACAACACATATATTTTGAAAGCGCTGCGCGAGCAGTTTCACAAGCATGTACTGTGCTCTGTTCGTATCCTGATACTCATCGACATGAATGTATTGGAATTTCCGCTGATAGTGCTCTAACACTTCAGGAATGCGCTCAAACAGACGAATTGTCATCATAATTAAATCATCAAAGTCGAGTGATTGGTTTTTGAGTAAACGCTTTTGATAATCTGTATAGACATCGCTGACCACTTGATCATAGAAATCACCAGCTGTTTTGGCGTATTCCTCTGCGTCAATGAGTTCGTTTTTTGCACTGCTGATTGATCCTAAAATACTGCGCGGGTCGAACTTTTTAGGATCGATATTCCGTTCTTTTAAAATGTTTTTGATGACTGAAAGCTGGTCAGATGTGTCTAAAATAGAGAAGTTGCGATTTACACCAATGCGGTCAATATCACGTCTTAAAATGCGGACACACATGCTGTGGAACGTAGAGATCCAGATGTCATCAGCGCCAGGCCCTAAAATAGCTTGGACACGTTCACGCATTTCACGTGCTGCTTTATTTGTAAATGTAATCGCTAAAATGTTCCACGGAGCCACATGCTTTTCTGCCATCAAGTAGGCAATTCGATGTGTGAGCACCCGTGTCTTCCCGCTTCCTGCTCCTGCCATCAACAATAAAGGACCGTCTGTTGCTTTGACTGCTTCTTTCTGTGCGTCATTCAGCCCTTCTAATAGATGATTCGATATTTCATTCATTCCATTCACCGCCAATTCGAACTTATGTTCTATTTTAACCCGTTTCGTCTTATTTGACTATGATGACTTTTTGACTGCATCCACTGTTTTTAATGCTTCTTTGAAATTGTCATAAATGACATTTCCTACAACCACGACGTCTGCATGCTGGGAGAAGTCTTTTGCCTGCTTAGCGTTCTCGATGCCGCCGCCATAAAAAAGAACTGTTTCATCAAGCACTGCTTTTGTTTCTTTGACAAGCTCTATGTCTCCAAGCGTTCCGCTGTATTCCAGATAAAAAATGGGCAGCTTCATCAAATGCTCTGCCACTCTCGCATATGCCCTGACGTCATCGATATCCAGCGCTGTATTTGCCTCTGTGAGCTTGGCCGCTTTACACTCTTCATTTAAGATGACATAACCTTCAGGCACAATCTCTTCCATTGACATCAAATCACCGAATTCCTTCATCGCGTCCTTATGGAGCCCAACAATCCAGTCAGGGTGAGAGCTGTTTAAAACGGTCGGGATGAAATACAGATCAAAGCCAGGCACAATCATCTCATGTGTGGAGATTTCGAGCACACATGGCACTAGAAACCGGCGGACTTTTGACATCAATTGAAGCACGTTGTCCTCTGTCACATGATCACTTCCGCCAATCAATATGGCATCCGTCCCAGATTCGCAAATCGCTTCTAGCTGTTCATCAGAAATTTCTTTATTTGGATCGAGTTTAAAGACATGCTTCCACTCGGTAACATCATACATGAAAAACGTTCCTCCATTCGTTTCATTCCATTTAAATATTATAACAAAATCAGTGTCTGCAAAAAATGGGTAACCTCCTTTAGCTAAAAGTTTCATTCTTTTGAAAATGGGTGGCGTGATTTAAAGATTTAGAAACAAAAAAGCAGATGCTAAGCATCTGCTTTCTTAATAAATGAACACATTTTTTTTATTTTTCAAGTGGAGCAACTTGTGCTGTTGGTGCACCACATAGCAAGAAAAAGCCAAATAATACAGGAGGTGATACCGCAATTCCAGTTAAAGTTAGGAACCCTAGAACACTTAACCATTCACCTTTTTCAATAGCCTTTTGAACCTGATTTAAAGCCCCCTTGGTTATACCAAGAGCATCTTCAAGACAACGTTGAACAGTGTTTTTTTGTGTAGTAGCAATACCTTTTTGTTGATTCATATAGTTCGCAAAAGCGATCATGCCTTCTTTTTGATAAACTGGGTATGAAGCTTTTTCTAATTCCTTTTCGTTAACAACATAACCTGCTTCGTCATCAAATACTAGAATTTTAGTAAAGATATACTCTATTTCAGCTACAGATTTTTCAATTTGTTCTTTTGTTAACCCTTTCAATCCAGCCTCAGGATTTACTGAATTTTCAGCTGATGCTACTGGCACTATTGTTGCAATAGAAAGTAATAAAGCCAATGTGAATACAAATAATTTTTTCATCAATGTATAAACTCCCCTTTTCCTTAAAATAACCTACAAAAAAACCATAAATTTGATTTTATGGTCATTTTTGATAATAACATATAGTGTTAGTTTATTTTTCGTTTTAAGGTAGAAATAAGTTGTTTTTACATAAATAGTGCTAATTCGACTTTTTTCGCAGAATTATGAGACTGTTAAAACCACAAATGAGATTCCCCAAGTTAATACTCCAAATAAAATAAAATATTTTAGAAAAAGTTCAAAATTAGTGAGCTTCCTCTCATTTCTAGTTTTCTTAAGTCTCCAATAAAAAGCATATGCGCACAACACAAGTACTATATGGCTCAGTTCAGACATTTTTTCAAAAAAATACAAATCCGCCATTTATAATTCATCTCCAATATAGTTAATTTATCCCTTTAAAGTATATACAAAGATACATTCGTTGCACATCCTGCTATGTTCTTAATTTTAGTTTATTATAATAATTGATATTCTTTAATTTATTTTCGATACCCATTCATAATTTCAAATCTCGTTAATTAGCTACAGTTAAAATTAAAATGAAACAGGTGACCCCATTGAAAAGAACGATCACATATGAACAAAATATAGACATCGGATACATCTATATCACCCCGCAAGCGGAGCATATGAAAATCAAAGAAACCATTGAATTAGATGTCAATGAATGTGTCAATGTAGATATCGACAAAGAGGGCCGAGTGGCTGGCTTGGAGTTATTTGCAGAAGAATCCAAGGTCCTGCGGAACGTACCGGTATATGAGGATGAGCTTTCTTTACGTTTGACGGATCAGGAAATTCTCTCAACCTATCAACTGTCAGGCGTTGAATTCCAATTCTCAACACCTGATCACAATGGGCTGATCGGTTTTACTATTGTCGATCCTCTTCGCTATAACATCACAAGAAAAAAACCGTTTTGATCTTTCAAAACGGTTTTTTCAAACTATTGTCTCACTTCATTAAAATAATGAACGGATGTCATGGCCCCTTCGTCGACCATCTTGTTGTCTTGGATATCTAATGGATCTGGGTGGCCGGCTTTTTCAGGAATCTTTTCATCTGACCGGAACATGCTTGCCCATTTTTTCAGATGCTGTTTATTTTTTACCGCTAATAACACAGCTCCTCCAACCCCTAATCCTGCAAGTACATACGCATTTGGACGCTTATTCATGTATGTTCCCTCCCCTTATGATCTTATTTGTAAGTTACCCCGCCTTTTCATTTCTAAACGTCACAATATGCTGGTGTGGTTTCTCTTTCATTAAAAAGTGGAATAACAACAGCAATGAAAGAGAAAAGAGGGGATCTTCATGACAACAACTTTAATTGTCATCGGCGCATTGCTAGTCATTTGTTTGATCATCCCAATCATTCTATTGATCTGGATTTGGATGAGGGATGAAAAACAAGAGGAACATTCAGTTCTGCGAAATTATCCGGTCATTGGAAAGCTGCGGTTTATTTTTGAAAAAATAGGACCTGAGCTTCGCCAATATCTGTTTCTGAATGACCGAGAGGAGCTGCCCTTCTCAAGAAGAGAATACGAGCAGGCAGTCATGTCAGGGAAGTACAAAAGCCGGACGATGGGCTTTGGATCAAAACGTGATTTTGACAAGCCAGGCTATTACATTCGAAACGTCCTGTTTCCAAAGCAGCGAGATGAACTACGAATCGATCAATCTGAAAAAATTAAAACAAAAGTGTATCAGATTGATCAAGACAATTTACTGCGAAGAAGTGAACATTTCAAAGAAGTCGAAGCAAATCCTTTCTTTCTCCATCAAGAGGATGTACAAGTCATTGGCGAACACACATGTCAAAAGCCTTTCCATGTGAAAGGACTGATCGGTCAATCTGCCATGAGCTACGGCTCCTTAGGCGACAGGGCGATTACAGCTCTATCCTCAGGATTAAAAATGGCCGGCGGGACGTGGATGAACACAGGTGAAGGCGGGCTTTCTCCTTATCACCTCAAAGGCGGCGCAGATATCATTTGCCAGATTGGGCCCGGTTTATTTGGCGTTAGAACAGAGGATGGCGCATTTTCCTTTGAAGAATTCAAGAAAAAAAGCGAACACGAGGAAGTCAAAGCCTTTGAACTCAAGCTGGCACAAGGAGCAAAAACACGCGGCGGTCATATTGACGGCGAAAAGGTGACGGAAGAAATAGCGAATATCCGTAAATTACCGCCTCACCAATCCATTGACAGCCCAAACCGCTTTGAGATGTTCCACTCCATTCCTGACATGTTTGATTTCATTGAACAGCTTCGGAGTATAGGCGGAAAGCCAGTTGGAATCAAACTTGTTGTCGGACATAAAGAAAATATTGAAGAGCTTGCCAGCTATATGAAAAAAAGCGGGAAACACCCTGATTTCATTACAGTGGATGGCGGAGAAGGCGGTACAGGGGCGTCCTTTCATGAATTGGCAGATTCCGCAGGGCTTCCGATTTTCACGGCACTCCCCATGGTTCATCAAATATTGAAAGAATACGGTGTCAGAGATCAAGTGAAGCTCTTTGCTTCTGGCAAGCTTCTCTCGCCTGATAAAATTGCGATTGCCCTTTCAATGGGAGCTGACTTTGTGAATATTGCCAGAGGTCTCATGTTTTCAGTCGGATGCATTCGCGCCCAAGTCTGCCACACGAATAAATGCCCAGTCGGGGTCGCCACGACTGATCCAAAGCTGCAAAAGGGTTTATCAATTGAAGAAAAAAAATACCGAGTGTGCAATTATATCCTGTCTCTTAGAGAAGGTTTGTTTAACTTATCCGCAGCTGCGGGAATAGAATCGCCTATTCATTTTAATGAAAAACATATTATTTTTAGACAAGAGAATGGCCAGACAAGCGAAGTGCCTATGTTCTCAGGCACACAGCCATCTGTCTAGCTCGAAATGGTGCGGAAACGCACCTTTTTTTATAGACATTTTTCGTATAAAGTTTGCAAGCAGTAGAGTTTAAGGAAATCATCTCAAGCGAAGAAGGCATCTCCTATGAGGGAGAAAGATGGTTTATGGGCGAGCTAAAGTAAAAAACAGAGGCACTTTATCAGCCCCTGCCCGCCTTTTCATAAAAAAACTGCAAACAAGTCCATTTTTCGTAAAAAGGATTGTTTACAGTGAAAGCTGCTTTATTTTGTTTCGTTATTTTCCTGCTGTTCTGCTACGCGGTCAAGAGCCATCGTATAGGCATCGTTTCCGTAGTTCAAGCAGCGTTTAACACGTGAGATAGTTGCAGTGCTTGCACCTGTTTCCGTCTCGATTTTATGATACGTGTTTCCCTCGCGAAGCATACGCGCTACTTCAAGACGCTGTGATAAAGATTGGATTTCATTGATGGTACATAAATCATCAAAGAATCGATAACATTCTTCCAGGTCTTTAAGGGATAAGATGGAGTTGAATAACTGATCTAAGCTTTTGCCCCTTAATTTATCAATTTGCATCTTAATACATCTTCTCCTTTACTATTGCCACACCGCTTCGCACGATCTTCTTCTAAGAAAGCGGTATCTTTCCTGACTAATTTTTTAAAACCTCAGCAATGAGCTTTGAACAGATCATGACAGGTTTGGGTCTACGCTGAAAATGCCGTCAGGTTCTTTCGTAAGCCGAAGCTTCTTTATCGTAAACAAATTCGACAAGTTCTGTCATTTTCCTTGTATGACAATCTGACAAACTTGTTTGCTTCCAGTATAAAGATGACTTCTGCTTGGTTAGGTCTTCTGCCCTCATATACAGGCTTTGTAGAAAGCTCGGCGAGACCACAAATATGCGCCCCGCCTTGCTCGGGTTATTCAAAATATGTTGGCCGGTCAGCGTAACCGGCAAATTCATTTTACAATTAGAATACTTCATTCGTCATGTCAAAGCCCTCTGCTTTGTCAACAGCTCCACATAAGATCATGATCACTTACATGGCAGTGAGAGAACCATGGCTCACTTCTGCCCTATAACAGCAGTCAGAAATGTGACAAAGATGATACAGCTCCACTCTGTTATATTTTAACGCATTATAGACGGAAAGAGTACAGTTTTTTTCATGACATCAAATATTCCTCTTGGTGTCACTCGAATATACGGCAAATGTGTACTTTGGAAAAAGACAAGTGTATCAATTGGGCAGTCAAATGGATAGCCGCGCTCAATGAGCAGCTCGCGTAATGTTTGTTCCTGCTGAAGAACAGTCTCAAACGGTTCAGCCGATGCACAGCCTGATAATTGCAGCGGGATTTCATGCAAAATTTCCCCGTTCTCTGTGAGTACGATTCCCCCGCCAATTTCTTTCATCCGCTTATGTGCCAGCATCATATCTTCTTTATTTTTCCCGATCACTAAAATGTCACCCGTGAGCGAAAATGAGCTGACAAAGCCCTGCACTTTATTTGCGAACCCTTTTAGCATCGTATTCACACGCCACTCACCTTTTCGGTCAATCAGGCTAAAGAAGCTTTGATCATGGTCACATGAGAGCTGGTTGATGGAGTTATCAATTTCCACTGTATAAGGCTCCATAATAACGGCATTTCTCATCTTGACACCTAGCGGCATAGAAAATTGCAAATCACTCATCGTGAGATCGTAGCCTAAATCTAATGGAGCCAGCCCGCCATTTTCCCATTTTGTTTCTTGGAATTGATGCTGGTTCTCGCCATCTAATTTGAGGATAATCCCTTTAGATATGACCGTTTCTGGATTTGGGTTCATTGGATCATCTAAAATATTCAAAGAAGCCAGCCGGCCTGGGCCAACAACGCCTAGTAAATCATCAATTTGATAGTATTTTGCAATGTTAAATGTCGCCATATTATACGCATCAATGATCGGCACGCCTTCTTCAAGGGCAATCGAAATCAAACGGTTAATCATGCCTTCCTCATAAAAGTGAGGGGCAGCACCATCTGTTGTATAGAAAAAATGGTCATAGTGTCTAAAGTCACGCTCATGCAGTTCTCTTAAAATGTTCACTAAATCTGGGCGGATGGAAGAATGCCGCAATGAAACATGATAGCCAAGGGACAATCGTTTTAACACATCGTCCGCATTCATCGCTTCATGATCACTGTCCGCGCCAAACAGCTTCATTTTTGTTAGCGTTTTCTCAGAAGCTCCTGGGAAATGCCCTTCAATTCGTTTTCTCTGCTTCTTCGTTTCTTGCATGCAATATAAAATGAGATCATCACCGTCCATCAATCTTGGCCAGCTTGTTAATTCGCCGCCTTGGAGGACGTCAGGATGATCAATCCATTCCTTCCGGTAGTTAACTGGCAGCATCTCATCTTCATATCTGACTTCCGTTTGAAGATCGTATCTGGACCACCAGAAATACTGAAATGGCTGCTTTTTTAATTCACATAGAGTGGAAAGCGCTTTCTTTTCATTGCTTTGCAAAAGAAGAAATAAGTTATCGCTGACCATCGTTGTTGTGCCAAATTGAGACACATATTCTGCAAGTGATTGGGGATTATAAATATGGAACGGATGCGCGTGAGGCTCTATATACCCAGGCACAATGTATTTCCCTTCACAATCAATCACACGTTTAGCTGATTTATTTTGAGGAAGCTCTGCTCCGACATAAACAATTCGATCATCATGTATCCAAATATTTGCCTTCACCCATTGCTTCAAAAACGGGTTAAGCACGAGTCCATTCGTTAAAAGGAGTGTTGGAACTATTTTTGAGTCGACTACATCGATTTGTGTGCGGATGTCATTGTTTCTCCAATTAAAAGTACGTTCGGACATTCACATACTCTCCTTCATTTGTATTAGCCCTATCGTAACATAACGAACTACGTTACGCATTAATGAAACGTTACAATTTCTTGAAATCACACTTAAAATAATTTAAAAAAGGAGATTCACCTTCAATGAAACCTAATCTCGGCTTAATGGAAGCGCTCATTAGAATTGCCTGCGGAATGACGATATGTACTGTGGCTGGATCCTTATATGCTAGAAAACCATGGAGTAAAATGCTTCTTTTGGGCATCATGTTTGGCGGTATGAAACTGGGATCTGGCATTCTTCGTTTTTGTCCAGTGACATATATGTGTGAGCAGCAGGACACACATAAAGAGAAGGCTGAGTAGGCAGCCTTCTTTTTTTGTGATCATTTTCATCTCATTCCGCTGCTTCACACCATTCTACAATTGTACCTGCAATAATTTCTGCTGCTTCAATCACATGTTCAATGTCGATGGATTCATTCGGAAAATGGGCAAGCTCCGTTGTTCCAGGTCCAAACACGATGATCGGAATACCAGCCGCCTGTGACAGTAATCCGCCGTCCGTTCCCCAAGGGGCGGCTTCGATCTTCGGCGGCTGCTTCATGACCGCTTCATATTGTTCCTTCAATAAACCTAAAAGCGGATGATCCGTATCGATTGAACCCGGAAGCCATCTTGCACCAAACCATTCGACCTCAACAGGATGCTCTTGAAACCATTCATCTTTTTCTCCGAGTCCTGCCATCCAATTTTCTAATTCCTTCTCTGCCTGTTCTACCGTTTCACCCGGCATCACCCCGAGCCTGCCTTCCATTGTGACAAGGTCTGCTACGGAGGATGGCCAATCACCGCCTTGAATTTTCCCGATATTGATTGGGATCGGGATTGGGATATGCTGAAACAGCGGCTCAGTGATTCGCTGATTTCTTTCTTCTTCAAGTGCCGCTATATGTGAAAGGACTATCGTGCTCTTTTCAATAGCAGAAACGCCGTGATATCTTGTTCCGCCATGAGCAGCCCTTCCTTTAATATGCAGTCTGAACCATTTAGATCCTTGCTGAATCGGAAAGATTTTCATATGACTTGGCTCTGGAATGATGGCTGCATCTGCTGTATATCCTCTCAGTATGGCTGCAAGGGTGCCTGCGCCGCCGCTCTCTTCTTCGACAACACTATGAAACACGACATCTCCCTTCAGCGGAATCTGAAGCGCATGCAGTGCTTCAAGTGCAAAGAGTAAAGAAACGTTTCCACCTTTCATATCTGTTGCCCCGCGTCCATAAAGTCTCCCGTTTATGATATGCCCGCTGTAGGGCGGATATGTCCATTGTTTGTGATCACCTGCCGGGACAACATCGACATGCCCATTTAATAAAATAGATTTGCCGCCCCCTTTTCCTTTCAATCGTCCGGCGACATTAGGACTTCCTTTAAAGGAACGTCTCGGGGAATAAAAATACGGGTGGTTCAGCAAGTCATCCCCGCCAATGTCCCATACGTCAACATCAAAGCCAATGGCAGAAAGCTTATTTGCTACGATTTGCTGTACTTCTTGCTCATTTCCTTGTGTGCTGTCACATTGCACCATTTGCTGAAGAAGCGTCACGGCTTCCTCCTTATGTTCTTTCATCCAGTTTCTGATACGTGTGGTTGGCTGCAAAGTCGGTCATCCTTTCTACACAACAGATTTGACATCAGGCGCTAAAATGAGCGGCGCCTCTGTCGCCCTCATGACATCTTCCGGCTGAAACGGCGGCATGACTTCACGCAAAATGAGTAGCTGTGATTTGACCTCAATGACTGCCATATCCGTAATAATCAGATCTACACAAGACTTAGCAGTTAAGGGCAGCGTGCAGGCTGCTTTTATCTTAGATTGTCCATGTTTATCAAGGTGGCTCATCACGACCACCACCTTTTTCGCTTTTTGCGCAAGTTCAATGGCTCCACCCATACCCGGCACTCGTTTCCCTGGCACAATCCAATTGGCAAGATCCCCATGACTGCTGACTTCAAGTGCACCTAAAATGGTCATATCCAGCATCCCTTTGCGAATGATGCCAAAAGCGGTTGTGCTGTCCATATATGATCCGCCTTTTGTTAACGTAATGGGAAAACCCCCGGCATTGCACAAATTCGGATCTTCTTCCCCTTGTGCTGGTGAAGCGCCTGCCCCCATAATGCCGTTTTCTGCATGCAGCCAAACGTTGTAATGCGCTGGAATGTAATCAGCCGCAAGGGTTGGGATTCCGATCCCAAGATTCACAATCATGCCATCTTCAATTTCCTGTGCCGCGCGTTTGGCTATGCGGTGTCTTAAATCGATGTCTCCCATGCCCATGTCCAGTTCACTCCTTTTGATTGCACGATCTGGTTCACAAATACGCCTGGTGTGACGATTTCCTCTGGATGAAGCCCGCCCACAGGCACAATCTCTTCTACTTCCGCAATGGTCCAGTCTCCTGCCATCGCCACAATCGGGTTTGTATTCCGTGCACTTTTATCAAAAATCAGGTTGCCTGCTTCATCTGCTTTGAGGGCATTCACAATCGCGATATCCGCGGTCAGTGCAGGCTCAAGAATATACTTCTTTCCATCCAGCTGAACCAATTGTTTCTCATCAAGATTGAGGCTATCCATGCCGACATCTGTCACAATGCCCGCTAAACCCATCCCCCCTGCCCTGATCTTTTCTGCTAGGATGCCCTGCGGGTAAAAAAGAACGTCTAGTGTATCTGCCTGCATTTTCTGCCCGGCAATTGGATTTGAGCCAATATGAGAGGCAATGATTTTCTTCACTCTTCCTTCTGTGATCAGCCTGCCAACACCGATTTGCGGGAAGCCTGCATCGTTTCCGATCAATGTCAGGTCTTTAATATTGGCTTCTAGGATGGCATCGATCAATGATGGCGGGGACCCCACACCGCCAAACCCGCCAAACATAATGGTCATTCCGTCTCTAAAATGCGTGATGACTTGATCTAAGTTCGCTGTTTTGTTCATCATCTTTCCTCCCTACATGGCAGATGGGAAAAACCCTCGATTGATGACTTCTTGCTCGACCTGCGTCATTGTCTGCCCGAATAAATGAATCAGTTCATCCATCTCCTGCTGCGTAATGGAAAGCGGCGGTGCGATCATGACCGCTGCACCTCCTACACCATCCTCTCCAGCGCTTGCTGGGTAAACAAGCAAACCATTTTGCTTGGCCGTCTCCACAACTAAATGTGTCATTTGAGCATGAGCAGGAAATGGTGTTTTCGATAATCGGTCTGCGACAAATTCAATGCCAATGAGCAGCCCCTTTCCTCTCACATCTCCTATGATGGAATGATTTGTTTGCAAATCCTTTAAAGCATTCATTAAATATCGGCCAGACAGATCAGCCCGTTCTGAAAGCTGGTGTTTTTTCATATATCGAATGACAGCCAGTGAGACGGCTGCTGAAAGCGGATTGCCGCTATAAGTGTGGCCTGCCATCACAGAGCCCGAACCGCTGAGAATCGGTGCAATCACATGATCCGCTGAGACAGCTGCCGCAATCGGTGAATAGCCGGCGCTCATGCCTTTTCCGAGTACCATAATATCTGGTACGACGCCCCAATGTTCCATGGCAAACATTTTCCCAGTTCGTCCAAAGCCTGTCATGACTTCATCTGCAATCATTAAAATATCGTTTTCCTCACAAACTCGCTTCATCGCCGCAAAATATCCATCTGGCGGAACAAGCGCCGCGCCCGCTGCTCCAACAATCGGCTCTGCAATAAAAGCCGCAATCCTCTCTTTTCCTATACGCTGGATGACGGTTTTAAATTCCTGTACATACCATTCGACCTGCTTGCTTTCTTCCTTTGGCAGCCACGAACGATAGCTGTATGGCGGAGACAGCACCGGGTGTTTTTCGAGCAGTGGTTCAAAGCGCTCTCTCCTTGCAATATGTCCTGACATCGACAGCGCACCGAGTGTGATGCCGTGATAACTCATCCATCTTGAGATGATGTGATTCTTCTCAGCCTTCCCCTGCTCCTGCCAATGCTGAATGGCTATTTTCATGGCGGTTTCTGTTGCCTCTGATCCGCTTCCGACAAAAAAAGACCAGTTCAGGTTCCCTGGGCAGAGTGTACTCAATTCATAGGCAAGTTCTTCTGCTGGTTCATTTGTGAATTGTGACCTGTACGTAAAGCTCACCTTTTCCGCTTGCTCTGTCATGGCATCAATGATGTCTCGTATGCCATGTCCAATACTCGCCGTGACAGCACCCGATGAGCCGTCTAAATATTTTTTCCCGTCCCGATCATATAAATAAATCCCCTCTCCTTTCACAGCCACAGGATAATGCTGATTCAACATTGGTTTGATTAAGTAATCCCGGGTCTCCACTTTGTCATTCCTCCCTCTCTCGTCAGCAGCTGCATCTTTCTTTTTTCATGAATCGCAAGAAAATTTTGTATACTTGTTATAAGATTAGCTTAATCAAGAGGGCAGTCATCCTCCATTCGCCACATGCCCGAATTTCACACGCATTTTTTATACATCGTGTATAAGAGTGTTCAAAAGGAGGTCATGAGTCTATGGCGATTCTCGTCAAAGATGCACTCTCGCTCGATATCATGAAGGAAACAAAGCTGCTTGCTGGGGAAAATGGACTAGACCGCCTCATTCAGTGGGTGACCATCGTGGAAATTATCGAAGATACTTCAAGGCTTTCAGAAGGGGAGCTGCTCGTCACAACCGGCTTTGGGCTTGCAGACAATCTAGAAAGGCGTGCCCGGCTTGAGGAGCTGATTCAATCTCAACGTCTATCGGCCATTGCGATTTATAAAGGCGTATACTTAACGGAAATTCCGGCATCACTGATCGAAGCTGCCAAAAACAGCGGCATTCCACTCATCGAGATTCCTTCACATGTCAACTTCTCAGACATTACAAAAGCCGTTCTAGAGCAAATCGTCAGCAGCCAGCTCCATCAGCTTAAATATTCTTCAGCCATTCACCAAAGACTAACCCATTTAAATGTCAGCAATAAAAATGTCACCCAAATTACAGATGAGCTGGCACATCTCACTTCGGCGAACATCGTTGTGCTTGATGTTTTTTTACAGCAAACAGCAGCTCATCTCATCAAAGATGAAGTGACGTACTCTCCTGCTTTTGGCTTTTTGACAGATCATGAACCAATCGAAACGACGCCTCTTCTCAAGCAGGCTGAGGAGAAAGGAAGGCTCGTTTATGACACGTGCGGTGCGTTTGTCCTCGCTGCATGCCCAGTAATTGCGATGGGCGATATTTTCGGATTTATTGTATCTTTAAAGAAAAAGGATGCGTGGCATCATCTCGACGCGATTGCCATCGAGCATGCCGGGGCGGTGTATGCGATTGAATGGCTGAAGCAAAAAGCCATTCAAGATACAGAAAACCAAATGCAAGGTCATTTGTTAGATGATATTTTGCAGCAGCAATACACAGAAGAAAGCTATGTGGTCGAACAGGCAACAAAGCTGCAATACGATATGAGCGATGAGCAGGTGGTCATCTACTTTCAATTTCAGCATCAGCACACACAGCTCGATCACCAAATGATGCAGCGCCTATCTCAATTACTCACGTCGATATTTGAACGCAGACATATTCCTTTTTTACTTAAGACAAGGCTCGATTCCATTTTTGTTCTTACACCAGCAGGAAAAAAAGCGTTTCAAGAAGCGGAGTGGTATCGTGCAGCAGAAGAGTGCCGAAGCACTTGGTCTTATTTTTTTCCCGTCCACCCGATTGTGATTGGCATTGGGAGAGCCTATGACCAGATCGGTCTCTTTTCAAAAAGCGCGAAGGAAGCGCAGTATGCAGCAAGGCTTCTTCCGCTTTTAAAGACAGACGAATGCATCATTCATTATCAAAAGCTCGGCTTATACGGGATGCTGCTTGAAATGAATGAAGCGGGTATGAATTTGCATGACTTTTACGTGGAGCTGTTAAGTCCCTTGCTTTATACGAAAAAACAGGGCGCTGACCTGATCCATACACTCGAAGTGTATTTGGCACACAATGAAAATATTCAAAAATCTGCGGGAGAATTGTTTATTCACAGGCATACATTAAGCTACCGGCTGAAACAAATTGAAACGAGAACAGGCTGCAGCCTCAAATCAACAGATGATCGGATGAAGCTGCAGCTCAGTATCATGGCGTACCGCCTATCTGGTCTGCTTGATCAGATGAGAACCATTTCATGATTCATTCGGCGTTTTCACCCATAGATTCATATCTTCAATTTTGTCAAAAATATAGCAGTTGTTTTGGAAACGCCCGGTATACGTATAGCCGAGCTGATAAAACACTTGGTTCATTCCATAGGACAGTGCACGTGCGAGAGAATAAAAGACATAGATGTGCATGGATTGAAGTTCTTTTTCGAGTGCTAGAATCAAATGATGCATGAATCCTAGTTTTCTGTATGATGGAAGGGTCGCACAATCTGTTAATTCCGCATGACCATACGGCGCATTGATTTCAGCGGATGCTGCACTCACAATGTGACCGTCATGTTCAACGGCATAAAAGACGGTCCCTTCCTCCATCACCTTTTGGATGTAATCTGGCTCATTCATTGGCGTAGGATACGTTTCAAAAACGGCATCATAGAGCTTTGCCAGCTTGTGAATATCCTGCGTATCCGCTTTCCGCATCACATACTCATCCTGCCACGTGCCTTGGTCTTTTTTGAGAGGCTTTTCCTGAATAGACGCAACAATTTCATCTTCCTTCAGCCAATACGGGCTGTTCATTCGATCCTCCGTCAGAAAGAGCGACATGCCGTACGCATCACTTCCAAGAAAATAATGAGAAAACACGCCTTCAAGCCGAAAGCCTTTTTCTAAAAAAAGAGGCATATGCTCACGCCTGACTTTCACAATGACCTTAGAAGCCTTGGAGTCTGCCGCTTCCTGAAGAACCGACTGAATCACATCCCGCACCCTGCCGCTGTAGTCATCCAAACGGATTCGCTCATTAAATGAATCAATACAGATCGAGGCAGAAAAACGCTTGTTCGCAAGTTCCTTCAATTGCACCATATACTCATCCTCTCTTATAAATCAGCTAATAAAAAAAATCCAAATGGAAAATGAAACAATGACGATACCAGAAAAAATCGACATGATCATATACCGAATGGCTGAGCCTTTTTTGGCTTTGTTTTGCTTTCTCGCTTCATACATGATGAGATTTGAGAACAGTATAAATAAAATAAGTAACACGATTGCAAATAGAATAATTCCTTGAATGACCATGCTGCCTCCTCATAAACTCGTCATCCCATACTACTTCTTCATATTCCGCCGGCATCCCTTCTCATGAACAAAAAACACCTTTCCATCTCATCAGATAGAAAGGTGTTTTGATTAAACGTTTTTCCCCGCAGCCTTCAGTGCACGGGCACCGATGTCACGGCGATAAAATAGACCTGGCTGTATGATTTCTTCAACCGCTTCATACACTCTTGATCTTGCCGCTTCAAATGTGTCGTCAAATGCGGTCACATTCGCTACACGTCCGCCATTTGTGACGAATTGATCGTTTTCTTTTTTTGTTCCTGCATGGAAGGTCACGACATCAGAGACAGTCGTTTGCAAGGCACCGATCGGTGTGCCTTTTGCATAGTCTTCTGGGTATCCTTCTGATGCAAGAACCACACTGACAGCCGCAGTGTCTTTCCACTGTAAGTCCACATCTTTTCCATCAAGAATATCGAGGAATACTTGGACTAAATCTGATTCAAGACGAGGGAGAACCACCTGCGTTTCAGGGTCGCCAAAGCGTGCATTGAATTCAATCACCTTTGAGCCTTCTGGTGTCAGCATTAAACCTGCATATAAAATGCCTGTAAATGGACGCCCTTCCTGCACCATCGCGCGAGCTGCCGGTTTCACAACATCTTCCACGGCTTTCTGAACCACTTCATCTGAAATTTGCGGAACTGGTGAATAAGCGCCCATTCCGCCAGTGTTCGGCCCTTTGTCATCTTCAAAGGCCCGTTTGTGATCCTGCGCAATCACCATCGGGTACACCTTTTCTCCGTTGACAAAGGCCATGAGTGAAAATTCTTCGCCTGTTAAAAATTCTTCGATGACAACAGATGCACTTGCATCGCCAAACTTTTCATCCTCTAAGAAATCATGCAGACAATCGACGGCCTCTTCCAGCGTCATGGCCACTGTGACGCCTTTTCCTGCGGCAAGCCCGTCTGCTTTAATGACAATCGGCGCACCCTTTTCTTCTACATATGCTTTTGCTTCTTCAAACGATGTAAAAGCAGCGTAAGCGGCTGTTGGGATATCGTAGTTCTTCATTAAGTCTTTTGCAAATTCCTTTGAGCCTTCAATGACCGCAGCTTTTGCATTCGGTCCAAATACTTTTAGACCTGCTTCTTCAAATGCATCAACGATACCTGCGATTAAAGGGACCTCTGGACCGACAATGGTTAAGCCGATTTCGTTTTCTTTTGCAAAACGAATTAACGCCTCATGATCGCCTTCGTCGATTGGTACAAGCTTCGCAGCATCTGTCATTCCATCATTGCCGGGTGCGACAAATACTTGGCTGACAAGTTCACTTTGATTCACTTTCCATGCGATGGTATGCTCTCTTCCGCCTCTGCCGATAATTAATACGTTCACACTGTCATCCCCTTAATGTTTGAAATGTCTAACGCCAGTGAAGACCATGGCGATGCCGTATTCATCTGCTTTTTGAATCGATTCTTCATCACGAATAGATCCGCCTGGCTGAATGATCGCTGTGACGCCTGCCTTTGCAGCAGCTTCCACTGTATCGCCCATTGGGAAGAATGCATCAGAGCCTAGTGCGCTTCCTTTTGCCTTTTCACCAGCTTGCTCAATTGCAATGTTAGCTGAGCCCACGCGGTTCATTTGACCAGCACCGATTCCTGCTGTCATTTGATCTTTCGCAAGGACAATAGCATTTGATTTCACATGCTTGACTACTTTCCAAGCAAGCTTTAAGTCTTTCCATTCGTCTTCTGTTGGTTCTCTTTTCGTTGGAATAGAAATCGTTGCTTCCTCTAAGCCGTACGTGTCAATATCCTGAACAAGCAGTCCGCCATGGACACTTGTCAGCTGCTTTTCCTTTTTCCCGAGATCCGCTTCTACATCTAATGTTAATAGACGAAGATTCTTTTTCGCTGTTAACACGTCAAGTGCTTCTTGGCTGAACGATGGGGCGATGACAATTTCTAAGAAAATCGTATGCAGCACCTCAGCCGTTTGTTTGTCTACTTCACGGTTAAGTGCCACAATGCCGCCAAAAATAGACGTCTCATCTGCTTTGAATGCTCGGTCAAATGCTTCTGCAATCGTTTCTCCTGTACCAACGCCGCACGGGTTCATATGCTTCACAGCAACAGCTGCTGGCTCCGTGAATTCACGTACAATTTGAAGAGCGGCATCTGCATCTTTGATATTGTTGTAGGAAAGTTCTTTTCCATGTAATTGCTTTGCAGTAGCCAAAGAACCTTTGGCTGGAAGAGCATTTTCATAGAAAGTCGCCGCTTGGTGCGGGTTTTCTCCATAACGAAGGGATTGTTTTTTCTCAAACGTGACAGTGAACTGTTCTGGCTCTGTTTCGCCCACAAAGTTTGTTAAGTAATCCGCAATCAGAGCATCGTAAGCAGCCGTATGACGGAATACCTTTGCAGCGAGCTCACGTTTTTTCTCGAGTGACACGCCGCCTTCTTTGATTTGCTGGATGACTGTATCATAGTCACGAGGATCGACAATCACTGTGACGTCTTGGTGGTTTTTTGATGCTGCACGAAGCATTCCCGGTCCGCCAATATCAATGTTTTCAATCGCTTCTTCATACGTCACATCGTCTTTTGAGATCGTCTCTTTGAATGGATAGAGATTCACGACAACAAGATCAATCGGCTGAATGCCATGCTTCTCAATCTGTGCCATATGCTCATCGTTTTCTCTCACTGCTAAAAGCCCGCCATGAATGTTCGGGTGAAGTGTTTTGAGTCGTCCGTCCATGATTTCAGGGAATCCAGTGACTTCTGAAATTCCAATGACATCAATGCCGTTCTCTTGAAGAAGCTTATGTGTACCTCCAGTTGAAATCACTTCAACGCCAAGTTCTGTTAATTCTTTCACAAAAGGTACAAGATTCGTTTTATCGGAAACACTGATTAATGCGCGTTTGATCGTCATGCCTTCGTCACCTCATTAAGATAATTCTAAAAGTGATTTGATCACTTTTGGATATAGTGTGTGTTCTAGTTCATGCATTCTTTTTTCAATCGATTCAAGCTCTTCCCCTTGTTCGATGTAAATCGACGCTTGGTCAATGATCGGACCTGTATCCATGCCTTCATCGACAAAATGGACGGTGATACCCGCCACTTTGACGCCTGCTTGATAGGCTTGTCCAATGGCATCCAGCCCTGGGAAGGCTGGCAGCAAGGACGGGTGGATATTGACAATTTTCCCTCTGAATGCTTCAAGTAATGTTGGACCAATCAGTCTCATATACCCAGCAAGGAAAATCCATTCCACTTCATGCAGCCTAAGCTGTTCAATGATCGTTTGTTCAAAAGCGGCTTTATTCGGAAAAGCCTTCGGGGTAAAGGCAAAGGAGGGAATGCCCTCTTTCTCAGCACGCTCCAGCACCTTTGCACCCGGTTTATCACAAATCACAATGGCGGCCTCTGCCTGCCACTGTTCTTTTTTTAATGTATCCATAATGGCTTGAAAATTCGTCCCGCTTCCAGAGGCGAAGATCGCAAACTTCTTCATGAGAGGCTTCCACCGCCGAATGTGACACCTTCTCCTTTTTGAACACGGCCGATGAGAAATGCTTTCTCTCCGTCTTCTTCAAGTCCTCTGATCACTTCGACAAGGTCATCTTCTTTTACCGCTAAGACAAAACCAATGCCCATATTAAACACGTTGAACATTTCTTCTGCCTTTAACTGTCCTTTTTCTTGAATAAAGGAGAAAATTGGCGGTACTGGCCATGAGCCGTTATCAATCTCAACGCCAAGCCCTTCAGGCAGCATACGCGGTAAATTTTCAATAAAGCCGCCGCCTGTCACATGTGCCATGCCGTCAATCTTGCCGGCTTTCACTTGTTTAAGAACAGGCTTCACATAAATTTTGGTCGGTTCAAGAAGCTCTTCTCCAAGCGGTCTTGTAAAAGGTTCATACGTTTGATGCAGATCCAGACCAGCGTCTTCCAGCAATACTTTACGAACAAGAGAGTACCCATTGCTATGAATTCCGCTTGAGCTGAGTCCAATAAGCAAGTGCCCCTCTTTGATGCTCTCTCCTGTCACAATTTCATCCTTTTCAACGACGCCTACTGAAAAACCAGCAATATCATATTCATCTTCTGTGTAAAGACCCGGCATCTCTGCTGTTTCTCCGCCGACAAGCGCTGAACCAGACTGCTCACAGCCGTCAGCCACACCTTTGACGATTGATTCAATTTTTATCGGATCTGCTTTTCCAACTGCTAGGTAATCTAAGAAAAAGAGCGGTTCTGCCCCTTGTGCCAGCACATCGTTCACACACATTGCCACGGCATCAACGCCGATCGTATCATGTTGATCCATTAAAAAGGCAAGCTTTAATTTCGTTCCGACACCATCTGTTCCTGAGACAAGAACGGGCTTTTTGTATGGCAGCTCAGATAAATCAAACATACCGCCAAATCCGCCTAGAGCACCCATGACGCCTGCTCTTTTTGTACGTTCCACGTGTGTTTTCATTCGTTTGACGGCTTCGTATCCTGCTTCGATGTCGACACCGGCGTTTTTATATGCTTCTGACATCCCATTCACTCCTTTTAGCTGCTTCTCTTCCATTTATTTTCAGCAGAATGAAAGAGCAGCATATCAAATCATCTTGACTGCTGCTCCTTTATTCGATTATTTCGTCAGTGCTGTTTCCTTCACATGCGGAAGAACAGTATCTTCATAAATTTCAGTCGGATATTTCCCAGTAAAGCATGCTAAACATTGACCGCGCTGCGGATCATCATACTTCCTGCCAATCCCGTCCATTAAACCGTCTACAGATAAAAATGCAATGGAGTCTGCACCGATTTCCTGTCTAATTTCTTCCACTGAATGAGAAGAAGCAATCAGCTCTTCATGTGTGGACGTATCAATTCCATAAAAACATGGATGTGCGATAGGCGGTGAACTAATGCGGACATGGACTTCCGTCGCACCCGCTTCTCTTAGCATCGTCACAATGCGGCGGCTCGTAGTTCCGCGTACGATGGAATCATCGACCATCACGACACGTTTTCCTTCGACGACCCCGCGCACAGCTGACAGCTTCATGCGCACGCCCTGCTCACGCAATGCTTGAGACGGCTGGATAAAGGTTCTGCCGACATAACGGTTTTTAATTAAACCGAGCTCATATGGAATACCTGTTGCTTCGGCATATCCAATCGCTGCAGAAATACTCGAATCTGGTACACCTGTCACAACATCTGCTTCGACATGCGCTTCCTCGGCAAGCTTTTTGCCAAGGTTCTTTCTCGCACTATGCACGTTGATGCCATTGATATTGCTGTCAGGTCTTGAGAAATAAATGTATTCCATGCTGCACATGCTGCGGTTAATGTTCATGGAGAAGCGTTCAGATTTCAGGCCTTCATCATTAATGATCAGCATTTCTCCAGGCTCAACATCTCGTAAATACGTGGCACCGACAACATCAAATGCACATGTTTCAGACGCAACAACATACGCGTCCCCAAGCATACCAAGTGAAAGCGGACGTAAGCCGTTCGGATCAAGAGCCACAATCATTTCTGTTTCCGTCATAATTAAGAAAGCATATGCGCCTTTAAGCATGGACAGGGCATTTTTGATCTGCTCTTTCAATTCAACATAGCCGCTGCGCTTAATTAAATGAGCAAGCACTTCAGTGTCAGAAGATGTTTGGAATATACTCCCCTGGTTCTCTAGCTGCTGCTTTAATTGCGTTGCATTCACTAAGTTCCCATTATGAGCAAGGGCAAGACTGCCGTTGTTTTGCGAGCGGAAGAAGAGGGGCTGCACATTTTCAAAGCCGCCTCCGCCTGCTGTCGCATACCGAACGTGTCCGATCGCACCTTTTCCTTTCAAATCCTTTAGCTCACCGTTTTGAAAGACTTCCGTAATCAATCCAAGGCCTTTATGTGCCGTCAGGTTTTCACCATCTGTTGCAATGATTCCCGCACCCTCTTGTCCTCGGTGCTGAAGACTATGCAATCCGTAATATGTGATTTGCGGGGCTTCTTCGTGTCCCCAAACCCCAAAGACGCCACACTCTTCGTTTAAGCCTCTGATTTCAGCAAGCATGGGATCGCTCCTTTCCATGCGCGTTCAAGCTCGTTGACCGCTGCATGAATCCATTGTTGTCCTTCTTGATTTTTGACAGTGAATACCCCATCATTTGTGACCGTTCCAACTTCTTTCGCATCTTTGACAGCCGCAGCAAACGCTTCGCGGTGCTCTGGTTTCACTGTGACGACAAAACGTGACTGTGTTTCACTGAATAATGAAGCTTCGCTGTTTAAATCAATTTGGATATGAGCGCCAAGACCGTCTGTTCCAAATGTACTTTCAGCAAGTGCAACACCAAGACCGCCTTCAGACACATCGTGTGCTGATTGAACAAGTCCGTTTTGAATCGCAGCAAGAAGGGCTTCCTGACGCGTGAGCTCTACATCCAAATCAATTTCTGGTGCTTTTCCGTAAATACGGCCTTCTGTCATCTTTTGAAGCTCACTGCCTGCGAATTCTTCCTTCGTCTCACCAATGACGAAAATCACATCGCCAGCCTGCTGGAACGACTGCGTCGTAATATGAGCTGTATCTTCCACCAAACCAACCATCCCAATAACTGGTGTTGGATAAATCGCTGTTCCATTTGATTCGTTATATAAAGAGACGTTACCACCGATAACCGGTGTGCTTAGCTTGCGGCATGCTTCGCTAATACCGTCAGCAGATTTTTCAATTTGCCAGAAAATTTCTGGTTTTTCTGGGTTACCGAAGTTCAGGTTATCTGTTACTGCAAGCGGACGAGCGCCTGAGCACACAATGTTACGTGCTGCTTCTGCGACTGCGATTTTCCCGCCGACCTCTGGATCAAGGTAGAGATAACGTGCGTTACAATCGGTTGTCATTGCAAGAGCTTTTTTCGTTCCACGGATTCTTAAAACGCCCGCATCAGAGCCTGGTGCAACGACTGTATTTGTTCGAACCATGTAGTCATATTGGTCATAAACCCATTCTTTACTTGCAATTGTCGGCTGCTGAAGGAGCTGCTTTAACGTGTCGGCTGCATCTGTGATAGCAGGTGTTTCAACTTTTGTTTCTAAAAACTCACGATAGTATGCAGGCTCACTTGATGGCTTGTGATAAACCGGCGCTTCTTCTGCAAGGGCATCAACAGGAAGCTCACATACCACTTCACCTTGATGAAGTAAACGAAGCATTTTATCGTCTGTCACATGACCGACTGATACCGCTTCAAGATCGTATTTTTCAAAAATATCAATGATTTCTTGTTCACGGCCTTTTTCAATGACCAAAAGCATTCTCTCTTGAGATTCAGACAGCATCATTTCGTATGCTGACATGCCAGTTTCACGCTGCGGGATAAGATCTAGATTCATCTCGATACCAGAACCTGCTTTACTCGCCATTTCCGCACTTGAGCTTGTTAAGCCAGCCGCTCCCATATCCTGAATTCCAACGAGTGCATCGTTTTTGATGACTTCAAGGCACGCTTCAAGCAGCAGTTTTTCCATGAACGGATCGCCGACTTGAACCGCTGAACGTTTTTCTTCTGATTCATCAGAAAATTCTTCAGATGCAAATGTTGCACCGTGGATACCGTCACGTCCCGTTTTAGCACCAACGTACATGACCGTGTTGCCGACACCTTTGGCCTGCCCTTTTTTGATGTCTTCATGGTTGATTAATCCAACACACATTGCATTTACGAGCGGGTTGCCTTCATAGCTTTGATCGAAATGAACCTCTCCGCCGACTGTTGGAATTCCGATACAGTTTCCATAGCCTGCGATCCCTGCCACTACTTCTTCAAACAAGTACTTCACGCGCGGTGAAGTCAGTTCACCAAAACGAAGAGAGTTTAATACAGCAATTGGACGCGCACCCATGGAGAATACATCACGGATAATTCCGCCGACACCTGTCGCCGCTCCTTGATACGGTTCAATCGCAGATGGATGGTTATGTGATTCGATTTTAAATACAACCGCTTGGTTGTCTCCAATATCAACGATTCCAGCGCCTTCCCCAGGACCTTGAAGGACGTGCTCTCCTTTTGTCGGGAATTTGCTTAAAACAGGCTTTGAGTTTTTATAACTGCAATGCTCTGACCACATGACAGAAAAAATGCCCGTTTCTGTGTAGTTTGGCAGCCTGCCAATAATGGATTCGATTAAAGCGAATTCTTCATCACTCAATCCCATTTGCTGATACAATTTCTCTTCTTTAATTTGCTTGTGACTTGGTTCAAGCAGTAGTGACATGAGTGTCCCTCCAATTTTTCACGATAGATTGAAACAATTTAAGTCCGTCTGCGCTGCCTAGTAATGAATCAACCGCGCGCTCAGGGTGCGGCATCATGCCGAGTACATTGCCCTCTTCATTCGTTACACCTGCAATACGATTCACACTGCCGTTAATATCGTCTCCGTAAGTGAAAGCGATTTGGCCGCGTTCAATGAGCTTTGCTAAAGTGTCTTCATCACAGTAGAAATTGCCTTCACCGTGCGCTACAGGAATCGTAATGGATTCGCCTTTTTGATAACCGCTTGTAAATTGCGTTTCGTTGTTTTCTACAATGAGTTCAACTGGACGACAGATAAACTTCAAATCTTTATTTCGTCTCATCGCACCCGGAAGAATGCCAAGCTCCTGAAGAATTTGGAACCCGTTACAAACACCAAGAACAGGTTTTCCTTCCTCAGCTGCTTTTTTCACCGCCGGCATGATGTTTGAGAAACGGGCGATCGCACCACATCTTAAGTAATCCCCATAAGAGAAACCGCCTGGTACGAGTACACCGTCAAATCCGTCAAGACTCGTTTCGTCGTGCCATACATATTCAACTTGTTCACCTAGCTCATCTTGAATCGCATGGTACATATCGATATCACAGTTAGAGCCAGGCAAGACGATCACTGCAAACTTCACTGTGCGACAACCTCCTCCACCTCATAGCGGTAATCTTCAATCACCGTGTTGGCAAGTAATTTTTCGCACATTTCTTTGACGACTGTGTCTAAATCACGATCTGATTTTTCAATGACAAGCTCCATGTATTTCCCGATACGGACATCCTTTACTTCCTGATAAGACATGCTGTGCAAAGCGTGCTGCACGGCACTTCCTTGTGGATCAAGAACGCTCTCTTTTAAGCTGACAAAAATTTTCACTTTATACATGTTTATGGCCTCCAAGTCTTTTGAAAATTTCTTCGTATGCATTCGTTAAGCCGCCCAGGTTTCGTCTGAACACGTCTTTATCAAGCTTTTCGTTTGTATCTTTGTCCCAAAGCCTGCACGTATCAGGTGAAATCTCATCAGCTAGCAAAATACGATTCTCGTGATCTATTCCGAATTCAAGCTTGAAATCAATTAAATTCACATGGCAGTCTGAGAAGATTTGCTTTAACTCTTCATTCACTTGTCTTGTGATCTGTTTCATTTCCTCGACCTGCTCAGGTGTCGCTGCATGTAAAATGCGGATATGATCTTCTGTAATGAGCGGATCGCCGAGTGCATCATCTTTGTAGTAGAACTCAATCAAAGGTTTGTCCAGTTTCGTTCCCTCTGGAATGCCGAGGCGTTTTGACATACTGCCTGCCACTACATTTCGTACAACCACTTCAAGCGGAACAATCTGTACCTTTTGAATGAGCTGCTCTGTTTCAGAAAGGCGTTTCACAAAGTGATTGTTGATTCCTTTCTCATGCAGCATTTGAAAGATTAAGCTCGAAATTTCGTTGTTCAGTCTGCCTTTGCCTTCGATTTCGGCTTTCTTTTCGCCGTTAAATGCTGTAGCTGAGTCTTTATATTCGACATATAAAATATGCTCGTCATCGGTCTGATAGATTTTTTTCGCTTTGCCTTCGTAGAGAAGTTCTTGTTTCACAGTCATTCAGGTTGGCCTCCTAATTTGAATGTTGGCAATTTTCAGGATTGGGCGCCTGGCAAGCAGGCGGCCCATTTCTTACGCAAGACCTAGACGTTCGAAAATCATATCAACATTTTTCAAATGATAGTTGTAATCGAAGCAGTCAGCGATTTGTTCCGGTGTTAAACGTGACGTGATTTTTTCTTCTGCTTCTACTAATGAACGGAACGGCACTTGCTTCTCCCACGCTTCCATTGCCTTTGGCTGAACCGTGTCATATGCCTCTTCACGAGCCATGCCTGTATCGATTAATGCAAGAAGAACGCGCTGTGAGTAAATTAAGCCAAGGGTGCGGTCCATGTTGCGTTTCATGTTCTCAGGGAAAACCGTTAAGTTTTTCACGATGTTTGAGAAACGGTTGAGCATATAGTTCAGTGCAATCGTTGCATCTGGTAAAATGATGCGCTCAGCAGATGAATGAGAAATATCACGCTCATGCCAAAGCGGTACATTTTCATAAGCTGTCAGCATATATCCACGGATCACGCGGGCAATTCCCGTCATATTCTCAGAACCGATTGGGTTACGCTTATGCGGCATCGCTGATGACCCTTTTTGTCCTTTGGCAAAGAACTCTTCTACTTCACGTGTTTCACTCTTTTGAAGACCACGAATTTCAACAGCAAATTTCTCAATGCTCGTTGCGACTAAAGCAAGAGTAGCCATGTAATCTGCATGGCGGTCACGCTGCAAGGTTTGGGTTGAAATTGGTGCAGCTTTGATGCCAAGCTTCTCACATACATATTGCTCAACAAACGGGTCGATGTTCGCATATGTGCCAACAGCTCCAGAGATTTTGCCATATTCAATGCCAGCTTTTGCTTGTTTAAAACGTTCTAGGTTACGCTTCATTTCTTCGTACCAAAGAGCAAGCTTCAGGCCAAATGTTGTCGGTTCAGCGTGTACACCGTGTGTACGGCCCATCATGACGGTATATTTGTGCTCTTTTGCTTTTTCTTTTAGTATGTCAACAAATCTCTCAATGTCCTTGAGCAAGATATCGTTCGCCTGTTTTAATAGATATGAAAGCGCCGTATCTACTACGTCTGTCGATGTTAATCCGTAATGAACCCACTTTCTTTCTTCTCCTAGAGATTCAGAGACAGCACGCGTAAAGGCAACCACGTCGTGGCGCGTGTCTTGTTCAATCTCTAAAATACGTCCAATATCAAAGCTTGCATTTTTGCGCATTGTCACAACGTCTTCTTTCGGAATGACGCCAAGCTCTGCCCAAGCTTCACAAGCGAGAATTTCTACTTCAAGCCATGCATTAAATTTGTTTTCCTCTGTCCAGATTGCTGACATTTCTGGTCGTGCGTAACGTTCGATCATTTCCCGTTTCCTCCATCTCTTTCAGTCCATATCTTTGTGATGTTTGTCATCCACTCATCATCGAGCTGTTTCATAAACGTCATATGCCCCATTTTGCGGCCGGCTTTTACTTCATGCTTTCCATATAGATAAAGCTTCGCTTCTTTGAGAAGCTCAGGATGCTCTTTTGGAATGTCCACTTCATCGCCTAATAAATTCACCATCATTCCCTCTGATAAAAGGGCTGTACCGCCAAGCGGCAAACCACATATAGCGCGGACGTGCTGTTCAAACTGACTTGTCTCACATAAATCGAGTGTATAATGACCAGAATTATGCGGGCGTGGTGCCAGTTCATTGACGAGCAGCTTTCCGTCATTTGTCAGGAACAGTTCTACAGCAAGAGTACCAACCAGCCCCAGCTTTTCAGCCAGTGTTGTTGCCAGTTCTTTCGCCTTCTCCTGAATGCGGCTCTCTACCCTTGCAGGCACAATGCTTTGGAACAAAATATTATGCTTATGAATGTTCTCAGCGACTGGGAATACTGCAATCTCTCCATGAACAGAACGAGTGACGATCACTGATAGCTCCATTTGGAATGGAACCCAGCTTTCTAAAATACAAGTTCCATGTGTGAGCAGTGCAGCTGCTTCCTGAAGCTGTCCTTTTTCTTTAATGACATACTGTCCTTTTCCGTCGTAGCCGCCTCTGCATGTTTTCAGCACGGCTGGCAAACCGAGCACGTCCACTGCGTCTTCCAGCTCTTTTTCATCATGAATGATGCGGTAAGGCGCTACTTCACAGCCTGCGTCTACAATTCCTTTTTTCTCGGTCTCACGATTTTGAGTTAAAAGGAGAAGGTCGCTTCCTTGTGGTAAATAGGCTTCTTCCTTCAGCTGATTGAGTGCATCATAATCAATATTTTCAAACTCATAAGTCACCACATCGCTGATGTCTGCCAGCTTTCGAATCGCTTCAAGGTCACTATATGCGGCTGTGATTTCTTTATCGGCAACCTGTCCGCAAGGAGATTGTGCAACTGGGTCTAGAACTGCTGCTCGGTACCCCATTTGCTTTGCGCTGACAGCCATGTATCTGCCAAGCTGTCCGCCGCCAATGATCCCGATGGTTGCGTTTGGAAAAATGGTCTGCTTAGCCAAGCTGATCACTGCTTTCTAGAACAGTCTGTTTTGTCTGCTCTCTTCTTTCTTCAAGGCGAGCTGCGATCGTTTCATCAAATGCTGAAATCATTTGTGCGGCAAGAAGGCCTGCATTTGTTGCACCGGCTTTGCCAATGGCTACTGTAGCAACTGGTACACCGCCTGGCATTTGAACGATGGATAATAAGGAATCCAGCCCGTTTAGTGCCTTTGATTGTACAGGCACACCAATGACCGGCAGTGTCGTTTTTGCTGCGACCATCCCCGGTAAATGTGCTGCGCCTCCAGCACCGGCAATGATGACCTTTAGTCCTTTACCTCTTGCTTCAGTCGCATATTCAAACATCAAGTCAGGTGTCCGGTGTGCGGATACTACCTGTTTTTCGTACGGAATGTTTAATTCCTCTAAGATGTCGCACGCATTTTTCATTGTTTCCCAATCAGATGTACTTCCCATGATGACACCTACAAGCGGCTTCATTTTGTCCCCACCTTTAAGCTGATATTCGATTTTGTATCGTTTGACACGCTTCCCAAACCTAAGCAGCTTGTCAAACGCCGAACAAAAAGGCCCGATTTGCATTGCATTGTTAGGAAGCAACACAAACCGGGCCATGGTAAGCGCTGTTCGCTTTTGAATTGCCATGTCAGTTTTGTTCACTATCCTGCATAGTCCAGTCATTTACGGTAACTGGGTAGAAACTTATGGGCCATATTCCCAAGATTATATGAGGCTCGTGTTTTGATTTCATGTTTATCTTAACAACGGATGTTCATGATGTCAACGGATTTATCGAACAATCTATGAAGTCGTCGTTTTAATGTTCGGATTTAGACTATTTTTCCTTCAAATACGATTTTTTTCCCAATCGGAATGATCTGAATCGACCCATTTTCCTTCTTTTCTTGAAAAATCGGTTCCTCCATTCGACGGACAGGCGAGTAGCCTTCCGCTGCCATCTGGGACAACACTTGATCAATCGTCATGTTGTCTTCCACATAGAATTTTTTCTTCTTTGGTTTTGCGGTCATTCTTTAATTCTCCTTTTCTTCACAGCCTTCACCCAGAAGCCGCCGTGAATCGATTTGGGCTCATATGAAATGATAAACGCCTTTGAATCCAGCGTCTTAATCGTTTCATATAATTGCAGTTCATATTTTCTCGGTGTTAAAATTTGCAATGCTGTCCGGTCTCCTTCAAGACCGCCTGCTACCCAGCTGGTGACACCATATCCTTTTTCTCTCAATTGTCTTGGGAGATCGACATCCAATTCTTTTGTGATCACGTTAACAGTTGTGTAGCCAAGTGCCAGCTTCTCTTCAATTTTCATCCCGACAATGATCCCCATCCCATAACCTAGCGCATACGCAATGACATTTTGTATTTGATCTAAGTTATCTAAAACGATACTTAACCCAATGACATAAATGAGCATTTCGATCGTACCCGCAAAAGCAGCTGCGTACCGTCTGCCTTTCATCGTTAAAATCAAACGCATGGTGGAAAAAGAAACATAAACAATATTAATCACTAAAATGATTAAAACCATGGTGAACGCATTGGATAAAAGTTGTTGAAGCACGATTCGAACCCCCTGCACTAAAAAATCAAATAAAGCACCCCATATTCTACTAGAGAACATACCTTGATACAATCAAATTTACGCGATCAAAACACATATATCTTTCGACAACAAGGATGGTGTTTGTTACCAAGAGTTTACCCGTTTTTTTCTCTTCTCAACATGAAAACCTCCTTTTTCAAAAAAGGAGGTTTTCAGTGTGTTTTATCCAAATCGAACAGGAACAAGTGATGGAATCAAATACTCCCCGACTATGCCCCAGAGCAGCGCAATGATAACAAGCTCAACCAATAAAAAGACCCAGCCCGCATACATCAAATCTCCACGTACGGCATCATGCTCCGATTGAATCGAGCGAAAGAGCACGACCGCAATCAACTGGAGGCCGACAAACATCATTACGGATATTATGACGGTCACATATGGAATATTCAGCATGGCAAATACAAGCCAAAGGATGGATAAAACCAACACCGGCACTAGCGCAGCACCAAACTTCATGATCACTTCTTTCAGTGATATGTTGCCTTTTAGCATGTACTTTCCGAGCAGCCAGACGGTAAGCATCATCAATGTCAACACAATGAGTGTAAAGACTGCCACTCTCAAAAAGGCGTCGCCAAAAGAATAATGAATGCCAAAGCCTAATAAACGGGTCTTTGACGCCTTTAATTGAACATAGTTGCCTAAAGCAAAAAACACGCTGAATAACACAATCGAGATCCAGGCGTACTTCATACGCAATGTTTCCGCTTGATTAATGGCCCGGCTCGGTGATTTTAACATCGCCAGTCCATATGAACCATACCGCTTAAACGCGCCTCCTACACCTTGCAGTATACGCTGTATAGCTGAGCGCTCATCATCCGCTGTTTTTGAGGTTCTTCCTCGTTTTGCAGCGCTGCGGCTGAGGCGGGATTGCCTTGTTTCTTGATCTATTGATGACTCTTCGTTTTTCTTTTCAGATGTCCCCTGATCTTGATCTTTCTCTAACATCTCATATCAACTCCTATCCAATCCTTACAGTGCTAAAAGTGCATGAACTGTTCGGATGACTCCTCTTAAAGTAGCGGAGTCTCTCTATTCAGTCAAGATTCCTTGACGTTCATACGAATAGACGGATACAAGGCAGCAGAGGTTTTAAAATGGAGAGAAAATAAGACAAAACAAAAAAGCTGACGGCCTCCATCAGCTTTTTATCAATGTTGAAATTCATGGTCAACGATATTGACTCCGCTTTCCTTGCTGGACCCGGAGATTCTCCTGATGAGCGGGGAACCGAGTCTTTTTGGTCGTATCAACCTGTGTAATATGTCCATTATGAATGGTGATGACCACTGATCCATAGTCGATCCCTTTTAAGGCAGATAAAATATAATTCAGCTTTTGTTCATCCATCGCTCATCCCCCTATTTTTGTTTTCGCTCTTTTAAATAGAGAACCTCATTTTCCAGCTCATGAATTGTGTAATGCATGAGTGCTTCCTGCCCTTCTTCATGCCCCCATAAAAGGAGCTTTTGAATCAGCACCTGCTTTTTTCGTTCAATCACCTGTCGAAGCCAGCGTGACAAAAGACATCTCCTCCCCTTTTGAATGTCTGCAAGAAAAAAAGGCACCCTGAAACCTTCTATTAAAAAAGGAAATCAAAGCGCCTTTGGTGATCCAATCAGCGAATTATGTCTTTTTATCATAAACACATAATTCCTATAAGTCAACTATGTTTTGATTTTTTTAACAAAAAAACAGCAGCTTCCATGAGCTGCTGTTTCAAATGTTCAATTAATGATTTAAGAAAGCAAAATATAGAATAAAGATGACAAACAATCCATACATAATTGGATGTACTTCTTTGGCTTTCCCTTTAAAGATCATCGTAATCGGGTAGAAAATAAAGCCAACCGCAATCCCTGTTGCAATACTGTATGTCAGTGGCATCATAATCATCGTTAAGAAAGCTGGTACCGCAATTTCAAAACGATCCCATGCAATCTTCGCCAGCGGAGCGACCATCAGCGCACCGACAATGATTAAAGCAGGTGCTGTTACATTCGATGTAACGATGGATAAAAGTGGTGAGAAGAACATCGCAAGCAAGAAGAAAATACCTGTGACGACAGCTGCAAAACCAGAACGCGCACCAGCAGCAACACCTGAGCTAGATTCAACATAAGATGTTGTTGTAGATGTACCAAGAATAGAACCTACAACAATAGAAGAAGAATCCGCCAGAAGCGCTCTTCCTGCACGAGGCAGCTCATTATTTTTCATTAAACCAGCCTGTGTTGCCACAGCCACAAGTGTACCAGCTGTATCAAAGAACCCAACGAATAAGAACGTTAAAATCACGACAAGCATTTGAATGGAGAAAATTTCTGGTAAGTGAATCAAGGCTTGACCAAAGGTTGGAGACAAGCTTGGAATACTTCCCACAATTTGAGATGGTACTGGCACAAGACCAAAAATCATCCCTGCAATAGCTGTCACAAGCATCCCAATGAAAACACCTGCATTCACTCGAAGCACCATTAAAATGACCGTCACAACGATACCAAACACCGTTAACAGAACCGGACCACTATGAATATTTCCAAGCGAAACGAGCGTATTATCATTATTGGCGATAATGCCAGAGCCTTGAAGACCGACAAACGTAATGAACAAACCAATACCCGCACCAACTGCCAGCTTCAGCTCAGCCGGAATGGCATTGATGATTTTTTCACGGAAACCTGTTAAAGAAAGAGCAACGAAAATCAATCCTGAAACAAACACACCTGAAAGTGCAGCTTCCCATTTGATGCCCATGCCAAGTACAACCGAAAAGGCGAAGAACGCATTCAGACCCATACCGGGTGCAATCGCAATCGGATACCTGGCGATCAATCCCATCAGAATACACCCTGCAGCAGAAGCTAACGCCGTCGCTGTAAAGACTGCCCCCTGATCAATTCGTAATTTATCTGGAAAATCCGGCACAGACACTAATGCAAGTGTGATCGGATTAACAAACAGAATGTAAGCCATCGACAAAAATGTGGTTAAACCACCGATGATCTCTCTGCGGTAATTCGTACCTAATTCATCAAACTGAAAAAACTGTTTCAAGCCAACTGACTCCCTTCATGTCCTTTTGCTTTAGCCTGCCCCATTCACTAGTCAAATAAAAAACGCCCCAACAATTTTGGGACGCTTGACTACATATGTGAATTCAGACTGTGACATAAAACAAGAACAATGCATGATTTATATCAAACGAGTGTGAATTGACGTAGTCAAGCCATTTACGGTAGCTTGGTAGAAACTTGCGGGCCATATCCCCGCGATTATACGACTTCTATCTATTTGATTTCTGTGTCTATTGTACCAACTTCATTTTTAAAACACAATACGAAAAGCGAACATTTTTCAAAGAAATGTCCGCTTCATTCGTCTTATTACACGAATTTGGAAATTCACATCTAGTTCTTTATACACCCTTCCCCAAATCCTTCTCTTTTGCAAAAACCGCTTCGGCTACATGGAAAAACTCTTTCACTGCCGGAGAAGCTTGAGAGAGCGACGGACAGGCGAGTGCAACCTCACGATGATGAGAGACATTCAGCTGGCGAATATGCACAAGCTGCTGCGTTTTTAAAAATAACTCAGGGCCTATTGTGACGCCAAGTCCTTCCCCGACCATACGGGCAATGGTCGTACAATCATGAACTTCAAATAAAACAGCTGGCTTCATTTGCGCCTCTGAAAAAATATCCTCTACATGTGATTGATACATGCCAGTCGGCATAATAAATGGTTCACCCGCCAAATCTGTTATATCTACAATGGGCTGCTGTTCATATCGATGATTTGGGTGATAGGCGACGACCATCTCATCTTTCATAAGCGGCAGTAAATCAAAGGCTTCATCCGCATGGCCTTTTACAACAAATCCAACATCAATGATACCAGAATCCAGCCACTCCAATATTTCTTCATACGTTCCCTCATAGAATTTAAATTCGATTTTTGGATGTTTTTTCTGATAGCTCACAAGCAGTTTAGGCAATAAACAAGCAGAGGCACTGGCAAATGTGCCGATACGAATCAGGCCCGTTTCAATATTTTTCGTTAACGCAATTTCTTGCTGGATTTTCTCCACTCTATTTAACACTTCTCTAATATGCGGGAGAAGCGTTTGACCAATTTCCGTCAGCATAATGCCCTTTTTTCGGTCACGAATGAATAAAGACACACCCCACTCTGACTCTAAATTCGCCACTGCATGACTGACAGCTGACTGCGTCATATTTAATGCTTCAGCTGCTGCTGTAAAACTGCCAAGCTCCACAACTTTTGCGATAATATCAAAGCGAACAAAGCTCATGAGTATTTACTCATCTCCTTCATGAAAAACATCAATTTTACTTATGTTAGCACGGAATTTAAACTAAAGACAACGTATCAACATGAAGGAAGGGTTCAAAATGAAAAACACATCTCATCAGCTATTGATCATTCTTTTAGCTGTCGGTTCATTTGTTACAGGCACGTCAGAATTCGTCGTGTCAGGCATTCTAGATATCATTGCTGTTGATTTACACATCTCCATTCCTGCTGCCGGACAGCTCATCACCGTCTATTCTCTTTTTTATGCAGTAGGCGCTCTCTTTTTAGTCATGGCAACGTCGAAGCTGAACCGAAAAAAGGTTTTGTTATCAGCTATTTTTGTGTTTATTTTAGGCAATATGCTCGCCTTTTTCAGTCATCATTTTGTGCTGCTTCTGCTCTCTCGGGTCATCATGGCCATGAGCGGCGGTTTATATATTGTCGTCGCCACGAATTATGCAGCGCAGATCGCCCCGCCAGAAAAAAAGGGAAGTGCAATGGCAACTGTCATCACTGGATTCACCGTTTCACTCGTACTTGGTGTGCCGATTGGGACATTTCTATCAGGTCATGTGGATTGGCACTATATTTTTCTCATCATTGCACTAGGTACTGCTTGTCTCTTCTTGCTTCTTTATCAATTGCTGCCACGCATAGAGGGACATTCACATCTACCTTTAAAGCAGCAATTACACATTCTTCAAGACCGAAGAGTGATCAGCGGCTTAGCCACGACGGTCTTTTGGATCTTAGGCTACACGATGGTCTTTGCTTATATCTCTCCTTTATTACGACAGACCGCCGGCTTTTCAATTGAAATGACAAGCATGGCCTTGCTCGTCTTAGGCATTTCTGCTTTTATTGGCTCACGCTTTGGCGGCTTCGCCGTTGATCAATGGGGACCAAACCGAACCATCTCGATCAGCATCATGATCCAGATGTTCGCTCTCTTTGCCTTATTCTTTACGCAATTCTCTACAATTAGCGTCTTGATCACACTCGCCATTTGGGGCATCGCCACATGGACAACAACACCAGCGAAGCAATTTTATCTGATCTCCCTTAAACCACAAGCATCAGAAACCGTGCTAAGCTTTAATACAGCGATTATGAACATCGGCATGATGCTTGGATCGTCAATGGGCGGTGTGATTATACAGTATACAAATGTCACGAACTTAAGCTGGATTGGCGGATTAGCTAGTTTTGTGGCGTTGATGTTGATTCGGTATTCGTTTAATCGTCATCGACTGGTGGTACAACAGACAAAAAGCGAACATGTATAATCATGTTCGCTCTCTTATTTATCGACTAGCTTTTGAAGTTTCTTTTTTGACTGGAATGGTTACCTTTATCGCTTTCTGTGGTGCCAACATGTTCAGTTCAGTCAAATCAAGATAAAGCCCATATTCTTTAAAAGAAAAATGGTTTAATGATAAAGTCTCTAAATTCTTATCATCAAATTCAAAGGTGGATTGCATGGAAGCTGTCTTTAAATTCGTCACCTTCGCATGGTTCCCCTTCAAGTAATATCCGCTTTCATAGTCTGCTTGTGGATCGGGCCATGATTTCATCTTTTCAACATCGCCTAATCCAATGAATTCACCTATATTCTCCATCACATCCTGATCTAATTCTTTTTGATCTACTCCAGTAAATTGATAATCAACAATCACAGAACGGTCTTTTTGCTCTATCTTAATGATTTTGATTCCGATGCCATGGTGTTTTGTTTTGAACTGAACAGGCAGCTTTGTCTTGAGAGGAATGATGTGGCTGTATTCTCGTTCGTATCTCACATCTGTGTAAAATGTCAATTCAGTCGCCTTTGGATTGATCGGCTGATTCAAAATGGTTAAATGATCGACTCTATTTTTTTTAGGAGAAAGTGGATTTCTTCCTAACCTTGTTCCTAATTCTAACTCGTACTCATTCCCTAAATTATCCTTCATTCCAAATATACTAACTCTATCATCTTTGGCAAAACCATTGTAATCAATGGCATATTGAATAGCCGAGCCATTCACTCCGTTTTCTACCTTTACATTTCTTATTTGATAACGTCCATTTAAAATAGACACGTCTTTTTGTCCAGCTAATAAAGTTGTTTTTTGCTTCACTACAGGTAATTCAAAACGCCAATTCCCTACAATATCTCCAATTTTTGAAATGACGAGTGGGGCTTTTTGACCTTGCTTAATTGTCTGTCCATTTGTATAGACTTCCATTTGTCCAACATATCGGCCATCCTTTAATTTTTTCAATTCCTGATTGTCGTAACTCGGTTGGAAATTTTCATTTATATCATCTAAGTTGCTGACGATGAATGGTACAGAACCTTCCTTTGTATTCAAATGATCGACAGTAAACGTATAAACAAGCCGCCCGGCATCATAGTACACACTGTTTACTTTCACAGTCACCCCTCTTGATTCAGCCCCCTCATTGACATGCTTCACCAAATCACTCTGAAAAAGAGCCATTCCAACTTTATCGTGAAACATCATATAAAACTGCCCAATAATCGGTACACGTGCCATTGCTGTATTAAGAGAAGGAAAAAGGAAACCTGATGAAAAGTAAAGGACGATGAGAACAATGGCAGAGTATATTGGCGTTCTCCAGTTCCATTTAAACCAATGTCTTTTCTGTTCCGCTTTCACATCCCCAATAGCTTGGCGAATCGCAGAGGTCACTTCCACCGTTGGTACATCAATCTCATCATAAAGCTTTTTCATTTCTTGTCGTTCCATCGACACTCTCCTCCTTCTCCAATGTTTGCTTTAATAACTTTCTTGCTCGATACAAATGAGTTTTGACCGTTCCTTCAGGCACACCCATCTGTTCAGACATCATCGAAATCGAATAATCTTGAAAATAAAACAACTGAATGACCACCTGGTATTGCTCATCTAACACTTCAAGTGCATTTTTTAAATCGAGCTTGTCTTCCAAAAAATCATGACGCTCCACGCTTTCGTGTTGCTGTTCAAACGGAACAACATCTTGCTGTTTTTTCTTCATCGCAAAAATTGTATGAATCAAAATTCTCGTCAGCCAGCTAGAAAAATAAGCCGGTTCTTTCAAACCAGATAGATGCTTAAACGCTTTAAATACCGTCTCTTGAACAGCATCTAACGAATCCTCTTTATTTCTTGTGTAGAGAAAAGCCGTTTTATATAAACGCTCCTGATACATCAGCATTAATTTCTCAAATGCCGGGACATTCCCTTTTTGTGCTTTTTTAATTAGACGCACTTGCTTCATCTCATCCACACCTCCTACACCTGTTAGAGCAAGGTTTCTCTCAAACGGTTTCAACAAATGGAAATTTCTTTTCCTTAGCATATGTCGGACAAAAATAGAAAAAGTGAATAACGGGCCGCAAAGAACATGTCGAACATTTGATATAATGGAAGAAATATGTACAAAAAGGAGTAAGTCGATTGTTTCTATTTGAAGAACCCACGTGTGCTAGCTGTCAGAAAAAGATAGAAGGAAACGAAGAAGTGTACGTCAAGCTGGTCTATCCAAAGAGACGAGGAATGACAGAGGTAAAGGCTTGGCTCAGGAATGAAGGGGTTTTTTATTGTAAGACATGTTATGGAAAAGAAACATAAAAACAAGCATTTCAATTGAAATGCTTGTTTTTACTTTCTACTTTTTTATTTCCGCTTACTACGAAGTTCAATGAGTGCTAGTTTATTGTCATTGAAAAAGAACTCCAGAATGATACCGTTTGATTGATCTTGATATTGTATACCTTTGCTATACCCTTCGACAAACCAGAGCTTCTTGAATTGATCTCCATATGTTTGTAGCACAGATGAATAATCGTCTCCAATAGTGATTCCCTTAGATGTTTTGAGTTTTTTCTGTTTTGACTGATTGTAAATAGATGTAACTCGATGATGTTGATCAACTGATACTACAAAATCTTGATTTTCTTTTTCCATATAGACCCTCTGTTTAGGATGGGAGAATTGAGTATTCTCCACAAAAGTATGATCTCTCTCAAATTTTTCACCAATCTTAAAATGACCTAGCGATTCATTTGTTAAAGATACAGAGTGAAAATTAAAAAACATAGCCACCCAAACAAATAGTGCGGTTCCTCCTAAAACAGAACCTACAATCACTAACACTTTAGAATGGATGATTCCCTTTTTAAACAAATAGATCGCTAAAGATACGATGATCATCACGATGACGATCATAATTAGAAAAATACCCATTTCAATTATCCTCTTTTGCTTTTAATCGAATTCTGTTTGTGAATTATCCCCGCAATCACATTCTCACATATTATACCAAAGCATTACACAAAATCGACCAGTACAGGTATAATTTAAATAAAATTGCACGAGGAGAAAAATATGTATAGACATAAACTGATATTCCCGCAATCATTTCCAACCATACATACCGAAAGACTAATCTTAAAACAAGCAACAATCGAAGACGCTGAGGATATGCACATCTACTTATCCAATGAAACCGTGTGCCGCTACATGGGCATTGATGCTCATGAAACGATTGAAGACACAAAAGGAGAAATCAAGTGGTATCACGACATCTTCAAAGAACAAACAGGCATCCGCTGGGGCATTTCTCTAAAAGATGATCCTGCGATCATCGGCAGCTGCGGCTTTCTCAATCTAGAAAAACAGCACTGCCGCACGGAAATCGGCTATGAATTACACCACGATCATTGGAGAAAAGGCATCATGAGCGAAGCAATTGCTGCGGTGTTACGATATGGGTTTCAGGAAATGTATCTGAATCGGATTGAAGCGATTATTGATCCAGCAAATACGTCCTCTGTTCAATTATTGGAGAATGTTGATTTTGTTCGAGAGGGTTTATTAAGGGAGTATGATCTTGGTCAGAATGGGTTTGATGATGTGTTTATTTATTCGATTTTGAAGAGGGATTTCAAATAAACTGAATGATTTTTAAACAGAAGCGTTAAAGTGAATGAATTAAAATTGCACAATTACCCAGTAAGAAACCTCTAGTCAAGTTTATGACTAGAGTTTCTTTGCATGGTAACCCTTCTAATTTACTTACAATTCCAGCAATATTCAACACCCTTTCTATAATTATAGTATCAGTAATAGTAAAAATTTTTGAACAAAATGCAGATCCACACTTAAGTAATTACACTATTTCACTTACTTTTCTTTTCTAAGTACAAGATTCAAATAAAAATAGCCTATTCTTTAATCTGTTTTAGTTGGAATAATTCATATTCCAAAAAAAGAGCTTTTGTCCATTTGCAATTTCACTGATTAATTTAGATTTTTCATTTTCAAAATCTATTTTAGTGACATTATTTTTACGTTTACTTGTTTCGCTTTCAATTTTGGAGAACGTTGGACATGTGGAGTTGGAGTGAGGTTACAACAAGTAATGAATAAACTCATTGTGTTATCAGGTCATAGTTGGCAGTGGCAAAACATTTTTAATCAAAAAAATCATAGATAATTATTAAGTAAACGAGTCAAGAAGAAGAACTGGCATATTTACAGTAGTACACGCATGGGAAATTTTAAATATATAAGGATATATTACCTTAAATAACATTTACATCAAAATAAATATAGGTTAATATATTCTTGTATTTCATAAAAAGGGAAGGGAGGTATATTCTGTATTAATTCTAAATACTGCATGTGAGAAGGAAGCTTGAATGAAAAAGTCAAAAGCCTTATTACTATTTGTTTCGTGCCTAGTGATTCTTGCAATTGTATTATGTTGGGGACTATCTGGCGATGTTTCTGAGGATAATAGTAAATCATACAAGACAGAGAAGGAAAAAGACCTGCTATGGGGATATAAAGTTATAGGTCATGAAAAACCTAATAATCATAAGAATTATGTCAAAATTGCTATCCTTGATAGCGGTATTAATAAGTCACATAAAGAGTTTAAAGATTTAACTTTTTATGAGTACAATGCTATTAAACCAAAAAAATCTATCGAAGATGATTATGGTCATGGTACAGCAATTGCCGGAATAATCGCTGCAACTGGTGAAGAAATAAAAGGTATTTCACAGAATCCCATTATTTATGATGTCAAGGTACTAAATAAAAATGGCAAAGGAAAAGTTGAAGATGTTGTCAAAGGGATTAAATGGTGTATTGAGCAAAAGGTAGACATAATTAATATAAGTTTCGGATTTGGAAAAGACTACGATGAATTACGAAATGTTATAAAAATTGCTTTAGATAACAATATAACAATTACAGCTGCTTCTGGAAATACATTAGGTCTAACTGTTGAATACCCTGCAAAATATGAAGGCGTCTTATCGATATCCTCACTTAACGAAAAACTAAAAATTGATCCAATTTCAGCAAAAGGAAAAATTGACTTTTCTGCGCCTGGAGTAAATATTAAAACAACTGATATACACGGAGGATATACAAAGGTAAAAGGTACATCCTTTGCAACTGCGTTTGCAACAGGTGCTATAGGCTGTTTGTATTCTAAAAAATACAAATCTAAAGAGAATGTTCATCAAACACTCAAGAAAAATACAGTTGATCTTGGAAAGCTAGGTTATGACAGAGAGTATGGCAATGGGATGATTATTTGTAACAAGGGAGAGAATTAGATTGAAAAAGGTTTTAATAAAAATTCTTGTGTTAACATTGTTTTTGTGTGGAGTTGTTCCTGAATTTGCAAGTGCAAAATCAGGCGAAATTGATTCTGATGCTTTAAGAATAGAAGAGAATGCTAGTAAAGAATATGAAGTGAATGTTGAAAAAGAATTGGGGATAGAGCTAGAACAAGATATGTTAATGGAAGTTAAGGAAAGCCTAGATGAAGTTAATATATCTACTCAGCTTGAAGCTGAGAGTATGAATGTCCAAACTGACATGAAAATTAATCATGAGACAGGTGAAATCACAGTTGATGGTATTACAGAGTTAGAAAATGGGGAAAAAGAAACTAACAAATTCAACGTGTTAATTGAAGAGATTGAAGGAAATGATTTTACAGCAACCTTTGTGGATGATGAAACAGGAAAAGAGTATAAAGTTAGCACCATAGAAGCTCAGTCATCAATTGTTCCAGCAATAATAGTTGGAATTGTTTCTAGGTTTGGTATTCAATATGCTATTAAAAAATACGGAAAGAAGCTAATAATAAAAACTTTTAAAAAACAGGTAATTAAACAAGGTATAAAAAAAGTTTCTAAGTTTTCTGTTAGCAACAAACATCTTAGTAATGCAAAAGGTAGATACAGAAAATTTGATACCAAAAGCAAGAGCACAGTAAATAAATGGATAAAAGAAGCTTTACAATCTAAAAATGTTTCGTTTACTATAAACAATAATAAAAAACTATCCTTTGTCATCACTGCAAATCTGAAAAAGAAAATCGGAACAAAAGGTGAGACAAAAATAAAAATAGTTATAGGTTGGGATGGTAAAATATGGACAGCTTATCCAATCAAGTAGAATTTGATTATATGTTCACATCTGATGAGAAAGATATTCCAAAGAACATGAAGAAAGATCCATCAACAGCTCTAAGAGTAGAGGGAGAGTTTAAAATAGTTATAAATGGCGAAGTATATTTTGAAGAAAATATCGCCTTATTAGAATTTTATGCATCTTTGCACGACTGGATTAAAAAGATAAAGAAAAAAAACAAAGTTACAGAGTATAGATATTACACAATGGAGTATGAGGAAGACGACCCCATTATTTCAGTAATACCATTTGATAATAAGGCTCGACTCACCACTATTTGGGAAACTCAACAGTTATATAATGTATTCGATCTTAATTATATAATTGAACAAATGAAGGTATTACATGAAAACCTTGGACGTGACATTGAACAACATTATAAAATTTCACTAAAAAACTTTATTGGAAATATCCCATTAAGAAAATATTGAATAGAGAAAGGAACTCCTGGTTAGGGGTTCTTTTCAATGTTTTAGTAGGATGTTTTTAGAGGAGGTGTATTTTTGATTTTATATTTCTTAGCTGGTTTTATAGGAATCATAATAGCCACAATTATGCTAGGTATTGAAATCGAAGGATATACATTTTTGACAAGTTTTATTTTAAAGATGTTTGGGATGTCTATATTTGTAGGATCGATATGGCTAATAAATCAAAACAGAGAAGAATGCCCAAAAATAGCAATAAAAATGAAGAATGAAAGCTCATTGTAAAATTCGTCGTTACAAATATCTTTTATACCTATATCTCGAATTGCAAGCGGTCTTCCATCATTAATTACAAAAACCTTTATTTGATTTATTTTAGATAACTCATTAAAAGCATCATCTCTTGAACTGAAATTATGATAAAAATATCTCTTCCTTATTACTATTATCTATAAAAAAAGATTGTTCTATTAATCTTACATGGTAAATATCCCAAACTGTATTTAAAATGGGCTCAACAGTTTTTTTAGAGTACCCTCCAAATATTCTTATCAACACCACTTATATCGGACATTGAGCGTTCCATTAATGCAGTAGTAATATTATAATTGAATTGATTATTTTTAAAAAAATTTAGATAATCGAGAAATTCATTCTTCTGAATATTTTGTCTATAATCATTTAATAACCTGTTTAAATACGTCAAAATATTCAAATCAAAATGTACAACTTTACCAACTTTTATTTTCGGTAATCCCCTCCAATATAATTACTATCAAGAATCCACATTTTTGTATAGTCAGGAGAAATATTTTATAACCGTTAATTTCCCTATTTTTAAAACTTTCATTAATATTTGAATATTTTTATATGATCTGATTTATTAAAAAATTTTTCGAATATGATATTCTTTTCAATTGTATTATCTGCTTTAATTATGAGATCAATAATAATTTTAAGTTGTTCATTCATTGTATCCCCTTCACATCTGATTTTCCTTCAATATCCCTCAACCTACATTTATCTAATTAAATATTTTTTGCAGTTCTGCTGAAACTGTAATTAATCAAAGTGATAGCACCGATACCAATTGTTTAGTCGTATATTCTGGCGTCATCCATGGCACCTTTGTTGTGGATGTCTGGGAGAACCTCAAAATATTGTCAGATGTCTCACTCAAAGCCTAAGATGGAAATTTCTTCGAGTAGAATTAAATATTATTCCCGGATGATTTCTAGATTTTCTTCAGAAACTCCACCCAGTACACGGATACCCAGTCCTGAACCTAGGACTATAAGGTCCATTCTAAAATTGCAACATAGCACAAAAAGTCAAGTTTCCTAAAAAGCATTTCCGCTATACTAAACTCGTAAGGCAAGGAGGTGCTCGGTTGTCCTATCAAGAACATGAGAAAACGATTCAAGAAACATTAAATTATATTGAACAACATCTGAAAGATGATTTACCGCTTCAAACTCTAGCGAAACACGCTGGTTATTCTAGGTTTCACTTTCACCGTATGTTCAAAAAAGTGATTAAGAAGTCAGTTGTTGACTATATACGGGAACGTCGAATGACCCAAGCGGCGAAGGATTTAATTCATACGGACCAACGGGCGATTGACATCGCATTGCAGTATCGTTTTGGTTCACAGGAATCCTTCACTAGAGCCTTTAAGAAAATATATGACATGTCACCCGCACGTTATCGGAGATTATTAAGGAATGTGATTAATGAGGAGGAAACAATTATGGCTGATCATCAGAACACACCTACTGGCTGGATTATGACGGGGGACACCCCATCTGACTATGAAACAGGTTTGGATAACAGAATTGTTCACAGTGGTACTAACTCCGCTTATTTAAAATCAAAAGATGAAAAAGCTCGAGGTTTCGCGACATTGATGCAGCAAATTAAGTCTGATCGTTACCGTGGAGAACGCCTTCAATTTTCTGCTTTTGTCAAAAGCGAAGATGTGAAAGGTTCAGCTGGTTTATGGATGAGGATTGACCATTCTTCAGGTGAAGTTCTTGCGTTTGACAACATGATGAACCGCCCCATTACAGGAACAAACGGCTGGAATCATTTTAGTATAGTATTGGATGTTCCAGTCAAAAGTGAAGTCATTGCGTTTGGCATATTACTACATGGTCAAGGTCACATTTGGATGGACGAACTTAGTTTTAAAATTGTAGATGAAAGTGTCCCCGTGACAGAACAAAATACTGTGGATCATTTAGAGGATGAACCAGTGAATTTAAATTTTGAAGGCTAGCAGATCGAATTTAAGAGGAGGTTCATTGTCATGAAAAAAATTGGTGCGATTTTATTGTTCGCTATGAATTCACTCACCTTTATTTGTGGCCTCGGAATTTTATTTGGTGAAGAGGATTAAAGATAAGCACCCATAGAACAAAAAAAATCAATTAAAAAAGATATCCCTATCACTATCTCTTTTTTATAGACTTGGTATAATAGAAAAAATCAGAAAAATGAGAATGCGATGATAAGGAATAGTACTTGCCGAAATGTTTTCAGAAAGTTGCTGGTTGATGAGAAGCAATAACAAAAAAGCAGGGAACTCACCTTAGAGTAGCCTTAGTGAAATGAAAAGTATTGATGTAGTTAAGGTCGGCACCCCACCGTTATATGGGAAGGATACAGATCAAACAATCTGTATCCGAATAAGGGCATGATAATGTTTGTTTATCATGAAACAGGGGTGGTACCGCGTAAGAAGAAGTCTTTCGTCTCCAAGGTAAATATTGGGGATGAAAGGCTTTTTTTATATTCTATTTTCTAGGAGGAATCGATGATGTTTAACCACAAAAAATACGAAAAGAAATACTTTTTGCCACCGAAGCTTACTTATGATTGGGTGAAGAAAGAAACATTAGAAAGTGCTCCGATATGGTGCAGTGTGGACTTACGGGATGGTAATCAAGCATTACCTATTCCTATGAACTTAGAAGAAAAATTAGAAATGTTTCAGTTACTAGTAGAGATAGGTTTTAAAGAAATTGAAATCGCATTTCCAGCTGCTTCTGATACGGAGTTTAGGCTGTTACGGACACTGATTGATCATCATATGATTCCAGACGATGTCACGATTATGGTGATCACACAAGCGAGAGAGCATATTATCCGCCGAACCTTCGAAGCCATTAAGGGAGTACCGAAAGCGATTGTTCATTTATATAATTCGACTTCAGAAGCGCAGCGCAGACAAGTATTTAAGAAAACAAAAGATGAAATTAAACAAATTGCCATTGATGGAGCTATTTTAGTAAAAGAACTTGCCGAAAAAACAAATAGTGATATTTATTTTCAATATAGTCCAGAAAGCTTTCCAGGAACAGAAGTTGATTATGCGTTAGATATTTGTAATAGTGTTTTAGATATTTGGAAACCGACACCAACTCATAAAGCCATCATCAACATTCCGACAACAGTTGAATATTCAATGCCTCATATCTTTGCAAGTCAGATTGAGTATATACACAAAAATCTGTCTTACCGAGACAGTGTGACATTATCTGTTCATCCTCATAATGACCGCGGCTCTGGGGTGAGTGATGCAGAATTTGGTGTTCTGGCTGGCGCAGAAAGAGTCGAAGGTACATTATTTGGTATCGGTGAACGTACAGGGAACGTTGACTTGATTACCTTGGCGATGAATATATATTCACAAGGTTATGATCCAAAATTGAATTTCAATAACCTAGAAGCGATTCGTAAAAAATATGAAAAACTAACAAGAATCACTGTTCCTGAGAGACAGCCCTATTCTGGGGAGATGGTTTTCACCGCATTCTCTGGTTCACATCAAGATGCGATATCTAAAGGTATGAAATATAGAAAAGAAAATAAAGTTGATAAATGGGACGTTCCGTATATCCCAGTAGATCCAGTTGACTTGGGTAGGAATTATCAAACGGATGTGATTCGAATCAACAGCCAGTCTGGAAAAGGCGGCATAGGTTATATACTAGAAACAAATTATGGCATTCAACTTCCATATAAAATGAATGAAGCCATGGGTTATGAAGCGAAGAAAGTATCTGATCAGACAAGTAGGGAATTGTCTGTCGAAGAAATATATCATGTTTTTAAAGAACAGTATGTTGATTATCACCCTCATTTCCAGCTGCTTGATTATCAATTTCATAAAGGAGAGAAGCAGGAAGTTACCTTAACTTTGCTGAGAGATGATCAACAAATTGAAATACAAGGAACTGGCACTGGAAGTTTAGATGCCATCAGTAATGCGTTAAAAGCATATTTTCATCTTGAATATGTTTTGGAAGTCTATGAACAGAATTCTTTGGGCAAAGATTCCCAAGCAAAAGCCTGTGCACAGATTGGAATTTCATATCAAGGAAACATGCATTGGGGTGCTGGAATTGATAAAGATATTATAGAAGCAACAGTGAAGGCCCTGGTAGTTGCAGTAAATAAACTAGAGGTTTGGATGTAGATGGAAAAAGATAAACTTGAAAAACATGAAGTGATGCAATATTTAAGAGAATATAACGAGCAAGAAATCTTTTATCAACAATACCAACAGAAAAAGCATGACAATCAATCATTGCAATTATTTTTGAAGGATTATGATAAACACAATTTAATGCATAAGCAAATATATATAGAAGAATTTTTGCAAAAAGGGCAGAACGAATTTGAAAAGGAAGATACCATGTGGTTAGGTCAGGAGAAAGATATCGAAGTGAGAAAGTATAGCCGTTTTATGCCTCAATTGTCGGCTATCCATGATTTCTTTGAAATGATCTATGTTCTGGAAAATGAGATGTATGTAGAAGTGGAAGATAAAAAAATGACTTTGAAATCAGGAGATATTGCCTTTATTCCTCCTGACACCATACACAAGCCAATTGTAATGGAGAATACAATCGCAATGCAAATCATGATCCGTAAGAGTACTTTTCAAAAAGTGTTTTTTAAAATGTTAAAAGGAAACAATGTCATTTCAGAGTTCTTTTTGAATGCATTGTATATAAAAGAAAATAAAAATATTCTTATTTTCCATAGTCACTTGGATAAAAATTTGCTAGACTGCTCTCTTCAACTATTTACAGAAAATTATAATCGGTTCCCTAGTTACCAGTTGATTATGAATAATTTGTTTGAGATATTATTATGTCTCTTATTAAGATTCAAACCAAGTCATATGAACGTCAATCAGGTCAAACAATATCGTGATATACGTATTATTGAAATGCTCCAATATATTCAGCAATGTTGTGAGCATATCACCATCCAGGAGATGGCAGAGGAATTTAACCTTTCACAGTCTTACCTGTCAAAATATATAGCTCGTAAGCTTGGCAAATCATTTCGTGAGATTCGACAAGAAATAAGATTGGAAAAAGCCTGCGAAATGCTCACTGGCAGCAATTCACAAGTAGATCATATTGCGGCAGCCGTAGGTTATCAAAATGTAGAGCATTTCATTCGTTTATTTAAGAGAAAGTATCACCTAACACCACATCAATATCGATTAAATAATAGATAATAAAGAGGAGAAATGATAATGTCCATCAAACAAGTAAAAGATTATTTTAAACAATATGATATGGATACTCGAATTCAAGAATTTTCAGTGTCTAGTGCCACCGTAGACTTGGCTGCTTCTGCATTGGGCTGCGAACCTGAAAGAATCGCAAAAACACTCTCCTTTCTAGTAAATGGACAAGCTATTTTAATTGTGACCTCTGGCGATGCAAAAGTTGATAACAAAAAATTCAAGGAATATTTTAAAACAAAAGCTAAAATGCTTTCTCCTCATGAGGTCGTTGACTTGGTCGGTCATGAAATTGGCGGAGTATGTCCTTTTGCTATAAAGAATGGCGTTTCTGTTTATTTAGATATTTCACTCAAACGTTTTGAGACAGTCTATCCAGCCTGCGGGAGCAGTAACAGTGCTATTGAACTCACAATAAAACAATTAGAAAAACACTCTGGTTATTCACAATGGATTGATGTGTGTAAGGGATGGAATGATTCATTAACACATTAAAACGGAAGGGAAAAGTGCAGTTAAAAATAAAAAAGAGCTAGAAACCCTTGATACACAAAGGTTTTTAGCTCTTTTACATTTATTCCCATTCTATCGTAGCAGGCGGCTTACTCGTAATATCATACACCACGCGGTTAATATGCTTCACTTCATTGACGATACGAGTTGAGATCTTTTCAAGCACGTCCCAAGGGATTCTTGCCCAGTCACTCGTCATACCATCGATAGATGTAACAGCACGGATGCCGATTGTGTAGTCGTATGTTCTTGCGTCACCCATAACACCTACGCTGCGTATGTCTGGGAGAACCGTGAAGTATTGCCAGATGTCGCGTTCAAGGCCGAAGTTGGCAATTTCTTCACGTAGAATCGCATCAGATTCACGGACGATTTCTAGTTTTTCTTCAGAAATTTCACCTAGTACACGGATACCTAGCCCTGGACCTGGGAATGGCTGTCTCCAGACGATGTCATCAGGAATGCCAAGCTCTGAACCTAGGGCACGGACTTCATCCTTGAATAGCGTATTGAGTGGCTCAATCAATTCGAACTGCATGTCTTCTGGAAGACCGCCTACGTTGTGGTGAGATTTGATTGTTTGTGCCGTTGCTGTTCCGCTCTCAATGATGTCTGTGTAAAGTGTTCCTTGTGCTAAGTAATCGATTCCTTTTAGCTTGTCCGCTTCATCATCGAATACATAAATGAATTCGTTACCGATGATTTTACGTTTTTGCTCAGGATCAGACACACCTTTTAGCTTGTTTAAGAAACGATCTTTCGCATCTACTTTAATCACGTTCATGTTGAAACCTTCGCTAAATGTTTTCATAACCCCTTCTGCTTCGCCTTTGCGAAGAAGACCGTGGTCAACGAAAATACATGTCAGCTGATCGCCGATGGCTTTGTGGATCAATACCGCCACAACAGATGAATCCACACCGCCGCTTAGTGCGCACAATACTTGCTTGTCGCCTACTGTTTCACGGATTTTCTGCATTTCGATTTCAATGAAGTTCTCCATTGACCATTTGCCATCGCAATCACACACGCCGAAGACAAAGTTTTTCAATAGGTCATTTCCGTACTCAGAGTGACGAACCTCTGGATGGAATTGAACGCCATAGAAATTCTTCTCAGCTAAGCTCATGGCTGAGTTTGGACAATGTGCACTTGTTGCATCGACTGTAAAGCCTTCTGGTACTTCAACAACGAGGTCACCATGGCTCATCCAAACGACTTGATCAGTCGGAAGGTCTTTGAATAAAGCAGGTGTTCCGTTAATATGGATATCTGCTTTTCCATATTCACGCTGGCTGGCCGCTTCTACTTTCCCGCCTAAATAGTGAGTCATGAGCTGCATGCCGTAGCAAATGCCTAGAACCGGAATGTCTAGATCAAAGATCTTTTCATCACAGCGGAAAGATCCTTCATCATAAACACTGTTTGGTCCACCAGAAAGGATGATTCCTTTAGGTGCCATTTCTTTAATTTCTTCAGCAGTTAAAGTGTGCGGATGAAGCTCACTGTACACACCAAATTCACGAATACGGCGTGTGATCAGCTGATTGTACTGACTGCCGAAATCGAGAACCAAAATCATTTCATTTACTAAATTTGTCATGGTGTCACCTCTATGTCCAATATAGTTTTTTATAAACGCACAGAAAAAATGAGAGGAGAAAACCTGCTCTCAGTGTGAATCACGCTTTTGAAGCGCCCAGACTCACATCCGAACGCTTCAATTTCATGTATTTTAGAAGGTTTTAATATTCACCTATTCTAACAACAGGAAGGTACGCGGTCAAGACTATCTCCTGTTTATTAAATTTTCCCATAACTTTGCCGATTGCTGCCAAAGCGCCGAGGCATCCTCTCGCCGGTAGAGCGCACGTTCATAAAGCTGGGTCAGCTCTGACATATGATGATCTCCATTCTTCTCATCAATCAACGAAGCGAATTCTCTTAGTGTCATACCTGGCTTTTTCTCGATTCCTCTGCGCCCTAGCTGCTTTAATAGAGCTGCATACGCATAGAAGAATGCTTCATCCTCTGGCAGACGTTTCACCTTTCTTACAATAAAGAATGGCAGCCATCTTGTTCTAAATCGATAAAGCATCCAGCTGATGAAACCAAGCAAGACAATAGCTCCGGCCGCATAACCTATAACCCAACCAACCTGCACCATATTTGGCTTTGCCTGCGCTGTTTGTTCCTTTGGTTGTGCCGGCTGCTCTGTCTCCTGCTGCTTCGGCTGGTCTTGCTGCTGATCTTCACTTGCATCAGAACTAGACTGATCTTTTTCTTCCTTTTGATCATCCGTTTGATCGCTTGAAACAGCTTCATTCGTAAATGTCTCTGGGTTTGTAAATCCTTTTGTCGGTTCAAAGGTGACCCAGCCTCTGTTTGGAAAATAAACCTCTACCCATGAATGCGCATTGTTATTGGTCACTTCATACACATTGTTTCCATCCATCTGTGTTTCATATAACTGGCCAGACGTATACCCTTTCACCCATCTCGCCGGAATTCCGATCGAACGAAGCATTACAATCATAGAGGTTGAAAAATTATCACAATAGCCGATCATCGTATCAAATAAAAATTGATCCACATAATCTTCATTACGACCAGGCACAGCGACATTCTGCGTTTCATATGAAAACTTCGCAGATCCTAAATAATCCTCGATTGCTTTGGCTTTATCATACATATTGTCCTTCGTTTCCGTTAAGCTGTTTGCCAAAGTTTTCACACGCTCTGGAAGTGACGATGGAAGCTGTAAGTATTCACGGCCAACCTGCTGATTCACCTGCTTCTTTGTCGGTACTTTGATTCTCTGCAAATCCTCCAGGATAAATGTAGGAGATAAAAAGCTGACTTGATAGTTCCCCAAATTTTTAGGTGGGTTTTGCATAGACGGGACAATTTTCTCCGTTTTGCCCATGATTTGCAGCGGAATGTTTTCCATTGGCGTCAGCATGATCGTTCCAATAGGATACACAGCATGATTAAATCGATAATCCGATTCTATATCAATTCTTGTTTCATGCTCCTCTGTTTTCACTCGCTCAGTAAACCACCGATTCGGCACAGTGTCGTCCTTTAGCCGAGTAGGCTTCGTATCATTTGAAGCATCCTCCCAGCCCTTTCCTGTGTAAATGCTTTTTGTTTCTACACGAAAGTAAGATGGCTCCTTTCCGCTCCATTTAAAAACAGGTGTGCGGTCCTCACTAAACGGTCCGCCTAGCGCCGAATCATCTGCACTATATCCCACTTTATTCTGCCCGGCTGTCCCATCTTGATTCGTGACCGCCTTAAAAAACGGAACAGGATCGGGCCATTTCGGATCAGACTTTGGCAAAGAAGCACCCAGTGACGCTGATAGAAGGACAAGCGCCAGCATAGGCAAAAACCACTTTAGACGTGCTTTCTGTGACACTCGAACGCCCTCAGCTGAACGCAGTCGATCAAAATACAGCAATCCAAGCAAACAAAAGCCAAATACCATAATACGAACAATTGCAAAAGTCGCATCATATGGCGTAAACGTATCAAGAATCGTGACATACACAATCGTCATCAGTAAAAAGAAAAAGATACGCTGCTGATAGACCACCCAATAATGTAGCAAGTAGACAAGCAGCCACAGCAAAATATAAAACAACAATGTGCGGAAAGACGGGTACATATCACTCCACATGCCCATGCTCATTAACGTGATATTATCCTTGATATCAGCAAACAAAGCAGCCGGATAGCCTGGCGCTGATTGATAAAAGATCAAATATAAGGCGAGCAAAATCAGTCCAGCACAAATAGGAAACGTCACATACCACTTCAGACGAAAGAACGTAAACAAACACGTAAGCCCGATAAAAATGATGAAATAAGACGTATGGCTCGTCTCTGTAAAATCTTGAAGCGGACGAAGCCACTCCCATAACAGCAGAAAAGCTACAGCATAATAGATGAACAATTCAAAACGGCTTTGCCGCAGATGTGAATGCAGCATAAATGTTTGTCACCTCACAGTTCTTTCGTGCAGCCGGTCTTCAAATAAAAGGGTGATGCGTATTCCAGAGGCCTTGAGCCGGTCTACAAGCTGTTTTTCTTTTGTCGTGAAATGGTCAACGGCTTTCTTCACTAAAAGCACGGTGATGTTCTTTCTGTTTCGATTTCCAAAGAGACTTGCCTCAAGCTCCTCCTGCAGCTGACCCGTGACGACATATTTTCCTGAGTGCTGGTACTCACTCGCTGCTAACGGTTTATATTCTAGTGCGCGGGAAGGCTGATGCTGCACCCTTGTTAAATAATAAAGCATGTCCTGTAAATGAAGTTCTCCTTGATCGACTCGAAAGGCATGTTGATCTCCTAGAGGGACAAGACCTGACGGCACTCCTTTTTTCACAGCCGTTTGAAGAACAGATGCCGCAATAGAGACGACTGTTTCAAAAACAGCTTGATCAGTAAAATCAGCAAACACAACAAGGTCCTTTGCTTGATTCTGTTCAAATTCCTTCGTCATCAGCTGGCCTCTTCTGGCCGTCGTCTTCCAGTCCACCCAAGCAAAACGGTCTCCTTGCTGATATTCCCGTACACCTGTTGTCACATGGGCCGGTTCATTGAACCACGAGTGAACCGCTTTGCCTCCATTTTCACTCACTGACTCAGCAGGCTCTACAGGGATATCCAGCACTTTTGGGTAGACAAGCAGCTTTTTCTCTAACGGAATGATGATTTCTTTTTCAACAAACCCAAACATATCACCCGTTTTGATTCTAACCGCTGTCAAATGATGCTCTCCTCGCATGACATCATTCAATTGATAGGAAAATCGCCAAGTTTTCCGAAACCAAGGAAAAAGCATTTGCTTCATTTCAATCTGTTCCTGTAAGTGAAAGGTATTTGGCGGAGCATCCTCTATCATGACGTAAACGTACGGAAATGGATGTGTCCGCTTGATTTCAAGATCAACGGACAGCACATCCCCCGCCTTTAAGCTTGTTTGCTGTATTGTCCTCTTGGCTGTCGCGCGAAGCGGCACAAGTGCAAACAGCAAAGCATACAAAGCATATGGTAAAAATGCATAAAAAAGGAACCAACTCACAAACCCTCCCTGAAACATGGCATAACAAAAGGCTGCCGCAGTGAGAATGATGAGCATCATCACCCTTAACCATAATGAAATTGCTACACGATGACGTGACTTCATTGAGTCATCGACTTTTGAACTGGCACGCCAATTTGCTCAAGCATTTGCCGCAGCAGTGTCTCCGCCTTCTTCCCTTCATATGTCGCTTCTGATGTCAAAATCATACGATGCGGTAATGTATAAGTCGCCAAATACTGTACATCATCAGGAATCACATAATCGCGCTGATTCAAAAGTGCATACGCCTGTGCCGCTTTCATCAAGGCGATCGATCCCCTTGGACTCACACCTAGATAAACAGCTGGGTGTTTACGCGTCGCTTGAGCAATTTCAACAATATATTCTTTAATGGATGCATCCACATGAATAGTCTGAACAGCCTGCTGCAACGCATGGATATGTTCCTTTGTCATGACAGCTTGGAGCGTATCAATCGGGGATTGTTTCTCCTGCAAGTTGAGCACCTCCAGCTCCTCGAGCATGGTCGGATATCCCATCTGCAGTTTGAATAAAAACCGGTCCATTTGCGCTTCTGGCAGCGGATAAGTCCCTTCATATTCCACTGGGTTTTGTGTCGCCATGACGAAAAAAGGATCCGCAAGCGGCATCGTTTCTCCGTCCACTGTGACACTGCCTTCCTCCATCGCTTCAAGCAATGCTGATTGTGTTTTAGGAGAAGTCCGGTTGATCTCATCAGCTAAAATAATCTGCCCCATGATCGGTCCTTGCCTAAATTCAAATTCATTCGTCTTTTTATTGTAAATCGACACGCCTGTTACATCTGAAGGCAAAAGGTCAGGAGTGAATTGGATTCTCTTAAACTCACAGCCAATGGATTTTGCCAAAGCACGAACCATCATCGTCTTCCCTACACCAGGCACATCCTCGAGCAGCACATGCCCCTTCGCCAAAATCGCTACAAGGCTTAATATCGCAATGTCTTTTTTCCCAACCATGACTTTATTGATGTTATCTACGATTTTTTGTAAATCTGAATGCATCGGTTCATCAAATGCCATCCTGATCCTCCTATCACGTTTCTGTCAAATTTCATATAGTCTAACTTTACCATACAACGCGCATTTGCATATAACATCAGCACGTATAAAAAAGAAGCCTTCTCACGATGGGAAAGACTTCTTCTCTTCTTTTGACTTACTTGCTGGCTCCATATGAACATGAGAGTGTAAAATATCATGCTCCTGCTTCATTCTTCGTTCAATTTCATCTGCAATATCATGGCTTTCTGCTATGTTCAAGTTAGGCTCGACCTCAACCACTACATCCACATGGACTGTACTTCCAAGATAACGCGCTTTTATATCCTTTAAATCGCCTACTCCTGGTGTTGCTTCAATGGTCTCTTTATATTTAGACATATCTTTGATATGAAAACCGTCTGTTAACGAATGAGAGGCATCTCTGAAAATCTCCCACGCAGTTTTACAAATAATTAAGCCAATGACAAAGGCTGCTAGCGTATCAATCCATGCCAGCTGAAATTGAGAGGCCATAATTCCTACAAATGTTCCAATACTTACATACGCATCTGATTTATTATCAGCAGCTGCCGCATGGAGAGCCTGGCTATTAATTCGTTTGGACAGATTGCGGTTATAAATATACACACCGTACATCACAACAGCACTTCCTGCTGCTGTCCAAGCCGCGATCAAATCCGGCGTTTGATGCTCAGATGAGAAGAGCGACTGGCCTGCACTCAGCAAAACTTGAAGTCCAACAAGCATCATGATAAAGGAAGCCACAAGAGACGCAATATTTTCCGCTCTAAAATGACCATACGGATGATCTTCATCAGGCGGCTTTTGAGAAATACGCAGCCCAATCAACACAGCAAGGGATGCAATAATATCCGTCGTGTTATTCAATCCATCTGCTGAAAGAGCCTCTGAATGAAACACATACCCAATAATGAGTTTGACCGCAGATAAGATCACATAGGCAATGATGCTGACCCAAGCACCTGTTTCACCTTGTCTTAATTCGTTATAGCGCTCCATGTTGAACCGCGCCTCCTCACACATCACTTTTCTATTATTTATCTTACAAAGCAAAGCCCGTGTGGGTCTACAGCAACATGATTCGCTTATGTCAGCAAAATAGGATAAATAGAAATGTGTTGACCTAAGTAAACTTATTTTTACAAGGTCAAATGACCTCAAGACCTACTCCCATCAACCTTTTTCCAATTCTCTTCGAAATGGACATATCGTCAAATCACTCTTCTCTGGTAAATTATCAGAATAATTTTATTTTGAGACACAACTTCCCTCCTTCCTTTTTTATGCTATTTTTAAAAATAAACAGAGGGAAAAGAGGGAACATAATCTCTCAAATCCTTTCTACTTTTTAACATCATGTTAAGAGGTTTGAAATGTCAGTTTGATAACCTGTCCAATGCTGAATGACAATTCAGTATGATAAAATTTAAAATATTCTAAAAACAAATTCTCTATTCATGAGAAATGTTTGGAGGTAAAGAAATGTCCAACATGACAAACGGTCTTCAAAAAAACCTTAAAACAAGACATATTTCGATGATTTCCATTGCTGGGGTCATTGGGGCAGGGCTATTTGTTGGTAGTGGTGCTGTCATTCATTCTGCAGGGCCTGGATCCATTCTTTCCTATTCTTTTGCCGGACTTCTGGTGATCTTTATTATGAGAATGCTTGGAGAAATGGCATGTGCCTATCCGACAAGCGGTTCTTTCTCACAATATGCGAGCGATGCCATCGGTCCATGGGCCGGGTTTACAATCGGCTGGCTTTACTGGTTCTTCTGGGTGATCGTCATCGCCATCGAAGCCATTGCCGGTGCTGCCATTATTCAATATTGGTATGGAGATGCACCTGTTTGGCTCACAAGTCTTATCCTCACAATCCTCTTAACATTAACAAATATCTTTTCTGTTAAATCTTTTGGCGAATTTGAATATTGGTTTTCATTGATTAAAGTCGTCAGCATCATTCTCTTTCTACTCATTGGTTTTGCATTTATCTTTGGTTTTGGCGGTCATCATACTTCAGGTCTTGCCAATCTAACAGGGAACGGCGGTTTCCTTCCAAATGGATTCAGCTCTGTGTTACTCGGAATCGTTGTCGTCATCTTTTCCTTCATGGGAACGGAGATTGTGGCCATAGCGGCTGGTGAATCAGCAGACCCAGTCAAATCTGTGACGACAGCCACACGCTCTGTTGTATGGCGTATTATCGTATTCTATGTCGGATCAATTGCTGTCGTTGTCACCTTACTTCCGTGGAATTCCGCAAGCATTTTAACAAGCCCGTTCGTTGCGGTATTAGAATACATCGGTGTTCCATCAGCCGCTCAAGTCATGAACGTTATTGTCTTAACAGCTGTTCTATCTTGTTTAAACTCCGGATTGTACACAACGTCCAGAATGCTTTATTCATTAGCAGAAAGAGGCGAAGCGCCGAAACGCTTTATGAAAATCAGCAAACGTGGTGTTCCTGTAGCGGCTACAGTCGCAGGTACCTTCTTTTCCTACATTGCTGTCATGATGAACTATTTTTATCCTGAAACCATCTTTTTGTTCTTAGTCAATGCATCTGGAGCCATTGCCCTTCTTGTCTACTTGGTCATCGCCGTTTCACAATTAAGAATGCGCCGTAAAATCGAAAAAGAAAATCCAGAACAGCTCAAAATCAAAATGTGGCTGTTCCCATACCTCACGTACTTTACCATTTTGGTCATTTGCGCCATCTTGGCATCGATGCTGTTTATCGAATCCATGCGGCCACAGCTCATTTTGACGAGTATCATTACCTTTAGCGTACTGGCTGCTTATTTTATCTTTAAACCGAATAAAAAAGTGCCTGCAAATGCGGCGCTTGAAAATAAACACCCGTAATTCTCCCGCTGAAAAGCGGGTTTTTTTATTTTATTCACCTATTTGGATGTCCGCACTTATACTGTATCAAATTGTATTTAAGTGAGGATTAGTCAACATGAACCTAGAAAAATTTGTTGACGAGCTTCCAATTCCAGAAGTCGCGGAGCCCGTCAAAAAGAACCCAAGACAAACGTATTATGAAATTGCTATGGAGGAGGTATTCTTAAAAGTTCATAGAGACCTGCCCCCAACCAAGCTATGGACCTATAATGGCAGTTTGCCTGGTCCAACCATTAAAGCCAATCGAAATGAAAAGGTCAAAGTGAAATGGATGAACAAATTGCCATTAAAACATTTCCTCCCTGTCGATCACACCATTCATCCTGGGCATCACGATGAACCAGAGGTCAAAACAGTCGTTCATCTGCATGGCGGTGTCACACCAGCAAGCAGTGACGGCTATCCAGAAGCCTGGTTTTCACGGGACTTTGAAGCAACCGGCCCCTTCTTTGAAAGAGAGACTTACGTATACCCAAATCATCAGCAAGCCTGCACATTGTGGTATCACGATCATGCGATGGCATTGACACGACTAAATGTGTACGCCGGTTTAGCTGGGTTTTATTTAATCTCAGATGCATTTGAAAAGTCCTTAGAGCTTCCGAAAGATGACTATGACATTCCTTTAATGATTATGGACCGTACATTTCAGGAGGATGGCTCACTGTTTTATCCTAGCAGACCAAACAACACGCCAGAAGACAGTGACATACCAGATCCATCCATCGTGCCCTTTTTTTGTGGAGAAACAATCTTAGTCAATGGAAAAGTATGGCCGTATTTAGAAGTAGAGCCGCGAAAATACCGTTTTCGTATTTTAAATGCGTCCAATACTAGAACTTATGAGCTGCATCTAGATAACGACGCTACAATCATGCAAATTGGTTCCGATGGGGGATTTTTGCCAAGACCCGTTCGCCATCAATCATTTAGCATCGCGCCTGCTGAACGTTTCGATGTCATCATCGACTTTTCAGCTTACGAAAACAAAACGATCACTCTCAAAAATACAGCCGGCTGCGGACAGGATGTGAACCCTGAAACAGATGCGAACATTATGCAATTCAAAGTCACACGTCCACTAAAAGGGAGAGTACCTAAGACATTACGTCCGATTTTCAAACCGCTGCCACCGCTTCGGCCAAGTAGAGCTGATAGAGAGCGTACACTCACACTTACCGGCACACAGGATAAATACGGCCGCCCTATCCTATTGCTCGATAACCATTTTTGGAATGATCCTGTCACGGAAAATCCTCGTCTTGGCAGTCTAGAGGTATGGTCTATCGTCAATCCAACCAGGGGTACACACCCTATTCATTTGCACCTTGTTCAATTTAGGGTTTTAGACAGAAGACCATTTGATACAGAAGTCTATCAATCGACAGGAGAAATCGTATATACAGGACCAAACGAAGCGCCTCCTTTACATGAACAAGGCTACAAGGACACCATTCAGGCGCATGCAGGTGAAGTCATTCGGATCGTTGCTCGATTTGTTCCATACAGCGGCCGGTATGTGTGGCATTGTCATATTTTAGAACATGAAGATTATGACATGATGAGGCCGATGGATATCATTCAGTAAAAATGAAACCACTCTTCCACTAAATGCGTAGAACTTATGAAACTGCTGATTACAAAGGGGCTAACGGACATCCATTCATTAGCCCTTTTATGATCCATTTCAAAATGGAAAAATAAATTGCATGAATCATTCCTTTGAGGAGCATTCCATACTTAAAATGTTGACGCAGCAACCGATAATACTACTATATACCCATTACATCTATCAAAAGGCACTTAAGCCATAATGAACGAACAAATGGAAAATTGCGATAAAAAACGGAGGAGTTCAATTTGAATGAAGAAAAAGAGACTTGCCAGGTCAAACAAGAAACAGCGGCAGGTAACAGAGAGAAGCTTTCAATTTATGAAAACGAGAGCATTCGGTCAAACATTGAACAACTAACCATTGAACTCAGTGAACAAAAAGAATTCAATCACTTCATATTAGATGAAAAACAAAAGGCCATCAGCACATTATCTTCCCTCATCACAAAAGGCAATTGTGATGAAGAGTTAAAGACTCATTTTGAACAAGCATTACATATGGGACTTTCTGTTATAGAGATTATGGAGATTATTAAACACTGTACAAAGGTTGCTGGCTTCCCTCACTCCATTAATGCCCTGTTTATCTTTCAAAACTTATTAGATGAAAACAAATAAAACAGAGAAAACGAGATGTCATCAGTCCTCTCGTTTTTTTATGTTCACTCATATTACTCTTTTTCTTTTCCTCTGTCACATAAGCAAAATATGAAAATAGCCCTCGTATCACTGCTTAAAAATTGATTTTCCATCTATAAATCCACCATTTCTCCAGCATTTCAAGTGACAAAATAAAAAAACGTCCAGTTATATAAATAACTGAACGTTTCCTTTATCGATTGACAGTGAAATTGTTAACAATTCCGCCATCCTTCTCCCAAGCGGCTTCCACCGTTTTCTTCTTCATATTGTATTCAAAAATCGTTCTTACCTTCGCCTTTCGTCCGGTGTCATCCTTTAATTCTTCTGCGTTTTTTGCAACACCTAAGAAATAAACAGACGACCCGTCAGTAGAAAATTGCGGCTGTGCAGCACTTAAAATATGAACATCCTGGCTGTTTTTAACGAGTGTCGTCGTTTTTCCAGTTTCTACATCAAGCAACTTAATCGAGGATATTTCTTTTTCTTTACGAACCTTTACTTCTGTATAAATCAATTTCTTATGATCTGGAGAAAATGAAATATCATTGATCGTTTGTGAGATACGTGCAATGCGTTTTCCCTTCTCACCTGTTTGAAGGGTGATTTTCATGGTTGTTGGTTCAGGATCTCTGCCCTTTTCATTCGCTTCATCGGTTTTTTGATAATCTTCTTTTAAAGAATAATGCTGGATCGCCAAATCATTTGAAGTCGGATCATATGCAAATGAACTCACCGTATCATCCTTGCTTTTTTCCGGATACAGCTCTTTCATTTTGTGTGTTTTCAAATCAAAAGATGCGACATAAAATTGCTCTCCAGAATCCTTGTTATACCTTAGAAATAACTTCTTTCCGTCACCAGACAGCCTCATACTGTCGATAGAATCGTCACTCGTAAACAGTGTTTTTTCTTCGTCAGATTTCACATTTAATTCCCGAATACTCACCTTTTGCGTGTCTTCATCCGTATACGTGTAATATAAAACTTGTTTCGTAGAATCATAAGCAATCGAAGGATATGCTGTCAGTTTCTCCGTATGAAGCGCCCGATCATGCAAGTAATAAGTATTGTTTAACTTTTGATCTGTAAATGAAACGAGCAATTCGTCTTTTGCATCTTGATTTGTTTTGACTTTCCCTGTATGTTTCGCCTCTTGCCCAGGCTTCATCATGAAGAAAATAACTGCCGCAATCACTGCGACGCCAATGACTGTGATGATCCACCATGTTGATTTTTTCATTGCCTTTCAGACCCTCTCTACAAGAAAAGAAGCCAGAAAATGAACTTTTCCCGCTTCTTTGCATGCCTATGTATTAATAAGTGTAATGCCCTTTTACGACACCTTTACTTGTTTTATACCCAAGTGCTTTGAATGCTTTTGGACTTACGTCTAGTACAGCATTTGGCATTCTGCCTACATCATATTTATATACTGTAATCACTTTATGTGGTTTCGCTTTTGTTGTCACTCTTAGTTTTGTACCTTTTTTCGGTACGTCAAAGCCCATTTTAGTTGCTGCATCCCAATGACCGAGTTTTTTTCCATCTGCGCCTTTTTTGCCGACACCATTATACCAAGTAATATTGCCGCTTACTTTTTTTGCACTTGCTCCATGTGAGAAACTGAATGCTAAAAATAAACTAGCTACTGTTACGATTGTCGTGATAAGCTTTTTATTCATTAAGAAATCCTCCGTTTTTGGTTTCTGCACTCATTATACATGAAGATGAACCCAGTTATTTTACAGACACATTACAATTCAAATACAAGTTGACCACTTTATGACCGATAAAGTTCATAAATACTACCATAAACAGTCAGAACATGGTAAGCAGCCCCCCTCTTTCATTTTATATAATAAAAGTGAATCAAATTTAAGGGGGAATTTTCATGAAAAAGTGTTTCACCGTTTTGATTGTAAGTTTGGCCTTCGTTTTGATGTTTTCAAGTCTTCCTGCCTCAGCGGCTAGTCCTCGTCACGGCGCCATTGTGACGCAAACAGATGAAGCCAAATGGTCAGGTATCTCTGCTGATATTGTCCTTCCGAAAACAGCCACCATTAAAAACGGCTATGCGGACTGGTATCTCGGTCTCGGCTCTGCTGTAGTAGAGAGCGGTATTTCAAAAACGTCTTCTGGCTATAAAGTTTTTCTAGGCAGCGGCTCACAAGGCGGCAGTAAATACTGGAACAGCGAATACGATACAAGTATTAAAGATGGCGCACGTGTCAACTTAAAGCTCATCAACAATGGTGATGGTACGGTGTCACTATATGTCAATGGGAAACTGCGCTATAAGCAGCCTGTTTACAACCCTAGCCGTCTGAAAAACCTTGATGTTGTCAAAATGGTACATGGCGTACAGGATAATGGAACAAACAGCTATTCACAAGCAAGCTTTTCGAATGTACAGCTTCGTGCAAATACATCAGGAAGTGTCTATAAAAATTGGGACGGGTCAATCAAATCGTCACTTTTACGTAAAAATTTAGAATCCGGTGCCGCAGCTCCTAAATTCACCGTCATTTCTTCTATCCCATTAAGTACAAGCCTTTCAGCACAATAAGAAAAAAGCACCCTCCATTGGGTGCTTTTTATTGTTCACAGCTTATCAACACTTCTCTTTTAATCAAAACAACGATTCGTGGTAACATAAACATACAACATTCGACGAAAAAAGGAGAACGAACGTGAAAAAAAGTCTACTTGTTTTCATGAGTCTAGTTGCAAGTCTCTCCATTCTAGCAGCTTGCTCAAATACGACAAAAGAACAAAAACCAGAATCTAAGGCACTTCCAACGATTAATGAACGCATTCAAAAGGAAACGAAAGAAGTGATGGAACAGTCTAAACTCATCAAAGACACTGACATCACCGTTGATCAAAAGAAAAAAGTCATTTCTTTAAACGTAACGGCTTCCTCTGATACCAATAGTGATTACGCTGAAGTCATCGGTTTAAACTTTGCAAAAACGCTGGCCATTGGAGCATCAACTGAAAAAGAAAACAATCTTCATAAACCGGAAAATGACAGCCTCGGCGCCCTCTATTCCTTTTATGACCTAAACATCACCGTGAAACAAGAAAACGGTAAGGTACTCGCAAAAGGAAAGAAAACAACAAATGAAACAAAAATCACTTGGGAAAGAGCCCAATAATTGGACAAGAAAATCCTTTATGGATTTTCTTGTTTTTTTTAACAAAACTATTAACTTTATGAAAAGAATGCCGATTAGTAAGATTGTGTTGGTTCTTAAGTACCAATAATTCTTATTTACATATCGGAGGAAAGTATTATGAAAAGAACGACAGAATTTGTTTTAGGTTTAATTGGAGGTATTTTCGGATTTTTCGGCGCAATGTTCGCTCTTGCTTTCGGAGGAATCGATGCGGCATTTAGCGATTCAGGCACAAGTGAAATTACGGGATTAGGCTGGGCAGCAATGCTTTTCTCTATTCTTGCCATTGTCGCATCTGTCATCGTAAAGAAAAAAGCAAAGCTTGGTGGAATTTTATTATTAGTATCTGCTGTTGGTGGCATTATTTCTATTTCTATGTTCTTCATCCTACCAGCTGTATTAATCATCATTGCAGGTTGCATGGGCGTGTTTAGAAAAGAGCCTGTCGTCAATAACACAACTGCATAAGAATAGAGAATAAAGCTTGTAGAGATTTCTCTACAAGCCTTTTCTCTCTACTATTTGTAATTCATATTGAATGGAATTGACTAACTCTATTATGTTTTCATCTGTCCAAAGATCCAACATAAATAATATATCATTCACCATGTGTGACAAATCTTCCTTGCTCATCAATTCTTCTTTGTAAGCAGGGACAACAAAGAAATAGAGTAGATCAGCCAATTCAAGAACGACACGTACATCTTTTTCATCCATGATGGCTTTATGCAAAGAATGAATCAGCCATTTGAGGTCTTCATAATTTTCAATAGGAACATACATCAATTGGTGTATTTCATCGGTATCCCGCCCCCATAGAATCCTCTCAGCAGATTCCTTTGAAAGAGCCCCAACTGTATTTGAAGATATATTCAGAAACAAGAATTCATGTTGATCCTCTCTATTTACCGTCTTGATTGACGAACCATCCATCTCAATCACTCCCAATCCCTTATAATAATTCTATTATAAGGAAATTCAAGTTCGTTTTAAGTCACAAGAAGTGGATTTTATGTAATTTTAAGCTAACTGGTTTATAAAAAAACACTTAAAAACAATTATTTTCTATTTTTATCATTTTTTGTTGATTCGAAAGTGCTTTTATCCTATTATAATAGTCATGGTCAATGTATAAGCACAAGACGCTTATATAAATTAAACAAAAGGGGATTTTCATTTTGAAGAAATTCTATGCTTTATTTTTAGCTTTAGGGCTAACATTTACACTGGCTGCTTGCGGCTCAACAGAAGATGTGTCTACAGGTGCATCTAAAGAAAAAGAGTCTACAAGCACAAAAACACAATCAAAAAACAAAAAAGACGATGGTTCAAAGAAAATAAATGCGAGCAAACACAAAACAACGGCTCAAGGAATGAAAGTAAACCTTGGCGAGATTAAAATTATGAAGGATAGAATCAATGTTGGAATGAATATCGAAAATACGACAGATAAAGTTCTAAACTTCTATCCAGATCAAGGAAAAGTTGTAGCTGGAAGCATGCAATTAGATGCGAATATGTTTATGACTGACGGTGATATTGGTGGCGAAGTTGAAGGTGGCGTTAAACAGGATGGTGTTATTCAATTCTTAGCTCCTGAAGGCAAAGAGATCAACATTAAAAACATCAAAGAATTAAAACTGAAATTTGGAGATGTCACAACTGACGATTACATGAATAGTAAAGACGTGACATTCACAGTTAAAGTAAAATAAACTTTCACTCATTCCCTTGAATGATGAGGGCTTTTTTTATCACCACTAAAAAACACTTTCCTAGAAGAAAGTGTTTTTGTTTATAAGTAACGTTTCATTCTTTTTATTAACTAATCTTTCGAGAAGTCTCTTAAATGGAACTCTTTTTCATCTCCTCAGCCATTTCCACTTCATCCTCTGCTTCCAGGTGTTCAATGATGCGGATATAATCCCTTTCGTGGCGATTTTGGCTTAATTTAAAAGCAGCCTGAACTTCATCAATGATGATCTTAAAGCCTACAATGCCTTTCATTTGCTTCTCTAACAGTTCCTCAGACAACGTCTCCCATAGCACCGGCTGTTCTCTGTGACTTTCGTATGTCTCCAGCATTGTGGTTAATTCCTTAACCAGTTCCGATTTTTCAAGCAGTTCCGCCTTTCCATAAACATGAACAGCCTGATAATTCCATGTTGGTACTGCTTCTTTTTCATACCATGAAGAAGATATGTAGGCATGCGGCCCTTGAAAGATGACGAGCACCTTTTCATTTTCTTCAAAGGTTTTCCATTGAGGATTCCCAATCGCCATATGCCCCGAGATCACATACGAATCTCCAACTTGATGAAAACTCACTGGAATATGTGTCGCAATGGGCTTTTCATTCATTGTCGTCACAACTGTAGCAAATGAATGAGATTGAATAAATGATTTGATTTTCTCCATATCTTTCACTCGAAAAAATGATGGGATATGCATGTACCCTTCCTCCTTTTTGATCAGCTCAATGTTTTGGTCATAATGAAATCCATTTGCTCTTCGTCCCCCATGAGAAAGGCGTGCACCCCTGTTCGAACAAACCCAAGCTTTTGATAGAAAGCGATGGCCGCACTATTGTGCTCCCACACCCCAAGCCAAACATCCCGTTTATGATGATTTTTCGCAATTTCAATGGCTTGATCGATTAAATATCTGCCTAATCCTTGCTTTTGAAAGGATTGCTTGATATAAATTCTTTCAATCTCTAACGCTTCACTCCCCATCTCTTCTGATTGGGCATCATCCATATTGATCTTCAAATAACCAGCTACTTCCCCATTCACTTGAACAAAATAAAACTGTGAAGAAGGGTGCTGTAATTCCTTTAACAGCTGGTTTAGGTGAAAAGCTGTCTTCACGTACGCTTCGATATGTTCCACTTTGTTTTGATCCAGAAAGGTTTCTTTAAATGTATCGGTTCCAATTTTCTGAAGCTCCTTTACATGTTGTTCATTGCACCGAATGAAAGTGACGGTCATAAAGTCGTCCCTCCTTATTAATTAGTAGTCTCTCTTTATCCCTTTTTTCACACCTTCCCAGTCCTTTTCTATATTCTTTCGCACCCTGAGAAGATACTCATAAATCTGTTCCGCTTCTTCCTTAGAAAACCCATCCAGCGCCACTTGATTCGAATAATCATGTTCTCGTTTAATCATTGGGTAGACCGCTTCCCCTTTTTCAGTTGGAAACAGCTTTTTGATTTTTTTATTCACACGATCATCTTTTTTCTCAATAAACCCATTCAGTTCTAATTTTTTGATAGCCCGAGCCGCCGTAGTTCGATCCACTTTAATCATTTCCGCCAGCTTTTCCTGAATGATACCAGGCTCCTCACAAATACGCACAAGATACAAATACTGCCCCTTCGTTAAATCGTACTCTTTAAATTCAATATTACTTATGGAATCAAGCGCGCGAGCTATCACACCGATCTCCCGCAATATTTCTTTCATGTATTTCAACTCCTTTTGTTGTATTTACAACAATTAACTATAGCTAATATAACTGATAAAAGTTGTATTTGCAACAAAAACCCACTCCTTAATTCGAAGTGGGTTTTCAACTCTTTCCTTATTTATCACGCTTCTTCGATCCAAACAATCCAAACACGACAGCCAGTGCAACAATAATCGCCACCCACGTAGTGAAGCCCATATGATCACCGCTTTTCTTTTTAAAATACCGTGTCGGGTAAAGACCCATGAAATCACTTGCTCTTATTTTAACGATTGAGAAGCAGTAAGGGTTTCAATTCATCATCCTTGGTACTTTTTATTGCATGTGATCAAAATCATGAAGACATAACAAAAACCCCTATATTTCAAGGGGTTTTCGAGGGTGTTACATCATTCCGCCCATTCCACCCATGCCGCCCATATCTGGCATTCCGCCGCCTGAGCCGCCTTCTTCTGGTTTGTCAGCTACGACTGCTTCAGTTGTTAGAAGCATTGCTGCTACAGAAGCTGCGTTTTGAAGTGCAGAGCGAGTTACTTTTGTTGGGTCAACGATTCCTTTTTCGATCATGTTTACCCATTCGTTTGTTGCTGCGTTGAAGCCTACGCCAATTTCTTCGTTTTTCAAGCGCTCAACGATAACGGATCCTTCAAGACCTGCGTTATGAGCAATTTGACGAATTGGCTCTTCAAGAGAACGTAGAACGATGTTTACACCTGTTTGAACGTCACCATCAGCTTCAATTGAAGCGACTTTGTTGTATACATTCACAAGTGCTGTACCACCACCGGATACGATACCTTCTTCAACTGCTGCGCGAGTTGAGTTCAGTGCATCCTCGATGCGTAGTTTACGCTCTTTTAGTTCTGTTTCAGTTGCAGCACCAACTTTGATGACAGCGACGCCGCCAGCTAGTTTTGCAAGACGTTCTTGTAATTTTTCTTTATCGAATTCAGAAGTTGTTTCTTCTACTTGTGCACGGATTTGGTTCACACGTGCTGCGATTTGAGCAGAATCTCCTGAACCTTCAACGATTGTTGTGTTTTCTTTTGTCACAACGACTTTAGACGCGCGGCCAAGCTGACCGATTTCAGTTGATTTCAGGTCAAGTCCTAGATCTTCTGTGATTAATTCTCCGCCAGTTAGAACAGAGATGTCTTCAAGCATTGCTTTACGACGATCACCGAATCCAGGTGCTTTTACTGCTACTGCGTTGAATGTACCACGAAGTTTGTTCACAACAAGAGTTGCAAGTGCTTCGCCTTCTACATCTTCAGCAATAAGCAATAATGGTTTTCCTTGTTGTACAACTTGCTCTAGTACAGGAAGGATTTCTTGAATGTTTGTGATCTTTTTATCTGTGATTAAGATGTAAGGATTTTCAAGAACTGCTTCCATCTTATCAGAATCTGTCACCATGTATGGTGAAGCATATCCGCGGTCAAACTGCATACCTTCAACCACTTCTAGCTCAGTTGTGAAACCTTTAGATTCTTCAATTGTGATAACTCCGTCGTTGCCAACGCGCTCCATCGCTTCAGCGATTAGGCTGCCGACTTCTTCGTCTGCTGCAGAAATAGCCGCAACTTGAGCAATTGATTCTTTACCTTCGATTGGTTTAGAAATCTCGTGCAAGCCTTCAAGTGCTACTTTTACTGCTTCTTCGATCCCTTTACGAACGCCAACAGGATTTGCACCAGCTGTTACGTTTTTAAGACCTTCACGGATCATCGCTTGAGCTAGAACTGTTGCAGTCGTTGTACCGTCACCAGCTACGTCGTTTGTTTTGCTTGCAACTTCAGCCACAAGTTTTGCACCCATGTTTTCAAATGCATCTTCTAATTCGATTTCTTTTGCAATCGTTACACCATCATTTGTGATAAGTGGAGAACCGAATTTTTTCTCAAGAACCACGTTACGTCCTTTTGGTCCTAAAGTTACTTTTACAGCATCTGCAAGTGCATCTACACCACGTAACATCGCACGACGTGCTTCTTCACTGAACTTAATATCTTTTGCCATAATAACGAAACCTCCTCAGTCTTTTTAGAAAATATATCTCAATGCTTTTTTATGTGATTAACCAATAACAGCTAAAATGTCGCTCTCACGAAGGATTAAATATTCTTTTCCTTCATATTTCACTTCAGTGCCTGCATATTTTGAGAAGATAATGCGGTCGCCTGTGCTTACTTCTAACGCAACGCGCTCACCACTTTCAAGTACACGCCCTGAACCTGCTGCAACAATTTTACCTTCTTGCGGTTTTTCTTTTGCAGAATCCGGTAAAACAATACCGCTAGCGGTTTTTTCCTCAGATTCAACGAGTTCAATGATTACGCGATCGCCTAATGGCTTTAACATAAGAAACAACCTCCTCAATTTTTATATGTAGTCTTTTTTAGCACTCATCACCAGCGAGTGCTAACACATTTATTATAATAAAGAATGTCTTCTGCAATTTCAAGTGAAAACCTTTAAAAATTTTTACGCTTTCACGATCTTTTTGAATCTCAGATTCTTTCCTTTTCATCGAAAAAGAAGACTTATGTTACAATAAATTTAGTTCTTTTAGTAAAGGGGTTTTCGTTACTTGAAAAAACAATATTGGTACATCATCTTAACGTATATATTGGTACAGGTATCTGCGTTTCCTTATTTTCTCATAATGAAATGGCTGGGATTCATTCAAACACCGATGACTCAAACAGAGCTTTCAAAATTATCAGGAACGTGGACAATCATCAGTTTCTGTATCGGATTGATCATTATTCTGCTCATCCTTCGAACCGTCCCAAAAGCTTCACTGCGAAATGAAGCGCCTGCTTCAATCGGTTCTGCTATCGCATGGATCATTGGCGGTTTCTTTCTTTCTCTCTTTGCACAATCGATTGCGGGGGCGATTGAACAATATGCATTCGGAATTGGCCGTGAGTCAGAAAATACGCAAACTATTTTATCCATTATGGATGCCGTTCCTTGGCTTGTGATCGTCATCGCCCTGATTGGTCCAATCTTAGAGGAAATCATTTTCCGTAAAATCATCTTTGGTGTGATTTATGAAAAAACGAATTTCTTCATTGGAGCACTTGCCAGTTCAGTGGTTTTCGCTGCTGTACACAATGATTTTCCCCATATCTTACTCTATACCGCAATGGGCTTTACCTTTGCCTTTTTATATGCGAAAACAAAACGAATCATTGTTCCAATCGGCGCTCATATGCTGATGAATTCACTTGTCGTTCTTGTGCAGATTGAGCCAGTGAAAAAAATGATTGAAGAACAATCTCAAACCATGCAAATGATTATTGGAGGCTTTTTCTCATGAGAAACCCAGTCGTATGGGGCATCATTTATTTTGCCGTAGGTGTCGCTTTCACCTATATGGCCATTCAAAACCCAGGTGACATGTGGTCATTTTACAGCATTTTGCTGATGGTGTTTGCGGCCTATAATATCAATATCGCGCTTAAAATGTTTGCCTTCTCTGTCAAACTCAAAAAACAGCAACAAAAATAAATTAAAAACCATTTTCCGCGTTTGGAAAATGGTTTTTTTATGGAGGATGTAACTTCATGGAACATGAAAAACTTCGTTTCTTCAATGATCAGCATGAAACCATTGGAGCTGCCGCTCGTTCAGATGTCCACGCCCAAGGTCTTTGGCATGAAACATTTCATTTCTGGCTTCTTAAAAAGGAGCTTGGCACCGTGTATCTCTATTTTCAGCTAAGGAGTCCTGCAAAAAAGGATTTTCCTTCACTGTTTGATATCACCGCAGCAGGTCACCTTCTCGCAGATGAACAGCCTTCTGATGGCTTAAGAGAGGTAGAAGAAGAACTTGGTCTTTCTATTCCTTTTGAGGACCTTACTTATACAGGAATCATAAAAGATGAAATTCACCTGCCTTCTTTCATTGACCGTGAGTTCTGCCATGTGTATCTTTATATGAATGAAGAAAAGCATATGGAAGTTCATCTACAGAAAGAAGAAGTCGCTGGTCTGTACAGAGCAAAGCTGCTTGATGTACAGCAGCTTTTAACAGGATCATGTGAAAGAATTCGTATCGAGGGCTTTATAGTTGATGCAAACGGAGAACGACGTGAGGAAAGCATAGAAGTGGGTATTCATAATTTTGTCCCGCATGAGCCTGCCTATTATGAGCACCTCTTTCACACGATCAATCAATTTCTTACACAATAGAAAAAGCATCGTGATCCCTTATTGGATCATGATGCTTTTTTATGAAACATAATGTTTTTCTTTCTCCTCTGTTTGCTGCATTTTGCGATAGGTCACTCTTGAAATGATAATGCTCACTTCGTATAAAACGAGCATTGGCAAGGTGACCATGAGGTGAGAAACAAGCTCTGGCGGTGTAATGAGTGCGGCAATGACAAGGAGGACAAAATAGGCATACTTCCGTATTTTTGATAAAAACATCGGTGTGATGATGCCGAGTCTGGTGAGAAACATCAACACGACGGGCATCTGAAACAAAAAGCCAAATGGAAGTGTTAGCTGCATTAGAAATGTAAAATACTCATGAATCCCAATGACTTGCTCTACATTTAAATCATTCGACATTCGCATCATAAAATCGACGACAAACGGAAATAAAATAAAGTAAGAGAAAGCCACACCGCTCAAAAATAAAAGCAGTGCAATCGGAATGTAAGCAAGTGTCACCTTTCTTTCTTTTTCATATAAGCCAGGACTCACAAACGCCCACAGCTGATATAAAATAACGGGACACGTCAAAACCAAAGCAATGACAAATGCGAACTGCATAAACACGTACAGTGGATCTGTAAGCTTAAATGCGTTCAGCGTCAGTGTTGCCGCTTCATCGGTATTTTGTAAATACACAATGACCGGCTTAGCGAGAAAAAAACCAGCCACCATAAAGGCGACAAAAAACATCGCAATGATCACTAGGCGTTTTCGCAGTTCCACAATATGCTCCATAAGCGGCATATCTTTGACATTCATGAAGCTCATCCTATTCTACTGATCTTCTTTTTTCTTTTTTTCTTCCTGATCATCAGCTAAGCCTTTTGTGGCATTTTTGAATTCACGTAATGTATCTCCTGCTGCTCTTCCTAATTCAGGAAGCTTTTTCGGCCCAAAAATAATGAGCGCTACAATCGCAATCAGAATCAAACTCCCAGGACCGATCGGACCCATTTGCTCCACCCCCTTTACCCCTTTTCGTCAGTCCTCCTGCGTAACAGAGTAATGCTTTAAGAAATACACAAGAGACTGAAGTTCAACCGCCAAATCTATATGATGAATTCGAATGTGTTCCGGCACATTCAATCGAGCCGGCGTAAAGTTAAGGATTCCTTTGATGCCAAGGGCAATCAAACGATCTGTAATGGATTGAGCTGCTACGGCAGGTACTGTCAAAATTGCAACAGGGATATCTCCTACCTCTTGAACATGCTCTTCAAGCTTATCCAAATCATAGACAGGCACGCCGCCTATCTCACTTCCTATTTTACTCTCATTGACGTCAAAAGCCATTGAAATTTTTGTATTATTATTTTTTATGAAATTATAGTGTAAAAAAGCAGTCCCTAAATTCCCGACACCGATGAGCATGACATTGGTCATTTCATCTTGGTCAAGGGTCTTTCTGAAGAAGGTCAAGAGATAATCGACATTATAGCCGTACCCTTTCTTCCCAAGTGCACCAAAGTACGAAAAATCTCGGCGAATGGTAGCAGAATCCACTTTGACTGCATCACTAAGCTCTGCTGATGACACCCTTTGTTTTCCTGATGCATGCAGATTTTTTAAAAAACGGTAGTATAGCGGCAAACGTTTGGCTGTCGCTTGTGGAATTTTTGACTGATCTATATTCATATAAGGTCCTCCAACTTAAATATCAGATGCTCTGTGAAAATCACCGTTTTTCCCGCCTGTCTTTTCAATTAGATAGGTTGGACCGATGATCATGCCTTTATCAATCGCTTTGCACATATCGTAAACGGTCAGTGCACATACTGAAGCAGAAGTGAGCGCTTCCATCTCCACACCCGTACTTCCTTTTGTTTTCACCTGTACTTGTATGTTCAGGATGTGCGCATTTCCGTCTTCCTCCCAATGAAAGGAGATATCCACGCCTTTTAGTGCAAGCGGATGACACATTGGAATGATGGTAGATGTTTGCTTTGCTGCCATGATGCCAGCAACCTGTGCAACAGACAGCACATCCCCTTTTCCAATTTCATGCTGTTGTATTTTATGAAACACTTCTTTTATCATACGAACACTTGAAACAGCAACGGCGGTTCTCACTGTAGACGATTTGTCACTAATGTCGACCATCTTTGCTCTTCCCTGTTCGTTAAAGTGGCTAAATTGACTCATCTTTCAACGCTCCCTCACTCAAATGATACACTATTTTTTCCTATCTGTCTTTCATTTGAATATGGCGATTGTATGTAACATTTGCCGGTTTACTGCTGATAAGCTACACTTAACATATTATAGCAGAGGTGAAGTTACATGATGATTCTACAAGTGAATCAGCTGTCCAAATCGTTTGGCGCTGATACCGTTTTAACGAATATAAAATTGGAAGTCAAAGCAAGGGATCGAATTGCCATTGTAGGTCGTAACGGCGCAGGCAAATCCACGCTTTTGAAAATCATTGCCGGTCAAATGTCTTACGAGCAAGGTGAGATCATCAAACCAAAAGACCTATCGATCGGCTATTTAGCACAGCATACCGATGTGACGTCTACACGTACGCTAAAAGACGAATTATTATCGGTTTTTGATCATTTAAAAGAGATGGAACAAGAGATGAGAACCATTGAGGAGAAAATGGCTTCTTCCACAGGTTCTGAGCTGGAAGCCCTGATGAAAACCTATGACAGGCTTCAGCAGGAATTTAAAGATCAAGGCGGCTATCAATATGAAGCAGATGTCCGCTCCATTCTTCATGGACTCGGCTTTAGTCATTTTGAAGATGAGACAACCGTCCAATCTTTAAGCGGCGGCCAGAAAACCCGTTTAGCACTTGGAAAGCTCTTATTAATGAAACCAGAACTCTTAATTCTGGATGAGCCGACCAACCATTTAGATATTGATACCTTATCATGGCTGGAGCAGTATTTGCAAAATTATACAGGTGCCATTCTCATCGTGTCCCATGACCGCTATTTCTTAGACAAAGTCGTAAACCACGTCTATGAAGTCTCAAGAACTTCGATGAAAAAGTTTGCAGGGAACTATAGTAAGTATCTTGAGCTGAAAGCAGAGCAGCTCGAGCGGGATATGAAACTATACGAAAAGCAGCAAGAAGAGATCTCAAAGCTTCAGGATTTCGTGGATCGCAACCTAGCAAGAGCTTCAACCACAAAGCGCGCTCAAAGCAGACGCAAGCAGCTCGAACGAATGGATCGTTTAGATAAGCCTTTAGGTGATGAAAAATCCGCAAACTTCCATTTTGATATTACGAGACAAAGCGGCAATGATGTACTCAAGGTGCATGACCTCGATATTCGTTATGATGAAAAAACACCGCTCCTATCCTCTCTTTCTTTTCAGATTAAACGCGAGGATAGTGTGGCACTCATTGGTCCTAACGGGATCGGGAAATCAACCCTTTTAAAAACGTTAACGAACACATTAACACCAGTAAAAGGCGACATCACTTTTGGATCTCATGTCACGATCGGCTACTATGACCAAGAGCAAGCCAAACTGACATCCTCGAAAAAAGTGCTCAATGAGCTTTGGGATGACTATCCTCATATGAATGAAAAAGAAATTCGGACATGTTTAGGAAACTTCCTTTTTTCCGGTGATGATGTTTTAAAGCCCGTCCATGCATTAAGCGGTGGAGAAAAAGCACGCCTTGCACTGGCAAAGCTGATGCTCCAAAAAGCCAATTTTCTTATTCTCGATGAGCCGACAAACCATCTGGACTTAGATAGTAAGGAAATTTTAGAGAATGCACTAATCGATTATCCAGGAACCATCTTATTTGTCTCGCATGATCGTTATTTTATCAATCGTCTCGCCACGAAAGTATTTGAGCTTTCGCCTACAGAAACAAGTGAATATCTCGGTGATTATGATTACTACCTTGAAAAGAAAAATGAACAACTAGAGCTGGAAGCACTTCAAGAAAATGAGCCGCTTAAAAAACAAGCTGCACAGCCAGCAGAAAAGGCAAAGCTTTCTTATGCGGAAGAAAAACAACTGAAAAAGAAAGAAAGACAAAAGCAGCGCAGAATCGAAGAAATTGAAGAACGCATTGCTGTCGTCGAAGACAAGCTCGGTGAAAATGAACAGCTGCTATGTGATCCTGATATTTTTCAAGATCACGAGAAGGTCCAAGCCATTCAAACAGAAAATGATACACTCAATCAAGAGCTGGAATCACTTTTTGCGGAGTGGGAAGAGCTGTCAGAAGCTTAAAGAGTGCCTTAAAAGGTACTCTTTTTTCTTTCAAAGAAAATTCATTATCCACAATGATACCCACAATAACTTCTTGATTATTCTTAAATACATTAGACTTATCCACTTTATCCACAGAGTTTTAATCACATATCCACAAAAAAGATCGTGTTTATACACATCCTCTTCATTTTAAAACAAAATTTTCTAACAATTGTGGATATATAACGTTTACATGTGAATAAATCGCTTTCATAAAAAATAAAAACCCCTGTCATCCACAGGAGTTTTTATTCATATGAGACTAGCGGCAATCCTGGCTGGCCATTCATCGCCATATCGCCTCTGATTCCTTTTTCAAACGCAATGGTTCCAGCGGCAGCGATCATGGCTGCATTGTCTGTGCAAAGAGATAATGGCGGAATAATGACTTTCACTTCTGGCAGCTTCGTAAATGCTGAGGTTAAAGCTTTTCTTAGTCCTTTATTGGCAGCGACTCCTCCAGCTAGAACGACCTGCTTCACGCCATAGGCTTCAGCCGCTTTCAATGTTTTCCCAACAAGCACCTCAATGACGCTTGCTTGAAAACTTGCGGCCAAATCCTCTGGGGCAATCGTTTCTCCCTTTTGTGACGCATTGTGTAAGGTATTGATCACAGCTGATTTTAAACCACTGAAGCTAAAGTGATAAGACCCTTCTTCAAGCCATGCACGAGGAAGCTTAATTGTCGGCTCTCCTTCATGTGCTAACCGATCAATATGAGGTCCGCCTGGGTACGGGAGACCCATCGTCCGGGCCACTTTATCGTACGCTTCTCCAGCTGCATCATCTAAAGTTTCTCCGATGACCTCAAAAGATCCATGTTCCTTCATTAAAACAAGCTCAGTATGTCCGCCGGAGACAACAAGAGCTAAACATGGGAACTCCAATTCATCAACAAGCTGGTTTGCATAAATATGCCCTGCAATATGATGAACACCAACAAGAGGAATTTGATGGGCAAAGCTCAGTGCCTTTGCTGCATTGACACCAATCAGCAAAGCACCGACGAGGCCAGGTCCTTCTGTGACAGCAATCGCATCTAAATCCTTAAAAGTCATACCCGCCTGTGCCATCACTTCTTCTAATACGATGGTGACTTGCTCCACGTGATGCCTTGAAGCAATTTCGGGTACAACTCCGCCAAATCGTTTATGACTGTCTATTTGCGAGGCCACCACATTTGCCACGATTTCCTTTCCATTTTTGACAATGGACGCAGCTGTTTCATCGCAGCTTGTTTCTATACCTAATATGAATCGATCTGTTTGTTCACTCATTTATATTCACCCACATGACTAATGCATCTTCTCCATTATCCGTATAATAATTCTTTCGAATAGAAGCTGGTCTGAAACCGAGCTTTTCATAGAGGGATTGTGCTGGTGTATTTGAAACCCGCACCTCTAAAGAAAGATGATCTGTCTTTTTTTCTTTGCAAAATTCCATGACATATCGAAGCAATGCTTCCCCGTAGCCTTTTCCTCTATGCTCAGGGAGAATCGCAATGTTCGTAATTTGTGCATCGTCCATGACAATCCAGACTCCGCAATACCCTACAGGCTGTTTATTTTCTTCAATGAGGAAATAATGGCTGTATTGGTTATGAAGAATCTCATACACAAACGATTCCTTTTTCCAAGGCGCTGTAAACGAATGCACTTCAATCGTATACACCTCTGGAATATCCGCTACTGTCATTTGTCGTATCTCTGCTATGTGAAGATTATTTTTGTCCTTCAAGCCATTTCACTTCCGCTTCTGCCAAACGAATATAGTTAGGAACAAGCTGATGGACATCTTCAGCAGGACGATCTGCGCCTAAAAATGCAAGCACTGAAGGTCTTGGGTTATGGAATGTCCCCTCTGCCAGTACAGCCGTTTCTCCTAAAATGGAGCGAATGCTCTCTTCATGAAGATGCACATCTTGTCCAAGAAATAGAACAGGCTTTCCTGTCTGCTTCAGTTCATGAAGCCAATCCGTGAGCAAGATATTTTGATCTGGTTCTACCTCTTTGATCTTACCCTTTTCAAACATATATAGTCCGGTATAAACTTGGCCTCTTCTCGCATCAAATAAAGGTGAGATATATCCATCAAAATATTGGCCATTTGCCGCAAGTGTTTCTAAACTCGAAACAGCTGATATCGGGATAGACAGCGTCCACGCAAGTGTTTTTGCGATGGTAACACCGATTCTAACGCCAGTGTAAGAACCAGGTCCTTTTGCTACAACGATTTTGCTTAGTTCGCTTGGTGATACACCACATTCTTTCATCAATGCTTCAACAGTAGGCATCGCTCGGACGGAATGGTTCTTTTTTAAATACGTAATGCTCTCCCCAATCACAGTGAAGTCTCTTACAAGAGCAATTCCTAGTGTATGGTTTGATGTATCAATGGCCAGTATGGTCAAATTCTTTCATCTCCTTACAAAGGGTCTCATAACGCTCCCCTTTTGCATCAAACGTGAGATGCCGTTCTTCTTCACGTTCTGTTCTCAGCATTTCAATTTTTAAATAGGAAGAAGGCAATTGAGGTTCAATAAGATGTGCCCATTCAACCAAGCATACACCTTCACCCTCAAAATATTCTTCGAGGCCGATCTCTTCTTCTGCATCTTCCATGCGGTACACGTCCATATGATATAGTGGCAGTCTGCCATCGGTATATTCTTTAATAATTGTAAAGGTGGGGCTGTTGACGATACGGGTAATTCCTAAGCCTTCCGCAAAACCTTTTGAAAAAGTGGTTTTACCTGCACCTAAATCTCCTTCTAATGTCAATACATCGCCTGGCATCACAAGTTTGGCCAATGCAGCGGCAATTCGTTTCGTCTCATCCGCACCTTTTGTCGTCCATGTTAATTTCACCGTTGATGTCACCTCATTTCTTAAAATGATTATATCCTTTTTTCATTAACATTGTTTGTTGATCATTGTCTTTTAACATAACACTGACTGCTTGATCATCTTTGACTTGTCCAATACGTGTGATCTGAATGCCTTCTTTTTGACATTGCGATTCAAAGCTTTCCCAATCACATTCTGGTATCGTACCAGTTAAAACAAAATCTTCTCCCCCAAACAACACCCATTCAAGCCAGTCTTTGCGCAGCACCTGTAAATCTGGATGAATTGGAAGCTTATCAGCTTCTATCTCGATCATCACACAGCTCGCTTCGGCTATCTCATTCAACTCACTCGCTAATCCATCACTCACATCATTCAAGGTAACACGCGGGAAACTTGAACAAATGTGTCCAGCAGCAATATGAGGCTGAGGCATTTTATGACGCTTAAGAAAAAAATCAGCATCGACCGCCTTAGAAGGGGCTGCTTCGTTCATTAAGATTGATAACCCAGCAGCTGATGAACCAAGTTCACCTGTGACAAAGACAACGTCTCCAGTCTGAGCACTGTGACGATAACAAGCTTTTCCCTTTGAAACCTCACCAATGACCGTCACGGTAATGACAAAGTCACTGCGGGTGGCCACTGTATCTCCACCAATCAAATCCATATGATAAGAGTCAGCCAACACTTTCATTCCCTCGTAAAGCTCCGTAACAATTGTCTCATCACCATGAGGCGGGATCGCAATTGAAACAAGATAATATTTTGGGGTCCCTCCCATTGCAGCGATGTCACTGACATTGACTGCCAGTGCTTTAAAGCCAACTTCAAATGGTGTTGAAAAGTCAAAACGAAAATGAACATGCTCCACCATTGTATCAACACAAACGACCTCTTCACAATGTGAATGAGGTTGATAAACACTTGCATCATCACCGATGCCCATGATCAAAGAGCGCTGATATGTATCTTTTGGTGTGATTCGGCGAATAAGATCAAATTCATCCATAAAAAGACAGCCCCTTCTTGCAATCAATTGGTTAAGTAGACATGAGGTCAAACACAGTTAGTATTAGTGTAGCGAATATAAGTCTCAGTTCCAACTAAAAATGATATAAAGAAAGCCTGGTGTGAAAAAACCAGGCTGAGTTGAAATAATCTATCTTTTCTTTCTTATATTGTAGCCAAACACACATCATTTCATTGCATCTTGGGTACTTCTAGAAAGAAAAAGACATAAAAAAAAACGAAACTATACGTTTTCGTTTACAAGTCATAAAAATGGCGGTCCGGACGGGACTCGAACCCGCGACCTCCTGCGTGACAGGCAGGCATTCTAACCAACTGAACTACCGGACCATTTTGGTTGCGGGGGCAGGATTTGAACCTGCGACCTTCGGGTTATGAGCCCGACGAGCTACCGAACTGCTCCACCCCGCGATGATATAAAGATAACAAGCTTGGCGGCGTCCTACTCTCACAGGGGGAAACCCCCAACTACCATCGGCGCTGAAGAGCTTAACTTCCGTGTTCGGTATGGGAACGGGTGTGACCTCTTCGCTATCGCCACCAAACCTGATGGAGAGAATGTTCTCTCAAAACTAGATAACAATGTTCATGCTTCACATTAGAATATAGGTTAAGTCCTCGATCTATTAGTATCTGTCAGCTCCACGTGTCACCACGCTTCCACCTCAGACCTATCAACCTGATCATCTTTCAGGGATCTTACTTCCTTGCGGAATGGGAAATCTCATCTTGAGGGGGGCTTCATGCTTAGATGCTTTCAGCACTTATCCCGTCCGCACATAGCTACCCAGCGATGCCCTTGGCAGAACAACTGGTACACCAGCGGTGCGTCCATCCCGGTCCTCTCGTACTAAGGACAGCTCCTCTCAAATTTCCTGCGCCCGCGACGGATAGGGACCGAACTGTCTCACGACGTTCTGAACCCAGCTCGCGTACCGCTTTAATGGGCGAACAGCCCAACCCTTGGGACCGACTACAGCCCCAGGATGCGATGAGCCGACATCGAGGTGCCAAACCTCCCCGTCGATGTGGACTCTTGGGGGAGATAAGCCTGTTATCCCCGGGGTAGCTTTTATCCGTTGAGCGATGGCCCTTCCATGCGGAACCACCGGATCACTAAGCCCGACTTTCGTCCCTGCTCGACTTGTAGGTCTCGCAGTCAAGCTCCCTTGTGCCTTTACACTCTGCGAATGATTTCCAACCATTCTGAGGGAACCTTTGGGCGCCTCCGTTACATTTTAGGAGGCGACCGCCCCAGTCAAACTGCCCACCTGACACTGTCTCCCTGCCCGATAAGGGCAGCGGGTTAGAAGGTCAATACAGCCAGGGTAGTATCCCACCGATGCCTCCACCGAAGCTAGCGCTCCGGTTTCCAAGGCTCCTACCTATCCTGTACAAGCTGTACCAACATTCAATATCAGGCTGCAGTAAAGCTCCACGGGGTCTTTCCGTCCTGTCGCGGGTAACCTGCATCTTCACAGGTACTATAATTTCACCGAGTCTCTCGTTGAGACAGTGCCCAGATCGTTGCGCCTTTCGTGCGGGTCGGAACTTACCCGACAAGGAATTTCGCTACCTTAGGACCGTTATAGTTACGGCCGCCGTTTACTGGGGCTTCAATTCGCACCTTCGCTTACGCTAAGCGCTCCTCTTAACCTTCCAGCACCGGGCAGGCGTCAGCCCCTATACTTCGCCTTACGGCTTCGCAGAGACCTGTGTTTTTGCTAAACAGTCGCCTGGGCCTATTCACTGCGGCTTCTCGGGGCTTTAACACCCTAAGAAGCACCCCTTCTCCCGAAGTTACGGGGTCATTTTGCCGAGTTCCTTAACGAGAGTTCTCTCGATCACCTTAGGATTCTCTCCTCGCCTACCTGTGTCGGTTTGCGGTACGGGCACCTCTCACCTCGCTAGAGGCTTTTCTTGGCAGTGTGGAATCAGGAACTTCGCTACTAAATTTCGCTCGCCATCACAGCTCAGCCTTCACGGGAAACGGATTTGCCTATTTCCCAGCCTAACTGCTTGGACGCGGATATCCAATACCGCGCTTACCCTATCCTCCTGCGTCCCCCCATTGCTCAAATGGTGAGGAGGTGGTACAGGAATATCAACCTGTTGTCCATCGCCTACGCCTTTCGGCCTCGGCTTAGGTCCCGACTAACCCTGAGCGGACGAGCCTTCCTCAGGAAACCTTAGGCATTCGGTGGACGGGATTCTCACCCGTCTTTCGCTACTCATACCGGCATTCTCACTTCTAAGCGCTCCACCAGTCCTTCCGGTCTGGCTTCACAGCCCTTAGAACGCTCTCCTACCACTGTTCGTAAGAACAGTCCGCAGCTTCGGTGATACGTTTAGCCCCGGTACATTTTCGGCGCAGAGTCACTCGACCAGTGAGCTATTACGCACTCTTTAAATGGTGGCTGCTTCTAAGCCAACATCCTGGTTGTCTAAGCAACTCCACATCCTTTTCCACTTAACGTATACTTTGGGACCTTAGCTGGCGGTCTGGGCTGTTTCCCTTTCGACTACGGATCTTATCACTCGCAGTCTGACTCCCAAGGATAAGTCATCGGCATTCGGAGTTTGACTGAATTCGGTAACCCGGTAGGGGCCCCTAGTCCAATCAGTGCTCTACCTCCGAGACTCTTACCTTGAGGCTAGCCCTAAAGCTATTTCGGAGAGAACCAGCTATCTCCAGGTTCGATTGGCATTTCACCCCTACCCACACCTCATCCCCGCACTTTTCAACGTGCGTGGGTTCGGGCCTCCATTCAGTGTTACCTGAACTTCACCCTGGACATGGGTAGATCACCTGGTTTCGGGTCTACGACCACGTACTCATGCGCCCTATTCAGACTCGCTTTCGCTGCGGCTCCGCATCTTCTGCTTAACCTTGCACGGGATCGTAACTCGCCGGTTCATTCTACAAAAGGCACGCCATCACCCGTTAACGGGCTCTGACTACTTGTAGGCACACGGTTTCAGGATCTATTTCACTCCCCTTCCGGGGTGCTTTTCACCTTTCCCTCACGGTACTGGTTCACTATCGGTCACTAGGGAGTATTTAGCCTTGGGAGATGGTCCTCCCGGATTCCGACGGAATTTCACGTGTTCCGCCGTACTCAGGATCCACTCTGGAGAGAATAACATTTCAGTTACAGGGCTGTTACCTTCTTTGGCGGGCCTTTCCAGACCTCTTCGCTTATATCATTCCTTTGTAACTCCGTATAGAGTGTCCTACAACCCCAAGAGGCAAGCCTCTTGGTTTGGGCTGTTCCCGTTTCGCTCGCCGCTACTCAGGGAATCGCATTTGCTTTCTCTTCCTCCGGGTACTTAGATGTTTCAGTTCCCCGGGTATGCCTTCTCATACTCTATGTATTCAAGTATGGATACTACTCCATTACGAGCAGTGGGTTTCCCCATTCGGAAATCTCCGGATCAAAGCTTGCTTACAGCTCCCCGAAGCATATCGGTGTTCGTCCCGTCCTTCATCGGCTCCTAGTGCCAAGGCATCCACCGTGCGCCCTTTCTAACTTAACCATTTCTTACTTTAGAAAGAATCACTATGTGTGATGAACTTTGCATTGCATTCAATGTGAATGTATTACTTATTGTTATCTAGTTTTCAAAGAACAATCCTGTCTCGCTAGAGACATGTTTTGAAGGAATGATCCTTCAAAACTAAACAAGACGAAAACGCACGCTGCTCCATATATCCTTAGAAAGGAGGTGATCCAGCCGCACCTTCCGATACGGCTACCTTGTTACGACTTCACCCCAATCATCTGCCCCACCTTCGGCGGCTGGCTCCATAAAGGTTACCTCACCGACTTCGGGTGTTGCAAACTCTCGTGGTGTGACGGGCGGTGTGTACAAGGCCCGGGAACGTATTCACCGCGGCATGCTGATCCGCGATTACTAGCGATTCCAGCTTCACGCAGTCGAGTTGCAGACTGCGATCCGAACTGAGAACAGATTTATGGGATTGGCTAAACCTTGCGGTCTTGCAGCCCTTTGTTCTGTCCATTGTAGCACGTGTGTAGCCCAGGTCATAAGGGGCATGATGATTTGACGTCATCCCCACCTTCCTCCGGTTTGTCACCGGCAGTCACCTTAGAGTGCCCAACTGAATGCTGGCAACTAAGATCAAGGGTTGCGCTCGTTGCGGGACTTAACCCAACATCTCACGACACGAGCTGACGACAACCATGCACCACCTGTCACTCTGTCCCCGAAGGGAAAGCCCTATCTCTAGGGTTGTCAGAGGATGTCAAGACCTGGTAAGGTTCTTCGCGTTGCTTCGAATTAAACCACATGCTCCACCGCTTGTGCGGGCCCCCGTCAATTCCTTTGAGTTTCAGTCTTGCGACCGTACTCCCCAGGCGGAGTGCTTAATGCGTTAGCTGCAGCACTAAGGGGCGGAAACCCCCTAACACTTAGCACTCATCGTTTACGGCGTGGACTACCAGGGTATCTAATCCTGTTCGCTCCCCACGCTTTCGCTCCTCAGCGTCAGTTACAGACCAGAGAGTCGCCTTCGCCACTGGTGTTCCTCCACATCTCTACGCATTTCACCGCTACACGTGGAATTCCACTCTCCTCTTCTGCACTCAAGTTTCCCAGTTTCCAATGACCCTCCCCGGTTGAGCCGGGGGCTTTCACATCAGACTTAAGAAACCGCCTGCGAGCCCTTTACGCCCAATAATTCCGGACAACGCTTGCCACCTACGTATTACCGCGGCTGCTGGCACGTAGTTAGCCGTGGCTTTCTGGTTAGGTACCGTCAAGGTGCGAGCAGTTACTCTCGCACTTGTTCTTCCCTAACAACAGAGCTTTACGATCCGAAAACCTTCATCACTCACGCGGCGTTGCTCCGTCAGACTTTCGTCCATTGCGGAAGATTCCCTACTGCTGCCTCCCGTAGGAGTCTGGGCCGTGTCTCAGTCCCAGTGTGGCCGATCACCCTCTCAGGTCGGCTACGCATCGTCGCCTTGGTGAGCCATTACCCCACCAACTAGCTAATGCGCCGCGGGTCCATCTGTAAGTGACAGCCGAAACCGTCTTTCATCCTTGAACCATGCGGTTCAAGGAACTATCCGGTATTAGCTCCGGTTTCCCGGAGTTATCCCAGTCTTACAGGCAGGTTACCCACGTGTTACTCACCCGTCCGCCGCTAACATCCGGGAGCAAGCTCCCTTCTGTCCGCTCGACTTGCATGTATTAGGCACGCCGCCAGCGTTCGTCCTGAGCCAGGATCAAACTCTCCGAAAAAGTACAAAACCGAAGTTTTGTTTTTCATCAGCGTTTGACTGACTACCTATGAAGTATCATAGGATTTTTTTATAAAAACTCGAATTAACAGGTACGTTTTGTCTTGTTTAGTTTTCAAAGATCATGTTCAAAAATGGAGCGGGTGATGAGAATCGAACTCACGACATCAGCTTGGAAGGCTGAGGTTTTACCACTAAACTACACCCGCGTGGTTTGTATTGGCGCGCCCGAGAGGAGTCGAACCCCTAACCTTTTGATCCGTAGTCAAACGCTCTATCCAATTGAGCTACGGGCGCTTAATCAGGCGACTTAATTATCTTAACATATCGTTTTTATTAAGTCAACATCTTTTTGAAATTTGTTTGCCGCATGTGTGTGAACGTCTGTGTTTCAAATACGTCATCAGCGACGAATAAAAATATACCATGAATCATATAAAAGGGTCAATACATTTTTCTAAAAAAGTTTCATGTTTTTTAAAATTGATTTTTTCTTAGATCAATAGACATGTAATAGCCCTATTTTCTTCTCTTTCTTCATAATTCCAATGATTCTTAAATAAAATCTTTCTAAATACAAAGGAGGACAAAACATGGCCACATAGAATTTTTATTTATTGGAAAATTCTTAATATTTTTCCAAGCATTTAAAGGAGGTAAGAGATGATGAAAAAGTTTATCGCTTTTCAAATCATGATCGCTTTGGTGATAGGAGCTCTTATCGGCCATTTCTTCCCTGACTTCGGAATGGCCCTCAGGCCAATTGGAGATGGATTCATCAGGCTGATTAAAATGATCGTTGTTCCAATCGTGTTCTCTACCATTGTTATTGGTGCAGCCGGCAGCGGCGGCATGAAGAAAATGGGCAGCCTTGGATTAAAGACGATCATTTGGTTTGAGGTCATCACAACCATTGTTCTTGGGATCGGGCTATTATTGGCAAATGGGCTAAAGCCTGGCGTTGGCCTCGATTTCTCTAAATTAGCTAAGAAAGATATTGGGGAATTAGATGGTTATACGGAGAAGGTCGTTGACTTTAAACAAATGGTATTAGATATCATTCCAACCAATATCGTCGATGTTATGGCTCAGAATGATTTACTTGCTGTCATTTTCTTCGCCATCTTATTTGGTGTAGCGGCAAGCGGCATCGGTAAAGCCTCTGCTCCTGTTCTCACCTTCTTTGAATCAGTGGCACAAATTATGTTTAAGCTCACACAGATGGTGATGGTGACAGCACCTATTGGGGTTCTTGCATTAATGGCTGCTTCTGTCGGCCAATATGGCATTGTTTTATTAATCCCAATGATGAAGCTTGTCGGAACAGTATTTTTAGGATTATTCATTATTCTCTTTGCTTTATTCCCTCTGGTCGCACTGATCTTCCGTTTTAACTACTTCGAAGTATTAAAAATGATTTGGGATTTGTTCCTTGTTGCCTTCTCTACTACGAGTACTGAAACTGTCCTTCCTCAATTGATGGAACGAATGGAGAAATACGGGTGTCCAAAAAGAATCGTTTCCTTTGTGATTCCATCTGGTCTTTCTCTCAATTGTGACGGATCAAGTTTATATTTATCGGTTGCCTGCGTATTCCTTGCACAAGCGTTTGGTGTCGACATGAGTCTGTCACAGCAGCTTTTAATGATGCTTGTTCTTGTGTTAACGAGTAAAGGTATTGCAGCTGTGCCATCCGGTTCACTCGTTGTTCTTTTGGCAACCGCTCATGCAGTCGGTCTTCCCGCAGAAGGCGTTGCCATCATAGCCGGTGTTGACCGAATTATGGATATGGCACGAACAGGCGTGAATGTTCCAGGGCATGCCGTTGCATGTATTGTCGTATCTAAATGGGAAAAAGTATTCCGTGAGTCGGCGTGGGAAGTTCCAAAAGCAGGTGAAGAAACAAAAGGGATGTAATGTTATATGAAGGAAAGGGTTCGCCCTTTCCTTTTTTATGCTAAAAATGTTTGCTTTAGTACGGCTTTTCCTTGAGGATGCAGCTGTACTTCTGCATATGCCCCATTAATCAGCGTCATTTGCGGCGGGACATGCCCACAATCTATGTCGTAAAAAATGGGGATTTGTAATTCCTTTTGTAATTCTTCATATACATCCTGATACTGATACCCTTCAACGGGCACATTTACTGCACTACGCCCAAACATGATACCTGAACAGTGATCAAACCAACCTGCTAGTTTTAATTGAACAAGCGATCTCTTCACGCTTGCAGCATTTAATTCGCAGTTTTCGAAATACCAGAGAATCGGTTCATCTTTTATGAATGTTTTCTGAAAAGTTTTGACGTCCCCATAAGGTGTCCCTGCTAAATGACGTATGACATCAATGCAGCCACCCAGCAGTCTGCCCTTTACCATCTTTTCTTGTTGATCAACCGTATGCCATGCGGTAGGTTCTGTTAAATGAAAGACATGTTTAATCGGATCGTCACGCTGCCATTCCTTTTGATACATAGATGAAGAAAACTGGCTTATGTCCATTTCTTCTTTTGTTGAAAGTACTTCTTCCCACATAACAGTCGTTTGATCAAGGTCTTCTCCCTGAAGATCGACTAAGTTCGGTCCATGCGCTGTGGCAATGCCTGTTTTTAATGTCAACGCCAGCAGAAGTGCACTCGTATCTGAGTAACCAAGAATCCACTTTTTTTTCATCGATGAGAAATCGAGATGCTCTAGCACTTCCATAAGCAGCTGTCCTCCCCATGGCGGGATGATGTGATCAATCTCCTCACATGTCATCATGTACTGAAGTTCGTTTGCTCGTTCTATCGCAGGCGCAGATTTTGCCTTTTCCTGCTGCCAGACCGTCTCTCCACATATGACATCGTATCCTCTATTTTTCATTCGTTCACATGAAAGCTGAAACATGTCATGCAAAGATGGCCGTACACCTGAGGAAGGTGCTGTAACGCCAATTGTTTGTCCTTTTTGCAAATGCGGAAATTGTATCATTCTGCTTCCCCCCAACCTCTACTCTCTTCCCTGTCCATTTTAAAGAAAATGCCCCTTTTATAAGGGACATCTCTTCTTATTCCTTTTGACGCAGTACAGTATAGACTCCTGCAAAGATACATAGAATCCCAATGAATGAGCGTATCCCCATCTCTTCACCTAAAAGCAGCCAGCCGAGAGCTGCCCCTACGATCGGTTGAAAGAAAAAGAACAGACTGCCGCTCGAGGCATCCATCAATTGAAGCCCTCTATTCCACAAAAAGAATGCTAGAGCTGTTGAGATGATGCCTAGATAGAGAACGCCGCCCCAAATCTCTGGCCTTGCCATCTGCTCCACATCTAGATAAGGTAAACGAAATAAAGCAGCTGGTGTTAAGACAATGAATGCAATGATGATCGCATATGTGGTCGTCACGACTTGAGGGTATTTTCCTGGAACTCGTTTCAGCAAAACAGACATCAGTGCCCAAGTTAAAGCAGCGAAAACTAATGAAAGACCGCCAACAAATTCATCTGTTTGCACTGCGACTGGTCCAATCATGAGCCATACACCTGCTGTCGCAAGCAGGATGGATGCGCACTTTCGAACAGTCATGGCTTCTTTTAATAGAAAGAACGCAAACAGCACCATAAAAGCAGGGGTCGCAGATGTAATCACAGCCCCCATTTGTGCCGACGTATACATGGTGCCAATTTCTTGGGTCACAATTGATAGGAAATTTCCGATCAATCCGATCATGACAACAAGCGGGATATCTTTTTTATCTAATCGAAAGGAATAGCCCAAGCGCCAAATGGTGCATACCAGCACGATTCCTGCTACAGCATATCTCATCCATACTAGCTCAAGCGGCGGAACCACCGCTACTGTTACTTTGACAACAACGTACATGCCGCCCCAAATACTTGCAGCGATTGCTAGGTAAAGGGCGCCTATATATTTTTCCTTCATCTTTTCCCCTCCGTTACTGGATATATTGATCGCCATATCCACAAACGGAGATCACTCTCCGTTATGGACGGAGGGTGTTTGGTACATCATGTTCAAATAAAGGCTTCCATAGCATTGTCGTCACCTCATTTATTTTTATTTTCAGACTACTTTATAACAAATTCTGGTTGACTTCAATCCTTTTTTGTCACCATTTTTCTTCATATAATAGAAGATAAACGGGTATTGACATGCTGAATTCGTTTTCATATAGTAAGTAAAACTATAGGTGGCCACGGAGAAAAGGAGTAGAGGACGTTGGAAATTGAAGCGAGGAAACACATTCCCAGCACGGAACATGAACCGTTTCTCGAGGGAATAAAAGATTGTGTGCCAACCCTGCTCGGTTATATGAGTATTGGGTTTGCCTTCGGAATTGTTGGAATTAGCGCACAGTTAAGTATATGGGACATTGCGCTTTTATCGATTTTTATTTACGCAGGTGCTTCACAGTTTATTATCTGTGCACTGCTTGTGACAGGGAGTCCCCTTTCCGCTATTATTTTCACTACATTTATTGTCAATCTGCGGCATTTATTGCTCAGCCTGACGCTTGCTCCTCATTTCACACGCTACTCTGTGAAACAAAATATAGGATTCGGTCTATTGCTGACTGATGAATCCTTCGGTGTAGCGATAAATAAATTAGCGCAGAAAGGAAAGCTGAATAACAGGTGGATGCACGGACTGAACTTAACGGCGTATTTATGCTGGATTGCGGCCTGCATACTTGGCGGCATTTTTGGACATTGGATTTCAAATCCTGAAGCGCTTGGTCTTGATTTTGCTTTATCAGCGATGTTTGCTGCACTGTTAGTCCTTTCGTTACAGACAGTACCCAAAAATAAGTTAACTCATCGCCTGTCGCTTGTGTTGTATATGGTCATTGCTATGTTTGTTCTGCTTCATTTTGTTCCATCACATGTGGCTGTTCTCATAGCAACTGTACTTGTCGCAACTATTGGGGTGGTGACAGATAAATGATTAGCAGCTTTATGTTATGGCTCATTGTTGGTTGTATGATCGTCACCGTCATTCCGAGAGTCGTACCCTTTATATTTGTACGGAGTATTCAGCTGCCTGAAGTGGTGCTGAAATGGTTATCGTTTATTCCTATTTGTATCTTTACAGCTTTGATTGCAGAGCATCTCTTCATCCATACATCAACAGGCACAGGCGTCACCATTCACTGGATGTATCTTGTTGTCTTGACTCCTACTGTACTCATTGCTGTTTGGACAAAAAGCCTGTCACTTACTGTTCTTGCCGGCGTCATGCTGATGGGCACTGCTAGATGGTTTTTCTAAAAGAAAAAGCTTAACCACATGTGGTTAAGCTTTGTTTCATTTGACGATTCCGTATACAAATCCATCATAACCTTTTTCCCCAACAGTTTGAATCGCTGTTGCCTCTATTCTCGGCTCTTGTTTGAGTAAATCGAAAAATTCACGAGTTCCTTGTACTCGTTCATCCTCATCAGAGTCATGAAGGACTGCACCATTTCTGACGACATTGTCTGCAATAATGACTGTTCCCTTTTTCGAGAAATCTAACGCCCACTTCAGATATTTCGGATTGTTCGGTTTATCTGCATCAATGAAAATGAAATCGAATGGAAGCGCAGCCTTCTCTTTTAACTGAGATAACGTATCTAATGCCTTTCCTTCCAAAATGCTCACCCGTTCTGATAAGCCCGCTCTGCTAATGTTTTGCTGTGCGATCTGTACATGATGGCTGACAGCCTCTAATGTGATGAGTTCCCCATCCTCTTCAAGAGCACGAGCCAGCCAAATAGTACTGTATCCACCGAGTGTCCCGATTTCTAAAATGCGCTTTGCATTCTTCGTTTTTGCTAATAAATAAAGCATTTTCCCTTGGGCTGGTGACACATCAATTTCTGGCAGACCCGCTTGCTTATTATGAGTAAGGGTTTGCTCCAATACATCATCTTTAGGAATCAACTTGTCTGTGATATACTCGTCAACTTTTCCCCACACGTGCTCCATTTTATCCATCTCCCTTGATCATGTCTTCTCTCTCAAGTCTACATGATGATCGTGAGAACGTATAATCAATTCTTTTCACACATCTATTCATTTTTTTGATGAAAGACATGTGATGAGGAATACATGAAGCAACGCACTTGTTTCGGTTCTACTCGTTCAGCTTATTTTTGACATCCCCTTTTTTATCTTGAAGCTTTCCTTTTGCTTGATCCTTTTTCCCTTCTGCTTTCAAGTTTTGATGATCGGTTGCTTCACCAAGCTTTTCTTTGACTTGACCTTTGACTTGATTTGTTTTTCCTTTCGCTTTATCCATATGTCCTTTTTCTTTACTCATTTGTTCCACCTCCACGTTTGATACTATTCATTTAGCCTTTTTGAAAGATACAAAACATCTGAGTGTGCGATGTACACGTTTCAGGTATGATAGACATTAGAAGAAGGGTTGGTGTTCTATTTCATGATCGTCTCTGAAAAAATATTCACAGTTCGTGGGTTGACCTATCATATTCGGTCCGCTTCAGCGGCCGATGCCAAACAGTTATCAGCTCTCAGACTGAAAATCGATGGTGAAACAGAGTATTTAGACCGTGAACCGGGCGAAGCCTTTCTTGATGAAAAAGCATTTGAGGCTTTGATTCAAGAGGATAGCAAGCAAAGCCGGCATTTATTTTTGGTCGCTGCTATTGAAAGAAAAATTGTCGGTTTTTCAAGATGCGAGGGCCATTCACTCAAGCGATTTGCTCACAAAGTGACATTTGGCGTCGCCATCCAGAAAGATGCTTGGGGCTATCACATCGGGAAAGAGCTTTTAGCCGCTTCAATCGACTGGGCAGATCAGCAGGGTATACAGAAGATGTCACTTCAAGTGCTGGAAACGAACAAAAAAGCTATTCGGTTATATGAGAACCACGGCTTTTTGATTGAAGGCGTATTAAAAAACGATAAACGGCTGAGTGACGGATTATATTATGATACTGTTGTGATGGGCAGACAGCTGCCAAGCTCCTGACTACTTACATCACATAGCCCCATATCATCGAAATCGCACTGTATATCAGAAGCAGCCCCATCACATACTGGAACGGTTTTTCGTAAGCAGTCAAAAAACGCTTATACAAAGAGCCAAATAAGCTCCAGCTGAATGTACCAAGAAAGCCAATGAGTGCGAGAATCAGCGTCCATATGACATACTGCATATTAGATTGTCCATATGGCAAAACAAATGTTGAAATCACAGTCAATCCATACAAAATCGCTTTTGGGTTGATAAATTGCAGCATCATACCAGGGATAAAATGATTGTAGCGATCAAGTGTTTCGTCATCCCCGCCTTTACTTTTCATGATTTTGACCGCTAAATAAATCATGTATGCAGCTCCGATGAACGCCATGACCCATCCTATTTTCGGCATCACTTGATAAAGGATGAGATTAAAGAAGCAGCTCAAACACAAAATGACGAGAAATCCGATACCTACACCTAAACAAAATCGAAATGTTTGCTTGACCCCATATTTATTTGTAAAGACCATGGCCATGATGTTGTTGGGCCCTGGGGTAAAGCTGCTAACAAAAGCATAGATCAACATGGATACAATCAAAATGCCGCCTCCCTTATACGTTATTTAGACTTTAATTACTTTATTGCGTACATTACGTTTTATTGTAACGTTCGGTCTTTATAAAGTAAATAGAGAAAGGAGCTTTTTTCATGGAAGACGTACAATCGATTATTTCTAAAAATGTGAGGCTTCTGAGAGATCAAAAAAAATTAAGCCTCGAAAAGATGGCAGAATTAACTGGTGTCAGCAAGACGATGATTGGACAAATTGAAAGAGGAGAATCAACCCCTACCATCACGACTTTGTGGAAAATCGCCAACGGATTAAAGGTATCTTTTAGTGAGCTCATTCACGCACCACAGCCTGAAATCAAGGTAGTACGCAAGGAAGATGCACAGGTTTTAACTGAAGATGATGGAAAATATCGTGTATACACGACTTTCCCTTTTGACGACCGGGGGAAATTTGAAATGTACCGAGTGGAAATTGATCGAGGCGGGTCGCTTCGTGCGAGTGAACACATTGGGGGAACAGAGGAATTGATCACTGTTTTTGAGGGAGTCCTTGATTTATCCATTGGTGATGAACAATACACCTTAAAAGCCGGAGACTCTATTCGTTTTAAAGCGGACCGGACGCACACGTATAAACAAACCGGAGAACAAATGGTACGGATGCAAATGATTCTTTATTATCCTCATGAAAAAAGCTGACAGGCTTGTCCACCTGTCAGCTTTACGTTTATTTAATTAAATCCCGGATCGCGTACCACTGTTCCAGTAAATGTGACTCTATATTTTCCTAATCCTAATTCTTCAATAGAGGTTTGTTTTAAAATCCCTACCCAGCCATCCTCTGCATATACAATACTTTCTGGGATGTTTGATGTCGTATATGTTCTTGTTACTGAAACAGTTCGACTGGCCTGAGCCGTTACTTCACTGTTTGTTTGCTCCTTTGCTTCCACTGGAGCAGTTGTGATCCCAGCACCCGTTAAGACAATTGCTCCAACCAAAACAGAAGATATGACCTTTTTCATAAAAAAATCCCTCCCTTTTTTGTTGAACGTATAAACTATACCATAATTTAGAACTTTTGTAAGTTTATTTTTTCATTTTTTTGAAAATTATGATATCATTGTCTTATGATAGAGTGTGTTACATACTTCTATGCTTTTGTCCTCATCTCAATCTAGTGAAACAATTGTGAACGGAGGTGATTTCATGAAAAAATGGCTCATCTGTTTTCAAATTGTTTTCCTCTTCACCTTGGCGATCACACCAATTGCTTCTGCTGCTAAATGTCCTACAGTAAAACCATGTATCACTGATCCTTAAGCATAAGAAAAGGCCGATCAAGCCTATTCTCTTGATCGGCCTTTTTATTTATTTTTGCTCTGCTTCCCAGCGGGCAACCTCTTCTCTTACTTTAGGAGCCACTTCTTTTCCAAATAGCTCAATGGCTTTTAGCACTTGATCATGCGGCATTGAACCAACCGGTACATGAAGCATAAAACGTGTGATGCCTACATTTTTTCTAAGATGAATGACTTTCTCTGCCACCGTATCTGCATCTCCTACATATAGCGCACCTTCTAAAGTTCTCGCTGCGTCAAACGTAGAACGAGTATAAGGTCCCCAGCCTCGCTCTCTCGCTAATGTGTTCATCACATGCTGTGTGGATGGGAAAAATTGATCTGCTGCCAGCTCTGTTTCTGCCGCAACAAATCCATGAGAATGTGATGCTACAGTTAATTTTTCAGGGTCATGCCCAGCGTGCACTGCCGCTTGCTTGTACAGCTGAACGAGCGGTGCGAACTGTCTTGGACTTCCGCCAATGATGGCAAGTACAAGCGGTAATCCTAATAATCCAGCACGTACGACGGATTCACGGTTTCCTCCACTGCCGATCCAGATCGGAAGCGGATCTTGAACAGGTCTTGGGTATACCCCAACATCCTGAATGGCTGGGCGGTGCTTGCCGCTCCATGTAACACGCTCTGACTGCTGCAACTTCAACAGCAAATCAAGCTTTTCTTCAAATAATTCTTCATAGTCATCAAGGTTATAGCCAAAGAGCGGGAATGATTCAATAAATGAACCACGGCCTGCCATAATTTCTGCACGTCCGTTTGATAGTCCATCTAGCGTTGCAAAATCCTGAAATACACGTACAGGATCTGCTGATGAAAGGACTGTCACTGCACTCGTCAGACGAATATTTTTCGTTTGTGTTGCTGCAGCCGCTAAGACGACAGCTGGATTCGATGCGGCGAAATCCTCACGGTGATGCTCACCTACGCCAAATACATCGAGACCGACTTGATCTGCTAAAATAATTTCTTCTACTACTTCTCGAATACGCTGTGCATGACTGACTGTTTTTCCTGTTTGAAAATCAGGTGTTGTTTCGACAAATGTACTAATTCCTAGTTCCATGATTGGAACCCCCTATCTTATAAATATGTCACAAATTCAGAAACTGGCTTTCTATAACCTCTCGCTTGTCTGCTTTCTACTTTTTCTTTTCCAAGTGTAATCATTAACACAGGAACTAAATCTGATTGAATGTTTAATACATTTTTCATTGCTTCGGGATCAAAACCGATCATCGGGCAAGTATCCCAGCCTTTATTTTTAGCGGCAAGCATAAACAGCATGGCAGATAAGGAAGCATTTCGGATCGCTTCTTCCTTCTGGAAATCTGCCCCTCTCTGCTCATAAAAGCTCACGGTCTCTCTGACCATTTCTTCGTATTGCTGCGTATTTAAAATGCCTAGCATTTTCAGGCCTTCATATATGTCCCCTGCATGCTCATAAGCTTTTGGATCTCCGAGTACGATGATCGCTGCTGAAGCAGAGTGCACTTTATATTGTCCAAATGCCGCTTCTCTTACTTGTTCTTTCAGCTCTTCTGTTTGGACGACAACATATTGTGTATGCTGCAAGTTAAAAGCTGATGGTGCCAGCTTGACCTCTTCAAATATGCTGTTAAGCTCTTCTCTCGAAATCGAGATATTTGGCAAAAAATTTGATGCGGATCGTCTTTCACGTACCAACGTATCAAAGCTGAGTGTCATCTTGTTTCCCCTTTTCGCGAAGTTGTTTTGCACCTAAACCGATTTTTTTCAGTAATTCAATGAGCTGCTCTTTTTCTTCTTTTTCAATAAAGGCTAGATTTTGCGAAATGACCTCTGTGTGTTTAGGGAAAATATCGTCAAACAATTGCTTCCCTTTTTCCGTCAGCCATACATGAAATACCCGCTTATCTGAAGGCGCACATTGCCTTTTCACCAGTTCTTGTTTTTCTAGTTTGTTCACGACATATGTCATGCTTCCACTTGGGATTGAGAGGATATCGCTAATTTTTTGAACAGGCTGAGGCCCTTTACTGTAGAGCAATTCAAGGATCTGAAAGTTTTCAAATCCGATATCATAACGTTCAATGTCTTTTTGGATATTTGTAAAAAGGGCTTGATAGGCTTTCATCCACACGCGGAATAGCCTTAAATCTAATTCATGATCATGCTGCACCATGGCAACTACTCCTTTTTCAATAAATCCTAACACTAGGATAAATTTATCCTAACACTAGGATATTTTCTTGTCAACGAGTTTATTTCATAAAAAAAAGACCACCTTGGTTCAGTGATCCTCTTCTTTTAAGATAAAATGCATTTCAGCAATTTGTTTATATTGATTTACTTCCTGTAATGAGAACCTAGATTCCAGATCCGCCGGCGAAAAGAGAGGAATTCCTCTTCCAATGATGACAGGTACGATTTGAAGAAAAAGCTCATCAACCAATCTTTCTTTTATGAAAGATTGAAGCAGTCCCCCGCCGCCGACAATCCAAATATTCCGGCCTGTTTCATTCTTTAATTTTTTCACAAATGATAAGACATCTTCGCGAATGATATGGGTTCCTTCCAGACTGTCTTGTAACGTACGTGACATGATATAACATGTCTTTCCTTCATAAGGAAACTCATCTGGTGACAGCTGAAGAACTTGTTCATATGTATTGCGCCCCATGATCAGTGTATCGACTGACGCATAAAAGGTGTCATAGCTCGTTTCTTCTTCGCCCTCTGTCCCTATCAGCCAATCGAGCCGATGATCCTCTCTCGCTAAATATCCATCGATACTCATCGCCCCATAAAAAAGCAGCTTCCTTTTCTCACTCACTCCCACCACTCCCTTACTTCAAATAAGAACATATATTCTATTTTATCAAAAAGGAAAGACAAAGGCTACATAACTTTTTACGATTCCTGTTCCACCTTGAGGAGAAGCTCGTATAATTTATGCGCGAGCTTGCCGGCATCAATGGTCATTTCTTCGTGAATCCATTCCTCGAGTACACCCACGACACCAGACACGACAAAAGAGGCCTCTATTTGCTCATTCTCTGTAATAGGACGCTGATCAAGCTGCCACTCTTTCATGATTTTTTCTTTGAAAAATGCTTTGAATTGGTTTGTCGTTGGACCATTTGGTTTTACAAATAACGTCAACATATATTGATTCTCTTTCAAGTACTCCGTCGTTTTGTTTAAAAAGGAAAGCATATCAAGAGGATCCTGACTTGGAAAGGTTTCATCATATAACCCCCCGAGCTGATCGAATAGTTCTTTCTCAAGCTGTTCATATAAATCAAACACATCTTGATAGTGCAAATAAAAGGTTCCCCTGCCTAAATCCGCTTTCCTTGATAGCTCTGATACCGTAATCTGCTGCACTTCCTTTTCCTTTAACAGCTCAAGGAAGCTTTCCCGAATGGCTCTTTTTGTTTTGATTGTTCGTCTGTCCTTCATGACATCCCCTCCATTGTTGAACAATCAGGCGCCAAATGTCTATTTATGAACAGGATCTCATCCATTGCCGATGTTCGATTGGTTTACTTCTTATTATACTCAACACATGTTCAATAATCTATATGTGTTCAGTAAAGGAGGACCATTATATGTTTCATTTTAGACTTGCTAGAGAGGATGAACTGCCTCAAGTGGCAGAGTTGTTAGATGATTCGTTTCAGGACTATTCATTTTTTGACCTATTATGTGAAAAGGTCTCAAACCGGTCTGCTTTCGCTCGTCAGCTGCATTTGGTCAATACAAAGGTGTATTTTCAGCATCAAATCTGTTTGGTCGGGGTTGAAAACGAGAACATTGTGTCTGCTGCCCTTTTAAAGCATCCGCGTCTTCCTGAACCAGGCTTCATGGATTATGTGTTATCAGGTGGGTTAAAGCTGCTCTTCATTGGCGGTATATCGGCGGTTCAGCATGTGTTCCGTGTGTTAAAGGAGGCGAAAAAAGCATGTTCTTCCTTAAAGCAGCCTTACTGGTATTTAGAAGCACTTGTCGTGGCAAAAGACCAGCAAGGAAAAAAACTCGGAAGCCGCATGTTAAAGCAATGCCTTTTTCCCTTTATCGCCCGGCAAGGCGGCGGACTGTTTACACTGATGACACACAACGAGGCCAATCGTCATTTCTACCGAAAAAATGGCTGGATGGAGTTTGATGAAAGGGTACTGCGCGGAAAGGAAATGTCCTTGGAAAGCTGGAGCTATAAAACCGTGATTAAATAAGGTATCCTCTTCAGGTGATGATATAATAGAGTCAGTTCAATCAATGATCATACTTGGAGGAGAGACTGATGATACGACGACTTGATCATATCGTGTTGACTGTACAACATATGGAGGACACCATTCGCTTTTATACAAACGTATTAGGGATGAAGGAAGAAACTTTTGGTGAAGGCCGTAAAGCGCTTCGTTTTGGTTTACAGAAGATCAACCTTCATGAAGCTGGTCATGAATTTGAGCCAAAAGCAGCTCATCCTCTTCCTGGATCTCATGATTTGTGCTTTATCACCGATTTAGACATGGACAGTTTGCTGCTGCACCTCCGGAAGCAAGTGGTCCCCATTGAAGAGGGGCCGGTCAGACGCACAGGTACATTAGGTCCAATTGAATCTGTTTATATCCGTGATCCTGATCTGAATTTAATTGAAATCTCTCGATATATAGAGGAGGGTGATCCGTCATGACTCGTATATTTTTGAGACCGATTGAAGAGCAAGATTATCCTGGTATTCAAAGAGGATGCCAGCATGCAGAAACACTTTATATGACTGGCACACGCAAAACGTTCACACTAGAAGAAATTCGCTCCGCCTATACCCGCTTTTTGCAGGATGACAGCAGACGAGATTTCGCCATTTGTCTGCTAGACACGAAAGAGATGATTGGAGATGCGGCGATTGTGGACATTGATCCAATCAATCATACGGCAAGCTTCCGCATTGCGCTTCACGGGCCAGAGCATTTTCAAAAAGGCTATGGCACTGAAGCTGTTCGGATGGTTCAAGCATTTGCCTTTGACACATTAGAACTCAACCGTCTTGAGCTTGAAGTCTTTTCCCACAATCCAAGGGCCTTTCGAAGCTATGAGAAAGCCGGATTTCAATACGAAGGAAAAAGACGCCAAGCGCTCTATTTCAACGGTACATACTCAGATGTCATCATCATGGGCATCCTTCGTGAAGAATATAAAAACATGATGAATACAGATGCTCCTGCTTAAGAAGGGTCATCTTTTTTAAAAAATTGAATCCCAGTGACGATGATTAAACAAATGATGGAAGAGAGAACGATAGAGATACTCGCTAGACTAAGCACCATGCCTTCCCATCTGCCAATAAAAAAACTAACAATCAATAAAACCAAACCAAATAAAATCAAGCATATTGGGACAATGAACCCCGCATGGCGCTGCCGGCGTCTTTTCCCTGCCCACCATGAGAGACACAAGACAACGATTGTAAAAAAGGCGGTTTGCAGCCAGAACATGTGATATCAACTCCTAACCCATAACAATGGAGGTACTTCAAATGAACATTAGACCCATTGAGCAAAAAGATAACCCGTATATCGCAGCGATTATCCGCCAGTCACTAGAATCAGCGAATCTAGCGATTGAAGGAACAGCCTACACTGATCCCCAACTTGACCAGCTTTTCGAATACTATCAATCATTGACTCATGCAGCCTATTGGATTGCTGAAGAGCAGGGTGAGATTGTGGGCGGTGTAGGGATTGCTCCATTTACAAAGGGAGTATGTGAATTACAAAAGCTTTATTTAAGTCCAAAAGCACAAGGAAAAGGTGCGGGCAAAAAACTGATGGATACGGCGCTGGAATATGCCTCTGCATACTACGAAGCGTGTTATTTAGAAACCCGCCGGGAATTAACAGCAGCTATAGGCCTTTATCAGCGATATGGCTTTTCTCTTCTTTCAGAACCGCTTGAAGGCTCTGAGCATTCTGCAATGGATGCGTGGTATCTCAAAACCTTCTCATCTTGAACCATAAAACAATCGATAGGTTTTGAGCCTCTGAAAGCCTAACTTCTCTGCCAGTTTGATTGAAGCTAGGTGATGGACATCGCAATCCCAATGCGGTGTCCTCTTTTTTTCAAGACAGATGCTGATCATATGCTGAGCTGCCAGCAGCGCCAAACCTTTTCCGCGATAAGACTCATCTGTCCAAATATCTATCTCCGCACGATCCATACTTGAAAAAATAGAGACGCATTCACTGACCACGTTCTCTCCATTTAAAATGGCAATCCCGATTCCCTTTGATAGAAAACGAGCTGTTTCTCCCCAATAGGCTTCGTAATAGCTAGAAGGGAAAGCACTGCTTGCAGTCATCACCTGCTCATTTGTCCGCTCTACTCTATAGCCTGGATGAGGCTGAGTGGCATGAGAATATGCCTGTGAATAAACGTACGCATGTCTTTCCATCTCATTCAGATGTAACCCAAGACATTTTTTCATCATCGCATCAGTTAATGGATTTGCTGAAAATAAGGTGAATCGGCCGTTTTGTCTTTTCTGCCTTTCGTACACATCCACAATGAAGTCTGAACAGCGCAACAGCTCCGCTTCACTCCTTCCTGCCACATAATAAATGCCCCATGAAGCTTCGAGAAAATAAACAAGCGGATGCGCTTCATCATCTACATAAAGATGTCCTTGTATCATGCCATCCATGACCGCATCTACAAACACTGGATATGCCGGATCGATCTGTCGAATTCCTTTTTTCATTAATGGTGCCTTTTGCTGCTTCAATAGATGCACGATTTCTCCTCCTTTCCTTCCATTATAAAGAAAAAGCTGCTGACATAGAGAATTCTTTGCCAAAAAAGGGATTTTGCAGCAAAGGCGCAATTTTTTTAAAAAAGAGACCTCATTTAAAAGGTCTCTTACATTCTGGATGATATTATTCTACTGATGCTTCTTCTGTCACTTTCCCCTTCCATATCAGGGTTAAGCCTAATCCAAGAAATAAGACAACACCTGCGAATAAAAATGGGAAGTGAATATTTTGATCGAATAAAATGCCGCCAAGTGCCGGCCCGAAAATCGTACCTAGGCTTGTGTAGGTAGAGTTCATCCCTGCGACAAATCCTTGCTGGTTGCCAGCGATTTTGGATAAGAAGGTCGTTAATGCTGGACGCAATAAATCAAACGCAAGGAAAATGACACATGTCACAATCAGAACAACCAAAAAGCCTGAAACAACGGTTGAAACGAAAGCAAGGACAGCCCCGATAATCAGACATAGCTGAATGACTCTTTTTTCTCCTAGGGCATTTACCAGTTTACCAAACACAAGTACTTGGATGATGACTGCCACAATCGAGCTGACGGTAATGATCACGGCAATATCTTTTGGACCAAATCCAAACTTATGATTTGTGAACAAGCTAAAGACTGTTTCATATGCAGATAGTCCAAATGCGAGGACAAACACAATGATAAAGGCGATGAGGTAGCTTGGATGAATTGATTTTTTCAAATCTTTAAAGAAAGTCGATTCTTTCACTTCATTCATTTGCTTCTCTCGCTCTTCTTTTGTTAAAGGCTCCTTCAGCATAAACATAGACGAAATGACGGCAATAAACGCAATCCCTGCCGCAAAAAAGAATGGCAGGCGTACGCCGTATTCTGCTATAAACCCGCCAATTCCCGGGCCGATGATAAAACCGGTACTAATGGCCGCAGAGACATAGCCCATCGCCTTTGATCTTTCTTGAACGGTCGTAATATCTGCGACATATGCAGTGACAGCCGGCATAATAAATGCCGCACTAATACCGCCTAGAAGCCTTGCAACATACAGGACGTACACGTGTGTTCCAAGACCAAAAACGAGTTCTGATAACGCGAATAGAAACAGCCCAGACACAATCATAATCTTTCTTCCGTAGCGGTCTACCCATCTCCCTGCAATAGGTGATGCGATGAGCTGGGCAACGGCAAACGCCGCCACAAGGTATCCCATCGTACTCCCTGTTAGATGCATGACATTCATGAATAGCGGCATGACAGGAATAATGAGACCAATGCCTAAAAACGCAATAAATATATTACTTAATAAAATCACGAGTACTGCTTTTTGCTCACGAATCGGTTTTTGCATGATGTTTGTTTCCCCTTTACTGACTCACTTGTTACTCATGATGGTTGATTCCGTGAATAAACAATGAGATCGCCTCTTTTTGTAACTCTTTCTTCTGCTCAATGGTGTCATTTTTATATAACACGTCTAATCCATAAAAAACGGAAAGTAATATTTTCACTTTTGACTCCACATGCTGGATCGACCAGCTGCCATCTTTGTTTCCTTCAAGTAAGATATCTCTCATCACATCATCAAAATCGACATCAATCTTGTTCAGCCGCTCCATGACTTCGTCTGATGTAAAAGCACTGGCACAAAATTCCTCACTCGCTCTCATTAATGGGTAGTTAATGCCCATTTGACTGAGCATCTCTGCAAATGCAGCGAGCTTATCGACAGCCCGGTGCTGTGTTTTCTTCTCCTCATGCCACGTTTCCATCATCAAACGATGATCCTCTTCCATAATATGAAGAAACAAAAACTCTTTTCCTTTGAAATGATGATAGAGATTGCCTTTACTCACCTCAGCAGCCTCTAAAATATCGCGCACGGATGTTTCTGAATATCCTTTTTTCGCAAATAAATCACGAGAAGCGGTGACGATTTTTTGCTTCGTCTTCTCACTCTTTCCAGCCCCGCTTTGTGTACTTGTCATGTGTCACAATCCCTTTCTACCCTGCATTTCTTCATACGGACAAAATAAAACCGACCAGTTGGTTTATTTTTTTATTATAAATGGATTTTTATCATAATACAATGAAAAAGGCATTGACTTCATAAGGAGTGATTCATGTGAAAACAAACAGAACAGTCATTTGCGCTATCACCAAAAAGGACTTATACGTATTTTTCTTCTGCGACCTTTTCATGGCTACTTTGGCGTACTACGTGTTCAAATTCAAGCCAACGACATTTTATGAATGTGCGGGAATCATGGGAAGTATTCTTTGTCCCTTTTTGATGAAAAAGTGGATATACCCGTGATCTCCCTTTCAAGTATATCCGTCATTCATTTAACTTTTCTTTATATTTAACTTCACTTAAATATAAAGATTGCCTATAATAAAAGAGAGGTGATGTCATTGGATGAGGAAATCATTCATTACGGTAAAAAGATCATTGAATACTCGAATGCACTAGGCTCAATTTATGTAGAAGAGTATCAGCGATTTTTAAAACATGAGTATGCAGATTTATCAGCCAAACAAGAGCTGACACTTGAGCTATTGCGCACGAAAACGAGAACAATCAATGAATTAGCTGATTACTTTTCGATTTCTGCCAGCGCAGCTAGCCAGCTTGTATCAAAGCTTGAGAAGCTCGGCTATGTCAAACGAGAAATTAATCCACATAACCGAAGAGAAATCATTGTTGATTTTGCTCAAAAGGGCCATGACTATCACAAGAATACGGAAGACATTCAACTGCACCTTATACAAAAATATTATGCAAAGCTTCCAAAAGAAGATTTAAAAACATTACTATCTCTATACGAAAAAATCTATCAGATTGCAAAAGAAGCGCCTTAATACGGTGTTTCTCTCATCAACATTTAAGTTATCTAAACTATTAAGGGGATGAAAATATGCAAAGCATTCATTTACAAGATGGCCGGTACGTTGGTTTGACTCAATACGGTGATCTTGAGGGGTTTCCAGTATTCTTTTTTCATGGGACACCTGGATCAAGAGTGATGTTTTTAGATGATGATCCAATCTCTCAAGAACTCGGCATTCGTCTCATCTGTGTTGATCGACCTGGATTTGGTTTATCTACCCCTCTACCTGACCGTACAATTTTAGACTGGGCAAAAGACGTGCTGGAAGTGGCAGATGATCTTGGTATTCAACATTTTTCAGTGATGGGTGTATCTGGAGGCGGCGCATTCGCTGCTGGTTGTGCCTATCAATTGCCGGAGCACGTCCTTTCAGCTGCACTGATCTCAAGTACAACCCCTTTTCAGAACGGGAAACCGCCTAAAAGTATGCTGAAAGAAAACAAATTGGCTTTTTTCCTTAGTAAGAAGTTTCCTTGGCTATTGAAAGCAAGCTATCGTTCCCAGAAGAAAATGATTGAGAACAAACCAGAGAAATTTAAGAAGCTGGCCAAAAACGGGAACAAGCATTTACATCCGTGGGATCGGCAATTCCTTCAAACCGATGAGCAGTTAGAGATGATGATGACACATTTACACGAAGCGACTCGTCAATCGGTGGATGAATGTATTCGTGAACCCATTTTACTCTCGAAACCATGGGCATTCGATATGAAAGATATTCAAATTCCTGTTGATGTCTGGCACGGAAAAGAAGATACAATGGCTCCATTTGTAGAAATAGAAAAAATAGCTCAGGCGATTCCAAACGTCAAAACCCATTATATAGATCAAGCAGGGCACTTTCTTATTGATGTAGACGATATTTGGCGACATATTTTACTCTCTTTAAAGGAGCGTGCTGAACATCAGGAACATGCATAAAAAAAGACCCAATATGCCTCGGGTCTTTTTCTTCATTAATATTGTTCATAATACCTCTGCACTTTATCTGGATCTTTTGTCTTCGTTAGTGCCAGCATGAGCAGAATACGTGCTTTTTGCGGGTTTAATGAATCAGACGACACAAAGTGATGTTCATCATCCGTTTTTTCGTGGGTGACAATCCCATTACCTGTACGGCTTGATCGCACGAGAACCACATCTTTTTTCACTGCATCTGCTGCTCCTTTGATGGCTTCTGTTGACATCGTTCCATTTCCTGCTGCGGCTACAACAATCCCTTTCGCACCTGCTTTTACTGCTGCATCATACATATATTTTTGATCATTTTGATAGCCGTATAAAATATCGACTTGTGGCAATTCTTTTATCTTCGATACATCAAAATCGCTTTCAGTTGTATGTTTTCTTGTCGGTTCGTTATAAAAGGACACCACTTCACCAGTAACTACTCCGATGTATCCTTGCTCAAGTGACTTGAAGGCATCGGTTGTGGTCGTGTTTGCTTTCGTAATAAATCGAGCCGAAGCAATTCGATCATTTAATGTGACCATGACCCCCTTACCCTTTGCTTCTTTGGTGGATGCAATTTTCACCGCATGATACAAGTTAAGCGGGCCATCTGCACTGATAGCCGATGCCGGTCTCATTGAGCCAACGACCACAACAGGCTTATCACTTTTGACAACCAGATGTAAAAAGTAAGCTGTTTCTTCAAGTGTATCTGTTCCATGCGTGATGACAATGCCATCTACTTGATCATCTTTTAATAGTTCATTCACTCGCTTGGCTAATTTTAAAAGAAGAGCATCATCAACATTTTCACTTCCAACATTCGCTACCTGCTCACCCGTGACATTTGCAATATCCTTCAGCTGTGGAACTGAAGCGATGACTTTATCGATGCCAAGTGCACCAGATTTATAGCCCGTCGTATCTGTATCACTGTCTGAACTGCCAGCAATCGTCCCCCCTGTGGCTAATACCTTAATATTTGATAAGGACTTATTCCCTGTTTCAACTGCTTTGTTTTTCTCTTTTGTTTCATTGGATACGTTTTCTTTTTCGCTTTGAGTATTCTCTTGAGTGCCTGTGTTCGCACAGGCTGCTGTCACCAGTAATAAAACAGAAAGAAGGACAGCACCTAACCATTTTGTCATGTTCATTGGATCATCTCTTTTCCTCATTTGATGGATTTCATGGCTAAATCTCTTTCTATAGGCTTTACTTTATACCATACCTTCATTCATCGACATGAGGCCAAAGATATAGAACCAAATAAAGGTAAAAAGGGCGTTATATTAATGATTTATTCAATTCTTATTACCTAATTTTGCTGTAATTAAGTTGAGTATTGAAGGTGGCGTATTTTAAAAATAACCGACGCTTGATAATGAATTTATGATAAAATATAGTAAATTTTACAAAAAAGGAGTATACATTTTGCATTCGCTTCAACCCTTTTACAAAATCCTAATCACACTATTCATCAGCTCTATTTTACTCGGCTTGTTTGTCTGCTTATTTCCACCTATTCAAGCTGAGCCTGCGTTTCTGATATTTTATATTCCTATCTTTTTTGTTTTTTATTTCGTCTTTGCGGTTCCTTTGCAGTTATTGTTTTCTTTGCAGCCAAAGGCTTTCCATCCTCTTTATTTAGCTGCGTATTTACTGATAGCAATGGTTGTTATGCTCTTTTTTATTGATGGAATTGGGAGTAAGGCGTCTTTACCCATCATCATCATGAGCAGTCTTATCTACTGGACTTGTGATTCTTTGTTTTATCAAAGAATGCATGAAAAAAACACCTAACGCGAAGGTGTTTTTTTCATTAGTTTCTTTAAAGCATTTTTCTCATCTAATCGGTATCCATTTTGAGCGATCTTCCTAGGACGTACAAAATCCTGTTCTGTATAGTAATGAAGGGCAATTTTGTGATGCTTCATCGCCTTCACTTGTTACATTCCTCCTATGCTTGACCACACAGTCAATCACACCATAAAAAAATCACTGAGGATATCTCCCTCAGTGATGGAATCTTTATTTCATAACTGTACCAGCATGTGAAAAGATCGGATCTTTTAATTCAAATTCGAATGTCTTTCCGTCCACAATACCGACTGTTTTTTCACTGTCATAAAGCTCAAGCATACAAGCTGCCATTTCTTTTGATGTATGATATTTCTTGAAATTGCCTTCATATTCAAATTCGTCTACATCCAATGAACGCTTTGCAAATTCTGATTCTGTCGCAGATGGCGCTAATACTTTTGCCTGTAATTTGGCTCCTTTTCCTTTCAACTCTAGGGCCAGCCCTTCTGTAAAGGCGCTCACGTAAAACTTCGTTGCTGAATAGGTGACCGCATTGCCAACGACTGTATAGCCTGCTCGTGAAGAAATGTTAATGAGCTGAGCCCCCTCTACTTGCTCATAATCACGAACAAATAAGGTGGATAGAATCGTTAATGCTTCGATATTCAGATGAAGCATATTCCCAATTTTACTTAAATCTTGTTCTCCTATAGAGCCAAAGTGGCCAAACCCTGCATTATTAATGAACGTATCCAGCTCATAATCTGACAATGACTCATAAAATGAATACACTTGCTCTATGTTTGTTAAATCGACTGACTGTATGACTACTTTGATATCGGGATATTGATCATGAATCTTCTTCTTCAATTCTTGGAGTTTATCGAGCCGGCGTGCAGCTAATATAAGATTTTTCCCTCTTGCTGCAAAGGCGAGAGCCGCCTCATATCCAATACCTGAGCTTGCTCCTGTAATGACTGTATAGCCCATTTTATATCCCCCTATTCGCGTCTTCTAACTGGTTAAATTATAACGACAGCGTTTCGCTCAAGTCAATTTTGAAGAGAGTCAAATGATGGCATTATGTCTAACTTACATACAACTCCGCAGTCACTTCCTTTTGAATCATTTTGGAGGATGTCATGTTGAAATTTTTTGTTCATTTTTGAAAAACCAATTGGTAGGAATGTTCAATTAACTCCTCTACAAATGTCTGCATCAAGGTAAATGGAATTCCAATGAGTCTTATTCATATAGTAGCCAGGGATAATTCCTTGAGGAAAGATATCTGACCCTTTTTACATTCACTTTTCTTTTTCAGAAATAGTAATAAAAGCACAGGCCCATTGTCTCCTGTGCTTTTGAATCACTCTACTTTTCTTATTCAAACGCCTTCTTTAATTGATCCCCCATCAGATGCCAAGCTTCTTCAGCTATGGCTAAATCTCCCACATGCGTGAAGCCGTGAGGAACTCCTTTAAATTGTTTGTACGTGACGTCTACCCCAGCTTCTTTTAATTTGGCAGCATATTGCTCGGCTTCTTCAGCTAGCGAATCCCTCTCTGCTGTGATGACGAGAGCTGGAGGCATTTGTGCTAAGGATGAACGATCTGCAAAAACCGGAGAAACGAGCGGATTGTGCGGATCTTGGCCTTGCAGATAGAAGGAATTAAAGAGTCTCGCCAATTCAACTGGAATCGCTTCTTCAAACGCTGGCTTTTGTGCTGGATCAGTGGCCAGATCAAGTGGCGGATAATCAAGCACTTGATAGGCAATTGGGAGTGTATTTCCTTTTTGAATATTCAGTAGACAAGCAGCCGTTGCCAGATTTCCTCCTGCACTATGTCCACCAATAGCTAATGCATTCCGATCGATTTGAAGTTCATCAGGGTGTTCATACAGCCACTTCAGTACATCGTAGCATTCATGGAGAGCGGCTGGGAAAGGGTGCTCAGGAGCAAGCTGATACTCGACATTGACCACGATACATTGCGCCCGGTCTGCAATGACTGGACACCATGGATTATCCATTTCAGCACTGCCCATGATAAATCCGCCGCCATGTAAATTCACAAAAACAGGAAGCGGCTGCTTTGATGTGTTCACTGGCTTAAACACCCACACCTTTGTTTCGCCAGCACTTGTTGGAATGTCATATTCCATTTTGTTCACATCAGGAGGATTTACTGGCTTTAGTTCCGATTGACTCGCTAATGAACCTTCAGATGGCTGGCGTAATGAAGCAGCGATTTTGATTTGTTCTTCTAAGTTCATGATCTCAGACTCCTATCTTATTCATTTCTTAGTTACTCATTCGTTTCCTTTTCCTCTTTTCCTCCTACTAAACCAGCAACAAATTTTCAATGTTCATTTTTTAACTATCTCCCCGTTTTCACTCTCTTTGAAACAAGCATTGAGCAAATAAAAAAGCACTGCGGCGCTATGTCCACAGTGCTTTTCATTTCTCTTATGATACTTGCTGTTCTACCTTCACTCGTTTAATGAAGAAGGCAATAATCAAACCGATGATCGTCATGATCACTGCAAAGATAAATGCATGCTGGACGCCATTTGTAAAGGCGAGCAGCTGATTCATCGGATTTGCGGGATCAGACACATTTTCCATAAAGCTGCGGGCTCCTGATGAAAGGATCGAGATACCGATCGCAGTACCAATGGCTCCTGCCACCTGCTGCAATGTATTCATAATCGCTGTACCATGCGGATATAGCTCTGGCGGCAGCTGATTCAATCCATTTGTTTGAGCAGGCATCATGATCATCGCGATTCCGATCATTAATGTAATATGAAGGGTTACAATGAATCCAATCGACGTATTCACACCTAGATTCGTAAAGCCAAACATCGTCGCTGCGACAATGACAAGACCTGGAATGACAAGCCATTTTGGACCAAACTTATCAAATAGACCACCCATGATTGGGGATAGCAGTCCGTTGATAATTCCACCTGGCAATAGCATTAAACCTGCTGTAAATGTAGAAAGCGCCAAGGACGTTTGCAGATACAATGGCAAAATCATCATAGCAGACAGCATCACCATCATACACACTAAAATCAAAAGTAACCCAATGACAAACATCGGATATTTAAACGGGCTTAAGTTCAGCATTGGTTCTTTCATGTTCAACTGTCTTAAGGAGAACACGAGAATCCCTATGACACCAACTACAATTGCCACGATGACATGCATACTGCTCCAGCCGCCGCCTTCTCCGGCACTGCTAAAGCCATACACAATTCCGCCGAAACCAATGGTTGAAAGCACAATTGATAAGATATCGATTTTCGGTCTTGTTGGTTCTGTAATATTTTGCATAAAGATATAACCAAATACGAGTGCAGCAATTAATAAAGGAAGTGAAATCCAGAAAATCCAATGCCACGTCAGCGATTTCAGAATAAGACCAGAGACGGTTGGACCGACAGCTGGTGCAAACATGATCACAAGACCAATAATCCCCATCGATCTGCCTCGTTTATGAGGCGGGATGATGACCAAAATCGTATTAAACATCAACGGCAGAAGCAATGCTGTGCCGACTGCCTGCACGACACGTGCTACCATTAAAATACTAAAGACCGGCGCAACCGCTGCAATAAATGTTCCGATGATTGAAAAGACGAGCGATGTAATGAAAAGCTGTCTTGTCGTAAACCATTGAAGAATGAGTCCTGAAATCGGTACGAGAATACCAAGTGTTAATAAATATCCTGTTGTCAACCACTGAGCAGTCGTCGCTTCAATTCCAAAGTCTAACGTTAAACTTCTCAGCGCCATGTTTAATGCCGTTTCACTGAACAGGCCAATAAATCCAGCTGTGATAAAAGAAATAATAATGGGCAGCGTTCGAATTTCAGAAGCTGCTGCTTTCTGTTTGTTCATATTAAGTTGGCTCCTTTTCTTTTTCAATTTAGATGAACCTTAGGAAGTCAGGGTGGTCAGAAATGAGCCACTTTCATGTCTATTGAAAGACGGATAAAATCTGTTTTTCTGCAGCAAATTGAGCAATTTTTTCGATTGAATAGCCAGATTCATGTATATAAAACATGAGCTCAGGCGTCATTGGAGAGGACATACATAACGTTGTCAGTTCTATATCCTGTATGTTCGCTTCTCCCTTTTCTCTCGCTTCTTCAAGCAAATCACGAATGATTTGTCTAAGTGATTGACTGTAATGACTCTCATACACTTTACTTGTCTGCTCTAAATTCCCAGAGATTGTGAGCATTCGAATCCAGTCTAAATGGTGACCGACGATCAGATGAATTTCTTCGAGAACGTAGCGCAAACGTTCACGGACCGGCTGATCACTTATTTTGCTCAAGTAAAGATGCAAAGCTGGGATCAGCTGTTCAAATCTCTCCCCAAGGATAGAAAGGCACAAATCACTTTTATTGGCGTAGCGGCGGTATAAAGTGCCCTGCCCAACACCAGCTGTTTTCGCAATTTTATGCATGCTGACATTTTCTACACCAAATTCTTGAAACAAGGAGAATGCGATCTCTTCAATTTCCTCCCCAATATCCTTTTCCACCATGCTCACCTTCTTTACCTTCATCCACATGACACTTATCTCTATGTGTTAAATCAAATTTCTTTGCTTCTCTTTAGGACAATTGTAACGGTATTATCTTACGGACAACTGTCCGCTTTGTCAATCATTCTTTTTTAATCGATATCATTTGACTGTATTTCTAAGTGTAACTATAATAGTTACATCAAACAATAGAGGTGATCTCATTGAATACATTCCTATTCGTTCATGGTGCATTTCAAGGTGGCTGGTGCTGGGACCAAATAACACCTGCTCTTCAACAAAAAGGTCATAAAGTAGTTGCTATTGATTTACCTGGCAGCGGCGAAGATGTTACGCCTCCACAGGACGTATCACTAAAAAGCTATGTAAAAAAAGTTGTTTCAACAATTGACAAAATAGACCAGCCTGTCATTTTAGTAGGACACAGTATGAGCGGAATGGTCATATCACAAGCAGCAGAGGAAATACCAGAGAAGATCAAAAAACTTGTATACGTCTGCGCCTTTGTCCCAGAGAATGGACAAGCCGTCAGTGATATTGCATCAGGTGGTCCTAAAGCAACGTTGAACGAAAAGGATCAGACCCTTACATTAATAGAAGAATTCATTGCAGAGGATATGCTCAACGAAAGTTCGGAGGAAGATCTGCGATTGTTCAAAAGGAATATACGCCCACAGCCTGTTCAGCCTTTTGAAGATAAGGTCTCTCTAACAAATATACGCTTTGGACATGTGCCTAGCGTATATATTGAAACAACAAAAGACCGCTCCATTCCGATTGACTTGCAAAGACAGATGTATGCCACTAGATCTTTTGAACGTATTTATACCCTTGATGCTGATCATTTTCCGTTCTATTCTAGGAAAAAAGAACTCGTGGGCTGTTTATTAGATATTGCAGCTACAGAAAAATAGTAAACAGCATACGAAAAGATTTTTTCGGTAGCTGATCAAAAAAGAAAACACATATATAAAGGATTAAAAACCCAACCATCACTACTGGTGTTTTTGATCCTTTTCTATTGATACTTCATTTCCCAAGAATAAGGGAAGATTCTAGCAACCTCTCCTGCTTAATATCAGAAATTAGACCGATTTTCCATTTTATCAGAATCATGTATGATCTATTAAGAAAGCGCTTCCAAAAAGGAGAGGAGAATGCTTATATGTCTTATCATGTAAAACGAATGTTGATGCTGGTTGTCACTGGATTAGTCTTGAGTTTATCCACATTTACTGCGGGTGCCTCGGCACAAACGGGTGGATCGTTTTATGAACCTTTTAACAACTATAATACGGGGTTATGGCAAAAAGCCGATGGATACTCGAATGGAAACATGTTTAACTGTACGTGGCGTGCAAATAACGTGTCGATGACCTCATCAGGTGAAATGCGTTTATCACTCACAAGTCCTGCCTATAACAAGTTTGACTGCGGAGAAAACCGCTCCGTTCAAACGTACGGCTATGGGCTATATGAAGTCAACATGAAGCCAGCCAAAAATGTGGGGATCGTCTCTTCTTTCTTCACTTATACGGGACCGACTGATGGCACGCCTTGGGATGAGATTGACATTGAATTTCTAGGAAAAGATACGACAAAGGTACAGTTTAACTACTATACCAATGGTGTAGGAAATCATGAAAAGATCGTCAACCTTGGTTTCGATGCAGCGAACTCTTATCACACGTATGCATTTGACTGGCAGCCAAACTCTATCAAATGGTATGTCGATGGACAATTAAAACATACCGCCACCACTCAAATTCCTCAAACACCAGGGAAAATTATGATGAACCTGTGGAATGGTGCAGGTGTCGATGAATGGCTCGGCTCCTACAACGGTGTTACCCCGCTCCACGCACATTATAACTGGGTGCGTTACACAAAAAGATAACTCTATCAAAAAAACCTGTGACTTGTCACAGGTTTTTCTTCGTTTAATTAGAATGAGTTTTCAGCTGATGAGCGAGTTTTTTCTCATGATTGTGGATAATATCTTCATAACTTTCTATTTTGAAATCCAACCGTTTAATGGTCTCTTCGATTTCCTTTTGTTTTTGGACGAGTCTTTCTCGTTCATTGACCAAAATGTTTTTTCGCGAAGATAACGTATGATCATCATCCTCAAAAAATAAGGCTGTATATTCTCTAAGCGCATCAATCGAGAGCCCTGCATTTCTCATACACTTGATAAATTCAATCCATTGAAGATCATCCTCTGTATAATCACGAATCCCATGATCGTCACGTTTGATTTCCCTAATCAAACCAATATTTTCGTAATATCTAAGTGTCGCAGTGGATAAATCGAGCTGTTTTGCTGCTTGTGCTATTTTCATTGTACTCTCCTTCTTTCTCTTACCTTCCGATCTCCCTTTCCTCATCATCTCCATTTTGAAAAAGAAAGCAAGATGCTTTTGGCTCAATTCTTTTATTAAAAGCCTGAAGAGGGTTTTCTATTGACTTAGAGTTCACTTTAAGACGTACAGTATAGAAGAAAGAATCGAATCTTATTTTTGAAAGGATGATCAAGAATGTGTCAGACGCACCAATCAAATGTTTTAAGTGTTTCACACGCAAAAGCGAATTTTGAACGGACGACCATTGAACGAAGAGCTCTTCGTCCACATGATATTTTAATTGATATTCAATTTAGCGGGATCTGTCATTCAGATATCCACAGCGCTTTTGATGAATGGGGCGGCGGCATTTTCCCGATGGTTCCAGGTCATGAGATTACTGGGGTCGTTGCAGCTGTAGGGGATGATGTGACAAAGTTTCAGATCGGAGACCGTGTAGGCGTTGGCTGCTTTGTGGATTCATGCGGTACCTGTGAATATTGTCAAAATGGAGACGAGCAGTATTGCACAAAAGGGGTTGTCCAAACGTATAACAGCCGTGACTATGACGGGGAGCCGACTTATGGCGGCTACAGTCAAAAAATTGTTGTGACTGAACGATTTGTCGTCAGCATTCCTGATCAACTGCCCCTTGATGCCGCAAGTCCTCTTCTCTGTGCTGGCATTACCACTTATTCACCATTAAAGCACTGGAAGGCAGGTCCTGGCAAAAAGGTTGCTATCGTCGGAATGGGCGGACTCGGTCATGTCGCCATTCAATTCGCGAGCGCTCTAGGTGCTGAAGTGACGGTATTGAGCCGCTCTTTGAATAAAAAAGAAGAAGCACTATCATTTGGCGCAAAAGACTACTTTGCTACAAGTGATCCTGAAACGTTTCAGACACTAGCCGGTCAGTATGACCTCATTCTCAATACAGTCTCTGCCAACATTAACGTGGATGCCTATTTGTCCTTACTCCGTGTAGATGGAACCTTGGTGAACGTCGGTGCACCGCCTAAGCCGGATCAATTCCACGTCTTTTCATTAATTTCCGGCCGCCGCAGCATTGCTGGTTCACTCGTTGGCGGCATCCAAGAAACACAAGAAATGCTCGATTTCGCAGCTGCTCACAACATCGCACCACAAATTGAAGTCATCAACGCTAATCAAGTTGATGAAGCGTATGAACGGGTGCTGAAAAGTGATGTGCGTTACCGGTTTGTGATTGATATTTCGACGTTATGATTGATATTCTTTGAAATGGCAGTATTTTATTACTTTATGACTGACCGAAGAGAATTCTATGATTTTTGATCAAACGTAAAAAAGCCACTTCTCTATTGAGTCGTGGCTTTTTTATGGATCGCTATATGCTAACTCCTTTTTCTTTATGATGACCTCGCATAAATGTAACGACCATACTGGACAAGCTAACCAAAAAGCCTAAAATTGAAATCAAAATAGTCATTCCCCCGTTTGGAATAAAAAAGCCTATAGGGATTAAGACAAGGAATGAGAACACAATAAAACATTGATAGATTCCAGATATTACTCTAACCACAATATGATCAAAAAACGACATCACCAAAGGAGGAATAAATAAGAAAACCACCATCCCTACTGACAGCATAAATGGTAATGGGTCATCTAACGAAATCGTGTTCTTCCCAGGTGAATCCTTTGCGGCGATAAATAATACTGCAATCGCCATGAGGAGCGTTGAAAAAATAAATAAGAATCGTTTTAGCATTTCAATATCTCCTTAAGTTGTCTTACATAGTCCACTAATAAACCTTTACCACTTTAGATTTGCTCTTATTTCCGGCAGCATCCTTTAAATAAACGGTTATCAATGCATTTTTCTTCTGTTTTTTTATTTTCACTTTAAATTGTCCATTTTTATTTAATTTTGCAGTTCCTAACTTCTTGTTTTTATGATAAACGTACACTGTAGCATATTTTTCACCTTTACCTGTTATAACCGTTGTATTTTTTGTGATTTTATTAACACTTGGTATAGCGGGAGGCGTTCTATCTAACACTTTTATTGTTTTACTGCCACTTCTCGCTCCATTAGAATCTACTAAATACACAGTGATTAAAGTTCCAGCTTTTTGTTTAGGAATTTTGATTGAATATTTCCCTTTTTTTGCATTTGTAGAGCCTAATTTTTTTTGACCAATATATGCGAAAACTTTGGCATTCGTTTCCGCATTACCTACGATATTTGTTGATTGATCAGTTACTGTGTTTATGCTTGGTGTTTTATCTGGATAAGATGCTTTTAAACGATATGTTTGACTGGATACACCATCCCAATGTCTAGGCTCAACAACAATATAGTATTTGCCCTTTTTTAGATTTAAATCAATAACTGGACTTGTCCCAAAGATATCAGGTAAATATTCCCTAGTGATTTCATTACCGTTCTTGTCGTATAAAGCGATAGAGGCTCCTTCTGTTATTTTATCTAGATTAATCTTCACTTTTCCATCTTTCACTGTTGAAAATTGATATACGTCTCTATCCAAATCCGATTCGTGCTTTGATTTGTAATATTGATTTGAGATGAGCGGACTTGCTGTTTCAAACGTGTCGTTTGGTTCGTAAGTATTTAAATCTCTTTTAAAAGAACCTGGATACGTCACTTTAAGTCGGTACTTAGCATTTGATATTCCTTCCCAATTAGAGGTGTATGGTTTTATTTTGACATAATAGGTTCCTTTTTTTATATTTTCGTGAATGACAATATTCTCTCCAGCATTCCACGTATAGTCAGATACAATTTCATTTTTGTTCTCATTATAGACAGTGACTTCTAATTCAGATGTTTCCTGATCTAAAGTAAGATATAACTCACCATCTTTGTTGGAAGTGAACTGATAAACATCCTTATCAATTTCACTATCAATCGTTGATTTATAATAGGTACCATTAGATACCTTCATGCTTGTTTCAAAAGTGTCGTTTGGTTCAAAGGTTGTTAAATTACGCTTAAAAGCACCTGGATATGTCGCCTTTAGTTGATATGTACCTTTAGTTACGCCTTCCCATTCACTGGGCATAACTTCAATATAATAATTCCCTTTTTTCAATTTATTATCGATAACCAGAGCTTCACCAGGAAATGAAGATTCATTAGAATCTATCTTATTCCCTTTCGAATCATATAGAGTAATACTAAAAGAGGCAGATGCCTTATCTAGCCTGATGTATACTTCTCCATCAGCATTCGTTGTAAAATTGTATCGGTTCATTGAACTTTTGGATTTCAATTCTCCATTTATGGAGACTCCAGATGACATGTTCACCTCTTCTGCACTTGCGAATAAAACAAAAGAAAAACTGAAGATAAATATAAAAACAAAAGATCCCAAAATACGTTTCAATATATTCACCACATTTCCAATTTTTATAGAAAGAACATAATGATTTTACCATATTCCACTCCGGAAAAATATTCATTTAATTGATTAATAAGTAAATTATGACTTCATTTCAATCTTTCTTAATAACAGAATGACTGAACAGTCCGCTTTATAAAGAAAATAAAAGAAATTAATTTATGGAAATTCCGCATATTGTCAATCCAGTATGTTATACTAAACTAACCTTTGAAGCATGAAATTTTTACGAATACCTTGTACCATCTCCCTACTTGTACGTTGAGTAGGGTTTTTTCATGCAAAAAAAACAGGCTCTCCGTAGAGAACCTGTTTTAAAAGAATGAAGATTAAGCAATTTTTTGAACGTTAGCAGCTTGAGCTCCACGAGAACCTTGCTCTACGTCAAATGATACTTTTTGACCTTCGTCTAAAGATTTGAATCCGTCGCCTTGGATAGCTGAGAAATGTACGAATACATCGTCGCCTTCTTCACGTTCGATAAATCCAAAACCTTTTTCTGCGTTAAACCATTTTACTGTACCTTGTTCCATGATTGTTGCCTCCTCGTGCGTTTACCACACAATGTATTATACTATCCTTGCCCAAAGTACCCTCAAGACGAAAAGTCAATCTTCATACTATCCTTTACGCCGAACAAAAATAATTACTTTTCATTATAGCATGAATCGGTAATAATTGCAATTTGTTGATTAGAAAGAAGAAACTCTTCTTTGCAGCGATTTTTCTTGTGCATAAAATCAATTTTTTCAGCACCTAAAGAGAACCTTTATCTAAAATCGACTTAACAAATTCTGTTTTTCCCTCTGCATATTTGTGTTTGTCATTTTTATTTACATTTGCTAGGTTAAGTTTAAGCTGTTGGTACTCACTTCTTGCTAGTTCGTTACTTCTCAGGTAATCCCTAAAATTTATTTGTTCGAGTAGATATCTATTGCCCGTTTGATACATATGGATTTGATGTGTACGTGGTTCTCCTTTACTGAAATAGTGTCTTTCAGGTAACACATTGATCCCTCTATAAGAATAACCCAGCCCTTGCAAAGCTGTTACGCACTGTTCTCCGTCAAGAAAATGATTGATTTCGATCGCTATATCAATAATGGGTTTCGCACTCAAACCATTTACTGCTGTACTTCCTATATGGTGGACATTCACTATGTACTGACCGATAACTTCTACTATTCGTTTCTTTTCCATATCAAATTCTTTGACCCATTCAGCAAACCAAGGAACTAAAAAAACTTCCCCTCTTGGTAATCCAAGCATTTACTCAACCCCACTTTATGATTTTGTTGTTCAGTTGGAAATTTTAAATAACTAAACAGAGAACAATCTCAAACAAAAATTCCACTTACTTAAGATGCACCTTCATATTCTAAAGAATCGATCAAGTATCTGCTACAATAAATTGACAACGAACAGTATGAACTAAATACTCTCCATACACGCTAAAATATAAAATTCCGAGAGGAGAAATGAAATGAACCCTTTATTGTTAGATATTCCTTTACAGTTAGAAACAGAAAGACTCATTCTTCGAGCACCACACCAAACAGGAGACGGGAAAATTGTAAACCAAGCAATAAAGGATTCCTTTTCTGAATTAAAAGCGTGGTTGCCATTCGCTCAAAAACTTCCTACTGCTGAAGAAACAGAGATCAATTTAAGAAATGCTCATATCAATTTTTTAAAGAGGGAAAGTTTCCGTTTTCTTATTTTTGATAAAAACAGCAATCACTTCATTGGGACAACTAGCCTTCAGAGGATTGACTGGACCATTCCTAAATGTGAGATTGGGTATTGGGTAAATACTAAATTTAGTGGGAATGGATATATGACAGAAGCAGTGGAGAAATTAGCTGACTTCGGATTAAACAATATCAAATTTAGAAGAATTGAAATAAGGTGTGAATCTACAAACCTTAAAAGTCGGGCTATCCCAGAAAAACTTGGCTTTGTATTTGAAGGCACTTTAAGAAATGATGATTTATCCGCAGATGGCAACAAGCTGACTGACACTTGTTTTTATTCCATCATAAGATAACCTTATGTAGCAATTAAAGTAATGGGTGCATTAGTGTAACAAGAAAAAACATAGCATATTAATTATATGCTATGTTTTTTAATTTTGGCCTTGATAAGTGGGTCTACTCCTCTAACTTTGTCCTTATTGCCTTTACTTCTTCATAATCTGGTGTTTTCATTAATAAACTCTGACAGAAAGTTTTCAGCAGCAGGCTCCCAACACAAGACCACAATGTAACTGCAATCAGCTTCGACCGGTCACGAGGTGCTTTTTGTTTTTTTTTATGGAGCAATTCGATTCACTCTCCATTCATAGATTTCTAAGCAATTTCCCCCTGGTTAGCTTTCATGTTTCTTGTCATTTTTCATAGTTCGGTCTGTTTTAATTCCGTCACCATCACTTCTACTGGTTTACCTTAATTCCAACGACCTCAACACTCTGTTTATGAAAGGACTCGTAACCTTTTTATTTCAAAAAAAGATGCTACATGTTGAAACACCTTGTTTGTATTGACAGCTCTCATTAGCAGGGTAATATTACACTTGATTATTTAAACAAGAATTTTTATACAACCAGTTTATAGCATCATTAAGGTCATTGGCTATATAATCTATTTTAATCCCACTTAATTTATCAAAGTGTTCACGAAGTGAATATTCACCAGCCCCAGTTCTAACCAAAATTTTAATACTTCCTACTTTATCAGCTGCAACAATATCACTCCAACGGTCCCCAATTACGACGCAATTTTCGAGAGTTAAATCGTGTTTTTGTTGAGCTTCCATTAACATTCCTATGCCAGGCTTCCTACAAGAGCATCCATCATTATGACCGTGTGGACATATATATACTTCATCAAAACCAAAACCTTTCAATTCCTCTTTAAAATCTTCTACTTTAGCAAATCCACTTGATATACCAGGTTGATTTGTAAAAGAGAATATTTTCACATTATCTTTTTTTAGTTTATTGATTTGAATTGCTGTATAAGGAAAGAGTTCAAATTTTCCGGGATAATGAATAGTATCATCACCACCAATTGTTCCATCTCTATCTAAAAAAATTGCTTCTATCTGTTTCATGTTATACCTCCATTATCTAGCAACTGCTCCTACGTTAAGATTCATTTCAATTAGAAAATTTTGATGACATCAGTTTATCATAAATATTTATTATTAAAGTCCCCTAATACAATTAAAATCTTTTCCACTCTTCTTCTTTTCAATTTGTTTCATTCTTTCCAAGATAAAAAGGACGCTACACGAAGTAACACCCTTTTATCTTTTGCTTCTCAATATAAATTTTTAAGCTCGTCATTAGACCATCCAGCAAATAACTTGTCTTGTAAAATGTGTAACGATATTCAGCAAACTCTTGTGACAAAATAGACCACGATAGATATAAGAAAGAAATTGATGTCAACAAAGCCTCAACATTTATTAATGGAGAACATCATGTACTAATAGAGCCCAAAACAAAGAAAATAAGGCTAGGCTGCATGATCTTAGGCTCTCTCATGTTGCTTTATTAATTTCAAGAAGAAGAATATTATACAATCAAAGAAAGAGGACATGCCTCTATTCGGACAACAATAGACGTATATGTTCACTTATTTCCTAACAAACAAAAGGCTATGGCTGAAGAAAAATTGGATGACATTATATAAAAATATCAACCTCAAACAAAAAAAGCCCACTTACTTAAGATCAGTGGACAGATTCATTTAGAAGTTATAAAAAATAAAAAAACCAAAGGTCTACCACCTTTGGTTTTTTAGATGCGGCCGAGAGGACTTGAACCTCCACGGGTTATTCACCCACTAGGCCCTCAACCTAGCGCGTCTGCCATTCCGCCACGACCGCGTGTATGATGTGCTCATATATTCATAAGTGCACTGTTTGGAAAAACAATGCGGGTGAAGGGACTTGAACCCCCACGTCATAAAGACACTAGATCCTAAGTCTAGCGCGTCTGCCAATTCCGCCACACCCGCGTGACAATGGTGAGCCATGAAGGACTCGAACCTTCGACCCTCTGATTAAAAGTCAGATGCTCTACCAACTGAGCTAATGGCTCATCTGCTATGCAGAAAAACATATATAAAAAATGGCTGGGCTAGCTGGATTCGAACCAACGCATGACGGAGTCAAAGTCCGTTGCCTTACCGCTTGGCTATAGCCCAACGAATCAAAAAACAAAACATGACCCGTACGGGATTCGAACCCGTGTTACCGCCGTGAAAGGGCGGTGTCTTAACCGCTTGACCAACGGGCCATACAATAATGGCGGAGAAGGAGGGATTTGAACCCTCGCGCCGCTCGCGCGACCTACACCCTTAGCAGGGGCGCCTCTTCAGCCACTTGAGTACTTCTCCATTATGGCTCCGCAGGTAGGACTCGAACCTACGACCGATCGGTTAACAGCCGATAGCTCTACCACTGAGCTACTGCGGAATAATAAGACATGTTTCATTATATCTATGCCAGAAAAATGTGTCAAGAATTTTTAAGTGTTTCATTCCTGTCTCATTAGCGACGGCTTTTATAATTTAACATATACTAATATAACAGTCAAGCCTTTCTTCCTTCCTTTTTGTTTTCTGTTTAGACATGACAGAAAGACCCCGACCTCTAACTGAAAGACCAAGGCCTCCTTGCTGCTGCGCTCCCTATGAGTTCATGACAGCTTATACTTTCGCATCCACTTATAAAAGGTGCTTCTTGGCACCTCTGCCAGCCTCGCTGCTTCTGTCACATGACCTTTCGTTTTGTGCAGTGCTTCTATCACTGTTTGCTTTTGAATACGTTCCCTAAACGTGAGCTCTTTTGGAATCTCGGTACATTCTACTGGAGGCAGCTTATGCTTTTTCTGATCCATCGTCTCTAATACCGCCGCATATTGCGATTCACCAATCCATCCTCCTTTAGGAAACAGTACCCTTATATGTTCAAACAGATTAAAAAGCTCTCGTATGTTTCCTGGCCAGTGGTACGCTTCTAGCTTACGAAAAAAAGATTCAGGAAATACTGCATTCCATTGGTGTTTCTTTTGGTAGTAACGATATAAATCAACAATGTCTTCTTTTCTTTCTCTAAGCGGCGGGATGTTGATTGGATAGACATGAAGTCGGTAATACAAATCTTCTCGTATTTTACCTTCCTTCAGCAGTTCGTTCATATTTCGGTGTGTCGCTGTAATGATTCTAATATCCAAAGGGATTTCGTGTGTCCCTCCGAGCGGTACGACTTTTCTTTCTTCAATGACCCTAAGAAGGGCCACTTGCATCGCATAAGGGATTTCGCCAATTTCGTCTAAAAAGAGCGTTCCTTTTTGCGCCTGCTCAAATTTCCCCTTTGCTCCATGACGTTTTGCCCCTGTAAATGCTCCTTCAGCATAACCAAATAGTTCACTTTCTAACAGGCTTTCTGGTATGGCTCCACAATTAACGGCAATAAACGGTCCTTTATTTCTTTCACTAGCTAAGTGAATCGCTCGAGCGGCCAGTTCTTTCCCTGTACCTGTTTCTCCCCAAATATATACATTTACATCTGTTTGTGCCGCTCGTTTCAATTCGCTAAGTGTCTGCTGAAATACCGCACTTGTTCCAGATTCCCCGGGAAATTGAGAAAAAGAAACGGTCATATTACTCTTCGCTGCTTCTTCAAGAGAAAAAGACATCCCAAGCAGCTTTCCGTCTTGTTCTGACTGAATAATCTGCTTGTCCCGTGTAACAAATGTATCGTCCATGAGCAGCTCAACATCCATTCCGTACCAGTCTGAAAATCGGTCTCTAATCGGCTTACTTGCCAAAACAATCTGCTTTTTCTCATTACAGACAACATATGGTTCGTCCGCTTCTACCTGCTGGAGACAATGACTGATCAGCTCCATCTCTTTCCTTTTTTGCTGGACCTGAATTTCTCTCTCGATGGCATATGCAACTGTTGAAGCCATCCCAAGCATAAAAGGATGCCTTTGATCCGCCATACAGGAGATATCAATGACTCCTATGATCGTGCCGTCTGCATCACGAATAGGGGCCGCTGAACAACTCCAATGGTGGGAAGCGACTGAAAAATGCTCAGTTCCGTTGATCGCTACGGCTTCCCCAATGACCAGTGCCGTTCCAATAGCGTTCGTTCCCACATCGGCTTCGGTCCAGCGCGCGCCCTCCATAAAATTTATTTTTTTCGCTTCTACCAGTGTCCTTTGACTTCCTGTCAGACTTAGCACATAACCATCTGCATCGATAAGTAATGCCATCATGTCCGATTCTTTTAATTGCTGACTGATTTTATTTAAGTAAGGAAGAGCTGCATTTAGGAATAGTGAGTACTTCTTTTTTTGAACACTGAATAACTCCTTTTCTAACAACGACTGTCCTTTATCTAAATACGGGTTCACATTTGCCTGTTTACATCTGTGCCATGACTCCATCACTCTCTTATCCAGACGAGACCTATCAAGCAAACCTTCATGAACAAAACGTTTCCAAGTATTTAAATAACAAGGCGTCGGATTCATTCCATCCTCTCCTCTGGGGGCTTTTTATCCATTATAGATAATTATAAAAGCGCTTTCAATTATTGGCTGACCCAGGAAGTCATTCGGATAGAAAGTTTCTCTATCAGCAGTGCACCGCTCGCCCATTTGTTTGCAGCAAGGCTTCGTGTATCGCCTCAGAGAGTGTCGGATGTGCCGCAATAAACTGCTCTAATGTATCAGCTGTCAGCTCTGTATGCATCATCACCGCCGCTTGTCCAATCAGTTCTGTTGCATTCGGCCCGATAATGGATACACCTAAAATTTCTTGATATTGCGATTCGACAATGACCTTTACTTGACCAGCTGGCTGATTTAAAATTAGTGCTTTTCCATTTGCAGAGAATGCAAATTTCCCTATTCGAATCTCCCCATATTGTTTTCTAGCATTCTCTTCATTTAAACCGACACTAGCGATTTCTGGAGACGTGTAGATGCACCTTGGAATCACTTGTTCATTGACCTTTACATCTTCACCTGATGCATGTGATGCCGCAATCGTTCCTTCATGAAAAGCAGCATGAGCAAGCTGAACGCCGCCTGTTACATCACCGCACGCATAGATATGCGGAAGATTGGTTTGCATATGCTCATTCACGCAGATGCCGTTCCTGTCAAATTCTATGCCGATCTGCTCAAGATTCAGCTCTCCCATCCTCGGTTTTCTGCCAATGGCGACTAAACAATGATCAGACTGGATGTCACAGCGCTCCCCATGATCCTTCTCAATGACCACTTTTTTGGAAATTGCATCAAGCTGTTTGACTGCTGCTGATGTCAAAATCTCCACACCTGCTTTTTGAAGCTGATCGTGAAGACATTTAGCCGTATCGTGATCTTCTTCAGGTAAAATGTGTGCTGCCTGTTCCACCATGACAACCTTTGATCCCATTCGGCTAAAGATGCTTGCAAACTCACAGCCGATCACCCCTCCACCAATGATACAAAGCGAATCTGGTATTGAAGGGAGCGTCATCGCATCCTTACTATCAATGATCCACTCTCTGTCAAATGGGGCGAAAGGTAAAGCAGCAGGTTCTGATCCTGAAGCAATAATGATTTGTTTTGCCTGAATGATTTCAGATTTCCCTTCACTTTCTATCAATAGCTCATGTGCTGAAAGAAATGATGCCTTCCCATTTAACACGCTGATTTTGTTTTTATTCATCAAATAACGAACGCCATCAGTCAGCTGCTTGACGACTGACCGCTTCCGCCTTTGAACGGCATCCCAATGAATGACAGGCTCCTTCCCTGGAAGCTCAATTCCAAATTGTCCAGCTGATTTCACATGCTCGTACATATCAGCGCTTTGCAAAAGTGCTTTCGTTGGAATACAGCCTTCATTCAGGCAGGTACCTCCTAACAGGCCTTGGTCGATTAGTACAACCTCTCTTTCAAAACGGGCGGCTGTTATTGCCGCCACATATCCTGCTGGCCCGCCTCCTATAATGACTAGCGTCATGGTCATTTCACCTTCTTCCTATAAAAGAATGGATACTGGATTTTCTAAATACGCTTTAACAGTTGATAAAAATTGTGATGCCGGAGCCCCGTCCAGCACGCGATGGTCAAATGTCAGACTGAGTGGCAGGATCGTCCCTTTACATAATTCATTCCCATGATATACAGGCATGTGATCCGCTTTGCCAACGCCAAGAATACCTGCTTCCGGCGGATTCAAAATCGGTGTAAAATGTTCCACAGCATAGGCGCCTAGGTTAGTGATTGTAAAGGTAGAGCCTTCAATTTCATCGTGGAGAAGTCTGCCTTCACGTGCTTTTTTGCCATACGATTTGATGCTCTTCGCCAGCTCAATAAGTGAAAGTTTTTCCGCATGCTGAATAACAGGTACTGCCAGACCGTGATCTAAAGCAGCAGCGATTCCAAGATGAACATACTCAAAAGTTTCGACTCTATCATTCTGATATTGACTGTTCATTGCAGGATGCTCTAGCAGGGAAAGAACCACTGCTTTGGCTACAAAATCGGTCATGGTTAATTTCATATCGTGTCGTGCTGCGGCTGTTTCGTTCAACTCAGACTGTAATGCTGTCAGCTTTGTCACATCCGCTTTCATCGTAATTGTTAATTGTGCACTTGTTTGCAGGCTTTCCATCATTCGCGAGGCAATGGTTTTCCGCATCATGCTGACTGGCTGATGCTTTGTTGGTTCATTGTGTTGTTTTTCTTTTTCATCAGGAAGTGCTCGAAGCACATCCGCTTTCGTGATTCTTCCATCTGGACCTGTTCCCACTAGTGTATGAATATCCAGATTAGCGCTTTGAGCAATCTTACGTGCCACAGGGGAGATTTTCTTTCTCTCTTTCTTTTGTTTTGGCGGCAGGTCTTTTTCTTTCTTTTCCTCGATCTGTTCATTTCCTTCACCGATATAGCAGATGACCGTGCCAGGCGGCACACCTTCTCCCTCAGGCACTTTTATATCCAATATGGTTCCTTCAGCAGGTGATTCGATCTCCATTTCAATTTTTTCAGAGTTGATGCTTGCAATGCTTTCCCCTTTATTTACGGTTTCTCCGACCTCTTTATTCCAGACAGATACCGTTCCTTCTTTCATTGACATGCCCAATTTCGGCATCACAACCTCGACAGCCATCTCCCTCTCTCCTTTCTTTAGTTCAAGATCTTGTCATGACTCTTTCCAACCATCTCTAATACGGTGTTCACAACCTTTTCAGGTGTCGGCAAATAGATATCTTCAAGCGGTGGTGAAAACGGAACCGGTGTATGAGGAGCCGTCACTTTTTTGATTGGAGCGTCAAGTAAATCGAATCCTTTATCCGCAACCAGAGAAGAAATATCTGCGGCAATTCCGCACCTTGGATTTGCTTCATCTACAATGACAAGCCGATTTGTTTTTTCTACTGAAGTTAGAATGGCCTCTTCATCGAGCGGTGACAAGCTTCTTGGATCAATCACCTCTGCTTCAATTCCTTGGGCAGCTAATTGCTCGGCCGCTTCGAGTGCTGTATGAACTTGTTTGCCTACTGCAAAAATGGTCACATCTGAGCCTTCTCTTTTCACTTCTGCTTTGCCAAGCGGCAGCGTGTAGTATCGCTCTGGAACACCTCCTGTGATATTGTAAAGCGTTTTGTCTTCAAAAAAGATGACAGGGTCCTGATCCTCGATGGCTGCCAGCAGCAATCCTTTGGCATCGTATGGTGAAGAAGGCACCACTACTTTCAATCCAGGGATGCTTGTAAATAGCGCATACAAGCTTTGCGAATGCTGAGCAGCTGCTCTAAAACCCGCCCCATGTGTCGTTCTGATCGTGATCGGTACCTCTGCTTTTCCGCCAAACATATATCGGAATTTTGCTCCTTGATTCAGCACTTGATCCAGACAGGTGCCGATAAAATCATTAAACATGAGTTCTGCAATTGGTCTTAGCCCTGTGGAAGCTGCTGCCATGGCCGCACCTACATAGCCAGCTTCACTAATCGGTGTGTCAAGAACTCGCTCACGCCCAAACTCCTGAACGATTCCTTTCGTTACACCAAGCACACCGCCCCATGCTTCATCATCCTGTAAGTGATCGACATGAGCGCCTCCAGCCACATCTTCCCCCATTAAAATGACATCCTCGTCTCTTCTCATGGCAAGTTTAATCGCTTCATTTAATGCACTAGACATGCTGATTTCTCTTGTCATTTTCCTCTCCCCCTTTGATTTATTGATACGAAACATACACGTCGGTCAATAATTCGGTCTGATCTGGATATTCACTTTCTTCACTGAATTGAACGGCTTCATCTATGGCTTCTGCTACAGCCGCTTCAATATTTGATATCTCTCCATTCGTCAGCAGCTGCTGCTTGATCAATTCATTTTTAAAAAGAGCGATCGCATCTCTCTCTTCTTGATGTTCTGTTTTTTCTTGATTTGTTTTGTAACGCTGGGCGTCTCCTTCGAAATGGCCATAATTTCGATATGTCATGCATTCAATCAATGTCGGACCTTCTCCATTTTTTGCTCGTTCAATTGCTTGCTCTGCAGCTTGATAAACGGCCATCACATCTTTTCCATCTACTTGAATCCCAGGAATGTCATAACCGGCGGCTCGATCTACGATTGATTTACAGCTTGAAGCATAGGAAAATGGTGTCGCTTCCCCGTACCCATTGTTTTCTGCGATGAAAATAACGGGCAGTTTCCAGATGGCCGCGAGATTGATTCCTTCGTGGAAAGTCCCTTGATTGTTTGCACCATCCCCAAAAAAGCAAACGCTTACATTTTCTGTCTTTTTATATTTAGCTGTGAGGGCTGCCCCGCACGCAAGAGGAAAGCCTCCTCCAACAATTCCGTTGGCACCAAGCATTCCTTTATCAAAATCTGCAATGTGCATGGATCCGCCTTTGCCTTTACAGAGACCTGTTGCTTTCCCATAGATTTCTGCCATCATTCCTTTTAGATCACAGCCCTTCGCTATACAATGGCCGTGGCCCCGGTGTGTACTTGTAATACTGTCTTTTTCATTCAGATGAGCACAGACTCCTACGGCAACAGCTTCTTCGCCAGCATAAAGATGGACAAACCCCGGCAAGATTCCTTTTGTAAAAAGCGTGTGCACCCGGTCTTCAAATTGGCGGATTTCCTGCATTTTTTGATACATCCATACGGCTTTTTCTTTAGTCAATGCCATTTCCATTTGATAAAACCTCCTATCTTTTTTGCTTGCACTTCTATACAAGCAAAAATCGTGCCAACATGACGACGCATGAACACTTAGGTTTTGAACGAATCATACCGATGAAAAAAGAGACAAAATGAGACATGCGTCTCTTTTTGTCTCAATATGTCCACACATCTATAGAAACAAAAAAAGCATCCCCATAGAGGAATGCTTTTCACAATGAATTGGTTGTGCGCAGCCACTTTAATTTCCCTTTGCAGACGCCGCATACATAACGAGAGGTATCAAACCGTCTTTTCCTTATAAAAGACCGGCCGCATCCTGTGCAAATATATTCATGGCGTTTCTCCGCACGGCGCTTATTTTGTATGGTTTTTAGCGGTGTACAAAAACGCGGGGCTCCTACTTGTTTTAATAACGCTTTAAAATCACGGTCACGGTGCTGATAGCCCTTTCCCTCAAGGTGCAGATGATAATGACACAGCTCATGCTTGATGATCCCGATTAATTCTTCTCGTCCATGCTCCTCTAGGTATCGGCGGTTCAGTTCGATGTTGTGTGTACCAAGTAAATATCGTCCGCCTGTCGTTTTTAGACGGTCATTAAAAACAGCCTGATGGCGGAATGCCTTGCCAAAGAACTGCTGGGAAATGTGCTCTGTTAACTGCTGTAACTCTCTCTCGTTCAATCAAGATCGTTCCTTTCTATAAAAACCTCGAACGGGACAATTTCCCCTATGCATACATTGAAGGTACATCCACTGTTTCGATCAAAGGAGGAATGGGCGATGCCCAACTGGCTGAAAAATCAGATGCAGAAGGCATTTTATGAGAAAAATCATTATCAAATCAAATTGCTGAATCAATGCTGGTACTTTTATAGAAAAAAACATTCAGTCACATCAAGGCACACCCCATCCTAAGGTGCGCCTCGTTTTTTTGTTACTCTGGTTTCAGCATGGAGAGAGCAACGCGGCCTTTTGTCTGGTCAACGGAGTCCACCCATACGGTCACAATGTCACCAACTGATACAACGTCAAGCGGATGCTTCACAAAACGATTGCTTAGCTTGGAAATATGCACAAGCCCATCCTGCTTTACACCAATATCAATGAATGCACCGAAGTCCACAACGTTTCTCACCGTTCCTTGCAGCTCCATTCCTTGCTTCAAGTCTTCCAATTTCAACACATCTGTTTTGAGCAGCGGTTTTGGCACTTCATCCCGCGGATCACGCTCAGGTCTTGTCAGCTGATCAATGATATCTTGAAGTGTAATTGTCCCAATGTTCAGCTGCTGGGCTGCATCGTCCAGTTTCACTTCAGCAATTTTCTCTTTTAACTGCTCTGTGCCAAGATCGTCTGGTGTCATGTTGATCATGCGTAAAAACTGTTTTGTTTCTTTATAGCTCTCAGGGTGAATGCCTGTACGGTCAAGCGGATCTTGTCCATCTGTAATGCGAAGGAAACCGATACACTGCTCATATGTCTTAGCACCGAGCCTTGGGATATCCTTCAATTCTTTTCTGCTTGTGAATCTCCCAATCTCTTCGCGTCGTTTAATGATATTCCCTGCGACGGCTTTTGAAAGGCCTGATACATATTGCAGCAGCGCCTGTGAGGCGGTATTGACGTTTACACCAACTTGGTTGACGACTGTTTCTACCACAAAGGTTAATGAGCTGTTTAATTGCTTCTGGCTGACATCATGCTGGTACTGGCCCACACCGACAGACTTCGGATCAATTTTCACAAGTTCTGCTAAAGGATCTTGTAATCTTCTAGCGATTGAGATGGCGCTTCGCTCTTCGACTTGCAGATCTGGAAACTCTTCTCGTGCCAGCGCTGATGCGGAGTAAACACTTGCACCAGCTTCATTCACGATCAAATAAGACACCGGCTGATCTAGCTCTTGAATCAAGTCTGCAATGAATTGTTCTGTCTCTCTTGAGGCTGTTCCGTTTCCAATCGCAATGACTTCGATGTTTGATGATTGAATGATCTCTTTGACTTTTTGTTTCGCTTCCGCTTTTTTCTGCACGGGCGGATGCGGGTAAATGACGCCAATATGATGGACTTTGCCTGTATCATCCACGACAGCTAATTTACAGCCTGTCCGAAATGCGGGATCGACTCCAAGTACACGCTTCCCTTTCATAGGCGGCTGAAGCAGCAGTTTTCTTAAGTTTTCAGCAAAAATATGAATCGCTTGTTCCTCTGCTTTTTCAGTCAGCTCTTTTCGTATTTCTCGTTCGATGGAAGGCTGAATGAGGCGTTTATACGCATCATCGATTGCCGCTTCAATAAACGGTCTCGCCGTCGTCTGTTTGCCTTTTAGAACTTGTTTGTCGAGATAGAAACGAATATTTTCAGCAGGGGGTTCGATGGCTGCCTTTAAAATGCCCTCTTTCTCCCCGCGGTTGACCGCTAGTACACGGTGCGGAACAATCTTTTTGATTGGCTCTTGATAATCGTAATACATTTCATAGACGTTTTTCTCATCGCTTTCGACGTCTTTTCCTGATGTGACCAGACTGCCCTTTTGGTACGTTTCACTGCGAATCCATTTTCGCATATCAGGATCATCTGCCAGCTGTTCAGCAATGATGTGCTGCGCACCCTCAAGTGCCTCTTCTACATTTGCCACTTCTTTTTCTTCGTTAATAAAAGCAGCTGCTTTCTTCTCGATCTGATCGCTTGGCAGCGTGAGTAAATATTCCGCCAGCGGCTCCAGCCCTTTTGCTTTGGCTACATTCGCCTTTGTTTTGCGCTTTTGTTTGAATGGCCGGTATAAATCTTCGACCTCTTGCAGTTTATGAGCTTGTTCAATTTTCTGTTTTAATTCATCAGTCAGTTTGTCTTGTTCAGCAATTAAGCGAATGACTTCTTCTTTTCGGTTCGTGACATTTTGGATATATGTATAGCGCTCTGAAATGGTTTGAATTTGCACCTCATCCAGTGAGCCTGTCTGCTCTTTCCGATAACGGGCAATAAACGGGACGGTGTTGCCATCCTCTAAAAGCTTGATCACACTTTCAATTTGTTTTGTTGAAAGCTTTAATTCTGTCGCAATTTGTTTCAATAAAAAGTCAGATGTCTTCATACTTTGCATCCTCTCACTGTGTCTTCTCTTTTAGTGTATCAAAAAAACCGGCAAAACAGAAAAAAGGTCAGCTATTTTACGTAAGCTGACCAAGTACATAGGTGAGATCGTCCTTTTTGTCTTGTGTGTATGTTTCAAGCTGTTTGGCGATGTCTTCAACTGAATGTCCATGCTTTAAACACATGCGCATGTTTGGCACATTCAGTCCGTCTGAATACATAATGAATATCGATCCTTTTTCGTAGGAATAGGTGTATGTTTTATATTTTCTAGGTTTCCCTGATAAGTATCCTGATGTCGGAAATGGATAAATATAATCGCCAGAAGGTGCATTCAAGATAAACCGAATATTACCAACCGAACAATAGGTAAATTGCTGCTGGGAAAAATTCACCTTTAATATGGCCACAGTGGCCCCGCGTTTATTTTTCATAGCCTGATTGCATCTGTCGATGAGGGCCGCCACATCCTCATGTCCATATTCTTCGACAATTTCGCTGACTAAAGAAGATGATTCATTGGCGTACTGGCCGCTGCCTAATCCGTCTGCTACAGCACAAATTAGTTCTTCATCATCTGCTTTAATAAAAAAACTGTCCCCGCAGCATGACTTCCCTTCTTTATTCGATTGATAGATAATGGCGTTTACATGCTCATGCTGTTCAATCTGCTTCATTACCCTAGCTCCATAGACGCATCTTCTGATAATGCATCTCGCAGTTTTTTCACTGCCTTCCGCTGCAGTCTCGATACATGCATTTGGGATATACCAAGTAAATCGCCTGTCTCTTTCTGACTCTTATTTTGCAAGTAAGTCAGATTGATAATCTCTTTTTCTCTATCCGACAGCACATGAAGCACACTCTCAAGCATCAATTTTTGGTTCACACGTTCGTAGCCCTCTTCCTGTGAGCCGACAACGTCTAAAATCGTCACAGTACTTCCTTCAGAATCAGCCTCTACGCCTTGGTCAACAGACAGTGCTTGATAGCTTTTGCCCATCTCCATGGTTTCAAGTACTTCTTCTTCTGTTACATCTAGGTATTCTGCAATTTCTTGGACTTTAGGTGATTTCTGTGTCTCTGTTGTCAAATGATCGACTGCCATTTTAATTCTTGGTCCAAGCTCTTTAATCCGCCTTGGTACATGGACACTCCATGTTTTATCTCGTAAAAAGCGTTTGATTTCCCCGATGATGGTTGGAATGGCAAAGGCTTCAAATGATTTACCGACGAGCGGGTCGTATCGTTTAATGGCGCCAAGTAAACCAATCATTCCAACTTGTCTAAGGTCCTCATGAAAACTTTTTCCTTTAGAATATTTTTTCGCCAGCATATCAACCAAGTTTGTATAGCATTCGACCAGCGTGAGCTGCGCCTGCTCGTCTTGATTGGTTTGATAGCTTTGGATGAGGCGGTCTACTTCATCTTTAGTTAGTTTCATAGTTTTGGATGGTTGTGTCATGGTCAACTCGCTCCCTGTTTAAAAACTTTGTCATCGCTACGGTAACTCCGGAGTTTGCTTGCACCTCGACTTCATCCATCAATGTTTGCATTAAGTATAAACCAAGACCTCCTTCTGCCAATTGATCCACCGTATGAGCAGATGTGTACGGTCCGAGGTCTTCCTGTTTTTGCTTAAAGTCAAAGCTACCGCCTTTGTCAGCGACAATGATTTCTAGACGATCCTCGTAGACAAGAAAGCGAACAGCCACCTCTCCATCTTCGCCGTCTTCACCTTTGTAGGCATGCTGAACTGCATTTGTACAGGCCTCACTGACGGCAATTTTTAAGTCCTCAATCTCTTCATAGGCATAGCCCATCCGGCTCGCTACGCCTGACAGAGTCAAACGAATGATGCCTACATATTCTGGTTTCGCCGGTATTTTCATCTCGATTAGATCTACTGATTCGTTCATTGTACCCCACCCTCTGACTTTGCAGAAATGTCAATGATGTCCTTTAATCCAGTGATTTCAAACAACCTTACAAGCCGTTCTGACAAGTTCTCAAGCTTTAATGTGCCACCTGCTTTTTGAGCCGCTTTAAACAGCCCAACGAATACACCTAAACCTGTACTATCCATATACGTAACATCCTTTAGACAGATTTCAAGATGCTCTCCCGCCTCAGCTTTAGGCATGAGCGTTTCTCTTAGCTCAGGAGCGGAGTACACATCAATTTCTCCGCTGACACTGATTTTCGTTTTTTGATCTATTTGATGCTCTTTTACAGACATATTCATTATGCATTCACCTCGAAATTCTTGTTTCCTAAAGTTTTATATACCCGCATGTTCACTTTCTAAACCTTTCTTTTGAGAACAAGTAAAGTAAAGTCATCGTGCAGCTGAAAATCCTGCAGTTTGAGTAAGCTGGCGTAGATGGCATCCACCATTTCTTGAGCTGAGTAGGATAGGTGCTCAGATATGAGTGTTTTGATGTCCTCCCGCTCTAAGAAACCATCCTCTGACTTGGATTCTGTGACCCCATCAGAGAATAAGATCACCATGTCTCCTGCGTCCAAATGCTTCTCGTACTGTCTGTAGTCAAAGTCTGGTGCGATCCCAAGGACAAGCCCTTTTGCATCTAAATCGTAAAATGTGTTCTCTTTTTTGCAATAGAAAAAGCCCGGCTCATGACCAGCCGATGCGTATTTAAACTCATGCGTTTCTTTATTATAGCTGCCATAGAACATCGTGATAAACATACTTGGGTCTACGTTTTGCTCGACTACACGATTCAGGGTTTTCAGCACCTTTGTTGGGCCGCTCCCTGACTCTGGCAAGGAATCCATCGCATATTTAATCATCGACATACAGAGCGCAGCCGGGATTCCCTTTCCAATGACATCTGCGATCGCGATATTGATTGTATCGTGATCCGTCACAAAGTGGTAATAATCTCCACTCATCTGTTTTGCCGGTACACTAATCGCACCAATATCAAAGGTATCTCCTTCTGGAATTTTCGTTTCCAGAAGGGTTTGCTGAACATTTGCAGCAATTTCGATTTCAGATTTTATTTCTTGCTGGATGCCTCTGAGTGTTAAATGTTCTTGGTAGGCAAGTCCGTACCCAATCATGACTTCAATTAAGAAGTCTAGTGAATGAAAAACATCTTCCGGCAAATCAGGGTAAAGCTCCTGAATCACTTTTCGGTGAACACTCACTATTTCTTCAGGAGGTATTTGATGCTCAATGGTTTTACGGCTAAATTTTTGAGCTTGATAAAGCGATGTTTCAGTTAAATCACTGATATAACGACTGAGCAGCTGATGGTACCGCTGCTCCATTACCTCCTTAAAATCCATGGTTTCCCTCCTAGCGAAGCCACTTAACAGCTTGTATCTCCGTTCCTTGTTCTGGTGCAGAATCTAATTTAAATTCATCCATCAGTCGTCTGACGCCCGGAAGACCTGCTCCGAGCCCGCCTGATGTTGAAAATCCGTCTTCCATTACTTTACGTATATCCATGATACCTGGCCCCTCATCGGCTGCGATGACTTTGAGTCCACGCTTTCCGCGCTCCATCACTTCATCTATACAAATCTGACCTTTACCAGCGTATAAATAGATGTTTCGAGCTAATTCTGAAATGGCCGTCGTAATTCTTGCTTGGTCAACTGTTCCAAATCCAAGTTCTTTTGCAACATTGCGCCCCAATTGTCTTGCTGCGACTATGTCCCATTCCGTCAATATTCTTACACAGGATTGGTCTTTCATATCTATTCCCCCAATTCCCGCTTCAGTGTCTCAAGCCCTTGTTCAAGATCTAGTGCTGTCTGAATTTCTTCAAGCGATATTCCAAGTTCAATCAGCGTCACAGCGACTGCCGGCTGTATTCCTGTTAATACAACTTTTGCCCCCATGAGCTTGGACATCGTGATCACATCACCTAATACCTTTGCAATAAAGGAATCAATCATGTCAACGGATGTGAGGTCAATGACAACACCGTTTGCTCCTGTTTCATGAATTTTATTCAGCAAGTCTTCTTGAAAGTGGAGAGCTGTTTGGTCATCAAGCTCCCACTGTATCGAAATCAGAAGACAGTTATATAGTTTTAAGATTGGAATCTTCGGGTGATTTCTCACTGGGTTATCCCTCCAATGAAACAATTTTTCGATTTGTCATTTCCAAAGCAGTTTGAATTCCTTTTTGAAGGGTATTCTTTGTTGTAACTTGAGATAAATCAATTCCAAGGTTCACAATGGTTTGGGCTATTTCTGGACGAATACCGACAAGCAAGCACTTCGCACCTACTAATCTCACAGCCTCTGATGCTTGAATGATATGATGCGCCACCATTGTGTCAACGACAGGTACACCCGTAATATCAATTAAGACGACTTGTGAGCGATGTTTGACGACACCGTTGAGCAGATTCTCCATAATTTTTTTGGCACGTTCTGTGTCAATTGTTCCAACAAGCGGCATGACGGTAATGTGCTCAAATACTGGGATCAGCGGGGCAGAAAGTTCCTGCAGCGCGATTTTTTGAAGGTTGACTGTTTTCTCCCATGAGATGGAATACTGGTTTAAGATCTCGTTATGAATAGGTGTGATGAATCGATCAATTTGCCAGATGAGGTCATGACTTTCTTCTGTTGTATCTTTGTCATCGTTCATTTTTTGATATAAATGTGAACGGATTTCTGTTAGACCATTTGCCAGTAACTTAAGTGATATACCCATTTGAACAATTTTTAAAGCAAAAGTTTGTACTTTTTCTTCAAAATCTTCAGCATACCCTTCTGAAAGAGATGTAATGATTAATTGAACATATTCCGAACAGATGGTTTCATACATATTGTCGTTCAGCATCATGTCCGTTTCTTTTTCTCCGAGTCGTCTAAAAATGTCCGTCCACTCTTTTTGTAATTCCTCTCGATGCTCTCTTGCAAAAGCTAACACGATATGATTCGACATGTTTTACCCCCTACGTACATAAACAGCACTTCTTTTAGTCTTTCTTCATTATAACGTTAATAAAAATTGAACACAAAAAAAAGTTGCTCCCAAGAGAGCAACCAAATCTCACCATATTAAAAATCAATAAGAGCCAAACTAACTTGTAAGGCTTCATCAACCTTCTCCATCATCTCATCATCAAGATGTGTGATTTTATCTGTCAATCTTTGTTTATCGATTGTACGAATCTGCTCCAAGAGAATGACAGAATCTCGCTCAAAGCCGTAGCGCTTTGCATCAATTTCGACGTGAGTCGGTAATTTCGCTTTTTGTATTTGGGCTGTTATGGCTGCAACGATAGCAGTCGGGCTGAAGCGATTTCCAATGTCATTTTGAATCACCAATACTGGGCGAACCCCGCCCTGCTCGGAGCCAACAACAGGAGATAAATCAGCAAAGTAAACATCACCGCGTTTAACAATCAAATGTTTAACCCCCGCTGACTAATCGCTCAACTGTATTCTCAGCCTCAAATTCTGCGTATTGTGCCTCTGAAGAGATATTCAGATTAATTTTCGCCATCTCCATGTAGCCGCGTCTCATCGATTCACGATTTTGTCGAATATTACGTTCACGAATATACGTTTTTGTCGCTCGGTAGATCAATTCATTTCTTGTTACCTTATCCTGCTCTGCTACTCGTTCGATTTCAGACATCAAAGCCTCCGGTAGTCGAATCTTCATTTCGTTTGTTGCGCTGGATTCAGACAAAAAACATACACCTCCACAAAACTTACGGATACCGTTTCGATCCATTCCAAGACTAATCATACCATTATTCAATGCGCAAGCAAAGCTGTTTTTTCATGATTTCTTATTAGAACATGAAGCGGCTGTTCACCCGTAAATCAAAGATGATAATGGAGTTCCTCTTTCACATTATACGCTTTTTTCCGAAAATCATACGGTATTTCCAAAATCTCTAAAAAAGGGAGAATGTTTACCCCTTCTTTGTAGAATAAAAAGGAACGATGTCAGTTTGACGATCGTTCCTGTGAAAGCTGCTAGAAAAAGCTTGACCCGCCTTGAAGCAGCGGATTCCGCACATGCACCCTTTTGCCGTCCTCTATATATACTCTTGGGACGCGGTGGCCAATGGAGCAAGTGACTTCATAGTTAATGGTTTCAAGCCTTTTTGCAATTTCATCGACTGATACCATTTCTTCACCTTGTCCACCAATCAAAACGACTGGCTCCCCTGCTGGAAAGTTCTCTTTCAATTCAACCATGAATTGATCCATACATACCCTTCCGGCAATCTTCCGGCGCTTTCCACCAACAAGTACTTCCGTGCCTGCCAGCTTCCGGATCCACCCGTCTGCATAGCCGACTGGTACCGTACCGATCCATGTATCTTGATTAGCTGTATACGTCGCCCCATAGCTGACACTCTCACCCTTTTGAATGAGCTTCACATGGGCGAGCTTTGTATGAAGAGTCATGGCTTCTTCCAGCTTGAAAGGAATTTCATCTTTGATTTCCTCTGATGGTGACAGCCCGTACATACTGATGCCGAAGCGAACCATATTAAACAACACTTCTTTAAACCTTAAACCCGCTGCACTATTGGCACAATGAACGAGCAGCTTCTCCGTATGAAGCGGCTGAAGCAGGGTTTGAAAGGTGTCGACCTGCCGATCAAAATAGTTCTCATCCTTTTCATCCGCGGTCGCAAAGTGAGTAAATACACCTTCCAGCTGTAAATAAGCATGCTCGCTGACAAGCTTCTTTACTTCGCTGACTTGCTCCAACGTTTTCACACCTAAACGGTTCATTCCGCTGTCTATTTTCAAATGAAAACGAATGGGTTGTCCCATCTGCCCTTTCACCATAGCGTCGACTTCCCTCAGCCACTCTATGGAGTAAGCGGTCATGATCACATTGTATCGAACAGCGGTTTTGACATACTCCGGCGGTACTGCGCCGAGTACAAGAATCGGTGCTTTAATGCCTTGATTTCTTAAAGAAATGGCCTCATCTAAAAAGGCGACAGCTAACAAGTCTGCTCCTGCTTTGAGTGCAGCTCTTGCCACTTCTATATCTCCATGTCCATATGCATTGGCTTTCACAACAGCCATCAATTGAACATTTTGACCGATATGATCTTTCATATGTGAAACATTGTGCTTGATTGCGGTTAAATTAATTTCTGCCCATGTGTCTCTATAAAAGGCATTTGTGTCCATCAGTCACACTTCCCTATTGAATGATTCAATCCCTTCATATGATACTAAAAATCAAGAATAATGTGAAACAAATCAAAGAAAATCAGCCCTTGCACAGGGCTGATGCTTCATTTATCAAGGCTTTCCGCCTGAGAATCTCATTTATTTAGCTGACTGGCCTTCTACACTCTTTGCGACCATCAAAAGCTCTTCTTTCGATAGATCACTTGAGGAAATTAAGTAGTCAACTCCGTCAGATGTCCATGAGAGGGATTGATCTGTCAGAACCCCTACTGTCATACCAAGATCGACCGGCTCGCCGTTCATCGTGACAGGCGTAGATGCTTCAGCTACTCGCGCTTTTTCCTGAATGAGTGTGAAGGATTTCTTGCCGCCGTACGTAATCACATAACGCTTCCCAGCATCTGTCGTCATTTCTTTCTCTTCCATCTTCTTCACGCCTTCTGGCATATCAACTGGTGTTTTCACCGCAAAGCTGTCAGATGGGTCTGCACTTGTGGCAACATCCATTTGAGAGAGTGTCATGTTTTTCTTCTCATCAAATGCATCTTTGTCAAAGGATTTATTGAATTCAAAGTGAGAGAATTCCACTTTCACCATTGGCTTTTTGTCGCTATCCAGCACTTTCACACTGGCAGGCGCCATTGTTTTCTTATGAAAGGTAATCTCTTGGGTAGGCAGCATTTGGTTGTGCTGATAATTGGTCTTCGTTTCGAACACATACTTTGACTCTTTCGCTTTAAACTGAGCTGCACTGTCATTTTTAATGTCTTTCACGAGTGATTCGAATAAATAGACCTGACTGCTATTATTCGGCCAATCACTATGGAAACGGAAGCTCTTGTTCAATGAAGGTGTCAGCACAAATACACCATTGCCATTTCTTAAAATGACTTGACTCTGATCCTTTTTCGGATTTTCTAAATAGACACGGTAAAGCTCCGGCTTTTTGTACCAAATTTCTACCTGGTACTCCTGCGGGTCATTTCCTGTCTCAATGGTCATTTTTGCTTTGGCTTTGTATGATGTCATTTCCTCTGCCTTTTTGTTTAAATCTCCAACGATATCTTGCTGAGATTTTTGACCGCATGCGGAGAGAATCAGTACAAAAAGGATTCCCGTTACAAGCAAAACAAAGCTTTTTCTCACCCTTTTCAACCCCTTCGTTAATTGTGTTAAAAGGAAGAAACCGCTTGTTTGACTTTAACAGTACGCCTCAAGAGTTAACTGCGTACCGCGAACCATCAAAGCCTGTTAGCAACTCGCCCTTCCTTATCGCACTACCCAATATATGAAGGGGGGACAAACAATATGCAGACTAGCTTGACAACCTTTCAATTAAAACTTGTGCAGCAGCATATTCCTTTGTATGGGTAATGGACACATGAACCTGATCTCCCTCCGCTTTCTTGCTTTTGATAAAGGGTTTTCCCTTATCGTCTTTTTGAATGTCTATGTCATGAAAGCTTAAATGCTGACCGATTCCTGTTCCGTATGCTTTAGCGAAAGCTTCTTTTGCCGCAAAGCGCCCTGCCAAAAATTCCAACTGTCTTTTTTCATTGAGTGTACGAAAGACGTCCTGTTCACTTAAAGTCAAAATGCGTTCCGGTAAACGAGGCTGTCTGCTGAGTACTCGCGAAAGACGGTCGATCTCTACAATATCAATGCCTATTCCTTTAATCATGAGGTACCTCCTATGATACTCGTACTAATTTAAGTGTTCGCTTCATAAACGTGTTACTATAAACTTACCATTATCTAGTCAAAAGGGGTTTGTTATGTTTATTCGAACGGAGAGCTTTCAACAATTTATTAGATCGTATCCAATCGTAACAGCGATCCTTGCTTTACAAATTGGCCTGTGGCTTATATTTGCGGTTCCTATCCCTATTATACAGCTTGGACAGGATCATCTCGTCGGTTTCAATTATGGTGTAGCGGCTGGGGAATGGTGGCGGCTCGTTACACCTATTTTTCTTCACGGAAGTCTCACGCATATTTTATTTAATTCCATGTCCCTTTTCTTATTCGCCCCAGCGCTTGAACATTTGCTTGGGAAGGTTCGATTTCTGATCATTTATCTTGGTGCAGGATTCATTGGCAATCTCGGAACCTATTGGGTGGAGCCTTTAGAGTATGTACACGTTGGCGCTTCTGGTGCGATCTTCGGTTTGTTTGGGGTTTATCTATACCTTGTCCTGTTTAAACCGCACATGATGGACCGCGGGAATTCACAAGTGATTTTAACGATTCTTGCTGTTTCTGTCATTATGACGTTCGTCAATTCGAACATCAATATCATGGCTCACTTATTTGGATTGATCGGCGGTATGCTTCTAGCACCGATTACGCTGCTTTTCCATTCGAAAAAAAGACGCTATTAATCTCATAAAAAATGTCGATCACTCCTCAAGCAGGAGCTGATCGACATTTTTCGTTTAAGACGATTGATTTTTTTCATATGAATACCAATCAAATACACGTGCCGCATCTTCTTCCTCAAGGTGATGCACACCAAAGGAATCAAGCAGCGCAGAGGATTTCACAAAGGTGTGAATACTTGCGACCCGGCCTTTCTTTTGGAAAAAAGATTGCGTCATCGTATAGTTTTGCATTCGTTTTCTCAAGACAATGCCAGTGGTCTTGCCAATGCCTCTTGATGTCATTTGAATCAATGAATCTTTGATTGTATATCCTGATTGTTTATAAGCTAAATAGCCGAAGAATAGAGCAAGCGGTAACAGAATGAGTCCCAAATACCCCCATGGCGGAAAGCGTACCGACAGGATGACACCTGCAAGTAACGGCACAAAGCCATATGAGATCAGGTAGCGTTTGAGTGAACGCTTTGGCACTTTTTTCAGCTCTGTTTCTGGTGCTACATGATAATGATCGGTGAATTGTGACAGCAATTCATTTATTTTTTTCTTCCGAATGAGCGGAAATAAGACGGAAGAGGTTTCTTTCTCTGTAATTGAACCTCCTGCACTAACAAGCATCACGGTCGCAAAACCAAAAGGCTCACGGATAATATTCTCCTTGATTTTCACTGCTTGAATTCTCGCAAGTGGAATGGTCATTTGATGTCTCTCGATGAGCCCTCTTGTAATGATGATGTCATTCCCTTTTCGTTTTGCAGCAAAATTCGCATACTGAAGTGCTGTTACCCCAACACTCAAGATCCAAGCGATCAATACGGCAAGAAATATCAAAATCGCATAGATTTCAATGCTCGCATGGCTTAAAAAAGAGAACTGCTTGAAGAACCCGTCCAAAGGGAGAATTTCATCTATTTGCGTGTAGATGGCGAGACACCCTGAGATAATGACACCGATACCGCTTGAAGTGGTCGCAGCCAAAAGCAATTCTGGCACACCCATACGATAGGAGACATTGATTTCTTCCTGCATAGATTTTTGCGCAGTCAAATGGCCATTCAGATCACCTGCTTCATCCGTCATTTCTTCTTCCTGCAAGCTTTTCTTCCGGTTGAAAATCGACTGCTTTAATTGTTCCGCTTCTGCTTTTGTAATCGCGGTCAGGCTCACTTCTGGACCATCCGTTCCGCCTGCCGTTTCGATTTGAACCCGCACTAAACCGAAAATCCGCTGGAAAATGCCTTCACTTGTATTAACCGTTTGAATTCGTTCTAACGAGATATATTTTTTCTTTTTCGTAATCACACCCGATTCCACACGAAATTCATCGTCTTCCATCCGGTAAGTGAATCGTCTCCATTCTAAAATGGTAAAAACGGCTTTCCACAAAAGAAGCACACCAAGAATAATAAATGCATAAAAGCGAATGCTCGAATTCGAGTTCACAAAAATCAACACGAAAAAAGGGATAATGAAGTTTTTGATCATGGATACAGCATCTGATATAAAATCAATGAACATCGAAATGGGATGTACACGTTTTGGTTCAGACATCATCTTCCGTCACCCTTGCTAAACGAGATATGTAATCACGAAGCTCATCTGCCTCTTCTAATTCTAGCGCCGGTATATCATGAACTGTGGCAGCAGTCGAAATTTGAACAGATGCCAAACGGTAGCGCCTTAAAAGCGGCCCTTGAGATGTATCAACATGCTGAACACGAACCATTGGCACAATGACACGTGTGACGCGAATGAGTCCATGCTGTATTTCAATTTCATTTTCGAATACTTCGTAGCGCCAGATGTGGTGGCGGATTTTTGGTATGAGCCAAATGCCAAAAATGACCTGTAAGACCCATAAACCAGAAAGAATCGCTCCAATCCAATATGGCCATTGAAAATAGTAGCTGGCAACAAATACCCCAATGATGATGAGTAAGAAAATCAATGAGATAATTCCATTTTGAAGACGCCATACCTTTAAACCATTTAAACTAATTTGACGTTGCGGCTGTTTTCTCACATTCTTCCCCCATTCTCTTACTTTTCTATCAATATATTACGTAACAAAGCCTAAAAAGTTTCAATTTCAGCTTGTTAAAAAAAAGCGAACCCTGCAAAGGATTCGCTCTTGTATGTTAGTTGTTATAAGATTTCTTTTGACGACGATCGTTAGAAGAACGATTGCGGTCATTTGAAGAACGCTTTTTATCACCATAAGATGAACGGCTGTTCTTGCCTTTTCCACGGTAGCCTCCGCCACCGCCGCCGTCTCTGCGTTTAGAAGAGCTGCGGTTGTTACGATGACGTTTAGAAATCATCGGTGCTTCATCTGTTAAACGAACAGGCGTTGCATCCGGCTCTTTTGTCATCATTTTGATCGCAGCTGCAACCACTGTTACAGAATCATGATCTTCCAACAATTCAGCAGCAGCTGTCATGTAGAAGTTCAAGTTGTTTTCACTGATGATTGTGCGTAGACGGTCAACTGTTACTTGCTGTTGTCCTTCAATCGCCTCATCAAGTGTAGGTTCTTTCATACGATCCATTTTACGTTTAGTCGTTTGCTCAATCGCACGAAGCATATCTTTTTCACGTGGTGTGATGAATGTCATCGCCATACCTGTACGTCCAGCACGTCCTGTACGTCCAATACGGTGCACGTAGCTTTCTGGATCTTGCGGTACGTCAAAGTTATACACGTGTGTTACGCCTGAGATATCAAGTCCACGTGCTGCAACGTCTGTTGCGACAAGAACATCGATTGAACCCTCTTTGAATTTACGAAGCGCAACCATACGTTTTGCTTGAGTCAGGTCACCATGAATTCCTTCAGCTGTATAACCTCTAAGGTTAAGTGCTTCAGTCAATTCGTCAACACGGCGTTTCGTACGGCCAAAGACAATTGAAAGCTCAGGTGATTGAATGTCAAGAAGACGAGTCAATGTATCAAACTTTTTACGTTCGTGAATATCCAAATAGAACTGTTGGATGTTAGATACAGTCATTTCTTTCGCTTTTACTTTTACGTGTTCTGGGTTTGTCATGAAACGCTCTGCAATGCGCTTAATTGGTGCAGGCATTGTCGCAGAGAATAAAAGTGTTTGGTGTTCACTTGGTACATTTGAAAGGATCGCTTCAATGTCTTCGATGAAACCCATGTTTAGCATTTCGTCTGCTTCATCTAGCACAACTGTTTCAACGTTTTGAAGACGCATTGTACGACGGTTAATGTGATCGAGTAAACGTCCTGGAGTCCCTACGATGATATGAGGATTTTTCTTGAGCGAACGGATTTGACGGCCGATATCTTGTCCACCGTAAATAGGAAGTACGCGTGCACGCTTGTCTTGGCCGATTTTATATAGCTCTTCAGATACTTGAATCGCTAATTCTCTTGTTGGCGCAATGATAATCGCTTGGATATTTGGAGACGCTGGGTCGATTTTTTCAACCAGAGGAATACCAAATGCTGCAGTTTTTCCTGTTCCTGTTTGTGCTTGTCCGATGACATCTTTATTTTGAAGACCGAGAGGAATCGTTTCTGCTTGAATCGGTGTTGCTTCTTCAAATCCCATGCGGTTAATAGCCTTCATGAGACTTTTGCTTAATTGAAAATCTTGAAACGTTATAGTCAATTTATTCAAACTCCTTCTAATTGCTGTTTCAGTAATCTCGTGAATGATCATTAAAAACTGCCCTTTTCTGAAAGGACAGGTCCATTATATACAAAGCCCGAATTACCCTACCTTATATCTTACCATTACACTATTTGTTTTTCAACAAGACAGAAATGGATATATCTACTGTTCTACAATGACAGATTCACCTTCACTTTGATCTCCGTCCATCCATTTCCACTTTTCAAACAGTTGAATTTTTCCGTTATCCAGCTGCTTTGGAGTGGAATTGCAAGTCCCGCTTCTCATACTGCCGTCCTTGCTTACATGGTGGTATCTAAAATGAAGTGTTCCATCCTCATTCACAGTTCCTACAAGTACGCCAGATACAATACTGCCGCCTTGATATGTGCCCGTTAATATATTCCCGTCCTGACGATATTGAAATATGGTTCCTGCTGATACTTCTCCGTTACTCGAATTAGACTGCGGGATAAAGGTTTTTCCGTCATATTGAAACAACCGAATCAACCACCTTTTCTTTCCTATTGTACCATATGCCTGTCACTCATTCGACAAAAATGATGCAAATTTTAACAAGTGGGATTCAATTTATATTAGTTTAGCCACATTTTAGCTTTTCTATATATTAAATTGCTTTTTTTAGAAAATGTTCTACTTTCTCAAACAATTGCTCAGCACATGGCTCATGACAAACATGATGTTTACAATCGGGCAAATAAAACATTTCTTTCTGGCGAGACGGGACTTTATGATAAATAAATTCTGCACTTGAAGCAGGTACAATTCCGTCGCTTTCACCTTGAACAATTAACACAGGCAGATGAAGCTTCTCAAGGGAATTCTTCGTTTGCTTTACCAGCTTCATAAATTCTATCGCGGCTGAGAGCGGCGTGCTTGTGAGCTTATGGCGATATCGATCATATAAAGGGTTTGTATCAATGATCCCTGACAGGGACTCCTTCACCATCTGCCTTGTGTCTTGCATGATTTGTTTTGGGTTCACATATTTAGCCGCAGCACTTAATAGGACGAGACGGGCAACTGGGTACTTCGCTGCTAAGTAAGAAGCAATCATTCCGCCCATAGAAAAGCCGATCAAATACACGGTGTCACAAGTTCTGTAAAGGGATAGAAGTTCGAGTTCAGCTGTCGCTATCCATTCTTGATAAAGAATGCCTTTTAACTGAAGCTCATCCCCATGCCCCGGAAGCGTGACAGACTGCACTTCCCAATCTGCCGTCTGTTTTAAATATTGCGCCAGCGGTTCTACTTCATAAGGGGCACCCGTAAAACCGTGGATACATAAACAGCCAATCATTCTGTCACCTTCTCACTTTTATAGTGCAGTAATGACTTCTTCCAATTTCATACCGCGTGAGGCTTTGACAAGCACAACATCGTCAGGCCCTGCCACTTCAGCTAGTTTTTTCTTCAGGTCCTCTTTGTCCATAAAGGAGAATACGTGCTCAGCCCCGAATGATTTTTTCGCTCCTTCAGCAATGAATGCACCTAGACGGCCATACGTCATGACATGATCAATAAATTCCGGCTTGATGTAACGGCCAAGTTCATAATGATACGTTTCTTCTTCGCTGCCCATTTCGAGCATATCTCCAAGTACAAGAATACGATTTGCGAAGCCGTCCATATCTCCCACTAGATCAATGGCTGCTTTCATAGAAGTAGGACTTGCATTATACGCATCATTAATGACAGTGATTCCTTTATCTGTTTTAAACAGCTCAAGACGCATCCCCGTCAACTTCGTTTGCATCAGTCCCTGGGCTATTTGTCTTTCATTCAGCCCAAAATGCTGACCAATAGCAATAGCAGCAAGTGCATTCTTCACATTATGTTTCCCTAATACAGGAATGAGAAAACCTTGGGCATACCCTTCGACCTGAAATTCTGTTCCTTCTGCAAGCTGGTTGATGTGCGTTACCTTGATATCACAGTCCTCTGCTTCTCCAAAGGTTTTTACACGCTGAGAGAGTGAACTTGCTCTTTCGCGAAGCAAAGGCTCATCACCTAAGTAATAAAAGATACCGTCTTCTTTTAACCCTTTGACGATCTCACATTTTGCATCAGCAATGGCTTCTCTTGATCCTAAATCTTGCATATGAGATTCCCCGATATTTGTGATGACTGTCGCATCCGGCTCAGCGAGATTTGATAAAAATTCGATTTCGCCTTTTGCACTCATACCCATCTCCAAAACCGCAATATCGGTTCCTTCTGGCATTGCAAGAATGGTGAGCGGAAGACCGATATGATTATTAAAGTTACCGTCTGTTTTATGAACTCGATACGCTGTTTGCAAGACGGAATGAATCATATCTTTCGTTGTGGTTTTCCCATTACTTCCTGTAATACCAACAACACGAGGGTTTTCTTCTTTTAAGTATGATTTCGCCAGCTGTTGAAGCGCAGCTAGTGTATCCTCTACAAGAATTACTGGAACGCCTTCTGGCGGATTGGCTTCTTTTTGATTCCAAAGAACAGCTGAGGCTCCAAGCTCCACTGCTTTTGAAGCAAATGTGTGACCGTTAAAATGTTCTCCGATAAGCGGGATAAACAGGGCGCCGTTTGATACTTTTCGTGTATCTGTTGTCACTCCGTGAATCTGTTCTTCGCCAAAAGCTTGATTAGATAGGGTTCCACCAGCCATTTGGGCGATTTGTTTCACTGTACGTTTGATCATGATTTTTCGCCTCTCTTTCTCATTTCACGTTTGAAGGAAAAGAGACACTACCTAAGGATAGTGTCTGCTTGCTGCTCACATTAAAAAGTTGTTTTAATGGTTTGTTTTTCTTGATGGCGTTCAATTGCAAGTGACACCAGCTTTTCAATTAACTCTGGATACTCTACACCAGTGTGCTTCCAAAGTAATGGGAACATACTAAATGGTGTGAATCCAGGCATTGTATTCACTTCATTGATCAACACTTCACCTTTTTCTGTAAGGAAGAAGTCTGCACGTACGAGACCAGATCCATCGAGGGCTTTAAATGCCTTAATCGCCATGTCATGAATCGTCTTATATTCATCCTCTGACACACTCGCCGGAATGATCAAATCTGTATCGCCATCTTCATATTTTGCTTTGTAATCATAAAAATCTGTTTTAGGCGCAATCTCACCAACGACAGAGCATTTCGGCTCATCATTGCCTAATACACCAATCTCGATTTCTCTTCCAACGACGCCTTCTTCTACGACCACACGACGATCATATTGGAAAGCGAGGTCAAATGCAGTCTGCAGTTCTTCTTTGCTGCGGCATTTGCTAATTCCAACACTTGATCCCATGTTGGCAGGTTTCACAAAGCATGGATAGCCCAGTACTTTTTCAACCTGTTCTAAGCTGTCTCGTGTCGCTTTCTCGTAGTCTTTTTTATTGAAAGAAAGGTGCTTTGCTTGTGCAAGTCCTGCTTGTGCAAAAACATCTTTCATCATGACTTTATCCATACCCGCGGCAGACGCGAGAACGCCGTTGCCGACATACGGGATATTTAACAGTTCAAGTAATCCTTGCATTGTGCCATCTTCTCCATTTGGTCCGTGCAGCAACGGGAAGACAACATCAATTTTCTCATCAGCCGATGCAGGCTGTGGAAACATGCTTTCATTTAAAGAAGTTGGTAAAAACGTCTTTGCGTTCTGTTCAAATTGAAGCATTTTGACGTTTGATACTGGTTCAGTGAGTTTTTCTCCTCTTAACCATTCACCCTCTTCTGTAATATAAATTGGATGTATATCGAACTTCTCAGTGTTAAGTGCTTTTGTAACTGCAAGGGCTGTTTGCAGTGATACATTATGTTCGGCTGACTTTCCGCCGTAAATCAATCCTAAACTTATTTTCAATGGATACTCCCCCCACTAAAATTCATCTTTACTATCTTATCACTTTCAAGCAAAAATGCTCTAATTAATTTTTGTTGTTACGTAATTGAAATGATTTGTAAAGGTTGTAAGCGCCTCCCGAGCATTTGTATGTCATTCGCCTTTATTTTATATTAAAATGACATTGAAAAGGAGTTGTGACAAATTGAAAAAAATCACAAGTACTGAACAATTCAATGAAATTATTCAATCAGACAAAGAAGTCATCGTTAAATTCTTTGCAACATGGTGTCCTGACTGCACAAGAATGGACATGTTCATTCCAGACATCCTAGAAGCTTATGCTCACCATGAATGGTTTGAAATAAATAAAGATGATTTCCCAGAATTAGCTGAAACGTATCAGGTAATGGGTATTCCAAGCCTGTTAATTTTCAAAAATGGTGAAAAAACAGGTCATTTACACAGTGCAAATGCAAAATCGCCTGAAGAAGTGACAGAATTTCTTCAAGAGCACGTTTCTTAATTGATGAAACGAAGGACATCAGCAAACTCTTGCTGATGTCTTTTTTCTTTTTAAATCTCTTCATAAGACGAGCTTCACAGCCAAAACGTTTCAAATTGATGTTTCACTTACGACAAGTCATGACAAAATTATTTCCTGGGAAAGAATGCAGCGTCGAACCAGCTTGGAATATGTCGGTTACGTGAATTTTCTGAATTGAATCTTTACTTCTGACATTTGTCTTTGTATAATGGAGTTGCTAATTGAAAATGATTATCAATTTCATCTATGTGAAATCCTATAGACGTCCATTCTAATAAGGGAGCGATAAGTCACATGTCTAAGAAGAAAATTAAAACCTATCAGCAATTGATTGAAGAGAACAAAAAGGCCATCTTGCGCGATCCTCAAATGATGGAAAGTATTTACGAAACCATTGACAAAAAACACCAGAAACAGCTTGCAGCTGCTGGGCGTGAATCATAAGTACAAGAGAGCAGTCATCGCTGGCTGCTCTTTTGTCTGCTTCAATAAAATAAAAAAAGCCGATAAAATCTGTTATTCGATTTTATCGGCTTTTGTTTTAATGTGATTTCGCTACACGGTCCTGCTTCATTCCTAAATAAATGAGCATATATGTGAGATAACCCATTGTCATCGTTAAACCACCGAAGAAAAATTGAGAAAAGACTGGTTCCTCAAATGTTGTGACGGCAGCAAGAACGATCCAGCTCGCATATAAATAGACCATGAACCATTTCATGTTTCTTTTAAGTGTATACAGAAAGAAAAGACCCGCTAACGAAAAGATCCCCAGCGCTAGTCTGAAATAAACAAGGTGATCAAACTGGAAGGCAAAAGACACAAACGAAAACGACAGCAGCAACAAAATTGGTAAAGCCGTAATGAAATTTTTCACGATAGTGCCACCTCCATGACTCCTTCTTATTATAAGACAAAATCAGCCGGTTATCGTGAAATACAGACTCGTTTTCACAAAGATGTCACGAATTTTTCTTGTTATTTGACACAATTTTTACACATTTACATCACGTTTCCAAAAAAGAATCCAAGCCGATCCAATAAAGAAAACAAAATGCGCCCCTACTATAAATAGAGAAAACAGAATGCTCATCCCATGAAAAGGCGGCGGTCCTTGAAAGCTGTACTGAGTAAAGTCCGTATTCGCGAAAAGGAGGATTTTCCCCCACTGATTTTCTAAGAGAGACATGATCGGTACAAGTGATTTCGCCGCATATAAAACAAAAAACGAGGTCACAAGGGCAACAAGACTGTTTCTAAACAAACTGGAACACATAAAAGCAAAGCTTGCCATCATGATCACTTCCACCCACTGAGATCCAATGACGGCAAACGTATGCTGAAATAATTGCCCCGTTCTTTCATCAAAATCAGTACCGAAGAAAATAAGACCAAATAGAAAAGCCAAAACATAATAAAAAACAAACAAATAAATGACTGTCAGCACAAGTGTGATGTATTTTGACAGAAAAATGTGCAGTCTTGTTTTTGGCCGGATCAATAGAAACTTGATCGTCCTTTTCTGAAACTCTGTTGAGATCAAGGTCGCGCCAATAACAACAGCAAGTACCTGCAAAATAAACACGACGTTCGTGGAATAAGCAAAATAGTTCGCGACTGTGTCTTGTCCACCAAAGCTTGATATGACTCGTTTCAAGGTTAGAGCCATGGCCAGTTGAAATACAACGATCAATAAAAGAGCAATGAATGTGATCTTTTTCTTCATGATTTTCTTATGCTCATTCTTGATGAGGTTAAGCATCTGTCGTCCCGCCTTCCGTCCATTTCATAAATGCCTCTTCAATTGACTGCTTTTGAGGCATCATTTCAAGTACATCAAACCCCGCCAGCACAAGCTGTTTGTTAAGCTCTGGCACACGTTCTTTGTTCAGTTGAAGCAGTACACGCGCTCCATTTCGTTCATATGTATAGTCGTGTGCGTCAAGCCATGAGACCGCCTTTTCTACTGGCTGAATATTCATCAGCACCTGCTCTTTCCCCTCCATATCCCGGAGATGAGTACTAGCTTTGATCTGTCCCTTTTGAATGATAATCATTCGGTCACATAGCTCCTCTACCTCATGCAATAAATGCGTCGCAAATAACACCGAGGTTCCTTCTTCCTTTACAAGCATTTGTAAGTGCTCCCGGAATTCCTTCATTCCTGCAGGGTCCAGTCCATTTGTCGGTTCGTCTAAAATGAGCAGGTTCGGACGATGCAAAATAGCTTGTGCAATCCCAAGCCTTTGTTTCATCCCTAGTGAATACGTCTTGACCTTCTGATGAATGGCATCCTCAAGACGAACTCTTTCCACCACTTCCTGAATGCGCTCCTCCGTCACGCCATCGTGCATCGCTGCATACATCTCAAGGTTTTCAAAGCCCGTTAAATACGAATAAAATTCTGGGTTTTCTATGATCGCACCAACAGATGACATCGCCTTAAGAAAATCCTCATCTTGGGAATATCCATTGATCATGATGTTGCCATTGTTTTTTTTCATCAAGCCAACGATCAATCGAATCAAAGTTGTTTTTCCAGACCCATTGGGTCCAAGTAATCCAACAATTTCTCCTTGCCCAATGTCTATAGAAATATCCTGCAAGATCATTTTCCGGCCAATTTGTTTATCGATTTTCTCTACTTTTAAAACAGCAGACTGCAAAATGGTTCCTCCTTCTGATGTAAAGCCTGTGGCGGCAGTTATGACCGCTCATCCTGTAAAAAGTATATCACGCGAGACAAGTCAATCCATGAAAAAAAGGACTGATCCAGTCAGCCCTTCTTGCTTATTACAGTGATAAGTTAGGTGTCGGCGCTTCTTTCTCGTGTTTCTTTTCAGTTTCAGAAACAATGACCGCACATGCTGCGTCACCTGTAATATTAACTACGGTTCTTGCCATATCTAATAAGCGGTCTATGCCAAGGATCAGCGCTATTCCCTCAACAGGAAGATTCACGGAATTTAACACCATGGCCAGCATGATGAGCCCTACCCCTGGGACACCTGCTGTACCGATACTTGCTAAAACAGCTGTTAAGACAACCGTCAGCATTTGAACAAGCGTCAGTTCAACCCCATACACTTGAGCGATAAAAATGGTCGCAACACCTTGCATAATGGCTGTGCCATCCATATTAATGGTTGCACCCAGCGGCTGCACAAAGCTTGAAATCGGCTCTGGCACCTTTAAGCGTTTTTGCGCTGTTTCCATTGATACCGGCAGTACTGCGTTACTGCTTGATGTACTAAACGCAACAACCATCGCTGGTGAAAATCCTTTAAAGAATGCCATTGGATTTCGTTTAGCTAAGATAGCAATGGTTGATCCATATGTCAGGAAGAAATGCAGGATAAGCGCAATTAACACGACCGAGAAGTAAAGTCCCATCGCTTTCATGGCATCCAGCCCCTGACTGCCGATTGCCGTTGCAATCAAACCGAATGTCCCGTACGGTGCAAATTTCATCACAACACCGACAAGATACATCATTAATTCATTTCCTTGTTCAAACAGCTTCAGTAAGCCTTCCGTTTTTTTACCAAGCATGGCTATGCCAAGACCTAAAAATACACAGAAGACGATAATTTGAAGCATATCTCCTTCAACTAACGATTGGACTGGATTGGTTGGAATAATGTTGAGTAGTGTTTCTGCCATTGATGGGGCTTCCTCTGCGGAATAATCAGCCGCTTTTGTATCAAAATCGCCGAAGGCTCCCGGCTTGATCAATAAGGCTAATGAGATGCCAATGATGATGGCAAAAGTCGTAGTGAGCAGGAAATAAGTAATGGTTTTTGCACCGATTCTGCCTAGCTTCTTCGGATCGCCAAGGCCTGCTACACCGAGCGTGATCGAAAAGAATACAATGGGCACAACAAGCATTTTAATCAGGTTTAAGAAGATTTGACCTAGAGGTGTAAATAAATAAGGGTCTAACACTTTGAATACATTTGGAGCAAAAAGGTTGAGCAGCAATCCTGTGATTGCACCTACAAACAAGGCAATAATAATTTTCGTCGCCAGCTTCAATAAAATCTCCCCTTCCTCGTCAAAAAGCCCACGAGAGAGTCTTCTCGTGGGCCTGCGTGTCCATACGTGTACCACTGTCTACTCTCTTCACGCTGATGAGGTTAGCTGACGGGTTAGGACGAAGAGATGTCCTTTTTTCTCAGATAAGAAAAATTCACCCCAAAAACATGGGTCCCCCATTCCTTTAGAAGGATTAAGCGTGTGGTAATATGATATTTTCATACCATTTATACCTTATTTTTAGAAAATTGTAAACAGGTTCATATGAACTTTTTAATTACTTTCTTCCCTATTTGTCACTTCAAGAATATCTAAAATAAACACAAAGATTGGGATACCGATAATAAGTCCCCAAATGCCAATATAGTGTTCAGAGAAGATCAGCACAATAAACGTGAAGAAAATAGGGAGTTCTGTTTTAGCTGACATGAGCTTCGGATTCAAGAAGTATGCTTCAATAGCATGGATAATCACAATCACCAGCACAATATACAGGACATACATTCCGCCTCCGAGTGTATACGCAATGATGCTGAGTGGAATAAGAGAGATAACCACACCCGCTACTGGGATTAATCCTAGCAAAAAGACCATGACCGCTAATCCAAATAACTGCGGGAAGCCCATAATGCCTAGCGCAATGGTCGTTAGCACACAATTAACGGTTGCAATAATAAACTGTGCTTCGAGTACTTTTCCAAACGTTCGGGAAAATTTACGTCCAAAGAAGGCAATTTCATGATAGAATACGGAGATTTTACTCGTTTTGAACTTGTTCATGAATTGAATGAGGCGTTCTTTTTCGAACAGGAAGAACATGCTTAATATTAAGGACATAATGACCTGGATACTGAACGTGCTGAAATCGGTTATGTATGTATAGAGGAAATTAAACCCTTTCTCAAAGAAAGCTGATATTTTGAAATCTCCGAATACGTTCGTGATGACGTCAAAGAAGGGTAAATCTTGTGGGTGATCTGCAATTTTCTTTCCTAAATGGAATAGCTGCTCTACCTGTTTGGCAATGATTGGTACAAAAACGAATCCGCCAAATGTCAATCCACCAGCCAGAAGAATATACAAAATGGTAATGACCGATTTCTGTCCTATTTTCAGGAAGCGATTTAAAAAGCCTCTAATGACCTCTTCCAACCGATTCATCAAAAAGGTGAAAATGAAGGTCAAAAGAATTAAATTCATCATTCCTCTTAATAGATATAATGCTGTGGCTAATACTACAAATACTGAAAACCGCTTAACACCGGGTTTTTCGAACAATTTTAAAAATGCCGTCATTACGTTACACACCTGCCAGGACTAAAGTCTATTTTTCATCGTATCTGATATACATTATATCGGATCTTTCTGTAAATTATATAATAAAAGGTCAAAGAGGTCTTACGATTTGTATTAATTTTATTGGTTTTTCTTTTTTACACAAAAAAACCGAACCCATGTAGAACATAAGGTTTCGGTTTTTGGTTGTTTTTATACTAAACAGCCTGCTTCATATTCCGCATTTCCTGAAGTGCTGTTTTGCTCTTCGCTTCGTCAAATTCACCTTCACTCTTCGCGACAACAATTGTTGCGATTCCATTACCAATGAGATTTGTAATTGCTCTTCCTTCACTCATGAATCGGTCAACCCCAAGCAGCAGTGCAAGCCCCTCAATGGGGATAACTTGAATTGCAGCAAGTGTAGATGCGAGCACGATAAATCCGCTTCCTGTCACCCCAGCTGCTCCCTTGGATGTGAGCATCAGCACAAGAATAATGGTAATCTGCTGACCGATGGACAGGTCTACGCCAAACACTTGCGCCAAGAAGACCACGGCCATCGATAAATAAATGGAAGTTCCGTCTAGGTTAAAGGAATAACCTGTTGGAATGACAAGACCAACAACAGACTTAGAGCACCCGTAGCGTTCCATTTTATCCATCATTCTTGGCAGCACGGATTCTGAAGAACTTGTGCCAAGAACAATCAAAATTTCATCCTTGATAAATCGCAGATAGCTAAACAGGCTGAAACCATATAATTTACAAATACTAAATAGTACAACAAAAATGAAAAGAAACATAGTCATATAAACAGACAGCATGAGAAATCCCAGCTGCTTCATCGATGACACTCCAAAGTGTCCGATCGTATAAGCCATCGCCCCAAATGCACCAAGAGGCGCAGCACGCATGATATAACCAATGATTTTAAAGAAAACAAGTGACAGCTTATCAAGCCATTCGATGATGCCTTTCCCCTTCTCGCCAAGAGCAGCGAGCGCGACACCGAATAGAATAGAGAAGAATAAGACCTGTAAAATATCACCCTTCGCAAAGGCGTCTACCATGTTAGAAGGAACGATGTGTGTGACGAATTCCATCCAGTCGATACCCTGTCCCCCATTTTGGGTATACTGTGAAACGTCCCCTTTTTCAAGCTTGCTATAGTCAAGACCAGCACCTGGCTTCATGATATTCACCACAAAAAGACCGATGACTAGAGCAAGTGTCGTGACAACTTCAAAATAAATAAATGCTTTTCCCCCAACTTTCCCAACCTTTTTCATATCACCCATCTTGGCAATACCAAGAACAATGGTTAAGAAAATAATTGGTGCAATGACCATTTTAACGGCATTGATAAAGGTGTCACCAAGCGGCTTCATTTCTTTTCCGACGTTTGGCCAAACCATCCCGACAATGATCCCGATAATGACAGCTGCAATTACCTGAAATGTCAGGTTCTTAAAAATCCTTTTCATAAAAAATCAACTCCCTCACCCTTTGATGTAAACGCTTAACTATTATCTGTAGATAAATGATAGCGATTTCATCAAAGGCTGTGAAGCTTATGGACATATCGTACATTTTGGTCTTTTTGGTCTCTTAGTCAGAATGTACGATATATTTATTCACAGGCCGTCCTACCCCGCCATATTGCATATCTAATTTCAGCTCGCCTTCTTTAACGAGAAAGTCTAAATACCGGCGTGCCGTGACGCGGGCAATGCCAAGTGCATTGGCGACTTCTTCTGCAGACTGCGCGCCTTCCTGCAAGCCCATATACGCTTTAATTTCGTTCATCGTATGCACATTCAGCCCTTTAGGAAGCCAAGTATCTTCCTGCTTAACAGCAGGCTTTCGTATGATATCATCGAGCATCTCCTGAGAGAATTCTGCTGCAGTTTGGATTTTTGATTTAAACGCCTTATAGCTTTCAAGTGATTCTTTCATTCGTTCAAATTTGAATGGTTTAATAATATAATCCCGCGCACCATTTTGAAGCATGATGCCGATGGTCTCTTTGTCCTTCGCTGCTGAAATGACAATCACGTCCACTTTCATCTTCTGTTTTCTGATGTCTTGCAGCGTTTTGACGCCATCCTTTTTTGGCATATAGACATCAAGTACCACGAGGTCTGGACGAATTTCTTTGATTAGCTGGATGCCCTGCTCCCCATTTCCAGCGACAGCTGCTACTTGAAAGCCAGGAACACTCATAATGAACTCTTTATTCACTTCTTGCACCATCGGGTCATCTTCAATTAACAGCACCTTAATCTGAGTCATCTGTCTCTCTCCTCTATGGTCATTGGGAATTCGATTGAGAAGGTGGTACCAATGCCGATGCTTGATGTGACCTCTACATTTCCCATCCCTTTGTCGATAATCGTTTTTACAATATACAGGCCATAGCCTGTTCCGCCCTCTTTGCCATGTGTGAAGCCTTTATCGAAAATAGAAGGAATCATTTCTTCTTCGATCCCGGATCCATTGTCTTCAATTAAAATTGCGAGAACATCCTCCGTTTGATCGATACTAATGGAAATGACTTTTGTGTCTCTTTCTACAGTATCATACGAAGCAAAGGCGTTCTCAATGAGATTTCCGAGCAGCTTTGTCATATCATGCTGATCAAGCCGTTCAGGGAAATCACGCAGACAGCTATGTTCATCTACTTCGACCATGATGCCAAGCTCCTTGCCCCTTCTGATTTTGCTCATCAATAACCCTGCGACAGCATCATGCTCTATGACGCGATGAAGAAAGTCCGTCACATGTTCCTGCTCCTCTGTCGTTTGAAAGGCTAGATCGAGCGCCTGATCGGCTTTACCAAGCTGAATCAGCCCGGCAATCGTATGAAGCTTATTCATATGTTCATGGTTTTGCACCCGCAAACCGTCCACAAAGTTCTTAACCCCTGTGAGCTCCTCCGCCAATTTTGCTGCTTCTGTCCGGTCCTGAAAAATGGCGACCGCTCCGATGATCTTCTTTTTCATGACAATCGGAATCCGGCTGCTCATGATCCGCTTTCCGCTCATATGAATTTCTTCATTGTAGACGGGTTCTGCGCGATCAATAATCTCAGGAAGTCTCGTATCAGACAGCACACCCCAAATATTCCGGCCCACGACATCACCTGTTACGCCAAAAATCTGCTTCGCCTTCTCATTAAAAATGGTGATCATGTGCTGATTATCAATGGCGATGACCCCTTCATTAATAGAGTGAAAGGTTGCAGTGCGTTCCTCTAGCATTCTGACAATCTCATGCGGCTCCAGCTTAAACATTTGCTGTTTAATATGACGGGCGAGCAAAAATGAACCCACAAGCCCAAAGCTGAGCGTCAGCAGGAGGATCATGAGGATATCCTGCTTCATTTCTCCTAATATATCTGCCATACTTGGCAGAGTTCTTCCTACAAGCACAACCCCTGTTTGATTAAATTGATCATCCTTGACCGGATAAAAAGCTCTGATGGCTGTTCCAAGCTCTCCCTCTGCTTCTGAGAAATAAATATGCTCTGCAAAAGCCGGCTCTTCATCAGTTCCTTCTGAGCGCTGGCCAATCCTCGTTTTCACTGGATGCGTTAATCTCACATGATCCATATCCATCACGACAATATAGTCAGCATCTTGAATAATCCGAATCTCTTCGATTGCATGCTGTAATTGATCACGATCCTTTGTCTGATCAGCTAACGCCTGCTTCACCTCATTCATCTCAGCCACGGTTCTTGCCGTGTTCATGAGTCTTTTTCGAAGCTCCCGTTCCTCTGTCTGCTGAATTCCCCCAACGAGAACAATGCCTCCGATTAAAAGGGCGAAAATGACAACGAAATATGTGAGGATGGTAAGCTTCCATCTAATAGATAATTGTTGTAATTTCAATCGATTTCTCATCATTTTTTTCACCTGTATCTTTACGGATTCTTCCTCTGTCAAGTATGCTTGACATAAGGGGGATCTGACGCATGAAGAATTTACTCGCTTATACACTATTGCTCATGATCGGTTTTGTAACCGCTTTATACTTTGGTTTTTATCATATGATGCCAAAATCAGCGACAACCTTTGATGATGAACAGACAGGGCTGAAGGACCAGCTTGTGTTCAAATTCAGCCATGTCGTGGCAGACAATACACCTAAAGGACTTGCCGCAAAGAAATTTGCTGAGCTCGTGCACGAAAAATCCGATGGAAAGATCAGCATTCAAATTTTCTCCAATGGAAGCCTTTATTCTGATATTGAAGAAATAAATGCACTCAAAGAGAATCAAGTTCAATTTATTGCTCCGTCTACCTCGAAGCTCGGCATGCTGTCCCCTGAGTGGCTGGCACTTGATCTTCCCTTTGCTTTTTTAAATTACAATGCGGTTCAAGAAGGCCTGCAAGGTGCAATTGGACAAAGGTTGTTTGGCACGCTGCAAAAAGATGGGTTAAAGGGAATGGCTTATTGGACAAATGGCTTTAAGCAAATTACTTCTAATAAAGGGCCAATCAAACAGCCGGCTGATTTAAAAAACCAGTCTCTCCGCATTATGCAAAGCGACATGATTGAAAAACAATTCAAACTCCTTGGCGCAAAGCCCTATCAGGAATCATTTAATTCAACGTTTCAGCTATTAGAAACCAAAAAAGTAGACGGTGAAGAAAATACCATTTCAAATATTTATTCAAAAAAATTCTATCATATACAAGACTATATGACGATCAGCAATCACGGGTATTTAGGCTATGTGGTCTTAACAGATCAATCTTTCTTTGACCGCCAGACACCCGAAACGAAACGAATTTTACTTGAAGCCATGGAAGAAACAACGGCTTGGAATGAAAAGCATGCAGAACAGATGAACAAAGATCAGCTGGAGGACATTAAACGTGAATCGCCGATTGCCATTCATGAATTGACGCCAGCTGAAAGACAAAAATGGATGAAAGCCCTTGATCCTTTGTATGATGAAGCCGAAAAAACGATCGGCTCCACCCTCATCAAACAGATCCGCGAACTGCGTGCACGTTATGAACACTCACCTATTCATGCTTTTCAGGAAGAGGATGAGAGCAAATAAAAAATCCCTTTGATATGGGATTTTTTTATGCGCCGGACTCACTCTGTTCTTGCTGCGTGAGGTCTTCTAATCTTGTTAAAATTCTTCGCTTTCGGTATTGCATCATGCCTGTTTCGGCAATTCCTTTTAATTGTGAGCGGTTTGAAACGGCACCAAACAAAATTCCGGCGATGGGAACAAGCTGAAATAGTTTCTTCCAGCCGAACGAATCCCGGTAATTATAGACGACCTCACGCCACCCTTGGATTTGGGAAATCATGTTTTCATGCTTACCTTCGGATGCATGATAGCTTTTGAGTTCTTTTAGAATCGATTTCTTTCCAACGACATCCGCGGAGTTCAGCTGCAAGCATTTAATGATGAAGACCCGCTCGTCTTTGTTTTTAGGATCATAGCCATAGGTAACGGCAATATCCTGTAATGTTTTCAGGGAGAGGCCCAGGACCGCAGGGATATCAGCGGCTAGCGTAAACATTCCGCCGACACCAGTTGTCGCCCCTTGCACCGTCGCGAGATTCGTTCTGTTTTTCCCCATATGTTCACTAATGGCATCCATCATTTCGATCGGGGCCTTTCCAATATCCTCTATACGCTGAATGGAATCGTCTGCACACTTCTTTTGAAATTGATGAATGATGCCTTTTTCCGACGTCAAATAGGCACCGCCAGATTGAATGTAATGACCCATTTCGTCTAGCAGTACGCCGATTTTTTTCTGAATAAAAGCAGGCGTGAGCTTGTCCAGCATTTGAAATGGAAGGCGGCTGAGCTTCTCCCAAAACCATACCTTTTGCTGGTCTTTCTCCCACTTTTCGATCTCCTTTAATTGTGCTTTTAGCCACTCTCTTTCCTCCATGCCATACGCCTCCTTAGATGCCGCTGAAGTATTTGTCTGTTATTATACACAATCCTTGTCCATCATACGTATAGAACATTGAAGCGGTTCCGAAAGGTTTTAATCTTTTTCAAAACGGTTATTGCTTAATAAACAAACAAAAGAGGAGTGATCAACATGTTAGGATTTCTAATTTCATTAGTTGTGGCGATTGTCATTGGTCTCATTGGGAGTGCACTCGCTGGAGGCAGTGTACCAGGAGGATGGATCGGCTCAATGATTGCCGGGTTTGTAGGCGCTTGGATTGGTCATGGATTACTTGGAACGTGGGGTCCTAGTCTGGCAGGCTTTGCGATCATTCCAGCGATCTTAGGAGCAGCCATCTTTGTCATTATTTTAAGCCTGATCTTCCGCAGCGTGGGATCAAGGGTATCTTAAAAAAACAAATAAAAGAGGAAGCAGTAGGGACACCGTCTAAAGGGCGGTGTTTTTTATGTTGCGCGTTGACAAGGTATCTATTTTTTTCACTTACATATGATAAACAAACCTATTAGTTCAGATAGTTGACTTTTCATGAAGATGGGCATATGATGATTAAAAATTGCATGAAGGAAACTTTTTGTGCCCAAGCAAAACTTTGTAGAATCTAGGTGATGACATATGACAAACAAATACATCGAGGCACAGGCACACATGTCAGCGGCAGCTGAGCGTGCACTTGAAGGTAAGGTCAAAGGATTTAGAAGGCTTCTTCCTTTTCTAGGCCCTGCTTTTATTGCTGCCATTGCATATATTGATCCAGGGAATTTTGCCACCAACATTGCGGCTGGCTCTAAATATGGATATCTTCTCTTATGGGTCATTCTTATATCAAATCTTATGGCGCTGCTCATCCAATCCTTATCCGCAAAGCTTGGAATAGCGACAGGGAAAAACTTACCTGAAATCGCACGTGAAGAGTTTCCGAAACCCGTCTCCATTGGTTTATGGATTCAGGGCGAACTCGTTATTATTGCCACAGATTTAGCTGAGTTTATTGGAGCGGCACTTGGTTTATACTTGCTCTTTCGGATTCCTTTGCTTGAAGCATCTATTATTGCAGCCATCGGATCATTTGCGATTTTAGAATTGCAAAGAAGGGGATATCGAGCATTAGAAGCCGGCATCACCGGCATGCTGTTCGTTGTTGTGATCGCTTTCGCTGTGCAAACCTTTGTCGCCAAGCCTGATATAGGAAGTGTCGCAGGCGGGCTTTTCATTCCAAAATTTGAAGGCACAGATAGTGTACTGCTTGCAGCTGGAATTTTAGGTGCCACTGTGATGCCGCACGCGATCTATTTACATTCAGCATTAACCCAAAGAAGAGTCGTCGGCAGAACGGAAAAGGAGAAAAAACAGATTTTTCGCTTTGAGTTTTTAGATATCCTCATTGCGATGCTAGTCGCTGGAGCCATCAATGCCAGTATGTTGATTGTGGCAGCCGCTCTATTTTATAAAAATGGTCTCTTTGTTGAAGATCTGGATGTTGCGTTCCAGCATTTTAGCACACTCGCAGGTCCTGTATCAGCTATCTTATTTGGTGTAGGCCTGCTTGTAGCAGGACTATCAAGCTCTTCTGTCGGTACATTGTCAGGCGATATCATTATGCAGGGTTTTATTCAATACCGCATTCCACTGTATGTCCGCCGGCTGATTACTATGATTCCCCCTATTGTGATCATTGCATCTGGGGTGAATCCGACATCCGCACTTGTGATGAGTCAGGTGGTCTTATCCTTTGGTATTGCCTTTGCTTTAATTCCGCTCATTTTATTTACAAGTAAAAAACGAATTATGGGCGAATTAACGAATGCCCGCTGGGTAACAGGAATATCTTGGGTGATAGCAGCTCTTGTTGTCGCACTCAATCTCTTTTTAATTGTGGATACGTTTATGTAAAAGACAGTAGTGATGCTGTCTTTTTCTTTTCATATGGTTATGGTAAAATTCCCCTGAGAGGATGTGGGCACATGTTTTTTTATCAAGATCAAGAGATATCCATGCGGCTGCTTGAGCCAAGAGACGCACGAAGTCTATATTTGCTCATTCAGCGGTCAAAAGAGCATTTACGTGAATGGATGCTTTGGGTGGATTCAACGAAAACAGAAGAAGACAGCATGGCGTTCATTCAAGGCGCAATGCAGCAAGCCATGCAGAACAACGGTTTTCAAGCGGGCATCTGGTCACATGGAGAACTTGTCGGGATCATCGGCACCCACCAAATTCATTGGATCGACAGGACTGTTTCAATTGGCTATTGGCTCGGAGAAGGCTATCAAGGAAAAGGCATCATGACAAAAGCGTGCAAAGCAGTCATTCATTATTTATTTGAAGATTGTGGACTGCACCGCATTGAAATCAGGGCTGCTGTCGATAACCTGAAGAGCAGACGCATCGCAGAGCGATTATCCTTTTCGCTTGAAGGCATTTTGAGACAATGTGAATGGCTGGGCGACCGCTTTACGGATCATTGTGTATACGCCCTTTTGCAGCCTGAATATATGAAAGAAAAAACGCATTCTATGAATCAGCCCACGTAATTGTGTCGATTGCATGAATTATTTTACAAAGTGAAGCTTTGTAGTATCGATTGCGATCAGCATCTGATAAAATAGAAGGAAAAATCGAGGTATGAAGTATGTCTCTTATTATTTTATTTTACTTATGGATTGTCCCTTTATTATTTGGCATTTTCTTCTCATTCTTAACAAAGAAAGCCACATACAAACGCCGCTTTGTCCCATCATATAGCATGGCAGGACTCAGCATCGTTTTTCTCATTCTGGCACTTGTCTTTTCAGCCAGCCATTTTCTATTCATTTGCGGTATGTTCCTATTTGCCACCACCCTTGTCGGCACAGGCATCCCTTTATTTTTAGCCTTTACAAAAACACCATCATAAACAAAAACCACCTTTTCGCAATGGAAAGGTGGTTTCTTTTTTATTGATTTGGCATTCTGTAAGTCACAGTGGCATCTTGATTGGCTTCAATTACTTTCACAATGTCTTGAAGGATCTCTGCTGCACGATCGTTTGAGTCATACTTACCGAGCGTCTTGACCCAAGTATCGCTTCCTGCGATCATCCCTTCAATCTTTTTGCCGGCTACTGTGATTTCATGAACATGAACGAAACTTTGCTGGTTTTGTGTGAAAATCCATAGCATGGTTTTAGCTCCTTTTTTGTGGTGATTGGATTAGTTTAACATGTAATTTCCAATTATGAGTGGGTGATTGAGTTTGCAAGTGCATTTTCAGTTTAAAAAACCTTGATATTTCGTAAAAAAATCAAGGTTAACATAGTATCGTAATCTTTTAGTTTTTATGTCATCATTTAGACGTTAAAATTACATAGGTTCTTTTACTGGCAAAGCTCCATTCATTATTCTTTTATTAATTGTTCACTTTCACTCATCAGACATAGCATCGTCGTAATCCTGTAATTCTTCCATTATTTCTTTTAATCGCTCAATACTATTGATCAATTCATCGTAAGAAATTTCTTGATAATTAAATATTCCTTCACCATATTCATCACTATCAAAGATTTTCACATCCGCTCCCAAATTCAGTAAAGCATCAACTAATTCCTTTAAACTTTCCATACTATCAATATCATTTGCATCCGTTTCGGAAAAAAAGTCCTTGTTTTCAATCCCACTTTTTATATCTGTAATTCCTAAACCGGTGTACTTTCTTAAAGGTAATACATATTTATTAATTGGACCTTTTGAGCTTATCTTAATAGCTATCTTACTCATATTTTTCCTCCCTATTAAAATTCCTCTAAATAATCTGGATTAACAGGTCTACCAGGTGCATTTTTGCTATAACTTCCTCCATGCCAACCCTTTAAATGTTCTCTTCCAGTCACAGGATAAATTAATTCTCCTCTATTACTGATATGTGGATAATTCAGAGCATTGTAAGTATGGTGTCCGATAATGGATTTCCCATTATATTGTGGTTTTTTGCTTTTTAAAATCTCTTGTTTTTGTTCATTAGTCCAATTCCTTGTTGTAGATTCTCCATCTAAAATTCTTTTCTTTTCTTGTTTCCAGAATTCAGTAACCCCTGCAGCCCTTCTTTTGGAGAATCTTTTATCCCATTGATATCGTTTATACTCTTCCTTTGTAACAGTACGATTTTCAATCTTTTCCTTTATTTTCTTCTGTTGATTCCGACTTAACGATTTGTAAGGTGTAACTTTTGTAGTTAAATCTAATTCTACTTTCTGTACCCTCTGAGCAATAATTTCTTCACCTACTGCTACTTTTTTATTACTCAAAGTTTTTTCTGTACTCTTAATCCCCATCTTCCCATGAAACCCTTTAGCTCCAAACGGCAAAAGCATACCAAGCGCCGCGTTTATGCTCGCTTCCTGCTGTTCTTTTGAGATCTTGTTTCCAAACATGTCTCGGCCTGTGATCGCTTCGCTGAAGCCGTTGGTGGCGGTGAGTCCATATAAACCTTTTTGCGATGTTTTCAGGGCGTCAAAGGATTTTTGTGATGTCTTGTAGATATCGACTGCCCTGACTGCGGCTGATGTGGCTTGGGTCGTTTTATAGACAGCTTTTCCGCCTTTGAAAATGCGGCCTGCCCAGCCGACGATTGGGATGTAGCCTGCTGCTGCCATGCCTCCTGCCGCGACTCGCTGGCCTGCGGTGAGTTCCTCGCCTGTGATTGGATCAACGCCTGTTGCGGCACGTTTTGCATCGTTTACGCCGGTCAGTTCATTCACGATGTTTCCACCATAATCGAGGGCTTTTTCATACCAAGGGCGGTTGGCGAGGGCTTCTTGTTCCTTTGCGATCTTACGGGCTTCTTCTTGTTCTTTTTTGATTTTCAGATATTCAGAAGTTTGCTTCTCAATATCGCTCTTTGCCTTGTAGATTTCGCTATTTTGATACGCTTTCTTGTCAAAATTCATAGGCGAAATCGCTTTTCCGTCATTTGTCGCATTCATCATTTCAGCGTACAATGCCATTGTAGCTTGCTGCTCCGTCTCTGACAAAGCATATTCATCTTTTAAATTTTGATCAAGCTCTCTTAGTTCTTTGACCGTCTTTTTTCGTTCATCTTCCGCATCTTCTATTTTTTCATCAAAGGTTTGGCTATCAAATACCTCTAGGGAAATGAGGTCATCAATGTCTTGAAAAATCGTTTTGAGTGCCTTTTTTTGATCTTTCACAATGCTTTTGGCATTCTTGATGCCCATATGTACTGCGTTGTCTAAAAAGTGTTCTTCTACAAAGGTATCGCCGCCAAAGCTCGTATCATCCAGTGTCCCAGAAACACCTTCATGAAAGGCTTTTTGCTTATCAATGAAGCTGATAAACATGTCTACATTTCCAGCAAGCTCTTTATAAAAGCTTTTAATGTTATCGGCTCCTTTCCCAGTGAAATCATCACCGAGATTGGCAACACCTTGTAATGCCTTTTTTAAATCTACCATTTGTTCGCGGAGTTCCTGGTAGTGTTTTGCCCTTGTATCCATGGCACTGGTTAGTGCTTTTGCATCAAGTATCTTACCCAGAAGAAGTCACTCCCTCCATTATTGATCATAAAGTCTATTTTACCTTTCTCAGCGAATTGGAAAAATAGGCTTTAAGTTACAAAAATAATTTCCAGATATTTTTAGAGGGAATAAAACAAGTGATAATTGAAATGTTTTTTCCTTTCAGCAAAAAAAGTCAGTCCTCTTTTGAGAGGACCGACTACATTTTGTTTAGAAAAAGCGTTTTAAACTTTTCTTGAGTGGAGGGATATCCAGCTCGCCTTTTTCAAAGAATTTTTTCAGTAAGTACTTACTAAAACCAGCTGCTTGTGTGTACGTAATTTTCCCAGGTAACGGCGGTTCATTGGTGACAGCAACATCAATAATGACGGGTTTATCTGATTGAAGGGCTGTATCAAAGGCTGGAGCTAGTTCTTCATGTGATGACACGGAGATTCCTTTGCCGCCACATGCTTCTGCGAACTTAGCAAAATCAATATCTTCCAGCTCTATACCATAATTGATGTTTCCTTTTACCTGTTGTTCATATTCAATCATTCCAAGGTTGTTGTTGTTTAAGATCACAACAACGATCGGCAGTTTATATTTTACCGCTGTCACAAAGTCTTGCATGACCATTGTGAAGCCACCATCGCCGCAGACAGCAACCGCTTGACGATTCGGTTCATTTAACTTAGCAGAGATCGCTCCAGGCAAACCACAGCCCATTGTGGCAAGCCAGCTGGAGATGATGAAATCCTGCTGTTTCATTTCGAAATGGCGGGCCATCCATACGGTTACATTCCCTACATCTACAGAAAGAATGGCGTCGTCTTCAACTGCTTCTTCTAGTCTAGCAATGACTTGCTGCGGTTTAAGCGGTGATGTGGCAACGGATTTTTCCTTATCCATTTCTTCTCGCCATTTCATCATATGCTCTGTACAAGCTTCAAGGAAACCACGCTGCTCTTTATATTCAATGTAGGAGGTCAGTTCCTGCAAACCACTCTTGCTGTCACTCACGATTCCTACGTCTACTGGATACCTTTTACCGATTTGATCTGGTTTAATATCCAGTTGAATGGCAGGTGTGTCCTCTGGTAAGTAGTCTCTATATGGAAAGGAAGTTCCAAGCATAATTAAGAGATCACACTCTTCCATCGCTTCATAAGCTGGCTTCGTTCCAATTTGACCTAGGTTTCCTAAAAAGTATGGATGCCTGTCTGGCACAACCCCTTTTGCAGGAAGTGTGATGACGATAGGTGCAGCAGCCTTTTCTGCAAATGAAAGAAGCTCTTCTTTTGCATTTCGTAATCCTTTACCTGCTAAGATGACTGGCTTCTTCGCATTGTTAATTAGCTGTGCTGCCTTTAGCAGTTGATCTTTCTTTGGACGTACTTCTCCCTCAACATAAAGAGGAGATGTATAAACTGGCTTACGCTTAATTTTTTGAGAAAATAAGTCATCTGATACGGTGAGAACAGCCACCCCTTTATGGGTATAAGCTGCTTTAATGGCTTGATTCAATAAATCAGGCAGCGCTTCTGCTGTTTGTACCTGCTGATTAAAGACAGCGACGTCGTCAAACATCCGCTCTAATTTGATTTCTTGAAATGTGTCTCTTCCTACTTCATTCGACGCAACCTGCCCTGCAATTGCTAAAACGGGTGCGCCATCTGCTTTTGCATCGTATAGTCCATTTAATAAGTGGACAGCACCCGGTCCAGCGATGGATAAGCAGACACCGAGCTTACCTGTTAGTTTGGCATCAGCCGCCGCTGAGAGTGCCGCCACTTCTTCATGTCTCGTTTGTATAAATTGTATTTGGCTTGATTCATGCCTAAGCTCTTCAATCAATTCGTTTATGCTGTCGCCGGGCATTCCATAAATATGTTTTACGCCCCACTCTTCCAGTAGCGCTGTTACTTCTTTTCCTGCGGTTCTTTGCGGCATGTGAGAAAACTCCTTTTTTCTTACTCCATACCACCGCACCCTTTTGATCAAACGTTTCAACTTGCTGCTACTTTTTAAAATGATATGGAAGGGTGGCGACCACAATATCCCGTTTCCATAATAGACGGAATCTTAATAAAAAGGCAGATTGGTTATGCAAGATCGTATGCCATCTTTTTTTCGGGATAAATTGAGGCACAAGCACCATCACTTTATATTGATGCGCATTTGCTTTAGCCTCAACCGTTTCAAGAAATTTATCAAGCGGATGAATAAGACTTCGATAAGACGAATGCAATATCACAAGCCGCACACCGCTGTTCAGTTTTTCCCAATCCGCTTCAATTTTCTTATCTTTTTCTTTATCAAAAGATACATGAACTGCTATGACTTGCTCTGATAAGGATTTTGCATATTGAACAGATTGCTCGACGACACGTGTTACTCCTGCTATTGGCACGATGACCACATTTCCTTTAATCTCAACAGGCTCTGTTTCATTCATTAAACGCAGTTGTTCTCCGACAGACAGATAATGCTTTTTTATGGAATGAAAGATCAATAGCACAATTGGCATGAAAACAAATACTGGCCATACAAGATGGAACTTGGTCAAAATGAGAATCATGAGAACCGTGAAAGAAATCAGTGCTCCGACTATATTGATAGGCATTTTCGTTTTCCAGCCCTGCGGTTTTTCACGAATCCACTTCACACACATACCGGTCTGTGACAAGGTAAATGGAATAAATACACCGACAGCATATAGCGGAATGAGGTGTTCCGTTTTCCCATCAAACAACCAAATGAGCAGCATGGAAGCTACACCTAAAAAGATAATGCCATTAGAATAACCAAGTCGATCCCCTCTTACTGTAAACATGCGCGGCATATATTTATCCTTTGCTAAGTTGACCGCCAATAAAGGAAAGGCGGAAAAGCCGGTGTTTGCCGCTAATATCAAGATTAAAGCTGTGACAGCCTGAATGACATAATAGAAAAATGTACGTCCAAATGTATCTGATGCAATTTGTGATACAACCGTTTCTTCTGGCTTTGGTGAGATGCCAAAACCAAACGCAAGCAATGTCACACCCACAAATAAAACAGCTAGTAATCCACCCATCATCAATAATGTTCTCGCTGCATTTTGTGCAGCTGGTTTTTTAAAGGATGGAATGGTATTTGAAATGGCTTCTACCCCAGTCAGTGCTGAACAGCCAGACGAAAATGCTTTTAATAAAAGAAATAATGTAATGCCAGGTACATGTGTGCCGATCGCTGTATGCTCAGGTGCTGGAGGCACACCTCCTGTTAATAATTTAAAGCCGCCGACTCCAATTAATATAAGGAGTGATATGACAAACAAGTATACGGGATAAGCCAAAATAGATGCTGATTCTGTCAATCCACGAAGGTTGAGCACCATAATCAAAATGACCAATACAATTGAAATCAACACATGATATGGGTATAGTGCCGGAAAAGCCGATGTGATGGCATCGGTACCCGCTGATATGCTCACTGCTACAGTCAGAATATAATCTACAAGCAATGATCCGCCAGCGACCAGTCCTGGCTTTTCACCTAAGTTTCTGCTAGAGACGACATAAGCCCCTCCGCCTTCTGGATAAGCATAAATAATTTGGCGGTAAGATAAAATTAACGCCATTAAAAGAATTAATACACAACCTGCAATCGGGAGTGAGTACCAAAATGCTGCTGCACTAACAACGGAAAGAACAATTAAGATTTGTTCTGTACCATATGCAACGGATGACAATGCGTCTGATGACAATAATGCCAATGCTTTGATTTTTGATAGTTTTTGTTCTCCTGCTGCCTGTGATTTTAATGGTTTCCCAATTAAAATACGCTTCATCAAACTGTACATGTGATGCCCGCTCCTTTAGTGTCAAACGATTTAAGTTACAAAAGATGGATCGCCAAAAAGACACAGAGGCAATAGAATGCCCCTGCGTCTATTGTTTAGATCACAGGTTGGTCTTTGCTCTCTTTAACGCTTACGAGGTTAGCTGACGGATTCGGGCGCATGAGACTTTGCCCTACCTAAAAAGGATTCACCCCACGTGGTGTCCTGCACCACTAATGGTTCCCCCGCTCATTGAAATGATTCAGCGATTGGTCTTTTATAAAAGAGATCATACTCCCGTTTGACACCAAAGTAAAGACATTTTTTCAAGGTCTTTTGATCGTTTATCAATCAGTCTTTTTGCGGTTTTTTCGCACGAAATAAATAATCAGCCCGACCACAAAAATAATCAGCGCAGCGATACATGCAAAGTAAATCCAAGAATCATCGATGCCTTGCTTTTCATCTTTTTGGAGATCATTTGTTGTGCTGCTGACCGTTTGATGATTAGAGAACATGTCTTTGTTTTTGCTCTCGATTGCGACTGTTGCCGTTTCCGTATTTGTTTGCAGGAAATGAAGCACTTCATGTGAAAGTTCAGCGTCAGCTGCATTCATTCCTGAAAAGACGGTCATTGTCTGTTCTTTATTCCATACAGATGGCTGCGTCCATACGATACGAGCAGTCGTTTCGTTGATCATGCCAAAGGAGGATACATCATACTGATCCTTTTTCACTGGAACGATGAGATCGTCTGCCTTTTCTTTTAAAAGAGAGAACGTTTGAATGCCCCCGATGAAAATGAGAGAGTGATCTTTCAATTGATCATTTGTCACATTTGAAGCTTTGATCAAATGATATTGGGCAGCTTCCGGCTGACTAAATGATTCTGTCAGCATCGCCATTTGATTGATCGTTTCTTGCTTGATTTGATCTGGAATGACGATCAATATTTTTCCTTGCTGCGTTTTTGATGTGAAAGGAAGCGGCCATGCGGCTAAATCCGGTGTATCACTAGTCGTACCTTCTGGTATTTGAAGAGAGCTGTTCTTATCAATGTAAATCCAGCCTTCTTCATCCGTATGTCTGCAGGATTCCATGTTTTTAAAGCCTGTAGTAACAAATTGCAAATCAATATATTCGTTCTTTTGGAGTACTTGTGAATCTACTGGAATTGACACATGATAGAATCCATTCTCATCTTTGTTTCCTAGTTTTGTTAATGGTACATCGTGCGGTTCGTTATTGATCATGACTGTTAAGCGTTCCGCTTTGTTCGCTATATCAGATTTTTTAAATGATAGATTTAGCTTTGCACCTGATTTTTGATTAGCGATCAATGCCTTCGGATAATAGTAATGTTCAGACGACGTTTTCTTGGTTCCAACTGTGACATCCTCTCCACCGAAATCTTTTAAACGAATTTGATGAGATGGTTTTGATGCTTTAGCCGTAACCTTTTGAAGCAGTAAATCGCTACCAGTGAGCTGACCAGTCAGTTCTGGTTGAGTTAGGACATTGATTTTTTCAGCAATTGTTTTTGGCTGCTTAGCAGTGACAAATAAAATAGGCTGTTCTTTTTTCTTTCCTGTCAAGGTTCTCACCGCTAATGTGAGCTGATTGCTTGCTGTTTTCATTTTCGCAGCTTGCTCGATCGATTTCACTCGTCCATCCCAGTTTCCTTTTGCTCCCACAGCAATGGTTGGATGCGCAATTTGCTTGATGTCCTTTTCTTGGACAATTTTGAGGTCTGCTTGGCGGTCTTTGTTTTTCAACGTACGGTATACTTTCATAGCCGCTTCTAATTCAGCTGCTTCCGGTGAATTTGGAATCACGATATCTGTTTGTTCTTTCTGATCACCTGTTTGAATGAAAGGTGAAGGGAAGCTGTCTAACGTCACGTCTTTCGTTTGAGTTCCTTTGAAAGCCAGCTCACTTTCAGGATATACTTTCAGCCAGTTGGCAGGTGTCTCTTGGTTGATACACACACCTTCTTTTAACACGCCATAAAATGCGAGCTGAATTTGATGAGAACCTTTTTTCAATTGCGATTTGTTCAGTTTGATTTGAATCGACTTCTTTTGTTTTTTCCCTGTTAGAGGAATGGTCTTTTCAATCTCTCCATCGATCATGACTGTGAACGAAGATGGCGAAATGAGTAATGGTGAAGCCTCTATATTCAATGTAAGGGTGCTAGACTCTACTTTTTCTTTTTCTATTTGATAAGAAAATTCAGTGCGGTCTTCTTGTCCATACAAGGTCACTACATCTTCTGATAAGTGCTGCGTTTCTGTCTGGCTTCCTTTAGATGAGCGAATCCAGTCATCTTTCACTTGTACTCGATTTGATTGCGCCATTGCTAGACCTGCCATGAAAAAAGGCTGAATGGCAAGGGATATCACCAATATAAAAATCATCCATTTTACCGATTTCAATTTGTCACCCGCTTTTCTTTTGTTGTTGATCGTAACGCTCAGTTTTGTACCATTTTACTTCTTGTTTGAATAATCGGCTCTTTGCCTCTACACATAAGGAGTACACGACTAGCGCAATCCATACTTGAGAATATGTGAAGTACATGAGCGCCACAATGAGTATATTTTGTTTGGTGAGCTCTGTTTTCTCAATACTTAGTGTAATCATCACTTCTGTTAGAAAGAGGAAGAAGGCCAATCCCCACAGGATCAGTGCAACAGCTCCTACAGATAAGTGAAGGTCAACAAATAGGTTCACGATAAAGATCCCATTTGAGAGCAGGACACCGAAGAAAAATAAGAAATACGTAAAGAAGAAATAAAACAAATCAAAAATCATTCGTTTTCGTTTCAGCTTCATAAACTGTTTTAAAAATTTGAGTACAACATATTGATTGCCTCGTGCCCAGCGCGTTCTTTGCCGCCACCAGACCTTCCACGTCTCAGGCTCTTGTTCCCATGTAATCGCAGCCGGGAAAAATCGAATGACATAGCCAAGGTTATAGACACGAATCGTTAATTCGGTGTCCTCAGCCAGCGCATGAACATCCCAGCCGCCAAGTTCTTCTAAAATGTGCCGGCGGATGGCGAAGTTGGTGCCTGGTATTGTCGCAATACCAAACCACTTCCATCTTCCGCCCTGCGCCATCCATTGGAAGCAGATGGTCTCAATATTAATAAATTTGGTCAGGAGATTTTTGGCTGCATTGATAACCCTGAATTTCCCGACAACAGCGCCTGCCTTCGGATCATTCAATAAACCAAGAACCAAATGATAGACGGCCTTTTGTTCAGGCATGTTATCTGCATCGTATACGCAGATGACTTCTCCTGTTGAAGCCTTTAAGCCTTCATTCAGTGCAGTGGATTTTCCCTTTCCTGCAAATGGCGGCTTCGTTTCAATCATATGGACATGATCATATTGCTCACTGAATGACTGCACGATGTCCCCTGTGCCATCAGAGGAATTGTCATTAATCACAATGATTTCAAGAAGATGTTTAGGATAGGATAGCTGGACCATTGCTTTTAGCGTTTGCCGGATGACAACTTCTTCATTATGAGCAGGAATTAGAATGCTGACAGTTGGCAGCTCTTTCCCTTGTTTCGTCCATTCAGGCAGCACTTTTTCGTAGGTCAGGTAGTGCTGAAAGCCGCCCTGCATGAGAAACATGTGGTATAGGAGCATGATCCAAATCAATATTAATGAAAGATAAAATAAGACATCAGCCACCTAATTTTCTCTCCTTAAAAATTCGTTTTTTCATTGTCAGCCTTAAATACAATGTGTAAAAAGCAAATGCCGCAATAAACAGCATCACCACGACGGTGAGAATTCGCAGCATATTTTCCATGCCGCTTCGTTTAACTGTTTTGGTTTCTGCTCTATTGGATTGTTCTACTTGAATATGTCCATTTCCTGATGTTTTGATTTGTACATGTGGTGTTTGGACTGTTTGTTTTGTTTTCTTTAAATCCAGCCATTCACTAGAAGGAATTGCATCCATCAGCGTCATCAGATTCTGCAATCCAGTTATTCCGGATTCCACATCATAGGACAGCCCGATTGCGGGTGATTGAAGATGCTGGATGGATTGAATCTTTTGCTCTGTTAAAATATTTGAACCTTCTTGGTCAGACGCTGGCTCTACTGATTGCTGAGGATATAAGGTCATGCCATGAAGCATAGCGGGCTTCGTCACGAGCGGCGGAGCACCGGCTGTTTTCCACGTATGGTCCGACAGCTGTACCTGTCCAAACAGACTGGACACATGCCTTGATATCACTTCATAGCCTTGTTGAGATATGGCATCATGCGGCACCTCGAATGCCAGTGGATAGAGACCTTGCTGCGCAAGAAGCTCAATGCCTTTTGTCAGTTTTTCTTCTGTGTAGATGATTTCTTGCTGCTTAATCGAATTCGTATAAGCATGGAAGTCTTTTTCATTCGAGAAATGGCTTGCACTTTGCTTCTTCTCGGCTTTTTTTGGATCATTTGACGTAATGGACTGATCATTCTTTGCATCCCAAAACTCAAAGTCCTGACCAGAATCCTCCGTTCGATACGTTCGGCTCAATCCATGAAGAATGATGCTGGCTCCATCGCTTTGCAATTGTTTTAACACTTTTACGAGCTTCGGGCGGTCACTCAGTGTCACTTCATCACCTGTTGTTCGATCCACCCAAACAGGGGTTACAGCTATTAGAAACGGAACATGCCGAGTCGATACGTATTGTCCAAGCTCAAGCAGCTTCTTCTCGTCAGTGACCGGACTGATGTTCCCAAGCTTTAAGTACTTTGTGGTCAGCTGATCAGAAGAAGACAGGTGTTTTTCTAGCACTTCTGCAAGAAGCTCGATGTGCTGCACTACATCTAAGATTCCGATATAAGCCGCACCTTCTTTCGTTTGAACCACAAATGGAAGATCAGCTTCATGCTTCTTCAAGAGAAATTCACTTTGCAAGTCTGCCCCTTGAACCGTTAACGCACTGATCCTTTTCTCTAGCTGACGGTAAGCTTGATCACCTGTATATTTGATTTGACTCGTGTGATCTTGTTTCTGAAAAGTAAGCGCGGAAAATGGGCGAAGCTGGTCCGCATTGTATCCAATGGCTATTACCTTCTGTGATACGTTCATCGCACGAATTGTTTTTTTCGGTAAAGTTTTCTTCATTTCACCTAGATAAATGACTTGCTGAAATTCACTGATTCTCTTTTCAGCCAAACGTTCATCAGATACAATCGTCGTCTGTTTGGAAAAATGTCCGGAAAGTAGATCCAGCATATACACAGCTGGAGTCGCTTCCCCCGATTCTGTCGAATAAACGATGAGGGTATTTGGCTTAGCAAGCGCGTCGGCTGAAGCCATGTATTGAAACGAAAGAATCAAAAAAAGAGCGATCATCAAACAGCATTTCATTAAAGAATTAAAGTTCATTCATCATCATCTCTTTTTCTAGTTCTTCTAAAAATTGCTCTGGCGTACGATAATCCGAACTGCTTGTTAAATGACAGACATGAAATGTCAAGGTGACTTCACGTCCGTTTAACAGCACATGCTTTTGCAATTTATCCTTTAGCTTCTCAAGGACGACAGAGACATTCTCTTCTGGTGTGTGAGTAAGCAGCAGGCCTATTCGTTCTTCAGATAATCGAAATTTCTTATCGGTTTCTCTGACACTTTCGCGGATCTTGATACTTAATTGCTGAAATAGGTGTTTCATTTCTTTTTCTCCATATAACGATTTGAATTCCGCTGCATAATGGATATGAAGAAGAATAAAAACGAATGGCTGTTTGTAGCGTTCTGCCCGTTTCATTTCCTCGGACAATTCCAGTTTCATCCGCTCTGCATTGTCAAACCCTGTTGTCGAGTCTATCGCCACAAATTGTTTCATAGCCTGCTTTTGTTGTTCAATGGTGTGACGCATCGTCTTGATCCGCTCATGCAAGCTTCCTGCTGAAATCGCAAAAAAGAGGAGGGCTACAGCCCAAATCACCACATCTTGCAATGTTTGATTGGAAAAGAAAGAGTTTGTCTGACCAAGCTCTGTAAAGAACATAGTGCTTCCTATAAAGAACAACATCAGCAAAGTAAAAATTAATGCTGGTAAGATGCCAAATAAAATCCCGCATCCTAACACGACAAAAGTCAGTGTGATCATCATAAAGCTCTCCGCATCCTGTACGCTTAGGTAGCCCATAAACAAAATAAGAACTGCAAACGTGAGGAGCAGAGAATAATACAAACGATACGTATTACTGAATAACCGATTCATTAAAAAGCTCCCTTTCTGCAATTAGAGGCAACAAGTTATCGAATGAGTGTGTGTCTTTTTCATTCATATACCCTCCATAATAATCCTTGAGAGGATCTTGAATTTGTAATTCTTTCATGCGGTCATACACATCTTTTGCGAATTCCGGTTCGTTTCGTTTAAGAGCATACAAGATGACCAGTGCATATACAGAAGGCGATTCATACGTCACTGCTGGCTGCAATGTACTCAGTTTATATCTACCGTACAATTTTCCTTCTTTTGCAAAAGTTGTTTTAAGCCATTTCATGATAGCGGACGTATTCACCTTTGCACGATCGGCATGTAGTGCCGTATAGAGTTGATCAATCATATTGATTTCTCGATCAAATGAATAGGCTTTTTTCTTTATGTCATAGGATTTAGGAAAGAATCCTTTTTTTCTCGGTGCTTGTTTTAGAATGGACAATTGGTTACTCGTCATTTGTTTCGTGAATATTTTGAGGGATTCCAATTCTTTGATTGCTTTTGGGTCTATATATGAGAGTGTGATTGTGTGTGAAGTTCGATTTGTTGATGCATCATAATAATCGGACAAGATGCCTCTATACATATTTTTGTCTTTTAACGCTTGTGCGATTTCTTTTGCTGTGGTTTGATATGCTGAATTCTTCCATAAACGACCTGCTTTTTGTAGTGCCGCCACTACCCGTAAATCATCAACTAAGGCATTGGCCTTACTTTTTTGATCAGATTCGATTTGCCAGCTGAGAAGATGATCGTCTAGTAAAAATTGATCTTGCAGGACACCAAATTGTTGGTCAAAAGAGTTCTGATCTTTTTTTCGAACAAGATAATCCATCCAAAGTCCAAGTGATTCAGATAAGTAGATGTGCTTCTCTGCAAATGAGGTGCGAATCATGCCTTCATCTGTCATTAAATCGTGAGTGATAAAATATTCTCCAGGCAATACAGGCTGTGGTGATACTGGATTAGCTGATTCCTTCTGCTGTTTCCAGGTACATCCGCCTAGTAGAATGACAATGAGTAAAACAATAGCCATGCGATGTATGGGTGTATCCATTCGTGTCCCCTTTCAACTCCCGTGCTCTTTGCATCCAACGATTTATTATAGAGTGTTTCTGTTTAAATTTAAATAAATATTTTATACCAAATTACGAGTCTTTTCGCATAGATATTCCCATTTTCAGAAAAACAGTATGCCGATATGCTTGATTGCATTGGAAAACCCATGTTTTTCCACATGGGTTTTTACACTACTATTGATCTAATTTTAATTTCTTCAATTGCTCTGCCAGTGCGTTATTGATTGGTTCTTCCACTTTCTTTTGTTTCTTCATATACTTAGACACATCGTGCTTACTGGCTTTCTTTTGATTGGATTGTGATTTGCGTTTTTCGAAAACAGACAGTTTTTCTCTATGGCCGCACACACAAGCAAAGATTTTGCCATCGCCTTCTCCGCGCAGCTCGAGCTTTTTATGACAGTTCGGGCAGCGTGCGTTTGTTTTCTTCGCCACATTTTTACGGTGGCCGCATTCTCGGTCTTGGCACACAAGCATGGTGCCATGTTTTCCGTTCACTTTCAGCATAAGTTTTCCGCAGTCCGGACAATGGGTGCCAGTGACATTGTCATGCTTAAAGGTTTGGTTCGTCTGTTTGATTTCAGATACGGCTTGTTTTGCATAGGACTTCATTTCACTCATGAATTGAGCAGCCTTTAGCTGTCCTTTTGCGATTTTAGAAAGCTTTTGTTCCCATTCCGCTGTTAACGCTGGAGACTTTAAGTCCTCAGGCACTAAGGAGAGCAGCTGCTTCCCTTTTGATGTGATGAAAATGTCTTTGCCCTTTTTCTCGATTAAGAAGCTGTTGAACAGTTTTTCAATGATATCGGCTCTTGTAGCTACTGTCCCTAGTCCGCCTGTTTCACCAAGGGTTTTCACTAAATCCTTTTCCTGATTTTGCATGAATGCCGCTGGGTTCTCCATAGCAGATAGCAGGGTTGCTTCATTAAAACGAGCAGGAGGTTTCGTTTCTCCTTTTGTTTCTTTCAGCTGGCGTACTTCAAGTGATTGCCCTTCGGAGAGTACCGGCAGATGCTGATCTGCTTCGCCTGATTCCTCGCCGTCTTCATAGGATTCATCATACACGGCTTTCCAGCCGGCTGATTGCACGATTTTTCCTTTTGCTGTGAATGTTTCACTGCCTATTTTGGCGATCACCGTTGTTTCCTCGTATTCAAAAGGATTCATAAGTACAGCAAGGAATCGTTTGGCAATTAGATCATATAATTTACGCTCTTTATCACTTAATGCACCAGGATACAGCTCTTCCTCGGTTGGAATGATCGCATGATGATCTGACACTTTTGCATCGTTGACGAACCCTTTGTGCGCTTTCACGCCTGATTGTAAAATGCGGTTCACATGCTGTGCGTACGGTCTGACATTCATTCCTTTTAATCGATCTTTTAATGTAGGAACGATATCCGCTGAAATAAATCGTGAATCTGTACGCGGATATGTCACAAGCTTATGTTGCTCATACAACCGTTGAAGCGTAGATAATGTTTCTTTCGCCGAGAAGCCATAGCGTTTATGCGCATCACGCTGCAATTCAGTCAGGTCGTACAGCCCTGGAGCAAAAGCTTTTTTCGCTGTTTTTTTCAATGCATCGATCACTGCTGGTTTTCCTTTGCAGCCTGCTAAGCGCTCTTTTATGACATTCTCTTGGAATGTGCGGTTTTGCTTTGTTTTGGCATCCTGCCAGGTCAACGTAAGTCCATCTACTAGTGCAGTCAATCCATAGAATGGCTTCGGCTGGAATTGCTGAATGTCTTCTTCTCGTTTGGCGATCATGGCAATCGTTGGTGTCTGTACCCGTCCGCAGGAAAGCTGTGCATTGAATTTGGTCGTCAGCGCTCTTGTTGCGTTGATCCCTACAATCCAGTCTGCCTCTGCACGTGCAACTGCCGAGCGATACAGGTTATCATATTCTCTGCCGTCTTTTAATCGTTTGAAGCCTTCTTGAATGGCTTTATCTGTAACAGATGAGATCCATAGTCGTTTTAGCGGCTTTTTCACGTGCGCTTTTTCAAGAATCCATCTTGCGACAAGCTCTCCTTCACGTCCAGCATCTGTTGCGATGACAATGTCTTTTACATCTTTTCTTGCGAGCTGCGCTTTCACTGCTTGAAATTGTTTACCTGTCTTTTTCATGACGACAAGCTTGAGCGGCTCTGGAATGATCGGCAAATCTTCTAAACGCCAGGATTGAAATTCTTTTCCGTAGCCTTCTGGATCAGCCAATGTGACCAAATGGCCAAGCGCCCACGTTACAATGTATTGATCTCCTTCTAAAAAACCATTTCCTTTTTTATGACACTTCAGCACACGTGCTAAGTCACGTCCTACTGAAGGTTTCTCTGCTAATACAACTGTTTTTGACACTAGATTTCACATCTCTTTCTTCTATCCATCCTTTTATTATAGCAGACGTGGAGATGTGGTTCTAATGACGGATTATTTCTTCAAGCGCTTAATGATTTCATTTGTGATTTCTTGTGTTTGATAAGCCCCGCCGATGTCTGCCGTTAAAAAGTTGTCTGCTGTGACTGACTCGATGATTTCGAGCAGGTGTGTGCCCAGTTCTTCCTCTCCGAAATGATCAAGCATGAGTTTAGCGGTCCAAATTTGACCGATTGGGTTAGCGATTCCTTTTCCTGCAATGTCTGGAGCTGATCCGTGTACAGGCTCAAACATGGATGGATATTTGCCATTTACATTGATGTTGGCGGCAGGCGCCACGCCAATACTTCCCATAATGGCAGCCCCAAGATCAGTTAAAATATCGCCAAATAAATTGCTGGCAACAATCACATCGAATTTCTCTGGTCTTGTCACAAAGAAGGCTGAGAGCGCATCAATGTGCTGCGAGTCTGCTGTCACCTCTGGATAATCCTTTGCTACGTCTTGAAACACTTCATCCCAAAATGGCATTGTATGAACGATTCCATTTGATTTGGTTGCACTTGTCACATGCTTTCGTCTTTTTTCTGCTAATTGAAAGGCAAAACGCATGGCTCGCTCTGTCCCTTTTCTTGAGAAAACAGCATTTTGAATGGCAAGCTGATCTTCCCCTTGATAGATGCGGCCTCCGATTTCACTATATTCACCTTCACCGTTTTCTCTTACAACAAGAAGATCGAAATCCTTTGGCTGAGCAAGCGGGGAGCGAATGCCGCTCAGCTGTTTTGCAGGTCTAACGTTAATCACCTGCTCAAATTCACGTCTAATTTTAATGAGCAATCCCCAAAGTGATACATGATCCGGCACTAAATTGGCATCTCCGACGGCCCCTAAGAAAATGCTGTCAAAGGCTTTTAGTTGTTCCAATCCATCCTTTGGCATCATTTCGCCATGCTCTAAATAATATTCACAGCTCCACGGAAAATCCTGAAAGGTGAAAGATAGACCGCCATGCACCTCTGATACCGCTTTCAAAACTCGAATGGCTTCAGGCACAACTTCCTTTCCAACTCCGTCTCCTGGTATCGCTGCAATTGAAACATGCTTCATTGATTTTTCCCCCTTTGTTATCGGTCGACCGTCGACCGTATTTAATTTGAGTTTACTAAAGAGTGCCTGTTCTTACAATGGACAAAAGACGCTTTTTGATCAAAGCGCCTTTTTATCCTGCACCAGTATCGGGGACTTCTGTTTCTTTCTTCCCGCACTTTTTTTATCTGAAAGCAGCAAACCTCCTAAGGTCAGTGCCGTTCCAAGCGCAGACATGAAGGTCAATCTCTCGTGAAGAACGATCATTGAAATGACCATCGTAATAATGGGCACTCCATAAATATACACACTCGATTTCACCACACCGAGCGTTTTCACGGAAAAGCTCCATGTCAGAAAACAAATAGCAGATGCGAAAAGACCTAAAAACAGTAAGTGGAAGGCAAACGATGGATTCGTGAATCGCTCCCAGTCTAAACGAATCTTAAAATGCCAGATCAATGGAATCATCCATAACAGTCCGTAAAAGAAGACACGCCTAGTCACCTGAATGATATGGTACCCATATTGGTTGATGATCTTCGATAAGATGGAATAGAGTGCCCAGACGATGGTAGCCGTTAATGCTAAGGCATCACCAAGTGGATTCAGCTGAAACGTCGTCATTCCATTCATGCTAATCAGCACAATTCCCGTCATCGCGATGAAAAATCCTATGAAAAACCGGCTGTTCAGCGGCTCATCTTTTAATAAAAAATAAGCCAATAAAAAAGAGAAGAATGGGACAACGGAGCTGATGACACCTGCATTCGAAGCGAACGTATAAGTAAGTGCGACATTTTCTAAAAAGTAATATAAGACCACACCGCATAAACCTGCCAGCGCAAACATCCCTTCATGCTTTTTACTTTGCACTTTCATGGTAACTGGATAGATGATCATTAGAGCCAAGTACCCTATAAAAAAACGAAAAAATAAAATCTCTGTTGGAGAAAAAGCCGTTAATAATATTTTGGTTGATATAAAGGTAGATCCCCATAAAAAAATGGTGAACATGGCTGCTAGATGACCAAGAAGCTGTTTATTTTTCATTTTGCTGTTACCTGCTTTGCAAAAATTTGCTGATACTGCCCTGGCGTAAGCCCAATAAATTCCGAAAAGAAATGAGTCAAATGACTTTGATCAGAAAATCCAGCGGCAGCAGCTACATCTATTGGCTTCATTCCTTGGGCAAGAAGTTCCTTCGCATAGTTCACCCTGATTGTCTGTAAATAACGATACGGCGTAATTCCTCTGAACTTTGTAAAAGCACGCAGCAATGAATATTTGTTCATGGACACAAGCTCACCTAAGTCATCTAACGATATATTTTCCGTGAGATGTGTCTCAATATATTGCTGTACGTCTTGGACTTTTTGTTCATTGGCATTGGCTGCTAATGCTTTTTCCTCTGGTGTATCAGAATAGGTTTCGATCAACTGCTTCATCAAAAAGTAAAAGGCTTCCTGTTTATTCAAAGCAGGAGCTTCTTCTGTGATCATTTGATGAAGATCATATAATTGCTTTGCTAGTTCACTTTGTGAAACCACAGGGGCTTTAAAATGCGGCTTGTGCTGAAAGACCTTCTCCAGCAACTCTGGTTCAATATTTAAGCTGCGATAATCTAGCGGCATGTGATCAAATTGTTCACATCCGTGGTTATCGTATGGATTGAAAAGAAGGATATCTCCTTTTTCAATGATGTATTCTTGATTTTGGCAGAACATACGTCTTTGACCGCCTTCAATAAATCCAATCACATAGTATGTATGAAAATGTTTTGGGAACTTTTTGATGATGGCATGAAAGCGATACGCCTCTATTTGCAAGTCCTGGTCAAAATGGACTGTTCGTTCCTCTAGTATTCTCATGTCGATCCCCTCTTTTCACTGAGCTGATCATTAGTGTAGCACACCCTTTTTCTCTTGGATTGTACGATATTGACTTTTCGATGCAGGCTTGCCTAGAGGGAAAAACTTGGATAACATGAGACAAAAGATGATGTACAAAAGAGGGAATGATGGGATGAATTCATTCGAGATGGAAAAACCAACACCGTATCACATGCAATTTTATGAACAGCTGAAGCAAATGATATTTGATGGCCAGTTTCAGCCAGGAGAGCGCATCAATGAAACGCAGCTTGCCAAACAATTTGGCGTAAGCCGATCACCGGTAAGAGAGGCGATGAGGCTGTTAGAAAAAGACGAGCTTTTAATCGCGGATCATCGCTCAGGCTATTCCGTCTATACGTTAACAGAAAAAGATGTCGAGGAGCTTTATCAAATTCGGGTGGCCTTAGAAACACTTGCTGTTGAGCTTGCCTGTAAGGAAGCCACGCAAAGAGAAATGGATGAAATTGAGCAGGTTCTCACGCAGGCGGACGAAGCGATCAAGCAGCAGCTGCCATCTAAAGAGATTGTCCAGTTACATGAAGCCTTTCACCAAAAAATCATTTTGGCGAGTCACAATGACCGCTTATCCAAACAATTGAATCACGTGAATGCACTCATTCACTATTGCCGCATCTTCCATTTTAGCGGCGGAGCTCGTGCTGAAACGATTCAAAGAGAGCATGCAGCCATCTATTCTGAAATAAAAGAACGCCGCTCCACAGAAGCCGTTCAAGCAATGACAGAGCATTTATTACATGATGTCATGCACTTAAAGCAAGTACTCTGTAAAACAAACAAAGAGTAAAGGACTTTTCCCATTTTTTAAGCATTCCATGAACATATTTTGAATTTTTCGTAGATTTCAGCATGTCCAGACGATCTTTCGTTTATATTAGAAGATGAGAAACTAGCTTTTATACAGGAGGATTTGTATATGCATACAAGTATTAGCCGTCTTCGACAGGCGGGTTTTATTGAGGGTATGTCTCTTTTAACCCTTCTTTTAATTGCCATGCCTCTAAAATATTTTGCGGATATTCCGATGGCAGTCACTATTGTAGGCTCTCTTCATGGCGCATTGTTTGTCATCTATATGCTCATTTTGGCATATGTGACTTTTAAAGTTCGCTGGCATTTGAAATGGTCCATCGCTGGTTTTTTTGCGGCTTTCATTCCTTTCGGTAATTTCGCCTACGATAAGGTACTCCGCCAATATGATACAAAAGCTTAATCAAAAAGGGCTAAAACGACATTCGTTTTAGCCCTTAGTCTTCACGCTGAAGCGTCCTGATAAAGGAACGCTTTTTTATATTGATGCATATTTCACAATGGCTGCTTGACGCGTCATATCGTGATACGCCACCCATAATTCATCACCAGGCAAGACGCTAGTGATTGGATCGATTGGCTGTTTCACTTCATACATCATGCCATTTCTCTCAACCTGAATGATTGCTAACGGCAGATTGCCGATGACGCCAGCAAATTCGATATTGGTCACTTTTGCGCTTCCTTGTTTCTCTTGCATAAGACCCATTTCTCTATCCAGCTCTTCTTTCTTTGTCTGGATCGTAATTTGAGTGCCAGCTGCGACCTGCATATGGTCAGGGATGAACTGGCTGACCGTTTTTGTGATGGATTCATCTCCGTTTGAAACCGTCACATCAAGCTGAATAGGCTTTTGCTCATGGATGGCAATTGGATATTGTTTCACACGCTGGATCGTTCCTGTTAACGTCACATCTTTCCCCGATCGATTCCGCACTTCATGGCCATAGGCTGCCATTTTGAGCTGGCCGTTGATGTCGACGAGATCGGCTTTTTCTCCTGTTCTAAATTCAAAACCAGCGGCTTGAATCATCGGAATGATATACGTTTTCTGATCTAATTCAAATGTGAGTGATAAGACGGTGCCTCGTCCTACGGTTCCATATGATTCTATTTTTCTCAAAACAGCGCCTTTGATGAACTTTGGCTGACTTGGCTGCGAGAAGTCACCTTCTTTTAAGAGCATTGCCTTTTTCTTCTTCGGATCATAGTGAATGACAATACGCTGGCCTGGCTGTGGTATCTGGGTGTAGGATACTACCGTTTTAACCGTCTTTTCTAAACGCTGCCCTTCATATTCAAATTGAAGCCGCATGCTGACAACTGGCTGTTCGTTGATGTAGGTGCCCGTTTCTTTAACAGACACAATATTGGCTTCTAATGTGACACTGTCCTTTATTTTGTTTCTTCTCACCAGTCTCAAAATCGGCGGCAGGAAGATCGCTAGTACAAATAATAACAGCGGGATCAAGATCCATATCGCCCAGTTAAGAATGAGCGGTCCGCCCTTCATTACATATTGCGTAAAGGTATCAACAGACGTTTGGTGGGCTGGACTGGCGTTTTCAATTGAGATGACCTTCTGCAAAGGAAATTCCTTTAGCTCTTTGCTTTTCGTCTCAAATGCACCCGTTAATTGATTGTCAAATGAATAATAGAGCCAATTGCTCTTCACATTTTTATTGAAAGAGAGCCCTTCTTTTTGTAAAGATTCATATGAAAACGACTGCAAAAGCTTGCTGGCTGACGTCGCCTTATTCGTACGATGGTTATAAATATAACCTGTCAGTTTGCCTTTTGCTTCGTCCTTTGCTGTAGAGCCTGCCAGGAGAACTTCTTCTTCATTAAGCTGGTAAATAAAGGTTTGATAAATCGGTTTTGGTGTTGGAACGACTTCCCCAAGCCTTCCTTCTGCATTCACTTTTCTTGCTCTTTTTGGATAGTTAGATTCGACAGCGACTGCAAAGTTTTGTGATGACCCGATTTTTTTCTCCAGCTGCTGCTCCACCTTATCTTCAATGAGGCTAAACGGTTCAGCGTTTTTGGAGACATAAACCCCCAGCTGATGCTTCTCGTTTGAGATGCCGCTGACATACGCCTTCTGGTCATTTTTCAAAGCCAATTCAAACATAGGAATTGGCGTCTGCCCTCTAAAGGAATTCATGACGACATCGATAGAAACGGGTCTTGCTGGCAGCTTTAGCTCGTTCAGATTGTGCACATGAAACTGCCCATTCTTCAGCTCACCGATGACCGCAGCGGCACCGTCCATTTCTCCTGTAAATACGAGCCGTCCATTCCATTGGTATGTATTCGTTTTTAAAAATGAGGGAATCTGCAGGTTATTTTGAACGAGCTCTTTCTTTTTTCCGCTTGGTGTTAGTTTCTCGATCAACAGCTGCCCGTCTTTATTTTTTAAAGCCAGTAAGAGATTGTTTCCTTGAATGGATGGCAGCATTTCATTAAACGAATCACTTTCTGTGGTCCATTCACTGATTCTTTTTCCTGATTGAGGATCATACATTGCAAAATGGAGCTGCTGGTCTTTTGATACAGCACTCACCACTCGTTTTCCTTCATCAAATGTAAACATTCCTTTGACGTCATACTCTGTTACTTTCCCATCTGACAAATCATCTTGGTAATGATTCCACACCAAAACACTGAGAATGATCGCTGGAATAAAGAAGACAATATATCTGAGGAAGATGACTGGTATTCTTTTCACTTGATCGCTTCCTTTCATGAGGTTCCTGTAACTTATACGTCAGTACAGCGAAAATGTTTCATGCTAGAAGAATACCATCAAAGCCTCTGAAATCCATATTTTACAAACTTTGTTGTTTACGATAAAATCCAATCAGATTCAAAAAAGGAGTTATCTCATTGGATAAGCTATCATCAATCATTCTAGCGGCTTGGCTGCGTGTCCCTCGCTGGTTCAAGCAATGGGTACTCGTATCCATTTCCATTTTCTTTTTTTATATGTGTTTTGTAAAGGGGCTGACTAGCTGGCACACCTTGCCGCCTGTCACTTTGCTCTCATGTGTGATTGGTTCCTTCATCATTTGGCTGATGTGGCTTAAGGGACAAAAAAATAAGTGAAAAGAGGACAATGATGAAAAAATCGATTCTATATTTTGCGATCTCTTTTGTGCTGCAATTCGTTTGGTTTGGTCTTGTGCACCCAAATAGAGGCGTGACACTGCTGGATATGTTCATGTTTTCTATTTTGTTTGCGGTCATGTTCTTTTTTATTGAGCGAATTTGGCGGTATCAGAAGAAAGGACAAAGTAAATGATCATGAAGCTCGCTTTGTTCACTCTGATGATCTGTGCATTTATCGGCCTGCTGTTAGTATCGAACCCTTTTGGAGCGGACGCCATGCGTTTGGTTGCGACCTTTGTTTTCCCTTTTCTTGGGCTCATAGGTTTCGGGGTCCTATTGTTTAACCCAATGAAAAAGGCTGCCAAATAGATGGCAGCCTGTTCCTTACTCTTTTCATGCAAATAAATAATCAATGTTTAATCTCCGTTACGGAGTGTATGATTAAGATTCGATCATATCAGTGTGTCATATGTGTTCCGAGTGAACCTACGTTTGAAAGTAAACGCCATGGAAGTTCTGGATAACAAGACAACGAAAGCCCTACCTCTCATTCGTCCTTACGGCTCCGAAGCCGCGCCAGTGTGAATTGTAAATCAAAACGTCTTTTTTCCATTCTTCCGCTTATATAGGGGGGCGGGTGCAGAAGGAAAAGAATAAGTTTGTTCGCTTTGACAGCGTCTCGTTCTTATCAAGTAGAAGCTCTATTGCTTCTCATTATGTCATAGAAAAAAGAAAGTTTACTTTCTTTATTTATTTGCTTATTTCAACACTTAATATCAAACTATAACACATTCCCCCTGCTTACGCAAGTGTTAAAGTGATAATTCTGCTGGTGTACGGCTTCCTTCATTCATATAACGAATGGAGGTTGGGTCAATCTTCAGAATCACTAGATTCGGGTCATCTTTTCCTTTAAACCATTTCTCCATTTCATCAGACCAAAGACGGTCGATCAGTTCCCGATCGTCGGTTAATGCTGCGGTGCCTTCAATCTCTGCATAAGTATCACCGAATCCATCGCCTGAATATCCAATGAGAATATGAACATTCGGATTTTTTTCAATTTCTTCTGCTTTATGTGTTTCTTTACTCGTTGGTGTATATAACGTCAGCCCTTCATGGAAAAAAGTCATGTAGCGAGTATGCGGCTTATCCTGTTCAACAGTCGCTAGTGTTCCGACCTTTTGTTCATCTAATAGGTTTAATACCTTTTGTTTTAATTCTTCTTGAGACATATCGTTTCACTCCTTCAAAATTTCATCCGTATTCGTAGGTTTCCACGACAGCCCATTCATTAAACAAAGAAATGTGTTTTTCATAAAAAGAGACCTTCTGGCTGATGCTATAGAAAACAGGTTCAATGAAGGGAGAAATTGAACATGCATCATGAAACGATGTTTCATTTAAGTTCACTTGTCATTGCGGCAGTTGTTGTTGGCATTATCGTATGGTCTGTCATATCTGTGCAGAAGAATCGCAAGAAATACTAAAAACACCGCCCAATCAAAGCTGGGCGGTGCCGCGGTAGATCATGTATTCATAAAGGAACCGCCATTGACGTGAAGTGTCTGTCCTGTCATATAAGACGATTCGTCAGAAGCCAGCAGCACAAAGCAGCCGACATGCTCTACAGGCTGTCCTGGTCTTCCCATTGGGGTTTCTGCCCCGAAGCTTTCCACACTGTCTTCATCAAATGTAGATGGAATGAGCGGCGTCCAAATTGGACCTGGCGCTACACCGTTCACTCGAATCCCATCTTTCACAAGCGATTGTGCCATAGAACGCGTAAAGCCGTTGATGGCTCCTTTTGTCGCCGTATAATCAATCAGCACTGGGTTACCCCGATATGGATTAATTGATGTTGTATTAATGATGGAGCTTCCCGGTTTTAAATAATCCAATGCCTTTTTCGTAAAATAGAAATAGGAATAGAAGTTGGTTCTAAAGATTTGGTGAAGCTGTTCACTAGAAATATCCTGAATCCGTTCTTTCGGGTGCTGTTCAGCCGCATTATTCACTAAAATGTCTAATTGACCAAAGGCTTCAACTGTTTTTTCTACTGCTTTCTCACAAAAGGCTTCGTCACCGACATCTCCTGCAATCGTTAAACATTTGACGCCTTCCTGTTCTACGCGCTTTTGCGTATCCTTTGCATCCTCATGTTCATTTAAATATACAATGGCGACATTTGCACCTTCTTTTGCATAGGCAACAGATACTGCCCGTCCAATTCCACTATCTCCACCTGTAATCAGTGCCACTTTTCCTTTTAGCTTGCCAGAACCTTGATATGATTCATCCTCAAAGATCGGCGCTGGATTCATTTCCCTTTCACTGCCTGGCTGTTGATCCTGCGTTTGGCGCGGAATGCCATTTGTTAAATATTCACGTAAATCCATGTGTAAGCTCCTCCTTGATTTGTTGATGTATCCTTTCATTACCACCTCATTTTTCCACTCAAACATCATGAAGCTGTACAGATGTGTTCCCGAAAATCAGCATGTTTGAAGAAGGGAAAAATCGGTTACATGATCATCAAAAAGGAGCGTTCTCACATGCTGTCTACTATTTCGAAAACCTTTAGCAGACCAAAAGGCTGGCTCGGAAGCATCGCTGGATTCATTATGGCAAATGAAAATAAAGCATTGAATCAGTGGGCCATTCGCCACTTAGATTTGACAGATGGTGAAAACATTTTGGAAATTGGCTATGGACCCGGCTACAGTATTAAACATATGCTCAAGCATTATCAAAACCTTCACATTGATGGGCTGGATGCTTCTTCTACCATGCAGGAGCAAGCACAGTCCCGCGTCAGCAAACGAGCAAAAGACAAACAGGTTAGGCTGTATGTCGGAAAAATCGAGAAAACACGTCTTCCCGGAGAGCAGTATGACAAAGTGCTGTCTGTTAATAATTTTACAATTTGGGATGATCCAAAAACGGGATTACTCAATCTTTATCACACTTTGAAACCAGGCGGGACACTCGTTATTGTGATGCAGCCAAGAGAAAAAGGAGCTGACGCCAAGCGGACAAAAGAGATGGGTGAAAACATATTAAATGACATACAGTTTGCAGGGTTTGACCAATTTTCTATTGAGTATGAAGAAATTCGCCCTACCCTAGCTGTCTGTGTCACAGCAAAAAAGCCGAGAAGCGAATAAGCTCTCGGCCTTTTTCTTACCACTTTGCCTCTTTGACAAATTGATAGAAAAGCTGATGTAATTTCTGTTCAATGTCTTCCTTAGTCCCCTGTCCATAAAGCGCCATGCTTTCTTCACTTTCAATGATGGATGAACTGATCAGACTAAACATTTCTGATCCTTCCTTGCCAAGCTCTTGCGGCGCCAGCATCATGAGCATTCGTGACATCTGCTGCTGCCCGCCATCCATGCTTTTAACCTCGTATGCCTGATCAAGATCATAAATATGAAAAATTGGTTCCTTGATGTCTGCATGCTTTAAATGAAAAAGAGCAAATTCAGTACCAGGTATGCCTAAGCCGCCTTGCTGTTCACGTTCCAGAAGGCCGCTCGCCACATCATCCGCATGTATGATAAACCCTTCCTCTTCAAGATGACGAAGCAGCTGCCTGATGGTTTCATCATGCTGCGGCATCGTCTTTCTTTTTTCGATGGTAAAATGGGACAGGATGCTGCGAATCACAAACATATAATTTGTCACCTGCTCTGCAACCGCCATCATATCAACGGTTTCTTGCACCAATTCTTTCGGAGATTCTTTTGTTCTTTTTTTCTCGATGATATAAGGAATCTTCCGTTTAATATGAGCCTTCACACGCATGGCATCATCCTCGTTTAAAAGCGGGCTGACCATGATGTAATCGATATGCTCATATGGGATTGGAACGGTCGAGACAATCATGTCATAGCTCGATGCATCGATTTCCTTTAGTTCCATCAAAGAGGATAGATCGAACTTGGCGATCTCCGGCAATTCTTTTTTCAACCGGGAGGCGAGCATTTTCGAAGAACCAATCCCGCTTGAGCAAACAACCAGCGCATGAATTTTTGTTTCTTCTTTTTTGATTTCAAGCACTGAGCCAAAGTGAAGCACAAGAAAGGCGATTTCATCCTCTGGAAATTCAATCTCTGGAAAGAAACGCTCGACTCCTTCTTCAATCGCCATAAACAGCAAAAAGTAGTCTTTTTTAATTTGTTGTGTGAGCGGATTATAGATTCTCATCTTTTCCTTTAGACGGTTCATGGCAGGTTCGAGATGAGACACGAGCCCCTCATACAATGAATCATTTTCATTGAGATGATAGCCGGTTTTATTTGAAATAAAATCAATGAGCTTTTTCGTTCTCAGCGCTATATCCAGCTCAATTTCATCAATACGGTATTCTGCCCCAAAGCTGCGATTTGCACTGCGAAGATGGATGGTCATATATCCGACCTCCGCTTCAGGAATCTCGACATTAAACATGCGTTCAAGCGCTCTTGCCATTCGAAGTGATGATTCAAATTCCTTCGTCCTCTTTAATTCCAGCAGCTCTTTCTCTTCCATCCGAATGGTTTCCCCAAGCTGAATACGTTCGATGGCATAGGTTAAGTGAACAACAAGTGCAATATAGGCACTATCAGATAATGAGAGTGACAGTCGATCTTTCAAATGAAAGAGCAGTCTTTCTACCTTAAGCAGCTGTCCTCTGCTGACAACGCCAAACACTTTTTCCGTCGCTTTCGTTCGATGTTTGATATTCATTTCAATCGTTTCTAAAAATAATTGAATGTCGAGCCGGTCAACAATGAGATTGCCGACAATTTTCCGTTTTGCTTCCTCCGGCCCTTTTAATTCAATGCCGTACCCGCGCTTGCGGATAAGCTGCAAACCATATGGAGCAATCCACTCCGTCAGTTCATCTAAATCATAGCTGATCGTCGCATTTGTTACCTGTAAGTCAGCTGCGAGTGTGTATAATTTCACCGGTTCCTTCGCTTCAAGCAGCGCACATAGGATTAAGAGCTTTCGTTCATCTGAGCTATATTCGATTTGATCCTCATTTGACATATGAGCAAGAAGCCGCTGTTTATCCTCCTGTTCGCCGACTGCCTTCAAGCCTTTCCCCGGCTGTTTATCTAATGAAAGATGATAATCTTTCAATATTGGTTTAATGGATTTTAGTTCTCTATGGATCGTTCTAGTACTCACCTGAACAGAATCGGCTATCTCACGAATGGTGACATAACGATTTTGCTGAATGATGTATTTAATGACTTTCTGTTCTCGTGCCGTTATGTACATGAAATGCCTCCTTCTGTATAAATAGGTCTATTGTCACATCTTAATATAAAACGCTTTCAACAAGCGATGCAATCTTAAGTTGATCTGACTTTGGCACAGCGGCTATGACAAAATTAAAAACAAAGGTTTCATCAGACGCTTCTCCAAAATGACGGTCCATAATCCTTTTGATGAAATTGAACCTTTTGTTTTTGAAAAGGCAGTGAACCTCCGGCTTTTAAAGAATAAGTCGGATTGTATACTGGAGAGCCAAAGCAATAATCGATTGTGCCTTCTTCCGGACGGAACATGACGGTTCGCATCGTTCCAAACAGCTCCTCATAATTGTGCACAGCCAGACCATCAGGATATTCTGTCTGGAACAGTTTCACAAGAGAATCACTTGATCGTTGCTCTTTTAAAGCTTCCATTAACATATCGTATCTGACAACAGAATGATGTTTGGTCATCCCTTTTGCTGTTTGATCCGCTACCGGATGATTCGTTGCGGCAATATAACCTCTCTCCGGTCTTCTCACCATTTTTTGACCATCAATAATTTCAATCACAGCCGCCTCTCCTTTTCGATCAGCAAGCATGATATGAACATTTGAGGCAACAGGCATTTCCTTGATAGAGCGAATGGCTTCCTCGACTTTTTGACAGGATTCCAGAACAGAGCGAATCACATGATACACTTGCAAACCCGCTACTGCTGGAGGCTTTAAACCTGGTTCATTACCAACCGGCGGACCGCAAGCAGAGAAAGTCACAGCAAGACCATGCTCATTCATCCCATCAGATCTGCCAAACAAGAGCAGTGACGAGCCTGTATGATATGCCGAGCCTTTTACATGTGTCGTCACAAGACGCATATCATCAAAAATCGGGGAGAAATCATAGTTACGCAGCATGACTGTTTGTTGACCTGACGCCATATTCCCCTGCCTCACGCAGTGGGAACAGCCCGGCTGAAGATGAGATGAATAGAAAAAGGTTAAATAACGCTCATCTAATTGCAGTTCATCACAAAATCCAGCAATCTCTTCATCTAACTGTGGAAGATAAGGACGCATCAGCTGCTTCGTTTCCTTCACAGCCTCCTTTCTTGCCGGTTCTGTCCGAATATATTGTGTCTTTAGCAACGGATTCTCCTTAAGCCAGGCAGCCTGCTGTTTTCCCACTTCATAAGCCGTTCCTGTCATCTCTTGAAAATATGCACTGATCTCCTCCATGCCTGTACACCTCTTTCGCCTTCGTTTCTTTTATCATATCGAAACCGTCATTTATTGAAAAGGATGAAAAAAACTGCAATCCCACCGGATTACAGCTGTTTACAGTGTGCTTGAAACAATGCTTCTGCCATTGCATCATACCCCTTAGGATTCGGGTGAAATTGATCAATCGATAAGTAAGCTCTTTCATGCCCTTCAAACGCTTTGTACACATCCACAACTTCTACATGCGGATTCGCAGCAAGCAAACGAAGTTGTTGATTATATTGCTGAAGCCACCGCCCGGCTATTGGTATTTGCGGAAATGGATTATATAAATTCATGAAATACACGTAGTAGGGCTGATGCTGCCCTCTTTTGATCTGAGCGATTTCTTGAATCATCTTGCTAAAATTCGCCTGGCAATGCATGACTGCTTGCAGCAGTTTCTTTTCATCTTCACTTTCTTCATACTGCTGAACAGCTTGAACAAGGTCATTCCCACAGCCTGTGATGGTGATGATGTCAGCTGCCGCAATCGAACGTCTCACCTCTGACCGTTTGAAGAGCTGTAAAATCTGCTCGGTCGTTAACCCTGATTTTGCAAATACGGACAGCTCGACTGGTGCATGCGTCTTTTTTTCAAGCATCCACCAAAACCGCTGAACAAATCCTCCGCCAAATAAACGTGCCCCCACCCCAACTGTTAAGGAATCTCCAATCGCAACATAGGATCGTCCCACTCTTATCCCTCACTCTCTCCTGCCTTCTCTTATATATACGAATTCGGAGAACAGATGCTTGTAGCAGATGACTTAGGGGCATCCATCTTTTTTTGAGATGCAGCGCCTTTACAAACTCTTTACTTGCGATATCGAACGTTTTTTTGTTCAATAAGAGTAGACTTTTTGCGCTGAAAACTGCGTGTTTACGCGTTCCAGAAAAATTTACAAACTTTTTATCTTGATTTCGAGACTTTATACCTTGACTTCAAACTACATTGTGATTACAATGAAAATATCAGTTTTCATGTAACTGTGCTTGTTACATCTTTTTCATAGCATTCCAATATGATTAAAGATGCCACATATTCAGTGTATCTTTGGGATACACTAAAAAAATCACTGAAACAGAAAGGATTGAATGAACATGGCAAAAGTTTTATACATCACTGCACATCCGCATGATGAAACAGTTTCTTACAGTATGGCTACTGCTAAGGCATTTATCGAATCTTATAAGGAAGCAAATCCAAGTGACGAGGTTGTACATATCGATTTGTACAAAGAAAACATCCCTCACATTGATGCAGATGTATTCGCTGGCTGGGGCAAACTTCAATCTGGCGCTGGTTTCGATACACTTTCAGCTGAAGAGCAAGCGAAAGTTGCTCGCCTAAACGAATTAAGTGATCAATTCGTTTCTGCTGACAAATATGTATTTGTTTCACCACTTTGGAACTTCTCATTCCCACCAGTTCTTAAAGCATACATCGACTCTGTTGCTGTAGCTGGTAAAACATTCAAATACACTGAGCAAGGTCCTGTTGGATTATTAACAGACAAAAAAGCTCTTCACATCCAAGCACGTGGCGGATACTACACTGAAGGTCCTGCTGCTGAACTTGAAGCAGGTCACCGTTACCTTGGTACAATCGCTAGCTTCTTCGGAATTCCTTCTTTCGAAGGTCTTATCGTTGAAGGTCACAATGCTGAGCCTGCAAAAGCAGAGCAAATTAAAGCAGATGCAATCGAACGTGCGAAAGCTTTAGGAAAAACTTTCTAATAACTGCACGCAAAAAGCCAATGATCTTTACGGTCATTGGCTTTTTATTTGTTCAGATGAAAAGCCTAATTCTCTCGAAATATCACTGGCGGCTTTTTTCACGTGTTGAATTAAGTAAGGCAGGCGTTCTTTTTGATAGCCTGCTTCAAATCCTGCAATGCTAATACCTGCTGTCACTTCCCCAAGATGATTGAAAATAGGGGCTCCAATCGCAGCTGTATAGTTTTCAAGCTCAGAATAGCTTAGCGTATATCCCCGCGCATTTGATTCTTCCAGCATGTTTCTTAGAACCTCTTTATCTGTGATGGTCCCAATTCCGATCTTCCCCAGCTCAATTGAGTCAATATAGGCAAGTCTCTCGCTCTTTGGCAAAAAAGAGAGAATACTTCTCGCACAAGCACCTGCATATAGGGGAGACCGTCTGCCAACGGCGGTGTAGAGACGAACAGGCTGCGTACCTTCAATCTTTTCCACATAAATGGCTTCGTCGCCCTCACGAACAATGAGCTGTACAGCTTCTCCTACTTCATCCCGTAAGCTTTCCATAAATGGTCTTGCAATCTTCCGAATATCAAGGCGGTCCGCCACAAGCTGACCGTATTCAAGGAACATTAAGCCTAATCGATAAACACCTGTTTCTTGCTTTTCTAACAGCCCCATATCGGCTAAAGAGCTTGCCATACGATGGACAGATGTTTTCGGCATACCTGAAAGCTCAATCATTTCATTTAATGTTAATTGATCGTGAGCGATAAACAGCCGCAAAATCTCCATTGATTTCACGACCGTTTTATTTGTGTTTTGCATCTTCTTCACCTTTTCTAAACGAGAATGCTTCTAGCTTGATTCTTGCGGCCAGCTCCCTCAGTTCTGCTTCTTGCTTAAATAACGCCTGCTCTGCATCCCGATGATCTATTTGTTCAAAATACAGATTTGCCCCAGGCATTGCTTGTGCAATAAGCGGCAAATCAACAGTCGCTACTTCTCCAATACGCGGGTATCCGCCTGTCGTCTGCCGATCTGCCAGCAGAATAATCGGCTGGCCATCAGGAGGAATTTGAATGGATCCAAAGGCGACCGCTTCTGAGATCAATTCCAGTTTTTCTTTTAAATGAACCGGCTCTCCCTTCAGCCGGCAGCCCATGCGATCTGATTGGGGTGTGACCTGATAAGGCTGCTCAAAAAACGCGATTTGAGATGTTTCTTGAAAATGAGAAAGATGCCTGCCTGCCAGCACACGAATCACTGGTGATTTCCGCAGCGGTAAAAAATGATCATGACTCACTGTCCAATCGGGTGCGCCGTATCCCGCCTGTTTCACTTTATTTTTTAGCCTATCAAACAAAAGATCCGCTACGATAGACGGCTCTCCAACAGGCAGAATGTCGCCTTTTTCAAGCGGTCGTCCTTTCAGTCCACCGATCCCTGCTCTGACATAGGTGCTTTTGCTCTGCATGACTGGCTCCACATCAAATCCACCTGCCACAGCAAGATAAACGCGGCAGCCTCTCTTACAAAGACCAAAAGTGATCGTGCTTCCTGATCGAACAAAGAGCGGCTTCCATAATGGTGCTCGCTCTCCATCAATATCAATCTCTACATCAGCACCAGTGACGGCAATGAGCTGATCCTTCTCACATGTGAGCACAGGCCCCGGCCCCATCAACGTCACTTCCAGCACGGCTTCGTTTTCTTGGTTGCCGGTGAGAATGTTGGCGATTCTAAGTGAGAGCGGGTCCATGCCGCCGCTCGTTAAGATGCCATACTTTTGATAGCCTTGCCGCCCTTTATCTTGAATGGTTGTGTACATCCCTGGCTTGATGACATGAATACTCAACGTTCTGCCTCCTTCATGCTGAAAAATTCCTTTTCAGACATTTGGACAAATCTGACCTCGTCCCCTGCTTTCAATAGACTCGGAATTTCCTCGTCTGGGCGAAAAAGCGGCAGCGGGGTTTGTCCAATGAGCTGCCATCCCCCGGGTGTGGAAATTGGATAAACGCCTGTCTGCTTTCCTGCAATACCAACAGAGCCTTTTGGAATGGACATCCTTGGTGTTTCTCTGCGTGGTGCTGCGATCTTTTCAGACAGCCCGCCTAAAAACGGAAACCCTGGGGCAAATCCAATCATATAGACAAGATACGTCCCAGCAGTGTGAATACGCACGACTTCCTCTGGCGTTAAACCATTGATACGGGCAACCTCTTCTAAATCAGGGCCCAGCGCTCCCCCGTAACAGACTGGAATGTCAACGATGCGGCGCTTTACTTGAATTCCCTCCTGCCATTTGTCTTCAAGAAGTTGTTCAATATAGCCTTTGACCCATTCATACGGAGACAGGTCATGTTGTTGAAGTCGGGCCGATTGATGAACGGTATAAGGCTCGTAAAAAACAGTCACGTTTGTAAAGGCTTGAACCGCTTCTACATATCCTTCAAATGGGTGCTGTTCAATACATGCAAACAGCTGCTCAACACGTGCATGAATCTCCTCACGTATATCAGCTCCAGCTTGGATGACGATCGCTGCATCTCCCAGCGGGTGGTAGGTGATAGAATCTTTTATCGTTGAAAAAGCCACTTGAGGACACCTCTCTTTCTACAGTACACCGAGCTTTTGATCTCTTTGATCTGTGATGAACATATGCCCGGGTGCATGAGTAATCGCAATGTCGGGTTTTGTATGCATGACAATGGCTTGCGGCGTCACACCACATGCCCAAAACACCGGGACCTCTCCTTCTTTGATCACAGACGGTTCTCCAAAGTCAGGCTGACCTACATTGGAAATGCCAATCACCGCTGGGTCCCCGATATGGATCGGGCCGCCATGGACTGACGGAAATCGAGACGTCACTTGAACACTTCTTGTGACCTGATGCGCCGGAATAGGTCTCATGCTGACTACCATCGGGCCATGAAAGACTCCTGCTTTTTCACAAGCTATATTCGTTTGATACATGGGTACGTTATGACCGTCTTCGATATGGCGGACAGGAATGTCATTCAGCATAAGCGCGTGCTCAAACGTAAAACTGCATCCAATGAGAAAGGCAACCATATCATCCTCCCAATAAGCAGAGATATCTGTGACCTCTTCTTCAAGAATCCCTTTTCGGTAAATACGGTACTTAGGAAAATCCGTACGAATATCCGCTTGAGGCGCCGACCGTCTTGGCACTGGATCACCTGGATCCAGTACATCAAGCAAGGGACATGCAGCTGGATTCCGCTGACAAAATAAAAGAAAATCAAAGGCCAGTTCCTTTTTGACAATCATTAAATTGGCTTGAGCAAACCCTTCTGCAAAGCCAGCCGTTGGTCCTGTGATCTTTTTTTCGCGAATCAATTCTCTCATCTGTGACGGCTCATATGTTTGATAAGTATTCATCTGAATCAGCTCCATAGTTTCGGGATTTCATTAATGATGGTATAGCCGCCCATCATCGTCATGATGACCACAACAAATGCACCAGTCACTGTCAAAAAGAATGGATGACGATAATCTCCGACAATGTCTTTCTTATACGCCGCAACGAGTAATGTGCCAAGGGCGAGCGGCAAAATCAATGCATTGATCGCTCCAACTAATATCAATATGTTCACTGGTCTTCCGATCGTAATAAAACAAATGGTTGAGAGGGCAATAAAGCCAATGATGATACCACGCTGGTTTTGCTCAATTTTTGGTGAGAAGGTTTTGAAGAAAGAAACAGATGTATATGCCGCTCCAATGACGGATGTAATCGCCGCAGCCCACATAATAATTCCAAACATTTTATATCCGATATTTCCTGAAGCTAATTGAAAAACAGAGGCAGGCGGGTTGGATGGATCTATCTGCAAGCCTTTTGAGACAACTCCTAATGCGGCAAGAAAGAGTGCTACACGCATGACAGATGTAATTAAGACACCGAAAATAGAGCTTTTCGTCACTTGCGGCAGTGCTTCCTTCCCCTTAATACCTGCATCCAGCAAGCGATGCCCGCCAGCAAAGACGATATAGCCGCCTACTGTTCCGCCCACAAGTGTCACAATAGATAAAATATCAATCGTTTCTGGGACAAATGTTCTCACGGCTGCTTCTCCAACGGGCGGCGCTGTTGAAATCGCCACGTACAGCATCAGGCCAATCATGACAAAACCTGCTATTTGTGTGAAACGGTCCATTGCTTTCCCAGCTTCTTTAATCACAAAGATCAAAATGGCAATGACAGCACTGATGGCTGCTCCGATTCGCGGATCAATTCCTGTGATCACCTGAAAACCGAGCCCAGCTCCAGCGATATTTCCGATGTTAAAGGCAAGTCCTCCTATGACAATCAAAAAGGCCAGCACATACCCGAGACCCGGGAGTACCATATTGGCAATATCCTGACCTCGTTTTTCTGACACGGCAATGATGCGCCATACATTTGTTTGTGCAAAAATATCTAATAAAATGGAGATCAAAATGACAAACCCAAAGCTAGCTGCAAGCTGCTGTGTGAAGACGGTCGTTTGTGTTAAAAATCCCGGTCCGATCGCGGACGTCGCCATTAAAAAGGCAGCGCCCATGAGCATAGACCGATTCCCCTTTGGAGCCTTCATGTGTTTGACTTTCTCTGTTTTCATGCTGTTTCCCCCTTTGATGACAATTTTTATTGAAATGCCTTGAGATGAATACCGGCTTCTTTTAGCTCCGCTGTAATGGTTTTCGCAAATTGAAGCGCATGGCTGCCGTCTCCGTGAATGCAGACCGTATCTGCTTTGAGCTCGATATCTTCTCCTTGAACTGTACGAACCTTGCCTTCTCGCACCATACGAACAACCTGCTGGACGGCCCGTTCATCGTCTTCAATGAGTGCATGTGGTTCACGGCGTGATGTCAGCGTCCCGTCTGTTTGATACGTCCGATCAGAAAAAACTTCATGTGCCACTTGAAGACCTATTCGTTCACCTGCTAACGCAAGTTCACTGCCTGACAGACCAAATAACACTAGGTTAGGATCCACATCATACACTGCCTTCGCAATTGATTCAGATAATTCAGTATTTTTAGCCGCCATGTTGTAGAGAGCGCCGTGTGGTTTGACATGCTGCATCGTGCCGCCTTCGGCCTTGAGAAAGGCTGATAGAGCACCAATTTGATAGATGACAAGATCATAGGCTTCCTCTGCGGAGATAGCCATTGGACGTCTGCCAAAGCCGGCCAAATCTTGCAATCCAGGATGTGCACCAATTTTGACCCCTTTATCCAGTGCCATTCTGACCGTCTTTCTCATAACGGTTGGATCTCCTGCATGAAAACCGCAAGCAACATTGGCTGAGGTGACATATTCTAAGATTTGTTCGTCTGCACCGATTGTATATTGACCAAAGCTTTCTCCCAGATCACAGTTGATATCCACTTGATACATAGAATCCCTCCTTGTTGTTCCGAAATACGGAATGTAAAGTCCGAATATTCGAATTTATATTGATTATATCAACTTTAGATAGACTGCACATGAAATTGTCAGAAAATATAACAATAGAACTAGGAGAAAACAAAAAAGCGAGAGGCAAAGTCCTCTCACTTTTTCTTGTATGAAATGCTTCCTATTTAGACAGCACCCAATGTTGGATGGCCTTTGCAACGCCGTGTTCTGTGTTAGGCGCTGTAATCCAATCCGCCACCTCTTTCACCACTTCCTGGGCATTTCCCATCGCAATGCCTAGTCCAGCTTCTTGAATCATGGCCATATCATTGAGGCTGTCGCCAAGGGACATGACGTTGTCCATCGTACAGCCAATGCGTTCTGCTACTTTTGCAAGAGCTGCCGCTTTGTTAATGCCGGCTGCATTGACTTCAATATTAGTCGGACTTGAGTTTGTGATCTCTAGGTACTTATTTGTTTTCAATGTATTGAGTACTTCCTCACGAACGTCATCATCATGAATATCAAAGCCAAATTTCAGCCATTCATGGTCATGAATTCGTTCTGGGAATTCACCTCTCCACACCTTATCCACAGTCGAAGCCCAGTAATCGGTTTCGTACCTATTTTTTAAATCCCACATCATTTGGACGTGATCAGGATGCAGCAGATCTCGTTCGATCAGCTGGAAGTTTGAATCCCAGATCTCACTTCCGTTTGCTGTCACAAGGTAAGACGATAACTTGAGCGGCTCAACCAGCTCTCGGCATGTCATCAGTGTCCGCCCTGTGCTAATGACCACATGGACCCCTTTTGCTTCAGCTTCTTTAATGGCTTGTTTATTTTCCTCTGGAATGATGTGCTCACTGTTTAACAGCGTGCCATCCATATCAATGGCAATCAATCGGATGTCTTTCTTTTGAGCTTGTGTTGACAAATTGAGTACCCCACTTTGTATCGATTTTTGAAACTATCTTTATTTTAATATAAAGATGAAGCTGGCACAAAGGGACGAGTTTAATCCCATAGAAAAAAGACCTTGTGACAGGTCTTTTCACAGGTGCTTAGCGTTCACACGCAATGCCGTCTTTATCGCGGTCAAGCCGCATATTTTTTTGATAAAGTGCTTTTGATACATATGGCTTGTACTTTGTTTTTCCGCCTTTGTTTCTCGTGTTTTTGCTTTTTGCTACGCCGCCTTTATATACCTTGTTCAGCGCTTTGCAGTTTTTGTAAGACTTGGCCGTTTTTGCATCTGCTGTGTGGGTGTCGACTTGTGTAAAAGACCTAAAGACAAGACAGACATGTACCCCCCCAACTTTTAAACTTTTATCATATTTAGCCACTTTTTGTTTTTCGATATTATTGAGCTAAATATTTTGAAATGAATTACACCTTATATTCTATATGGTACAATGAGTGGGAAACCTTTCCGTTTTTGACACGTATATGAAGAGAGGAGTTTTTCACATGAAAATGAAATATACCATTCTATATGTAAACGATGTTGAGGCGAGTATTCATTTCTATCAGCATGTCCTTGGTTTTCCTATAAAACTCAGGGTTGAATCCTATGTTGAGTTTGACACTGGAGACGTGACGTTATCGATTAATTCACGTCAGGATGTCAAAGAAGCACTCGGATTGCCTGTCCCGGAAACAAATCAAGCGTCTCAAACGTTTGAGATTGGCTTTGTTGTGCATGATGTGGATCAAACGATTGCATCAATAAAAGAAAAAGGGGTTCCGATCATCAAAGAACCTGCCAAAAAACCATGGGGTCAAACCGTCGCTTATGTGTCTGATCCTGATGGTCATTTCATTGAAATATGTGATGCGGTCTCCTAATTGTCTTTGAAGGGAGTAAACCAGAATGAGAAAAAAACATGCCTTTTTCGCTGGTGTTTGCTCAATGATTGTGATGTGCAGCGCCGCTATGATGTTACAGCACCTTGAATGGATTGGGTTTGTCAGCGGCGGGATCTCTATTATTGGATTCGTGATGTCTGGGGTGCTAATGGGTGTTTGGACAAGTGGAGAAGAGACACGAGCAGCCTATCATTCTGAAACAAAAGAGCACCGCATGTGGCGTCTTGATACGGCTTTTCTTGTGATGACTTTTGCACTTCCGCACATGGCTGCGGCGATCTTTTATATTTTTATGCAAATAATAGATTTTAATTAAGAAGAGCTAGAAATTTGGCGGTCTTCTCTTTATTGAACGCACTTGTTTTTCCTATCATTTGCATACTGAGACTCTGTATTAAAACATTGGAATTTCTACGTTGATTGTACTGTCATGATTGTCATTCTGGAGATTATATATTTTGATAGTTATGAACCCTTACTTATCTACATGGTCTTTAAGTTTTTTCTCTGAAATTAGGAATTGGAGAAAGATTTATAAATATTATAAAAAAGTAATTTGTTAGGACATTTCATGGTTGGTATAATAGAAAATTATAAATAAGTATAGGAATAGGAGGAAGCATGGACTATATTCATCATATACTTGATAATGCAGCAAGTAAATGCAAAACAAAAACTGCAATAATAACTAGAGATGAAATTATTACATACCAGCAGGTACAAGAAATAAGTTACCAATTTGGGAATTTTTTGTTGGGTAAAGGTTTAAAAAAAGGAGATAGAATACTATTAAAACTACCAAATAGTATTGATTTAATCTGCTTATTAATAGGTATCTCTCGTGTTGGTGGGATATCTGTGATTATAAATCCTGAAACCACAAAATATAATCTCGACTATATCATTAGTGATTGTAGACCCAAATTAATAATATGTGAAGAGAATAATCCCTTCAAAATATCTAATAGTTCAATAATATTTATGAACTCTATCAAAAAAGAAATCAAAAATTATGATAAACACAAATTGTTGTCTGATGAAATTGAGAAAATAGACTTGGCATTATTGATTTATACTTCTGGAAGTACTGGGAGGCCTAAAGCTGTTGTTTCCACACATTCTAATGTCAAATTTTGCACCAAAGAAATATCTGAAGTTTTAGAAATTAATGATCGTGATGTAATTGGGAATTTTTTACCCTTCTCCTTTGATTATGGCCTATACCAAATATTTTTAAGTTTTTATAATAAAGCAACTTTAGCATTGGGGGAAGTTTGTCTTGCTGGAGTCCAATTTGTAAAGTTCCTAAAAGAATGGAAAGTTACTGTTTTACCTTCTATGCCACATTTAACAGAGGGACTAATTAAGCTATTGCCTAGATATTGTAATTATATTCCTCTAAGAATTATTACTAATACTGGTGAGAGTCTGCCTTTATCATATATTTCAAAACTTGAAGAGTTGATCCCTAATTGTGAAATTTATCCTATGTATGGCCTAACTGAATGTAAAAGGGTTTCAATACTAAAGCCAGATGAAATTGCTAATAAACCAGGTTCGGTTGGAAAACCCTTACGAGGTGTCAAGTGCTATGTCGTTAATGAACAGGGAAATAAATTAAAGGCAGGAGAAATTGGTGAGTTAGTGGTAGAAGGTCCTAATGTCATGGCAGGATATTGGAACAACAACACCCTTACTAATGAGAAATTTAAAAAAAACATCCATGGAGAAATTAATAAGCTTTATACAGGAGATTCATTTAAAATAGATGGTGATGGTTATCTATATTTTATAGGAAGAAAAGGTGATTATTATAAACAAAAGGGTTTTAGAATTAGTTCAAAGGAAATTGAAGATGCAGTTTATAATTTAAATTTAGCAGAAATAGCTATATTAATCCCACCTGATGATCTGGTTAATAAATCCGTTCTTTTTTTAAAGACAGAAAAATCTTTAAGTTATGTTAAGGAAAAACTCATAGAAAGAATAGAGCCTTATAAGATGCCAGATGAAATATTAATTTTAAAAAAAATGCCTGTATCTATGAATAAAAAAATTGATAAGTCAAAACTAAAAGAAATTAGGAGTCAGATTTAGATGGTTGATTACAATTGTTTAGTTGAAAAATATGGTAGTCCATTGTACGTTTATAATTTAGCGGAATTAACTCAATCATATCAAAAATTAATAAATTCACTTCCAAATGGAAGTATAATTTATTACTCTTTAAAGGCAAATCCTAATCCTGAGATCACTAAACATTTAATCAATCTTGGATGTTTTGCTGAAGTCTCTTCTATTGGTGAACTAGACACTGTATTGGCTATTGGTGCCCCGCCAGAGCATTGCTTATATACTGGCCCAGGAAAAACTAAAAAAGAGATAGAATATGCACTTTCAAAAAATGTTAGTCATTTTTCTGTTGAATCTTTTAATGAATTGGAAATAATTAATGATTTAACGAAGAATAATAATAAATTAATAAATATTACTTTAAGAATAAATCCTTCATTTAATGTTGGTAACGCTAGTATTAAAATGACTGGTCTTCCCTCTCAATTCGGTTTTGATGAAGAATATCTTAATAGTGATATATTAAAATCTTTTAAAGATAATAGAAATTTAAAGATAAATGGTTTTCATATCTATAATGGATCTAATTTTAATAATATAGACATACTTATAGACAACTATACTAATACACTAGAAACTATATTGAACTTGAAAAATAAATTATCCATTGATATTGAGTTCATAGATTTTGGAGGGGGATTTGCAGCACCTTTTGGAAAAAATTTAGACCTACCAGATTATAAAGAATTGAAAGATAGTTTAGAGGCTTTATTAAATAAGCACTTTAAGGTTAATAGTAGACCAATTATTGCGTTTGAATCAGGTAGATACTTAACAGCGACAAGCGGTTGTTTAATAGGTACTGTACAGTCTGTGAAGGAAAGCAAGGGGAAAAAATATTGTATTTTAGACTTTGGTATTAATCATCTTGGAGGAATGTCTGGATTACGAAGAATACCTACCATAGAACTTAATATACTTAAATCAGGTTTATCGGCAGAAGATTACACAAAGATGGAAAATGTTACTATTGTTGGCCCTTTATGTACACCTTTAGATTATTTAGCAAAGAATGTTTGCATAAGTAAATTACAACCAGGCGATGTTGTATTTGTACCTAATGTAGGGGCATATGGATTAACTGCAAGCTTACTTGCTTTCCTAAGTAGAGAAATTCCAAGAGAAATAGTAATAAATAATAAAAGTGTGATAAGTTCCCACACTTTAAGTATTGTTAGAGGAGTAGAGAATAATGGATAAAATTTTTATAGAAATTATGAATACACACCTTCAAGAAGAATTAAATAATAATAATAAAAATAAAGATTTAAAAGAATTAGGATTAGACTCCTTATCCTCTATTGAATTATTATTAGAAATTGAAGCAGCTTATGAAATAACCTTTCCTGATGAATTATTAACTGAAGACACATTTTCAAGTAGTCATAACTTATGGAGTATAGTAAGAAAGTTAAAAGGAAAGGCGGGATCAAAAAGGTGAAAATTAACGAAAAAGAATATTTGATAGATAAAGCATGGAAGATAAGAGATTTATTGGTTGGTGAATCTGAAGAAATAGATTTGTATAATAAATTCCCTGTCAAAGGATTGGACTTTCTAAAAGAAAATAAATTCATGAGCTTATTAATCCCTAAAGAATATAATGGGGATGAGTTTAGTATAAAAGAAATATCTGAGGTAGCTCAAATTCTAGGTAGCGGTTGTTTATCAACTTCAATGATATGGGGAATGCACTGCCAACAGGTAATGACATTAGTTAAATATACAGATAATGAATCGAAAAAAGCGATACTTAATGAAATAGTTAAAGAACAGTTATACATAGCCTCAGTAACCTCTGAATATGGAAAGGGTGGACATTTATTAACGTCTCATTCTCCTTTAAATTGGATTTCAAAAGATGAATTTTATATGAATAGAGACGCACCTACGGTTACTGGTGGTGCCTATGCAGATGCTTATTTAATTACTTCAAAAGCATATGAAGATGGTTTAGATTCTGAGGTTTCTTTAATTTATGCACTTCGTACGGCATTAAAAATCAGCCAAGTTAGTAATTGGAATGCAATGGGGATGAAAGGAACCCAAAGTACCGCAATACATATTGGTGGTTTATTAAAAGATAAAAATATAGTAACAACAGTTAAATTCGAAGAAGTTGCTCAATACACATTAATTCCAATGGCTCATATTATGTGGGTATCAAGCTGGTTAGGTGCTGCAAAAAATAGTTTTAAACAGTTAATAAAGGCATTTAGAAAAAATAAATCGATGAAGAAATATAATTCTGATATTATGATTTATCGGTTATCAGAAATCCGTTTATTGTTAGATACAGTTGATATATATCTAAATCATGTAGTAGATGTTTATGAAAAAAATCACAATAATAAACAACTAGATATATTATGTTCAAGGACTTTTAATATTCACTTAAATAATTTAAAAATTATAGGGTCAGAAAACCTTTTTAAAGCGGTGGATAATTTAATTGAAGTAGCAGGTTTATATCATGGCTATCTAAAAAATTCAGAGACTACATTAGAACGTACTTTCAGGGATTTAAGGGCAGCCTCTTTAATGTATCATAATGATCGTTTAAAGATTGCAAATGGAAAGATGTCGTTATTTGATTCGAACCTACTGCCCCATAGATTAAGCTAGACAATTACTAAATTAAGTGCTTTATTCACTTTTATAAAAGAAAATTAAATATAACCTAAAACATGAAAGGCTGCAAAGCTTAATTAAAAAATGCTTTGCAGCTCTGCTATTTTACACCTTAATATTTTTAAAAAAGCAATTCCTTTTTATTTTCGCATATGTTCAAGTGAATTATTCCAATTCCTTAAATAAATCCCTAAACTTGTTTTGATTTTTATATTAGCTGCTGTATTTAATGCCTCCCTACAATTAGGAACAGCAACTCCTAAACCACATTTTTCTACCAAAGTTATATCATTTTCTGCATCTCCAAAGGCAATTACACTATTTAGATTAATTCCAATAGGTTGAATTATTTTTTTTAAGCCCTCAGCTTTGCAAGAATTAGCTGGATATAATTTGATTCCGTTAAGATATCGGATGTTATAACCCCTTAAATCATCGTTTTGAAATAAAATTTCTTCTATGCTAATTTTATTAGCTTCATAGAATAAATATATTTCTGTAACTTTATTAAGTTCGCTTAGTTCTTTAATATCTAAGATCTTTATAACATTTCTCGGAATTCTATAAATTAATTTGTATTTCATTAGAGCTCTTTTAGAATTTGAATAAAGTAAGCCATTAGATTCAATTACAAATGATGCATTAGCACAATAACTGTGCACTATAGATTTAACTGTAACACTAGGTATGGGATTTAAAATCTGTATTTCATCTTTAAAATAATTATAAATTACATTCCCATCATTAAGGACGAGATTACTATTAAATAAGTTGAAGAAATTTTGAGAAATCCTTAAATTTTTAATCGATTGAGCATTTCTCCCTGTAGCTATAAATAAACTTACACCGTTTAATTTAAGTAAAGTTAGCCCTTCCAAAACTCCTTCAAATAAATTTTCATCTTTGTCAAGTAGTGTACCATCTATATCAAAAACAGCTGTTTCATACTTATAATTCTCATTCATAGGCACTCTCTCTTTTAAAAGATTTTAAGGGGTAACAAATAATAGGCAACTTAAAACTTTCCTCTCTATCAACTTTTAGGGTTAATTAGTTCTTTATTCACCTTATAGATATCGAACATTCTTTCTATTAAATTTTCATTATCATAAACGAAAGCAAGACTATCACTGTCATAGTGATAAACATTATTTAAAATTGTATCTTCTTTTACAATTAAGTTGTTTAAAATCCTATCAAAAGAGGTGGTATCAAAAATTTTTTGAATATATTTAAGCGCAAAAAATATTTGGTTTTCAAAATTGTATTTCTTTGAAAATTCAAGTACCCAGTTCCAGTCTATTTCTTTTTTAGCAAGTAAATAGTAGATATCAGCTAACTTATATAAGAGCAAATCTTTATGCATCTTAACATCTCTGTAACAAATGGCTTCTTTATAAAAATGTTCTGCTAGAAAAATTAGTAAACTTTCCTTATTCAGCATAAATATCTTCTGATTATTAATTTCAAATTCAATTTTTCTCCTAAATAACTCATCAATAATATTAATGTTGTGATTTTTAGTCATTAAATTTACAGAAAAATGAAGATCAATTATGTGTTGAGTCAGGAATTGCTCGCTATCCACAACATTTTTTACAAGTGGAACTATCTCGTGTGAACTAAGTTTTCTTACCAATATTTCTTTACGATTAGGCTTTATTATTTTAGAGTGATGTTTAGATTCTCCTTGTTCATATCCAAGTGATAATATTAAGCTTTTAGCTCGTTCAGTATCATCGGGATGAACCAAAATATCGTTATCATTAAAGTCACGAAGCCCTAAATCTTCATAAACATATTCAGATAAACTGATACCTTTTAATAGAACATATTCTATCTTATTCTCCGTAAGCGATTGACAGATCACAGAAGTATATTTAAACTGTTCGTCGGCCCTACATTTTTGTATGGAATAAGCATTCTTAAGATATTTGTATAATCTCGGGAAAGCACATCGGTTACTATCATCGTTAAAAAAGTATTGTTTTAAATTTAACCAAGCTATTCCAGCGACACGATGCACTTCCAACATACCAATAATTTTATCCCACTCTAGGTTTTTATGAAGTAAATCCACTAAATGTTCTTTTTCGTATAAGTTTAGATCTTTTTTTGTTAATAATATAATCAGTTTATATTCATTTCTTAAATCCTTATTATTCATATATATATCTCCTTTATTTTTACATACTAAATCTCTTTTTGTTAATATTACATTTTTATTATTTAATCATAACAAGAAATAAAATTAAAACCTAACATTTGAGCAATCTATATATTGATGCTGTTTAGATAACGGCAGCTATAAATATCCTCGTTGGGATATCTAAACCATAGAAATTTCCACTGTTTTCACTTAGATGGTTGGGCCTTTAGCGATTTAGACTGCAGTGATTAAATATATACCACGATAAGCCAATGGGATAGTATTATCGGTTGCATATAGATTCACTCCTGAATATAAATATCTTATTCCATTAGAAGACTGTTATACTGCACCTTTCAGGTGGTAGTGAAACTTGTCAAATGCTCATAACTCCCTGATAAACTACCATACTGAACTTATGATAGTAACTATAATTTAAAAAAGGAACAGATGAAGACCCTTAGTAAACATTATTTAGAAGATGAAAGACAAAGTCAAGGGTAGAACATCTCCCTTTATATCAAAAACAGGTGACTTACTTTCTACTCTCATTTTCTCCGCTGAATTAAATCCCCAGATTGTATGTATTACAATTAGAGAAGTGAATGTCTCATTTTAATTCCATTGTTTTAATAACTAGTTCCAAACTTCATTCATATTGTAGGAATATTTAAACTTGTTAAGGAAGCACAATACACACTTTTGTATATTTTAACAGCAATTTCAAAAATTTGATTGAAAACGGCATGGTTATCTGTATAATTAGTTGTGTATTTAGAAGATTGCATATCATCCACTCATTTCTTGGTCATTTTGAGTTTAATATAAGCAACTTGTTTACTTTTTCAGTATATATCCATAAGTAAGGATTAGAAAAAATAGATTTAAGGAGTATAATAATAATGCCAATAGATTCTCAAGTTCAACAACTGTTAAATGAAATCAACAAATTAATGCATGACTTAAATCATCCACCCTTAAGCCAAACGTCTCCAGAGGATGCTCGGTATTATTCAAAACAAGGAAGAACTTTGTTTTCAAAAGTTAAAATTACAGATGTAAAAAAGGAAGATATCCTGATTCCAAGTTCTAATTTTGAAATACTAACCAGAATTTACTCTCCTAACGGAACAGGCCCTTTTCCTGTCCTTATCTACTTACATGGAGGAGGATGGATAATGGGAAGTATAGATGGTGATGACGACGTTTGCTCGTATATTAGTAAGCTATGTGAATGCGTGGTTGTCTCAGTAAATTATAGGCTATCCCCAGAACATAAATATCCAGTACCTCTAGATGATACAATGGCAACAATAAATTGGGTAAAATCAAATATAGCGTTTTTAAATGGAAATATAGAGCGAATTGCAATTGGTGGCGAAAGTGCTGGGGGTAATTTGGCGGCGGCGGCGACAATAAAAGCTAAGGATTTAGGATGGCCTCCCTTATTTTGTCAACTGTTAATATGTCCTGTGACACACCATTCGTTTGATACAGATTCATATAAAAATTATAAATATAATTTAAGCGAAGAAGCAATGATTAGATTCTGGGATTGGTATCTAAAGAGTCCAAATCAAGGTCTTGAACCTTATGCGTCTCCATTGTTAAATAAGGATTTTAGTAGTTTACCAAAAGCCCTAATAGTTACAGCTGAGTTTGATCCTTTAAGAGACGAGGGTGAAGCTTATGCTACATTACTCGAACAAGCAGGGGTCCCAGTAGAAAAAGTTCGCTATACACAATTAGTTCACAGCTTTATTCATATGACAGAAAGAAGTGAGTTAGCAAAGAAAGCTTTATACGATATATTATCAAGATTTAAGAGAATCCTTCACGGATCTTCAGTACACTTAAATATAGATTGAATTCATAATTTCTACACCATAACTTTATAAGTGTCGAACTTAAATTATAGGTTTCTTTTTTTATTTATTAACTATTTTTCACTTTAATTAGTAGATTATATAATAACAATTATAACTATGAAAAAGTCTTTGAAAAATAAATCAATATTTTTTCATAGTCATGCAAAAAAGTAGAATCAAATGTAAGATCTTATCCCAGAAGATTACTTAAAGTGCAGAAGGTATTTATATAACAGATATGAATGATAAACAATATATAGATTGTTTATCAAGAGCAGGGACATTGGCTCTAGGTCACATTGTTGTGCGTGAAGCAATACAAAACGACCTGCAATCATATATGAATTTACATACACTAGATATAACAATACCAATTAAAGAAGCATTTGTGGATGAATTATTTGCTTCTTTACCAAAATCGTTTTCTAAAAAAGCGAAAGTTCATTTTTAGAATAGATCTATTCTTTCCTTCCATGGAGGTACCAAGTTCAAAAAATGGTACGTTAAGTATCAGCAAGGACACTTATTCCTAAAAAATATCCATGGGCATGTATTGGGTTCACATTTTCTCTCTTATCCTTAAGAGTATGGTTTTCCATTTCGTTTAGACAAAGATGAACAGCAAATTGGTACTACATATATTGAGAACTTTCTCTACAGAATTAGCTTTGATACGATTAATGATATTTACGATTTATTGTACGAACGAACAGTAACCAATGAAGAACAGCATGTTCATTTGCAGGCATTAACTGAAAACTCGTATTGATTGAGCAACATGAGAATCGTTACCTTCTTTCTCGCTATCAGTCTGAGCAAGAACAATATAAGAATATTGAAATTATTATTGTAATTTTGGCAACAGACTATCATCCATATGTACCGGTCTCTCATGAATTTTCATAAAACCCATTCCTAAATTCATTTCTACATCACCGAAAAAAGCAGATAGCTCTCTTTTCGCAAAAATGATTCAAGTTAATGTACGAAAAAATTATTAAACAAATATTTGAATCGGCAGACAAAAAAGGAATAGTTTATTGCTATCAAGCTAAGCCCCGTTTTTTGGTAGTTTTTATGTATTACCCGAAAACATTGAAGGTGTGACATCGAGATTCCAAATTCAATGTCCTTATTATAAACATACATGCAGAAGGGAACATGCTGGTTTGACAGCAGGACTTTTGATCGTCCACATCAAATGAATGTGGTAAAATTTCTAAAGTACTTCGTGATGAAGCATTTAATGAAAAAATAACCATAATAAAGATATTTAAAAAAGAGGTATTTTTATAGCCAAATACCTCTTTTCTTAAGGGAATGCTTTTTAATTAACACCTATTTTAACTATTTTTGGATCATCAAACTCTTTAAAAGCGTTTCTGGTATCTACTATTAACTTACTATAATTAAACAAAATATTATTATCATATGCCTTATGATTAGTAATTAAAATTATACAATCATATTCTGCTAACCTTGAATATTCTAATTTAACTGAAACAATTTTTTCTCCGTATTTATCTGTAAATGAGTGCGCATGTGGATCATTATATTCAACATTAGCCCCACCATTTCTTAATAACTCATAAATTTCTAAACCTGGCGATTCACGTAAATCATCAATATCCGGTTTATACGCCATCCCTAATAACAATACTCTTGAACCCATTATAGGTTTTTGATGGGTGTTTAAAGCATAACTCACTTTGTTATAAACATATTCTGGCATATGTTTATTAATTTCTTGTGCAGCTTCAATGAATCTACTAAAGAAATTAGAGCTTTTTGCCTTCCAAGCCAAAAACATGGGATCTAGGGGAATACAATGTCCACCAATTCCTGGACCAGGAGTGAATTTCATAAATCCAAATGGCTTTGTATTCGCTGCATCAATTGTTTCCCAAATATCAATCCCTAATTTGTCAGATAACATAGCCATCTCATTAATGAAAGCTATATTAATACTTCGAAATGTATTTTCAAGAAGTTTACTCATTTCCGCAACTTTTGGGGAAGAAACAGGAACTATAGTATCAATAAAACTACTGTATAACTCCACTCCTAATTTTGTACATTTTCTAGTAGTTCCACCTAATACTTTAGGTGTATTCCTTGTATTATAGCATGTATTTCCCGGGTCTATACGTTCAGGAGAAAAGCATAGGAAATAATCTTCTCCCACTATATAGCCTTGATTATTTAATTCTTGTTCAATTAGTTCTTCAGTAGTTCCAGGATATGTAGTGCTTTCTAATGTAATTAGTAAACCTTTATGCATATACTTCTTAAGTTCATTCATAACAGCAATAATATAACTTATATCAGGATCTTGAGACTTAGTTAAAGGAGTAGGTACACAAATGCTCACTGCGTCTAAATCTTTAATGATTTCAAAATTACTAGTAGGAGTAAATTTGAAATATTTGGTAATATATTTAATTTCTTCATTACTAATGTCCATTATATAAGAATCACCATTTAAAAGTTGATCAATCTTTTTATTATCTAGGTCAATCCCATATACAATGTAATCAGATTTTGATAACTCCACAGCTAATGGTAGTCCAACATAACCTAACCCAATAACCCCTACTCTAGCATTGCGATTTTTTATTTTTTCTCTTAATTGGTTATAATAATTATTCATATTTAATTCTAAATATCTCCTGTTTATAGTGATTGGATTGGCACTACAAAATCTAAGTTCTATACAAATTAGCTATAATAACCGGTATCGTAGTAGTTAATTGGATTGCTTCATCTATAGTTAGTTTAGATTTTAAATCACTTGTATGAATTTCTTTAGAAAGCATTCCAATTAATTCATATGCATATGAAGGTAATTTTCTATGTTTAAAAAAATATTGAGTTGATTTACACTAGGTATGTAACATACCACCATAACAAACATACAATTTCTTTAGAAAATCTCATTGCTAAATCATTGAAATAATATCCTCTTTGTAATTAATCCGTCTCTTCACCATTAATTACTTAATTGTCTTAGTAGCCACAACGTTTTAAAAACTCTTGAAGCATTTCTTTTTCATCCTTTATTAAATATTCTTGAGTCTTTAAAAAACGAAAATAGAAGCCGAATTTTCTTGGAGTAGAAAAACCGGCTCATTTAAGTCAAAAAGGGCAATATTAAGTGGGCTCTTTAATGAGAAAACATCTAAAAATAATTAAAGAAATTTTTAAATTAGGGAAACTATTTTATTTAAAGTGTCAAAATGCGTAGAAATAAATTTCATTCTTATTAACCTTTTTGTCTGAAATGGGACATTGTCTGTTTCATAAACAGAATAGTCTTTTAACAATACTGAGAAATAAAAAGAAATCATCCACCTTTTCTCTTTAATAGAAAATTGCTGGCGTTTGTTATATGATCTTAAATATATTAATAAGTTTTGAAAAATATTCTCTTTAGTATCTTGCCCAATATTGATTGATTCGAAAAAAAAGCGCAGCACTTCATATATTCTTGGGAAAGAGGAAGCTTGGTCATAATCAATAATAAATAATTTATTTTCATTTTGGATTATATTATTGAGATGCATGTCACCATGAATAACACCCTCTGTAAATAATATATTTTGAACAGCGACAATTTTTTCTTTATTTAACATGAATATTTTTTTATACTCATTAGTATAAAAGTTCTCTTTGAGGTTATTTAAACCTTTAACAGCCATAGGAAAATCAATGTTTTTGATTTTATTAATCAATCTATCTTTTGAATAATTTTTAACTTTTCTATGAAAATCACCTAAAAAATCACCTAAAGTAATATACTCCTTTGTATTAAGCATAGATATTTCTTTTATATTTCCCTCTATAAACTTATATATTATTTGACATGTACCTTCATTATTATAGTTTAAGGTAGCAAAGTTACAAAATCCTTTTTCAGCACAATAATTAGTAAAATCCAGTATTTTTTGTACTGTTTCAACAGTGCTCTTTTTATAAGTTTTAATTACTTTATTACCTTTTTTCTCCAATGAATTACCTGAATAACCCTGATTCATTTTGTTTCGTATTCATAAACATCTAATGCTTCATTAATACTTTTCGAGATATCGTCACTTTCTGTTATTACATCTAAAAGGTTATTAGCTCTAGTTTTGAAAGGATCACACATCCTAGGACATAATTCTTTTATGTCAAAATCTTTATTAGCATTTTCCCAAATTGTTTCAAAATCATATTTTAAGACATTGTCATATCTAACACCATCTATAGGTGGGTGATAATTACATGCGTAGACATTGCCATCAGAACTTACGTTTGAAACTAGTTTATTTATTGTACATTTATTAAAAGTTCTAATTTTATCATTCTCTTCTAATTTATGTATTGTTACTAATTTAAAGTAGCCATCTTCAAAATCTTCTCGAATACGTTCAAAATCTCTCTTAATTTCTTTAATCATTTCATCGTCTACATTTAATCTTGAAGCAATATCTGTCTTAATTCTAAAATTGTGTACTCCAATTGACTTTAATATTCCCGCTAAATCATACATTTCTTTGTAGTTGTATGCATTAACAATGAACCCTATATTAACATCTAGGTTGGAATTATATTTCTCTCTGTTATCTATTAACATTTTTAAATTGTTTAGTATTGTTTCAAAATTCTTAGTTTTTTTATCCTCAGTTTTTAAGAAATCATATGTAGAGCCATTACCTGCGTCTAAACTAACTAGTATATAATTCATCTTAAGTATAGTTTCCATATTATTTTTATTAATTAAAAGACCATTGGAAAACATACCTACTTTTATATCGTTTGTAGCTAAATATTCAATTGTTGGGATTAAAGCTTTTGCAGCCATCATGGGTTCTCCTGTTATTCCAGAAAAGCTTACTTTTTCAACGCCAAATGTTTCTTTCTTTCCATCAATAACATATTCTTTTTTATAATTAACAATAGACTTTGCTAAATTCATTAAGTTCTCTGGTACAGTTAAGGCATTTTGTACGTTTGTTGTTTCTTCATTATCAACATTTTGTCCTATGCACCATTTGCAAGATAAATTACACGTTGCTGTAGGATGAATTAACACTTCATAAGGTGGTAAAACTTCTCCTTGAAGTATTAATTCTAACCTTTTACGATGCTCCATTAATATTTTCATCTCATTAAATTCATGGGGAATATCATTTCTAATCATTTGTTTTAATTTAGTCATTATATAATTCCTCCAATCTCATTTTTAACTCCCATAATGCAGTTTTATTACTATCAAAATTTAATAACTTAATAGCTTCATCATAGGCTACCCACTTAAATTCACTGTGTTCATCACTTAATCTAATTTCTTCATTCAATAATTTTACTGCAAATGTATATTCAGGTACAACATATAAACCATTCCATTTATCATTATCCTTAAAATATTTTTTAGGGACACTGCAGCAAGTATCTAAATGCATTAATTTATTGTCCAAAAGATTGATCCCTGTTTCCTCCTGAACTTCTCTGAGTGCACTTTCAGCTAAGCTTTCTCCATACTCGGCTCCTCCGGATACAAATTGCCAACAATTCATATCCTCCCTTTTTAGTATACAAAACTTAAAACTCCCTTGATCTATGATAAAAGGAATAACAAGAACCTGTTTGGGCTGCCTATACATACAACTTACCCACCTTTATAAGAGAATCTGTAATATAAATTTCCTGCTCTTCTGTAAGATTAGGATGTATAATCACGCAAAAAAGTCTATCTGCTATCCCTTCGGAATTTTCCAAACCATCAAAGCTTGCATTTTGTTTAATAAAATTATTTGTTTTATATGTAACATTATTAGCTATGCAACTTCCTACTCCATATTTTTTAAATAGTACGTTCATAATATTATCCCTATCATCTTTACTCATGTAATTTGGGAGTATTATAGAATACAAATAGTACGTATTAAAATATTTACTATTATTTAAAGGCAAAGTCCAGTCGGGAAATTCTTTTGATAAAATTTCAGTTCTTTTTATAGCTAAATTTCTTCTTAAACAATTATTAAAATCAAGCTTTTTCAACTGTTCTATTCCAATAGCAGCTTGAATATTGGTCATTTTATAATTACTCCCCCATATTTTCCCCATACCAAAACTTCTGTACGATTTAATTTTTTCTGCTAAAATTAAATCGTTAGTTGTAACCATTCCTCCCTCCCCAAGGGTATTCATTTGTTTTTTTCTTTGAAAACTAAAGAACGTAGCCCACGATAAATTCCCTGTTTTTATACCATTTACTGCACTTCCACAAGATCGCGCAGAATCACTAATTAATTTTATTTGTTTACCTGTTTTCAAAGAATAATCATTTAATACTTTCAGTATCTCATTCTCATCACAACCTAGCCCATTCATATGAGTTATAACAACAGCTTTAGTTCTCGGTGATAATCTTCTTTTTAAACTATCTATGCAGATATTTAAATTAATAGTTGAGTCGCATAGAATTAATCTTGCTCCCGTATTGATTATTGCAGAATGTGTTCCATGAAAATTGATTGCTGGTGAAATTATTTCGTCAGTGGATTTACAATTCAAAGCTTTTAATATCAAGTCTAAGCCTGTACCACCTCCATTTATGGCAATTGCATAATTACACCCTATATATTTTGAAAAAGCGCTTTCAAATTCTGAAATTTTATCTTTGTAATCATGCAGATTCCATGAATAAAATTTTTCTAACTCCTCCAAAACAGCTTCTTTTTCTTCGTTTCCATATATTGATCCTGGTGAGGGTTCTCCTATATTTAATTGCTTGTCAACAATCATGGTTTAATAATTTCCCTTCTATAAAATCCCGAAATTCACTCTCTAATGATTCGTTATAACCTAACATGTATATTGGTACACTTTCTTGAACTTTCAAATTATTACTATTTGTTCCTAATAGTAGCTTTTTTTCCAAAAATAAATATTCGCTACAAATAGTATCAAGAATTTGAGAATTAAGGAATTGATCTCTTTGTTTTCCTTTTAGCTCATTGATCGATATTTTTTTTAATTTTCTATTATAACATGGATTTATAATCACATCAACTTTTGACTCAAATTTAAAGTTAACATTTAAGAGTTGTGATATTTCTTTAATACTTAAATACAATTTAATATCACACTTATCAATTTCCTCGTCCATTGCTTTTTCCTTCTGGGAAAGAGGATCAAACTTAGAAAAGAATTCTTGATTATCTGTTCTATTATTAGTTAATCTAACACTATTAAATTTTTTTAATATTGTTCCCACACGAAACCCCGCTGCTATAGGAAAGCTAATAACATTCATTCTACCATCTGCATTTCCTTTAATCGCTAGTTTGTCATTAGATACGAAAATACCTGTAAACATTTGAAGTAAGTTAATTAACGTAGTCGATTTTCCAGCAAACTTATCGCCAGTAACTGCGATACCTTTACCATTAATTTCAGCAAAAGCTGCATGAAAGAATGTATATCCATCATTTTTAGCAAAAATTTGTATTAGTGTCCTGATAATTCTCATAACAAAATAATCAATAGTATTATTTATATTATGAGAAAGATAATCACTTGAAACTATGTTTATAACCTTTTGTCTTTTTCTTATAGATACGTAAAACACTTGATTTTCTACTGTTACTTTATGGTACTCTTTAATATTTTCAGTTAAATAATCATATATAGTTTGATTATCATCATAAGTAATTATCCATTTATTTTTTAATTTTACTTGCTCTACATCCCTTATTATTTTTTCATTTGAAAAATAATCCTCAATCCAATCAACTAATGTGGGATATTTAGTTTGAAAGAGGACTTCCCAATAGAGATAAGTAATATTATAAGTATTCATTAATGTCTATCTCCCTCTGATATCGTTTATTATGAATAACATATTTACTTATTATAACCTTATAATACCAATATTCAATACGATTCTTAAAAAATATTTGAGAAAGATTTTCTAGAAAAGAAAGGACTGATGTTTTTGTTTCTTTTCTGGAAATCTTGAAAACGATTTAAGTAACATGGCAGCTATTCTTTTTTAGAAAAGGTTTTAATAATTTTGCATGATGTATACGGACATTATTTAATATCATCAAAATATGTTTATTAGGATTTCCAAGTAAAAAATATTGTAAGAAGTTCTTAAAACAGATTATATTTCAATACGAGGCCTCCGTGCAATGCAATCTGCCATTTTGTATGTTAACAACACCAAAAATGTAAATAATAATGGCCTGGCATGACGGGCCATCTTATGAATCTGTTTTTGCTTTCCTAGAAGAAACCAAGAAGCATATAGTGCTTGATAATCAAATATCTCTTTCTTCTTCATAGAAAAGAATCATATAGTCGAAAAAAATTTTGTCCAATCTAGTTTTGTAGGAACTTTTTCTGTATAAAGGGGGCCTCTTTCATTAAACGATAAGTATGCCTAGTATAATTAAATTTTAGCGTCGTAGCATATCACATATCTCACTTCGAGACATAGAAAGATAATAAGTTTTTTGAATATAGTTTGAATAACTTGATTATCCCTATATGTCTCAGATCCGATGCCTTCTTAGGAAGCCGTGTTAGAAATAAAACCTATGACGATCCTTATCTGCTGATACAGAAGAAAGTATAATCACGCTCCGGGGAATCAAACCTTTATAATAATTCATTAAAATTAAAAATATGTCCATAAGCAAAAAGAACTATCTAAATATTCCTAAAATTACAGAAATAGATGTATCATAATGTAATTATTTAACTAAATGAACAGTTACATACTTCAGAATTTAAGAACATTCCATCACTTCATCAAACACTTTTCACAAGTCGACTATATATCGAATCAATTTCTAATAATTGATTATGTTTTCCATATTCAACTATCGCTCCTTTTTCAAAAACATATATAATGTCTGCATCTTGGATAGTAGAGAGTCTATGGGCAACAATAATTGTTGTTTTATTAATTCTAAATGCATCAATGTTCCTCATTACTTTTGATTCAGTTGCAATATCTAGAGCTGAAGTTGCTTCATCTAAAATAAGGATATCTGGGTTTCTAACTAAAGCTCTTGCTAAAGCAAGGCGTTGTCTTTGTCCCCCTGAAATTGTAAATCCTCTTTCACCTAAAATTGTATTATAATTATCAGGCAAATTGTTAATGTCATCTTCCAAGCAAACTAGTTTACAAATTTCCTTTAATTTATCATCAGAAACTAAAACACCTAGAGTTATGTTGTTTCTTACAGTATCTGCGAATATGTAGGGTTCTTGAAATACTATACCGATATGTTTAAACCATTCATCACTGTAAAAATTAGTTAGTGACCTATTATTCACCTTTATGGATCCCTGTTTAGGAACATCAAATTTTAATAACAAGTTTAGTAATGTAGTCTTTCCAGATCCACTACGACCTACAAAGGCTATCTTTTTCCCAGATGGCAAATCTAATGATAATTTATTTAATGTATAATTATCATTATTTTCATATTTATAATAAAGATTAGAAATTTTTAAATCTAAAGGTGATTTAATTGTAAAGTTTGTGTTCTTTTTAATAATATTTCTATTATATTCTTGTTTAATATTCTCAACAGAAGATGTACGCCTGATTGCCTTTATAACTAAATCATATGTGTATTTTATAGAGTCGGTTAACTGTAAAGCGAGTTGATAAATTACTACTAATGATCCGATTGACATTGCTCCAAGGTAAACATTATATCCGCCTATCCCCAAAACAACTATGCTTGTTCCCCATTTTAATAATTCACTTCCAATTATTTGCTTACTTCGAATTTCTTCCTCTTTTAAGGTATAAGAATGGTAACGATTAAATAGTTTTCTAAGTACCTGTTGTTCCCATTCAATTCGGTTAAAAATTAGAATTTCTTTAGTCGACGATATACATTCTTCTAAACGTACTAATATCTTAGATTGCTTTTTATTAATTATTTTTGCTATCTTCCTCAACTTATCAACATAATATTTACTTAATATATAAAATATAATATTGAGTAATATTGTTGAACTAATAACATATATGCTATTAGTTCCTATGACAATGGATAGTATTAATATTGTAAATATTTGTTGTATTATTCTAGGAATATCCCAACCAGCTAAGCCAGCAGTATTTTCTATATCAACAGAAAAATGGTGAACGTATTCTCCTTTACGTTTTTTTTGAAATGTTACTGTTGGTAACGTATAAAGATGATTTAATGACCTTCTTGATAAATTCAACAAATAGGAAGCGATGTTTTTATATAACATATAAGAACATATAGTGAAAAATAGTGAATAACCAATGTAAGCAATAGCAATTAATACTACCACATATGTAATTTTTTCATATTGTCCTTTTATAAAAACATCATCTATAAGCTTTTTTTGTAATACAGTTGAAGATATATAAGTCAAAGTTTCTAGTAATAGCAGTGAAATAGTGAATATATATGTAAATTTATTTTTAATCACTATTCTCCAAATCCAAAATAAAGTACTCATTTAAACCTCCGAATAGTGATTTTGTTGCTGCTTTATTATTTTGGTGAAAGTGCCCTGTTTACGTACAAGCTCATCAAAATTTCCGCATTCGACTATTTTCCCTTCGTCTAAGACAATAATCTTATCGAATTTTTTAATAGAAGAAATGCGATGCGCAATAGTTATAACAGTCTTTCCAATCCATAAATTCTCTAGAGAAGAATATATGTCAGTTTCAGTTGTACTATCTAAAGAAGCAGTAGCTTCATCCATTAGCATTATTTTAGGTTCTTTTACTAACATTCTAGCTAAAGAAATGCGCTGTTTTTGCCCTCCTGATAACTTTATTCCTCTTTCTCCAATAAGTGTGTTATATCCATACGGTAATTTACTAATAAATTCATGAGCTTCTACTTTTTTAGAGGCCTCAATTATTTGTTCTTCTGTAATTGAGGAATTACCAAATCGAATGTTCTCAAATACAGATGAACCAAATAAATATGTTTCTTGGGGGACGTATCCAATAAATTCTCTTAAGCTTGATACTGAGAATTCATTTATGGGTTTACCATCAATATTGATTAATCCAGAATCAGGGTCATAAGCCCTTAAAAGAAGTTTAAAAATGGTGGTTTTTCCAATCCCACTTTTACCAACTATAGCTATGCGATCTCCTTTTTTAATGCTTAAATTAAAGTCACATAGTACCGGTTGATCTGAAATATAGCTAAAATTCACATTTTTAAATTCTATTTTATTAAACGATTTAAGGCCATTTTCAATAGCTTGGTCATCTTCTTTAAATCTTGTTTTCTCATGACAAAATTCAAACAAATTTTTGGCTTGATACATCAATACTTTCTGTTCAGTAATGAATGTTATTACTGAAGTGATTTTATGCATAGCATTAAAATAGTATAAGAAAAAAGCTACAAAAGCGCCTAAAGATATTGAATTATTTTTAATTAGATAAAATCCAGTTAAAATTAAAACAATCCCCCCCGCATAATAGGATACCCTTCTAATAGAGCCCCTTAAAAAGGCATAAAAATATGTTAGAACCATTGACTTATTGAATTTTTGTTGTTCTGATAAAATTACTTCCATACTCCAATTAGGAGAGCCATTAACTTTCATTTCAGTAATTGAATCTATGCTTTCATTTATTTTTTGATTTAGTTTAATCCGAGTATCAGACATATTTTTCCCACTTAAAGATGCTTTTTTTTCAATATGAGGTCCAAATAAGTAATAGATTAATAATGTAGGAACCGTAATTAAAGTAAGTTCGATACTAATCGTTAGCAAAATGATAAATGAAAGCACTGAAAATATTAACTCTTGAATAAATAAAGGTAATAACCAGTTGTATAACTGTTGAACATTTCTTACCTCCGTACTCAATAAAGATAAAATTTTTCCAGAAGAATTTTTTTCATAGTACTGAATGTCTAACCTCCTCAAGTGTCGTACTACATGTAACTGTAAATCTCGAGAACAATATTCTTGTAGCTTCCTTTGGCTAATATTTTTTTTAGGTATAGCTATTAAAATCACCAATAATATCAAGATAATCAATGTCATCAATAATAAATAAAATTTTGATATATCTTCTTCTGTTAATAAATTATCTATGGAATACTGAATTACTTTTGGTACCAAGAGGTTAGTAACAGATATTAACAATCCACATAAAATTAAAATAAATAACTCTAATTTATATGGTGTTAAAAAAGAAAGTAACCATTTATATGTCCGAAATGAATCAGAGAATAAAAAAGTTCCTTTTTTTTTAAATTTCATTATGTAATCCTTCCCCACAAGATTTCTTAAATAATTTATATTTTCTAATATAAATGATTTAAATTACATCGCAGTAACTAATCAATTTTCTGCAAAATGTTAAAAACAAATCTAAGAACTATCAAATGTCAAATATAACATTGAAAAACGTTATGTATAGGAGTTACAATTTATTCAAAAATTTAAATATTGAATCTGTTGCTTCTTTTTCTAGTAAATATACCTTCTGAAGTCTATTTGTTAGGTTTTTTTGAGTATCTTTTTTTAAGTCTGTAAAATATAATTTCAATATGTGATTTGCTACAATTTTAAATTCTTGAGCTATATCTTCGTATGTTTCAATAATGTTCTCTAGTACAGAATAATTATTTAAAAACCCTTTTAAATAATTTGCATAGTTATTTCTAGAACTGCCGAATACATACAGATTCCGATAAGCTATTGAAATATTCTTTTTGTTTATTAATACCTCGTTGGAAACGTATTCTTTGAAATCCAAGAAATGATTAAGGCCTATCGCATAACTTTTTTCTTCATGTTTAAGAATATTAATACCAGGGAGCATTTCCCCGATATTTATCATTGCGTTAATCTTTAAAATATTTTTAATATCTAATGAATTAGATAAATCGATATTCCCAAGGTTAAATGTATACATTTCAAATTTATTCAACATTTTTTGATTAATTAAGGAAATAATTGCATTAGATATTGTTTCTTTATTTATTTTCCCCTTATATTTATAAAAGTGGTCACATATGAAATAGTAATCATCTTTAATCCCTACCACCTCTATGTAATGTAAACTATGTCTTTCTTTGTAATATATATTGTATGGTAATTCATAAACATCTAAACAAATTATAAATGAAGTTGCCTCTTTAATAATATCTACACATTGTCGATGAAGGGCATCGAAATTATCAAAATGAAATCTATACATATCTATGTTTGCAACCCTTTTTAAATGATCCTCTAATGACTCATAATAGGGTGTTAATCTAATGATGTCATTATTCTTTAAAGTAGCTATACCAGCTTGATTCCATATAAATTCGATTTTTTCAGGGATTTGTCGAGATAAAATAGCATTGGCACTTAATCCGAAGCAATTATGATTTTTATTATAAATAATATTTTTTTTTGAACTCATTTATCCTTCCCCTCCTAACGTAATAGCGAATATGTGTATAAATGGATTTTCTTCCAGTGTCAAGGAGTCTAATAAAAACTCCTTACTGAATTGAATTCTCTCTACCCATAAAGAAATAGTAGTATCTAACTTCCCGTTTGGAGTATATACATAATCAGATGTTACAAACTTTTCATTCCTCTTATAAGGAATTTCTTCCATTAAATCTGTAATGTGTATTTTCTCGCTAAAAATCAAATTTTCCTCACTGTAAAAATGAATATTATTAGAGAAGTTCCCATTATTACAAGCTCCTAAAATATAAACATCAGTAAAGTTATTTCTTTCAAAAGAGACCTTTAATTCATCGTCTATTGAAATATTATCTAATATACTATCCAGTTCTATTTTAAAAGGAATATTATTGAAATACATATTTTCTTGAAAGTACTCTTTTGGAAATGACAAATTTGCAAATATATCCAGAGATCCCTTTGATGCCTCATCTAAAGTAGTAATGCCTGTACTATTAAAATACTCTTTCAAATTTAGTTGATAAAACATTTTCTTTTCTCCTTAATTTACGCATGTTTTTAAAAAATTGTTTTTAACAATAAAACAGGTTAATTTAAAGAAATTTATCCAACACTTCAAATAATAAAAAGGTAGTTTATTGATAATAAACTGTAATTTAATCCAATACAAGTAAAATGATTATTTTATCTTCATACATTAATTAGATAGATAAATACCGGCACATTTAGGTAAGCAGAACTACCAACCGCCTTCACAACATATACAGCACCCGTACTAATTTATGAATTCAAAGGAACTAGGCAGTAAGACATTTGAAAAACCTCATCGAACAAGACAATAAACATGCAAAAGCATTTTATCATATCCACAGAATTTCAAAATATTCGCTACTTCGAAAAACATTGAAACCTTTCATTCTATAAATAAGTAACCTTCGCCTTTTCGCCTACAATGTACCTCAATTGCTAGCAATCGTATAATTATACTGCTTTTTATCTGTTAAGAAATAATGCAACTGAGTCCGTTCCTAGTATATCCCTCACACCCGTTTATTTCTCTGCTAGTTTCTTCGTTTTGTAGAGAGACTTCACCAATTTCTATCTATCTAAAAGAAAACAGTAGTGAAGTATCCAGAGCCACAAGGTAAGAACAGCAATATCTTCTTTTTCACGACCGAAACGCTCCTTTTGGTTGCATGAGCAGGTTTTAATTAACTCCATCGTACCTGACCAGTGACACACTGTCAAAATGATTTATAGACGATAACGCGCAATGTCCTGATTCAATCGCATGCTTAGTTCATTGTGTCTTTCTGCTTTCGCCACATTGGAGATAGCTGTCACTTGTTCGTCTGTGGATGCAGTGATCTCTTCGATAGCTGCGGCATTTTCTTGAGAAATATGTGCTGCGGCGAGCATGGCTTTAGTAATGAAGTCGTTTTGCTCCATCAATGTATTCAGCTCTTTTGCCATAGCGTTTGTTTCAACGATGGTTTGTGAAATCAATGTAGAGATAGCATTGATCTCATTTTCTGTTGCATGCACCGCTTCATCTAACTCGGCAAAACGAGCCATTGTGCTCGACATGATACCGGCTGTTGCAGCCATTTCTTCTTTAATGCCTTGGATCATTTGCTGAATTTGAACAGCTGGCAGCTTCGGTTTTATATGTTTTGAAGTAAACACTTGTTAAAAGGAGTTAGTCATATGGCTGTTTTTATTCTATTCATTGTATTTGGCTTTCCTATTATCTCTGTGCTGATTGGCATTTTTGGCACACTCCTTTTGAAGAATGTTTGGATGCCTACTTTGATTGTGCTGTTAGCGAGCATGATCTTCATGTTCACCTCTATTGGCGGGAATAAATCCTTTCTCATTTGGGTTATTGTCTATACCGTCTTTACATTCTTTGCTGGATGGATTACAAAGCGACTCAGCGTGTAGACAAACCCTCGCATTCGGTGTCAGGTCTGCGCTCCGGTGCTCACGAATGTCAAATTCGCTCCGCTCCGGTACTCGTCCTTCCTAGACTTCAAAGGTTTTCTATCACGCTGAAAAAAAGAAGACAAAGGGCTAAAATAAAAATCATTTTAGCCCTTTGTCAACAATTTGAAAGAACAGCATCGCTGTTCTTTTTTTAGATCAAATATCCGCACACCATAGTTCAATTTCAATTTTCAGCTCCGGCCATCCTAAAGCTGATACATAAGCAACCGTCATTGATGGGTAAGCTGTTTTGAAGATCGTATCCCACTGAGGATATAGATGGTCCCAGTCGATTTCTTCTGTTGCCCATATATTGACCTTGATCACATGTTCTTCATTTAATCCTTCTGAATCAAGGATTTTTTTGATGTTTTCAAACGTATTCGTTACTTGGTCTTTTAAGCTTGATGGGATTTGCCCATCTATATCTGTCCCTACCTGACCCGATGTAACAAATAATCCCGCGCCCTTTGGCACCCTTGTGATATGACTGTAGTGACCAACAGGTTTCGGCATACTTTCTGGGTTTTTTCTCGTGATTTTTTCCATGTTATGTCCCTCACTCACGTTTATTTTTCTGCTAGTTTCTTCGTTTTGTAGACAGACTTCACCAATTTCTATCTATCCTAAAAGAAAACAGCAGTTGAGTATCCATAGCCACAAGGTAACAACATCAATATCTTCTTTTTCATGACCGGAACACTCCTTTTGTTTGCGTGAGCAAGGTTTTGATTAACTTCACCGTACCTGACAAGTGATACATCGTCAAAATGATTTATAGACGATAACGCGCAATGTCCTGATTCAATCGCATGCTTAGTTCATTGAGCCTTTCTGCTGCTTTAGCCACATTAGAGATGGCTGTCACTTGTTCGTCTGTGGATGCAGTGATTTCTTCGATCGCCGCAGCATTTTCTTGAGAAACATGTGCTGCGCCGTGCATGGCTTTTGTGATGAGGTCGTTTTGCTCCAGCAATGTATTCAGCTCTTTTGCCATCGCGTTTGTTTCAACGATGGTTTGTGAAATCAATGTAGAGATGGCATTGAATTCATGTTCTGTTGCATGCACCGCTTCATCCAGCTCGGCAAAACGATCCATTGTGTTAGACATGATACCAGCTGTTGTTGTCGTTTCTTCTTTAATGCCTTGGATCATTTGCTGAATTTGAACGGCTGATTGTTTTGTCTGCTCAGCTAAATTCCGCACTTCACTCGCCACAACTGAGAAGCCTTTGCCATGCTCTCCTGCACGTGCTGCCTCAATACTTGCATTCAGCGCCAGTAAATTCGTCTCATTTGAAATGCTTTCAATCGTATCTGTGATTTGAGAGATATCCTGTACTTTTGTACTTAACTGCTCGATTCCTGCTCTAATGCCTTGAGACGCCTGAATCGATTGTTCATTCGATTGTTTTAATTGCTGTACGATTTGCTGGCCCTGCTGTGATGATTGACTTGATTGGTCGGAAATCCGTTTAATTTGATCACTCTGTTCTTTGACATTCTCAATAGATTGATTAAACTGGGTCATTTGTTGATTGGCGACTTCAAGATCAGATGCTTGATGAAGCGTTCCAGTCGAAATGTCTCCGATGGCTCGTCCAATTTCTTCACTGCTGGCTGAGGTTTCTTCAGATATCGCCGATAAATCTGTCGCTGATTCAACAAGCTGACTGCTCGTTTCCTGTAAACCGCTCACCAGTGTTCTGAGCTCTCCTGACATATGGTTAAAGCCTTTTGCCAGCTGGCCGATTTCATCCGTTGTTTCCTTTAAGTTCGTGCGTTCAATATTCCCCGCTGCAATTTCCTTTGAAGCAGCAGTGACTTGCTTCAGCAGTCTGACTTTTCCTCGAGCAGCTAAATAAAAGACGCCTAGACTCAGAAGGGCGACACCTGCTGTAATGAGAATAATATAGAGCTTCATCTGCTCTAATTCTTTATAAAATTCGTCCTGGAAGACAGCGATACCTACACTCCAATTCCACGGTGTAAACTGGCTCATATAGGCGAGCTTTTCTTTTTCTTCGCCGGTTGCATCGTCCTTATCCATATAGGTCACATAGTGTGCATCCTCGCCTTTTGCATTGGCACCAGCGACCATTTTTTGACGATTGGTCGTGTTATCTGGAATGACGCCGATGTCGTTGACCGGATGGACCTGGGTTGAATAGTCAGTGCCATATGCGATCAGATAGCCTTTATTTTTATAGATAAAATCTGATTTTTGAGATTGGTATCCCTTCCCGTTGTCATTTTTGGGTCCGCTCAAGTAAAGCCGGGCTTGTTCTTGCGCCTGCTCAAGCGTCAGTTCTTTTTTCTCCACACGGTCATTCAACTGTTCAAGTGTGGCCATTGCTCCGCTGACGATGTGCTTTAAATCTGCTTTCCCTGCATCAATTAATACATGTTTCGCTAACAAATATCCCGTTGTTCCAACTAGTCCGCCCGTTAAAATCGTGATCACGATAATGGCAGACATTAATTGAAAAAAGACACTTCTTGACGCAAACGCTTTCTTTTTCATGTACAAATTCCCCCTTACTTTATATATCGTCAAGCAGGGAAAAGTATTAAAAAAGTCATAGAAAAAATCCCTTTCGCACGTTGGAAAGGGATTTTCTGATTAATGAGCTGCTTCTTTAAGAATGGCTTGATAAAGATCGTCTGCTGGCGAGAGTCCACATACCTCTTCCAGCACACTTTCAATGCCTTTTTCTTTTCGTAATGCCTGAAGACGAACAGCTTCTTCGTCTTCAGTAAAGTCGTAAGCCAAAGCTGCCACAATGCCTTTAATTAAATACTGTGGCTGTCTGATTTTTTTCGCTGGACCGATTAAACGGTCATTTGCTCCAAGCTTTCTAAGCGGGGAACGTGCGACGCGCGTGACTTCATCAGAGATAAAGGCATTTTCAAATCGTTTGATGATTTTTTGGATATACGCATCATGTTCTTCTTTTTGAAAACCATATGTGTCGATTAAATAACTGCCCGTTTCGTGAAGTGCACCTTCGACCACTTGACGAATCTCTTGTGTATCGACAGCTTCTTTAATCGTTTGCACGCCTTTCTCGTACCCGACATAAGCAGCTAGTGCATGTCCTGTGTTGACAGTAAAGAGCTTACGCTCAATATAAGGCGTCAAATCTTGTACAAAGGTCGCACCATCGATCTGAGGAACGTCTCCAATAAAGCCTGTCTCATCAATGACCCACTCGAAAAATGGCTCGACTGATACTTTCAAAATGTCCTCATGGTGCTGAATGGGGACAATGCGGTCAACCGCAGCGTTTGGAAAACCAACTGTGTGTGACAGCGCTTCTTGTTCATCAGCTGTTAAATGAGAGAAAACGGCTTTCTTTAAATGAGAGCTGCCACCAATCATATTTTCACATGCCACAATGTTGATGATATGATCAGGTTTTTTCTGTTTTAAACCTTCAGCAATCGATGAAGCAATGATGTTCAAAACAGCTGGTCCAACAGCTGTTGTAATGAGATCAGCTGTTGCAACTGCCTCTGTTAATGCGGCTTGATCTTTTGCGGAATTGATGGCTGACACAGGACCAACCACTTCTTGCTGCTGCCCTGGTGCTGCGAGTTCAACCGTGTATTCTCCTTTTTCATTCAGCTCGTTGATCACCGCTTCATTTACATCGGTAAAAACGAGCTCAAAGCCTGATGCTTTTAACAAAGATCCGATAAACCCTCTGCCAATATTTCCTGCTCCAAAATGAAGTGCCTTCATGTTAGTTCACCTCGTTAAAGATGGCAATCAGTTCATCCTGATCCTTTGCATGAATGATACGCTCTACATTTTCTTCCTCTGAACAGACAATCGCAATTTGAGAAAGAATATCGAGATGTTCATTGTTTTTACCAGCGATACCAAAAACAACTTTAGCAATATTCCCCTCGCCATATTCAACGCCATCTGGAATTTGGATAATGGAAATTCCTGAATGAAGGACAGCCGCTTTCGCATCCTCTGTTCCATGAGGAATGGCAATTCCGTTGCCCATAAATGTAGAAGAAATGTTTTCTCTTTCAAACATTTTGTCCACATAATCACTTGTGACATAACCGTTTGCCACTAAGACTTCGCCTGCTTTTTTAATGGCTTCTTCTTTAGAGCCCGCTTGTTCGTTTAGAAAAATATTGTTTTTTGAAAGTACTTGTTTCATGAAAGATCACACACCTTTTTTAGAATAGAAAATCAGAAAACAACCAAAACGGGGAGTTCAATTAGGAAAAATTGGACTCAACCCGTTTCGTCATGTTATTTTTTCAATTTCTCAATCAGCTCATCGTATTTCGGGCTGTTTAAGAAATTATCAACTGAGATATGGACAGCTCCTGGCAGTTTTGCCTTGGCTCTATCTGTTAAATCTTTATGAGTAAAGACCACATCGGCATCATCTGGGATGTTGCTGATGGATGTATTTGTCACATCAATATCAAGCTCTGCCTTTTTGACTTTATTCTTTAAGACGGATGCGCCCATCGCACTTGAGCCCATTCCTGCATCACAGGCAAAAATTATTTTGTTCACGTTATCTGGATTGATTTCATCTGGAGATGCTGCTTGCTCGCTTGCTTCAGCACCTTCTTTTTGTGCTGTAAGAGCAGCTGCTGCTGCACTTTTCTTGCCTTTCATGTCTTGCATTTTTTCTGTTGCTGCTGTTAAGTCTTCATCCACTTCTTTAGACGCTTTTAAAATGACAGAAGCGACAAGGAACGATACGACCGCTGCCACGACAACACCTGCTAGAACGGCAAGGTGACCGCCTTTTGGTGACATGAGCATAAGAGCGATAATACTTCCTGGTGACGGCACAGCCTTTAAGCCTGCATTTAACAGTGTAAAGGTCAGAACGCCGCTTGCTCCCCCAGCAATAACCGCTAAAATGAGCTTTGGCTTCATTAAGATGTATGGGAAGTAAATCTCATGAATTCCCCCTAAGAATTGAATGACAATCGCACCCGGTGCAGACTGCTTTGCCGTCCCTCTTCCAAAGAACATGTAAGCTAGAAGAACACCGAGACCTGGCCCTGGGTTTGTTTCAAGCAAGAACAGAACGGACTGGCCTGTCTTCGCCGCTTGCTCTACTCCTAATGGACCTAAAATCCCTTGGTTAATGGCATTGTTTAAGAACAATACTTTCGCTGGTTCAATGAAGATACTTGCCAGCGGAAGTAAATGTGCATTGACAATGATATCTACACCTGCCGCAAGGGCTTTATTCAAACCTAGTACCACTGGACCGATGGCGTAGAAAGCAATGGCGACTAAAATGGCACCTAGAATACCTGCACTAAAGTTATTAATCAGCATTTCAAAGCCTGATCTAATTCGGTCTTTAAACAGCTGGTCGATTTTCTTAATGAGATAACCGCCAAGCGGCCCCATGATCATTGCGCCTAGAAACATTGGGATATCCGAACCGACAATAACCCCAATCGTAGCGGTTGCACCGAGTACCCCGCCTCGATGGTCATATACGAGCTTCCCGCCTGTGTAACCGATTAAGAGCGGCAGCAAGTAGTTGATCATTGGTCCAACAAGTGTATTTAATTGTTCATTTGGAAAATAACCACTTGGAATGAACAATGCGGTGATGAGTCCCCAAGCGATAAACGCTCCAATATTCGGCATGATCATACCGCTTAAATAGCTTCCAAAGCGCTGTACTTTTACGCGAAATCCGCTTTTTTCCTGCATTTATGAAAACTCCTTTCTTCTCTCCCTTTATCTAGGGCTTTATAGGTCAAAAGATATAAGAACAAGATTCAGTGAAGCCCTTATGCCTATCGTAAAACGCTTTCACTTTCTCTTCAATTGAAACTAAATGTCACTTTGTCACATAGTGTGTGACAAAATTGAAAAATGATGTGACATCACCTTCAGATCCCAATACAAAAGGGGAGAAAAGGTTGATCTGCCGTTGTTTTGAAGCAAAATTCATGGGAATTTCACAACTTTCAAATGGTCTCTTCTTGTTTCCTCTTCTTAAATCGAATAGGCTTATAATTGATCAAACCTATTCAATTAAGAAATGTCTGCGCAGACATGACACAGAAAAAGTGAACCATCTTGCTGTTTGTTTCGTTTACCTTTTAGAGAGGGCGGTACAATAGGAAGAGCGGTTTTTTCTGTGACTCACAGTTTACTGCCGCTTTCTTTCTGATACATGAGACATTTTCATAGGTAGAAAGGCGGTTATTCACCTTGTTTAAAAATAGTAAGTGGCTTCTGCTTCTTATGGTCATGTTCGCTTTTTTCATTCCAAAGGAAGCATTTGCTCACGCATACGTCGTGAGCTCAAATCCGGCTGCAAATGAAGAGCTGGATCAGCAGCCTCCTTCAGTCTCGATCACATTTAGTGAAGGGATTGAAAGCGGATTTCATGCCATTAAGGTGCTAAATGCAAAAGGTGATCGTGTGGATAAAGGAGATACGGTCATTAAAGATCAAAAGATCATGGAAGCGGCTTTAAAAAAGAATTTACCAAAAGGTATTTACACCATCCAGTGGAATGCGGTATCAGCGGACGGACACTCTGTCTCTGGCATGATTCCGTTTAGTATTGGAAAAGCGGATGGCGGTTTTGACCAATTAGAGCAAGGTCAAACGAATGAATCCATTGATGTGGCCTCAACTATTGATAAAGCCTTTCTTTATACGTCATTCAGCTTATTCCTTGGGACCATTTTGTTTGGACTGCTTTGGTTTAAGACTGCGATTTCACCTGTATTGGCGAAACGAATGAAGCGGCTTTTGACCGTGTCATTGATGATGATGGGCGGAGCACTTGTGTTCCAGCTGCCGATTCAGACAAAATCAGCGGCAGATGTGTCCTTTTGGGGGGCATTTCAGCCTTCGCTTTTACAAGAAACGATTGCGTCCACTTCTGGCGGTAGTCTGTGGATGATGCTTATGGCGTCATTTGTTCTTCTCACCATCTGGACGATTGTGGCGGTGAGAAAAGGGGATTTCTCTTCTTTTCGGGTTTGGCTGTTTCCACTGCTTCTCTTCATAGTGCTTCTTTGGCTGAAGGCACAAATCGGACATCCAGCCGCAACAGACAATAAAATACTCACAACATCACTTGATTTCATCCATCTCGTCTCTGCTTCGATTTGGGTCGGTGGTTTAACAGCCATTGTCCTTCTATTGATGAAGAAACTGCCAAATGAAGATCAGCCGCTCTTTCGGAGTACGCTAAAAGCATTTCATCCTTGGGCACTGCTCTCTGTTGGACTCATTGTGTTTTCAGGATTTGTGAATGCCATCTTTATTTTGCAATCGTTTGACGCTCTTTTCCAATCAGCATACGGACGCACCTTTTTAATCAAGCTTGGTTTATTTATCATCATGGGCCTTCTTGGGCTTATGCATTACTTAATGCTGAGATGGGAAAAGAAGCAGAAACGCAGCATTTCCTTACGAGCCGAATGGATGATCGGGATCGCCATTTTGTTATTAACAGCTGTCTTTACCAATATTCCGAGCCCTCCTCCGCCTGCACCTGAGCCCTTCTTTGGTGCAAATCAGGTCGAGCATCGTGATATTGTGTCCTTGAGCATTACCCCGAATGCCCCGGGGAAAAACTCATTCGAAGTGGCATTTACAAAGAAGAATGGCGAAACGATCACTGATATTCAATCTGTAACAGCCAAGATCCATAAGGTGGCTTTATTCGGTGATGAGACACCGAGTGAATTCCAGCTGAAACGATTAAAAAATGGTCATTTCTCTGCTGAAAATCTCTTATTAAATGAAAAAGGCACATGGAAAATTGAAATCCATGCGTTAACTGGTTCTTTCAAGAATATCGATACCACATTTATTAGAAGAAACTAAAAGGAGTTATCACATATGAAAAAATACGTTAAAGCTTTATTACCAATGCTTCTCGCTTCATTTTTATTGGCGATTCCTGTGAGTGCACACGTAACAGTCAAACCTGATACGTCTGCGACAAATGCTTGGGAGACCTATACATTAAAGGTTCCTTCTGAGAGTGACAGCCCGACGACAAAGGTTGTCTTGTCAATACCTAAAGGCGTAGAATTCCAGCAATATGAGCCAGTACCTGGCTGGAAAACGTCAACTGAAGAGAAAGATGGCAAGGTAACAAGAGTGACTTGGGAAGCAACAGGTAAAGGTGTGCTTGCTGGACAATTCCAGCAATTCGTTTTTGTAGCGAAAAACCCTGAAAAAGCTGGTGAAGCTGCATGGGATGCATATCAATATTATAAGGATGGAACGGTCGTTGAATGGACTGGCGATAAAGATGCTGATAAACCTCATTCCATCACAAACATTGTGGCATCTAATACTGTAACGGATTCACATGGCCAGGAAAAACCAAAAGAAGAGAAGGCCTCTGAAACAGCCCCTGCTTCTTCCTCACCACTTGTCCTTGGTCTGTCCATTGCTGCTCTAGTCGTGGCACTGATTGCACTTGGACTTGCTTTTAGAAAGAAATAAAAGCTGTATTGAGCGATCGTTTTCTCGGAAACGATCGCTTTTTCTTGCACCACAGACTGTTTTTTTTTATTAGAAATCAATTATTTTCCATTTTCCCAACTTGTTATTACCAATATAGGATTGAATAGGATAAAGCCGCGTGACATAATGAGACAGATGACCACATAGGAGGCTATGAGATGAACCATGTAATCATATTTGCTCATCCCCAGCAAAGCTTAAATCAAACTTTATTAGATCTTGTTGTGAGCACTCTATTGAACAATGGTCATAAAGTGACTGTTCGTGATGTCTATGCCCTTGGTTTTTCGCCAGAGCTCACCCTTGCAGAAAAGGCTGCCATCAAATGCGGTGATGTCCCAATCGCTATTCAAAGAGAGCAGACGCTGATTCAGCAAGCGGATGTGCTGACGTTTATTTTTCCAATATGGTGGACAGGCTTGCCGGCCATGCTAAAAGGATATGTAGAGCGCGTGTTTTCTGAAGGTTTTGCTTATCAGATCAGTGAGGATGGAGAGATTGAAAATCTGCTTCGACACAAAAAAGGTGTCATTATCAACACGCATGATGCACCGAGGACTTTTCTTGATTCCAATAAAGTCTTCAGCTCCTCTCATCACATGACAACCGATACTGAAGTCTTCAATTTTATTGGCGTTCAGCCTGTCGAACGGCTTTTGTTCAGCAGCATGGAGCAGGCATCTGCAGATTACATACATGAAATTTTGAAAGAAACGAAAGAAACGGTGGATCAGCTTTTTCCGCCGGCTGTTTAACATAAAAAAGACTGCCGAGATTCCTCTGACAGTCTTTTTCACGTTTATTCGTCTAAACCAATGGATACATATTTTGTTTCTAAATAAGGTTCGATCCCTTCGATGCCGCCTTCTCGGCCAATTCCGCTCTCTTTCATACCGCCAAAAGGTGCTTGAACAGCCGATGGACCGCCATCATTCCAGCCAATAATCCCATAATCGAGATGTTCTGAAATGTAGAGTCCGTTCCGATAATTTTCTGTAAAGAAATAAGCTGCAAGGCCAAAAGGTGTATCGTTGGCTAATTCAATTGCCTCGTCTAACGTTTTGAATGTCGTAATTGGTGCCACTGGACCAAATGTCTCTTCATGCATGATGTTCATCGAAGGATCCACATGTGTAAGAACCGTTGGCTGGACAAAATAATATGATTTGTCATCGTCGAAATGCGTATCACCGCCGACAAGAACTTTCGCCCCTTTATCCACTGCATCTTGAATTTGACCGACAATTTTATCAAAGCCGCGCTTGTTGATAATTGGTCCAATAGATGTGCCTTCTTCAAAGCCATTGCCCACTTTCAGCTTTTCTACTTCTTTGCTGAAGCTTTGCGCAAATGCTTCATGAATGTCTTCATGCACAATTAAGCGGTTGGCACAGACACAGGTTTGTCCTGCATTCCGGAACTTAGATGCCACTGCCTGTTTGACAGCTAGTTCAAGATTCGCATCCTTGTCTACGATGAGCGGAGCATGACCGCCAAGCTCCATTGATACGTGTTTGACTGTGCTGGCACTGTTTTTGATCAAATGCTTTCCGACGGGCGTTGAGCCTGTAAACGTGATTTTTCGAATCAATGGACTATCTGTGAAGATTTCACCCACTTCTTTGCCATCTCCCACAACCCATTGCAGTGCATCCTCTGGAATGCCGGCTTCATGACCTAATTTTACTAGTTCAATGGCTGTCAGCGGTGTGTCTTCAGCAGGTTTTACAATAAACGTACAGCCTGCTGCAAGCGCAGGAGCTGCCTTTCTCGTAATCATCGCCGCAGGGAAATTCCACGGAGTAATGGCAGCAACAGGACCAACTGGCTGTTTTGTGACGAAAAGACGTTTGTTCGTCGTATGTGACGGGATGGTTCTGCCGTAGATTCGCTTTGCTTCTTCTGCGTACCATTCAATATAACCAGCCGCATAGACGATTTCTCCTAATGCTTCTTGATACGGCTTTCCGTTTTCTTCTGTGATGATTTTCGCAAGCCTTTCTTTATGCTCAATCATCAGATCAAACCACTTGCGAATGATATTGGCACGTTCATGCGCTGACGTTTTTGCCCATGATTTGAATGCTTTGTGTGAACGGGAAATTGCGTCTTCGATCTGTTCTTTTGTATGCTGAGCAACTGAAGCAATTTCTTCTCCTGTTGCAGGATTATACACTTTGAGTTCGTTTGTCATGCTCTACCGTCTCCTTCGTTCTTGGATTCATTACATATAGTATATACCCAATGAGTACCCAACCTAAAAGCAATATCCATTCAGCTGGCCACGATAAGGAAGCCGGCATTCCTGGAAAGTAAAATGAAAGGAAAAGAAGACTCAGTCCGATGGCTAAAACACCTGTCGTCCGCCAATATTTAATACTGTATGGACGCTCCAGCTCAGGTTCTGTTTTGCGAAGTCTCATAAAGGCAATGGACACGATTAAGTACCCGACGATGATTCCGACACCGCCTGCATTGACAATCCATACGAGGGCAGGACGCCCTAATAATGGAGCGAAAAAAGCTAAAGCTCCAAGAAATAAAATGGCATTTGTCGGTGTTTTATACTTTGGATGAATATACGCAAACCATTTGGAAATCATACCTCTTTCCGCCATAGCATATAGAATACGGCTTGCACCGATAATAAAAGCATTCCAGCTCGTCACAATTCCTGCTACACCGCCAATGACCAGCACTGTTCCAAACGCTTGATGACCGAGAAGCTGTACCATCGCATCTGCGGTCGCTAATGAGGAAGCTTCGAGCTGTCCTTTTGACATTCCAGCAGCTACCCCAAAGACAATAAGCAGATAAAAAACGACTGCGCTCACGATGGAGATAATCAAGATTCTCCCAATGATTTTTTTTGGTGCGTTAATCTCCGCCGCTACTTGCGGAATGACATCAAACCCAACGAATAAAAAGGGAATCATGACTAACACCGCCATAAGCCCCCCAACCCCGCCTTGAAACATCGGCTCAAGGTTTGCAAAATCTCCATTAAATGTTGCGCCGCCTAAAAGGAGAAAACCTGTCAGAATAATCGCCACTGTGAACACGGACTGAAAAATGGCAGCAGGCTTCGCTCCAATGTAATTCAGCGCTGTTAAAAACAATGCCCCGCCAGATCCAATCAATACCCATGTGAAATAAACGTCCCATCCTCCTATATTCCATAAGAAGCCAGCATGCTGTGTTGGAATCACATAATCAATGACGGTCGGCAAGGCGACAGCTTCAAACGTAATCACAGACACATAACCAAATAATACGCCCCATGCTGAGACGAACGCTGCTTTCATCCCAAATGCCCGCTGGACAAAAACGAGCCCTCCGCCTGTCTCTGGAATCGCAGACGAAAGCTCAGCATACGTAAGTCCGATAAAGATGACGAGAAACCCGCCTATAATGAAAGCAATCACACTGCCTAAAAATCCAGCTGTTAAAATCCAATCTCCCGAAAGTACAACCCAGCCCCAGCCAAGCATTGCACCAATGGACAAAAACAGCACGTCAGACTGCGACATCGTTTTTGCCATTTGTTGTTTTTGCATACAACCATCCCCCTTTGTTGTTTAGCGTGCTTTGAAGGCGTCCTCGATAATCCCTAGTCCTTCGTGAAGCAGCTCATCTGTGATGACAAGTGGTGTTAAGAAGCGAATGATATTCCCATTAATCCCTGCCGTTAAAAGAAGCAGCCCGTGCTCATTTGAATATGCTGCAATCGCTGCGGCTGTTTTCTTATCCGGTGTACGCGTTGTTTGATCTTCCACAATTTCAATTGCCGCCATTGCCCCTAACCGGCGGACTTCCCCAATGAATGGATACGCCTGTCTCCATTCATTTGCTTTGTCCTCAATGACTTGCCCAATATGTTCAGATCGTTGATTCAGTTGTTCTGTTTCAATGATATCAAGGACAGCCAGTGCAGCTACACAGCCTAACGGACTTCCTGCATATGTTCCCCCAAGCTCCCCTGGATCTGCCGCATCAAGCAGTTCTTTTCTGCCGACGACACCGCTTAGCGGCAGCCCCGCAGCAAGAGATTTTGATACGGTGATTAAGTCCGGCACCACATCAAAGTGCTCAATCGCAAAGTATTTCCCTGTTCTCGCAAAACCGGTTTGGATTTCATCTGCAACAAAGACAATCCCGTGCTGCTGACAGAATGAAGCGACATGCTGAACGAAACGCTTCGATGGCACAATGAATCCGCCCTCCCCTTGGACTGGTTCCATGACCACACAAGCAACGGTTTCTGGTGCAACGGCTGCGACGAAGAATTGATTAAATTGATCAATGATGTACTCGTCGTACGCTGCATCGCTTAATCCTTCAGGCTTTTGATAGTAATAAGGGTACGGTGCTTGGTACACCTCAGATGCGAATGGCCCGAAGCCAAATTTATATGGCTTGACCTTGCTCGTCATGCTCATTGTCATATTCGTTCTGCCGTGAAAACCTCTTGTAAACGACACAACAGCCTGTCTTTTCGTATATTTACGTGCAATTTTCACCGCATTTTCAACAGCTTCTGCACCTGAATTAAGAAAAATGGCTTTCTTATCATGGTCCCCTGGTGTGAGATGGCACAGCTTCTCTGCCAATTCGATATATGATTCGTACATCATCACGTTGAATCCTGGGTGAATCAGGCTATCTGCCTGTGCTTTGACCGCTTCCACGACCTTTGGATGTGAATGTCCTACGTTTAATGTGCCAATGGCGCCTGCAAAATCGATAAATCGTTTCCCATCAATATCGAACAGCTCGGCTCCTTTCCCCTTCGCTGCAAGATGACGGTTGCCATTACTCACGCCTCTTGCGACGTATTGGTCTCTTTTCCCCTGCCATTCTTCGGTTGAAAAACGGTTTGTTGTCGTTTGACTCATTGTCATCCATCCCCTTTATATCCTTTTTTATTATTCTGAATATTTTTTGGTATGATAGAAAGTACCAATATCATTTTTTTCATGGTACCAGAGAGGATGGAATGGTGAGATGCTGACAATTCAACTAGATCAAACAGGGCAAAACGGATATATTTATCATCAAATTTATATGAAAATCAAAGAAGAAATCTTAAATCGCAACCTGCAGCCGCATGATCAATTACCATCTAAACGAGAGTTAGCCGAAACATTAAACGTCAGCGTTAATTCAGTGAATGGCGCCTATCAGCAGCTGCTTGCTGAGGGATATTTATATTCGGTTGAACGCAAAGGTTTTTTCGTGGAATCACTAGAAACATTTCATGAATCTGGTCAGCTGAAACCCTCTTCTCTTCCTGTAGATTTAAAGGAAGAACCGATTGCACGAGACGACTGGTATTCCTTTTCACATATCTCCGTCGATACAGCGAACTTTCCATTTAAAAGCTGGCTGAAAAGTGAACAAAAGGCGATCCATCTCCACCAAGAAGCCTTCGGTGAGCTTCCGCATCCACAAGGTGTGTATGAACTGCGGGAAACGATTGCGCGGCTGATCGGACTTGCACGAGGAGTCAAATGCTATCCGGAACAGCTCATTTTAAGTGCAGGCACACAGTCACTGATCCATTCGTTATCAAGCATTCTTCCGGCCGATCAAATATATGGGTTAGAAAACCCTGGCTACCGCCGGCTCTTTCAAATGCTGAAAAACAATCATCACCAAATTGAAACGATTGGCATTGACCAAAAAGGTGTGCGGATGAGCGATATTCATAAGAAACAGCCAAATGTGTTGATCATTACCCCTTCACATCAATTTCCAACAGGGGTGATTATGCCGATTTCCCGGCGTATACAGCTGTTAAACTGGGCAGCCGATCAGCCAGACCGTTATATCATTGAGGATGATTATGACAGTGAATTTAAATATGGCACAGACAGCATTCCGGCGCTGCAAAGTCTTGACCGATATGACAAAGTCATTTATATGGGCACCTTTTCAAAATCATTGCTGCCCGGCTTGCGGCTAAGCTATATGGTGCTGCCTCAGCATTTATTGAGACGCTATAAGGAGGAACAGCATTTTTTCATTCAAACAGCTAATCTTTTTACACAATACACCCTTCTTCATTTTATAAAAGATGGGGCGTATCAACGGCATATTAAAAGAATGAATGGTTTATATGAGGAAAAACGGAAGCAGCTCATTGAAGAGCTCAATACGATTTTTGCTGACAATGTGCGGATTATTGGAGAAAATGCCGGGCTTCATTTTATCGCAGAGTTCCGCTCAAATCGAACGCAGCATGAGATTTTACAGCGAGCGAAAGAAAGAAAGCTGAAAATGTACGGAATGGATCGTTTTACCCTTGATGAGCAATTGCCGGGGCATCAGCCAGGCTTTGTTCCACTCGTCCTCGGCTTCTCACATATGAAGCAAGAGGATATTCAGCCGGCAGTAAAACGGCTGTATGACGCCATTTTCGGGAAATAAAACAGCCAGCTGCTCTTCATAGACAGCTGGCTTACCACCGTTCTTTATCTACAGCTAGAATCGATGACATGAGTCCAGGAAAAGCGGTCTCGATGTCTTCTTTTCTTAAAGAATAGTAACGGTGCTTCCCGTCAATTCTCACTTTTACGACGCCTGCCTCCCTCAGCACTTTGAAGTGATGGGAAAGCGTGGATTTGGCAATATTCATCTCATACGTGCCGCATGTCCTCTCCCCCGCTTCCGCTAAGCAGCGGACAATTTCTAACCGGATTGGATCAGCCAATGCGTGCAGCACAGAAATCAGTCTCATGTCTTCTTTGTTTGGATGGTTTGGATTCGTCATACAATAAATGTATCGTATTTTGTGCCACCATACAATCTCATTCACCTGGAGCTGACTAGTCAAGTAACGATATGACTTCACAAACGTCCATTATTCATGAGACTGTCTGAAGGGAAGGAACCCATTTTGAAACATAATATATGGATGAGTTTATTGATGATGATTCTCGCGATCTTCCTCTGCGCCTGCCAGTCCGTCCAATATTCTCAGTCAAAACCACCTAGTGCTGAAGAGTTATTAGCTATGGATCAGCAGGCAGATTTATTTCAATGGGAAGGAACGGTCTATGAAACAAATGTAGATTGGACGACATCCTTACACGTCACAAAACATCAGCAAGTAGGTGTCATTCAGAAAACAGCCGTCAAAAATTTTGAACATGGTACAGCTTCTAGGCTGCAAAAAGGGACCGCTATTTACTCTGTGAAAGAGAGAGAAGACATGTTGGTCGTCGAACTTCACGGCAAAACAAAAATATATACCGCACATGCGGAAGGATAAATACCTGTCATGCAGACGGGTATTTTTTTAAGTTCATTTTCTTGTCATGGGTCATTGGTTTTGTTATCATAGCAAAAGTGACCACTCGGTTTCCATTGTGACCATATGGTTTTGCCGATTCGGAAAGGACTTATGAAGATGAACGAAAAGCAAGAAGAGATTTTGCGGGTTTCAAAGAAATTATTTTCTCAAAAAGGCTATATGAGTGTCTCCATGCAGTCAATTGCCGATGCCTGTAAAATATCAAAAGCGTCTATTTATAAACTGTTTGATTCAAAGGAAGCTCTTCTACTAGAACTGATTAAATACAATCAGCGCAAAATGAGAGAGATTTCCCGCATCATTCATTCAGAAACGACGCTGTCCAAAAAGGAAAAATTCACAAAGAAGATCAAGCTTGAGCTTGAAGAGTTTAAAGAGAATCATAAATTTTTGAACATGCTGTCCTTTGAAGCTTTTTCTCAGCATTCGCCTATTGTCATTAAACACTTACGCGAGACACGCTCCATTATCATGCAGCGGCACAGGGACATTATTTTGAGCACCTATGGTGAATCTGTCGCTCCTTATGTCTGGGATCTTGTGATTGTTCTCAATGGATTAATGAGAGAATTCATTTTAATGCTGGCGATTGAGCACAAGAACATCAAATTAGAAAATGCTGCTGAGATGATTATCGGTGTGATGGACCGTGTATCGAAAAAGCCTTGCTCAATTGAGCCTGTGTTAACAGATCAGCTCATGGACTCTTATTTGTTTTCCTCACAGGACGGATATGATGAAGAAAAACTTGTCATCTCGTACTTAACGAAGATCAAACAAGAGCTTCACGCACTGTCAAACGGAGAAGAAAAAGACGATCTCCTCTCTGCTTATGAGCTGCTCAATCAAGAATTATCAAAGGATGAACCGAGAACCTTTTTAGTCAGCTCACTGCTCGATTATTTAGGCAAAAACAGCGTTTTATCACAAAACGTGTCACAGCTGAAAAACATCATTTTATAGATAAAGAAGGGATAACATGAACCAATCAACTACATCGTATAATCGATCTGTGATTGTTGGGATTTTCCTCGTTGGGGCATTCGTTGCAATTTTAAACCAAACGCTTCTCATTCCAGCGATCCCGCATATCATGGAAGATTTCAATATTGAGGTCAGCAAAGGACAGTGGCTTACAACAGCCTTTATGCTGACAAACGGGATTCTCATCCCTATTACGGCTTTCCTCATTGAGAAATTTTCAAGCCGTTCTTTAGTTTTAACGGCACTTAGCATCTTTACAGCCGGTACAATTCTTGCTTCATTTGCTACGAATTTCCCGGTGTTACTTGCAGCGCGTATCGTACAGGCAGCCGGTGCAGGGATTTTAATGCCGCTGATGCAAACGATCTTTTTAACCATTTTCCCGAAAGAAAAACGCGGGCAGGCAATGGGCATGGTCGGACTTGTCATCTCGTTCGCACCTGCGCTTGGACCAACACTTGGCGGCTGGATTGTTGATTCCTTCAGCTGGAAGTTCTTGTTCTATATTGTTCTGCCAATCGGTATCATTGATCTCATTCTTGCTTTCTTCTTAATGAAAAATGTGACGCAGCAAAGAGAAACACGTATTGATGTTTTATCTGTCATCTTGTCGTCGTTCGGTTTCGGCGGGCTGCTTTACGGATTTTCTAGTGTCGGCACGTATGGATGGACGAGTGCGACTGTTCTCATTTCGCTGATTGTCGGCGCCGTGAGCTTGTTCTTCTTTATCCTGCGCCAGTCGAACTTAACAAGACCGATGCTGGAGTTTGGCGTATTTAAATTTGCGATCTTTAGCTTAACAACCTTCCTCGGCATGCTTGTCTTTGCTTTATTAATTGGGACAGAGACGATTCTGCCGCTTTATACGCAGAATGTCAGAGGACTGTCTGCACTTGATACAGGGCTTATCTTATTGCCAGGTGCTCTCTTCATGGGACTCCTGTCACCGATTATTGGACGGATTTTTGATAAAGTCGGCGGAAAAGGGCTGGCATTAGGCGGATTTACGATACTCACCGTTACCACCCTGCCATTTATGCTGCTCACCCTTGATTCATCAATCGCCCTCATTACGGTCGCCTACACGCTTCGGTTAATCGGGGTTGGGATGATCATGATGCCGCTGACAACCGCAGGTATTAACTCTTTACCGCCTCATTTGATCCCTCATGGGACAGCGATGAATAACACGATGAGACAAATAGGCGGTTCCATTGGAACGGCTGTGCTTGTTTCCATCATGAGCAGCTCTGCTGCAAATGCAGAATTGGTCAATCCATTAAAATCGGCCGTTCATGGAATGAATACGTCATTCTTCATTTCTGGTCTGATTGCGGTCATTGGACTCGTCCTCTCCTTTTTCTTAAAGGAAAAAAAACGTGAGAATAAAGTGATGAAGCAGGAGCTATCTTCCTCCTCGTCTTCTTCATAAGAAAAAGAGCTCGGCATATGGCCGGCTCTTTTTTCATATACTCATACAATATCGTCCTCTCTGTAAACACATTTGTATTTCTAGTGAAGAAAAACCTTGATAATTTAAAGAAAAGAGTTGATAATAGGAACTATTCAATTTGTGAGAAAATTTTTACTATAGGAGATGTATGCATTGAAGGTCGTTAAATTTGGTGGCAGTTCACTTGCATCTGGCAAGCAGCTGCAAAAGGTATTTGACATTGTAACAGCAGATCCAGCTCGAAAAGCAGTCGTTGTTTCCGCACCAGGAAAACGGCATTCAACGGATACAAAGGTCACCGATCTATTAATTAGCTGCGGTGAACAATATTTACGTTTAGGCGAAGCACATGATTTAAAGGAAGCAGTCATTGAGAGGTATGCCTCAATAGCGGATGAACTCGGATTAGGTCAAGACATTATCGATACCATCAGGCAAGATCTAGACACATTATTACAGGCTGATTCATCTCGCCCTGAGTGCTATCTTGATGCCATTAAAGCAAGCGGTGAAGACAATAACGCTAAGCTCATTGCCGCCTATTTTCGCCACCAGGGTGTGGAAGCTCATTATGTGAATCCAAAGGAAGCTGGTTTGTTTGTGAGCGATGAGCCTGGCCAAGCACAAGTTCTGCCGGAGTCTTATGATCATTTGTACAAATTAAGAGAGCGCTCTGGCATTATTATATTCCCTGGCTTTTTTGGCTTTAGTCTCGCGGGAGACATCGTCACCTTTTCGCGAAGCGGCTCCGATATTACCGGCTCCATTTTGGCGAACGGTTTGAAGGCAGATGTATATGAAAACTTTACAGATGTCGATGCTGTTTATGCCGTCAATCCAACAATCGTTCATGAACCGAAAGAGATTACAGAGCTGACATACCGGGAAATGCGAGAGCTGTCCTATGCTGGTTTTTCTGTGTTCCATGATGAAGCACTTATTCCAGCCTTCCGTGCAGGCATTCCGGTTCAGATTAAAAACACCAACAACCCGTCAGCAAAAGGGACAAAAATCGTAAATCAGCGGGACCATACAAATGGACCTGTTGTTGGAATCGCCTCAGACAATGGATTTTGCAGTATTTACATTAGTAAATATTTGATGAACAGAGAAGTCGGTTTTGGACGAAAGGTGCTGCAAACACTAGAAGAGTATGGGCTTACGTATGAGCATGTTCCTTCTGGCATTGATGATATGACCATTATTTTACGTCAGGATCAGCTGGAGGAGCAGCATATCGAAGAGGAGCTGCTAGACCGCTTGAAGGTCGTGCTTGATGCAGATGAGGTCGTTTTAGAGCGAAATCTTTCGCTGATTATGGTTGTAGGAGAAGCGATGCGTCATAATGTTGGCACAACAGCAAGAGCGGCAAAGGCACTGTCAAAAGCGAAGGTCAATATTGAAATGATCAATCAAGGCTCTTCAGAGGTCAGCATGATGTTTGGCGTCAAAGCGGCTCAAGAAAAAGAAGCTGTTCAAGCCTTGTATGAGGAATTTTTCTCTATGTCTACTGTCCCTGTCTCTCTTTAATCAGAAGGCTGCCAGATCTTTGGATCGGCAGTCTTTTTTCATCTCGACGATCAGAGTGTTTTTGCGCATTAAAGTGTATCTATTTCTTGTTTGATTTTGTATGATAGAGACAAATCAACTATCTGTTCCGGCCTATGTTCGGAGCTACAAGGAGTCCTAAAACAATGCCTCGTCAACAACTATTAAAACAGTTTCGCAATTTTCATGATGCTTCTACTAGTATTTTAAACATGATGAGTCAATTCATTGATGTGAATACACTGTTTATTGCTAAAAATGATCAAAACACCAATCAAATTGTAAAGGTGCTAAATCATGACGAGCAGCTTCTTGAAGAAGGAGAAGAACTTCCTTACGAAAAGACATTTTGCAAGCTTGTGGTCGATCATCGGGATACACTTGTGATTCCTGACATTTCGAAGGATGACCGTTTTAAATACTTAGAGGTTACGAAAAATCTTCAAGGCGGCTCGTTTATTGGAGTTCCCATTAATTTCACAGATGGGACGAACTACGGAACGATTTGCGGACTTGATTTGAGGCCGAAGCAGTTCACAGAAGAGCATGTGTATATGTTTGAAACGATGGCTTCATTATTAAGCTATGTCCTCGAACTAGACCGTGCCAACCGGCAAATTCGGCAATTGTCTGTACCGATCGTACCAGTTGTTGACGGTGTCGCTGTGCTTCCTCTGCTTGGTGATATCGAAGAGACACGTGCTCAGCATATTTTAGAAACCATTTTACAGGAAAGCTACAGGCTGTCGCTCTCTCATTTGGTCATTGATGTATCGGGAACCAAAAGCCTGAATGAACAAAGCATTCAATATTTGGTCAGCTACGCACAAACGCTGAGACTTTTAGGAATTTCGGCAGTTTTAACAGGTATTAAGCAAGACCTTGCTTTAAGTGCGATTCAATCCAATATATCGTTTAAAGACATCACCATCCGGAAAGACTTGCCACAGGCACTTGCCCATATTGGGTTGACGTTTACCAAAAATGAATAAGTGGTGATTCACCAAAAAGGGCTAAAATGAACTTCATTTTAGCCTTTTTCTTTTGGAAACGGCAGTCGTATGGTAAATGTCGTTCCATTGTTTTTTTCACTTTTCATATCAATATGCCCTTCATGCAGGTCCACAAGCTGCTTCACGATAGACAAGCCCAATCCGTATTCTCCATACGGTGTATTCGTTCTTGAGATATCCGCTTTATAAAAACGTTCCCATATGTGTTTGACTTCGTCTGGCGCAATGCCAATGCCTGTGTCTTCCACTTCGATGATCGTCTCTTGATTTTCTTGTTTTCCTCTTAAGTAAATACGGCCGTCTTCTGTGAATTGAATCGCGTTCTTTGTGATATTGACAAGTATTTGAATGAGCCTGTCATAATCTGCATAAACCTTTAGCTCGGGATCAACGTCCACGATCAGCTGATTGTTTTTCTCTTCGGCGATTCGGCTCAGCTGCTCTTTCATCACTTCAAATGTGTCAATGAGTGGATAATGAAATTTCTGAAGGGTAATTTGATTCGATCTAATTTTCTCATAATCCATATTTTCATTGACGAGGCGCAACATACGTTTTGTCTCATCAGTGATTAAGGCATAGCATTTCTCTTTCTCTTCTGCTGACACATCCGCAGTATTCAGCCATTCCACCAGTCCTCGAATGGTGGTCAGCGGTGTTTTCAATTCGTGAGACACATCTGCGATGAATTGACGTCTGCGCTTTTCGAGCCGGTCAATTTCCTCTCTTGATTGCTGAAGACGCTTGGCCATCATATTAAAATCCTCACCAAGTGTGCCTATTTCATCAAGGTGTTTGTTTTCAAGCTTGATGTTGTAATCACCTTGCGCAATCTTTTCAGTCGCCTCTCTCAACTTTTTGATGCGGTTCACATGAAATTTAGACAGGAACAGGCTGAGAATAAAGGTGATCGTCAGCGCCACAAATACGATGATATACAGATAACGATTCATTTGGGCGATGAGCTGTTCAGCGCCTTGAATCGGGGCAATAAGGACAACTCCGCCCTTTAGCTTTCCATCCTCCATGACAGGGAGCGCCACAAGTGATGCCTCTTGATCAAGGCGGCGTGAATCACTTCGCTTCACAATGATTTGCTCTCCTTTTGAGAGTTTGGCCCATAAATCCTTTGTCAATAATACTTCATGCGGCGGCATCACTTGCTGCTGAGACAGAATATCTCCTTTTTCATCAAACACGAAAAAACGAATTTGCCTCGTCGAAAGAATATCTTCAAATGGCCGCAGACGAAAGGTCATTTCGCTTTTAGGAAGTCGTTTATAATCTTGCAAGATTTCATTCCCATAGGAGCTCATTTCATTCACTCTGTTTTGATAGGCAATATCTTTCACAAAATGAGATAAAAGGGTGCTGATAATGACAATGGCAATGAGCAATAACCCAAGGTGACTGATCAGCAGCTGATAAAAATATTTAATCTTCATCGAACTTATACCCTACGCCCCATACTGTATACAAAAAGGGCTTAGGCCCGTCCCCAATTTTTTGACGCAGCCGTTTAATATGAACATCTACCGTTCGTTCATCTCCATAAAATTGGTATCCCCAAATTTGCTCAAGCAATTGTTCTCGTGAAAATACTTGCCGAGGATGCTGAATAAAAAAGCACAGCAGATCGTATTCTTTCGGTGTGAGGTTCTCTATTCGCTCTCCATCTAGGAAAACTTCCCTCGTTTTTTTATCCAACTGAAAATGTGCTGTCTCCAGCCGTTCGCCCTCATTCAGCTTTTCTTGAGTAGTTGTATGAGCAAAGCGTCGTTTCACCGCTTTAATTCTTGCCATCAAGGTTAGTGGACTAAAGGGCTTGGTCACATAATCATCTGCCCCAAGATCAAAACCAAGCACCTGATCAGATTCGGTTTCCTTGGCTGTCAGCATGATAATCGGAATGTCACTGATCTGGCGCACTTTTTGACAAATGGTCAGACCATCCATCGAAGGAAGCATGACATCTAAAATGAGCAGATCCCAATCCTCCTCTTGCTTAAAGCGATTCAATCCTTCTAATCCATCATGAACGAATTCCGCTTGAAATCCCTCTCGTTGAAAAAACATATCCGTCATTGTACAAACGCTCTGATTATCTTCAATCATTAATATTTTCATGATCAGCCTCCGCTGCTACCATTGTTTTTCTTTATGTAGCTTTATTTTACATGTTCCCTTTCAAATCTCAATTGGATTCCACTGTTTTTATGAACTTATCATCGTTTGGTCATCTTTTATTCATACTTATTGAAAGAACTAATACTGCGGTGAATCACATGAGGTTTTTTTATGATGGCATTGCAGAAGATGGTCAAGATATTGGTTGAAATAGGACAGCGTCATTTACATATATTTAGAGAAAGAACTTCCTGACAGTTATAGGATAGATCTATTTAAAAAAGCTCATCACTATATCGATGAGCTTTTTTATCATGCCAGCAACTTCAAATAAGCAGCGTTGTTTTCCTCTTCAACCGCCTGTAAAATCTGCTGTGCCTGAGATGCGCTTGTGATGCTGCTTAACTTTTGTATGATGTCTTCTTTCGATAACGCACAGCCTGGTGCTCCCTGCGGAATATCAACCCGCTTGCTCATGGTGGTGCCGTCAGTTAAGGTGAGCTTCACAATCGTAAAGCGTCCTTTTGGAACAGCATCGGGATGGGGTACTGTCGTTTGATCATATCCTCTGCTCACCCGCTTCATCCATGTCCGCATGTCGAATGGAATGTTTTTTTTCGTAAAGGCATCCAGCGTAAGCGTCTGTCCAAACACTGCAAGTGCGATGACATATTCGACACTGAATCGTCCTTCTTCCCCGGTTAAAGGTGTCCGCTCAATAAGCGCTGCATCCCCGCCTGGCGGGAATATGACATCGACCTGTTTTACCTGCTCCGGCAAGAAAGACCGCTCTTTCATTAAGGATTGGATCGCATCTGCTGCATGGTGGGCTGCTGAGCAGAATGGATATACTTTGAACCACAGCCCCGGTGAAACGATACGCCATGTAGAACCATAGCCCTCTAGCAAACGGCTTTTCGCAAGTTCCAGATCTCCATAAAGTGAAAAGAAACCAAGCACGCCATCAAGAACCGAGTCATTCCCGCCAAAACCTGAACAAGCTAAATCCATAGACCAAACGGCTGTTTTAGCAGCTAAGCCGGCTTGTAATGGTTTCATATCAGAGCCAAATTGCTTTCGCATTCCGGCTGATTGCGCTCCGGCAAAGCCGATTGCTTTCGTCAGTTCTTCCTTGGAGACTTGTTTCAAATAGCCAATCGCACACACTGCCGCAATGGCTCCGAGTGTTCCTGTATTATGCCAGCCCCGCTCATAATGCGCCTTACCGATCGATTCGCCAAGTCTTGCCATCACTTCAACACCTGTGATGTAGGCAGCTAAAAACCGCTCGCCATACCCTTTGCCATCTGTCAGCTGTGATAGCAGCGCTGGAATGATGACCGCGCTCGGATGTCCTCTCACATCTGAGTGCACATCATCATAATCAAGGGCATGGATGAGGTAGCCATTCAGCATTGCTGCAGATTGGCGGCTCACCTTCTTTCCTTGTCCAATGACAGGAATCTGAGCGGCTCCGCCTTCCTGTTCAACAAGCTGCATCAGCTTTTGGATCCCTTCATCCTCTTTCGCAGCAAGCGCTGATGCTGCCGCGTCTAACAGGCCATTTCTAGCCATTTGAATGGCCCGCTCATCTTGCAGCGGATCAGCAGAAAGCACTGCTTCTGCCAGATGTTTTGTTAATTCCATGATCGAGACTCCAATGCCCGAACGGCAAGCTCAGCAAAGAAGGCAGCGGAAACTGGAAGTGCGTCTTCATTTAATGTAAACGCAGGGTGATGCCACTCCTTCGTACCACTAGTCCCCATCCATACAAAAAAGCCTGGAATGCGTTCTTGATAAAGAGCAAAATCTTCTCCGCCCGGTGACTGCTCTGCCTGCACGACATGTAAGTCAAGTGAGCCAGCCGTTTCTTCTACTACCTTTGTCAGACGCTCATCATTCATGACAGAAGGCAAATAAGGATGCCATCTCACTTCAGCCTCTGCTCCGAATCCTCCTGCAATTCCGCTGACGATTTGTTTCATAAGCTCCGGAATCATCGCTCTTACTTCAGGCTCAAACGTGCGAACGGTTCCTTCCATCTCAACACGGTCGGGTATGACATTCCATGATGTACCGCCTTTGATACGTGTGATACTGACAACCGCATGATGCAAGGAGCTGATGCGGCGGCTGACGATTTGCTGAAGGGCGCTTGTGATCTGCCCGCTGATGGCTATGGGGTCTACCGTGTGATTTGGAATACCGGCGTGGCCACCCGTTCCTTTAATATCGATTTCAAACCGGTCCACACTCGCCATCAATGCTTTTTCTCTGATGCCAATCGTGCCAACTGGCAGGTCAGGCTTGTTGTGCATACCGAAAATCGCATCGACTCCATCTAAAACGCCTGCCTCTATGACGTGTTTCGCCCCTTGAGCAACTTCCTCAGCCGGCTGGAACAAAATACGCACCGTTCCTTTGATCTCGTGTTTCCGCTCTTTTAATAAAAGAGCCGCGCCAAAAATAGAAGCTGTATGGAAATCATGACCGCATGCATGCATTTTACCCGGTACCTTTGAAGAAAATGGTTCGCCAGATGCCTCTTCAATCGGAAGTGCATCAATATCGGCTCTCAAAGCAATTGTTGGCCCCTCTTGTTCTCCTTTGATTTCACAGACAACGCCTGTTTGAAGGGCTGGGATATCAAGTACAGTGATCCCTTCCTCTTCTAACCAGTGGCGCAGTTTCTTTGTCGTTTCATATTCTTCAAACGCCAGCTCTGGATGCTCATGAAGCGCTCGGCGAATGTTGATCAAACGTTTGTTTAAAGCTTCATTTCCTATTGATTTCACTAGACACTCACCCCTCTAAAGAATAAAAAGCAGCTTATGCTTCTTCAGCCGCTGCTTCTTTTTGGATAAATCGTTTCGTTCGTTCATTCTTTGTTTCATCAAATAGCTCAGTTGGCGTCCCCTGCTCGATAATATGACCATCCGCCATGAAAATCACATGGTCTGCCACTTCTCTTGCAAATGCCATTTCATGTGTGACGATGATCATTGTTGTTTCTTGAATCGCAATGGATTTAATGACTTGAAGCACACCTGAGACAAGCTCTGGATCAAGCGCTGACGTTGGTTCATCCAGCAAAATCGCATGTGGATCAACCGCTAACGCGCGGGCAATCCCAATCCGCTGCTGCTGTCCGCCAGATAATGTGACTGGATAGCTGTCAGCCTTTTGCTCTAATCCTACCTGCTTCAGCAGTTTCATACCGATTTCATTCGCCTGCTGCTTCGTCATTTTTTTCGTTACTAGCAATGATTCTGTAATGTTTTGCAGTGCTGTCTTGTTTTTAAACAAATTATAGTTTTGAAACACCATGGCCGTTTGTTGACGCAGGTGATAGGCTTCTTTACGTGAATATTTGGACGCATCGAGCTTCGCATCGCCAATTTCAATCGTGCCTTCATCAGGTGTTTCTAATAAATTTAAACAGCGCAGCAAGGTGGATTTACCGGAGCCAGAAGGTCCGATAATGGCCACAACCTGCCCTTTTTTCACGTCGAGATTGATTCCGTCTAAGACGACAAGGTCGCCGAATGATTTCTTCAAATTGGTGAGCTTGATCATGTCCACACCTCCTTAATTCCGGTAAGGTTTGCTGATTTTTCGTTCAAATAGGTCCTGCAGGAAGCTATAAATGATCGTCATCACCCAATACACGATCCCTACGGCTAAATAGGTTTCAAAGTATTTATAGTTCGCCGATGCAATCATCTTCCCTTGTGCAAACATTTCTGCCACACCAATCGTAAAGGCAAGAGATGTTTCTTTTAAAAGACCGATAAAGGTATTCCCTGTCGCTGGAATTGCATTTCTGACGGCCTGCGGGAAAATAATTCTAACGTAAGACTGCCATCTTGTCATACCGACAGATAAGCATGCCTCAAGCTGTCCTTCATCCACTGAGTTCAGAGCCGCTCTGAAAATTTCTGCTAAGTATGCTGAGTTCTTAATACTTAATCCGATAATGACCGCTGTTAAAGCATCCATTGAGGTCATCGCAGGGAATAGCTGCGGGAGACCAAAATAAATGAGAAAGAGCTGAACCAAGGTTGGAACCGCTCTGAAGAAAGAAATATACAGCTTGGCAAATTGGTATAAAACAGGTATCCGGTTTTTCGTAATGAGAGCGAATACCACACCAATGATAATGGCAAATACCATGGAGACAATCGCCATGAAGATCGTTATCGGCAAGTATTGAAGCAATGTCGGAAACACCGTCACCATATACTGCCAATCAATTTTGTTCATGTCTGCTCTTCACCGCCGCTGTCGTTATTTTTTAATTGGCACTGTCACATCGTCTTTGAAATATTTCTCAGACAATTTCTTAAGTGTCCCGTCTTCTCTTAATTCTTTGATGGCTTTGTTAAATTCTTCTCTTAGTTTGTCATGCTTTTTATCTTTCGCAAATGGATAGCCTACTTCTTCATACACAATTGGGTTGCCTACGATTTTCAGCGGCAGACCTGTTTTTTCAATTTGAGCAAGTAATACACTGCGTCCGTTGACATAAGCATCTACGCGGCCATTTGCCACTTCATTTAATACGCCGTCTTGCGTTTCATATGTTTTAATCTTAATTTTCTTGTCAGGGTCTTTGCTCTCTAAGTTTTTAGCATGGTTAGAGCCAAGAACCGCCGCCACTGTTTTTCCTTTTAAATCGTCAAGACCTTTGATGTGGTTGTTGTCTTTTTTCACGATGATTTGTGTTCCTGCGTAAGCGTACGTATCTGTAAAGTTAAATGTTTGTTTACGCTCGTCTGTAACGGCAACTTGGTTTGACACTGTATCGAGCTTACCAGATGTCAGCTGTCCCATTAGTCCGCTGAATTCGCTCAGCTGCCAGTCTAGTTTGTAGCCTAGCTTTTTCGCAATGGCTTCTGTTACTTCAACATCGAATCCTACAAGCTTGCCATTGTCTTTATAAGCAAATGGATAGCTTTGTCCTGTAGCGCCTACTTTTAACACTTTTTCGTCTTTGCCTTCACTCTGATTGTTGCCGCCGCAAGCTGCTAAAACTGCCAGCATTGCTGCAAATAGAACGACTAGCCACTTTTTGTTTTTCATGTTTGTAAACCCTTCTTCCTCTTATGGTTGTGTGATATCTGATCTTAATTGTTTTTTGAAATAAACCGTGATATGACCTTTGCCTAAATCCTTTTCACCTGCTCTGACATAGCCTTTACGCTCATACATCTCTATGAGCCATGGATGCTTATCAGCTGTACCGAGCGACACGTACGGCACCTTCAGTGTATCCCTTAGCACTTCGGTTTCAACCCATTCCAGCAAGGCTGAGCCTGTGCCTTTTTTGGCGGCTGGTTCTGAGGCAAACCACCAGATATGAGGGACGCCGAACGGTCCTGGCTGCTCTCCCCAAGGCATACGGAGTGATAAGGTGGATAGAAGCTCTCCGTTTTCTTCCATCACATAGCAAAGATTCTTTTGTACATTATTCTGAACGAGAGCGAAATCAGCATGTGCTGCTTGGAACTGGATGCCTAGCTCACGAATTGGCTCGTAGGCTCTTGTTGTCAGTTCAAGCAGCGCCTCTATATCTGCCTCTGTTGCCAGACGAAACGTGTATCCCAACGTTAGTCACCTCACCCTTATGTCGTGTAGCGATTTTTTGGCTCTGTTAATCCGAGATTTTCTCGCAAGGTTTGTCCTGTGTAATCGGTTTTGAATAAGCCTCGTTCCTGAAGGATTGGGACGACGCGGTCTACGAACACATCCAGCCCTTCTGGCAAGAGCGGCGGCATGACATTAAAGCCGTCTGCTGCTTCTTCAACCAGCCATGTTTCCATCACGTCTGCCAGCTGCTGCGGCGTTCCAATGAAAATATTATGACCGCGTGAGCCGGCAACTGATTGATAGAGCTGGCGAATGGTCAGATTATCCTTTCTCGCCATATTCATCACGAGATCAAAACGGCTTTTCACCGCATTTGACGTGCTCGGATCAATCTCTGGAAGCGGTCCGTCTAAAGGATACTGAGACAGATCAATCCCGCCTAAGTAATTTTGCAGAATGCTCAGTCCAATCTCAGGAACAATCAGCTCCTGTAATTCTTCATATTTCGCTTGGGCTTCTTCCTCTGTATCAGCAATGATCGGGAAGATACCCGGCATGATGCTGACGTCCTCTCTAGCACGGCCAGCAGCTTCTACTTTCCCCTTCAAGCTTTGATAAAATTCCTTCGCTTTATCGAGATCGTTTTGTGCAGTGAAAATGAGCTCTGCTGTTTTTGCTGCAAGCTTTTGGCCATCTTCAGAAGATCCTGCTTGAATGATCACGGGCTGCCCTTGCGGCGTCCGTGATACGTTGAGAGGACCTCTTACTGAGAAGAACTCACCTTTATGCTGGAGCTCATGAAGCTTACTAGATTCGAAGAATTCTCCCGTTTCCTTGTTTCTGACAAGGGCGTCTTCTTCCCAAGAATCCCAGAGACCTTTGACGACTTCGACGAACTCTTCTGCCCGCTCATATCGTTTATGGTGTGCTAAATGCTCTTCTCCGCTAAAATTTTTCGCTGTTTCTTCAATAGAAGATGTGACCACATTCCATGCCGCTCTTCCGCCTGATAAATGATCAAGGGAGGCAAACTGCCTTGCAATATGGAAAGGCTCACTGTATGTAGTGGAAGCTGTTGCTGCTAAACCAATGGTGGAAGTAGACTCAGCAATGGATGAAAGCAGCGTGAGCGGTTCAAATCTCGTTAATACGTTCGGATGAGAGGTTTGATTAATGGATAAACTGTCGGCTAAAAAGAGCAAATCCAGCTTTCCTTCCTCTGCCTTTTTCGCTAATTGTTTAAAATAATCTAGGTTCATGGCTGCATCTGGTACTGCATTCGGATGTCTCCAAGAGGCAACGTGATGTCCAGTTCCTGCGATGAATACGCCTAACTTGAGCTTCCTTTTCGGCTGTGACACTTGTTCTTCATCCTTTCTATATCCTAAATGTATCAAACCGAAGTCCTTAGAAGATACATTTTTCTGATTGAATTAATCGGTTTTATTAATAAAAAAAGGGCAAATGTTGCGAAAAATGAAAAATAATTATTACTATATGCCCTTTTTACAGGATTGTCAACCGCCTTCTGAACCTCCAAAATAAGGGATTTCAAACGCTCATGACGGTGTATCAATCTCAATATTTCCGATGAGCCGGTCTGTGGTATGTGTCACCAATTGACTACGCTCCAGCATGTTGTGAGCGATGACAGAATGAGTGGAATTTGCGGTGCGGACAGCAATCGCTTTTTGAGGAGATAGATTGATGATGTTATTGCGCAGCACACGGGCTGAGGCGGCCTGGTCAATAAAGATCGCCGTCGGCTGTCCGATCGATCGATTTAAATAGAAGCGGTTATCTCCAATTTGTGGTGAACCATTTTTAATATACATCACCACATATAAGGATGTTTCTTCAAAGGAATTATCTTTAATTTCCAATGCCCCCGTCGTGCTGCTGTATACAGCGTAGTTTTGATAGTGTTTAAAGCGATTCTGCCAGATGAAAGCCTTTGCATTTCCAGTGACACTGATCGTATACGAAGAATCTAGCTCCGGGTGTCCTTCTTGAATAAAGTGGTTGCCGTTGATTCCAGCTTCCCCTTCCTGCACCCAGATTCCTCTGCTGAATTCTTTGAATTGATTGTGCTGGATGAGAATATTCGTTCCTCTCACCACGGCCGCATCGATAACAGAGTAGACCGTATTGTTTGAAAAGACGACACTATCCGATTGATAGATACGCAACGAGGCGCTTCTTTTTCCGGTATTCGTTCCTGATTCAATATGGTTTCCTTCTATTAGAATACGATTCGCCATATAAACGGACACAGCCGCATCTTCAAAAAGACTAATCTTATTGCCTGTAATGTGAACACTGTCTCCTCTCACATCAATTCCTTTTTCAAACCCCTCAATCATATTGCCAATAATCATCACATTGTTTTCCGTTTGGCCAAGTGAGACGCCTAAACTCGTAATCCCTGCTTTTGTCACACCTCCTCCCACTGCACGAATCATATTGTTGGCAATGATCGTTTCGGTGGAGAAGCCATAGGAGATACTGCTATCTGTATGATTGCCTTCAATGATCACACCATAACCGTTAAAGTTATAGATGGAGCTTGCAGCACCTCCTCTGACGATGTTGTTGCGAATCTGAATATTCAAAGGCTCCTCCATATTAACGGCATTTTCTCCATAGCCTTCAATATCAATGCCCATTCTTGGCTCGACCCCATTTACTCCTGCTCTTTCCAAGAGACAGTCCTCCACAATAACCCCATCACAGCCTGTAATCGAAATATTGTTGCGTCTCGAATCTGTGATGGTGCAGCCAGAAATTTCAATAGATGCAGCAGGCGAGTATGGTTCCCCCTCTGTCAACAAACCGTGGGGACTGACAATGATGCCGTCTCCCGTACAATTTTTTATTTGGACATGATTGACCTCTACATGGGAGGCACCTTCAATACATATCCCAAAGCCCCATTCATGGGTTCTTCGTTCAGCGGGGAGCGGCTTGTATACATGCTCATGTCGATCCCCTTCAATACGCCCGCCTCGAATGGTTACATGCTCAACCTTTCCTATATAAAAAGCTGCATACCCCCATGAATCATTTGGTTTCACCTTTATTACAGCGTCTGACGCCATCTCAATGCATATATGACTTGGCACCCGTATACCTGCACCTCGGAAAGGAAAAAATGGATCACCTCTGTACACCGCATCGATTAAATACGTGCCGCTCGGCAGCCAGATATGGGAATACCCCTGTGCTTTTGTCCACTCTAAACATTCATTGAGCTTAGCTGTGCAATCCGTTTTCCCATCAGCAATTACGCCAAAATCTAGTACATTGACAACTGGTTTTTTCAGATCAGCTTCATTCAATTCCCCCAACCTAATCACTCCTTTTCACACATGTTCTCTCGTCATCCTATGCATGTGGTAAAGGTTTGCTTGTACATTGCTTCAAATTTTAAATAAATTCTTTTGAAATAACTTTCCGATAATTTTCACTTCAATGAATTTTTCATTTTTTTGAGTCTTTACGCCTATTGAACTAACATTTTCCTGTTTTAGAATAGTTTTATATTGACACAAGAACTATACAAGAATATCATTTTTCTCATATCTCTTTTTTTAAGAAAGGATCTATGCCATGTCTACAATTGACCACGATAAAATTGTTAAAAGTGTTCCTCAAAAAGGGTTTTTTGGACATCCTAAAGGACTTTACACACTGTTTTTCACTGAATTTTGGGAGCGTTTCTCCTATTATGGCATGCGTGCACTGCTTATTTATTATATGTACACAGAGGTGACAAAAGGCGGTCTAGGCTTTGACCAAACGACAGCCAATTCGATCATGTCTGTCTATGGTGCACTTGTTTATATGTCAGGCGTTATTGGCGGATGGCTCGCTGACCGGGTATTTGGATCATCCAGTACGGTCTTTTATGGCGGAGTTTTCATTATGCTTGGCCACGTGATTTTGGCTTTGCCAAGCGGAGCAACAGCGCTCTTTATTAGTATGGGACTGATTATTATCGGGACAGGTCTTCTTAAGCCAAACGTTTCAAACATTGTTGGCGACCTGTATACAAAAACAGACCCGCGCAGGGACTCTGGATTTAGTATTTTCTACATGGGGATCAACATGGGTGGCTTTATTTCCCCATTAATTGTCGGAACACTCGGTCAAAAAGTGAATTTCCACCTCGGGTTCTCACTCGCTGCCGTTGGGATGCTTGTTGGACTTATTACATTTGTGGTCACAAAAAAACCGAACCTTGGTCTTGCCGGCACGTATGTGACAAATCCATTATCAGCTGCCGAACGTAAGAACTTCAAAATTTACGGATCATTGGTTGTGATTTTGCTTGCAGTTTTTGCTGTCATTGGCATTCAAACAGGCGCACTCACAATTAATCTATTCACTTGGTTTGTTAGTGCCCTTGGTGTACTCATTCCGATTGTTTATTTCATTGTCATGTATTTCAGTAAAAAGACGAGCGCAGTGGAACAATCCAGGGTTCTCGCTTATATTCCATTGTTCCTTGCTGCCGTGATGTTCTGGGCGATTCAAGAGCAGGGCTCAAACATTTTAGCAACATATGCAGATCAACGAACAAACTTGAATTTCCTTGGGATGACACTAGCGTCTTCATGGTTCCAATCATTGAACCCAATCTTTATTGTGCTGCTGTCTCCAGTGTTTGCTTGGTTATGGGTCAGACTTGGGAAGAAACAGCCGTCTACCCCGATTAAATTCTCACTCGGTCTTCTGTTTGCAGGGTTATCCTTCATCATCATGATCATTCCTGCATACATGTCCGGTCCGAACACACTTGTGAGCCCATTATGGCTCGTTCTGAGCTTCTTCCTCGTCGTGATCGGAGAGCTCTGCTTATCACCAGTTGGACTGTCAGCGACAACAAAGCTGGCCCCTGCTGCCTTCTCAGCGCAAACGATGAGCCTTTGGTTCCTTTCAAATGCAATGGCACAGGCGATCAATGCGCAAGTAGTCAAACTGTTTGATAAAGTGCCGGAAACCGTCTATTTCGGTATCATCGGATTGCTGGCCATCGTTTTATGCATTGTGATGCTATTACTGACACCAGTGATTAAGAAAGCGATGAAAGGCGTTCATTAATAAAAAACTGGACATGAGTACATCATGTCCAGTTTTTTACTTTATTTATGATCATTATCTTACTGCATTATTCATTCATTTTCATTGGTACTGTCTCATTTATTTCAATATTAAAATAATTCACGGCATTGTGATAACAAATATCTTTGACTATTTTTCCTATAAATTCGTAATCCCTTGGAAGCTCACCATTTTCTATCCAAGTCCCAAATAAATCACATAAGATTCTTCTGAAATATTCATGGCGAGGGAACGATAAAAAGCTTCTGGAGTCTGTAAGCATCCCTACGAAAGTGCTAAGCAAACCTATATTAGATAATGTTTTCATTTGATCTAGCATGCCGTCTTTTTGATCATTAAACCACCACCCGGATCCAAATTGAATTTTTGCTCTGGCATCAGAAGACTGAAAATTCCCTATAGTAGAGGCCACAATCGCATTATGAGCGGGATTTAAATTATAGATGATGGTTTTAGGTAAAAGGTTGTCTTTGTCTAATTCATTCAAAAAACCATTTAAATGTCTTGCTAGGTGGAAATCAGACATAGAGTCGTACCCACTATCTTTCCCCGTTAACTTGAACATTCGTGTATTATTATTCCTTAAAGCACCTATGTGTAATTGCATGGTCCAATGAAGAGAATGATATTTTTTACTCAGGTGAAGAAGAGTGTTTGTTTTAAATTTATTGATATCCTCTAGAGATAGTGTTTTTCCTTGCAGCGCACGTACAAATATAGAAGACACTTCTTGTTCAGTAGCTGGTGAAAATGGAAATATTTCAAAACCATGATCAGAAATTCTGCATCCATTCGCGTGAAAATAATCAATTCGTGAATGTAATGAAGCGATAAAATTTTCATATGTTAAAACAGCGCCGTTGATTGAATCACCTAATTTTTCTATATAGTTTACAAAATTTGATTGTTCAATATTTAAAGCATGATCCGGTCTAAATGTAGGTAGGACCCTAGTTTTAATTCCTACATCTTTACGTATGATTTGATGAATTTCTAAAGTATCGATTGGATCATCAGTCGTACACACAACTTTTACATTAAATTTTTCTAAAATTCCATTTGTGGACATGTTACTTTCATTTAATCTCTCATTACAAATATCCCAAACTTGATGTGCATTTTTTTCTGAGAACAACTCATTTATATTGAAATAACGACTTAATTCTAAATGTGACCAATGATAAAGAGGGTTTCCTATTGTATATGGAACCGTTTGCGCCCAAGCTAAGAATTTTTCCTTGTCACTTGCATTCCCCGTGATCAATCTTTCTTCTACGCCTAACCATCGCATCGCCCTCCATTTATAGTGATCTCCATTAAGCCAAATATCAGTCATATTTTCATATTTTTTGTTAGCAGCAATGTCATCAGCCATTAAATGCGTATGAAAATCATAGATTGGCATATTTTTCGCGTAATCATGATAAAGAACTTTTGAACTTTCGTGATGAAGCATCATATCTTCGCTTAGGAATGTAGACAATATCGTCACCTCTATACTTATGTTTAGAAAATCAATGAAATGAAATGAAATAAGGTGTTATTAACAAAAATAACACCTCACTTTTTTAGATCTTACTTAATTCACACTCCGTATTTACGTAGAGTGCGTCTCGTTGTGCAATTAAGCAAAGTTCTGCGGCTTTAAAAGTATGTTCTTGAGTCATAGCATTTTCAGTACCGTTTAAACAATCTAAAATAAGTTCACCAAAGTAAGGGAATCCTACTTCACCATTTAGAGAAAAATGCTGCTCTGTCTGTTGATTTACTAAGTATAAATGGTCTCCTGTTTTATCCCTTGCGATGTCTACGTATTTGCGAATTTCAATATACCCATCTGTTCCAAGAATGAATGTGCGCCCATCCCCCCAAGTGCTAAGACCATCAGGAGTCAGCCAGTCTACTCTAAAGTAGTTTGTAGCCCCATTATCAGCAATCAAAGTAGCATCACCAAAGTCTTCTAATTCTGGATATTGATGATGCTTATAATTGCCCACTTTACTATGTACAACTTTTGCATCTTTTGCGCCAGAATAGAAAAGGAATTGTTCAATTTGGTGACTGCCAATATCACATAGAATACCTCCATAATATTCCTTTTCGAAAAACCAGCTTGGTCTGCTTTCCACATTACTACGATGTGGGCCAGTTCCAAGAACTTGTACCACTTTTCCAATGGCTCCTTGTTCAATCAATTGACCAGCAAATACGGCACTCTCCACGTGCAAACGTTCACTATAATAAACAGCCCATTTAAGTCCCGTTTCAGCTGTTTTTTTACGAGCAAGCTCCAATTGTTCTAACGTTGTAAAAGGTGATTTATCGGTAAAGTAATGCTTACCATGATCTAAAACACGCAGCCCTAAATCACAGCGTTTAGATGTAATGGCTGCGCCTGCCACGAGCCTGACATCTGGATCTTCGAGGATTTCTTTCTCACTTTTGGCTGCCTGTACCATCGGATAAGCTTTACAAAATTCTTGTACTTTTTTCTGATCATGATCATAAACCCATTTTAATGCAGCCCCAGCCTCAGTTAATCCATTGCACATTGCATAGATGTGTCCATGATCAAGACCTATTGCCGCCATGACGAATTGTCCTTCTGTAACAACAGGGGCACTTTTTCCCTTAGGAGCATAATTCATTCCATCACTTTTCTGCATGATTGTTCCTCCTCAAGTAGCTTCCAGTTTATTTTTAATAATTTAATAACGTTAGACTCATAGTTTCTCGTAATTTCCTCCAACGGTTATCGTATCGTCTGAAAAATTTTCTACACTGCTTTGTTTTTCATAAAAATGCTTAACGTTCGCGAGCATTCCTTCACGTGTATAAAAAGGATCGTCTGCTGAAAGAGGAAGCTTCACATGAACACCTTGGTTTGCAGATTTATAGATGGCTGTAATAAGTTCTAGTGTTTTTCTTCCTTCTGTTCCATCAATTAAAAGCTTCTGGTTACCCTTGATAGCCATTAAAAAATTATTTATTTGTCCTTTATGCCCTTCAAATAGTAATTCCGGATATTGATGAAAAGCTTCCTGAATACGATTTTCTAAATCCTCATTATTTTTCTCTTGAGGAAACCCATTTTCTTTAGCTATTTGAGCATTTACTTTCCATGGGACAGATACTCTAGCTTTTTCACCTTGAAAAATCAATTGTTGTTCTTCTCCATGATGAACAACAGAACTGGTTACTTGTGCTAAGCTGCCATTTCCATATCGAAGTACAGCAATAGAAAGGTCTTCAACCTCTGCATTATCATGCAAGGTATTACTAGTTGCTGCAAAAATGTCAACCGGCAATCCTAACATCCATTGCAGCATATCAATATGGTGGACAGCATGATTAAGTGTACAACCTCCACCTTCTTTTTCCCATGTACCGCGCCACCATAAATCATAATAACTATGACCACGCCACCAAAAAGAATCAACTTGAGTATGAGCGATTTTTCCAATGAGGTTTTGATCAAGGACATGTTTTAATCTCATAATGGGCGTCATAAACCTGTTTTGAGCAACAACAGATAAAAGCTTCTGGCTTTCAATAGATGCTTTTATCATTTCGTCACATTCTTTTAGAGAAGAAGCCATAGGTTTTTCTACTAAAACATGTTTGCCTGCTTTAAGAAAATCGATGGCAATGGCTGCGTGCATATAAGGAGGTGTACAAATGGAAACGGCATCAATCGTAGGATCATTCAATAATTCTTGGTAGTTAGCGACAACTCGTGCTTCCAGGTTATATTTTGTTGCTGCAGACATTGCTTTTTCAGGATAAATATCAGCTAAAGCTACAATTTTACTGATTTCAGGCATTGCAAGATAAGCCTCGATATGGGCAGTTGCAATAGATCCAGTTCCTATAATGGCGATGTTGGACATATCAATCTTTCCCTTCTGCAATAAGATAAATTTTCACTTCTAATAATAAGATAGCGCTTTCAAAAAACTGAATGATTCACCTAACTGATAGATCAGAGTACCGTTCGTTTTATTAATATTCTAGTTATACTAGTATGGTAGCTCAAAAACATTATAACTTAATCTTTTTGAATTTTGTATAGTTTTTTGAATTTTCTTTTTAATATCCCACACTTTTATGATTGATTATGGCTTACATAGTGGAATCATCAAGAGATGCTCACAGTGAAAGTATTCAGAAAAATGAAATTAATGTCTACCATTCTAATCTACTTGTATGGTAGTATGTTAGAGAAAGGAGATTAGAATAATGAATATTGATTTTAAAAACCAAAACCTCTCTACGAGGGAACAAGTTTACAATATGCTAAAAGATCAAATATTAAGCCTGAAGCTTCCACCTGGGACAAATATTTCTGAAAAAGAAATATCCGTTCAATTTAATGTTAGTCGAACTCCTGTAAGAGAAAGCTTTTTAAAATTATCTCAAGAAGGATTATTAAGTATCTATCCTCAACGAGGTACTTTTGTTTCTTTAATTGATTTGAACCTTGTGGAGGAAGCACGGTTTATGCGAGAACATCTCGAGAAGGCAGTGATTAGACTAGCCTGTCAGGAATTTTCTGAAGAGCTGATTAATGATTTAGATATGAATTTAAGTATGCAAAAAATTTGCGTTAAGAAAAAAGACTATAAAAAAATGTTTGAATTAGATGAGGAGTTTCATAGAACGATTTTCAAACGGTGTAAAAAAGAAAAAACATGGTTAGTTATTCAACAGATGAATGTACACTTTAATAGGAGCCGCATGTTAAGGCTAGTAACAGATTACAATTGGGATAATATTCTTTCTCAACATGTAAATATCTTCAAAGCTATACAAGATCAAGATGCTGATAAAGCTGAAAAAATCATGGAAGAGCATTTGAAAATTGCACTTGTTGATAAAGAATTATTGAAGAAAGAATATCCAAATTATTTCAAATAACATTAGGGGTGATGATAGATGAGGATGACATTCAGATGGTTTGGAGAAGGAAACGATACGATCACACTGGAACAAATAAAGCAGATTCCAGGAGTGGAAGGAATTGTTTGGGCACTGCATGATGTGCCCGTAGGAGAAGAGTGGCCAATAGAAAGAATGTTAGAAATGAAAAAATTAGCTGAGAAACATAACCTTCATATTGAAGTAGTTGAAAGCGTGAATGTTCATGAAGACATTAAGCTCGGACTTCCAACTAGAGATCGATACATAGAAAATTATAAGAAAACAATTCAGAAGCTAGCAAAGGTGGGTGTTAAAGTCATATGTTATAACTTTATGCCTGTCTTTGATTGGATACGTACAGACTTAAATAAAACACTTTCTGATGGATCTACAGCTCTATTTTATGAACATAGTCGAATTAAAGATATTGATCCGAAAGAATTAGTAAATAAAATTAGTGAGAACTCCAGTTTAACCATGCCAGGTTGGGAACCAGAGCGGTTAAATCACCTCCACCAACTTTTTGAAGCCTACAAAAATATAACAGAAGATGATTTATGGGCCAACTTGAAATATTTTTTAGATCAGATTATTCCAATTGCAGAACTTCATGATATTAAGATGGCTATTCATCCTGACGATCCACCTTGGCCTGTCTTTGGTCTACCGCGAATAGTAACTAACCAAAAAAACATCAGAAAAATTTTACAACTAAATAGCAGCCCATATCATTGTATAACGCTCTGTACAGGATCTTTAGGAGCAAACTTAGAGAATGATTTAGTTTCTATGATTCACGAATTTATTGATAGAATACCATTTACTCATATAAGAAATGTACGTGTATATGATAACGGGGACTTTGTTGAAACATCGCATCGATCAAAAGATGGATCAGTAGATGTTTCAGCCATTATACATGCTTATTATGAAAGCGGATTCAAAGGTTATTGCAGACCCGATCATGGAAGACACATTTGGGATGAACAATGCAGGCCTGGATATGGTCTTTATGATAGAGCACTTGGAATTATGTATTTGTGGGGAGCTTGGGATGCTTTAAAAAATAAACAGTCTGGACAAAAAAAGCAAAGGAGGAAGCTACATGGTAAACATACAAGAAAATAAACATTTAGCTGGTAAAGTAGCTGTCATCACAGGAGGAAGTGGCGTACTTTGCAGCGCTATGGCAAAGGAACTTGCTAGACATGGCGTGTCTGTGGCTATTTTAAATAGAACAGTCGAAAAGGGCGAAAAGGTAGCCGAAGAAATTAACCTTATGGGCGGGAAAGCGATTGCGATTAAATGTGATGTGATGAATAAAGATAGTGTGGAACAAGCCGAGAAGATTGTAACAGAGGAATTAGGCAATTGTACCATATTGATAAATGGAGCTGGTGGTAACCACTCCAGTGCAAATACAACCAACGAAATATTTCAAACAGAAGACCTTACTAATCCTGAGGTAAATACTTTTTTTCATTTAAGTACAGATAGTGTGCAAAATGTATTTGATTTAAATTTTATGGGGACTTTCATTCCTACACAAATTTTCACTAAACATATGGTTCATCAAAAGGGAGCAGTTGTCATCAACATGTCATCTATGAGTGCCCCTTCTCCAATGACCAAAGTGCCTGCTTATAGCGCCGCAAAAGCCGCAATTGAAAATTTCACCAAATGGTTAGCTGTTCATATGGCCGAGGCAGGAATTAGAGTAAATGCTATTGCACCGGGCTTCTTTTTAACCTCACAAAATAAAAACCTTCTCCTAAATGAAGAAGGAGATTATACAGAAAGGTCTCATAAGATTATTTCGAACACACCAATGAGAAGGTTTGGTACGCCAGAAGATCTTCTTGGAACCCTATTATGGCTTGTTGATGATCATATGTCAGCATTTGTTACCGGCGTGACAATTCCTGTTGATGGAGGTTTTATGGCGTATTCAGGTGTTTAATATTTTTATTTTTTTCCTTGTCATACATCTTTATTTTATATGTTTTTTTAAATTTATAAGTAGGCTTGGAAAGGAGACATAAGAATGCAGAATGAGAACAGGAAACTAACACTCAAAAATTATATTGGTTATGGAACAATGGATTTATTTGGAGGGGGAGCATTCGCTATAATAGGCGCATGGATGTTATATTTTTTCATTACATACTGCGGTCTTACCCCTGTTGAAGCAGGATCTATTATTGCAATTGCACGTATTATTGATGCGATAGCAAGCCCAATTATGGGCCATATCACTGATAATTTCGGTCGTACAAAACTTGGGAAAAAATTTGGAAGACGCAGGTTCTTTTTGCTAGTTGGAAGCCCTTTGATGATTATTTATTCCCTTCTTTGGATTTCTGATATGAATTACTGGTACTATTTAACGGTTTATATTTTGTTAGAATTCCTTGCAGCAATGGTATTAATTCCATTTGAAACTCTTGGAGCTGAAATGACGAATGATTTTAATGCACGGACCAAGCTCTCAACAATAAGATTAATCTATTCAGGACTAGGAACATTTTTAGCTATCTTTATTCCAGGCAGATTATTCGAAATATTCGGAAAAGATTCACCTCAAGTTTTTCTTTACAATGGGATTATCTTCACCTTTATTTTTATGGCTGCATTATTAATTACACATAGAACAACATGGGAACGCAAAATAGAAGAAGACATGATAGAACCTGATGGTGTAGAAAAAGTACCTGCTATAGAATCCATCAAAAAAGTCATCATTGACTTAACATCTACTTTTAGAATAAGAAGTTTCCGTCAGCACCTCACGATGTATATTTGTTCGTTTACGGCCATGGATATTTTAAACGCTGTCTTTGTCTACTTTGTTGTGTTTTCTTTAAATAAAGATGCAGTGCTGGCAGCCGATTTATTATCTATTGGTTCATTACTTCAAATGGTATGTACAATATTGTTTGGTTGGCTCGTGATTAAAATAGGTCCTGCGCCATCTTTGAAAATATCTTATATTGCGATTATTACATGTATCAGCGGTTATATATTTTTATACTTCACACAACCAGCTTATATGATTATAGCGCTGTATGCTTTCTCTGTTATCTTAGGCATCGGAAAGAGTGGATTATATTATATACCATGGAATATTTACACTTTCATTCCTGATGTAGATGAAATGGTCACTCGTAAAAGAAGAGAAGGAATATTTGCAGGTATTATGACGTTTACACGCAAGAGTACTACAGCTTTAGCCACATTTTTGGTAGGAGTTATTTTACAGGAAAGTGGATTCGTTGCAAGCGCGACGACACAGTCTACGACAGCAATAAATGGGATTGTAGGTATTCTATTTTTCGGAACTGTAGGGCTAGTCGGTATTAGTTTAGTTATTTCATTTAAATTTAAATTATCTAAGAAAACTCATTCCATTATGATTAATGAAATTAATAGGTTAAAGAATAATGGTTCAATGGAACAGGCTGATGATGAAACAAGAAGTGTTTTGAAAGCGCTAACAGGATGGGATTACGAGAAGCTTTGGGGTAATAATAACGTAGGATATCAGAATAAGTGCCAACATTTTGAACAACAAGATTTTAAACAGGATATGAACTAACTTTTGTTGTTAGTTGCACTTCAAAAAAAAACACCTTCAGATTGATATCAGAGGTGTTTTTAAATATCTTACATTTAGTGTTTTTTGATTTTAAAACCGGATCTCATCATCTCCATGAATTTGCAGCTTCAGCGGTTCACTTTTCGCCTGATGCTTTTTCACATAGCGGTGATAGACAATATACCCAATGATCATGAGCGGTACACCGACATATAGCCCGATGCGCTGCTCTTGATCAAAGGCAAGGCTGACCAATACGATGGTATTCAGTGTGATCGCAATGATTGGCAGCACCGGATAAAGAGGCGTTTTAAATTTTAAGTTTTCCAGCTTTCCGCCTGCTTTCAAGTATTTTCTACGGAAAAGCAGCTGTGATAATGTAATCGTGATCCAGCCTGTCTGGGCACTCATGCCGGCAATGGACACGATCCAGGCAAATACCGTTTTCTCTGCAAAAAACCCGGATAACAGCGAAATCCCTGTAAACAGGAACGTGAGCAGTAAGGCATTCATCGGAATACCGCGCTGATTGACGCGTCTAAACGCTTTTCCTGCCATTCCTTCCTTCGATAAGGAATACAGCATTCTCGTTGATGCATACAAGCCAGAGTTCGCAACAGATAATAAAGCAATGATAATGACAAAGTTCATGATGTCTGCCGCAAAAGGAATGCCCGTTCTCTCAAACACAGTAACAAATGGGCTTTGCAGCACACTAGCTTCCTTCCAAGGCACCATACCGGCTAAGACGAAAATCGATAAGACGAAAAAGACAAGTGTACGCCATACGGTCTGATGAATCGAGCGGGGAACGGTTTTCTCAGGGTTTTCACTTTCACCTGCCGCAATCCCGATCAACTCTGTTCCTTGAAAGGAAAAATTTACTGTTATCATCGTAACCACAACAGCGAGCAGGCCATTTGGAAACAGCCCGTCACTCACAAAATGGCTGAAGTATGGGGCGGGTTCACCGCTCGTTGTTTCAATAAACCCAAACATCGCCGCTCCACCTACGCCAATAAAGAGTAAAATCGCAATAATCTTAATGGTGGAAAAGAAAAACTCCGACTCCCCGAACGCTTTCGCTGACCGGGCATTTAATAAGAAAAGACAGAGTCCGAATATGAGACACCAAATCCACACATCCACTTGCGGGAGCCAGCGCCTCATCAGCTGCCCTGCTGATAAGAACTCAAGGGCGACCGTTGCTGCCCAGCCGAGCCAATAAATCCAGCCGACAGCAAAACCTGCTGCAGGGCTGACAAATTTCGTCGCATACGTATGAAACGACCCCGACACAGGAAGTGCAACCGACAGCTCACCAAGACACAGCATGGTTAAATACATGATCAATCCGCCCACAATATATGAAAGAACAGCTCCGACTGGCCCTGCTTGTCCAATCGTATAGCCCGTTCCTAAGAAAAAGCCTGTCCCAATGACACCGCCAAGTGAAATCATAAATAAATGGCGGGAGGTCATCGCCCTTTTCAATTGTTCAGGCTGATTTTGTCCAACATCCACAATGATGCCCTCCTTCTTCTAAGATGCTCTGTTATCAAAACATGTCTCCATGTGATTCATTCCATTTTCAAAACAACCTACTAATTATACATCTTTTATAATAAATATGCTTCCTTCTATGGTCACTGTCTCAAAGTCTTTATTTTAGTAATGTTCGCACAACTATGTGGTGGATCAAACCATTTGATAGGATGCCATATATCTAAAATATTGCACAAAAAAACCAGCATGAAACTTTATCGTTGCACACTGGTTTCGTTTCATTCTTTTCAAGTCTCATTTTAGACAGTTCTTATGATCACTTTAGTCACAAGTCATTCTGCTTTTAACAAACACACTTTGATAAATTCATCTATTTTCTGAAAGCAGCGATTTTTAGATTCAGCGTGAAAGGCCGCAGAATATGAATTGGCGAATCCATGCTCACCCTCTACTATTGTCACGCAAAGCTTTTCCTTTTTCTCCAAAACACTCGCAATCTCCCTTGGATGAAAGGATGCTTCGATCTCCGGGAAAAATAACAGCGTTTTGCAGGCGGGCGCAAGATCGACGTCATCTCTGATCCTTGAACCATAAAATCCAATAACTCCTGTAAACAGCTGATCATTTTGGCTGCATCGCCAGGCAATTGTTGCCCCCACACTAAAACCTAGCAGAAATATGTCTATCGCGGCATTCTTCGTTTTTAACTCTTTTGCCAGATTCAGTACACTCTTTACCGGCTTATCAAAACCAACTTTATTCATAAAGTAGTCGTAAGCCTCATTTTCTCTGACATAAGGGAAGTGCTTCGCCTGTCCCAATAAATGAGGACAATAAACCTCAAAACCAGCTGTGTCGAAATAATGGATCATACTCTTCATATGATCATTTATTCCGTATATTTCGTGTATTAAGATCATGACAGGTTTTTGTTTCGATGTATGCAAATGTTCACACTTCCCTTTTGTTTCTTAGAAGTCAATTGAATCGATTGGAAAATTTCGTTGGGATGATCATAGCATATTTTACCCGAATCGTTTATCTAACGTTCCTCCAATCAAATCATCTTAATCATCTTGAACTTGTGATTGGTTTTATTCACCTTTTAACTTGGGTATAGTTCTATCGTTTGTCCGTTCGACCGTTTGAGGGCATAAAGTTGGTGAGATTCGCTCAAGCTAGTTTCAAATGCTTTACTTTTAGGTTGCTTCTCTGTAAGATCATATGTTGTAAATACCAACAAGAAAAGTGGGGAATAAAATGAAAAAAATGTTCTTTGCCATTATTTTAGGCGTTTGTGTTGCATTGATCACGGCATGTGGATCTGGTGCAAGCGACAACGCGAATAAACAATCTGGGTCTAAGGAAGCAGGAGACCTTTGGAAATCCATTCAGGATAAAGGTGTATTAACCATCGGAACAGAGGGAACTTATGCTCCTTTCACCTTCCATGACAAAAAGACAGATAAATTAACTGGCTACGATGTAGAAGTCATCACTGAAGTAGCAAAACGTCTTGACTTAAAACCTGAATTCAAAGAAACACAATGGGACAGTATGTTTGCTGGACTGAATGCAAAACGTTTTGACGTGGTAGCAAACCAAGTTGGGAAAACTGGACGTGAAAATCAATATGATTTCTCTGATAAATATACGACATCTCAAGCTATTGTTGTGACAAAATCAGATAACAACGACATCAAGAAACTATCTGATGTCAAAGGCAAAAAAGCAGCACAATCGTTAACAAGTAACTACAATAAATTAGCAACAGATGCTGGCGCTAAGATTGAAGGCGTTGAAGGTCTTGCACAATCCATTCAATTGATTCAGCAAGGACGTGCTGATCTAACGTTCAATGACAAATTGGCTGTATTGAATTACTTGAAAACAAGCGGTAACAAAAACCTAAAAGTTGCATTTGAAACAGGAGATCCTCAAGAAACGTATTTCGCATTCAGAAAAGGCAGCGGCGAAGTCGTTGACAAAGTGAATGGCGCATTAAAAGAAATGAAGAAAGACGGTACACTTGCTAAGATTTCTAAGAAATGGTTTGGTGAAGATGTTACAAAATAATATCCTGGGAGTCGTCATTCCTTGGGATCTTCTTCAGCAATCTTTTTGGCCAATGGTGATGCAGGGGATTTATTATACAATTCCCCTCGCCATCATTGCCTTTATTATTGGTATTTTTATCGCGCTTGTGACAGCTCTTGCTAGAATGTCTAAGATTAAAGCCCTCAGATGGATTTTCTCCATCTATGTGTCGGCCGTTCGCGGAACGCCGCTTTTTGTGCAATTGTTTATTATTTTCTATTTCTTTCCGACATTTAATATCACACTTGATCCATATCCAAGTGCCATTATTGCTTTTTCTTTAAACGTAGGTGCGTATGCGTCGGAAATTATCCGTGCATCTGTCCTGTCTGTTCCAAAAGGACAATGGGAAGCTGGTTATTCAATCGGAATGACGCATCGCAAAACGCTCGTCCGCGTGATTTTACCGCAGGCTGTGCGTGTATCGATTCCACCGCTCTCTAATTCATTTATTAGTTTAGTGAAGGATACATCCCTTGCCTCCCAAATTCTCGTGGCAGAGATGTTCCGTAAATCACAGGAAATTGCTGCGGCGAACTTGGATCAAATCTTGTTTATTTATATGGAAGCAGCCCTCATCTATTGGGTATTCTGCTTCATTCTATCGCTCGTTCAGCATCAAATTGAAAAACGACTTGATCGATATGTCGCAAGGTAAGGAGGGAACGACATGCTAACAGTCAAAGGTCTCAAGAAATCCTTTGGTGAAAACGAAATTTTAAAGTCGATTGATTTTTCGATCAACAAAGGGCAGGTTGTGGCCATTCTCGGTCCATCTGGTTCAGGAAAAACAACGATGCTTCGCTGTTTAAATGCACTTGAAATACCAAATGGCGGCTCCTTTACCTTCGATGATTTCTCGATTGATTTTTCGAAAAAAAATAAATCAGCTGATCTCCTGAAGTTACGCCGGAAATCAGGAATGGTGTTTCAGGATTATCACCTGTTTCCTCACCGTACAGTGCTTGAAAATGTGATGGAAGGTCCTGTTCAGGTGCAGCGCCGTCCAAAGGAAACGGTTCGAAAGGAAGCCATTCGGCTCTTGCAAAAGGTCGGTCTGGAAGATAAAAAGGATCTGTATCCATTCCAGCTCTCAGGCGGTCAAAAGCAGCGTGTCGGGATTGCCCGTGCACTTGCCATTCAGCCAGAGCTCATGCTTTTTGATGAACCAACCTCTGCGCTTGACCCTGAGCTTGTCGGGGAAGTCTTAAAGGTCATGAAGGATCTAGCGAAGGAAGGCTGGACCATGGCAGTTGTCACACATGAAATTAAGTTTGCCCAAGAAGTAGCAGACGAAGTGATTTTTATTGATGGCGGCGTCATCGTCGAACAAGGTCCCCCGGAAGAAATCTTCAAACGACCAAAGGAAGAACGAACAAAACAATTCTTAAACCGGATCTTAAATCCAGTATGATGAAAAAAGGCTGTTCTCACGTGGTGAGGACAGCCTTTTTTTATATCTCTTTTTGCAGGCGAAGTGCCAGTAAATCTTGCAGGAGCAGTCTCGCTCCCTCTGGACTGATAACCAGCCCGCCGGATAGCACCTTATTGGAACACGTCACTTGTCCTGTTACGATGCAAGGTTTGTCCTGCCAATACGGCTTCATCACAATTTGGTCTTCTTCTCGATAAATCTCCATAAAATCTTGCGGATGAATGTTCAACCGTTTTCTCATCTCTGTCGGCAGGACGATTCTTCCAAATTCATCTATATATTTAACATAATCGTTATTTAACAAATTGCCCCCTCCTGCATCTCTAGATATGATATAAAAGATTCCCTCTTTATGAAGGGATTAAGCGATCAAATCGGTTAATCTGCAGGCTGTTCCAGTGACTAAATACGCTTCCCATATATGATATATCTGTTTGGTGCAGGACCAATATAGGAAAAAGGGTAACATGTGGTGAGGACAAGTTCTTCCTTTTCCTGTTGTAAAGTAATAATTGTTTGATCATCTTTCTTCACTATCTTTGTTTTCTCGATTTCATAGACAAAACGTCCATATGAAAGCTCAATAATCAATTGATCTCCCTTCACAAGTTCTCCTGTTCGTCTAAACACCGTATCACGATGCCCTGATAGAACGATTTGTCCGTGCTCGTTTGGAAAATAACTGTCATGAAAGTGACCAACGCCTTTTGCTAAATCATCTGCTTCTGTTCCTTCTACAATCGGTAACTCAGCTTTTAGCTTTGGGATGTGCAAAAGCCCAATCGCTTCACCAGTCTGCGGCGCAAAAGGGGAATCTGTTTGCCCCTTTTGCTGAATGGCTGCTTGTGCAGACTGAAATGACTGATCTACTTCTTTTTGTCCATCAACGATATTCAAATATCCTACAATCGCAAGACAAAGCCCTGCTATGATCATTATCGCTGAGATGAATTTTTGAAACATGACTGGTTATCCGTTTCTTTTTCTTCTATTCCAAAAAATCAGGGCTGCACCTATTAATACGAGTGCAAATCCTGCTAGTAAAAGGTTGTACATCGCAGTTGCAGTATTCGGAAGATGATGTCCAGGTGTATCCTGTTGTGGATCAGAAGGTTGATCTGGATTTGCTGGCACTTCTGGCACATTCGGTGGTTCTACTGTCGTTGAGTTTTCAGGTTTGTCTGGTTCATCTACATTCTCACCCTTCACGACTCCAATATTTTGAATGGTTTTACCTTCAGATCCTTTGACAGCCTTCGCCTCAAACGTTACGGTATGCCAATCGTTATCTTTGATATCGCCAAATTGACCGGTTACTTTGCCTTTTGTGTAATCTCCGTTGTCGTCATCTTTTGCATCTGTGACGGTTTGTCCATCTACTTTTAATGAACCTTCGACATATTGAAGACCTTCCGGCAGCTTATCTGTGATGACTAGATCTTTGATGACACTGTCTTCTACACTATTTTTTGTTTTGATGGTGTAAAGAAGAGTGTCGCCTGCCTGTACTTGTTTTTCATCTGTATTGCCTTCTGCTTTTTGAGAGATTTCAGATGTTTTTTCTGATTCAAGCTTTGGATCTCTTGGTTCAATTTTTGTTTCAGTCGTTGGTTCATCTGGCGGTGTGTTTTCGCCTGTTACTTTCGCTGTGTTTTGAATGCTTTTACCTGATTGGCCTTTAGCGACTTTCGCTTCAAAGGTCACTGTATGCCAGTCCGTATCTTTGATATCGCCAATTTGACCGGTTACTGTGCCTTTTGTGTAGTCTCCGTTGTCGTCATCTTTTGCATCTGTAACAGCTTGTCCATCTACTTTTAATGACCCTTCGACATATTGAAGACCTTCTGGCAATTCATCGGAAATCACGAGATTGTTGACGATGCTGTCTTCTTCAAGATTCTTTGTTTTGATTGTATACAGAAGGGTATCGCCTACCTGTGGTGTCTTTTTATCTGTGTTGCCCTCTGCCTTCTTTTGAATGTCCGCTGATTTTTCTGATGCTAGTTTTGGATCACGAGGGTAAATTTTTGTTTCTGTTGTTGGCTCTTCTGGCGGTGTGTTTTCGCCTGTGACGCTGGCTGTGTTTTGAATGTCTTGACCAGCCTGTCCCTTTTCAACTGTTACTTCAAACGTCACGGTGTGCCAGTCCGTACCCTTCACATCACCAAAAGAACCTGTAACCTTTCCATCTGTGTAGTCTCCGCTATCGTCGTCTTTTACATCCGTGACAGATTCTCCATCAACTTGCAGGGATCCAGTGACATACTTCAGTCCTTTTGGTAATTGATCTGAAATCACTAAATCTTTAATCAAACTGTCTTCTATCGTATTCTTTGTTTTAATCGTATAAAGAAGGGTATCGCCTACTTCTGGGTGTTTCTCATCTTTGTTACCTTCTGCTTTTTTCTGCAAGACCGCTGATTTTTCTGATTCAAGCTTTGGATCACGCGGATAGATTTCTGTTTTTGTTGTCGGCTTATCCGGCGGTGTGTTGCCGCCTGTGACATTGGCTGTATTTTGAATGTCTTTACCAGATTGTCCTTTTTCAACCGTCACTTCAAACGTCACCGTATGCCAATCTGTATCCTTAATGTCGCCAAATTGTCCTGAAACGGTTCCGTTTGTAAAGTCTCCGTTATCGTCATCCTTTGCGTCTGTGACTGTATCTCCATCCACCTGTAGTGAATTCGGTACATACGCCAATCCTTCTGGCAGCTCATCTGAGATCACTAAGTTTTCAACGAGACTGTCTTCTTTCGTATTCTTTGTTTTAATTGTATAAAGAAGAGTGTCACCGACCTCTGGATGCTTCTCATCTGTGTTACCTTCGGCTTTTTTCTGCAAGACGGCTGATTTTTCAGAGGTCAGCTTCGGGTCACGCGGATAAATTTCTACATTCGTTGTCGGTTCATCTGGCGGTGTGTTGCCGCTTGTGACATTGGCTGTATTTTGAATGTCTTTGCCTGCCTGCCCTTTGTTAATCGTCACTTCGAACGTCACTGTATGCCATTTTGCATCTTTCACTTCACCGAACGTTCCAGTGACAGTTCCGTCTGTCATATCACCGTTGTCATCATCTTTTGTATCTGTGACTGGATTTCCATCTATCTGTAGAGAATTTGGTACATATGATAACCCTTGAGGTAACTTGTCAGAAATCACAAGATCTTCAATGACGCTGTCTTCAACAGCATTACGGGCTTGAATGGTATACAGTAATGTGTCGCCTACTTCTGGATGCTTCTCATCTGTGTTACCTTCGGCTTTTTTCTGTAAGACGGCTGATTTTTCTGATTCAAGCTTTGGGTCACGCGGGTAAATTTCTATGTTTGTTGTTGGTTTGTCCGGTGGTGTGTTTTCCCCTTTGACATTCGCGGTATTTTGAATATCTTTGCCTGCCTGACCTTTGCCTACCGTCGCTTCAAATGTCACTGTGTGCCAATCGGTATCTTTCACGTCACCTATTTGACCTGAAACAGTGCCGTTTGTATAATCACCTTTGTCTTGATCTTTTGCATCTGTTACGCTTGTTCCATCCACCTTAAGGGACCCTGAAACATACGTTAAGCTGCTTGGCAGGCTATCTGATATGATCAGATTTTTGACAATACCATATTGCACAGTATTTTTTGTTTTAATTGTATAAAGTAACGTGTCGCCTACTTCTGGATGCTTCTCATCTGTGTTACCCTCTGCTTTTTTCTGTAAGACAACTGATTTTTCTGATTCAAGCTCTGGAGGATATGGATCAAATTCTGGCTTTACTCGTGATGCTAAGTCGTAAGATAATGAATCACCTACAGTGCCCAAATATGTTGTACTTAATGTTTTCGCATCAAGTGTAAAAAGAGTGGAATGCCCAATGGAATCATTTAATCCTGACTGTAATAGCATTTGTCCATTTGGCAAGAAGCTAATCCCCCGAACGCCTCCGTCAATCGTTTTGCCATCCGCATTTTTAATTGGAATGACACGAATAACTTCTGCTGTATCAGGGTTCATTTGCGCGATGGCCCCACTGCCATTTGATGCGAACCAAAGATAGCCGTCCTTATCAACGACAAGATCTCCGCCAACGCCAGACCCAATGTCATAGCCTACGATTTTTTTGGCCGTTTTTTTCTTCGTAACTAAATCGTATGTTCCAAGGAAATACTCACCATTAGAAGCGTAAGAATATATATATTTATCTTGATACACAACGGCATTAGAAGCACCTTCTGGTAATTGGGCTACACTCTCTGCTTGCCCTGAGGTCGCATTTATTTTATATAGACTAGGGTTAGCGGTATTTGCAGTTGCATACACAACATTTTCTCGATCACTTACAGCAACACCATTCACTGCACCTATATCGATTCCCTTCACCTGTACACTAGCTTTTACGTTTGTTGGATTATTTCCATCAAGCTGCTGAAGAACTAGCGGTCTACTCCCAATAATATATGAATCCGTGTTATTGACAACCACCGTCCCAGCGGCTTTCGTAACAGCTGGTGAGACCGTTAATAAATTTCCAACGATCAGCACCAATATAAGAAATAATTGACTCGTTCTTTTCAATATATTCATTCTTTGACCTCCTCTTTTCCCTGCTTCATATCATAAAGGTATGTACCAGTTCACCTCCCACACTTTGGTAAAGAATATCAGTAACATTTGAAATGCCTCAACATGACTAAATGACTATTTTCGACAAAAATAGACTTTTAGAACTATACACCTCTCGTCATTTGATCTGTCTATGTTTTTTCCAAAAAAATAGCCTTTTTTCATCTTAAATCCCCTCATATATCTATCTTTATAAACAGGTCTTATGATATGAATTACATACAATCCTTTCTATTTAAAGATAAATATTCTTTAATTGGGTGTAGATTATTTTTTTGGCAAAATATATTGAATTATTTTCTTTTTTTCTTAAAGATAGGAAATTAATGGCTTGGTTTGTCAAAAAAAACAATCCGAAAGTCATACTGCTTGTTTTGCCGTTTTGACCTTTACAATTCGAAAAAATTATTTTTGAAGTAAGCGATTACAATTAGGCTAAGCCATTTAAAGGGGTGTGAGAGTATGTTACGATGGAAATCGAGTGTTTAAGAAAGAAGGGAATGCTTTTGAAGCGGGAACATCTTTTACGTTGGTTTTTTTATTTTGTTGGATTGATCGTACTAGCTTTTGGACTATCGCTGACAGTGAAAGGGAAGATCCTTGGGATTGGTCCTTGGGACGCTTTCCACTACGGACTGTTTCAGCATTTTGGACTCACAATTGGACAATGGTCCATTATTATTGGTGCACTTATTGTGACACTGACTTCTATTTTTACGAAATCATTTCCAAAGATCGGCGCTTTACTGAATATGGTGCTGATTGGCGTGTTTATTGATTTCTTTAATGCGATATTACCTGCGCCGCACGGATATTTACCGGCCTTATATGTATTTATTACAGGTGTTGTTGTTTCTGGATATGGCGTTGGCATTTATGTTTCAGCTAATCTTGGCGCTGGGCCACGGGACTCATTAATGCTGCTCATCTCAGCGAAAACGGGACTGAACGTACAGTGGGTTCGAAATGGCATTGAGTTAACAGTGCTTTTGTTTGCATGGATGCTCGGTGGACCGATTGGCATTGGAACGATTTTGACTGCGATCTTCACAGGTCTTGTCCTTCGTTTCTCCTTGCCTCAATCAACACGGCTTCTGGAGCTGCTCATTACAAAAACAGCCGAGAAACCTGTTCAAACCCTGACTAGATGAGAACAAGCCATTCTATAATTAGAATGGCTTTTCTTGTGCTAAAATAAATAAACAGAATATTCACACACAGGAGATGAGACCTATGCAGCTTTTCCACTATCATTACTGGACACCATTTGTTGAAGAGACAGAGCAAGCATATCGTTCGCTAGGCTTTGAGGTAAAAGGTCGTTTCACAAAAAGTGGCTCCTTTCATCCCCCGCTCACTTGGGAAGATTTTAGAGAAGAGCAGCCCACCTTTCGGATCATCGAAATGAGAAAAGGTCAGATCAATATCACTTTTGGCTATAGCAAAAAAGTCCTTTTTGATCACATCGGCTTTCTTGTCTCAGACGAAGAATATGCTCAGCTGCTTGCACAAGCTAAAGAACTAAACTGGCCAATCCAAGCTGGGGAACGGAGAACGTTTCTTTCGACACCTCTTCGTTTAAGGCTTGAGTTACAGCGGCGTACAGATGTCATTGAAACGGGAACCGATGCGCTGCACGCTATGACAATTGCTGTTCCTGATTTGTCACAGACACCTAAAGTGGATCAGCTGCTATCACCTTTGCATCAGCCCATTCACTGGCAAAAAGGTGAACAGCTTTCCCTGCTTAACGTGATTATGACAGATGATGATGGAGTTGATACAACTGATCCGAATGGTGTTCACATCGTGAAACAGACGTAAAACAGCGAGGCTCGCTGCCTCTTTACGTTAATGGACCCTTTTAAGCGGCACTCTTCAATGGTACAATCAATGTAAAAAATTAGAGGTTCGTTATGAAGATATTTGCTATCAAATTACAACACTTAGATGAAATTGATGCACAACAACAAATAGAGCGGCTGAAACCCTTTGTGTCATCTGAAAAGCGTGCTGCGGCTGAACGCTTTCGTTTTTTGATCGATGCAAGAAGAACCTTGTTAGGTGAGGTGCTGGTTCGTCAAACGATCCATGATATGTACGATCTGCCTATGGATCGGATCGTTTTTGAAACTGAGGGCAATGGCAAGCCTGTTGTCCGGCAGCTTCCTTCTTTTCATTTTAATCTTTCTCATTCTGGCGATTGGGTCGTTTGCGCAGTAGATGATGCACCTGTTGGCATTGATATTGAGGAAATCAAACCTATTGATCTGGCGATTGCCAAACGATTTTTTTCAGCGGATGAGTATCAGGATTTACTCTCACAGCCGGCAGAACGGCAGGAAGCGTATTTCTTTCATCTATGGTCAATGAAGGAGGCCTTTATCAAGCTCACTGGAAAAGGCTTATCCTATGGGCTTTCGTCCTTTACAGCCCGTCTGTCAGAGGATGGACAGGCTGCGTTGACATTACCTGATCATGAAACACCTTGCTTTGTTCAAACTTATTCACTTGACCCTGCCTACCAAATGGCGGTATGCACACGAAAGTCTGCTGCGGCTGAAAGCGTAGAGAAAATCACTTGCAGTGATGTGCTGTCCCGTCTTTAATAACGCGTGCTTTGCTGAAATACCGTCTTTAATAGATCGACTCCACGTGTGATCTGCTCTTCTTTCACCTGCCAGATGTTCAGCTGAAGAATGGGGTCCTTTTGATAGGCCTGTAGGTAATGGCGGTCAATTGGCTGAATGGAAACAGATGCCTTTTTCAGCTGCTGAATGAGCTGGTTCATGGGAATCGACCGGTCGACACGTACATGTGTATGGGTAGCTGGTTCCCATTCTCCCAGCTGATAAGCGCTTTGATCATTTTTTAAACTTGCCACGAGCTGCTTGGAGCGGTTTCGATAGCTCGCCCGCATCCTGTCTCTATGCCGCTCAAACATCCCGCTTTTTAAATAGATTTCTAAGGCTGCCTGGGACAGCATGGAGCTGTCGATATCAATCAGCCGTTTGTGTTCGCTAAAAGGTGTAATCAGTTCTTCAGGTAAGACGACAGCTCCTGTTCGCAGTCCCGGAAAAATGATTTTAGAAAAGCTTTTCAAATAAATAACCTTTCCTGCCTGATCGTATGAATAGATCGGGTCTCTTTTTGTGTCGAATTCTAAATCTGCTAGATAATCATCCTCAACAATGTAGACATCATATTTCTCAGCAAGGGCTGCAATCGCTCTTTTTTCTTGCTTTGATAAACTCGTTCCAAGCGGGTTTTGAAATCTTGGCATCGTATAGAAAAAACGAATCTCCTCTTCTCGAAAGATACGTTCTAATTCGATCAGATCGATCCCTTTTTCCGTCCGTTGAATTCCGCGCACAGGCAATTGGTTTTTCTCTAAATATTGGAGATATAAGTGATACCCCGGCTGTTCGACTAGTATGGTTTGTTTTCCATTCGGAAAAGGGATGGTGCTTAAAATGGATAACGCGAGCTGAATACCAGAGGTCATGACGATCTGTTCTGGATGAGCAAACACTTGATAATCCATTAATCGCTTTGAAATGACTGGCAGCAGGGATGGTAAGCCGTTGGCTGTGCCGTAAATAAATAAGTCATTTTGATATAAATCGATCGCTTGGTTGATGCAGTGCTGGAAATCGACATATGGAAACACAACGGGATCAGGAGCAGATGAAGCAAAATCAATCCATGTGCCGTCCTGCTTACCTGCTGATTGCTTCGTTTTCACGACATAATAGCCGCTCCTTTCTACAGAATACAGCAGATGTTCACGCTCCAATGTCTCCAGCGCTTTGATGACAGTGCTTTTACTCACTGCATATTGAGCCGCTAAGTGGCGAATGGAGGGAATTTTCATTCCAGCGCTGTACTCACCTGAATCCATTTTTTCTTTTAAACTCGAGACAAGCTGATCATATTTCCTCACGCCTTTTCCTCCTTGTACCGGTACAGATATCATGTTCTCTTATTGTACACGTTAGATGATCCGATTACGATAGAAGAACAGAACCGGTCAATTCATTTGAAGCATGCATGCTCATGTAAGGAGTCACGTTATGAATATGTCAAAACAAAAAGCGTATGCTGCCGCGGTCGCATACGCCTCTATCATTGGTTTTTCCTTTTTGTTTGTCAAAATAGCATTAGAATCAGCAAATCCAATCGATTTATTGGCACACCGCTTTACTGTTTCTTTTGCAGCCGCTTTATTGCTGTATCCGTTTCTACGAAAAAAGTATCGCATATCCATTCAATGGCGTGATCTCATTTATATCGTACCGTTTTCCTTGCTTTACCCTGTTTTGTTCTTTGCTTTTCAAGTGTGGGGATTGATGTATACATCTTCTTCAGAGGCTGGCATCATTCAAGCGACGATTCCCATTTTGACGATGCTGCTGGCAGCCTGGTTTTTAAAGGAACGTGCGACATGGATACAAGTGCTGTTTACCTTTCTTTCTGTGTGCGGGGTGATGCTTCTCTTTGTCATGAAGGGAATTGATGTTAAGCATTCTCATTTCATCGGCTATGTACTGATTTTACTTTCAGCCCTGTCATCCAGTGCATATAGTGTGTTTGCCAGAGTGATTACAAAACGATTCCATGTGATCGAACTCACCTTTGTGATGACCTTCTTTGGCTTTGTCTTTTTTAATGCCGCTGCGCTTATTCGGCATTCGATCAATGGGTCATTGCCTCAGTTTTTCAGTCCATTTACAGAAGCATCCTTTGTATGGTCGATGCTCTTTTTAGGTATTCTTTCATCGCTTCTCACGGCGTATTTATCAAACTATGCACTCTCGCAGCTTGAAGCGGCAAAGGTCAGCATCTTTAACAATTTATCCGCGTTTATCACAGTCGCCGCCGGGGTTCTCATTTTACACGAAACGATTGATTGGTATCATCTCCTCGGAGGGGTGCTGGTCATTGGCGGGGTGATTGGCGGGAATGTGGTGAAGAAACAGCATTCATAAGAAAAAGCGGCCTCTTTATAGAGAGCCGCTTTCTTTTTTAATGTCTGATCAATTGCTGCTTGGCTGTTAGCTCAATCACATGTCTCATCTGCTCTGCAAATGGCTCAAGGTGTGTGTTGATGTACATGTGGCCTCCATCGAAATTGGTGCGTTCGATCGTTTTTGCCCATTTTAACCAGCCGCTTGCATCCTGCATGCATTTCTCATCTTGCTTTCCATTGAATAAATAAACAGGTGTGTCGATAATCGATTGATCTGTGTGCTGAAAGGTTTCTAACGCCTGGTAGTCTGCACGCAATGACGGCGTAAAGTAATCCATCATTGGTTTGTTCTCTAGTAATTCCTTTGGAATCCCGCCCATTTCGGCAATATGCTGTACAAATGCTTCATTGGATAAATGTGTCAGCATCTGCCGTTTTGTTTGCGGAGGCTGAATGGCTGAGATCACCACTGCTGCAGGATAAATTCCTTCCTTTTCTAGCAGCTGGGTTAGTCTGTATACCACAAGCCCTCCCATTGAATGTCCAAACAGAATAAATGGGCGGTTCAATTTGTCCGTAAGTCCTTCTTTATACAGCTCTGCCAGCCGGTCAATGCTTGATTCAAGCGGCATGAGATTGGTGCCGTGCCCTGGGGGCTCTGCTGCTGTGACTTCGGCCACGTCTTTTAGCTGTTCAAAGAGCGGACGGTATGAGGCGGAATATCCGCCGGCAAAAGGAAAACAAATAAGCTGAATGAGATCTGATTTTTTTTCAAAGGTTTTCAATAACTGATTCATACGTCTTTACCCCTTTATAATCGTTTGAAGAATCCGTGCCAGTTCATCTGCCTGCGGTCTTTTCATCATGGTGACATGATCGCCTTTGATGTGGTAATACGAGCACGACTCTTTCGTATAAGCCTCCCAATCTGCGAACTTCTTCTGGAAATCGCTTGCGTGATCACTGCTTTGAACAATATAAAATGGCACAGGGAATGGTTCTTTTTCTAATTCAATGGCTTGTGACATGATCGTATTATGCGTTTGCATTTGCAAATATTTATCTAAATATTGATCATTCATGAATTGATGAACAACTTCATCCTTTTCTGCCTCTTTGAGTATTTTCTGCTTCACTTCTTGGAAGCTCAATCCTTGTAAAGCTTCTGGCTGAATGCCGACCAGGTTCCCCATCCCAAGGACAAGTGCGAGCATTTTTACTTCTTCTTCGTTCATATCGGCATGAAGTGCCTGATCTGCCTCATCTCTTAGCACTGGCACCGTATCTAAAATGATGAGTCCTTTCGGTGCTTTTCCTGCATGGCAGAGCCGCTGATTCATTCCGTAGGCAAGATGCCCGCCCATTGAATGCCCTGCGAGATAGTCAATCCCCGGACGGTAGAACGTCTCAATAGCTTCAATAAAAAGGGTTACAAGCTCCGTGTAATGGAGGAATTGCGGCTCTTCATCCTCATATAGGCCAGGAGACTGCAAGGCGTACACAGCCCCTTGATGTGTCATGAGCTTAGCAACATCAATATAGCCCATCACTGTTCCACCAGCAGGCGGCGCAAAGAATATTCTCGGTTCGGCTGGATCGCCTTTTTTCAGCTCGATCACGTAGTCCTTCGGAGACCTTTCAACGTTCTCAGCGGCTTCTGGCACTGCGTCCAAATGGGCGGCTAATTGCGCAGGCGCCGGGTGCATGAAAATCCATTTTGGATCAACACGAACACCTTTTTCTTTTAATTTGGCCACAGCCTGAATACTCATAATGGAATCGCCGCCCAGATCAAAGAAGGAGTCATGCATACCTACTTGCTTCACACCAAGCACTTCTTTGAAAGCTGCGACAATCCGTTCCTCCGTTTCGGTGACCGGTTTGTCGTCATCACGGGAAAGGGAAATTGTTTCTGTTGGCTCTGGCAGTGCTTTTTGATCAACCTTCCCGTTCGTTGTCACCGGCATTTCATCCAGTACGACAAAGTAACTTGGAATCATATAGCCTGGCAGGCTTTCCTGCAAAAAGGCTTTCCAGCCCGGAACAGGATTTTCTCCATCTGTCACAAGGTAGGCCGCCAGCCGTTTTGAGCTGCCATACGTTTTGGCGATGACTGTACATTCTTTGATTTGCGGATGCTTGAGCAGGGCTGTCTCAATTTCTCCGCATTCAATTCGGTAGCCTCTAATTTTCACCAGGTGATCTTTTCGGCCGAGGTATTCAATGGTGCCATCTGATCGCCATGTACCAAGGTCGCCTGAACGATACAGCTTGTCTCCCTTTAGTTTAGGAAAAGGATTGTCAATAAACCGCTCCTTTGTCTGCTCTGGATCATGAAGGTAGCCTTTCGCAAGGCCAGTTCCGCCGATATAAATTTCTCCTTTGACGCCTGCTGGTACTGGGTTGAGCGCTTCGTCCAGTATGACGACAGTTGAGTTCGACACCGGCACACCAATTGGAACTGATTTTGCACCTGCTGGCACGTGTGTGACTTGATGTGTTGTGGCTAATGTCGTGTTTTCTGTTGGACCGTAAGCATTGACGAGCACACCTTCCATATGCGGCAGTGCCTTTCGTGCATGCTCACTAGACATGGCTTCCCCGCCAACGAGTAATGTGCGGTAGCCTGCCACACTTTTCGGATCATGCTCTACCAGTCGATTAAATAAAGCGGTTGGCAGACAGTTGGCTGTCACTTGATACGTTTTGATGAATTGCGTTAATTCTTCCATATTCAGTGCTGCATATTTTGGGAGCAGAATCAGCTGACCGCCATTCAGCAGCACCCCCCATAATTCAAATGTAAAGGCATCAAAAGCATAGTTTGAGAGCTGAAGCATTTTGTCATCTGGACCGAGCTTTATATAATTTGTTTCTCTAACTAAGCGGACAACTCCTGCATGAGGGAGCATCACGCCTTTTGGTGTACCTGTTGAGCCTGATGTGTAGTTGACATAGGCTATCTGGTCTTCCCCTATGATCGAGGCTTCTCTTTGATACACTGCATTTGTTTCTAGTATTGGCTTGTCCATGACAATCTTTGAACCTGTAAAGTCTACGAGACGATCTGCAAGATGAGACTGGGTGATGATCACATCGCTTTGCGTATCACGAACGATGAGACGGATGCGTGCATCAGGATATTCAGGTGACATCGGAACATACGCAGCACCAGATTTGACGATTCCTAGGACCGAAACAATCATGTCAAAGGAGCGATCAAATAGCATCGGTACAAGGGAGCCTGGTCCAATTCCTTTTGACTGCAAGTAAGCAGCAAGCTTTGTCGCCTTTTCATCCAAGTCTTCATATGTCATGTGTTCATCCATATAGGACAAGGCAATACGATGCGGATGACGCTGCACCTGCTCTTCAAACAATTCTTGAAGCGTTCGCTTTGGATATGGCGTTTCCGTTTGATTTTTGCCTAGAATCATGGCCGCCTGTTCCGCTTTGTTCATTAAGCAATAATCAGCAAATGTACGCTCAGGCTGTGCGGTCATGCCATCTAGCACATGGAGATAATAGTTCATATAACGATGAATGGTCTCTTGATCAAATAAATCCGTATTGTATTCCACCTGAATCGACAGCTGCTCTTCCTGTTCAAATACATGCAGGGTGAGATCAAATTTAGATACTGTATGATGGACCATCACATGTTCACTTGTCAGCCCTTTAAGGTTTACATCGAGCGAATCGGTGACATACCCCATGGCCGCCTGAAAAATAGGGGACCGGCTTAAATCTCTATCTAACGAAAGGTCATCGACAAGCTTGTCAAATGGATAATGCTGATGCTCAAACGCTTTTAATGTCATCTCTTTCACGTTTTCCAAAAGATCGGCAAACGTCTCTGCTGTTGAGACGTCCTGTCTCAGCGCAAGTGTATTCACAAACATCCCAACGAGCTGCTCTGATTGCTTGGCATCCCGGCCCGCGATAGGCGATCCAATGATGATATCTGTCTGTCCGGACAGCTTGTGAAGCAGGACGTAGTACGCGGACAGCATCGTCATGAACAATGTCGTGCCCTGCTGCTTGGACAAAGCCTGCAAGCGGCGGATAAGCGGTTCATCCAGTACGATTTGCTCTGTAGCACCGTTAAATGTTTGAACCGGCGGACGAGGACGGTCAAACGGCAGCTCCAGCACTGGAAGTTCACCTTGTAACGTATTGAGCCAATAGGCTTGGTCTTCTTGATGATGCTTTAATTGTTCATTTTCCCAATGTACATAGTCTGTCCATTCGATTTCTAAGGCTGGGAGCTGCGGCGTTTCATCTGCAAGCAGCGCTTCATATGCCACTTCTAATTCCTGAATGAGCAGGCTGAGTGACCATGCATCTGAAATGATGTGGTGCTGCGCGCAAAGGAGATAATACTCCTCCTTGCCCATATCTACTATCGTCCACTGCGCAAGAGGTCCTCTTTCTAAATCATAAACGCGGTCTGCCTCTTGCTGAATGAGCTGCTTGAGTCTTCTCGCTCTTGTTTTTTCATTAAATAACGAGAAATTTGCCACAGTCACAGATGGCGGAAGGTCTTCGCGAATAAGTTGAACCGGCTTGCCGCCAAGTGATTTAAATACTGCCCGAAGTGCTTCATGCCGCTTTGTTAAAAGGCCAATCGCTTTTGTTAATGCTTGAACGTGTAATGGTCCTGTCAGCTTCCAAGCACCTAATATATTGTAATGATGGCTCTTTTCTAATGTGGATAAGAACCAAATACGCTTCTGGGCATGTGACAGTTCATAGCTTGTTTGCTTTTCAAGCTTTGGAATTTTAGCTTCCTGAACGGCTGGCGCCCCTTTGATGTCATCAACCATTTGCGCCAGATGTGCCAGATGCTTACTTTCAAATAATATTTTTAAAGGCGCCTTCATTGAAAATTCATGATTGATCCGGGAAATGGTTTGAGTCGCTTTTAGTGAATGCCCGCCAAGGTCGAAGAATTGATCCTCTTTATACACACGATCTACATCTAAAATGTCCTCCCATATGGCGGCAAGAAGCTGCTCTGTCTTCGTTTCTGGCAATAGCTTTTCAAGGCTTTGTCCGTTTTTGTCATGATTCAATTTGAGTGCTTCATAATCAATAGAGCCATCTTGCTTTTTCGGTATTTCCTTTACTTGCTGAATGTCCCATTTGCCTTTTGAGACGCTCGTGATCTCTTCAACATGCACTTCTTTGCCAGGCTGAACGGTGTAAAAAAGCTTTTTCTCAAAGACCGGTATTGGAGCTGGCTGAAGATACCCGGCGATGTCTGGATTTGCTTCGTCCAGACCGATAAATAGATGCGCTTCATTGAGCCGGACACCTAAACATAATGAATGGAGACCTTGCTTCTTTCCAATCAATTGAAATCCTTTGCGAACGGTGAGAGCTGCTCCGGTATGCCCCTTAGACAAACCGAGATTATCCCACATACTGAAGTTCAAAGAGATCGCTCGTCTTCCTTCTTGAAAGGTGAGAGCATGCGCGAGTCCATCTAAAAAGCTGTTGGCCGCAGAGTATGCCCCAAATGTTGTGCCGCCAAAAAAGCCATTGACCGATCCAAAAAAGACAAGCGGTACTGTCGGATCATACTTAAAGGCTTCCTGCAGGACCCATGCTCCGTCTGCTTTCCCTGACATTTCTTTTGTGAAATCCTCTTCTGACGTATGAGCCAGTGTATACTTGTCCGCCTGCTGAAAATGCTCAGACACATTACCAGCACCGGCCAAATGCAGCACACCCCGGATTGATTGTCCAAAATGCTTTTCTGCTTCATAAATCGCCTGTTCAACGTCACGTAAGTTGGTCACATCTGCTTGGATATAAATGACGTCACCAACATCTTTAAGCTGTGAGAAGGCTTCTTTCTTTTCCAAGCTGTCTTCCAGAGATGTCCGTCCAATCAATATGAGCTTTAAGCCAAATTGGAGCATTTGCTTAGACAGCTCAAACCCAATCCCGCCAAGTCCTCCAGTTAATAAATAAAGACCTTCATATTCTAAAAAACCTTCTGTTTGGGGCGCTTCGATCATATTGACTTTTTCCAGCTTTGGTACGAATCTGTCCCCATTTCGGTAAGAAACCTCTGCTTTTATATGAATCGCAGACAATTCTTCCGCAATATGCTTGGCATCCTGTTCTGCATTCTCCGCTTCAATATCAAGATGAGACACCTCTGCTCCTTCCCATTCTTGCGGAATGGTTTTTAGCAGACCTACAAGCGGCGTTTTCTCCACATGAAGATCGTCTTCAGGCTTCACAAATTGACCACCTTTTGTCACAACGACAAGACGGATGGGCTCTTTATTTGCTTGTCTCAATGCTTGATACAAGTACAAAATGGATTGATTGGTGCTGGCATGCAGCTCTTTGAACTGCGCAGGATCAACGATGTCTTCTTTGTCTGACACATTCCACAGATGGAGCATACGTCCGATCTTTAGTTCATCTGCTTCAAGTGCGGCAATGAGCCTGACGTAATCCCCCTTGATTCTCGGATTTATCTGGTACATCCCTTTGGACAGACGCAAAAATTCATGCCCTTTTCTCACAGAAATATATGGCTGTTTCTTTTGCTCAAATTGTGTGTAAAGCGATTGATACAGCCCTTTTTCATCCTCGAAAACGAGTACATGATCAGTAAAAGGCTGAGTTGGACCGATATGCTCCTTAGCCCAAATGCGTTTGAAAAACCAGTCTGGGAGTGTTTGTTCATTTTCAGAAGCAAGATCCAGTGCTTGTTCAATGTCACGGAAGGCTCCATCTTTTAGTGCTGCGCCTAACTGGGCACGCTGGATTTTCCCACTCTCCGTTTTTGGAAATTGGTCTTTTTTCACCGGAATGATGTGATCAGGCTCTATGCCGATTTTTCGAATGATGGCCTCTCTAATCTGTTGAATCATCGCGATTTGTTCCTCTATTGAATCCCTTTGTGAGACAAAAAAGACGGCAAGCGTGTCATTGCTTGATTCGGGATTATAAATGCCGTACGCAGCGGCAAAAGTGACTTCGACCCCGTCCACCTCTTCTACAACCGCTTCAATTTCATAATTCAAATAGTTAGCGCCGTTGATGACAATGATGTCTTTTTCTCGACCTGTCAGAACGAGACGCCCTTCATGAATAAACCCTAAATCCCCTGTGTGAAACCAGCCGTTTTCCGCAAAAACTTCTTGATTGGCTTCTTCATTTTGATAGTAGCCCATCATAATTGTTGGACCCTTCACCTGCAAGCGCCCAACCTGATCTTCTGGCAGCACCTCGTGATGCTCATCTACAATTCGAATCCATACAGACGGAATCGGCGTGCCGACTTCTGTAAACGTCATCTTGTTCGGATGATCGTGCGTCACATATTCAATCTCACTTGTTAACGAGGTTTGATCAATCGTCAGCTGTCCATCCTGTTCACTGTTCCGCATAAATTTCTTTGACTGAACAATGGCTGAGGATGTTTCTGACATACCGTAAGCAGGTACCATTGCATGACGGTTTAATCCGTGCTGGCCCATCATGTGCATGAAGCGCTGCGTGACTTTCGGAACAACCGCTTCGGCTGCATTCATGATATAAGTCAGAGTAGACAGGTCCCAGTTTCCCTTACGAATGTCGTCTTCATATTCATTCATCATGGCAAAGGCAAAGTTTGGTGCCCATGTCCTTGTGACCCCGTATGTTTCTACCCAATCCAGCCACACCATCGGCTGCTCGATAAATTGATCGATGGATGGACTTATCTGCTGGCAGCCAAGGTAGACGTCATGTACATGAAACATGACAATTCCACCAACATGATCAAGCGGCATCCAGTTAAGCGACACATCCTCATGTGTAAAGCCGTTTACCTGCTCAAAGGCCATAATTCTAGATAAAATGCTTTGATGATGATGACGGATACACTTTGGTACACCCGTACTTCCTGAAGACAGCAGCTGCAGCACAGGCTCATCCGGCTCTGGCTCATAATGCTGTTCATCTGGTTCATACGCCAGCAATGTTTCAATTGTTAAGATAGGCACGACCTTTGCTTCAAATGTCTCACGCAGGCCAGCAATGTCCTCAGCACTTGCTTCATTCGTAATAATGAAAGGTTCATTTTGCAGCTGAAACACGCCCTTCAGCTTATTCACACCTTGATTCACTTCATCATAAACAGGCGGCACAGAGACTGGGGTCGGAATGATTCCTCCGAGAATACAGCCCCAGAACACCGTGATAAAATCTTGATGGTCTTTCAATTGAAGTAATACTTGATCGCCGTTTGACAGTCCTGCTGCCCTTAAACCTGACAGAACCCGTTCAGCGCTAGTTAGTAATTCAGGATAGGTTTGGGTCAACGTACGCCCGCCTTCTTTCAAATAAGTCACCCCGCGGTCTGGTGACATAAAGGCTGATCGAATCAGCACCTCTGTCAGTGTGACAGGTGTGCCTGGTTTTTTGATCACATCTCCGCCATACACAAGTGCAGGCGGCTTCTCATGTAGAGATGATGGTTTTGCTTCGCCCGCTTCACTTTTCGAAAGCGTTTCGTTCCCTTGAGTACGCTGTCGGTCAGGAAACAGGTCATCTAGATGATAGGGCATGCGTTTTTCTGACTGACTTTCAATGAAAGCGGCCGCTTCCTCTACTCCATCTATAGCTTTGGTGCGCTCTTCTATCTTTCTTAATTCCTCTTGATCTATGATTTCAATTGAAAGCAGTGCCTCTTTGTCGACTGCTCCACTTTCTGTCTTTGGCAAAGAAGGTAATAAGACGAGAGCGGCCGGCACTTCATGAGGATGAAGCGGACCTTTCTTCAGATCCTCTCTTGTCAGCGAAGCGTCCTTCGCCTGTGCAAATAGCACAAGCGATAAACTGCCTTCTTGATTTTTCTTCGGAATGATTGCACATTCCTTAAGCGGAAAATGAAGCATCATGACTTGCTCTAATGCTTTGAGATCTATCCGTTTTCCGTTGATTCTGACGATATGATTTGCTGCATGTCCTTTTCGTCTACTCACTAGCATCGTTCTTCTCCTCCTACATCCAATCCAAAATCTGAATCTTGTTTTTTTCAGTCCAAACGCCGACATCCCCTGTCGGATAGAGGTATTCGCCAGTTTGATGTTTGAATGGATGCGGAATTTTATGCGTCTCCATCCAATCGGCAAGCTCCCCGCAAATTGCTTTGATATCCTTTACACCGATAAAAATATCTCCAGAAAATCCTACCGGCATGAGCTGATGCTCTTCGCTCAGGACATATATTTCCGTCTCACAGGAAGGATCATGCACACCTGAATAGACCTCTTCTTGATCTGGGTACAGCACGCTGACTTGTGCATTTTTCGCCCAATCGGTGATCATCCGCTCTTTTTCTTCATTCGTCACGATCGTGAAGGAAGAGAGGGGTGTCTCCATTTGTTCTGTCATCGCTTCAAGTGTGTGGATCAGCTGCTGCATCAGCGCTTGTATTTGCTTTTCTGTATATTGATTGAAACGATAGGTGACCCGAAGCTCCAGCGTATTTCCCGGAACTGCCACAAGGGTCAGGTCATAGTTCGTTTCTTCATGACTCGCAATGTCTAAAATGCGCACTCCGTATGGCTCGATAGATTCAATCGGATAGTTTTCAAACACGACAATGCTGTTAAACAATGAATCTCCATTCGGGATGTGGGTCAGCTGCTGAATATCTGGCAGTACGGTATATTCGAATTCCCGCATCTGAAAAACTGTGTCCTGCGTATGTGCCAGCAGCTTGGAAATGGTCCACTCTGGCGTAATCGGCAAACGGAGCGGCAATGTGTTTATAAAGAGCCCTGTCATGCTTTCAACCTGTGGTAAATCCGCCGGCCGTCCTGATACTGTCACTCCGAACACAACATCCTCTGATCCTGAATGAAGATGCAAAAGCAGCCCCCATGCTGTTTGAATCAATGTGCTCATTGTCACCTTCTGCGCGCCTGTCATCTTTTCGAGTTTCTGCTGCATCTCGGGCGTTAGTTTGATACTTAGCTGATCAACACCTGCATCTTCATCCGAAGCCTGCCCGCCGTCTCCTGGTAGCGGTGTAGCCTCCTCTACTCCTGACATATAACCTTTCCAGAACTCTAGCGCCTTCTCTTGATCCTGCTTTTGCAGCCACTCGATAAAATCTTTATATGGACGGACAGCAGGAAGATCCACCTCCCGTTCATCCACAAGAGAGCGGTATAAAGAAAAGGATTCTTCAATAAAACTGAACAAACTCCAGCCATCAATTAAAATATGATGAAAGCTAAAAATAAACGTGCATGTGTTTTCATCACGATGGAATAAAGCAATACGAATCAGTGGTTCATCCGTATCTTCTAGTTTGAAATCCTTTAAACGATCTGTTTGCAAATATTGCTGGATGGCTTCCTTCTGATCCGTTTCGCTCAGGTGGCGCACATCGTGCTGAGTGAGATGAATGCTTCCTTCTAATTGAATCAACTGAACAGGCTCCTTTAGCCCTTCCCAAGCAAATGTTGTCCGCAAAATCGAATGACGCTCCACAAGCAGATTCCAGGCCTTTTCATAGGCTGCGCCGTCCGTTAAGCCTACGAGTGTCATATGCACTTGACCAAAATACGCCTGTGACGCTTGATCTAATAGAGCATGAAACAGCATCCCTTGCTGCATTGGAGATAGTGGATACACATCCACTACATTCTCTGGAAGCTCATCGATTTGCTCTTGCGTCAGCTGAACCATTGGAAAATCAGATGGAGTAAAGCCGCCTTTTGTCTCTACACAATGCGTCAGAATATCCTCCATTTTTTCTTTGAACCGTTCAGGTAACAGGCGCACCTCTTCATACTGAAGCAGTTCACGGTTTATCATAAAATTCATCTGAAGCTGACCGTTCACAACATATCCGTACACATCGATCAAATGCTGTCTTTCTGCTTTTGGATCATGTACAAGTCCATTTCGTTCATCTGCTAAATAAAGATGTGCTTCACCGTCTATTTGATCTAACTGTCCAAGATAATTAAAGCTCATCTGCGGCGCGGCCTTTTTAAGGAAACGAGATGCTGTCATATATTGAAGCAAGCCATAGCCGATTCCCTTTTGCGGCACAGCTCTTAAGGTTTCTTTGACATCTTTGATTTGTCTCTCAATATCGGTTTGAATAAAAGGAATAAAAATAGGATAAGAGCTTGTAAACCATCCGACTGTTCGTGACAAATCCATCTGTTCAAATAAATCCTCGCGTCCGTGCCCTTCTAACGTGATGAGCAGCGGCTTTCCAACGGCTTGTGTGAGTCCTGATAAGAGTAAATCGTTTACCTCTGTTCGGTACGCTTGTGATGCCTGTTTTAATAAAATATCTGTTTGATCCTTCGTCAATTGAATAGACAGGATCTCTGCATGTTCTTCTATATTGAAAAGCGCAGGTGTTTGAAAAGGAGAACCCTCTTCCTCTTGTCTGATGATATTTTGCCAAAAAGGAACCTGCTCTTGTAATTGATCGGTTTGTGCATATTCATAAAGAGCATCTGCCCACTGCTGATAGGACGCAGTTTTCTTTGCAAGCTCGATTTCCTGCCCTGCCGCAAGCTGCTTCAGTCCATTTAATATGTCTTCCTGTATGATGCGCCATGAGATTCCATCCATTACAAGATGGTGGGCAGCGATAAAGAGTTCAGACGTGCCATCACTTGTGTGAAAAAGAATGGCTTTGATGACTTCTCCCCGCCCTAATGACAACGTTCCTTGACAAGCGGCGGTCTCCATGCGGATTTGTTCCAGCGCTTCCTCCTGAGAAACACCCGTCAAATCAAAGAAGGAGACACAAGGGGGGATGCCAGGCGCACGAATGGTTTGAATCCATGATCCATCTGCTGTTTTTGTATACATCGCTCTCAGCATATCGTGATGATCGACAATTTTTGAGAGAACCTGTGTCAGCTGCTTTAGCTGTATGGATTGCTTGAATTCCATATGCGCTGATAAATTCCAATAATCTTGGTTTGTCATTGATTGCTCAAAGAACCATGATTGGATTGGAAGCAGACGAACAGCTCCTGTGACAGGTGACTGGTCATAGAACGCAGCAGCATCTGACCTTTTCATAGCAAGTGCCAGCTGTGAAATCGTCTGTTTTTCAAATACATCTCTCGGCTGAATGACATAGCCTTCCTGTGCTAAGCGCGCCACCATTTGTATGACAATAATCGAATCTCCGCCAAGCTCAAAGTAGTTATCATGTACGCCAATCGAAGGCGTACCGAGCAGCTGAGTCCATACTTTTTCCAGTACACGCTCTTCCTCACTGAGTGCCCTGTCAGCCGGTTTGTCCACTTCTTCCTGTCTCCACTCTGGCGGCGGAAGACGTTTTTGGTCTACCTTGCCATTTGCCGTGAGCGGGAGTTCCTCCAGCTCTATTAATAGGCTTGGCACCATATAATCTGGCAGTATTTCTTTTAATTGATGGCGAATGTCTTGCGTGGTCATGCTGCCCTTTTGGACAAAATAACCGATCAATCGCTTATGACCACTATCATGCTGATGCGGAATGACCGCACATTCTATGATGTCTTCAAAGCGCAGCATAGCAGCTTCAATTTCTCCGCATTCGACGCGGTGTCCGCGAATTTTCACTTGATGATCGATTCTTCCAAGGCAGTCGATGATGCCGTTTGGCAGCCAGCGGCCCATATCGCCTGTTTTATATAAACGCGCTCCTTCTTGGAAAGGATGCGGGATAAATGATTGCGATGTTTTTTCTTCATCTCCAAGGTATCCGAGTGCAAGCCCTGTACCGCCTACGTAAATCTCTCCAATAACACCTTGCGGAACCGGCTGCAGCTGGTCGTCTAGTACATAGGTCTGAGAATACGCAATTGGCTGACCGATAGGAATTGTTGCCTGCCCCTCATCCACTGCCCGAATGTGATGCACACAGGAGAACGTCGTATTCTCAGTTGGTCCATAGCCGTTTAAAAGACCTTCAGGTAAATACAGCAGCGCTTTACGGATATGAGCAGCTGACAAAGCATCACCGCCGACCAATAAGGCATCGAATCCACATAAAGCTTCTGGATGTTCCTCTGTTAATCGGTTAAACAGCGGCACTGTCAGAAATCCTGTTGTGATCTTGTAAGATGTCAGCGTGTCAGCCAGTGTATCCATTGATAAGATCGTATTTCGATCGGTCAGTATCAGCCTTCCCCCGTTGAGCAGGGCTCCCCATATTTCATACGTAAAGGCATCAAAGGAAAAGCTCGCGATTTGTAAAATACGCGTTTGTTCATTAAGGGTGACATAATCTGTTTCGCATACAAGCCGGATGACCGCTTGATGCGGAATTAAAACCCCTTTTGGCTGACCGGTTGATCCTGATGTGTAATTGATATAAGCGAGTCCATCAGGTTTTAAAGCAGCAGACTTGAGTTCTGCCTCTGATAAAAACTCTTCATACCCCTGATCAAGACAAATGAGCTCGGTTTGACTGATCGAGACTTGTTTCAGCCATTCATTTTTTGTCAGTAACAGCTGAATACCTGTATCCCTCAGCATATAATCAATGCGTGCATCTGGATATTCAGGATCAATTGGGACATAGGCCCCGCCTGCTTTCACAATCGCCAGCACCCCAAAAATCATTTCAGGCGACCTGTCGATCAGAAGCCCTACTGGTTCATGCGGCTTCACTCCTCGCTGCTGCAGATAAGCGGCAAGCCGGTCGGCTTTCTCTTGTAACTCCTGATACGTCCACTGTTTTCCCCCAGATTCGAGGGCGATCGCATGAGGCGTCTTTTTCACCTGCGCTTCAAACCGTTCTGTGATGAGAAGCGGGCCCGCTGGTTGATCTGTTGTGCCGCTCCATTCATAGAGCAGCTGATGCCTCTCTTTCTCTGGCAGGTAATTCATTTGTTTGATCGGCTGTGCTGGATTTTCACAAATACATGCAAGCAGCTGCTCGTAGTAACGAAGGAACCGTTCCATCGTGTCGTCAGAAAATAAGTCTGCATCATACTCTAGTTTTAATTGAAGACCCTCCGCCCCTTCAAAAACAAACAGAGAGAGATCGAATTTGGCTGTATCATTATCTTCAATAGCTAAAACAGATGTCACCTCACCCATCGGAGAAGCTTCAAGGGGCAGGTTTTGCAGAACGAACATGACCTGAAACAGCGGCTGCTTCCCAGCCTCACGTACAATATTCAGCTCATCTACGACCATCTCAAACGGCACATCCTGATGCGCATAGGCACCCATTGTTGTTTCCTTCACTCGCTCTAATAGCTCTGTGAAAGCCGGATTCCCGCTATGATCGATCCGAAGTGCCAGCGTATTCACGAAAAATCCGATGAGCTGCTCCATCTCCGTCCGATTTCTCCCGGCAATGACGGATCCAATGACAAACTCATCCTGTGAAGACAATCGATGCAGCAAGGTAGAGAAAGCCGAAAGTAATGTCATATAAAGGGTGCTGTCTGTTTTCTGAGAAATAGCAGACAGCTGGTCAGACAGCGGCTTCGATAAGCGGTATTTTTTCGTTTTTCCCCTATAAGATTGAACGGCCGGACGCGTGTAGTCATACGGCAGCATCAACTCTTCCACAGGTACCGCAAATTGCTCCTTCCAATAGGAAAGCTGCTTCTGAAGCGTTTCTCCCGTCAAATACTCCTTCTGCCATAGTGCGTAATCTGCATATTGAATCGGCAGCGGTGAGAGAACAGGCTCTCTCCCTTCGATGATCGCTGTATACCATTCGGACAGCTCCTTTGCGGCAATGCCAATCGACCAGCCATCTGACACGATGTGGTGAATGGACATCAGCAGCAAATGATCTGTTTCTGACAGCCGAATTAATTTCGCGCGAAAAAGTGCATCATGCTCTAAGCGGAAAGGCGTGCCCGCTTCTTTTTTCGCCCACTCAGCCGCTTTTTGTTCTTTTTCTTTCTGTGATGCCAAATCTGATACATCGACCACCTCAAGCGCTGGAAGAGTCATATGCTCATGTATGATCTGTACCGGTTCATCGCCGTTCATCGCAAAGGATGTTCTGAGCGATTCATGCCTTTGCACCATTTGCTGTAAGCTGCGCTGAAGCACCTTTACATCTAAAGGTCCATTCATCCGAAAGGAAATCGTATTATTGTATAATGGCAGATCAGGCTGTAATTGATAGAGAAACCACTGTCTTTGCTGGGCATAGGACATCGGAAGCTCCTGACCCTTTTCTATTTTCCGTATCAGAATCGCTTCATCGGCTTTGGCATGTGAATCAATCCACTCCGCTAACTCTCCAAGTCTCGTATGCTCAAAAAGAACAGCGAGCGGCACGTCAAATCCCGTTTTCTGTCTAACAGCAGACAGCATTTGCGTTGCCTTGAGCGAATGACCTCCGAGTAGAAAGAAATGATCACCACAGCTGATGTTTGAAACATCAAGCAGTTCGGACCAAATGTGTGCCAAGAGTTTTTCCGTCTCGGTTTGAGGTGCTCTGTCCTCTGAACCCTGTCCGCTTTCCTCTATTAATTCATTGAAATGCACTTCGTCCGGCATCCCATCCTCTGTTTCTTTCCAGTATTCTTCAGGATATAGATGGACGGAATATTCACCAGCGAAACGAGACTGTAAACACGTATAAATGGACTGATACAACCTTTCTTCAACAGCCTTTGTTTGATCGGTTTTGAAAAAGACATATACGACCTGCTCTGTTTGGATCTCTCCCTGTATCATCTCTTGAATTTCCTGCTTCGACCGATCCAGCCCGATATAAATGAGAGGAGCATCTGTCATCAAGCATGCCAGCATTGTTTGAATGCCCGCCCGCTTTGGAATCGGGAGATAGCCCCTTTCTTTTAGCAAGCCTTTGATCATTGAGCCTTCACTCATTCCGGTCTCATCCCACATACTAAAGCTAAAGCAATACGGCTTTACTGTAGAGGTCAGCCTCTGATAATGAGCAAATTGTTCAACGAACTCATTGGCCGCACAATAAGCCCCAACGGTCATCCCGCCCTTTAACGTTCGAGCTGACGAGCTAGAAAGGAATAAGACATTCTCCCGTTTAGAGGCTGCTTCATGAAGCGCAATCGTGCCATATACCTTCGCTTCGTACATCGCATCTAATGATACAGACGTCATATCACGAAGCAGCTCTTCTTGAATGATGCCAGCGAAATGAATAACGCCATGCAGCCTTTTGCCTAAGGCCGTCTCCTGTCTTGAGATCAGGGCTTCAATGGCTTGTGCGTCAGTGATGTCCACCTTTTCATATAGAACTGTACCTCCGTGCTTTTCCGCTTGATTCTCAAGTGAAATCAATACGTCTTGCTGCTCCTCAGATAAAGCCTCTCTCGCTTTTCTTCCAACCAGCACAAGATGCGCTTGATAGGATGTCAGCAGGTACTCACTAAGCATCCTCCCAATGCCGCCAAGCCCGCCTGTCATCACGTAAAGCCCGGATGATTCAAATGGCGGTTTCTTCATCCTTTGTTCTTTTTCCAGATGAAGCGGTGTTAAAAGAGGAGTATAACGAACACCTTCACGATAAGCGGCGATATGATGGCTTGTGTCATGTGTGAGCTCTGTCATGATCGATGATGCATGAGAACGGCCAGCATCCGGTTCTGCCTGAGAAAAATCAAGACACCGCACCTTGATAAACGGCCATTCATGCTGAACAGCTGTCATCAGTCCTGCTGTCGTTGCTTTCTCCACATCATGTGTTTGATCTTCCGGCAAATTCATCGCATTGGCAGAGACAAAGGTGATCTCTACCGGCTCCTCATAGGCAGCGACCGCTTTAGTTACATATAATGCACTCATACTGCCTGTTTTCTGCGCTTCTTTCGCCAACGCTGCATGAAGTGTGTCTTCTTGAGTTGTGTAGTTCCAAAGGTGAATGATTTGTTTCACCGAAACGCCATACGAACGGAGCGTCTCAAAGAGTTGTTCGTAGTCAGACGGCCGATTCGGGTGGATGATGAAGTGTGTATGTGTAAGTTGTGTGAATGCTTGACCCGGTTCAACCGTAATATAGGTTTGTTCATTGCTTGAAATAGATTTTAATTGATCTGCCAGCCCTAATGTGTCTGCAAAGATCACCATATTCCCTTCTGTTTGTTTTTCCGCTTCATGAAGCGGAGCAGGTGTCCACTTCTTTTGTAAACTCCAATCAGGCAAGGTGTGTTCATTTTCAAGTCTGATGTCCAGCTCCTTGATGATTTCATCGAATTCGCCTTCCTGCCATCGCTTCTTGAGCTGTGCCCTTTCTATTTTTCCAGAGCTTGTTTTCGGAAAGGCGTGCTTCTGGACAGGGATCACACGCGATGCAGACAACCCCATTTTTGTTGCAATATGGGATTTGATATTCTGACTTGCCCTCATGATATAAGAAGGTTCATACAGCTTTGGTGTAAAAAAGAGAATCAGCTCGTCGGATGCAGATGCTTCCATCCGGGCGGAACAAGCGGCTACAAAGCTCGTTTCGACGCCGGGTACTTCCTCTGCAACGACTTCTATTTCATAGTTGTGATAATTTTTCCCGTTGATGATGATCATGTCTTTTTCTCTTCCGGTTAATGTCAGCCTTCCATCGTGCAGAAAACCTAAATCCCCCGTGTGAAACCAGCCGTCTGTTTGAAAGACTTCTTGATTCGCTTCGTCATTCTTGTAATAGCCCTTCATTGTCGTCGGCCCTTTAATTTGCACACTGCCAATATGATCTTCGGGAAGAAGCTCATGCTGATGATTAACGATACGAATCGTGATACCAGGAATTGGTCTTCCCAGCTCTGTAAAGCTGACAGTTCCTGTCTCACGTGCCTCCGCTGGTCTTAGCTGCTCTGTGAGTGATGTTTCCTCAAAGGTTAGAACCCCGCTGCTTTCATCTCCCCGCTCTATCGCAAAAGAGAAGACAACGGCTGAAGAGATTTCAGACATGCCAAATGCCGGTCTAATGACGTCTCCCTTTAAGCCGTGCGGAGCAAGTAAGTGTAAAAATCGGTGAATCGTCTTCGGTACGACCGCTTCAGCCCCATTGATCATACAGGTCATAGCAGAAAGATCCCAAGATCCTGATGAAATGTCTTTCTCATAATCATTGATCATCGCAAATGCGAAGTTAGGCGCCCATGTCTTTGTTGCACGGTAGCGGTGCATCCAGTCAAGCCAGCGCAGCGGCTGAGCGATAAAATCATCTGTTCTTGCCCGAACCTGCTCACAGCCCGTGTACACATTGACAAGGTGAAACATCACAATGCCGCCAATATGATCTAAAGGCATCCAGTCTAACGACACATCCTCTTGTGTAAACCCATTGGCTGCCACTGTTCCTTTGACATTCGCCAGCACGCTTCGATGAGAATGCTCTACGCATTTGGGCATCCCTGTACTTCCAGACGTTAAGATAAAAAAGACTGAATCATCCGGTGACGCGGGATAAGCTTCTATATCTCTTGCTAAAGAAAGCATCGGCTCAACGGCTGCGACACGTAACTTGTCTGTATGCCACAATAAAGCTAAGCCTTGCACCTCATCAATCAGCGAGTCATCTGTTAAAATGAGCGGATGCTCCAGCAGCTTCCACGCATGATGAAGCTTCTTCACGGAGGCATTCATTTCCCGATAGGTCGGTGCAGCGGACACTAATGTTGGAACAAATCCCCCTAACACACACGCCCAAAAGGCTGTTACCATCGCATGATTGGATGAAAACTGAAAGAACACTGGATCACCCGGTTCAAGTCCGAGCGCCCTCAAACCTGTCAAAACCCGCTCAGCGTCCTCCTTTAACTGCGCGTAGGATTGTGTGAGTTCATTTTCACTATTGACGATATAAGTCAGCCCATTTGTCGTTTTTGCCGCCTCCGTTAAGGCGTCCTGCAAGGTTTGGGCTCCTTCCTTAACATCTAGATCCCCTCCATAGGAAAGGGCGGGCGGCATGTCCGCTGAAGCAGGGGAAGCCGTTTGCGTCTGTATCGATTCAACTGCGGCCTCCTGCTCCATGTGATTGTCGAGAAATAAATGAGAGAGGTGATATGGCCGCGGTCGAATGGTTTTTTCACGAGAAAAAACAGCGAAGCGTTCGATTTCGTTGGTTTGTAAAATGGTTCTCTGTACATCTTGTAAAATCGTATCCATTGATTCATGTACATTTGATTCGTTCATAATTGATGGTTTCATATGAGTTCCTTTCCTTTTTTATCAGGCAGGACTGCTAATGTGCACCCCTGCCTGATCTAAAGTTTACAAAACGGCTTCTCTATTTTTTTGATTGACGATCTTTTGGATCAGCTGGGCATTTTGGGCTGCACATTCTTTGTTTTTGAACATGTCAGCATGCTGACCATAGCCTTGATAATAGCGATAAGCACCGGTCGTCGCTTCTTCCCAATGATCCATCCAGTCTGGTATATCAATTTGCTCTTCTGATTGGATGAAATCAATATCTGCTTGTATCTTTCCTTGATTCACCCCCTTAACAAATGTTTCATAATAGGCCCGCGTTTTTTGAGCAAGCGCTTCTTGAACGAGCTCTTCTTGGGCAAGTTCACTTTGCTTTGATTGATGGACAATCGCTGCGATATCGTCATCAATTGATCGTCCTTCTAAATCACTTTCACCAATTTTCTTATAGGAATCAATCATGATGACCTTTTCCACCGTCCGTCCTGCTTGTTCAAGCGATTGAACGAGCTCAAAGGCCAGATAGCACCCGCCAGAGTAGCCCATCAAAGTCAGCGGTCCTTCAGGCTGAAGGTGCTGAATATGCTGAACGTATTGCGTCATGCGTTGATCAGCTTCAATAAAGTCAAAGGCGATCAAACGAACGCTATCAAGCGTTTTGGCAGCTTCCTGATAGATAAAGCCGTAGCCCGGTAATGGCGGAAGAGCAAAGACTGTTGGCCTTTGAGATTCATTGAATACAAGATAGCCGGCAGCTTCATGATCCTGCTGTTGAATATAACGGCTGATGGCTTCAATTGTCGGCGTCTCAAACAGCAAGTGAATAGGCACCTGAACATCGAATTCCTTCGACACCTTTGATAAAAGTGACATCGCTTTTAAAGAATGTCCGCCAAGCTCAAAGAAATGGTCATCTGTACTGATATCATCTCGTTCAAGCACTTCACGCCACATGACAAGCAGCTTTTGTTCTATCTCATTTGCCGGAGGCTTCACATGGCGGTTACCTTGAGGCGCCTCTGGCTTTGGCAGCTGACGTTTATCAACCTTTCCGTTTGGTGTCAGCGGCATTTTCTCAAGTCTGATCAGTTCATGAGGCTGCATGTAAGCCGGAAGTTTCTCCTTCAGCCCTGACTTGATCACATCAACTTTGTCCTTCCACTCCTCCTCACACGTCATATAGGCGAGCAGCCTTGTATGCTGCGAGCCATGCTGATCAGTTATGAGGGCAGCTTGCTTTACGCCTGGATGCATGAGAAGGTGGGCTTCAATTTCTGTCAGCTCAATTCGGTGGCCGCGAATTTTCACCTGATCGTCCACTCTGCCTGCATACTCAATCAGACCGTCTGCTCGAAAATAAGCCAAATCACCCGTACGATACAGCCTTTCTCCCGCAGCAAATGGATGTGTGATAAAGGCTTCTTTTGTCAGATCAGGACGATTCAAATACCCCTTCGCAAGCCCTTTGCCGCTGAGACAAAGTTCTCCGACCATTCCAATCGGCTGAAGCTGTCCGTGCTGGCTCAATATATAAGCACCCGTTTGGTTAATCGGCTTTCCGATTGGAATAGAATGCGCTTCGATCGGCGGAGCTTCATCTACAGGATAAAAGGTGGCGAAAACCGTTGATTCGGTTGGGCCGTAGACATTGATTAGTCTGCCTTTCCCCATGACATCAAAGGCTTTTCTCACATGCTGTACAGATGCACGCTCACCTCCGAACAGCACCTTGCGCACACTGCGCATCCAATCGGTTTCTTCATCAATAAGAAGATTAAATAAAGCAGTTGGAACAAACATGACAGAAATGCTTTCTCTTTTAATCAGCTCCGTCAGCTCATGCATATCTAAAATGGTGTCTTTTTTCGGCAGGACAAGCTTTGCTCCGTTTAAAAGCGCACCGTATACATCAAAGGTAAAGCCATCAAATACGCTGTTGGATAGCGACAGTAGTGTATCTGTTTCTGAAATGGTTAAGTAGTTCGTATTTTTAACCACCCGGGCAATATTGGAATGGGTTGTCATGATGCCTTTTGGCTGACCCGTTGTGCCAGATGTATACATGATATATGCCGTATCGTGTAAACCTGCTTCTAGCGGCAGATTCTCTGAGCTCATTAGTGAAATCTCCTGATCATCTGCAAACAGATACGTGCCAGCAAACCCGAGCCCCTTCGCCTGACCAATAAAGGATGAGTGAGTCAGAAGATGCGTCGCTCCGCTGTCTTTAAGCATGTATTGAATGCGGCTTTCTGGATAGTCGGGATCAATTGGCACATAGGCTGCGCCTGCTTTTAAGACAGCAAGCAGACTGACAATGAGTTCAGGCGTTCGATCGGCTAAAATGGCGATGACCGTTTGATGTTCGGCCCCATTTTTTTGCAAATGTCGTGCCAATCGATTGGCTTGTTCATTCAGTTCAGCATATGTCATCGTTTGCTCTTCTGCTGATAGCGCCACTGCATTTGGCTGTTTGCGGACATTATGCTCAAACCATTTCGATAAATACAACTGGTCATGCTCAAGCTCAGGTGCATTCCATTCCTCAAGAATCAGCTGTTTTTCCTGTTTCGTGACGAATGGGAGTGTATGAACCGATTGATCGGGATGCTTGACCGCCTCATGTATCAATAGGCTGAGCTGTTCCTTTAACTTATGAACAAATTGAGGATCAAACGCTCTTTGGTTAAAGGCCAGCTTCAATAGTAATTCTTCTCCAGGCGATGCGAGCAGGTTGAGATCATAGTTTGATTTTTCATAGACATTCATGTCCTCCACCGTGAACCCTAACCGTGCCTCTTGCTCGTCCTTCTTTGCGGCTGGGACATTTTCAAACACAACAATATGATCAATGAGCTGCTGCTGGCCTGTCTTTGCCTGAATATCATAAATCGGAATATATTGGTGCGGCTCGGCTGCAAGAGACTGCTGCTGTGTTTCTGACAGGAGCGCACGAAATGTCATGTGATCTGTCAGCTGAATTCTTCTTGGGATGACATTGATGAACAATCCAACCATCCTGTCAACGCCAGCCAAGTCTGCCGGACGTCCTGACACAACTGTTCCAAACAGCACATCATTTGACCGCTGATACCTGCTCAGCAGAACCGACCAGACTGATTGAAGCGCACTGCTTAACGTTGCATTTTGCTGCAGCGCTAACTCTGATAAAGCGGCCGTTTCTTCTTTGCTCATGGACCACTCAATTTCGCCTAATTCATGTTCATTCGTTTGTTTCCGCTGCTCTTTAAAGGTCGATTGTCCATCAAACCCTGCTAATGATTGCTGCCAATATTGAAGTGATGCTTGCTTATCTTGTTTTTCCAGCCACTTTATATATTCTTTATATGGTTTGACCGGCTCTAACTTGTAAGGGATGTCATGTAAAAGTGCATGATAAATCGCAAATAACTCCTGCACCACAAGTCCAAAGCACCAGCCATCCAGAAGGATATGATGATAGCTCCATATCCAGCGATAGCTGGCAGGGCCCGTTTGGAATACAGATGCCCGCATGAGAGAATCCTTCGAGAGGTCAAATCCTCTCAGCTGATCCTGTTGTTTGAATTTCTCTATACGTTCAAGCTGTTCGTCTTCAGAAAGATCTTGCAAGTCCACAACATCAAGTGTAAAAGGACGTTCTTTTAGTACAACTTGGACAGGGCGCTTTACTTTTTCGTGGAGAAACACGGTACGAAAAATATCGTACCGCTCCACGATGATATTCATGCTTTTCTCAAGTAAGTCATAACGCAATGTGCCCTTAACGTTCATATCCATTTGCTCTACATAAAAGCCCTTTTCCTGATGATGGAGGGTATGAAACAGCATTCCTTCTTGCATCGGTGACAAATAATACATGTCTTGAACTTGATCCCTTTTAAATTGACTCATCTATTTCATCCTCCCTTCCTTTTTTATGATTCATCTCGTGTTGTTAAGTCAATTTCTCCTCAAGCATGTCAAAAATGTCGTCCATTTCATCCATTTCAAGGTCAGCCGCAGAGAAGTCACTTGGCGTAAATTCCCGTTCTTGCTGCGCTAAGCAATGGGTGATGATGGATTGAATTTTCCCCTTCAACAATGCCATGAACTGCTGTATCGTCTGTTCTTCATATTCACTTGCACAATAGGAACAAGACAAAATGAATCGATTTTGTTGAACAAGACCACTAAGGTTCAGCTTATAAACAGCTTCCGAATCAGGACTTGCTTGTCGTCCCATATCATAAGTCGACGGCCCAAAGAGTTCTGTCGTCACTTCCTGATCAATCTGTCCAAGATAGTTCAAGCTGATTTCAGGATGTACATGCTGCCCTGACGGTTCAGCGGCTGTCATGTATTTTAAGATCCCATAGCCGATTCCTTTATTTGGCACACGCCGCAGCATTTCTTTCGTTCCTTTAATAGCATCAGCTATGGTCTGATTCGGCTTCGCTTCAAGAACAACTGGATACATACTCGTAAACCAGCCAATCGTGCGAGAGACATCCAGCCCTGATAAAATATCCTCTCTACCATGACCTTCAAGCTGCACATGTACATAGGACTCACCTGTCCACTCTTGCACAGCAAGACCGAGAGCACATAATAGAATATCGTTCATTTCCGTTGTGTACGGCAGATGAATATCGGTCAAAAGATGCTCAGTTTCTGTTTCTGTCAGCTGCATTTGAACTGATTTGGTTTCGGCAACTTTTCTTTTTGTCACTTCATGATCAACAGGTAATGCGGTTAATGGTTTGCTTTCAATTTCTGCCCAATACTCCTGCTGATTTTTTAATGGCTGTGACTGTGCATAACGTTCAATAGCCTCTGCCCATTCTTTAAAGGAATGAGTTTTCAGCGGCAGGACAAGCTTTTGTCCCTGAGCTGCCTGCTGATATAGAGACATAAAGTCCTCTAGTAAAATTCGGCATGAGACACCGTCAATGATTAAATGATGTGTCACGATGAGTAAATGATCGCCATCTTCTGCTTGGAAACAAATCACTTTCATTACCGGACCTGTTTCGAGGTTCAGCTGACGCTGATACTCATTGGCATATGTGGAAATCGCTTTTTTCACGTCGTACTCTTTTGAGACATCATGAGAAATAATCGCCAGCGGTTCCGTGAGCTCCCGCTGGTTGTATTGCAGGATGCCGCCATGTTCCTGCTTGTATACCATACGCAGTGCATCATGATGTGAAAGTAGTTTTTGCATGACTTGTTCTGTAATGGAAAGGTCAAATCCATTTGGTGCATGAAGCATCATCGAGAGATTCCAATGGTGCTGATCGCTGAATGCTCGTTCAAAGAACCAGCGCTGAATTGGTGTTAAAATGACTTCTCCTTCGACAGGTGATTGGTCGGCTGTGAGAAGATCGGCTTCTTCAATATATGGGCGCAGCTCCGCAATCGTTGGGTACTGGAATAAAAGTTTCATATCGAGCTTCCAGCCTGCTTGCGTGAGTCTGCTTGCCATTTGAATGCCTTTAATCGAATCTCCGCCAAGGAAGAAGAAGTGATCGTGAATGCCGACTTGGCTGACGCCAAGGACATCTTCCCAAATGCCGCAAAGCAGCGTTTCCACTTCGTCTCTTGGTGCTTCGTATACCGTTTGGTTCGCTTCGATATCAGGAGCTGGCAATGCTTTTAGATCGACCTTTCCATTTGCCGTCATTGGAAATTGGTCTAGTTTTATGATCCATGATGGCACCATGTATTCTGGTAACGTGCGTTTTAGGCTTTCTTTTAAGTTCTCTGTATCTGTATCGTTCTTCGTGATCACGTAAGCGGCAAGGGCGTCCTGATCACTTGCATCTTTGACCGTGGTCACGACGGCTTCTTTGATGACATCCAGCGTCAGGAGCTGCGCTTCAATTTCTGACAGCTCAATACGAAAACCGCGGATATTGACCTGATGGTCTATTCTGCCGAGATAAATCAGCTCTCCATCGTCTGTCCATTTCACTAGATCGCCTGTGCGGTACATGCGCTCACCTGGATAAAATGGATCTGGCACAAATCGTTTGTCGGTTTCTTCTGGGAGATTCCAATAGCCCCTCGCCAGTCCTTTTCCTGCAATCACGAGCTCACCCGGTACGCCTGGCGGCGACAGGTCGTATAAAGAACCCATGATGTAAAAACGTGTATTGGCAATCGCTGTTCCTATCGGAATCGTGCCTTGTTCTGGATCGATGACTCCACTTGTCGCTACGACAGTATTTTCAGTTGGACCGTAGTTATTCACTAGTTTGTATGGAACTGGCTTTACCTGTTTCAGCTTATCTCCGCCTGTTAGTAAATAACGCAGAGAATGGTTGTCCATTGACATAAACTGCTCGCATAACTGCGTTGGCAGGAAGGCAATGGTGATGTTTTCTTTATTGAAATACGCATTGAGTTTGATCATATCGAGACGAATCGCTTCGTCGATAATGTGCAGCTCTGCGCCGGCGATCCACGTCGGGAACATCTCCCAAATGGAGGCGTCAAAGCCAAAGCCGGCATATTTCGCGGTTCGATCGTCTTTCGTCACTTGGAAGGCTTCATTGTGCCAGAATGCAAGATTCACAAGGGACTGGTGCTCGACCATGACACCCTTCGGCTTTCCTGTCGTCCCAGAGGTGTAAATCATATAAGCGAGATCCGTTGGTTTGATATGAACCTGAATCTCGTGAGCTTCTCCTTCTACGGCATCTTCTATGAACAGCACATGTCCTGTGAAAGAATTTGGCGCAGTGAGTCCTTTTTGCATCAGAAGCACCTCTGCCCCGCAGTCTTCCAGCATGTATGCAATACGCTGCGCTGGATAGTCTGCATCAATTGGAACGAATGCCGCACCTGACTTGAGAACGCCAAGAACAGCTGCCGTCATATCAAGGGACGGACGGGTGAGAATACCGACGCGGTCGCCTGGTTTTGTGCCGTTTGCGATGAGTCTTGAAGCGACTACATTCGCCCGGCTGTTCAGTTCTTTATACGTCCAGCTTGTACCGCAGAAGGTCGCTGCTTTTTGGTGCGGTGCTTCATGTGCCTTAGATTCAATCAGGGCATGAACGGTTTGATCTAACGGGACGTCAAGGTCTCGTCCTGACCATTCATTGATCAGCTCTCGTTTTTCCTCTTCATTTATGAGAGACAGCGCTGAAATCGGCTGATTCAGCTTAGCCAGCATATCGTCTATGATTTTTTCAATATATCGGCTCCAGCGCTGAATGGTACTCTTTTTAAACAGGGCCGCTGCATACTCAAAGCGCAAGCCTACTTGGTCATTTTCTTCAAATACACCGAGCGTTATATCAAATTTTGCATGAACGGTATCTTGCTGCTTTTGCGACAGCTTGAGTCCATTCAAATCCGGTAACGTCAGGTCACGGTCATCTGTTGTCAGCATGACACTAAACAATGGATTGCGGCTTGTGTCTTTCGGAAGATCTAGCTGAGCCACCAATTCCTCAAACGGGAATTCTTGATGTTCATAGGCTGATAGGCTGCGATCTTTCATTTTTTCAAGCAGCTGTGCTGTCGTTTCTTCTGGCTGCACTTCGTTTCGAAGAGCCAGTGTATTGACAAACATGCCTGGAACCCGTTCGATTGAAGCATGCGTACGTCCTGCCGTTACAGCGCCTATGACGATATCTGTCTGCCCAGTTAATTTCGAAAGGAAAATGGCAAATGCCGTTTGCATCACCATGTTCAAGCTCACACCTTTTTCCGCCATGAGCGTTTTGATGGATTGCACCTTTTCAGCAGACAACCATCTATCGACTCGGCCCCCTTCAAATGACTGAACATGAGGGCGCGGAAAATCAAGGGGCAGCGCTAAGTCTTCCGGCGGCTGTGCATATTGCTCCAGCCAATACTGCCGCTGTTTCTCAAGCAGTGACTGCTGCTTTTCTTCCTGCTGCCATACCGCAAAATCCTTGTAATGCAGCTGAACTGGCAGTAACGTCTTTTTCTCATACAGCTCTGCGAGTTCTTGAATGAGCAGGCTGCGTGTGACACCATCTGCAATGATATGGTGCATATCCATCATGAATACATATTTCTCATCAGAAAACTTCGCCACTTTTGCCCTCATTAATGGTGCTTGATGTAATGAGAATGGTGTAATGAATGACTCGACGACAGTCTGCTCCTGACCGCCCTCTATTTCATCAACCTCTAATGTAAACGGTACTTGGCGATAGACTTTTTGAACGGGTACGCCGTCAATTTCTACAAAGGCTGTCCGAAGGGATTCATGTCTGTCGATCAAGGCTTGAAGTGCTGCTTCTAGCTGCTTCACATCAAGGCTGCCTTCCATCATTAAAACGGCTGGCATATGATAAGTGACTGCTTCTGGATGCAGCTGCTGCAGTACATACATACGCTTTTGAGCAGAAGAGACGGGATAGAAATCTTGCTTTTCCGCTGGCTGAATGGATGTCACCACCGAAGAATCTGTTTCTTCCAAGTAGGCTGCCATTGCCCGTATGGTTGGTTTTTCAAAAAGGACTTTGAGCGGCACATGCTTGTTCAGCTTCGCCTGCACCTTCGAAATGAGCACCATGCCCTTGAGGGAATGACCTCCCAATTCAAAGAAGTGGTCAAGAACACCCATTTGTTCCACCCCAAGAACTTCTGACCAAATGTCACACAGCGCCTGCTCAAGTTCCGTTTCTGGTGCCACATGCGCCGCATGGTTCATATGTACCTCATGCGGAAGCGGCAGAGACTTCGCATCCACCTTTCCGTTTTGGGTGAGTGGAATGTGATCGACTTTCACAAAGTACGTTGGAATCATATAGTCCGGCAGTGTCTCCGCAAGATTTTCTCTAAACGTCAGTGTTCCAATGTGTTCAGGCGCTGTGTAATAGAGTGCAAGCTCCGGCAAACGGGACAGGTGCAGGACTTTTACATAGACTTCTTGAATAGATGCCAGAGTACGTGCGGCATGCTCAATTTCCTGTTTCTCAATGCGATAGCCGCGGATTTTCACTTGATCGTCGACTCGTCCAAGAAACTCAATATCTCCATTTGCATGCTGTCTGACCAAATCCCCTGTGCGATACATTCTCTCTTGAGGATCATATGGATTTTCAAGAAAACGTTCTGCTGTTAATTCAGGCTGATTCAAATATCCTCTCGACACGCCTTCTCCAGATATATAAAGCTCTCCCGGCGCGCCATAAGGGACAAGCCGCTGCTGCTGATTGCATACGAGCGCTCTTGCGTGAGCAATTGGCTGTCCGATCAAAGATCGTTCCTTCAAAGCGTCCAGCTCTTGCGGTGTGATCAGCTTGATCACTGTACCAATGGTTGTCTCAGTCGGACCATAATGGTTCATGACTGCCACGCATGGATGCTGCATCATAAATGTTTCAACATCCTCAGGGATCACCGGTTCTCCTCCAAGTACCACCAGGCGTAAAGCATTAAATGAATGTTCCTTAGAATCTGCCATCATATGAAATAAGGATGGTGTCATTTTGATATAAGTCAGCTCTTGTTCATCAATCAACCGCATCAAACGTACAGGGTCTGTATACACGTCTTCATGAGGAACATAGAGTGTCCCCCCTGCTTTTAAAACAGGGAAAATGCTTGTGTAACCAAGATCATATGCATAAGAAGAAAGCAGTGCCGTCCGATCACATTCCTGCAATGTCACCTCATTTATCAGCCAGCTGACATAGTGTGATAGATTACGATGCGTGAGCTGTACACCCTTCGGCTTCCCTGTTGTCCCAGATGTGTAAATGACATAAGCAAGCTGATCAACCGATACTTCCGGCAATTCTAGTGGATGGCTTTGATGCACTGCTTGTTCAACCTGCACCACTTGAATCGACTTATGATTTTGATAAGAATCTGCTAGAGACTCATTTGTCACGATGACTTGTGCACCTGAATCCTCTAATGTGTAGCGGATTCGTTCAGCAGGAAAGGCCGGATCAATCGGGACAAACGCTCCTCCTGCTTTCATCACACCAAGCATGGAGACGATGACATAGACAGAGCGGTCAAGGATCAGTGCCACAGTTTGTTCCTTCTCGACGCCTCGTTTCTTAAGCTCACAGCTAAGTGCATATGACATATCCTCAAGCTCGCGGTAGGTGAGTTTTCTTTGATCATCCATGACGGCGATAGCATCCGGTGTTTCCTTCGCCTGACGTGAAAATTGGACATGGAATGGCTCATGACGATTCGTCTGCCCTTCGGTTTTTTTCTCCAGACGCTCTATTTGTTCATGCGGATCCAGTATATGGAGCAAGCCGATCTGTTCCTCTGGATGACGAACCGCCTCCCGAATAATCGCCAGAAGATGAGTTCCGAACCGGCGGACGGTCTCTTCTTTAAATAACGCCGCTGCATAGTCAAAGCTCAGCTTTAATGCTCCCTCGCGTTCAAATGCTTCTAAAGATAGATCAAATTTGACCGAGTGATGCTGAATGGCATAAGGCGAAATGTGCAGATCGCCGAGCTTTAGCGCTGGTACCTCCATGTTCTGCATGTTAAATGACACGCTAAAAAGCGGGCTCCGAGTTGTATCACGGTCTAATGGAAGATGTGCAATTAACTCTTCGAGCGGATAGCTTTGATGTGCAAAAGCATCAACACTTGTTTCTTTTATTTCTTCAAGCAGCTGTAAAAATGTTTTGGTTTGTTCTGGTTTTCCGCGCATCGCAATGGTGTTGATAAACATTCCCGGCATGTCCTGGATATCAGGGTGTGTCCGTCCAGCAACAGGCGAACCCACAATGATATCTTCCTGCCCGCTATAGGAGGCAAGCAGCACCTGAAAGGCGGATAACAAGAACATATACATGGTCGTATCAGTTTTCTGAAGCAGTTCCTGAATGCGCTGAGTCGTTGCTTGATCACAGCCAAACATGAATCGTTCTCCAGTAAAATCACGTTCTGCTGGACGAGGATAATCAGTTGGCAGCTCTAAAACCGGTAAATCTCCTTCAAATTGCTTCAGCCAATACGCTTCATGCTCCTTCTGTTTCTCCGTTTCTTCTTCACTTAGCTGCCAGACAGCGTAATCTTTATAATGAAGGGCTCGTTCAGCAAGAGCTTCCCCATCGTAGGCCTTCGCCAAATCTCGAATGAATGTCTTCATGGAGCTGCCATCTGTAATGAGATGATGTGCTTCTAAGGCGAGAAGATGACGATTCTCACTGACTTTCAGCAGCTGAGCTCGCAAAAGGGGTGCTGCTGTTAAATCAAATGGCGATTGACGTTCAGTAAGAAATGCCTCCGCCTCTTCTTCCTTGATGTCATGAACAGGAAGGTCAAATTCAGTCCATTCATGCACCCTTTGGACAATGTCTTCTCCGTTCATATGAAAGCTCGTTCTTAAGATTTCATGTGTTTGGATTAACTGATTAAATGCTGATTTGAGCCGCTGATATTCGAGTGTACCTTCAAGCGTTAAGACGATCGGAATATGATAATTCGTGCTGTCAGGTTCAAGTGTCTGCAAAATATATAAACGGCGCTGAGCTGGTGATACCGGATATTCGTCCGCCTGCTCTGCTGGCAAAATAGGATGTCCGGCTTCTTCTTGACCATCCTGATCGATGTAAGCCGCTAATGAGCGAATCGTCGGCTTCTCGAAAATCACTTGAATCGGCACTTCCTTTTGAAGCACTTCTTGAACCTTCGCAGACATCATCATCGCCTTGAGCGAGTGCCCGCCAGCCATAAAGAAATGCTCGTCTATCCCAATCGTTTTCCCAAGAAGCTCCTCCCAAATGTCAGCGAGTGCCTTTTCTGTCTCAGTCTCAGGCAGAATGATTTTGATTTCCTCGCGATGCACTTCGTCTGGCTTAGGTAAAGCTTTTCGATCTACCTTCCCGTTCGATGTAAGTGCAAAGGTATCCAGCTTCATCACATGGTGCGGCACCATATAAGCTGGCAGTTTTTGATTGAATACATCTCGTACCTCTTCTTCTGTCAGTGACCCTGTGAAGTAAGCGATGATTTCCTTTTCATCTGAAGAAAGCTGCTGAACAAGTACAACTGCTTCATCTATGCCCACTTCTTGGTGAAGCACTGATTCAATTTCACCAAGCTCAATACGGAATCCACGAATTTTCACCTGATCATCGGCACGGCCGAGGAATTCAATCTGACCATCTGCACCATATCTAGCCAAGTCCCCCGTTCGATACATCCGTCCTGACGGCTTAAAAGGATCTGCCATGAATACTTGATCAGTCAAATCTGGACGTTTGATGTACCCTCTTGAAACACCATCTCCGCCCACATACAGCTCTCCTGGGGCTCCAATTGGCTGAAGTCTTTGATAGTCATCTAAAATATAAGCTGACGTATGATTGATCGGCTGACCAATTGGAATCGGGCCCGTTTCATCTCCTCTTACTTCGTAAATGGTCGAAATGGTTGTATTTTCAGTTGGGCCATAGACATTCAGCAAGGTAATTGATGGATGATGCTTTTTCACAAGCTCCGCACTTTTCACATTGATCACATCACCGCCGGTGAATAATGTTTTTAACCCTTTGAACATTTGCGGCCGCTGCTGAGCGAGCTGATTAAATAAACCAGTCGTTAAAAAGAGCGCTGTGATCTGTTGTGTTTGGATAAATTGTTCAAATCGGTGAATATCCAATAAAGTATCACGGTCAACAGGATAAAGCGTCGCCCCATTCAGAAGCGTAGTGAAGATTTCAAGGGTAATCGCATCAAAGCTGACAGCTCCTGTATGCGCCATACGATCCGACGTGGTCAACCCTATTTTTTCCTGAGAGCATGCTAACCTCACAATATGCTGATGCTCAATTTGAACTCCTTTTGGCCGTCCAGTTGATCCCGAAGTGAACATGATATATGCCAATTGAGATGGAGACGTCTCGACTGATAACTCCGCTTGTGAGTGATGAGACATGCCGGTCACATGAACAGCTTTGATGCTTTCATCAACTGGCGGCTGGCTGTCAGCATAGAGCAAAACGGATACGCCGCTGTCTTCAAGCATCCAACGGATTCTCTCCTCAGGCTGAGCTGGATCAATCGGTACATAAGCAGCCCCTGCATGTAAAATGGCTAAAATAGAGATCACCGCATCTGCTGATCGGTTCATATATACCGCGACAGCATCCCCCCGCTGAACGCCGTTTTCTACAAGACTGCTCGCTAAACGACGGATTTCCTGTCCAAGCTCTTCGTATGTGAATGTTCGCTCGCCTTCGACTAATGCCGGATGGTCAGGCTGCGCCTTGATACGTTCATCGAGCAGCTCAGGAATGGACAGATGCTTCGGATAATCTCGCTCCGTCTGGTTCCATACTTCAATCTGCTGCTTTTCTTCTTCTGTAATACATGTCACTTCATGAAGACGTACGTCAGGATTGTGAATGATTTGCTTCATGAGGTTGGTCAGATGTTTTGATATGTTTTCAATGACCTTTTCTTCAAAAGCCATCGCATTGTATTTGAATTTCAATGTCCACGTTTCACCAGGATAGACAAGGACATTGAGATCGAAATTCGTTTGTTCAAATCCGTCCTTTACATCAATGGCAAAACCGAGACGTGCAGACATGGTGTCACCAGACAGCTCCTGATCTAAAGGATAGTTTTCAAACCCAACCAAATGATCAAAGAGTTTTCCTCCAGCAGCTGTTTTCTGCTGAATGTCATAAAGCGGCATAAAATCATAGTTTTCCGCTTCCAATGCATGCTGCTGAACCGTTTGAAACAGCTGTTTAAAGGTCTGCTCCTGATCTAATGTCACTCGAACAGGTATCGTATTGATAAACAGCCCTGCCATCCGCTCAATCCCAGACACACTTGGAGGTCTGCCTGATACGACTGTTCCGAATGTGACATCATCTGCTGCATGATAGGTGCCTAAAAGAACGGACCAGACAGCCTGAAAAAGGTTCGGTGCTGTCACTTGGCATTGTCTTGCCGCATCTTGAATGGCTTGTACGGTTTGAGCGTCCCATGTAAACGTCCATTCCTGATGGTCATATTGTCCGTTCGCTTCTTTTTGCTGCAGCAGCCCTTGGTGCTGAACAGCACCATCCAGCCGCTCCGTCCAATAGTCTTCTGCTTCTTGTTTGTTTTGCTTTCCAAGCCACTGGATATAGTCCGCATAAGGCTTACCTTGTGAGCGATCCGGCGTTCGGCCGTTCCGATAAGATTCATAGTAATGAAACAGTTTTTTCATCAAAACACCCATGGACCAACCATCCATAATAATGTGATGGTTGCTCCAAATCAAGTGCCAGTTTGTTTCATTTAATTGAAAAACAGCGACTTTCAACAACAGATCATTCGTTAAGTGAAATCCTTGCTTTCTCACTTGCTTTTTATATTGATCCAATACCTTTTTCTGCTCTTGATGATTCAGATGAGATAGATCTTCTCTATACACATCTATATGACGTTCAGCCAGTACAACCTGACGAGGCTTTTGTAATTGCTGATAGACAAAGGCTGTACGCAGAATGTCATATGTCCGTACGAGTTCATTGAGACTCTTTTCAAAAAGATCGAGATCAAAATCTCCGCTTATTCCAAGCTCAAGCTGTGTGAAATAAGAGGAGGAATTAGGGTCTAGCATGGCATGATACAGCATGCCCTCTTGCATTGGTGTTAAAGGATATACCTTTTGAATTTTCTGCTTGCTCATAAGTCCACCTCTTCATTTTTGCTTAAAATAGATCCATTAGCTTTTCAAGTTCGTCCATGGTGAGATCCTCATCCCCCACATCACTAGGTGTGATCTGACTCTCATCCTGTGATAGACAATGTGAGATTAATGCCTTCACATTCTTTTCTAGGAGTTCCTTGAACTGTTCCATCGTACGTTCTTCGAATTCAAGGTGATGATAGGAAATCGTCACATGGAGCATTGCTTGTTCTACGAAACCAACAATATCCAGCGCATGAGGTTTCTCGGATTCAGGGCTCAGCGATTGTCCTGCATGCCATGCAGAGCGTCTCAGTTCACCGCCGCCGATCTGTTCATCAAACTGACCAAGATAGTTAAAGCTGATATCTGGTGTAACTTGAAAATCGATATCGTCCTTCATCTTGTCAGGCGTTAAGTATTTTAAAACGCCATAGCCGATGCCCTTGTTCGGAATGTGTCTGAGTTCCTCTTTTAAATACTTGATCTGATAAGAAAGATCGTCTGCATGCGACATATCCAATAACACAGGATACATACTAGTAAACCAGCCGATGGTCCGTGATACATTGACCGCAGGAAGGATGTCCTCTCTCCCGTGTCCTTCAAGATGAATAAAGTGCCTGTCTTCACCTGTCCACTCTTTCATGGACAACCCTAATGCCGTCAGCAAAATATCATTGATTTCTGTTTGATAGGCTTCATGTACATCCGTCAGCAGACTGCGTGTTTCCTCTTCAGACAATGCAAAACGAATGGTCTGTGTATGAAGCATTCGTTGATCCTCCGTGACATGTTCCCTTTGAAGCGGAGGAACGGAATGCGCAAGCACCTTTTTCCAATAATCTCTTTCCGATAGCAGCTCATCTGACACAGCGTATTCAGTCAGCTTCTGGGCATATTCTTGGAAGGAGTGTGTTTTTTCAGGGAGGGTAAGAGTTTCCCCACGCTTCAACTGTTCATAAAGAGCCATGAAATCTTCAAGGAAAATGCGCCATGACACACCATCAATGACAAGATGGTGTACAGCGAGCAATAAATGATCTCCTTGATCTGTTCGGAAAATGGCAGGTTTCACTAGTGGTCCCTCCGTTAACGACATACTCGCCTGCACTTCATTTGCCAGCTTTTCTACTTGCTGGATCTGCTGCGACAGCTCTCCTTTTACTTCCACCACATCAATTGCCACATTGTTTTCCTCGATTCCTCGATGACGCTGGATGACGCGCCCTTCTTCGAGCGGATATACCATTCGCAATGCATCATGATGAATCATGAGCTGCTCCAGTACTTGCTGAACGATTTGTTCATCCAAGCCATTTGGCGCATGAAGCATCATCGATTGGTTCCAGTGATGCTGATTCGTAAAGTTTCGTTCAAAGAACCAGCGCTGAATCGGTGTTAAAATGACTTCTCCTTCGACAGGTGATTGATCGGCTGTGAGAAGATCGGCTTCTTCAATATATGGGCGCAGCTCCGCAATCGTTGGGTACTGGAATAGAAGTTTCATATCGAGCTTCCAGCCTGCTTGCGTGAGTCGGCTTGCCATTTGGATACCTTTAATCGAATCTCCGCCAAGGAAGAAGAAATGATCGTGAATGCCGACTTGGCTGACGCCAAGGACATCTTCCCAAATGCCGCAAAGCAGTGTTTCCACTTCGTCTCTTGGTGCTTCGTATACCGTTTGGTTCGCTTCGATATCAGGAGCTGGCAATGCTTTGAGATCGACCTTTCCATTGGCCGTCATTGGAAATTGATCTAGTTTTATGATCCATGATGGCACCATGTATTCAGGCAACGTTCGTTTTAGGCTTTCTTTCAGGGTTGTTGTTTCTTCAGCCGCGATGACATAAGCGATAAGTGCATCTTGATCACTCGCATCTTTGACCGTGGTCACGACAGCTTCTTTGACCGAATCCAGCGTCAGGAGCTGGGCTTCAATTTCTGACAGCTCAATACGGAAGCCGCGGATGTTGACCTGATGGTCTATTCTGCCGAGATAGATCAGCTGACCATCGTCTGTCCATTTCACTAAATCGCCTGTACGGTACATGCGCTCGCCTGGATAAAATGGATCTGGGACAAATCGTTTATCGGTTTCCTCTGGAAGATTCCAGTAGCCCCTCGCCAGTCCTTTTCCTGCAATGACGAGCTCGCCCGGTACGCCTGGCGGCGACAGGTCGTATAACGAACCCATGATGTAAAAACGTGTATTGGCAATGGCTGTTCCTATCGGAATCGTGCCTTGTTCTGGATCGATGACTCCACTTGTCGCTACGACTGTATTTTCAGTTGGACCGTAGTTATTCACTAGTTTGTATGGGACTGGCTTTACCTGTTTCAGCTTGTCTCCGCCTGTTAGTAAATAGCGTAAAGAATGGTTGTCCATTGACATAAACTGCTCGCATAACTGAGTCGGCAGGAAGGCAATGGTGATGTTTTCTTTATTGAAATACGCATTGAGTTTGATCATATCGAGACGAATCGCTTCGTCAATAATGTGCAGCTCTGCGCCGGCGATCCACGTTGGGAACATCTCCCAAATGGAGGCGTCAAAGCCAAAGCCGGCATATTTCGCGGTTCGATCGTCTTTCGTCACTTGGAAGGCTTCATTGTGCCAGAATGCAAGATTCACAAGGGACTGGTGCTCGACCATGACACCCTTCGGCTGTCCTGTCGTCCCAGAGGTGTAAATCATATAAGCGAGATCCGTTGGTTTGATATGAACCTGAATCTCGTGAGCTTCTCCTTCTACGGCATCTTCTATGAACAGCACTTGACCTGTAAATGAAGATGGTGCAGTGAGTCCTTTTTGCATCAGAAGCACCTCTGCCCCGCAGTCTTCCAGCATGTAGGCAATACGCTGCGCTGGATAGTCTGCATCAATTGGAACGAATGCCGCACCTGCCTTGAGAACGCCAAGAACAGCTGCCGTCATGTCAAGGGACGGACGAGTGAAAATACCGACGCGGTCGCCTGGTTTTGTGCCGTTTGCGATGAGTCTTGAAGCGACTACATTCGCCCGGCTGTTCAGCTCTTTATACGTCCAGCTCGTTCCGCAGAAGGTCGCTGCTTTTTGGTGCGGTGCTTCTTGAGCCTTAGCCTCAATCAAGGCATGGACGGTTTGATCTGACGGGACGTCTAGAACAGGACCTAACCATTCGTTCAGCTGTTTTTGCTGCTGCTGCGGTGACAATAATTGCATTTGATCTAACGATTGATCTGGTGCTGACACCATTTGTTCCAGCAAATGAAGGAAATATTCTTTCCACTTTTCAATTGATGTCTTTTGAAAGATAGAACAATTAAAATCAAACACGAGCTCAATTTGATCTGCGGATTCGTTTCCAGTTAAGATCAAATCAAATTTGGCAATATTCTCTTCGAATGGCTGTGGAACAATGTGAAGCCCATCCATTGATAAATCACGAATATCCGCATTTTCCATTGAGAATACCACGTCAAAAATTGGATGACGGCTTGTGTCGCGAACCGTTTGCACCTGATCTACCAATTCTTCAAATGGGTACAGCTGATGCTCATTTGCCTCTAACACAAGCTGATGAACATTTGAAGCAAATTCAGCAGCTGTCTGATGTCCTGATGGTCTTGTTCTAAGTGCCAGCGTGTTCACAAACATGCCGATCACAGATTGAATATCAGGATGGGTTCTGCCAACAACCGGAGAACCAATGATGATATCTTCTTGTCTTGAAAGCTTGCTCAAAAGAATACTGTAGCCAGCAAGCAGGACTGTATAGGTCGTACTGTTGAGCGCTCTAACGAGTTCGTCCAATTTCGCTTTAAGCGAACCTGCGATTGTAAATGAGACACGATCTCCTGCGAATGTTTGCACTTTTGGCCTTGGCAGATCTTCTGGCAGTGCCAGTACAGGCAGCTCCCCTTGTAATTGATCCAGCCAGAAAGCCTCTTCAGCTGCTTTTTGCGCAGCAGATGCCTCACTTTTTGACCAAACTGCATAATCCTTATATTGAACAGGTAATTCCTCTAGTTTGTCTCCTCGATACAGGGCTGATAGCTCCTCAATTAAAATGCCAACAGACGCACCATCTGAAATGATATGATGCATATCAATCAGTAAATAATGGGCATTTACGGAGACGGAAACCAGCCCTATTCTGAGTAAAGGCGCTTTTTCTACATCAAATGGCCTGATAAAGTCATTCATTAATTCCTGTATGTCCCGGCCGTTCTGTTCAATTTTTTCAATGTCTACAGAGACATTTGTTTCAATCCGTTGAACAGGTTCATTCTGAACAAAATCAAAACTCGTTCGGAAAGCTTCATGACGTTGGACTAGCTGATCAATTGCCTTTTCAAATCGTTTTTCATCAAAGGCTCCTTCTATCTTTAAGGCAGCCGGCATATGATAGCTTTGCTCCGCATCAGTCATTTTCTCCAAAACAAACAGTCTTTTCTGAGCAGATGTCACTGGATAATAGGACGCCTCTTTGGCAACTTCTACTCGCTTGATCTCCGTTTGATCCGCTTGATCAACCGCAAGGGCGAACGCTTCTAATGTTGGGGATTCAAATAAAGACTTCAAAGTGAGCTCCACCTGCATCTCTTCATACAGCCTGTTCAGCATTTTCATGCCGCGCAGCGAATGGCCCCCGCATTCAAAGAAATGATCGTGCCTGCCGATTCGCGGCACTTCAAGAACTTCCTCCCAAATGTTCGCCAGCAGACGCTCTGTTTCTGTTTGAGGAGAGGTGTATTCATTTGCCCCCTGCTCACTGAGATCAGGCGCTGGCAGCGCCCGCCTATCGACCTTACCGTTATTCGTCAAAGGAAGCTCGTCTAATTGCATGAAAAATGCCGGCATCATATATACAGGCAGTTCACGCCCTGCTTGCTCGCGCAAATCAGATAATGAAACAGATCCTTCTGCTGTGAAATACGCACATAAGGTGTCATTCGAAGCAGCAATGACGACAGCTTCCTTCACCTGAGGATGCTGCAGCAGCTGGTGTTCAATTTCACCAAGCTCGATACGCTGTCCGCGAATCTTCACTTGATGATCGATCCGTCCAATGAATTCAATATTTCCATTCGGCAGCCAGCGTGCAAGATCGCCCGTTTTATACATGGTCTCTCCAGGGCGGAAAGGATTGTTGACAAACTTTTCGCTTGTTAGTTCTGGCTGCTTATAATATCCTTTCACCAGTCCATCACCAGCGACACATAGCTCTCCCGCCACACCCGGCGGCTGAACATGTCCAAACTCATCTACAATATAAACAGCCGTTTGACTCACTGGCTTTCCGATTGGGATGGATAACGCCTGCTTCTCAATATGATTCACAGGATAATATGTGGTGAAAATTGTGCTCTCAGAAGGTCCGTACATATGAACAAGCTTGTCTTTCCCAACTGTCTCAAGTGCAGTCACTACATGAGGCACAGAAGCTCGCTCTCCGCCAAACAGCACTTTTCTTACGTTTTTCAGGCTGTCTTTTTTCATGTCGATGAGTAAGTGAAAAAGAGCTGTTGTGATCATTAAAATACTGACTTTTTCCTTCTCAATCGCTCCAGAAAGCTCATTCATGTTTAAAATATGATCCTTTGGCAGAACAATGAGTTTCGCTCCGTTTAATAATGCACCAAACACATCAAACATAAAGGCATCAAATACATAGTTTGAGAGGCTCATCACCGTGTCTTCAGGATGAATGGTGAGATAATTCGATTGCTTCACCGTTCTCAAAATGTTCCGGTGTGTCACCATATTTCCTTTAGGCTTACCGGTTGTACCTGATGTATAGGTCAAATTCGCCAAGTCCTCAGGTAAAATATGAGCATCTATAGGGCTGTCTGACTGCTGAGCAATCGCTTGATCTTCTGTTTCTATGATGGTTCCCTCAAATGCAGTGAGCACCGAGCGATGGCGCAGCACTTGATGTGTCAGTAAGAATTGTGCACCGCTGTCTGTTAAAAAGTACTTCACGCGCTCATCAGGGAAATCGGGGTCAATTGGTACATAGACACCGCCAGCCTTAAGCACAGCCAAAACAGAGAGCACCATTTCATTGGAACGTTCAAAGAATAGGGCCGCTTTCATCCCTTTTTCAAAACCAGTTTCACGCAAATAATGAGCCAGCTGATTCACTCGGTCATTCAGCTCTTGATAAGAAAGAACCACATCTTCACATTGCAATGCAGGCTGATGACCATGCTGCTGCACCTGTTTTTCAAACTGCGTCACAATGGTTTCTTCTGCTGGATAAGGCGAAGGTAACGGATTCCACCTATTTAACTGAGCTTCTGCTTCTTGTTCAGACAGTAATCGATAGGATTGAATAGCTTCCTGCGGCGCTTGAACCATTTGCTCCAGCAGATAAACATAATGTTTCATCATCTGCTCTGCCGTACTTCGTTTAAATAGCGCCGTACTGTAATCAAGTACAAAGGATAAACCTTGATCGGACTCCATCGCTTGCAGTGTTAAATCAAATTTCGCAATATGGAAATTGGTTTCTTCAACCTCGACCAGCATGTCTCCAATATGCTGGGCTGCTCCATGATCCGGCGCGAGTGTAAAGACGGTGTCAAACAATGGATGACGGCTAAAATCTCTTGGCACATTCAGCTTTTCAAGCAGCCGTTCAAATGGATATTGCTGATGCTCAAATGCCTGCATTGTCTTTTTCTTTACTTGCTCAATCAGCTGAGACATGGTTCCATTCGGATCTACCTCAGACCGCAAAGCAAGTGTCTGGACAAACATACCGATCATGTCATTCAAATCTGTATGCACACGCCCTGCCGCCGGTGTTCCGACCACGAATTCCTTTTGACCTGTATATTTGGCAAGCAATGTATAGTAAGCAGAAAGCAAGACCGTATACAGTGTCGTGTGATGGTTTGCTGCAAGCTCCTGTAATTGATTCTTTAACGCTTCATCTATTTCTTTGATGACACGATCACCTGCGAAAGACTGGACAGCTGGACGCTGATAATCAGTCAGCAGCTGTAAAGCCGGAATATCACCCGAAAATTCTTGCAGCCAAAATGCCTCTTCTTTTTGAAAGCCTTGGTGCTGTTGCCAAACTGCATAATCTTGATATTGAAGCTTCAATGGTGCTTTAACCGATCCCTCGTAAGCATCTGACAGCTCACGCAGCATCAAATCGATCGAAAGACCATCTGAAATCAAATGATGCATATCGAAAAAGAGCAAATGCTCCTGATCATGCAATGACTGCAAACCAATTCGAAGAAGCGGCGCACACTCAAGATCAAAAGGTCTGACAAATTGCTGCATGTTTTCTTCCATCGTACCGCCTGTCAGCTGTTCTATTTGAAAGGACACTGATGAAACGATCCGCTGACGAGGAACACCTTTTATCGTATGAAAAGAAGTGCGCAGCATATCGTGACGTGAAATCAGCCTGTCAAAGGCTTCAGTCAGCTTCTCAAGCTGCAGAGTTCCTTTTAACCTCACAACAGCAGGCATATGATATGCAGTGCTTTGCTCCAATTGACTCACCATATAGACGCGCTGCTGTGGAGGCGACAATGGATAATGATCAGCAGCCGGCGCTTTTGGTATCACCGTTTCAGAAGACCTTTCTGCTTTCTCAATATAAGCAGCTAGAGCAGCAATTGTCTGCTGTTCAAATAAAACGGAGAGCGGCACCTCCACTTCAAAGTCTCGCTGAACCTTGGTAAGTACGGTCATCGCTTTGAGCGAATGCCCGCCTCGATCGAAGAAAGAATCATACACACCGATCTTCTCTTGATCTAGAATGTCTTCCCACAAATGAACAAGCTTCGTTTCTATATCGTTTCTAGGTGCCGTATAAACAGCATGTACCGCTCTATCACCTTTTAATGCAGCAAGTGCACGACGGTCGACTTTGCCGCTGACTGTGAGTGGAAAAGCATCGAGCTGTTTGAAATAAAGAGGCATCATGTACGCTGGAAGCTGATGTTTGATAGCCGCTTGCAGCATGTCAACAGACACACCTTCATGACGAGCTTGATAATAAGCACTTAACGCCTTTTCTCCATCCGCTTCGTCAACCACTAGCACGACAGCCTTATCAACTCCATCTACCTGCTCCATCACAGCTTCAATCTCGCCTGTTTCTATCCGGTAACCCCTTATTTTCACTTGATCGTCCATTCTGCCAAGATAATCAATCGTGCCATCTGGAAGCCATCTGACTAGATCCCCCGTTCGATACATCCGCTCATGCGGAGAAAACGGATCTGCTGTGAATACCTTCTCCGTCAATTCAGGCTGATTCACATAGCCTCGCCCAACACCTATACCGGCAATGCACAGTTCTCCTGCTGCCCTATGCAGCTGCAATTGATCATATTCATTTAAAATATAAATGCGATGATGACCAAGCGGTTTTCCAATCGTCACATAGCGCTGTTCAGTTGATTCGCTCAGCTCACTGAGATTCAGGCGATGCACCGCCGCATCCACACACGTCTCAGTTGGACCATACACATTCCACAGAGTAAAATCAGGCTGACTCATACGAACTGCTTCAATGAGTGAACGTGCTGCTTTCGCAGGCAGCGCTTCTCCCCCAATCAACATGTGCGTCAATGACAGCCCGTCCAAATCCGCAGCAAGTAAAAGCTGCACATGCGCCGGTGTTCCATCTGCCGCTTCAATTTGATGTTTTCTGTAATAAGCCGCTAGCTGCATGCCATTTCTCGTCGTTTCTCGCGGGATGATATGAAGCGTATGTCCAAATAAAAGGGCAGCAAAGATTTGTTTGACCGATGCATCGAAATGGAATGGGGCTAGTAGCGCCATTTGTAGCTCATTCGCCCCTTGATAAATCTCATGATGCAAAGCATGGACCAAATGATGAAGCTGAAGATGCTCAATCATGACGCCCTTCGGCTTTCCAGTCGTACCCGATGTATAAATCATGTAGGCTAAATCATCCGGCGCCGTCTGATCTACAAGCTCAGGCAGCCGTCCATCATCTAATAATATTTGCTGCAGCACGATCAATTTTTCCGAAAGGGCTGGGTATTCTTGAATGAACGATTCCTCTGTTAACACAATAGAAGCACCTGAATCCTCCACAATAAATTGAATGCGCTCCTCAGGTAATGCCGGATCAATTGGTACATATGCCCCGCCAGCCTTTAGTATGCCGAAGACTGCTGCCATGGCATCTGTCTTACGCTCCATCAAAACAGCAACAGGCACATCACGTGAGATACCTTTCATTTGTAAAAAACGAGCCAGCTTTTCTGCCTGTTGTTGCAGCTCTCCGTAAGTAATTGTTCCATCTTCTGCTACAACGGCTGTCCGGCCTGCATATTTGTTGGCTGTCTCATCAAACAGGTGATGAACCGGTTTTGCTGCTGGCCTTTCAAACGATTCTCCTTCAGATAATTGCAGCAGCTCCTTTTGTTCACCTGCTGAAAGTAAAGGCAGTGTCCCGATCAGCTGATCAGGCTGAGAGACGGCCGCTTCTAGTAATATCAAGAATCGATCAAACATCTTACTCATTTCTTCTTCTGTGAATACATCTGTACGGTAATCCAAATCAATGGTCAATGTATCAGTATCCCAGCGGTCTTTCACATGGATTGAAATATCATTCATTCCGCTCCCGCTAAAAATCGGTTCAGTAATGAACGACAGATTCTCTTTTTTCTGCCACTGCATCACCTGATACTCTAAAGAAATATCAAAAAGGCGTCCTGTAAACCCTTCTCTTTCCCGCAAATCATTCATGAGCAAATTGTAAGGGTACTTTTGGTGTCGCAAGATCTTCATTTGATCCGCCATGACCTTCTTTACGAAATCAAGAAACGATTGCGACCCTTGAACAGAAGCACGCATTGGAATCGTAGATACAAACATCCCAATCATCTTTTTTTCTTTGGCATTCGTCCGGTTGCCCATAAAGGTTCCAAGAACGACATCCTCCATACCGCTAAAGCGATGTAAGTAAATATAGACAGTGGACATAAACATCGAAAGCATACTGACTTTCTGTTCTTCACAAAAAACACGAAGCTTCTCCTTTAAAGAATCTGGAACATCCCCTGAAAATCGCTCCGCATGCAAACTCATCTCGTATCCCTTATGCGGTTTTAAAGATGCGAAGTCTGGAATATGAGCAAACTGCTCATTCCAAAAAGCTTGGTCTTTTTGAAAACGTTTAGAAGATTCATAGGTCTGCTCACTCATGATGTGATCAACGAAGGAAATCTCCTCAACTGGCGAGATGTCTACTCCTTGCAGCATGTCATGATATAAATCAATAATGCGATTTCCCATTAAAATGATGGAAATACCATCCGCGACAATATGATGTGCTTTACAGAACAGCCAGCACTCTTGATCACTGATTTGAAACACCGTAAATTCAATCAAAGGGCTGTCAATCAATGGCATCGGCTCACGAATCTGCTCGTTTGCCCAAACCCTTACTTCCTCTTCACTCCAGCCCTTTTCCATGCGAATCGGCTGTTTTTCATAAGGTTTGATATATTGAACAGGCTCCTCCTCTTCATCTCGATACACGAGCCTCAGCCGAAGAGAGTCAGTTTGTCGAATGTACGCTTGAAGCACATCGACGACCAAAGAAGGATCGAGACCAGATGCTGATCTCAACCTGGCGAATCCACCCAAATTAGAAATACTTGTACCTGGATAAAATCTTTCCGTGTAGAATACTCGCTTTTGCGCATGTGTTAAGGGGTAATAAACTATATTCATTCTCATCCTCCGCCTCTTCTATGTTTTCTCCACCAATTTCACCCTGCACCCTCTATATCAAAAGAACCAAGTCTATTTCATTAAAATAGACGGTTAAACAGAAAAGGAGCCCACCCCGAATAAAACGGAGGGACTCCCATTTTCATTCGGTAGCCTGCCGACCTTAGCAAAAAAAGAATCATTTACCTTAGGACATGGCTTTGCGTCTCTATGTTTCCATAGATTTGCCTTTTTCTTCTTTTCTTTTAGATATTTTCTATTTACGTCCACTTTATATGAAAATATTGTTTTTTTCACCGAAAAATGGGTGTAAAGATTCATGCGTTATACCGAAGGGATCCTGTGAGAATTGACGATATTTACCGAAAATAACTAATAATAGTTGCGTTCAACCGAAAATAATCGACTAAATACCGCAAAAATTTCATATTTCCCCTTAAATTTTGAAAATATGACCGAAAATGTAGGATAGAGGTCTCCTTGCGTTCCCCGCAAATTCTTAAATCTTAAGAACTATATTCCCTAAAAAAATGAATTTTTTTACTGTAAAAACAACAAAAAAAAGAGTTGTCATTTCAAATGACAACTCCTTGTTTCTTCATTATATTTACATCACCTTAGACAAACCAATCGTTTTTTCAATAATGAGCAGCGCAATGATAGAAATGATAATAAATATGACAGATATCGCATTGACACTTGGATCAAAGGTCTGCTCAATGTAATTAAAGGTCCTGACAGGAATTGTAATGGTTTGAGGAGAGGAAACGAACAAACTGATCGATATTTCCCCAAATGACGTCACAGCTGAAAACACCCCTCCTGCAATGATTCCCGGCTTAATCAAAGGCAATGTGACTCGAAAAAACGTACGAATGGGTCCTGCGCCAAGATTCATTGAAGCCAGCTCAAGCCGCGGATCTAAATTCGAAACACTCACGCCTACCGTTCGAACCACATAGGGAAAACCAATGATGACGTGACCAATGACGAGCGCCCACAAAGACCCTGTAAAACCCATAGCCGTAAACAAGTAAAGCATTGCAATCCCTAACACCACCTGAGGAATCATGAGAGGTGACAGAATGAAAGCTTGGACAGCCTCCTTTCCCTTAAAGGAAAGCCTTGCTAAAGCATACGAAGCCATTGTCCCTAAAAGAACCGTGAGAGGCGTCACGATGAACAGCAGAATCACACTGATCCGAAGAGATTCCATCCATTCTGGATTTGACACGACCTCATGAAACCAGCGCACAGAGAACGAAGTCGGTGGAAATTCAGGAAAGGCATTTGGACTAAAAGCAGATAGGACGATCACAAGAACAGGTATGGTTAAAAAAAGATAAACCAATGACCCAGCAGTCCAAATCAGGATGGAAAGCAAGCGGTCACCTATTGACTTTTTACGCATGCATCCTCGCCTCCCAACGCTTCAATAAATAGCTTAATAGACTGACTACCACAAGCACACAAACCAATAATGTAAAGGACATAGCTGCAGCAAGAGGCAGATTATACACCTGCATGACCTGCTGATAAATTGACAGCGGCAGCAGCGGCTGCATCCGTCCGCCGACTAACAGCGGGGTGATATAACTTCCTGCTGCCAGTGAGAAGACGATGATCGCGCCAGTCACCATGCCTGGAATGGTCAGTGGTAAGGTGACATGAAAAAAGGTTCGAATCCGGCCAGCTCCAAGACTCATAGAAGCCGGTCTTAAGTGACGATCCATATCGGTTAAGCTTGTTGCGATCGGCAGTACTGCAAATGGCAGCATAACTTGGACATAGGCAATAATGACCGCATTCATATTCCACAGCATCGAGAGCGGCTTCTCAATCACCTGTAAATCTAGTAACATGCCATTGATCAGACCATTTTGCGAAAGAAGAACAATCCATGCAAATGTCCGAATCACAACACTTGTCAAAAGCGGCGACACAAGTAGGATATAGAAAAATGCCCGCAGACGCGGATTAGGTGCTTTGACGAGCACGTATGCTGCGGGGTATGCCATTAATAAACAAATCACCGTTGTCTGCAAAGCCACCCACACAGTACTTCCAATCGCCTTTACATATGCATCTGTCGTGAACACATGAATATATTGAGAAAAGCTATACGTTTGTAATGTATTCATCATCGAATCGACATCGCGAAAACTGAGAACGAGCATCATCACCAGAGGAGCTAGTAAAAATACTACAAGAAACAAACAGGCTGGCAGCAGCATAAACCAATGAAATCGTTGATTCTTTTTCTTGATTCGCATCACGTATGCACCTTCGAATCTAAGAAAACGATATCTTCAGGCTGCCAATGGATATGGACGGTTTCTCCAACTTCAGGCAGCTCGGGAAATGCCGCATCAGAAGCATGGACAATGATTTCACCATTATCAAGCCCCACAACCAAACGTAATGAATGCCCAATATAACTCACATCTGACAGCACGCCTGATACATGGTTCGGCTTTACTTCCTCCCGCTCAAAAGAGATGCTGATTCTTTCAGGACGCAGCATAAGCAGTTGCTTTTCCCTCTTCTCTTGATGTGCCGCAGCCTGCAGCTGAAGATGCTGACCGCTTGAATGGGTTACATGCGGAACTGTAAATGCCGCATCAGCTTCATTGTACACGGCCTCAAAGATGTTCACCTGTCCGATGAATTCAGCTACAAATCGATTGTTTGGCTGGCGGTACACCTCTAAAGGCGTCCCAATCTGCTGAATTCTTCCCTCTCCTAAAATTCCAACCCGATCAGAAAGGCTTAAGGCTTCCTCTTGATCATGTGTCACAAGAATGGTTGTTATCCCGACATTCCTTTGAATATTTCGCAGCTCTGTCTGCATGTTTTTTCTTAGTTTGGCATCTAGGTTGCTGAGCGGTTCATCAAGAAGGAGAACAGACGGCTGAATCGCCAGCGCTCTTGCAATCGCTACCCGCTGCTGCTGACCACCGCTTAATTGGTGGGGCATCCGTTTCGCAAATGCCTCTAATTGAACAAGAGACAAGCTTTCCATCACCTTCTCTTTAATTTCCGCCTTCTTTTTCTTTTGAACCTTTAGCCCGTACGCCACATTATCAAATACAGTCAGATGTGGAAAAAGTGCATAACTTTGAAAGACCATACCTGTTTTTCTTTGGTAAGGCGGCAAAGCTGTCACATCCTGATCGCCAATATAGACGACGCCTTTTGTTGGTTCTAAAAAACCGCCAATGATGTTTAATAATGTTGATTTTCCGCAGCCGCTAGGACCAAGAAGGGAGAAAAACTCTCCCTCATTCACCGTAAGACTGACATCGTTGAGAGCAATCTGCTCACCGAAGTGCTGACTGATGTGTTCTAAATGAATTCCACTCATGCGATCACCTATTTTCCTCCGCCTAATACTTCGTTCCATCGGTTTGTCCAATTGCCAAGCTCAGAGGTCGCTGTTTCATAATCTACCCACGTCAGCTTGCTGTAATAATTTTCTCCAACTTTCACTTTTCCCTTAATCTTGTCATCGTATTTCACATCAGAATTCGACATGCCATAATAAGATTTTTCCGAGAAAGCCTCCTGAGCTTCTTTTCCACTTAAGTAGTTTAATAGTTTGTACGCCGCTTCTTCGTGCTGATTTCCCTTCGTTAAAGCCCAGCTCGCAACAGCTGCAACAGCACCTTCTTTCGGATATGAGAAACCAATATCCATGCCTTCTTCTTCAAGTGCAAATACTCGCCCGTCCCAATATGGAACAGCCGCGACATCCCCACGTTCTAATAAAGTTTGAATCGATCCTGGGTTATCTGGAAAAGCAGCTACATGACCTTTTAACTGCGCGAGACTTTTAAATGCTTTATCAATATCCTTAGGATTTGATTCTGTCCCCCCTTGCGCATGAACAAGTGCAGAGAAAAATTGCAAACCGGCTGAATAAGTCGGAGATGAAATGGCTACCTTCCCTTTCAGCTGACTGCTCCATAGGTCAGTCCAGCTGTTTGGTTCCTGCTTGACGAGGTCTTTTCTATAAGCAATACCAAGCTGCCCCATACTAAAGCCTGCTGCATATTGTTTTCCATTCACAGTAAGCTTCTTTTGGACAGAACGGTAAAGCTTTTTGACGTTCGGCGCTTGATCTTCATCAATAGGCGCAAGAACGTTTGCCGCGATACCTCTTTGAATCGTATCAGGCTGTAAGATTAGTAAGTCATATGGTGGATTTTTCCCATTTGACGCTTTTAATTTTGTAAACCATTCAGAATCCGCCCCAGAGACGGTTTGCACTTTAATTCCTGTATCTTTTTCAAACTTTTCGAGGATTGGTTTGATATTTTTTTCCCAATCGCCTCCATATACGCCAACAATCACAGTCTGCTGCTGTTTGCCTTGATCCTTTCCATTTCCACCACAAGCGGTCAGCAGTACAACGATTGATAGGATCCCTGCAAAAATAGCGATTAATCTTCTTTTCATGATTCATTTCCCCCTTTTTGTCCATTCATTTGACGAAGTGCTTGAGTAATATCTTCCTTTGTTAACGGCTCATTTCTATGACTGAAATGTTGATGAACTGCATGTTTATAGTGCGTACGTTCATTAGCCGGATAGGAACGAAGCTGAACGGCAAGCTCACTGCTGGCTTCGTCCGTCCATACTTTCTCATAAGCTGCTCTTTGTTCTCCGAAATCCCACACATCAGTAGATGGAGAATGATTAACCTTTTCACGCACCCTGCTCGTCTGCTCCTCATCAATCTTCCATTCATTTTGGTCTAAATATACTTTCACACCATATTGCTGCAGCGCTCTTTCTTCACTTAATAGACCTGCTTCCACTTCCTGAAGGACTTTTTCTTTCTTCCTGTCAAATGGATTCCCCCAGCCGCCTCCACTTGGTGAAATCAATTGAACGATATCACCTTTATCAAGTCGCAAGACATCTATTTTGGGCTGGTCGTGTTTCTCACCATTAGCTGTGATCAGCTTGACCTCACCAACCGCTCCTGCTCGGCCGCCCATTAATCCCCAAGGCTGAAACTTCATCCGTTCCATTCCTCGTGCTGTCACCATCGATTCAGGCTTTATCATTTCAAATTCCAAACCAATCGCATGTCCGCCTCGATTTTCACCAGCTCCACCTGTATTCGGCAGAAGCTCATATCGGTGAACATGAATATCAATATGCTGTTCCAAACTCTCAATTGGGGTATTCTTCAAAAAGCCTGACGAATGATCAATACCATCAACTCCATCAGTACCATTTTGAGCACCTCCGCCTCCGCCTAATGGTTCGACAACGGACATTTTCCTGCCACCCGTTTGATCATCAGGTACAGAGAGAACCACAATGGCAGATTGACCAGCACCTGCTGCCGGCACTGCTTCAGGCAGCAGCTTACCAATGGCGCCTAGCACGACATTGTACAGCCTCATCGTAATCGAGTGACGAATCCCAACAGAAGCCGGGTATTCTGGATGCACCAGCGTTCCTTTAGGAGAGATCACGTCAATTGGATACGTTATTCCACCATTAATCGGTATAAAAGGATCCTTACTAATGATGTAATTAATCAACCCTTGATAAAGAAAGGAATGCTTCTGACCATTGGTAACAAGGTTAAAGGCTGTTTTTACTTGGGGATCACACTCAGAAAAATCGAGCGTCAGCCGTTTCCCTTTGATCGTTAGCTTGATTTTCAACCGAATAGGGACGTCTGAGATCATATCATCATCTAAATAATCAGCAAATTCACTCGTTCCATCCGGTATAGCTTCAATGACCTTTCCAGCACGATCCTCGGCTTGCTTCAGCAAGTCTATCATTCCTTGTTTCACTTCGTTTTTTCCGAATTTCTCAATCATTTCTTTTAACCGAATATCTGCTGTATTCACTGCAGCAATCATCGCATTGATATCACCATCATTTAGATGACTAGCGCGGCTGTTAGCTCTTAAAAAGGTACGTACGACCTGATTCTCTTTCCCGCCTTCATAAATTTTTACTGGCGGAATTCTTAATCCTTCTTGATGAACATCCGTTGCTGTCGGTGAAATACTCGAAGGCACAAGTCCACCCACATCACTGACATGAACAAAAGACCAAGCATAGCTTACGATTTCATCATCTACAAAAATCGGCTTAATGATATGGACATCTGGCAGGTGAGTCGCCAAACCATCTGTCGTATAAGGATCATTAGTGATGATAATGTCTCCTGGCTGCATCGGTCCGCTTTCTTCAATCGCTTTTTTTAGACTCAGCCCTAAAAAGATCGTCACACCCACTGTCTTCGGATAAACAAAGAAATCTCCAGAAGGCGTGGCTAATGCTGTCGCAAAGTCAGCAGATTCTTTGACGAAGGTCGTAAATGACGTTCGTTCAATGACATGTCCCATGCCTGATGCAATCGCATTAAAATAACTACGCATCATCTCAAGCTTTGCTGGATCAGTTCTCATGTAAAGCCGCCTCCTTTGAAATCACTAAGTTACCTGATAGATCAATGCTGCCTGCCCAGTTTGGCAAAATTAATGTTGTTGTATCATCCTGCTCAATAACAGCTGGTCCATTTACAATAGAACCTACTGACAGAGTATCCCGGTTATAAACCGATGCTTCGTATTCTTTTTCCTCTATAAAGATTCGTCTATATTCATATGGTTTCAAAGACTGTCCGCTGCTTTCATGAACAGGTGAAAAAGGCAGCGGAGGCGTCTCGCCTATGACTCGAACGCGCAAATGAGTAAACTCGATGTTTGCCTGATCATCCCTATGACCATATTGACGCTGATGCAATTTGTGAAATGCTTCAATGAGTTGGTGGATGTCTTGTTCTTGCTTTAGCCAATCAATCGATAATGGCAATTCAATCTCAAATGCCTGTCCTTGATAACGTGCGTCTGCTAATAATAGAATGGATGTCTGATTGATATGCTGAATGTCCTGCTGGCTGACCCAATCAGTCGCTTTTCGCGACAGCTTCTCATAATCTTGTTTTAGTTGGTTGATCGAATAGTCTTGTAAGCATATTTTCTTCGACAGCACCGCATCATGAATAAAGTCAGCGGTCAGAGCACCTAATGCACATAATGTACCCGGCCTCGGAGGAACAACCACATTTTTCGCATGAATTTCTCTCGCAAGAAAATTCGCTACAACCGGCCCTGCTCCGCCAAACGCCAGCAAACTAAAATCTCTAGGGTCAAATCCTTGCTGCTCCATCACATTGCTTAATTCTGTGTACATATTGGCTACGGCTACTTGAATGAGCTGGTCAGCAGCCTCTTCAACCGTTTTGTTGAGCTGATCAGCAATTGGCTGAAAGGCCTTTTTCGCCGCAGACAACTGTAATTGTAAATGTCCTCCGGCAAAACGTTCTTGATTGAGATAACCGCATATAAGAAACGCATCAGTTAAAGCTGCTTTTTCTCCCTTTCCATACGAAGCTGGTCCCGGATTTGAGCCAACTGATTCTGGCCCCGCTTTTAGAAGTCCGCCCTGATCAATCCATGCTACCGAACCTCCTCCTGCTCCTATTGAATACATCGCAACAGATGGGAGAATAATCGGAAAGCCTGAAAGCTGATTGGATTGCGCCATTGTAGGCTGTCCATTTTGAATAATCGAGATATCTGCACTCGTCCCCCCGACATCAAAAGTGATCAGGTTGGGTTCACTAGCTGATGCTGCAATTCTCGCCGCACCGATGACACCAGCTGCCGGACCAGAAAAGAGAGTCTTAACAGGCGAGGTTGCCGCACTTTCTGCATCCATTAAACCACCATTTGATTGTGTAATGTATGGAGAAATTGGTACACCTTCTTCCTTCAAACGACTTTTCAGTGTTTGCAAATACTGTTTCACCTTTGGTTGAATGTACAAATTAACAACAGACATCACTGTACGCTCGTATTCCCTCATTTGAGGCCATAATTCAGATGAGGTAAGGACTTCTAACTGTGGATAATGATGATTGATATAGGCTTTTGCCTGTAATTCATGAACTGGGTTTTGATAACTATGTAAAAAAGAAATGACGATACCAGCTAGATTTTTAGATATAACATGCTGGACTGCATCATCTAACTGCTGCAGATGGAGAGGGTTTTTGATCGTACCATCGTGTATCAACCTTTCAGAGATTGGATATACATGCTTCCGAGGTATCAATGGTTCTGGCAAACGAGAATTGAAGTCATAAGGAATGGGTAGTCGTAAACGTTGAAGTGACAATATATCTTGAAATCCTTCTGTCACAAAAAGGGCTAAATCTGCTCCTTTTCGCTGCAATAATGTATTAAGACCGATTGTCATTCCGTGAACGAGGTATTGGATGTTGGATAAATCAACACCTCTTTTTTTTAGAAGATTTAACCCATTGATAATACCTTGGGCTGGGTCATCAGTCACTGTGGGTGTCTTGAGTTCAGTCAGCTCCCCTGTTGCTTCATTTATCAACGATAAATCAGTAAATGTTCCGCCTATGTCTATTCCGAGCCGGTATGAGACATCCGCCATTTGTACTTCCCTCCTACAATGTAATTAGAATCATATTTTGATAAATTACGACATTTTTTGATATTTGACTCCATATTATTAAAGCAGATCGGTCTAGTCAATTTTATTTTTTTGAAATTTCTGTGTGTTAAATTCTTGAAATTAGCTCAAAAAGCAGTGATAAAGCCATTTTGGATGAGCATAATCGTTTTATGATCTACAAAATTAAAATTTTTATGAATTTCTACAAAAATGAAAAACAAGAAATCAAGTAAAATCTGTTTTTTGAATTTTAAAAGGCGTTTTTTCAAAACCAGGAGAAATTGGTAAGTAATTCTGCTATACTTCTGTTTACAAAATACGCAAACAAGAAAGAGAGCCAGCACCTATGAAACTTCTTAAAATGATTCTCTTGCTTTTATTGATTGTTATTGGTGTAGCAACAGGCTATATCCAGCTGGAGCAAGGGAAACAAGAGACAGCGAATTCATCTTATGACAAAACGATTCATTTTCCATCAGACCGCTATCCCGAAACAGCCAAGCACATAGAAGAAGCCATTGATGAAGGTCATTCATCCATTTGTACAATTGACCGTAAACATAGTGATGAGCAGAGGGATCGATCATTACATGGCGTTCCAACAAAGCGCGGGTATGATCGTGACGAATGGCCAATGGCAATGTGCAAAGAAGGAGGCACAGGAGCTTCTGTCAAATATGTACGCCCTTCTGATAATAGAGGCGCAGGCTCGTGGGTAAGTCATCAATTATCGGATGATCCTGACGGCACAAGAATTCAATTTATCATTGATTAGCAGCCTTTCCCTTTTCTATATTAAAAAAATTTTCACATGACTGCATGCAGGTATTTTAAACACTTTTTTCATGCCGATAATCCTTAAGGAGGGATATCCTACCTTATACCTAAAGGAGTTAAAAAGCATGAAGAAAAAGGGAAAACTGAGGCTTGGCGCCAAAATTTTGCTGATCTTTTTAAGTGTCCTCATCATCTTTTCCGCAGTTGTTGGTTATGTGGTGAATCGCGAGATGACAGAAAACATCAAGCAAATGGCAACTGAAAAAGCAAAAGGTGATTTAAAACTAGGCTACGCCTACCTGAATGAAAAAGTAGAAGGCTCGTGGCAGATTAAAGAGGACAAGCTATTCAAAGGAAATACGCAAATGAATGATCATGACACATTGGTTGACCAATTAGCCGAATATACCGGTGATACCATCACGATTTTTCAAGGAAATACCCGCGTTGCTACGAATGTCATGTTAAACGGGAAACGAGCTGTAGGTACAGAAGTCTCTCCTGAAGTGAAGACCACTGTTTTAGATAAAGGAGAAAACTATTACGGCACTGCAAATGTTGCCGGGAAAGACTATCAAACGGCTTATATGCCGATCAAAAATGAAGCAGGCGAAACAATTGGTATTTTTTATACTGGCGCCAATCAAAGCATGGTTTCACAAATGCTTCAGTCATTCTATATACAATTTGTCATCGTCCTTTTGTTAAGTCTGATCGTTTCGGTCATCATTATTTCTATTTTCACTAAGCGGATTCAGGCACGTCTCAAGCATATGGCTTCTGCCATTAAGAGTGCAGGCGAAGGTGATTTAACCATCAATGTGACGGATACTGCTGGTGATGAATTGTCTGATCTGGCTGGCCATTTCAATAAGATGCGTGAAAAATTAAATCAAACCATTCTAAATGTCATGAACACGTCTGAATTAGTGGCCACATCCTCTGAGCAGCTGTCAGCTAGCGCAGAAGAAACGAGTGCAGCGTCAGAAAAAATCACCCACACGATCCAAGAAGTAGCACAATCATCAGAAGAACAATCAGCTCAAATGACAGCCAGTGAGCACACAATGATTCAAGTATCAAACGAGCTGGCAAACATCACTGAAAATGCAGGACAAATGGCTTCAAGAAGTCACTCCGCACAAGAAGTGGCCCAAAAAGGTGTACACAATATCGGTGAAGTTCATTCACAAATGACGTCTATTGCCAAATCAATTGAAGAAAATGGTACAGCGATTCAAGCATTGGAAACACGTTCAGCTGAAATTGATCATATTTCCAAAGTCATTACAGATATCGCCAGCCAGACAAACCTGCTAGCTCTTAATGCAGCAATTGAAGCAGCACGGGCAGGTGAGCACGGAAAAGGATTTGCTGTTGTCGCAGACGAAGTGAGAAAGCTTGCAGAAGAATCTCAAGCATCATCAAACATGATTTCCCATCTCATTTCTGAAATACAAAAAGAGATGACTCATTCGACGAATGCCATCAAACGAGTAAGAGAGGAAGCGGCTCAAGGGGCTGTACTTATCTCTCATACAGAGGAATCATTTCATGATATCCAGCAGTCGATGAGAGAAATGGCGAATGGCATTAAGCATTTATCAAGTGCATCACAAAAAATCGCAGCTTATACAAACGATGCGAAACAGTCTTTTACGTCTATTACAGAAGGCGTGAAACGAACGAGTGAACATTCACAGCAAGTAGCCGGTTTAACAGAAGAACAATTTGCTGCAATGGAAGAAGTAACAGCTTCATCAGAAGCGCTTGCCCATTTAGCAGGAGATTTAAAAGCAATGGTCTCGCAATTTCACATCTAGATCCCACACCAAATAGCGCAAGACGGCGACAATCGTCTTGCTGCCTAACTTTCTCCTCAAGAATCACTCTTTAACCATTCACGTTCCAACGAAAATCCATAAATAAAGGAGTTTTTTATATGAATCACTTAAATCAAGCCTATTCCCTATCTATCTCCTACCACCAAATCACGGTATACACCGGAAGCGAAACACCACCTGTTATTGATTGGACAGATGAGGACATTCTTCAAGGATTTGCAACAGGAGATCAAGGAGTTTCCTTTGAAGGGATCAATAATGGAAAGGCGTCTATTATTGTGACATTAAATAGCGATGAGCCCCAAGTCTCGGTTGATAGAGCCATAACAGTTCCCTTTACGCTTACAAGTGACCAAGTTTATATCACAAGCGTCATGGCCAACGTGCTGTCTTTTTCCATTCCAAAAGGAAACTACCAGCTTACCTGCTACACCTCACAGCAGCCTGATCAAGACGTTTATTATGTAAATTTCCAAACAGTGTAGATTACGACTGATCATATAAATCAAGCCACTGTTCCGCATAGTCTACCGATTCTCTCATGGGCAGTAAATATGAACTGGCAAGTCCAATTTGATTGTGCTGATGGATGCCTCCTGATTGCAGAAAATCACGGCCAATCTGTTCAAATAGTTCTTCTCTTGTGATGATATCTTGGTACTCTTTCCATATCCTCCACCCATTCTCTAAAATAGGGGCCCCTCTTGTCATGAGGTCCTGTTGAGGGATTCGGTATTCAGCTAGATGAAAAGCTGTCATGCTCTCAAATGATGCACCAAGCAGCAGCACTTGAGCATGAAGATCATACATGCGGCCAAGAGGTGACTGCTCTCCTAATCCAAAGGAAAGTGCATGGTGTTTCAGAATTTCATGTTTTCTTTTCCCCCAGGCGGTGAATGAAAAATGGGGATGATTGCTTCTCGCCACGCCTGGGTATTTCCAAAATGTTTCCGCCACCTTTCCCATTGCTGCTGGTGTCGTGTAAGCTGGGTCAAATGCGGGCATTGTTTCTTTGATCGATTTCCACCATGAATAAGGAACAGGCGGATCGATCCAATCGGCGGGATCAGAAAGCTCTAACGTTTGTGCCGGCATAATCAGTGTCCCTTCTTCTGTTAAGGTTTCCATCAATGCTTGTATGACGGCTACAGCGCCTCCGTTTACCCAGCCGATTGATGATAAAGATGAATGAACACATAAAATCATGCCCTTTTTCACACCAAGTTGAACCAAGTCTGCTTTGATTCTTTCCTTTGTCATCGGTTCAGCTTGATTTTCGATTAATTTTTGCATCGTTCCTTTTCCTCCTGCGTCTCTTCTATTACTGATGAATGAGACGTTTAACCGCAATAGACAGTTTGTAATTTGCGTAATTCGTCAGCTCCGTTAAAAACTGATCAAGTTCATCATGACTGGAGAAATGTCCTTCAGCCATATAACAGCCTTCACCACTTATTTTGAACAAATTTTTGATTTCTTCCTTTTTATAAAGAAACGACAGAAGTGGTTCATGATGATGACTACGGGTATATAGCTGCAAAAAGGTTTGAATCGTCTTTTGTGTCTGCCAATCAATTGAAATGGTATATGCTTCAATCACGCCTTCTTCTTCTAGCTTTAACACCCGATTTGCAACAGCTTGGCCGGTTAAATGAACTTTTTCACCTAGAGCTTTCATCGTTAATCGGCTGTTCTTTGATAGTTCTTTTAAAATATTCATATCTGTTTGGTCTAGCATTGGCTCACCTCTTTCAAAAATCAAGCCCTTCTGCCAAAAAACTTTCATAATCCTCTGTCACGTAGAACTCTTTTAATATACTGTAAACTTAATCAGAAAAAAAGGAGGCCTTTTTATGAAAATTACACTCATTCGCAATGCTACTTTATACCTTCACTATGGTCATGCAACTTTTTTAATCGATCCCTTTTTAGCAGCAAAAGGAACATATCCACCGTTCCCTCATACAGCCAATCAACATTTGAACAATCCTATTGTGGAGCTTCCTGTAAATATAGATTTAGACAGTCTGTTACACCCAGATGCTGTCTTACTCTCTCATTTACATGTGGATCACTTTGACGACGAGGCCAAAAGGAAATTAGCTCAGGATCAACCAATTTATACTCAATCGGAGAAGGATCGAAAAGAAGTTGAAGAAGCTGGATTTCAGCATGTCACGTGCATTGAAGATGAAATGGACATTTGCGGCGTTCATATTAAACGTACAGGCGGACAGCATGGGACGGGAGAAACGGCGAAGCGGATGGGGCAGGTGAGCGGTTTTGTTTTCTCTCACCCTGATGAACCTACCCTTTATATTGCAGGTGATACCATTTGGTGTGATGAACCGAAAGAGGTTGTGAATACAAGCAAGCCAGACGTCATTGTGGTCAATAGCGGGGCTGCTCAATTTTTAGAAGGCGATCCTATTACAATGACCAAGGAAGAGATTCTAGACATTCACCGTTCTCAGCCAAAAGCTCAAATTGTCGTCTGTCATCTTGAAGCAGTGAATCATTGCCTGTTAACAAGAGCTGCTTTAGAAGCTTACGTTCAAGAGCATCATGCAGATCAAGCCATTTTTGTCCCTCAAGATGGGGAAAGTCTCACCTTCTGATCGACAATAAAAAACCGGCACTTAAAGCTGCCGGTTTCATCATTATCATGGGCGATGGTGCTGTGGTTTTTTCAGCAATGGAACAAATCCGTTCTTTTTCAAATGAGTGTAATGCTCATCCATTCGTTTCGTGATGTGTGTGCCTTGTTCCTTTGTTAACACGCCGTACTGTACATATTTCTCAATGACTTCTTTTCGCTTAGAAAGAATTTGCTGCTCAAGGATTTCAATTTGTTTTTGTTGTTCTGCTGTTAATTTCACTTGATGTGTCACCGGGCGCTTTTCCATTTGAGGTGTTTCTCCATGAGCCGTTTCTATATGAAAACCAAATAACAGCATCATCGACAAGATGATCAAACTACTTATTTTTTTCATCATTGTTGTTCCCTCCTTTATTCGCCTTTATTTTGCGCTCGCTTTCCTTTTTTATACATTATTTCTAACACGCAAATTGCTTAAAATATTCTTACTTTTTCACTTTTCTTCTGAAAACGTTGTCCTTATAGAGAAAGCGTGCTATGTTTTGTTTTGTATAAAAAATAGAGGAGGATTCTTAAATGAGTCGTTTTTATCATAAAAAACCTATATGGATCATGCTTGTTGTATCTGCTTTCATCCTTATCATGTCTGCTTGCAGTCAATCAGGCTCATCTCAATCTGAAGACACAAAGTGGGATCAGATTAAAAAGAAAGGGAAAATCGTGGTTGCAACTTCAGGCACCCTTTATCCAACTTCTTATCATGATACTTCTAATGGCAAGGATCAATTAACTGGCTATGAAGTAGAAGTCGTCAAAGAAGCGTTTAAACGTCTTGATGTGAAAGTAGAATTTAAAGAAATGGGCTATGATGGGATGCTGAGCGCCATTAATTCTGGTCAAGTGGATGCCGCTGCAAATGATATCGACATCACAGATGACAGAAAAGACAAGTTTGCCTTTTCAACCCCTTATAAATATTCCTACGGAACAGCTATCGTTCGGAAAGATGATTTATCTGGCATTAAAACTTTAAAAGATTTAAAAGGAAAGAAAGCAGCAGGGGCTGCCACAACGATTTATATGGATGTTGCTCGTAAGTACGGTGCAAAGGAAGTCATTTATGATAATGCGACAAACGAGCAATACTTAAAGGATGTTGCAAACGGCCGTACAGATGTCATTCTAAATGATTATTACTTGCAGACACTGGCTCTTGCTGCATTTCCTAAACTAAATATTACGATTCACCCTGACTTGAAGTACATGCCGAATGAACAAGGTTTTGTTATGAAGAAGGACAACAAAGAGCTTCAAAAAGAATTAAATCGTGTATTAGGCGACATGAAAAAAGACGGAACAATGAAAAAGATTTCTGAGAAATTCTTTAATCATGCAGACGTCTCTAAGAAAATTGATGCTGATGTCGAAGATGTCGACATTTCCAAATAAGGAGCTGCAATCGTGGGAGATATTCATTTAGAATATATATTTAATCCTGCACTGGCAAAGGCGTCATTTCCGTTTGTTATGAAAGGCATCTGGCTGACGCTGCTCATTTCCTTTGTGAGCATGTTTTTTGGTACCATTCTTGGCTTTTTTATCGCTCTTGCCAGGATGGCGAATTCATGGATTCTTCGGCTGCCTGCACGACTGTATATCTCATTCATGCGAGGCGTGCCCATTCTGGTGATTTTGTTTATTCTCTATTTTGGATTCCCCTATATCGGCATTGAGTTCACAGCGGTCACTGCCGCCATTATTGGGTTCAGCTTTAATAGTGCTGCCTATATTGCAGAAATTAACCGGGCGGCTCTCTCCTCTGTTCCAAGTGGACAGGTGGAAGCTGCTAAATCATTAGGTCTCAGCTATTGGCAAACGATGCGTGGTGTCATTTTGCCTCAATCCGTCCGCATCGCCCTGCCGCCATTGACCAATGTCATGCTCGATTTAATCAAAGCTTCCTCACTGGCAGCAATGATTACTGTACCAGAGCTCTTCCAGCAAGCAAAAATTGTAGGCGGACGAGAATTCGATTATATGACCATGTATATTTTGGTCGCACTCATTTACTGGGGCATTTGCAGTGTCGTCTCATTGCTTCAGGACTTTTTAGAAAAACGCTATGCGAAATATCTGTAGCAAAAAAAGAGCAGATCTCATGGATCTGCTCTTTTTCAGCGTGATAGAAAACCTTTGCAGCCCTAATCACCGGAGCGCAGACCTGCGGGCGAATGCGAGGATTTGTCTGCACGATAATTAATGAATAAGCCATAACCATACATATAACCCGAGTAATGTGAGAATCAAGGTTGGGATGGTCAGGATGATCCCGGCTTTCATGTACGCCCCCCAAGAGATATGGACGCCTTTTTTCTTTAAGACATGAAGCCACAGCAATGTCGCCAATGAGCCGATTGGGGTCATTTTCGGTCCAAGGTTGGAGCCGATGACATTGGCATAAATCAGTCCGTCTCTCATGACACCTGCTGTATCTGTATGTCCAATGGCAATCGCATCAATTAAAACGGTCGGCAGATTGTTCATCACAGAGGACAGCACTGCGGCAAGCACGCCCATAAACATCGTTCCTGCAAGCAAGCCATGTGAAGCCCCTTGTTCAATCCATGCCGCCAATATTTCTGTAAGACCGACATTTTTCAGTCCATATACGACGACATACATACCGATCGAGAAAAACACAATGGACCACGGCGCTTCTTTGATCACTCGCTTTGTCGCTACTTGTGGACTTCTTCTCGCCAGCCACAAGAAAGCAAGGGCAATCCCGCCTACGATGATGGACACTGGAATACCGATCAGTTCCCCCGCAAAATAACCCACAAGCAGACAGCCGAGCACATACCAAGACAAGCGGAACATACGGATATCTCGAATAGCTGACGCCGGTTCCTTTGCCTGTGACAGATCGTAGGTTTTTGGGATAAGCTTTCGGTAAAATACATACAGAACCAGCATGCTCGCTCCAAGCGACACAAGGTTTGGCACGAACATATTCGCTGTATATTCTAGAAAACCAATATGAAAATAGTCGGCTGATACGATATTGACCAGGTTACTAATGACAAATGGCAAGGAGGTTGTGTCTGCAATAAAACCGCTTGCCATCACAAAAGGCAGCACCATGCGCTCATCCAGCTTCAACGCTCTCACCACAGATAAAACGATTGGGGTCAAGATCAATGCCGCTCCATCGTTGGCAAAAAAAGCAGCTACAACAGCGCCGAGCAATGTTAAGTAAATAAACATGCGGACACCGTTGCCTCTTGCGGCTTTTGCCATATGCAGTGCAGCCCATTCAAAAAAACCGATCTCATCTAAAATTAACGAAATGATAATAATGCCAATAAAGGCAAAGGTCGCGTTCCATACAATTTGCGTGACTTCCCACACATCGCCTAGATGAACGACACCAAAGGCAAGTGCAAGAATGGCGCCTCCACACGCTGACCATCCTATGGTGACACGTCCTGGCTGCCAAATGACAAGGACGAGGGTCATGATGAAAATCAAAATGGCTAAGGTGACTGATCCCAAAGGTGGCCCCCCTTTCACTTTTCTCATAAAATCTTTATCTATCATACAACGAAATGCATCAGTTGTATGCCATTTTCGCATGTCACATGAAAACCCGCAGGTGATCCTGTGCACCTGCGGATTCCATCATCATTATTGATCTTTTTTCATCAGCATCAATTCAATAAATAACTCACATCTCTGGCTAAAATGACTTAAGTCGATCGAAGTCATGTCAAAAATCTGTTTCATTCGATAGTTTAATGTATTTTGATGAATAAACAACTGCTCCGCTGCTGGTTTTAGCTTGCAGTTATTCAATAAGTAGACTTCCAGCGTTTTTAAAAATGAGGTTTGACTCTCGCGGTCTTTTTCCTTCAAGCGTAACAAATCTGGATTGAAGTCGTTTTTCTTTTTTTGATGGCTGTAAATAGAGTCTAAAAACCGGAAGACCCCTAAATTCTCATAATCATATGGAATCAGTTCTTGCCCTCCGACAATTTTTACTGCCTTGACGACCTCTATCGCTTCAAATCGACTTGTACTCATTTTCATGACATCACGGTACTCTCTTCCCATCCCAATATACAAAGGGGAAGGATGTGCATTCGTTTTTGATTGCAGATGTGCGATGACATCAGCGGCAGTCGCTTTCGGTGAGTGCCGGTCTGACAGGCTGCCTAATATAACGACAATATCTGCTTGAACCGAATAGACGTGATTCACTTTATCCTCTAGCTGCAAATACGTTCGAATGACATCCTTCACATCTTCTGCCGTCTCACTTTTGTTATCGGCAGCGTGCACGACCATAACGGTAAATACGGCTGGCAGTGGAATGCTTAAGTTCTCAGCCTCCCATTTCAGCTCTTCTTCTGTATAAAAATGATCATCCATGACCTTTTTGAAAAACTCTTCAATCTTGCCTTCCTTTTTCTCAAGCTGTTTCTTATTCTTATAAATCACTTTTCCAACCTGAAAGGAAGCTTCGTGTAAAAATTGCAGCTCCTCCTGAGAGAGGGAGTCCTCAATGTCCTGCACCCAAATAAAGCCTACTACCTCTTGTTTATGCTTGGCGCTCACAGCCACCCGCCGATTAAATCCGAGCTCGTCATGGCCGCTCACATAAAAAGGCTTTGACTCCTTGTGAAGCCGCTCAATTACCCCTGTTTTCTTTAACCAATCGACCACAGACCCCGGACATTCCTTGGAGAAAATCGTTTGCTGATTGACTGGGTCAAACTGCTGAATGCTGTAAGAATTATAAGCAAGGAGCTGACACTCTGTGCTTTCTAAAATGACTGGTTTTTTTAAATAGCCGCTAATAAATGCAATTAATTTATCGACATCAAAAAATGTATGAAGCTTTTCTAATATCTCTTCCATCCCGATTGCTCCCTGATTAAGTGATACATTTATCATACTTCTTTCCAGTCAGATTTGTATAGAAACAAGTCGCAAGCAGGCAAAAAAAGCATGAACCCGTCAGTGCAGGTTCATGCTTTTTCCATATTAAAACATTTCACTAATCGTTTTTGCCTGCATGTGCAGAGCTAGGTAATCTGGACCGCCTGCTTTTGAATCCGTTCCTGACATTTTGAAGCCGCCGAATGGGTGATAACCAACGATGGCACCTGTGCAGTTACGGTTAAAGTAAAGGTTCCCTACATGGAACTCCTGCTTCGCAAGGTTGATGTGATCACGATTATTCGTAATGACAGCACCTGTTAAACCGTATTCTGTGTTGTTGGCTACCTCAAGTGCCTCATCAAAGCTAGAGACTTTCGAGAAAGCCAAGACTGGTCCAAAGATTTCTTCTTGCATTAAACGGGAAGTTGGCTCAAGATCTGCAAAAATGGTCGGGTGGATAAAGTATCCTTCCGAATCATCACTCGTTCCGCCAGTGACTAAGCGGCCTTCCTGTTTGCCAACCTCGATATAATCCGTGATCTTGTCAAAGGACGCTTGATCAATGACAGGTCCCATGTAAACATCGGCAGAAAGTGGGTTGGCTGTTGTTTTCGTTTCTGTGATTTCCTTCACTCGCTCAACCACTTGGTCATACAGCTTCTCATGGACGACAGCCCGAGATCCAGCTGAACATTTCTGACCTGAAAATCCGAAGGCTGATGTGAAAATGGCATTAGCCGCTAATTCAACATCTGCATCCTCATCGACAACCACTGTATCCTTACCGCCCATTTCAGCAATGACACGTTTTAAATGCTGCTGGCCTGGCTGCACTTTTGCCGCGCGTTCAAAGATACGTGTCCCTACTTCTCTTGATCCAGTGAATGTAATCAGGCTTGTTTTCGGATGATCTACTAAGTAATCCCCGACCTCTGCTCCGCTTCCTGGTACAAAGTTGACAACGCCCTTTGGAAGACCGGCTTGCTCAAGCTCTTCCACAAAACGGGCTGCAATGACAGGCGTCGCACTTGCGGGTTTTAAAACAACTGTATTCCCAGTGACGATTGGGGCTACTGTTGTTCCTGCCATGATCGCAAACAAGAAGTTCCACGGCGGAATCACGAGCGTCACGCCAGTTGGTGTGTAAACATATTGATTGCGTTCGCCTTCGCGGCTGTTCACTGGTTTGCCTTTTGCCAGCTCCAGCATTTGACGGGCATAATATTCTAGGAAGTCAATCGCTTCTGCTGTATCTGCATCTGCTTCATTCCAAGGCTTACCTGCTTCTTTGACAAGAAGGGCTGAATACTCATGCTTTTTACGGCGAATGCTTGCCGCAGCTCGGAATAATACGCCAGCTCTTTCTTCTGGAGACGTGTAGCGCCATGTTTCGAATGCTTTCGCTGCTGCTTGAACCGCCTGCTCTGCCTCTTCCTTCCCGGCCTTTGATACGGTTCCAACCACTTCATCCTTTTTCGCTGGATTGATCGAAACAATCTTGTCTTTCGTTTCAATTCTTTCTCCATTAATCACGAGCGGATAGGTTTGACCAAGTGATTCTGTTACTTTAGCTAATGCTTGTTCAAACGCTTTGCGGTTTTCTTCCTGGCTAAAATCCGTGAATGGTTCATGCTTGTAAGGTGTTGTCATTTTTGTCACGCTCCCGTTTCAAATTATTTTCTCGTCATCCCTTTTAAAGCAAAGGCAATGTTTGCCGGCCGTTCTGCAAGGCGTCTCATGTAGTAGCCATACCACTCTCGTCCATACGGAGTATAGACCCTCATTTGATAGCCTTCTTTCACAAGTGCCTGCTGCGTTTCTGATCTCATGCCGTACAGCATTTGAAATTCGAACTGACTTGTCTGTATATTGTGTTTTTTCACAATATTTTTTGTGAACTCGATCATTTGATCGTCATGTGTCGCAATGGCTGTATAGTTCCCTGAGAGCAATTGCTTTTCGATCAGCTTTTGATAATTCAGATCGACATCTTTTTTGTTTGGATACGCCACTTCGGCGGATTCCTTATAGGCACCCTTTACAAGTCTTAAAAATGGCTGCAGCTCATTTAGGTCATCAAGATCCTTTTCTGTTCTGTACAAATACGCCTGCAAGACCGTACTGACATACTCATATTGAGATTTCATCTCTTTAAAAATGTCCAGCGTTTTTTGACAGCGCTGTTCATCCTCCATATCGATTGTCACCATGATACGGTGTTTCTCTGCCGTATCTAAAATACGTTTCATATTGTGATACACAAGGTCATCGTCAATATCCAGGCCAAGTGATGTCATTTTGAGTGACACATGGGAATTGAGTCCCGACTCAGCAATCCGCTGAATGGTTTGAATACACTCAGTCGTCCGTTCATTGGCAATCTCTGCCTTTGTAACAAACTCACCAAGGTGATCAACTGTCACAGCCATTCCTTGGTCATTTAATCGTTTTATGACAGGGATGGCACTCTCAAAATCCTTCCCTCCGATGATTTTCTTAGATGCAACAGCACTTCCCCAATTACGAGCAATATGGTTCAAGAGACTGCTCTTTGACAAAAACAAGAAGAAATTTCTTGTGACCGACTCCATAAAGGGCACCTCCCACTCTTTGTAAGCTATGTCTTTATTGTAAAGCTCATAAGCTGTCCGCTACAATATTTGAAGATGACAAAAATTCTGACTTTTTTTGTGGTTTTATCACAATAAGAGATAAAAAAGAGCCTGCCGTGATCCGGCTGGCTCTTCCCTGCTTACGCCCACACCTCATCAAGGGTAGACTGCAGCAGCTCATTTAATTCTTGCAACAGGTTGTCTTTCGGCTGATTGTAGCTTTTCACCAATTCATCAAATCGCGTGAGCTCTTTGTCGATAAATGGATGGACATAAGCGAGGCGGTTCTCTACATCCATTTCTTCTCCGTCCATTTTACGTTTGAGCAGCTCATGGATTTCCGCTAAAAGCGGACCTTTCTCCACTAGTTCTTCGAGCAGTTCATGAAAGTCCATCGGCGGAACCGTCCGGTATCGTTCAATCCACTGACAGGCAAGCAGCGGACGAAGCACATAGAAATACTTCTTGATTCGCACCTGCTCTCCTCGTAAATGCCGGCTTTCATTCCGCTTCGCCATATTGAGGTAATGATACATCAATGCTGCAGGATAAAACGCTCGATCCTTTAATTCTCTTAGCTGCTTTGCCAAAGAGAAAGATTCAGCATAGATGATGTCAGAAGACAGCCATTCCATGATGGACGGATTCGATTTATTGAATAAGCGAAGTGCCTTTCTAAGCTCCCAGCCGCTGATATCAAGCACATCATCAATCGGCCGTTCAATGACATCACGATGTTCTTCCATTGCCCAATACCATTCTTTTCGAGGAACATATAAAAAACGGACATCGTAATCACTATCAGTCGAGGGGAATCCCCATGCTCTGCTGCCTGATTCAACCGCGAGGCAAATTTTTACGTCATACGTTTCTTCGATGATTTTCAGCTCTTCCTTGATTCTCTCTCTCATCATCCATCAACTCTTTCTATAGAAATCTGCATGACTTCTTCACGTTTTGGTAAAATACGAATAAGACATATATGAAAAAGGAGTTGGATCTCATGTCTATATCTCGCATCATGAAATGGATCACCGGGATTTTTGAAGCCTGTCTTGCCATCCCTGTCATCGGAGGACTATTTATTATTAGCAATGGCTATTCACCGCTCATGGTCATGCTTATTCTGCATATTATCACACTCGTCTTATCGAAGCGAGACCAAGGACCAATGATTGGCAGCATCATTGGAATTATCACATCCTGCCTCGCCTGGATTCCGATACTTGGATTCATCCTTCATATCATCACAGCTCTTGCCCTTATTATCACCGCGTTAGTACCTGATGAAAAAACGAGACAAAATACGAGTTATTAAAAAAGAGGCCCTCCTAGAGCGGCCTCTTTTTTCTTTTATTTGAGCAAATGCTTTTGTAAGAAGGAGAGCTTCTCTGTTTGAAAAGCCGGGATAAACTCGTGTCCAAAATAGCGATATACCTTTAGGTCTTTATCTGTTTCTAAATGGTTGTATGCCGCAAACACAGTAGATGGCGGGGTAATTTTGTCAATCAGACCGATCGCCATCAATGTTGGCTGTTTGACCCATCCAGCTAAATTGATTAAGTCAAAATAGCTTAATGTCTCAAATGCCTTTTCTTCCACTTCCGGGTCACTATTTCTCCGAAAGTACGAATTGATTTCTAAATAAGGCTGCTCCAATGCCACATCCACTGCACGCTCAAAGTTTGATAAATAAGGGTAATCTGCCACGACGACCTTCGGAATATCTGAAAGGGCTGCAGCTACTACCGCTAATGCGCCTCCCTGGCTTCCACCAATTACGCCGATCCGATGTTTATCCACTTCAGGGAAGGACTGAATGACTTCGAGTGCACGAACCGCATCTAAATAAACACCGCGATAATAGTAGGTCTCTTTTGATAAAATGCCTTTTGTCATCCACCCCAAAGCGTGACCGCCTGGTGTCACTGTCTGATCTTCACTGCCGCCTTGACCGCGGACGAGCATACCAAATGTGGCATAGCCGTGGAGCGCCCAGTTGACGATGTCGTGAATGCCGCCGTCATAGCTGGCATTATAGCCATGATAACGAACGAGCGCTGGATGCGGGCCAGATTGATCAGGTACAGCATAAAAGCCTTCAATTTTAGAATGTCCAAAGCTTTGATATGTCAGGCGGTACACCTTGACGCCTTTCACTGGATAGTCATACGGTTCAAGTGATGGCTTTGCCTCCACTTGGCGCAGTTCTTCGAGCGATTTCTTCCAAAAGTCTGAGAAATCAGGACGTGCAGTTTTCTTTGGTTTATATTTTTTTAGCTCTTCTAGTGATAAATCGAACAATTGCATATCATACTATTCCCCTTTGTTTTATTAGTTATAGGTATCATACCACTCATTTCTTAATTGAGAAAGTCATTTAACAAAACCTTCTGACATTTCTATTGGCAAAGATGATGGAAACCTTTATGATAAAGAAACTGGCCTTGAAGACTAGAATAAACCATTACATACATTCATGATTTTCACATGACATATAGCGAATAAAGGAGGAACCCATATGAAAATCGCCCTTGTCCAAATGGACGTACAAATTGGAGAACCTGAAGTGAATTTTAAAAAAGCAGAAGCGTTTTTAGAAGATGCGGTCCGCGAGCAGCCTGATCTGATCATTTTACCCGAAATGTGGAATACCGGCTACGCCCTTGAACAAGCCGATCAGCTTGCGGATATAAACGGTGAACGCACAAAACAGCTCTTTTCCTCCTTTGCACGGAAGCACCAAGTGTATCTCATCGCAGGCAGTGTATTAAATAAACGGACAGAAGATGAACACATTACCAACACAATGTATGTTTTTAACCGCCAAGGTGAGCTTGTGTTAGATTATGATAAAATTCATTTATTCCGCTTAATGGATGAGCACAACTATTTAACCGCTGGTGATCAGCTTGGTTTATTTGACTATGGTGAAGATGTAACAATTGGTGCGATGATCTGCTATGACCTCCGCTTCCCGCAGCTTTCCAGAACACTTGTGAACAAAGGAGCGAAGGTGCTCGTCAATACGGCACAATGGCCGTCAGCAAGAGTGGACCATTGGCGCAGCCTGCTCATCGCAAGAGCGATTGAAAACCAGTCATTTATGATTGCTGTGAACAGAACAGGCACAAGCAGAGACACGGCATTCCCTGGACACTCTATGGTAATTGATCCACTCGGCCGCATCCTGCTTGAAACAAAAGATGACGAAGATATTTATTATGCGGAAATTGATCTTCAGCTGGTGGATGAAGTCAGACAGCAAATTCCGGTTATGACGGATCAGCGTCTGGACTTATATTAAAAAGCAGGGTGCCCCCCTGCTTTCAGCGTGTAGACAAACCCTCGCATTCGGTGTCAGGTCTGCGCTCCGGTGCTCACGAATGTCAAATTCGCTCCGCTCCTGTACTCGCCCTTCCTAGACTGCAAAGGTTTTCTATCACGCTGAAAAGAAGACAAAGGGCTAAAATCAAGATCATTTTAGCCCTTTGTCAACAATCTTAAAGCAGGGTGCTCCCCTGCTTTTTGCGTTTAATTAAACGTTTGTTTAAGCTTTCCCTTGATTCTGATAAAGGTCCATGAAGGCTTGAGCGGCTTTCGTTAAATACCTTTCTTCCACATATGCAAACACAAGTGTGCGGGTTGGGCATGAATCAATGTGTAAATAAATGACCCCGTCCCTATCCTCTTGTGCCACCATTTTCGGCACAACGGTCACACCTAGTTCGTTTTTGACCAATGCCTGTGCTGTTTGAATATGACTTGTTTCAAAAGCCGCTTTTGGCTGAAAACCGTGATGACGGCACAGTTCCATGACTACTTGCCGAAAACCGTATCCCTCTTTCAGCATAATAAATGGGATACCTTCAAGAAGCTGAAAGGGAACGATTTCGTGACCGGACGCTTTTTGCCCTGCTTGCTTGATGATCTCGTTCAATTCCTCTGATAACCATGGCTGAGCAGCTTGCGGAACTGCAAGAAGGAGCGGCTCTGTCAGCATTTGTTTCGTTTTCAATGATTCATGCTCGACAGGCATAGATAAAATAGCCAAATCCAGTTTTCCAGCCAATAGTCGTTTTTCGAGCTCACGAGGAGACTCTTCTATCAGTTGAACGTGAACATGGGGATACGTTTGACAAAAGGTTTTTAATAAACCGGGCAAGACATATCCCCCAGTCACTGCTGGCGCTCCAATGTTCAGCTCTTTCCCGATTTCATAAGCTGCTTCTCCCATTTCACGCAGCAAATCATCTCTTTCCTTCAAAATATTCTCAGCCCTTTTAATGAATCGTCTCCCTTGAGGTGTGGGCGTTACTGGTCCATACTTTCGAATAAATAGCGGTGTGTCTAATTCCTCTTCCAGCTTCTTCATTTGCTGGCTTAAAGAAGGCTGTGCAATATGAAGTTGATCCGCTGCTTTTGTAAAACTTTGCTGCCGGTACACTTCAATGACATATTCCATCATTCGTATATCCACTTTCATCACCTCATAGGTTTTAACTATCCATGTCATATCTTTTATGTCTTAGACAAATAACAGAAGGAATTCTACGATAAAGAGACCACAAAGGGGGAAAAGAAATGAATCCATATGCTAAAGCCGAAAACCAATTTTCACAAAATGCCGAGAACTATCGAGATTCACCTATATTTGCAGCCGGAGAAGAGCTGAAATGGATGAAATCAACAGCAAATGCGAAGGGACATGAGCATTTACTTGATATTGGCTGCGCGGCAGGACATACCATTTTTTCCTTTTCAGACGTTATCTCTAAAGGGGTCGGCATTGATGTCACGCAAAAAATGATCGAGATTGCAGCAGCACTAGCGGAAGAACGCCACCTGAACCACATTACTTTTGAGCAGGCAGCCGCAGAAGCATTGCCCTTCTCTGATGAATCATTTGATTTAGTGACGTGCCGATTTGCTGCTCACCACTTTCCAAACCTTCCGGCAGCCATGTCGGAAATCAGTCGAGTCTTAAAAAAAGGCGGCCAATTTCTGCTCGTCGACCATTATGCACCTGAAAACCCTGCACAAGATTCATTTATTAATCACTTAAATAGACTGAGAGACCCTTCTCATGTGCGGGAAAGCTCGTTATCAGAATGGAAAGAGCTCTTCGATGACAACCAATTGACTCAGAAAGAGATTCGTTACTGGGATCTGCATATTGATTATCAGGACTGGATTATACGTGGACGCACGCCAGAGAACATTCAAAAGGAGATCGTTTCCCACCTTCAAGCCGCAGACTCTGACACACAGCAGCTGTTTCAGCTTCAATTCGATGCACAGCATCAGCCCATTTCCTTCTGTTTAAAAGCTGCACTGCTTCAGGGAATCAAGCATTAAACTGATAGAAAAAGTCTACCATCGCCGGTAGACTTTTTTAATCTTCACTGTTTCACAGGTGGCTTTTCATGTTCGTGACACGTCTCTCTTCACGACTAGATTATGTTTCTATTATATGATAAATGAACGAAGATAGGTGAGGCATTTTAGATCCTCTGAATAAAAAAAGAACCTACCCTCTTTGGAATAAGTTCTTCCCTGCATGCGTAACTTACGGTGCAATATCCTCTAATACTTTCTCGCGCGTTTCGATCATTTTAAAAGCAAGAATTGCTCCCACTACCGTCACACTTGCAAAAAGAATAAAAATAGTTGAAACACCGCTTACCTCTAAAATAAAACCTATCATAATAGGAGCGATCGCTGAGGCCAGTCTAAGCCACGCTGTAGCAAATGCCGTTCCAATCACCCTCATACGTGTCGGATAAATTTCAGGTGTATATAGATAGAGGAGAACTGTAATTGTCCCCATCATTCCGTAAGCAGCAGATCCTAAATAGATGACGCTTTCTGGTGAAGTCGCTCCGCTGATCCATAAAGCCGTTAATAAAACACCTGTTAATACAAATGCAATGGTTGCCCAGCGCTTCCGTCCCACTTTATCAATTAAAAATGCACAAGCGAATACCCCTATGGTCTGTAAAATATTTGTGAGAGATGCTGCCCTTAATGAATCTCCAACTGGCAAATGGTAAACAGTATTATAAAGACTCGGTAACCAGTTATTTAAACCATTCGATACAAAGTAGGCAGAAAACCATAGTCCCCATACGACCAATGTTCTTTTACGGTAAAAAGTTGAAAATAGCTCTTTCCAGTCGCCTTTTTCAGTACTGCTGGATACTTGATTTGCGACAGGCATTCGTTTGTCAGTACTAGCTTCAATTTCTTCAATAATTCTTTCGGCTTCATCTAACCTGCCTTTCGAAATAAGCCACCTTGGCGATTCACGCAGCATGAAAAAGAATCCAAAGACGATTAGACCTCCAATGCCTCCAATCAAGAACATCCATTTCCACCCAAAGCTAGGTACAACAAATGCCCCAATTTGAGCTGAGATCATTAACCCTAATGGAAAAATCATCTCATAAAGCATAAAAAATCTGCCTCTTCCTTGGGCTCGGGACAACTCATTAATATATGAGGCTGCTACCGGCACCTCTCCTCCAACTCCAATCCCTTGTATAAAGCGGAAAATAAAAAGGGCCATAAAATTACCTGAAAATACACATGCGATACTCATAATAGACATGAGGAACACCGTCCACTTTGCACTAAATACACGGCCGCGCCTTTCTGCTAACCACCCAAAGAAAATAGCACCAATCGCTTGTCCTATATAACCAGACCCAATAAGAAGGCCAATTTGAGCAGGTGATAAATTCCACATGCCGATGAGGACCGGGAGAACAAACGCTAAAGATAGCGCATCAAAAGCATCAAAAAAAGTAGCAGATCCCATAATGATTCGAGGTTTTAAATGCCATCTCGAAAAAGGTACACTTTCCATCCTAGTCAATAGTTGTGAAGCTCTATCAACAACTTGCCCACCTTGAGAATTTGAATTTCCGCTGAGTTCTAACGTCATGGTATCTCCTCCTTATTAGAGGAAATGATGCAAAAGTACATGCCGAAGAGCGCTTAAGAAATCGCTTACATTTTAAATCAAGCTGAAATTCTGCAGCGTTCATACGAGTTTTCAGCATCTATCAAATCTTTTTTGGCGTTCCCGTGGTACCCCGATCTATATAATACATAGGGAAGATATGTTCCATCGCCTCTAACTGTTCTCCTTCTAATAACTGTGTTAGTAAAGAAACAGCTTTTCTTCCCATTCCAACTAAATCAACATGAACAGAAGATAAAGAAGGGGTTAGGAAACTTGCAATGGGCACATCATCGGCACCAACGACAGACAAATCATGAGGTATTGAAACATTTGCGTTTTCTGCCGCTTTCATGACCCCTATCGCCAAAAAATCTGAAGAGCAAACAACTCCAGTCATGTGCTGGTTTCCTTGGAGAAATTGAGAAACCACTTCTACTACTTTTCCCCCATCAAATTCATCTAACTCAAACACAAGCTCTTTGTTCAATGTTAATCCTAAACGTTTCAGTGTGCGCTCATACCCCTTGTAATACCTCACACTATGCATCGAACTCATTGGACCATTGACCAGCCCAATGGTTCGATGGCCTTTATCAAATAAGGCCGTTACAGATTGACAAACACCTTCTTCATCATCCGGCCTGACACATGGAAATGGTGAATCCTCTAAGTAACTTCCGACAACGATAATGGGAATAGCCAAACTTTTTAGCCAATCCATGCTCAATTCTTCATTTCTTGGAGAAAATAAAATGGCACCATCTACAGCCTGCGTCTCAAGTAACCGCTGCTGCTGCACAGATGTAAATGACATCAGCATATTGAATTCGGTCTCATCTAATTCCTTCGCTATGCCATCTAAAATCGTTGAAAAAAATGGATTATTCAAAATATATGAACCGCGGGGAACCACTACAGCGATATTCCCAGTCTTTCTTTTCACGAGCCCTCTCGCTCCTAAATTAGGGCGGTAGCCTAACTCATCAATCACTTGCTTGATTCTTTCAGCCGTTTGAGCGCCTACTCCTGGTTTACCACTTAATACTCGGGAAACAGAGGCTATAGACACTCCTGCTTTCAATGCTACATCTTTAATACTTACTGACACATTTCATACCTCCGGGAGTCTGTTGTTTTATACCCTATTATAACCTGACTCACCTTCATCATGAAATCAATGGTCTGTTATCTACTGACGTTTTCCTTAAGCAAACCAACACTTTGAAGGCCCTGGCGAATCTCTTCTTTTTCCTTTTGAGTTAAAGGTAATACCGGCTTTCTAGCAAGCGAACTGCTGATCAAACCTCTCTGGAACATCGCTTCCTTCATTCGCAGATGAGAGGTAGAGGAAGGTTCATCCATTTTATATACAGCATGCTTTAATTCAAAGATTCTATCGTACACTTTATTAGCTGCTGCAAGGTCTTGTTCTTCCACACATTTCACAAGTTCAGCGATCAAATCTGGCACAAAACAGCCGAAACCGACAAGCGCCCCATCAATCCCTTGAACTAATGTTGGCAATAAATATTCATCGTGACATGTGAGCAGCGATACATCTGGTGCATGCTTTTTCAGTGCGCGCACATCGACTTCATATTGTGCCATGTCTCTTTGACCAATTTTGAATGAGACAACATTTTCAATTTCCGACATTTCTAGTAATTGATTCGTTGTATATGAGGTTTTTGTCCAAGTTGGATATTGATGGACGATGATTGAAATGTCAATCGCTTCAGCAACATCTTTAAAGAATTGGACAGGTGATTCAGGCTGCATACCGAATCTCAGCCATGAATGCGGCGGCATGAGAAGGATACCTTCTCCGCCAGCTTCTTGAACTGCTTTTGCATGCTGGATCGCTTCAATTGTCCCTTCAGCTGAAACCCCGGAAATGACAGGTACTTCCCCTTTTAATTCGTCGGCTGCAATACGCACAGCCTCAGCTCGTTCATGTGGCAGCAAAGTCATAATCTCGCCAGTATGTCCATTGACAACAATCCCGTTAATTCCTTCGTGCTCCGCCACCCAGCGAACAAGCTTACGAAAAGCAGGTTCATCAATTGAATAGTCATCTTTAAAAGGAATTAAGACCGCCGGGAATACACCGCTCCATTTTTCTTTATTTTTCATCAACAAATTCCTCCCCATTCGATTATAGTAAACGTTTACCGTAAGCGTTTACGTAAACAATCATAGAATGTCCTCACGGAAGATGTCAACATTATTTTTTAAATATTATCATAATTCAAAAAACTCTTATTAAAATTTAGATACTATTTTATTTTTCCGAAAAAGAAAATGATCTATATCAAAAGCCTCATCACCATGAACTGATTGAAGGAGAATCACCGCTTTTTCCAAACGGCTGCACACCAAAAAAAGGATAAATACATTTTGGCTGTCAAAGCATCATCATATGTACGAAGGAAAAGAATTCAATAGAAAAAAAGTCTACCCTCAACGGTAGACTTTTTTTATTTCGAATATAAATCCCAGCCAAGCTTGAGTGTGTCCACAATATAATTGGCGACTTCCTCAGCCTCTAAATGATCTGTTTCCACTCTTGAGTTATGAAGAGAATAAATCTCCCGGCGCTCTTCAAACAGCTCTTTCATCTCATCAAGTGTCCGGTTGTGAAGAACAGGGCGGTTTTCGATTAAAATATCAAGCCGCTGCTTCCAATTCTCCCACGATAGATCAAGGAAAAGAACGGTACAATGCTTCAAGCAGGCGCGTTTGATTTCTTCCTGTTTGAATGCACCGCCTCCAAGGGAAACAATCTTGAGCTGTGTATGTTCACATAAATCGACGATATAATCCTTTTCAGCCTGCCTGAAGAATGCTTCTCCTTTTTGCTGAAACATCTCTGGAATCGTCATGTTGTACTTTTTCTCAATCTCCTGATCGACATCAATAAAATCTCTATATAGCTTTTTGGCAACCAGCTGCCCAATGGTTGTTTTCCCAACACCCATAAAGCCAATGAGGACAATATTCCGCTGTCTTACAGGAATTTCTCTATTGATTTTCATGGTCGTGACACGTCCTCCCTACGACAAGGAATGCTACATAATGTTTCTATTATATGATAAATGGAGCGCGAAAAGATAGGCAATCTTAAAAATTGTGTTTGACGACGTAGCCGAGCTGTTCAGAAAGCCGCTGTGCCTGTTCTTTCACTTTTTGCTGCAGCTGAGGAATGACTTCTTCAGTAAACCGATGGGTTGGACCAGATATGGATAAACAGGCTTTCACTTCACCATGAATGTTAAAGATTGGTGCCGCTACTGCCGCTGATCCTACCTCGCGTTCATCGATGCTGCAAGAAGTATATGTGTCAAGAATATGTTTACGTTCCTTTTGCCAGTCACCCTTCATCACATGATCAGCCTCATACGCTAATACTTTTTGTTGAAATTCTTCACTTTGAAATGCCAATAATACCTTTCCGCCTGCACCTGCGTACAATGGCAGCTTTTCACCAATCTTGACAAGATGCCGAATCGATTGCAGCCCTTCCGCTTGTTCAATACAAACCCTGCTTGTTGAATCCAGTACATACAGGTTGACGGTTTCCTTTGTTTCATCACGAAGTGAGTACATGAGTGGCTTAGCCAGTTCCCTCAATTTAATGGACTTCCCTGCAATGTATCCGAGGAGATAAAGCCTTTGACCCAATCGGTATTTCATTGTTTCTTGATTCTTCTCCACAAAATGATTCATTTCAAGTGCCTTGAGCAGTCTCGTTGTCGTAGACATTGCTAAATTCATCTCTTTTGAAATATCCGTTAGCGTCAGCTCTTGACGTTCTTCACTAAAACAATAAAGAATATCCAAAGCACGCTGAACTGTACGCAGTCCTGATTCTTCTTTTGACTTTTTATCAGCCATATTCACTTTCTCCTTTTCCCCTTTGATTTCTTATCGACATCAACGATCGATTTTGCTATAATCCATTTTAAACGTTCCATTAAAAGAAAACAAATTCCACCAGACGGAATAAAATCAATTGAAGATATTTGATGGAGGAGATATTTGAATGTACCTGCTCGTTTTTACACTTCTTATCAGTCTATATATAGTTCATCAACTATTTCCTGCTCCCATACTCTCCTATTTTGTTGGTCTGCTGGCCGCTGCTTCGCTCACCATTTCTTTTAAGAAAGCAAGCGGGCTTTATTTGAAAACAGGTGCTGTATTTCTCATCATTGGGTTGTTCTTATTCTTCTTATCCGGCCAGCCTTTGCACACGTTTTTTCTTCACTTTCATTCCATGCTGGGCTTGCTTTCTCTCTTTTTCATGCTGCCTTTTATTCATTCTCTCATACATGTTGGACATTTCGATACACAATTAAATAAACTGCTCACACTGCATACAACGAGCTCAAATCAGCTTTATCGCAAGAGTTCATTTGTCACTCATATACTCGGCATGTTTTTAAATATCGCGACGATTCCCTTACTCTATACATCGCTCAAACCGTCGCTTGAATCCCTAAAAGAACAAGTGAAACAACATCTTTATACACGCAACCTCTTAAGGTCATATGCATTATGTTTAAGCTGGAGTCCTGTTGAAGTGCTGGTAAGCGTCACCATTGATGCAACCAAACTAAAATATTATCAAATTGCACCTATTACTTTTGGTTTAATGGTCGTCGTACTGGCGATAGATTGGATGCTTTTTTCTCGTCAAAGCAAACGATTACCAAACATCATTCAGTCTTCAGAAACAAGCGCCAATCCTCATCGAATTAAACGAAAAACCCTTCAGCTCGCTTTCATGCTGCTAGGTTTTATGACAGTCGTCTCACTTGTCGATGCATGGATTGGGAAAGGCTATTTATTCGCTGTAGTACTGACGATTATTCCATTTGCTCTATTATTCTCTTCTGTTATCAAAAAAAGAAAACAATATATCGCTGTCTCTGTGCCTCATTGGAAAGAAAGAACCCGTCAGCTCTCCAACTATATGTGTCTATTTTTAAGTGCAGGCTTCTTTGTCGATATGCTCCTTGCGACAAACAGTATGCAGCCGATTCAAGCATTTATTGTCAGTATATCAGACCATGCCATTTGGGTTTATTGTGTCATTGGGTTGTATTTTCTGATCACCGCCCTTTGCGGTTTTCACCCGCTCGTCTCACTTGCTTTGTTAGTGAGTATGATGGCACCAGTCATCCATGAACTGCCTGCTCTTCCCATTGCCATCATGCTGATCGTTGCTGGCACATCAACTGTTATGTTTAGTCCTTTTAATGTTTCTGTCTCCCTATTAGCTGATTTGATGAAGGTCAACCCTTACCGTATCACTCGCTGGAATATATGGTTTGCCAGCCTTTATATCAGCATGGGTATCGCATGTGCAGCGATCATCACCGTTATCTTTTATACATAAAAAAGAGAACTCATCCTTGAGTTCTCTTTTCAGATTGTTGACAAAGGGCTAAAATGATGTTGATTTTAGCCCTTTGTCTTCTTTTCAGCGTGATAGAAAACCTTTGAAGTCTAGGAAGGACGAGCACGGGCGCGGAGCGAATTTAATATTCGTGAGCACCAGCACGCAGGACTGACAAAGAATGCGAGGGTTTGTCTACACGCTGAAAAGAGAACTCACCCTTGAGTTCTCTTTTGCTTTCTCTCTATGGCTTTAATTGAATACGTTCAATTTTACCTACGATAAAGATGTACGACAATGCCCCGCCTAAAGCAACTAAACTGACGAATAAAATACCTCCATTGTAAGAGCCTGTCGCCGACACGATGAATCCGATAATCAGCGGAGTGATGATCCCAGCTAAATTAGCAAAAAAGTTAAATACGCCGCCAGCCAGCCCAACCATTTCCCGCGGTGCCACCTCAGACAGCATCGTCCAAGAGATATTAGACAATCCTTGCGCAAATGAAGCGATGGATAAAATGGTCAGCACAAGCGGGATATTTGTTGTAAAGTTTGCTAAAACAATGGTACTCGTCATTAGCAAGCCAACCACTACTGGCAGCTTTCTTGCTACATTCACTGATACGCCCTTTTTAAGCAGCCAATCAGATACATAACCTCCAAACAAGACCCCAAAGAAGGCAGCAATATAAGGAAGAGAAGCAGCAAAACCTACCTTGAGAAACGCCATATTTTTCGCCTCTGCCAAATAGGTCGGAAACCATGTTAAAAAGAAAAAAAGGGTAGACGCAACAGAGAATTGGCCAATATAAAGCCCGATCAATTTACGATATTTTAGAAGGGCGGCAAAGTCTGCCCATTTCAGCTTCTCCTGTGATGCGACTGTCAGCCCATCGCCTTGCCGGATTAATTCTAACTCATCTTCATTTATCTTCGGATGCTCTTTCGGTTCGTGATAATACTTGTACCAAAAGAAAGCAAATATGATACCGAGCGCACCTGCCGTAATGAAGACGGTTCTCCAATCGAAAGTCGTCATGATCCAAAATAGAAGAGGTGTCGCAAATGCAAGACCCACATACTCTCCAGCAGTATAAACACCTGTTGCAAAAGCCCGTTCCCGCCTTGGAAACCATGTGGTGACAATACGGTTATTTGCAGGAAAAGCGGGAGATTCTGTAATCCCAATAAACAAACGGCAGCCGAATAAAAAGGCAAAGCTGTTCGCAAACGCCTGTAAGCCTGTGAAAATAGACCAAGTAACGAGTGATATCCCATACGTTACCTTTGAGCCAAATTTATCGAGAATAAAACCGCCTGGTATTTGCATTGCTGTATATGTCCAGCTAAATGCTGAAAAAATCAAGCCTAATAAGGCAGGATTTAATTGCAATGAAGATTGAATTGCAGGAGCAACAATGGATACACTGGCTCGATCAATATAATTAATAGCGGTAATAAAAAACAACAGAATCAATATGCCAAAACGGGCTTTCGTTGGTTTCACATATGCGGGCTGCAATTCATTCCCCTGCAGTTCTGAATGCACTTTCATAACCATCCTCCTTTGTTTCCGCAGCGTGCGGTTCGGTTGAGCGTATTAAATTACCCCTTTTTCTTCTAACTGCTTACACTCTTCTTCTGTTAAGCCAAGCATATTTGTTAAAATCTCATAATTATGTTCGCCCAAATCAGGTGCAATGTGACGGATACTTCCAGGTGTTTTTTCAAACTTTGGAATGATCCCAGGCACCTTCACTTTTCCAAGACGAGGGTGATGCACCTCGACGATATTCTCTCGTGCTTTAAATTGCGGATGCTCAAAAATATCCCGAATACTTAAGATTGGGCTCACAGGAACACCATGTGTATCTAAAATTTCTAATACGTCATCCCTTGTTTTCGATGCGATCCATTCAGAGACGATCGCATCCATTTCTTTGTTATGCTTCAGCCTGGATGCATTGACCGCGAATTTTTCATTCTCTAGTAAATCTAATCGATTCATCGCCTCTGCCAATCGATTGAAGGTCGAATCTGTACTCGTCACAAGAACCAAATAATGACCATCCTTTGTCTCATAGGTGCCGGCAGGGCTTGAATGTCCGCTCAGCCCCGGTGAACGCTCACGCACCTTCCCAAGCTTGTCATATTCTGCAACCAAAAACTCTAACATACGAAACACAGATTCATAGAGGGCCAAATCCACCATTTGCCCAGTTCCTTCTTGATGTGTATCCCTGTAATACATCGCTGTCACAGTAGCAAACGCCACATAGATGCCAGCAATATAATCAGTGAGAGAAAAGGAAGGGCTGACTGGATGCCGGTCTGGAAACCCTTGAATATATGTAAAGCCGCTAAACGCCGTCGCTGGTGTTCCAAATCCGGCTTTGTCCTTAAACGGGCCCGTTTGACCATAACCCGATACACGAATCATAATTAAACGAGGGTTGATTTCTTTTAACACATCGTACCCAACGCCCCATTTTTCCAGTGTTCCAGGGCGGAAATTTTCAATCAGCACATCGACCTGGCCCGCAAGTTTTTTAAAAATGTCTTTTGCTTCGTCTTTGTGCAGATCCAGTGTAAGGGATTTCTTATTCCGTGAGAGACCAGACCATCTAAGTGGTTCCCCATCTGCAAAAGGGCCGACATGCCGCAGCGTATCGCCTTTGCCAGGAATCTCGACTTTGATGACCTCTGCTCCAAAATCCCCTAGAAGCACCGCGCCATAGGGTGCAGCAATCATCGTAGAGACGTCTAATATTTTTATTCCTTCGAGCGGTGTATTCATATTCATTGCTTGACTCCCTTTCATTCAAGTGATGAAGGGCTAAAATCATTCCTAATTTTAGCCCTTTTCATCTTTCTAATTGACCCGGAAAGCCCTGATGATTCAAAAGGAGGGCTTACCGGTGCAGGTTTTTAATCCTTTGGAAGCTGCCCTTGCGGTGTGTAGAGCCAAATGAGCCATAAAGGTTCATCTCCTGTATTGACATGCTGGTGCGGGACACCGTCAGGAATGAACATAAAATCATTTTGTTTAAAGGACTGCCTTTCTCCATCACAAATGACTTCGCCAGATCCTTTAATCACAAAATCAAATTCCTCTGAACCCGGGTGATTGTGCACTGAACTTGCTTCCCCTGGTTCAAAAATGGTGAGACCCGCCATCATATGTTCTGAACCAACTGTATCCGGTGTAATGGTTTGAAATACCTTTCGAACCATTTGCTCCTCTGGACGATCTAAGCCTAACCATAATGGGTTCCCATCTTGAAACGGATTCAATACTTTAATTTTCATTGTTAATTCCTCCCTCGTTTTGATTAATTCACGCTGACATGTGAGCGCTTTGAATTTGGTGAATAAATGTCATTAATATTCCAATGTCCATCCGTAGGAACAGGATCATTTTTCATTGCTACATCAATAACGCAAGGCTCCTGAGAAGCAATGGCATCAGCTAAAGCTTCTTTGAATTCAGAAGCAGAGGTGATTTTAATCCCCTTCATTCCATAACCTCTCGCAATGACAGCAAAATCCGGTGAATAGCTTTCTCCATCTTTTCTGAAAACAGTGCCGTACGTCGTTTCATAGTGCGCCATTTGCAAGCCGGCTATTGTGCCAAATGCACTGTTATTCATCACAATCCACACAACAGGAATGTTCTCTTCAACGGCTGTTGCGAGAACGGATGGATTTTGACCGAAGCCGCCGTCTCCAACGAGTGACACAACAACACGGTCAGGCTGGGCAATCTTTGCCCCAAGTGCGGCAGGGGCTCCAAATCCCATCGTTGCAAAGCCGCCTGGCGTTAAAATGGTTCCTGGCGTCAACACTGGAAATTGCTGTCCAACCCCATTTTTGTTCCAGCCAACATCCGTTGTAATAAAGGCATCTGGCGGCAATACTTCCCGCACTTCCTGCAAAATACGCTGCGGCTTCATTGGGAAGGATTCATCTTGAATATTCGTCAGATTGCTCTTTTGAAATTCCTCACGATATGCCGCAATGTCCTTTTTCAGTTCAGGGCGATCGATACCTTCTGGCTGCATTTCTCTCGCCACGCGATTGAGTACGGTCAAGGCTTGCTTAAGATCGGCTACTGCTCCAATTTCAACAGGATAGTTACGTCCAATTTCATTCGGATCTATGTCGATATGAATGAGCTTGGTTGATTGGAAATTGAACGTATACTCCGATTCCCACGAGCTCGCATCAGCTTCAGCAAAACGAGTGCCTAAAGCCAATATATAATCCGCCTCTTTGCACTGATCATTGATAAATTTCGTCCCCCAAAACCCTGTCATTCCAAGGGTCATTGGGTGATCATCCGGCATGGCTCCTTTCCCCATCAAAGAATGGGCGACAGGGATACTTAGATGGTCAGAAAATGCCTTTAGTTCTTCAGCGGCATCAGCTAATAAAATGCCTCCCCCAACATATAAGAGCGGCCTTTCTGCCTGCAGCAATCGATCTAATATCCGATTGGCCGTTTGATCATCGATAGAAGGTTTTTCAATGGTGTGTGTATGATGGTTGATTTGTTCAAACAGGGACACATCTAAATCTTTTGAGAACACATCCATTGGAACAGAAATAAGCACCGGGCCAGGACGGCCGCTTTCAGCTAACTGAAATGCTTTTGATAAAATCTCTGGAAATAATTCTGGAATATCGACTCGCCATGCTCTTTTCACAAACGGCCGGTAAATTTCGTATTGAGAGGCATCGGAATGAAGATTGATTTCTTGGTGTGGGTGCTTTCCGTAATAGTGACTTGGGACATCTCCTGCAATAACAACCATTGGAATGGAATCAAGTGCTGCATTCGCTACCCCTGTTGCGGCATTGGTGAGTCCAGGTCCTAGATGACTGAGAACAACAGCCGTCTGTTTCTTCGCCCGCGCATAACCATCTGCTGCATGTGCCGCTATCTGTTCATGTCTGACATTTACAAATTGAATCGAGCTTTTTTCAAGCGCTGATAAAAAAGCAATATTCGTATGACCACAGAGGCCGAAAATATGCTCGACTCCCCGATTTTCTAAGTACTGAATAACCTGTGTAGAAATATTCTTCTTCATGTTTCTCTCCTCTCACGGTGCAGCTATGAATCTGCTACTCACTTATTCTTTGAAAACACAATAGATAGAACATTGTTCAAATCCTGTATCGCCACTTGCCCGGGAGCTGAGCTTTCTTTCCCTACAGCAAAGGTCATCACAGAACCAAAAAGCCCGCCAATCATTCTTGTAAAAGCCCCGTATTCCGCCATCGCCATCGAAATAACGGGAATTGACAGCTGCTTTTTCGCAAGGCTGGTCGCCGAGAGCAGTGTTAATGCATCGTCATAGGAGTGCGGCATCACTGCGATCTTTGCGATATCGGCGCCGACTGATTCTGCATTGACGAATAGCTGCACGAGGCGATCCACCTCAGGGGTGCGATCGAAATCGTGATACGACACAATCAAGGTAACGCCATGTCTTTTAGCTGCCTGACTGACTTGCTGTATATGTGTCACATCATGCATTAATTCATAATCAACGGCGTCCACAAGCTGTGTGGAACAAAGTTCGGCAAGCAGAGAAACCTTCTCAGATTCTGAGAGTGATATCCTTTCGCCTCCCTCCTTTTCAGAACGAATGGTGAATAAAAATGGGATGCCCTTTGCCTTTTCTACCATTCCCTTAAGGGTTTCTATCACTTGATCCTTGTCATGAAGGTGATGAAAAAAATCCGCCCGCCACTCTATCACATCAGGCTTCTTCTCTGTTAACACCTCGACCTCATGAAACAATTCTTCCTTTGTTTGTCCGATGAGCGGCGTACAAATCATTGGCTGACCGCCTGCCTGCACACTTTTTACCTTTTGCTGAAATGCATTCACATCCATACGCCCCTTTCACAGACCATTTGGAAGCACGACCATTTTGGTTTCGGTCATCTCCTCGATGGCGAAACGCGGACCTTCTCTTCCAAGGCCACTTCGTTTAATCCCGCCATAAGGCCAATGATCCAGTCTAAAATTCGATGTCCCATTGATGACAACCCCGCCAGCTTCAAGCTCTTTTGCTGCGTATAATGCCACATCCAGCTGATTCGTAAAGATCCCTGCCTGCAAACCATATCGGCTATCATTTGCTTCTTTAATCGCTTCCTCCAGCTCCTCATAAGGGAGAATGCTGACAACTGGGCCGAACACTTCCTCACAGACGACCTTGGCCTGTTTCGGAGGGTTTAGCAAAATAGCCGGTGTGATGCTCGCTCCATTTCTTTTCCCCCCGCATAAAAGCTGGGCACCCATGCTCTCTGCCTCTTGTATCCATGTCTCAACACGCTGCGCGGCCTGAACATCGACCATACAGCCGATATCACTCTCACTGGACAGCGGATCTCCAACAACAAGCTGCTCTACTTTTTGTTTTAATACCTCAGTAAACGACGGCATCATTTCCTGGTGGACATAAATTCTTTGAACAGAAATACAGCTTTGACCGGAATTACTAAAGCCTGTTTTGGCACACATGGATGCGGCTTGTTCAATATCTGCATCGTGATGAACAATCGTCGCTCCATTCCCTCCGAGTTCGAGCAGTACCTTTTTTAATCCCGCAGAGGTTGTAATGTGTTCGCCTCCGGCAGCCCCGCCGGTAAAAGAGATGAGATTCGTTCTATCATCAGTGACTAACTGTTTCCCGGCGTCGACCCCGCCAATCACAAGCTGCAAACCAGCCTCAGGAAATCCTGCTTCGAGAAGGAGTTCGACAAACGCTGTGGCAACAGCTGATGTTTGCGGTGCAGGCTTCAAAATGATGACATTCCCTCCCGCAAAGGCCGGACCGACTTTGTGACAAATTAAGTTGAGCGGTGCATTAAAAGGGGTAATCGCCAGCACAACTCCGACTGGTACTTTAAATGTCATGGCCATTGCTCCCTGTCCACGGGATGATACATTGCCAGGAATGGTCTCGCCTATTAATCGATTCGCTTCTTCCGCCGACTGCGCCAGCGTCTCGATTGACCGCGAAACTTCATCTCTTGTATTTTTAAGCGGTTTGCCTAATTCTAGCGAAATCAGTTTTGCAAAATGGTCTTTTTGTTCTTCAAGCAAGGTGGCTGCTTTTGTTAGAAGCTTTGAGCGTTCGATTGCCGATATTCCCGCTATTTGTTTTTTAGCATGCTGCGCAATAGAAAGTGCTTGTTCTATGTCTTCTGATGAGGCGAGATAGGATGTACCGATCCTTTCTCCTGAGTAAGGATTGATGATATCTGTTTTCACACGACCGGTATCCAGCCACTCGCCGTTTATATATGACAATGCTTTTAAACCACTCAAATTTTTTCTCCCTCCTTCAAGTGCCGCGTTCCATGTCCTGCATAACGAACCAATCTTTCTTCATTCGGACAAGGTCCTTTCACGAGGGCTCCCTTTGTCAGCTCCTCATATGCATGCGCCACGATGCCCATTCCTCTGGATAAGGAAAAAATGCCTTTTGCTGCTTCTGCTGGAATGTTTAATTCACATTGGATGGCAGCAGATACACCATCTATATTCATCGTGATTTTCTTCCCTTTCAGCTGTTCAAGCTCATGTCTAATCGCTTCGGCTAACCGTAAATATGTCCCGCTGATAACACCTTGCTGGACATATGTGTGACTCAGCTCATATAGACGTCTCACCCTCGGATCATCATCATGAAGCTGATGTCCGATTCCCGGGATTTTTTCCTTGCGATTTAACCATGTTTGACACACTTGCTTTGCGGCAGAGTGTATATCCTTTTGATCATCGTAGATCGCTTTAGCCTCGTATAACATACGCATGGCCTTCTCTCCGGCTCCGCCATGAATGTCACCTAATAGATTCACCCCTGTTGCTACAGAGGAATTAAACGAAATGCCGCAAGTCACCGCCATTCTAGCTGCTGCAATAGATGGCGCTCTTGGTCCATGGTCCGCACCTGCGACAAGAACACTTTCAAAAAGAGCTGCTTTTGAATCATCCAATAATTCACCAACAAGCAGTAAATAGAGCATTTGTGGATACGACAATTCACCAATCAGTTCTTCAATCGGATACCCTCGAATTTCAATTGAATTTTTTTGAATATGACTAATCTCAGTCTCCCACCAAGCGCCTCCCTCTTTGTAAATTTCCAGTGCACTTCGATTTTTCATTGTGTGAATCATTCCTTTAGCTTCTTATTTGGAGGTGAACCACCCCTTTATTCCATCCAGTGGAATCTAATTTCACTTTTCGGAATGTGGTTTCATTGTAAGCGCATTCTTTTTATTCGTCAATTATTTTTTCTGAAAATACTGTCAATAGAAGTGAAATTAAGTGAATCGAACTAATTATGTTTACTTTTTTCGATCTAGAAAATCGATATTTAGTTAAATGGACTTAAGTATATCGTTCTACTAATTTAATGAATTTTTGGTTATTTTGTCAAACCCAATTCGACATAAAAAGACCTCTCCTTCTTCTGGAGAGGTCTCAGTATGATGTGAAATTGAAGTTTCCGACTGATAAGTATCCAGAAACAGCACGACACATAAAAAATGCTATAAAAAAGGGCGCTTCTGCCGTCTGCACGATTGATAAAGATGGTGCCGATAAAAATAGAGAAGAATCATTGAAAAACATACCAACAAAAAGGGGATATGATCGAGATGAATTCCCTATGGCTATGTGTGAAGAAGGCAGTGCAGGAGCCGATATAGAATAAATATCTCCTTCAGACAATCGAGGTGCGGGATCTTGGGTGTCCCATCAACTAAATGAATACGAAGATGGAACGGCCGTACTGTTTGTTGTTGATTAGGGTTATGCAACTTTGAATTAGATCGCAGCTTATTCAAAAAATCCCTATCCAATTGGAAGGGATTTTTTCTGAGTGTCTGTTAGTGCATTGGCGTTGTTCCAGAAGAATTTCCAAATAGACAGACCCAAAAGGTCTGCTATTTTTCATGTACCTAATCGAATAGCCAACTCCATAGCAGTCTCGGTATGATTCAGATATGAACCACCAACCAACATCATGATTGCAAGACCAGCTAAAACAAAGCTTTTTCTAATGTTCATACAAACAGTCGCCCCTTCGAATTTGTTTTTGAGCGTACACCATTTGCTGATACAAATATACAGATTCCTCCATACGCTCACATTTAGTATAAAATTCTGCGGACTCTAATGCCAGTTCTTCTAAATAATGAAGCATGGAATTTTTTCAACAAAAACATAATATTAAGAAATAAAAAACAGGCTCTCCAGCCTGTTCATTAGCGATAATTGATAATCTAATTCTTCTCTATTCGAAATTTCTCCTCCCAATTAAAAGAACCTTAATTGCGGATACCGCAACTGAAAAATAAAATTTCCATCACATTACCAATTATAAAGAAATAAATGGTAGCATTGGAATATATCAAAGAAAGTGAGTGATTTTTATAAGCCCATGTCTCTTATGACTCTTTATGCAACCATTTTTTAGACTCTCTTATGATCCCCCAAAATAGGAACCTGTACAGAACTACAAGCAAGAAAAAAGTATAAACAAACTCAAAGGGAGAGAATGGTTCATAATCAATTATGTATGCATTAATAAACACTATTACCAAAGAAAACAATTCCATCAAAGAATCTATAAATCTGTTTTCTTTGAACACGTCCCTTGTCTTTTTGAAATTAAAGATGTCTTTAATTTCCCCACTGGAAAGTCCTTTGATTAAAGCTAAACCTATCAAGTACACACCAAAAGACATCTCAAAGGAAAAACTCAACATCTGTGTGATTACACAATAAATCAAAGTGAATAAGAATAAATACATTTTATTACTCTCCTTAACCTCTAAGTATTCCACCCCAATAGAAGGAAATATCATGTATGCGTTACCCCAAAAAACAAATAGGAGTAGTACGTATGTTTAAAAAATTTCTAGTAGTGTTATGTGTGCTTACTATTACATTTGGTTTCTCTTCTCCAATGATTAGTCATGCAAGTCAAGGTAATAATGAGACCCCTCCAGTCAGTGTAGATAAAAAACAATTGGAATTAGCAGAGAAACTATCTAATTACTTCGAATTAGATAAGGATGGAAATATTCATTTTACAGCTGATAAAGAAACCCTTATGGAAATGGGAATTTCAGAACACGACAGTCTACTAATGACTTCAATGAAATCAGAAGAATTTAGCTTTGAAGAGAATGAGAAAAAAGGTGACATGCAGACATTAGGTTTTGTAGGTTTACACCTCAAATTAGGACCGAAAGTTAGAAGCATGAATGCCATAGTAGCAGGTGGATTTGCAGCCGGATATATCGGTTGGTACACAAGTCGAATTGCTGCTGCTGGACCATGGGGTGCTGGAGCCGCTGCGGCTATTACTGCTGGAACTTCTGGTGCTGTTGCATGGGCAGTTAAAAACAAATATAAGAAAGTTGATGTAGGCGTAAATATTATGTTTGTTAATTTAGCATATACTGTAAAAATACCTTAAAAATTATTGTTAAGCAACAACATAAGAAAAAACACTTCCTTTAGTGGGACTTATCTCTATTATAAAATTTGGAGATGGAAACTTTAAGGAAAAAAATAAAGCTGTCGAGATTTTCTCGACAGCCTGAAACCTCTCCATCTTCTGGAGAGGTCTTTTTTATTTCCACCAGTCATCAAACATGGAAGCGGGTACTTGGCGTTTATGTTCTGATTGAACATAGCGCTTTTCAATCGCTTCTGCTGCTTGATCTGACACTGGTTTTCCTTCTAAGTAATCATCAATTTCATTGTACGTAATGCCGAGCTCTGTTTCATCCGTTTGCTGAGGTTTATCATCCAGCAGATCAGCTGTTGGTTTCTTTAAGTACAGGCGCTCCGGCGCTTCTAGCGCTTCGAGTAGCGCACGGCCTTGGCGTTTTGTCAGACCTGTAAGCGGAAGAACATCTGCACCGCCGTCACCATACTTCGTGAAGAAGCCGGTTACTGCTTCGGCTGCATGATCTGTACCGATGACAAGCAATCCTTCCTCACCACCGACAGCATATTGTGCGATCATTCTCATGCGTGCTTTGACATTCCCTTTATTAAAATCAGACAATGGTCCGCCCGTTTCCTTTTGATATTGATCACTGAATGCTGATACGGCAGGTGCAATATCATATTTCCACGACTTGTCTGGCTGAATAAATGATAGAGCGAGCTGTGCATCATCTTCATCCTGCTGCACACCATGCGGAAGGCGTACCGCAATAAAGACTGCATCCTCTTTTCCTTCTTGACGAAGCTCACTGACAGCAAGCTGTGCAAGACGTCCGGCAAGCGTTGAATCCTGCCCGCCGCTAATGCCGAGTACGAATCCTTTTGCCCCGGTTTTTTTCAAGTATTCCTTTAGAAATCCAACCCGCTTTTCGATCTCCTGCTTTGGGTCAATTGAGGGCTGCACATGCAACTCTTGGCTGATCTTTTTCTGCAAACTCATACACTTTTCCTCCTAAGCATCCTCTACATGAAGAGAACAGGTTTTACACACAATTCATTGATTTAACAACGTTTTTTGAATCTCCATTATACCATGTTTTCATCAAGAACATTTTGTTAGACGTTCCCCTATTTCTTAGATGATCAAACATTCACAAGTGAAAAAGACCACGTCTTTATGGACTGGTCCTTTTCTTTTTTAATCGATTTCTACCCGTATAGATGTACAGCTTGAACCATTACACTTCCCAATATCAGCAGGGCAAGCGGACACGGCCACAATGAGATCCATTTCAGCCCTCAGGCGAATGTAGTCACCTGGCAGCGATTTTGGCAGCTCCACAGACAGCTTTCCTTTTTCATCAATGACTGTATTCATAAAGGCATTAAAAGGATAATACATATCCTCCTTTGGAATTCCAAAGGGCTCAAAGGCAGTCCGCAAATTGTCGTAGCATGTATGCATGACCTCCAAGTGCGTCCGGCCGTATAAAAGCTGATACATTTCTTGCCGGCAGGCGGGCATGTATAAATCATGGCATTCCACTGTATCTTCAATGATCGTAAACATCGGTTTATATAAATTAGAATAGAGCTTATCGCCTTTTTTCACTTTGGATGAAAATAGGCTGTCCATTGTCGCACCTTGGTCAAATTTTTCATAAAAATCCTTTTCATGATAGGCCATCACATCTGCTACTTGCTGGCCTTCGACATCAACCACTCGCATACATTGGCCTTTTCCTAAACGAAAGCCGTGTCTACCCTTTGGTAAAATGACGTATTCTCCGTTCATCACATGCACTCCTTTCCATGACAGTATGCCCAAAACGTCCCCATAATCATGTATAAAAAAAAGAGGCGGTCACAAGCTAATGTCATTGAAATAGAAAGGTGTTGCACTTGCATTGAAAGAAGAACAATCTTTATCTTGGTGGCAGCTTTCTCTCATCGGAGTCGGCTGTACAATTGGCACTGGGTTCTTCCTCGGCTCCAGCATCGCCATTACAAAGTCCGGTTATTCCGTCTGCATTTCCTTTTTGCTTGCTGCGGTCGGAACATATCTCGTCTTTAAACATTTGGCTGCGATGACAGCTGATAACCCTGATAAAGGGTCGTTTTGTTCCTATGCTCGTAAAGCATATGGACGCTGGGCAGGGTTTAGCAATGGCTGGGTGTATTGGTTTGCAGAAATGCTGATAACAGGAAGTCAGTTAACAGCCATTTCTCTATTTACCCGCCACTGGTTTCCTTATATTCCGCTTTGGGTGTTTTCTGCGATTTATTCCGCTCTTGCCCTGCTCGTCATTATCATTGGGCTTTCTTCTTTTCAAAAGACAGAAAATGTTCTGGCGGTACTGAAAACAGCGGCGATTTTTCTGTTTATGATTCTTGCGGTGCTTGTGTTATTCGGCATTTTGACAGAGCATAAACCGACCCTGCATCTGCCTAACAAGGATCACGAATGGATGCCTCTTGGTCCGCTTGGTCTTTGGAATGGTTTGATTTACGCGTTTTATGCATTTGGAGGAATTGAAGTCATGGGGCTGATGGCGGTTCATTTAAAGGACCCGAAGGATGCGGCAAAGGCTGGACGTGTCATGCTGATCATTCTAGCGGTCATCTATATCGTCTCGATCGGACTTGCTCTCTTGCTTGTCCCAGTGACAGCCTTTAATGAGAACAGCAGTCCATTTATTACTTCATTAGAGCCGTTTCATTTATCGATCTTTCTTCATATCTTTAATGGCATTTTTATTATTGCAGGTTTTTCGACATTGGTTGCCTCTCTCTATGCGGTCACAACACTGCTCGGCACGATGTCAGAGCATCAAGATGCACCTGCTTGCTTTAAGCAAAAAGATCCATCTCATGTAAGATGGTCTTCGATTATCTTAACTGCCGCTGGCTTAATTGTCTCAATTTTGCTTGCACTCTTTTTGTCCAAACACATCTACGAGCATCTCACAACAGCAGCTGGTCTTACCCTGCTGTACACATGGATCTTTATTCTGTTCTCAAGTAAAAAGCTATCCAAGCCATCCACTCGCCAAACGTGCGAAATGATTCTTGCGCTGCTCTTAATTGGAGCCGCCGTTTCAGGCACATTAACAGAGGCAAGCGGACGACCTGGCTTTTTTATCAGCCTTGGGATCATTGCAGTGATTGCCATCATGGTGCTATTTATGAGGAAAAAGTGGAAGCAGGATCAGACCGCATCATAATTTCATCATGTTTTTTAATGCAGTAAATGGACATTTGGCGGAGGCTGGCTTCTCCGCCTCTTCATCTGGGAGAAAGTATTGCTTCCATTCATGATTGGCCTGGTCACCGTACCATTTTAATGATGAATGAACACTGACCTCATCATATGCTTTGAGCCGCTTGCGAACGAGCTGGCTCATTTTTTGTCCAAACTTGGTCGATCCATTCAATTTTTCAAATACCCATCTAGGCTGAAACGCCATCAAGAGATAAGGGAAGTGGCGGCTTTTTCTGAGCTTGTGAGCAGGTGTGGAACATAAAATAAAATACGCTTCACCCTGGAAGCAATACTCCCACTCATGATGATGAGGGTCCACCGGTATATCCTCAGGCCATGGCATTTCATCTTTCTGATGCAGCCGTTGAAGCAGCGACCAAAACTGCTGCTCAAACTCTTCAAGCGAACTTTCCTTTAAGTCCTGTGGTGTTTCAAAAAAACAGATAAATGAAGCATATTGACCGGTTTCTTTCGCACAGCCTTGATATTCTCTAAGCAGCTGGGCTAAATCATCCACCGCTTCCTCTTCCCTCGGGTCACCAACAAACCCATAGCGTAAATGATCGAGAAAAAATCCTTGTCTTCCGGGTACACAAGGGAATGTATCTGCTTCATCTCCTACCATCTCGCCAAATTTTGTGAAAGCGTCCTGCTTCCAGTCTTCTAGTGATCGTAGGTTTTGATCAAGGCAACTTTTTGCATACAGCTGGGCCATTTCCTTCCACCTCGTTTTAGCGTCTTCTCCACAGCCTATGAGGTGGAAATGGCTGTGGTGACTGTCCTCCCACGACTTTCCTTGCACATGACAAGATGGGGATTTCCATTCAAATGGAGCAGGTATTTGTTCCTCTTATTCTATTATGCAGGATCAGACTAATGTAAGTTAATAGAGCGCCTTTCGTCATTCCTACGAACGGCTCTTCATCAAAAAGACGGAATCCAGCACCCAATAAATAAGGGCTGCGCAGAAGCTAAACAAATAAACTTTATAGCTGATGAACACAACAAGTCCATAATCAATCCATAAAGCCAAAGCCGAGCAAACCACCCAGGCCGCAATAAAATAAATCAATAAGTCACGGCTTCGAAACCTTTTAGGATGCCGGTGTAAAACAAACTGAATCGGTGCAGCAAAAATGACATAAGCAAGCAAAATGAACAGACTGATCATCTCCACATAACTAAAGCCCACTTCAGGCGGCATAAATAAAAACGTATAAACGAATGTTGCTGTGATGACTGATAAAATCAACATACACAAATAATTGAATACTGGCAGAAACATACGCATAGCAGAAGCTCCTTCAATCCATTTTATATTCCACCATTATTCAAGAATGTGTTATGTCTGTCAATCCTTACAAAAAAACAGACTGAATGTGTCAGTCTGCTTCAGATTACTGACAAAGGGCTAAAATGATTTTTAATTTTAGCCCTTTGTCTTCTTTTCAGCGTGATAGAAAACCTTTGCGGCCATAGGAAGGACGAGCATCGGAGCGGAGCGAATTTGACATTCGTGAGCACCGGAGCGCAGACCTGACACCGAATGCGAGGGTTTGTCTACACGCTGAAACAGACTGAATGTGTCAGTCTGTTTTTCTACCCAATCAACGCCATAATCCCTTGATACCCAAAATAGGCGCCGAAACCAAGTAAAGATAGACCTGCCAGAACGGATAAACCATGTAACACACGTTCACTTAAATAACGCCTAAACGAACTAGCAAGCAGCGCCATACAGAAATCCCAGATCAGCATGCCGATAAAAATAGCCACACTGTACATGAGCATTTGGGAAGCTCCATACTTTTCGATCGTATTGGCTAAAATGCTGCCATAGATGCCAAGCCAAAACAAAATACTGAGCGGATTAGATAAAGAAATGAAAAATCCGGTCATGAACGAATGGCCAACTGATGTGTTTCCGCTATCCTTTTTCGGACTCTCCTGTAAATTGATTTTACGCAGACTTTCAATGCCGGTATAGGTCAGAACGAAAAAGCCGAACAGCCACAAAAAGGTTTTTACAAGAGGTGCAGTCAAAAGCTGGGCGACACCAAAATAGATGAGAAGCATATAGACAATATCCGCAGCCATAGCTCCCACACCAAAAATCCACGCATGCCAAAATCCACTTTTAATCCCTCTGTCGATTTGGGCTGCATTGACTGGCCCAACAGGCGCTGAAAGTGACAACCCTAAAAAGATATAACCAAAAAACACCGCCACATAGACGTCCTCCTTTTGATGCTGACTTGTACATGTTATTCAAACTTTCTGCGTTTTAGTACAAGTCCTTTGTCATCATTTCAGGTGGACCAGCCGCTGGGTCATCCGCTTAGCGATCTGCTTTCAGTGCCGACTGCTGCGCGTGTACCGTTTCTTTTTTCTTAGAACGATTCATTTGAATCGCAGCTGCGAACAGAAGAACAGCTAAGAAAGCAAATACAAAGACGGCACTAGCCGCTCCTGCCCATTCCAGACTAAATCCAATCAAAAAGGACAAGCAGGCTCCTCCTAAGCTCGCGGCTGCAATAAAATAACTTGTCGCCTCATCAATGGCATTTTCAATCATTAAGGCAGACGCTGTCAGGGCGATTGGGAACATGCCAGCTGCGCAAAGGCCGATGAAAAAGATGAGAATCAGCTGCGCGGTAATGTGGGTTGTCAGAGCGAATATCACAAGCAGCAAAATCATCAGTGATGCACTTAGCTTTAAAAAACGCAGCGGATGCAGCTGATCAGCTTTTCTCGCGATCACGGTTCTGCCGATGACGATCGCTGTCCAGAAAGTAGAGACCGCAAAGAGTCCCCAATTTTCTCCCCCTTTTTCCAGCATGATCGACGGCAAAAAATTCGCAAAGTTCGTTTCAATCCCTGCGTAGAAAAAGGCAAAGCAAATCATGATCACCACAATCATTCGATTATTTCGATCAACAAGTAAAGACGGTTTCCGCGTCCCCCCTGTGGAGGGAGCATCCATCTGTCCATGAGGCAGTTTGTTCATAAAAACCAGCCAGAGCATGAGGAAAAATGTCAGCGCACCCACCTGAAATAAAAACACATACTGCCATGTCTGTTCTGTGACAGTCAGCAGAATCACTAGCGGAAATAACAGCGCACCTAATCCAAAAAAGACTTCCATAATACTGATTCGCTTTGCACTATTAGCCATCGAAATGACATACGCACCGGCTGTTGTCTCAAGACTGCCAGCGCCGCTCCCAAGAAAAAAACCTGCCAGCACAAGCGTTGTCCAGCCCGGCACCAACAGCCCCAGCAGAAGTGAGCCGATCATCAGCAAAAGACCCATCGTCAGCACAGCGCCATAACCTTTTTTTCTCACTAAAATGGGGGATAACAGAACGCCTGTCAAAAAACCAATAAACTGAAAAAAAATTAAAGATGATAATTCCCCGGGGCCTTTATCGTAACTAGACAGCAAATAAGGTGTTAAGCTGCCAAAAAATACATGAATGGTCCCAATAAAAAAATAAAAGACACAGCCAAAATAAAATACCTTTTTCATCTTTTCACTTCCTCTAAAAAGGAGCGGAGTCATGATATCCTCCGCTCCACCTCTTTAATATGCCTGGGCAGAGACAACTGCCTCTTCCCTTTCAAAGCATGTATTGAGCGCAGCCTGAGCGCGATAACCATCTTCAAAATCAGCGACCTTCATATGAGATGGGTATGGATCAGTATTCACCCAATGCATCAGCTGATCGCGGAATGTATCGGACCATCCGTAAAATTCATTTGGCGGATCTGTCAGCAAAGTTTGCGGCATTTGATGACGCTCCACACACAATCCATCACTGATCTCATATTCGTTTTTCATGTTCGTATGGTATTTGAATACCTTGTCATGACCAACGACTTCTACACTAAATCCACATTCCTCAGGCTGCGTGCTTTTGGATGTCACCAAATGAAAGAACACTTGATTCTCCATCTGCCCAAAAATTTCGGTATGATCATCCACCTGAACCTTTTTCTCTTCTTTTTCCTTTACATGTGTCAGCATCTTGGTGTTAAGTGATTCTTTCTTCATTTCACTGCCAAATAAGTACCACAGCATATCAATCAAATGAATGCCAAGATCCCCTAGTGCACCGCTCGTACGCAGACTTTCACCGCTGTCTCTCCATGAAAAAGTCTTTCTTCTAAGGGCACTGTTTTTCTTAAAATGAGTTCTGACGGTCAAAATGCGGCCTAATTCACCGTTGGCAATCAAGTTTTTCAATATATTCACAAAGGATAAATAACGATAGTTAAAGCCCATACTGGCTTGAACTTGGAACTGTTTGGCTGTCTCCACCATTTCCTTCGCTTCCTTCAACGACACAGCCATCGGTTTTTCACATAAAATCGGCTGTCCTGCTCTTAGCGACTGAAGGGCATGGTCCTTGTGACAAAAATTAGGGGATGCAATGATCAATCCATCAGATGCATCTGCCAGTGTCCCGATACTTGAATACACACGTCCGCCGTACTGTTTAATGAATCCCTGTGCGACCGACTCATGCAAATCATAGACACCGGATAATTCTGCACCTTTGATCGTTGATAATGCTCTTGCATGTGCTTTTGCAATATTCCCTGCTCCAACAATTCCAATTTTCTTCATGAATGTGCCTCCTCATGTTTATACATCACTGTTTTCAGTGTTTCATAGATTCCTTTTGCATACCCATGATGACAAATTTGGTGATGGTGCCGTTTGGCTTCGGCTGTCGCATTTTGGACAAGGAAGCCGTGTGTGACGGATTGAAGCATCCGCAAATCGTTCCCGCTATCACCAAAGGCAAAGCCTTGATCTTTCGATAAATCATATTGGTTCAGCATAAAACGGACAATTTCATCCTTCCCTGTTCCGACTGGTAAAAAATCGACATCATAGCAATCCGCAGGATCTCCAGCAAGCGGGTTGCATTTATTGATGTTGACTGCCACGCCTCGCTCTTTAGCCAGTGTTTGGATAAATGATAGATGATAAAGATCTGTCCGTTCATCCTGCTCCTGATAATAGAAATTCTTCTTATACCCTGAACTGCCCAGCTGCGTTTGCGGTCTAAGAGAAATGCCCTTTTCTCGGATGGTTTCCAGGATGTCTTCGATTTTTTCATCTGAAAAGCCCTGTGCATCCAGCCGCTTCATCCACTCTGCATCTGGCTGTCCAAAATCGGCATCCGACGTATATACAATCTCAGTCCCTAAGTTCGACGCAATGAAATGCGGGAATTGATGAAACCCGCCTTTTTCCATTTTGCTCGTGACAGAATCGAGGCTGCTTCCCGTCACCCAGCCCAGCAAGAGCTGTCCCGCTTCACTCTTTTCTGCTACAAAGGCTTCCAGCCGCTTGACATCCTCTCTCTGCTCCTCTGTCATTCCGTGAGAATAATACGTTTCATCAAAATCACAGAAGACGATCCACTGCGGATTCTTCGGCAGATTCAGCAGTTTTTTATTGAATGGAAGACTTGATAACATGATGAACCCCCTCGATGACCTTCTCCTGATCTTGCAGCGGCATTCCTGGATAAAGCGGCAAGTGTAGTAATTGCTGCGCTGCTTTTTCCGTGTGTGGAAGTGTCGTTTGTCTATATTTTTGAGAAACAAGATTTGTTTGATGCTGATGCGATAGAACCGGGTAATAGACATCCGTCTCTATGCCCATTTCCAGCAATTTCGCTGCCAGTTCATCTCGTTCTCCCTTCAGCACTCTAATCGGGAATAGATGCCATACATGATCATCTGTCAGCGTCGGGAGCTTCATATATCCTTCATCCTCAAGCGTTTGCAGCTGTTCAATGTATCGCTTGGCTAAGTAAAAACGTTTGAAATTTTGCAGTCCTAAATACTTCATTCGTTCGAGTCCAATCGCTGCCTGCAAATTATCAATTTTCGAATTAAAGCCGTAGTCACTGCGTTTGACATTTTTCTTTCCAGCTTCAAAGCCGTGATAGCTGATCTCCATGCATTTTTCCGCTAAGGCCTCATCATTTGTAGCGATGGCTCCTGCCTTTCCGCAGACCCCAAGGTTTTTGTATGGATTAAAGCTGAGAACAAGTCCATCTCCATAAGCGCCAAGGCCGCTGCTGCCAATCGCCTGACAGCCGTCTTCAATGATTTTCAGCCCATGCTGTTTCGCAATCGCCGAAATCTCCTTCATATCCGCTTGCTTTCCATATAAATGAACCGGTAGAATGCATACCGTTTTATCTGTGATATGCTTCTCTATTTCACTCGGTGAGAGGCAGTAGGTTTCAGGATCAATATCGGCATATACCGGAACAGCCCCAATGGCAAGCACTGCATTTTCTGTTGCAGCAAAGCTATTGGCCGGCAAAATCACCTCGTCTCCTGGATGGACGCCTGCTGATATGAGACTGATCATCAATGCATCTGTTCCACTTGACGTGGCAATGACATATTTTTTCCCTAAATACTCAGCAATCGCCTTTTCAAATGTCGGAATATATGGCCCTGAAGTAAAACGGCCAGAGCTCAATACTTCCTTCAGCACCTGCATAATATCATCGATTTCATCTTCTGAAATCAGTTTGTCAACTGGCAGAAACGGTATCTTTTTTTCCTTATTTTGTTTATAATGGAAGAGAATTTTTTCCAAACCTGTGCGCTCTATATCTTGCTCAAGGAACGTTACCAGCTTTTCATTTGCTAGATGCTTTTCAACTGAATCGGCCTTAACTTGAACACCTTGATTGATCATATCCAGCAAAGGAAGATAATCCTTGCTTTTACCTGATATCTTCGTCAATATTTGCATTCCATTCCCTCCAATTAATCAATTCCTTTTGTTAATATTTAACTTGTTTCACATTGTAAATGATGTTATCGATTTCAGAACAATAACTTTGTGTAAAGGATTTGTTAATATGTGTACAATTTATGAAATTGCCAAACGCTGCGGGGTTTCAACCACCACCGTTTCCAGAGTGCTAAACCATCACCCATATGTGTCAGAAGAAAAACGGCAGCTCATTTTACAGGTGATGAAAGAAATGGAATATACACCGAGTTCAGCAGCCCGCACACTAAGGTCACATCAGACAAAAACCATTGCTGTGTCTGTTCCAGCTGTGGACCATCCTTTTTTTGCACAATTGATTAAAGGCATTTCAAAGGAAGCACTGGATCAAGGATATAAAACCATCGTGCTCCAGACGTTTTATCAAGAAGCATTAGAGCTTGAAGGGCTTCAATTATTAAAAAGAAAAGAAGTAGATGGGGTCATATTGGGGGCATTAGAAAATCAGTGGGAAAAGATCGAGCCATATTTAACGAACGGCCCCATTGTCATGGCTAATGAATATCATCAAACAGCAAACATCCCGATTATCGGATACGATGAACGGGAAGCCGCCTATAAAGCGGTCGACTACTTGATTCGGTCGGGGCGAAAATCGATTGGGTTTTGCTTTGATACAGAAAGCAGTGAAGCGCAGAAACAAAGGAAACAGGGCTATCTTGATGCACTTTCTGCTCACGGTTTGCCGCTGCAAGATGATTGGCTGTTTGGAGAAGCCTTTACCATTGAAGACGGCTTTCGCTTAATGGATGTCATCCATCACATGAAGAATGCGCCTGATGCCATTTTCACCGGCAATGATCAAGTCGCAGCAGGGCTCATTAAACAGGCCATTTCATATGGCTATCAAATCCCCGAGGATTTAGCGGTCATCGGCTATGATAACCAAGACATATGTGAGGTGACAGCTCCAACGATCACCACGATTGACATACCGATCGTAGAGCTTGGCCAGCGGTCTGTACAGCAAATGATCGCACTCCTTCAAGATCAAAAACCATTACAGCGCGAACATATCCAGCTGCCTACCCGGCTCGTGACAAGAGAATCTACATAAAGAAAAAGACTGAGAGAGATCTCAGTCTTTTTTATACCTATCTATCAACCTATACAAATTGAGCAAGAATGAATGTCCATATACATACAATACCGAGCAGGATGAAGCTGTACTTCACGGTCTTTTTGAAGAGCTCAGACTCTTTCCCTGTTTCTCCAACAGCTGCTGTAGCGATAGCGATTGATTGTGGAGAAATTAATTTCGCCATCACACCACCGGTCGTATTCGCCCCAATTAACAAACCTGCCTGTGAACCGATTTGAGAAGCAGTGACCGCTTGAAGGTTACCGAATAAGGCGTTGTTACTCACGACAGACCCCGTAATAAACACGCCGATCCAGCCAAGCACCGGGCTGACAAGCGGGAACAAATCGCCCGTTTTGGCAAGAGCAAGTCCAATCGCTGAACTTAGTCCAGCAAAGTTCGCCAGGTTGGCAAAGCCCATAACAAAACAAATAGTAAGAACAGGAACCCAAAGCTCTTTCACCGCTGCTTTTAAGCAGACAGCGCCTTCTGTTAATGTAATATGTCTGCTAAACAGCCCTGTCAGCATGACCGCAATCAGAATGGCGGTCCCCGTTGCACTGATGACATCAATTTTAAAGATCGCATCAATAGGTGTTTCCGTTTGTGCAATTGGTGGTAATTTCACAATTTGCTGATGTAAAAATGGCATTTTCACTAAAATGGTCGTCCAGTTAAGCGGTCCTCCTACAGCAAACAATGCTTTAAATGCCGGCAGACTCCATACCGTAATAACAGCAGTTAAAATATAGAACGGAGACCATGCTTTCAGTATTTCAACGCCGCGATACGTTTGTTTCTGTTCAATATCTGGCGCTCCTTCTTCACGATAAATGTGTTTTGGCTGCCATTTCCGAAGAAATAAAGCCAAAACTCCCATACTTGCTAAGGCAGAAATAATATTGGCAAGCTCAGGACCCATCGTCACCATTGTGACAGCTTGCAAAATAGCATAGGTACCACTCACAACAAGCAAGGCTGGCAGAGTTTCTTTGATCCCTTTCAATCCATCTACAATCAGAATGAGGAGAAACGGAATACAGAATGAAATAAATGGGATCGTATATACAAGGGTTTGAGATAACGCAAGCGGCGTCATATTGCCCATTTGCGCCCCTGTAATCACTGGAATGCCTACAGCACCAAATGCACCAGACGCAGCATTGGCAATTAAGCAGAGCATCGCAGCTTTCAGCGGTTTAAACCCAAGCTCTGTTAAGAGAGCGGCACTGATCGCAATCGGTACACCAAACCCAGCAGCTCCCTCTAAAAATGCGTTAAAACTAAAACCAATTAATAAGAGCTGAAGACGTTGATCTTGAGAGATTCCTGCAATACTAGATCGAATGATATCGAACTTACCAGATTTCACGGCAATTTTATAGAGCCATACCGCCATGATGACGATATATCCAATCGGCCACAGCCCATTAGATATACCGAGCAGCACAGCAGATAATGCTTTTTCAACTGGCATATGAAAGAAGAAAACAGCTGTTACAAAACTGACGATTAAGGTAAAACAAGCGGCTAAAACACCTTTTAGCTTAAAAACGGTTAATGCAAGAAGGAAAAACAAGATTGGAAGCATTGCCACCAATGCACTGACGAATTCATTACCAAACGGATCATATATTTGCTGCCACATAGTGATTCATCCTTTTCTGCTCAGATAGGTTGCTTTTGATTGATTAAAAATGAGGAGCCAAAATCTCTTTTAACACATTTACACTGTGTGCAAATTTTTCTTTCTCCGTATCATCCAGAGCAAGCTCCATCACTTCTGTTGCACCATTTCGATTCACAAGGGCTGGTACACCAATGTAGACATCTTCTGCTCCGTACTCTCCATCTAAGTAAGTGCTGACAGTTAAAATGCTGTTTTCATTGTGCAGGATCGCTCTTGTAATGCGGGCTAAACTCATTGCTACGCCGTAATAAGTGGCGCCTTTTTTCTCAATGATTTGGTAAGCGGCATGACGAACATTTTCCATGATTTCATCTAAGTCTTCTTGTTTGTATTGCTCATTTCTCTTCATTAATTCTGTAATTGGTACACTTCCGATATTCGCATGACTCCAAACAGCAAGCTCTGTATCTCCATGCTCGCCAATGATGTAAGCATGCACGTTGTGTGCCGCTGCTTCAAAATACTCACTAAGCATGTATCTAAATCTTGCCGTATCAAGCGTCGTACCACTGCCAATCACTCGTTCTTTTGGAAGTCCACTGAATTTCCAAGTCGCATATGTCAAAATATCGACTGGGTTTGTGGCAACTAAGAAAATGCCATCAAATCCACTTTTCATTACGTTTTCTACAATGCCTTTAAATATATTTAAATTTTTCTCAACAAGATCAAGTCTTGTTTCACCTGGCTTTTGGTTTGCACCAGCACAGATACAGACGATATCTGCATCCTTACAATCCTCATAATCTCCATACCATGTATTCACAGGATGCGGGGCAAATGCTTTTCCGTGGTTTAAATCCATCACGTCACCCATTGCTTTGTCTTGATTCAAATCGATGACAACCAATTCATCTGTGATTGCTTGATTTATTAATGTAAAGGCATAACTGCTGCCGACGAAACCTGCTCCAATAAGGGCTACTTTGTTTACTTTTTCGTTTGTCATTTATCTCATCCTCCTGAGTAAAACTAGGCTGTTTTTATTATGTGAAGTATTTCACATTCATATTGTGCAACATTTCACAAACTTTTGCAAGGGGACTGCTCAAAAAAAATATGTAGCGAATTTGTGAACACATTTATTGTGCTTTCAAAGCGCTGGCTCCATACATATTTCCACAAGAAAAAAGCTGCCAAACGCTCGTCGGCAGCTTCCTACATACATATTTAATAAGGTCCCCAGTTGATCATGACCCCGATACAAATAAATACAAGACCGATGACAAACCAAATGAGGGCAAGCGGCACCATAAAACGCAGCCACTTTACATAAGGTATACCACTTGCAGCAAGCACAGCCATCAATACACCAGAAGTCGGATTGATACAGTTGACTACCCCTTCGCCAAGCATCACTGCTTCTACAGCTACCTGTCTTGTGATGCCCATTAAATCAGCGAGCGGCGCAAGAATCGGGATAAAGACAACAGCCTCTCCTGATCCTGATGAAATCAAAAAGTGAAGAAGCGCACTCGCAATATACATCCCGATCGCACCAGCGATTGGACTAAAGCCTGTCAGCATACTCGCCAAGCCGTTGACCACTGTATCAAGCAGCTTCCCGTTTTCTAAAATGACCGAAATACAGCGTGCCATCCCAACAATAAGTGCGCCGTATACAAGGCTTTGGCACCCAATAATAAACGTTTTCGCAATATCATTGGCCGCTAAACCGCCGAGCAGGCCAGCAGCGATAGCCATAAAAATGAACACACCCGCCATTTCCTTATCGGTCCAGCCAAGCTGAAGTGCGCCATATAAGAAACCTCCAAGTGACAATCCGCACACTGCTAAAATCAGCTTATGTCTGCCAGTAAATGCAGGCTTGTCCACAGATTCCGCATCGGCTCCGCCAAGCCCCTTAGCAGGAAACCATTGATCGCCAAGAATGCTTCCCTTTTCTTTATTCTTCAGACGTCTTGTATATAAATAGATGTACACAATACTAGAAATAAGAAAACAAAGATAAATAATGACACGCAGGCCAATGCCGGAAAAGATCGGCAGCTCTGCAATCGTTTGTGATAAACCTAATGGAGATGGAGATAAAATCGTTGCGTTAAATCCTGCATAACAGCCGATGTATATGACAGCCGCTCCTGCTACAGCATCCCATTTCAAGGATCGTGCTACAATGATGCCGATTGGAATAAATCCAATGACAGAGTTCACGACAATTCCGGTCGTTCCAAGGACTGAAAATAATCCCCCAACAATACAAATAAACAATAATTGCTTCGTTTGAAACCGGCTGATGACATGGTGAATCATCCCGTTAATAGCACCTGTCTTCTCCAGAATGGCAATGGTTCCGCCCGTAAATAGAATCAGAAAAATAATAGAAGAGGACCCTACCATTCCTTCTTGTATCGCTGTAAAAAAGCCAACTGGACTCACTGGTGATTGATCAATACGGTGATAGCTGCCAGGAACGGCTGTTGTGATCTCCCCAGATGTCTTTCGGTCAAACTCACCCGCTGGTACAAAATACGTTGCTATTGTACAAATCAGTGCAATCATAAATAAGAGAACATACGCATCTGGCATTTGAAGTTTTCGTTTTTGTTTCTCTGGTGCTGATACTGTCGCTGTTTTCATGTGTCAAAACCCCTTTGTCCCGATCGGAATTTCACTTAATTTTCAGAATAATCAAATGATGTGTTATATTATAAACACTGTTGATATTTAAGAGCAATATTATTTCATTAAAATAATGTTTTGGCAGATTATCTGTCAGCAAGGAGGCTTCTCATGACAACTTTGACAAACGAAATGAAACAAACCGTGACAGACATCTTTGAACACTTGCATGCCCACCCAGAAATCAGCTGGGAAGAAACAGAAACGACCGCTTATATTGAAGATATATTGAAAAAATTGGGCTGCAAAACTCAAACATTTGACGACTGTACAGGGGTGATTGGTGAAATTGGAGAAGGCGCACCAGTGGTCGCTGTGAGAGCTGATATTGATGCACTTTGGCAGGAAGTAGATGGTGAGTTTCAAGCCAATCATTCATGTGGCCACGATGCACACATGACAATGGCTCTTGGCACCTTCATGGCATTAAAGGAAAAAGAACGACCGAACGGCACGATCCGTTTCATCTTTCAGCCTGCTGAGGAAAGAGGCGGCGGTGCGCTGAAAATGATTGAAAAAGGTGTGCTCGCAGATGTCGATTACTTATATGGCGTACATGTGCGCCCAATTCAAGAAACATTAAACGGACGCTGCGCTCCTGCTATTTTGCACGGATCAAGTAATCATTACGTCGGCACCATTATTGGCGAGGAAGCGCACGGCGCACGCCCACATCTTGGCGTCAACGTAATAGAAGTGGCTTCAACTCTTGTGCAGAGACTCGCGCATATCCATGTCGATCCAAGAGTCGCGCATTCTGTCAAAATGACCAATTTACATGCTGGCGGGGGCAGCTCAAACATCATCCCAGGGAAAGCTTCTTTTACATTAGATGTACGGGCGCAAACAAACGAAGTAATGGATGAGCTAGAAAAAGAAATTGAAAGAGCAGTTCATTCTGTAGCGGATGCCTTTGGCGCTTCCATTACACTTTCAACAGACCATCGTCTGCCTGCCGCCACCTTAAATGAGGAAGCTGTCCAGATCATGTCTCATGCAATTGAACAGGTTTTAGGTAAAGAGCAGCTTGATCCCCCGATTGTCACAACAGGTGGAGAGGACTTTCACTTTTATGCAGCAAAGCTTCCGCATATCAAATCCACAATGCTCGGTTTAGGCTGTGATTTAAAGCCTGGTCTTCATCATCCGTATATGACCTTTGACCGCTCGGCAATCTTTACCGGCATTGAGATTTTGACCGAAGCTGTCTATCAAACACTCCAGCAGCATTCATCATAAATGAAAAAGCCACCCGCCTTCTCATCAAGCGGGTGGTCTGCTTTATATTATGCATTCAGATCTGCCATGGCGGGAACGTTGATTTCTTTTACGCAAGATACCCTTGATAAATGAATCACACATCTCGCAAGCTCCACAATATCCTGGACAGGGATTCTCGTTTCATCATATAGAGTGATGGCCTTTTCGGCTCCATCCTCATACGGAACCTCCGCCGCCAGCTCTCCTGGATTGATACAGGTGACGGATATTTTATCTTTCCTCACATGCTCTCTCAGTGCATTCACAATTCCGCGCAGGCCAAATTTAGATGCAACAAACGAGACTTGCGGCAGGTTTGTATGGTCGAGTCCGGCCGTTGAGCCAATCACGATGATTTTCCCATTCTCTGATTTCCTTACGTGCGGAAGCAGTGCCTGGATGTATGTAATGGTTGAGGTGACATTCACATTGATTAAATGTGCAATATCCTCTGGCTGATCGTGATCAAAGGAATAATCGTCTTCAAAGCCTCGTTTTTCCCATAAACCGACGTTATAGATGAGTACATCAATCGTCTTGTTCTCAAGTACTTCAAGCATATAAGGGATATGCGTTTGGCTTGATAAGTCGATTTTCAGCCAAATTCTATGAACACCGTCATCTATGCTCAAACTGCTTGGTTCACTACGCGACACAATCCAAACTGTATCTCCACTTGAAGGGAGACCCTTTACAAAAGCATCTCCTAATCCTTGACTTGCACCGAATATGATATAGTTTTTACTCATAGCTCCTCCTTCTATGGCACACATACTGTAAGCGTTTTATACCTATATCATACAGATTCAAAGAGACTGGCGCCCCTTTTATGCTCGTCTTCACTTATTGATTGGCGCGGCTACTGGATTTCCTTTAATTCAACTGGTAATGCACGTGCCTCTATAAAGCATTTGATCATTTCTGTAAAAAGTTCTTTCTTCTCAAAAGTAAATGTATGTCCAATACCGGGAACGATGACACCTGTTGCCTTCGGATGTGAATTCGTTATTTTTTTTGCTGACCGTTTCATGATGCCTTTTTCCTTTTCTCCCACTGTGACAAGAATGCGTGCCTTCGCTTGTTGAAACGTGTCAGGGAGCTTGTAATGGAGGTTTTCTTGAAACATCGTAAGAAGGGTTTTCTTTTGCAGATGTTTCGATTCCGCCGCATAATGATGCAGTACATGTTGCGAGAGCCCCATCTTTTCGGCTTGGAGCTGGATAAACCAATCTTTCTTTAATAATGGATACGTCAGGGGCAAGAGGGGTCTCACCATGAAATGGAGCCATGGCAAAGGCATCACAAGGGCGCTATTGATGACGGCTATGTCTACGATATCCGGCTCTCTTGATAACACATCAACTGCAATCTGCGCACCTAAAGAAAATCCAATCAGAATCACTTGACGGCCATTCGCATTTTCCTTGATCCATGAGATGACTTCACGGGTGCTTTCATTCATTGAAAATATCTGTTCTTTTGCTCTTGTCCCATGTCCAATGAGATCAGGGGCAAAGCATTCATACGTGTCCTTCAATATTTCAACCTGCTCCTGCCACATCCAGCTGCTTACTCCTCCACCATGCAGAAAAACCATAATTGACTTATCCATTGCCCGACAACTCCATCCTTCTATATAAGAAAAAAGCAGCCGCTTTTTGAGCAGACTGCTTTTTCAACATGCTCCCTTCTATTATAAGGGAACCACTATATCATTGACTATTTTTTCAAATCTTCAATGGAGTTTACGTTCTTCATATATGTCGGAACAACTAGCCCCATTCGAAGACCTTTCATACTTGTACCAAGGTCATCATATTTTCCTTTAAACTTCGCTGCATACGTTTTATGCGTATTTGGCAGCCAAGCGGATAATGATGCATCCGCACTTCCGGTTGCAATTGCTGTCCACATTGGACCTGCTTCAACCTGAGTCAAAGTCACCGTAAACCCGAGTTCACGCAATACTTCTGCCGCAACATTGGTACTTGCAATCTCACTATCCCATGCAACGTAGGCCAGATTGACTTTTCCACCATTCGACTTTTTCACGCCTTTTGTCCATTTCGCTACTTGGTCTTTATGTTTTTTCACATATTTTAAGGCGGCATCCTTTGGTTTCACACCATCTTGGATATCAATCATGACTTCGCCCATGTCATCTTGAGACCATTTAAACTGACTAAGCATTTTGGCTGCTTCCGGCTGATCCTTCGCAAAGCCTTTACGTGAAATCGTATGAATTTCTTCCGCTTCACCATAAGATTTTTTTGGATCATCTAAATATTTTAAATCATAGCGGGAAAACATCCAGTGTGGATTCCAGCCAGTGATGATGATTGGCTTTTTACGGTCGTAAGATTTTTTGAGCGTTGCCGTCATGGCTGCACTTGATGCAGACACAACCGTCCAATCCTCTAAGCCGTAATCCTTTTTCGCTTGATCTGTCAGTGCCATAATCCCTGAACCAGGATCGATTCCGATAATGGTTTTATTCACCTGCTGTGCGGCACTCGCATTTGAATCTGTCTGCGCACCGCAAGCGGCTAGTAAAAAGACAAGCAGGGCGGTCATCCCAATGTAGAGAGACTTTTTCCACATTAAGCATTCCCCCTGGTTTTTTTCGTTTTAATGTTTTGGGTAATACGGTCAAGTGTAATCGCCACAATCACAATGGCAATACCTGCTTCAAAACCAATACCTGTTTTCAGCTGCGTTACCGCACTATATACTTCTGAACCAAGTCCTGGTGCACCTACCATTGCCGCAATGACGACCATTGATAGAGCCAGCATGATACTTTGGTTAATACCAGCTAAGATGGTTTTTGTTGCAAGTGGAAGCTGAACTTTGAATAAACGCTGGAATGTCGTTGAACCAAATGCTTCAGTAGCTTCAATTAAATCAGCTGGTACTTGTTTAATACCGAGAATGGTCATACGAATCGTTGGCGGCATGGAGAAAATAACCGATGCCACAACCCCAGGAACAACCCCAATATTAAAGAAGAAGATCGCTGGTAATAGATAAACGAATGCAGGCATTGTCTGCATTAAATCTAAAATAGGTGTCACTATTTTACGCACAGTTTCCTTCTGTGATGCCCAAATACCGATCGGAACCCCGATCACAATGGAAATGACCACAGCGGTCAAAACGAGTGCAAGTGTTTGAAGCATTGGATGCCAGTAGCCTAAATAGTCGATCAGTAAAAATCCAATAAGTGTGAAAAGAGCAACTCCTCTTGTACTGATCCACCAAGCAATGCCGGCAAAAATAAGAGTTAAAATAATGGATGGAATGACGCCAAGTGCAGCCACAATCCCATTTACTGTTCCTGCTAATCCATTTGTGATGCCATCAAAGAAACCACCAAACGTTAATGTTAACCAGTCAACAAATTGATCGATATATTCCGCAAACGGAATTCTAGGTAAATCACTCATACTAAACATCTTATTCTACCTCCTGTGCAGAAGGCTCTTGTGCTTTAATTTCCTCTAGCTTGTTAGAAGACATGTTGATATACTCATCATTTCCTGATAATGCACCAATCAATGCACCTCGGACCACAATGCCCTTCATTCTGTTTTTCTCATCAACAACGGCAATCGGAATGTTCGCATCAGACACCGCATCAAAGATCTCTGTCAAATACGTAGATTCCAACACTGTCGTAAATTCTTTATCGAGAACCGTTTCAAGCGACGCTCCCGTTTCTGCTGCTTTCTTCGCTGCTTGGGCAGAAATGACACCTAATAAATGCTTTTTCTTATCTACCGCATAGATAGACGAAATCCCAAGGTTTTTCATGAGCGTAAGCGCAACACGTGCCCCTTTATCAATCTGAACTGTTTCTGCACGTTTCATAATATGACCAGCGGTTAATACTTTAGAAAGGTCAACATCTTCAACGAAGCGTTCAACATATTCATTCGATGGGTTCATCAGAATTTCTTCTGGTGTTCCGATTTGAACGATATTTCCGTCCTTCATGAGTACAATGCGGTCACCAATACGAAGCGCCTCATCTAAATCATGGGTAATGAAAATGATCGTTTTTCCTACAGATGTATGAAGCTCAAGCAATTCATCCTGCATATCTTTACGAATTAATGGATCTAGTGCGCTGAATGCTTCATCCATTAATAAAATGTCAGGGTCATTTGCTAACGCACGTGCCAATCCAACACGCTGCTGCATCCCACCACTTAATTGATTTGGATATTGCTCTTCAAAGCCTTCAAGTCCAACAAGCTTTAAAGATTCAAGCGCTTTTGGTCTGCGCTCTTCTTTATCGACACCTTGCAATTCAAGACCATACTCAGTGTTCTCAAGAATTGTACGGTGCGGGAACAATGCGAAGTTTTGGAAAACCATGCTGATCTTTTTCCGTCTGACTTCACGCAATTGATCCTTTGACATATTTGTTATCATATCCCCATCAATATATATTTCACCGGAGGTTGGTTCGATTAACCTGTTTAGCATCCGCACAAGTGTGGACTTTCCGCTCCCTGATAGCCCCATGATGACAAATATCTCGCCGTCATACACATCAAAATTTGCTCGATTGACACCAACTGTTGCGCCGGTCTCTTTTAGGATCTCTCTTTTTGTTTTCCCTTTTTCAAGCATTTGAGATGCTTTTTTAGCATTTTTACCGAAAATTTTAGATACATTATTTATCTTGATTTTGATATTTCTCTCTTCAGAATTCATATTTTCCCTCCAAATTAGCATCTTTATAACCGTAACATAAGCGTTATGATGCGAACAATCTTTAGAATTCGCTTATTTCCCCACAATATGTATGAATTCCATATAGAGGTCTGGTCATTAGAGTTTATACGCCGTATTACTCGTAAATCCTATAGAATGCTTCATAAACTACATATTTTACGGGGTATTTCCTCTCATCAGACAATATTTTACTGGAAATTCCTAATTGTGCTAAAAAATAAGTCGAATCCTCGTCATAGCGGTTTTTTGAATCATGGGCGAACCATTCCCCTTAACAGGATTTACCCGAAAATGGTCACATAAAAACCTTTTTCCTCAAATTTTATTTAAATTCATAAAAAAACTGCCTGCAACTTTAGTTACAGACAGCTTGTTTTTTTAGGACTCTAGGGCAGCCCGCTTAATATTATCTTGAAGCTCAAGCATACGTTTTGTTCCATCTTCGCGTAATCGCTTGTTCTCTTCTTCAATCTGTTTCGTCTCTTTCATCCCTTGTACAATTGTATTAAAGGAAGATTCGATCGTTTCAATGTCGATGCTTGGACGGCCAGATAATTTGGCAATCTCCACACTTTGACTTGAAATGTTTTCAGCATTTCGTTTCAGCATTTCATTTGTTCTTCTATCCAGCTCACTCATAGAATCAGCCACAAGCTTTTGTCTCTTCGCTGTAACAGCTTGAATGATCCCATTTTTGAAAATTGGAATCGTGATGATGAAGGCAGAGTTGATTTTACCGATTAATTTCGTATTCCCACGCTGAAGCAAACGGATTTGCGGTGCCGTTTGAAGCGCCACCATTCGTGCCATATCAAGGTCATACACACGCTCTTCAAGCGCTTGAATGCCATTACGAAGCGTATCAAGCTCCATTTGTGCCAGCTGGTTTCCACTAGCTGCTTTTTCTTCATATGAAGGAACCAATTGTTTTAATTCTTCGATTTTCATTTGACCGGCTACGACATACTTTTCCAGCTCCAAATAGTATTGAATGTTATGCTCATACATTTCTTCAAGCGTCACAGTCGATTTGGTCATTTCATCTTTATATTTACTAATTTCCACATTAATTTTTTCAATTTCTGCACCGAGCGTTTGATATTTACTAAAAATCTTTTCGATCATGCTGCCGCCGCGCTTAAAGATTTTTGACAACAAACCACCCTTCGGTTCGTCAAAATCATTTTTATCAAAGCGATCCATAATCTTACCAAGCTGCGTCAGCATTGTTCCTGAGTCAGTGACACTTGTTGAACGCATCATTGAAAGGATACGATCAGAGAACTTAGAGATTTCAACGGCTGGCTGTTTACCGTATTCAAGAAGTTCCAGCTGATTTTTCGCATCGATCTGTCTCGCAATATTTTGCACTTCTGGTTCATTTCGAAGCTGAACGCGAATATCGTCTGCCTTCTCAATCGTGATTTCCTCTTTATCAATTGAAATGATGTCATTTCCGTTTGTATTTGTCATAAGCTTTGATCTCCTTATCGGTTTTTAATGGATTGAAATAACTTTCTAACGATGGACGGCTCTTTAAACTCCTGGTTCATGACCATCTCATCAAGCCAATGGGTATCAAATAATTGTTCATCGATATACCGTTCGATACACTGATATCCCGCTGGATGATATACGAAGAGATCCACACCCATTTCATTTAGGAAAATCAGGGCGGCCGCATCAGAACGAGTCAGCTCACCATTATATTCCGTATGGTATAAAATCACTTTCGGTACGGTTTGTGCGTAATCAAAGGTTTGAATCAGTCCAATGAGATCCTGGCTTAAATGCAGAACCTGCTTGAATAAATAAATACGGACATCTAATTCGGTTTCATTGCCTTCTTTTAATAGCTTCGGATGCTGACAGATTCGAGATATCGCCTCTGCTATCGCACGCTGCGTGCCCTCATATAGATGAGAAAACTGCCACACATTGCTTTTCATTAATAAGTCAGGATCAATCTCTCCATTAGAAGAAAGTGCATGCTGATAATGAAATTGATAATTCGATGTCACTTCTTTCGTAAAAGGAAAATGGCGAATGGTCTTCGTCTCTTTCCCTTCCATTAACGTGTGAATGCGATCCCAGTATTCACGTTTGTCTCGTGTGACACCCATCATTTTCGCAAAGAGATTTGGAATCTGTATCGTGTCCCGGTCGGCTTTGAAATTCGGGCGGATAAAGGATCGTTCCTTTGCAATTAAAAACAGCTCATCATACGTGGTCTTCAGTGTAATAGAATGAGGAGTATGATCTCTGAATTGCCACGGCTTATACAGCATTGAATCTTCCGTGTGAAGCACCTCTTCAAGCTCTCTTGTCGAGCGGTACGCCACCGTTGATTTCCTCTCAGGCTTTTCAGTAGGGAACGGCTCAAGCTTTGAAGTCCCCGGGTACTGATCAATAAAAGTCAGCTTTTCTTCTGGATCTAATTCGCGGAACGAATCCTTGCCTTCTGGATGAAATAGGACAACATCACAGCCAATCAGCATGACGTAGTAAAGAAAATAAAGCTGACTTTTATTCGCCTCTCCATACCAAATGACAGCCGGCATTTTTTCTTCGATATTGACTTCCTTCAGCCATGGACCTAGATGATTATTTGAAAACTTCACGACATCCAGCAGGACCCGGCGGAAATCAGGATGCTGAAATCCACCCTCGTGCAGCTGCTTGAAATGCTCAAATACCTTGATCAATGAAAGACGGATATGCCGGTTCATCACAGCGTTTGGATGGCGTACAATCAGCTGTTCACCATCTAAAAAAGCCACAAAGCGATTCACGGACAATCCCTTTTCTTCTTGGTTAATCAAATGAATGCGCTGCAGCGCTTGAAAATGCTCCGGCTCAATATGACGATTGAGCGTTTCACTTAAAATATGCATGCCGTCTGTTTCGTATAATTCATGTAAATAAATAAAATAATCGGTTGCATCATGCGGAGTTCCAAGGACCCGGGCGGCGAGACGCGGCAAGGACAACATATGCTCGTCCTTTACATAACCGTCTCTTTCAGGGAGCGGCTTTTTCAGCACATTTTTCCAGGCTTCCTGCTCCGCCCGTGTATGGGTGACATTGATTTCTTTATAACTCACGCCGCTCCTTCCTTTCTCCTATATTTTCTCGAAAGCTACTACTATCATATCATTCAGCCTTCTACTTCTGCTATCGAATCGAAGGCTTTTTTGCGTTCATCATTTGCTCGATGACACAAGCGGTGATCTCATCCGCTGCGGCCATGCCAGATGCCGATGTCGGCTCAAGTTCTGGATCAAAGTCGAGCACTTCTCCATGCCTTGGGGCAAAGCCCATATCTGATTGCCGAATGAGCCCCGCATCTAACAGAGAATCACCCGCACCATAGACGTATTCAAGCTGCAGCCTGTCCTTTAGAAAAGCAACAGCATCCCACTTATTAAGCGGCTGTGGAATAAAATAAAGCTTCCGTCCCTGAAGAGAAACCTGCCATCCTCTCTCCTCACCCCACAGCTTCAATTCAGCAAGCGGAATGTGAGATAGATACTCCTCTTTCATAATCAAATAAAGAAATCTTCCCTCTGCTGTACGGGTACGCTTCACCCATGCCGCAACCGGAAGTTCCGAGATCGCCCTCAACATCTCTCTGACTGGCATACACTCCCTAAGTCTCTCATCAACAATGGCCTGCCAATCCTCAAGCGGTTTGCCATGGTGAAGAATACAGCCCCCATTTGTTGTGACGGCATATTCCGGATTAAGCTCTTGTTGAAAGAAAGTGATCCGTTCATACTGTGCGGTTGTTCTTGTCGTTACTGGTATGAACCAGCCTGATTGATGAATCGTCTGCAAAGATTTTTTCGTTTCAACAGACATATAGGAAAGCGGCCGTTCGTCCAGCACCTCAACTAAATCATACTCTCCTTCATACGCATACTGGTCAAGCACTCGATGTGAGTAAATCAGCGTCCGGTCTAAATCACTGGCAAATGCAAATGTCTTCATGACGTTTGCTCCAACGGGCGAATTAACCCACAGCACGTGTAAGACATATTGGCATATTCAATGACAGGAACACCTCTGTCCTCTGCCAAAAGCAAGATATGCTTCAGCTTCTCCTGAGATCCAGGCTGAATCAAGATTTTCCAAGGGATTCTTCTAAGCAGCACGCGGGTCGTTTCACCAACACCCGGCTTAATCAAGTGGGTATTTTCAATTTGAAACTCCTGACCAATTGCTTCAATGGATGCCATTCCCCGCCAATCTGCCGGTGCTCCTTGCGTAAGTATGGTTTCTGCTTTCTCTTGTACATTTGGTCCGAGGCTGGAAAATGCTTCTTCAATTGTATCCACATATAGATTGGACACATCTTCATCAAGCAGCTCTTTATAATACTTTGCCCCATGGAAATCATCGGCATTGATCCAGCGGTTGTTTAATACCGTACGACTGACAAGCCCTGATACTGTCGAATTCAGGCAGGCACTTGGAATGAGAAAGTCCTCCCTCGTTCCGTATACATGTGTACAATAGCCGGGGTCTGCCAGCACAGCCAGCTCACTCGAGAGACGTACACCATACTTTTTTTCAAAATCAAGAACAGCTTTTTGGAGCTCTTTCGAAATCGCACCTTTTCCAGTCCATCCATCGATAAAAGCAATTTCAAAACCTGGATGTTCTTTCAGCATATAATGCAGTGCATTCTCGTCTATTCCGCGGTCGCGAATAATAGAAATGCTGTAATGAGGCAGATCGACACCATACGCCTTTCGAATATATCGTTTGATCAGCACCCCGATCGGTGTCCCTGCACGCGCCAAGCTGCAAAGTACGGTTTGGAAGCCTCGCTTCTTCACAATCTGTTCTGCTACAACAGCTACTGCTTCTGCTACCTTTTCCTTACTTTCTTCAAGAGATTGATAGAATAAAGTCATATAAGATGCCGTTGGTTTGTACTCAATTGGCAGCATTTCTGAATAATGCGAACCGCTCTGAATCGAACGCTCCCGCTCTTCTGTACTTTTCTCCATCTCAATAGAGGATAAATCTTTGAGTAAGAAGGTTACATCCTGCTCTGGATAGCTCCCCATCTTTGTATACACATTAGCCATTCACCTTCACCTCGTCTGATAAAGTCACAATATGCACATGCTTCACATGCCGCTCAGCAAATAAGTGAACAAGTGGAAGCAATGCCTCCTGAGAGACCTTTTTCTCAAAAAAGAGAAATACATCATCATATTCACCTTTTGGAATGTTGTACACGTAGTGCTGAATTCGGGCATCCTCTGGATTCATAAAGGTAAACCCATTTTGGACAGCGTATCCATCCTTTTCGACTGGGTGAATAGGGCTTCTCGTTGTTGAATGAAAGAGAACGCCTTCCCCCATGTGTGCAGACAGTCTCATCGGCACATACATCAGCTCACCTGTCCCTAAGCAGAGTGTTTGTTTTCCTTTGCGTTCCTGCCGCAGCTTCAATCCCGCTTCAGCAGCTGCTTGGTCGAGCGCTTCCGTATCTGCTGCATTTAAACCAAAACGACCCGTTTCATGTATATATGGCGAATGACCAGCCGAATTTGCTGCATGAGAAAGTGAATAAGGCACTTGCTTAAAGAAAGGTTGAAGAGAGTGAAAAGAGAGACTTGGCTGCTTCTCTTGCTCCGCAATCTCATACGAATAAGCTGTTTCATCGAGCGTTTTGCCTCGAAAAATCATCTGCCCTTTTAATAAAGACAATGATGTGATGTGAATTCCAAGCTCCTCTTCAAGCTGGCACATGGCTATCTCATGCTCCTCCGTCCGCCAGTCCAAAATGGAAAGAATGGTATAAGAATGCCTTGGGTACTTTGCATGAAGGTCACGAATGATGTTGATATTGGTACGACCTGTTGTGACTTCATCATCTACTAACACGATGGGGCGGTCTGTGCGAAGGAATGCTTCGTCTGCATAACAAAGCTGATCTGTTGCATGCGAATGTTCTTCTTCAAATACCAATGACGGGTCAAGATCCAGCAGCTGTTCACGTGTCGTATGAATGTATGATGCGCCTTCTATCACATCATACACACCATGTCCAAGGGCTGTTGCCGTTTCCGCAAAGCCGATGACGACAGGCTCATTGCCTACTGAAAGCTTTTCTTCTTTGAGTGTTTCATAGGCTGCCGTTAACACCGTGTGATCATTCGTCTTGAGTGCCTCTACAAGAAGATCTTGGTGCGGGGGCATCTTTCCAGTTTGCTCTTTGGCATATGCCATCGCTAAAAGACCCGAGACAAGGAGCGGTTTTACTGGATGAACAGGAATATGCTTTCCAAGCACCTTACTCACGAATAAAAAGGCTCTTTTTTTGTTCACCCTTGCCGCCATCTCAAAAAGATGCTCTTTTTCAAGCTGGAGCGCACCTTCTTTGAGGTCAAGCTCAACCTCCATATGTTCCAAGATGTTCAGCGTATGCCGCTTCTGATTCTGTGAGTATGTCGATATAGCTTCTATTTTCATGAAACACCCCGTAAATGTCTGACTTCATTAAAATGTGCTCTGCCCACCTGTAATGCGGCTTTGTTTCATTCATCTTATTAGAGAAAGCACTCTTCATCACGCCAACTGTGCCGTCGGCATGTTCCAGAATGCTTAAAGCATCCAAGTACTCTTCCTTTGTCACAACGTACATGCTTTGCACTGGCTTGAGATGTGTTGGATGGATCACTGTCTTTCCATGTATGCCGTTGGCTACATCGAGTCTTGTCTCTTTGAGTAAACCTTGTACGTCATCGAATTCAGATAAGGACAGCTCACCTCCCTTAGAAAGCGCACGGATGAATGGTTTTTGTTCCTTTCGTGCAGGACCAAAATGCTCCCATACAGCACCTGATACAACAAAGGAACGACCAAAATAATTGATAATATCTGTGATCAAATCAGCAATCAATCTGATTTCATAGATGGTGGTGTCGCGATCACGGCGAATGCCATATAAGCCGCAAAGATCCGTTGCCCCAATACGAATATTCAAAATATATTCTTCATCATTCAGCATGATCTGCTTTAACTTAGACAGCACCGTATATCTTGTTTCTTTTTCTAATAAATCGGGTGTTTCCAAAATGGGCATACCGTACAGCGTTGTCTTCGTTTGTGCGGACGCCTGTTTCAAGCTGTCCAAATAATCCTTCGCATTATGAATAGAACACTTTGGAAATACAAAACCCGTCAATAAACGAAGAGATGGACCAAGCAAATCTGCCATTTTGAGCAGCTGCTTCGGCGAACGAACCCGAATAAATAAAAGCGGCATTTGTTCAGCCATTTCAGGTGTATGCGTTAATTTGTCCGACAGTTTGGCGAGTTGTACCACTAGATTCTGTTCAGCCATTTCCACTTCTTGATCACCGATGGCATCCTCTAAACAAAATACAACAGAGCAAAGCGCTTCATATTTCTGCGACAGCAGCATGTCTGCTATATCCTGTCTTGTCGCAGGCATATACAAAGTAGCACCTAATGCATGCGCAAGTACGTGCCTTGGCGTCATCAAATGCATCGCCCCCGGCCGTTTGAAAAAAATATCGTGCTGCCTCGCCTCTGATAAAAACTGAAAATACCGCATGCTGTGCCACCTCCTGTTGTTGAGAGAAAATCGAACAAATGACTTGATGATTCAAAAAAGGATGGAGCCGCTAATCAACTCCATTCCTTTTTGATCGTCCTATTCTTCTTTTGAAGCCGCAGCTTCGTTTGTCACTTCTTGATGTTTCTTCTTATTGATTTTATGAACGATAAACGTTCCGATAAATGCTAGGATAATAATCGCAAAGAATACAAGATGCGGGATTTCAATGTGAGCAGCACTCAAGCCCATTTTGATCGCAATGATCCCGATGAGAATAAACGCTGTATTCTCAAGCTCTGGGATACGGTCAATGAGAACAAGGAATAACTGTGCGACTGTACGCATCATGAGAATTCCAAGCATTCCGCCTAATAGTAGAATCCATACTTCCTCAGATACAGCGAATGCTGCAAGAATACTATCAACCGAGAAGGCAAGGTCCATAATTTCAACAGAAATAACAGTTGCCCAGAACACACCAAAGACTCGAATCAACCAGCCTTCTTTTTTCAGTTCCTTCGCTTCATCATCGCCGTCACCTAACCAGAAGTGCTTAATAACAAGCCATGCTAAGTAAGCAGCTCCGAGGACCTTAATCCACCAGAACTTAATAAGCAGCATCCCTACGCCAATGAATAGAAAACGGAAGAAATAAGCGCCAATTAATCCGTAGGTTAATGCTTTTTTACGCTGCTTTTCTGGTAGATGTTTCACCATCACAGCTAATACAAGTGCGTTATCTGCTGATAACAATCCTTCAAGCACGACAAGCGTCCCAATAAGCCCCCAAGAGACAGGGTCTGTTAATACCTCTGCCCACATATGCCAATCAAAAAACGAGGCATATGTATCCAACATATGTTTCAAAATGTCCAACTGGTTTTCCTCCTATAAGTGTAGAAGCATCAGCAGGCTTTCGCCTGCTGCTATTCTTGATCGCTGTTTCTTTCTCACTTAGGAAAAGGCCCTCATATGAGCTTTTGACAGCATCTCTTGAATTGATTTGTTTCTCTTATTTACACTTCTAACCCATAATTTTGACAAAGAGCTGCAAGTCCGCCAGAGAATCCGCTTCCGATCGCGTTAAACTTCCAATCACTTCCGTGTCGGTACAATTCACATACCACAACAGCTGTTTCAATTGAGAAGTCTTCGCCTAAATCGAAGCGAATCAATTCTTCCCCGCCCTCTTCATTTACAACACGAACAAATGCATTAGAGACTTGTCCAAAATTTTGGCTGCGCGCCTCTGCATCATGGATCGTAACTGTAATTCCGATACGATCAATGTTAGCAGGAATTTTCGAGAAATCAACGAGAATTTGCTCGTCATCTCCATCTCCTTCACCTGTACGGTTATCACCTGTATGAGTGACACTGCCGCTCGGATGCTGAAGGTTATTATAGAACACAAAATCTGTATCTTGCTGACAACGATTGTTTGCATCTACCAAGAAAGCCGAAGCGTCCAAATCAAATTCGGCTCCGCCAGAATATTTATTCGTATCCCAGCCAAGACCGATCATCACTTTCGTCAGCCCTGGATTGGTTTTGGTTAAATCGACACGTTGTCCTTTTGAAAGCTGAATCGCCATATTCGTATCTCTCCTGTCTTTGAAAATAGGAAACTATTGCGTTATCCGATATCTAAGCCAAAGTCCGTTGCAATGCGGGCAAGACCGCCTTGATAGCCTGATCCGACAGCTGAGAATTTCCATTCCCCGCCGTGACGGTATAATTCACCTACAATAATGGCTGTCTCAATTGAGAAATCCTCTGCCAAATCGTAGCGAATGAGTTCTTCATTCGATGCTGCATTTAAAATACGTACATATGCGTTAGACACTTGTCCGAAATTTTGACTGCGCGCTTCTGCATCATGAATTGTAATGACAAATGAAATCTTCTCAACACTTGCTGGTACAGCTGCAAGGTCAACATTGACTTGCTCGTCATCTCCGTCCCCTTCACCAGTGCGGTTATCGCCTGTATGTACGACACTGCCGCCTCCGCCAGTTGTTTGGTTGTAAAAGACAAAGTCAGATGGAGAGCTTGCTTTACCTGACGCATCTAAAAGGAATACACTTGCGTCTAGATCAAAGTCATGTCCGCCGTCATACTTATTGACGTCCCAGCCAAGACCGACGACTACTTTTGTTAAACCCGGATTCGTTTTTGTTAAATCAATTTTTTGACCTTTCGCTAAAGAAATTCCCACTAGGAACCTCTCCCTTCTGTTTAAATATAGTTTCTCGTAATATCTGCAAGCTTCGCATCATTTGTACCATTTCCAAGCGCCGCAAACTTCCACTCATTCTCGTGACGATAAAGCTCTCCGACGATTAATGATGTTTTTCCTGCATAATCATCTTTTAAATTATATTTCACTAATTCTTGATTGTTTGAACGATCAACGATACGAATGTAAGCATTTTGAATCATACCAAAGTGTTGGTTCCTTCTAAGGGCATCATAAATGTTGACGACAAACACTAATTTATTCACATTACCCGGCACCTTGCTCAAGTTGACGAGGACTTGTTCATCATCTCCGTCTCCTTCACCAGTCAGGTTGTCACCTGTATGCTCAACACTGCCGCATTTGCTCTTTAGGTTGCCAAAATAAATCAAATCTTTATTTTCCGTAAACTTATCATTTTTCAGCATGAGCACTGAAGCATCACAATCAACATCAGCGCCGCCTCCGCCGCCAAACAGCTTTCCTAAAAATCCGCCGCCTTGTGATACAGGGTCCCAGCCAAGTCCAACAAGAATATTCGTCAGCCCTGTTTTCCCTTTTGTTAAATCAATACGTTGACCTTTTTCTAATGTAATCGCCAAATCAATCACTCCTCCAGCATAATAAAAATCTATTTATTAAGCGATGGACCCTATTAAAATCATCATACATGAAAATTCGACAAAATTCATGAAATGACATTGGAGCCTCTTACTCTTTTTTCTATTTACTAGTATATACGATCTATGTTCAAGATAGGTTTCAAACACTTTATATTTTTTTAACGAAAGATGCACATTGGAAATGGTTCATGTCGTTAATGAAGTGTTTCATGTGAAACATTGTCGAAAGTTCCCGATGAACAGCTCTTGCTGATAACGAGTGTATTGATGTGGTTTCATATGTTGATATAGAAAAGATAAAAGCAAAGGATAAACCCTTTCGTTTCCTTCCACCTATGGATTTCTTTATACTTATATTCAGCATGTTGATGAAAGGATGTTGATGATGCCATCACTTCATATATTAGATCAAGTCGCCATTCCTAAAGGTCAGTCTGCTCAGGAGACATTGATTCATACAACGCAGCTGGCTCAGCTGGCTGAAACGCTTGGGTATGAGCGCTATTGGTTCGCTGAACACCACAGCACAAGAGGGCTCGCTAGTACAGCGCCTGAAATATTAATGGCTCATATTGCGGCTCATACAACGACCTTGCGTACCGGATCTGGCGGTATTTTACTTCCTCAGTACAGTCCTTTTAAAGTAGCAGAGGTCACGCGGCAGCTTGAAGCCCTTTATCCTGGACGGATTGAGATTGGTGTCGGCAAATCCCCGGGCGGGATCGAAAGGACGAGGCTCGCTTTGACAGACGGCGTGCCTAAAGATCTGTCTCAGTTTGACCGCCAGCTGAAGGATCTTCTTTTTTACTTATCAGACAGCCTGCCTTCTGGTCATCCGCATACAGGCGTGAAAGCTGCTCCGCTTGTTGATGCTCATCCGCCGGTTTGGCTGCTTGGGCTGGGAGAAAATAGTGCCATGCAGGCGGCGGAGCTTGGAATCAACTATATTTTCGGCCACTTTATCCATCCTGCACGCGGCACACAAGCATTTGAGACGTATCGATCACACTTTTCTCCATCTGTCTTTTCTAGGCAGCCACAATCTATGTTTGCCGTCTTTGTCATCTGTGGTGAAACAGATGAAGAAGCAGACAGGATCGCCAGCAGTACAGATTTATGGCTGCTTCGTGTTGAAAACGGACTGGACAGCCGCGTTCCTTCTATAGAAGAAGCAAACGCCTATCACTACACCACACAGGAAAAGAAAAAAGTGCTGCAAAACCGCCAGCGGATGATTGTCGGCTCGAAGAAAACGGTGAAAGAGCAATTACAGACCTTGATGGACCGCTATCAAACGGATGACATCATGATTCTGAACAATTCCTTTGATCCGATCGAAAAACAACGTTCCTTCAAGCGAATAGCAGAATTATTTTGAAGCCAGCAGGCTTCTTTTTTACATTGTCATAAAAAATGGGAAATGTAACATCAAGATGTCAAAATTCTTCCGTCTGTCATCTGATCGCAAATGTGTCTTCTAATCGTTAGCGAACTGTAAACGCATAAGAGGTGTACCTTTTATATAGTAGAGGTACATATTCAATGAACGGTTTACAACGCTGAGAAAGAAGGAGATGACAGACATGAAAAAGAGACTCGATTGGGTTGATGCAGCTAAAGGAATTGGCATTCTGCTCGTGGTCATGGCGCATGTGCCCATTCCAGATTCGCTCAAGCAATTCATTTACTCTTTTCATATGCCGCTTTTCTTTTTACTATCAGGCATGATGTTTCGATCATCCTCATCCCCTGCTTTGTCATTTATTCAGAAAAAAGCCAAAAGCTTACTCTTGCCCTATCTCTATTTCTCCATCATTACGTATGTATTTTGGTTCTCCGTTACCCGTTTTTTCGCATTCAAGGGACAAACGGATATTGATCCTTTCGTTCCGTTTACAGGTATTTTCATATCCAATGCAGATGAAGCAAGACTCACACATAACCCAGCGATTTGGTTTTTAACGACGCTCTTTTTAGTGGAAATTTTATTTTTCTTTATGCATCGTCTTTCTAAAGGAAAACCCGCTGCCGTGATCTTGCTGACTGTTCTTTGCGGAGGTGCTGGATATGCCTCTACCTTGCTTTTAGATCAAAGTCTTCCTTGGAACGCCAATGTCGCCTTGACGGCTGTTGTATTTTATTCGATTGGATTTTTAGCAAAGCAATGGTTTGTGGAATTAAAAACAGATCCAACCCTTCTTTTATGTACAGGTCTGCTTGTGCTGACGGCTTACATGCAAAGCTTTAATTCACGGATCGATATGCGCGTCAACGACTACGGTGATCTCTTTATTTTCTACGCATGTGCTCTGCTCGGTTCAGCTGCCGTGATTTATTTAAGCTTTAAATTGAAAACATCCCCTATTTTGACGTATCTAGGACGTAATTCTATTGTCATTCTTGTCTTGCAGTTTGCCGGTATCGATATCATGAAAGCATTTGTTTTTTATGGACTCGGTATCAATATTGCTGATACAGCACAGCTCTCTTGGACACTTTTTTATACGATCGGTACATTGCTGCTCATGGTGCCATGTATCTCCTTCCTGAGCAAATACCCGATGCTGCTCGGCAAACCAGCCAAAGTCGCACAACGCTACGAACAAAAAACATCCGCCGGCTGAACAGGCGGATGTTTTTTGTATTAATCATTGATTTGAGAAGGATAAAGTGTCATTCCACCATCTACAAATAAGGTGGTGCCTGTGATATACGCCGCTTCCTTAGAAACGAGGAATGCAGCAGCGGCCCCAATCTCCTTCGGTTCACCAAAGGTTCTCATCGGAATCTTCTCAAGCTGCTTTTGTTTTTTCAATTCATCCTGTAAATCATCATTCGATTCGGTTGCCATGGTACCCGGCGCAATCGCGTTGATTCGAATACCTGCTTCGGCATAATCAAGAGCCAGCGTCTTCGTCATCATATTCATTCCGCCCTTTGAAGTGGAATAATGAACATTAAACGGGCGCGGAATTTCCTGATGGACACTGGAAATATTTAAAATCGATCCTTTGATGTCATGCTCCATCATATAGGCGAGCGCAGCCTTTGCGCCTAAAAATGCACCTGTTATGTTCACATCGATGACGTTTTGCCATTGCTCCAGCGTCATCTCATGCGGCAGCGCTTCTTCCCCGTTGAAGCCTGAATTATTGACGAATACATCTACTGTACCGAAATGCTCCAGTGCTGTATCCATGATGGCTTGGATGCCTTCCTCTTTGGAGACATCTGCGTGTACTTTCACCGCCCCACCTCCGTGCTTCTGAATGGCTTGTACGGTCTCTTCAGCTCCATCTTCATCGCCTTTATAGTTTACAACCACATTCATTTCCTCTTGTCCAAACCGCAATGCGATCGCTTGTCCAATTCCTTTTGAAGAACCTGTGACAATGGCTGTTTTCCCTTTTAAATCTTGATACATCTTCATTTCCTCCATTCACGTGCTTCATCTTGCTGATACACAATGGTTACCCATTTTGGAAAAAACAAAAACACAACCCTCTGCATTTGTACTCGAAGAGGGTTGTGCGTTTCATCAAGCTAAAAGGTGTTATAAACATTTTCACACGTTTCGGCAGTTGGCTGATAAAAGCAATGTGACTTATACCTTGCCACAAACGGCTGATTGTACCAAGTCGCCGGACAATCGCCAGGCGGTTTAAAATACCAAAGGCTGAATTTTGCCGGCCAAAAACGTTCTCCGTTAATATTTCTCCGCGCAAGTGTTTTTTCCGTTTCTCGTGCTCGCTGATAGAAGTAACCATGCGTGACCGCTTCGAATGCATGCTCCTGATAAATCATTTGTGGAATCGTACGCAGCCCTTTAAAGTCAGAGCAGTTGGCACGCAAACGATTGATGCCCACGTTTCCTACGAGCAGCATCCCTCGCCTCCCTTCACCTTCTGCCTCCGCTCTCAGCAGTCTGGCCATTAAATCAATATCAGAGCTTGTCGCTCTTACCACTGCCATACATCCACCTCCAGTTCGTTTCTCTTTTATTTTATGTAGCGTTTCTGTGTAGATGACTGCCATTTTGACATGAAAAAGCACGTTCAGTGTCGGCAGCCTGTCTAAATTTGCTGGACATGTGTCTCGCTGCCAACAACACTCAAACCAAGTGACCATATACATAACAGGAAGAAATATTCATTACTATATACTCATTTACAAGTCATAAAAATCCTTCTAATTGCGACATCATCTTCAAAAACAGTCATTTGAACCTATTCAATAATCCGACTCAAAACCTTAAAATATAAAATGTTGAGTTTCTACAGGAGATATCAAATAATAAATTACAAGTTTCTCCTCTCAACTTAGTGTCATTTTTACTACTTGAAGCCAATCAACCTCGGAAACGCACTGAGGTATTGACAGTACTTTCGCTTCATTCTACAGTAAAAAACATACAGTATTTTTCTTTTTATGCAAAAAGAATGATATGAACTACAGCTTTTCAATGAAATTCACCATAAACCCGAGGAGGAAAACACGCCATGTTTAAAAAGAAATTATCCCTGTTTCTTCTGATCTTGTGTGTAACTGTTGTCGCTGCTGCTTGTAGTGGTGGAAAAGACAAAACAGCTGCGAAAGAAAACGATACCAAAAAATCTCTTGATGCAGCAGAGGTAAAGGTAGAAAGTGCTGAGTACACATTACCACCTCAATACGATACATCTGTACAGGATGATCAGTATGTACTAAAAGTGAATGTATCTGTAAAAAATATCAGCAAAGAGCCTCTCAATGTTGATAAAAGCAACTTCACGCTTTACCAAGATGACGCACAGGTATCTACAATCTCTCCAGATGACTATAACGAAGTATTATCTTCAAGCTCTTTAAATGCAGACAAAGTGACTAAAGGCGGTCTTTTCTTTGTTGTTGACAAAGACAAAGACTATCAGCTTGTTTACACAGAGCCAGGAAGCGGATCGAAAAAAGATGACAAGACATTAGAATTCGATATTAAAGGAAAAGACTTAATGAAAAAAGCAGATACACTACAAGCATCTGCAAAAGCTCTTTCTTCTTATATTGATGTGATGATTTTTGGTAAGAAAAACGATGATTTCGAAAAACTAACAGGTGATAACAAATCAACTGTTGTGAACGAATTTGATAAATCATTCAAACAAGGTTACATCACTTCATCAGGTATTTCTTCTAGCTCAGCGAAGGACGAAAACCTTGATAAGCTACTGAAAGCTGTGAAAGAAACATTAGCTGAAAAATCAAAAGTTTCAACAAAAACAAAATCCATCAGTGGTGATAAAGCTGTCGTGACTGTGACTCTGACACCAATCGATGCAAGTCCGCTTGTCGATCGTTTGAAAGAGAAAGCGACTGAGTTCTACAGCAAAAACCGTTCAGCTTCTTATGATGAAGCGCAAAAATACTTACTATCAATTTACCCAGATGAGTTTAAAAAATTAGGACCATCATCTTCTGAAGAAACAGTAGAAGTCAACATGAAGAAAAATGATATCGACCAATGGAAACTTGATTTGAACGACTACAAAACAAGCTCATTAGTTGAGAAATTCATCAAGAACTAAAGGAAAACCCCCGATTCCGGGGGTTTTTTGTTATGATTTATCACCTGGTTTGGTGATCGTGAACCCCCTCTATCATCAAAAACCAGAATATAGTCAAGTTATCTTACCCTTGACAACATTTCTTTCTATAATCAGTGTTCCATTTCTTTAGCTTGATCACTATGAGATATTCAATCCTGATTATTCTTTTTTGTACTTAAGATTTTTTTCTGCTTATTTGAGTTAAAGATATAGTGTAAACTCGAAGTAAAAAAGGTACTCCTCATTCTTTATTTCATACTGGTGCGGTGATTGTTGTTGCAGGAGCTGGTTATGTAATTGCTACAGAAGCCAGCAAGCACAGGAATAAAAAGTATAACCATTATGAAGCTATTATCCGAGGCGGAGTATATATTGGAAAAGGAATAAATAAGTCACAAGCAATTGCTAGAATAAAATCAAGAAAGGGTATTATTATTACTGGCATCCCCATAAAGAACTTCAAAAGCTCATGCTTTCTACGGAGGTCCTGTTAAATAGTTAATAGAGGTGAATAATGTTCAATTACGAAAAGCTATATAAACAATATTTATATAAAAAAGATCAATTGATTTTTACTAAAGAACGAGTCGTTGAGATGATAACGTCTAAATTTCAAGCTAGAGAATTTTCAAAAACAAAGATTTTAGATTTAGTAAATGATGATCACTTTGAATATACTAAGATATTTAAATGTTTTGTCATTGATGATCCGAGTATATTGATTCAATTGTTTTCGAATGAGGAAAAAAAGGATCATCGTGAACAAGTACTTCATAATCGTCTTCATCCGTTAAACCCTAAAAGAGTAAAAGAATGGGAGTATAATCACTTATTGCTTGATGAACAAGAAGGTAGAAGAATTGATATCATTTTAGAAAGTAAAGATGGATTATATGTTTCAGAATTTACCGTAAGAGATAGTTGCGAAAAGCTTAATAGGTATATAAATGCTTTAATTGAAGGTGCACTTATCGAAAATGGGTTAGAAGAATATCCTGATGGTATTCATGACGAGTATTTTCAATTTTATTTAGAGAACTTGGATCAATTCGGTTTCTTAAACTGAAAAATACGATGATCGGCATTCACTTGAAAACGCCCTCTATCAAAGAGGGCGTTTCTTTATTTCGCAAGCATCCATTTCTCTTTCATAAACAAGCTTCTGACGATGACAAACAGGATGACGACTGCCAAGGCTGAGGAGCCGAGTGTCAGGGCGATGGACATTGGATCGATGATACCAAACATCAATTGCTTACACAGCGCATGAATATTGAGGAATGGGATGGCAAAGTAATACGTATCTAGCTGCGTAGCACCTGCTCTCATGGTAAAGAACATTGGGAGCACACCTAGCGTAATGATCATGGACATGTACGATTGCGCTTCTTTGACTGAACCCGACATCACACTGAGCAGCAATTCAATCATGGATACCATGAAGGAGAAGATGATTAACGCCGCAAACATAACGCCGATAATGCTCCACATTTGATCACCAAAGTTCAGAGCTTGCTTCAGCTTTTCTGTAAAGAGCAAAGTAGATAGAAGCAGCATCCCGATCGCCACAATCCCACTTAAAATACCGAACATAGAGACAGCGAGCCATTTTCCGATGAGAATCTGGAGTCTGCTGGCCGGCGTCAGAAACAACGCTTCAATGGATTTTCGGTCTTTTTCACCCGCTACAATATCAAGCGCTGCCGGCAAAGCACCTGAGATCACGGAGGTCACCAAAATCATTGGAAGGAGAATCGACAACAGCATAGCGGTCACTCCGTTTTCCCCTTCATCACCTTCTTCTACATCAACGGACTGCACTTCAAACGGATGAATAACGGACGTATCGATTTGATCCGCTGCTAAGCGCTTCTCGACCACCTGGTTTTGATACTGCTCCAGCAATGATTGCAGCATTTGAACGGTGATTACCGAATCATCATCTGTCGTATATCCATGAATTTTAATGGCGAATGGCTTTTGATGCTTGAGCATATCGCCAGCCTCTTTCGGCATTTCTAGGTAAGCATTTGCCTCCCCATCCTTGACGGCCTGCTGCGGATCATCAAATGTTTCAAGGTTTAGGTTTTTGACCTCTTTGATCATTTGGTTCATTTCGGCTGGAAGCTGTTCATTGATGGCGACTGTATAGGCTTTATCCCCTGGATCTGCAATCATGCTTTCATAAAAGAACACCAGCCCAAGCATGGTCAAAAGAGGAATCAGTACGGTTAAGAGCAACGTTTTTCGATCCCGTAGCGCATCTGTCATTTCTTTTAAAAAGACGGTTTTCCACATTATGAAATCCCCCTAGCGAGCTTCGACATAAAGATATAGTTCAAGTCTTCACTTTGTTCCTGTGTATATAATTCTGGAAGTGTGCCTTTATACACAAGCTCTCCTTGATGAATCATCATCACACTGTCACAAAGCTGGCTGACTTCTTCCATGATGTGGCTTGAAAAGAGGATCGTTTTATTTTGCTGCTTGAGCTGATGAATAAAATCTCTGAAAATATTACTTGATGTAATATCCAAGCCTGTTGTCGGCTCATCAAATAAGATAATGTCAGGATCATGAATCAAGGTTCTGGCAATCGCCACCTTTTGTTTCATTCCTCTTGAGAATCCTTTCACCTTGCGATCCATGTATTGTCTCATCCCAAAACGCTTTGCCAAATCCTCTATTCTTGCTTTGATTTCATGCTGATCTAAGCCATATAATTTGCCAAAGTATTCAAGGTTTTCTCTTGCCGTCAAACGATCGTAAAGCCCCGTCTCTCCGCCAAACAAGACACCAATTCGCTTTTTCACTTCTGTTGCTTCTTTCACTGTATCAAAGCCTGCGACAGTGACTGTTCCGTGTGTAGGCTCTAATAATGTGGCTACGGCGCGCAATAATGTTGTTTTTCCTGCACCATTTTCTCCTAGAATGCCAACGACTTCCCCTTCCTTCACGGAGAACGTCATGTGCTTCATCGCTTTTACGACTTTTTTCTTATCTTTAAACCAGCAGCTGCAATCGCTGAGAGTAATCATGTGGTTCGCCCCTTTCAACTTTCTAAGTCTATGATAGAAAAAATAACGCTTGCCTGATATAAAAATGTCGCGAAACGTCCTTTTTCTGTCTTGAAATGATCTATTTCAAAAAAACAAATGGTAAAATAGACAAATAATAAGAATGGTCATAGGTGATTTTTATGATAAAAGTAGGTCTCGTCGACGATTACCGAGTAGATTTAGAAAAGCTGCACGCCATTGTAGGCAGGATGGAGGCTGTGGACATCATCTTTGTCACGCAGTCAGCAGAGGATGCATATGAGAAGGTCAAAAAAGGAGACATTGATCTGTTGTTCGCTGACATTGAAATGCCTGGAATGTCCGGCTATGAATTAGCGGACCTCATTCACTCTCACGCACTGAATGTCGATGTGGTCTTTGTGACAGGAAACAGTGGATATGCGGTCCATGCATTTGATTTGAATGTACATGATTATATTATGAAGCCCTACCAAGCTGATCGAATTGCCAAATGCTTAGAGCGTTATATGTCCACCAAGCAGGAGAAGAGCATTCATGGACGGCTTCTCATTAAGCAGCAGTCAGATATTCATGTGCTCCAGAAAAAGGATGTTATTTTTGTTGAGCGAACAGGCCGGTCAACAACTATCGTGACAACAACAGGAGATATCCAGACCTATCAGACACTAAATGAGCTAAAGGGCGATCTGGCTGAAAAAGATTTTATCCGCTCCCACCGATCGTTTATTATCAATATTCATTACATTAAGAATTTCTCGGCATATGCTAAAAATTCGTATATCGTGTCTTTTGAAGGTACAGATAAAAAAGCCATGATGACCAAGCAGCAATTAGAATTCTTTAAGAAATACTATTTTTAAGGAGAACAAACGTGAACGCTTTCTATCTTGGATTTCGCATTTATGCTCTCATATGGTTAGGTCTTGCGTTTCATGCAGCTGCTGAAGCCTTTCTGCCGCTTTCATCCATTGTGTTGTGGCTTCTTACCTTTTGCGCGGTGTGTGTTTATACATTTTTCATGTACAAAAGATTTTTGCCTCATACGAGTGGTGATGTGATATTAGGCGCTTTTATACTCATTACCTGCACAGGCCTTTTGCTCTTTCTAACGCAACCGAATGAGCTGAGCTGTCTTTTGGCGCTCATCATGATGGTGACAGTCGATATCCTCTCATTGAAGGTGATGCAGACAGAGAAACAGTTAAATGGACGGCTTCAAGAGCTCATAAACGCAGAATCAAGAACCAATGAATTACTTCTTGAACTGCGCAGTAAACATCATGAAACAGCCAGACATTTAAATGCCTTTTCCGCGTCGAACGACGAGCATGAGATCAAAGATTTGATTCAGCAATACGTCAAACATTTCCCATGGATTAAAGGAGAAAATGCATATTTAGCCTCAACTCTACATTCCTTTTTGGAGCGGGCTGAGAAAGAGGACATTGCACTTTCACTAGACCTTCAAGCACCCTTTTCATCGCTTCCTTTTTCAAAGGCGGATCAGGTTAGTTTTACTGGCAACCTGCTTGATAATGCTCTAGATGCAGCAATTGAAGCGAAGCAAGCCGGAAAAGAGGGAAGCATTTCGGTCACGACCTCTATTCGGAGCGGGCTATTTTTAATCCATTGTGAAAACAGCACAAAAGGTATGGAAAAACATGTGCTAGATCATTTGTTCAAAACTTTTGGCCGCTCGACAAAAGGCGGCGATCATCAAGGCATGGGGACGTATATCATTCAACAGCTTGTAGAAAAGGCAGACGGTACACTTGATTTCACTTACCGTTCTCCAAATTTGCGGCTCGTCATCAAAATCCCTCTCACCATGTCATAAAAAAAAAGGTGCATAGCTGCACCTTTTTTTAGTGTTAAGAGAAGATCTTATCGATTTGATTGATTTCCTCTTCTGTTAATTGAACATCGTTTGTTTTTAGGTTTTGCAGCACTTGGTCTGCTCGTTTTGCCCCTGGAATAATCGCATCAATGCCATCCTGCGCTAAGAGCCAAGCGAGTGCGACGTGTGCCGTTTCTGCATTCTTTGATTGAGCAATGGCCTTCAGCTTGTCTACTTTTTCGAGATTTGAAAGGAATGCATCGCCTTGGAAAAGCGGGTCCTTTGCTCGAATATCATCAAATGTCGCATCTTTTGTAAATTTCCCAGTCAACAAGCCTGATGCCAATGGGAAATAAGGAATAAATGAAATACCATGCTCGACGCAGTATGGAAGAAGATCCTGCTCTGCCTGACGTTTCAGCAGAGAATACTCCGATTGAAGCACGTCTAAGTAGCCATCTCGGTTAAAGGCTTGAAGCTGTTCAAAATCAAGGTTTGATGCACCGATTGCCCTGATTTTCCCTTCATCCTTCAATTCCTTTAATGTGCCTGCTACTTCTTCGAGCGGCGTGCGTCCATCCGGGAAATGCATATAGTACAAGTCAATATAATCAGTTTGCAGTCGTTTCAGGCTATTTTCAACCTGCTCTCTTAAGAAATCACGGCTGTTATCAAGTTCAATTTGCCCGTTTACTTCCTTATGAGCTCCTTTTGTCGCAAGGACAAGCTTTTCTCTGCCGCCTCTTTTGGCAATGATCTCACCGATTAATTCCTCTGAACGGCCCAGCCCATAAATAAAAGCAGAATCTAAGAAATTGACACCTTGATCAAGAGCCGTCTCCACAAGCTCCCGTCCAGCATCCTCACTAAGATTCGGGAATAAATTATGCCCGCCTACTGCATTCGTACCAAGCCCTATCGGATTTACCTGCAAATCAGTTCGTCCAAGCGTTACCTTTTTCAAAAGCTCATCTCCCTTATCTACATAATCATCCTTATTTTCCCACGAATCATTTCCAACATTCAAGTATACCGCTCTCTAAAATCAACCTGCAGGTGGACGCCGCGAAAATAAAAGATGCGTATGATGAAGATAGACTAAAACGAAAAGGAGATCTTGTCATGACCATTCAAATTGTCATCATTATGATTATTCTGCTTTTAAGAACAGGCAAGGAAAAAGAAATCCGCCCCATCAGGCTTCTCATAGGACCGCTCATTTTATTAGGCACACTCTCTTATTCCTTTACCCAGCATATTGAAATCACGGCGATGAGCCTGCTTGCAATGATTGTCTTTGCACTCGCAGGTTTTGCAATCGGGCTATGGAGAGGTAAACTATACAAAGTAACATATGATCAACAGTCGGGGCGTATCACCGCCGCCAGCTCACTTTATGGAACACTTTTTTTCATCGGAATCATCCTTATCCGGATGACAGTAGGTTCAATTGTACAGGATGGCGGTCATTCCCTGATCATTTTCGCAAATGGCCTGACATTCCTTCCAATCGGCAGTATGATCGGCTTACGTTTTATTCTTTTAAAAAGATATATGAACATCAAGGCATCTGCTGCTATTAACTGACAGACAGGAGTTTTTGATATGAACCTTCAGCAGCCACTCAAGCTTTTAGGTCAAATAAGGCGGAAATTCGTATTAGGCCTTGTTTTGACCTATATGTATATTCAAATGTATGAGCCCCTTTCATTAGGCGAATTGGTGTTTCGCACCTTCGTCTATTTGGTGTTTCTCCTTTGTCTTTTTCCAAAAAACAAGCTGTCACCTAAAAAGCAATTTTCTATGCTCCTCTTGATGTGGATTCTGACACATCTCTTGTGGCTGGTGACAGGTCAGATTCAAGACAGTATTGGACTGACCTTTTTTATGATCGGCTTTATCGCTTTTCGTTTTTCAGAGGCGCATCATCCCTATCTATTTGCTATCATCTTTTTCACCAGTGGGATCAGCTATTATATAAACGATTTTTCTTGGAACATGGTGATCACTCTCCCGCTATTCCAGCTGCTTGTGTATACACTTGTTTTGATTTCTAGAATGCGTCGGCGTGAACAGGAATTAAAGGAAGAACACTTCGGAGAACTGCAATTGGTTCACAAGGAATTATCAGAAGCCCATGAACAATTGAAAAAGGCGCATATGGAGCTTGAAGAAGCGACCGTTCAGTCACTCCAATTTGCAGTGCTGGAGGAGCGAAGCAGAATTGCACGTGACCTGCATGACAGTATCGGTCACCAATTAACCTCGATGATTGTCCAGCTGCAGTCTTTGCCCTACCGTTTAAAGCAGGAAGAACCAGAGCAGATGACGCAGACGTTTCAGGAGCTGATCCATATTTCTAAAAATTGTCTCACCGAAGTTCGTTCTGTGGTTCATCATATGGCGTCAGATGATGCAGGTCTCGGACTTGCCGGACTTCGCAGCCTCATCAAGCAAGGAGAGATATCGGGTGAGCTTGACATTCACTTTCATACAGAGCAGCTTACGTATAAAAAATGGCCGCTCTCCGTATCTGAACTGCTTTACCGCATTTTACAAGAAGCCATCACCAATACACTTCGCCATGCCAAGGCGACCGCGATGACCATTACACTATCTAACGACCAGCATGAGCTGATGATGAACATTGAAGACGATGGATATTTGACCAGTGAAAAAGATATTTCATTTGGCTTTGGACTGTCAGGCATGAAGGCACGGTGTGACGCAGCAGGCGGTTCCCTCAAGACGGCCATACGCGAGCCGCACGGCTTTTGTATCCATGTTCAAATTCCTATCAAGGAGGACTCCGAGACATGACACACCCTATTAAGATTGGCATTATTGATGATCAGCCGCTGATCCGCCAAGGATTTCGTTATATTGCAAGCGCTCAAGAGGATATTGACGTCATATGGGAGGCGTCAGACGGTCAGGAGGCGGTTGAGCTTTGCTCGATCAACACACCAGACGTACTGCTAATGGATGTACAAATGCCTGGAATGGATGGCATCACAGCAACAGAACACATTTTAAAAAAGCATCCAGATGTAAAAGTTGTGATTCTCACGACCTTTGATACGGAAGAATACGTCTTTGACGGAATTCGTGCAGGGGCAGTCGGTTATTTGCTGAAGGATACAATGCCTGAGGAATTAATTGAGGCCATCCGTACCGCCTTTGCTGGTGAATCTGTATTTCGAACGGCAGCCTCTGAGCACATGATGGCACGAGCTCTTCAGCAGGCAAATGATACACATCACACTCATCTGCTTCACGAATCATTCACAGAACGTGAACGCGATGTATTACAGCAAATGGCCTATGGCTTAAAGAATGAAGACATTGCTGATCAATTATTTATCAGCAAAAGTACGGTAAAAACGCATGTGCACCGTATTTTACAAAAGCTCAATGCACAAGACCGTACACAGGCTGTCGTCTTCGCCATCCGGCACCGCCTCGTGAAATAAAAACTACCTTCACTTCAAGATTTTTATACAAAAAACATTTAAAACCTAAAATAAATCTACAAATCAATACTTATTAACTAGTATATTGTGCTTATTTAATTCCTTATTTTATAGGTGATTGTGTTAAAAACTATCAAAAATAGGGACTAAAACCTATTCCTCATCATGAATGAATTTCGATAGAATGAATAGTGCAAATCGTCATTAGGATATTTTCCCCTTTAACACCCGAATATACCAATCTATCTGTTTCTTTTTTCTTAGTCAGATAGCGGGAATGAAATGACGAAAGAAAAGCAAAGGAGCTTCAACTGTGAATCTTAAAAAAATAAGTGCACTCCTCATGATTTCATTCGTGATGATCATCTCTGCAGCCTGCCAGGGCTCAGCCAAATCAACCGACGCTGATCAAAAGTCAACAAAAACAGCAGAGGTAAAAGTCAATAGCTACGAATATACGTTACCAGAAGACTCAACAACTACCCTGAGAGACAATGAATTGGTACTAAAAGTCAATCTGACGATCACAAACAAAGGTGACAAAGCCCTTTCATTATATAACTCTGACTTCTCCCTTTATCAGGACGACGCCAAAGTATCTGATTTAAAATTCTACGGCAGCAAAGACCGTCTTGACCTTGGTTCATTGAACAAAGGCAAGTCACTTTCAGGAGCTCTTTATTTCCTAGTAGACAAAGGGAAGAAATATCAGTTCGTCTATCAGGACAGCATCAAGAAAAACAGTGATTCCATCCAAATCGACCTAGATGGAAACAAAATACTCGATTCAGCAAAAAAGCTGGATAACCCAGCAAAAGCGTTATCCGCTTATACCGATATTATTGTTTTTGATAAAAAGAACGATGAATTCGCAGATTTAACGGGTGACAACCAATCGGATGTCGTCAATAAATACCATGAGATGTTTGTAAAAGACTTCAAAAGAAGTGCAGGAATATACGGAAATGAAGTGAGTGACCGAGAGATTCTGTCGATGTACAAACGCATTCAAAACACCATGAAGGATAAAGCGAAAGTAGAAACAAGTGTGAAAACCATCTCTGATGACGAAGCAAAGGTTGTCGCTCAAGTCACAGGCATTGATGCTTCTAACTTAAAAGACAAGCTAGACAAGCAAAGAGACGAGTTTTACAACGGGAAAATCCGTTCTAAAGAAGAATTGTATAAAAAAAGCTTAAACATGTACGCATCTGAATTCGAAAAACTTCCTCCCGTTTCCAGCCCAGCTGAATATGAAGTGAAAATGAAACGTAATGGGGATGGTCAATGGAAAATTGACCTCAATGATTATAATACAGAGCAGTACATGAGTGGTTTTATTAAAACGAGATAATCTAAAAAAAGACGCTGGCCTCTGAAGGAGCCGCGTCTTTTTTATATTATACTGTCGCCTCTTGCTCTTCTTTCACCGCTTTTTCGATATCTTTAAAACGGCTCGATACAGTCGACGCACTAATGCCATACTTCTTCGCTACTTGTGCTTGAGAAAGCGGAGCATCGCTTGCAAGTGAATGAATATAGTATTCGATTCCCGCAGCAAATGACGCTGCTTTACGGATCACAGGTGATTTCTGATCACAGTAGGCTTTCCAAACCGTTAAAGCACCATCTGTCAGGCTTTGGTCACCGTGCTCCTTCATTCCGTCTTCAATCAGCTTAGCAGTTTCCAGCTGGACGTCACTTGCCCAGTCCATACGATCTGCTGATAGACCTGCATCGCCTTCTGTTTGAGCAGGTGTTTCTGATTCTTCTACTTCTTGCTTCGCAAACATACACTTCAGCACATCAGGGAATGATTCTCTCATAAATGTGCTGCGCGCGCCTCCATTTGCTTCATATGCGTCAACAAGCTGGCGAACTTGAAGAAGAAGAGTATCTGTAAACTCTTTCGCAAACATCGTATATTGAATGAAAAACTCTGCCTTTTCTTCAAATTGAACAGGAAAACCAAGCACGAGACTTCCCTTTTCAGGCAGTACCGTTTGATCAGGTTTTACATCTACTTCAACCTTCTCCGCTGTTATCATATTCTCAAAATAAAGAGACTCGTCCGTTTTTTCATTTAATAAAAGCAAAGATGGCTCCATGTCTGTCCAAGATTGGACCACTTGTCTTGTTTTCGGACGGGTAATATCTTCTGCTTTCTTTGTCAGGAACTCTTCGAAAATGGTCTCTTTCTGATCAGTTAATGGACGGAAGAAGATGCCCCATACACTCAAATGGAAAACTGAGATTTGTTGCGTTTCTTTATCCATATCTGCAAGGAAAGAAAACTCATTAATGAATTGATTGATCGCTCTCTGATGCTTAGAAAAAGCATAATTCATTAAATCCTTTTGAACTTGAACAGCTTCCTTAAACACAAGCTCAGACGTTTGTTCTCCGCCTGATTTTTGACCACAGCAATGTTTATATTTTTTTCCGCTTCCGCATGGGCAGAGCGCATTTCGTTTAATTTTTCCCAAAATAAAACCTCCGACATTCTAGTCTAACCTCACTATTTTAACAAACGATTGCACAGGAGGGTTTTATTTTCAAGAAAAAAGAAAAATCTGAATGATCAGTTAAATCATAAAAACACCTGAAGATCACGATAGATCATAGGAAAGACAGACTTTCTCTGTTTATTTTCTCCAATCATACCAACAGATTTTCCTCAGCTCATCCCTTCGAATAACTGCTTTGCCTCAAAATAAAAGATTTGAACGAATTTCTTCGTATTGACTCTGCCAGTCGACCCTGAGGGAGAAGATGTCTTCTGCATTTCTTTCATTCTTTGACTGACATCGGTAAAATCGAAAAACTTCGACGCGTAGTGCTCAAACTTAGGATTTGAGAAATCTGTTAATCCTAGTGAGGCAAAATGATTCAAGGAATGATGAATAGCTCGTCTAATCCGCTGCTCCGCCGCTTTCACTTCCCGCATCACCTCTACATCGGTTGCACCATGATCCAGTTTTCTTTCTGCTGTTTTGATAAACAGCTGCTTTAGCGGCGGGAAATTGACCTCATGAGAATTGGCTGACTGTGTTTCATGTAAGTAGATGAGTATCTCCAGTAAATCCTTAGAGCCGCTCTCGCCGACAATTCCCAGCTCAGATAAGAGGAATTCCCCCGCCTCTTTCATCGTTCTTCTCTTCGCCCCAGCGCCCGCGCCTTGAGAAATGACAGGCTCTAATGGCAGCACGTGGCGAAGAGAGGCTTGTATATCGTAAATCGATTTTTCCAGCTTGATACGCTCCATGACTTTTCGAATCACACTGACGATCTCAATACGATTGACAGGCTTATGGATATAATATTCAATCCCTAGTTCATAGGCTTCTGCCATCATCTCTTTCGCCTCTACTTGGGAAATCATAATGACCTTGCCTTTGAATTCAGGGTGGATATGGCGGATGGTTTGAATGCCATCTCTAGCAGGCATTAAAAGATCAATCAAAAGGATGTCTACTTTCTTGAGGTTCAGGGAATGTGCCTCTAATCCAACTCCGTCACCCGCTTCATCTACGACCTCTCCCAAATCCTCATCCTCTATGATTTGACCTAAAATCGAGCGTATTGCACGATCATCATCTGCAATGAAGAATCGCATACACTCACCCTCTCTGTATTAAATTTTGTATAGGAAGTACAAGCAGAAAAGCTGCACCTTTTGTTTCTTTTGGTTCGATTTGAATATGACCGCCAAGCTCTTGAACCAACTCTCTCACATAGGATAAGCCAATCCCTGTAGACGGTGTTCCAAATGCATCAAATTTGGAGGTATACCCTGGATCAAACACAATCTCTCTCATTTTTTTAGGAATCCCTGGTCCGTCATCTTCAATCCGAATCTCTATTTTATCATGACTTCCTTTCAATTCGAGTGAGATCATCCCGGTATCTTTTATTGCTTCGACTGCATTGGCCATTAAATTATTAATCAGCGATAAGAAAATAAACACATGATAATCATGCAGATGAATGCCCCTTATATCAGATGTAAAGGAAATGTTTTTCCCAAGAGATAAAGCATACTTCTCTTGAATCCGGATGACAATTTGGACGAGCTCTTCCGCCTTCATATAGTCTTGCATATTTTCCTTCGAAATCAGCTTTGAAAGCCCAGCATAAATACGCTGATTGTCCTTTTTCACTTCATGAATTTCTCCTGCGAGCTTTAACAGCTCCTGACTCACTTTTTTCCCTGCTTCGTGTTCATGCAGCAGACGGTAAAGCCGGTATGATTCTTGTGTAATATGCTCTGTATGTTTTAACGTTTTCTTTAAATGCACCGTTTCTTCATATAAATTCGAAATGACCATCATCATATGCTCATTTTGTTTCATGATCTGCTTTTCTCTTGATTGAGCCTCATACAGCTTCATCATATTAAAAAAACTGATCACCACAAAGCTGTGAGCAAACGCAATGAGGAACATATCGCTCAGCTTTGATAAGGTCATCGTTGTATCAAACACTAGAAATTGTACAAACAGCTCGACAAAATCAGCAACTAATTCGATCATCAGGCCGATGATCCCAATGAAAATAGAGCGCTGTTTAAAGCGTCCCGTACGGACGGCAAAAAACAGGAAAGCATAAGTGAAATAGAAAAAGAAGCTTGGGAATTGCTGATAAAATGATGAAGCCAGATCAGCATTCTGCTGAATTAAATCTAAGCCTACCCGAAAAAGCACAATGGCTGCGCCAGTTAAAAATCCCGGCAATAGCGGTTTAGATTTTCTTAAGAGTAATAAGCAAAAGAAAAACGCAGGTGCGCCAAAGCTGATGCGAAACGTCTCATTCACAGGATAAAACTTCAGCTCTCCTGCAAGCGGCACAATGACCATCATAAAAATTAAAATGAATGCGTCCTTTTTGACAAGCTGATTTAAACTCAAATGACTGACATCCCTTCCCCTGTTTGCATAGCCACAGTATACAAGGAGACTCTTTTCTCCACAATGTACAAAAAAATAATTTTCACTGTTCCTTTTATCCTCAAAATCCTTTTTTATGACTATTCTCCGGGGCAGCAAGGTGACCTTTCAGCTATTCACTGTTTTGATCATTGACGACAATAATAGGAATTGTTTAGACAATTATCGACAGACTGATTTTTATTTGTAAGTTTTTCTGTAGATTTACGTCAGATTGTGTAGTTTCCAAGATAAATTGAATGAACAATTTTAGTGAAACTATATGTAAGCGTTTTCTGAATTTTCACTAAAAACCCTTTTTGTTTTTCCGCCGACAATGCCTTCATTTGTACATATATTTAGGTGTAAAGGAGTGGTGCAAGCAGCGCATGACAAGTTCTTTGAAGATGTGTAACATGTTTTCGTGCCTATTTGATCGCATTTTTTGTCATCCGCCAATTCAATAGGGTACTTTTTGATTTTTGATTGGAGGAATCGTATGAAAACAGCAATTTCTAAAAATACACAACACGCATGCCAGTCTTCTGTTGATCAATGGGCAGAAGAAATACGTCCGTATTACACAAACGGGCAGAATGCTGGCTACATTCCAGCACTTGGAAAAGTGAATTCCTCTCAACTTGGTATCAGCGTGATAGGCCCAGATGGATCATCTGTACGATATGGTGATTGGGACGTTCCCTTTACCCTGCAAAGTATCTCAAAAGTCATCAGCTTTATAGCTGCCTGTTTAGGAAGAGGCGTACCTTACGTCTTGGATCGGGTAGATGTAGAGCCAACTGGTGATGCATTTAATTCCATCTACCGTCTTGAGATGCATAAACCAGGGAAGCCCTTTAATCCAATGATTAATGCTGGAGCTATTACCGTATCCTCCATCCTTCCCGGAAAGACTTCTACAGAAAAGCTAGCATATATTTTCGATTTAATCGAAAACTTAATAGGTAAGCGTCCTTCTGTTAATGAAGAGGTTTATCAATCAGAATGGGCAACTGCACATCGAAATCGGGCACTTGCTTATTATTTAAAGGAAACCAATTATTTAGAATCGGATGTCGAGGACACGTTAGAAGTGTATTTAAAGCAATGTTCCATCGAGGTCACAACAGAGGACATCGCCTTGATTGGACTGATTATATCAAGTGATGGCTACCATCCCTTTAAACAAGTCCAAGTCATCCCAAAGGATATCGCCAGACTAACAAAGGCATTGATGCTGACATGCGGCATGTATAATGCGTCTGGGAATTTTGCTGCTTTTGTAGGCGTTCCAGCCAAAAGTGGTGTGTCTGGAGGAATTATGGCTTGCGTTCCGCCAAGCGCAAGAAGAGAGTTCCCGTTTCAGACAGGCTGTGGAATTGGCATTTACGGTCCCGCCATTGACGATTGCGGAAATAGTATTACCGGTGTCATGATGCTGAAAAAGCTCGCCAAAGAGTGGGATCTCAGTATTTTTTAAAAAGAACAGTGATGAATTCGAAGAGGTGATGTTATGAACGAAAAAGCTTTGCTATCTTATTTAACACATACAAATGATTTTATTTGGACTTATATTGTGATTGCTCTGTTACTTGGTGTTGGGGTGTACTTCACATATAGAACACGCTTCCTGCAAGTGAGAATGATCAAAGAAATGCTGCGTGTCCTGAAGGAAGGAAGAAAAGAAAAAGAGGGAATATCACCGTTCCAAGCATTTGCCATCAGTATGGCAGCACGCGTAGGGACAGGGAATATTACAGGGATTGCTATCGCTATTGCCATTGGCGGCCCTGGTGCCATCTTTTGGATGTGGATCGTAGCCATTATCGGATCTGCTTCAAGTTTCGTTGAAAGTACACTAGCTCAAGTATATAAAGTAAAAGACAAAACAGGTTTCCGCGGTGGACCTGCTTATTACATGGAAAAAGGGTTAAACAAGCGCTGGATGGGGATTTTATTTGCGATCCTGATTACGATTTCTTTTGGAATCGTCTTTAATGCGGTTCAATCAAATACGATCACTGTCGCTTTTAAAAACTCCTTCGGTTTAGACCGTTTAACCGTCGGTATTGTGATGGCTGTCATTTTTGCAGCGATCATTTTCAAAGGAATCCAAGCGATCGCAAAGGCTTCTGAATACATTGTCGTTGTGCTTGCGGTTGCTTACATCGGAATTGCGTTCTTTGTTATTGTCACAAATATCACGGAACTTCCTGGTGTCATCAGCACGATTGTGAAACACGCCTTCGGGTTTGAACAGTTTGCTGGCGGTACGCTAGGCGGTGCCTTATTACAAGGGATTAAACGCGGTCTCTTCTCAAATGAAGCCGGTATGGGTAGTGCACCTAACGCAGCAGCAACGGCTGTCACAAGCCACCCTGTTAAACAAGGATTAATCCAAGCATTCGGCGTGTTAACAGATACGTTAATTATTTGTACAAGCACAGCCTTCCTTGTTCTGTTTTCTGATGCGTATAAAACAACAAACCTGCAAGGAATTGAATTAACACAGGCTTCTCTTAGTCAGCATATTGGACCATGGGCCTCTGGCTTCCTTGCCATCATGATTTTCCTATTCGCGTTTAGTACATTGATCGGTAACTATTACTATGGGGAAACGAACATTGAATTCCTTGGAGCGAACAAAATTTGGCTTAACATCTATCGAATTGCCGTTATTGGAATGGTTCTGTTCGGTGCGGTTGCCACTGTTCCTCTCGTTTGGGGTCTAGCCGATCTCTTCATGGGACTCATGGTCATCGTCAACCTCATCGCCATTACCATGCTGTCTAAGGTCGCCTTCGCAGCACTGAAGGACTACACGAGACAGAAAAAAGAAGGCAAAGATCCTGTTTTCTATAAAAATGCCGTTCCAAACAATGAGAAAATTGAATGCTGGGACGACGAACCTGCTGCATTGAAAAAGAATCAAATCGGATAAATCAAAAAAGCTCTGGTCAACTGATCAGAGCTTTTTTCTTTATGTCAAAAATTCAAGTATGAGTTTGTTGACAACCTCTGGTTTCTCATGATTGATCCAATGAGAGGCATCATCGACAAAGATCAGCTGGCCATTTGGACAGATCTTTATCGTTTCCTTCGCCAGCTTTCTGCTTAAAAATTTGTCCTCCATCCCCCAGATCATGCGAACAGGAACGAGAATTCGTTTGGAAATTGGCTTTTCAAAGCCGCCTTTTTTGATGGCTCGATACCAATTCAGCATTGAGGTCAAGGCGCCTGGCTGTGTCCAAGCGAGCTTGTAGCTTGAGACATCTTCCTTCGTGAACAAATGTGGTCTTGCCGTCAGCCCAATGGCTTCATCCAGCTTTTGAAAATGATTTTCTTGAAGTGCTGCCTCTGGAGCATTCGGAAGCTGAAAAAAAGCGATATAGGAGCTTTTCTTCCACTGCGGCGGATAAAAAGGAAGAACCTTCATCATCACCCGCGGATGCGGCATATTGACAATGATTAATTTCTCGACATATTGAGAACGGGTTGAAGCCAAATGCCAAGCAACAGCTCCGCCCCAGTCATGTCCGCCGACAATCGCCTTTTGGTTCGGGCTCAGCGTCTTAATCAAACCCACAATATCATCTCTCAGTTTATCTAATACGTAGGATTCGACTCCTTCTGGCTTGTCACTTAGATGGTAGCCTCTTTGATCAGGAACAACAACACGATAGCCTGCCTCAGCCAAGGGGATGATTTGATTTTTCCAGCCGTACCAAAACTCAGGAAACCCGTGGAGCAGCACAAGCAGCGGGCCATTTTCTGGTCCAGCCATTGCTGTATGAAGTGTTACACCATTTGTTTGGATTGATTGAAACTCAATTTGTTCCATTCCTTTGCCACCCTTCTCCTTGTCCTTTTATTCTTCCAACATAGCATATTTTCCATTTTTCAGAAAATAAAAACACTCACAAAAAAACCTTCACACTCGTGAAGGTACAGATTGTTGACAAAGGGCTAAAATGATCTTGATTTTAGCCCTTTGTCTTCCTTTCAGCGTGATAGAAAACCTTTGAAGTCTAGGAAGGACGAGCATCGGAGCGGAGCGAATTTGACATTCGTGAGCACCGGAGCGCAGACCTGACACCGAATGCGAGGGTTTGTCTACACGCTGAAACTTCACACTCGTGAAGGTCTTCGTCTATTTCATATAATTCAGAACCCAGATCAACCCATTTTTCCGGTCCTGTACTTGTCCGTGAAGTGCGCCAAAGAAGGTATCCTGTAATTCGACCAGTACATCTCCATCAGCTTCCAGCGCTTCATAGACAGCCTTTAGTTCTTCTTCATTGTCAAACTGCATGATCAATCTGAGATTCTCTGGCTTTGGCGTGCGTCCAAATGTATCTGAAAAATGAAGCAGTGATTCCCCAAGATGCAATTCAGCATGCAGGACACGGTCTTGATGTTCATTTAAGATCTGAATATCCCCACCAAAAATCCCTTGATAATATTGAAGAGATTCTTTCACATCTTCTACAACAATATAAGGACTAACACTAATCATATCCCTCATCCTCCTCTTGTTCCGTCCATTATCTCTTTTATAGCTTATCCCAAATCGTATGAAAAAAGGCACAAATCGTCAACGGATTTGCACCTTTTTCTCATGAAGATTTCGCTAATTCACTATGTTTGTTTGAATACGCTGCGTACATGACGACACCGATTAACAGCCAAACCCCAAAGTAAAGCCATGTCCGGCCTGGTAAATTGAGCATAAGGAACAAGCAGCAGCCCATTGATATAATCGGCAAAACCGGCACAAAAGGAACCCTGAAGCCCCTCTCAAGCTGCTGATGTGTTTTTCTCAAAATAAGCACAGATAAACTGACCATGGCAAACGTTAATAACGCACCGATATTCGCTAAGTTGGACAGATCCTTCAAATCAATAAAGCCTGAAATAACAGCTGTCATTCCGCCAATCATCCATATGCTAGCAACAGGCGTATCGCTTTTGTTTGTTTTTGAAAACACTTTAGGCAAAAGTCCGTCTCGGCCCATCGCATAGGCAATTCGAGTTGCTGCATAATTATTGGCGAAAATCACAGCCATCAATCCAATGACCGCACCAACAGAAATAATACCAGCCACGCTATTTTGATGTACACTTTGCAGGACATATGACATAGCCTCTGTGACATTCAGCTGTGTATAGTGCACCATGCCTGTCATGACCAAACAAACGACAATGTAAATGATCGTACAAATAAGTAATGAACCTATGATCCCAATTGGCAGGTTCCGCTGCGGATTTTTCACCTCTTCTGCTGAAGCAGAAATTGCATCAAACCCTAAAAAGGCAAAAAATACAGCAGCAGCACCGGCAATGACACCTTCTGCGCCAAACGGCATAAACGGCTGCCAATTGGATGGCTGTACATAAAAGCCGCCTACTACAATGAAAAGAACAATAATACCGAGTTTCACAAACACCATGATATTATTAAATTTTTTACTTTCCTTCGTTCCTCTAGATAAGATCCACGCAATCAGTAGAGCAATGATAATCGCCGGCAGATTCATATATCCGCCTTGCTCCGGCCCCGCTAAGAATTGATGCGGAATCGAAATTCCAAATCCCTCAAGCAAGCTGTTGAAATAACTCGACCAGCCGCTGGCGACAGCTGAAGCAGTCAGCATATAAACAGACAATAAGGTCCAGCCCATCAAATGGCCTACAAGCTCGCCCATGGTCGTATATGAATAAATGTACGCACTGCCGAATACAGGAAGCGCTGAAGCCATTTCTGCATAACAAAGTGCTGCCAAACTGCACACAATGGCTGCAATCGCAAAGGAGAAAATAACAGCCGGTCCTGCATCCTTAGCCGCTGTTATACCAGTTAACACCATAACCCCTGTGCCAATCACTGCCCCTATACCAAGAAGCGTGAGATCTAGCCCGCCCAGTGTTTTCTTTACCTTTTGCTGTCTGCTCTGTTCCAACAAATCGTGAACGTGTTTCTTACGAAGAATATGTCGCAAACCCTTTCCCTCCAAAACGTTAGAAAAACAAAAAATCATTCAAATTTCATTATAGCAGAATAGGTACTAAGCATTCACAACCAATTCACGTAAATCTTTCTTCATAATTTTACCAAGCTTGTTTTTTGGCAGATCACTGATGAAATGAATGGATGGCACTTTGTAATCTGCCAAACGTTCCTGACAATAGTTCACCACATCTTCTTCGCAGAAATCGGCGGATTCGTCTTTTACGATATACGCACTTGGCACTTCACCATATAATTCGTCTGGCACCCCGATGACAGCTGATTCAATCACACCTGGTATTTGTTCAATGACTTCTTCTACTTGGTCAGGATAGATATTGTCTCCGCCGTATAAAATCACATCTTTGTATCTGCCTGTGATAAATAGAAAACCATCTTCATCTAGATAGCCTGCATCTCCCATATGGAACCAGCCATCTTTGAGTACCTTCGCAGTAGCGTCAGGCTGATGATAATAGCCTAAGAAATAAAATGGGCTTCTCATGACAACTTCGCCAATTTCTCCAGCTGGCAGTGTTTCCTCAGTCTCAGGATGAACGATTTTTACTTCTACATCTGGATCCACTTTACCAGCAGAGCCCATTTTATCCTCGCCCATCGCAGGATGCCACGCACTGACAACCCATGCTTCCGTGCTTCCGTAGCCATGCATCATCTGAATGCCTGCTTCTTTGTAGTCCTTAATCAAACGGACCGGCACCTTCGTACCGCCAGAAATCGCAATTTCAAAGGATGAAAGGTCATACGAACCGCGCTTCATTTCTTCCAGCATGTACGTATAAGCTGATGGGAAAGCCATCATGAACGTAATTCTTTCTTTTTCGATCGTTTCTAAAATGCGCTTCGGTGTTGCATCATGTAAGAAAACAAGTGTATACCCTTCAATGGCAGCAGCGATCAGATGATTAATTGAACTCATATGATAGAGAGGGTGACTCGCCAAGTACCGCTTTCCTTTCAAGTCAAATCCTCGATTCCCGCGTCTTGTTAAAAATTCATAGATTCGTCCATGTCCGACCATACAGCCTTTTGGATTCCCCGTTGTCCCAGAGGTAAATAAGATCATTGCTAGATCCTCTTCTGATACCTCTTCCGCAAGATCGCTGCCATCGTTTGAAGCCAATATGTCTTCAAACAGCTGCGTTGTTTTCGCATTCACACCAGATTCCACCATGAGGCAGTTGTCTAAAGACACATTCACCGCAGCAATCACATCACGGAATTCTCGGTCAAAAAATAAAGCCTTTGGCTCTGCTTTTTTCAAAATACCTTCCAGCTCAAAAGAAGTAAGCTGCCAGCTAAGCGGAACTGCGACTGCACCTGCTTTAATAGCTGCCAGCATAATCGTTGAAAAGTGATGATGGTTTTGACAAATAAAGCAAACGCGGTCACCTTTTCGAATTCCTTTTTGATTTAAGTAATGAGCAAGCTGGTCGATGCGTTTTGCATATTCTTCAAATGTATAAGACACCCCTCCGCCAGTTACCGCCTCAATTTGTGAAGAGCGTTCCATTCTGTCGTTTAGTAATGCCTGTAAAGTATTCAATATCTTCATCTCCAAACGTTTGATTTCCAATAGCCAATTTCCAGCGAATTGGGTTGGCAGATTTTATCTCATTCACATTCTAAAATAAAAACAGCTGAAAGTAAAATCATTTCATTTTGGAATTGTTCTTTATATTAATTGATAATATAGGTAATTTTATAGCCGTCTTCCATTTTGGTTTAAATCATGATGATTATTATGATAAGATAGACCTAGTAATTGATCGGAAAATGCGAATGCAATAGGAAAAGAGGTATGGAGAATGCAACATTTCGAGCTAGAGGCAAGTTTGTTAGACCATGCACTGACGAAGTATTTAAAGGCGACGAAACAAATAGATGAAGAAAATATTCCGAAAAACGTGACGAATGTTAAAGGGTTTATTTTACGTATCATCTACCGCCATCAATCATGTACTGTGAAAAATATTCTGCAGGAAGTTTCATTATCTCCCTCTGCAACAACAACCGCTCTCAATCACTTAGAAGACGAAGGGCTGATCATCCGCTCTCGAAATAATAATGACCGCCGTACAGTGTGGATTGAACTCTCTGAATCGGGTGAACAAATTGCTAAACAAATGATCGACAATCGCCAGCTGCTTGTGAATCAATTGTTCAACCACCTTTCAGAGGAAGATAAAAAAACATTTTTTGAATTAATCGAAAAAATGATGGACGAGCACACATTAAAGGCTTAGGAATTACTCCTAAGCCTTTAAATTTTCGACAAAGGGCTAATAGCCCTTTGTCTTCTTTTCAGCGTCATAGAAAACCTTTGCAGCCCTAGGAAGGACGAGTACTGGAGCGGAGCGAATTAAACATTCGTGAGCACCGGCACGCAGACCTGACACCGAATGCGAGGGTTTGTCTACACGCTGAGGCTTAGGAATACTCCTAAGCCTTCTTTTTATGGCTTTAAAACGACCTTTATACAATCATCCTGTTTGTCATTGAAGATGTGGTACGCATGTGCAGCTTCATCTAATGGTAATTTGTGAGTGATAATGGCTCTAGGATCAATTTCACCGCTTGTCACTTTTTGATAGAGCTTTGACATGTATCCTCTCGCCGGGGCTTGGCCCATTTTCAGGGTGACGTTTCTTGCGAAAAAAGCGCCTAATGGAAACATGTTGTACAGGCCGCCGTACACACCCGTCATCTGCACTGTTCCACATTTGCGAACGGCTTTTGTGGCAATTTGAATGGGTCCAATCGTTCCGCCTTGGAGTTTGAGCTTTTGCTCAATTTTTTCAAGCGGCGACTTCTTCCCGTCCATTCCCACACAATCAATCACAACATCGGCCCCGCCCTTGGTAAGCTCCTTTAACGTTTCTCCCATGTCGGGATCTTCTGTAAAGTCAAAGACTTCAACGCCGCTCATTCGTTTTGCATGCCGCAGGCGGTAATCAATGTAATCGACGGCAATCACACGTTCTGCTCCTTTTTGCCAAGCAAATTGCTGCGCCATTAACCCAACAGGTCCGCAGCCTAGCACAATGACCGTATCGCCTTTTTTCACACCTGCGTGCTCTACACTCCAATAGGCGGTTGGCAGGACATCTGATAAGAACAGCAATTGTTCATCCTCCAGCTCACAATCCTCTGGAATCTTAAACGGTGTATAGTTGCCAAAAGGTACGCGTAAATACTCTGCCTGTCCTCCGGGGTAATTCCCATATTTCTCACTATAGCCAAAAAGTCCACCCGAATCGTAGTGCGGGTTTGAGTTGTCACATTGGCTTTCTAAGTGATGATCGCAATATTGGCATTTACCACATGCAACTGTAAATGGAATGACGACACGGTCTCCCTTTTTTACGGCTGTGACATCCGGGCCAACTTCCTCCACAATCCCCATTGGTTCATGCCCAATCACATAGCCGATTGGAAGGGGGAAATTCCCCTGATACAAATGTAAATCTGATCCACAAATTGCTGTTGATGTAATACGTATGATCACATCTTCCCGATCTTGAATCGACGGTGCATCTACTTTCTTCACTGCAATGCTATTTTTCCCTTGATAAGTAACAGCTCTCACATGGATTTCCTCCTTTAGCTCAAGTCATCTTTACATAGCTTCACCTTGAATGAATGGTTCATTCATCAAATGAGAAATTTATGTGGAGGAGGCAAAAAACAAAAAAAGCCTGTCGATTGTTTCGACAGACTCATGATGTCGTGTAACGCGTTACACACTTATTCCTTTTCGACAAAAAACAAATCATATTGAGTTGAAGTCTCCCGATTGAACATGAAATTCCCTTCTTGAATAAAATAGGGGCATATACTTGGGCTTGGAGATTCTTCAAACTGCTCATACACCTGCTCAATTTCTCCTGGAAGCAGCAAAACCAACATTTTATTTGAATGAGACACAAATTCATAAGAGTGGATCGTATCCGGCGGGATATAGGCAAAGTCACCCGGCATCAAGCAAATATCCTCTCCGTTCAAATGAAGGTTCATCTTCCCTTCAACACAATAGATTGCTTCTGTATGAACTTGATGATAATGCGGCGGGAAATATTTCTCCTTCGCTCCTTCAACCACAAAATAACTGAATCCGCCTCCTGTTGTTTCTACTGTTGCAATCAGCTCATGAATCTGACCATCAATGATGTATTGCTTCCCTTCACCAGCCTCTAATACATAAGGCTGTACCTCGTGAGGGAGCTGACTATGAAATAAAACGGAGGGCCTCGTTGTATTAGACAGTTCTCTGATTCCATGCATCAGGATGATATCGCTTTCTTTTTCAGCCTGCTGAAAACTGGCTGCATCGAAAGCATGATGAGTCATAGACCATTCATTCTGAAAAAGCCTTTTCCCAATTTGCTGATAGACATCTGTCATTTTTCCGCCCAGCGTATATGAAATAAATCTTGTTTTATGACTATGCATTCTGTAGCCATGAATCGTTTTGGGCGGGATATGAATATAATCAAAGGCTGTGACCATGTATTTTTTACCGTCCAGCATCACTTCAAGCTTTCCTTCCAGCACAAAAATGGTTTCAAATAAGTGCTCATGACAGTGCAGCGGGAAATATGCTCCTTTCCCACCTGTGATTAAGGCAAGCTCAAACAGCTGATTCGTTTGATTTGCTTCTGCCAGCATATGAACAAGCTGATTCTCCAGCCCATACAGCTTTCCGGAACCAGACACGGTATAAAAAGAGGTACCTTCGGATTGCTTCATCGATTGCGGTTGCTCCGACATCCCATCACTCCTCATGACAAATTGACTATCTATATTATATAGACCAATTGATATAATAGATAGACAATATGCGAGAGATTTTACTCTTCTCGCATAAATAAGTGTCTAAGGTAACTTTTTACGTGTTCTAAAGGGGTCGTTTGTTTGAGTGCAGTGGTCATCGATAAACCCCCGATGACCATTGAGTGAAGGAGAGAAGCCAGCTCATCCGCTTTGTTTTCTTCATACCCGCTGTTCATTAGCTTTTCTTTTACAAGCTCCTGCCAGCGGATCATTTCTTGTTTGCATGCAGCATGAAGCTGCGCGTTTTCAGGCTTGGACTCTGCCGCAAGCAAGACAATTGGAATCCCTCTTTCACTTTCTTTCTCCATAAATCCTCGAATGATCTTTGTCATAAAACGATCGATGGCGATATATGGGTCATCCGAATAGGCAAAGCCTTCTTCAATTTGATTGATGACCTTTTGACTAATGTATTCAACAGATGCAATGGCCAGCTCTTCTTTTCCATTTGGAAAGTAATAATAAAGAGAGCCTTTAGGTGTGCCGCTCTCTCTGATAATTTGATTCAATCCTGTCGCATGGTATCCCTGTTTACGTAAAAGAAGTGCTGCCGTTTGAATGATTTTATCCTTCGTACTCACGTGTGACACTCTTTTCCCTCCATAGACCAAAGTCGCTTATCATGCGTTATCGATTTAATTGACTAGTTCCTTTCCAAATCGAAGATGTCTCCATTTCTGCCGCAAGCCTGAGCAGCCAGTCCTCTTTTCCTTTAGGTGCTGTCACTTGTACCCCTAAAGGCAAGCCCGCGCTAGTCAGATGAACAGGAACACTCATTGATGGCTGACCTGTTAAGTTGGCAAGCTGTGTAAATGGGGTGTAGGTCAAGCTCTTAAGGAACATGTCATAAATAAGATCTTGCTGTGCTTGCATGGAAAGAGATGACACACGTAAAAGTGCGGCTGTTTCCTGATCTGAATGCATAAGCTCACCTACCTTTGGAGCTGAATAGGCAGTAGCTGGTGTCACATAGAGATCGTAGGTTTGATGAAATGACGCCATTTGTGCAGCAGCCCGATCCCACGCATCAAGACTTTCTGTATAAGCAGCAGCGGTCACATTCTTGCCAGCCTCCGCCAGCACCCATGCCACGATGTCCGTTTCCTCCGGCTTTACTGGACGCCCTAACGAACGAGCCAAGGAAGTGAATAACGCAGACATTTCTCCGCTGTTCATCACGTAATATTGCTGCATGAGATGAATCCCATCAATTTCCGGCTTGGCTTCTTCTACTTGATGGCCTTGCTCACTCAGCCATTTCACTGTTTGCTGAACCGCCTGCTTCGCCTCCTCACTGACCTTCGTACCAACTGGAGATTCTACGCTGTAAGCAATTCGCATAGAAGATGTACGTTTCACCAGATCCTCTTGGTAACTGCCATCGTATAATGGGGTTTGGAAAGCAGCTTCAGGCTGAATGACTTGAAGAAGATCAAGAAGGGCTGCACTGTCCCGCACTGTTTTTGTGAGTGTAAAGTCAATGGAAGCCCCTTGCCACTGCCTTCCTGCGCCTGGGCCTACCGGCGTTCTTCCCCGCGTAGGCTTAAGGCCGAACAAACCGGTAAAGGATGCTGGAATCCGGATGGAACCACCGCCATCACTTGCTCCGCCAGCAGGTACAATGCCGCTTGCAACAGCTGCTGCTGTCCCGCCGCTTGAGCCGCCCGGAGAATAGTCCGTATTCCAAGGATTTCTCGTTGGACCATGTAACGCAGGCTCCGTCACATTTCTTAAACCGAATTCCGGTGTATTTGTATGTCCGATCATGAGAAAACCAGCCTGCTTCAACCGATCAACAAAGTGCGAATCCGAATTTGCTTTTACATCCTTTAACAGCAAAGCTCCTGCTGTCAGCGGTTCATTTTTTATCCCTTGTGATATATTTTTCAGCACAAACGGAACGCCCGCAAATGGCTGATACTCATGTAACTCCTTGATGTCTTTTAAAACTTGTTCTTGTCTCGTCCGTATCACAGCGTTTAGTTCTGGATTGACCTCATTCAATCTATCAAATGCCGCCTGCATAAGCTCCTCGGGCGTTACCTGCTTATTTCGCACAAGTGCTGCCAAGCCAGTCGCATCATACGTCATATACTCTTTTACGTTCATCAGCATGTCCTTCTTTCTCTTATCATGATGTCTCTATTGTCTACTAGAATTCTATGAATTTCAATTTCAGGTTACTTGTAAAAATAACTTTCTGAACAAGACGACAATTCTACTATCCCATCCCTCTGCTTTCTCCGATATAATAGAGAAAAAAAGACCGAGGTCATCGGATGAGAGGAGCCACGCATTGAAAAAGAAATTACTTATCGTCATTGCGTTTCTTCTTGCGTTGACAACTGCTTTGCCCTTCCATTCGCAGGCAGCTGCACCGCCAAAAGAAACAGATGTCATCATCGTCTATAAAAATCAAAAAGGAAAACAAACAGCTATTGAGGAAAGTGAGAAAGTAAACGCACAGTACATACATCTTCCCGCTGTCGCTGTGACAGCAGATGAACAAGCGGTCACCTCACTCAAAAAAGACCCAAACATCGCTTACGTCTCAAAAAACGTAAAGGTCAAACTCGCGGCTTCTACTGTGAAGAAAACAGCCGCTGCTACTAATCAAGATGCATTGGTACAAAAATCTTACAATCTGCAAAAACTAAATATAAAGCAAGCAATAAAAGAAGGCGTCACTGGTAAAAATGTAAAAGTAGCCGTTTTAGATACTGGTATTTTCCCACACGAGGATTTAAAGGTATCCGGCGGTAAATCATTCGTGAACTACACATCCTCTTATAAAGATGATGAAGGACATGGCACACATGTCGCCGGCACGATTGGTGCGCTTAATAACGATTATGGAACAGTCGGCGTCGCTTCCGGTGTGAAGCTGTATGCTGTGAAAGTGTTAGATAAAAAGGGAGAAGGCGACCTGTATAGTCTGCTTCGAGGCATCGATTGGGCGATTACCAACAAGATGGACATTATTAATTTAAGTTTAGGCTTTGAAGACAATATCCCCATCTTGCGTTCAGCAGTAGATGAAGCCTATAAAAAGGGCCTGCTCGTGGTTGCTGCAAGCGGAAATGATGGGAAAAAGAATTATATTAGCTACCCTGCTGCTTACAATAGTGTCATTGCCGTTTCTGCAACAACTTCCAAAGATAAACTCGCGTCTATCTCGAATACAGGAAAAGGGATTGAATTTTCTGCCCCTGGCGAGAACGTTATCAGCACTTATTTAAAAAATGAATATTGGTATGCAACGGGGACATCACAAGCTGCACCGCATGTCACAGGAATGCTGGCCCTGTTAAAGCAGCTTCATCCGAAGAAAACAAATGCACAGCTTCGCACTTTATTGCGCAGCTATACAGTGGATCTTGGCGCAAAAGGGAAGGATCCGCAATTCGGCTATGGCCGCGTGCAATATGTGCCGCAATCCACCTTTTTAAAGGCTGCGGCCAGTGCTGTCAAAACAGCCGAAACATCTAAAAAGCAGGCAGATGTCAATCAAGCCAAAACGAGAATTGGCCGGCTCACTGCAAGCAAGCAAAAAACAGCACTCACAGAACGGGTGAAGAAAGTCCAAGCAGCCATTGATATCCGCTCGGCACGTGCAAAGGTCAAAACAGCCGAAAAAAACAAAACACAGGGCGCTATAAAAAGTGCTCAAACGGCCATCAAAAAACTAAATAAAGGCAAAGAAAAAACAAGCCTGCAAAACCGGCTCGACAAGGTCAAAAAACAAGTCGCTTATCAAAAGAAAGTGACGGACGCTAAACAAAAGGTCAAAAAAGCGGAAGCCAAACGAACAAAGAAAACAAAAGCAGCGGCTCAAAGCGCTGTCAAACAGCTAAAAGCCTCCAAAACAAAAACCAATTTACAAAAACGATTAAACCGTATTAAGGTTTAACAGAAAAAACGATTCCTTTCAGCGAGGAATCGTTTTTTTCTATTTCAACATTGGCTCAAACAAGCTGTGATGATATTTCCCTTCGGCATCTGCCCTCACTTGACCGAGAATGCTTTCTAACGAAGCCGTCACGCTCTCTAATGCCCGCCGCACTGTACCGTGTTCAAAATCCGCTAAACTCTCCGGCAATTCATCTTCATCCAGCACAAAGACATCACCATTCGGAAGAACGAGAAGATCAATAATGAGGTCTTCAAACATGACCAGCTGGCCGTTGAACTGTGTATCTCCCACAATATTAAAATAAGATCCTAGTTCCTTCCCTTGATCATCTCTCCAGAAATATATGTTATAAGGACGATCCTTCCAATAATAGGCGGTCGTATAGCTCCCTTTTGGAATGGTTAGAGCACCCTCACCTGCCCTCATCGTAAACGGTTCTTCAATCTTGTGAAACAGCACAGCCTGCTGTCCCTGTGCGTCTAACAGCTGACAGGTATGTTCCACAACTTTTTGATCGTATTTGATTTTTCTCTCGATGACTTTATCCCAACGATCCGCATGCAGCGAAAACAACATGTCACAACTCCCTCTAAACATCTCGTTTCTTTCCAGTATACACCGATTTTTTCTGAAGAAATAAAGGATCGCCTCATTTACTTATGGAAGACCTATGATGAGGTGAAATAAATGAACGGAATCACGATTCTTGAAAACTTTACACAAATTGGACAAATCATCCTCATGATTTGCGGCTATGTCCTTTATTGGCAGCTGGTGAAAACGAAGAAAGAACGAAAGCTGTCTCCTTACGAGCGCATGTTAAAATTCTTTGTCATGTTAGGTTTCATCTCGTGGGTGGTATCCTATTGGGCGCTGGCACTGTGGGCGTAAATTGAAAAAAGGAAGAGCTGTCCATGGAGGTAAGCTCTTCCTTGATTACACGTTATACTATGAACCTGCCGGCTGTTCTTTCTTGATCACATATTGATAGCTCTTGACATGTGTCCCATTTTGGTTCACAAATTCTTTATCAAGCGCACGCTCAAAGCCCATTCTTTCATATAGGCGAATGGCAGCCTGCATTTTATCAGATGTATGAAGATACAGGACATTTTCGCCCCATGATTGCGTCAGTTCAATACTTTTACGCAACAATGACTCAGCAATCCCTTTTCCCCTCACATCGGGATCTACTCCTAAAAACCGGACGATGGCTGATGTAATGCCCATTTCAGGTTTGTCATACGCTTGCTCTGATGACCGGAACATTTGAAGCGTCCCCACGATCTTGCCGTCAAGTTCCGCCACAAGCATCAGCTCCATGTTCGGATTATCTACAGCTGCTGCAAGCGCGGCAGAATAATTTTGCCAGCCTTCCTCTGTAAATTGAGGTTCATACTGTGCATAGGATTTGATCAGCACGCGTGTGATGGCCTCATGATCTTCTTTGACTGCTTGACGAATGATCAGCTCTTGCTGCTTCATGTCAGCACCTCCTGCTCTCTATTAGTGGGTATACGCATCATACAATCACTGCATGCGATCACCTTACTCTTTTCTCTACTCATTCAATGTAAAGAGTCTCATTCGAAAGATCAATCATTTTGCACGGAATCATCTTTGAAAATTTTTCATTGAAAAGGAACGCTTGATTCATTATGCTGTGTTGAGGAAGTATACGAGGAGTGTTGTCATCATATGAGTTCTTTATCTTATCCCCAAGAATCGAAAAAAAGTCGATTTCTCCTAGCCGCATTGCTCGGATCTTTAACAGCCCTTGCTCCGCTGGCAATGGATATGTATTTACCTGCTTTGCCTCATATTGCTCGTGATTTTGAGGCGAGCACGGCGTTGTCTCAATTAAGTCTGATGGCTTGTCTCATCGGACTGGCGCTTGGCCAGCTGATTGCAGGTCCGATCAGCGATACGATCGGCAGAAGAAAGCCGCTGATGGTTGGGTTGATCATCTTTATTGCGGCATCCCTTCTTTGTACAGTGGTCACATCGATTTGGACGTTCATTCTTCTTAGATTGATTCAAGGACTTGCTGGTTCAGCTGGCATTGTCATTGCACGAGCCATTGTCCGAGATCATTATGAAGGATCAGAAATGACGAAATTCTTTGCACTGCTGATGTTAGTCAATGGGGTTGCTCCGGCAGCCGCGCCTATTGCAGGCGGACAGATTTTACGCTTCACGACATGGCAGGGTGTATTTGTCCTACTCGGAATTCTCGGGGCATTGATGCTGCTGAGATCGATTTTTTCACTGCAAGAAAGCTTACCCGCAGAGCGTAGACAGACGGGGGGCTTTCAACAGATTGCAGGCGCGATGAAAATTTTAGCCAGTGATCGTCTCTTTGTTGGATATGCTCTCTCACAAGGTCTTGTATTCGCAGCGATGTTTGCCTATATTTCTGGTTCACCGTTTGTGCTTCAGGAAATTTTCAACCTTTCTCCACAAGGATTTAGTGCGGCCTTTGCGGTAAATAGTCTTGGAATCATCACGGCTGGACAAGTATTTGCCCGAGTCGCTGCGAAAATCGGCGAAGAGAAAGTCCTTCGCATTGGATTGCTGACAGCTGCATTAGGCGGAGTCACTTTATTTTTGATGATCTCGATTGATGCAGGATTGTACGGCATTCTGATTCCGCTGTTTTTTGTTGTCTCAAGTGTTGGAATTGTCGGCACCTCTGCGCCGTCTCTTGCGATGCAGCATCACGGAGCGCATGCAGGAAGTGCAGCTGCACTGATCGGTGTTGCGCAAATGCTGCTAGGCGCTTGCATGACACCTCTTGTCGGACTAGCCGGAAGCCAAACAGCCTTTCCAATGGGTCTGATCATCATGCTTTGTGATCTAGGCGCACTTTGCTGTTATTTCTTCTTTGTGGCCCGGGCGAAAAAAAGACCCGCATAAGCGGGTTTAAAGACTGTTGACAAAGGGCTAAAATGATCTTGATTTTAGCTCTTTGTCTTTTTTTCAGTGTGATAGAAAACCTTTGCAGCCCTAGGAAGGACAAGCATCGGAGCGCAGAACTGACAAAGAATGCGAAACACCATATATCATATACGGATACTGAGTTTCTACTGACAAATCAATAGCTATCTCTCTAATTTAGGTCGCAATTTAAAATTGCGTCTGAAGAAAGAATATAGCGAGTTTTGATCTCCATTTTGCAGCTGTGAAGTTTAAAAGTCTCCTTTTACTTCTCTTTAAAGAAATATCATGGTATTTATCGATACACCCTAACATGTCTAAGTACTTCATAAACATGTCTTTTTTTACAGCGCTCTTTTCTCTTTCCACAACTCTTCTGAATCATTTTTGTGACCTCTACACCTTTTACTAGTGATTTAGAATTATTCTCTTAAAAGCAAAAACTATTAATAATGTCGATTGTACGGACAATAATTAGGTGTTATTACTCATTTTTGCAAAAATACCAAATAAGGAAGGTAAATGTAATATTTACATATAAATAGTTAAATGCAACAAAAATATTAAATAGGAGGAAATTTTTATGTCTAAGAAAAAAAAATCATTCTTGCAATTAATATTGATTTTTTCCCTGATTTGTTTTAGTTTTTCTTCAACTGCAGGGGTTTCTGCGAAAGAAGGTGATTCTTCAATTGTTCCAATCAAGGGAGATGCTGCCGCTGAAATGGTCAATATAGCGCTTGATGCTATAGAGAACGGGGAAGTTAAAGCTATAGCACCTGTAGATACATACGGATTGAAAAAATCCAGTGTTTATAAAGTGGGTGGTGGCGTTACAGCTGTTACAGTTCCTATAAATGGAGATTATAGCCTTCCTAGTAATATCACTCTTTTCATTGATGAGGATCATACCGTCTTACAGGCAAATGAAATGTTGGTGACAAAGAATGACAAGGGTAATTTCAAGGTTGAGACTTATGTGGATGGTTCTCTTGTAAAGTCAGTTGATACCGAGCTATCTTATATGTCAGATGAAGAATTACTTGCAGAAAATCCTCCTGAAATTCAAACACAGGGCGTAAAAGCAAAAGCAGCTTGCATTGCATCAGTGCTTGGAATTGGTAGTGGTGCGGCTTATTTAATTGCGGTTGGTTGTGCTGGTTCATGTGCAGCTCCAACGCCGGTTACTGCTCCAATATGTGCAGCATGTATTGGCGCATATGCAGTTCTTGGAGCTGGTGGGATGGGTGCAGTAGTTGCTTGTTTCAAATTGTGAGTCTGAGGGTGTTTCTATGAATAAATTATTAGCGATGTCAATATTAGGATTAGGAATTAGTGGTGCGGCTTTAGTTCTCTCGGTCTCTTTGTTATTCAAAGACCCAAACGAAAACTTTGTGCTGATGTTTGCTGCTGGTTCAGCTGGCGCATTCACAGTTTTCACTGTCTCATCCCTAGTTCTTCGAAAACGTTTGAATCACTTAAGTGATAAAAAGTAAATCCTCTCTAAGGGATAAATATACCTTTATAAAAACAGCCAGTTGTCGAAAATCTTTCGATGACTGGCTGTTTAGTTTCAATTGAATTCAGGTATTGTACAGGGACCTGTATTTCAATAACATTTTTACAATAAAAAAGACACCAGAGGGATCATTCAACGGTAACACATTATCCTACCTCCCCCTTCTCTTTTAAAGTTTTTTGCTTTCTTATATCAGGGTCACCGGGTCAAATGGTCATATTAAAGCATTTGTCCAAGAACAAAGAATATTTGGAAAGGATGAGTAACAAGAAACATCTGAAGAGAGGATTGAAGACAATGGCCAAACAAACCGAAAAATCCATGACCAAAAAACAGGCAGCAGCACTTGTTGCACTTTCTAAAAAAAATAAAATTATTAAGAAGGCAAAATAAAAAAGAGCTTATGCAAGCTCTTTTTTGTTGTCTTCATATTCTATAATTTCACTTTACAAGATCCATCATGAACACAGATTTGTTCACCTTAAATGTATTGGCAATCTTGCCAGAGTTTGTCTACACGCTGAGACCCGCATAATCGGGTTTTTCATTTATTATGGCTTGCTCCAATTGATGGTGCGGAACACGTTGCTCTGGTCATTGTTGTGATATGCATCTAAATCAAAGCCTGATAGTCCAAAACCAATTGTCATGACAATTCCTCCGGCAACGGTGAAGATGATCCCCCATTTGATGCATTGCTTTTTTAAATCATTCACGTTCATACTCTCACGACCTTCTTTTTAAACATTCCCATGAATGCCTTAGTGGTTTGAATAGTCATTTGCACAAATAGCTTAGTCAAATACGCCGTGGCTATGCCGCTTAATAATCCGACACCTAATAGAAGAATACCAACACCAACCTGCGTCACCACCACATGCAAACCGTCCTGAAAAATAAATGGAGAACCAATGATACTCCAAAAACCGCCGAGCAGACCAGTAAGCGTCAATGCACCTGTCACGAGTGGAATGCACCAAATCACCATATACACAGAAAGAATCAGCAGGAAGACTGTTGCTAGAATACTGCCCCATAACGGAAAACCTAAAATGAGAATGGAGAGTCTTGTGGCTTTTTCTCCAAACGTCGGCACCTGAACGGTTTTGATTCCTTGTTCCTTCATAATTCCTTCAGCGATCATAGCAGGCTGCCCGACTTGATGAACCGCTTCCTGTTCACTGTAGCCATCTTCCTGATAATCCTCAATCATTTCATCGTAGTATTCGATAAACCGATCACTATCTTTGTCGCCTAGAAGATGCAGATGCTTCTTTAGGCTGCTCAAAAATTCTTTTTTATTCATTGCCCTGTCCTCCAGAAATAAAGTCGTAAATCGCCATCACCTGATCCCATTCCTCTAAAAACTGCGCCATATGCTCCCGCCCGCTTTCTGTCATGCGGTAGTATTTTCTTAATCGACTGTTATGTTCCTGGGAATAGGTCTCCACATAATTGTTTTGCTCTAAACGCTTTAAAATCGGATACAATGTCGATTCTGAAATCTCAATACAATGGGACATATCTTTAATGATTTGATAACCATAGGAATCGCCTTTCTTTAATACCGCCAGTACACAAAATTCCAGTAATCCTTTTTTTAATTGTGCATTCATGTTTACAACTCCTAACTCTTTATACTATACATTACATAGTATTGTGTGACAAGAGGTATAGAGAATAAAAAAAGACCCGTTTTAGGGTCTTTTAGCTCTTTGTCTACTTTTCATTTTTATATATTTACAAATCCTTCTCCGAACACATCGCGTACGTCATGGACAACAACGAATGCGTCTCGATCTATTTTCTTAATAATTTTCTTAAGGCGCATGAGCTCCTGCTTTTGAATGACCGCGTACAGAATTTCCTTCGATTCCTTTGAATAATGACCGCGTCCGTTTAAAATCGTTACGCCTCGGTCCAGGGTGTGATTGATTTCTTCCGCAATATCATCTTTGCATGAAGAAATAATCGTCACTGCCTTTTTCGTGTTAAGTCCTTCTATCACAAAGTCCATCACCTTTGTCGCCACGTACAGCATCACAATGGTAAACATTAATTTTTCCGCACCAATAATAAAATAGGAAGCAAATACAACGATCAGATCAAAGAACAAGATGGCATAGCTCACGTTCCAGTCTAAATACTTGTTGGCAATTCTTCCGAGAATGGCAGAACCCGCCGTTGTTCCACCGGCTCTGAGCACAAGACCAATCCCAATTCCGATGATAATTCCTGCAAAAATCGCTCCAATGATCAATTCGTGTACATTCACGACCCATGTTGTGGTCAGGTGTAAAAATAGGGAGTTACTTGCAACGGCAACCACCGTATAAATCGTGGTCTTTTTGTCCAAGTATTTATATCCCACAAGTAATAAGATCGCATTCAACACAAGGTTCGTCAGCCACGGTGCTATTTCAAACAAATAATAAAAAATGATGGACAGCCCCGTGACACCGCCTTCACCAAATTCAAGCGGAATGACAAACATGTTCACTGCTGCGGCAAATAAAAAAGAACCAACTAGAATCATCGCTATATCTTTTACACATTTTTTCAATTTCTTCTTTCCTCCTTTTTTAAGCATATAAAAAACCCTCTTTCTGCACGAAAGAAGACAGTCGTTGGACAACATAAAAATCAAAAGACGGCGTGCCTTTTGATGAAGCTTTCTGAAATCAATCTTTCCATAATATATATCTCTTTTTAGAGGCTGTCAATGACTTGGTTTTCTATTATTTTGACTGCATTTTTATGCATCAAAACCCGCATGTTTTCTGGGTTTTTCCGCCCTACGATGCTTTTTCCTCTCCTTGACAAAAACACTTTAGTCATTTAAACTACTGCCTCATATCATATCCATCATTTCCGATCTAAAAAGGAGGCTGTTTGATTCCATGAATCCTATTCAAAGCCGTTTACAGGCTCACGCACCTTTGATTTTAGACGGTGCATTAGCAACAGAGCTTGAACGAAAGGGCTGTAACTTAAACGATCGTTTATGGTCAGCCAAAATACTTATTGAACAGCCACAATTGATTCAGCAAGTACACTTGGACTACTTCCAAGCAGGTGCTGACTGCGCAACAACCGCCAGCTACCAAACAACGATTGAAGGCTTTGCTGAAAAAGGCTATACAAAAGAAGAAGCGATTGAACTCATGAAATGCTCTGTCACTTTAGCGAAAGAGGCACGCGATCTTTTTTGGCAGGATGAAGCGCGTCGTGAAGGACGGACAAAACCATTTGTCGCTGGATCTGTGGGGCCATTCGGCGCTTATTTGTCTGATGGTTCAGAATATAAAGGAAATTACGGACTCTCAGAGCAGGCTCTCATTGATTTTCACAGGCCAAGAATTCAGGCATTAGTAGAAGCGGGTGCAGATATTCTTGCCTGCGAAACGATTCCTTGTCTGATTGAAGCAACTGCCATTGCAAAGCTGCTGCAAGATGAATTCAGCGGGACATCTGCTTGGATCACATTCAGCGCAAAGGATGGCCTGCACATTAGTGAAGGTGATTCCATACGAGAATGTGTACAGGCGCTTGAGCCTTATGAACAAATCGCTGCCGTCGGCGTGAACTGTACGCCGCCGCAATTTATTACTTCTCTTATTCAAGAGATGAAAAAGGGAACGAGCAAACCGATTGTGGTTTATCCAAACTCAGGTGAAATATATGATCCTGAAGAAAAGGTATGGAGCGGAGATACGTCTCATCTTACTTTTGGGGAATGTGCGCATCAATGGTACAAAGACGGCGCGCATATCATCGGCGGCTGCTGCCGCACGACTCCAGAAGATATCAATGACATCTTAAAAAGAACCACATCATAGCATCATGAATCATCACACATACTTTTAAGCAAAAGGGCGGGAAGACATGGAACAAGCAAAAGATCAGTCACAACAATATCAACGAAAAATGACGAGCCGGCACCTGTTCATGCTTTCTCTTGGCGGCGTCATTGGAACAGGGCTCTTTTTAAGCTCTGGGTATACCATCAATCAGGCCGGACCTGCGGGGACCATTCTTGCCTATCTTGTCGGGGCTTTAATTGTCTACCTCGTGATGCTTTGTTTAGGCGAGCTGTCTGTCGCAATGCCGGTCACAGGGGCTTTTCATACGTATGCAACAAAATATATTGGACCTGGTACAGGCTATACGGTCGCTTGGCTATACTGGCTGACGTGGACAGTGGCACTCGGTTCGGAATTTACAGCGGCAGGACTATTAATGCAGCGCTGGTTTCCAGACACTTCGGTTTGGATGTGGAGTGGCATTTTTGCTCTTCTCATCTTTTTACTGAATGCATTTACAGTCAAGTTTTTTGCAGAATCAGAGTTTTGGTTTTCCAGTATTAAAGTGATGGCTATTATTCTCTTTATTATTCTTGGCGGAGCTGCAATGTTTGGTTTGATCCCATTAAAAGGCGGTGAGGCCGCTCCGTTCTTTTCTAACTTCACTGGCGAAGGCGGACTTTTCCCAAACGGCTTTTTACCGATTTTAATGACGATGCTTGCTGTCAATTTTGCTTTTTCAGGTACAGAGTTGATTGGGATTGCTGCGGGTGAAAGCGTCAATCCTGACGAGACCATTCCAAGAGCAATTCGCACAACCGTCCTGCGTCTCGTCCTGTTTTTCGTTGGAACGATCGTTGTGTTGGCTGGCTTGATTCCAGTAGAAGAAGCCGGGGTGATCAAAAGCCCATTTGTCGTGGTATTTGACCGTATCGGGATTCCTTATGCCGCAGATTTCATGAATTTTGTCATCCTGACCGCGATCTTATCTGCCGCAAACTCAGGATTATACGCATCATCTCGTATGCTTTGGTCGCTTTCTGAGGAACGGACACTTCCTAAAAAACTGGCGAAGCTGACGTCAAAAGGCATTCCTTTGAATGCACTCATTTTAAGTATGATCGGTGGTATTCTTTCTTTGCTATCGAGCGTGATCGCACCAGAAACAGTATACCTTGTCCTTGTATCAATCTCTGGACTGGCTGTTGTGGTTGTATGGATGGGGATTGCTGCCTCACAGTTTATGTTTCGGAAAAGATTTTTACAGGAAGGCGGACAGCTTCATGATTTATCCTTTCGAACACCGCTCTATCCAGTAGTTCCGATTGCAGCCTTCCTCCTATGTCTTGCATCTGTCATCGGCATTGCCTTTGATCCAAATCAGCGGATTGCCCTCATCTGCGGCATTCCTTTCATTGCGCTCTGCTATGCTGCCTATTACGTGACAGCTTGGATTCAGAAAAAACGAGAAAAACCTGGTGTATAAAAATCAGGTTTTTTTCATTGACAAAAAAGGATATCGCTAGTAAAAGAAGCACACTTTGGTATATGATAGGAATCTATGATTTTCAGGATGAACCAAGGGAGTTGTCGTGAATATGGAAATGACCATTACAAGAGCATTAAGTGAACTGAAAATGTTAGATAAAAGGATCAACCGAATTGTTGATGACGCCGTACTTGGTGGATTGATGATCGGGAAACATATACAGCACGGATTTCAGAATCAAGAAGAAGTTGAAAAAAAGGCGAAGGCTGATGATCAATCGATTCAAGCTTTAATCAAACGCCGAAATGCCATCAAATCGGCCATCGTTGTATCGAATGCGACCACAATGATTGATGTGGCGGGTGTCCGTATGACGGTGGCAGAAGCGATTGAACGTAAGACGTCGATAGACTACGATATTCGTTATTTACGGAAAATGAAACAGGTGTACAAAGAGCTGGTCGACAAAGCTGAACAAACGAATGAAGATGTGAAAAAGAGACTTGATCAGCATTTAGAGACCTTGTTTGGAAAAGATGGAAAGACACAAGCGGCTGCTAACCAAGAGATTGTGAAGTCTTTTCTAGCTGAAAATGAGGCGGTGATCATCGATCCGCTTCGCCTTCGAGTGAAAATTGAACAGCTTTCGAAAGAAATTGAAGATTTTCAAATGGAAGTTGATTTTTCCTTGTCTGAAAGCAATACACTAACGAAAATACAGATCGATTAATTGATTTTGTTAGTGAGCCGAAAATCGATAGAACTAAACACCTCCGAGGGAAAGGTCATTCCCTCCTCATCTGATGATCATCTTAGGATGATCCTTGATAAAAGCTCAAAGCTGAACGTTCAAGGATCAAAGTTCAAGTGTGAAAGTTCTTATCCATCAAAACTCAAGATTAAAAGTTAAACGCTCGATCGAATCTGGGAATAACGGCTGATGAGTGTTTGTTTATCGACTCTTTCGGTTGCCGCCCAGCAGGTTTGCTAACAAAAACAAAGGGCTAAAATGATTTTCATTTTAGCCCTTTGTTTTTTTTTCAGCGTGATAGAAAACCTTTGCAGTCTAGGAAGGACGAGCACTGGAACGGAGCGAATTTGACATTCGTGAGTACCGGAGCGCAGACCTGACACAGAATGCGAGGGTTTGTCTACACGCTGAAGGATGTCACCTGATGACATCCTTTTTTTCTATGAGATTAGTAACGTGATGTATATGCCAAATGGTACACACTTGTGACATTTGAAGATAGTTTGATGTCGTTTGACGTGAACGTCACTGGAACGATATCGTAGTAATGTGTTGACCAGCCTGCATTATTGTATGATTGGTAGCCTGCACCTGCAGGAACTTGAAACGTCAGTGAAAACTGTCCATTCTCATCTGTTGAGCCTGTCGCTGTTTGAGCATATGATTTGATGGCTGCTTCAAAATAAAGCTTGATCGGCTGATTAGGCATGAGGTTTCCGCTTGCATCTTTTAGTGTCCCTTTAAACGTAGCTGGATAATAAGAACCCACGCGATATTTACTGCCATAGCCGTAATTCACTATTCCACTATCGGCTGCTGTGACACTTGTTACTTGTACGGATGCTGGTACTGCACCTGTTTCTTCAGCATGTGCAAAGCTTGGGAATACGAGAAGCAATGATAGAACGAAAGCAAACATGATTTTTTTCATCGATAAATCCTCCTTTTTTTTCCTACTATTTTACTATCGACATTAATTGGTATTTTTCCAGTTAAAAACAAAAAAACTTCCCTTTTTTTAGAAAGGGAAGTCCTTTTTTTATTTTTTCACAACCACTTTTACCGCTTTGCTTTCTCTTTTTCTCACATCTGATGCGGTCACATATAAAACCGTTTTGGCTTTCTGTGGTTTTATTTGGGCAGTAAATGCACCCTTGCTATTGGTTTTGACTGTTTTGATGACTTTCTTTGATTTGTTTTTCACTTTAATGGTCAAGCCTGCACCCGCAGTCCCTTTGACGGCTTTACTTTTGACTGTTACTTTGCTAACTTTCGGCTTAGCTGGTGCTTTGCCTTTTTTCACGACGGTTTTGAGCGTCGTAGCGGCCTTTCCTTTTGACATTTTAATGTGAAGGACCTTGTTTTTGTTCTGATGCTTAATCTTCACACTAAAGGTTCCTTTTTTGCCTGCTGTACCTTTTCCAAGCAGCGTTTTGCCTCTATACACAGCAATAGCAGCACCGGCTTTTGCTTTACCTGTCACCTTTTGATGCTGATCTTCCACTTTGTTCACTGATGCATTCAATTCGACAGCACTTAATGCAGCAAATGCATTCAGTCTACCATGTCCTGTCATCCAATCAATTCCTGGGATTTTCGGATCGACAATTGGCTCCTCGTTTTCATCATAGAAAACGTCGTCTTTTCCATCAATAGATTTAAATGAGATGTCATCTGCTGTACTTTGCAAAAGATTTCTCACTTGATTTGGCTTTAAGGATGGATTTTTAGAAAGCAGTAACCCTGCTGCTGCTGCTACATATGGTGTCGCCATTGATGTCCCGCTAAGGTATGAGACATTCCCATCAGGCATGAGGCTCGGAATATCCGACCCTGGGGCTGACATGCTCAGTCCTTTGCCATAGCTTGAGAACTCAGCGGCAATATCCATACGGTTGCTTGCACCAACCGCCATTGCGTATTTTGATGTCGCAGGGTAGCCCATTTCTGGTACGCCATCATTTCCACTTGCCACGACGACTAGTACATTTCTTTGAGCAGCATAATTCATGGCATATTCAATCACTCTGCTGTAGTAGCCGCCAAGGCTCATGTTGATGACCTTTGCGCCTTTGTCCACTGCATGCTTGATTCCAAGCGCAATATGCTCTGTATCGCCAAAGCCATAGGCATCCAGCACCTTCACCGGAATGATGCCCGTATGTTGATTGAGACCTGCCATTGAGTAATGATTATCGGATTTTGCGGCAATGATGCCTGCCACATGCGTACCGTGTCCATTGTCATCAATCGCATCTTTGTTTCGTCCAATGAGATTCGCACCTAAGTCTGTACGAACAGTCCCGTTTAAATCTGTCAAACGGCTGTCTACACCTGTATCCACAACAGCAATTAATGTTTGCTTCATTTTGCTTGTGCCAATCAGTGTATTCATTTGTTCAAATTTGACGTCAGCGCCTTTTTTTCCGCTGTTTTGCGCACTGTTTTTCAGCGGCCACTGATAACCATACTGCGCGTCGTTGCTTAGCGCACGATAGGTTTGAACAGGCTCTGCAAATTCAACATTCGGCATGCTGGAAAGCTTTCTTGCCGTGCTTTTGATGACCGCTTTGCCTGCTTTTAGTGTCTTTCCAGCTGATTCTTGCCCTGCTGGCACATCATAGACATACATTCCTTTGAATAAAGGACTAACTGACTGTGATGTCACACGGTTTTCTTGGATGCCGTAGCTTTTCATTTTCTTTTTCGCAGATTGAAGTGTTTGGCCATCCTTTAATTTAAAAATGATCTTATTCGTTTTAACCTTCTCTTCTTTTACAAGCTTTTGTTTCTCTAATACATAACCTACTGATTTTCCTTCAAGCTGATCGATCCCAATTTTTTGACTGACAGCTTCTAATTCCTTTTTTAAATATGCCGGACTTGCTTCTTTGAGCATATCAAAAAGGGAGCCGATCGCCTGTTGTTCTTTTTCTGTTACGATATGACCACTAAATGCACCATTTTTCTCTACGTCACTTAGCAGTGTTTTTAATGTGAGCAGATGGTTGTATACCTTTTGCTGCTCTTTTTGATGTTTGATGAGCTTCGATTTGAGAAACGGCTTTGTCTTTTGGAGCAGACGCGAAAGCTTCCGGCCTTCTGCCGTTTCATTGAATCGTTTATCTTCGATTGTACGAATCGAATGAAGAATTTCACGCCCGTACTTTTTCTCAATAATGATGATTTCAGGCTCATCTTCTTCAGGAAAAACAGGTTCAGAAGGCGGAAGATTAGCTCCTTTATATCCAATTGTATATGCCGCATCCTCTTCCTCATCACGGCTGTCTTCCTCTGACCCTAAATAGAGCACTTTGACATAATAGGGACCTGACCATGCATGCGGGAAGTTGATCTCTGTCTCTCCGCTCGCTGTGTCCACGCGATATCTTGAATATGTGTCATCCTTCATCGCTCTGTCCTTGCTTGGATAGACCGATACGGACAGCACTTGTTTACTTTTCACAGAAATTTGCATGTGTGTATGTTTTGCCACCTCTTGTGCAGATGGCGTGATTTCATACCATGACTCTTCCTTTTCATTCTGTAATGTACCTGAGATGACTTCACCATTTTTTAACCCAATGGCTTCATTGACACTTGTTCCATGACTGGCAGCTGCTGCCTCGTATCCAGGTAATGCTGCCATACATAGAATGATGGCCATGAGTACGATCACACAGGATTTGACCTGCTTTTTGAACATGAAAAGACCCCCTTATCTTTTATGATACCTTGGAAGAATATCACAGAAACACATATAGTAGAATCTGTTTTTTACATAATTAAACTCGTTTTAAGCTAGGATTTGAGATATTCAGTCAGCAAGACGGATAGCTTCATAAACTTTTTGCCATTTCAAACGGAAAATGATGCTATTTAACCATGCTGAAAAGTACATTACAATCAAATTGTAAGCGCTTAACAAACAAGAGAGAAGGGATCAGCTTGTTCCAAAAAGATCATGTTTTCACACAAGTAAACGGACGATCAAAGAATGAGATTTTACAATACATTTCCGAGAAAGCTGAAGACCTTCAGATTACAAACAATCAGGCGGGGCTATTAGCAGATTTGTTGACACGCGAAGACGAAGTCTCAACAGGACTTCAGCAAGGCTTTGCCATTCCACATACAAAAAGCTCCGCTGTACAAACGGCTTCACTTCTTTTTTTAGAACTTGAACAACCCATTGAATGGGGAAGCTTCGACGATTTGCCCACAAGCTATTTATTTACACTGCTCGTTCCACTAGAAGAAGCAAATGTCACACATCTGAAATTACTGTCAGGTATTGCGACCAGTCTAATGGAACCTGCTTTTATCGAAAAGATTCAACCAGGTCAAACAGCTGATTACTATTACGAAGTCATTGAACAACAATTGAAAGAGGGGATTACACAATGAAAATTGTCGGTGTCACTTCATGTCCAGCAGGGTTAGCTCATACTCCAATGGCAGCCAAAGCGTTAGAAAATGCAGGTAAACAGCTCGGACACGAGATCAAAATCGAACAGCAGGGGATTATGGGACAGGTGAACGGCATTACAGCAGAGGAAGCACAGCAGGCAGACCTCTGCATCATTGCCTCAAATCAGCATATCAACGATGCGGAACGCTTCTCAGGCATTCCCACTGTACGTGTCGAAATCGGACGTGCCCTAAAAAATGCCGAGCAAATTATCACTAAAGCTGTAGCACTTGTTGAAAAGAAAAAGTCTGAATCTCAATAAACATGAGCAATGCCATATAGAAAGGAGCAAAGAAAATGAAAGCAAAATTAAAAGTCATTGAAGGCCATCTCATGACCGGTATTTCTTATATTCTTCCTGTAATCATCGGTGCTTCACTTATCGTTGGTTTAGCAAAACTGGTCGGGTTAGGGTTTGGTGTTTCAGATTTAAACACCTATAAGGATGCTGGCGGCATACTGCACGGTGCCTATTTAATGGAGCAGGTCGGCTGGACAGGTATTGGCTTAATGAACGTTCTGCTTGCTGGATTTATCGCCTATTCCATTGCGGATAAATCAGGTCTTGCAGCCGGTTTTATCGGCGGTGCTCTCGCCAGCTCAACCAATGCTGGTTTTATTGGTGCCGTCATTGCAGGCTTCTTCGCAGGATATGTGGCTCTTTTTGTGAAAAGAAAAATTCAAATTCAAGGCTCTGCAGCTGGGCTCGTCCCTCTGCTCATCCTGCCGCTTATTACTGTTGGCTTAACCGGACTTCTTATGTCAGTTCTTCTGGGCGGCCCATTAGGCGCTTTGAACACGGCATTAATTGAATGGATCAAAGGTATGGTCGCTGATGGAACAAGCACACTCGCACTCGCTCTCATTTTAGGTGCGATGATTGGCTTCGATCTTGGCGGACCGGTGAATAAATCAGCGTGGATGGCTGGTAACGCCCTCTTTCTATCAGGTGTCTACCTCCCTGCCATTCTCGTCAATATTGCGATTGTCATTCCACCGCTTGGATACGGGCTTGCGACATTGATTCGAAAACGCAACTTCTCCCCAACCTTTAGAGAAGCCGGACGTGGCGGCCTTGTCATGGGCATTATCGGTATTACGGAAGGGGCGATCCCTTTTACCCTCGTCAATCCTTTGAAATTGATTCCGCTCAATGTTGTCGCATGTGCTGTTGGAAGCGGGGTCGCTGCATTATTAGGAGTTCATGACATCATGCCGCCAATTGGCGGGCTATACGGCTTCTTCTCAGTCGGAAACTGGTGGGCTTATTTAATTGGAGCTCTAACTGGCGCACTCGTCATCGGTATTGGCGCCAACCTACTTGTGAATTTCTCTGAGAAAAAAGAGCCAAAAACGCCGGAACATGATCAGAAGCAGAAAGAAGAAGACGATTTTGACCTTGTGCTAGAAGGATAATTTGAACGAAGAAAGGTGTCGTTGATCAATGACTGTCAATGTACATGTGATTCCACATACTCACTGGGACCGGGAATGGTATTTCACCACCTCCCGCTCCCGTATTTACTTAATGAAAAGCGTAATGGACATCTTAGATACCCTTGAAACAGATGAAAGGTTCCATTACTTCATGCTCGATGCCCAGGCTTCCTTATTAGATGATTATCTGAAATGGCGGCCAGAGGATGAGAATCGAATCAAAAAGCTTGTCACAGCGAAACGTCTCATCATCGGCCCATGGTATACCCAAACCGACCAGCTCGTCATTTCAGGTGAATCGATTGTGCGGAACCTGCAATATGGGATTGAACGCTGTCAGCAGTTCGGCCACGTGATGAAAGTCGGCTATGTCCCTGACTCCTTCGGTCAATCCGCACAAATGCCTCAAATTTATCGCGGCTTCGGTATTGTCGATACAGCATTTTGGCGCGGCGTTTCTGACCATATGACGAACCATACTGAATTCAATTGGCGCGGTGCTGACGGCAGTGAAGTCTTTGCTGTGAATCTGCCATTTGGCTACTACTACGGTGGTAATATCCCTGAGAAGGATGATGACTTACAAGCCTTTTTATCTGAAAAAATCGGTGCGCTGCAAGCAAAGGCCACCACAAAGAATGTCTATTTCCCGAATGGTTTTGACCAAGCACCGATTCGCAAAAACCTGCCTGATTTATTAGAAAAGGCCAATGAACTTGACGAGCATCACTATGAAATCAGCAGTTTAGAAGATTATATTGCAGCCGTGAAAAAAGAGCGGACATCTTTTGAGACATTACACGGAGAGCTCATTCATGCGAAGCATATGCGGATTCATAAATCTATTTTTTCAACACGAGCGGATTTAAAAATCTTAAACAATCAAATTGAAAACTATCTCGTGAATGTGATGGAGCCCATCCTAACGATCAGCTATTCTCTCGGACACGACTATCCGCATGATACGGTTCGAGATATTTGGTACCTCATGTTTGAAAATGCAGCACATGACAGCATTGGCGGCTGTAATAGCGACACGACAAATCAAGACGTCTTCTTCCGCTACAAACAGGCAAAGGAAATCGCTGAGAATCTTGTGGACTTGCACATGCGTCTCATCGCTATTCGACTGCAAACAGAGCAAGAAATCACATTCACCGTGTTCAATACCCTGCCTTCAAAGCGTTCTGAAGTCATTGAAGTCGAAACCTTTATCACGGAACGTCCATTTACGTTAAAGGATGCTAATGGAAGAACGCTTCAGTACACAGTGAAAAGCAAAACCGATGTCACAGATTATGTGCTGGCACAGCAAATTTCTCTTAACCCAAGTAAAGAAGTGTACATGCCAAAGCAAGTATGGAAAGCTGTGCTGCTGATTGAAGCCCTCGACTTACCGTCAGTTGGTTATACACAGGTCAGCATGGTCTTCGATGAATCAAGCGAATCGGCATGGGAACAAACTGAAGGACGCGTGATTGAAAATATGTATTACCGCATTGCGGCAAATGACAACGGATCACTGGACATCACAGATAAACAAACTGGCCGGACATTCTCTGAGCAAATGATCTTTGAAGACAACGGAGATGATGGGGATTCCTACAACTATTCACCCCCTCGTGAGGACCTGTATGTGTCATCCAAGGATCTTTCATCAGCAGACATCTCAGTGGCTAAAAGCGGCCTGCAGCAAGAGCTGACCATCAAGCTTCAGCTCACTGTCCCTTACGACCTAGAGGAGCGCTCTAAGCAATTGGCTGCGACTTCACTTCCGATCACAGCGAAGATAGCATTAAACAAAGACGATGCTGTCATCCGTTTTCATGTAGATGTGGACAACCATGCGTTAGATCATCGCCTGCGCGTTCTTTTTGATACAGGCATCGCATCAAACGTATCACTGAGCGATCAACAGTTTGGTACAATCGAACGCCCAACAGAGCTGACGCAAGAGCTAGAATGGTGGAACAATGAACATTGGGAAGAAAAACCGATCACCATTGAACCGATGCAATCATTTGTCGCACTTCGTGATGAAGCATATGGTGCCGCTCTGTTGACCGACTGCGTGAGAGAATATCAGATCACAGGAGAAGGCTATACAACGATTGCATATACGCTCTTCCGCTGCTTCGGAAAAATGGGGAAAGAAAACCTTCTTTACCGTCCAGGACGCGCATCTGGGGAAAAAATTGTTGATACACCTGACGCTCAGCTGCAAGGTGCACTGTCATTCTCATTTGGAATGCACTATAGCAAGGACGCAGTCAGCGAGGGACACTTAGCACAGCTTGCCAAACGGTACACCACCCCTGTTCAATGCTACGAGCGGGCAGACTTTTTAAACGGTCGTTTAATTTTCTCTTTCCGAGATGAAAAAGAAGACTTACAATCTACTTATAGCCTGCTTGACATCGAGACAGATGGAGCCATTCTAAGCGCTCTGAAAAAAGAAGAGCATGGAACAGGCATTGTCATTCGTCTCTTCAATCCATATTTAACGCGTCAAACAGCCGCTTCAATCAATAGTTCATCTCTACAACACGGAGAAACAGCGAATTTAGGAGAAACACCTGAAGGACATATACTCAAAGCACAACATGGATCATTACACATTGAACCGCTTACACCTTGTCAGGTACAAACCTACATTGTAAAGAAAAAATGAACATGTAGGGGCGGGATCCATTGGATTCCGCCCCTCTTTAATGGAGGGCATTGATCATGCGAATTGGAGGCATTGAAGCAGGCGGAACGAAATTTGTCTGCGGCTACGGAACAACAGACGGAACGATTGAACACATGACTTCCTTTGCAACAGGGAATCCAGTTGAAACATGCCGGCAAGTGATCGATTACTTTACAAAGCATCGTGTCGATGCCATTGGAATTGGGGCATTCGGGCCTGTCGATGTGAAAGAGCAAAGCCTAAGCTATGGGACGATTTTAGACACACCCAAAACAGCCTGGCGCCAATTCCCTTTCCTCTCTACCTTAAAACAAGCCCTCGGGATCCCGATGAAGCTTGATACCGATGTGAACTGTGCAGCACTCGGAGAAGCCCGTTTTTCAACTGAAGCAGAAAAGCCTGCCTCCTTGGTCTATATTACTGTTGGGACTGGAATAGGCGGCGGTGCCTATATTGAACATCGCCTGATTCACGGATTGCTCCATCCAGAAATGGGTCATATCACTGTTCAGCGGCATCCTCATGACACTTACGGAGGCTGCTGCCCTATACATCATGACTGTTTAGAGGGACTGGCATCTGGTCCTGCCATAGAAGGACGCTATCATACACTGGCACAAATGCTGCCAGAGGATCATCCAGCCTGGTCACTTCATGCTTACTATCTCGGGCAAATGACTGCTAACCTGCTGCTCACCCTTTCACCAGAACGCATCATTCTAGGTGGAGGCGTGATGAAACAGCCCGCTATGCTGCCGCTTATTCTTGATGAAACAGACAAACGGCTTCACGGCTATTTGCAGCTGCCAAAGCCTTTACATGAAATTATCACAAAACCATCCTTTGATGGATTATCTGGTTTAATGGGCGCCATCGCTCTTGGAACTGATGCCTTACAGGCGCAAGGAGCCGCGCAATGATGATGACGGCAGATCCTCGAACCTATCAGCTGATTCAGCGGCTATTTGAAACGAAGGGGTTCGTGAAGCTGGAGGAGCTCACTGCCTCTTTTCGCTTATCTGACCGCTCTATCCGCAATTTAATCAAGGAAGCAAATGAGTATTTAAAGGAAACTGGGGCCATGATTAAAACGATTCGCGGGAAAGGATATACTCTTTTAACGAGTGACCAAGATGCTTTCTTACTTTGGCTTCATCAGCAAAAGCTTCCTGCCCGCTCTCTTGTCCCCGTCATGCCAGAAGAGCGTGTACGATTTATGATGAGAAAGCTGCTGCTTCAATCAGATTACTTAAAAATTGACCAGCTGGCTGAAGAACTGTTTATCAGCCGCATGACGGTCAGCAGCGATTTAAAAAAAGGACGAGAGCTGTTAGCCCGTTACGGCATGACCCTTGTATCAAAGCCTGGATTTGGCTTAAAGATTGAAGGAGATGAGCTGCAAAAAAGAACGTGCTATGCAGACTTACTTCTTGAGGAAGAGCCTGCACTCTCTCATATCACCGAGCGGGAGCAGCTCCATTTTCCTGATATTTCTCTTGAAACCATTCGATCTATTGTGTTGACGAACCTGCATCAAGAGTCATTGCTCATTAAAGATATTGCCTTAAAAAATTTAGTCATTCACTTAGCCATTGCGATTCAGCAAACACGAAAAAACCAGCGGATATCCGCCAGTACCGCCCGCACACAAAGATCACCCGTTTTGATGAGAATTGCACAAAAAATCATACAGCAGGTGAGTGACACTTTTTGTGTGACCTTATCAGAGGATGAAACAGATTACTTAGTCATGCATCTATTGGCGAATCAAACGTGGAAAGAAGCCGCCCAGCATCAGACGACAGTGGAAGTTCAGCAGGCGGTTACAGTCTTTTTACAGCACATTGAAAAAATAAGCGGTCATCGTTTTGCTGATGACAGCATCCTACAGCAAGACTTGATGCTTCATATGAAGCCGTTATTAAATCGCATCCAATATGGCGTATCATTACAAAATCCGCTTTTGCATGAGATCAAAACGTCCTATCCTTACCCGTTTGATTTGGCTGTCAGCGGGCTGAATGCATTACAGCTGGTACGGACGCCAAATGAAGATGAAGCGGCATATGTTGCCCTGCATATCGCTGCTTCATTTGAAAGAAGTCAGCTCGACACCTCGCAAAAAAAGAAAGCGATTATCGTGTGCGGGTCTGGACTAGGGACGGCCAGACTGCTTGAAATTAAATTGAAGGCAGCCTTTCAGCACGAGCTTGACATTGTTGAGCTCTATTCCTATCAGGATTATCTCATGAGCTCCTCTTTGCCGTGTGACGTCATCATCACAACCGTGCCTCTCACATCAAAGGGGAAACCAGTCATTCAGGTCAGCGCCTTTTTTGAACATCATGATATACAGCGTGTAAATGAAGTCATTCATTTATTAAATGGACACGGGGCACCCTCAAAAGAGCTGATGGCGTTTTTTCAAGAGCGATTGACTTTCATGAATGCTGATCTAAGCAGCAAGGATGAGGTATTAGATATATTATGCAGCCATTTAGAGGCGCATCAGCTAGTATCGTCTTCTTTTCGGCCCTCGGTGCTTGAGCGGGAGCAAATGTCGTCTACCTATCTTGGCAGCGGCATTGCAATGCCGCACCCGCTCATCACAAATGAAGGCACCTCCTCTGTAGCCATCGCACACTTAAAACAGCCGATTGACTGGCAGGGAGACCAAGTATCACTTGTCTTTTTATTAGCGATTCATAAGGATGACGCTGCCTGCATGAACCAATTCTTTGAACAGGCCGTCGATTTACTAGACAATCCAGACCGCATTCGCGCCCTCAAGCAAGCCAACACATTTGATGAGCTGATGGATGCGTTGTTTCAATAAGATCAAACAAAAGGCCGCCCAATTCATGAGGCGACCTTTTTATTTAGATATATATCATTAATCGTAGATGACATTTTTTCCTTCTTCACTTAATTTTTTTAAGGAGCTCAGCATATGATTGATTTCTTCATCGGAATGTCTTTCCCAAGAACCTAATTCTGCGACTATTTTCAACGGAGATTTCGATCGATAAGAACGTGTTGGGTTGCCGGGAAATCTTTTATCAGTCACATTTGGATCATTTTCAAACTCGCCTAACGGTTCTACAATATAAATTCTTTCTTTCGCATCAGACCTAGCTAATTCAGCACCCCATTTGGCCGCGTTTAGTGTTCCGGTGAAATAAATATGGTTCGATTTTTTATCCTGATAATTGGATAAATGCAGCGGTTCAAGCAGATCTCCAATCTTCAATTCCACTTTGGTCCCATGAAAAAATGGCCCGGGATCTAACACCTTTTGCTTGTCATTCATACAGCCACACCCCTCATCGTTTTTGACTTGCGTATAACAGTATACGGCTAGATATGGGCGAGAAACAGTCTATAAATTTCATTAAATTCGGGGTATAATAATAGTAGAGAGTAAGATGTGTAAGCTCCAGCAAGTTGAAAAAACAGCAAGAATACATACAAATCAGTCTTCTTGAAAGAGATAAAAAGCTGTTAGAGTCCATAAGAAAAACTGCAACGGAACAGGATGAAAAGGAAAGAAAAAATTGGTGGCAGTTTGGGAAATAGCGTATTGATGCCTAGGAAGAAGATCTGATCAGGATTGAAGAAGATGAAGATAAAGTAGCCAATGAGACGTTTGAGGTCTTGGCATGCTGGCATCAATAATTATATAATTAACTAAATTTTACTTCGGAGGTGATTTTTGTATGTCTATTCAAGTGGATGATGATGATGTTTTAGAGATGTGTAATATATATGCTCAAGAAACTCATCATAGAGAAGCATTGATTTTAGGAAACAGGAAGGGTTTATTGGAATTAAAAAATGCGATAGATCAGGCTTTAAAAACTGGTAGTGCTGTTGCAAATTTATACCCATCTGATTTTGAAGGATATGAAACTTGTATTGCTTTAGTAGATGATGAAAATCAGTTTGAGAAGTTGATGACTCCTTATGTAGAGCAATATGTACAAGATGATGATGCAATTGATCCAATTGAAATTATTAAAGATTACGATGCTAAAAAAGAAAAGCCCTTATAAAAGGGCTTTTCTTTTTTAGTGGAGTATTGTTCTACCTTTTACAGCTTTGTGTTTACTTGGTACTGATGCTCTAAGAGCTTGGTGTATTTGAATTTTTGGAGCTACATGAAAATGCCAGTACCAGTTTGATGATCCTGGTTTTAGTGGTATGACTCCGTTATCAACTGCAAATACTCGTATTTTCTTTTTTCCTTTTTTATGGAACACTTTTACGAGACTCTCGACTTTTCCTTTTCTATTTTTTACATACCAATCGATATGATAGTTCTTCCCAAAACCTTTTATTCTGTTCTTCAAATACTTCAGTGCAACTTTTGCGCCTTTTGATCTTATGGCCCACAAAGCAACTCTTCCTACGGTCATTGCGATTGGTACGAAGAATATTGGTAGTGCTTGTGTTGTGATTTCACTCTGACTACTTTTGGAATCAAGTTGTTTCATTCGGTTTTCTAAAGCTAAAAATTCTTCATTGTTGAAATATTGGTCTATCACTTTATTTTGTTCTGACTCTGACATGCTTTCAAATACTTTTTCTGTAAATGGAAGGTTTTCTATGTATTCTCCCATTTTCATTTCAAGTTCGTCTAATTCTTTGGTAGCTTGTTCATTTTGTAGAACTGTTGGTGTTACTAACGTTTCTAATTCTTGTGAATTGATAAAGTGTGTTTCTGCTGATGCTTCCGATGAAAATGGAGTCCATATTGATATGACTAGAGCTAGGGTAATTAGGGTTAAAAGTGTTTTTTTGAACATTTTGTTCACATTCCTCCTTTTGTATTAAATCCCAAATAAAGGTTATCAAATCAAAATGAGTGTATCAATGGATTTAAGATAGATTTAAGAAAATTCCTTTTTTGTTTGCGGTGTCCGCAATCATTTTTTTATTTTTTAGAACTTCGTTTTGGTGAAAATTTCTGTGGTAGAATTCGTTAACTTATGAAGTTCGGGGAAGATTTCCCCGACTGGTTCGGACAGCATCCGAGGAGGCAAGAAATACGCAAAGAAAGCAGTTTATTAGGCTGTTAAGATCAGACTATCCTTTTAGAACAACTCGAACAATATGATCTTGCCAATAAAGTGAACGAAAAAAAGCCAACCACCCGCTCATAAGGTGATTGGCTTTTTCATATGTTATTTCCCGATGTTGTCTCCATTTTGCTGAATCAAGGTTTCATACCAATAAGAGCTCTTTTTGCGAATTCTGTTGAGGTCTTTTAGGTCAAATTCGTCGCGATTGACGTAGATGAACCCGTAGCGCTTGGAGCATCCTTGGTGTGTGCTGATTAAGTCGATGGCTGACCACGGGCAGTATCCAAATACCTCGACGCCGTCTGTGATCGCCCATTTGATTTGCTCGATATGTTTTTCTAGATAATCAATTCGATAATCATCCTGAATTGATCCATCTTCTTCTAACTTGTCGAATGCACCCAATCCGTTTTCCGTGATAATAAGCGGCAGCTGATAGCGGTCATAAATCTCCCGCATTGTTGAACGGAAGCCGACAGGGTCAATCTCCCAGCCAAACGCATTTTTGCTTAAGAATGGGTTGTTGCCGCCTTTGTAGACGCCATCTTCACCTGATTTCAAATGCTGATCTCCGCCGCGTGCAAATTCGTCGTTGCCATCTCCTTTACTCGCTTCAACCGTTTGTGAGGTGTAGTAGTTAAAGGCAATGAAGTCTGGCTTCGCGCTTTTCAAAATATCCATATCTCCCTCTTCGATGACAGGAAGAATGTCTTTTTCTTTCATGTACGCCCAAGCCAGGTTGTTATAACGCCCGAACACCGCCATATCAAGATAAAGCCAGTTGCGGATCGCATTGTAATTCGCCGCAGCAAGCACATCTTCAGGCTTTGGAGAAGCCGGATAAATGAGCGCAATGTTTGGCGCTGGTCCAATTTTCGCTTCAGGCAGCATTTGATGACAAAGCGTCATGGCTTTTGCCTGTGCAACGAGCATATGATGATTCTGCTGATACAGTTCTTTTTTCGGATTTTCTAAATTTGGATCAAGTGTACCTAGCGCTGATCCATGTAAGATCATCATGTTTTGTTCATTAATGGTCAGCCAATATTTTACCTTCTGACCATACTCCTTGAATAGCACCTCTGCATAGCGTTCAAACGCATCCACTGTCCCGCGGTTAGACCACCCGCCCTTTACTTGAAGCGCATGAGGCAGATCAAAATGATACATTGTCACGATTGGTTCAATGCCATAGCGGCGCAATTCATCGATGAGTGAATGATAGAATTCAATCCCCTTTTGATTGATCTCCCCATCTCCATCTGGAATGATCCGTGTCCACGCAATGGAAAAGCGATAAGCCTTCAAGCCCATTTCCGCAAACATCTTCACATCCTCTTTATAACGGTGATAGTGATCGCTTGCGACTTTAAAATCCGTTGTCCCTTCAGGATAACTTGCTCTCATGTCAATGACAGAAGGCCCCTTGCCATCCTCGTTCCACGCACCCTCTACCTGATAGGCGGAAGTAGATCCGCCCCAGAAAAAGTCTTTTGGAAATGATGCTAGTGTTGAATATCTCATGATTTCTTCCTCCTTTTGATTAAACTAGATGTAAAAATGATTGTCCTGGTGTGATTTGTTTCTCTTCCGTTTCAATGATATCGCTAAACTCACCTGAATTGGTAATAATAACGGGTGTTGTGACTGACAGGCCTGAAGCTTGGATGGCTTCTATGTCAAACTCAGCAAGCAGTTCGCCTTCTGTGATGGTTTGCCCCTGAACAACCTTCGGGGTAAAATGCTTTCCGCCTAATTGTACGGTATCCAGTCCGATGTGAATGAGTACCTCTGCTCCGCTTTCAGAGGTTAGGCCATACGCATGTCCAGTTGGGAACACCGTTGTCACAACTCCTGATACTGGTGCAAACAGCTTTCCTTCTGATGGAATGATGGCTGCGCCCTTTCCTAATGCACCAGATGAGAATGCTTTATCCTGCACTTCCTCCAGCTTGATGACCTCGCCCTTTAAAGGACTTTTCACATGAGCTGCTTTGACCCCATGTTCGTTTTCAATTACCGGTGCAGAAGCGGCTGCCGGCGTTTCATCTTCATCTACTGGATCTTTAAATCCAATCAAATAGGTTAGGATGATCGAAAGGACGAACGAGACCGAGATACCGATGATGAACCCTGTAAATCCTTGACCGTAGAAAATCGGCAGTGTCAGTAAACTTGGAAGGCCTGACGCAATTGCAATACTTTGTGAATAACCGATAATCGCACCGCCGACCCCAGCAGAGATAACGGCTGCAATAAATGGTTTTTTCAAACGAAGTGTGACCCCGTATACAGCTGGCTCTGTGATCCCAAACACAGCAGAAACTGCTGTTGATCCAGCCAGTGATTTCAGTTTTTTATTCTTTGTTTTCAGCATAACACCGATTGAAGCACCGGCTTGTGAAAATACAGCTGGCGCAGTGGCCGGCTTGATATGATCTTTCCCATGGACTGCGATATTATTTAAAATGACTGGCACAAGTCCCCAATGGATACCGAAGATGACAAGAATCTGCCAAGCCATCGCAATTAAAGCACCTGCAAGTGTAGGACTAAAGGAGAATACTTTCAGCAAAACAGCTGCAATGCCATTCCCTGCATACACACCAAATGGTCCGAATACGATGAGTGTCAGCGGAACAACCGTGACAAGCAAAATCAGTGGAGTAATAAAGTTTTTGACACTTTCATGAATAACTTTGTTAAAGAAACGTTCGATATATCCCATGACAAACACTGCCAAAATGATTGGGATGACCGTAGATGTATAAGACATTAAGACGACTGGAATCCCGAAGAATGTCACATCTCCGCCGCCTTTTGACAATTCTTGAATGGTTGGGTAAATCAGTGCACCTGCTATCGTCACAGCGACAAACGGATTCGCTTTAAACTTCCTAGCAGAAGTGAATGCGAGCAATAATGGCAGGAAGTAGAACAAGCTGTCAGATGCTGCAAATAAAATTTGATACGATGTATCTTCAGGAGATAACCATTTCGCGTTGATACAGATGCCTAATAGACCTTTTAAAATACCTGCACCCGCCATGACACCGAGAAGTGGTGTGAAAATCCCCGATACAATGTCGACGAATTTCCCGAAAAGGCTTGTGCTCTCTTCACCTGATTTTGCAGATGAAGCAGTGGAATCCTCTAATAGATTCGTAAACTCTCCAATTTCTCGATATACCTCTGGTACGGTATTGCCAATGACCACTTGAAATTGGCCGCCGCTTTCCATAACGGTAACGACGCCATTTAATTTTTCAATGGCCGCTTTATCCGCTTTTGATCTGTCATTTAGTGTGAAGCGAAGCCTTGTGGCACAATGCACCAATGAATGGACGTTTTTCTCTGTACCAATGTGTTTAATAATGTCTTCTGCTAATTGACGATAACTCATGCAAAAACCCCCTTTTTTTCAAAAAAATACGTTTTTGGGCAAAATAAAAACCTAAACGGGCACCAAAAATAGTCGCAGCTTGCTGTTGCGCTTTTTCAGTGAACGTTTAGGTTTTGCCTGCCGAACAGTCACAATCCTCTAAGACGATCATTGTGAAACCGTATTCTTTTATGTTTATGAGCAAATAGTACCACTCACCTTTTCTCATGTCAACGCTTTCTTTTAAAATCTATCTTTATTTTTCTCGTTTGATCAGTCGATTCAAATGAATTGATAGATACAGCATCTCCTCCGATGTGAGATCCCGATGATAGGTTTGATAGACATATTCTGCGATTTTCTTTGCGCAATCATATGCTTTCGGATATTTCACTTTGATCAGCTGATATAAGTCCTGATCTTCGCTGACAAGCAGTGTTTCGTTAATCAGACGCTGGACGAAAAAGCGCAAATGCGTGAGAAAACGGTAAAAGTTAAGCGAGTCTTCATCAAATTCCATGTTGAGATGATATTTCACAATGGTGAGAATGGCATTGACTTCCTTTGTGATATTGACCGTCGTATTCATATCCTCATTGAGCTCTGCGTTAATGATATGCATGGCAATAAAGCCCGCTTCATCCTCAGGCAGTTCAATATGAAGACGCTCTTCAATCATCTCAAGACAGTCCTTTGCCACCAGAAATTCATCTTTGTATAAGCGTTTAATCTCCCAAATAAGCGAATTCTCAATCAGATGATTTTTCTTCAGCCGTTCGATGGCGTAATGAATATGGTCTGCCAGCGATACATGCAGACTTTCATTTAATCTTCGGTTCAGCTTTGTATGTGCATATTGGATCATTTCTTCGGTCACTTTGACCACATCATACGGAACCTCTTGAAGCAGCATTTTCATCCGCTCGTGAACGGAATGATCCTCCAGGCGGAAGACTTTATCAATCAACGATTCGTCCACCGGGTCCCCGGGACGTCGCTGGAAAGCGATGCCTCTGCCCATGACAACGATTTCTTTTCCATGTTCATCTATGACACTAATGACATTATTGTTTAGAACCTTTTGAATCTGCATTTCCAAACACCTCCGTCTATGACCAACAACTTTACTCAAAATATGCTCTCATCTTAACACAATTGTCAAATCACTTGATATTTTTATCTGACTTTAGCAATAGTTCTCATCAATAGTCAACCTCTTCATTGCTGGTCTGATCGTGCATCAGCCTGCATACAATACTCCTGAGGAGGTGGCCTTCTGTGAAAGCTTTTTTCTGGTCTGCATCATTTTTATTCTTGCTCATGTTCACCCTCATCATCCTAGGCATCGTGTTCTGGCTGAGTGGACAAGGCTTAGGCCAGCTTTGGAGATATGTGCTCATTTCACTTGTCACAGCGGCCGTTTTGCGCGGCGTCACCACTTGGCTGAAACGGCATGTGATGCACCTTTCATCCAAATAAAAACGGCTGCCCCGAGTGTTCAGGCAGCCGTTTCTTTATTCTTTGGTTGCTGCAGCTTCTTTCTGAGAAGCACGCAGCTCATCATTGATTTTTTTCGCATTCTCTAAAAACTCTGTTTCATATCCACTTTTGAGTGCCCACATATAAAATAGCAGAGCTACCACTGTAATCAGTGCCATGTCCCAGCCATAATGAATGATGTTATAACCGCCAAATTTGTCACTGCCAAGACAGGAAATCGTCATCATGACAAGCAGGTACACAACCATCCAAGCACCCGCCTTAAAGTTGCGGCCGAAGCCTTTCCACTTCGCTTTTGCTTGATAGTAAAAATAGATAGGGAGACCGATGAGAATAATGAACAGCACCTGACCTGTTAACGGCCATCTTGCCCAATACAGTGTCAATGAGGCAAAGACAAAACCGAGAGGAGCAATGATGCTGAGTCCTTTTATTCGAAGCGGACGATATAAATCTGTCCCTGTCTTTCTCAGCGTCATGACTGTCACTGGTCCCGTCAGATACGAAATAAGTGTTGCGACAGAGATAATTTCAGCAAGTACACCCCAGCCTCTAAATAAAAACAGAAAAATAAACGATACGGCTAAGTTAAAAAACATTGCTGGACGAGGCACGCCGTAAATAGGGTGCAGACGGCCAAGCACACTTGGCATGTATTTGTTTTTTTCCATTCCATAAATCATACGAGACGTCGTTGCGGTATACGTAATTCCTGTACCAGAAGGTGACACAAACGCATCCGCATATAAAATCAGAACAAGCCAGTTAATCCCAAGCGCAATGGCAAGGTCCGCAAATGGCGAGTTGAAATTCAAATGACCCCATCCGTTCACAATCATAGATGGATCAACAGCACCGATAAAGGCGACTTGTAAAAGGACATAAATCACAGTTGCAATGAAAATCGATCCGACAATGGCAATTGGAATCGACCGGCCTGGATTTTTTGCCTCACCGGCCATATTAATCGGGCTTTGGAAGCCATTGAAGGCAAACACAATCCCAGATGTCGCAACAGCTGTCAGCACACTCGCCCAGCCGTTAGGGGCAATACTTGTTCCAGAAGTAAAATTCTCACTATGAAAACCTACGAATAAGAGCGCAGCAATTGTTAATCCTGGAATGACAATTTTAAATACGGTAATGAATGTATTTGCTTTTGAAAATAACCCAACTGTCCAATAATTAAGCAGAAAGTAAATCACAAGAAGCACACTGGCAACCATAAGACCTTCTGTCGTCAATACCCCTTTTGTGACCAAATGAGATGTCCACTTTGCCCACTCCCAAGGCCAAGAGCTCATGTACTGGACGGAAGCAACCGCCTCAACTGGTATCACGGAGACAATGGCGATCCAGTTCGCCCAAGCTGCAATAAACCCAATAAAAGATCCGTGTGAATATTGCGTATATTTCACCATTCCGCCTGCCTCAGGAAACATCGATCCGAGTTCACTATAAGACAAAGCGATAAATAAAATCACAACCATCCCAATCAACCAGGATAAAATAGCAGCAGGACCGGCGATTTGAGCTGCACGCCAAGCACCGAAGAGCCATCCTGAACCAATGATTGAGCCAAGACCTACCATCATTAAAGCGAAAGTTCCCATCCTACGATGCAAATGATTCATGTTCATAACACCTTTCGATTAAAATACAGAGCATGTGTCAAGCAAGCGTCTTTCTTTCAAAGCAGCTCACTGTTCATTTTACTGGCAAATATTTCTTCTAATGAACCTTTACCTTTGTTCATTTTTTCGCCTGTTATATTATCTCTCAATTCTTCATTTTCTGAAATAGTCGAACATGCTTATTTCAAAAGAAAGCGCTTTTTCACCTGTTCAATCTATTAGACTGAATAACTACCTTTACCCTTATTTTGAAAAAAACAAAACAAAAAAGATAGAGGAAATGACTTCCTCTATCTTCTAACCCCCGTCATGTATAGAAAAAAAGGATAGAGGGGATTCCCTCTACCCTTGTGATATCGCTTGTTCTTTTTCAATGACAGCTAGTCTTTCTTGTACTTCTTCTTCAGATAAATTGTGCTGTTTCACATACAGATTCCGTTCGCTTGTGCGGCATTCATGACTGCAGCTGCGCATATACTTATGCTCACTCTCTTCAGTGGCAATCATCTTACGGTTACATGCAGGGTTCGCACAGTTCACATAACGCTCGCAAGGCTCACCAGTGAAGAAATCTTTTCCGACAACCACATGCTCTGTTTGATTCACTGGTACTGTTAAGCGATTATCAAACACATAGCATTGACCGTCCCATAGCTTCCCTTGCACTTCTGGGTCTTTTCCGTAAGTGACAATTCCGCCGTCAAGCTGAGAGACATCTTCAAAGCCTTCACGCTTTAACCAGCCTGAGAATTTCTCACAGCGTACACCGCCTGTGCAATAAGTCAGGATTTTTTTCCCTTCAAGAATCTCTTTATTGTCACGAATCCACTCAGGTAATTCACGGAATGTCTCAATATCAGGACGGACTGCCCCTCTAAAGTGACCAACATCAAACTCGTAATCATTACGGGCGTCAATCACAACCGTATCAGGTGATTGCATTTGCTCGTAAAATTCGACCGGGCTAAGATGTTTCCCCGTTAATTCTAACGGATTCACGTCATCCTCAAGGCTGAGGTTCACGAGTTCCTTCCGGTGGCGGACGTGCATTTTCTTAAACGCATGTCCATCTGCTTCGTCAATTTTGATCGGCATAGACGCAAAGCGCGGATCTTCTTTTAACGCTTGCATGTACTTGTCCGTTTGCTCAATGGTTCCAGAAACCGTTCCGTTCAAGCCTTCTGCTGATACGAGGATACGGCCTAACAAACCAAGCTCCTTACAGAATGCTAAATGCTCTGCTGTAAACGTCTCTGGGTCCTCAATGGGGACATATTGATAGTAAAGTAAAACGCGATATTGTTTTTCCATCTATATAAACACCTCTTAAATTTAATCAAAACATACCATTCTTTATCATACAGGAAATACATACCTAAAGGCAATGTCGGCGGCTCAATTCCATAAAACGGAAGGGCCTTTCTTCTCATATATTCGATTGTTTGATTGGAGACTATGTAAAGAAAAGATTATCGACGCCATTCAAATCATTGAGGCCTTTCAACATCAAAAAACTGCACAAAAAAAGCACAGGCATCGCACCTGTGCTTTTCTTTCGATTAAAAATCAAAGTTATCTGGATCTGGACCTGTGCGCTCATCTTCATTGAGCTGATCAATGACACCCATCTCACGTGCGGACAGCTCGAAATCGAAGACTTGTGTGTTTTCGATGATTCGGCTCTTTGTCACAGATTTTGGAATGGTGATAATGCCATGCTGCAAGTCCCAGCGAAGGATCACTTGCGCTACTGACTTGTCATGTTTTTTCGCGATATCCTGAAGAACAGGATGGTTTAGAAGCTTCCCGCTTCCTAATGGCGACCACGCTTCAACATGAATTCCTTTCGATTTGCAGTAGTCTCGTAAAGGCTCCTGCGTCAGCTTCGGATGCAGCTCGATTTGATTCACCATTGGCACAACTTCTGCCTCTTCCAATAAATCCTCTAAATGATGCTGATGGAAATTACACACTCCGATCGCTCGAACGCGTCCATCCTTATATAGTTTCTCTAGCGCTTTCCATGTTTCTTTATATTTGCCTTCAACTGGCCAATGAATTAAATAAAGGTCTAATACATCTAGCCCCAGCTTGTCCATACTTGTTTCAAAGGCTTCGAGTGTTGATTCATAGCCTTGATCATTATTCCAGACCTTTGTCGTAATGAATAGATCATCGCGAGAGATGCCTGATTGCTGAATGGCTTTGCCTACCCCTTCTTCATTTTGATAGGCGGCTGCTGTATCAATGCTGCGGTAGCCCGCTTCAAGAGCGTCTTTGACGGCATTTACAGCCTCATCCCCATCTTTTACCTGCCATACACCAAAGCCTAGCTTCGGCATTTTTACTCCGTTTGCTAATGTGACTGTATCTGTTAATCCACTCATCAAACAAACCTCCGCTTCCTTTTTAATTACCAAGCACTATACCCTAATTTTCAATTGATCATGCATGAAATTCTGGCTGAGCTATTTGATATATTTTCCTATATCAACTTGATTGGTGTCAACGATTTGATATTCGCTGATCCGATTTTTTGTTTTAGAACCATCATATGTTTCCAAATAAGCTTGATCGTAAAAGATGAATCCGTATGTCGCTTTGCCATCCTCTAACACCCTGATCCAATAAGACTCTTTTGTGTCTTTTTTAGAGTCATTCACCTTCTTTAATTTCATACCCGAAAATTCCTTCAGCAGCTTTTGAATATCCGCTTTCTTTTCCACCATAACACGCTCATTATCATGCTCAATTTGAATCGAAGTCACCTTATTTTGATCAATTGAGGCCACATCATCAAAAGAGTATGTTTTTGCATTGATTAGAAAATAAATACCAATTCCTAATAAAATAATGACGACTAAACCAATCATCCACTTTTTCAACCTAACTCCTCCTTCTATTCACACCACACCTATAAAAACAGTGAAGTCCAATCATCCTCCTCAGAAAATACCTGAATTCCGTGCTGTTTAAGCAAGGCGGATGTCACTCCATCTCCAGCTTTTGTCCCCCCGTTAAAATCTCCGCGATAAATCATCCGGCTGCCGCAGGAAGGGCTGTACTCTTTTAACACAACCGCCGTCGCTTTCAGAGACTGAACCTGTTCCAGCGCGGCCTTCGCGCCTTTTACATACATCTCCGTGACATCATTTCCATGTACATCGATCACAGAGGCGAGGCCCTGTAATACATCATGTCCGTCTCCGCCAATGATTTCTGCGGGAGGCCTTGGCGTGGAAAGGCCGCCAAGCAGCTCAGGACAAACTGTGACCGCCTTTCCCTCCTGAACAAGCTCCTCAATTCGCTGATCTAATCGATGGCTGCCATTATAACGAACCTTCACCCCAGCAAGACAAGCACTGACGACAATCATGTATGTTCCTCACTTTTTTTGCTGACTTTAAAATAAATACATACAGGCAAGAAACATATCGTATTCACCAAAAAGGGCAGAGCACAATACAAAGCAGCAGCCCAAATTGGTTCTCCAGGTCCTGCAATACCAAAAAAATAAACAAATAATAGCAAGCTGACAAACAATCCCACGAATGGCATGATGAATGCGTATTTTTTATAATTTTCTATCATTTCTTTCTCCAATGAGCTCCCTCCCTTTCATCATGGCTAAGAACAACGTCAATATATGTTAATTTTACCATAAAAAAACCGAAACCATCATCTCCCTTTGTGCGATGGTTTCGGTTTTTTAACTATATCTTTTCTTTCCAAGCCTTTAAGAAGCGCTCAATCACTTGTAATTCATCCTCATGAAACTGGTGGAGAAATTCTAAATAGGACATGACTGCTTTATCATGTAGTTCATCATGCAGCGCCGCCAATTGCTTGCCTTCCTCTGTCAAAGAATAATAGACAGCTTTCTTATCACCTTGCCGGTGGCAATAGTCGACCATGCCTTTTTCAATTAGTTTTTTCACAGCCTTTGTAATAGCTGGCTTTGATAGTTTTAGCTGTTGAGATAGAAATGTATTATTTGATTCGTTTGGATTGGCTTGAATCATCGATAAAATGTGAAGCTGTGTGAGTGTCCATTCTTGTTTGAGTGTATCAGTCGTGGTAATCAGTGGATCTGTTGGATCATTCCGTCTCTTTTCCCTATGCATAATCAGATCTTGAATCGCTTTTAATACAATCTGCTCTTTTGTTTCCATCTGAACCTCCACTCTTAACTGGTTAATAAAATGGTACTAATAATGAAGAAAGGAGTCAAAAGAAATGTCGATGTGAGTAAAATAATAGGACATCAGACCTGAAAATTGCTTATGCACTTTTTTACTAGATTCTCCTCATCCTGTCACATGCTATAATCATGGGGATGTCATCCAATTTATCATAATGAAAAGGTGATCTAAATGAATCCTGAACAACAAATGGCCATTCACCAGTTAGAAGAAAAGATACATCTGTTTTCCTCTGCTGTGAACGGAGCCTTCCTTGCATCGGACGATTTCGTTCTATCAAATACTCATATATCGACTGACACGTTCAATTTGCTCTTACCAACATCAGCTCAAATCCAAGATCCAAATAAAGTGAAAGCAGCCATTGAACACATGCGGTCACAGAAACTCATATTCAGCACATGGGTCGATCACCGTTTACTCCATCCTGATTGGGCTGATTTATTAAAGGAATATCAGCTTCAAGAGGTCGAACGCAATACCATCATGATGCTTGGGCATACAGGTGACATTGATCCAGTCACATCCTCATCACTTACAATCAAGGAAGTACTTGATGAGCAGACACTCTTTGATTACAAACATATCTTTATAGAACTATTCAAAGGATCGACTGAGGCCGCCGCCTTAGAAGACTATTTCCAGCGTTTTTCGATTGAAGCATTGCACTCAAAAGCTCGCATGTTCGTGGGGTATGAACACCACAAGCCGGTCACAACAGGCTTATTATTCGAGACAAACGCCAGCTACGGTATTTATGATGTCATGACAAGGGCAGAACACCGCGGCAAAGGAATTGGCAGTGAAATGTTCCATTACCTTCTGACCCAGACAGAGAATAAACAAAAGTGTGTCATCCTACAAGCTTCAGCTGACGGCAAAAACATTTATCAACGTGCCGGCTTCCAACCAATCGGCGAAATGGCCGTCTTTGAATAGAAAGGGCTTTTCGTGTGAATTTGAAATGAACATAAAAAAGCTGCCTAATGTTAGGCAGCTACAGATTGTTGACAAAGGGCTAAAATAATCTTTATTTTAGCTCTTTGTCTTCATTTCAGCATGATGCTGACGATCCATATAAAGCGGCGGTCTCTTCAGCGAAATCACCGCACAGCTAAAGGCAATCAGTACAAACACAGCACCGAATTTAGCCAGATCAACAGATGAACCGGTCATCGTAAACATGACTCCGCCAACCGCAGATCCAATCGAAATACCGATTTGCAATGCCGATGTATTTAAGCTCTGCTGAATATCAGACGTGACAGGATCTGTTTGAATCAAATAACTCTGCAAAGCAGGCGTCAGTGCCCAGCTGAGCGCACCCCAAAGGACAACCATCACCATAAAGAGCGCGAACACCCCCGCTGTATAAGGAATGGTAAACAAGACAACCGCAAACGCGATTGTCACAAGCAAAATGGCTTTCCCTGAACCCAGTTTGTCACTCAGCCAGCCACCAAATCCATTCCCGCCTATCGACGCAAGTCCGAAGATTAAATAACAAATACTAATCCAAAACGGGGTCATATGCAGAACTTCCATCAGAAATGGAGTGAAATAAGAATAAAGCATATAATGGCCTGCAAGCATAAACAAACTGATCAAGTGTGCACTAAAAATTTTCGGATGCCCTAAAGAACGAATCTGCTCTCTAAGAGGAGTCACTTTTTCAACAGGCATTTTTTCCAATAGAAAATAGATCAGAACCATCGATATGGCAGAAAGAATACTTATTCCTAAAAACATCACTCTCCAGCCAAAGCTCTCTGTAATAAAAATACCGATCGGTACACCGAGAACAAGTGAGGAGCTAATTCCTATAAAGATCAGCCCTAAAGCCTTCGCACGATGCGCTGGTTCCACTAATTTGGCGGTAATCGTCAAAGATAGCACCACAACAAGCGCTGTACTCATCGCAATCAACACCCTTGATATCATGACAAGGGCAAAGGTCGAACTAAAATAAGTGAACACATTCCCTAATGTAAACACCAATAACGCGATTAAATAAAGGCGCTTTCGTTCGATTTTGGCTGTAGCGGTCAGCAGCACGGGTGCTGAAATGGCATACACAATCGCAAATACCGTAATGAGCTGTCCGGCTGTTGCAAGAGACACATTCAAATCCTCTGCAAGACTTGGCAGAATGCCCCCGACCACAAGCTCAACTAATCCAACTGCAAAAGTAGAAACGGCTAATAAATATACTCTCCAGTTCATGTCTAACATCCCTTCTGTATATCATCGCTTTCACTTTTGATACAGGGTGCAGACAAACAAAAAAACCCTGATTACAAAAAAGGAAAGCGCGCTTTTGTAATCAGGATTTATCGGATCCTGGTAGAAACCCTCAAACCATATTATTGAGGTTATACAAGTCTATTTTTTTCTTCAAATATATTAGCATAGCCTTTCATAACTCGCAAGCTGTAAAAATAGAAAAATACTGCCATTCCGTTACCTAAACAAAAGGCGCCGTAAAAGGAATCAGAACAGCTTGCTTTCTCCTCCATTTACAGGTAAACTGATGAAAAATCAACGAACGAGGATCAACGTAGATCTGGAATAGTAGCTTGAATCGATCTTTAACAGAGAGGGAACGGTGCTGAGAAGTTCCTACTGACATCTTCAAGTGAACCTGCCGATTTAGTTCTGTTTCATACAGCGGTTCATACCGTTATCATGATTGAGTGTAAAGCTGTGCTTTAAATTAGGGTGGTACCACCAGGAATGGTCCCTAACTTAAAGTACAGCTTTTTTGTTTTAAAAAAGGAGGAACCTGCAATGTCAAAGAAACAATTTGTTGAGAAAATTACAAGCATGGAAGACGACTTTGCCCAGTGGTATACAGATGTTGTCACAAAGGCGCGGCTCGTCGATTATTCAAGCGTGAGAGGCAGTATGATCATTCAGCCGTACGGCTTTAAAATTTGGGAGAATATTCGCGACGAACTTGACCGCCAGATTAAAGAAACGGGTCATGAGAATGTCTATATGCCGCTCTTTATCCCAGAGAGCCTGCTTCAGCAGGAAAAAGATCATATTGAAGGCTTTGCTCCTGAAGTGGCGTGGGTGACACACGGCGGTGAATCCGAATTACAAGAAAGGCTCTGCGTCAGACCGACCTCTGAAGTGTTGTTCGCTGAGCATTATAAAAACATTATTCATTCCTACCGCGATTTACCAAAGTTATATAACCAATGGGCCAATGTCGTCCGCTGGGAAAAGACTACACGTCCCTTCCTCAGAACCCTTGAATTCCTATGGCAGGAAGGGCACACGTGCCATGAAACTGAGCAAGAAGCGATTGAAGAAACAGAAAGAATGCTTCACATTTACGCTTCTCTTTGCGAAGATCTCCTTGCCATTCCTGTCATTAAAGGGAGAAAAACAGAGAAGGAAAAATTCGCCGGCGCTCGCTTCACCTATACGGTTGAAAGCTTGATGCATGATGGAAAAGCGCTGCAAACTGCCACTTCTCATTTCTTCGGGAACGGATTTGCCAAAGCATTTGGCATCGAATTCTTAAACCGTGAAGGAAAACTAGAGCACGTCCAGCAAACCTCTTGGGGTTTCACAACAAGAATCATTGGCGCGATGATCATGGTTCATGGCGATGACAGAGGGCTCGTCCTCCCGCCAAATATTGCGCCAACCCAAGTGCGTATCGTGCCAATCGCTTCTCATAAAGAAGGGGTGCTGGATCATGCCTACGAATTGAAGGATCGACTCGCCCGCATCGCACGTGCTGACATCGACGCAAGCGATAAACAGCCAGGCTGGAAATTCAACGAGTGTGAAATGCAGGGTATTCCGCTACGTGTAGATGTAGGACCAAAGGACATCGAAAAAGGACAGGTGATGCTTGCAAGACGAGACACTGGTGAAAAGCAAGCTGTCACGTTAGATGCCCTTGAACAAACCATCACAGCAATGCTTGAAGACATCCAGCGGACGATGTACGAAAAAGCGAAAGAACGATTACATGAAAAGACATCACACGCCCACACAATCGAAGACATCGAGCAAATTCTTGCGGAAGAAAACCGATTGATTAAAGCCATGTGGTGCGGTGATGAGGCCTGTGAAAACGACATTAAAGAAAGAACAGGTGCGACCTCACGCTGTATTCCATTCGAACAGGAAACCATTTCTGACACATGTGTCTGCTGCGGAAAGCCTGCATCTGATATGGTGTTCTGGGCGAAAGCCTATTAAGAATATGAACGATAAAGAAGCATCCCTCATGATGCTTCTTTTTTTGTTAAAAAGACCCAAACACCCATTGACCTCACCTGCATGATCCCCTATAATTCATATTAATATAATCGGTTTTTAAGACTTTAACTGGAGTGGTGATACATGAAACGCTGGCCCTCATTCTTTGCCGAACGCTGTCCTAAATGTAAATCAGCATTAGAAGTCTCAAAGTCCAATGCCCTGCAAGGCAAAGTCGTGAAAACATGTCCCAACCTTCATTATCAAAAAGAGTACCACCCAGCACTAGAAACGTATATCGAGCACGATGACGTCCAATAAAAAAGACCAACATGCTTGCTTTGTTGGTCTTTTCTTTATAAAATATCCAGCCAAATTTTGACCGCTGTCGCCGTAATCATCACAGCAAGTGCCCATTGCAAGTAGACGGCGTTGATTTTCTGACCGACCTTCGCACCAATCGGAGCTGCCATCAAACTTGCCGCCATCAGCACAACAGCAGGAAGAAGCATGACCTGACCCGTCAATACCTTTCCAGTCGATGCGCCTATCGCAGAAAGAAACGTAATCGCAAGTGACGACGCAATCGTCATCCGTACAGGAATTTTTAAAATAGACAGCATCACAGGCACTAAAATAAATGCTCCGCCTGCACCTAATACCCCGGAAACACTGCCAATCACAAAGGCAATACCTGATGCCAGTCCTTTATGAAAAGTGACTTCTCCCTCTGCGTCTGGACGCTGTCCTTTTTTCGGAATCAGCATGAGAATAACCGCCACAATGGCGAGTAATCCATAGACGAGATTCATCCCTTTCTCCGGCATAAAATGTGATACATAACTGCCTAATAAGCTGCCCGCTAATATACTGCTTCCCATATATAAAATCAGCGAGCGATGTAAAAATCCGCTTTTCCGATAAGCAAGTACACCACCCAGTGTCGAAAAAAGCACTTGAATGGCGCCAATCCCTGATACCTCGTGTGCTGATAGTGCCATCACACCGAAAAGAGGCGGGATATAAAGCAGCATGGGATAGTTGATCACAGATCCACCGATCCCCACCATTCCTGATAAGAAGGAACCAATACATCCGATGATAAAAAGAGTAATCAAAAATGCAAAATCCACGCCGGTCTCCTCCTTTGCAAAAGGAAAAGGGGATCTTCAGCAGATACCCCTACATCCTTTAGGACCCTTTTCTCATCCAGAACTTCAGCACGTGACCTTCTTCTGTCTGCGTGATCAATTCATGTCCGCTTGACTTCGCCCATGCGGCCAAGTCAGCTTTAGCCCCTTTATCTGTTGCATGTATTTCTAAAACTTGACCTTCCGCCAAGTCGTTCATTTTTTTCTTCGTTCGAATAATCGGCATTGGGCAAGCGAGCCCTGTTACGTCTAAAATTTGATCTGATGTCATTTGATCGTTCCTCTTTTCTTATTTTATTGGACATTATCGAATCGCACAACGGTTTGGACCCATTTCCATTTCACGTTGCTCTTCCACATCTGGGTTCAGCTTCCCCATATTGGCTTGACGAATCTCTTGGAAGGCATGCGGCTGTGCAGGCAGACCTTCCGTCACCATCTTTCTAAACACATGTTGATCTTCAATATGGAGCCCATGATTTTCTTTTAAAAGTGAGCCGAGCTCCTTCCAAACACTGCCGTCTTCATTCATTTCTTCGATGGTCATGAAGTGCGCAGGCAGAACGATGTATTCCTTTGAAAACGCCATATACCGTTCATAAAGCGTCTCTCTCAAATCATCTACCCAGTCCTCCGCCATTCCAGCAAGATCAGGTCTTCCAATTGAATCAATAAACAAAATATCACCTGAAAGAAGATATTGATTGTCTACGATAAAAGATGTTGAGCCGATTGTATGTCCCGGGGAATAAATGGGTTGAATATCAATAGAAGCTGTTCCAATCGTTATCTGCTGTCCTTCTTCAAGACGTTTATATTCAAAGGTTACCTCTTCTGCATCTTTTGGCGGCAGCCAGTAGGTAGCACCCGTTAGTTCAGCCAGCTTTTTCCCACCAGAAATATGATCCGCATGAAGGTGAGTATCCATCACATGCGTCACAGAGACATCATGCTTTTTCGCAAAATCGATATAGACCTCCGTCATTCGAGCTGCATCCACAACTGCGGCTTCTCCATTGGACATGATCATATAGGAGAGACACCCTTTGCCCATTCGTACAAATTGATACAGCTCTCCGCCGCCGCTTAAATTACCTATTTTCACTGGCTCTAGATGCTCACTCCATGCCTTCATGCCGCCCTGCAAATAATGAACAGGCACACCAGCTTCTGACAGCATCTCCGCCACAAGGATAGAAGAACCTTCCTTGGCACAAACCACCAACACTTCACGGTCACTAGGAATGTGCTGTAAAAGATCCTCTACTCCGTCAAGCAGATCAAAATAAGGCACATTCATATCAACGATTGCTTCCCCTTCAATCTGCCAGTCCTGCACATCTGCTTGATTTCGCACATCTAGCAAAAAGAGCGGCTCTTCGCCCACGATCTTTTTTGTTAACTGCTCTGCAGTCATGGCTTTTACTGTCATGTTTTATTCAGCTCCTATTTTTCAATGGCTCCTGTCCAGCTATTCATGCCTGGCACCACATTGATTAATTGTTGAAATCCTTTCTCTTTTAGCTTTTGCGCAGCTAATTCACTTCTTCTGCCCGAATGACAGATGAGATAAATGTCTGATTCTCTTGTTAACTCCTCTGCACGATCTTCCACCTCTCCAAGCGGGATATGAACAGCTCCTGGGATATGCCCCGCTTCGTATTCATCCAGCTCTCGTACATCCAAAATAAACAGAGATTGATCTTCTTTTACCTTCTGTTGAAAGGCATTCAAAGATATTTCCGAAATCATAGGCTCTTCCTCTTGCGCTCCGCCCTTACGAATCAAATGATGGAGCACCTGACCTTCTACTTTTGTTCCTAAAAACTCATGGCCGGCACTTTTTGACCAAGCTGCTAAATCCGCTGCTGATCCTTTATCGGTAGCTTGCACTTCAAGTACATCTCCTGGCAAAAGCTCATTCATTTGTTTTTTTGTTTTCACAATCGGCATCGGGCATGCCAATCCTTTTGCATCTAAAATGACTGTTGGTTGCTGCATGTGATGTCCTCCTTTATATAGGGGTGGGGGTATATTTTTATACGTGCTTAATGCCAAGCATTCATACCACCCTTGATGTTTGTAATATGAGTAAATCCTTGCTTCTTCAATATTTTCGCTGCCTGCATACTTCTCATTCCGCTTTGGCATATCACATAGACCTCTTTGTCTTTCGCAAGCTGATTTGCTCGTTCTTTTAGCTGAGGTAAAGGAATGTTTCGAAACCCTTTAATATGGTTTGTTTGAAATTCTACTGGAGATCGTACGTCAATGAGCTGTTGACCTTGGTTTTTCAGTTTTTTCTTCATATCAGCTGCATCCATTTGGTTCACACCTCGAACCGGCAGGAAACGGCTCACAAGTAAGCCAATCACCAGGATGAACAAAATCGTTTGAATCATTTCATCACCTCACTAAATAAATAAATTCACATGTCCGATTTCAGCCTCTGCTAAATAAGCGGCGACACCAGCATATTGAATATCATCTAATAATTCTTTCTCCTGCAGCCCTAAAAGATCCATCGTCATTGTACATGCTACGAGGTTGATCTCCTGTTCCTTTGCCATATCAATAAGCTGCGGCAAGGTCATGGCATTGTGCTTTTTGATGACGTGCTTAATCATCTTTGGGCCCATTCCAGCAAAATTCATCTTTGAAATGCCCATTCGATCAGCCCCGCGCGGCATCATCTTGCCAAACATTTTTGCTAAAAAACCCTTTTTCATTGGCACCATTTCATCCTTGCGCAAGGCATTCAGCCCCCAAAAGGTATGAAAAATCGTCACTTCATGATCATAGGCTGATGCACCATTTGCAATAATGTAAGCCGCCATCGCTTTATCATAATCTCCACTAAATAGCACAATCGTCGTGCGTTTTTTCTGTTCTGCCATCTTGCTCCTCCTTCACTATTACCCATGGGGGTATATAGAAAATAAAAAATATATACACATACCGGTAAGGGTATATTATAACAAGTAAAAAAATCCGTCAACCTTCAAAGGCTGATGAATTTCTTACCGGCTTTTCACCAATAGCTCAACCGCTTCTTTCACAAGACCCTCCGTATCCTTGCCTTGTTCAAGGCTTTCACGGACACATTGTTCAAGATTTGTACTCACAATCACACCCATTGCACGATCAATGGCATTGCGTGATGCAGACAGCTGCGTCACCACCTCGCGGCAATCCTTTCCCTGCTCCATCATCGCAAGAACCCCTTTAATCTGCCCCTCAATCCGGCGAAGACGGTTCTTCATCTGTTGATTATATTCCATGCACAAGTACCCCCTTTCTATTCTTTCTATGAACAGATAGTATACCCTAAGAGGTATTTAGTCAAACGACTTGTCCTTCTCTTTTGTAGAGAACGTATGTGAAAAGAATTGCACATTCCACCATTTATCAAGAAGATTAACAACCAACGAGAAATCATTGAAGATAGCTAGCCTTCAATCAAACGTTTTAACTTAAGCTCCGTTTCAGTATCCTCCACTGGAGTATAGACACTGCATCTTAAATCAGTATCCCCATACACTTGTAATGAAGTGAGATTAAACAACATTTTACCTGCCTTAGCATGACGAAATTCAATTAATACTTCAGGCGCATAGCTGATCTCATTTTCATTCCAGATTTTACGAAACTCGGGATATGCCTGCTCCATTTCTTCAATAAATTGCTCATACCAGTCATCAGCCACATATTGTCCATAATACGTTCTAAATATGGCAATATATCCTCTAACAAAATGCTCCCAATTCACCGCTAAACTTTTAAATTCCTTTCTTGCGAATAGCAAGCGTATGATATTCCTTTCTGCCGGGACGATTTGTTCAAAGTCCAAAAATACGTTAGCTGCTGCTTGATTCCACCCAACAATCTGACTTCTTCTATCAGATACAATCGTCGGGCAATAACGAAGTTCCTGCAAAATTTTCACTAAAGCCGGACTGATTTCCTTCTCATTCTCAATGATAAAGGATTGTTTCACTCCTTCCTCTAACGCTAAAGCGTACAAATATCTCCTTTCATCGTTATTTAATTGTAATGCACGAGAAATCGCATCTAATACCGAAGTCGATACCTTTATATCTCTTCCTTGCTCTAACCATGTATACCAAGTAAGACTCACACCGGCTAGTTGAGCCACTTCTTCTCTTCTTAGTCCTGGTGTTCTTCTGCGGGTGCCTACAGGTAGACCAACCATTTGAGGCGTAATTTTCGAACGTTGGTTTTTTAGAAATTCTGATAATGCTTGAAGTCTTGTTTCAGGTTTCATGAAGATCTCCCTTTAAAATATTATTAATTATACTAGGATAAACAACAACTTGTAATAGGATAACACAATGGCTAAAGTTAATAAAAACAAGGAGGGAATGATCATGAAAAGAGTTGTCATTACTGGAATGGGAATTATTTCTCCACTTGGAAATGATGTAAATAGCTTTTGGAATCAACTAATCAAAGGACAATCGGGAATATCTCTCATTGATTCTTTTGATACAACTGATTATAAAACAAAAATAGCTGGAATCGTTCGTGATTTCGATGCAGATGAAATATTGGGAAGAAAAGAAGCAAAACGATTAGACCGTTTTAGTCAGTTTGCCTTAGCAGCAGCCGAACAAGCATTAGAAAATTCGCAATTACAGTTAGATCAAGTTGATCTTGAACGTTTAGGCGTATATGTTGGTTCAGGAATCGGGGGAATCCAATCGCTTGTTGATCATGTCAATGTATTAGATAAACGAGGTCCCTCAAGAGTAAGCCCCAGCCTTGTCCCCATGATGATTTCAAATGCAGCTGCGGCCCAAATCAGCATTAGATTAGGGGCACAAGGGCCATCATTGTCACCAGTCACAGCTTGTTCTATTGGGAACACCGCTATTGGTGAAGCTTTCAATGCGATCCGAAATGATGATGCAGATATTATATTTGCCGGAGGAGCAGAAGCTGCTGTTTCACAGATATCTTTGGCCAGTTTTGGAAACGCACACGCACTATCTACTAGAAACCAAGACCCAAGCCGGGCCAGCCGTCCATTCGATACAGATAGAGATGGCTTTGTGATGAGTGAAGGCGCAGGTATCTTAGTATTAGAATCATTAGAAAACGCGATTCTTAGAGATGCGCCGATATTATGTGAAGTAGTTGGGTACGGAGCTAGTTCAGACGCTCATCATATGGTAGCATCCCACCCAGAAGGTAAAGGTGCCTACTTAGCCATGAAAAAGGCGTTGAGAAGTGCAAATATATCAACAGATGATATTGATGTTATTAGTGCACATGCAACAAGTACACAAGTAGGTGATCGTTCAGAAGTTCTAGCTATTAAGAAATTATTTGGTGAACGTTCAGGTGAAATTCCAACAACGGCAAACAAATCAATGACAGGGCATATGTTTGGTGCTGCCGGCGGAGTCGAAGCCATTGCTTTAGTGGAAAGTTTGAGACGAGGAATGATTCCGCCAACTATTAATGTAGAGAATCAAGATCCAGACTGCAACTTAGATGTTGTATTAGAAGCGAGACAGCTTCCATTGAAATATGGGCTATCCAATTCTTTTGGTTTTGGAGGACATAATTCAGCCATCTTGTTAAAGCATTACGATTGATGTAGCTATCAAGGGTTTATAGCCCTTGATTTTTTTCATTTTGGGAACACCTCACAGACAAATGATGACGAGCCTCAGCAATCTGATATATTAAATGGAGAAAAGAGAATACTAAAAACATTTAGAAAGCAGGTGACCCATGTCAAACAACGAAACATCCAACCCACTCATCAATGAAAGATCACCATATCTCCTTCAGCATGCCCACAACCCAGTTCACTGGTACCCGTGGGGGCAAGAAGCCTTCGATAAAGCCAAACGTGAAAATAAACCAGTGCTTGTCAGCATTGGCTACGCCACTTGTCACTGTCTTTTAGTATTCATTATATATTTATCTGCTTGCCAATTCCTTAATCATTAAACCCAATTCATAAATTCCCTTTTGTAGGTCTTCAAGAGATGCATAAGCATATGATAAGCGAATATAGTTCCCCTTTTCTTGAGCATAGATACTGCCGAGATTGAGAAGTATCCCTTTTGTCAAAGCTTTTGTATAAAGTGATTTCATAGATAGTGAAGGCAATATTTTTACCCAGACAAAGAATCCTCCCTTCGGAATATTCCATGTAGCAACATTCTTCAAATTGGTTTCTAAAAGACTCATGACCAATTGCCTTCTCACCTTTAATTGACTTCTCACCTGTTCTAGATGTTGTTGGTATTCACCGGATGTAAACCACTCTGCCGCTACTCTTTGGGATAACGAACTGGAGCCGTAATCTGTTTGCATTTTTATGTCGGATAAACGTTCAATCACTGATTCTGGACCGACGATCCATCCAATTCTTAAGCCGGGGCTTAATGTCTTAGATAAACTTCCTATGTAAAGAACATGCCCATTTTTATCTCTTGTTTTAATAGGATTTGGAGGAATCGCATCGATCCATAACTCACGATATATGTCATCTTCAATAATGGGAAGCTGTGCATTCTCACTTGCCGCAAGTATTTCTTCCCGTCGCCGTTCTGACATTGAGATACCGGTTGGATTATGAAAACAGGGATTTGTATATAATATAGCCCTCCCCTGCTCCCCCCTTGCCACGTGGATATGTTCCGGCAAAAGTCCATCATTATCCATAGGAACTCCAGTCAGCTTCATACCGGCTGATTGAAATACGTGTAATGAATAAAGATAGGACGGCTGGTCAAGATAAACGGTCGATCCCCTTTGTAAAAGCCCCATTGATATTAGCTGTAAGGCTTGCAGCGCACCCGAAACAATAAGAATGGAAGAGGATGAGCCTTGAATTCCGATTGTTCTTAAATAGCCACTTAATGCCTCTCTCAAAGGTAAATATCCTTTTGGTTCCTCATATCCGAATGCCTCTATGTTTTGAGATACCTTTCCCATCATCTCTTTCATAGCAGTTAAAGGAAAAATCTCCTTTGAAAGTTCTCCTTTACTGAGCTGTATAAGATCAGAATTTGATTCTGATTTATTGATCTCTTGAACGATTTTTTGGCTTGGCCGCTGGATTCCAGAGGTTACATACTGATCCCAATCGGGGGCGGAATTCTTAGCCAAAAGTGTCCATGTATTGTTCGTAACAACCGTCCCTTTTCCCATTCTGCCTTCGATTAATCCGTCCGCCATCAATTCCTCTAAAGCTGTAATTACTGTGCTCCTATTCACCTCAAAGTGTTTGGCAAGCGTGCGCTGGCTTGGAATCTTACTTCCAATCGGCCATTCTCCATTTCCTATTTTATCTTTTATAAATTGAATGATTTGTATGTACTTAGGAAGCTTTCTCATCCTTCTTTCTTCTGAAGCGCTCATAAAAAGTATCCTCCTTAAAAACTAAAGTGGTTGGGTCAAAATCTATTTAACTGGTTGAAGTCATATCATCAAATCTTTATTAATATAGAAACACATTAAATAACTGGTTGGTTTTTGTAAAGAGGAGTGAGAAAGATGCGAAAGAAAACAGTTCGAATCGGCATATCTTACAGTCTGATGATTGGGTTGTGGGCATCAGCTTTCCCGGGAATTCGCGCGGGTTTGGAGAGTTATACGCCGGAACACCTCGCTTTGTTTCGCTTGTTGATTGGGTCAATGGCATTGTTGGTTTTTGCTGTTTTGACTCATATGCATTTACCCGACATGAAGGATATCCCTGCTATTTTATCTTTAGGATTTTTAGGTTTTACACTATATCACATTTTGCTGAATATCGGAGAAAAAACAGTCAGCGCAGGGGTAGCAAGCTTACTCGTGACCATGACACCTATTTTTTCTGCAATGTTATCTCGTCTGTTTTTTGGTGAACATTTTGGTTCTTATAAATGGATCGGCTCTATTATAAGTTTATTGGGTGTGTCGATCATTTCATTTGGGGCGGGAAACTATACAAATTCAGTGAACGGCATTTTGTTAATCCTGCTGGCAGCATTTTCAGAGAGTATTTATTTCGTTTTTCAAGCTCGCTATATAAAAAAATATGGATTTATTCCATTCGTTACATTCACTATTTGGGGCGGGACAATACCTATGCTTGTATTTCTGCCTGGCTTAGGGGAAGAGTTTTTGAACGCTTCAATGAACTCAACTTTGTCTATCGTTTATTTAGGTTTATTACCAACGGTTGTGCCTTACTTTGCACTTGCGTATGTAACTTCACTTGTCGGTGCTTCAGAAGCAACAATTTCACTTTATTTAACACCAGCCGTAGCCTTGGCCATTTCTTGGGTATGGTTAGGTGAAGTACCTACGTTTATTGCACTGACAGGCGGGATGGTTACAGTCATCGGGGTGTGTTTCTCCTATCTAACAGTAAATAAAAAGATAAAGATTTTAATTCCTTATTTCTTATCTAAAAAGCAATAAGGTGATGAAGTTAACCCTGAAAATAGAGTCATAAGCAGTTCTCCTTTTTAATAACTTGGGTTTGGTTCACAAAATGGAGTGTATGAATTTTTTTAGGGAATTATGGTATGTTAAACGTACAAATTAATAGAAAGCAGGTGATCCCATGCCAAACAAAAGTAAACCCAATAGATTAATCGCTGAGAAGTCTCCTTATTTACTTCAACATGCTCATAACCCTGTGGACTGGTTCCCTTGGGGAGAAGAAGCTTTTCAAAAAGCGAAACGCGAAAACAAGCCTGTTCTCGTATCTATTGGGTATGGATAACCAAAGGAACATGTCACTGGTGCCACGTCATGGCACACGAAAGCTTTGAAGATCAACAAGTCGCTGACATCTTAAATGAGCATTTTATTTCGATTAAAGTCGATCGTGAAGAGCGTCCAGACATCGACTCTATGTATATGTCTGTTTGTCAGATGATGACGGGGCAAGGCGGCTGGCCGCTCAACGTGTTTGTCACGCCGGATCAAAAGCCTTTTTATGCGGGGACATATTTCCCAAAGAGAAGTGCATACGGGCGTCCTGGCTTCATCGAGGCACTGACACAACTGCTGGATGCGTACCATAACGACCGGGATCATATTGAATCATTGGCTGAGAAAGCGACAAATAACTTGCGGATTAAAGCAGCAGGGCAGACAGAAAAAATGCTGTCTCAAGAGGCAGTTCACAAAGCCTATTACCAGCTCATGAGCAGCTTTGATACGCTGTATGGCGGATTCGGCTCTGCACCAAAATTTCCTGCACCTCATATGCTCTCATTTCTAATGCGCTATTACGAATGGACTGGACAGGAGAATGCGCTGTATGCAGTCACGAAAACGTTAGATGGAATGGCAAATGGCGGTATATACGACCATGTTGGTTCAGGTTTTTCTCGTTATTCGACGGATGAAAAATGGCTTGTGCCGCATTTTGAAAAAATGCTGTATGATAACGCGCTGCTGATGGAAGCTTACACAGAAGCGTATCAGCTCACCTCAAAACCTGAGTATAAAAAGCTTGTCCAACACCTGATCCAATTTATCAAACAAGATATGATGCATCCGGGCGGCTCATTTTATTCAGCGATAGATGCAGATTCTGAAGGGAAAGAAGGGCAATATTACGTCTGGTCAAAAGATGAGATCATCACCCATTTAGGGGAGGAACTTGGCGCTTTATTTTGCGACGTCTATCACATCACAGAAGAGGGGAACTTTGAAGGGGAGAACATCCCTCACACCATTTCTACCTCTTTTGAGGACATCAAAGCCTCTTTTTCGATCGACGATAAAACCCTTCAGTCTAAGCTGCAAGAAGCCCGGCATATTTTACAATCAGTCAGACAGCAGCGACCCGCGCCGCTTGTCGATGACAAGGTGCTTACATCTTGGAATGCGCTGATGATCGCAGCTCTCGCCAAAGCAGGAAGGGTCTTTGATGAAGAGGACGCGATCCATATGGCGAAGCAAGCGATGTCTTTTCTAGAAACACATCTTGTTCAACATGAGCGGCTCATGGTCCGCTACAGAGAAGGTGACGTGAAGCATCTCGGCTTTATCGAGGATTATGCACATATGTTAAAAGCCTATATGTCTTTATACGAAGCGACCTTTGAATTAGATTGGCTGGAAAAAGCCACAGCCATTGCCGAGGACATGTTTGAGCTGTTTTGGGACAAGGAAAAAGGGGGCTTTTTCTTCTCAGGATCAGACGCGGAAGCGCTCATCGTTCGAGAAAAAGAAGTGTACGACGGTGCCATGCCTTCTGGCAACAGCACTGCACTCAAGCACCTTCTCATGCTAAGCAGACTGACCGGACGCCAGAATTGGCTAGACACATTACAGCAGATGTTCCAAGCCTTTTATGTTGATGTCTCTTCCTACCCAAGCGGACACACAGCGTTTCTGCAAGGGCTCCTAAGTCAATATGCAACGAAAAGAGAAATCATCATTCTTGGAAAAAACGGCGACCCTCAAAAAGAACAGCTTTTACAGGCGCTTCAAAAACGCTTCGTGCCATTTGATATCATATTGACTGCCGAAACAGGGGAAGAATTAGCGAAGCTCGCGCCCTTTACAAAAGATTACAAAACAATCGATGGCAAAACCACCGTGTATATTTGTGAAAACTACAGCTGCCGCCAGCCAATCACCGATATCGACGAAGCGATGGAACAATTATTCCACAATTGAGTTTGTCATGAGATGACTATGAGAAGACAAAATGAGGACAAACAGATAAAAAACATGTCAATCCGCTAACAAATTGTCTGTACGGTTTTATTTTTCCTAAAAAACGGTTAGAATGCGCACTAGACGTTCTCATACCGAAGGGAGAGAAAATGATGAAAAAGGTATCATATACACTCATCGCTTGTTTGTTATCTGTTGGGCTTGCAGCCTGCTCATCAAACGATGCCAAACAAGATAAGCAAAACGATTCAGCCAAAAACAAGGAAACAACACAGGCTGATCAAAAAGAGCAGCAAAAGCAAATGGAAGAAATGCAAAAGAAATTAGACGCACAAAAAATCGATGATCAAAAGGTCGTCGCGACCGTCAACAAAGACAAAATCACAGGCAGTGAATACAATAGCGCCTTATCTACCATCCAAGGCCAGCTTCAGCAGTCCGGACAAGACCCAACTTCTAAAGAAGGCGAAAAAGCAGTCAAGAAACAAACCATTGATGCGCTCGTAGGCCAAGAGCTCATCCTGCAAGATGCTGAGAAGAAGGGCTTCAAAGCCACTGACAAAGAGGTAGATAAGCAGCTAAAGGAAGAAAAGAAACAGTTTAAAGACAACGCTCAATTCGAAGAAGCACTGAAAAAGAGCGGACTCACATTGGATCAGCTGAAAAGTGACATTGCCGACAGCATCAAATACAGCCAATATGTCGACAAAGAAATCAAATCAGCCTCCGTCTCTGAGAAAGACGTCAAAGCGTACTATGATCAATACGCAGACCAAATGAAAAAACAAAAGCAAAAAGCACCAGAATACAAAGAGGTTAAATCACAAATTAAAAAACAGCTAGAATCTCAAGAAAAGCAAAAAGAAGTACAAAAAGAAATTGAAAAGCTAAAGAAATCTGCGAAAATTAATGTGTCTCTATAACCGATAAGAAAAAATCCGCCATTGTGCGGATTTTTTTGTTGCTTCACGACCCATTTTTCCAAATTTATGACAAAAGCCTCATCATAAACGTCTCTTCCATCCGATATGATGGGAGTACAAAAGAAAGCGCTAACAATTCTTTTGTCTCTGAAAAGGTACAGGATCAAAAGCCATTCTCGTACTTTTGCTTCAGTCAATCGGACATCTACAAAAGGAGGATCTTTATGTTCAAATGGTTTAAACCTGCTCCGCATATCGACAGGCTTGATGATGCCAAAACAGACGAGACGTATAAGCGGCTGCGGCTGCAAGTCTTTCTAGGCATCTTTATCGGGTATGCGGGCTACTATTTGCTGCGCAAAAATTTCGCTTTTGCCATTCCATATCTACAGGAAGAGGGGTTCACGAAAAGTGAATTAGGCTTTGTGCTCGCAGCTGTATCTATCGCTTATGGCTTTAGTAAATTCATCATGGGGATGATCTCAGACCGCTGTAACCCTAGATACTTTTTAGCTGCCGGACTCTTTTTATCAGCTCTTATCAATATCCTATTTGTCTCATTTCCATGGGTCACATCCAGTGTATGGATCATGTTTTTATTCATGTTCTTAAACGGCTGGTTTCAAGGCATGGGTTGGCCGCCATGCGGACGTACGATGGCGCACTGGTTTTCAGTTAGTGAACGTGGTACGAAAATGTCCATTTGGAACGTCGCTCACAATATCGGCGGGGGGATTCTTGCACCGCTTATCACATTAGGAATTGTACTGTTTGCGACGTGGAAAAGTATCTTTTTCTTCCCTGCCATCATTGCCATTATCGTCTCCTTCGTGATCATTCTTCTCGTACGGGATACCCCGCAATCCACTGGTCTTCCGCCAATCGAGGAATATCGAAATGACTATCCGGCACAAAACTATGAGGATCAAGAAAAAGAATTAACAGTGAAAGAGATTTTATTTAAATATGTACTCAACAATAAATTCCTATGGTATATCGCCATTGCCAACGTGTTTGTGTACTTTGTCCGTTACGGTGTCGTTGACTGGGCGCCGACCTACTTAACAGAAGCAAAGGGCTTTTCACCAGAGCATTCACGCTGGTCTTATTTTCTTTATGAATATGCAGGCATTCCTGGTACATTATTGTGCGGATGGATCAGTGACCGCTTCTTTAGAAGCCGCCGCGCACCAGCAGGCGTCATCTTTATGGCCGGGGTGTTAATTGCCGTTCTTGTTTACTGGCTAAACCCTGCAGGCAATCCAATGGTCGATAACATTGCCCTCATCAGCATCGGCTTTTTGATTTACGGACCGGTCATGCTCATTGGACTTCAAGCCATTGATCTCGCTCCAAAAAAAGCGGCTGGCACTGCTGCCGGACTGACAGGCTTCTTCGGCTACATTGGCGGCTCTGCCTTTGCCAATGCCATGATGGGTGTCGTCGTCGATCACTATGACTGGACAGGAGGCTTCATTTTACTGGTTGGTTCTTGTGTGCTTGCGATTGTTTTCCTCGCGATGACATGGAATACAGGAAAACGCGTAGAGCAAGCTTAATGAAAATCACATAAAAGATTCATATCCGCCCAACATGCTCTTTACATCTATTTCTTATGATGGAGGCAGTTACCGTAAGAGGAGGATAAAATATGAAGAAAAGTAGATTACTCGCTTTCGTGTTGCTCTCTTTTGCTTTACTGTCTTTTGTGTGGGTGCCGGCCACCGTATCGGCACATGAAAACCTTTTATCTCCAGATCGCATCTTAACCGTTGCACACCGCGGAGCATCAGGGTATGCACCAGAGCATACCCTGGCTTCCTACAAGCTCGCCACAAAGATGAATGCAGATTACCTCGAACTCGACCTTCAAATGACAAAGGATGGACATCTCATCGTGATGCATGATGAAACCGTTGACCGAACCACAAACGGAACAGGCTGGGTCAAAGACCTAACACTTGCTGAAATCAAACAGCTTGATGCTGGTACATGGTTTAACGAAGCAAATCCCGACAGACAAAATGCCAACTATATCGGACAGAGAGTCCTTACATTAGATGAGGTGCTGCGCTATTTCGGCAAACGAGAGAATTATTATATTGAAACAAAAAAACCAGACCTTTATCCGCAAATGGAAGAAAAACTATTGGCCGCCTTAAAGAAACATCACCTTCTTGGGAAACACACAAGAAAAGGGCAGGTTATCATACAATCATTTAGTGAAGACAGCCTGCTAAAGCTGCAGAAATTAGCCCCACGCCTGCCAAAAGTACAGCTATTAGACAGAAACCAAATGACATCCATCACAGACGATCAGCTCAACTTCATCAAAACGTACGCTGTAGGGGTCGGACCGAATTTTAGAGCATTAACACCTGAAAACGTCCAGCAGGTCAGAAGCCACGGACTCCTCCTTCATCCATATACGGTAAACAGCGAAGCAGACATGACACGTCTTCTGCAATACGGCGTCACCGGTCTTTTCACCAACTTTCCAGATGTCTTTAACCGTGTAAAAGCTTCACTCTAAATATAAAAAGCCTTGCGGTCCATCCCGCAAGGCCTTTGATTATTTCACCGTTTGATCAGAAGAAGCTGTTTCAATCGGCTTCCGTTTTCCAATCCCAAATACAAAAAAGCTAAGTGCTACTAAAATCAAGAACCCAATTGCTACAATAAGAGAAATACGCGTATCCTGATTAATGAGCATAAACACAAGAACCATCAATAAAAATCCGATTGTAAGATAGTTAGAAAACGGTGCTAGCGGCATCTTGAACGGGTGCTGATCAAGCGCTGCCCCCTTCGCCTTTCTGAAGCCGATATGACTAATCAAAATGACAAACCAAGGCACCATCCCAGGAAGGACACTCGCACTATACACATAGACGAAAATGTTTGGCGGAGAAACATAATTCAGGACCACTCCTATCGCTAAACCAATCAGCACAGCGAATGTCCCAAAATACGGTACACCGTTCTTCGAAATTTTTGTAAAGAAAGCAGGCGCCTGACCATTCACACCTAATGTATAAAGCATACGGCCCGCACTGAAAATACCACTATTACAGCCGGACATCGCTGCTGTAATGACAACAAAGTTAATAATACCAGCCGCTGCTGTAATCCCGATTTTCGCAAATGTCGCTACAAATGGACTGCCAAGGGTATTCAGCTGATCCCAAGGATACACCGTCACAATGACAAAGATCGCACCGATATAGAAAATCAAAATACGCCAGATGATACTTTTGATGGCATTTGTCAGCGTCTTTTGCGGATTTTGCGCCTCACCCGCTGTAATCCCAATGAGCTCGACACCTTGATAAGCAGCAATAACTAGAGACAATGCAAACAGGAATCCGCTAAACCCACCTGTAAAGAACCCGCCATGCGCCCAAAGGTTAGACAGCCCAATAGGCGTTCCGCCATTTCCAAAACCGAAGAAAATAATGCCTAAACCTGCAACAATCATCAAGATAATCGTCACAATTTTGATCATCGCAAACCAAAATTCAAATTCACCGAACGACTTAACCGAAATCAAATTGGCCGCTCCTAAAATGATCATCGCAATTAATCCTGGAATCCACGCAGGCAGCTCTGGGAACCAATATTTCATATAAGCCCCAACCGCAATGATTTCAGACATTCCGACAATGACCCACTGGAACCAGTTACTCCAAGCCGTCATATACCCTGCAAGCGGATGAATATATTGATGCCCGAATGTAGCAAATGACCCTGTACTCGGCTCAAGATATAACATTTCTCCCATCGCACGCATAATAAAAAAGATAAAAATACCACACACTGCGTACGCTAGAAGAACGGATGGACCTGTCCACTGAATGGCCTTCGCTGACCCCATAAATAAGCCAACACCGATTGTGCCGCCAAGAGCGATCATTTGAATATGGCGGGCACTTAACCCTCTCTTTAATTCCTTTTGAGCCACTTTTCTTCCCCCTCATCAACAAACAACATAAAAAATAAAAATCAGAATTTTCATTCTGATTGAGAAACATCAATCTTTCGATGTATATTATCATAATAAATCTACCCTTAAAAAACAATTGTTTTTTTGAGGAAAACACTATTAACAAAATATTCTGACATAAAAGTAAGTTCAAATTATTTTATATTGATATAATCAATAACCAGAAAAATCTTCAAAAAAAGACCGCTCACACGGTCTTCTAAGCTCAAACTGTAAATTTATAGGAACTTCGGTAATTGCTTTCCTAAAACACTTTCCTCTGGTAAATCACAGTAGAAAGTCCCCAAGACAACAAGTAGAAGAGCATAATCAGCACAGCTGACCCCGTATATAAAACAGGGATCGATACATTCATGATAAAATTAGTGAGCCCACTAAATTGCTCTGCTAAATAGAGGACAACAGGCGGTCCCATAGCAGATAATACGATAAAGCCAATGATCACTGCCGTTGTGATATAACCAGGCTTTAAGATATAAAACAATGGAAACGTACACGCCGCGAACAATAAAAACAACCCGCTGCCAATCGCAATATCTGACAGCGAAAACAGCTTCCCAAACACAAGTAATGCAGCACTTGTCAGCCCGATCGCAATGACCATATAAAAAACGGCACCAAGATAACGGGAGGCAATAATTTCATTCCGGGTATAAGGCAAAGAATTTAATAGGATATTCGTTTCTGCCTTTTCATCATACGCATATGTGTTAAATGGAATGAAGACACTAGCGACTATAAACGTCAATACTGGATGGACATCCATGAAAATAAAAAATAAGATAAACGGAATAAAAATAAGTAACTGCTTCTTTTGCAAAATCACATCACGCTTAATTAAATGAAACATGCGCAGCCCCGCCTTTCAAATAAAACATGATATCCTCAAGCGACGCCGGTTCAATCACAACAGCATCCCCAAAAATAAGTTTCACCTCATCAATCCGATCTGATAATGCTTCAAAACCTGCTGATGTACGCTGAATATGGATAAACGCCTTTTCTGTGTCTCGATCCAACAACTCTAGGCTCCCTCTCACAAGCGCATAACTTTCTGCCACTTCATGAATCGACTGTTGAAAGACCAATCTTCCATTTTGTATAAACGCAATATAATCCGCGATCCGGTCTAAATCAGTCGTCACATGCGTCGAGAAAAAGATCGTCCGATTTCCATCAATCATCAATTCTTGTAACGTGCTGAGCAGCTCTCTTCTAAAAACCGGATCTAAACCAGCAGTTGGTTCATCCATGATAATCAGCTCTGCATGATGAGACAGCGCAATCGCTAGTGAAGCCTTCATTTGCATCCCTTTTGAAAATGTTTTGATCGCTTTATTCAGCGGCAGACCAAACTGTTCAATATATTGATTAAAAAGCTGGTCATCCCAGCGTTTATAGGCAGGAGCCACAATCCGTTTGATGTCCTTTAAATTCAACCCTGGGAAAAAAACATTGGCATCGTAAACAAATCCGATTCGTTCTTTAATTTCTTTTTCATGAGTATGATAATCCAATCCAAAAACCTTGATGTCACCTGAATCGGGCTTTAACAAATTCATGATCATTTTAATGGTGGTCGACTTACCCGCTCCATTCTCTCCAATAAACCCTGTGACAAAGCCTTTCTTAACCTGTAAATCAAGCTCCTGAACGGAGAAATCCTTGAATCGTTTCGATACTCCTTTGAATTCAATCACATGCTCCACTCATCTCACTCCTCATATAAGAACTTTAATAACTGCTGCAATTCATCAAAAGATAAGCCTAATTCTTTCCCGTTTGTAACAACCGCTCCAAGCTGTTCCTCGATCACCTTCAATTTTTTCTCTCTCATCACTTCTAGGTTTTGTTCCGCAACAAATGAACCCTTGCCGACAATCGAATAAATAAATCCCGCCTTCTCTAACTCTTCATACGCTCGCTTTGTTGTAATCACGCTAATTTGTAGATCCTTCGCCAGTTTTCGAATAGACGGCAGCGCTGCACCTTCCGCAAGCTCACCCGTTAAAATCATCGATTTGATTTGATTCGTAATTTGCTCATAGATAGGCTCCTTAGAATGGTTTGAAATCGTAATTTGCATATAAAAACCTCTTTTTTCAGATAGTTGGAACAAAATATTGTATATACACTATATATACATTATATACACACTGAAAGAATATTCAACCATTTTAAAAATGTTCTCCTTATTTTTTTAAAATAAAGAACCGCACAGCCCTTAAGCCATGCGGTTCTTTAACAAAATGCTTTATTTCCAATATACCCATTTTCCCATAAGCCACTCCACAGGACCTCTTCTCCATTTTTTCAAATAGAGATAGCTGATGAACAGCTGTGCTGTGTACAGTCCGACAGCAAGCAGCAGCCCAAACATTGACCCCAATTGTCCAAATAGACCAAGTCCATAAGAATAGAAAATCGTTGTACAAATAATCGACTGCGCCAAATAGTTTGAGAGAGACAAACGGCCAAGCCCTGCAAGCAGGCGTTTGAAACCTTGGGCTGCCTTCGAATAGTAGAAAACAATAAAGGCTTGAATATACCCAATCGTCAGCACATAGGCACCCAGCGTAATCACCAATTCACTCCAAGGAGCATCAATGAACGTCGCACATTTTAAAACGAGCCCGATGATAATCATCCAAACCCAGCCTTTACGATAAGCCATGCCTCGATCTTCTTCTGTCAAATGACCCTTTTTCCCGATCGCCATGCCAAGCAGTGCAAACGGACCGATTATGATAGGAGCATAGAGAAGACTTAAAATTGGTGTCAGAGTAAGTGTTACAATTGCCATAATGATGGAGACGATTACCATATCATCTTCAATTGTAATCCGGCTCAATACAATATCACCATATGTACCATTCCCATATACATTCGTTAATAAATCAGAATTTCCGTAAATAAAATTCATTAGAGATGGATAAATCACTAATGATAAGGCACCTAAAATACCCGACCATATAAACACTGTTTTGATTCGACTGTTTATAAACATCATTAGGAAAAACGTACAAGCTCCATAATAGAGAAGAATGTCGCCACTCCAAATGAAGATTAGATGCAGCATCCCAAGCACAATCAAACCAAAACCTCGGCGAACGACAATGGCATTCGTATTCAGCCCCTTGGCCTTCGTCGATTCAATCAGCTTGATAAAAGAATACCCAAACAAAAAAGAAAAAATCGGATAAAAAGACCCTTGGAACAAAATTTCCGTCACATATACACCGAATTCCTGTCCCCAAAAACTCGAATCAAACATTTTCTCAAAATCATAATCATATTGGAAATTAAGCATATTCACAATCAAAATACCTAATAAACTAAAACCACGTAAACTATCAATTAACTCAACCCTAGATCCCTTCAACTCGACAGCTCCTTCGGACAATATAAAGATAAAGCATATTTATCCTACCACACTTTTAAAAAAATGGTTTCCATCCCCATGTGAAAAAGTGTGTTTTAAGGTAAATTTAATAAAAAAACCTAGAATCTATATTCTAGGTATCATACTAAATACTTATGACTTATGAATTTCTTCTTCCCGCAGCACACGCTTCAAATAAAACAAAATTCCCAAACCGAATAAAATCAATGCCATTTCCAAGTCTGCAGAAATCGGCAACCATTTCAGCATCATTAAAATCAGCAAAACCGCTCCAACACCTGCGAAAAAAATGACGTTTCTTTTTAATTCTTTGTTTGATTGAAACAACACTCTCTCCTCCTTGATACTTACTAACCAAATGAATGTTTTTCTAACCAGCCGGTATCTCCCATTTTCCAAGCTATTCATTGACCCTAAAAACTCCTTTGATCTTAAGGGCAAATCCAAGGAAGATGCTCAGGCCAGTTGAGTTTCTGCGTTCCCACTATACATCCCCCTTATCTTTTAACTGAAAGGCGATGATTTTTCCTAATGCTTCCTCAGCAGCAAAAGGCGCTACGTTGCCTGTTGGATTTTCTTGTTCTTGTTTTAAGCACTCGTACATGTTTTTTTCAATTTTTGATGGATCAATCCAAGAGATACACCATGATGCCCAGAAACAAGTAGGTCCCTCATAACGTTTCGCTAATGGCAGAAGAAATGGCAGACTAGGCTGACCAATCCTCATGAGTGACATGGCAGCTGCCATTCTTGTATCCTCTTCGTCACTTTCTAATAGCTGTGCTAGCGGTTCAGCTGCGTCCCCCGCATCTGCTCCAAATTCACCAAGTACAGCTGCTGCAATGTTCCGAAGAGAACCTTTTTCTTTTAAAGCTTCAACAAGGACGGGCACTGCATCTTTTCCTGATTTTCTCAATTCCCCTATTGCTTGAACGATCGTTACTTCATTTGTATTGGCCAATTGTTGAACTGATTGAGACAGCTTATTTTCTGGTTTCATTTACAATCAACTCCTCTTTTTAATGAACCGCACGGTATCGATAACAAAACACATAAAATCCAGCCCCAGCCGCTAGGGATACAATTGTAGTCAACAAGCCATCAGTGATGAGATGAATGCTAATCATGACCATCGCACTGATCACAAACGCAAATAGCAATGATCGATAATAGGCGGCCAAAGCAAAACTCCTTTCTCTTCTCAGAGGCTGCATAAAGGCAAAGAGCCGTATGGCCAAAAACCATATATAAACTCCTCCACCAAATAAGGTCCAATACAATACATCCTGAATCTCAACCAAATAAAGAGAAAGCAAGTAGAAAGCATACAGCCAAAAGGTTTGAAACACTTCTAACAGAATGATTTTTTGATATAAAGCACCTGGAAAAAGGTAGAGCACTCCTGTTTGTGCGTGTCTTACAATCCCTGCATAATATGAACTAAAAAGAACGGATGCAGCGATGACGATCAAGAATAGATTCAGCCAATCTGAAAAATAAGTAAAGACGACATAGTAAGTACCAATTAACAGCATAGTAGATAGTACATGGAAAATCATATACTTTTTTATCAGCAATAATTCAATCCAAAGAAAAGCCCAAATGCCCGTTAATGCCGGAAGTCCCCACCACGTATTGCCCTTTTTTTGAACGATTGGACTTGATTGAATTTGTTTCCCCTCAAATTCCTCCCAAAATACTGCCTCTTTGACTAAAGACTCCTTCATCTCTAAATGATGACTAGCCCTGTACATCATCATGAAAGATAGGAACATCACTCCAATAAAAATGAAGACAGAAAGAATGGAGAACTCTTCGATCATACGCCCAGCTTGAAACATCAAAGAATCAGCAATGTTCATCAATGAAGGCTGTTTCATCACCAATTGATTCAAAACAAGTAGTGCAAAGCTGAAAAACATCAAGACAAAACTGAGTAAGAGCAAACGCTTGTATACTCGAATGGTTCTAGCACAAGAAACCGCAATCATCCAAGTTTCAACCAAACATAACAGCCCTGTCAGGATGAGTGATTTTCCAAGCAGAAACGGGTACTGATGCGTCATAAAAAACAGAAGAAGGTCCGCAGCCAAAGCAGAGATAATGAAAAGAGCCCCTCGCCAGAAAATGTGATACATCCACACACTGATAACAACCGTCCATAAAGAAGCGCCATTTCCATATAACCAAATGATATCGTTCATCTGACTAGGCAGCCGATTTGTAAACAAACCAAAACCCGTATAAAGAACAAACAAACAGACAATAATCCATCCTGCTGCACTTGTATCCCAATCACCCATACTTGAAACTGCGCTTAGCTGAAAACCAATTGCCGCTATGAAAAGAAGTAAGATCAGAAAAGGCATTTTCTTTTCTTGATTTTTACTGATCAAGCGCCTTTGAGATTTCATCCATAAAAGGGAGAGTGTGTTATTCACTTGACCACTCCCCCAGAAGTTGAATGACTTCTGCCCTCCACTCAACCTGTTCTTCCTTTATTTGAGGAACATCCATACTCTTCATGATGGCACCGTCTCGAATCAATACCACCCTGCTGGCTGTATCGAGAACGAACTCCAGACTATGAGTCGACACAAAGACCGACCCACCTTGACTGCTTTTTTGTCTCAGCCAATTAGACAGCCACTGTTTAGACGGAATATCTAACCCGACAGTCGGTTCATCTAATATAAAAAGGGAGGCATCTTGAACAATGGCTCCTGCTAAGACGACACGCTGCTTTTGGCCTCTTGACAGCCTTCCGCACAGTTCATTCATCTTCTTTTCCATATGTACTTCTTTCAACGCTTCATATACCTTTTCCTTGATCTGTTTTAAGCCTTTATGATATCCACGTGCACGGAATTGAACATGTTCAGCAGCCGTTAAGTCTGGATACAAATACGGCTGATCAGGAATAAGAGCTACTTGTTTTTGGACATGGGCATGACCAGGCGGGAAACCCTCTATGAGAATTTCCCCTCCATCTGGTTTATATAGACCCGTTAAACATCGAATCGTTGTCGTCTTCCCAGCACCATTAGGCCCAAGCAGCGCCACAACCTCCCCTGGTTCGATGGAAAATGACAGATCCTCTATCCCATCACCATTGCTATATCGCTTGCTTACATTCTGAACCTCCATGAACGGCATCAAATCTCTCCCTTTGATTAGAGTGATGTATGCTTATCTATGGTGTGTCATAAAATCAAAAAACGAATGTCAATAGACCCACTAATCTCTTAACCTAATATTACCATATAGAGAATAACAAGGTAATAGGAATGAGATAATCTATTCTATAAACAACGGAAAAAGAAATTATATTATGTACAAAATAAAAAAAGATTGGGCTGCAGCATCCCAATCTTTTATCTATTAACCCTATACCATCTCCTGACACGCCCAAGCATCCACCTCAACCTTTAAAGCAGGTGAAGCCAAAGCCACCACATAAATCATCGTCATACAAGGCAGATGATCGCCTAAAAACTGCCCCATAATTTGTTTCCTGCTCTCAGCGTCGAACTCTCCAACGAGATAAAATACTAGTTTCGTTATATCTTCCACAGCCATATCTGCCGCTTCTACATTTCGTTTCACATTCTCTAACGCTAGCTCTAGCTGCTCCAACGGGCTCTCAGGAATTGTTCCATCCGCCTCCATCCCCACTTGACCTGATAGAGTTAACCACCGCTGTGGTCCAGTTGTTTCTATTTGATGGGTATATGGTGCAAGTGGCGGGTGAATGGCCTCAGGATTACGTGATGTTCTCATGAATAAAAACCCCTTTTCTGAAAATACAGTCAATTTTTCTCATCATATCAAATTTTCAACCGTATTCAGATTTTTATGCTCATAGTAAACTTTCAGAAACAATCGCAACAGGCTGCTATAATTCTTGTTTTCTAAAAAGAAAACATCCGATGAGAAAAAAGAAAACAATCAATACCGATACACCTAGAAAACTTGTAAGTGCCTGATCCGAATAAGTCCCTTTATGAATCATCTCTTCGGCTGCACTTGTCACGCCTTTAGGCGCAAACTTCCCTAATGTCTCTTCATAAAATGAAGGTACGGTAAACAGAATAAGGTTGATTAAAAGCGACACACCGCCAGCTGTGACAGAACGTTGAAAGAACGCCGAAGCACAAATGGTCGATACCACAATCAGCAATAAATTTGGATAATAAAGAAGTGTTCCTTTTAACACATTGACCCAATCCACATGCCCAAATTGAATGTCCACATAATAAACAGAGACAAGCACCGCCACCACCAAACTAAACAAAGTCAAACAGGCATAGGCGCATATTTTCGAGACATAGTAACTCGTTCGACTGATCGGTTTCACCATAATCATCGCGGTAACTCCAGAGGCACGCTCTCCAGCGATCGTCCCCATCACGATCATAATCAGGATAAACACACCTAGCGAATCAAATTTACTCAATGCACTCGCCAAAGCCTCTCCTGCACTAGGCTCTGGTATGTAAAATGTAGATCCTTCAGGTAAATTAGCTGATTTCGATAGAAGATCCGGCAGCATTTTGAGCGTAATAGGCTGTGTGATCATTAAAATCGTAAAAATGATAGGAACAAATAAGATTTTATAGCTAGTAAATAACTCCCTAAATTCCTTTTTCAACATCATCATGCATTCACAACCTTCATGAAAATATCTTCAAGCGTCAGCTTAGATAGTTGATAATGGAGGAGAACACCGCCAGATTCAGTGATGAGACAAGGCAGCTCCTTCAATGCTATTTGTTGATCGTTCACTCGCACCTGATAAGCGTTTTCTGTCTCAATACATTCCTCCACCCAATGCCGCTCTTTTAACAAAGCCACTAATTTCGTATTCTGTTGTTCTAATTGAAATTCAATCACTGGCTGGATATAGTCTTCTTTGATCTGTTTCATGGAAGAAGACATCTCAATTTTGCCACTATTGATCATGATAATATAGTCCGCCACTCGTTCAATGTCATCTAAAATATGGGTAGACATAAAGATCAACATCTCTTGTTTCAGACGCTCAATCAATGTCAGAACGTCTTTTCTCCCCATGGGATCAAGTGCAGACACAGGTTCATCCAAGATGAGAACCTTCGGGCTGTTGATAAGCGCTTGCGCAATGGCAAGGCTTTGCTTCATTCCCCCGCTATAGCTGCCAATGGCACGATCCTTCGCCTCATATATGCGGCAAAGCTTCAACAGCTCCTCTGTTTTGGAGCGAATGATTTTTTTCTCTAAATGAAATAACCCGCCAACCCAATGCATCCACTCCTGCCCCGTCATATCCTGATAAAATGCAGGATGCTGCGGACAATACCCTATCACATGACTGATTTGATCCATCTCCTTTGTGACATCCAAACCTGCCACCTTCACGACCCCAGAAGTAGGACGAGCAAGCCCCGTCAAAATCCGGATCGTCGTTGTCTTCCCCGCTCCATTGGCTCCTAAAAAGCCAACACATCCAACCTCCCCAACAGAAAACGAAACATTTTTTAAAACTTCATTCGGACCATACGATTTCGTCAGCCCATGACACTCCAGCATATTCAAGCAAATCCCCCCCTTTTAAGATGATTTACGACCAAAAATCAAATACACAATAGGACCGACACTCGCCACAAACACGATCACCAACGCCCAAATCCACTTCACCTCTCCTCTGATCCTCGATGGATCTCTTTTCAGCAAATCAAACAAACCAATCACCATCAACATCGCTTGCAGCAAAATAAGAGGTAATATCATCTTCATATCCATCCACGCCACTCCCTTTTCAAACGCCAATTCGTTTTGGTATTACTTCTTTTGACGACATGAAGAGTGAATTCGTTCAAATGGATTTTATTTTTATTGGTCGAATGATCTATAAATATAAAAAAGCCCAGTGAAGGTTAGTTCACTGGGCTTGCTTGTTATTCTCATGATGAACCTCGCAAAATCTTTTCCATCTTCTTTCCTTTCGCTAACTCATCAATCAGCTTATCCATATACCGAATGTTCTTCATGGTTTCTTCCTCAATGTCCTCTACCCGTACACCACAGATGACTCCTTTGATTAAACTGCGGGAAGGATGAAGCTCAGGAGCCTCGGCAAAAAATGTTTCTATACCTGTATTTTTATCCACCTGTTCCTGCAACTCTTCTGGACTGTACCCTGTTAACCAACAAATAATCGTATCGACTTCAGCCTTTGTTCGTCCTTTTCTCTCTGCCTTTGCGATGTAGAGAGGATAGACTTTTGCAAAGCTCATTGTGTAAATTTTAGGTTTGGTCATGTGTCTGCTCTCTTTCTTTATTATTTAACCTGTATTACCTGCGCAAGGTGCATTTGGCATTCTATTTATAATGTACTTAGCACATTATAACCCATGTAAATCTTCTAATATTGTACCCTTAATCAAAAATCTTCGTACGTTCCAGTTCTAATGAAACAAAAATACCCCTTTAGAAAACGATATCTAAAGGGGTATAACAGCTGTTTTTATTTAATCCCTACTCCACCGTCACACTCTTCGCAAGGTTACGTGGTTTATCCACATCACACCCGCGGTGAAGGGCTGCGTAGTAAGCAATCAGCTGTAATGGGACAACAGATGCAAGTGGTGCAAGTGCTGGGTGTACAGCTGGAAGGACGAAACGGTCGCCTTCGTCTTCTAGGCCTTTTAGTGAGATGACACATGGGTTTGCTCCGCGTGCAACGACTTCTTTGACGTTACCGCGAATACTGAGGTTCACGTGCTCTTGCGTTGCAAGGGCAATGACCGGTGTGCCTTCTTCAATTAAAGCAATTGTGCCGTGTTTGAGTTCTCCGCCAGCAAAGCCTTCTGCTTGGATGTAAGAGATCTCTTTTAGTTTTAGTGAACCTTCAAGGCACACATAGTAGTCAAGTCCTCTTCCGATAAAGAATGCGTTACGTGTCACTGTGAAGAAGTCACGAGCGATTTGTTCCATTTCATCCTTTTGATCGACTAGGGCTTCCATTGCGTTTGCTACAATCCCAAGCTCTTTCACAAGATCAAAGTCAAGAGATTGACCATTTAATTCAGCTGCAACGGATGCAAGGATTGCAAGTACAGCGATTTGTGCTGTGTAGGCTTTTGTTGAAGCCACTGCGATTTCTGGTCCGGCATGAAGAAGCAATGTGAAGTCCGCTTCACGAGAAAGCGTAGATCCTGGTACGTTTGTGATCGTTAATGCTTTATGACCAAGCTCTTTGACTTGAACAAGTACAGCACGGCTGTCCGCAGTCTCTCCAGATTGAGAAAGGAAGATGAACAGCGGCTTTTTCGATAGAAGCGGCATGTTGTAAGAGAATTCACTTGCTACATGGACTTCTACAGGTACTTTTGCCCAGTCTTCAATGTATTGTTTACCGACAAGTCCAGCATGGTAGCTCGTTCCGCAAGCCACAATGTAAATGCGGTCTGCTTCTGCTACCGCGCTTGCGATATCGCCAGCGACTGACAGTTTGCCGTTTTCGTCTTGATATTCCTGGATGATTTTGCGCATAACAAGCGGCTGTTCATCCGTTTCTTTTAACATGTAGTGAGGATATGTGCCTTTCTCAATGTCGCTTGCATCAAGCTCAGCGATATAAGAAGGACGTGTCATGATATCACCGTCAAGGTTTTTAATAATAACCTCGTCTTTTGTGACAATGACCATTTCTTTATCCATTAATTCCGCATATTCGTTTGTTACTTGAAGCATCGCCATTGCGTCAGAAGCCACAACGTTGAAATCTTCGCCGAAACCAACCAATAATGGGCTTTTGTTTTTCGCCACATAGATTGTTTCTTTGTTTTCGTTATCGAAAAGGGCAATCGCGTAAGAGCCTTTTAGTTGAAGAAGCGTTTGGCGGAAAGCTTCCTCTGTATCAAGACCTCTGCTGACAAATTGTTCGATGACTTGAACAACAACCTCTGTATCTGTGTCGCTTTTTAGTGTGACGTCTTGTAAATATTCGCGTGTCAATTGTACATAGTTCTCAATGACACCGTTATGAACAAGCGTAAAACGGCCAGAAGCACTTTGATGCGGATGCGCATTTAGATGGCTTGGTACACCGTGTGTTGCCCAGCGTGTATGTCCGATTCCTGCTGAAGATGCTACGTTTGCATCCACGACTTCGCGAAGCTCAGCGATACGTCCTTTTTCTTTGAACACATGCACGCCATCTTCGTTTGCCACAGCGATACCTGCTGAATCATACCCGCGGTACTCAAGCTTCTCTAAACCTTTTAATAAGATTTCCTTCGCATCATTCTGACCAATATAACCTACGATTCCACACATAAATATTCTTCCTCCCGATCATGCGAAAGGGACAAAGAAAGCCTACTAAAATAGAAGGGACATTTCTTCGTCCCTCTCTACATGTTTATTTTGGGAGATCATGTGTATTCCCTTTGTACAAAGAGTCACCTCTTTGGTTTAAAGAAACACTTACGGCTGTGATCTCTTTTTTTGATCAGCCGGGAGGCATCCGCCGAAAATTCGATAACCTCCATCCTCGTCAACTAAGCATCTTTCGTCCGATCGCTTAGTTCGGGCGCTATAATTATAAGAGAGTTTCTGAACATCTACCCTGCCTTTCCTCATAGAATAAAAATCCAGTAACACAAGGATGATTGTACTATAAGGTCTGACCTCCGTCAATCACAATTTAGCGGGTGATCCCCTTCATTTGAGAAAGTGAGACCTCCATACACTATATGCGATGAGGCTTGTCACGTTCTACCTTCGATGTGCTCTCCTATGTATGAAGGCAGCTTCAAGTTGCCCTCGCTTATATCATTCGTATAGATCCATCCAATTATGTCGTTTATTCAAAAAAAAGCAAACCGCTGCCAGCGGTTTGCCTTCACCTATTACTCAATACCCATTTCTTCTTTCACAACAGCCGTAATTCGAGCCACATATTCATTACACAGCTCTTTTGTTTTCGCTTCTGCCATGACACGTACAAGCGGCTCTGTCCCCGATGGACGAACTAGGATACGGCCGTCACCATTCATCTCTTTTTCGACCTCTTGGATCACCGCTTTTACTTTTTCATTTTCTTCTACTTTATATTTATCAGACACTTTCACATTCACTAAAAGCTGCGGGAACTTTTCCATTTCCGCTGCAAGCTCTGATAATGTTTTTCCTGTCGCTTTGAGCGTATTCACAAGCATGATCGCAGAAAGCATGCCATCACCTGTCGTATTATAATCAAGGAAAATCAAATGACCTGACTGTTCGCCGCCGACATTATAGCCGTCTTTTTTCATCGCTTCGACCACATAGCGGTCACCAACAGCTGTTTGAATGCTCTTAATGCCTTGCTTCTCAAGCGCTTTATAGAAACCAAGGTTACTCATAACCGTTGACACGACGGTGTCATCCTTTAATCGGCCTTCATCCTTCAAATAACGTGCACATATGTACATAATTTGATCGCCGTCTACGATATCACCTTTTTCATCGACTGCAATTAAACGGTCACCGTCACCATCAAACGCAAGACCAATATCTGCACCCTTCTCCTTCACAAAAGCAGAAAGTGCTTCTGGATGAGTGGAGCCTACACCATCATTGATATTCAATCCGTTTGGAGATGTTCCCATTGTAGACACATCAGCATCTAAATCTGCAAATAAATGTGTCGCTAGAGAAGAGGTTGCACCGTGTGCACAGTCAAGCGCCACGTGAATACCTGTAAAATCCTCGTCCGCTGTCTGCTTTAAGAATTGCAGGTATTTCTGACCGCCTTCAAAGTAGTCGTTCACCGTTCCAAGATCGGCTCCAACTGGGCGTGGTAATTGATCGACTGGCTGATCCATCAGCTGTTCAATTTCGTTTTCCTGTTCATCTGACAGCTTAAAGCCGTCACCGCCAAAGAATTTAATGCCGTTGTCTTGAACTGGATTGTGTGAAGCAGAAATCATGACACCCGCTTCAGCATCCATTGCCTTCGTTAAATAAGACACACCAGGTGTTGAGATCACACCTAGACGCATCACTTCAGCTCCAATTGAAAGTAAGCCTGCAACAAGCGCTCCTTCTAACATATGACCAGATACACGTGTGTCTCGACCAACGAGTACCTTTGGACGTTCTTTATCCTTCGTGAGCACATAGCCGCCAAATCTCCCAACTTTAAATGCGAGCTCTGGCGTTAATTCGCTATTCGCTACACCCCTTACACCATCAGTTCCAAAGTACTTGCCCATGTTTCAATCGCTCCTTTTTTACCATTCAAGAGGACGCATCGTCCTCTTTTTTATCTTCTTTGACCCGCTGTCTTTGACTCGATTCTTTCTTTGCTTTATCTTGCGTGGATTCTTCTTTACTCTTCTCACCCTGATCATCGTCATCAGTTGATGGATCTTGTTGATCTTTTTGATCCTTCCGATCATTCGTCGAAGCCGGCTGATCCTCTGTATCAGTAGAAGTGAGTTTCACTTTGACCTTTGATCTCGATAATGTCCAAGTCACATTTTGAGGACCATTTACTTGAACTTTGACCTCATGGGTTCCTTCGTTCAAGTCCCCTGCATTGATATAGGCTTCAACATCTGAAGCCTTTAGTTTATCAATCGCACTCTTTGATCCCTTTGCTGTTAACGTGAGCCGTCCAGAAGAGGGGCTCACAAAATCAGAAGTGAGATCCTTGCTCAAACCCACGACAGAAATCGGTACATTATCGATCTTTTTTTCTTCAGCTGTTGCAACCTTCACTTTGATCTTAACGGTTTCGGGTGATACCTTTTTCACACCATCTGGCAGGGGAATATCGGCATCAATCTCCGTATCATCTTTGATCTTGCTTAGGTCCAGCTTGACGCCATCAATAAAATCAAGGGCATCCAGCACCTTTTGAGAGCCGTACACTGTGACCTCACTCGGGCTTGTCTCAATGCTTGAGATGCTGATCCCTTCTGGCAAGCTGCCCGTCCGCTCAATTTTAAACGGGACCTTTTTGCTTGGACTCGAGATTGGGACCGTAATATCCACCACGGACGGACTTACTTCAACTGGCAGCTCATTCCCGCTGCTATCATACACAGTGAGCTTCGCTTCTTTTTCAATTTGCTGATCGACATCTTCTAAGTTCACAAAAGCTTTAATGACAGAAATTTTGTCGATGACGTCCTTTGATCCAGTAACTGTGACCTTTTTCGGATTCACAATGGGCTGTTCAGGTGAATAGCCGTCTTTGATTTTATTTTGATTATAAAACTCGGTTTCAACAGGAAATTCAGCTGTCGTTTTTTCTTGTATCGTCACAGTCGTCACAGATGGATTAATCGATAGTGTGAGTCCCTTCGATACATCTCTTGCCTTCAGCTCCACTTTATGTGTACCTGTCGATAAGTTCTGCATGTCTGCGTAAATTTCAAAATTCTTTGTTTGTCTTGCTGTTTTCACAGCACTAGTTGATCCTTTAATCGTGACATTGACTGTCTGCGGCACACCAGTGACGACGTACTTCTCGTCATCATAATACGCTTTAACAGGAATGTCGGTTAAAGTTGCTTCATCTGTCGTCGATGTTGGGAAAAAGGATTCACCGATTTTTTTCGGCGTGGGCGCTTGCGCTGAATTGACTGCACCATACAGCAATAAAGCGAAGACCAATGCAAGAAGCTTAACGGCCCAGCGATTATTCAAAATCTTATCCATTTTTCTTGCCCCTCCAATACCATTTGGTCGAGGAAGCATCTTTGCTGTTCTTACTAAATTCAGCAATCAGCATTTCTTCAAGCGCTTCTTCTGTCAATTCTCGGTGGAGATCACCATTCCTTGCAACAGAAATACCGCCAGTTTCCTCAGAAACGATGACAGTTAAGCTGTCTGTCACTTCACTAATTCCGACTGCCGCCCTATGACGCGTCCCCAGCTCCTTAGAGATAAAAGGGCTTTCTGACAGCGGTAAATAGCAAGCTGCAGCTGCAATCTCATCCCGCTTCATAATGACAGCACCGTCATGAAGCGGTGTATTCGGAATGAAAATATTAATGAGCAGCTCTGAACTCACCTTTGCATTCAAAGAAATTCCTGTCTCTATGTAATCATTCATTCCGGTATCGCGCTCAATTGTCAGCAGCGCGCCGATTCTGCGTTTCGCCATATAGTTAATTGCTTTTGTAATTGCCTCGATCGTTTTCTGCTGCTGTTCCTCTACAGGTGTCCCGCTTCTTGAGAAGAAACGGCCGCGCCCAAGCTGCTCAAGCGCTCTCCTTAGCTCTGGCTGAAAAATAATAATGATCGCAAGGAATCCCCACGTAATCGCTTGATCCATCAGCCATTGAAGTGTGTTAAGACCGAGATACGCACTTCCCATCCTGACGAGAACAATGACCACAATTCCCTTTAAAAGCTGAACCGCTTTTGTTCCGCGGATGACCATCATTAATTTATATATCACATACCAAACAACGAGAATATCAACAGCATTACCGAGGTACTGCAAAAAAGGAATATCCCCTAAAGCCATTTCCTCGTCCTCCAGAATTTTCAGTTATTCTTCGTTTGATGCATTTTTTAATATAAAAATAGCCTATGTATCAATACATAGCGTGGCTATTATACCACATTTTGTTTCAGCAAGGAAAATAGTTGCCATATCTGGCTGAGTTGCTAGTATGCGTGAATCCCGCCAATGTATAGAAAAAGAGCAGCCCCCTTAGAGACTGCTCTTTAAGCTGATTGAGTTACTTTTGCTCCTCTGGCCCAATGACCCGCATTACGTTTTGTGCTGTTGATTTCATTTTGTACCAGATCCAATCAAATACTTCATTAATTTCATTAATTTGACCAGTGACTTGTCCGGCAGAAGCAGTCAGCTGTTCCCCATTGACGACGGTGACATTTCCATCAACCTTGCCTTCTACAATCAGCTTGCCATTTTTGACAGTGACATCACCCTTTACGGTTTCCCCTTTAGGTACGGTCACTGTATCATTTTCAACGACGAGATTCGGCTGCTTTGACACACTGAAATTATGATCGGTATTCCAGCTCGTAAACAGACTGCCTCCCATTAAAATGAGAAAGAGGGCAGCGGCTACCATCAGCGGGTGAGCTTTGATCCATCTTTGAACCGACACACGCTTTTTCTCCTTTGGAAGACCTGCCATCACCTTTGCAGTGAAATCAGATGGTGCTTCTATATGAGATGTACTCTGCACTAGCGCGATGGATTTCTCAATTTGTTGAAAATGAGTACGGCACTCCTCACACGATTGCAGATGGCTTTTTAATTCTTTTTCGTCTTGGGGCTCAATGTCCCCGTCTAAATACTGATGCATAAGCTGGACGATTCTATCCTGACAGCTCATCAAAATCACCTCACTCAAAGGTCTCTCAACTGTTTCCGGAGAGCCTCTCTACCCCTGTGTATTCTCGTTTTCACCGTACCAACTGGTATATTCAGAATCTCACTAATTTCTTTTAACGAGAGTTCATCAATATACTTTAATACGATGACCGAACGATATTTGTCGGGTAATCTTAGAATTTTTTGCTGAATGGTACTCGATAATTCAAGAGACACCACCTCATCCTCTGGCAAAATGCCATCAGCAGCAATTTGAGAATACATATTTAATCCTTCTGTTCCTGCCACCTCTGCATCTAAATAATAATCCGGCTTTTTTTTGCGAATACGGTCGATGGTCAGGTTGGTTGCAATGCGGTACAGCCACGTGGAAAACTTACGGTTCACATCAAAGCTTTCGATATTCACATAAGCACGAATAAACGCCTCCTGCGCAATATCCTCCGCTTCATGTGCATTCCCAAGCATACGGTAGCACAGCTGATAAATTTTGTCTTTATACAGGTCTACGATGTCTGCAAATGCGTTCTGGTCGCCTTTTTTCACTTGCTTAATTCTCTTTTTAATCATTGTGTCCATAGTATATTCAACCTCTGCCTTCACCGGTCTTTATGTATACGAACCTCTTTCCAAAAGGTTTCATTCTCCTCTAAAAAATAGTGTAACAAATTTTTGACAGTGTGTTACGCTTATCAACCGGTAAAAACCTTAACATATCCTTAAATTTTCCCAAAACAAAAAAAGAACGGGAACAAGTCCCGCTCTACCTACAATAGCTTTTCACCCATTAATGAACCAATTAACGCAACTGCCGCTTCTGCGGTTTTGTTTTTCTCATCTAAAACCGGATTTACTTCAACAAATTCAGCAGACGTTAAAATACCCGCCTCCTCTAAAAGCTCCATTGCGAGATGACTCTCCCGGTAACTAATGCCCCCTGCTACCGGAGTACCTACACCAGGGCATTCCGCTGGATCTAATCCATCTAAATCAAGCGACAGATGGACACCATCTGTTCTCTCCTTTAGATACGCAATCGCTTCCTCCATCACCCTCGTCATCCCTAAACGATCAATTTCATGCATCGTATACACTTTAATGCCTTTCTCTCGAATCAATGCCCGCTCTCCTTCATCTAAAGATCGAGCACCAATTATAACGACATTTTCAGGCTTCAATTTAGGCGAATAACCGCCAATGTTCGTTAAATCAGCATGCCCAAAACCGAGACTGACAGCAAGCGGCATGCCATGAATATTTCCAGAAGGAGAGGTTTCCTCCGTATTCAAATCCCCGTGTGCATCATACCAAATGACCCCTAAGTTTTCATAATGCTTGGCTACCCCAGCAAGTGTGCCAATCGCAATGCTGTGATCACCGCCTAAAATGAGCGGAAACGAACCAGATTGCACAATACTGTCAACCTTCTCAGCAAGCAGCTGATTTGCCCCAGCATTCTCCGTCAAATTTTTCAGCTTTTCACTTGTATATAAACCTTTCTCATCATCTCTTTGTTCAACTGGAATATCTCCAAGATCCTCTACATCAAATGAGAGCGTTTCCAATTTTTCTTTTACGCCTGCACAACGAATCGCACTCGGGCCCATATCGACGCCCCTTCTCGTTTGACCCAAGTCCATTGGAACTCCAATAATCGTGACCTTCTTTTGCTCTCCCATATGTACATCCCCTTTCCGTTCATGCTTATATTTTACTTTCTTAATGCCTTCTGACTCAACTCGACAACATTTTGAATAGTTATACAGTCCCTCTGCCAACATAAAAAAAAGACACCTTTTTCAAAAAGGTGTCTTAACTGGGCTAGCTGGATTCGAACCAACGCATGACGGAGTCAAAGTCCGTTGCCTTACCGCTTGGCTATAGCCCAAAAATGGTGGAGGGGGACGGATTCGAACCGCCGAACCCGGAGGGAGCGGATTTACAGTCCGCCGCGTTTAGCCACTTCGCTACCCCTCCACATATGGAATTGATAAAGAAAAAACAGTGCCGGCAAGAGGACTTGAACCCCCAACCTACTGATTACAAGTCAGTTGCTCTACCAGTTGAGCTACACCGGCATATGGTGGAGGATGACGGGCTCGAACCGCCGACCCTCTGCTTGTAAGGCAGATGCTCTCCCAGCTGAGCTAATCCTCCACATCATGGTGACCCGTACGGGATTCGAACCCGTGTTACCGCCGTGAAAGGGCGGTGTCTTAACCGCTTGACCAACGGGCCAGTTTGTCAAGTTTGTTGTTTCCGTGAAGCTGACAAAAGTTATTATATACAGGTTGTCCCCCTTTTGTAAAGGGGATTTTTATTTTTTTTATTTTCTAACTATTTACTCCCTATTCGTTCAACAATTTGACTGAAATATAATTTCAATATTCAAATATAATATTGAAATTTCATATCATACTCAATATACTGAAAATGAAGAAATAAGGAGGTATGTCACATGCAGCCATCTCAACTGCGTTCTTTGACAACAGAATCAAGAAACCCAAACACAATGGGAATTTCTCAAGCAGATCCGCTTGAAATACTCCAGATGATCAATGAAGAAGATATGAAGGTCGCTCAAGCAGTCAACCTTGTACTTCCACATGTCAAAACAGCAAGTGACTTTGCTTATGAATCCATCTCAAATGGAGGCCGACTCGTTTATTTAGGCGCCGGAACAAGCGGCAGAATTGGCGTAATGGATGCTGTCGAATGTCCGCCAACCTATAGCGTCTCACCTGATGTCATTGTTGGCATCATGGCAGGCGGAGACTCCGCTTTTTCTCAAGCTGCCGAAGATGTGGAAGACAGTGAAGATGCCGGCAAACAGGATTTAGTACACATCCACCTGACATCAAAAGATACAGTCGTCGGTATTGCCGCAAGCGGCAGGACACCTTATATCATCGGCGCTTTAAACTACGCAAAGTCAATTGGAGCTAAAACAGTAGCACTCAGCTGCAATGAACAAGCAGAAATTAGCGAGCTTGCAGATTGCGCCATTGAGGTTATTGTAGGACCAGAAGCCATCACTGGGTCAACAAGAATGAAAGCAGCATCCGCTCATAAAATGATTTTAAATATGCTTTCCACCTCAGTCATGATCAGACAAGGCAAAGTATATGAAAACTTGATGGTTGATGTAAAAGTCAGCAATCATAAATTAAAAGAACGCGCCATCACCATCATTCAACATGTGACAAATGCTTCCTACGAACAAGCCGTGAAGACTCTTGAAGCAGCAGACTTAGAAGTCAAAACGGCCATCGTCATGCTCCAAACAAATACAGATAAGAAAACAGCCAAAGATTTACTTAACAAAACGAATGGCCATATTGACAAAGCGATCTCACGTTATCAGTCCTAAAGGAGGCAGAGCTCATGTCAGCAGGTGGACTTACCCTACTACACACAATCAAATCAAAGCTTCCCCAATCTGAAAAAATCATTGCAGACTATATCCTTGCCCATCCTGACAAAGTCATTAAAAGCACAGTACATGAAATTAGTCAGGCAGCTGGCGCAAGCAGCTCTGCAGTCATCCGCCTTTGTAAATCTCTCGGGCTGGATGGCTATCAAGATTTAAAAATGCGGATCGCTGGAGACTTGATGCATGACGATAAACAAGGCTACAGAGATATCGAACAAGATGAACCGCTTCAATCCATTATTCAAAAAACAGCAGGAAACTCGATTCAATCGATTAAGGACACCGCTTCTATTTTAAATGCAGATGCTTTAGAAAAGGCTGTTCAATTACTGCTGCATGCAAACCAAATTCATTTTATCGGTGTTGGTGCATCTGGCATCGTCGCAGCTGATGCCCAGCAGAAATTTCTCAGAATTAACTATGCAGCGACAGCCTTCACTGACATGCACATCGCCTCCACCGTCATCGCAAATGCAGGAGAGAATGACATTGTGTTTGGGATCTCCTTTTCAGGAGAAACGTTAGACATCATTCAAGCCCTTCAGCTCGCAAAAGACAATCAGGTGAAAACCATTGCTTTAACACATCCAGGTCATACAAGCGTTTCTGCCTTATGTGATGTTCACCTATCGACATCCGGTTCCAATGAAGCACCTTTTCGCAGTGCTGCCACTTCCTCTAGAATGGCACAGCTCTACTTAATTGATGTCTTGTTCCTCAGTTTAGCTTCTCGTCAATATGAAGAGACAGCCCAATATATTGACAAAACAAGACATGCCATCCGCTCCATGAAACGAAAATCAAAGGGGGATTCAACATGAGTCATCAAAAGAAATATCAGCAGTTGGCGAAAGACATTCTTTCACTCTGTGGTGGTTCTGAAAATATCTCTTCCCATACACATTGTATGACAAGGCTCCGAATTACACCGATGGACAATGAAAAAGTTCACGTCACAGCAATCAAAGAACTCGATGGCGTCATTGGCGTCGTCGAAGCAGAAACGCTTCAAATCATTTTAGGCACTGGCGTTGTCAACCAAGTATCCAGTGCGTTTGAAGAGCTGCTAAATGCCTCTGGCTCTTATGATTTAAACAACGAAGCACAAAAAAACAAGCAAGCCATTTCACAAAAGAACCGCACACCATTCAAGCTGTTCTTACGGCGGATTGCCAGCATTTTCATTCCAATTATTCCGGCACTAGTTGCCTCAGGTCTGATTACCGGGATAACAAAAGCAATCGTGCAAGCAGGCTGGCTTGACGAAAAATCTCAAGCGGCGATTATTTTAACGGTTATCGGTTCTGGACTTTTCGCTTATCTCGGGATATTAGTCGGAACAAATGCAGCAAAGGAATTTGGAGGCTCTCCTGCATTAGGCGCATTAGCTGGTATTCTCATTATTAACCCAGCCTCCGCAGACATTATGTTATTTGGCACAAATATTCTACCAGGCAGAGGCGGACTCATCGGTGTTCTTCTAGCCGCCATCTTTATGGCACTTGTGGAAACCCGAATTAGACGCTTCGTCCCGCAATCACTTGATATCATCGTCACACCAACCATCACACTACTCATTACAGGCATTTTCACGTACGTTGTCTTCATGCCAGTCGGCGGATTTATATCTGATGCCATCACCTCAGGACTGACTTATCTATTGAATATGGGCGGAATTTTCGCAGGATTTGTTCTTGGTGCTACCTTCCTCCCACTTGTTGTAACAGGACTTCACCAAGGGCTGACACCGATTCATATGGAACTCATCAATTCAATTGGAGATGACCCGCTTCTGCCAATTCTCGCTATGGGCGGTGCAGGACAGGTCGGCGCTGCATTCGCCATTTATATGAAAACAAAAAAGAAAAAGCTCAAAAGAGCCATTGCTGGTGGACTTCCTTCAGGGATGCTGGGCATTGGCGAACCACTCATTTTTGGTGTCACACTCCCGCTGGGACGACCATTTCTCACCGCTTGTCTTGGTGCAGGAATCGGCGGCGCATTTCAAGCCTACTTCCAAATTGCGACGAAAGCCATCGGGGTATCCGGTCTTCCATTAACCTTTATTGTTCACACACATCAAATGCTTCTTTACTTAATTGGACTATTTATCGCATATGTTGCTGGATTTTTCTTCACATACTTATTTGGGTTTCATGATGATATGGCTGTTGAATTCGAGGATCACAATCAATAAGGAGGTCTAGACCTTGAAGAAATGTTTTCTTTTGATCACATGTCTGCTCATGCTCCTTGGGTTACCAGTACAAACATTTGCAGCTAGCTCCCATCCTGTATCGTCTTTGTCTAAAACAGCACCTGAAGAATATCCCGTCTTAAAAAAAGCAAAACGACCGGAACAAGTAGGTGTTTCTTCCAGGCAGCTGAGGAAGGTTGATCAAATGATTCAAAATGACATCAAAGCAGGATTTCCAGGAGCCGCTCTCATCATTATCAAGGACGGAAAGATCGTCCATCAAAAAGCCTATGGCTACCGGCAAAAATATGATGGCACAACAGAACTCAAATCGTATAAAAAAATGAAAAAAGATACACTATTCGATTTGGCATCCAATACAAAAATGTATGCGACCAACTATGCCCTGCAAAAGCTTGTCTACGAGAAAAAACTTGATGTCAACGAAAAAATACAGACCATCCTTCCAGATTTTCAGGATGAACCTGATGCAAAGGTAACCGGTAAAGACCAGCTTCGGGTAAAAGATCTTCTCACCCATTCTGCGGGTCTCCCTTCCAGTGTCTTATTTTATAGCAAAGAATCAGCTGGCTCTTTTTATTCTCAAGACAGAAAAACAACGATGAAATGGCTGCCAAAGGTACCGCTGCAATACAAGCCAGGTACCCAGCACATTTATAGTGACATTGATTACATGCTGCTAGGCATGATCATCGAGAAGAAAACAGGCATGCCTCTTGATCAATATGTCGAGTCAACAATTTATCGGCCGCTAGGTCTCAAACATACCATGTTCAATCCGCTGCAAAAAGGGTTCAAGCCGAAGCATTTTGCAGCAACTGAAGGTTTAGGCAATTCACGAGACGGTGTCATCGATTTTGAAAACATCCGACGGTACACCCTGCTAGGTGAAGTACACGACGAGAAAGCATATTACTCAATGGCAGGTATCTCCGGCCACGCTGGACTTTTCTCGAACACCTCAGATATGGCCGTGCTGCTTCAGCTGATGCTTAATAAAGGCGGCTATGGAAAAACAACCATTTTTGATCAGGCTTCTATCGATCTCTTTACAGCCTCATCTGATACGAACCCAACTTACGGGCTAGGCTGGCGAAAAAACGGTCATACTGACATGGAATGGATGTTTGGAAAATATGCAAGTAACGAAGCCTATGGGCATACTGGCTGGACCGGCACAATGACATTGATTGATCCTAAACACAATTTAGGTGTCGTGTTGCTGACGAATAAGAAACATTCACCCGTTGTTTCACCAGAAACAAATCCTAATCAATTTGAAGGCGACCTGTTCCCAACTGGTACTTATGGAAGCATCATGACCGCAATCTACGAATCTTTTCAGTAAAAGGAGGAATTCGATGTTGAAAGCTCTCTTCCCCGCTGCACTGGTTTTAGCCCTGCTAACCTCTTCCATTCCAACGGAAAAGGTTAGCTCTGCCTCTCTGCCAACCGCTAAACAAATGGTTCAAGACATGTCACTGGATGAAAAGATAGGTCAAATGCTCATGCCGGACTTTCGCAATTGGCAAACAAAAGATGAATCCACACCTACAGGCTTCACAAAGATGAATAACGAAGTATCTCATCTTGTAGAAAAATATCATCTAGGCGGTGTCATCTTATTTGCCGAGAATGTGGTTGATACAAAACAAACCGTGAAACTCACCCATGAATTTCAAAAAGCATCACCAAACATTCCTTTACTCATTTCCATTGATCAAGAAGGCGGAATCGTCACAAGGTTACAAAAGGGAACACATTTCCCAGGAAATATGTCGATTGGTGCCTCTAGAAGCAAAAAAAATGCATATGACACAGGAAAAATCATCGGAAAAGAATTAAACGCCTTAGGCATCAATACAAACTTCTCTCCTGTGCTTGATGTGAATAATAACCCAAACAACCCCGTCATTGGTGTCCGTTCCTTTAGCTCTGATCCTGCTCTTGTCTCTAGACTTGGTCTTCAAACCATGAAAGGACTTCAAAAGGAAAAGACCATTTCCACACTAAAACATTTCCCGGGACATGGTGATACAGCCGTCGATAGTCACTACGGCTTGCCGCTCGTAGAGCATGACCTAGATCGTTTAAAAAGGGTTGAGCTGTATCCGTTCCAACAAGCGATCAATGCTGGTGCAGATATGGTCATGACCGCTCATGTGCAATTTCCTGCCATTGATGACACAACGTATCGAAGCAAAAAAGATGGCGAGGACATCATGGTTCCAGCAACCTTATCAAAAAAAGTCATCACAAACTTATTAAAAGAAGAGATGGGCTTTCACGGTGTTGTTGTGACAGACGCTCTAAATATGAAAGCGATTGCAGATAATTTCGGACAGGAAGAAGCCGTAGTGATGGCCATTAAAGCAGGTGTCGACATCGCTCTCATGCCAGCACCAGTCACCTCATTAAAAACAGAGAAAAACCTAGAGAATGTATTCAATGCTGTCAAACAAGCGATTTTAAAGAAAGAGATTCCGATATCTCAGATTAACGAATCTGTCGAAAAAATTCTTCAATTGAAAATCAAACGCGGCATTATTTCCTCCAAAAAACCAATCAGTCTTGAGAAAAAAATCAAAAAAGCCACTCAAGTCGTCGGGAAAAAGTCGCACCTTAAAGCAGAACAAAAAATGGCACGTGAAGGAATCACCCTGCTTAAAAACAACAAAAAGACCTTACCTTTCAAGCCTAAAAAGAATGACAAAATCGTGGTCATGGCACCTTATGAAGATCAGACAAAAGCAATGTCTGTCACAGTCGAATCTCTCATGAAACAAAAAAAGATCAAGCCTGTACGCATCCAGTCATATGCTTTTGCGGATAAAACGTTCACCAAAGATACAGCCAAACTGATTCAAGAAGCTGACTATGTCATCACTGGCTCTTACGTTGTCCAAAATGATCCAGCTGTGAATGATGGCGTAATTGATGACAATGTCCAGGATCCGAAAAAATGGGCTACTGCCTTCCCTCGTGCTGTCATGAAAGAAGCAGCAGCACAAAACAAAAAAATGGTCATCATGAGCCTTAGAAATCCTTATGATGCGGCAAATTTTGAAGAAGCCGATGCCTTACTAGCTGTGTACGGTTTTAAAGGCTACTCAAACGGACAATTCAATCAGCCAAATATTCCTGCTGGACTAGAAGTGATATTTGGAGCTGCATCACCTAAAGGGAAACTGCCAGTTGATATCCCATCTGTCACTCATCCAAATCAAACCCTTTACCCATTCGGCTATGGCCTCAACTTGAAAGGGAAACAGATCAAATAGGAGGGATTCTCTTGAAGAAAACAGTCAGTTTCATACTCGCAAGCTTTCTCATGATGAGCACATTGACCGCCGCCTCTCCCGCAGAAGAACGAACAGATACAAAAGGAAAAAAAGCAACAGTCAAAACAGGGATCGAAACACTTCTCTCAAGCAACCTTTCATGGCTAAAAGGGAAAAGAGTTGGTCTCATTACCAACCCGACTGGCATTGATGCAAATATGAAAAGCAGTGTCGATCTCCTATTTGAACATCCAAATATCAAGCTCACTGCTTTATATGGACCTGAACACGGCGTACGCGGCGATGCACAAGCAGGAGAAGGCGTCGAATCCTATACCGATGAAAAAACAGGTCTTCCTGTTTACTCTCTTTATGGAAAAACAAGAAAGCCAACTCCTGAAATGCTGAAAAATGTAGATATCCTGCTGTTTGATATTCAAGACGTTGGTGCTCGTTATTACACCTATATTTACACAATGGCCTATGCGATGGAAGCTGCTAAGGAAAACAACATTCCCTTTGTTGTCCTAGACCGCCCAAATCCCATTGGCGGACTAAAAGTAGAAGGACCTGTTTTAGAGCCTGAACACGCCTCATTTGTAGGGCTCTATCCAATCCCATTAAGACATGGAATGACCACTGGTGAGCTTGCAAAACTGTTTAACAAAGAGTTTCATATCAATGCTGATGTAACAGTCATCAAAATGAAAAATTGGAAGCGGTCCATGACATTTGATGACACAAAGCTGCCGTTCGTCCTTCCTTCTCCTAACATGCCAACAGTGGATAGTACCTTTGTATATCCTGCCACAGGATTAATTGAAGGCACAAATGTCTCTGAAGGCAGAGGAACGACAAAACCATTCGAGCTCATTGGTGCACCATATATCAATAGCAGCGAGCTGGCAGATCACTTAAATCAGCTAAAACTAAAAGGCGTTCAATTTAGACCTGTGTCATTCACCCCCACATTTTCTAAACATGCCGGTACACTATCTCATGGTGTGCAGTTATACGTCACAGACCGCTCATCCTTCGAAGCAGTGAAAACGGGGTTATCCATTATCAAAGCAATACATGATTTATACCCTAATGACTTTCAGTTCCTTCAAACAGGCAGCTTTGACAAACTCATCGGGAATGGCTGGATGAAAGAAGAAATCAATAAAGGGACTTCCGTCAAACAAATTATGAAACGCTATCATCACGACCTTAAAACATTCGAAAAGAAGCGAAAAAAATACCTCATCTATTAAATCACAGAAAAAACCTCCATCTATCAAAGGATGGAGGTTTTGTTCATGAGAAAGATTTGGTCACAGCAGGTGCTTTCAGCTCAAAACGATTGAGTAAGAAACCAAACAAGGCAGCAAGCACTTGCTGAAACAGCATGCCAATCACCACAGGAACAGCGACAGCAGGCGGGAAAAAGCTAATGGCAAGCACAGCCCCCGCACTAATGTTTCTCATACCGCCCGTATACACGATGGCCACAATCTCTCCTTGAGTACATTTCATCGTCTTTCCAATCAACCATGCAAACGCATATCCGCTCATCGCAATGAGAAACACAGTCGCTGCCTTGCTAAAAAATGCGGCATCCAGTTCACGCAAGTATGGCGCAACAACAGAACTGTTAATCGACACCACTACAAACAAGCCTATCTTTGAAAAAGGTGACAGTGTCTGACTGATCATTTTCGTCACAGCAGGCTTTGCATAGTGACGAACGAGCATCCCTAAAATAGATGGAAGCACCACCATCCCAAACAGCCCTTTCATGATCGCGACCATGTCCATATGAACCTGTGTACCGGCTAAAAGTGACAAACTGGCTGGCACAATCAATGGCGAAAGCAATGTATCAATTAAAATAATCGATAACGTTAACCCAACATTCCCCTTATACATTGCCGCCCATATTAAACTAGAAACTCCTGTGGGAATCACCATTGCCAGTGTCAAACCGGTGATCGTCATGGCATCACCCGCAAATATGAGATGTCCCGCTGACCAAGCATAAAGAGGCATCAACACGTGTAAAATCATAAACGATAAAATCAAAGGCAATGGGTGCATCACCGTATGCTTTAAAGCCGAAAAAGTAGAAGACAAACTCCCTGCAAAGGTCATCACAGCAAATACCCATGGCACCAAAAACGTAAAATCCTTTAAATAGGCCGCCAACAAAACACCGAGTAACACACTAAAAGGTGTAATGAGCGGCATCATCCGGCCGAGCACTTGATTCAAACGCACAAGCATGCCGGCCACCTCCATCCCTTCACTTTCTTACCTTTTCTATTGTAACAGACAGAAAGGCCTTTTTAAGAACCATTCACTTGTTTCACAAGCTTTTGACTTGATGTATCCATTCCAACTACGTCCACCTGGACGCCATTTGCTTGATACCTTTCCTTTATACGTTCTATCGCTGCTACGCCTGATTCATCCCATATACGTGCTTCAGACAAATCAATCACAACAGATTGAAGTTCTTTCCCCTGATGGAAAGCTTGGATCAAATCAGTGACAGAAGCAAAGAAAATTTGTCCTTTAACTCGATATTCCCAAGTACCTGCCTGGCTTTCTTTAGACGTAATATGAAGCTTCGATATCTTTGCGACAAAGAATACCGCACTAAGCAGTACACCTGCAAAAACGCCTTTTGATAAATCATGAGTCAACACCACCGTCACGACCGTGACAACCATCACAATAGAATCTGTTTTCGGATTCTTTTTTAGCTGCTGAAAGGAACTCCAATCAAATGTGCCAATGGAAACCATGAACATCACAGCCACTAGAGCAGCCATCGGAATTTGAACCACGACATCACCTAGTACAAAAATCAGCACCATTAAAAAAGCACCCGCTACAAAGGTAGAAAGCCGGCCTCGTCCTCCTGCCTTCGTATTAATCACAGATTGGCCAATCATCGCACAGCCAGCCATACCACCAAAGAATCCCGCAACCACATTGGCAATCCCTTGACCTCTCGCTTCCTTGTTCTTATTACTAGACGTCTCTGTCATATCATCGACAATCTGTGCGGTTAAAAGAGACTCAAGTAAACCAACCATCGCAAGTGCTAAAGAATAAGGAAAAATGATAGCAAGTGTTTCCCAGTTAAACGGAACTTGAGGTATCAGAAAAACAGGCAAAGAACTAGGAAGCTCTCCCATATCTCCAACTGTTCTAACATCAATATGTCCAAATACGGCCAATATCGTCATTACAATAATGGCAATGAGTGGGGAAGGTATCACCTTTATCACCATAGGCAATAAATAAATGATCAGCAAGGCGCCCCCTGTCATCATATACATAGCCATTGATTCCCCAACGAAATGTGGAAGCTGAGCCATGAAGATCATAATAGCCAACGCATTGACAAAGCCAACCATGACGGACCTCGGAATAAATTTCATCAAACGAGACACTCGGCACAATCCAAACATAATTTGAATCAAACCCGTCAAAATCGTAGCTGCAAACAAATATTGCAACCCATGATCAGCGACCAAGTTAACCATGACGAGAGCCATAGCCCCTGTTGCAGCCGAAATCATGCCTGGGCGTCCACCAACAAACGAAATCACAATCGCGATACAAAATGATGCATACAAGCCGACCTTCGGATCAACGCCCGCAATAATCGAAAATGCAATTGCCTCAGGAATTAAAGCCAGTGCGACTAATATACCCGCAAGCACGTCCTGACGTACATGTCCAAACCATTCTTGCTTTACAAATAAATCTTTCAAACCATCTACTCCTTTTTATATACATACCGTACATGGAAAAAGAAGATCAACTATACCTGGAGATAAAGAAAGGAAAAACAAACGATACTTCACTTTCGGGGGAAAAGAGGAACGTACAGAGTCTTTTAATATAGAGGATATCACTTTAGTAAGAATAAAAGAAAGAGAATGAAGAATCAAGAACAAAAAGAAGGAGATAAGTAAAAAATCGATGCAACACTTCTGTGCAAGCCGTTTTATTCTCTTTCCTAATGTCATCAGTCTACTGATCATCGAGCAGTTCAATATATATATGTAAACAAACAAAAAAAGCCTTCTCATCATCGAGAAACCTTGTCATATCAACATATAGAGGAAAGCTTCCAAGCGGGCTCGAACCGCTGACCTCTTCCTTACCATGGAAGTGCTCTACCTACTGAGCTATGGAAGCATGGCTCCGCAGGTAGGACTCGAACCTACGACCGATCGGTTAACAGCCGATAGCTCTACCACTGAGCTACTGCGGAATGATAAAGTAACTTCTTCCATTGGAAGGATATAAACAAAAAGCTTGGCGGCGTCCTACTCTCACAGGGGGAAACCCCCAACTACCATCGGCGCTGAAGAGCTTAACTTCCGTGTTCGGTATGGGAACGGGTGTGACCTCTTCGCTATCGCCACCAAACCTGATGGAGAGAATGTTCTCTCAAAACTAGATAACAATGTTCATGCTTCACAATAGAATATAGGTTAAGTCCTCGATCTATTAGTATCTGTCAGCTCCACGTGTCACCACGCTTCCACCTCAGACCTATCAACCTGATCATCTTTCAGGGATCTTACTTCCTTGCGGAATGGGAAATCTCATCTTGAGGGGGGCTTCATGCTTAGATGCTTTCAGCACTTATCCCGTCCGCACATAGCTACCCAGCGATGCCCTTGGCAGAACAACTGGTACACCAGCGGTGCGTCCATCCCGGTCCTCTCGTACTAAGGACAGCTCCTCTCAAATTTCCTGCGCCCGCGACGGATAGGGACCGAACTGTCTCACGACGTTCTGAACCCAGCTCGCGTACCGCTTTAATGGGCGAACAGCCCAACCCTTGGGACCGACTACAGCCCCAGGATGCGATGAGCCGACATCGAGGTGCCAAACCTCCCCGTCGATGTGGACTCTTGGGGGAGATAAGCCTGTTATCCCCGGGGTAGCTTTTATCCGTTGAGCGATGGCCCTTCCATGCGGAACCACCGGATCACTAAGCCCGACTTTCGTCCCTGCTCGACTTGTAGGTCTCGCAGTCAAGCTCCCTTGTGCCTTTACACTCTGCGAATGATTTCCAACCATTCTGAGGGAACCTTTGGGCGCCTCCGTTACATTTTAGGAGGCGACCGCCCCAGTCAAACTGCCCACCTGACACTGTCTCCCTGCCCGATAAGGGCAGCGGGTTAGAAGGTCAATACAGCCAGGGTAGTATCCCACCGATGCCTCCACCGAAGCTAGCGCTCCGGTTTCCAAGGCTCCTACCTATCCTGTACAAGCTGTACCAACATTCAATATCAGGCTGCAGTAAAGCTCCACGGGGTCTTTCCGTCCTGTCGCGGGTAACCTGCATCTTCACAGGTACTATAATTTCACCGAGTCTCTCGTTGAGACAGTGCCCAGATCGTTGCGCCTTTCGTGCGGGTCGGAACTTACCCGACAAGGAATTTCGCTACCTTAGGACCGTTATAGTTACGGCCGCCGTTTACTGGGGCTTCAATTCGCACCTTCGCTTACGCTAAGCGCTCCTCTTAACCTTCCAGCACCGGGCAGGCGTCAGCCCCTATACTTCGCCTTACGGCTTCGCAGAGACCTGTGTTTTTGCTAAACAGTCGCCTGGGCCTATTCACTGCGGCTTCTCGGGGCTTTAACACCCTAAGAAGCACCCCTTCTCCCGAAGTTACGGGGTCATTTTGCCGAGTTCCTTAACGAGAGTTCTCTCGATCACCTTAGGATTCTCTCCTCGCCTACCTGTGTCGGTTTGCGGTACGGGCACCTCTCACCTCGCTAGAGGCTTTTCTTGGCAGTGTGGAATCAGGAACTTCGCTACTAAATTTCGCTCGCCATCACAGCTCAGCCTTCACGGGAAACGGATTTGCCTATTTCCCAGCCTAACTGCTTGGACGCGGATATCCAATACCGCGCTTACCCTATCCTCCTGCGTCCCCCCATTGCTCAAATGGTGAGGAGGTGGTACAGGAATATCAACCTGTTGTCCATCGCCTACGCCTTTCGGCCTCGGCTTAGGTCCCGACTAACCCTGAGCGGACGAGCCTTCCTCAGGAAACCTTAGGCATTCGGTGGACGGGATTCTCACCCGTCTTTCGCTACTCATACCGGCATTCTCACTTCTAAGCGCTCCACCAGTCCTTCCGGTCTGGCTTCACAGCCCTTAGAACGCTCTCCTACCACTGTTCGTAAGAACAGTCCGCAGCTTCGGTGATACGTTTAGCCCCGGTACATTTTCGGCGCAGAGTCACTCGACCAGTGAGCTATTACGCACTCTTTAAATGGTGGCTGCTTCTAAGCCAACATCCTGGTTGTCTAAGCAACTCCACATCCTTTTCCACTTAACGTATACTTTGGGACCTTAGCTGGCGGTCTGGGCTGTTTCCCTTTCGACTACGGATCTTATCACTCGCAGTCTGACTCCCAAGGATAAGTCATCGGCATTCGGAGTTTGACTGAATTCGGTAACCCGGTAGGGGCCCCTAGTCCAATCAGTGCTCTACCTCCGAGACTCTTACCTTGAGGCTAGCCCTAAAGCTATTTCGGAGAGAACCAGCTATCTCCAGGTTCGATTGGCATTTCACCCCTACCCACACCTCATCCCCGCACTTTTCAACGTGCGTGGGTTCGGGCCTCCATTCAGTGTTACCTGAACTTCACCCTGGACATGGGTAGATCACCTGGTTTCGGGTCTACGACCACGTACTCATGCGCCCTATTCAGACTCGCTTTCGCTGCGGCTCCGCATCTTCTGCTTAACCTTGCACGGGATCGTAACTCGCCGGTTCATTCTACAAAAGGCACGCCATCACCCGTTAACGGGCTCTGACTACTTGTAGGCACACGGTTTCAGGATCTATTTCACTCCCCTTCCGGGGTGCTTTTCACCTTTCCCTCACGGTACTGGTTCACTATCGGTCACTAGGGAGTATTTAGCCTTGGGAGATGGTCCTCCCGGATTCCGACGGAATTTCACGTGTTCCGCCGTACTCAGGATCCACTCTGGAGAGAATGACATTTCAGTTACAGGGCTGTTACCTTCTTTGGCGGGCCTTTCCAGACCTCTTCGCTTATATCATTCCTTTGTAACTCCGTATAGAGTGTCCTACAACCCCAAGAGGCAAGCCTCTTGGTTTGGGCTGTTCCCGTTTCGCTCGCCGCTACTCAGGGAATCGCATTTGCTTTCTCTTCCTCCGGGTACTTAGATGTTTCAGTTCCCCGGGTATGCCTTCTCATACTCTATGTATTCAAGTATGGATACTACTCCATTACGAGCAGTGGGTTTCCCCATTCGGAAATCTCCGGATCAAAGCTTGCTTACAGCTCCCCGAAGCATATCGGTGTTCGTCCCGTCCTTCATCGGCTCCTAGTGCCAAGGCATCCACCGTGCGCCCTTTCTAACTTAACCATTTCTTACTTTAGAAAGAATCACTATGTGTGATGAACTTTGCATTGCATTCAATGTGAATGTATTACTTATTGTTATCTAGTTTTCAAAGAACAATCCTGTCTCGCTAGAGACATGTTTTGAAGGAATGATCCTTCAAAACTAAACAAGACGAAAACGTACGCTGCTCCATATATCCTTAGAAAGGAGGTGATCCAGCCGCACCTTCCGATACGGCTACCTTGTTACGACTTCACCCCAATCATCTGCCCCACCTTCGGCGGCTGGCTCCATAAAGGTTACCTCACCGACTTCGGGTGTTGCAAACTCTCGTGGTGTGACGGGCGGTGTGTACAAGGCCCGGGAACGTATTCACCGCGGCATGCTGATCCGCGATTACTAGCGATTCCAGCTTCACGCAGTCGAGTTGCAGACTGCGATCCGAACTGAGAACAGATTTATGGGATTGGCTAAACCTTGCGGTCTTGCAGCCCTTTGTTCTGTCCATTGTAGCACGTGTGTAGCCCAGGTCATAAGGGGCATGATGATTTGACGTCATCCCCACCTTCCTCCGGTTTGTCACCGGCAGTCACCTTAGAGTGCCCAACTGAATGCTGGCAACTAAGATCAAGGGTTGCGCTCGTTGCGGGACTTAACCCAACATCTCACGACACGAGCTGACGACAACCATGCACCACCTGTCACTCTGTCCCCGAAGGGAAAGCCCTATCTCTAGGGTTGTCAGAGGATGTCAAGACCTGGTAAGGTTCTTCGCGTTGCTTCGAATTAAACCACATGCTCCACCGCTTGTGCGGGCCCCCGTCAATTCCTTTGAGTTTCAGTCTTGCGACCGTACTCCCCAGGCGGAGTGCTTAATGCGTTAGCTGCAGCACTAAGGGGCGGAAACCCCCTAACACTTAGCACTCATCGTTTACGGCGTGGACTACCAGGGTATCTAATCCTGTTCGCTCCCCACGCTTTCGCTCCTCAGCGTCAGTTACAGACCAGAGAGTCGCCTTCGCCACTGGTGTTCCTCCACATCTCTACGCATTTCACCGCTACACGTGGAATTCCACTCTCCTCTTCTGCACTCAAGTTTCCCAGTTTCCAATGACCCTCCCCGGTTGAGCCGGGGGCTTTCACATCAGACTTAAGAAACCGCCTGCGAGCCCTTTACGCCCAATAATTCCGGACAACGCTTGCCACCTACGTATTACCGCGGCTGCTGGCACGTAGTTAGCCGTGGCTTTCTGGTTAGGTACCGTCAAGGTGCGAGCAGTTACTCTCGCACTTGTTCTTCCCTAACAACAGAGCTTTACGATCCGAAAACCTTCATCACTCACGCGGCGTTGCTCCGTCAGACTTTCGTCCATTGCGGAAGATTCCCTACTGCTGCCTCCCGTAGGAGTCTGGGCCGTGTCTCAGTCCCAGTGTGGCCGATCACCCTCTCAGGTCGGCTACGCATCGTCGCCTTGGTGAGCCATTACCCCACCAACTAGCTAATGCGCCGCGGGTCCATCTGTAAGTGACAGCCGAAACCGTCTTTCATCCTTGAACCATGCGGTTCAAGGAACTATCCGGTATTAGCTCCGGTTTCCCGGAGTTATCCCAGTCTTACAGGCAGGTTACCCACGTGTTACTCACCCGTCCGCCGCTAACATCCGGGAGCAAGCTCCCTTCTGTCCGCTCGACTTGCATGTATTAGGCACGCCGCCAGCGTTCGTCCTGAGCCAGGATCAAACTCTCCGAAAAAGTACAAAACCGAAGTTTTGCTTTTCGCCAGTTTGACTGACTACCTATGAAGTATCATAGGATTTTTTATAAAAACTCGAATTAACAGGTACGTTTTGTCTTGTTTAGTTTTCAAAGATCATCTCCGCCGTTCTTAGCGGCTTTAATAATATAACATTTCGCTTCATCTTATGTCAACAACTTTTTTCAAGTTTATTTCCCGAAGCGTTTTGTGTTTGTCACTGTGTGTCAGCGACGATTAATAATATATCACGAAAACATTCTATTGGTCAACGTCTTTTCAAAACTTTTTTTGAAATAGTTTTATTAAGCATCTTAAACCCTTGTCCTGCATACAATCAAGTAACAATCTTGGACAAGGCAGGAGTGTTTGAATTGAGTCGATTATATGTGTTGCCTATTAAACGGCTGAAGCAAGTTGTCATTATTCTTGTAGCAGCCCTTGCAGCTGCAACCTTTTTTTATGTACAAAAGGCACCGCCGCTGTCGGTATTTAAAACTGAACATGGACCCCGAGCCATTTATAAAGGCGAGACTTCATCAAAGCATGTCTCTCTCACTTTTAATATTGGCTGGGGAGATGAGAAGGCTGTTCCTATTTTAAATGTCCTTCGAGAGTACGGTATAAAGAACGCCACCTTCTTTCTGTCTGCTTCTTGGGCTGAGCGTCATCCTGATATCGTGAAACAAATTAGGGAGGACGGCCATCAAATTGGAAGCCTCGGCTATGCTTATAAAAATTATAGCCAGCTTGAGGATAGTGAGATCAAGCAAGATCTTGTCCGTGCACAAAATACATTTCAAAAGCTTGGACTAGATGACATTCAACTATTAAGACCGCCAACTGGACAGTTTAACGAAACAGCACTGAAAATTGCCACACAGTACGGTTATACCGTTGTTCATTACAGCATCAATTCACAGGATTGGCTGAATCCGGGTGTCGACCAGATTGTTCAGAATGTAAATGATCGAATGAAAAGCGGAGACATTGTTCTCCTTCACGCCTCAGATTCAGCAACCCAAACCGCTCAAGCCTTACCCGCTATTTTGAAACAAATAAAAGAAAAGCATTTAAAAAATGTGACGGTTGGCGAACTGATCTCCAATACGAAAACAAAGTCATCTGAAGTTAAGTAGCTTTCGTTTTTGAAAACCGCGGCATCGCTAACAGCTGAAACGCATTACAGCCTAATAGCGGGAATAGCATTAAATACAGCCAGTCCTCTTCATTGACTCTGAGCGCCGGGAACCATTCTAACGACGTGATGACGACCATGAGAAACATTGCAGAAACAAATGTTTTCTTAGAGGACTGCTGCTGTTTAAAGTAAGCCACGATCAATGCAAACACACCGATAAATAAAGGCAGCCACAAGTATGGAAAAAACGATTCATTTTCCCCGAAAAACAAAAATCGCAAGTAAGCTAAATCAAACAGCACAAAAATCACAAGAAACAGCTGAATGGTATTCCATAAAGAATGTGACCGGAAAATCTCTAACGCAAACCGGTGCACCGTCAAAAAGACAACAAACCCCATCTGGCTAATGACACTAAAGATCATCCCTACACCAATGAACCAAAACAACACAGATGCGATCTCTAGAATTTCAAACGATATAAAAAGCTTCTGATATTTCCCCCACTCCAGCGCAAAGCCTACCACGCTTGTAATGACCGCTCCAACAGCTAGCACAGAGAAGAAAAAACGAACTAAATCCCGACTTTTCATTGAATTGATCCAACCCCTATTTTTGTTATGTATAAATTTACGTGAAACATTCATATTAAAAGTAAGACATGTAACGAAAGGAGCCACAGTATGTCAAAAGGCATCTTGCGTATAATGAGCTGTTTTCTTCTTTTATCTCTAACAGCTTGTGCTCCCAAAACCCAATCCTCATCTAATATGGACTATGACGAAACAAAAAAAATGGTCGTCGATATATTAAAGACAGATGACGGTAAAAAGGCCATTCAACAGTTATTAAATGACGAGGCAATGAATGAAGCTTTGGTAATGGATGAACAAACTGTGAAAAAAACGATAGAGAAAACACTGACTTCTGATAAAGGCAAAGAGTTCTGGAAGAAGGTCTTTGAGGATTCTAAATTTGCCGAGACTTTCGCAAAATCCATGCAGCAACAGCATGAAAGAATGTTAAAACAGTTAATGAAGGATCCTGACTATCAACAGCTGATGATGGATATTCTCAAGGATCCTGAGATGGAAAAGAAATACGGTGAACTGGTAAAAAGTAAAGAGTTTAGAAAGCACTTAGAAAAAGTCATTACGGAAACATTAAGCAGCCCTCTTTATAAGAAGAAATTCGAAGATGAGCTCAAAAAGGCAGCATCTGAGAGCGGCAGTGATTCCGGCTCGCAAGGAAGCGAAGGAAGCGACAGTTAAACATCACCCGAGTGGCATTCATCCACTCGGGCTTTCATTATGCTTTCACTGCTAATTGTTCAATGACTTTATTCGCAATGTGTTGATACACTTCTCCTGTCGGATGACTTGCATCATAGACAGAAGGCGCGAAATCATCCTCATTCCAATCAGGCTGTCTTAAAGGAATTTGGCCAAGGACTGATACACGCAGCTCTTCAGCCAGCTTGTCCCCGCCGCCTTTTCCAAAGACGTATTCCTTTTCACCTGTTTTTTTGCTTTCATAATAGCTCATATTCTCAACGACCCCGAGCACCTCATGGTCTGTTTGCAGTGCCATTGCGCCTGCTCTTGCTGCAACGAAGGCAGCCGTTGGATGCGGTGTAGTGACAATGATTTCTTTACAGCTAGGCAGCATTGTATGAATATCAAGCGCTACATCTCCCGTTCCAGGCGGAAGGTCTAATAGTAAGTAATCTAATTCTCCCCACTCAACTTCGTGGAAGAAGTTATTTAACATTTTTCCAAGCATCGGTCCTCTCCAAATAACCGGTGCATTTTCTTCAACAAAAAAGCCCATTGAAATCACTTTGACACCAAAGCGCTCCACAGGAATAATTTTTTCCCCTTTAACTGTTGGTCTGACAGTGATTCCCATCATATCCGGTACACTAAAGCCATAAATATCAGCATCAATCAGCCCGACTTTTTTCCCTAGACGAGCGAGCGCTACAGCAAGGTTAACAGAAACCGTCGATTTACCAACGCCGCCCTTTCCACTCGCAATCGCTAAGAACTCAGGCGGATTTTTAGAGTTAAGCAGGGTTTCTTCCTCATCTTGTGATGGCATAAACTTTTCAAGTGTTTCCTGAGGAAGTTCTTCAAAACGAAGTCCTACTGTGTTAGCGCCAGCTGCTTTCAAGGCTTGTACGATGTCTTGCTGCAGCTTCATCTGCTCAGCAGTGCCTGTTTTGGCAATCGCCACTTTTAAGCTCACATGCTCTTTCTCAGGCTTTAGGCTGATTTCCTTGATGGCATCCAGCTCACCAAGCGGTATATGAAGGAAAGGTTCGTCCATCTTCCCAACTAGTTTTCTCACATCATCTTGTCCGATCATAGCAGAACCTCACCCTTTATTGAATTCGTTTACAATCCAAGTATATCATACATATCCTTACAATGTCTGTCCTGTTTGCCTGCGATCAAAAGGAAAAAGCCCCTTATTCAGGCGGCTCTTTTTGCTCTGTTAAATATCTTAAAATCCCTTTATAAATAGAGGCGGCAATTTGATCCTGATATTTAGGTGTTGCCAGCTGGCCAGCCTCTTTTGGATTGGAGAGAAATCCAATTTCCACAAGAGCTCCTGGCTTTGTGACATTTTGCATTAAATAAATGCCATTAATCCGCTTCGCCTTTCGATCTGTGTTTTCAAGGTTTCTGCGCAATTCATCTTGAATGAACTTCGCTGCCTTTTCATTTTCTTCATACATTCCGTAAAAAAACGTCTGAGCCCCGCTCCATTTGTTCGATGGTATCGCATTTAAATGAATGCTTAAATAGAGGTCCGCTTCAGATTCATTGATAACTTTAACGCGGTTCCTTAAATCCTCCGCTTTCTTCCGGGCATAACCCTTTGTATTCTTTGATGATAAATCAGAATCATCCTCTCGGGTCATGAGAACAAGTGCTCCCTGCTCCTGCAAATAGTCACGTATCTTCATGGATACATCCAGTGCAATCTCTTTCTCAAGCAGCTCTCCTCCTACAGCCCCTCCATCTGGACCGCCGTGACCCGGATCCAAATAGATGATCTTCCCGCTTAGAGGCAAATTCCACGATTTCCAAGAATCATCATTTAGAAATTGAAACCTGAATAAGAATAAGAGGACAATAAACCCGATTAAAAACCCTGTCCACTTCAGCTTTCTTTTCATCCCTGTCCCTCCCATACACCATTATTTTATAGATATGGGACAAGGGCTGGAAATATGCTTAGTGCAGTCGAAGCTTATGCCTTTTTTCTGATTCCCGAAAGCCTTCCTGCCACCATATGCTTAAAAATTCCTTCGCAAATGGATATAAACATGACATCTTTCGCTCCATACGGAACATATTCCCCCACGATTGCAAGCATCCTGCCAGCTCTTCAATCAGCTCAGCTTCCTCCTGAGAGGACCGTTTTTTGATATCTTCGAACGATTCCCCGTATTTACTCGACTCACCGTATCTCCCGCCAGCTAAAAAAGCTTCAATGGCGAAATCGATGCAGCCATCACTCATAATCCCAGCTGGATCATCTGCAAATGGAAACAGCTTCTTTGTGAATTTCTCAGAAGCGGCCGTTACTTGTTGAAGAGACAATGTACGCAAAAGCTTCTTTTCAAGCGTGACATCTCGTTTTGTTTTCAATTGATAAAATGAAAGCACTTCTGCCATGGACTGAACTCCTTTTTTCTTTGTATTGTTCGTTGGTTTGAACAAAACATGCAGTTCAGTAAATGGAAATGGCGGTCAGTGAACGATCGGAATGGAAAATTGTGATAAAATAGACATTTAAATATAGAAAGAATGATAAAGGGGCAAAATCAATGAAGAAATGGATGTATATCCTGCTGCTATTAACAGTCGTCCTATCTGCATGCAGCAGTCAAGCCACAGAGAAAAAGAGCGATATAAAAGGAATAGAAGACATATCCTTAAAACAACTTTCAACACACAAAAACACGTATCTCGGTGACAATTCAGCCATTCGTGAAATCTTATCAGATCTTCCTGGAGGCGTAATACGTGAATTTGAAATCATCGATGGGAAAGCATTAGACGTCACGTATGGAGTAAAAGAAAATGCAGGCTATACAGAAGAACAGTTTGACGCCTTCTGGTTTGATCAAAAGGATACGATCGAAAAAACGTATTTATACAACGCCATCGCACTTTTTATTCTTGTCGATAACGTAGAGCAAGTGACACTTAACATGAGCTCTAAAGACGAGCCGTCCGTCACGTTTAAAAGAAAACAGCTAGAAAAAAAACTCCCTCACCCTTTTAAAAAGTACAAAGACGATACAACACTTTGGCAAAAGGAACTGGTTGATGGAGTTGTGAAGTCAAAAGAGAAACGCCAAGATGTATACAAAACGTTTCCCATGGAGAAATAATAAAACAGAGGGAGACTCCCCTCTGTTTTTTTGATGATTATTTAGTAAAAGCCTGAATCAATCGTTGGCGAAAGTTTTGATCCACTGCTGTAGTAAGCATAAATTCGTTGAATACTTCCCCAATCCAGTGAGAATTGTTCGCTTTTGGATCATTGATAAAAAGAGAGATGGAGATAGAGGATGTATCTGTTCTTCGATATAAAGCACTTGTGAAAACAAACAATGTTGCTCCACCTTTATACCAAAAATATTGATCTGTTTCCTTTTTCAATGTTTCTCCCAGTACGATTTGGCTAAAAAGACCCTTTTCTTCTGTTGTTAACAGCTCGTCATGAAGACGTTTCATAAATTGTGCATATTGATTGGTTGTAGACTTTGTCAGCTTTTGCGTCAGTAATGATTGTATACGCCAGCCTAATAAGTTCTTTTTTTTCATTTTTTCTTCTAACGCCTTTTTATACTCTGGGTCATTTTTCATGATATTAAAAATCTCATTCATTAGAGATTTGTATTGTTCTTCGGATACACCGCTCATTTTCTTGAATGCATCCCGCCGACGATCAGATACATAAGCGGACCACAAAATCATTGGCGTCAGCGGCATGAGTTCATCATGTTCTGTAAGACCTGCTTGTTTCATCTGATCATTGATCTTTTCTAAGCCCAGCCGGTCAATCAAATAATCCGTACAAGCATTCGAACTGAATTGCATCATCCCTTTGGCAACATCTAATAAAGTCGCATGCTCAGAAAAATCATTGACCTCCAGCCAGTACGCGTGCGCACCACCGTCTGTTCTATCAATATAAAACCGCTCTATATCAGGCAATGCCACTTTTTCCTCTAGCTTGATGCCGCCGCTCGATACAGCTTTAACAAAATGAAATAAAACCACTAATTTCACCGTACTTGCAAGTGGCGTTTTTTGATCAGCATTCCACTCTAACATCACATCATCATTTTCAATGATTGTCACTGAAACGTCCTTTTTGTTTTTTGCGACAAATGTCAAAAGATCTTCCTTTGTTTTTTTCATATCTCTTTTATACAACAAGACTTGAACCCCTACGTAAAGTACGACCACACCTACAACAACTAGACCGATTTTGAGTAACATGTTTCTCCTTTCCAAATAACAGAGGATTTACATATTAAATATAGCAAATATTTCTAATAAAGGCACAAAAAAGGCAGAGGTACGTGAATCCTCCGCTTCTTGATATCCTTATTCATGAGGCAAATGCAGCTTCATTCCTTCATGAGTGGCTTCAAACCCTAATTTCTCATAAAAATGGCGTGCTTCTGGCCTCTGTTTATCTGTTGTCAGCTGAATCATATGACAGCCGCGGTCGCTTGCGCGTTGAATGGCCCACTTTATAAGCAGCGAACCGACTCCTTTTCCTCTATGACTCGAAGCCGTACGAACTCCTTCGATGGATGCTCTCCATCCTCCTTGATAAGTAAGAAATGGCGTCATGGTTAACTGAAGAACACCAACTGCTTCTTCCTGGTCACACGCAACAATGAGTTCAATATTTGGATCAGCATCGATTGAACGAAAGGCTTTGATATAACTTTCTAATAATGGGCGAGTGTAACGCTCTCTCTTTTGACCTAACTTATCATCTGAAAGCATGAAGACGATTTTGTCGAGATCTTCTTGCACAGCTTCTCTAAATGTCAATTGATTTAAATTCAATGAAAGCACCTCCTATGATAGAGGGAAGACTGTTTTTCACTTACTAAAATACCAGTTAAGAGCGTTCTCATATAAAAATTTGATCAGCTGCTTTTTCATCAAAGTACTTCATATCATGAAAACTGATCAAGCCCTCTTCACGAACCATTCCTCTTGTAAGATGGCATAGTAAAACTCATCCCACCACTCATTTCCTTGTGGTATACATTTTTTAAAATACCCCTCTCTCCTCATCCCCATTTTCTCCATCACTCTCCACGATGGCACATTTTCAGGCTGACAAGTCGAAATGATTCGATGTAAGTTCAGAGTGTGAAAACCATGACGTAAGACAGCATACGCCGCTTCTGATGCATAGCCCTTGTTTTGATAGGCAGGATTGAAAACCCAGCCAATTTCATATGTGTGCTCACCAAAGTAAGAATGAAACACGATATGCCCGATGCAAATCTGGTTTTCTTTTAATAGAACAGCAAAATTCTTGGCTGTTTTAAGACGATTATTTTTAACAAATTCCTGCGCATTTTCTTTAGAAAAAACACCTTCCGGAATATACTTCATCACTTCCGGATCAGAAGTATATGCATAGACATCCTGCCAATCATCTTCAGCAAATGAGCGAATGATACACCTTTCTGTTGTTAGATTCATATGACACCCCCTCCATAGACTTCGTTTTTTAAACAGAAACCTTGCTATGATCCTATTTTATATGTTTCCATACAAAAAAAGCACAAATAAAAAAAGCATCAGCAGGATGCTGATGCTTTTCATATATGGTTTGTCTGTAACAAACCTTTGTAAAACGTCCATACAATATAAAATTGATTAACGTTTTGAGAACTGAGGTGCGCGACGTGCGCCTTTAAGACCGTATTTCTTACGCTCTTTCATACGAGAGTCACGAGTAAGAAGTCCAGCACGTTTAAGTGGTGTACGGTACTCAGGATCTACTTCTAGAAGAGCACGAGAGATACCGTGACGAATTGCTCCAGCTTGACCAGAGAATCCACCACCGTGAACATTTACAAGAACATCGTAGCTGTTAGCTGTTTCTGTGATGTTCAAAGGCTGTTTCACGTCTTCGATTAAAGCAGCGAATGGAATGTATTCAGTAATTTCACGATTATTAACGACGATACGGCCTTCACCTGGAACTAAGCGAACGCGCGCTACAGAACTTTTACGACGACCTGTACCGTAATATTGAACCTGTGCCAAATTGTTAACCTCCCTTATAATTAACCGCGAAGTTCGTAAACTTCAGGTTGTTGTGCTTGATGTGGATGCTCAGAACCACGGTACACATTTAATTTTTTGAACATTTGACGACCTAGTGGACCCTTTGGAAGCATACCTTTGATAGCAAGCTCCAACATTTTTTCAGGGTAGTTTGTACGCATCTCAAGAGCAGTTCTTTGTTTCAAACCACCTGGGTGCATCGTGTGACGGTAGTAAATTTTGTCCGTCAATTTCTTACCAGTTAATTCGATTTTCTCAGCATTGATGATGATCACATGATCACCTGTATCAACGTGTGGTGTATAAGTTGGTTTGTGCTTACCGCGCAAAAGTGATGCTACTTCAGTAGAAAGACGACCTAGAGTCTTGCCTGCCGCATCAACAACTAGCCATTTGCGCTCAATTGTGCTTGCGTTCGCCATTGGTGTTGTACGCATGAGTTTCCCTCCTAAATAAATCAATGAATTTTCCTTGAATCAAATGCTACGTTCTATTTCAAAACACAGATAAGTCTTCCGGGGCTTATTTGTGGGGTTGAAATACATACCATATGATATCTTATAACTTTCTGCTTCCTGTGTCAAGAACATGTTACACCTGGTTTAGTTGTCATAGAAAACTTCCCATAAATACAGTCCGTGACTAGGCGCAGTCTTGCCTGCCGCTTCGCGATTTCGGGCGGCAAGCATGGCTTTTATCTCATCAGGGTGAAATTTACCAGAACCGATTTCAAGCAACGTTCCAGCGATAATCCGCACCATGTTGTATAAAAAACCATTCCCTCTCACACGCATTTCAAGGCCGTCTGAGACGTTTTTCCACTCAAGGGCATAAATAACCCTCACCTTGTCCTGAACCTCTGTATTGGCCGCACAAAAGCTTGTAAAGTCATGTGTCCCAATCAGGTGCTCTGCGGCTTCTCTCATTTTATCGATGTCCAGCCGGTAAGGATAGTGGCAGGCATACTGTCTCGTGAACACATTTTGGTGTGTTTCTGTTGAGACCTTATAACGGTACTCCTTCGAAACAACACCAAATCTGGCATGAAACGAATCATCGACCTCCTCAGCCTTTAGAACACGGATATCATCCGGCAGCAGGCTGTTGAGGGCAAAAGACCATCTCTCCATCGGGATCGAGAGCGGGGTCTCAAAATGGATGACCTGTCCCTTTGCATGGACACCGCTGTCTGTCCGGCCGGAAGCCACAATCGGAACCAGTTCATCCTGTTTGTGCATTCTTGCAAGGGCCGACTCAATCTCCGTCTGAACGGTTCGCTGCCCTGGCTGCACCTGATAGCCTTTAAAATGTGTCCCATCGTAGGATACGGTACATTTGACCTTCATCTAGGAATCACCTAATTTCTAAGCAGCACAAGGAGTGCTGTTAACAGGATGAATAGAAGCAGCGTGAACGTGTCCTTCATGCCCCAGACAAGCTGACGGTATTTCGTCCGTCCTTCTCCCCCGCGGTAGCCTCTCGCTTCCATCGCGGTCGCCAGTTCCTCTGCACGCTTAAACGCACTGACGAAAAGCGGAACAAGCAAAGGAACGATAGCTTTCAGACGATCCTTTAAAGGTCCGCTTGTAAAATCAACGCCTCTTGCCATTTGTGCCTTCATGATTTTGTCTGTCTCTTCTAATAACGTCGGAATAAACCGAAGAGAGATGGACATCATGAGAGCAAGCTCATGAACAGGCAGTTTGATTTTACGGAATGGGTGCAGCAGTTTTTCCATCCCGTCTGTCACTTCTATAGGCGTTGTGGTTAACGTAAGAAGTGTCGTCATCATAATGAGATAGACAAAACGGAGTGAAATGAAGATCCCCTGTTTAAGACCTTCTTCATAAATATTCAGAAAACCAAAGTGGAATAGCAAGGCGCCATCCTTTGTCATGAAAATATGCAGAATAAAGGTAAACAGGACAATCCATAGGATCGGCTTCATTCCCTTGAGAATAAAGTATAGCGGCACCTGAGAAACCATCACCACAAGAATGGTAAAGACACCTAACAGCCCGTAAGTGATGTAATTATTAGCAAAAAAGACAATAAAGACAAAAAAGAAAATTGATAACAGCTTTGTCCTTGGATCAAGACGATGGACAAAGGATGAGCCTGGCACATATTTGCCGATAATCATACTATCCATCATGATGTCGTGTCCTCCTGATAAAGAGCTGTTAAGGCTTCTGCCATCTCATCCAGGGTCAGAAGCGGCCTTGGAAACGTAATTCCAAGCTTTTCTTCTACAGTCTGCTGGAATTTAATCGTTTCTGGGAGGTCGAGACCAAACGAAGACATGTCTGTACGATTGGCAAACAACTCTCTCGGCGTGCCTGTCGCCTTCACTGTCCCTTTATGCATCACAATCATTTGATCCGCATAATGAGCGGCATCCTCCATACTGTGTGTGACCAGGATCGTAGTAAGGTTTGCCTTTTGATGAAGGTCATAGAACATGTCCATGATTTCCTTCCGTCCGCGTGGATCCAGCCCAGCAGTCGGCTCATCAAGCACAAGCACTTCTGGCTCCATCGCTAAAACGCCTGCAATCGCCACACGTCTCATTTGACCACCGCTTAGTTCAAAGGGAGATCGAGATAATAGGGATTCAGGAAGACCGACCAGTTTCAGCATCTCCTTCGCTTTCGCTTCTGCCTTCTCTTGAGGGACACCGAAGTTCATTGGACCAAAGCAGATATCCTTGAGGATGGTTTCCTCAAAGAGCTGATGCTCAGGAAACTGAAACACGATGCCTACCTTTTTCCGGAGGGGTTTCATATCCTTCTGCTTTTTATTGGCTTGTAAAATGGTCTCTCCAAGCGCAATGCTCCCCTTCGTTGGTTTGAGCAATCCATTTAAATGCTGCAGCAATGTAGACTTGCCAGAGCCCGTATGACCAATGACAGCGACATAGCTGCCCTCTTTGATGGAAGCATTGACATCATACAAAGCGAGACGCTCAAACGGCGTTTTCATTTGATAACGATGCTCTAATTCTTTGATCGTAATGTCCATAGCTCTTTCACCAATCCTTCTTGTGTCAAATGGGCATTTGCAAGCGGCACACCTTGCTGCTTCAATTGCTTGCTCAAGCGATAGGAGAATGGCAGATCAAGTCCAATCTGAACCAGTTGTTCATCTAGTTCAAATACTTCCTCTGGCGTTCCCTCGGCAAATTTCTTCCCGCCATTCATCACAATGACGCGGTCTGCCTTGGCAGCCTCGTCTAAATCATGTGTGATGGAAATGACTGTGACTGTACCTTGTTCCTTCAGAAGTCTAACAGTCTCTAACACTTCTTCACGGCCAATCGGATCAAGCATTGATGTTGCTTCATCCAAGATCATGATGTCAGGGCTTGCGGCAAGCACACCTGCAATAGCGACTCTCTGCTTCTGCCCGCCTGATAGATGGTGCGGCTCTTGATCAAGAAACTCCTGCATATTGACCTGTTTGACAGCCCAATCTACACGTTCTATCATCAATTCCCGCTCAACCCCGTTATTTTCTAAACCAAAAGCCACATCATCACGAACCGTTGAGCCCACAAATTGGTTATCTGGGTTTTGAAAGACCATTCCGACCTTTCTGCGAATATCCCAAACACTTTCTTCTTTGAGCTCAATCTCTCCAACCTTGACCGTACCAGCATCCGGTAAAATGAGCCCATTCAGCACACGGGCAAGTGTGGATTTACCTGAACCGTTATGACCAACAATGGCGAGCCATTCATTTTGATTCACATGCAGTGACACTTGATCTAAAGCGGGCTTGTCCGCATCCTTGTGATAACGAAATACAATGTCCTTTACGTCAATTAATGTCTTCCCCATCTCTACCGGACCTCCTCTCAGCTCAACCTCTTCTTTGCTTATTCCTAAAAAAAGCCGTAGTACCTAAAAAAGGGCATAGATCCAGTTATGAACTGTCCCGCCCTTTCTTAGATACACGATATGTGATTAAACTAATTCAATGACAGCCATTGGTGCGCCATCGCCGCGACGAGGTCCAAGCTTCATGATACGAGTGTATCCACCTTGGCGATCTTCGTAGCGAGTTGCAACGTCAGCGAATAATTTTTGAAGTGCATCTTGGTTTGTTTCAGCGTTAGCTACTTCATTACGAATGTAAGCTGCAGCTTGACGGCGAGCATGAAGATCTCCGCGTTTGCCAAGAGTGATCATTTTTTCAACTACAGAGCGAAGTTCTTTCGCACGTGTTTCAGTTGTTTCGATGCGTTCGTTGATGATCAAATCAGTCGTTAGGTCACGAAGCATTGCTTTACGTTGTGCACTAGTGCGTCCTAGCTTTCTGTATGCCATGTGATGTCCCCTCCTTAATTAGAGATGCTGTATGAATAAAAAACACACGAAAATCCTAGTTCACAATGAAACTAGTCAATCGTCTTTACGAAGACCCAGTCCAAGTTCTTCTAGTTTCGCTTTCACTTCTTCAAGAGATTTACGTCCAAGGTTACGAACTTTCATCATATCCTCTTCTGTCTTGTTAGCAAGCTCTTGAACAGTGTTAATACCCGCACGCTTCAAACAGTTGTAAGAACGAACAGAAAGATCAAGCTCTTCAATTGTCATTTCAAGCACTTTTTCTTTTTGGTCTTCTTCTTTCTCAACCATGATTTCAGCATGCTGAGCTTCGTCAGTTAACCCAACGAAAATATTCAGGTGTTCAGTTAAAATCTTAGAACCTAGAGCGATCGCTTCTTTCGGTCCTGTGCTTCCATCAGTCCATACATCTAGTGTTAATTTATCATAGTTTGTGATTTGCCCAACACGGGTGTTCTCCACTTGATAAGTCACACGAGATACAGGTGTATAGATTGAGTCGATCGGAATCACACCGATTGGCTGATCGTCTCTTTTGTTTGCATCAGCAGGATTATACCCGCGACCTCTTTGTGCAGTTAAGCGAACACGGAAGCTCGCATTCTTGCCAAGAGTTGCGATGTGAAGATCTGGATTTAAGATTTCAATATCGCTGTCGTGTGTAATATCAGCAGCTGTTACAGTACCTTCATCTTGTACATCAATTTCAAGCGTCTTCTCTTCTTCAGAGTAGATTTTGAGTGCAAGCTTTTTAATGTTTAAGATAATCGTTGTAACATCTTCAACCACGCCTTCGATCGTTGAGAATTCGTGTAAGACACCATCTATCTGGATCGATGTTACAGCTGCACCAGGAAGTGAGGATAAAAGGATACGACGAAGGGAGTTCCCTAAAGTGGTACCATATCCACGCTCAAGTGGCTCTACGACAAACTTGCCATACTTGGCATCGTCGCTGATTTCAACCGTTTCGATTTTTGGTTTTTCAATTTCGATCATCTAATAAAACCCTCCTTCAAAACGTCGAAACCTCGAATAGAATCATATGAGATTCCATCCGAAATTCCTCATTGTTTAGTCCCGTATGTGCTCAGGCAACGAGTCGTGTATTCGTCTCATAAATAACTGTATCATAACCCATTATTGACAGGGACACAAAATCTATACAAACAAATTACACGCGGCGACGTTTTGGTGGACGGCATCCGTTATGAGGAACTGGAGTTACGTCTCTAATTGCAGTAACTTCAAGACCTGCAGCTTGAAGTGCACGAATTGCAGCTTCACGACCAGAACCAGGACCTTTAACAGTTACTTCAAGTGTTTTAAGACCGTGTTCGATAGAACCTTTAGCAGCTGTTTCAGCAGCCATTTGTGCAGCGAAAGGAGTAGATTTACGAGAACCTCTGAATCCTAATGCACCAGCACTTGACCAAGAAATTGCGTTTCCATGAACATCAGTAATCGTTACAATCGTGTTGTTGAAAGTGGAACGGATATGAGCGATTCCAGCTTCAATATTCTTTTTCACGCGACGTTTACGCGTATTTTGTTTACGAGCAGCAGCCATTCTTTAACTACCTCCTTTACTTATTTTTTCTTGTTAGCTACAGTACGACGCGGACCTTTACGAGTACGCGCGTTGTTTTTTGTGTTTTGTCCACGAACAGGAAGTCCTCTACGATGACGGATTCCGCGGTAGCTTCCGATTTCAATTAGACGCTTAATGTTAAGTGAAACTTCACGACGAAGGTCACCTTCTACTTTAAGTTTGTCAATGATATCACGGATTTTACCAAGTTCGTCTTCAGTTAGATCGCGAACGCGAGTGTCTTCAGAAACACCTGCTTCTTTAAGGACTTGTTGCGCAGTCGTACGACCAATTCCAAAAACATATGTTAAAGAAATGACAACACGCTTATCACGTGGAATATCTACACCAGCAATACGAGCCATGATTTGGGCACCTCCTTGTTATTAGCCTTGTTTTTGTTTATGTTTTGGGTTTTCACAGATCACCATTACTTTTCCTTTTCTGCGAATCACTTTACATTTTTCACAGATAGGTTTAACAGATGGTCTCACTTTCATGTGTTTCCAACCTCCTTCTTCCGGAGTTGCTTTATTTGTAACGGTACGTAATTCTACCACGAGTTAAGTCATATGGAGATAATTCTACCGTAACTTTGTCTCCAGGTAAAATGCGAATGAAGTGCATACGGATTTTTCCTGATACATGAGCCAAAACTGTATGACCATTCTCTAGTTCAACTTTGAACATTGCGTTTGGCAAAGTTTCTGCTACAGTACCTTCCACTTCAATTACATCGTCTTTCGCCATTCAAGTGTTCTCCCTTCTTCAAATCAGTAACTTGCTCTCTGACAAATGTCCAAATGAGAATCTCTCAATTGTTCATCTATCACCCGACCTGTTTTGAATATACTGTTCTGAACTTCCGGAGATACGCAATCATAAAAGGTTATATGATTGATATTTTTTCTTAGGAGAATGAAATTTACGCTTTTCTCCGTCTGCGATTAGTACATGGCAGTCAACGAATATGCCGATGACACCTGTATACTGATCTTGTTCTTTCTTTGGACTATACAGACAACCTGCCCGATTTGGGCCTGAAAGGCTTCAGTGAAGACCTAAATCTTAGTCAGTATATCAAAACCTGTATCTGTAATCGCAATCGTATGCTCAAAGTGAGCACACTTTTTCCCATCAACCGTTACAACCGTCCAGTTATCAGCCAATGTTTTCACATATCGGCTGCCTGCGTTCACCATCGGTTCGATGGCCAACACCATTCCAGGTTTTAGCCGCGGGCCTTTGTTGGGCGGACCATAATGAGGAATTTGAGGGTCCTCATGAAGATCCTGTCCGACCCCATGTCCAACATATTCTCTAACAACTGAAAAATTCTCATTTTCAACATACGTTTGTATGGCATGGGAAATGTTCGACAGACGTTCGCCTGGCTTTGCTTCCTGTAAGCCTTTATATAGAGATTCCTCTGTGACTTCCAGTAGTTTGCGGTCTTCATCACTGATTACCCCAACTGGATAAGTCCAAGCAGAGTCACCATGATAGCCATTTAACTTTGCGCCAATATCGATACTAATGATGTCACCATCACGTAAAACCCGTTTACCAGGAATACCGTGAACGAGTTCTTCATTCACCGAAACGCAAATGCTCCCGCGAAAACCATTATACCCTTTAAAAGATGGGATTGCACCCTGCTTTGTAATAAAACGTTCGGCAATTTGATCCAATTCTTTTGTCGAAATACCTGGTTTTATGTGTTTCTTCAGCTCTTCATGAGTCAGTGCGACAATACGTCCAGCTTCTCTCATAATCTCAAGCTCGCGAGGAGTTTTACAGATAATCATTTATTTAATCCTCCAAGCAGGTCCTTGATATCTGCATATACATCGTTAATGTGCTTCGCACCATCAATGTTTGCAAGATATCCTTTTTCTGAATAGAAGTTCAGTAAAGGTTCAGTCTGCTTTAAGTTTACTTCAAGTCTAGTCGAAACGGTTTCTGCATTATCATCTGCACGTTGATAAAGCTCGCCTCCGCACTTGTCGCAAACATTTTCTTTCGCAGGTGGATTGAATACTAAATGATATGTTGCTCCGCAATTTTTGCAAATTCTTCGGCCAGTCAGACGCTCCATCAAAGCATCTTTATCGACTTTAATATTAATGACATAATCAATCGTTCTGCCAAGGTCCTTTAGAATTTCTTCTAAAGCTTCAGCCTGAGCGACTGTTCGCGGAAATCCGTCCAGAAGAAAACCTTGTTCACAATCATTTTTGCCAAGTCTTTCTCTAACAATACCGATTGTGACCTCATCAGGAACAAGCTCTCCTTTATCGATAAAGGATTTTGCTTCGAGCCCAAGTTGTGTCTCCTCTTTCATAGCAGCGCGGAACATATCTCCTGTTGAGATATGAGGGATCCCATAATCATCAACAATTCGTTCTGCCTGAGTGCCTTTACCAGCACCCGGAAGCCCCATTAAGACTAAGTTCATTTCGGATTTCCCCTTCCTTACTTAGAGAGGTTGGGCAGCAGCCCAGCCCTCTGTTTTATTTCATAAATCCACGGTAATTTCGTTTCACTAATTGGCTTTCAAGCTGTTTCATTGTTTCAAGTGCAACACCTACAACAATGAGAAGACTTGTGCCGCCAATTTGTGCAGCGGAAGGTAATCCAGCGAATTGAATGAAAAAGATAGGAAGTATTGAAATCACGGCTAAGAAAATGGCGCCCACAAACGTGAGTCGGTACAAAATGCTCGTAATTCTATCTTGAGTCATTTTCCCTGGACGAACTCCCGGGATATAGCCACCCTGCTTTTGCAGATTTTCAGCCATTTGTTCAGGATTGACTTGGACAAAGGCATAAAAATATGTGAAAGCAACAATCAGTGCTACATAAATCGTCATACCGATTGGCTTAGTATAGTCAAAGTTGTTGGTTATCCAAGTTGTCACATTATTGGTTCCGAAGAACGATGCGATCGTCTGCGGAGTAATAATGAAAGAAACGGCAAAGATGACTGGAATCACCCCTGCTGGATTCACTTTCAATGGAAGGTGCGTTGCTTGACTAGCAGACATTTGTGCACGGCCAGTTCCCTTTGAATATTGAATTGCAATCTTTCTCACTGCCATTTGAATGTAAATAACACCGATAACAATGACAAGAATGGCAATGACAATAAGGGCAATTTTAAGGATTTGCATGAACAGCTGTCCATCTCCACCTACAAATTGTTGAGCGTACACTTGTTTTAATGTTTGAGGGATACCAGCGATGATACCGGCAAAGATAATAATCGAAATACCATTACCAACACCGTGAGCAGTAATCTGCTCACCCAGCCACATTAAAAATGCTGTTCCCGCAGTGAGTACGACCGCAATTAAGAGATACGTTGAAACACCAGGGTTTTCAATCAGCATGCCTCCTGCCATATTGTTGAATCCATATGACATTCCCAGCGCCTGGATAAATCCTAGAACAATTGTAAAATACCTTGTGAATTGTGCTAATTTTCGGCGGCCAACCTCTCCTTGCTTTGACCACTCAGTAAACTTCGGCACAACATCCATCTGCAAGAGCTGAATGATGATCGAAGCAGTGATATACGGCATAATCCCCATTGCAAGAATGGAGAATTGGAAAAGTGCCCCGCCCCCAAACGTGTTGAGGATTCCGAAAACACTCATTTGATCCTGTGCCTGGAGAACATCGGCGTTCACATTAGGCACAGGGATGAAAGCACCTATACGAAAGACGACTAACATTAAAAGTGTGAATATAATCTTATTCCGTATATCTTTCACGCGCATAAAATTGGAGATTGTCTTAAACAAGTTAGATCACCTCGGCTGTACCGCCAGCAGCTTCAATCGCTTCTTTCGCAGAAGCAGAGAATTTATTGGCTTTTACAGTTAATTTTTTTTCTAATTTACCGTTGCCAAGAATTTTTACTCCTGCTTTTAACTTGCTTATTGCACCAGTCTCTAGAAGAAGTTCAGGAGTTACTTCCGTTCCTTCGTCAAAACTGTTTAATCTGTCTAAGTTGATTACCGCGTAATCTTTACGGTTGATGTTTGTAAAACCACGTTTTGGAAGGCGTTGGAATAAAGGCATCTGACCACCTTCGAAACCAGGGCGTACACCGCCGCCAGAACGAGCGTTTTGACCTTTATGACCTTTACCAGAAGTTTTACCGTTACCTGATCCAATACCACGACCAACACGGTTGCGTACTTTACGTGAACCTTCTGAAGGCTTCAATTCATGAAGTTTCATTTGGGCACCTCCTTATCGATTAAAAATGTTTTATTGTTCTTTAACAGAAACTAAATGAGACACCTTGTTAATCATGCCGCGGATCGCTGCATTGTCTTCATGTACGACTGTTTGGTTTGTTTTCTTAAGACCAAGAGTACGAACAGTGACACGCTGATCTTCAGGGCGACCGATTACACTGCGTTTGAGGGTAATTTCTAATTTATTTGCCATTATTGTTCCCTCCTTATCCTAACAGGTCTTCTACAGATTTTCCACGAAGCTTCGCTACATCTTCAGCACGTTTAAGCTCACTTAAACCTTGAAGTGTTGCGCGGATCATGTTGATCGGTGTATTAGAACCTAGAGATTTAGAAAGGATATCAGCTAGACCAGCAAGCTCAAGTACCGCACGCACTGGGCCTCCAGCGATAACTCCTGTACCTTCTGAAGCAGGCTTCAATAGAACGTTTCCTGCACCGAATCGACCGATGATTTCATGTGGAATTGTAGTTCCAACCATTGGTACTTCAATTAAATTCTTTTTCGCATCTTCAACAGCTTTGCGGATCGCTTCTGGTACTTCTTGTGCTTTACCAGTACCGAAACCTACATGACCGTTTTTGTCACCGACAACAACTAAAGCTGCAAAACGGAAACGACGTCCACCTTTAACAACTTTCGCTACGCGGTTAACCGTAACTAAGCGTTCTTCTAACTCTAATTTGCTTGGGTCAATACGACTCATTCGGATGTGTCCCTCCTTCTTTTATTAAAATTTAAGTCCAGCCTCACGAGCAGCTTCAGCTAGAGCTTTTACACGTCCATGATATAGGTATCCTCCGCGGTCAAATACCACGTTAGAGATTCCTTTTTCAACAGCACGTTTTGCAACAAGTTCGCCAACTTTCGTAGCAGCTGCAGTGTCAGAACTATTCTCGATCTTTAACTCTTTATCAAGAGTAGAAGCACTTACAAGTGTTACACCGTTAACATCATCAATTACTTGAGCGTAGATATTCTTGTTAGAACGGAAAACGTTAAGGCGAGGTCTTTCAGCAGTACCTGAAAGTTTCGCACGAACACGAGCATGTCTTTTAAGACGAGTAGCGTTTTTGCTAGTTTTCGTAATCATCCGAGTCACTCCTTTCTTCACTTTAAGCGATCTTACTTACCAGTTTTTCCTTCTTTACGGCGAACGAATTCACCTTCGTAACGAATTCCTTTACCTTTGTAAGGCTCTGGAGCACGGACAGCGCGGATGTTAGAAGCTAGAGCTCCTACACGCTCTTTATCGATACCTTTAATGATTACTTTCGTTTGAGATGGAACTTCGATTTCAACTCCAGCCTCAGGAACGATTTCAACTGGATGAGAGTATCCAACGTTAAGAACAAGTTTGTTTCCAGATTTAGCTGCACGGTAACCGACACCGATAAGTTCTAAACCTCTTTCGAAACCTTTAGATACACCTTCAACCATGTTTGCAATCAAGCTACGTGTTGTACCATGTAATGCACGGTGTTCTTTATTTTCAGACGGACGGCTTACAGTTAAGACGTTGTCCTCAATTTTAATTTCCATATCAGGGTGAAATGCACGAGTTAGTTCACCTTTTGGTCCCTTTACTGTCACTGTGTTATCGTTGTTTGTCACAGTTACTCCTGAAGGGATCTCGATTAGTTTTTTACCTATACGAGACATACCAAGCACCTCCATTCATCTTAAACTTTTTTTACCATACGTAAGCAAGTACTTCTCCACCAGCTTGTTTAGCACGGGCTTCTTTGTCCGATAAAACACCTTGTGATGTAGAAATAATTGCGATTCCAAGTCCGTTAAGTACACGTGGTACTTCATTTGATTTCGCATATACGCGTAAACCAGGTTTACTGATTCTTTTAAGACCAGTGATAACACGTTCGTTGTTTTGGCCGTATTTAAGGAACAAACGGATAATTCCTTGTTTGCTGTCTTCGACGTACTCAACGTCACGGATAAAACCTTCACGCTTTAAAATTTCAGCAATTTCTCTTTTGATTTTTGAAGCCGGTACTTCTAGCTTCTCATGACGTACCATGTTCGCATTGCGAATACGAGTCAGCAAATCTGCAATCGGATCTGTCATAACCATTATTTAATAACCTCCTTCCCATTTATGGGGATTACCAGCTGGCTTTTTTAACGCCAGGAATTTGTCCTTTATATGCAAGTTCGCGGAAACAAATACGGCAAAGTTTAAACTTACGAATAACTGAATGTGGACGTCCACAACGTTCGCAGCGCGTATACTCTTGAACTTTAAACTTTTGTTTGCGTTGTTGTTTCGCAATCATAGACTTTTTAGCCACGATTTCGCCTCCCTTTCATTGATTATTTCTGGAACGGCATACCTACTTGAGTTAATAACTCACGTGCTTCTTCGTCCGTATTGGCAGTAGTAACGATAACGATATCCATACCGCGGACCTTTGTTACTTTATCGTAATCAATTTCTGGGAAGATTAACTGTTCTTTAATACCAAGCGTGTAGTTTCCACGACCGTCGAAAGATTTCTTAGAAATCCCGCGGAAGTCACGTACACGTGGTAAAGACACAGAAATAAGTTTATCAAGGAAATCATACATGCGCTCTCCGCGAAGTGTTACTTTCGCACCGATTGGCATTCCTTCACGTAGACGGAATCCAGCAATAGACTTCTTCGCACGAGTAACGACAGGTTTTTGACCAGCGATAAACGTTAATTCTTCAACAGCAGTATCGATTGCTTTAGCGTTTTGAACAGCGTCACCAACACCCATGTTGATCACGATTTTTTCGATTTTTGGCACTTGCATTACTGAAGTGTATTCAAATTTAGAAACTAATGCAGGTGTAATTTCTTTTACATACTTTTCTTTAAGGCGGTTCATGAGAAAGACCTCCCTTCCTTATTTACTATTTATCTAGAACTTGCCCAGATTTTTTCGCTACACGGACTTTCTTTCCGTCCTCAACTTTATACCCAACACGTGTCACTTCACCCGTTTTAGGATCAAGCGGCATTACGTTTGATACGTGGATCGGCGCTTCTTGTTCAGAAATTCCGCCTTGAGGGTTAGCTTGGGTTGGTTTAGAGTGTTTTTTCACAAGGTTAATACCTTCTACTAAAACACGTTCCTTTTTAGGGAAAGCAGCAAGGATGACACCTTGTTTACCTTTATCTTTACCAGAGATAACCACTACTTTATCGCCCTTTTTAACATGCATTTAATCGCACCTCCTTGAGTCGCGGATTGTATTCATTAAAGTACTTCTGGTGCTAGAGAAACAATTTTCATATAGTTGTTTTCACGAAGTTCACGTGCTACTGGTCCGAAGATACGAGTTCCACGTGGGCTCTTGTCGTCACGGATGATGACACATGCATTTTCATCGAAACTGATGTAAGATCCATCGTTTCTGCGAGCTCCGCTCTTAGTACGAACGATAACTGCTTTCACAACTTCACCTTTTTTGACAACGCCTCCAGGTGTTGCTTGTTTAACCGTACAAACAATGACATCACCGATGTTAGCCGTTTTACGTCCAGAGCCACCAAGAACTTTAATCGTTAGTACTTCGCGTGCGCCAGAGTTGTCAGCTACTTTTAAACGAGTCTCCTGTTGAATCATTAATGTTACCTCCTTTCGGAAAAAGAAATCCGAACTTTATTAGATAATAACGGCTTCTTCGACAACTTCAACTAGACGAAAGCGTTTAGTCGCAGATAAAGGACGAGTTTCCATGACCTTTACGATGTCTCCGATTTTTGCTTGGTTGTTTTCATCATGTGCTTTGAACTTTTTAGAGTATCTTACACGTTTGCCATAAAGTGAATGCTTTTTGTATGTTTCAACTACAACAGTGATGGTTTTATCCATTTTGTCAGAAACAACACGACCTTGATACACTTTACGTTGGTTACGTTCGCTCATGTTTGCGGGGCCTCCCCTCTAATTATTATTTATTAGCAGCGATTTCTCTTTGACGAATCACAGTTTTCATGCGTGCGATTGATTTACGCACTTCACGAATGCGAGCAGTGTTTTCAAGCTGCCCAGTCGCTAATTGGAAACGAAGATTGAAAAGTTCTTCTTTAAGAGACTTTACTTTTTGTTCAATTTCAGCAGTGGTAAGGTCACGAATTTCATTAGCTTTCATTTGATTCACCACCAATTTCTTCACGTTTTACGAACTTCGTTTTAATTGGTAATTTGTGAGATGCAAGACGAAGAGCTTCACGAGCAACTTCTTCAGACACACCAGAAATTTCAAATAAAACTTTGCCCGGTTTTACTACAGCTACCCATCCTTCTGGAGCACCTTTACCGGAACCCATGCGGACCTCTAGAGGTTTAGCTGTGTATGGCTTAGAAGGGAAAATTTTAATCCAAACTTTACCGCCACGTTTCATGTAACGAGTCATAGCAATACGAGCAGCTTCGATTTGACGGTTTGTGATCCAAGAAGCTTCAAGAGCCTGGATACCATACTCACCGAAATGTACTTCAGTACCGCCTTTTGCACGACCACGCATTTTTCCACGATGTTCTCTGCGATACTTCACGCGTTTTGGCAATAACATATTATTTTCCTCCTTCCGCAGTATTCTTCTTAGTTGGAAGGACTTCTCCACGATAGATCCATACTTTTACGCCAAGCTTACCATAAGTAGTGTCAGCTTCAGCAGTAGCATAGTCGATGTCAGCACGAAGTGTGTGCAATGGAACAGTACCTTCACTGTAATATTCAGAACGAGCAATATCTGCACCGCCAAGACGACCAGAAACCATTGTTTTGATTCCTTGTGCTCCAGCACGCATTGTGCGTTGGATTGTTTGTTTTTGTGCACGACGGAATGAAATACGGTTTTCAAGTTGACGAGCGATGTTTTCAGCAACTAGCTGAGCATCAAGATCTGCTCTCTTGATTTCAAGAATGTTGATGTGTACACGTTTGCCAGTTAGGCTGTTAAGAGCTTTACGAAGTGCTTCAACTTCAGATCCGCCTTTACCAATTACCATACCTGGTTTAGCCGTGTGGATTGTGATATTTACGCGGTTTGCAGCACGTTCGATTTCTACTTTAGAAACAGACGCGTCAGACAAACGCTTGCTGATGAATTCACGGATTTTCAAGTCTTCATGTAAGAAGTCAGCGTAATCTTTTCCTGCGAACCATTTAGATTCCCAATCACGAATGACGCCAATACGAAGACCTACTGGATTTACCTTTTGACCCACGGATTATCCCTCCTTCTTTTCTGATACAACGATTGTAATGTGGCTAGTACGTTTGTTAATTGCGCTCGCACGACCCATAGCACGTGGACGGAATCTCTTAAGTGTTGGACCTTCGTCAACGAATGCTTGAGTAATCACTAGGCTGTTAGCGTCCAACTCGTAGTTGTGCTCAGCGTTTGCGATAGCAGATTTTAATACTTTTTCAATAATTGGTGAAGCAGCCTTAGGTGTAAGGTTTAAGATAGAAACTGCTTCTCCTACTTGCTTACCTCGGATCAGGTCCATTACTAGACGTGCTTTACGAGGAGCAATACGGACTGTTCTTGCGACAGCTTTAGCTTGCATTTAAAAGCCTCCTCTCATTAGCGTCTTGTTTTTTTATCGTCACTAGCATGACCTTTGTAAGTACGGCTTGGTGCGAATTCGCCCAATTTGTGACCTACCATATCTTCAGAAATGAAAACAGGTACATGTTTGCGTCCGTCATAGACAGCGATTGTGTGACCGATGAATTGTGGGAAAATTGTAGAACGACGAGACCAAGTTTTTACGACTTGCTTTTTGTCAGTTTCATTCAATTTCTCGACTTTAGCCATCAAATGATCATCAACAAATGGTCCTTTTTTTAAGCTGCGAGCCATTGTGGAACCTCCCTTCGTGATTGAACTACGGTCCTAAATGAACCGTAGACAACCCCGTTACTTGTTTTTACGACGACGTACAATGAATTTATCAGACTTGTTGGTTTTCTTACGAGTCTTGAATCCAAGAGTCGGTTTACCCCATGGAGACATTGGTGATTTACGTCCGATTGGAGCGCGTCCTTCACCACCACCGTGTGGGTGATCGTTAGGGTTCATTACAGAACCACGAACTGTTGGGCGTACGCCTTTCCAGCGAGAACGTCCAGCTTTACCGATGTTGATTAATTCGTGTTGCTCGTTTCCAACTTGACCGATAGTCGCACGGCAAGCAGAAAGAATCATGCGAACTTCTCCTGAGTTCAAACGTACAAGAACGTATTTACCTTCTTTACCTAGAACTTGAGCAGAAGTACCAGCAGAACGAACTAATTGTCCACCTTTACCTGGTTTTAATTCAATGTTATGCACAACTGTACCAACTGGGATGTTGATAAGTGGAAGAGCATTACCTGGTTTGATGTCAGCTTCTGGTCCAGAAGTAACTTCAGTACCGACTTGGATTCCTTTCGGAGCAAGAATGTAACGTTTCTCACCATCTGCATAGTTTACAAGAGCGATGTTAGCTGAACGGTTTGGATCATACTCGATTGTAGCAACGCGTCCAGGTATACCGTCTTTATCACGCTTAAAGTCGATGATACGGTATTGACGTTTGTGACCGCCACCTTGATGACGAACAGTCAATCTACCTTGGTTGTTACGTCCGCCTTTTTTGTGTAGCGGTGCAAGCAACGATTTTTCTGGTTTGTCAGTCGTGATTTCAGCAAAATCTGAAGTAGTCATGCCACGACGACCATTACTGGTTGGTTTATACTTTTTAATCGCCATTTTGAATTTCCCTCCTTCTTTTTAAGATTTACGCTTCAAAAATTTCGATTTCTTTGCTGTCAGCAGTTAATTTCACGATCGCTTTTCTGCGACGGCTAGTCATACCAGTGTAGCGTCCAACGCGTTTTGATTTTCCTTTGTAGTTTTGAACGTTGACTTTCTCAACTTTCACTCCAAAGATTTCTTCAACAGCGTCTTTCACTTCTGTTTTGTTAGCTCTGACATCAACTTCGAACGTGTACTTCTTCTCTGTCATTAGATCAGCAGAACGTTCAGTAATGATAGGGCGCTTTAGAACATCACGAGGATCTTTCATTATGCAAGTCCCTCCTCTACTTTTTCAACCGCTGCTTTAGTGATCAGAAGTTTGTCGTGGTTGACAACGTCAAGAACGTTGATACCGTTAGCTTCAACAACTGTTACTCCAGGGATGTTACGAGCAGATAAAGCAACTGTTTCGTTTGCATCCGCAGTGACGATCAACGCTTTCTTCTCAACAGATAATCCTTTAAGGATGCCTGCGAATTCTTTCGTTTTCACTGCATCAAGAGTCAGATCTTCAAGAACGATGATGTTGTTGTCGATTACTTTAGAAGACAATACTGACTTGATAGCCAAGCGGCGAACTTTTTTAGGTAATTTATAAGAATAACTGCGTGGTGTTGGACCGAATACGATACCGCCTCCGCGCCATTGTGGTGAACGGATAGAACCTTGACGAGCACGACCTGTACCCTTCTGTCTCCAAGGCTTACGACCTCCGCCACGTACTTCAGAACGAGTTTTTACTTTATGAGTTCCTTGACGTAAGGAAGCTCTTTGCATAAGAATAGCATCGAATACTACGCTTTCGTTTGGCTCAATTCCAAACACAGAAGCGTTTAATTCGATTTCACCGTTAGTAGAACCGTTTTGGTTATATAATGCTACTTTTGGCATGACTTGTTTCCTCCTTTCCTAAGAGAGTTATTTAGATTTAACTGCACTCTTTACAGTTACTAGAGATTTTTTAGCTCCTGGTACGTTTCCTTTGATCAATAGAAGATTGCGTTCTGCATCAACTTTAACGATCTCAAGGTTTTGGACAGTGATTTGCTCTCCGCCCATACGACCTGGAAGAAGTTTACCTTTGAATACACGGTTTGGATCAACAGGTCCCATTGAACCAGGACGACGGTGGTAACGTGAACCGTGAGTCATTGGTCCGCGTGATTGTCCGTGGCGTTTGATAGCCCCTTGGAATCCTTTACCTTTTGATGTTCCTGTTACATCTACGATATCTCCATTTGCGAAAATATCAACTTTGACTTCCTGACCAACTTCATACGCATCTAACTCCGCACCGCGTAATTCTTTTACGAAGCGCTTAGGAGCAGTTTCCGCTTTAGCAGCGTGGCCTTTCTCTGGTTTGTTAGAAAGCTTTTCACGTTTATCATCAAAACCGATTTGGATTGCTTCATAGCCATCCGTGTCAACAGTCTTCTTTTGAAGAACAACGTTAGCAGCAGCCTCAACAACAGTTACAGGGATAAGATCACCGTTTTCTGCGAATACTTGCGTCATACCAATTTTTCTACCTAAGATTCCTTTGGTCATTAGTCACACCTCCTATAATATGTGTTTTCTATTTGAATTAAAGTTTGATTTCGATATCTACACCAGATGGTAAATCTAAACGCATAAGTGCATCAACTGTTTGCGGAGTTGGATTCACGATGTCGATTAGACGTTTGTGAGTACGCATCTCGAATTGCTCACGAGAATCTTTGTACTTATGCACCGCACGAAGGATTGTGTAAACTGATTTTTCAGTTGGAAGCGGGATTGGACCAGATACACTAGCACCAGAACGCTTAGCCGTTTCAACAATCTTCTCAGCAGATTGATCAAGAATTCTGTGATCATATGCTTTTAAACGAATACGAATTTTTTGTTTTGCCATTATTTTCCCTCCTTTTCGCCTACTTACGTTAGACAGTTCTCCGTGAGAAAAACCTGATCACCTCGCCATGGCAAAGCGGCCGGGTGTGTCAGCAACCTCTCACTTCATCGCAGTCAAAGACCAACATGCACTATTGTACCAAATTGGCCTGCGTGTTGCAATAATAAATCGGATAAATTTATGATTTGCACACTTTTCATATTATACAGGGATTCAGCCTATAAATCAAGCTTTCCCTGAAGATGATGTATAGCAGTCTTTCTTATGATACGTATAAATTCATCTGGCTCTTCGATATGCGGAGAATGTGCAGAGTCTTTAAAGGTAAACCATTCTTTGATTGGTGCTTTTAATTGATCAACATATGGTTTTGATACAGCAGCTGGTGTAATCATGTCGTGATCGCCAATGAGAAAGTAGCACGGTATTAATATAGTAGAAACTCGGTATTGAATACTCTCATTCATGAGCTGATCCCATAACTTGTCTTGACTAAACTTCTGCCCTTTTATGAACTTCCATTTATCTTTCAGCTGATATTGCTTACTAAAAAGAAACCCTTTTAGTATTTGAAAAACCGGCTTCCATCTATGTGTGAGACCTACGCTCGCAAACTCTTTATATAGAGAAAACAAGGCATGAGCTGATGTCCGTTTCCATGGAGGAGGCGTCAGTAATCGCAGACACCCAGTAAACAGCCGATTGCGATGGTATTTCTTCAAAAGAAGCTCGTACGATACGATATCTTCCTTTAACACATCTACTACCTGACTAATCCCATAATAAGCATGATAAAGATCCGGACGCTTATGTACTGCTTGTATGGCAATTAATGATCCCCACGAGTATCCTGCGATATACAATTTTGAATGACCTAGATAAGATAGGATCTTCTCTGTCAATTCAATCGTGTCTTCAATAAATTGTTGAATGGTCATCGATGCATCGGGAAGATTCTCTTGATAGGAAAGTCCTGCGCCACGCTGATCCCAATGGACAACTGTAAAGTCTTGATCAAGTTCCTCGAGAAAGGAATCAATATAACTGATTTGAGCTGAGCCAGGCCCACCGTGTAAAAATAAAAGTACAGGCTTCGTTTCACTCGTCTGATCTTCTTTCATCCTAATCCATTGGTCAATTCCGCCGATCGACCATTTTTTCAAATATGTCTTTGCCATTCCAGCGATCCTCTCGGTTCCATTTAGATTCTATAGCTTATAGTAGCCGTTCTGATCTGGAAAAGCAAAAAAAGAGACCCTTTTGCAAGGAGTCTCTTTTGTATATTTATTACTTAACGATAGTTGAAACGACACCAGAACCTACAGTACGTCCACCCTCACGGATAGAGAAACGAGTTCCTTCTTCGATAGCGATAGTAGAGATAAGTTCAACTTCCATCTCAGTGTTATCGCCAGGCATTACCATTTCAGTACCTTCTGGAAGATGTACGATACCAGTTACGTCAGTTGTACGGAAGTAGAACTGCGGACGGTAGTTAGCGAAGAATGGAGTATGACGTCCACCCTCTTCTTTAGAAAGTACATAAACTTCAGCTTTGAAACGGCTGTGTGGAGTGATTGTACCTGGTTTAGCAAGTACTTGACCACGTTGGATATCTTCACGAGATACACCACGAAGTAGTGCACCGATGTTGTCACCAGCTTCAGCATAGTCAAGAAGTTTACGGAACATTTCAACACCTGTAACAGTTGTTTTACCGTTTTCTTCTTGAAGACCGATGATTTCAACTTCGTCACCGACTTTAACTTGTCCACGCTCAACACGACCAGTAGCAACTGTTCCACGACCAGTGATTGAGAATACGTCCTCAACTGGCATCATGAATGGCTTCTCAGTGTCACGCTCTGGAGTTGGGATGTACTCATCAACCGCATCCATAAGTTCAAAGATTTTTGCTTCGTAATCAGCATCTCCTTCAAGAGCTTTAAGAGCAGAACCTTTGATAACTGGTACATCGTCACCAGGGAAGTCATAGTCAGAAAGAAGGTCACGAACTTCCATTTCAACAAGTTCAAGTAACTCTTCATCGTCAACCATGTCACATTTGTTAAGGAATACTACGATGTATGGTACACCTACGTTACGAGAAAGTAGGATGTGCTCACGTGTTTGTGGCATTGGACCATCAGCAGCAGATACTACTAAGATCGCGCCGTCCATTTGAGCAGCACCAGTGATCATGTTTTTAACATAGTCAGCGTGTCCTGGGCAGTCTACGTGTGCATAGTGACGAGTTTCAGTTTCATACTCAACGTGTGCAGTTGAGATTGTGATTCCACGCTCGCGCTCTTCTGGAGCACCATCGATTTGGTCATAAGCCATAGCTGTACCTTTACCAGATTTCTTATGAAGAACTGTTGAGATAGCAGCAGTTAGAGTTGTTTTACCATGGTCAACGTGTCCAATTGTACCAATGTTAGCATGCGATTTGGAACGGTCGAATTTTTCTTTAGCCATTCTAAAAATCCTCCTTAAAGGTTCATTGTATTTGGTATAGAGTGATAGAAAGTGAAGAGTTACCTCTCACTTTCTGATCTTCAATAGTAGTTATACTTTAGTTTAAAGGCAAAATCAATTATTCACCTTTATTTTTTTTGATGATTTCTTCACTGATGCTCTTAGGCACTTCTTCGTAGTGATCCATGTGCATAGTGAAAGTACCGCGTCCTTGTGTGTTAGAACGGAGTGCAGTAGCATATCCGAACATTTCAGAAAGTGGAACCATAGCGCGAACAACTTGAGCGTTACCGCGAGCTTCCATACCTTCTACACGTCCACGACGAGATGTGATATCACCCATGATGTCTCCCATGTATTCTTCTGGGATAACAACTTCCACTTTCATCATTGGCTCAAGTAGAACTGGGTTACATTTGCTGACAGCATTTTTCAATGCCATAGATGCAGCAATTTTGAACGCCATTTCGTTAGAGTCAACATCGTGGTAAGATCCATCAAATAATTTTGCTTTGATGTCGATTAATGGGAATCCAGCTAATACACCATTTTCAAGTGAATCTTCAAGACCTGCTTGAATTGCTGGGATGTATTCACGTGGAACAACCCCACCGACGATTGCATTTTCAAACTCGAATCCTGCGCCTTCTTCGTTTGGTTCGAACTCGATCCAAACGTGTCCGAACTGACCGCGTCCACCAGACTGACGTACGAATTTACCTTCAACTTTTGCACCAGAACGGAATGTTTCACGGTACGCAACCTGAGGAGCACCTACGTTAGCTTCAACCTTGAACTCACGCTTCATACGGTCAACAATGATATCAAGGTGAAGCTCACCCATACCAGAGATGATCGTTTGACCAGTTTCAGGGTTTGTTTGTGTACGGAATGTTGGATCCTCTTCAGCTAGTTTAGCTAAAGCGATACTCATTTTATCTTGGTCAGCCTTAGATTTAGGCTCGATAGCTACATCGATTACTGGCTCTGGGAATTCCATAGACTCAAGGATAACAAGATTTTTCTCGTCACAAAGAGTGTCACCAGTAGAAGTATCTTTAAGACCTACAGCTGCTGCGATATCCCCTGCATATACAGTAGAGATTTCTTCACGGCTGTTTGCGTGCATTTGAAGGATACGTCCAACACGTTCACGCTTGTTCTTAGAAGAGTTCTTCACGTATGAACCAGAATCAAGTGTTCCAGAGTATACGCGGAAGAAAGTTAGTTTCCCAACATAAGGGTCAGTCATAACTTTAAATGCAAGAGCTGCGAATGGTGCGTCATCAGTAGACTCACGAACAACCTCTTCATTTGAATCTGGCAGGATACCTTTGATTGCAGCAACATCAGTTGGTGCAGGAAGGTAGTCAAGCACAGCGTCAAGTACAAGCTGAACACCTTTGTTTTTGAAAGCAGATCCAACAAGAACTGGGTAGAATTCAACATTCAATGTTCCTTTACGGATTGCAGCTTTCAATTCAGGAATTGTGATTTCTTCACCCTCAAGGTATTTTTCCATAAGCTCTTCATCAAGCTCAGCGACAGCTTCAATTAGGCTGCTGCGAAGCTCTTCAGCTTTGTCTTTATACTCAGCAGGGATTTCTTTAGCATCAGAGCGAGTTCCAAGGTCATCTTCGTAGAAGTATGCTACGTTTTCTACAAGGTCGATGATTCCTTCGAATTGATCTTCAGCGCCGATCGGCAATTGAATTGCATGAGCGTTCGCTTGAAGACGATCTCTTAATGTGCTTACAGAGTAAAGGAAGTCCGCACCGGTTTTATCCATTTTGTTAACGAATACGATACGAGGTACTCCGTAAGTTGTTGCTTGGCGCCAAACTGTTTCAGTTTGTGGCTCTACACCTGATTGTGCATCAAGAACAGCAACCGCACCATCAAGTACACGTAAAGAACGTTCAACTTCAACAGTGAAGTCTACGTGTCCTGGTGTATCGATGATGTTTACACGGTAACCTTTCCATTGTGCTGTAGTAGCAGCAGAAGTGATTGTAATACCACGTTCTTGCTCCTGCTCCATCCAGTCCATTTGTGAAGCTCCTTCGTGAGTTTCACCAATTTTATGGATACGACCAGTGTAGTATAAGATACGCTCAGTCGTTGTCGTTTTACCGGCATCGATGTGAGCCATGATACCAATATTACGAGTTTTGTCTAAGGAGAACTCTCTTGCCATTGGGTAATTTCTCCTTCCTCATTAGGGAATAGTTTTTTTAGTTTGGTATAAATCCTACCAGCGGTAGTGAGCGAATGCTTTGTTCGCTTCTGCCATTTTGTGTGTATCTTCACGTTTCTTAACAGCAGCACCAGTGTTGTTAGCTGCATCAAGGATTTCGTTAGCAAGACGCTCTTCCATCGTTTTTTCTCCACGAAGACGAGCGTAGTTTACTAACCAGCGAAGACCTAAAGTAGTACGACGGTCTGGGCGAACTTCTACAGGAACTTGGTAGTTAGCTCCACCTACACGACGTGCTTTAACTTCAAGAACTGGCATGATGTTTTTCAAGGCTTGTTCGAAAACCTCCATCGCTTCATTACCAGTACGTTCTTTGATGATATCAAATGACTTGTAGAGAATTGTTTGTGCTTTTCCTCTTTTACCGTCGATCATCATTTTGTTGATCAAACGAGATACAAGTTTAGAATTGTAAATTGGATCTGGCAATACGTCTCTTTTTGCTACAGGACCTTTACGTGGCATCTGAATAGCCTCCCTTCTCTTTTAAAAGGATTTCTATCTGTCTCTCATCTCAATATCATTGTCAGTTATCTGACTCCACTGATCTGATATCAACTTCTAAAAACCCTTATGTTTGTTTGTATTATTTGCTTTGTTTAGGGCGTTTTGTTCCGTATTTAGAACGTCCTTGCATACGACCGTCAACTCCGGCAGTATCAAGCGCACCACGAACGATGTGGTAACGTACACCCGGTAAGTCTTTTACACGTCCGCCACGGATAAGTACTACACTGTGCTCTTGTAGGTTATGTCCGATACCAGGAATGTAAGCTGTTACTTCAATCAGGTTAGACAAACGTACACGAGCATATTTACGTAGTGCTGAGTTTGGTTTTTTCGGTGTCATTGTACCGACACGAGTACAAACCCCGCGCTTCTGTGGAGATGTTACGTTAGTGTGCTCTTTTTTGAAACTGTTGTATCCTTTGTTAAGTGCAGGTGACTTTGAGTTTTCAACTTTACTCACGCGTCCTTTGCGTACTAGCTGATTAATTGTAGGCATGTTGTTATTCCTCCCTTCATTACTTTTTTTATAACCCACATACCCAGGTGGTTCATCAAAAGGCAAAAAACAATGCTTTTGCATTTTAAGCATGCAAAAACAAAACAAGTACGTTATAACATAATGGCAACAGCTGCTGCCCCAACTTCAATTCCGCAGGCCTTGCCGAGCTTTTTCATGGAATCTACCACTAAAATGTCTACACCCTTCTCTTGTGCTAGTTTCAATACACTAGCAGTTAAAGCAGGATCAGCATCTTTCGCTACGACGACTTCCTTTACTGAATCTCGTTTCAGAGCTTTTACTGTTTGCTTCGTACCGATAATAATGGATTGAGCCTGTGATACTTTATCATAAGACATCGAATATCCTCCAAAGTAACAGGTTTTATTTTGAGCACCTTGGTTATATTATCATCATGGCAGAAGGATGTCAATATCGTATGACAGATTATCTTGACATCCTTCACCATTTTTGATGATTTTATAGGAATCTCACGAGAAAGATTACTCTACAGGAACCATATCGTCAGACGGCTGCACTTGCGAAACCGGCTTAACTTTACGGTAGTTTGGCATTCCCGTTCCAGCAGGAACAAGTTTACCAATGATCACATTCTCTTTCAAGCCAAGCAGTTCATCACGTTTTCCTTTGATCGCCGCATCTGTTAGGACACGAGTCGTTTCTTGGAAGGATGCCGCAGACAAGAATGAGTCTGTTTCAAGCGAAGCTTTTGTAATACCAAGAAGAACTGGACGGCCTGTTGCAGGACGTTTGCCTTCGAATAGTACTTTTTTGTTCGCTTCAGTGAATTGATGTACATCAAGAAGTGTGCCTGGTAATACGTCTGTATCCCCTGCATCAGCGACACGCACTTTACGAAGCATTTGGCGAACCATTACCTCTACGTGCTTATCTCCGATTTCTACCCCTTGCATACGGTATACTTTTTGTACTTCATGAAGCAGATATTCTTGAACAGCTGTCATGTCAGTCACTTTAAGAAGTTCTTTCGGATCGATCGAACCTTCTGTAAGTACTTGACCACGAGTAACTGTGTCACCTTCAACAACTTTTAGACGCGCATTGTAAGGAGCTGTGTATGAGCGAGTTTCAACTTCGCCTTGAACCACAATTTCCTGCTGCTTGTCACGAACATCGTTAATTTCAGCAACGACACCATCAATTTCAGAAATTGTCGCTTGCCCTTTCGGATTACGCGCTTCAAATAGCTCTTGGATACGAGGTAGACCTTGAGTGATATCGTCTCCTGCTACCCCACCGGTGTGGAACGTACGCATTGTAAGCTGTGTTCCTGGCTCACCGATTGATTGTGCAGCGATGATTCCAACTGCTTCACCGACTTCAACGTCAGTACCAGTTGCAAGGTTACGGCCGTAGCATCGTTTACATACACCATGAGGCGTGTTACATGTAAATGCAGAACGGATCCATACTTCCTCAATTCCTGCTTCAACTACTTCAAGTGCTTTATCTTCATCAATTAGTTCGTTTTCGGCTACAATGACTTCGCCTGTTTCAGGATGAACAATTGGTTTTCTTGCAAAACGTCCGATCAGACGCTCTTCAAGTTTCTCAATAATTTCATTTCCTTCTTTAATAGACTTCGCCAAGATTCCACGGTCTGTACCGCAATCTGTTTCACGGATGATGACATCCTGTGCAACGTCAACGAGACGACGCGTGAGGTAACCTGAGTCAGCTGTTTTAAGGGCTGTATCGGCAAGACCTTTACGCGCACCGTGAGTGGAAATAAAGTATTCCAATACGGTTAAACCTTCACGGAAACTAGATTTAATCGGAAGTTCGATGATACGTCCAGCCGGGTTGGCCATCAGACCACGCATACCAGCCAGCTGAGTAAAGTTAGATGCGTTACCACGCGCTCCAGAGTCACTCATCATGTAGATTGGGTTGACTTCATCAAGGGACTTCATCAGTTTACCTTGGATCACATCTTTAGAAGAACTCCAGATTGAAATAACTCTCTCATAACGCTCTTCTTCAGTAATCAAACCACGTCTGAATTGCTTCATGACGTTATCTACTTTTGCTTGTGCTTCTTCAAGAATTTGCTGCTTATCATCTAATACGACGATATCAGACACACCAACCGTAATACCGGCTTTAGTAGAGTATCTGAAACCAAGATTTTTCATGCGGTCAAGCATTTTAGATGTCTCAGTGATATGGAATCTCTTAAAGATTTCTGCAATGATTTTACCTAAAATACCTTTTTTGAACGGCGCATTGATTTCTTGTTTCTCGATCGCAGCTTTTACATCCTCACCTTTTTCAAGGAAGAAACGATCAGGCGTTTTTTCTTCAATATTGCTCTTTGTCGGCTCATTCATGTATGGGAATGATTCCGGTAAGATTTCGTTAAAGATCAGTTTTCCAACTGTTGTAATCAACAATTTAGAACGCTGTTCATCAGTGAATGTCACATTCTTCAACGAGCTAGCTGCAACAGCTACACGTGTATGAAGATGCACATAACCATTTTGATAAGCTAGAAGGGCTTCGTCAGTATCTTTGAAGACCATACCTTCTCCGATAGCACCTTTGCGCTCAAGTGTAAGGTAGTAGTTACCAAGCACCATATCCTGAGATGGCGTAACAACTGGTTTTCCATCTTTCGGGTTCAAAATGTTTTGAGCAGCAAGCATTAAGATACGAGCTTCAGCTTGAGCTTCAGCAGACAATGGTACGTGAACCGCCATTTGGTCACCGTCAAAGTCAGCGTTGTAGGCTGTACATACAAGTGGATGCAGACGAATTGCGCGTCCTTCCACAAGTGTAGGTTCAAACGCTTGAATACCAAGTCTGTGAAGAGTCGGTGCACGGTTTAGTAAGACTGGATGCTCACGAATAACTGATTCTAAAACATCCCATACTTCCGGCTGCACGCGTTCAATTTTACGCTTCGCACTCTTGATGTTGTGAGCTAATCCTTTTTCAACAAGCTCCTTCATCACGAATGGTTTGAATAATTCAAGAGCCATTTCTTTCGGAAGTCCACACTGATACATTTTCAAATGTGGTCCTACGACGATAACGGAACGTCCAGAATAGTCAACACGTTTACCAAGCAAGTTTTGACGGAAACGTCCTTGTTTCCCTTTCAGCATGTGAGAAAGAGATTTCAATGGTCGATTTCCTGGTCCTGTTACTGGTCGGCCTCTACGTCCATTATCAATCAAGGCATCGACAGCTTCTTGAAGCATACGCTTCTCGTTCTGAACGATGATGCTTGGCGCGCCAAGATCTAATAAACGCTTCAGACGATTGTTACGGTTGATGACACGACGATAAAGGTCGTTCAAGTCAGAAGTAGCAAAACGTCCACCATCAAGCTGAACCATTGGACGTAATTCTGGCGGAATAACCGGAAGTACATCAAGAATCATCCAAGATGGTTTGTTTCCTGAGTTACGGAAGGCTTCTAACACTTCAAGGCGTTTGATCGCACGTGTACGGCGCTGTCCTTGAGCAGTTTTCAGCTCTTCTTTCAGTGTATCTACTTCTTTTACAAGATCGATATCTTGAAGAAGTTTGTTGATTGCTTCTGCACCCATAGCTGCTTGGAATGTATTACCGTATTTATCTAAATAAGCACGGAATTCTTTCTCAGAAAGAAGTTGTTTCTTCTCAAGCGGTGTATTGCCCGGATCTGTCACGACGTAAGAAGCGAAGTAGATCACTTCTTCTAACGCACGTGGTGACATATCAAGAACAAGACCCATACGGCTTGGGATACCTTTGAAATACCAAATGTGGGAAACTGGGGCAGCCAGTTCGATATGCCCCATTCTCTCACGACGGACTTTTGCCCGTGTTACTTCTACACCACAACGGTCACATACAACACCCTTATACCGAACGCGTTTATACTTCCCACAATGACATTCCCAGTCTTTTTGCGGTCCGAAGATACGTTCACAAAAGAGACCATCTTTTTCAGGTTTCAGTGTACGATAGTTAATCGTTTCAGGCTTTTTCACTTCACCAAAAGACCAAGAACGGATTTTATCAGGTGATGCGAGACCGATGTTCATATACTCAAAATTGTTCACATCTAGCAAGGGGCCTACCTCCCTTTTAATCTTCGGGTTATACCCTAGTCACTTGCTCTAATCGTTTCTGCTATTCTTTTGTGACTGCGTCACGTTCAAGATCGACAGGTGCGAGGTCTGCAGCATCTTCGTCATTAGATAACGCTAATCCGTCTGCTTTCTTCGTTTCCTCATCGTCTTCTAAATCTCTCATTTCTATCTCTTCTTCATCGCCAGATAGGATTTTCACATCCATACCTAAACTTTGAAGTTCTTTGATTAACACTTTGAATGATTCAGGGACACCTGGTTCAGGTACGTTATCCCCTTTGACGATGGCTTCGTATGTTTTCACACGACCCACAACGTCATCCGATTTAACTGTTAAGATCTCTTGAAGTGTATATGCTGCACCGTAAGCTTCAAGTGCCCATACTTCCATCTCTCCGAAACGCTGACCACCAAACTGTGCTTTACCGCCAAGTGGCTGCTGCGTAACAAGTGAGTATGGTCCAGTTGAACGAGCGTGAAGTTTATCGTCAACCATGTGAGCCAGTTTGATCATGTACATGATTCCGACAGATACACGGTTGTCGAATGGTTCACCAGTTCGACCGTCATAAAGGACTGTTTTCGCATCACGGGACATACCTGCTTCTTCAAGCGTTTCCCAAACATCTTCCTCGCGCGCACCATCAAATACTGGTGACGCAATGTGGATGCCGAGGTAACGTGCAGCCATACCCATATGAAGCTCAAGTACCTGACCGATGTTCATACGAGATGGTACCCCTAGAGGGTTCAACATGATATCGATCGGTGTTCCGTCTGGAAGATAAGGCATATCTTCTTCTGGAAGGATTTTAGAGATAACCCCTTTGTTACCATGTCGTCCGGCCATTTTGTCACCTTCAGAAATCTTACGCTTCTGAACGATGTATACGCGGACTAACTGGTTTACACCTGGAGGTAATTCATCTCCATCTTCACGGTTGAAGACTTTTACATCGTGGATAATTCCGCCGCCGCCGTGTGGAACACGTAGTGACGTATCACGAACTTCACGAGCCTTTTCACCGAAGATTGCATGTAATAGACGTTCTTCAGCTGTTAGTTCAGTTACACCTTTAGGCGTTACTTTTCCTACAAGAAGGTCTCCGTCTTTTACTTCTGCACCGATACGGATGATTCCGCGCTCGTCAAGGTTGCGTAAAGCATCTTCCCCAACGTTTGGGATATCACGAGTGATTTCTTCTGGTCCAAGCTTTGTATCACGAGCTTCTGATTCATATTCTTCAATATGAATAGACGTGTAGACGTCATCTTTTACAAGGCGCTCACTCATGATGATCGCATCCTCGTAGTTGTAACCGTCCCAAGTCATGAAGCCGACCATAACGTTACGTCCTAGAGCCAATTCACCTTTTTCCATAGAAGGTCCGTCTGCAAGGATTTCTCCTTTAACGACTTCATCTCCAACACTTACGATAGGACGCTGGTTGTAGCAAGTCCCTTGGTTAGAGCGGACAAATTTCAGCAAGCTGTATTTGTCTAGGTTTCCTTTGACTTGTTGTCCATCAACATCTTCATAACGGCGAACCCAAATATTTTTTGCTTCTACACGTTCTACAACACCTGGGTATCGGCAGATGACAGCAGCACCAGAGTCTTTACCTGATACGTACTCCATACCTGTACCAACAATCGGTGATTCTGGCTGCATCAAAGGCACAGCCTGACGCTGCATGTTCGCTCCCATTAGAGCACGGTTAGAGTCATCGTTTTCTAAGAATGGGATACATGCTGTCGCTGCAGAAACAACCTGCTTTGGCGAAACGTCCATGTAGTCAACGCGGTTTCGAGGAACAACGGTGTTTTCCCCTCTGAAACGAGCAATGATATTATCATCGATAAACGAACCATCATCAGCTAACTGAGCGTTCGCTTGTGCTACTACGTAGTTATCCTCTTCATCAGCAGTTAAGTAATCGATTCTCGGTGTCACTTTACCAGTTTCAGGATCAACCCGGCGGTAAGGTGTTTCGATAAATCCGAAGCGATTCACTTTTGCAAATGAAGATAGAGAGTTGATCAAACCAATGTTTGGACCCTCTGGTGTTTCAATCGGACACATACGTCCATAGTGAGAGTAGTGAACGTCACGAACTTCCATTCCTGCACGCTCACGTGTCAAACCACCCGGTCCAAGCGCTGACAGACGACGTTTGTGCGTCAATTCAGCAAGCGGGTTTGTTTGATCCATGAACTGAGAAAGCTGAGAACTACCAAAGAACTCTTTGATAGAAGCGATCACAGGACGAATGTTGATCAGCTGCTGAGGTGTGATCGTGTTTGTGTCTTGAATTGACATTCTTTCACGGACAACACGCTCCATTCTGCTTAAACCAATACGGAATTGGTTTTGCAGAAGTTCACCTACAGAACGCAGACGACGGTTACCAAGGTGGTCGATATCATCTGTGTCACCTACACCATGAAGAAGGTTGAAGAAGTAACTGATTGACGCAATGATGTCAGAAGGCGTGATGTTTTTCACAGCTTCCTCTACATATGCATTTCCAATCACGTTGATCACTTGCTCGCCTTCTTGATCAGTCGGTGCATAAATCTTAATAGATTGAAGTTCTACTTCATCTTCTACTACGCCACCATTAGGATAAAGCTTTCTAAATCCGATGCCGTTTTCTAAGTATGGAAGAACTTTATCAAGAACTCTTCTGTCTAAAATTTGACCTTTTTCTGCTAGAATTTCACCTGTTTCAGGATCAACTAGCGTTTCAGCCAATTTTTGATTGAACAGTCTATTTTTAATATGAAGCTTCTTATTAATCTTGTAGCGTCCAACATTTGCTAGGTCATATCTCTTCGGATCGAAGAAGCGGGAGTCTAGCAAGCTTTTCGCATTTTCAACAGTTGGCGGTTCTCCAGGACGGAGGCGCTCGTAGATTTCGAGAAGTGCTTTATCCGCATTCTCTGTATTGTCTTTTTCCAGTGTGTTGCGTAAGTATTCATTCTCGCCAATGAGGTCAAGAATCTCTTGATCAGAGCTGAAGCCGAGAGCACGCAAAAGAACCGTAACCGGCAACTTACGTGTGCGATCGATGCGTACATAGACTACATCCTTCGCATCAGTTTCGTATTCTAACCATGCGCCACGGTTTGGAATGACAGTCGCAGTAAAACCTTTTTTACCGTTTTTGTCTACTTTACCACTGAAATATACACTTGGAGAACGCACTAACTGAGAAACGATTACACGTTCCGCACCATTAATGATAAAAGTACCTGTGTCTGTCATGATTGGGAAATCACCCATGAACACATCTTGGTCTTTTACTTCTCCAGTTTCTTTGTTAATTAAACGAACTTTTACTCTTAGTGGAGCAGAGTAAGTTACATCACGTTCTTTTGATTCTGCTACAGGATACTTAGGATCCCCTAGGCTGTAATCAATGAATTCAAGAGAAAGGTTACCAGTAAAATCCTCAATTGGGGATATATCTTGAAACATCTCTCTAAGACCCTCATCAAGAAACCACTGATAAGAAGAGGTTTGAATTTCAATGAGATTTGGTAATTCTAACACTTCGCTTATGCGTGCGTAGCTTCTGCGCTGGCGGTGTCGTCCATACTGAACTAGTTGACCTGTCAACTGATTCACCCCTCAAATCATGCGTATTATATGTGTAAAAAGTATTTCTGTCTTTCAAATGTCAGTAAAGAAATACTTTTACAAGACAAAAGAAAAAAGGGTTTCTAAAATAAGAAAACCACATCCAAAAACAAATACCGATTTTATTAGTTTTCCCAAGTATGCATAATTTATACAAAATAGTTGTTTTTTAAGCCTATCAAGCAAAATATACACATTGGCATTTTATAATGTTAACACAGCTAGGAAACTGCGTCAAACTTTTTTAGCTTTGATGATATAGTAGCCCTTTTTTTTCAGCACAACCTCGACTTCTCCAAAGAGCTGCTCTAATTTTTCAATCGCAGATGGCCCACCTTGCTTTTTCTGAATAACCACCCACAACTCACCTTCCGGCAATAAATGATCAGCACTTTTTTCAAAGATCGCATGTACAACTTTCTTCCCTGCCCGTATTGGGGGATTGGTCAGTATAGAGGCAAAAGCAGCTGAGGAATGAACATTCGAGAACAAATCACTTTGATAGATGCGAACATTATCAATGCGATTATGTTTAGCGTTTTCCTTTGAAAGTTCGACTGCTCTTTCGTTCACATCAATCATATGAATGGTACGGCTAGTCATTTCGTTTGCTAACGATAAGCCGATCGGTCCATAACCGCAACCGACATCTAAGACATCGCCATCCAAGTCAGGTTCTTCGAAAGCTTCAATTAAAAGCCTTGAACCAAAGTCGACTTCTTTCTTAGAAAACACTCCACTGTCACTTGTAAAAGTAAAGGTACGGTTTCTCAAGGTGAAGTCCCATGTCTGTTTATTGCTTTTCACTGATGGCTTTTCCGTATAATAGTGGTCACTCATGGTGAATGGACCTCCTCTGGATTCAATCGTTTCAGGAGATTAGAAAAGAAAAAGCCCGCCAGTAAAAGCGAGCTTTCCCAAAAGATTAGGCGAAGATTACTTAACTTCTACAGAAGCGCCAACTTCTTCAAGCTTAGCTTTAAGTTCTTCAGCTTCTTCTTTAGCAATACCTTCTTTAAGTGGTTTTGGAGTGTTGTCAACAAGTTCTTTAGCTTCTTTCAAGCCAAGACCAGTGATTTCACGAACCACTTTGATAACTTTGATTTTTTGGTCTCCAGCACCAGCAAGTACTAGATCAAAATCAGTTTTTTCTTCAGCAGCAGCACCGCCACCAGCAGCTACAGCTACAGGAGCAGCAGCAGTTACGCCAAATTCTTCTTCGATTGCTTTTACTAAGTCGTTTAACTCAAGTACAGTTGCTTCTTTAACTGAAGCAATGATTTCTTCGATATTTAAAGCCATTTGTAATTCCTCCATTTTAAGTTTTTTTACGTAAACGTAAAGTACGCATTAAGCGCCTTGTTCTTCTTTTTGATCTGCAACTGCTTTAGTAGCAAGAGCAAGATTACGAACTGGAGCTTGAAGAACGCTAAGCAACATAGAAAGTAAGCCTTCGCGAGACGGAAGTTCCGCAAGAGCCTTCACTTCTTCTACAGTCGCTACGTTTCCTTCGATGACACCAGCTTTGATTTCTAAAGCTTCGTGGCTTTTCGCAAATTCGTTGATGATTTTCGCAGGTGCGATAACATCTTCGTTACTGAATGCGATAGCGTTTGGACCTGTTAAGAAATCGTTTAAACCCGTTAGTTCAACTTGTTCAACTGCACGGCGAGTCAAAGTGTTTTTGTAAACTTTGAATTCTACGCCAGCTTCACGAAGCTGTTTACGAAGTTCAGTCACTTCAGAAACTGAAAGACCGCGGTAATCTACAATGACAGTAGACATACTATCTTTAAATTTAGAAGTAATTTCATCAACGACAACTTTTTTAGTATCGATTGCATTGCTCATGGTTACACCTCCTGTACATTCTTTGTGTAACACTTATACCGATCAGGCCATCACGTTCCTAACGAACGGTTCTCCATATAAAAAGCCTCCATTAAGACATGGAGGCTGTATATACAAGCATACGTTAACGTAAGACTGTGACATATACACCTCGGCGGGTTAATTAAGCCATAAGGCCCCTGCTGTCTACGGTATAAATGGACATTATTCTATTTTACAACATTTTGATATTATCAAAATGGTTGTCATAAGTCAAGAATTATTTTGCAGAGAAAGAAGATGGATCCACTTTCACGCCAGGGCCCATAGTAGATGTAACAGAAACGTTTTTCACGTATACACCTTTAGCCGCTGCAGGTTTTGCTTTAAGGATTGTGTCATAGATTGTTGCAAAGTTCTCAACAAGCTTTTCGTCCTCGAAAGAAACCTTTCCGATTGGCGCGTGGATGTTACCAGCTTTATCAACGCGGTATTCTACTTTACCAGCTTTGATTTCATTGATTGCTTTTTCAACTTCGAACGTTACAGTTCCTGTTTTAGGGTTTGGCATAAGACCTTTTGGTCCAAGTACACGACCGATCTTACCCACTTCACCCATCATGTCAGGTGTCGCAACGATTACATCGAATTCGAACCAGCCTTGTTGGATTTTAGTGATGTAATCAGAATCTCCAACGTAGTCTGCTCCAGCAGCTTCTGCTTCTTTTGCTTTTTCGCCTTTAGCGAACACAAGAACGCGTTGAGTTTTACCAGTTCCGTTAGGAAGTACAACTGCACCGCGGATTTGTTGATCGTTTTTACGAGGGTCTACGCCCAAACGAAAAGCAACTTCTACAGTCGCATCAAATTTAGCTGTATTTGCTTTTTTTGTAAGAGAAACAGCTTCAGCTACATCATACGCTTTTGTACGATCGATCAGCTTAGCAGCTTCTACATACTTTTTACCTTTTTTAGCCATTATAAAAATCCTCCTTATGTGGTTTTAGCGGAATAACCTCCCACGAATAAGGGTTGCGAACTTGTCAAAACCAAACTCGCAACCCAACAAGACAAAAAATTAATCTTCGATGACAATACCCATACTGCGTGCAGTACCTTCAACCATGCGCATAGCTGATTCAACGCTAGCAGCGTTTAAGTCAGGCATTTTTGTTTCCGCGATTTCGCGTACTTTATCACGCTTAACAGTTGCCACTTTATTACGGTTAGGTTCACCAGAACCAGACTCAATACCAGCTGCTTTTTTAAGTAAAACTGCAGCAGGTGGAGTTTTAGTAATAAATGTAAATGAACGGTCTTCAAAAACCGAAATTTCAACAGGAATGATAAGACCAGCTTGGTCAGCTGTACGAGCGTTAAACTCCTTACAGAATCCCATGATATTAACACCGGCTTGACCTAGTGCAGGTCCAACTGGTGGAGCTGGGTTAGCTTTTCCAGCAGGAATTTGCAATTTAACAACTTTAACTACTTTTTTAGCCACGAGACACACCTCCTTAAAGTCCGTGATGTGGTAATAGGGGAATCCCCCTCCCACTCAACAACTTCATTCTTTATATGAATGACGAAATAACTAGCTAGCGATCTTGAGTGAACTCAAGACGTACCTTTGCTATATTACCACTTCTATACACTCATTTCAAGCTCTTTTAAATTACAATTTATCGATCTGCGTGAACTCAAGTTCAACAGGTGTTTCTCTACCAAACATATTAACGAATACTTTGACTTTGCTTTTATCGTAATCAATTTCTTCAATCGATCCAGTGAAGTTAGCAAATGGTCCATCGATGACCTTAACTGTTTCTTTCAGTTCAAAGTCGATTTCTGTTTTGCGTTCTTCAAGTCCCATTCTCTTCAGAATGGTTTCGGCTTCGCCTGGCAGCAGTGCAGTCGGCTTTGAGCCTGATCCAGCTGATCCAACGAATCCAGTGACACCTGGTGTATTACGAACAACATACCAAGAGTCGTCAGTCATCACGATTTCCACTAGGACATAGCCAGGGAATACTTTCTTTTTGACGACTTTTTTCTTACCATTTTTAATATCCGTTTCTTCTTCTTCTGGTACGACGACGCGGAAGATTTTATCCTGCATGCCCATTGATTCAACACGCTTTTCCAAATTCGCTTTTACTTTGTTTTCATAGCCAGAGTACGTATGCACAACATACCAATTCTTTTCCATTTTCGTTCAGGACTATTTAGTCCTTCCCTCCCCACATTTCATAATGTCTATTTGACGAATCTCGAGTAACGGTAAATATTTTCAAGCAATTGAAAAAACCCGTAAAACGGGTTTTTTGGCAAGTCATATTATGATCTATTATAGCACGTTCAGCAGACCATTATTCAAGTATTAATGAATTAATTCGATTAATTGTGAGATTCCTATATCAAGAAAAGAGAAAAAGATGGCAAAGAATACGACTGTTAAAATAACAGTGATTGTGTAGCGGACCATTTCGTTCTTCTTTGGCCAGCTGACCTTTTTCATTTCTTTTCCGACACTTTTTAAGAAACTGATAATACGCATGTAAAAGACCTCCACAGATTAAAGAACGCAAATCTTACTTCGTTTCTAAATGTGTTTTATGTGAATTACAAGTCTTGCAATATTTCTTAACTTCTAATCTTTCAGCTGCTGAAGCAACACTTTTCATTGTCGTATAATTGCGGCTTCCGCAGTCTTTACAGGCTAGAGTAATCTTTTTCCTCATATTTACACCTATTTTCTCGACATCATTTCATTAGTACCTTATCACAGTGTCGAAAAAGCTGTCAATATAGGTTTGATTAGAGACTAATCTCGCGAAGCTCTAAATATTTCTCTAATTTTCTCTTTACTCTTTGGAGTGCGTTATCAATTGATTTCACATGACGGTTTAAATCTTCCGAAATCTCCTGATAGGATCTGCCATCAAGATACAGCACAAGTACCTTTCTTTCCAGCTCGCTTAGCAGTTCACCCATCTTCATTTCGATATCATCAAATTCTTCTTTGCTAATGATTAAGTCTTCTGGGTTAAGCGCTTTAGCACCGGAAATGACATCCAATAATGTTCTGTCCGATTCTTCATCGTAGATCGGCTTGTCTAATGATACATAGGAATTTAACGGGATATGTTTTTGGCGAGTAGCTGTTTTAATTGCGGTGATAATTTGGCGGGTAATACATAATTCTGCAAAAGCCTTAAATGAAGTAAGCTTGTCCTCTCTGAAATCGCGGATAGACTTATAAAGTCCGATCATTCCCTCTTGGACAATGTCCTCTCGATCCGCTCCTATCAAGAAATAAGATCTTGCTTTCGCACGTACAAAATTGCGGTATTTCGTTATTAAATAATCTAGCGCATCACTATCTCCGACATGAACCCTTTCAATGACTTGTTCATCTTCCAACTGGCAAAATTGCTCTCTGATGGACTTACCCTTGCTGTTGTTTAGATTCACTTCGATCCCCCCGACCGCACCTAGATAGAAATATTATACATTAATGGTTGAAATATCGTCAAGCTATTCCAGATTCCCGCGCCGCCATTTTTCAAACGTTTTCAATACATCTTCTGACAATTCAATCTTAGATGCCGGTTTATCAGAAGTAATCTTTTTGACCCTCGTTTCAATCTTTCGTTCTATCACTTCAATCTCTCTTAAAAGCTCACGAGCCGACTTCCGAAGAGCTCCTTGTCCAAAAATAGCCCATTGTTCCGTAAAATCTGAGGTTGCCACATGAATTTGCGTCCGGATATTATTCAAATCCTGCGCCAGCTTTTCAATCCGCTCATCCGCCGTTTCATTCTCTCTCGTAAAGATGACCTCTACTCGGTGGTTAGTCCGCTTTTTTTCAATTCCTTTGACCATATGGGCATCGAATACGACAATGACTCGATACCCTGTGTAGGCTTGATATTCTGCTAAATGTTGAATCAGCACGTCTCTGGCTTCTTCAAAGCTGTTTTCCTTTAAGTGCTGCAGCTGAGGCCATGCACCTATCATGTTGTATCCATCGACTAAGAGGATATCCATCTCTATTCTCCTAACGGATAACGTTTTCGATACACTTCATACATCAATAGACCAGCCGCAACTGATGCGTTTAACGAAGTAACCTTCCCGGCCATAGGCAGTTTAATCAGAAAATCACACTTTTCTTTAATCAATCGGCCAATTCCTTTTCCTTCACTGCCAATCACAAGAGCCAGCGGCATTGTGCCATCAAATTGTCTGTAATCCTGTTTAGCAGACGCATCTGTTCCCGCAACCCAGATTCCTCTTTCTTTCATTTCATCAAGGGCTCTTGAAAGATTGGTCACTTTTGCAACAGGAATATGCTCAATTGCTCCAGTGGATGCCTTAGCAACTGTTGTTGTTAGACCGACCGCTCTCCTTTTCGGAATGACAATCCCATGTGCACCTACAGCATCTGCCGTACGCATAATAGATCCTAAATTATGCGGGTCTTCAATTTCATCTAAAATCAGAAAGAAAGGCTGTTCATTCCGCTTTTCAGCGATTTGATACAGATCGTCCAATTCTGCATATTCATATGCTGCTACTTGTGCAACGATTCCCTGGTGCTGACCTGTAACCATTTGATCAAGCTTTTTCCTCGGAACATACTGAATGGTGATATTTTGCTTTTTAGCGAGTTCAATGACCTGCTGGGCTTGTCCTTTTACAGTGTTTTCCGCCATCCAGAGCTTGTATAACTCCCGATCTGACTTCAGTGTTTCAATCACTGCATTTTTCCCAATGACATAATCATGTTGCTGACTCATTTGTCTTCCTCCCTGACGTTCCGATTTCAATCGCCTGACCAATCAGCTCTTCTAAGCGTTCGTCCTGCTTTTCGATAAATAAATACCCCATGAGCGCTTCAAACGCTGTACTATAACGATACGTTTGAACGTCTGTGTTTTTAGGCACTGTGCCTGATTTTGCGTTTCTTCCTCTTTTCAGCACCGCTTCTTCTGCTTCAGTGAAAAAGCCTTGCTGCTGAAGCGTAAATAAAATAGCAGCCTGTGATTTAGCTGAAACAATTTTGCTTGCTCGTTTGTGCAGCTCATTTGGTTTTGTCGCCCCCGTTTGGAGGAGGTGATGCCTCACATAAACTTCAAAAATGGCATCACCCATATAAGCCAGCGCAAGTCCGTTCAGCTGTTTACCGTCTTTCAGCTTTTCAAAATTCAACATTGCCTAATCTCCTCTTTTCCAACGAGTACCTTGAGGAGTGTCCTCCAACACAATATTCATGTTCTTTAATTGATCACGAATTTGATCAGATAGGGCAAAGTCACGATTTCTTCTAGCTTCATTGCGTTTTTCAATTAACGCTTCTACCTCTTCGTCAAGCGTGTGCTTTTCTTCTAATGAGAAGCCGAGAACAGACGTAATTTCTTGGAACAAGCCGATAAATGCCTTGATCACTTCCTCCGAAGTATGATCATTTTCCATATAATAATTCGCCTGTTTCGCTAATTCGAATAAAACAGAGATCGCATTTGCCGTATTGAAGTCATCATTCATTTCAGAAATAAATGTCGCACGCTGCTCTTCAATTTTTTCCAGCCATTCAGCATTGTCTTCCGTGATATTCGTACTGCTCTCAAGACGGTGATGTAAATTCGCATACGATGTCTTGAGTCGGTTAAACGCACTCTTTGTACTTTCTAATAAATCCATTGAGTAGTTAATTGGGTGGCGATAGTGAACCGACAACATAAAGAAGCGGAGCACATCAGGATCTTGTTCTTTCACAATGTCATGCACGAGCACAAAGTTGCCAAGTGATTTTGACATTTTTTCATTATCAATATTAATATACCCGTTATGCATCCAATATTTCGCAAAAGGCTTCCCTGTCAAAGCCTCAGATTGGGCAATTTCATTCTCATGGTGAGGGAATGTTAAATCCTGTCCACCAGCATGAATGTCGATCGTATCACCTAAATATTTTTTGACCATTGCCGAGCATTCGATGTGCCAGCCTGGGCGTCCTTTGCCCCACGGGCTATCCCAAGAGATTTCCTGATCCTTTGCAGCCTTCCAAAGGGCAAAGTCCAGCGCATCTCGTTTCTTTTCACCTACACGAATACGAGCACCCGTCTTCAGTTCATCAATTGATTGGTGAGAAAGCTTTCCATAACCTTCAAATGAGCGTGTGCTGTAATACACGTCACCATCTGCTTCATAGGCGTAGCCTTTTTCAATCAATGTCGCAATAAACGCAATGATATCATCCATGTTTTCCGTCACTCGCGGGTGAAGGTCTGCTTTTTTGCAGCCGAGCGCACTGACGTCTTCAAAGTAGGCTTGGATAAAACGATCAGCAATTGTCGGCACATCTTCTCCGAGTTCATTGGCTGCCTTGATGAGTTTATCATCCACATCTGTAAAGTTTGATACAAAGTTCACATCGTAACCGCTGTATTCTAAATACTTACGTACAGTGTCATAAACAATAGCAGGTCTAGCATTTCCGATATGAATGTAGTTATAAACGGTTGGTCCGCACACATACATCTTGACCTTTCCTGGCTCAAGCGGGACAAATTCTTCCTTCTTACGTGTCAATGTATTATAAATATTGATTGTCATGATTGTTCTTCCTTTCTGCTCAATGAAGCCAGCTCACCTTTTAGCTTTTCCATTTCTCGTTCCAATTCTTTAAAACGATCGGAAACTGGATCTGGCAAATCTTGATGGTTGAGATCACGATTGATTTTCTTTCCATTTTGAACGACCACTCGCCCAGGTATACCTACAACAGTGGAATGGTCTGGGACGTCTTTTAACACGACCGACCCTGCACCAATCTTGGACCCTTTTCCAACCGTGATAGAACCAAGCACCTTGGCACCTGTCGCAATGAGGGCATCATCTAAAATGGTCGGATGCCGCTTTCCCTTTTCTTTCCCTGTTCCCCCTAATGTCACGCCTTGGAAAACAGTGACGTTGTCTCCAATTTCACATGTTTCCCCGATCACGACGCCCATGCCGTGATCAATGAAGAACCGCCTGCCAATGGTTGCCGCCGGATGAATTTCCACCCCTGTGAAAAAGCGGCTGACCTGAGAAATGATCCGCGCAATAAAATACAGCTTCCGCTTATAAAATGCGTGCGCAATACGGTGAGCCCAAATCGCATGAAGCCCTGAATAGGTTAGCACTACTTCAATATAGCTTCTAGCAGCAGGATCTTGATCAAACACAGTATCAATATCTTCTTTCAGCATTTTGAAAAACACATGCTCCCCCCTCTTCCCCCATGAATCTCTCTTAGGACTTGCTCTCTTTTTTTGGACAAATAAAAAACGCCTCTGCTAAATGACAGAGACGTTTTGAAAACGCGGTTCCACTCTGTTTAGAAAGCTACTTATCTTTCAGCCTTCTCAACTTAATCCCATAACGGAGGGTACCGCCCTTGCATACTAACGTACGTGTTCCTCAAGGGTCTTGAGGGTGCATTTCCAATGTCTGCCCATAAGTCTCTTTCAGCCGGTGGAGACTCTTTCTGTGATGGACGAGTACATTGTACTTCTCCCTCGCAACGATTTCCTTATATTTGTTTAATGCGGTTTAATACCGTTTCTTTACCTAGTAATTCAATACTTTGCGGAAGTTCTGGGCCATGCATTTGTCCTGTGACAGCCACACGAATCGGCATGAATAGTTTCTTGCCTTTATGCCCTGTTTCTTTTTGTACCGCTTTAATGGCAGCCTTGATTTCATCAGGTGTGAAAGACTCAAGCTGTTCAAGCTGACCTGCAAAAGATGCCATCACTTCTGGTACTTGCTCCTCTGCTAGAACTTCCTTTGCCTCTTGATTATACTCAATTTGCTCCTTAAAGAACAACTCTGTTAACTCAACAATTTCTGCTCCGTAGCTTAATTGTTCGTGATACAGAGAAATAAGCTTGCGTACCCATGTGTTTTCTTCTTCTGTCAGCTGCTCACTTACCTTGCCTGCTTTTTGAAGATGCGGAAGTGTTAGTGCCACAACCTGATCAAGATCAAGTGCTTTCACGTATTGGTTGTTCACCCATTTTAGTTTATGCATATCAAATAGAGCTGGTGACTTAGAAAGTCGATTCACATCGAAAATGTCGATGAATTGCTCTTTTGTAAACAGTTCTTCTTCGCCCACTGGAGACCATCCAAGTAATGCAATGAAGTTAAACAGAGCTTCAGGTAAATATCCTAAATTCTTATATTGCTCGATGAATTGAATAATTGATTCATCACGTTTACTTAATTTCTTGCGGTTTTCGTTCACAATCAACGTCATATGTCCAAATAGCGGAACATCCCAGCCAAATGCATTAAAAACCATAATTTGTTTAGGCGTATTTGAAATATGATCCTCTCCGCGAAGAACGTGAGTCATTTTCATCAAATGATCATCCACGGCTACGGCAAAGTTATAAGTTGGCGTGCCATCTTTCTTCACAATAACAAAATCACCGATGCCATCTGTTTCAAACGAAATATCGCCTTTAACCATGTCGTCAAATTTGATGATTTCTCCTTTTGGCACTCGGAAGCGGATGCTTGGCTCTCTTCCTTCAGCAATTAGCTTGTCCTCTTCTTCTTTTGATAAATGACTGCATTTACCAGAATATCGAGGCATTTCACTGCGGGCGATTTGTGCTTCACGCTCTGCCTCTAGCTCTTCAGCCGTACAATAGCACTTATACGCCAAGTCCTTCTCTAAGAGCTCGTCATAATATTTTTTGTAAATATCATTTCGCTCTGATTGTCTGTAAGGACCGTAACCGCCATCTTTATCAATGCTCTCATCCCAATCAATACCGAGCCATTGCAGGTGGCGAAGCTGGCTTTCCTCCCCGCCTTCTACATTACGCTTTTGGTCCGTATCCTCGATTCGAATAATAAATTTGCCGCCTTGGCTGCGTGCGAACAAATAGTTAAAAAGAGCCGTTCTAGCATTCCCAATATGTAAATGACCAGTTGGACTCGGTGCATAACGAACACGCACTTCATTTCCCATGAGTTTAACTTCCTTTCATCTGCATCATGTTGTCTGACACCAATTTTTTATAAACGTATTTTATCATCAAAACCTATTCTCATCAAAATGGATTTTACTTTTTCTGAAGAAGCACTGTTGCCTGAGAGGCAATTCCTTCTCCTCTTCCTGTAAATCCGAGTTTCTCTGTCGTTGTTGCTTTGACATTCACCTGTGTGACATCGGCCTCAAGCGCTTCTGCAATTTTCTCACACATTGGTTGAATGTAAGGTGCCATTTTAGGCTTTTGCGCCATGATGGTGCAGTCAATATTCACAAGTGTGTAGCCCTTTTCTTTCACAAGTGCCCACACATGCTGCAATAATTTAAAAGAATCTGCATCCTTAAACTCAGGATCTGTGTCTGGGAAATGTCTGCCGATATCTCCTTCAGCAATCGCACCAAGGCATGCATCTGCCACTGTGTGAAGCAGTACGTCAGCATCTGAATGCCCTAGCAGTCCCTTTTCATAAGGGATGGTGACCCCGCCGATAATTAGAGGTCTTCCCTCTGTTAATTGATGTACATCAAAACCTTGTCCTATTCTCAACATGATCTAGTACCCTCTTTCCGCATCCATAATTGCCTTGGCAACCAATAAATCATCCGGTGTTGTCAGCTTAATATTGGTATAGTCTCCTTGGACAATATACACATTCTCACCTTGTAATTGTTCAACAAGACTGGCGTCGTCTGTTCCAAGGAAGCCTGTCCGCTCCGCATATTCATGCGCCTCTTTTAAAATAGAATGACGAAAAGCTTGTGGGGTCTGGACTGCCCACAAGCTCTGACGTTCAATGGTTTGTTCCACTTTGCCTTCTTGAACGCGTTTGATTGTGTCTTTCACTGGTACCGCTACAACTGCGGAGCCTTTTTCAATCGCCGCTTTAACGAGCAAGTCAATCTGTGTATGCTTAATAAAAGGCCTTGCCCCATCATGAACAAGCACGATGTCCGCATCTTTCACAGCCTTTAATCCTTCGTATACACTTTGCTGACGTTCTTCACCGCCAGTGACAAGTGAAACAGGCGTTTGAAAAGCGTGTACCTTGAGTAGCCTTTCAAAGTCTTGACGCTCCTCTTCATTGATCGCTAGGATCATTCGTTTGCATTGCGCATGAGCGTCAAACACCTTTAGTGTATGAATGATGACCGGCATTCTTTTCAGCTCAATAAAAAGCTTATTGCGGCCGGCCTTCATTCGTTTCCCCTGCCCCGCAGCCGGAATAACTACTTCATAATACATGTTCGTTCTCCCTTTAGAGCGCCTTCTCCAGAAGTTTTGGCTTCGCAAAAATCATTCTTCCAGCAGCAGTCTGCAGCACACTTGTGACGAGCACGTCAATGTCTTTTCCAATGTAATTGCGTCCTTCCTCGACCACAATCATCGTCCCGTCATCTAAGTAAGCAACACCTTGGTTATGCTCTTTCCCATCTTTGATGACCTGTACCTTCATTTCTTCCCCAGGCAGTACAACCGGTTTAACGGCATTGGCTAGATCATTGATGTTTAACACTGCTACTTTTTGAAGTTCGCATACTTTATTTAAATTAAAATCATTGGTCACAACAACACCTGAAGTTAATTTCGCCAGCTTCACAAGCTTGCTATCAACCTCTTGAATGTCTTCGAAGTCACCTTCGTAAATTTCAACTTTGATATCCAATTCTTTTTGAATACGATTTAAAATATCAAGACCTCTTCGGCCTCTATTTCTCTTTAATACATCTGAAGAGTCTGCAATATGCTGTAATTCCTCGAGTACAAATTGAGGAATGACCATGACACCTTCTAAGAATCCAGTTTGGCAAATATCTGCGATTCTTCCATCAATGATAACACTTGTGTCTAAAATTTTCAGCTTTTTATCTTCTATTTCAGGTTCATCATCAGCTGCTCCTTTTTTCTTTGTGACCTTTGCAGATCGGGAGAACAGCCCTATCATTTCATCCTTCTTCTTAAAGCCTACCTGAAACCCAAGGTATCCTAAAAAGAAAGCCAGGAAAATCGGAATAATGGTACCAAAAATATGATATGGGATATTGTTTAGCGGGATCACGTTTACAATAAGATATGCTAGAATAAGTCCAAATACTAATCCGAAACTTCCAGATATAAGATCAGGAAGAGGCGCCTTCAATAGAGAATCCTCGATCCATTTCACCCAATTTACCACATAACCTGTGCACCATTTACCAATGATGAAGAACACAACGGCTCCTATTAGTGCTGAAGAGTAAGCATTTGTTATGAAAGGTATGTCCTTTAAATTTAAAAGCAGAAATAACTCTGGAATGATAAAAATCCCCACAACTGCACCCAAAATGATAAAAAACGCCTGAACGATTCTTTTTAACATACCTTCACCTCCTTTATTTTTCATCTGTCAATCCACCTTCATCTGACATTGATATATGTTTAAGTTTCCTATCATGAGCAACAGAAAACAAAACCATCATTAATATACCCATATTCATCCATTTTTAACCGTAGTAGAGGAAAATTTCTCTTCTTAAAGCTGACGGTCGATATAATGTTTTTCTTGTAACCTTTTTAAACCTTTTTTTATCTTTTTCGCTCTTACTTCTCCAATTCCTTCTACTTCATCCAATTCTTGTACATCTGCTTCCATAATTCGATCTAGCACACCGAATGCTTCAACCACATTTTCGACGATTGGCATTGGCAGTCTAGGGATTTTATGGAGCAATCTGTATCCTCTTGTGTACACATATTCGTCAATATTTGTAGAAGCTGGATATCCAAGTAACTTGTACAGAATGGAATCATCTAAAAGCTCAAAGCTCGACATATCTTGAAGTTGTTTAAGCAGCACATACGGATCTTTAATCTTTTCTTTCACGTAATCTTTAATAAATAAAGCCGCTTCCTGCTCCATATCTGTAATCAATTCATTGACCTGCAGACGGATCAAGTGTCCCTCTGTTCCAAGCTCTTTGATATACATATTGATTTCATTTTTGATTCTGAGTACCATTTCGTAGCGGTGCAGCACGGATAATACATCCCCAAAGGTCACAAGCTCTTCGAATTCTAGGGCGCTTAACGCAGAAATGGCGTGATCTAAAATCGTTTTATATTTCTCAAGTGTTTGAATGGCTTGATTAGCCTTTGTTAAAATAAAGCCAATATCTTTCAGCGTATAACGACGATTCCCTTGGTATAAGGTAATGACGTTCCTCCGTTCAGAAATAGCAATAATTAAGCAGCCTGTCTGCTTTGCTACACGTTCAGCCGTCCGGTGCCTCATGCCTGTTTCCGATGAATGAATGGTTGCATCTGGCATCAGCTGTGTATTCGCATACAAGATTTTTTGACCAGAATCGCTAAGAATAATGGCTCCATCCATCTTCGCCAATTCATATAAATGTGCTGGGGAGAAGGCTGAATTAATGTGAAATCCTCCATCTACCACACTCTTTACTTTGTCATTATAACCAACTACAATGAGCCCGCCAGTATTGGCTCTCAGGACGTTTTCAATCCCTGCCCGCAGAGGTGTTCCTGGTGCCACAAACTGTACAATATCTAAGAGATCGAGTTCTCTCGCTCCTTTTTTCTCTTTTTCCATTTCTATGATCCCCCTAGTGAAATTCGAAGTGCCTCCGCTACATTTTCTACACCAACTAACTCAATCCCTCTCGGCTTTTTCCATCCGTCTAGATTCGCCTGAGGAATAAACATTCGCTTAAATCCTAGTTTTGCAGCTTCCTGCACTCGCTGTTCAATTCTTGATACTCTTCTGACTTCTCCCGTCAGACCGACCTCTCCTATAAAGCAATCCGCTTGATGCGGCGCTGCATCTTTAAAGCTTGATGCAATACTGACGGCAATAGCTAAGTCAATCGCCGGTTCGTCAAGCTTCACACCGCCTGCGACCTTTAAATAGGCATCTTGGTTTTGCAGCAGCAGCCCCACGCGTTTTTCTAAAACTGCCATGAGCAGCGATACTCGATTATGATCAAGGCCAGTGGCCATTCTTCGCGGATTCCCAAAGCTTGTCGGGGAAATTAACGCCTGTATCTCGACAAGTACGGGTCTTGTTCCTTCCATTGAGGCAACAACACACGAACCAGATACACCTGCCGACCGCTCTTCTAAAAAGATTTCTGATGGGTTTAATACTTCCGTGAGCCCTTCCTCTCTCATTTCAAAAATCCCCAATTCATTCGTTGAACCAAATCGGTTTTTGACCGCCCGTAAAATACGAAACGTATGATGACGCTCGCCTTCAAAATAAAGAACTGTGTCCACCATATGCTCTAAAAGGCGTGGACCTGCGATCGAGCCTTCTTTGGTCACGTGACCAACGATAAAAATAGGAATACCATTTGTTTTGGCAATCTTCATCAGCTGCGCTGTACATTCTCTAACTTGAGATACAGAGCCGGGAGCTGACGTGATATCGCTTTGATAAACGGTTTGAATCGAATCCACCACAACAAAAGCAGGTTTCATCTCCTGTATAGCAGACGTTATATACTCCATATCGGTTTCAGCCAAAACATGTAAAGAGGCGCTTTCAATGCCAAGGCGGTCCGCTCTTAGCTTCGTTTGTTTAATGGACTCCTCACCAGATATGTATAACACATTCTGATTTTTGTCTGAGAGCTGTGCTGATACTTGTAATAACAATGTGGACTTCCCAATCCCAGGATCTCCGCCGATGAGAACAAGAGAACCTTTGACAATTCCACTTCCCAATACTCGGTTAAATTCTTCTAAATTTGTTTTAATTCGGGGTTCTTCGGATGTTTCAATTGCAGATATAGGTGAAGGTTTTTGAATGGTTTGAACAGAATGATTAAAAGCACTTCGACGGTTTGCCGGCTCTTTGCGAACGACCTCTTCTGTCATACTGTTCCACGTGCCGCAGCCTGGACATTTCCCCATCCATTTGGCTGACTCATAACCGCACGATTGGCATATAAATTTTGATTTTGTCTTAGCCATAGATTGAAGAATACAACTCCTTATACTGGTCAGAAAATAAGTAAAGGGAGGCATACACCTTGCTGGTATGCCTCACACTTTTTTCTTACTATATTAGTTCGTAGCAGCCGTCGCTTTTACGACAATTTCTCCATCTTCCACATCTAATACGATATGTTGACCTTTTTCAATATTCCCCTTCAGAAGCTCCTCAGAAAGTCGATCTTCTACATGCTTTTGAATCGCTCTTCTTAACGGACGCGCACCGTACTCAAGATCTACTCCTTCGTCGGCAATTTTCGCTTTTGCTGCTTCCGTCAATTCAATTGATAGGTCTTGTTCTTTTAATCGTTTTGTCAATTGATCAGACATGAGAGACACGATCTCTTTGAGATGTTTCTTCTCAAGCGAGTGGAAGACAATGATTTCATCAATACGGTTGATAAACTCAGGTCTAAACGCACGTTTCAACTCGCCCATCACTTTGCCTTTCATATCCTTGTAATTTTGACTTTCATCCTGCACGTTAAAGCCAACATATTTATTGCGCTTCAGCTCACTAGCTCCAACGTTTGATGTCATGATCAAAATCGTATTTCTAAAGTCAACGGTACGCCCTTTAGAATCTGTCAGACGACCATCTTCTAACACTTGCAGTAAGATATTAAATACATCTGGATGCGCCTTTTCAATCTCGTCTAAAAGAACGACAGAATAAGGTTTTCTTCTCACTTTTTCAGTCAGCTGTCCACCTTCATCATAGCCCACATAGCCTGGAGGTGACCCAACAAGTCTGGATGTAGAGTGTTTCTCCATGTATTCAGACATATCAATACGGATCATTGCTTCTTCATCACCGAAAATAGACTCAGCGAGTGCTCTTGCAAGCTCCGTTTTACCAACCCCTGTTGGACCCAAGAAGATAAAGGAGCCGATTGGACGCTTCGGATCTTTCAGGCCAGCACGCGCACGTCTCACCGCTTTGGCTACAGCGACAACCGCTTCATCCTGTCCGATCACGCGAGAATGAAGCAATTGTTCCATGTTCAGAAGCTTATCTGTCTCCGTTTGAGCAATTTTCGAAACAGGCACTCCCGTCCAGCTGGAAACGACCATTGCGATATCATCTACAGATACCTCTGAATTCTCTTGTCCCTGCTTTTCTTTCCATGATTTCTTTGTCACTTCTACTTTTTCACGCAAACGCTGCTCTGTATCGCGAAGAGAAGCTGCTTTTTCAAATTCTTGACTTTGAACTGCCGCATCCTTTTCCTTGCGTACTTCATCCAGCTTTTGCTCTAACTCTTTTAGGTTAGGCGGTGTTGTGAACGAACGTAAACGGACTTTCGAACCTGCCTCATCAATTAAATCAATCGCCTTATCTGGAAGGAATCGGTCAGAAATATAACGGTCAGACAGCTTCACCGCCGCCTCAATCGCTTCATCTGTAATAGACACACGGTGATGTGCTTCATACCGGTCTCTAAGCCCTCTTAAGATTTGAATACTTTCATCAACAGACGGCTGATCTACTTGAATTGGCTGGAAACGTCGTTCAAGCGCAGCGTCCTTTTCAATGTATTTACGGTACTCATCTAACGTTGTTGCCCCAATACATTGAAGCTCACCACGTGCTAAGGATGGCTTCAAGATATTAGACGCATCAATCGCGCCCTCTGCTCCACCAGCACCAATGAGTGTATGAAGCTCGTCGATAAAGAGAATGATATTTCCTGCCTGGCGAATTTCGTCCATCACTTTTTTCAAACGATCCTCGAATTCACCACGATATTTCGTCCCAGCTACAACAGTTCCCATATCCAGTGTCATCACTCGTTTATCGCGCAGGATTTCAGGCACTTCGTTATGAATAATTTGCTGTGCAAGACCTTCTGCGATGGCTGTTTTACCAACACCAGGCTCACCAATCAGCACAGGGTTATTTTTTGTTCTTCTACTTAGAACCTCAATGACACGTTGAATTTCTTTGCTTCGGCCAATGACAGGGTCCAAGCTGTCCTCTTTTGCGATAGCTGTCAAATCTCTCGCCAAGCTATCTAGTGTTGGTGTATTGGCATTGCTATTAGAGCCGGCCGCAGATGCACCTGTTTCATTGCTTCCAAGCAGCTGCAGGACTTGCTGACGTGCTTTATTTAAGCTCACTCCGAGGTTATTTAAGACACGGGCAGCGACACCCTCTCCCTCACGAATAAGACCTAATAGAATATGTTCTGTCCCTACATAGGAATGACCTAGCTTTCTTGCTTCATCCATTGAAAGCTCAGTGACCTTCTTCGCTCTAGGCGTATAATGAGGAATAGCTTGAGACACCTCTTGCCCTCTTCCAATCAAGCTTTCGACTTCTTTTTGGATTTTATCTGAAACAAGGCCCAGTGCTTCTAACGCTTTGGCAGCGATGCCCTCACCTTCACGTACAAGGCCAAGTAAAATGTGCTCAGTACCTATGTTTTTATGGCCTAGGCGAATGGCTTCTTCTTGTGCAAGTGCTAATACCTTTTGAGCTCTTTCAGTGAATCTTCCAAACATCATATCGTTTCATCCTCCTGTCCATTCCTATGCATTTCTAAGCGCAGCCTTTCTCTAATAATCGCTGCTCGTTTTATATCTCGTTCATTTGGCTCCAAGGCTCCTCCTGAATATTGTTGAAGGAAGCCGGGCTGAGTCAAAATCATGAGTTCATTCAGTATATTACTTGAAAGCCCCTTAATGATACCTAAATCAATTCCAAGCCGCACATCTGACAAACACTTTGCTGTTTCCTTTGATTCAATCATACGACAATTGGCCAAAATCCCTAAGGAACGGTACACTCTGTCCTCAAGTTCAATTTTAGATGTTTGATATAAAGCTTTTCGTGCAGATCGCTCTTGTTCAATGAGCTGAGCGGTCACACTATTCAAGTCATCTACAATGTCTTCTTCTGATTGACCAAGTGTCATTTGATTTGATATTTGAAAGATGTTTCCTATTGCTTCGCTGCCCTCACCATAAATTCCTCTGACCACAAGACCTAATTGATTAATGGCCGGAATAATCCGATTCATTTGTCTTGTGAGCGCTAATGCTGGTAAATGCATCATGACCGAAGCCCTAATACCTGTACCTACATTGGTCGGACAGCTTGTTAAGTATCCTCGCTTTTCAGAAAACGCATAATCCACTTGCTCTTCAATCCAGTCATCTACCTGATTAGCCGCTTTTAATGCATTGGCTAGCTGAAAACCTGGGAATAAGCATTGGATTCGAATATGGTCTTCTTCATTCAGCATCACACTGATTTCTTCATTTTCAGAAAGCAAACAGCCGCCAAATCTTGATTCAGCTAAATTGGGGCTAATCAAATGCTTTTCAACAAGTACCCTCTTTGCTAAAGGCTGCGTTTCATTCATTCGAATCAGAACAAAGTTTCCAATGTCCTTCACTTCCTGGCTAGCAAACTTTTGTTCGAATTGCTGGAGAACAGCTTCAGCTTCAGCTTGAGAAAACTGAGTTGGGAAACGAACATGCTCTAGATTGCGAGCTAGCCGGATACGACTGCTTAGAACAATGTCACTTTCTGGTCCTTTTTGTTTCATCCACTGACTTAGAGCGTCTTGAATAAAATGCTGGAGCGACATGTCGTTAATCTCCCTCCCTCTGCTGAGATTGCTCATGCTCTAATGCACGAATTTGATCTCGAACTTCCGCTGCCTTTTCGAACTCTTCCTGTTCAATCAGCTGCTTCAGCTCTTGCTGCATTAACTCAAGTTTCCGGCGAACATGCAGGCTGCCGGCAATTCGTTTAGGGACTTTTCCATTATGGACTGTATTTCCACTATGGACTTTCCGTAAAACAGGGTTCAGATACTGATCAAATGTACGATAGCATTCTGCACAGCCAAATCGGCCTGTTTTTCTGAACTGCTGAAAGGTTAAGCCACACTTAGGACATTGATCCACTTCTTTCGCTTCTTGAAAAATAGACGAGCCCTTGTTAGCACTTGTGGTGAAGCTAGGATCAATATTCAATAAGCCTGATAATAAGTTGTGAATCGAGAAACCTTGGTTTCCACTCATAGCATATGAATCACTGTTTTCTTTTGCACATTGTTCACATATGTGCATTTCTTGTTTTTCTCCATTTATAACTTTCGTAAAGTGAAAAGTGGCTGGTCTCTCATTACATTCTTGACAAATCAATCTTTTCACCCGCTTTACTTTAATTTCAAAGCATTTAACATCGCTTTCATCATCCGAGCACGCAGTTCATCACGTTCAGGTAAATCAATATGCAATACAGAACGATCCATGACACTAATCATCATCTTAGCTTCTCTTTCAGATAAAATGTTATTTTCAACAAGACGCATGATGATATGATCAGATGCAGCCTGTGATAAACGATGATATATTTGGGAAATAATGTTGTTCAATAAGTCGACTTCATCATTCATTTTGACTTTAATGATGCGGATATAGCCACCGCCGCCACGCTTACTTTCAACGATATAGCCTCTCTCGCTCGTAAAGCGTGTATTGATAACATAGTTAATTTGTGAAGGTACGCATTGAAATTTATCTGCAATTTCATTGCGCTTAATTTCTAATATTTCTCGACCGTTCTGATCCAAGACTTCCTTCAAATACTGCTCGATGATATCAGAAATATTTTGTGCCACTCCGCCTCCTCCTCCATTGACTTTGACTATATTTGACTTTAATCTTACTATAAATTTTTTCGATCGATTTTTCAAGATAATCGCTCAACTAACAATATTATTTCCACATTTATATGGTATCAAACCTCTCAAAAACACAAAAAAGACCAGTTCCGACTGGAACTGATCCTTATAGAAGCTTGGCGGCGTCCTACTCTCACAGGGGGAAACCCCCAACTACCATCGGCGCTGAAGAGCTTAACTTCCGTGTTCGGTATGGGAACGGGTGTGACCTCTTCGCTATCGCCACCAAACCTGATGGAGAGAATGTTCTCTCAAAACTAGATAACAATGTTCATGCTTCACATTAGAATATAGGTTAAGTCCTCGATCTATTAGTATCTGTCAGCTCCACGTGTCACCACGCTTCCACCTCAGACCTATCAACCTGATCATCTTTCAGGGATCTTACTTCCTTGCGGAATGGGAAATCTCATCTTGAGGGGGGCTTCATGCTTAGATGCTTTCAGCACTTATCCCGTCCGCACATAGCTACCCAGCGATGCCCTTGGCAGAACAACTGGTACACCAGCGGTGCGTCCATCCCGGTCCTCTCGTACTAAGGACAGCTCCTCTCAAATTTCCTGCGCCCGCGACGGATAGGGACCGAACTGTCTCACGACGTTCTGAACCCAGCTCGCGTACCGCTTTAATGGGCGAACAGCCCAACCCTTGGGACCGACTACAGCCCCAGGATGCGATGAGCCGACATCGAGGTGCCAAACCTCCCCGTCGATGTGGACTCTTGGGGGAGATAAGCCTGTTATCCCCGGGGTAGCTTTTATCCGTTGAGCGATGGCCCTTCCATGCGGAACCACCGGATCACTAAGCCCGACTTTCGTCCCTGCTCGACTTGTAGGTCTCGCAGTCAAGCTCCCTTGTGCCTTTACACTCTGCGAATGATTTCCAACCATTCTGAGGGAACCTTTGGGCGCCTCCGTTACATTTTAGGAGGCGACCGCCCCAGTCAAACTGCCCACCTGACACTGTCTCCCTGCCCGATAAGGGCAGCGGGTTAGAAGGTCAATACAGCCAGGGTAGTATCCCACCGATGCCTCCACCGAAGCTAGCGCTCCGGTTTCCAAGGCTCCTACCTATCCTGTACAAGCTGTACCAACATTCAATATCAGGCTGCAGTAAAGCTCCACGGGGTCTTTCCGTCCTGTCGCGGGTAACCTGCATCTTCACAGGTACTATAATTTCACCGAGTCTCTCGTTGAGACAGTGCCCAGATCGTTGCGCCTTTCGTGCGGGTCGGAACTTACCCGACAAGGAATTTCGCTACCTTAGGACCGTTATAGTTACGGCCGCCGTTTACTGGGGCTTCAATTCGCACCTTCGCTTACGCTAAGCGCTCCTCTTAACCTTCCAGCACCGGGCAGGCGTCAGCCCCTATACTTCGCCTTACGGCTTCGCAGAGACCTGTGTTTTTGCTAAACAGTCGCCTGGGCCTATTCACTGCGGCTTCTCGGGGCTTTAACACCCTAAGAAGCACCCCTTCTCCCGAAGTTACGGGGTCATTTTGCCGAGTTCCTTAACGAGAGTTCTCTCGATCACCTTAGGATTCTCTCCTCGCCTACCTGTGTCGGTTTGCGGTACGGGCACCTCTCACCTCGCTAGAGGCTTTTCTTGGCAGTGTGGAATCAGGAACTTCGCTACTAAATTTCGCTCGCCATCACAGCTCAGCCTTCACGGGAAACGGATTTGCCTATTTCCCAGCCTAACTGCTTGGACGCGGATATCCAATACCGCGCTTACCCTATCCTCCTGCGTCCCCCCATTGCTCAAATGGTGAGGAGGTGGTACAGGAATATCAACCTGTTGTCCATCGCCTACGCCTTTCGGCCTCGGCTTAGGTCCCGACTAACCCTGAGCGGACGAGCCTTCCTCAGGAAACCTTAGGCATTCGGTGGACGGGATTCTCACCCGTCTTTCGCTACTCATACCGGCATTCTCACTTCTAAGCGCTCCACCAGTCCTTCCGGTCTGGCTTCACAGCCCTTAGAACGCTCTCCTACCACTGTTCGTAAGAACAGTCCGCAGCTTCGGTGATACGTTTAGCCCCGGTACATTTTCGGCGCAGAGTCACTCGACCAGTGAGCTATTACGCACTCTTTAAATGGTGGCTGCTTCTAAGCCAACATCCTGGTTGTCTAAGCAACTCCACATCCTTTTCCACTTAACGTATACTTTGGGACCTTAGCTGGCGGTCTGGGCTGTTTCCCTTTCGACTACGGATCTTATCACTCGCAGTCTGACTCCCAAGGATAAGTCATCGGCATTCGGAGTTTGACTGAATTCGGTAACCCGGTAGGGGCCCCTAGTCCAATCAGTGCTCTACCTCCGAGACTCTTACCTTGAGGCTAGCCCTAAAGCTATTTCGGAGAGAACCAGCTATCTCCAGGTTCGATTGGCATTTCACCCCTACCCACACCTCATCCCCGCACTTTTCAACGTGCGTGGGTTCGGGCCTCCATTCAGTGTTACCTGAACTTCACCCTGGACATGGGTAGATCACCTGGTTTCGGGTCTACGACCACGTACTCATGCGCCCTATTCAGACTCGCTTTCGCTGCGGCTCCGCATCTTCTGCTTAACCTTGCACGGGATCGTAACTCGCCGGTTCATTCTACAAAAGGCACGCCATCACCCGTTAACGGGCTCTGACTACTTGTAGGCACACGGTTTCAGGATCTATTTCACTCCCCTTCCGGGGTGCTTTTCACCTTTCCCTCACGGTACTGGTTCACTATCGGTCACTAGGGAGTATTTAGCCTTGGGAGATGGTCCTCCCGGATTCCGACGGAATTTCACGTGTTCCGCCGTACTCAGGATCCACTCTGGAGAGAATGACATTTCAGTTACAGGGCTGTTACCTTCTTTGGCGGGCCTTTCCAGACCTCTTCGCTTATATCATTCCTTTGTAACTCCGTATAGAGTGTCCTACAACCCCAAGAGGCAAGCCTCTTGGTTTGGGCTGTTCCCGTTTCGCTCGCCGCTACTCAGGGAATCGCATTTGCTTTCTCTTCCTCCGGGTACTTAGATGTTTCAGTTCCCCGGGTATGCCTTCTCATACTCTATGTATTCAAGTATGGATACTACTCCATTACGAGCAGTGGGTTTCCCCATTCGGAAATCTCCGGATCAAAGCTTGCTTACAGCTCCCCGAAGCATATCGGTGTTCGTCCCGTCCTTCATCGGCTCCTAGTGCCAAGGCATCCACCGTGCGCCCTTTCTAACTTAACCATTTCTTACTTTAGAAAGAATCACTATGTGTGATGAACTTTGCATTGCATTCAATGTGAATGTATTACTTATTGTTATCTAGTTTTCAAAGAACAATCCTGTCTCGCTAGAGACATGTTTTGAAGGAATGATCCTTCAAAACTAAACAAGACGAAAACGCACGCTGCTCCATATATCCTTAGAAAGGAGGTGATCCAGCCGCACCTTCCGATACGGCTACCTTGTTACGACTTCACCCCAATCATCTGCCCCACCTTCGGCGGCTGGCTCCATAAAGGTTACCTCACCGACTTCGGGTGTTGCAAACTCTCGTGGTGTGACGGGCGGTGTGTACAAGGCCCGGGAACGTATTCACCGCGGCATGCTGATCCGCGATTACTAGCGATTCCAGCTTCACGCAGTCGAGTTGCAGACTGCGATCCGAACTGAGAACAGATTTATGGGATTGGCTAAACCTTGCGGTCTTGCAGCCCTTTGTTCTGTCCATTGTAGCACGTGTGTAGCCCAGGTCATAAGGGGCATGATGATTTGACGTCATCCCCACCTTCCTCCGGTTTGTCACCGGCAGTCACCTTAGAGTGCCCAACTGAATGCTGGCAACTAAGATCAAGGGTTGCGCTCGTTGCGGGACTTAACCCAACATCTCACGACACGAGCTGACGACAACCATGCACCACCTGTCACTCTGTCCCCGAAGGGAAAGCCCTATCTCTAGGGTTGTCAGAGGATGTCAAGACCTGGTAAGGTTCTTCGCGTTGCTTCGAATTAAACCACATGCTCCACCGCTTGTGCGGGCCCCCGTCAATTCCTTTGAGTTTCAGTCTTGCGACCGTACTCCCCAGGCGGAGTGCTTAATGCGTTAGCTGCAGCACTAAGGGGCGGAAACCCCCTAACACTTAGCACTCATCGTTTACGGCGTGGACTACCAGGGTATCTAATCCTGTTCGCTCCCCACGCTTTCGCTCCTCAGCGTCAGTTACAGACCAGAGAGTCGCCTTCGCCACTGGTGTTCCTCCACATCTCTACGCATTTCACCGCTACACGTGGAATTCCACTCTCCTCTTCTGCACTCAAGTTTCCCAGTTTCCAATGACCCTCCCCGGTTGAGCCGGGGGCTTTCACATCAGACTTAAGAAACCGCCTGCGAGCCCTTTACGCCCAATAATTCCGGACAACGCTTGCCACCTACGTATTACCGCGGCTGCTGGCACGTAGTTAGCCGTGGCTTTCTGGTTAGGTACCGTCAAGGTGCGAGCAGTTACTCTCGCACTTGTTCTTCCCTAACAACAGAGCTTTACGATCCGAAAACCTTCATCACTCACGCGGCGTTGCTCCGTCAGACTTTCGTCCATTGCGGAAGATTCCCTACTGCTGCCTCCCGTAGGAGTCTGGGCCGTGTCTCAGTCCCAGTGTGGCCGATCACCCTCTCAGGTCGGCTACGCATCGTCGCCTTGGTGAGCCATTACCCCACCAACTAGCTAATGCGCCGCGGGTCCATCTGTAAGTGACAGCCGAAACCGTCTTTCATCCTTGAACCATGCGGTTCAAGGAACTATCCGGTATTAGCTCCGGTTTCCCGGAGTTATCCCAGTCTTACAGGCAGGTTACCCACGTGTTACTCACCCGTCCGCCGCTAACATCCGGGAGCAAGCTCCCTTCTGTCCGCTCGACTTGCATGTATTAGGCACGCCGCCAGCGTTCGTCCTGAGCCAGGATCAAACTCTCCGAAAAAGTACAAAACCGAAGTTTTGCTTTTCGCCAGTTTGACTGACTACCTATGAAGTATCATAGGATTTTTTATAAAAACTCGAATTAACAGGTACGTTTTGTCTTGTTTAGTTTTCAAAGATCATATTGGTGGAGCCTAGCGGGATCGAACCGCTGACCTCCTGCGTGCAAGGCAGGCGCTCTCCCAGCTGAGCTAAGGCCCCATAAAAGATGGTCGGGAAGACAGGATTCGAACCTGCGACCCCTTGGTCCCAAACCAAGTGCTCTACCAAGCTGAGCTACTTCCCGATCTTAATGGCGCGCCCGAGAGGAGTCGAACCCCTAACCTTTTGATCCGTAGTCAAACGCTCTATCCAATTGAGCTACGGGCGCTTATTTATAATGCCGAGGGCCGGACTTGAACCGGCACGGTAGTCACCTACCGCAGGATTTTAAGTCCTGTGTGTCTGCCAATTCCACCACCCCGGCGTGGATGGTATAAGCGGAAGACGGGATTCGAACCCGCGACCCCCACCTTGGCAAGGTGGTGTTCTACCACTGAACTACTTCCGCATTACAGGATTTCTTTATTTTATTTGGCAATGCGGGTGAAGGGACTTGAACCCCCACGTCATAAAGACACTAGATCCTAAGTCTAGCGCGTCTGCCAATTCCGCCACACCCGCATGAAACATGGTGAGCCATGAAGGACTCGAACCTTCGACCCTCTGATTAAAAGTCAGATGCTCTACCAACTGAGCTAATGGCTCGCTTTAAAAGCGACTTGTCTATCTTACCATATGAAAGTGGTGCCGGCAAGAGGACTTGAACCCCCAACCTACTGATTACAAGTCAGTTGCTCTACCAGTTGAGCTACACCGGCTTTATCTATCCTAACATTATGTAAGAATAAATATGGTGGAGGATGACGGGCTCGAACCGCCGACCCTCTGCTTGTAAGGCAGATGCTCTCCCAGCTGAGCTAATCCTCCATATTGTGTCGTTTCGAAGTGTCTCTCGATCTGACAAATAGTATTATATAACGATAAGATATTGTTTGTAAAGACTTTTTTAAAATAATTTTTGAATTTATTTTAAAGCTGTTTTTTCATCTTTTCGTTAAGGCACCTAAAGAAGTTTACCACTTGTCTCATCATTTTAAAAGCCTTTTTTTCATTTTTTTATGTTTTTTTGTTAAAAAGAGTACTAATAAGGCTTTATTCCTTTGAAAACAGCTATTTCGAAGCTTTCATACCCTTGATTTTATTTCATATATCTCTGGATAAAAACATTCAAAAAAGAAATCTTGTTATTATTTTATTTTTCTGAGAAATCTTTTTTGCATAAAAAAGTGTGAAAATACTGCTGGTCTTTACTATTTTTCAACAAAATCGTTTCACATCATTTTTCTATTGCTTCAAATAATTTTAACAGGAGAAATAAAATGAGTATTGTTTCTTTCATTTCTTCTATCTTTTTAAATTGGAAATGCAACAATAGCTGACCATCCCCTTCGGGATGAAGTCTTTCTATTTAGTGCCCTATACATCGCCTTTCTATATCTATTTAGCCGAAGGTGAGGTTTTCTATGCTTTTAGTGTAGACCCTTGATCATTTGAGCTGCTGGTTCATATGATGACCGACATGTTAAATTGAAAGAGCGTAAATTTTGATTCATTTAGCAATCAACGAGGGAACAACGTATTTTCACTTTAAGAACCTATTATATAGAAGCAAGTCATGCAAAACACAAAAAAGATCAGTTCCGACTGGAACTGATCTTTATAGAAGCTTGGCGGCGTCCTACTCTCACAGGGGGAAACCCCCAACTACCATCGGCGCTGAAGAGCTTAACTTCCGTGTTCGGTATGGGAACGGGTGTGACCTCTTCGCTATCGCCACCAAACCTGATGGAGAGAATGTTCTCTCAAAACTAGATAACAATGTTCATGCTTCACATTAGAATATAGGTTAAGTCCTCGATCTATTAGTATCTGTCAGCTCCACGTGTCACCACGCTTCCACCTCAGACCTATCAACCTGATCATCTTTCAGGGATCTTACTTCCTTGCGGAATGGGAAATCTCATCTTGAGGGGGGCTTCATGCTTAGATGCTTTCAGCACTTATCCCGTCCGCACATAGCTACCCAGCGATGCCCTTGGCAGAACAACTGGTACACCAGCGGTGCGTCCATCCCGGTCCTCTCGTACTAAGGACAGCTCCTCTCAAATTTCCTGCGCCCGCGACGGATAGGGACCGAACTGTCTCACGACGTTCTGAACCCAGCTCGCGTACCGCTTTAATGGGCGAACAGCCCAACCCTTGGGACCGACTACAGCCCCAGGATGCGATGAGCCGACATCGAGGTGCCAAACCTCCCCGTCGATGTGGACTCTTGGGGGAGATAAGCCTGTTATCCCCGGGGTAGCTTTTATCCGTTGAGCGATGGCCCTTCCATGCGGAACCACCGGATCACTAAGCCCGACTTTCGTCCCTGCTCGACTTGTAGGTCTCGCAGTCAAGCTCCCTTGTGCCTTTACACTCTGCGAATGATTTCCAACCATTCTGAGGGAACCTTTGGGCGCCTCCGTTACATTTTAGGAGGCGACCGCCCCAGTCAAACTGCCCACCTGACACTGTCTCCCTGCCCGATAAGGGCAGCGGGTTAGAAGGTCAATACAGCCAGGGTAGTATCCCACCGATGCCTCCACCGAAGCTAGCGCTCCGGTTTCCAAGGCTCCTACCTATCCTGTACAAGCTGTACCAACATTCAATATCAGGCTGCAGTAAAGCTCCACGGGGTCTTTCCGTCCTGTCGCGGGTAACCTGCATCTTCACAGGTACTATAATTTCACCGAGTCTCTCGTTGAGACAGTGCCCAGATCGTTGCGCCTTTCGTGCGGGTCGGAACTTACCCGACAAGGAATTTCGCTACCTTAGGACCGTTATAGTTACGGCCGCCGTTTACTGGGGCTTCAATTCGCACCTTCGCTTACGCTAAGCGCTCCTCTTAACCTTCCAGCACCGGGCAGGCGTCAGCCCCTATACTTCGCCTTACGGCTTCGCAGAGACCTGTGTTTTTGCTAAACAGTCGCCTGGGCCTATTCACTGCGGCTTCTCGGGGCTTTAACACCCTAAGAAGCACCCCTTCTCCCGAAGTTACGGGGTCATTTTGCCGAGTTCCTTAACGAGAGTTCTCTCGATCACCTTAGGATTCTCTCCTCGCCTACCTGTGTCGGTTTGCGGTACGGGCACCTCTCACCTCGCTAGAGGCTTTTCTTGGCAGTGTGGAATCAGGAACTTCGCTACTAAATTTCGCTCGCCATCACAGCTCAGCCTTCACGGGAAACGGATTTGCCTATTTCCCAGCCTAACTGCTTGGACGCGGATATCCAATACCGCGCTTACCCTATCCTCCTGCGTCCCCCCATTGCTCAAATGGTGAGGAGGTGGTACAGGAATATCAACCTGTTGTCCATCGCCTACGCCTTTCGGCCTCGGCTTAGGTCCCGACTAACCCTGAGCGGACGAGCCTTCCTCAGGAAACCTTAGGCATTCGGTGGACGGGATTCTCACCCGTCTTTCGCTACTCATACCGGCATTCTCACTTCTAAGCGCTCCACCAGTCCTTCCGGTCTGGCTTCACAGCCCTTAGAACGCTCTCCTACCACTGTTCGTAAGAACAGTCCGCAGCTTCGGTGATACGTTTAGCCCCGGTACATTTTCGGCGCAGAGTCACTCGACCAGTGAGCTATTACGCACTCTTTAAATGGTGGCTGCTTCTAAGCCAACATCCTGGTTGTCTAAGCAACTCCACATCCTTTTCCACTTAACGTATACTTTGGGACCTTAGCTGGCGGTCTGGGCTGTTTCCCTTTCGACTACGGATCTTATCACTCGCAGTCTGACTCCCAAGGATAAGTCATCGGCATTCGGAGTTTGACTGAATTCGGTAACCCGGTAGGGGCCCCTAGTCCAATCAGTGCTCTACCTCCGAGACTCTTACCTTGAGGCTAGCCCTAAAGCTATTTCGGAGAGAACCAGCTATCTCCAGGTTCGATTGGCATTTCACCCCTACCCACACCTCATCCCCGCACTTTTCAACGTGCGTGGGTTCGGGCCTCCATTCAGTGTTACCTGAACTTCACCCTGGACATGGGTAGATCACCTGGTTTCGGGTCTACGACCACGTACTCATGCGCCCTATTCAGACTCGCTTTCGCTGCGGCTCCGCATCTTCTGCTTAACCTTGCACGGGATCGTAACTCGCCGGTTCATTCTACAAAAGGCACGCCATCACCCGTTAACGGGCTCTGACTACTTGTAGGCACACGGTTTCAGGATCTATTTCACTCCCCTTCCGGGGTGCTTTTCACCTTTCCCTCACGGTACTGGTTCACTATCGGTCACTAGGGAGTATTTAGCCTTGGGAGATGGTCCTCCCGGATTCCGACGGAATTTCACGTGTTCCGCCGTACTCAGGATCCACTCTGGAGAGAATAACATTTCAGTTACAGGGCTGTTACCTTCTTTGGCGGGCCTTTCCAGACCTCTTCGCTTATATCATTCCTTTGTAACTCCGTATAGAGTGTCCTACAACCCCAAGAGGCAAGCCTCTTGGTTTGGGCTGTTCCCGTTTCGCTCGCCGCTACTCAGGGAATCGCATTTGCTTTCTCTTCCTCCGGGTACTTAGATGTTTCAGTTCCCCGGGTATGCCTTCTCATACTCTATGTATTCAAGTATGGATACTACTCCATTACGAGCAGTGGGTTTCCCCATTCGGAAATCTCCGGATCAAAGCTTGCTTACAGCTCCCCGAAGCATATCGGTGTTCGTCCCGTCCTTCATCGGCTCCTAGTGCCAAGGCATCCACCGTGCGCCCTTTCTAACTTAACCATTTCTTACTTTAGAAAGAATCACTATGTGTGATGAACTTTGCATTGCATTCAATGTGAATGTATTACTTATTGTTATCTAGTTTTCAAAGAACAATCCTGTCTCGCTAGAGACATGTTTTGAAGGAATGATCCTTCAAAACTAAACAAAACGAAAACGTACGCTGCTCCATATATCCTTAGAAAGGAGGTGATCCAGCCGCACCTTCCGATACGGCTACCTTGTTACGACTTCACCCCAATCATCTGCCCCACCTTCGGCGGCTGGCTCCATAAAGGTTACCTCACCGACTTCGGGTGTTGCAAACTCTCGTGGTGTGACGGGCGGTGTGTACAAGGCCCGGGAACGTATTCACCGCGGCATGCTGATCCGCGATTACTAGCGATTCCAGCTTCACGCAGTCGAGTTGCAGACTGCGATCCGAACTGAGAACAGATTTATGGGATTGGCTAAACCTTGCGGTCTTGCAGCCCTTTGTTCTGTCCATTGTAGCACGTGTGTAGCCCAGGTCATAAGGGGCATGATGATTTGACGTCATCCCCACCTTCCTCCGGTTTGTCACCGGCAGTCACCTTAGAGTGCCCAACTGAATGCTGGCAACTAAGATCAAGGGTTGCGCTCGTTGCGGGACTTAACCCAACATCTCACGACACGAGCTGACGACAACCATGCACCACCTGTCACTCTGTCCCCGAAGGGAAAGCCCTATCTCTAGGGTTGTCAGAGGATGTCAAGACCTGGTAAGGTTCTTCGCGTTGCTTCGAATTAAACCACATGCTCCACCGCTTGTGCGGGCCCCCGTCAATTCCTTTGAGTTTCAGTCTTGCGACCGTACTCCCCAGGCGGAGTGCTTAATGCGTTAGCTGCAGCACTAAGGGGCGGAAACCCCCTAACACTTAGCACTCATCGTTTACGGCGTGGACTACCAGGGTATCTAATCCTGTTCGCTCCCCACGCTTTCGCTCCTCAGCGTCAGTTACAGACCAGAGAGTCGCCTTCGCCACTGGTGTTCCTCCACATCTCTACGCATTTCACCGCTACACGTGGAATTCCACTCTCCTCTTCTGCACTCAAGTTTCCCAGTTTCCAATGACCCTCCCCGGTTGAGCCGGGGGCTTTCACATCAGACTTAAGAAACCGCCTGCGAGCCCTTTACGCCCAATAATTCCGGACAACGCTTGCCACCTACGTATTACCGCGGCTGCTGGCACGTAGTTAGCCGTGGCTTTCTGGTTAGGTACCGTCAAGGTGCGAGCAGTTACTCTCGCACTTGTTCTTCCCTAACAACAGAGCTTTACGATCCGAAAACCTTCATCACTCACGCGGCGTTGCTCCGTCAGACTTTCGTCCATTGCGGAAGATTCCCTACTGCTGCCTCCCGTAGGAGTCTGGGCCGTGTCTCAGTCCCAGTGTGGCCGATCACCCTCTCAGGTCGGCTACGCATCGTCGCCTTGGTGAGCCATTACCCCACCAACTAGCTAATGCGCCGCGGGTCCATCTGTAAGTGACAGCCGAAACCGTCTTTCATCCTTGAACCATGCGGTTCAAGGAACTATCCGGTATTAGCTCCGGTTTCCCGGAGTTATCCCAGTCTTACAGGCAGGTTACCCACGTGTTACTCACCCGTCCGCCGCTAACATCCGGGAGCAAGCTCCCTTCTGTCCGCTCGACTTGCATGTATTAGGCACGCCGCCAGCGTTCGTCCTGAGCCAGGATCAAACTCTCCGAAAAAGTACAAAACCGAAGTTTTGCTTTTCGCCAGTTTGACTGACTACCTATGAAGTATCATAGGATTTTTTTATAAAAACTCGAATTAACAGGTACGTTTTGTCTTGTTTAGTTTTCAAAGATCATGTTCGTTATCGCTCGTAAGCGACTTTAATATCTTACCATTTTGCATCGGTTAAAGTCAAGAACTTTTTTCAATTTCTTTTTTTAACCTCGTTGCTGTTTTGCGGCAACGAATAATAATATACCACCTGGAATCTTTCCTTGCAATAGTTTTTTTAAAAAAAGTTTCATTTTATGAAAAATAAAAAGCGCCATAGATAAAATGGCGCTTTGATTGATATATTAGCGGTTTCTCATTTGCGGGAAAAGCAGTACATCTCTGATTGATGGAGAATTTGTTAAAAGCATGATTAATCGGTCGATCCCGATTCCTAAACCACCTGTTGGAGGCATGCCGTATTCTAATGCTTCAACAAAATCGTCATCCATTAGATGTGCTTCGTCATTTCCTTCTTCACGTTCTTTTAATTGAGCTTCAAAGCGTTCTCTTTGATCAATTGGATCGTTTAGCTCTGTGAATGCATTTGCATGCTCACGGCGCACGATAAACAGCTCAAAGCGATCTGTGAAGCGAGGATCTTCAGGATTTTTCTTAGCTAATGGAGAAATCTCCACTGGATGTCCGTAAATGAATGTAGGCTGAACCAATGTTTCTTCTACTTTTTGCTCGAAGAACTCATTGATAATATGACCTACTGTCATATTTTTCGTGATTTCAACACCATGATCAGCAGCATGCTGTTTTGCTTCTTCTATAGACATCTCCTGCCAGAAGTCTACACCTGTTGCTTCTTTGACCGCTTCAACCATATGCAGTCTCTTCCATTCAGGTTTGAGATCAATTTCATCTTCTCCATATTGAATGGTTGTTGTTCCCAGCACCTCTTGGGCAATATGGGCAATCAAGTTTTCAGTCAGATTCATGATGTCTTTGTAGTCTGCGTATGCTTCATACAGCTCGATCATAGTGAATTCTGGGTTATGACGAGTCGATACACCTTCATTACGGAATACGCGGCCAATCTCGTATACTTTCTCTAGACCACCGACAATTAGGCGTTTTAAGTGCAGCTCGATCGCAATACGCATATAAAGCGGCATATCAAGTGCATTGTGATGAGTAATGAAAGGACGCGCTGATGCACCACCAGGAATGCTGTGCATTGTTGGTGTTTCAACTTCTAAGTATCCTTTAGAATCTAAGTATCTTCTCATGGATTGAATGATTTTGCTTCGCATAATGAACGTCTGCTTACTTTCTGGATTTACAATGAGGTCAAGGTAGCGCTGACGATAGCGTTGTTCAACATCTTTTAATCCATGATATTTATCAGGAAGCGGGCGAAGTGCTTTTGTCAGAACCTCAAAGCTAGTCGCTTTAATAGAAAGTTCTCCTACATTTGTTTTAAAAACAGTTCCTGTTACACCGATAATATCGCCTAGGTCTGAGCTTTTAAATAATTCGTAGGCTTCTTCCCCTACACTATCTTTACGAACGTAGATTTGAATTTGTCCTTCTAAGTCTTGAATATGCGCAAAGCCAGCTTTACCTTTTCCGCGCTTTGTCATCATACGTCCAGCGATTGTTACTTGAGCCGCTTTTCCTTCTAAGTCTTCTTTAGAAAACTCGTCATATTCAGCGATAATTTGCGCAGATTGATGAGAACGGTCATATCGTTCACCGAATGGATCGATACCCTCTTCTCTCATTTTATTCATTTTGTCACGTCTGACCTGGAATTGGTCATTTAATTCTTCGTTATTAAGCCCTTCATTACTCATTTTATATCACTCCAATAATGTATTTTGCAGAGAAAAGCAGAAAAACTGCCAGTACATGCACTAGCAGTGAGCTACAAAAAGAAAGATAATCTTATCCTACTTTTATACTTTGAAGCTCTTTTGCCTCGGCTTCGATCGTAAAGTCATCAAGAACTTGTACAAGCTCCGCTCTCGTTTCACTTTGATTGATTTGATTTCTTACGTCCGCATTGCCTCGGACACCTTTTAAGTACCATGCTGCGTGCTTTCTCATTTCTCTAACAGCCACATGCTCGCCTTTTAGATCGATGAGTCTGTCTAAGTGAAGCTTGCACACTGACATTTTCTCACGCACGTTTGGCTCTTCTTTCAGTTCACCCGTTTCTAAATAATGAACCGTTCGATAAATCATCCACGGGTTTCCTAGTGCAGCTCTTCCGATCATGACAGCGTCCACACCCGTTTCATCAAGCATACGTTTTGCATCTTGAGGGGTTTTGACATCGCCATTGCCGATGACAGGAATTGAAACAGATTGTTTAACCTCTTTAATAATATCCCAATTCGCTGTTCCTTCGTACATTTGCACGCGTGTCCGTCCGTGAAGCGCAACCGCTTGTCCACCTGCTCGTTCAACAGCACGGGCATTGTCGATAGCAAAGATATGGTCTTCATCCCAGCCCATTCTCATTTTCACAGTAACTGGTTTGTCTACAGCTTCTACGACAGCAGAGACCATTTCATAAATCTTGTTTGGATCAAGGAGCCATTTCGCTCCTGCATCACATTTCGTAATCTTTGGTACAGGACAGCCCATGTTAATATCAATAATATCAGCTGTGGTATTCTGGTCTACGAACTTTGCCGCTTCAACGAGTGTGTCTTTTTCCCCTCCAAATATCTGAAGGCTCAAAGGCTTTTCCCGTTCATCAATGTATAGCATACCCATCGTTCTCGCGTTGTTGATCAGGATCGCTTTGTCACTGACCATTTCAGCGCAGACTAAGCCCGCTCCAAACTCTTTCACCGTCAGTCTGAAGGCAGAGTTGCACACACCAGCCATTGGTGCGAGCACTACTTTGTTTTTAATCTCGATATCTCCGATTTTAAACATTTTTCCCCCTCCTTTCTTCTTCAAGAATTGGCGAAAGTTCTTCCACCGTTATATTTAAAGCATCTGCTATTTGACCAACCAATTGGTTTGTTGGTAATCGATTGCCTCGCTCAATTTCTCCTAAGACAGAGACAGAGATGCCCAGTCTTTTCGCGAACCCTTCCTGAGTATACCCTTTTAGCTTTCGGTATGCACGAATTCTTCTACCCCACATGTCTTTTTCCATATGCTTACACCTTCTTGGTCTGTTACGGCATTTATTTGTACTTCGCCGATTTCTGGGCAAATCTCACTCATCGGGACAAGAACGAATAAACGTTCGTACATTCTAGGATGCGGCACTACAAGTTGTTCTGTTTCAATATTTTCACGATTATAAAGTAAAATGTCAAGGTCAGCCGTTCGCGGTCCCCATCTCACTTCTCTTGTTCTGCCTAACTCCTGCTCGATTTTCTGAGTAAGAGACAGCAGTTCCTCCGGACGAAGTGAAGTGGTAATTTTCACGGCCATGTTTAAAAAGTCATCTTGGTTTTCATAGCCTACAGGTGCTGTTTCATATATCGATGAGATTAATTCCACTTGAACCTCTGGATGTTCATGCAGTTTTTTGACGGCTTCTTTTAAATAGGTTTCTTTTTTACCTATGTTTGAGCCTAATGCGATGTATGCTGTATTGTTCATGTGCGCGATCTCGTCATTTCAATTGCAACGGACTGATAGTGTCCTGGAATTGGCGGATCTGGTTTGATCACCTTCACTGTACATTCCTGAACTGTCGGAAAGTCCTTTAACACTTGGTTTGCAATTCTTTCTGTCAGTGTTTCAACGAGATTGACCGGCTTACCTTCTACAATGCTTTTGCAGATTTGGTAAAGCTCTGCATAGTTGATGGTCTCATTGAGGTCATCAGTTTGTCCGGCTTTACTTAAATCAAGTGAAGCTGTTAAGTCCACGCGGAATCGCTGCCCTAATTTATTTTCTTCTGCAAATACACCATGGTACCCGTAAAATTCCATTCCATTTACATATACTTTATCGATGATAAGCGCCTCCCTTATTCAGCATAGCATCCATCATTTTTGCCATTCTTGCTATTTCTTTTACATCATGTACACGGACCATCGCACTGCCCTTTTGAATCCCAAGGCAAACTGTCGCACCTGTTCCTTCAGTACGTTCTTCAGGAGGCAGGTCTAAAACAGCACCAATGAATCGTTTTCGTGATGTAGCTAGCAGCAGTGGATACCCAAGGTGACAAAAATATTCGAGTTCATTCATGACCTTCAGGTTGTCCTCTTTATTTTTCGCAAATCCTACCCCTGGATCTAATATAATCATGTCATCACGGACACCCGCTTGCTGGGCAATTTGGACACTTTCTTTCAAATCGGCGATCATATCTGAAATCAGATGTGTGTAGTTTCGTTCTGGCCGATTGTGCATTAAAATGATTGGGACATTGTGCTTCGCTGCCACATGTGCCATTTGGGGATCTGCCTTCGCTCCCCATACATCATTAATGATGGAGGCTCCAGCTTTCACCGCTTCATCTGCGACACGGGCTTTATACGTATCAATAGAGATAGGTACATCTAATTCTTTTGTGATCTTCTCAATGACAGGAATGACCCTTGAAAGCTCCTCTTCTTCCGAGACAAGTGCCGCTCCCGGGCGAGTCGATTCTCCGCCAATATCAATAATATGCGCCCCGTCTTCTATCAGCTGCGCTGCATGAGCCAGCGCTTTATCTACTTGATTAAACTTTCCTCCATCTGAAAAAGAGTCAGGAGTGACATTTAAAATGCCCATGACCAATGTCTTTTCTTCATAGCTAAGGGTGTGATGCTTGGCCTGTATGATTTTAGGCTGTTTTATCAATTGTTGTGTCATTGTGTCCACCTACTCTTTATGGTCTTGACGTTCTTTTGTGTATTGCATTCTTAACTTTGTTGAGATGGTCCGGCTGTTTTTGGGCAAGTGGATGTCTCCTATACTCCCGAAAGGTACGACTCCCTGAACAGAATTAGTCATCCATACCTCATCAGCTGAGAGCAAATGTGAGACTGGGTATCGTCCTTCCTTTAGCGAGATCCCCATCGCGTGGAGCGTTTCCATACAGTATCGACGAGTGACCCCATTTAAAATGCCTGTATCAAGTGACGGTGTATAGACCACATCATCTTTCCGCCAAAAAACATTCGAGGTAATACCTTCTGCCACATCATCTTCTTTCGTTAAAAAGATGCCTTCTAACGCCAGGTCGTTCCCCACTTCTCTTTTGGCGAGCAGGTTGTTCATATAGTGATGAGACTTGAGGCGCCTTGGCCCTTCTGGTGTATTTCTTCTTGTTTGAAGAATGACTCCCTTTTTCTCATCTAAAATAGATTCTGGACGGAATGGAGAGATCATGACAAAAACGACAGGCTCTTCATAAGGATCTGCAGAAAACCCATTGCCTCTGCCCGCAGAAACATTCAAGCGAATTCTCGCATGGCCGCCGGCTATTTGGTTTTTATTCAGTAAAGTATAAATGATGTCGAGTACAAATGGTTTCTCTATTGTGGATTCGATGCAAAGGTCACGTAATGATTGATTGAGCCTTTCAAGATGCCAATCTAACAGGAAGACTTGTCCTGCCAGGCTGGTAAATGTTTCGAATACACCGATGCCATATAGAAAACCATGATCAAAAGGAGAAAGAGTCGCGTCTTTCTCCTCTATATACTGACCGTTCAGATAAATGATCATGCGTTTACTTCATGCCCCTTTTTACGATAGGTTTCAATGAAATTTTTCAGCATTTCTTTTCCGAAGGACGTCATAATCGATTCAGGATGGAATTGCACACTTTCAATCGGCAGTTCTTTATGGCGAATCGCCATGAGCTCACCTTCTTTTGTGCTGGCTGTTGCGTCAAAGCATTCTGGCAATGTCTCGTTTTTGACAATTAACGAATGATATCTCGTTGCAACGAGCGGATTTTGAAGTCCTGTGAAGACACCTTTTCCATCATGTTTAATCTCTGACGTTTTACCGTGCATTAAGCGCTCTGCTCGAACGACATCCCCGCCAAAGACTTGTGCGATGGATTGGTGACCTAGACACACACCGAAGATCGGAATACTTCCTGCAAAGTGCTTGATCGCCTCCATACTAATTCCCGCTTCATCAGGACTGCATGGCCCTGGAGAAATCATGAGGAAATCCGGCTTGAGCTCTTCAATTTCTTGAATGGTTACTTGATCATTCCGTTTCACGATCAATTCTTCCCCAAGCTCACCTAAATACTGGACCAGGTTGTACGTAAATGAATCATAATTATCAATCATTAAAATCATACTCTGCTCACCTCTAACTCAAAATAGTCTCTTCTTTGCTCAGCTGTAATGCTTTTTTCACTGCATAGGCTTTTTTAATCGATTCTTTATATTCGTGTTTTGGGACAGAATCTATGACAATCCCCGCACCTGACTGCATAAAGGCTTTTCCTTCTGTACAATACGCAGTACGAATGACGATATTAAAGTGCATATCGTGATTGAATCCAAACCAGCCTATAGATCCAGTATAAAGCCCACGTCTTGTTGGCTCAAGTTCTTCTATGATTTCCATCGTCCTTACTTTTGGAGCACCTGTAATCGTTCCACCTGGGAATACAGCTCTCATGACATCTACCGCGTCACATTCATCACGCAGCTCCCCTTGTACATTGGATACAATATGCATCACGTGCGAATATTTCTCAATCGCCATAAATTCGTTCACTTTTACGGATCCATAAGTGGATACGCGTCCAAGGTCATTCCGCTCAAGGTCAACGAGCATCACATGCTCTGCGCGTTCTTTTTCATTTTCAATGAGCTCTTTTGCCAGCGCTTGATCCTCAGCGTCGTCTTTGCCTCGTGATCTTGTTCCGGCAATTGGTCTTGTTTCTAGCTGAGTTCCTTTTTTCTTAATAAGCAGCTCTGGAGATCCACAAACAATTTGGAAGTCAGGCGTATGCAGGTAAGACATGTAAGGAGATGGATTGACTTGACGTAACGTTTTGTATAAATCATACGGATGAGTGTGAAGCTGTTCATCTTGTCTGATGGATAAGTTCACTTGGAACACATCACCGTTTGCGATATATTGCTTAATTTTCTCTACTGCTTCCCCAAAGGTTTCTTCAGTGAATAGTGCTGCTGGTACAAATTCTGTGGAAGGTTCACTGACAGGTGATTGTGCTGATTCTTCTGAAGAGCTTGTCCATTTTTGCTTCCATTCTTCAAGCCTTTGGTTCGCTTCACTCCCTGATTCCGCTTCCTCTATGTGCGTAATCAGCCAAAGCGCGTGCTCTTTATGATCAAAAACTGCAACATCGTTAAATACGAGAAAATAAAGGTCTGGTGTTTGAAGATCATCAATTGACAGCATCTTAAAATGTTCGATGTATCTAGCATAATCGTAGCTTAAAAACCCAATTGCTCCGCCTTGAAAGTCGGGGTATTCGTCGTTCGTTTCGGTTTGGAGGGTTTGAAACCAATCCGTAAAGGCTCTGAATGGATCACCTTCTTTGAACAGCACCTCATCTTGATAATGGATAGTCGTCATTCCATCTTTCCCCTTCGCTTTAGCGATCGGGTGAATACCAGCGATGCTATAAGAACCGCCGCGCGCACTTTCAAGAAGCACATGATGTGTTTCACGAGCAGTTAATTGTTCGTATCTTTTCAAAAATGCATCTTTCGTAAAAGGAATTTTGATGCCCATCGGCCTGCGTTGTGTCATATTATCATCCTTTTTCATTTTCATTAACCTTATTGTAATGCAATCCATTTTATTTAGAAAATAGTATTTGCTTTCCATCTTCAGAATTCATAAAAAAACCCCAGCAAATGCTGGGGTGATTGGTTTAATCGAATTGATAAAGAGGTGTACTGAGGTAACGCTCACCATTACTTGGGATGATGGCCAGAACCTTTTTCCCTTTACCAAGCTTCTTCGCTGTTTGAAGCGCTGCGTAAATAGCTGCTCCAGAAGAAATACCGCCAAGGATTCCTTCTTCTTTCGCTGCTTTTCTTGCAAGCTCAAATGCATCTTCGTTTTTCACTTGGATGATGCCGTCATATATTTCTGTGTTCAAGATTGAAGGAACAAAACCTGCTCCAATTCCTTGAATTTTATGCGGACCCGGCTTACCGCCTGACAATACAGGAGAATCTGTCGGCTCTACTGCATAAAGCTGGATGGATGGGATGGCTTCTTTTAGGACTTCACCAGCACCTGTAATCGTACCGCCCGTACCAACACCTGCAATAAATGCATCAAGCTCGCCGTCAAACTGTTCAAGAATTTCTTTCCCAGTTGTACGACGGTGAATCTCTGCATTGGCTTCGTTGCTAAATTGCTGAGGCATGAAGTAACCATGCTCTTCTGCTAATTCTTCCGCTTTTTTGATGGCACCTTTCATTCCTTCTGCACCTGGTGTTAAGACAAGTTCCGCACCATAAGCGCGTAAAAGGTTGCGGCGCTCCTGACTCATTGTGTCCGGCATAACCAAAATTGCATTGATTCCTTTAGCAGCCGCTACCATTGCAAGGCCGATTCCTGTATTTCCGCTTGTTGGTTCAATAAGCGTATCGCCGGCTTTTAATGTACCTTTTGCTTCAGCATCTTCGATCATCGCTAAAGCAATACGATCTTTGACACTGCTGCCCGGGTTCATATATTCAAGTTTCAAGTAGACATCCGCACTGTCTTCATCTACTAAACGGTTTAATTTAACGACTGGTGTATTTCCTATTAGTTCAAAAACTGAATTTGCAATACGAGCCATCACTAACACCTCTATCTCCGAGTAATTTTATTGTATTAATATTAAATTATCAATTTCAAAAAATTTTGTCAATGCTTTTAGTCCTGCTCTCCATCGTAAAACCATGTGACTTTTGCTTCTTTCCACAGGGTTTTGACATTCGCCTTTTCACCTAGATCTTCCATGGCGATCTGCCTTTTAATCTGGTCTTTGACTTCGTCATAGGAGAAAGAGCGGCCATTTAATTTTTCTTTTAACTGAATAATGGCATACCCGTTTTTGGTCTGAATCGGCTCTTTCGTCCATTCATCTGGCTGAAGCTTTTGAGCTTCTTGTATGTATAGGGCTGGGATACTTTCCTGCTCTTCTGTCACAAATCCAAGATCTCCGCCGTATGGTGAGGTGTAACGGTCGATTGAACGTTCAGCTGCCACAGCTTCGAAGCTAGATCCACCTTTTAAATCTTTTAATACATTTTCAGCCTCGCTCTTTGTCTTCACGACGATATGGCGAATGCGGTATGAATCATCATATTGATATAAGTCCTTGTTTTTTTCATAAAACGATTTCGCTTCTTTTTCAGAAACGACGGCATCTCTTGTTAAAAGCTGCTCTAATAAAATTTGATAACGAATCTGTTCTTTCCATTCCTTCTCACTTGTATGTCCATCTTCATAGAAATTATTAGACACCGCTTTGAGCATGAGCAATTCACGATTGATCTCTTTTGAAGACACTTCCAGCTTGTTTTGCTTGGCAAGCTGATTGACCACCTTCTGATTGATCATTTGCTCAAGAGTCGCCTTTCCGTAGCGGTCTTCCATTTTCTTTAGCCATTCTTGACGCGTCACCTTCTCTTTTCCAATCGACGCAATTTCTTCACCACTCTTCCCGTTAGAAGAAGCCTGTGACATTTGTGACTTTGTTAATACATATGCAATGACAACGGCATTAATCATGAGCAACACGAGAATAAATGTCCATACCACTCTTGCTTTTAATCTCATCTTTCGTCTCCTTTCCATTCTAAAAAGAAAACCCGCTGCTTAGAGCTTAGCGGGTTAATTCTTCACGCAGCTCCTCTAGCTCTTCTTTTGTAAATACATACGTTTCGTTACAAAAATGGCATTGAGCTTCTGCTTGTCCGTCTTGTTCAATCATATCGTCAATTTCGGTTTTTCCTAGGCTGATAATGCCATTTGCAAACCGTTCTTTTGAGCAGTTACAAGCAAATTCGACAGGTACAGTTTCTAAAATTTGAGGCTTTTCACCAAGTGCTTCTTCTAATATTTGTTCTGGTGTCATCCCTTTTTCAATGAGTTTAGAGATTGGTTCAATGGTTGACAGGCGCTTTTCTAGTCTTTCAATGACAGCATCTTCTGTACCAGGCAGCAATTGAATGATGAAACCGCCTGCTGCGAGAATCGAATTATCTGGATTGACAAGGACGCCTACGCCTACAGAAGAAGGCACTTGCTCAGAAGAAACTAGATAATAAGTGAAGTCATCTCCAATTTCACCTGAGACAATTTCTGTTTGTCCTGTAAAGTGGTCCTTCAGCCCGATATCTTTGACAACACTTAACGTTCCAGATGTTCCGACTGCACGTCTAACATCCAGCTTGCCATGTTCATTTAAGTCAAAGTGAACTTGTGGATTTGAGACATATCCTCGTACCTGGCCTTTTGCATTTCCATCAGCAATAATGGCGCCGATTGGTCCACCGCCTTCTATTTTGACAGTTAGCTTATTCTCACCTTTCAGCATAGCACCCATCATGACTGTTGCTGTCATCGTTCTGCCGATGGCTGCTGATGCAGTCGGCCACGTATGATGTCTTCTTTGTGCTTCGTTGATTGTATCTGTTGTGTTTGCAGCATATGCGCGGACTTTTCCGTCATATGCTAACGCTTTAACTAAATAATCCATTTGATTTAAACCTCCTATAATACACCGACGCGATTACGTTCATAAATGAGCTGCAGTCCTTTTAATGTAAGGAACGGATCGACAATATCGATACAGTCTGATTCATTTCCAATCAATGTAGACAAACCGCCTGTTGCAATGACTTTCGGTGTTTGTTTGGCTTGCTGCTTCATCCGTTTCACTATTCCCTCGACTTGGCCAACATATCCATAAAGGATGCCGGATTGCATCGCACTGATGGTGTTTTTTCCAACAATGTGATCTGGACGGACAATCTCAATTCTCGGCAGCTTCGCCGCTCTTGTATATAAAGCCTCAGTTGAGATGGTAATACCCGGCGCAATCGCTCCACCCATGTATTGTTTTTGTTCATTGATATAACAGTAGGTTGTTGCTGTTCCAAAGTCTACCACAATAAGAGGCGCCCCATATAGGTGAATGGCTGCTACTGCATTGACAATTCGATCGGCCCCGACTTCCTTTGGATTGTCACACATAATGTTTAATCCAGTCTTCATTCCAGGCCCTACAATTTGGGGTGTTATGTGAAAATACTTTTCGCACATTCTTTCAAGTGCGAACATCATTGGCGGGACAACAGACGAGATGATAATCCCTTCTATTTGGTCAAACATCAGCCCCACATAATCGAATAAAGCCCTGATGGACATACCAAATTCGTCTTCTGTTTTATGACGGCTTGTTTCAATTCGCCAATGGTAGTTTAGATCGCCATTATGATAAACACCTAAAACGGTATTTGTGTTTCCTACATCTATCACGAGTAACAACTTCATCACCACTTTGAATAGTTTCTCAAAAAGAGCATTTTTCGACTTTCTATCATACCATACACGAATTGAGTTCCATTTGTAAACAATTCGAAACCGATCCATTCATGAATCGAAATAAAAAAAGCTGCCGGTGATCCCGGCAGCTTTCACAGAAGGAGATTAGATCTCCTCATCTTCTTTTTTCTTGATGTTTACTTTCACATCATCGTTTTTCTCTTCGTCATCTGCGTATACACGCTCTGGAAGCTTTCCAGTTTCGTAAAGAGATTTAATTTGTTCAGCATCTAATGTTTCAACTTCTAGAAGGGCTTGTGCGATGATTTCTAGCTTATCTTTATTCTCAGTGAGAATTTGTTTCGCACGTTCGTAGCTCTCCTTAATGAAACGCTGAACTTCTTGGTCAATTTCGTAAGCGATCGCTTCACTATAATTCGGTTCATTGTTGAAATCACGTCCAAGGAAGACTTGACCTCCTTGTGATTGACCGAATTGAAGCGGACCAAGTTTATCAGACATACCGAACTCTGTGACCATTCTTCTTGCAATGCCTGTTGCACGCTGGAAGTCGTTGTGAGCGCCTGTACTTACTTCACCAAACGTAATTTCCTCTGCAACACGACCGCCGAGCAAGCCGACAATCTTATCAAGAAGCTCTGGCTTCGTTTGGAAATAACGGTCTTCTCTTGGAAGCATGACCGCATATCCGCCTGCCTGACCACGAGGAACGATCGTTACTTTATGCACCATGTCCGCTTCGTCTAGGATAAGACCAATGACGGTATGACCTGCTTCATGGTAAGCCACGATATTACGTTCTTTCTTCGAAATGACACGGCTTTTCTTCGCCGGCCCAGCGATGACACGGTCAGTCGCTTCGTCAATATCACGCATATCGATTTTCTTTTTGTTATGACGGGCAGCAACAAGTGCTGCTTCGTTTAGTAAGTTCTCAAGATCTGCTCCAGAGAACCCTGGTGTTCTGCTTGCAATGGCTTTTAAGTTAACTGACTCGTCAAGCGGTTTGTTTTTCGCATGAACTTTCAGTACTTCTTCACGGCCAATAACATCTGGGCGGTCAACCGTAATTTGACGGTCAAAACGTCCCGGACGCAGCAATGCAGGGTCTAGAATATCTGCACGGTTTGTCGCAGCAATGATAATAATACCTTCGTTGGCACTAAAACCATCCATTTCAACAAGAAGCTGGTTAAGCGTTTGTTCACGCTCGTCATGACCACCGCCAAGACCGGCTCCACGCTGACGACCCACTGCATCAATCTCATCAATAAAGATTAAGCAAGGTGCATTCTTTTTCGCATTTTCGAATAAATCACGTACACGTGATGCACCGACACCGACGAACATCTCGACGAAGTCAGAACCACTGATGCTGAAGAAAGGAACGCCTGCTTCTCCTGCAGATGCTCTCGCAAGCAATGTTTTACCTGTACCTGGAGGCCCTACTAGTAAAACCCCTTTAGGGATTCTTGCGCCAAGCTCCGCAAATTTACGTGGGTCCTTCAGGAATTCAACCACTTCTACAAGCTCTTGCTTTTCTTCATCTGCACCGGCAACATCTTTAAATTTCACACGTTTCTTCTCTTCTGTGTAAAGCTTCGCCTTACTCTTACCGAAGTTCATGACTCGGCTTCCGCCGCCCTGAGCTTGGTTCAATAAGAAGAAGAACAAGATAAAGATGATGATAAACGGAATGATGGTTGTCAGAACTTGCAGCCATCCATTTGTTTCAGGTGCTGGTTCTACTTTTACATCTGTATTCTTCAGTGCACTGTAAATTTGGTCAACACCTTGACCATCTGGAACATGGGTAATGAAGTATTGATCTTTCTTCGCGCCATCTAATTGACCACGAATTTCATAAACCCCTCTTACAGGCTGAATGGAGATACTCTCCACTTTTCCCGCACTTAGATTTTGCGAAAATTTGCTGTAAGACATGTTCTCAGGCTTTTGATTTGGGGATCCTAACCAACTGACGACCCCTATCACAAGTAATAAAATAAGTATATAAAAAATCGTATTACGAAAAACCCGATTCATTCCTTACCTCCTCCCACAGTAAGCACAACTATGTTCAATAGTATCATAGAAAATCATTCCAACACAACCAATAACCTCATGTATACGTATGCTGATTAGCCTTCGTAAACAGATGGTTTTAACACTCCAATATACGGGAGGTTTCGGTAACGTTCAGCGAAATCCAATCCATAGCCGACAACAAATGCATCTGGTACTTCAAATCCAACATAATCTGCTTTGATGTCTGCTTTGCGGCCGCTTGGTTTATCAAGCAATGTCACAATTTTAATGGAATTTGCTTTACGGTATCGGAAAAGCTCTACCAGATAGCTCAAAGTTAACCCACTGTCGATGATATCTTCCATAATCAAAATATCTCTTCCTTCAACAGAAGTATCTAGATCCTTAATGATCTTTACTTCTCCAGAAGATACGGTAGACTTTCCGTAGCTAGATACATCCATAAAATCAAGTTCTAAATATGTATCAATGTGTTTGATCAGGTCTGCCATGAATGGAAGAGCCCCTTTCAAAACACCAATAGCCAGGGGAAATTTACCATCATAATCACTGGTTAATGTTGCACCCAGTTCCTTCACTTTTTGCTGGATCTCTTCTTCTGAGATCAAAATCTTTTCAATATCTTGTTTCATGCTTTTGCTTGCCCCCTACAAATTTTCGTGCTGTCTATATTGTAATACAATGAGATCGCTGTTTGTCATATCAATTTCTTCAAAAACGGATTTTTTCAGACCTGGGATCCAGATGATTTGATGATCCGAGTCAGTGACGATCGGCCAGCTGTCTCTTTCTGCAAGAGGCACTTTTTTATCAATAAATATATCCTTCACCTTTTTTGACCCATTCATCCCTTTAAGTTTGATTCGATCACCATTTTTTCGTGAGCGAATGATCAAAGGGAGATGAACATGATCTTTTTGAAGCAAGAAAAAATGGTTTCCGTTCCGTGCATCCTTCGGAACATGATTTGATACGGCAATAGACTGTCCATTTGGGAGAAAAAGCTCTTCTCCGAGCTCAACCTTTAAGTGAAGAGCATAAGACTGGTCTAATACATGCGATCGTTCAAAGGTAAACATACAGTGATCATAAGACTTGACAGCTTGTAAACCTTTTGGCAAATCTAATGATCCAGACGGTTGATCGGTATGAGATAACCAGTCTAAAGTCCCTAGAATATGCTGGTTTGAAAACGCTGATTGAGTGTTTTCATAAAGATAGTTTAATATTAGTTGAATGCCTCTTCTTTGTAAAGGCAAAGGCAGGTCAAGCAAAGGCTTCGTTTTAATCTCAATTTGCTTAGGCGATTGACTCGTTATCACTTGGTTCATTTGTTCCTTTGTTAAAGCCTGCAAGTATTGCTCATCCTCAGTCAGCATGTCACTTACAAACTGAAAGCTTTCATGTACATGAGGTGCCTCTTCTTTTAACACGGGAAGAATGTGTCTTCTTACCCGGTTTCTCAAGTAGTCATCCGTATGATTGCTTTGATCAATGACATAGGGTACATGTTCTTTTTCACAAGCTTTTAGTACGTCGTCCTTAGAGTATCCAATGAGCGGACGAATCAGCCACCCATTTTGAAAAGGACGTTTTGCTTGGATACCTGCGAGTCCTATACCAACAGTCCCTCTCGCAAGTCTCATCAACATTGTTTCTACTTGGTCGTCTCCATGATGTGCAAGCGCTATAAATTGAGCGTTGTATTGCGCCATCAATTGACGAAAGAAAGCATATCTGCACTCCCTTGCAGCTGCCTGTTTGTTTAAGCGGTTTTCTTTTGCATATTGGGTGACCTGTATGCGGGACGATTCAAAAGGGATCTCGTGCTCCTTACAGTAAGCCTCAACAAATGCCAAATCAGCAAAGGACTCTTCTCCTCTGAACATGTGATCTACATGGGCTGCAATCAGCTGATAGGAACCTTTGCGGCGCTTGTTAAGTTCATGCAGTAAGAGCATAGAATCCGGTCCGCCGGAAACCCCGACAATGACTGTCGTATTTTCAAGGTAAACATCATGTTTTTTCAAAAAAGATTCAATTCTATTCACAACTTCCTCCTCACAAAGAGCAGGTAATTTAAAGATATACATATCCTATCACTTTCAGTAGCTCCAAGCAAAGAAGAAGCCTGCTTTTTTACAGCTCTACAACAGGAACAAAACCACATATGCACAGTAAAGGGCGAGTACACTGCATACGATAAGAATGGTTTCAAAAAGCCCGCCTGATTTTTTACGTACTGACGTTCTTTTTGCTGCTGCAGCCCGCGATCGTGAAGTCACTTGTTGATTTTGATTAACAGCGGGTTTTGGCGCGGGTTTTGGCTGCTGCTTCTTTTGGCGCGATTTTCTTGATGCAATCAACTGTCCTTCTTTCAGCATCGCACTTTTCATGTCTGCTGCTGATTGATATTTACCTTGTAGAGCAGCCTTTAACACCCTTTCATATCGCTTTAATAAAGGATGTCCTTCAATGGCTCGATAAAGCTGCTTTTCTGGTTCTGCTCCTTTTTTGAATTCTTTCTTATACGCACAGTTGACCATCACCATGGTCAGGGCAAATAAATCATAGGTTGGTTCAGCTTTTCGTGTACCGAATCCCCAATAGCCTCGATCAAAAAACTCGGTATACTCTTTAATTGCCCTGCCCGCTTTCGTCGTTCCTCCCACATCAATGCACCGGATTGTGGCAGGGGGACCAGAAACAATAAGATTATCCGGCTTTAAATCACCAAAAATCCATCCTTCCTGATGTAAATGAGCCAAGCTAGATAAAAGCTGAATCATTAAAACCACAATCCACTCATCACCCTTTTGTTTCACAAATTCAAGCAGTAATGGGCCTCTGACATATTCCATCACATAAAAAGAGCGTTTTTGAGGCATACCGGGATAAATTGCATCATCCATATCATAAAAAGAAGGCCCCATGGTTTTCACAGGAGCCTTTGAAAAGGATTTTAATACATTGACTTCAGATGCAATGAGCATACTGTCATCACTCACTTTAAGGGCCGCTTGCCCATGTGGCGATTCGGCCAAATAGACAACACCGTTCGCCCCTTTTCCAAGCTCTTTTACAATACGGTAATGATGGTGGTGCCATTTCCCTTGAATCACCGTGCCTAACGGGATGTTAGAAGCCGAATTCATCATTATGCTCTTCCTTTGCTTCAAGCAGCCCTTTGCGTGAACGAACTGATTTGAAATGCTGAAGTGCTTCCCGAAGCGCTGGTCCCGTTGGGGTGATGCCTCCAGTGGTCAGTTTTGGGAAAATAGATGATAATGAATCGAATCGAGGCGTCCAATTCAACACAATTTCAGCATCTGAGTTTTTCCCGGGAAATACACACATCCCAAACTGATTTTCTCCAATTCTTGAATTTAAACTGATGGAAAGGTCGATAAGTGCCTCTTTGACGGTTGGCAGCTTCGGTTTCATACTTGCACTTGTATCAACAAGCACGAGTACTTGAAGGTGAACCGTTTCTCCTAACTCATCGACAACCTCCATTACTTCCCCGCGCTTATCAGGTGGAAGCTCTTCAATTTCAGTGTCTTTGCCGAGTATTTGCTGTAATTCTTTATTCACAACACCTTGCAGGGTTTGTGTCATTGCTTTTTTCGTGACCATTTGTACTGTTTGAGATAACTGCTGGACGTAGACAACTTGATGGATGCCTCCGCCTGCGAGAGCAATCCCCTCTACTTCCTTCATTGCTTCATGATCGTGTCTGTTTTCTTCCATAATGCCAATGACATTGACTGTAATCCCTTGTTCCTTTGCCAATGAGGCAATCGCAAGCGGATCCTCCCCGTGATTTGAGCAGCCATCTGTAATCAATAAGATTTGGTTGACGTGACCTTTTCGCATCTTCATTCCTCCTGGGATTGTAACTGAATGCTTATATCCCCATCATCGCCAGAAGAAATTCATATTATACGATATTTTAAGAAATCTCTTGTTTCTCAAGATAGAATGTACCGGTCGGAATGGAAGCCCATTTTGGTGTGTTGTGGTCGAGCCTGATGACAACAACTGTCATATCATCGTCAATTTGGCCTGCTCTTGTTCGAATGACCTCTTCCATTAATAAATCAGCAATTTCTTGGGGATCTTCTGTTTTAAAGCTTTTCATTTTCCGTTTCACCCACAGATCATGATTTTCAATATGCTTTGGCCCCTCAAAAATACCGTCACTCATCATAATCAATAGGTCTCCTGCCTTCATCTGTTCGCTCACAACCTCGACTTCGAATTCATCAATAATGCCAATCGGCAAGTTGCTTGCTTGTACCTTCATCACCTGATCACCCCGTTTAATAAAGCTGGGTGTCGAACCAATCTTGAGGAACTTACAGCTCGCATCCTGTAAATCAATGATCGATAAATCCAATGTTGAATAGATCTCGTCCGTCGTTCGTAAAGATAAAATACTATTAATGGTTTTAATCGCCACTTTTTCATTGATACCTGACGCCAATATTTTTTCTAACAGCTTAATCGTTTCATTGCTTTCAAAATGAGCACGTGCTCCGTTGCCCATTCCATCACTAATAGCTGCGGCATACTTGCCTGCTCCAAGCTCCATCATGCTGTAGCTGTCTCCAGATACCAGTCCTCCGCCTTTTGCTGCATGTGCCACGCCTGTAGCCACTCGGTATGATTTAGCAGAGCCAAATACAACGTGGCAATAGCCTGTTGGATGCTCTGCACACTGTTCTGCTTTGACTAAAATCTGTTCTTCTAAAATATCTGAAAGCATTGGCGCAATAATTTTTTCACATTCCCCATGCCCTTGGCAATATGGGATTCTCATTTCAATATCGACATTTCCCTGCTCCAAGCTATAGATTTCTACTTGCTGAATTTCAATGCCAAAGTGCTGAAGTGCTTCTATCATCTGCTCTTCCTGAATAAAATGCTGCTCTCTTTCTCGTTTTATTTCCCGGGAAAAATCCTCCATCACTTGTGAGACCCCCATCAGCTGTTCAGCCACAAGACGCCTGCTGTCTTGGACTTTTTTCTTCAGTGTCTGGTTGGCTTTATAGTATGCGATCTCCTCTTCGATCAATTCCTCAACATGTTTTGATTTTGAGCAGTGCTGACTAAATTTCTTTTTCAATTTTCGGTTATGCTCATACGTTTTTTCATCAGATTCATGCATAACTTGTTTCATTAGTTCATAGGTTGTATCAAAGTTCTGCACCCAGCATTTATTTTTCTTATAGCACGTTTGACAGGATCGTTCTGTGATCGTACTTAAAAAAAGATCTACATCCTCTTCCTGCTTCTTCTCTTCAGGAATGGATTCGTAAAATGTCGCAAAACTCTCAGACAGCGCATGAAATACATGAGAGAACTGATCTACCTTTTTTGCTGTCACGTCTCGTACCTTCCGAGCATATTGCTGCTGCTCTTGTACATGCTCTACCGTACCAGGAATGTATTTCGCTACCTTGGAAGTAACTGATTGCGGCGTGAGTAAAAAGAGCGCAACCGCTATAAGTGACTCATACAGTGTGGTCATGAGACCTGCTGACCCTTCCCCGTACAGTGAAATGAGTAAGGAACCCACAATTAAGCCGATGGCTGCCCCTGCTTTCTTCCCTTCTTTCAGCAATCCGCCTAATAAGCCTGAAAAGGCAAGAAGACTCATCTGATAAAGGTTTCCGATGTTAGCGAGACCGAGAATTAATCCTGTCACAACACCGACCGTACAACCAATACTGGCTCCGCCAATAAAGGCAAACGTCAGCACTACATAACGTGACAAAATATGCTCTGCCTGCATTCCTTGAAAAGTGATCCCAGCAAGACCAGTTAAAACTGAGGCAATTAAAATCATAAAACAAATAATTTCTTCGACCTTTAAAGAGTGTTTAATTTTCCTGACTGTAAAAATCGGCAGGCTTTGAAGGAAAATCAGAGTCAAAATGAAGGCAAGTCCTGCTTCGACACCCGCCATGACGTAATCATAACTTTGCACAGCACCTTGCTCTAAGTAAACAAACGCTCCCCGGGTGATCAGCATTGAGAGAACAATGACAACCGGTAATGTTTTCACTGGGTCTTTGATGATGAAAGAAACCACCTTTGACATAAGGAGAAACATGAGCAGCGACGCAAACACAAACAATGCATTTTGAGGTGATATCGTCATCGCCCCAGCGAGTAATGCTAGACAAGCAAGCATCGCCTTATCTCTTTTAATAAGCAGCATGGAGCCAAAGAAAGGCAGAGCAAACGGCATAATTTCAGATAATATAAAGGCTCGTCCTAATAAAAAGCCTAGAACAACATAAATAAACCCTTTATAGAAAAAAAGAGAATGCGTGTGATGAAGAAACAGATTTTTCATCTTTTTTAACCCCGCACTGATTCTTTCAAACCCCGCTCCTGTTAAATCAGTTCTTCTTTCTAGTTTTTCCATCTTCTCATCCCCCACCTGATATTCGTTGCTTGTCATTATAGCGAAGGTGAAAAAGATATTTTGTCAAAAGAAGTTGTCGTTTCCATAAAACGTTCGACGCTTTATTCGTCAAAGAGGCATACTTTCATGAAAGTCGATGTCTTTCATCAGAATTTTACGAAAGCACAAAAAAACAGCTTTCCTATAGAAAGCTGTTTCGAATATGACCCGTACGGGATTCGAACCCGTGTTACCGCCGTGAAAGGGCGGTGTCTTAACCGCTTGACCAACGGGCCTTGCTTTATGTTCTAGTTAAAAGGATAGCGGCGGAGGGGATCGAACCCCCGACCTCACGGGTATGAACCGTACGCTCTAGCCAGCTGAGCTACACCGCCATAATGAAAATGCGCTAAGAAGCACAAGAACTATAATACAAAGGATTCGCTTGTCCGTCAATAGAAAGTTTTAAATTAAATGACGAAATCTCAAAAAATGTCGGATGATCATGAAAAAAAGCACCTGCTGAACAGCAGATGCTTTGTTGTGAAAATATATAGAAAGCAGCAACAAGTTAACCTCTTCTTGCTCCGCGCCCCCCACGTTTTGATTCCGTGTTACGTTTTAAAGATGTTAAGCGATCTTCGCTATCTTTTAAGAATTTGTTCATTTTTTGTTCAAACGATTCCTTCGGACGGAAATCATTTCTGCTTGGTCTTGATTGTTGTTGAGGACGATCTTTTGCTTTTTTAATGGACAAGCCGATTTTACCGTCTTTTTCAACGTTAATCACTTTCACTTCAACTTGTTCACCGACTTTTAAATGCTCATTAATATCTTTTACATAGTTATCGGCTACCTCACTGATATGAACGAGACCAGTTGAACCGCCTGGCAACTCCACAAAAGCTCCAAAATTTGTAATGCCCGTAACTTTCCCTTGTAACTTGCTGCCAACTTCAATCGACATAAAAAAAGTGCTCCTCCTTAGACTTATAAAAAAATCTCATTTGTTCAATTATACATAAACTGAATTTTAAGTGTCAACAAGGCTAATCGCTCTTATTGCCCACATCAAAGATTTTTTCGCCTTTTTTGGACATATAATAGTCCCGTCGTGCCAGTTCGAGTACGTATTCCTTGCTTTTCAGCTTCTTAATTTCATCAGAAATATCTTCCTGCTTTGTTTGTAATTGCTTCAACTCTTTTTCGAGCGCAACCTTCTTCTCTTCTTTTTCCTTTAGTGAAGACGATTGCGACCAGAGGGCACTTGTCACTAAGACAGCAAACATGAGCACGATCACACCAAACACGGTAAGCCTTCTAAGGAGTCCGCGACGTTTGCGTTTTAAGCGCTGTGCTTGCTGTTCCATTTGTTTTTGGTAATCATTTTGAATTTGTGCGATATTTCTTTTTCTCTTGTTCAAGGTTGAAGGCCTCCTCTCTTACTTTGTCCAGAATTGTTTCCATTTCGTTTTGATGGTACCAGATAATTTCTTGGCCCCTTGTAAAATTCCTGCTCCTTTTGAGAAAAACATTCTCATTGATGTTCGCCATTTTTCGGGAATCCGATGAATAATGGTCACATTGAGTAACCAGATGAGCGGATAACAAACAATCGACAGCACCTTCCACACGAGCCGAAACGTAAAACGAACAAGACGTAAGAGCGAGTGGAGCAAGAACAGAATAGCACTTATGATCAATGTGAACATCCAGCGGATCGGCTGGAAGACAACCGACATGACCAGCCTTTTTAGGAAGAGAACGGTCTGATATACACACATCATGATAAACTTGAGAATCTTGAGATACAAATGTTTCATCAATGCCTGATACATCGAGAAACCTAGAGCAACGGCTAGAAAAATATAAAGCCTGAATTCTCCCTCGTTTGTCAGCAGCAGGACGTAAAAGAATAAGAGACCCTGTACCATCCAAAAAAGGAGATCGTGGATAGCCAAAAGCCATTTTGCTGTTTTTTCCCGGTTCACAAACAGCTTGTACGTATCAAGCGATGCGCCCAGCCAGATGCCCATCGCCGCCATGGAAAGCATCGTATAAAACTGGACTGTCAGCGTCATTTAAACAGCTTGCTAAAAAATCCTTTAGCTTTCTCCCCGTGCTGCTCATCAACATAGATTAAATCAAAGACACGCCCTTTGATCGACACAACGCCCTTTTCGACGTCTAGGTTTTTCATTTGCAGATTTTCTCCGCGGATGGCGAGAATCCCCATGACCGTCTCCAGCAGAAATTCCTCACTATCAAAGCTTTCCACTTGTTTGACACCAGTAATATCTAAATGCTTTCTGTTTCGCATTGTGACATTGTGCTCCGCGTCTGATGACAGCTTCGTACCTTGAGGTTGATTATAATATTGATTCATCTATACATCCCCCATATCTCATACTTGCATGTTACTGCATTGTATGTGATAAGAGGGTCTTTTAGAACAAGCCCTATTCTGCTGTTTTTTCTTCTTTTAGCACAGTATACATGCCAGCCGCTTCTTCTTTTTTCGTCGTGTCCTTTAACTCGTTGACTTGAACAGTCACTAGTTTTTGACCAAAACGGATTTGCAGCTCATCTCCTTCTTTCACGTCAGAGCTTGCTTTCGCCTGTGTTCCGTTAATAGATATCCTGCCTTGATCAGCTACTTCTTTTGCCAATGTTCTTCTTTTAATTAAACGGGACACTTTTAAAAATTTATCTAGTCTCATGTGTGTTCACCTCTTTCTATGCGTTTCGCATCGTTCCATAGATCGTCCATTTCCTCTAGCGTTAAGTCATCTAATGAACGGCCCATGTCCTTTGCTTTTTGTTCGATATGCTGAAAGCGCCGTATGAATTTTGTGTTGGCAGAAGCGAGTGCCGTTTCAGGCTCTAGGTGATAGAACCTGCCAATATTGACGAGAACAAACAAAAGATCTCCAAATTCATCTTTCATCTGCTTCGTTGCACCTTCGTCCGTCTTCTCTGCCACTTCAACGAGAAATTCCTGCTTTTCTTCTTCGTATTTGTTCCAAATATCTTGAACATCTGCCCAATCAAAGCCTACTTTGGCAGCTTTCTTTTGGAGCTTATATGCCTTTGTTAGTGCCGGAAGTGTCGCCGGAATCGATTGCAAAATAGAACCGGTCCGCTCTGGCTTCTCCTGCTGTTTGATTTTTTCCCAGTTGGCCACCACATCTGCTGCCTCAGAAACATTCGTGTCACCAAACACATGGGGGTGGCGCCGAATCATTTTTTCTGTGACATGCTGAATGACGTCATCAATTGAGAAATAACCGTCATCTTCGCCAATTTGAGCGTGAAGCAGCACCTGCAGCAGCACATCGCCAAGCTCTTCCACCATATGATCTGGGTCATCTTCATCTATCGCTTCAAGCAGTTCATAGCATTCTTCAATTAAATATGGTTTGAGTGATTCATTGGTTTGTTTTTGATCCCATGGACAGCCACCCGGACCTCTTAATGTACGTATGACGTCACGGAAGGTGTCAAATTGTTGATAAAGCAGCTGTTCATCTTGAATTGGAGGAACATAAACACTCGTTAAGTTATTTATCGACACATCTCGATCAAGTTCAAATAAAGGAACGGCAGTAATCTGTTCCTGACTGCTTCCAGCTGCAGTCACAATATAAACTTCATAATCGTCGGGGAGCTTTTCCATCAGCGTGAGTTTCACATTCGAAGCTGTCATCTGATCATATACCTGACAAATCAGGACGTGCTGGGTTAATTTCAGATCATCCGCTCTCATATCCCCTGCATCAACGAATTGTAATCCCTCGATGGGGTCAATTTGCAAGGAGTTGAATGTCGCATCTAGAAAGCTTTGTCCACCAGCGACAGACACCTCAATCCCGCGCTCTTTCTGCCCGGCGACGAGCAGCTGTACGGTCTTTTCTGCCACAAATGGATGACCAGGTACAGCATACACAATGTCTTTTTCCGCTGCCTCTGCAAATAATATTTCGGTAATTTCCTGATACACCTGATCAAACTGATCATGCTTTTCATAAATTTCATCAAAAAAGGTGAGAGATGGGACCTCCTGCATTAACTCTGCGGTAAGCGGATGATCCTGCGTTCTCATAAATACTTCTTTCGCCTGCTTCAGCTGCTTATATACACCGAGCGTCAGCTGATCCATGTCGCCTGCCCCGAGACCGACGACGGTAATCTTACCTGCCATTTTGATTCCCTCTCATCTGTTTAAAATATAAAATCTTTTCTCCTAATGGAATGAGTCTCCATTCCTCGTCCGTAAATACTTCTAGCTTAAGAATACTATATAAAAAGGCGAAACCACCAATAAAAACTGATGTCAGGCTCTCTAAAACGGAAAACGGACGTTTTTCAAAGGGAATCACCCATGAAAACAGAGCCTGATATCCTATTAAGACCACAGCCATGAAGGCGGCTGATAAAAGAATTTTCACCGGGAACAGCTCTCTCAACGAAATCCATCCTTTATGCTTCAAATAAACGGCATTGAGCACGGCTGCTGTGAGAAAACCACATACAGTTGACCACGCGGCACCGTGGATGCCAAATAACGGTACAAGCTCAATTGTTAGAATCCATTTCACCAGCACGCTGAGAACCACCACAACAGCAGGATATACAGTATGCCCGAGCCCTTGCAGTAAAGCCGCCTGCGTAATGGCAATCGACGTAAAGACGATCGATATACAGAATATTTGCAAGGCATCGGTGCCTAAGTCATTACGAAAAAGCATTGTATTGACTGGTGCTAAAATACAAATCAGTCCAACCGCTGACCCTATCCCTAATACTGACGTGGTCTTAACCGATGAGCGAACTTTTTGCCGTATCGTTTCATGCTCTCCATTCCTCATGGCTGCCGATAAAAATGGTACAAGAGAGGTTCCGATGCTGATGGCAAACACCGTTCCGAGCTGTAAGAAAGGCTGGCCTCGGTCATATACACCTTTCGCCGCCTTTGCCGCCGCTTCACTGAGACCCTCGCTGCGCAGCAACGCATACAGATGAAAAGCATCAATCATTTGCATCCATAAAATGAGCAAACCGCTGACACAAATCGTCAATGTATACAGCACCAAACTCTTCATAACATCTTTTTTTCGAAGTGTCGCCTGTTTGCCTGACATACTTGCAGCAGACTGCTTTCGATAGGTCAGCCAAAGGAAAAGAAGCAAAATGAGCGAGGCCGCACTTCCTGCGATAGAAGAGAACACCGCACCCGCCCCTGTTTCATAAAGCGAATAGCCGTGCCTCACGAAATAGAAGGATAAAACAAGCAGGACACCTACCCTGATGAGCTGCTCAACCAATTGAGAAACAGCTGTTGGAAGCATCAGACCGTCACTCTGAAAAACTCCCCTCAGCATCACAGTGAGCGGCAGAAATAGAAACACAAAAGCACTCATCTGGATGAGCAGAATTAATTGACTATCTGCCATAAGACTCGCAATTGTGCCTGCTCCTATGTAAAGACAAAGAAATAAGACCAGGCTCAGTAAAGTGATATAGACCAAGGATACCCTTGTAATGATCCGTCGATTCTCTTCCCCATGATCACTCAAAAGCTTGGACACCATGACAGGAAAACCTGTTGTACCAAGCATGATGGCAATGCCAAGGAAAGGATATACCTGCTGATAAATATAAAACCCTGTGTCCCCTACGATGTTTTGAAACGGAACACGGTAAACGGCACTTAATATCTTTGATAACAAGCCTGCGATGGTCAAAATCACCGCACCCTGGAAAAGCCAATGCGGCTGATTCACAGCATTTTTCATGGATGACTCCTTTAAAATAAATCTACAGTTAAACGCACTCATTATAACATACGTGAATGAAAAGACGTTTCTTTCTAAGGAGTAGACGGCACATGTCTCGTTTTGTTTCATCCCATATAAAAAACCGACAAAATCAAATGATTTCATCGGCATTCTTTCGTTTTATCAAAATGATATAGAGTTATTAGACCTAATGTTCCATTTGACGGGCTAAGAAGCCAGCTGCCGTTTCTGCCGCTTTATGCTCCACTTCTCCCATTGAACGCTCTTTAGAAAATAAGACGACGGCGCCAATTGGATCTCCGTTTGCAACAATAGGTGCAATGGTATAAGCAGATACGTCATCATCAATACCATCGACAAGTTGAATTTCTTTTTTGCTTTCTTCTAACACAGAATTACGCTGATCCATTGTTCGTTCAAGTAAATCACTGATCGATTTGTTTAAGTACTCTTTTTTCGAACTGCCGGATACAGCAATATACGTATCTCGATCACAAATCAGGATGGAATGACCCAGACTGTCGAATAATGCATCAGCATATTCCTTCGCAAAGTCTCCTAGCTCACTAATCGGCGAATACTTCTTCAAAATCACTTCTCCATCGCGGTCGACGAAAATCTCAAGCGGATCTCCTTCCCGGATGCGCAATGTTCTGCGAATCTCCTTCGGAATAACCACTCTACCTAGATCATCGATGCGGCGTACAATTCCAGTTGCTTTCATTCACTGCTGCCTCTCTTTCGTTTGATGATGTGTTGGGTGAATGGAACAAAAGCGTCCACTTTATGCAACATTCACCACTTGACCCTGAGTTTAGTATCCGTCACATCAAACGTAATATACACGAGAGACAAACAAAATTTTATGAAGATGGAATGGTTTCTTTTTTCACATCTTGAAGGCCTCGAAGCATGTTAAGAACAACCTCAAGCCATTCCTCCGTCTTCTTGCCTTTCGTTTGGACAGAAATAATCAGCTTGCTGCCTTCCATTCCTAACCCGATTTCACGTCCATATTTACTGCCGAGCTCAAATAATTTTTGACCGTCGATTTCACTGCTTGCTTTCTCATCAAGAGTCATTCTAACAATGCCTTTCTCCATCTTGATCAGCTCGACACGTTCCTGGACAGCGTACACCTTCATTGTCGCAATCGTAAACAAGTCAGCCACTTCTTGCGGATATTCACCAAATCGGTCGATCATTTCATCCTGAAGCTCTTTTCTCTCTTCAATCGATCCAATTGCTCTGAACTGTTTATACATTTCAATCTTTTGCTTGCCGTCCGAAATATAAGTGTCTGGGATGTAAGCATCAATTTGCAGATCAATTTCTGGCTCGAATTTATCTTGAGCCGTTGTATCGCCTCTTCTTTCCTCAATGGCTTCTTTCAGCATTTGAGAATAGAGGTCGAATCCAACTGAATCAATGAAGCCATGCTGCTGAGCACCAAGTAAGTTTCCTGCTCCTCGAATTGTTAAATCACGCATCGCAATTTTAAACCCAGATCCGAGCTCTGTGAATTCTTTAATAGCTTGAAGTCTTTTCTCCGCAACTTCAGAAAGAACTTTATCTTTTCGATACGTGAAATAAGCATAAGCAACACGGTTCGAACGCCCGACTCGTCCTCTTAGCTGGTACAGCTGAGAAAGCCCCATTTTATCGGCATCGTGGACGATGAGCGTGTTTACATTTGGAATATCGACTCCCGTTTCAATGATGGTGGTACTAACCAATACATCTGATTCACCTTCAAGAAAATTAATCATCACTGATTCCAGCTCGTTCTCACTCATTTTCCCGTGCGCATAACTGACTTTTGCGTCTGGGACTAGCATGGAGATTTCGTCTGCTTTTCGTTCAATATCCTCAACACGGTTGTAAAGGAAGTACACTTGACCGCCGCGTGCTAATTCTCGCTCAATCGCTTCTCTGACTAAAGCACCATTGTACTCGACCACATAGGTTTGAACAGGGAATCGGTTTTCAGGCGGTGTTTCAATCACTGATAAATCCCGTACGCCAAGCATGGACATATGAAGCGTACGCGGAATTGGCGTAGCCGTTAATGTCAGTACGTCGATATTGGCTTTCATCTGTTTAATTTTCTCTTTATGCGTCACACCAAAACGCTGTTCCTCATCTATGATTAACAGTCCTAAATCCTTGTAGACGATGTCTTTTGAAAGAAGGCGGTGTGTGCCGATAACCATATCGATCGTTCCGTTTTTCAGCCCTTTTAATGTTTCAGTTGTTTCTTTTCTTGTACGGAAACGGCTCAGCTGCGCAATTTTGACAGGGTAGTCTTGGAATCGGTCCATGATTGTGTCAAAATGCTGCTGTGCTAAGATGGTTGTCGGAACAAGCAAGGCTACCTGCTTCCCGTCAGCAATCGCTTTGAAGGCCGCACGAATAGCCACCTCCGTTTTGCCGTAACCCACATCTCCACAAAGCAGACGGTCCATTGGACGTTCCCGCTCCATATCCTGTTTAATTTCTTGAATCGAACGGATTTGATCATCTGTTTCCTGGTAAGGGAACGCAGATTCAAACTGGCGCTGCATCTCATGATCAGGCGAGAAGGCATATCCTTTGCTTGCCTCGCGTTCTGCGTAAAGTTTAATCAGATCATCTGCGATGTCCTGTACAGATGTTTCAACTTTTTTCTTCACGCGTTTCCAATCGCTGCCGCCCAGTTTGTACAGCTTTGGTTCTTTACCTTCTGATCCTACATATTTCTGCACCTGATCAATTTGTTCAACCGGTACATAAAGCTTGTCGCTTCCTTGATAATGAATATTTAAATAATCTTTATGAATGCCGCCGATTTCAAGCGTTTCAATTCCTAAATATTTACCGATCCCGTGGTTAATGTGCACCACATAATCACCGACTTGAAGCTCTGAATAGCTCTTGATCCGCTCTGCATTGGTCAGCTTTTGCTTACGCGCCTGTTTTTTCACACGTTTCTTGAAGAGTTCACCTTCTGTGATCACAGCAATTTTTGATAACGGCAGTTCAAAGCCTGTTTGCAGCTCACCTTGTAAAATATACACCTGTCCGCTCACAAGCTCAGCGTCCGGTTTAGCAAGAGCGGCTTCAATGTCATAATCATGCAGAACAGACGACAGCTTTTCTGTCCGCTCTTCATCCGCACCTAAAAAGACAACTGTGTACTGCTGTTTTTTATAGCGTTCAATTTCACTCGCCAGCACATTCATCTGCCCGTGGAAATTCTGCATTTGCTTACTAGATACATTGACGATATTTTGCGGATTTGTCTGCTGGACATGTCTCAGAAACAAGGAGTAGTACAGAATGGACCTTGATTGCTGATTGATCAGTTCTTGAAACGGGAAAGAAAGAGATAAATCATGAAGAATGTTCCCTTCTTCAAGCAGACTAATTGTCCAATCGGCTTCTTCCTGTTCAAGCTGTTCTTCCATCTCCTGAATTCTGCTGATTTCATCTAAAATAATAATCGTATCCTGCGATGTGTAATCTAGCAAACTAGCAGGCTTTTCATAGAAATAGGACAGGTACTTCGTCATTTCCTGTGTCACGATGCCTTCTAGCAGCTTCTCGCGATCAGCAGATATATTTTGATGAAGCAGTTCTTTTTGCTGATCTGAGTTGAATTTCTTTAAGCTCTTCGCCAGCCCTTGGTCAAGCTGTTCAATGGCTCTCACTCGTTCCGGACCTCTCACAATTAACTCTTTTGCAGGACCTATTTTGATTTCTTGAAGGGTTTCTAATGAACGCTGTGTATCCGAATGAAACGTTCGAATCGAGTCTACTTCTGTATCAAACAGTTCAATACGGATTGGATGGTCTTCCGTTAACGCATAGATGTCGATAATTCCTCCGCGCACACTAAAATCTCCGGGCGCTGCAACCATCGACGTCCGGTCATAACCAATTTGTACGAGCTGTTTTGAAAACGCCTCCAAATCAATTTCTTCACCGATCTTTAAATGGATCTGACTCTCCTTCCAGAGCTCAACTGGCGGAAGCATCCTGCGCACCGCAGCAGCGGGAGTGACGATAATGGGATTTTCTCCATTCGCAAGCCGGTTCAGGACATCTAAACGCTGTGCTCTCAGCTCAGGGCTTGCCACTGCAATTTCTGAAGCGATGAGTTCATTGACAGGATAAAGAAGAACCGAGCGATCCGGCATCACACTTGCTAGATCATCTGTTACCTTCTGCGCCTGATATAAATTGTGAGTCACAATAAACATCGGCCGCTTCAGTTCGTCTGATATCGCGGCTGTAAATAAAGATCTGACGGAGCCTGATAGTCCGGCAAGCAGCTGTTCTTTTAACCCTTCCTTTAGCCCATTAAAAATGGACTGAAAATCATCACTTTGTTTGATAAATGATTGTATGTTTTTCATTTGGCTCCTCCTCCCTGTTTGTTTAAAACAGAAAAACGCTTTGGTCTAATATCTACACCAAAGCTTTTTTATTGAATAAAAGTATGATACTGATGGTAATCAGGATTTCTTTCGAGCGCCTCTTGGCAATCCTCACAAATGGTTTGTACATGTAAATCACCATTTTCCCTATAAGAAATCATATCGTTTCTTTCCTCATTTGTTAAGTGATGAAATCCAAGTGCTTCACTTTGGACAGCGGATTCATCTAGACTGCCAACCTTTACACCACAGTGGCGGCAGTAATAATGCAAAGCCATACGTGATCCTCCCATGCTGAGATTTTATGATCAGTATGTGCTTCGCTTATCATTCTTATACCTTCTTGTTAAAATCATTCATCACTTCTAAAAATGGCTTTTTTAAAGCCGCTTCACAAGCCTCGACAGACGATTGAATGGCTGATGCAATGTCAGGCTGTTCCTCTTCTGAGAAACGTCCTAGTACGTAATCAACGACCTTCATGCCGTTTTGAGGACGTCCAATGCCGATACGGAATCGGTCAAATTCAGGTGAACCTAAATGCTGAATCAATGATTTGATTCCATTATGCCCGCCTGCACTTCCTTTTGTACGTAGGCGAATCCGGCCAGTTGGCAAATCAAGATCATCATAGATCACTTTCAAATGTTCGAGGGGAATATCGTAATAGTCCATCAGCGGACGCACACATTCTCCTGATAAGTTCATATATGTAAGCGGCTTTACAAGTAGAACCTTTTGCCCCGAAACAAACCCAGTTCCAAATTGTCCATGGAATTTTGATTGATTTAAAGGAATGTCCCATTTTTTCGATAATTCATCTATTGTCATAAACCCGACATTATGTCTTGTTTTTTCATATTCTTTTCCTGGATTGCCTAATCCAACGAATGCAATCATGAAACCAATAACCTCCTTTGTCACACAGCACACGCCTAAAAAATGAGCCAATCAGATTGCCTCATGTAAAAACGTATGAATTCTTTTCATTCTAGCACAAAAGACGCAACCGCGGGAGGGTTACGTCTTTAAATGACCAGTTATTCTCCATCGTCATCCTTTTCTTTAATGGCCTCAGGCTCTTGCGGCTCTTCTTCGCTATCCGGCTCAGGAACCTCTGATTGCTGAGGCGGCAGAATGGAAGCAACGACTTCTTCTGGATCGTTATTGATTTGATAAGATGACTGAACAGGCAGATCAGCAACTGTTAAGACATCATTGACTTCTAAGTTTGTAATATCAGCTTCAATATTCTGCGGGATATCTTTTGGTTTGGCTGTAACAGATAGTTCAAATAGTGGCTGCTGAAGCACACCGCCATCTTTTACCCCTTTAGACTCGCCAATCAGCTGTATTGGTACATCTGCTTCAATTTCACGCTGTAAGTCAACGACTTGGAAATCAGCATGGACAAGCTCGTTTTTCAACGGATCTGTTTGTAATTCTGTCACCATCACAGATTTCGTTTCGCCACCCACGTCTAAGGTGATAATTGTATTCTTCCCTTCATCACGTAAGGTTTTTAATAAATCGATGCTGTCTAATGAAACAGCCAGGCTGTCTGTATTTTTTCCGTATATGACACCAGGAACGTGTCCTGAATGACGGATTTTTTGCAGTGTGGAACGTTTGAAATCAGTTCTTTTATTTGCTTTTAAACTTGCCATATTCAGCACCATCCTATTTCTTTTTTGTCACTACTCTCATAATTACCCATAACCGAATCATTTTAAACCTATTTGCCGTGAATGATGATAGCAAAAAGACCCCAAGCTTGATGCCTAGGGCCTTTTTTAATCAGAAAATTAGCTGAAAAGGTAGCTCACAGATTCTTCTTCATGTACACGGATGATGGCTTCTGCAAGCAAAGGCCCAACCGAAAGCGGAATGAATTTTCCAACTTTCTTGTCATCAGTTAATTGAATACTGTTTGTCACAACCAATTCTTTAATTTTAGAGTTTGTGATGCGTTCTACTGCTGGTCCAGACAATACTGGGTGCGTACAGCAAGCATATACTTCAGCTGCTCCATTTTCGACTAGCGCATTTGCTGCAAGTGTAATAGTACCAGCTGTATCAATGATATCATCGATCAGAATCGCCGTTTTGCCTTCAATGTTACCAATAATGTTCATGACTTCAGCAACGTTTGGCTTTGGACGGCGTTTGTCGATAATTGCGATTGGCGCTTTCAGGCGGTCTGCCATTTTACGCGCACGTGTCACACCACCGTGGTCAGGAGACACAACAACGATATCATTCAAGTTCTTCTGTTCGAAATAGTTTGTTAAGATTGGCACAGCCATTAAGTTATCGATTGGAATATCGAAGAAACCTTGGATTTGCGGCGCATGAAGATCAAGTGCAATCACACGTGTAGCACCTGCTGTTTCAAGCAAGTTCGCAAAAAGCTTCGCAGTGATTGGCTCACGAGGTTTTGCCTTACGATCTTGACGTGCGTATCCGTAATAAGGGATCACAATATTGACAGTTTTCGCAGAAGCGCGTTTTAGTGCATCCACCATAATGAGCAGTTCCATAATATGCTCATTGACTGGCGCACTTGTTGATTGAATGACATAACAATCACAGCCGCGGATACTTTCTTCAATATTGATTTGGACTTCACCGTCACTAAAGCGTTTAACAGAGCTCTTTCCTACATCAACTCCGATACGATCGGCAATTTCTTTGGCAAGTTCAGGGTTTGAATTCAAAGAGAATATCTTTAAATTCGCATCAGCATAACGATTAGACATGGTATGGTAAACCTCCGGGTATTTGGATTATTTTTTATGAATATTTTTCACATAATCTTCTTTATTGACTTGTCTTGCTCTAGCAATAGACAATGCATCCTGCGGTACATCTTCTGTAACCGTTGAACCGGCTGCAACATATGCCCCTTTTCCGACAGTGACTGGTGCAACTAGATTTGAATTACAGCCAATAAATGCGCCGTCTTCAATCTTCGTTAAGAATTTGTTTTTCCCATCATAGTTGACTGTAATGGAACCACAGCCAAGGTTTACATCAGTTCCGACCTCTGCGTCTCCAATGTAGCTTAGATGAGATGCCTTGCTCCGGTCTCCGAAAACTGTTTTCTTGATTTCGACAAAATTTCCGATTTTCACTTCATCGCCAATTTTCGACAACGGGCGAATATGAGCAAACGGTCCAATTGTCACATCAACTCCAACCTCACTATCGCAGACGACAGATTGCTTAATGACTGTTCGATCTCCGATGATGCTGTCAACAATTTCAGTGTTTGGCCCAATAGTGGCGTCTGCACCAATTTTTACATTCCCTTTGATGACCGTCCCAGGATAAATAACTGTATCTTCACCGATGACAGCATCTGGCGAAATATACGTGTTCTCAGGATCAATCAAGGTCACACCATTCTTCATATGCTGATGATTAATACGTCGCTTCATGAATTGCTCTGCTTGTGATAGAGCGATACGATCGTTAACTCCAAGTGTTTCTTCAAAATGCGGTGTTTGATAAGCTGCAACTGTTTGCCCTTCATTTTTTAAAATTTCAATAACGTCTGGCAAGTAGTATTCGCCCTGTGCATTTTCATTCGACACTTGCTCAATCACACGGAAGAGATCTTCATTTGAAAAGCAATAAGTCCCTGTATTAATTTCATTCACTTGACGCTCTGCATCGTTCGCATCTTTATGCTCCACAATTTTCACGACAGCACCTGTTTCGTCACGAATAATACGGCCATAGCCTGTCGGATCATCCGCATGTGCTGTTAAAATAGTGACTTTCGCTTGATGTTTTTGATGCTCGCTTAACATGGCTTCCATTGTTTCCGCTGTCAATAATGGCGTATCACCACAAATGACAATGGTTGTTCCCTTTTCCTGCGCGAGGAACGACTTTGCTTGTTTGACGGCATGGGCTGTTCCCAGCTGTTCTTCTTGAAGTGCATACTCACTTCTGTCTCCAAGCTGCTCTTTCACGTCCTCTGCACCATGACCGACAATCGTCACCAGCTTGGCTAAAGAAAGCTTTAACGCTTCATCTGCCACATGCTCGACCATTGGCTTTCCGCAAACTGGATGAAGTACTTTATATAGCTTTGACTTCATTCTCGTTCCTTTTCCCGCTGCTAAAATCACTGCGAACCGCTTATCCATTGATTGGCCTCCAATATCCCTATTATCCATAGAAAAATATATCCTAAATAAAGACTGATTTCAAGGATACATAAGGAAGTACAATAATTTTCTAACAAATGAAAGACTTAAGAAACAAGAGAAAGAACGCAAAAAAGACAGCATTTAAAAGAAAACATTCATTTTCTCTTAAAGCCGTCTTTTTAGGTTCACGTATGATTAAGAAGCTCCAGCTTCTTCATATTCAATTGTTTCTTCCTCTTCGCCTAAGCGATGATATTCATTTAATACAGCATCTTGGATTTTACCCCGAGTGCTTGAATTAATTGGATGTGCAATATCGCGAAACTCTCCATCAGGCGTGCGTTTGCTAGGCATTGCTACAAACAACCCATTGTTTCCATCAATCACACGAATATCATGAACAACAAATTCGTGGTCCAGCGTGATGGATGCAATCGCCCTCATGCGACCATCGGTATTCACGCGGCGTAATCTTACGTCAGTAACTTCCACAGTAGTTCACCACCTTTTCCCAATATAAAAGCATTACTTAGGTATTCAACGATCGTGGTGATTCTCCTGCTCTTTTTTTAAACTTTTTTTGAAATATCGGGATATTTATACATTATTTGTCATATTCGTGACGGCGCTTACATTCTCAGCATAAAAAAAGACATCATGATGATGTCTTTCCCTGCATATGATGAAACCAAACGGCTTTCATTGAGAGTGCCTGTTTATTTAACTAATGCAACTACTTCTATTTCTACAAGCGCATCCTTTGGAAGTCTTGCCACTTCCACGCATGAACGAGCTGGCTTATGTGTATGGAAATACTCACCGTACACTTCATTCACTTCAGCGAATTGTTCCATATCTTTAATGAAAACAGTTGCTTTCACGACTGTTTCAAAGGAAGCACCTGCTGCTTCAAGTACAGCCTCAAGATTACGGAATACTTGATGTGTTTGTTCTTTAATATCTCCATTTACAAAATCTCCAGCTGGGGTTAATGGAATTTGCCCTGAGCTGTAAAACATGTTATTGACAATAATTCCTTGAGAGTAAGGTCCAATGGCTGCTGGTGCATGTTTGGTTTGAACAACTTTTGTCATATCAATCTCTCCCATTCAAATACATGTTTAATCAAAGCTTACGCTTTCGAATGAAAAAACTCGTGGAAATTGCCTTCATTGATCTCAATGATTTTTTGCTTCATATCAATGGTAGAAAGCTTTAACAACGAGACATATTCATCGACAAGACGTTCATCTACGCCTTCATCTTCTAAAAGAACACCGATCCCTGCAACATTTGCATTAAATTCCTCAAGCAAATTCATCATGCCGTTAATGGTTCCGCCCGCTTTCATAAAGTCATCAATGATCAACACATTGGAGCCTTTATCTAAGCTTCGCTTTGCAAGGGACATGGTTTGAATTCGGTTAGAAGAACCTGACGCATAATTAATACTGACAGTTGATCCTTCGGTTACCTTATTATCTTTTCTAACGATCACAACAGGCACATTTAAATAACCCGCAACAGAATAGGCAATCGGAATACCTTTTGTCGCAACGGTCATGACGACATCAATCGCACGGTCCGCAAAGATGGTCGCAAACAGCTTACCGATTTTCGCAAGAATCGATGGATTGCCTAAAACATCGGTTAAATATAAATAACCGCCAGGAAGTACACGTTCAGGAGTTGATAATGCCTCTCCGATATCGTTTACTACGTCATCTGCTTCTTTTAGGTGTATTTTTGGAATATATTTCACTCCGCCAGCAGCGCCAGGTACAGTGAGCAATGTGCCTATTCCCTGCTGTTCGAAGGTCTGTTTGATAATCGTTAAGTCTTCACTAATGGAGGACTTTGCAGATTGATAACGTTCTGCAAAAAAAGTTAAAGGTACTAGTACGTGCGGGTGGGCTAACAAATAATTTGTTAAGTCCACCAATCTGCCGCTTCGACGAAACTTCATGAACTTACCCCCAGAACCCGAATAATTTATGAATAATATAACTTAATATACGGATTTAATCAAGGGCATTTTGTTCGCCGATCATGCGGACAGCGTATACTTGATCACAAAATCCTCTCAGTCCGTTATATATTCTTTGTACCTTCGATTCATATTGAATCAAGCCAAATACCGTTGGGCCGCTTCCACTCATTAATACAGCATCAGCACCGAAACGCTTCATCTGTCTTTTGATCATATCTACTTCTGGATACATCTTTAATGTCACTGACTCCAGAACGTTACCGAGTGAGCCGCACATCTCTTTATAATCTTTCGCTTCAATGGCTTCAATCATACGCTGTACATTTGGGTGTTCTACTTTGCTTGCGTCATATTGTCTATAAACTTCAGCTGTAGATACCCCAATCACCGGCTTCGCTAAAATCACCCAGCAATGCGGCGGTGTCGCGATATGATTCAGTTTTTCTCCACGTCCTGTCGCTAGTGCTGTGCCTCCGTGTACACAAAAAGACACATCTGAGCCGATCTCCGCTCCAAGCTCAGCCAGTTCATCTAACGTGAGATTCAACTTCCACAAACGGTTTAAACCGCGAAGCGCTGCTGCAGCATCACTGCTGCCTCCAGCTAAACCTGCTGCAACAGGGATTGCTTTTGTGATGACAATCGATACTCCTTTTTGAATACCGAACCTTGTTTTGAGTAATTTAGCCGCCTGATAAGCCAGGTTACGCTGATCATCTGGCACAAATCGATTATGAGATGATACACGGATTTCGTCTTTGTCCAGCTCCGTCAGCTCAAGTCGATCTGCAAGGTCTATTGTTGTCATCACCATCTCTACTTCGTGATATCCATCCGGTCTTTTTCCATGGACATCAAGTGAGAGATTAATTTTTGCCGGTGCTTTTTCTAAAATACGCAAACATTTCACCTACTTCTCCATCTAAACATAAGTATCAATATTGTATCACATTTGATGGATCTGATGAATATTGGCTTTCACGCCCAGCACACTGACTTTTTCAACAAAAAAAGCCAGAGACACCTGAGGTATCCCTGACCATTTTTCTATCGTTGATTCTCTTCCTGAGCCATGTGCTGCTGAGCTAATTCGATGGCACGTTTGACCATATTCCCTGCGTCACGCGCACGAATTTCTCCCCAGCCTCCATTTTTGACGGTATCATAAAATCCAAGATCCTTCGCCAGCTCGTATTTGAACTCATCTGACATAATGCCTCGGCGTCTACCCAAACGAAACAGCCCCTTTAGTCGAGAATTCGAATCAGTGCCACTGCTTTTGTGGCTTTCTTATTTTGTATCGAATCCTTTCTTTTACCCCTTTCAAAAAATGGACAGACTCCCATTCAGAAAAAAAGGCAAAACAAAAAGCAGTAAACAAGAAGTTCACTGCCCATTAATAGGCGACTGAGCTAGCGGCATCATCGAACGTTAATTCGACCGTCTCAGTCAGTATATCTGCATAACTGTAAGAAACTCTTTCAAACGAATTCTCATCTTGATCTAATTGAATCACAAATACAGAAGGGTACGTTTCAGCTAAAATGCCCGAACGCTCAATTGTTTTACGGCGGCCTCCGTTAGCCTTTAACGTCAAACGTTTACCTAAGTTACCATCAAGCGATCTTTTGATGTCGGACAAAGTCTTCGCCATTGCATCCACCTCACTGAGATAATTATACAACAACGGCCCATTTTTGTCAAATAAAAATTAAATTATATCAACCAACACGAGCCATTGTCAACAAAATAATTTTGACAAACTTCTACCTTTTCTCCTCCCTATTTTTCTCAAATTCCGGTGAATTATGTATCCGTTTGAAATTTCTTTTTACACATAAAAAAAACCAGACTGAAATCAGTCGGGTTATGTCGATTCATGGTCTTTTTTATATGGCATACCTACCCTTAAAACACCCTTCGTCTCGATGCCTCCAAGGCCTTTTTCTCTTGTTAATGTATTACGAAGCACATCCCACACGTTGATTCGATCTACAAATGGAGTGAAGCTGATCTTCGCAACTATATAGACGGGATCGAGCGCATGGATGTTCACACGTGAAGGTGAGCTTGCAAAATTGGCACCTGCTTGGATCAATGATTCGAAATGAGATTGACAGGCGCCTGCAAAGATCACAAGCTGATCTAAATGAGGAATTTTCTTTCTTGCTTTTTGAACCGTCTCAACGAAATGACGAGAATGGCGATAGGCACCGATATCATTTACGCCGCCCTTTTGCTTGGAATACGCATCATGCCCTGTAATGACCAAAATATCAGGCCGATATTGATCAAGTAACGAATCGATCACGCTTGGCATTTTCTTCTCATGACAATGCACTCCATATACAGGCACACCAATTCGTTCATATACATCTAAGCATTTCTTTAAGTATGAAGCATCTCCATCTAAATGAAGGACCTTTCCAGGCATGTGAAAATACTGCTCCTGATGCTGATATTGTCCAGAAGTATAATACTCTTGTTTTTCACGCAGCAGCTGATAATCCTGTCTTAGTAAGTCGAGCGATTCGTTAATTTTCCGTTCGTCGTCCTTCTCCCTTGTCAGCTGCTCCTCTTTTTGAATTAAGACGAGATCCGACATCTTAGCATCAGCAATCAGCCTTACTTCATTCCCATGCAATATGGCAGTGGCTTCGTGCTGATCTGTCTCATCAATTCGAATGATTCGAAACATAATATCCATTTGATAGGATGCCCTCGTCACCATATCTCCTATTTGAAATTGCATGCTGTTCACTCCACAATCAGGCTCATATCCTGTTGGTATCGTCTTTCATATGTGCTGTTCTTTCTAGCCTATGCCCGAACAGTTGAAGTGGTGAAAAACAAAAGAAAAAAGCCCTTACGAAAGGGCTTTTTGTAAAACATTCGACAAACGGGCAAATTCCTCAATGGATAATGATTCTCCGCGGCGCTTTCCATCAATATCTGCTGTTTGAAGTGCTTCTTCAATGATGGCTTTATGTTTTTTTCCATCAGGTAGATTATTCATCAAATTATTCAACAATGTTTTCCGGCGCTGGCCAAAGCTCGCTCGAATCAATTGAAAGAAAAACGCATCATTTTCTACTGAAACAGCAGGCGTTTCACGAACAGTCAGCTTAATCACAGCCGAATCAACATTTGGCTGAGGAACAAAAACCGTTTTAGGCACAACCATCACCGTTTTTGCTTCCGTATAAAATTGAACTGCGATAGACAGTGAATTGTATTCCTTAGATGAAGGGACAGCTGCCATACGATCTGCTACTTCTTTTTGCAGCATGACCACAATCCCTTTCAATGGAAGGTTTTCTTCAAGCAATTTCATAATAATCGGTGTTGTCACGTAATATGGAAGGTTGGCTACGACCATCACTTCTTTACAGTCAGCAAAATTTTCCTCGATGACCTTTCTCACATCCGCCTTTAATACGTCTTGATGAATGATCGTGACATTATCATATGGAGAAAGCGTATCGTTTAAAATAGGCAATAAACGCTGATCGATTTCAAAAGCGGTGACTTTCTTTGCACGTTTAGCGAGCTGCTCTGTCAATGCGCCGATACCAGGCCCAATTTCAATGACGCCGGTCTCATCTGTAACCTCCGCGTGATCGACAATGCGATCTAAAATATTTGTATCAATTAAGAAGTTCTGCCCTAAGCTCTTTTTAAAAGAGAAACCGTACTTCTTTAGTATTTCCTTCGTTCTGACGGGTGTCGCAATATCTTTATTCATCGGCTTCCTCCTGCATGACGGTCTTTAAGGCCGCAATAAAATCATGTTTGGTTATTTGGAACATGTGAAGGCGCTTTCGCAGCTGCTTCGCATTGGTATATCCTATATTTAAAAGCACTCCTAGTCGTTCGCGGCGGCGTTTCGATGCTTCGCCACCGATAAGGCCTGCGTCAAATAAGTCGTCTAATGTAATGTCACTTTCCGATTCTTCCATTTCTTCATGGACATGGGCAAGACATTCCCGAATACTGTCCAAGGAAGCATGCTCGACACCAATTCCTTTATCCCGCTTCGCCTTCGCAAGATGTTTTGGCAAAAAAGCGTGCTTACAGCCAGGAACTGCCTCTGCAATGGTTTTACGGATCTTCTCACCAGGAAAATCAGGATCTGTTAAAATAATGACCCCTCTCGTCTCCTGCGCAAGACGCACTTGTTGAATGACTGTATCGCCAATGGCGGATCCGTTTGTTTCGATCGTATCTGCATCAACCGCCATCTTCACCCTGGCAGTGTCATCACGACCCTCCACCACAATGATTTCTTTGATTTTCATGTATTCCTCCGCTTGCAAAAACAATCTACATTTTTTGGTTAAAAAAACGAAACCTTTCATGCTGCTTTTGCGTCTAATTAATTAGAAAACAGTGCTTCTATTATAACCAAAAAAACAGAGGGTGCGCAAAGCCCTCTGTTCATATAAATGATTTGATGTGTTTATTTGAGTACTCTAATTTTCACTCGTTTATTTCCCCATTGATAAGCTGCCGACTTACTTGGGACGAACACATCAATTTTATTCCCTTTTATAGCAGATCCAGTGTCTGATGCAACGGCATATCCATAGCCTTCCACATACACTTTTGAGCCCAGCGGAATGACACTCGGATCAACTGCTATGACCTTTGCACCCGGATTTGCTTTTAAATTAAAGCCTGTAGACGTTCTGCCCGTACATCCAGCACAGCTCGCTGTATAGGCTGTTGACGCCACATAAAATTCTTTTCCTGACGATTCATTGCTTCGTGAAACCGCAGGGGACGCTGTAGGCTCCTTTTTGGCCACTTGTGTACCAATAGCCACTAATCGGTCCTTACTATCTTTTTCGGTCACTTCTTTAATCAATTCTTTAGACACCACTTTGCCGTTTTCTTTCACAATGGCATAGTGCTTCTTCAATTTACCTTCTTCACCTTTTTTAAGTACCTTCTCTTTCCCTTTTTCAAGAGAATGATCCTTTTTATGTTTGGTATCAAAAGCAATTTTCTCTTCCACTACATCGGTGACTTTTTCCACCCGAGTGATCTTTATATCTGCGCTCTTTTTAGAAAGGTTACTATGTAACGCAGGCTTGATCTTATCGTGCTTCTTGAGCTTTAGCTCTTGTTGCTTTAAAAAGTCAGCGACCGTAGTCGAAGTGGTCCACACTTTTTTATCTTTTCCTCCATCATTTAAGCTGACCTGAAAGGCCTGCTGAACCACAAGAGTCATATCCTTTGTTAACTTGTCATTCTTTCCAGGAGTTACTTGATCGTGCTTCCCAATATCTATCTTCTCATTCTTCAATAATGCTCCAACCGTCTGATCTGTTGTCCATATCGTTTTCTCTTTCCCGTCTAGGGTCAGATGAACCGGTATAGCCGCATCATACACAATGTTCATGTTGTCTTGAATCTTTGTATTTAGACTTGGAGAGATATGATCCTCCGCCTTGGTCCTTATGCCAAGGTCTGAAAGCAGCTGAGCTACTGTCTCTTCATGTGTACGAATTGTCTTCTCTTTACCATTGATTGAAATGGTAATGGACTGCTTAGTGAGCTCATGCGCACCGTAAGCCGTTCCAGTTCCAGCTAAAAGCAAGCAAACAACTAGTAATAAAACCTTGCCTTTTCCTAGCTTCACAGAAAACAGATTTTTCATTTTTTGTACGATGAAAAACGCCTCCTTCTCCTCGGAGAGATTATATAGAGTATCTCAAAACCTGTCAACCCTTCCACCCACTGTACAAAAATGCTCGATTGTAAACCTATTATGGGAGATTTATGGAAGGAAGGGAAGAAAGACTTATCGACAACTTATCCTATGAGGAGGCGCAAACGTGTAGAACTTTTTCGTTATGTTTCACAATTGGACAAGCTTAAACAAGGATTGACATCATATACTGTCAGTTTATACGGAAAACTTTTTTTGCATTTTTTGTTGTCAATTCAGCAAGCTCTTCAAAGCTGATTTCTCTCAGCTCCGCAATCTGTTCTGCAATATATTTGACATAGCTTGGCTCATTACGTTTCCCTCTAAATGGCACTGGCGTTAAGTATGGGCAGTCTGTTTCAATCAAAAGTTTGTCACTCGGTATCTCCTTTACAACTTCCTTTGGCTTTTTGGCATTTTTAAATGTCACGGGTCCACCGAATGAAATATAAAAGTTCATCTCCATACACGTTTTTGCAGTTTCTAGACTGCCAGTAAAGCAGTGCATAATACCTCCAACTTCAGCTGCTCCCTCTTCCTTTAAAATCGTCACGACATCTTCCGTTGCGTCACGATTATGAATAACGATTGGAAGCTTCACTTCCTTCGCAAGAGCAATTTGGCGTCTAAAGACTTCCTTTTGCACATCTTTTGGCGACTTGTCCCAATAGTAATCCAGACCCATTTCACCAATCGCAACCACTTTTTCGTGTTGAGATAAATCTTTGATCCAAGCCAAATCCTCATCTGTCATATCAATAGCATCGACTGGATGCCAGCCGATAGCTGCATATATGAAATCATACTCTTCAATCAATTCCATCGCTCTCGTAATTGTTGGGCGGTCAAACCCTACCACCACGATTTTCTCAACTTTTTCGCTTTTCGCTCTTTCGATCACCTGTTCTAAGTCTTCATTGTATTGTTCTGCATTCAAGTGGGCATGTGTATCAAATAACATGGTTGATTGCTCCTTTCGACAATTCTGCTAAAAAACAAAGGGTGTTCGACGAAATGTTACACGTGGAACACCTTTGTTGATTTATAAAATTTTTGTTCCATTTGCTAGAGTTTGATCTACTTCAAGAACCTGCAATTTCCCGCCTGTTTCTCCAGTTAAAATCATTCCCTGGGAAATTTCCCCTCTGAGTTTAACTGGGGTAAGATTTGCTACGCAAACGAGCTTTTTCCCTACTAATTCTTCTGGTTGATAGTGCTTGGCAATCCCAGAGACGATTTGTCTTTTTTCAAATCCAAAATCAAGCTGAAGCTTTAAAAGACGATCCGCTTTTTTCACTGGGGCTGCTTCCAATACCTGTGCAACTCGAAGATCAACTTTTGAGAAATCTTCAAATGCAATTTCTGCTCCCAGCTCAGGTAATTCCGTTTCTTCGATTTCCACTTTCTCTTCTTCTACCTTAGGTGCACTTCCCTGCATTTTTTCTTTAATGTAGGCTACTTCTTCTTCAACCTCTAAACGCGGGAACAAAGGCTCTCCCTTTTGTACCGTTGCTTGTTGAATCGCACCAAATGATAGGATACTATCCCAGCTTTTGAGCTTATCTTCTTCAATTCCAAGCTGGAAGAAGATTTTCTCAGGTGTTTTCGTTAGGAACGGCGTTAAGAGTACTGCAGTGATTCGAAGTGATTCTGCTAAATGATACATAACAGAATGCAATTCTTTTCGTTTTGTTTCATCCTTTGCCAGCACCCACGGAGCTGTTTGATCAATATATTTATTGGTTCTGCTGATTAATGTCCAAACATTTGAAAGAGCCACAGAGAATTCAAGATTTTCCATCGCTTCTTCATAGGCTTTGACTGTTTGTTCAGCTACCGCTTTCAGCTCTTCATCAAACTCATTAACAGGACCTTTATAGCTGCTTAATGTGCCGTCAAAATATTTTTGGACCATTGCAACTGTACGATTAAGCAAGTTACCTAAATCATTGGCAAGGTCATAGTTTACACGTTCCACGAATCCTTCTGGTGTAAATACACCATCTGCACCAAATGGTACTTCACGAAGCAGGTAATAACGAAGGGCATCGAGACCATAGCGATCAATTAATGTGACTGGATCTACCACATTCCCTTTTGATTTAGACATTTTGCCATCTTTCATGAGCAGCCAGCCGTGTGCGAAAATTTGTTTCGGCAGAGGCAGATCTAATGCCATCAGCATAATCGGCCAATAAATCGTATGGAAGCGTACAATTTCTTTTCCTACGAGATGTACGTTGGCAGGCCAATATTTTTTATATTTTTCATCTTGATCTGTTCCATAGCCAATCGCAGTTAAATAGTTGAATAACGCATCAATCCATACATAAATGACGTGTTTTGGATTGTTAGGAACTTTAATTCCCCAATCAAAGGTTGTTCTTGATACTGCTAAATCCTCTAAACCTGGTTTAATAAAGTTATTAATCATTTCATTCTTTCTTGATTCAGGCTGAATAAACGATGGATTTTTTTCGTAATAATCGAGCAAACGGTCCGCATACTTACTCATACGGAAGAAATATGATTCCTCTTTAATTAATTCAACAGGGTGGCCGCTGTCAGGACTTTTCCCGCCAATGACTTCCCCTTTCTCATTACGCTCAACATCAACAAGCTGTGTTTCCGTATAGAATGTCTCATCAGGAATACTGTACCAGCCCTCATATTGATCTAAATAAATATCGCCTTGATCAAGCAACTTTTGGAAGACCTGCTCAATGATTTTCGTATGTCTTTTTTCTGTTGTACGGATGAAGTCATCATTCGAAATGTCGAGTTTCTTCCATAATGATTTAATGTCTTCAACGACTGGATCTAAATACTCGATCGGTGTGATATTTTGTTCTTCAGCTTTTTGCTGAATTTTTTGTCCGTGCTCATCTGTACCTGTTAAATACATTACATCATAGCCTTGAAGACGTTTATAACGAGCCATAGCATCTCCTGCTACTGTCGTATAAGCATGTCCAATATGTAATTTTCCGCTCGGATAGTAAATAGGTGTTGTCAGATAAAACGTTTTTTTCTTTTCCGGCATGTCGGAACCTCCTGCGTGTGTGTAAATGTCAAAAACTCCCGCCCAATGGACGAGAGCGGTTATGAAATCATTAAAATGTGCATTTCTTAATTATTTGTTGCGCTTGTACTTTCTCTATGATACCATCTTAGCCTTTAAGATCAAGCATATATACATAGAACGAGATGAAATGATCGAAAAAGATGAGTTTTTCGAAAAAAACGACAAACCCGTCGACATTTTGTCGAATATTGTCGTATGAAATCTATTTCCAGATTTACAATTGGCTAATTTAGGGCAAAAGTCTTGTTAATCTGATCTCGTCATTTCTTATATTTTCATAGAAAAAGCCTACAAAATCCTTATACAGCAGTAGTTTCAAGGTCTTTTGACTTTAAGAGTCATATTTTACAAACAATAGTAAACAAAATGATTGACGATTTATGGAAACCTTGTTATGCTAGGAATGTAAGGAATTTGTCGAATAATGACGAAGATAATATTATTTTAAGAATAAGAACTTTTTGGGAGGAGAATGAAGATGAAATCTACAGGTATTGTACGTAAAGTTGACGAATTAGGACGCGTGGTGATTCCAATCGAACTTCGCCGTACGCTAGGAATCGCTGAAAAAGACGCTTTGGAAATTTATGTTGATGATGAAAAAATTATCTTAAAAAAATATAAACCAAACATGACTTGCCAAGTAACAGGTGAAGTATCAGACGATAACCTTAAACTTGCTAATGGTAAATTAGTTCTTAGCCGTGAAGGTGCAGAGCAAATCATTAACGAAATCCAAAACCAACTTCAATCACAAAAATAAGGTTCATATAAAAAAGGTTCTTGCACCGTTTGCAAGAACCTTTCTTTATTGTTCAATATGATAAGCATCGTATATCGTGCGCTTTGGTACACCACGTTCGACAGCTGTACGTTTAATGGCTTCCTTCGACGTTAATCCTTCCTCTATGTAATGGATCACATGTTCTTTTTCAGATAAGGACGTCCACCAAGCTTCTTCATTCAGCTCTTCTTCAGCTTGATCATTTCCTTGTACCACAAGACAGAACTCACCTCGAATTTGATTCTCCGCAGCCCATGTCAGCACAGATTCTAAATCCCCACGAATAAACTCTTCGAATTTTTTCGTCAGTTCTCTCGTAATGGCGATGTTCCGATTCCCCCACACTTCCTTCATTAAAGTCAGCGTTTCTTTTAACCGATGTGGCGCTTCATAGAAAATGATCGTTTCTTGACGTTTCTTCAAGGCTTCAAGCTGCTTTTTCTTTTCTTTTTTCTGACGGTCGAGAAAACCATAAAAGAAAAATGGCTGAGGCGCGATTCCTGATGCAATAAGTGCTGTTAGTGCAGCATTTGCGCCAGGTAACGGAATGACATAGCCTCCGATGCTAGTAAAATCTCGAACCACTTCAGCCCCTGGATCTGAAATCGTTGGTAAACCGGCATCACTCACAAGTGCGATACTTTTCCCTTCTTTTAGCCATTCGATTAACTTGTGGCCGCTGCTGTCTTTGTTATGTTCATGATAACTCGTTAAGGGTGTATCAATTTCGTATACATGACAAAGCTTTTTCGTTTGCCTTGTATCTTCTGCGGCAATATAGTCTACATCTTTTAATGTTTGTATCGCTCGGAACGTCATATCTTCTAGATTTCCGATCGGGGTTGGGACAAGATAAAGAATACCCATATCAGATTGACCATCAAAGCTTTTCTGTGTCTTTTTCATGTGCCGCCTCCTTTTCCATTCGCATTTCTTCTATATAAATATCTTTCTTTTTCCGCGTCCACGTTTTGAAACGATATTCTTGCTGCATGGCTTCTCTTTTGGTTGCAAAACATTCATGATAAAAAAGCTCAACCGGCCGTCTCGCTCTTGTATACTTTGCTCCCTTTCCACTATTATGGGTTATCAGTCTTTTTTGTAAATCATTTGTATAACCCGCATACAGGCTGCCATCTGCACATTTTAATACATAGAAATAATGATTATGCTTCTCCATACAGTATCGTCCTGATTTCATCTGTATACTCCTGATCTTCCCCATAAACAAAAAGAGGCGGAAGAATTTTCAGATCTGGTTTTCCATCTTTTATGCCCTCTACCAAGATGGTATTGGCTTCTTTCCCTTGTTTGGGATAAACAAATTGAATTCGTTTCGGCTCAATTCGGTATTTTTTCATTAATTCAACAATCTCAAGCAGCCTTCCTGGTCGATGAACCATCGCCAGTTTCCCCCCTTGCTTTAACAGCGTGGAAGAAACACGAATAACATCTTCTAATGTACAATGAATTTCATGCCGTGCAATCGCCAAATATTCATTTTCATTGATTTCATCCTTAGAGGGTGTTTTAAAATATGGCGGGTTACATGTAATTACATCAACTTTATGGTTACCGTAGCGTTCCGGCATATCATTCAAATCACCATGAATCAATTCGATCTGGTGCGCAAGTTGATTATACTCCACACTTCTTTTTGCCATATCAAACAGCCGTTCTTGGATTTCAACCCCCGTAATCGAGGCCTTAGAACGAGTTGAAAGCAGTAATGGCACGATGCCATTTCCGGTACAAAGATCAATGATCTCTCCTTTTTGGATTGGCACATACGCAAATTTAGCTAATAACACTGCGTCCAATGAAAAGGCAAACACAGTTTTACTTTGAATAATCTTCATATCTTCGGCGAGCAGGTAATCTAACCGTTCATCTTCTCTTAACGAAACCATGATGTATCCTTTCTTTTCCTGTGAAAAAGGCTCCCGATTCAGCGGAAGCCTTTTCTCATTTTTTATTTAAAAATGACAGACAGAACAAACAGTCTCCCTCTTTACGAATGCTCCCATAATGTACATTACAAATATGGAAGCCCTCCTGATATAACCGGGCCAGGTTATCATGACCTTCTCCTATATCAGAATGACTTGGCTTCTGGGCAGAATCATTCTCTGCCTCAGACGATTTGTCTCGATCGGACTGATCCAGACGTTCACGCAAGTGCTGATTCTCCATCTGCAGCTGGTGATTTTCTTCAATCACTTCACCGATATGATTTTTCAAATCACCTAACTGGCGATAAAGAGAACCGATTTGTTCTTCTAAATTAATCACCGTATCAAATAGTTCCTTTTTATCCAAGGTGGCACACCTCGTTACTCAGTTGTTTGTGCAGATACAACGCCTTCTTGTAATAATTCTTCCCATGTATATTCTATCACTTTTTCTTGCCCGGTTAATTCAACTTGCAAAATTCGTTCTAAAATATTGAGCCCTACTACCTTTGCAGAGCCATTTGACGTCTGAATCGTTTCGCCGATATCCGGTAATTGTTCTTTCGCTGTTTCATACTCATCATTCTCATATTTCAAGCAGCACATCAAACGGCCGCAAAGTCCTGAAATTTTTGTAGGATTTAACGACAGGTTTTGATCCTTTGCCATCTTAATAGACACTGGTTCAAAGTCTCCTAAGAATGTCGAACAGCAAAGCATTCGCCCGCAAGGACCAATTCCGCCAAGCATTTTTGCCTCGTCTCTTACACCAATCTGGCGAAGTTCAATTCTCGTCTTGAAGATTGATGCAAGGTCCTTCACTAGCTCACGGAAATCGACTCTGCCATCCGCTGTGAAGTAGAAGATGACCTTGTTTCGGTCAAATGTAAATTCAACATCAACCAGTTTCATTTCTAGCCCATGTTCACTTACCTTTTGAAGACATGTATCAAAGGCTGTCATCGCTGCTTCTTTGTTTTCTTCAACGATGAGCCGGTCTCTTTCGTCTGCTACACGAATGACTTTACGCAGAGGGAGAACCACATCGTGTTCATCTACTTTTTTGTTAGCGATGACCACTTGTCCGTACTCAACCCCTCTGACCGTTTCTACAATGACACAACTATCATTTTCTATATGAAATCCATTAGGATCGAAATAATAGATTTTGCCCGCTTTTTTAAAGCGAACACCAATTACGTTGTACAAGCTTATCCCTCCTGCAACATCAACACCAATTGCTCCATCAGCCCTTGGGCATTCACGTTGGATTGAAGTCTCTTTTTCGCTTCTAGTACAGCAAGGATCTGGCTGGTCACCATCTGCTGTGTGGAATGCAGCGCATGCTGCTTCATTGTCTGGAATAAGTCTTGATAAATGACTTTATCTTCATTTCCTATTTGAATCGACAATACATCACGATATATAAATAAAAGCATATCCAGACCTGTTTCTTGAAGGTCTTTCTCTTTGAAAAAAGGCATCCATTGATCCTGTATATAAAAAAATGCATGTTCTTTTCGCTGGTGTAAGACTTCATACAATTTTATCACTTTCGCTCTAGACTCTGCAAACTGATCATTTCGACTTAATTCGAGTGCTTCAGCCAAATTATTGGTTAAATTCGACAAAAGCCTTGCGAGATGCTGAGATACGCCTTCTTGTAAAAGCTGCTGCTCCAAGGATTGTGGCTGCAGCGGCTGAAAGCTGAGCATCTGACATCTTGAAATAATCGTATCCAGCATTTTATGCGATTGCTCAGTGATTAAAACCGCCATCGTTTCCCGATTAGGCTCCTCTAGGAACTTCAATAAACTGTTCGCGGCATTGACCGTCATTTTGTCCGCATGAAGAATAATATACATTTTCCGGTGAGATTCTACACCTGCTTTTGTAAATTCCTCTTGCAGTGCCTGCACTTGCGCCTTCTTAATTGATTGGCCATCGGGCTGTACAAGATGTAAATCGGGATGGTTTCCTGATGCAATCCTTTTGCAGTTTTGACAGGATTCACATGGTTTCACTCCTGATTCCAAACAAAAAAAGCTCTTAGCCAAAAGCATCGCTGCATCCAGTTTTCCGGTTCCTTTTTTTCCTTCAAATAAGTAGGCGTGCGCAAGTCGGTCTTTATCAATACTATTAAAAATCAGCCGCATGACGCGCGGCTGCAAATCATTCATGTCATCCCAGCTAATTGCCATGTTATCACTCTCTATGTGTAAAGGTTAATCAATAAACCTTTTATTTCTCCAATACGTTCAAGCAAATCAATAGATGGTTTCTCTTGATTCATCATATCCTCTGTTAATTCAATCAGCTTTTCATCCAGCGCTTTGACTAAAGCGAGTGTACGTGTGTTGCCATAAATGTCAAAGCTCCTGGATGTTTCTATATTTAAACCATTATCGACTGTCTCTTTCACAAAGCGCTTCACCAGTCCTTTAAACCTAGCCAAATCCTTTAGGTTTCGTGACTTTGCGAGCTTTTTTCCGAACACTTCGATATCACTCAGCATGACCGTCAGCTGTTCTAAGCGCAGTTTGCCGCTTTGCGTCTCCATCGAAGCTTTAAAGGAGGCAGATGTCTGGCTTCCTTTCATCGCTTGAAGTTCACGCTTTTCTAAACGCAGCCGCATATCTTGATTAATTTTCACAGCAACCCATCCTTAAAATTGATGAAATTGTTCAACTGGCAGAATAAAGACAGTAGCTCCGCCAACTTCAACCTCAACAGGGTATGGTACGTATGAATCTGCATTTCCACCCATTGGGGATACAGGCGCGATCATTTGATCACGTTTACGGCAATTTTCTTTTATAAGCTGCAATGCTTTATCCACCCGGACATCATCACAACCAATAATAAAAGTCGTATTCCCAGACTTTAAAAACCCACCAGTTGAAGCTAATTTTGTCACGCCGAAATGATGTTCAGTCAATATTTTCAACAACTTGCTGCTATCTTGGTCCTGTACAACGGCAACAATTAATTTCATTTGATTGGCCTCCTTTATTTTAGGCACAGATGACATGCCGATGTCTTCCTCTATATTATAACAACGATTGGGAATTAGGTCATATTTGATTTTGCTTTAATGTGTCCTGAATCAATTGAAGGACTTCTTCATAGACAGCCTGCATCGGCTGAGACGCATCCACTACACGGAATCGTTCTGGTGATTGTGCAATAAGCAGTTCATAACCTTCTCTGACCAGCTGGTGGAAATTCAGCGTCTCCATGTCTAATCGATTCTTTTCTCTTCCCTGGTTGGCATCAATTCGCTTTAGTCCTTCCTCAGGTGTAATAGAAAAATAAATGGTCAATTGCGGCATCGTGCCATTAATAGCAAAGTCGTTAATTGACTTTACTTCTTCAATCCCAAGCCCTCTCGCATAGCCTTGATAAGCAAGGGAGCTATCGACAAAACGATCACATAAAACCGTCTGCCCGCGCTGTAATGCCGGTTCTACCTTCTCAGCCAAATGCTGCCTTCTTGCGGCTGCATACAGCAAAGCTTCTGTTTTCGCGTCCATTTTTGTGTTTTTTTCATTTAAAATGACTTCACGAATCTGCTCTGCAATGTCAATGCCGCCAGGCTCACGTGTCGCCATCACTGCATATCCTTGGCGTTCCATTTCTTCATACACTTTCTGAATCACTGTCGTTTTTCCGGCACCCTCCGGCCCTTCAAACGTAATAAACATACCGCTCATAGTGTCTCCTCTTCTATATAAACATATAATTTTCTCTGATGAATCACCTGACTGGCTTGAACATGAACCTGATGTCCAAGCAAACGGCTTAAAGCAGCAATTTGATCGCTTTCAATACGCTCTCCCTTAACGATCAAAGGAATACCCGGTGGATATGGAATAACAGATTCTGCACTAACCCGGCCTGCTGCATGTTCAAATGAAACGGCTTCTATATCCTGTCTATGCTCATCGTTCTCAATCGTCAGCGTCTCACGTTGGATATGATCTTTTCCTTTGAGCAATGAATCGCTTTGATTAAGGGCCTGCTCTATCCGTTTAAAAGGAATATCCTTCTTCTGCTCTAAACCAAAGACAAGTAAAACCTGATGTTCGTCTGCAAGCTCTGGGTGAACCTCAACTGACTCAAGCACTCGTTTAAGTTCATAACCAGTCAGCCCTTTTGTTGATCGAATGACACATTTTAATGGATCGTTAGAAAGTAATTCAGACTCGACCACTTCAAGCTGAGGTATACGGTTGAACTCATTTTTCAGCTCTGCCAGCCCTTTCATGATTCCATCCAAGATCCCTTTTTTCTTGATCTCCTCGACATAAGCTCTTGCCACATCTAATGAGGCCATAATTGGATAGGATGGCGAACTGCTTTGAAGCATCGTGAGGAATGTTTTCAAGCGTTTTGCATCCATTCGCCCCCCCTGAAGATGAAGGTAGGATCCCATCGTCATTGCCGGAAGGGTTTTATGTGCTGATTGTACCACCACGTCAGCTCCATAGGAAAGAGCAGATGGAGGAAAAGCGCCGCCTAATACAAAATGTGCACCATGTGCCTCATCAACCAAAACGATCATGCCTGCTTCGTGGCACATGTGTATCAGTTTTGATAAATCAGCTGCATGACCATAGTAGTTCGGATAAGTCAAAACGATCGCCCGGCAATTAGGATGTTTGGCAATGGCTTTTTTGACTGTTTCATCCGTCACATGTGTTGGAACATGCAGGTGTGGATCTACCTCAGCTTCTACCATAATAGGCGTTGCTCCTGCAAGCTCAATCGCATGGTAAACAGACTTATGACAATTTCGCTGGACGAAAATCTCATCTCCCGCACGACAGGCTGCCATCACCATCGCTAAGTTTCCGACAGTTGTCCCATTCACAAGGAAAAAGCTTTGATCTGATCCATATAGCTTTGCCAATAAATGTTCAGCCTCTTGAATCACACCAGTTGGATGATGGAGATCATCTAACCCTTCAAGTTCTGTTACATCCAGCTGAAGAATTGAGTCATAATAAGTCCGTGCCTCATCAAAAAAGACATCTCCATTGTGATGTCCTGGAACGTGGAAAGAATAAGGTTTCTTTTCCGCATGTTGTGCTAATGCTGTATATAAAGGTGTTTTCAAACAAATCGACCCTTTTCACTTTAACGATATCTTATGTCTATTATAACGTTCATACAAGGGAACCGAAAGATGGATTCTCATTCCTTTATTGGCTGGTGATTCGCCAGCTGCTGTTCTGCCTCATACATGCTGTTTTTCAATTGGGTTCGCTCTTGGCTTCCGTGCTCTTTCACCTGTAACGTTTCCTGTAAGGTTTCAGCTAATTGGCGTTGAACCTTTTTCAACGTATCTATAGGTGCAAAAGCTGCCTCTTCAAGAAGCTCCCCCTGCTGCTTTGATACCTTTTCATATGTTTTTTGGATTCGATTCTCAAGAGCTGAATTGGCACGCTGTTGAATATGCGTTAATGCAATCGACATTTGGTTGATCCATAGAGGAATAGATGCAGAAACTGTTGATTGAATGTGATTGGCCAATGTATGATTCGTATGCTGGATCATTCGAATTTGGGCATTACATTGCAGCGCAATTTGCCGGCTTAGCAGCAAATCATATTTCCGTTCTTTCAACCTCTCCATATATTCTTCTGCATTGACTTCCTGACTCATCAATTGCTCCTCTATAGTCCGATTACCAATCTGCTCCGGTTCTGATATGATCTGCTTCTCTAAAGTGGTCATTTTCGCTTCAACTGCTGCAACCTGCAGCGTCATCTCTTGGAAAAAAGTTTGATTTTCTTCAAATAAACGCTCTAATAACATATGATCCGAAATTAATCCGCCTTTTGCGTAACGAAGCCTTGCTGATAATCTCTCGATCTGTGATTTTGCATGTTGAAAACGCGATATGATTTCCTGAGTAGAACGCTTCTCCCGCCGAAATAACTTCGAAAAAAAGCCCTGCTTCTTTGGCAGTAAGTCCTCCGGTTCTACTACATGCAGCTGGTGCAAAAAGGCCTCAAGCACGTCTCCTATTTGATCGATATCTTTTTTCTCAACATATTTCATCATTTGTTGTGATTGTTCCAATAATCGTTCCTGAACACGTGTACCATAGAAAAGCAGCTTTTGCGGATTGTCAGGGATCTGCTCAGCACGCTGTATGGCTTCTTGTTTCTCCTCATCAGATAAGGTATCAAACACCTGAAACTGAAGATCTGTAGTGGAAGCAGATGCTGTTGGGATGTGATCTTCTGGTTTCATTACGTTTGACTCCTTTCATTATTTCTTTATCATTTTATCTGCCACTTCAAGCTCAATATGAAGGGCTTCTATGTCTCTTCCTAATACTTGCTGCAAATCATTCGTCAATTGCTTTTGCAGTTCTGTCAGCGTCACTCGAGTTTGGCTTAGTGTCATTTCCAGCTCATGACTGCGATCAGGCTGGTTATACAATAGTGCATATTTTTCAGTTAGTTCAACGACAGAATCCAAGCTTTCGAAATAAAAACGCTGTGCATCATAAAACCGGGTCGGCTCTTTTTTTGTAATCGTATAGATTCGCCGTGCAAGTCGGAGAATTTCATAATTATGTTTGATCGTCTGTACGTTCTTCACAGCAAATAAAGCCTTCTTTAAACGTACAAGCTTTTGTCCTGCTTCTTTTAAATGCTGTTTGATATATACATAATCACTACGAGACAGTCCGTGTTTCTTTAAAAACAACTGGAAAGCAACCCATCTGCTCCCTGCAAACATCACGCCCCACCCCATCATCGCATACAGTATCGATAATCCAACATGATGATGGAAAACCCCAATACTGACGGTTAAAATCACAAGCGAAAAAAAAGTAGAGAGGATGGCCCATATAAATGTATAAAAGATTGATTTCATGTTCATCGACTCCTATGAATAATCAGGCTCTCTGTTTATCTTATTATTAATTACGGATGATGTCCAAACTAAGTTCCAAAAAACAGGCCCAATCCTCCATAGCTCATAAAAAAAGACCATCTAATGGTCTATGAATACAAAGGCGGCGTATGAAGATTTTTTAGCTTTCTAACATAATCGGCATAGCTAGGATCCGAGGTCGATGTAGAAATTAACTTTCTCTCACATTCTCGGCACAAAAACTGATGATATAAATAAATTCCCTTTGTTTTTTTCTCTTCACAAATCAAACAAATCGCTTCTCGCTCTTTTTTGCTCATTGTGACACCTCCACTTATAGCTTCAGTATGCCCTAGCGCTTTCAATTGTATACAAAATTAAGAATGTTTTAGATGGTAGTTTAGTATATGTATCCATGTCAGATCGAGTGTTTGTTCCTTTTCTTAAAAAACAAAAAAGACCAGTTCCGACTGGAACTGATCCTTATAGAAGCTTGGCGGCGTCCTACTCTCACAGGGGGAAACCCCCAACTACCATCGGCGCTGAAGAGCTTAACTTCCGTGTTCGGTATGGGAACGGGTGTGACCTCTTCGCTATCGCCACCAAACCTGATGGAGAGAATGTTCTCTCAAAACTAGATAACAATGTTCATGCTTCACAATAGAATATAGGTTAAGTCCTCGATCTATTAGTATCTGTCAGCTCCACGTGTCACCACGCTTCCACCTCAGACCTATCAACCTGATCATCTTTCAGGGATCTTACTTCCTTGCGGAATGGGAAATCTCATCTTGAGGGGGGCTTCATGCTTAGATGCTTTCAGCACTTATCCCGTCCGCACATAGCTACCCAGCGATGCCCTTGGCAGAACAACTGGTACACCAGCGGTGCGTCCATCCCGGTCCTCTCGTACTAAGGACAGCTCCTCTCAAATTTCCTGCGCCCGCGACGGATAGGGACCGAACTGTCTCACGACGTTCTGAACCCAGCTCGCGTACCGCTTTAATGGGCGAACAGCCCAACCCTTGGGACCGACTACAGCCCCAGGATGCGATGAGCCGACATCGAGGTGCCAAACCTCCCCGTCGATGTGGACTCTTGGGGGAGATAAGCCTGTTATCCCCGGGGTAGCTTTTATCCGTTGAGCGATGGCCCTTCCATGCGGAACCACCGGATCACTAAGCCCGACTTTCGTCCCTGCTCGACTTGTAGGTCTCGCAGTCAAGCTCCCTTGTGCCTTTACACTCTGCGAATGATTTCCAACCATTCTGAGGGAACCTTTGGGCGCCTCCGTTACATTTTAGGAGGCGACCGCCCCAGTCAAACTGCCCACCTGACACTGTCTCCCTGCCCGATAAGGGCAGCGGGTTAGAAGGTCAATACAGCCAGGGTAGTATCCCACCGATGCCTCCACCGAAGCTAGCGCTCCGGTTTCCAAGGCTCCTACCTATCCTGTACAAGCTGTACCAACATTCAATATCAGGCTGCAGTAAAGCTCCACGGGGTCTTTCCGTCCTGTCGCGGGTAACCTGCATCTTCACAGGTACTATAATTTCACCGAGTCTCTCGTTGAGACAGTGCCCAGATCGTTGCGCCTTTCGTGCGGGTCGGAACTTACCCGACAAGGAATTTCGCTACCTTAGGACCGTTATAGTTACGGCCGCCGTTTACTGGGGCTTCAATTCGCACCTTCGCTTACGCTAAGCGCTCCTCTTAACCTTCCAGCACCGGGCAGGCGTCAGCCCCTATACTTCGCCTTACGGCTTCGCAGAGACCTGTGTTTTTGCTAAACAGTCGCCTGGGCCTATTCACTGCGGCTTCTCGGGGCTTTAACACCCTAAGAAGCACCCCTTCTCCCGAAGTTACGGGGTCATTTTGCCGAGTTCCTTAACGAGAGTTCTCTCGATCACCTTAGGATTCTCTCCTCGCCTACCTGTGTCGGTTTGCGGTACGGGCACCTCTCACCTCGCTAGAGGCTTTTCTTGGCAGTGTGGAATCAGGAACTTCGCTACTAAATTTCGCTCGCCATCACAGCTCAGCCTTTACGGGAAACGGATTTGCCTATTTCCCAGCCTAACTGCTTGGACGCGGATATCCAATACCGCGCTTACCCTATCCTCCTGCGTCCCCCCATTGCTCAAATGGTGAGGAGGTGGTACAGGAATATCAACCTGTTGTCCATCGCCTACGCCTTTCGGCCTCGGCTTAGGTCCCGACTAACCCTGAGCGGACGAGCCTTCCTCAGGAAACCTTAGGCATTCGGTGGACGGGATTCTCACCCGTCTTTCGCTACTCATACCGGCATTCTCACTTCTAAGCGCTCCACCAGTCCTTCCGGTCTGGCTTCACAGCCCTTAGAACGCTCTCCTACCACTGTTCGTAAGAACAGTCCGCAGCTTCGGTGATACGTTTAGCCCCGGTACATTTTCGGCGCAGAGTCACTCGACCAGTGAGCTATTACGCACTCTTTAAATGGTGGCTGCTTCTAAGCCAACATCCTGGTTGTCTAAGCAACTCCACATCCTTTTCCACTTAACGTATACTTTGGGACCTTAGCTGGCGGTCTGGGCTGTTTCCCTTTCGACTACGGATCTTATCACTCGCAGTCTGACTCCCAAGGATAAGTCATCGGCATTCGGAGTTTGACTGAATTCGGTAACCCGGTAGGGGCCCCTAGTCCAATCAGTGCTCTACCTCCGAGACTCTTACCTTGAGGCTAGCCCTAAAGCTATTTCGGAGAGAACCAGCTATCTCCAGGTTCGATTGGCATTTCACCCCTACCCACACCTCATCCCCGCACTTTTCAACGTGCGTGGGTTCGGGCCTCCATTCAGTGTTACCTGAACTTCACCCTGGACATGGGTAGATCACCTGGTTTCGGGTCTACGACCACGTACTCATGCGCCCTATTCAGACTCGCTTTCGCTGCGGCTCCGCATCTTCTGCTTAACCTTGCACGGGATCGTAACTCGCCGGTTCATTCTACAAAAGGCACGCCATCACCCGTTAACGGGCTCTGACTACTTGTAGGCACACGGTTTCAGGATCTATTTCACTCCCCTTCCGGGGTGCTTTTCACCTTTCCCTCACGGTACTGGTTCACTATCGGTCACTAGGGAGTATTTAGCCTTGGGAGATGGTCCTCCCGGATTCCGACGGAATTTCACGTGTTCCGCCGTACTCAGGATCCACTCTGGAGAGAATGACATTTCAGTTACAGGGCTGTTACCTTCTTTGGCGGGCCTTTCCAGACCTCTTCGCTTATATCATTCCTTTGTAACTCCGTATAGAGTGTCCTACAACCCCAAGAGGCAAGCCTCTTGGTTTGGGCTGTTCCCGTTTCGCTCGCCGCTACTCAGGGAATCGCATTTGCTTTCTCTTCCTCCGGGTACTTAGATGTTTCAGTTCCCCGGGTATGCCTTCTCATACTCTATGTATTCAAGTATGGATACTACTCCATTACGAGCAGTGGGTTTCCCCATTCGGAAATCTCCGGATCAAAGCTTGCTTACAGCTCCCCGAAGCATATCGGTGTTCGTCCCGTCCTTCATCGGCTCCTAGTGCCAAGGCATCCACCGTGCGCCCTTTCTAACTTAACCATTTCTTACTTTAGAAAGAATCACTATGTGTGATGAACTTTGCATTGCATTCAATGTGAATGTATTACTTATTGTTATCTAGTTTTCAAAGAACACGTTGGTGGAGCCTAGCGGGATCGAACCGCTGACCTCCTGCGTGCAAGGCAGGCGCTCTCCCAGCTGAGCTAAGGCCCCAATTTAATAGAAGATGGTGGGCCTGAGTGGACTCGAACCACCGACCTCACGCTTATCAGGCGTGCGCTCTAACCAGCTGAGCTACAGGCCCATCTTTCATATCGAAGATATGATGTTGTAGGATCTTTTGCAAGTTCCTTCAAAACTAAACAAGACGAAAACGCACGCTGCTCCATATATCCTTAGAAAGGAGGTGATCCAGCCGCACCTTCCGATACGGCTACCTTGTTACGACTTCACCCCAATCATCTGCCCCACCTTCGGCGGCTGGCTCCATAAAGGTTACCTCACCGACTTCGGGTGTTGCAAACTCTCGTGGTGTGACGGGCGGTGTGTACAAGGCCCGGGAACGTATTCACCGCGGCATGCTGATCCGCGATTACTAGCGATTCCAGCTTCACGCAGTCGAGTTGCAGACTGCGATCCGAACTGAGAACAGATTTATGGGATTGGCTAAACCTTGCGGTCTTGCAGCCCTTTGTTCTGTCCATTGTAGCACGTGTGTAGCCCAGGTCATAAGGGGCATGATGATTTGACGTCATCCCCACCTTCCTCCGGTTTGTCACCGGCAGTCACCTTAGAGTGCCCAACTGAATGCTGGCAACTAAGATCAAGGGTTGCGCTCGTTGCGGGACTTAACCCAACATCTCACGACACGAGCTGACGACAACCATGCACCACCTGTCACTCTGTCCCCGAAGGGAAAGCCCTATCTCTAGGGTTGTCAGAGGATGTCAAGACCTGGTAAGGTTCTTCGCGTTGCTTCGAATTAAACCACATGCTCCACCGCTTGTGCGGGCCCCCGTCAATTCCTTTGAGTTTCAGTCTTGCGACCGTACTCCCCAGGCGGAGTGCTTAATGCGTTAGCTGCAGCACTAAGGGGCGGAAACCCCCTAACACTTAGCACTCATCGTTTACGGCGTGGACTACCAGGGTATCTAATCCTGTTCGCTCCCCACGCTTTCGCTCCTCAGCGTCAGTTACAGACCAGAGAGTCGCCTTCGCCACTGGTGTTCCTCCACATCTCTACGCATTTCACCGCTACACGTGGAATTCCACTCTCCTCTTCTGCACTCAAGTTTCCCAGTTTCCAATGACCCTCCCCGGTTGAGCCGGGGGCTTTCACATCAGACTTAAGAAACCGCCTGCGAGCCCTTTACGCCCAATAATTCCGGACAACGCTTGCCACCTACGTATTACCGCGGCTGCTGGCACGTAGTTAGCCGTGGCTTTCTGGTTAGGTACCGTCAAGGTGCGAGCAGTTACTCTCGCACTTGTTCTTCCCTAACAACAGAGCTTTACGATCCGAAAACCTTCATCACTCACGCGGCGTTGCTCCGTCAGACTTTCGTCCATTGCGGAAGATTCCCTACTGCTGCCTCCCGTAGGAGTCTGGGCCGTGTCTCAGTCCCAGTGTGGCCGATCACCCTCTCAGGTCGGCTACGCATCGTCGCCTTGGTGAGCCATTACCCCACCAACTAGCTAATGCGCCGCGGGTCCATCTGTAAGTGACAGCCGAAACCGTCTTTCATCCTTGAACCATGCGGTTCAAGGAACTATCCGGTATTAGCTCCGGTTTCCCGGAGTTATCCCAGTCTTACAGGCAGGTTACCCACGTGTTACTCACCCGTCCGCCGCTAACATCCGGGAGCAAGCTCCCTTCTGTCCGCTCGACTTGCATGTATTAGGCACGCCGCCAGCGTTCGTCCTGAGCCAGGATCAAACTCTCCGAGGTATGCAGGATGCATATCACACATGCGTTGCTACACGATGTAGCGAACTTAGCATGTGATCATTTCCTGCCTCGCCAGTTTGACTGACTACCTATGAAGTATCATAGGATTTTTTATAAAAAACTCGAATTAACAGGTACGTTTTGTCTTGTTTAGTTTTCAAAGAACTTGTTTACCGCTTCAGAAGCGACTAGAACATCTTATCACATCCAAGTTGTTAGTGTCAACAACTTTTTTGTTATTATGTTTTTTCGTTTCTTCGTCATCAGCGACGTATATTAATTTACCACCCTATCGAATCAAAGTCAATAATATTTTTCATTAAATAATAAACTTTTCAATAACGATTAAAGCTGCTACGCCCGGAATACCCAATAAACCACTAATTCCACTCGTTACAGGGTTAATAGAGACATGTAATCCTAGACTCTCGCCAAATAGGTTGAGGCAAAATAAAAAAAGAGCGCCTGCTATAAACTTCACTCCGATAAGCCCTAACCATTTGAATGGATTCGCCTGCACACCTGACATAAACAACAATAGCACAGCTAGCAAAATTGACCCGATCACAATAACAGGTTCCATAATCCTCTCATCTCCTCTTCATATGAATAGTACAAGCATATGAGAGGACTATGTATAATAGACCTGCTATTTCCAGTTGTTTAAACGTAAATTTCTCTTTTTCGCTTCTCTCAGATAGAAAAAGTACTTTGCTTGAGCAAGCTTTAATTCGAATAGAATGTCCGGTGAAGGCTCAACGCTATTTGCGACAAGCTTTTTTTGTCTGTTCCATTCTTCCTTTTGCTTAAAAAGCTGTTGAATTAATTTCTCATCGAATTCTTTTCGAATTGATTTTCTGCGAAGAAAACCCATGTACCGTACTTCTCCTTCCTACATCTCACGTCTGCCTTCTAGAGCCTTAGACAGTGTAACTTCATCCGCATACTCTAAATCCCCGCCTACTGGAAGTCCGTGAGCAATGCGAGAGAGTTTAATTCCTGATGGTTTTAACAATCTGGAGATATACATGGCTGTTGCTTCTCCTTCAATGTTTGGATTGGTTGCAAGGATCACCTCTGTCACTTGATCGTCTTGCAATCTTTTTAATAGGTCAGGAATTTTAATATCCTCTGGGCCAATTCCGTCCATTGGCGAAATGGCACCATGAAGCACATGATATAAGCCGTTGTATTCTTTCATTTTTTCCATTGCGATTACATCTTTTGGATCCTGCACTACACAGATAACAGATTGATCTCTTCTTGTATCTTCACAAATATAGCAAGGATCTTGGTCTGTGATATGACCGCATACCGAACAATAAGTTAAATTACGCTTTGCATTTACAAGCGCCTTCGCAAAATCTAGTACGACATCTTCCTGCATACTAAGAACAAAAAAAGCCAGACGGACCGCAGTTTTCGGTCCGATTCCTGGCAATTTCATAAAGCTGTCAATCAGCTTTGATATTGGTTCAGGATATTGCATCTTCAGTTATTCCTCCTAGAATAAACCTGGCATGTTCATTCCTTTTGTGAATTGACCCATCGTTTCATTCGTTAGCTCATCGACTTTTTTCAATGCATCGTTTGTCGCAGCAAGTACAAGATCTTGAAGCATATCGATATCTTCTGGATCAACAACTTCTTCATTAATTGCTACATCAACGACTTCTTTTTGTCCATTTACTTTTACAGTGACCATACCGCCACCAGCTGTACCTTCAAGAACTTTTTCTGCAAGCTCTTCTTGAGCCTTCGCCATATCCTTTTGCATTTTTTGCATTTGTTTCATCATTTTTTGCATATTTCCCATTCCACCGCGCATATGAACACCACTCTCTTTCATTTTTATTAATCTTTAATTTCAATTAAATCAGTTCCTACTAATTTTTTTGCTTCCGCAATCAATGGATCCTCTTCAGTAGAAGTTCCCTGACCATCTGCTTGTTCATCCGGCTGATGATCTCTTAAAAATTCTTCTCTTATTTTACCCCATTGAGCGTCAGGAACGCCAACTAATTCCACTCTTTTTCCTAACATAGACTCTAGCAGTTGTTCAAGATTGGTCCGAACACCGCTTTTATCTTCAGCAACCATTTTACAATGTATTTCAAATTTGAATTTTAAAACAAAGGCATGCGAAGCAGCCGCAACTGGCTCACTGTCCGTTAATAACGCAGCGTGAGACACCTTATTCTGCTGTTTCAACTGGGCAAGGAGCTCTCCCCATTTGCCTTTAATTTTTTCTAACTCAGGCCGTTTCGCTTCTTTTAGAATCTCATGAATTCGGCCGACAGGAGCACGATAGCCATTTTTGTTACTCGTTTGTGGTCGAGACGCTTCCTTTTTTTCTTGAGGGCTATGAGATGGAGACATTGGTACACCTTCGGCTCTTAGCCTCGATAGTTCCTGTTCCAGCCTGTTTATTTTATCTGTTAGCGCCGTTAAATCAGCTTCAGCATGGCCTTGTGTCAATCCTGCTGTTGACTGACACAGCTTTACAACAGCTACCTCAAAGAAAATCCTTGGATGATTTGTCCATTTCATTTCTTGGTGGCTTTTATTCAGGACTTCAATGGTTTCATACAGAAACTGAGGTGTCACACGATCTGACAGCGCCACGAAACTTTCGTCGACCTTTACCTTTTCAAGGACCCCCTCGAGATCTGGTGCCGTTTTATAAAGCAGCATATCTCTAAAGTAAAAAATCATATCCTCTATTAATTTAGCAGCATCTTTCCCCTGCTGGAGCAATTCATTTAATGTATCTAACGCTGTGGCAATATTTTGATCAAAAATTGCTTCAGCAAGCTGACTAATGAAATGCTGAGATACAGCACCTGTAATGAGCAGCGCATCATCAATTGTCAATTGTTCACCACTAAATGAGATCGCTTGATCCAAGAGACTTAGTGCATCACGCATACCGCCATCAGCTGCACTAGCAATAATCTCGAGCGAACCCTCCTGTACGTCAAGGCCTTCTGCATCTACAATTTTCTCCATTCTTCCAACAATATCTTTACTCGTGATTCGTTTAAAATCAAATCGCTGACAACGAGATATGATGGTAAGAGGAATCTTATGGGGCTCTGTGGTAGCCAAAATAAAGATACAATGAGCAGGCGGTTCTTCCAGCGTTTTAAGGAGAGCATTAAATGCACCGATAGAGAGCATATGTACTTCATCTATAATATAAACCTTATATGTAACCGCCGAAGGAGCAAATTTCACTTTATCACGTATATCCCGGATTTCATCTACCCCGTTATTCGAGGCAGCATCTATTTCAATCACGTCTGAAATTGAACCGTTTGTAATCCCTTTACAGGCATCACATTCATTACACGGCTCGCTAACAGGTGACTTTTCACAGTTCACTGCCTTAGCAAAGATTTTGGCAGCACTTGTTTTACCTGTTCCTCTAGGACCTGAAAATAAGTAAGCATGAGAAAACTTTTTCTGCAAAAGGGCATTTTGCAACGTTTTTGTGATGTGTTCTTGTCCAACAACATCCTCAAAAACTTGAGGTCTGAACACTCGATATAAAGCTTGATAACTCACAAATACGCCCTCCTCCATTTATCATCCTTTTCATTATACATGATGCACCGATCAATTCAAAAGCACACCTTTATTTTCTAATATGCCAAAAAGATGATTTCAACTAGAGATTTTCTACTTTCTATGTATTAAAAACGTATTTTCTAGCTTTGTAAAAAGACCTGAAACTCCAAACAGAACAGCAGTTCTTTTTGCGGTTAGTGAAAAAAACAAATGGCTCCAAAAAGACTTTTTATCTATTTGTATAACCAAAGCAGTTAAGCTATTCTTTGAACAGCAACAAAAAACTCACCTAGTTAAACTAGATGAGTTACATTTAATATTGATTTACCGTGCACCTTCTGTCGATTCGCTACCCCAAGCGTTACTTAAACAGTTAGCTCGGCCCAGGCAACCCTGCGGCACATGAGAGGTTTCACTTAATGCTGCTTCCTTCCGGATCTGACATGGTTCATGAATTCCCATTGCGCAGGACCCAGACGTCAACACCACTTATTTAAGGCAGACCTTGAAGTAAACGAACCTCGAGAAGGGATTCGGCCTCGCTAGAGCGGATTGCGAGTACAGGGCACCGCTACCTCCCCGCTTAGCACGGCAAAATGAATATTAAATTGTTAGTGACGCAGACATAAGTATACCTTCTTATAGCTCAAATTGCAAACGACATCCATTCATTTACTTTTGGCTTGTTTCTTTCGCTGACGGAGATTTCGGAAGAACTGACTTAACAGCTCACCACACTGATTTTCAAGTACACCACCGATGACCTCAGACTGATGATTGAACCGTTCATCATCCAGTAAATTCATTAAAGTACCTGCGCATCCACCTTTTGGATCGTATGCACCAAAAACGACCTTTTTCACTCTAGAGAGAACAATAGCACCCGCACACATTGGGCATGGCTCAAGCGTAACGTAAAGCACAGCATCTTCTAAACGCCAGCTCCCTGTCGCTTTACATGCTTCATCAATAGCAAGTAATTCTGCATGTGCAATCGAACGCTGCTCACTTTCCCTTAAATTATGAGCCCGGCTCACGATTTGATCATCAACAACAATGATCGCACCAATCGGCACTTCCCCTATTTGTTCTGCTTTTAAGGCTTCAGAAATGGCTTCTTGCATAAACTTTTCATCTTTCGTCATGGCACGGCTCTCTTTTCATGTTTTTTAAAAGGAAATTGAGGTTAACATATTATCACAATCTTTTAAAGGGGGTCTTATTTTGTCAAAGCAAAAAAAGGCGCTGCTTATTATCGACATGATTAATGATTTTGATTTTGAAATGGGACATGTGCTTGCAGAAAAAACAGAGCAAATGACCAATAAAATTTTAGCTCTTAAACAACATGCTTTCAAGGAAAATTGGCCAATCATTTATATCAACGATCACTACGGACTTTGGAAGGCTGATATCCAAGCTGTTATGGAAACATGCAAAAACGAAAGAAGCGCTCCTATTTTAGAGAAAATGACACCATCTAAAGATAATTACTTCTTAATCAAACCTAAGCATTCTGCCTTCTACGGTACTGCACTAGAGACACTCTTAAATGAATTAGGTGTTGAGGACATTATTCTAACTGGGATTGCCGGAAACATTTGCGTTTTATTCACTGCAAATGACGCATACATGCGAGAATACAATCTAATTGTACCTAAAGATTGTATCGCTTCAAACGACGACAGAGATAACGACTACGCTTTAACGATGATGGAGAACGTTCTTCTAGCCAAAATCACTACCGCTAAGGAAATCACGAATGAAAATCAAACATGATTTAGCTATAACCCTCATAAATTGTTAGCAATAACAAAGGGGGCGTTGACTATTCAAATTTATGTTGTCAAAAGAGGAGATACTTTAAACGACATTGCTATGCGTTTTAAAACGACAGTCAATGAAATCATCCGTACTAACGAAATCGAAACACCAAATCAACTCGTCATTGGACAAACAATTGTCATTCCAATTAGAGGTCAATTTTATGAGGTCAAACAAAATGACACACTATATCAAATTGGTAGACGGTTTCAAATCTCAGTGGAAGAATTGGCACGCGTGAACAGAATTCGGCCTGAAGCGATACTGCCTATTCGTTTCTTGCTCTATATTCCACAAAGACCGAAAAGGAACATTAATTCCAATGCTTATATTGAACCACGGGGAAATCAAGTCAGTGAAAACTTAAAGCAGGCAGCTAGAGAGGCCTCCCCATACTTAACCCATTTAGACGTCTTTAGTTTTCAAGCACAAAGAGATGGGACACTGCGAGAACCACCGTTAGACCAACTACCCCAGATTGCCGCTCAGAACAGAACTGTATTAACCATGGTGGTGACAAATCTAGAGAATGAAAAATTCAGTGATGAACTAGGGCGTATTCTTTTAACTAACCAATCTGTCAAAACGGCATTTTTAAATGAAATTGTTCGTGTTGCCAAAAAGTATCAATTCAAGGAAATTCATTTTGATTTTGAATATTTACGCCCTGCTGATAAAGATGCTTATATTCAATTTTTAAGAGAAGCAACAGCCCGTTTCCATCAAGAAGGATGGACAATATCTGTTGCACTTGCACCAAAAACAAGTAGTCAGCAAAAGGGCAAATGGTATGAAGCCCATGACTATGAAGCGATCGGTAAGATCGTCGATCACGTTGTATTGATGACCTATGAATGGGGGTACAGCGGCGGCCCTCCACAAGCTGTCTCTCCAATTGGACCTGTCCGCCAAGTCATTGAATATGCACTAACTGTCATACCTGCCAATAAAATTGTAATGGGGCAGAATTTATACGGCTATGATTGGACACTTCCTTTCGTCCAGGGCGGCCCCATAGCCAAAGCCGTCAGTCCTCAACAAGCAATTGCACTTGCTAGAGAGCACAATGTCTCTATCTTATACGACGAAACAGCACAAGCACCCCATTTTCGTTATACAGATGCCAACAACAAAGAGCATGAGGTCTGGTTCGAAGACGCTAGATCAATTCAAGCAAAGTTCAACCTCATCAAAGAGCTAAATTTGAACGGCATTGCTTATTGGAAATTAGGTCTATCTTTCCCACAAAATTGGCTCTTATTATCAGATCAATTTAATATTGAAAAAAGAACGACATCGTAATCCATTCACTCTATCTATTAGAAGGGGTATGGTACAATATACATTGGTTTGACAACTTTAACTTTATAGATAGAGGAGAACGCCTATGTATCCTGCCCCTTTTATTGCAGTGGAAGGCCCGATTGGAGCCGGAAAAACAACTTTGGCTACAATGCTTGCGAAGGAATTTCAATTTCCTTTAGTAAAAGAGATTGTAGAAGAAAATCCATTCTTAGATAAATTTTATGAAGATATGGAACAATGGAGCTTTCAGCTTGAGATGTTCTTTTTATGCAATCGGTTCAAACAGTTAGAATCAATTGAAGAAAACTATGTGAATAAACAGCAGCCAGTTGTCACTGATTATCACGTCTATAAAAATATGATATTTGCAGAAAGAACATTATCAAAAAAGCACATGGATAAATACAGAAAGATCTATCACCTGCTAACAGACGATCTTCCTAAACCAAATGCCATGATCTATATAAAAGCCAGCCTTCCCACCTTACTTGAAAGAATACAGATGAGAGGACGCTCTTTTGAAGAAGACATTGACCCAGCTTATTTAAAAACACTCATTGAAGATTACGAGCTGGCTATTGAACATTTAAAACAGACTGAGCCAGGGCTTCCTATCATTACAATTGAAGGAGATCATACAGACTTCGTTTCCTCACAGCAAGATTACCAGCAAATTGTACAGAACATAAAGGAGCAAGTGCTATGAACAATATCGAAATACCAAAGGACGCAGTCATCACAATTGCCGGGACTGTTGGTGTCGGCAAATCAACTATGACCAAAACAATAGCGGACAAGCTAGGGTTTCAAACCTCTCTTGAAAAAGTAGATGATAACCCATATTTAGAGCCTTTTTATTCAGATTTCCAAAGATGGAGCTTCCACTTACAGGTCTATTTCCTAGCTGAGCGTTTTAAGGAGCAAAAGCGGATTTTTGAATCTGGCGGAGGATATGTACAAGATCGTTCCATTTATGAGGATACTGGCATTTTTGCAAAAATGCATGCGGACAAAGGTACGATGTCTGAGGTTGATTATGAAACGTATACAAGCCTATTTGAGGCGATGGTGATGACACCTTACTTCCCTCACCCTGATGTCCTCATCTATCTACACGGGGATTTAGATCATATTTTACATCGTATTGAGGAACGCGGCAGAGAGATGGAAACTCAAACTGACCGGGCTTATTGGGAAGAAATGTACACTCGATACACGGAATGGATCGAACAATTTGATATATGCCCAGTGATTAAAATTAATATTGAAGATTACGACTTACTTCATGATGAAAGCTCACTTGATCCCATTCTTCATGAAATAGCTTCTGTTATTCAAAAAAATCGCTCTAAAACAAAATAAAAAAACCGCTGCATTCGCGAAATGCAGCGGTTTGACAATTTCCAATTTTTATGCTTGCGTTCAATTCAACTAAGGTAAAAAATCAATATGGCGGAGGAAGAGGGATTCGAACCCCCGCGGGCTTTGACACCCCTGTCGGTTTTCAAGACCGATCCCTTCAGCCGGACTTGGGTATTCCTCCGTATCGACAAGAATTAATATACCATATCATTTTATTTGAAGTCAACATCTTTTCGAAAAAAATTTCAATATGTGATTTCGGCATGATATTTGCCTATAAAAAAGCAGCCATTGATGGCTGCTCCAAATTGTTGACAAAGGGCTAAAATGATTTTGATTTTAGCCCTTTGTCTTCTTTTCAGCGTGATAGAAAACCTTTGCAGTCTAGGAAGGGCGAGCACCGGAGCGGAGCGAATTTGACATTCGTGAGCACCGAAGCGCAGACCTGACAACGAATGCGAGGGTTTGACTACACGCTGAAGTAGCCATTGACGGCTGCTCTTGATCTATTTCGTATCCTGTCTCATTTCTTCAATAAACTGATTCATCTCTACTTTAAAGTCATTTAATGACTCGATAATCTTCGTAAAGTCTGTCACTTGTTTGGCTTGTTCATTTGTTGAACTGCTGATTTGTGAGATGTTTTCAGACAAAGTGCCAATGCTGTCTTGGATTTCTTTTAAAAATGTATTAATGGTTTCAGCCGCTTCCTTCGAGCCATCTGATAATTTGCGAACTTCATCAGCAACGACAGCAAACCCTTTTCCGTTCTCGCCTGCTCTTGCGGCTTCAATTGCAGCGTTTAAACCGAGCAGATTTGTTTGTCTAGCGATCCCGCCAATGGTTTTGACGACTTCTTCAATATTCGCAGATTTCTCTTCCGCTCTTCCTGCCTGTTCGCTTATTTCTAAACTTGTGGCAGCCAGTTCTTGAGAATGTGCAGCAATTTGCTCAATTCCACCTTGGAGTTCTTTCGCTACTTTATTGATTTGCTCCATATAACCGCTTAATTTCTTTTCACGATGATGTGAAAATGCCACTAAAAAAGAGCCAATTACTTTTCTATCTTCATCAAAAATCGGGTAACCTTTTACAGCAATTTCATAACCATATAAATGCTCTGGTAAATGACCGTCATATTCTTGTCCTCTTAATGTCGTCGCCACATTTTGGTCTTCTGGGTTCAATGGGTCTCCAACTTTCATACCAAAATCTATTGTGTTAGACGGGTAATAACAAAGTATCTTCTCTGTATCTGTGATGCCGAAAAGAATACTTTCATCTAGTACCTTTCTAAGTAAATGAGCCATTTCAACATAATAGTCAAGCCTATTCAAGGTTATTCCTTCTTTCCTAGAAGCTTTTAATTTTTTTATCGGCTAAATTCAGGAAAACTGTAGGACTTTTGGTAAAAAGAAAAAGATGCCTTGACGGCATCTTATTTCATCACTTCTTTATTTCCCATATAAGGACGCAGTACTTCAGGAATGATCACTGTGCCGTCCTCTTGTTGATAGTTTTCTAAAATAGCCGCTACAGTTCTTCCTACCGCTAATCCAGATCCATTTAATGTGTGGACATGTTCTGGCTTCGCTTTAGGTTCTGGACGGAAACGAATGTTTGCACGTCTTGCCTGGAATGCTTCGAAGTTACTGCAAGAAGAAATTTCACGGTACGTATTCTGGCTCGGAATCCACACTTCGATATCGTATTTCTTCGCAGCTGTGAATCCTAAATCTCCCGTACACATGCTCATGACACGGTATGGCAGGTTCAATAGCTGAAGAACTTTTTCTGCTTGATTTGTTAGTTTCTCTAATTCTTCATAAGAATCTTCTGGTCTGACAAATTTCACAAGCTCTACCTTGTTAAATTGATGCTGACGGATGAGTCCACGTGTATCTCTTCCAGCAGATCCAGCTTCTGATCTAAAGCAAGCACTGAATGCTGCATAGTTGATTGGCAGCTGTTCACCTTCGAGAATTTCGTCGCGATGCATGTTCGTAATTGGCACTTCTGCTGTTGGAATGAGGAAGTAATCTTCTTCACGTATTTTAAAGGCATCCTCTTCGAATTTTGGAAGCTGACCAGTTCCTGTCATGCTTGCTCTGTTGACCATATAAGGTGGAAGCACTTCAGTAAAACCAAACTCATCCACATGTAAATCGAGCATAAAGTTATACAATGCGCGCTCTAAGCGGGCACCAAGCCCTTTATAAAAAACGAAACGGCTTCCTGTCACTTTTCCTGCACGTTCAAAATCAAGGATTTTTAGCTCATCAGCTACGTCCCAATGTGGTTTTGGCTCAAATGAGAAGGCTGGCTGTTCGCCCCATTTTCTCACTTCCACGTTGTCGTCTTCTGTTTCACCAACTGGTACAGAGTCATGAGGGATATTTGGAATTGAGAACAGGATGTGCTGCAGGCTTTCTTCTACTGTTCTTAGCTCATCATCCAGCTTCTTGATCTCATCTCCTACCTCACGCATTTCTTGAATAATGTGATCGGCGTCTTTCTTTTCTCTTTTTAGAACGGCCACTTGCTGTGATACTTCATTTCTTCGGCTCTTTAATTCTTCTGTTTTCCCGATTAATTCTCTTCTTTTTTGATCTAGCTCACCAAACTTATCAAAATCCGCTAAATCTTCGCCTCGGTGTGCTAATTTTTCTTTGATTTGATCAAAGTCCGTGCGCAGTTGTTTAATATCAAGCATGTGTAACACTCCTTTTTTTATCGAAAAATAAAAAGAGCCCTCATCCCATGAAAGGGACGAGAGCTCTCGCGTTGCCACCCTGATTGAAAACATGCAGAAGCACGCTTTCCTCTTTCCTCTGTAACGGTATCACCGTAAATGCTTACTTCTCGTGTTTCAGCATTTCGCTCAAGGATGGATTCAGAATGCATCTTTCACCGATTCTCACCAACCATCGGCTCTCTGAGAAAGAGGGGCTTCTTACTATTTCCCGTCAACGCTTTTTCGATCTTTGATTGTGATTTTAATGTACTATAAGTTTTATCTCTTTTCAACCGTTTTATACAGCAAGCTTCGTTTTGTAGGACTTCACCATGTCTACAAACAGCTGTGTTAACCGGTGATCGTCTGTCAGCTCTGGATGAAAAGAGCAGCCTAAGATATTGTTTTCTTTCGCCATCACAATCCTGCCATCATATTCAGCCATGATTTCTACGTCATTATCTGCGCTGATGATATGAGGCGCACGGATGAATACCCCTGTAAACGGCGCATCCAGTCCTTTTACTTTTAAATCTGCTTCAAAACTGTCTACCTGTCTGCCAAAAGAGTTCCGTGCAACAGATACATTTAACAGGCCAAGATGAGCATCTTCTCGATCTTCGATATGCTTAGCCAGCATAATCAAACCGGCACATGTCCCGAAAATCGGTTTCCCTTTAGCAGCGAACGCTTTGATCGGTTCAATGAATTGATACGTATCCATAAGTCTCCTCATCGTCGTACTTTCTCCACCAGGGATAATCAAACCGTCAACGGATTCTAGCTCTTCTACACGTTTGATGATCTTCCCTTCTGCGCCGCAGGCTTCAATCGATTGAATATGCTCTCTCACCGCTCCTTGAAGCCCAAGTACACCAATTGTCAGCATGTTCGTTTGCGCTCCCTTAATTACCAGCCACGCTCTTGCATACGTTCTTCTGGCAGTAGATTTGAAATTTCAATTCCTTTCATAGCTGTTCCAAGCTCTTTTGAAAGGTCTGCAATGAGACGGTAATCAGTGTAATGAGTCGTTGCTTCAACAATTGCTTTTGCAAATTTAGCTGGATTGTCTGATTTGAAAATACCAGATCCGACAAATACACCGTCTGCTCCAAGCTGCATCATTAACGCAGCATCTGCTGGTGTCGCAACGCCTCCTGCAGCAAAGTTCACAACTGGCAGCTTGCCATCTCTTTTGATTTGCAGCAATAATTCATAAGGCGCGCCAAGATTCTTGGCTTCTGTCATCAATTCATCTTCACTCATAGCCGATACTTTACGAATCTGAGCATTGACCTTTCTCATATGACGCACAGCTTCTACGATGTTGCCTGTCCCAGGTTCTCCTTTTGTACGAAGCATAGAAGCGCCTTCTGCGATACGGCGGGTTGCCTCACCTAAATCGCGGCATCCACAGACAAAAGGTACTGTGTATTCATTTTTATTTAAATGGAATTCCTCATCTGCGGGCGTCAGCACTTCACTCTCATCGATATAATCAACACCAAGTGCTTCAAGAACACGAGCCTCGACGATGTGGCCGATACGTGCTTTTGCCATGACTGGAATCGTTACTGCATTTTGTACTTCCTCTACGATTCTTGGGTCTGCCATACGGGCAACACCGCCTGCTGCACGGATATCAGCTGGTACTCGTTCTAGTGCCATGACTGCCACCGCACCTGCTTCTTCTGCAATTTTTGCCTGCTCCGCATTGACGACATCCATAATGACGCCGCCCTTTTGCATTTCTGCCATTCCACGTTTCACTCGTTCAGTTCCCTTATTGCTCACAATAGTTTCCTCCCATTTGTCTATTCGATTCATTCAACATCTTTATCATACAAGCGAGGAAGTATAACAATAAAGAGAATAGTATAACAATTCAACCAGCGGATAAAAAAGAATAAACCCTTGTATATAAAGGATTTACAGCTAAAAACATGTCGTTTTCTCTTTCAAGTGTGATTTACATGCTATAATACAACTATAACAATTAAAAATCATGTATAACAATTTTGCATTCTATGGAGGGGTTTCATGCATATTGATATCCATCGGCACTCTGATACATCTCTTTCAAATCAAATTTACTTTTCAATCATCGATCACATTCAATCGGGTTTGCTTCAGCAAGGAGAAAAGCTGCCAACTGTCCGTGATTTAGCTAAGCAGCTGAATGTAAGTCTTGTCACGGCAGCTAAGGCATATACTCGATTAAAGGACGATGGTTATTTAACGACAGTGCAAGGTAAAGGAACTTTTGTGGATGAGCAGCAAGAGCAGGCAGAGACCCCGGTTCCATCATCTACTTCTTTCGATTGGCAGTTGTCGATTCCAGATTATTTACCACGGTCTCAATTCGCTCAGTATCACTATGTCGAAGAAGCCATTAACCTTTCTTCCTCTATGATCGATCCAGGTCTTTTGCCAAACCGGTATTTAGAAAAAGAAATGCAGCATGTGCTAGCCAGACATCCTCAAATCATGTCGAAGTATGGTGAAATACAAGGTGATCTTCAGCTGCGACAAGTCATTCAGTCCTTTTTAGAAAAGTTGGATGTGCCGTCTACCCCTGAAAATATCCTTGTAACAAGTGGTTCTCAGCAAGGGCTTGATTTGGTGGCACGTACGTTTATTGGGCCGGATGATGTGGTTGTCATGGAAGCACCGACCTATCCCGGGGCCATTGATGTCTTTATGGGCAGAGGAGCAAGAATCATTACCGTCCCTGTCGATCATGAAGGAATGAACATGAAGCAGCTTCAAAGCATTTGTGATAAATATAAACCGAAGCTCATCTATACGATTCCTACTTTCCACAGTCCGACAGGGGCCAGTATGTCGATGAAACGCAGAAAACAGCTTCTCTTACTGGCTCAAAGCATAGATTGTCTCATTGTAGAAGATGACCCATATCGTGAGCTTTATTTTGAAAAGAAGCCGCCAGCACCTATTAAAAGCTTGGATCATGATGGACACGTCATTTATTTACGAGGATTAAGTAAAACACTGGCTCCAGGATGCAGAATTGGGATTATCACCGCGTCAGGCTCGATATTTAACCGTTTATTAGCTGCAAAGGCCAATAATGACTTAGGCAGCCCTCTCCTCACACAAAAGGCCATATTGCCGTTTCTGACATCGAAGAAAATGATTGATCATACGAAGAAGCTAAGAACCGCATTGAAGGTGAGACGCGATTTGATGATGGATGTGTTAACGAAGCACGCACCGACAGATGTAACGTGGCAAATTCCACAGGGCGGGCTCAATTTATGGCTCAGCTTTCCTTCATGGGTCGATACACGAGCACTTTTGCATGAAGCACGTAAGCAGCAAATTACTTTTCTGCCTGGCTCTGTCTGCTATCCTGGAGAGCCGAAACAGAATTATATCCGCCTCAGCTTTTCCTATGTGAATGAAAAAGCACTGACCGAGGGCGTGGAAAAGTTATGTGGTATTTTTCAGCAAGCCTTGTCCACTCCTCAAAATCAGAAGCAATCGCTCTTCTTTTAACGATAAAAAAACTGCTCTCATGAATAGAGAGCAGTTTTTTTATTAGAACCAGCCTTTTACTGTGTCCACGATTCCGCCCCAAATGCCAGCGAAGAATCCACCTACACCGCGCATTGCAAGGATGAACCAGTTTGCTTTTTCATCGCCTGTTTTCGTCACAAGCTCAACACCTGATTGGTCTTTATTTAAATAGCCGTAGTCCTTCTCATCACCAGAATAAGAAGTCGTCAGCATGCCAACTTTCGTTCCTTTTTTAATAGGAGCTTCTAGGTTCTTTTTCTCGATATTTACTTTTGCTTTATAGCTCTTTTCGTCACCATTTTTTACTGGCACGGAAAATGCTTCTTTCGTCACAACAGGTACTTCTTTATCTTTGCCTTTATCCACTTCGATGTTTTCATGTCCTTTGATTTGTTGACCTTTTTTGTACATTTCTTTCATCGTGAAGTTTTTAAACGCATAGTCGAACAGTTTTTTTGCCACGTCGAAACGTGCTGTATGAAGATTACCTTTTGCATTCAAGATAACTGCGATGACACGCATGTCACCTTGTTTTGCTGTACCTGTGAAGCTAGAACCGGCTGAATCTGTAGATCCTGTTTTCAGACCGTCAACACCTTTATATTCCTTCACAAGTCCTTTAAGCATGAAGTTCCAGTTAGGCATGTCCATTTCATCGTCCGTGCCTTCTCTGAACTTTGTTTTCGCAATACTTGCTGTTTCAAGAATTTCTGGATGGTCTTTGATGAGATGCTGTGCAAGCAAAGCCATATCTTTTGCAGATACTTCACTTTCTTCATCAGGACCTGTACCTTTTGGCTGTTGGCCATGTAAGTCTTTATTTTCTAGACCAGTTGCATTCACGAATTTGTAGTTTGTTAAACCAAGTTCTTTTGCTTTTGCGTTCATTTTTTCAACAAACTTTGATTCTGATCCAGCGATCACTTCTGCTAAACCAATCGCTGCTGCATTTGCCGAATAAATAGCCGTTGCTTGATAAAGTTCTTTTACTGTATACGAACCATCTTTTCTCAAAGGAACGTTGGATAAGCTGCGGTCCTGAGAAATTTCGTATACATAATCATCTGGCGTATACTTTTGATCCCATTTCACTTTTCCTTCAGCAATTGCCTCTAGTAATAGATACTCTGTCATCATTTTTGCCATACTTGCAATAGGCAGTCTTTGATCTGCGTTTTTACTATAAAGAATTTTACCTGTAGAAGCTTCAATAAGGATCGCTGCTTTCGCATTCACACTGAATGGATCTTCAGCCGCTTTTGCTTTGGACATTGGTGTAAATGCTGTAACAATCAATGCCAATGCAAGGATAGAGACCATAAGCTGTTTCAACATCTTGCTGTTCAATCGTCATACCTCCGTATTCATCTTTTTTCGACGTTTTTCATATATATGTAATCCACAAGGGCTTATCTCAACACAACAGTATAAATTTTATCACAATAAAGACAAAAAAAATAGACAGAGTCATAGACCCTGTCAAATGTAATTTGATTGTCACAATTTATCAAGAAATTGTGTAGTTTGGTGATTCTTTTGTAATTTGTACATCATGTGGATGACTCTCACGAAGTCCTGCACCCGTCATACGAATAAACTGTGCTTCTTCTCTAAGAGTGCGTAAATCCTGTGTTCCACAATAACCCATACCAGAACGAATACCGCCAACTAATTGATACACTGTATCAACGACTGGCCCTTTGTATGGTGTACGGCCTTCAATACCTTCAGGAACGAATTTTTTATTATCTTCTTGGAAGTAACGATCTTTACTTCCCTTTTCCATTGCAGCGACAGAACCCATACCACGATAAACTTTGAATCGTCTACCTTGGAAAATTTCTGTTTCTCCTGGGCTTTCAGATGTACCAGCTAGAAGGCTTCCCAGCATAACAGCATGTCCGCCAGATGCTAATGCTTTCACGATATCACCTGAATATTTAATTCCACCATCTGCAATAATAGCTTTACCATGTTTTCTTGCTTCTGTTGCACAGTCATAGATCGCTGTGATTTGTGGTACACCGACACCTGCAACAACACGTGTTGTACAAATAGATCCTGGTCCGATACCGACTTTCACAATATCTGCTCCTGCTTCAAACAATGCTTTTGTTGCTTCAGCTGTTGCAACATTACCAGCAATGATGTTAAGAGAAGGATACGTTTCACGGATTTTCGATACAGTGTTTAGAACACCTTGAGAATGACCGTGTGCTGTATCAATAACAATGACATCTACATTGGCTTCGACTAATTTTTTCACACGTGTCATTGTATCGCCAGTGACACCAACAGCGGCACCAACAATTAAACGGCCATGTGCATCTTTAGAGGAGTTAGGGAATTCAATCACTTTTTCAATATCTTTGATTGTGATAAGACCTTTTAACGTTCCTTCGTCATCTAAAAGAGGTAATTTTTCAATCTTGTACTGCTGTAGGATTTTTTCAGCTTCTTCTAATGTTGTACCAACAGAAGCTGTCACAAGTTCCTCTTTTGTCATCACGTCGCTAATCTTCATTGAATAATCCGAAATAAAACGAAGGTCACGGTTCGTAATAATACCAACAAGCTTTTGGTCTTGTTCGTTGTTGACAATCGGCACACCTGAAATACGGTATTTACCCATCAAATGCTCTGCATCAAATACTTGATGCTCTGGTGTTAAGAAGAATGGATTTGTAATAACGCCGCGCTCTGAACGTTTTACTTTATCCACCTGTTCTGCTTGCTGTTCAATGGACATGTTCTTATGAATAATACCAAGACCACCTTGACGTGCCATTGCAATCGCCATTTGTGATTCCGTCACTGTGTCCATTCCCGCACTGATAATTGGAATGTTTAGCTTTAATGTGCTTGTTAGCTCCACTGATAAATCGACATCACGCGGAAGTACTTCAGACTTTGCTGGAACAAGCAAAACATCGTCAAACGTCAAACCTTCTTTTGAAAATTTACTTTCCCACATTAGTAAATCCCCCTCTTTTCGGCAAAATATTATATGTAGATTATCAACTAGCAAACAGCATGTCAAGGAAGCAACAAACAGTTGCAATTTTTAGAAAATATAAAGAGAGTTGAGGAAGAAGATGAAAAGTTCAGGATGGAAGGATTTAAAACGTTTTTACTCGCTCGAAACCTCCCAAAAGTTTCTATTTCAACAATATGAGAAACGGAACATTCAAGATGCAAACCAGCAAGCCTATAAAAACTGTGAACGATTTATTTACTTTCTAAAACATGGCCACACGTTTTATGAACAGGCTGCGATCGCGCCTCTAGAACTTAAACCCATTTTATTGTTTTATGGAATGGCACAGCTGCTAAAAGCATGTTTGCTGACAGTTGATCCCCATTATCCTTCTCAAACTTCTGTTTTAGCTCATGGCGTAACATCAAGGAAGAGAAAGAAACAGCATTACCGTTTTAGTGAAGATGAAGTGAAAATCCAAAGAAATGGGCTGTGTATGCATGTGTTAAAGCATCTATTTCAATTAAATGGTCTTGAAGATGAGCGTTTTACGATGATCCATCTCCTGTCTAAAATACCTGAAATGAGTCATATTCTGGAGTTTCAGAAGCAGCCCTCGACTTTAGTTAAAGTAGAAAAGGCTAATGGATTGATAATTCAAGATCATATTCCATTACTTTATAACATGTCTGCTGAACGCTTTATTGAATACTTTGAGTTTCATACAAGCTGGAAACTCAAACAGAGAGAGGCTAAAAAACTGACGTTTGATGTATTTCTTGAAGAAAACCCAGCACTTGCTACTCATCTTCATTATGATTTAGAAATGGATCAATGGTTTATCCCGTCAACACGAGATGCTTTTCTAGGGATTCCTGAGATCATCAGCCATTACTTATTGATGTATAACCTTAGTATGATTGCCCGCTACGAAACAGAATGGTGGTACGAGCTGCTGTCTCAATACATTAGCGATGATTACGTCATGATTGAACGCTACATGGAGATTGCAGAAGAGAAGTTCCCAGCTTACATCATGATGCTGTTAGAAGAAAAAACAAAAAAGACCAGTTCCGACTGGAACTGATCCTTATAGAAGCTTGGCGGCGTCCTACTCTCACAGGGGGAAACCCCCAACTACCATCGGCGCTGAAGAGCTTAACTTCCGTGTTCGGTATGGGAACGGGTGTGACCTCTTCGCTATCGCCACCAAACCTGATGGAGAGAATGTTCTCTCAAAACTAGATAACAATGTTCATGCTTCACAATAGAATATAGGTTAAGTCCTCGATCTATTAGTATCTGTCAGCTCCACGTGTCACCACGCTTCCACCTCAGACCTATCAACCTGATCATCTTTCAGGGATCTTACTTCCTTGCGGAATGGGAAATCTCATCTTGAGGGGGGCTTCATGCTTAGATGCTTTCAGCACTTATCCCGTCCGCACATAGCTACCCAGCGATGCCCTTGGCAGAACAACTGGTACACCAGCGGTGCGTCCATCCCGGTCCTCTCGTACTAAGGACAGCTCCTCTCAAATTTCCTGCGCCCGCGACGGATAGGGACCGAACTGTCTCACGACGTTCTGAACCCAGCTCGCGTACCGCTTTAATGGGCGAACAGCCCAACCCTTGGGACCGACTACAGCCCCAGGATGCGATGAGCCGACATCGAGGTGCCAAACCTCCCCGTCGATGTGGACTCTTGGGGGAGATAAGCCTGTTATCCCCGGGGTAGCTTTTATCCGTTGAGCGATGGCCCTTCCATGCGGAACCACCGGATCACTAAGCCCGACTTTCGTCCCTGCTCGACTTGTAGGTCTCGCAGTCAAGCTCCCTTGTGCCTTTACACTCTGCGAATGATTTCCAACCATTCTGAGGGAACCTTTGGGCGCCTCCGTTACATTTTAGGAGGCGACCGCCCCAGTCAAACTGCCCACCTGACACTGTCTCCCTGCCCGATAAGGGCAGCGGGTTAGAAGGTCAATACAGCCAGGGTAGTATCCCACCGATGCCTCCACCGAAGCTAGCGCTCCGGTTTCCAAGGCTCCTACCTATCCTGTACAAGCTGTACCAACATTCAATATCAGGCTGCAGTAAAGCTCCACGGGGTCTTTCCGTCCTGTCGCGGGTAACCTGCATCTTCACAGGTACTATAATTTCACCGAGTCTCTCGTTGAGACAGTGCCCAGATCGTTGCGCCTTTCGTGCGGGTCGGAACTTACCCGACAAGGAATTTCGCTACCTTAGGACCGTTATAGTTACGGCCGCCGTTTACTGGGGCTTCAATTCGCACCTTCGCTTACGCTAAGCGCTCCTCTTAACCTTCCAGCACCGGGCAGGCGTCAGCCCCTATACTTCGCCTTACGGCTTCGCAGAGACCTGTGTTTTTGCTAAACAGTCGCCTGGGCCTATTCACTGCGGCTTCTCGGGGCTTTAACACCCTAAGAAGCACCCCTTCTCCCGAAGTTACGGGGTCATTTTGCCGAGTTCCTTAACGAGAGTTCTCTCGATCACCTTAGGATTCTCTCCTCGCCTACCTGTGTCGGTTTGCGGTACGGGCACCTCTCACCTCGCTAGAGGCTTTTCTTGGCAGTGTGGAATCAGGAACTTCGCTACTAAATTTCGCTCGCCATCACAGCTCAGCCTTTACGGGAAACGGATTTGCCTATTTCCCAGCCTAACTGCTTGGACGCGGATATCCAATACCGCGCTTACCCTATCCTCCTGCGTCCCCCCATTGCTCAAATGGTGAGGAGGTGGTACAGGAATATCAACCTGTTGTCCATCGCCTACGCCTTTCGGCCTCGGCTTAGGTCCCGACTAACCCTGAGCGGACGAGCCTTCCTCAGGAAACCTTAGGCATTCGGTGGACGGGATTCTCACCCGTCTTTCGCTACTCATACCGGCATTCTCACTTCTAAGCGCTCCACCAGTCCTTCCGGTCTGGCTTCACAGCCCTTAGAACGCTCTCCTACCACTGTTCGTAAGAACAGTCCGCAGCTTCGGTGATACGTTTAGCCCCGGTACATTTTCGGCGCAGAGTCACTCGACCAGTGAGCTATTACGCACTCTTTAAATGGTGGCTGCTTCTAAGCCAACATCCTGGTTGTCTAAGCAACTCCACATCCTTTTCCACTTAACGTATACTTTGGGACCTTAGCTGGCGGTCTGGGCTGTTTCCCTTTCGACTACGGATCTTATCACTCGCAGTCTGACTCCCAAGGATAAGTCATCGGCATTCGGAGTTTGACTGAATTCGGTAACCCGGTAGGGGCCCCTAGTCCAATCAGTGCTCTACCTCCGAGACTCTTACCTTGAGGCTAGCCCTAAAGCTATTTCGGAGAGAACCAGCTATCTCCAGGTTCGATTGGCATTTCACCCCTACCCACACCTCATCCCCGCACTTTTCAACGTGCGTGGGTTCGGGCCTCCATTCAGTGTTACCTGAACTTCACCCTGGACATGGGTAGATCACCTGGTTTCGGGTCTACGACCACGTACTCATGCGCCCTATTCAGACTCGCTTTCGCTGCGGCTCCGCATCTTCTGCTTAACCTTGCACGGGATCGTAACTCGCCGGTTCATTCTACAAAAGGCACGCCATCACCCGTTAACGGGCTCTGACTACTTGTAGGCACACGGTTTCAGGATCTATTTCACTCCCCTTCCGGGGTGCTTTTCACCTTTCCCTCACGGTACTGGTTCACTATCGGTCACTAGGGAGTATTTAGCCTTGGGAGATGGTCCTCCCGGATTCCGACGGAATTTCACGTGTTCCGCCGTACTCAGGATCCACTCTGGAGAGAATGACATTTCAGTTACAGGGCTGTTACCTTCTTTGGCGGGCCTTTCCAGACCTCTTCGCTTATATCATTCCTTTGTAACTCCGTATAGAGTGTCCTACAACCCCAAGAGGCAAGCCTCTTGGTTTGGGCTGTTCCCGTTTCGCTCGCCGCTACTCAGGGAATCGCATTTGCTTTCTCTTCCTCCGGGTACTTAGATGTTTCAGTTCCCCGGGTATGCCTTCTCATACTCTATGTATTCAAGTATGGATACTACTCCATTACGAGCAGTGGGTTTCCCCATTCGGAAATCTCCGGATCAAAGCTTGCTTACAGCTCCCCGAAGCATATCGGTGTTCGTCCCGTCCTTCATCGGCTCCTAGTGCCAAGGCATCCACCGTGCGCCCTTTCTAACTTAACCATTTCTTACTTTAGAAAGAATCACTATGTGTGATGAACTTTGCATTGCATTCAATGTGAATGTATTACTTATTGTTATCTAGTTTTCAAAGAACACGTTGGTGGAGCCTAGCGGGATCGAACCGCTGACCTCCTGCGTGCAAGGCAGGCGCTCTCCCAGCTGAGCTAAGGCCCCAATTTAATAGAAGATGGTGGGCCTGAGTGGACTCGAACCACCGACCTCACGCTTATCAGGCGTGCGCTCTAACCAGCTGAGCTACAGGCCCATCTTTCATATCGAAGATATGATGTTGTAGGATCTTTTGCAAGTTCCTTCAAAACTAAACAAGACGAAAACGTACGCTGCTCCATATATCCTTAGAAAGGAGGTGATCCAGCCGCACCTTCCGATACGGCTACCTTGTTACGACTTCACCCCAATCATCTGCCCCACCTTCGGCGGCTGGCTCCATAAAGGTTACCTCACCGACTTCGGGTGTTGCAAACTCTCGTGGTGTGACGGGCGGTGTGTACAAGGCCCGGGAACGTATTCACCGCGGCATGCTGATCCGCGATTACTAGCGATTCCAGCTTCACGCAGTCGAGTTGCAGACTGCGATCCGAACTGAGAACAGATTTATGGGATTGGCTAAACCTTGCGGTCTTGCAGCCCTTTGTTCTGTCCATTGTAGCACGTGTGTAGCCCAGGTCATAAGGGGCATGATGATTTGACGTCATCCCCACCTTCCTCCGGTTTGTCACCGGCAGTCACCTTAGAGTGCCCAACTGAATGCTGGCAACTAAGATCAAGGGTTGCGCTCGTTGCGGGACTTAACCCAACATCTCACGACACGAGCTGACGACAACCATGCACCACCTGTCACTCTGTCCCCGAAGGGAAAGCCCTATCTCTAGGGTTGTCAGAGGATGTCAAGACCTGGTAAGGTTCTTCGCGTTGCTTCGAATTAAACCACATGCTCCACCGCTTGTGCGGGCCCCCGTCAATTCCTTTGAGTTTCAGTCTTGCGACCGTACTCCCCAGGCGGAGTGCTTAATGCGTTAGCTGCAGCACTAAGGGGCGGAAACCCCCTAACACTTAGCACTCATCGTTTACGGCGTGGACTACCAGGGTATCTAATCCTGTTCGCTCCCCACGCTTTCGCTCCTCAGCGTCAGTTACAGACCAGAGAGTCGCCTTCGCCACTGGTGTTCCTCCACATCTCTACGCATTTCACCGCTACACGTGGAATTCCACTCTCCTCTTCTGCACTCAAGTTTCCCAGTTTCCAATGACCCTCCCCGGTTGAGCCGGGGGCTTTCACATCAGACTTAAGAAACCGCCTGCGAGCCCTTTACGCCCAATAATTCCGGACAACGCTTGCCACCTACGTATTACCGCGGCTGCTGGCACGTAGTTAGCCGTGGCTTTCTGGTTAGGTACCGTCAAGGTGCGAGCAGTTACTCTCGCACTTGTTCTTCCCTAACAACAGAGCTTTACGATCCGAAAACCTTCATCACTCACGCGGCGTTGCTCCGTCAGACTTTCGTCCATTGCGGAAGATTCCCTACTGCTGCCTCCCGTAGGAGTCTGGGCCGTGTCTCAGTCCCAGTGTGGCCGATCACCCTCTCAGGTCGGCTACGCATCGTCGCCTTGGTGAGCCATTACCCCACCAACTAGCTAATGCGCCGCGGGTCCATCTGTAAGTGACAGCCGAAACCGTCTTTCATCCTTGAACCATGCGGTTCAAGGAACTATCCGGTATTAGCTCCGGTTTCCCGGAGTTATCCCAGTCTTACAGGCAGGTTACCCACGTGTTACTCACCCGTCCGCCGCTAACATCCGGGAGCAAGCTCCCTTCTGTCCGCTCGACTTGCATGTATTAGGCACGCCGCCAGCGTTCGTCCTGAGCCAGGATCAAACTCTCCGAGGTATGCAGGATGCATATCACACATGCGTTGCTACACGATGTAGCGAACTTAGCATGTGATCATTTCCTGCCTCGCCAGTTTGACTGACTACCTATGAAGTATCATAGGATTTTTTATAAAAACTCGAATTAACAGGTACGTTTTGTCTTGTTTAGTTTTCAAAGAACTTGTGTGTCACTCTCTCAAAGCGACCACTTAAATATATCATATATCTCTATCAACAGTCAACATTTTTCTTGAAAAACATTTTATTTTTTTAAGAAGTTTCCACTGTAAAAGAGATAAAAAATAGAGCCTCTTTTTGCTCCTTTGAAAGATTAACACATATCTATGAAAAAAGCATTATAAATTTCAAAAAAACTCATGTTTTTTTAGAAAAAAATAAAGCCGGTGAAGAACCGGCTTTATTTTTACTCAGATTGCTCTTGATCTGACTCTATAGTTTCTACGTTTTCTTCACTATTCTCTTCATCATCTTCTTGTGATTGTTCAACTAATGCCACTGTAGCGACATGTTCATCATCACCTAGACGAATCAGGCGGACACCTTGAGTGACTCGACCTGTTGTTGAAATATCTGAAACGGCCATACGAATGATCACGCCGCTTCCTGTAATAATCATCAAGTCCTCTTCAGCTTCAGCATTCGTCGCCTTCACTGCGACAAGCGGACCGTTGTTGTCAGTGATTTTACATGTTTTAAGACCTTTACCGCCCCGACTTTGAACACGGTATTCTTTTTCAGGTGTTAACTTACCATACCCTTTTTCGGTGACGATCAATACGTTTGCATCTGGCTCAAGGATTTCCATCCCAACGACGATGTCATCTTCAGAAAGCGTAATTCCTTTCACGCCAGCTGCCGTACGCCCCATTTCACGAACATCTGTCTCGTCGAAACGAATCAGCATACCTTTTTTCGTTCCAATGATGATTTGTTTTTCTCCATTGGTTAAACGGACAGCCATCAGTTCATCTTCGTCACGAAGACTTAATGCGATAAGTCCATTGTTTCGAATGTTGGCAAACTGAGACAATGAGGTTCGTTTTGATACACCGTGTCTTGTTGTAAAGAAGAGATACGAATCTTCATCAAATTCGCTTACCGGAATAATGGCATTAATCCACTCTCCCTTTTCTACTTCAAGCAGGTTAATAATCGGAATCCCTTTCGCTGTCCGTCCGAATTCAGGAATCTCATATCCCTTCGCACGATAAACCTTCCCTTTATTAGAGAAGAAGAGGATCGTATCATGGGTAGATGTTGAAATCAGCTGTTCTACGAAATCATCCTCATTGGTTCCCATGCCCTGAACACCTTTACCGCCTCTTTTTTGACTGCGGTATGTTGATGCAGGCAGACGCTTGATATAACCATTATGAGTCAGCGTAATCACGATGTTTTCAACAGGAATCAAATCTTCGTCTTCAATTGTTTCAATACCTGCTGTCACAATTTCAGTACGGCGCGTATCATTGAAACGTTCTTTGATTTCTGTTAATTCTTCTCTAATGATTTCAAGAACTTTCTCATTGTCTGCTAAAATGGCTTTCAACTCAGCAATCAAATCAACAAGTCCTTTGTATTCTTCTTCTATCTTTTCTCTTTCCAAACCAGTTAAGCGCTGAAGACGCATATCAAGAATGGCCTGTGCTTGTTTTTCGGACAAGCTATAGTTCTCCATTAAGCCATTTCTCGCGATTTCAGCAGTTTGAGAGCTTCTAATTAATGCAATGACTTCATCTAAGTGGTCAAGGGCAATTCTTAAACCTTCTAGAATATGAGCTCTTGCTTCGGCTTTACGAAGTTCATATGCTGTTCTTCTGCGAATAATCACTTTTTGATGCTCTAAATAATATTCAAGACATTGTTTGAGGGACAAGACTTTCGGCTGTCCATCAACTAGTGCCAATAAGTTGATCCCAAATGACGTTTGAAGTGTCGTTTGTTTATAAAGATTGTTTAATAGAACGTGGGCGTTCGCGTCTCTTCGCAGTTCAATCACGATCCGCATTCCATTACGATCAGACTCGTCACGGAGATCTGTAATGCCATCGATCTTTTTATCGCGCACAAGATCAGCGATTTTTTCGATCAAACGTGCTTTATTGACCTGATATGGAATTTCATTGATGACAATCCGCTGCTTACCGCTGGATGTTTCTTCGATGATAGACTTTGCACGTAATGTAATAGAACCTCGGCCTGTTTCATATGCTTTGCGGATTCCGCTTCGGCCAATGATTTGTCCCGCAGTTGGGAAGTCTGGTCCTGGAATGATCTCCATTAGTTCCTGTGTAGTCATTTCTGGGTTTTGACTTATCGCCAGTACCCCATCAATCACTTCACCTAGCTGGTGAGGCGGAATGTTTGTTGCCATCCCTACAGCGATACCTGTTGCCCCGTTGACTAATAAGTTCGGGAAACGAGCAGGCATGACGATTGGTTCTCTTTCACTGCCATCGTAGTTATCTTGATAATCAATCGTATCCTTAGTGATATCACGCAGGATTTCCATTGAAATTTTAGATAGACGCGCTTCAGTATAACGCATTGCCGCTGCACCGTCTCCATCGACAGAACCAAAGTTCCCGTGGCCTTCAACCAGCATATTTCGATAGTTGAAGTCTTGCGCCATACGAACCATCGCTTCGTATACAGCGCTGTCACCGTGAGGGTGGTACTTACCGATAACTTCCCCAACGATACGTGCAGATTTCTTAAATGGTTTATCACTTGTCATACCTAGGTCATTCATCGCATACAAAATTCTTCGATGCACCGGCTTCAAGCCATCTCGCACATCTGGTAATGCACGCGAAACAATAACACTCATTGCATAATCTAAAAAGGACGTACGCATTTCTTGACTAATATTTACTTCGCGTACATTTGGTGTATGTTGTTCACTCACTATAAGAACCTCCCTTTACGTATCACATGAAATAAATTATGTGGGAGTAAAATATGTATTTATCTTCACAAGACTATTCTCCATTATATCAATAATCTCGGCTTTATACACATTTATTTACTAGAAAATCAACGAAAACACGGAAAACCAGGACATTCGTTACACGCCCCTATTTCTTGAAAAACAACCTTATTCCAAACAAGAAATAAGGTTGTTCTCAGGAGGGATCTATCTAAATATCAAGGTTTTTCACGTATTGCGCATTTTCTTCGATAAAGTTTCGTCTCGGTTCTACTTTATCTCCCATCAGCATTTCAAATGTCTCATCAGCATCGATCGCATCCTCAAGTGTGACTTGAAGAAGTGTTCTCGCATCAGGGTCCATTGTTGTTTCCCAAAGCTGAGCAGCATTCATTTCTCCAAGACCTTTATAACGCTGAAGTCCAGGCTTTGGTGTTTGAGGAAGTGATTTTAACAGCTCATCCAGCTGTTTATCGTTATACACGTACTCCACACGTTTTCCTTGCTGCACTTTATATAAAGGCGGCTGCGCAATATACACATAACCATTTTCAATGATTTCACGCATGTAGCGATAGAAGAATGTTAAGAGCAGCGTTCGAATGTGTGCTCCATCCACATCGGCATCTGTCATGATCACAATTTTGTGATAGCGTGCTTTCTCTAAAGTAAAGTCTTCTCCGATTCCAGTTCCTAACGCTGTAATCATTGAACGAACCTCGTTGTTCGATAAAATTTTATCTAAACGAGCTTTTTCTACGTTTAGGATCTTCCCTCTTAACGGTAAGATCGCTTGGAAGTGACGATCACGGCCTTGTTTAGCAGATCCGCCCGCAGAATCTCCCTCTACAATATAGAGTTCAGAGATGGAAGGATCTTTAGAAGAACAGTCCGCCAGTTTCCCAGGTAAGCTGGAGACTTCCAGTGCACTTTTACGTCTTGTCAGCTCACGAGCTTTTTTGGCAGCCATTCTTGCACGAGCTGCCATCAGTCCTTTTTCCACAATTTTTTTCGCAGAATCAGGATTTTCAAGCAAGAATTTCTCAAGTGCTTCAGAGAAAAGGGAGTCTGTGATGGTTCTCGCTTCTGAGTTCCCAAGCTTTGTCTTCGTTTGTCCTTCGAATTGAGGGTCTGGATGTTTGATGGAGATAATGGCTGTTAAGCCTTCTCGCACATCTTCACCACTTAAATTCGCATCCCCATCTTTGAATACGCCATTTTTACGAGCATAGTCATTGATGACACGCGTTAGACCGGTTTTAAAACCAGCTTCGTGTGTTCCGCCTTCATACGTGTTGATATTGTTGGCGAAGGAATAGATATTGCTTGTATAGGAATCGTTATATTGTAATGCTACTTCAACCGTGATTCCGTCTTTCTCACCTTCGATGTACACAGGCTCTTCATGAACGACTTCTTTTGAGCGGTTTAAATGTTCTACATAGCTCTTAATACCGCCTTCGTAGCAGTATTCATTTCTCCGCTCTTTGCCTTCACGCAAGTCTTCTATGATGATGTTTACACCTTTTGTTAAGAAGGCTAACTCACGAACACGGTTAGCAAGTGTATCGTAATCAAATTCAATGGTTTCCGTGAAAATTTCTGGATCTGGCACAAAGTGAGTGGTTGTCCCGGTTACATCAGTTTCACCAATAACCTCTAAATCTCCCACTGGAACGCCGCGTTTGAACTGCTGATAATGGATTTTCCCGTCACGGTATACAGTCACGTCTAAGGTAGTAGATAATGCATTTACAACAGATGCCCCTACACCATGCAGACCGCCTGATACTTTATAACCGCTGCCGTCAAATTTACCGCCAGCGTGAAGAACAGTCATAATGACCTCTACGGCAGGACGCCCCATTTTCTCATGAATTCCAACAGGAATCCCGCGGCCATTATCTTTTACTGTAATGCTGTTATCTTTTTCAATTTGCACTGTAATGTCTGTACAATAACCAGCTAATGCCTCATCAATACTGTTGTCGACAATTTCCCATACAAGATGGTGAAGCCCTTTTGCATTGGTTGACCCAATGTACATTCCTGGACGTTTTCTAACAGCTTCTAATCCTTCAAGCACCTGTATCTGATTTTCATCATAACTATTATGTTGCTGTTCCATTGCCACGTACATTCACCTACACTTTTCTTAAACGATATATTTATATGAATTGAGTTTTTAGACTTCAATTTCAACCACAAACGAAGCACGTTTTTTGAGCGTGCTTGAGGAAAGAGGAGAGTAATAAACAGATTCAGTTGTGACGACAATGGATTTGGGTGTCCCTTGTGATAACGAAATGATATGTTTCTCTTGTTTTTGTAGAAATTCTTCTACAACAGAAGACGACCTCATTTTGTAATCAACAATTGCGACAATCTCTCGTGTAGAAACAACACAATCATCACCTAAATGAATATACAAGACTCACACCTCATTTATCAGTCAATTACTTTTCCACTGGCTACTCTGAAAATTTCCGCTTCTTTCAGGGTGGCGTGATCAATGCCTTCAACACTTGTTGTGGTGACGAAGGTCTGTACACGTCCCTGAATGGTATGGAGCAAATGAGACTGTCTGTAATCATCAAGTTCAGATAACACATCATCAAGTAGAAGAATAGGATATTCTCCGATTTCTTCATGTATCAGATCAATTTCTGCCAGCTTTAGTGAAAGAGCTGTTGTTCTTTGCTGCCCTTGAGAGCCATATGTCTGAACATCCCGACCATTCACAAAGAAAAGCAGGTCATCTCTGTGAGGTCCCCACAGTGTCACCCCTCGGTCGATTTCTCTCTCTCTTAGTTTCTGAAACGATTCTTCATAGCTATTCTTTATTTTCGACAAGTCTGACGCTTCTGATACCTCTATTGCCGTCTGGTATTGGAGCGTAAGTGTTTCTAGCTCTCTAGAAATCCCAAAATGCAGCGGCTGCGCCCATTTTTCGAGCTGTTTCGTAAAAGTCAGTCGTCTTTTGACCACTTTCGCTGCCGCATCAATCAACTGCTCTGTTAAAATCTCCAGCATCGCTTGATCCGTTTGCTTTCTTGTCTGCAATTGTTTCAAGTAATGATTCCGCTGAGAGAGGATTTTTTGATAGAGCGATAAATCATGCAAGTAGACAGCAGAAACTTGTCCAATCTCCATGTCGAGGAATCTTCTGCGGATTTGCGGGCTGCCCTTCACAAGACTTAAGTCCTCTGGCGCAAACATAATGGTGTTTAACGCACCAACATAATGACTGAGCTTCTGTTGTTCAATGTGATTGACCTTGCCCTTTTTCCCTTTTTTTGAGATCACGAGCTGCATTGGGAGTGGACCATTTTTTTTAATGACTCTACCTTCTATTTTAGCATAGTCTTGGTCCCATCGGATAAGTTCTTTATCATTTGACGTACGATGAGACTTTGCCATCGACAATACATAGATCGCTTCCATCAAGTTCGTTTTACCTTGGGCATTCTCACCGATCATGACATTCACCTTATTGTCGAATTGAAGCTCGGTGTGTTCATAGTTTCGGTATGAAGTTAACGCCAGACTTTGAATGTACATGTATTGTCACCCGTTTCTAATTCACAACTTGAAATGTGCCGTAACCTTCAATCTCGACAACATCTCCTGGGTATAGTTTGCGTCCCCGTCTATTATCTGGCTCTTGATTAATGAACACCTCATGTTCACTTAAAAACCATTTCGCCATTCCGCCAGATTGGATGACTTCGGCTAATTTCAAAAACTGCCCTAATGTAATCATTTCTGTTTCAATGGTTATAAGATTAGGCATTGTATCGACCTCTTTCAATATCACTAATATCTAATTGTACTAAAAAACAAGACAAGAAGGAAAGGGGGAAAGCGAACTGGGATGAAAGAAAGCATGGAAAACGAGAAGAAAAGCTGCTGTGCACTCACACAGCAGCCATTTTAGATTGAATTAATACGTTCTTACCGGAAGAATCAATTGCAAGATAGAATCATCATTCGGCGTACGCAGCAGGAACGGTCTCATTGCACCAGTGAAGCTTACATGAATATCTGTTCCCTCTAATACTTTTAACGCATCCAGCATATATTTTGGACTGAAGGAGATTTTAAGATCTTCCCCTTTAATGTCATCTGCTTGAACCGTCTCCACCACTTTACCGATCTCAGGCGAATTAGAAGAGATTTCAAGGCTTTGTTCAGGATCAGCTGACAGTTTCACGACATTATTACGTCCTTCTCTTGCCAAAAGTGATGCACGATCAATGGCTTGAAGGAACTCTTTCGTGTTGACCACGACATCCGTTTTACTTTCTTGCGGGATCAGACGGGCCGTATCTGGATAATTTCCATCCAGCAACCTTGAGAAGAACAGTACGTTTTGTGCTTTAAAAAGAACTTGGGTTTCTGTAATGACGATGCTCACAAGATCTTGTCCATCATCAAGAATTTTACTTAGCTCAGTTAAACTCTTCCCTGGAATCACGACATTATACGAACTTTCCTCGTTAATATCTAACTTCGCTTTTCTTAAAGCAAGACGGTGGCTATCCGTTGCTGTGCATATTAATTCACCTTTTTCAACCTTCCAGTTTACACCTGTCAAGATAGGTCGTGTTTCTGAGGTGGACACTGCAAAAACAGTTTGACGAATCAAGTTTTTAAGCAGATCTGTCGGAATTTGAAATGCATGATGCTCTTCAATTTGTGGAAGATGCGGATATTCTTCAGCATCTAAGCCGTTTAAGTTAAATTCCGCTGAACCAGAGCGGATGATAGTCAGGTGATTTTGTTCTACTTCAATTTCGACAGTAGACATAGGCAGTTTCTTTACAATTTCACTAAAAAAGCGGGCTTGAAGCACAATACTTCCCGGACGATCAATGGTGATAACCTCTAAATCTCCATCTCTTTGAGGAATGAAAGATTCAATTGAGATATCAGAATCGCTTCCTGTTAGAGAAACCCCTTCATCAGACGCAACAATTTTAATCCCTGTCAAAATAGGAATCGTTGTTCTAGAGGATACGGCCTTTAATACATCTTGGACACTTTGGACAAGACGATCTTTTTGAATCGTGAATTTCATAGTGGTCCTCCTAAATTTTCTTAATGACATGTATATATATTTTATTAATAAAAATCGTAGAAGTAATAGTAGGGCTTGTGAATATGTGGATAAGTCGAGAAAAAGAAAGGAAAGACAGCCTATCCACATGTGGACAGACTGTGTATGACTATGCTCTAGTTATTCACATTTTCCCGTACTCATTATATCAGCTTGATTATTTTAATTGTTCTTTGATCTCTTTGACATGCTGCTGAAGCTGTTCATCTTCAACAATTAATTTCGAAATCTTCTCATGAGCATGAATGACAGTCGTATGATCACGACCGCCAAATTCTTCTCCGATTTTAGGCAGAGAGGAATCGGTCATTTCTCTAGAGAGGTACATGGCAATTTGTCTTGGATAAGCAACTGACTTTGTACGTTTCTTTGCTTTGAAATCCTCTAATCGAATATTAAATTGCTGCCCTACAATTCTTTGAATATCTTTAATTGTAATGACCTTAGGCTTTGATGAAGGAATGATGTCCTTTAGCGCCTCAGCTGCTAGATCTGCATTAATGTCTTTATTAATTAAAGATGAGTAAGCAACGACACGAATCAAAGCACCCTCCAGCTCACGAATGTTGCTGTCGATTTGATTGGCAATGTACAGCATGACTTCATTTGGAATGTCTAAGCCTTCTGCCTTTGCTTTTTTTCGCAGGATTGCGATACGCGTTTCTAGATCTGGCGGGGTAATGTCTGTAATTAAGCCCCATTCAAATCGAGAGCGTAATCTGTCTTCAAGTGTCGGAATTTCCTTCGGAGGCCGGTCACTAGAAATGACGATTTGCTTACTTTCTTCGTGAAGTGTGTTGAATGTATGGAAAAACTCTTCTTGTGTTTGTTCTTTTCCTGCTAAAAATTGAATATCATCTATCAAAAGCACATCTACATTCCGATAGCGGTTACGGAAGTCGACAGCTTTGTTATCTCGGATTGAGTTGATAAATTCATTAGTAAATTTTTCAGATGATAGATAGACCACTTTGGCTGATGGATTATGGTCGATCACGTAATGACCAATCGCATGCATCAAGTGAGTCTTTCCTAAACCAACGCCCCCATAAATAAAAAGCGGGTTATATGCTTTTGCTGGTGCTTCCGCGACTGCAAGTGAAGCGGCATGAGCAAAACGGTTGCCTGAACCAATAACAAAAGTATCAAATGTATATTTTGGATTCAGCATATTTTGTGGAATGTCAACGGGCTCTTCTTTAGACATTTTTTTGATAGGAGACTTTGGCATGGCTTCCTCTTCATCCTGATTTTGAGGAATAATAAATTTAATGCTGAGCTCTTCACCTGTTAGTTCATAGATGGTATCAGCAATTAAGTGAAGATATCTTGACTCTAGCCAATCTCTAGCAAATTCATTAGGTGCCGTAATTGTAAGCGTATCTCCCTGAAGAGAATGGGCTTTTGTCGATTTCATCCATGTCTCAAAACTGGGTTTGCTCAATTTTGTCTCTATTTTTTGAAGTGCTTTATTCCACAGATCCAAAATATTTTCCAT